>NZ_CDHO01000004.1:0-147014 GCF_001006785.1 Hyphomicrobium sp. GJ21 | reverse complement strand
TCGCCACTTCGCCACTTCGCCACTTCGCCACTTCGCCACTTCGCCACTTCGCCACTTCGCCACTTCGCCACTTCCCCACTTCCCGGGAAGGGCGGGAGAGGGAAAGGCGCGGCGGTTCCGCGACTTGGCGGGAGGAAACAGCAGGCGGCTGTGGCTTTTCCCGTCTTGCCAGCGGATTGCGTCTAGGCGGCCATCAACGCGAACCCTTGAAAATGGGGGTCCTCGACATCATTTTCGGTCGCTCGCGTGGGGTCGCATTGCGGCGCCCCCCGCCCTTCGGCTAGACCGTTGCCCCATGAAATCACCGACAAAAAAGCTGGCCGCCCGTCCCGGCTCCGAATTGATGAAGACCATTCACGTGCGCGGCGCGCGTGAGCACAATCTGAAAAACGTCGATCTCGAAATTCCGCGGGACGCGCTGGTCGTGTTCACCGGGCTTTCGGGTTCGGGGAAATCGTCGCTCGCCTTCGACACGATCTACGCCGAGGGCCAGCGCCGCTATGTCGAAAGTCTTTCGGCCTACGCGCGGCAGTTCCTCGAGATGATGCAGAAGCCGGACGTCGATCATATCGACGGTCTGTCGCCTGCCATCTCGATCGAGCAGAAGACGACATCGAAGAATCCGCGTTCGACGGTCGGCACGGTCACCGAGATTTACGACTACCTGCGTTTGCTGTTCGCGCGCGTCGGCGTTCCCTATTCGCCGGCGACAGGGCTGCCAATCGAAAGCCAGACCGTTTCGCAGATGGTCGATCGCGTGCTCGCTTTGCCGGAAGGCACGCGGCTGCTGCTGCTTTCACCCGTCGTGCGCGGGCGCAAGGGCGAATATCGCAAGGAAATCGCCGAGTGGCAGAAGAAGGGCTATCAGCGTCTCAAGATCAACGGCACGGTCTACGACATCGGCGACGCGCCGAAGCTCGACAAAAAATACAAGCACGACATCGACGTCGTCGTCGATCGCATCGTTGTGAAGAAGGACTTGGGCACGCGGCTCGCAGATAGCTTCGAGCAGGCGCTGAAGTTGTCCGATGGTCTCGCGATTACGGAGTTTGTTGATAGGCCGCTCAACTCTCCCTCTCCCCGCAAGCGGGGAGAGGGTCAGAGTGAGGGGCAGCAACAGAACGAGAAGCAAGCGGCCACCCCTAACCCCATAAAGGATGGCGAGAGGGAGCAACGCGGCATCCTTCAAAACAAGAACGAGACGCATGAGCGGATCATGTTCTCGCAGCGGTTTGCATGTCCGGTGTCGGGCTTCACGATCGACGAGATCGAGCCGCGACTGTTCTCGTTCAACGCGCCTGCGGGCGCCTGCCCGACCTGCGACGGCCTCGGTTCGGAACTGCGCTTCGAGCCGGATCTCGTCGTGCCGGATTCAACGCTCTCGCTTGAAAAAGGCGCGATCTATCCGTGGGCGAAAACCGGCGTGTCGTCGCCCTACTATGAGCAGACGCTCGAAAGCCTCGCCAAGCATTACAAAGTGTCGATGAAGACGCCGTGGGAGCGGCTGCCGAAGCATGTGCAGCTTGCGCTCCTCTACGGCTCGGGCGACGAGGACATCGTCTTTACCTACTGGGACGGCACGCGCAACTACTCGACCGAGAAGCCGTTTGAGGGCGTCATCGGCAATATTACGCGGCGCTTCAAGGAAACGGACAGCGATTGGGTGCGCGAAGAACTCTCGCGCTATCAGGCGGCGCACCCGTGCGACGCGTGCGGCGGCTATCGCCTGAAGCCGCAAGCACTCGCGGTCAAAATCGGCGGCAAACACATCGGCGAGGTCGGCGATCTCTCGATCAAGGCCGCGAACGAATGGTTCGCCGAGATTCCGAAGACATTTTCGAAGCAGCAATCGGAAATCGCGACGCGCATCCTGAAGGAAATTCGCGACCGGCTGAAGTTCCTGAACGACGTCGGATTGCAATATCTGACGCTGTCGCGCTCGTCCGGCACGCTCTCAGGCGGCGAATCCCAGCGCATCCGTCTTGCTTCGCAAATCGGCTCGGGGCTAACCGGCGTGCTCTACGTGCTCGACGAGCCGTCGATCGGGTTGCACCAAAAAGACAACGACCGCCTGCTCGGTACGCTGAAGCACCTGCGCGACATCGGCAACACCGTCATCGTCGTCGAGCATGACGAAGACGCGATCATGACGGCCGATCATATCGTCGACATCGGGCCGGGCGCTGGCATTCACGGCGGCCGCGTCATCGCGCAAGGTTCGCCGAGCGACATCATGGAGTCGGCCGAGAGTCTCACCGGCGAATATCTGTCCGGCGTTCGCTACGTGCCGATCCCGAAAAAGCGCCGCGCGCCCGATCCGAAAAAGATGCTGACCGTCACCGGTGCTCGCTCGAACAACCTCAAGGATGTCACGGCGTCGATCCCCGTGGGGCTGCTGACCTGCATCACCGGCGTGTCGGGCGGCGGAAAATCGACGCTGCTGATCGACACGATCTTCAAGGCCGTGGCGCGCAAGCTCAACAACGCCAAGGATCATCCGGGCGAGCACGACAAGATCACCGGCATCGAGAATTTCGACAAGATCATCGACATCGATCAATCTCCTATCGGTCGAACGCCGCGTTCGAACCCGGCGACGTATACGGGCGCGTTCACGCCGATCCGCGAATGGTTCGCGGGGCTGCCGGAAGCGAAAACGCGCGGCTACGAGCCGGGCCGCTTCTCGTTCAACGTCAAGGGCGGACGCTGCGAGGTTTGCCAGGGCGACGGCGTCATCAAGATCGAGATGCACTTCCTGCCCGACGTCTACGTGACCTGCGAGGAATGCAAGGGCAAGCGCTACAATCGCGAGACGCTCGCCGTCACGTTCAAGGAGAAGTCGATCGCCGACGTGCTCGACATGACGGTCGAGGAAGGCGCGGAATTCTTCAAGGCGGTGCCGTCGATCCGCGACAAGCTCGAAACGCTGGCGCGCGTCGGGCTCGGCTACATCAAGATCGGGCAGCAGGCGACGACGCTGTCGGGCGGCGAAGCGCAGCGCATCAAGCTGTCGAAGGAACTGTCGCGGCGCGCGACGGGACGTACGCTGTACATTCTCGACGAGCCGACGACGGGTCTGCATTTCCACGACGTCGCGAAGCTACTCGAGGTGCTGCACGAGCTTGCGGATGCGGGCAACACCGTCGTCGTCATCGAGCACAATCTCGAAGTCATCAAGACGGCCGACTGGATCGTCGATCTCGGCCCCGAAGGCGGCGATGGCGGCGGCACCATCGTCGCGGCGGGCACGCCGGAGGACGTCGTGAAGGTGAAAGAGAGCTACACGGGACAATATCTGAAACCCGTGCTGGCACGCCGCGCCGCGGCCGGCTCGACGAAGGAGAGTCGCGACGCGCATCAAAAGAGCGAGTCGGAAGGCACAGCCAAAAAGAGCAAGCGGCAAGCGGCGGAGTAATTTGCACTCGCTCTGATATCGCGACCAGAATTTAAGCGGAGCACCCGAGATGGCCGACACCAAAGCGGACGCGCCGCTTGCGATCAAAGCCGACGCAGTTCCGCCTCGGACGAAGCCCTCCAACTATCCGGAGCCGTTCTTCAGCCGCATGGCGAAGCGCGAGAAGAGGCCGCTGGGCGACCTCTTCGGCCTCAAGAACTTCGGCGTGAACCTGACGCGGCTGCGGCCCGGCGGCGAGTCGGCGCTGCTGCACCGGCACAGCAAGCAGGACGAGTTCGTCTATATTCTGGAAGGCGCGCCGACGCTCATCACCGATCAGGGCGAGATCGACCTCGCGCCCGGCATGTGCGCGGGCTTTCCGGCGGCGGGCGTGGCGCATCACCTCGTCAACCGGACGGCGAGCGACGTCGTTTATCTCGAGATCGGCGATCGCACGCCGGGCGACGAAGGCAGCTATCCCGCCGATGATCTCAAGGCCGTGCTCGGCCCCGACGGCGCCTGGATTTTCACGCACAAGGACGGCCGAGCCTACTGATCGCGCCTGTCTGCCCGCCCGCAAGCATCCCTGGCATTTCCGACGGATCCGCGATCGGGAGTCAAAAAGCGTAACTCCGATGTCGGAACCGGTACTGCGCGGCCGTCTTAGTAAGACACGCGCCCCGCGCACCATCAAGCGCGCCGGGCGGCCGGCTCCTCGCAGAGGAGTCGCCCGGCGCAAACAAAAAACGCGCTTTCCGGCCGGCTCGCCGGAGGCGAGTCGGAAAGCGCAAACAAAGGGAGAGACCACTCATGGCCAAGAACACGATCTGCGTCTGGTACAACAAGGACGCCGAAGAGGCAGCGCGCTTCTACGCCGAGACGTTTCCCGATAGTTCCGTGGGCTCCATCCATCTTGCGCCGAGCGACTTCCCGTCAGGCAAGGCGGGCGACGTGATCGTCGTCAACTTCACCGTCGCGGGCATTCCGTGCATCGGGCTCAACGGCGGCCCCGCGTTCAAGCACAGCGAGGCGTTCTCGTTTCAGATTTCGACCGAGGACCAGGCAGAGACCGACCGCTACTGGAACGCCATCGTCGGCAACGGCGGCCAGGAGAGCGCGTGCGGGTGGTGCAAGGACAAGTGGGGCGTCAACTGGCAGATCACGCCGCGCGTGCTGACCGAAGCGCTGGCCATCGGCGGCGACGAAGGCCGCCGCGCGTTCGAAGCCATGATGACGATGCGGAAGATCGATGTTGCGGCGATTGAGAAGGCGAGGAAGGGGGTGACGTCAGCAACGACCGCGCAGTCAGCGGAAATTTAGTCCACAAGTTAAAAGTCGGACGCTCAAACTCTTGCGCCGCAAGACAAAATTATTAATCGCGCACCAATCGTCCGACTTGTAAGCTCTTGATGCGAAACGACCGCCCTCTGATTTTAAATCAGAGGGCATCGAAATCCTTTCCTTGAAACCTCGATCAACGTGCCTCAGACGTTCGAGCAACAGCACGATCTGGGGGAAACGGCGCATGGAGCAAACGACATTTAAGGCGATTTGCGAACTCATTGCGCAAAGAAAGGTCCGCGTTTCAGCACATGCCTTCGCCCGTTGCTCCAAACGGGGCATTTTGACAACAGAGGTAATCTTCGGAGCAGCTGTTGGCTCGCCAATCGAAGACTACCCTGACTACCATGTTGGACCCGCCGTACTTGTGTTACAGTACGATGGCACTAATTTGCCCATTCACGCTCTATGGGGCTTGGAAAAGGGAACGACGGAACCCGCTGTCTTGGTTACGGTCTATAGGCCTGATCGAGATGAGTGGACGCCGGACTTCAGGACGCGCAGACGATGAAAACAAGACCGACCATCGAACTCGTGCACGAAGGACATTACGCCGCCGAGGTCGACGTTACGCAAATCGAGACCGATAGCGAGTGGGCGCCGTACTATGGGTTGGAAGACATCGAGAAGCTCGACAAGGTTCGCTTGGCCCTTCGCCGCGGCGACCTCAAAGCTGCAGCCAAGCTCGCTCGCGTATATGAGCTGCGGCCGATTTCGGCGGCGGAGTAAAATGGTAACGGGTCACAGATGAAGAAGATCTATGTGGCGGGCGATTGAGAGCGGTGGGCGGGACGGCGCTTCAATAAGAGACAAATTGGTAATCCTAGGAGTCTAAGTTATGAATAGTATTGACGCCAGTTAGGTTTGGACTCTAACGGCGCCAAACTATATCTCCCCGGAGCCTCTGGCTCCGGGCCCCTTTTCCGCCCTTCTGGAAGGGGCGAAAATCAAACTCCGACCTGACGAAGCCAGTCAGTGACATGGCTCTCAAGCCGGCGAAACTCTCCCGGCATTAGCAATCTGTTATGGGCGATGTAATTCCTCGCTTGCTCCAATTCGTCCATACGCTGCTTCAGCCAATGTTGCGTCGGAACGAGGTCAGAGAACTCATCCCAATTGCTAATGACTATGTCAGCGAGCTGACCGAATTCCACGAATTGAAGAGGATCGGATTTCTCGCCTTCCAACCAGCTATTACTTGTCGCCGCGGCACGCCTGCTATCGGAAACGGAACGGACCTTATTTGGCACTGCGTCCGTAGCCCACCAATCAGCGCCTCGCCGCTCACTCAATCGTTGGGCAATCAATTGCCTAACCGAATTTTCGAAGCAGTAGATGAGCGCATACAGCCGCGTCATGCGCATCGCTTCATTTCGAAGCGGAATTGGAAAAGGTCGAAGAACTTCCTCCATCAAGCTCGCTTCGACATCCAACTGTGCGGCGCCGACCCGAACGCCTGCTGTTCGGAAAACTTCAGCGTCAGCTTCAAACATCATAGCTCGAAATAACCACTGGCGAATATCCGCCGCGCTGCTAGTCAATGAGGTTCTCCCGCAATGACTTGAATATTGCGTTATAAACTTCGATCTCCTTAGTCGCGGGAAGATGAACCTGAATATTGTAGATTAGGCCGACGCCCGGTGGCTTCTGCGAACCGACTGGTGTTTGATCCGACTTCTCGGCGCTCGGTAATCCGCCGGCATTGAGAATGCCAGCGCCCGCTCCTGGAATTTTCCGTTTTCTACCGCCCGCCAAGTCCGCCAGCTTCAACAATGCAAAGAACGTCATTGCCTGAAGCTCGGCAACTCGATCTGTAGTGTTGTGCGTGGACTTAAATTTACCCTGAATGATCTCTCGATCCGCCTCGGTCGGGTTTGCGTTGATGTGAAAAATATCCTCGTAAGCCTCTAAGAGTGCCTCGCCCAGAATTGCTTTTGCAGTCGCGCCACCAGCTCGATAATCCAAGTATCGCTGCGTTGGCTGCCCTGACTCGGACAGAAACCCAAGCGTCTTGAGCAGAGGAACAATTGCACGATCGGTACTGCTGCCGAATCCAACGCTAGCGAGATGTTCAACGTTGAACACTTGAGGTGCCGTTCCCTTGACTATTTGATCAAAGATCGCACCAACATTCTTCACGCTCCCCAGATATCGATCCGTCAACATCTCAAATTTCTCCATAGAATATGATTAAATCATAGTTAACAAAATCCATCCGTCAAGAAGAAACAATGACATGTCATCGAGGTGCCCGGGCGCAGCATAGCTAAAATGGGAAAAGATCTGGTTTTGATTGGTCGAATCAATTCTAACTTCTTGATATTAATATGTTTTATAATTCCAACTAATTCCAATTAGCCAACCAACTCCTCATTTTGTATTCCATGAGTTTCAAGGCTGTCTCGGCGAGGGCCAAGGAAAAGACCGGTCTTTCATATTGATTTTGTTGGACCACTTCCCTTTATCGGGCCGGCCGCCCAGTCACAAAAATCTTATCCCCGCCCTCTCCACTTCCCCCATAATCCCCTCACCCATCCGACAAGGGCAGCGTGCGAGGCGTCGCGCGGGGCTCGGGTGGGGCAGCCCGACCCGCTCGCGTCACGCGCGCGATGCGGACAAGGCGACCGGCCAAGTCCGCACGGCATGAGAGAAACCGTGTGCGGAATATCCCGCTTCCTTAAGTGGCCTGATCGGAACCCTGTTCTCGGTCTGTCACGGAGCGGACCGGTTCCGAGACCAAAATTGCGAAGACCACGCCGCGGAACCCGTCCGCTTCGTGCTTTACTCTTTTGCTTGCGCCATCCGACTCCCCTCCGGGGAGCCGGCCGGATGGCGCGTGTGCTGTTTCGAGCCGGCCGGTTACGCACGCGCTCTTTTCTTTGCACACAGCGACTCCCCTGCGGGGAGCCGGCCGCCAGCACATGCGTGGGTCGTCGTTCTTCGCACTTTATTTGGTGCTGGCGACTCCGCTTACGCGGAGCCGGCCGCCAGCACAGGCGTGTGTCCTCGTTCTTCGCACTTTCGGTCGAGCGAGGCCGCTCGAGGATGACGGTTTCACTCATTCCCGGCGGTTCAATTCTGCGCGAAAGAACCAACATCAAACGCGCCGGGCGTCCGGCTCAACACACATCCGCGCCATCCGGCCGGCTCCGCGATACGGAGTTGGATGGCGCCCTCAACAGAGGCATCCTCCATGAGCGCACTGCCACCCTGCCCGAAATGCTCCTCCGAATTCACCTACGAGGACGGCAACCTCTATGTCTGTCCGGAGTGCGCGCACGAGTGGAGCCCGCAAGCGGCCTCCGCAGCCGACGATGACGACGTGAAGGTCTACCGGGACTCGGCGGGCAACACCCTGCAAGACGGCGATACCGTCATCGTCATCAAGGATCTGAAGCTGAAGGGCTCAAGCAATGTCGTGAAGATGGGCACCAAGGTGAAGAACATCCGCCTTGTCGACAGCGATCACGATATCGACTGCAAGATCGAGGGCATCGGCCCGATGAGCCTCAAGTCCGAGTTCGTGAAGAAAGCGTAGGTGGGTGCTGGCGGCTCCGCTTCCGTTTTTGATTGCACACGGCGACTCCCCTGCGGGGAGCCGGCCGCCGTGTGCGTTTGTCGGGATCTTCGTCATCCTCGGGGCGCGGAGCGAAGGCCGGGGATCCAGCGGAACGCGAGTCGCCCGGCGCAAACAAAAAGCCGGACGGAGATTTTCCGCCCGGCTTGGATTGTCAGATCATGTCCCGCCGATGCGGGTGTCAGCTCACGGGCAGAACCACACCGGGCCGACGATCACGCAGCCGCGCGAACGCCAGTTGTAGGGGCGGTGGCTGTAACGATGCCAGCCGCGATAGTTGCGGTGCCGGTAATGGCGGGTGCCGTAGCCGCGACGGAAGTGGCGATGGCGATAATGTCCGCGGCGATGCTGGACGAGCTCGATGCCGCTCGTTTTCGCCTGGCTCAGCCCCGCGAGGCCCGCCGGTGCCGGTGCGGCCGACGCCGCGGAACTGCCGAAAGCGGTCCCCAGCGCCAAGACTCCAATAATTGCAAAACGTTTCATCACGATTTCCTCCTAGCTGGTTCGTGATTTTGGTCGAGGCCGTGCGCAGGGCAAGGGCGGCCTCGAGTACACAGCAGACGCATCATTGCGGCGTGCCGCATTCAATGAAAACGCGTGCGGCGCAAAATTCCGTCGTTTTTCGGCAAATCGCGCCATGATATGGGAATGCAAGCGATAATCGAGCGTTTGGCGTGCAGCGCATGGTTGCTGCTTCGTATCCAACGCGGTTCGCAAGCTTGGCTCGCCGATTATGCCGTTTTAACGGGCCATGCCTTAGAGATCACGCAAGACGTCACCTCATTCCGAAATATTTCGAGGAGATCACGCGATGCTCACACGACGGCATTTCTGCTGCAGCGGTCTGATCGCCGGCAGCCTTCTCACATTCGATCGCGCAGTCGCCGCCGGGAGCTGTGCGGTGCCGACGCGCGATCTGCAGGCGGCTTTGACGCCCGACGAAGCGCTCGCCAACCTCAAGGATGGCAATGTGCGCTTCCTGTCGGGCAGCACGCTCAACTGCGACTTGCTCAAGCAGGTGCATGCGACGTCGTCGGGGCAATTTCCGTCTGCCGTCGTCATTGGATGCATCGACTCGCGCGTGCCGCCCGAACTCGTCTTCGACCAGCGGATCGGCGACATCTTCAGTGCGCGGGTTGCGGGCAACGTCGTCAACGACGATATCGTCGGAAGCTGCGAATTCGCGACGAAGCTCTCCGGCGCGCGGTTGATCGTCGTGCTCGGGCATAGCGAGTGCGGGGCGGTCAAAGGCGCAATCGATGGCGCGGAGCTTGGCGAGCTGACGCAACTGCTCGCGAAGATCAAGCCGGCCGTGACGGTCTGCAACGATGCGCCGGGCGATCACATCTCAAAGAACAAGTCGTTCGTGCAGCAGGTGGCGGTAGCGAATGCCAGACTTGCGGCCGAAAATCTGACGAAGACCAGCGGCGTGCTTCGCGATCTCGTCGATGCCAAGCAGCTCAAGATCGTCGCTGCGATGCATGACGTGTCGACGGGGCGCGTGTCGTTTCTGGAGTGATCGTGGTAGGATTGACGCTGGCCGATCAGTATCGGCCGGGGCCGTAATAGCCGTCCGGACCGATATAGATGCGCATTCCCGGCCCGCGACGGCCATAGTCGAAGTCGCGGGCGTAGCTGTCGCGGTAGTCGGTGTTGCCGCCATAGCGGCGGAGCTTCTCGCGGTCCTGACTGTTGAGGTAGTAGCCGGCGCGTTCCTTGGCGCGGGCGCCTTCGACCTCGGCGATCATGTCCGCCTGCGCGACGGGAGCGCCGAATGCCACGGCTAACCCGACGCTCACGGCTGCGGTCCATATCCGTTTCATGGCAACTCCTGTTCGCGCATCATCGAGGCAGCTTAGCGAGGATAATCTATATGGGGTGTAAACGTCGGCCCACACCCCAACCGTTCCCGCCATTCATGCCGCAGGTATTGGATGGTTAACGCTACTCGCGCAGGACCGAGCGGATCTGATCCTCGTACTGCTGCACGGCTTCGAGCGCGCGGGCTTTCATGACGGGATCGGAATTCTGGGAAGCCGTGAAGCCTTCGATCGCAGCGCGCGCGTTGTTGACGATCTGACCGGCGGCGCCTTGCGGGTTCATCTCGCGGCTCGCAATCTTCTGCAGAAGTTGGGTGAGAATGACGCCAGTTGCGAGCGACAGGCCGGAGAGTTCGGCGACTTCGCGCTTCAAGTCCGCGAGGGCTTTTTCGGTGTTGGTCGATTCAGACATAGGTTCCGACTCCGTGCATCAGGATTTCCTGGCGTTGCTAATACGGCGGCGGCGAGCGCACAAGGTGGGGCTTTGAATTGCGCCTTGCGACTCCGCTTCGCGGAGCCGGCCGCAAGGTAAGTTTCTTCGGGCACCGTGCGACTCCGCTTCGCGGAGCCGGCCGCAAGGTGCAATATTGAAAAAACTTCGATACGGAGCGTGCTCGTCAAATGCCAACCGTTCTCATTACCGGAACTTCAACGGGCTTCGGCCTCGTCACGACCGTCGAGCTGGCGGAACGCGGCTGGAACGTCATCGCCACGATGCGTGACCTCGGCAAGCGTGCGGGACTCGATCGCGCCGTTGCGGCGGCCAACGTTCAAGGCCTCGTCAGCGTCGAGCAACTCGATGTCACCGATCCGAAATCGATCGATGCGGCGATTGCGCGCCTCGATGCGGAGGGACGGCCTCTCGATGCGGTCGTGCATAATGCCGGCGTTGCCGTCGGCGGCGCGTTTGAGGACTTGAGCGAGGCGAATATCCGGCGTGTCATGGAGGTGAACTATTTCGGCGTTCTGGCGCTTACGCAGAAGCTCCTGCCAGGCTTCAGAGCGCGTCGGCGCGGGCGTATCCTGATCGTGTCGAGTGAATCGGCGTTCGCCGGGCAGCCTGCGAACTCGCCTTACTGCGCCTCGAAATGGGCGATCGAGGGCTGGGCCGAGGCCGTCGCCTACGAACTCGCGCCCTTCGGCATCGACATCATTCTCATCGAGCCCGGCGCGTATCGGACCAACATCTGGGAAAGCTCACCGCGCGTGCTGCCCGAGACGAGCGCCTACCGGCCGCTGTTGCGTCACCTCGAGGTGACCGTCGATACTTACGTCGCGAAGTCGGCGCGCGATCCGATCGAAGTTGCCAAAGCAATCGCGAATGCTCTCGATGCGCCACGCCCGCGCTTCCGAACGGCCGTCGGTCCGACCGCGAAGTTCATGCATCTCGCGCGCGGGAAGCTTCCGTCGCGCACTGTGCGCAAAATTTTCGGCAGGTTCTTTGCGCTCCAAAAAGTGCGGTGGTGACGAGCGCTCGGTGCAGCGGCGATTTTCGATGATCCAACAGAGGAGTTTTCCATGACGGTCGATTATTGGATTGGCGCGGGCGTCCTGGTCGCGACGGCTGCGACGGACGCCGCTTATGTGATGTTCACGTCGTCCGTCGTCTCCCGACGCGCGCTTGCGGCCGCGAACTGGAGCAGCGTCTGGTACATGCTCTCATCGTTCGCGGTCATCAGCTACACGAACAACTGGATCTACGTCGGGTTTGCGATCGTCGGCTCCTGGATCGGCGCGTATCTGACGCTCAAATACTTTCATCGGGAGCCGAGCCATCCGCCAGCGCCGCTGCAGCCGAAGGCTTGAGGGCTGCTTTATTTCTTAAATTTTTACGCATGTTGTCGAGGGCGAGGAAGCATATCCGTCATCCGCCCTCGCTATCGAAACGGAGTGTCCTCAGCATGCACCCTTCTTCCGGTGCGATCATCCTGGAGCGTTTCATGGTCCACGTTGCGAAGGTTGTTGCGCTGGCGGGATTAGTTGCGTTCTCGAACGCTGCGCGGGCGGACGGCACGCTATCCGACCTGCTCGAACCGATCCGCGCGCAATATCAGCTTCCAGCGCTCGGAGCGGCGATCGTCAAGGATGGCAAGATCGTCGCGCAGGGCGCGGTTGGAGTGCGTGTTCTCGGCATGGACATTCCCGTCACGCAAGAGGATCGTTTTCATCTCGGCTCGGACGGCAAGGCGATGACCGCGACGCTCGCAGGAATGCTGATCGACGAGGGAAAGCTCCGATGGGATTCGACAATCGGCGAAGTGCTCGGACCGGTGCTGCCTGATCTCAAGCCGAAATTCGCCGCGATCACGCTGGAGCAGCTTCTCTCTCATACGAGCGGGATCCCGAGCGATACCGAAGATATCATGAAGCTCTATTTCAGCTCGGATGCGTTCGATTATACGTTGACGGCGTATCGGCTGCACATGATCTCCGAATGGAACGCGGCTCACGATCTGAGCGTGCCCTCGGGGTCGGCATTTCAATATTCGAACCTCGGATACGCGATCGCGGGCGCAATGATCGAACAAGCTTGGGGCAAGCCGTGGGAAGTTCTGATCACGACGCGAATCTTCGAACCGCTCGGCCTCAAGTCGGCGGGACTTGGACCGCAGGCGACGTTCGGAAAATACGACGCTGCGGTCGGTCATAGCGTCGATGCGGACGGCAAAGTCACTCCGCGGCCGTGGGGTCTTTCGGCCGACGGACCGGCAGTCGTCGGACCTGCGGGTATAGCACATATGAACGTCGCCGATTTCGCGACCTGGGCCGGATGGAATGCCGGAGAAGGCAAACGCGGACCGGCGCTGGTGAAACCGGAAACCCTGAAGCGGCTGCATCAAGCGCACATCAAAACTGAAATTCCGCATCCCAAACCGGGCACGCCGAAAAGCGGAAGCTATGCATGCGGATGGGGACTATCTCATTTCGATTGGACCGATAAGCCGGTGCTGGTTCACACGGGATCGAACTCGATGAACCTCGCGATGATCGTTGTCGATGTCGAGCACGATGCCGGGATCGTCGCGGTCACGAATTTCCCAGGCGAGAAAGCCGATGCCGCCCTAGTCGCGGTCTCGAAGGCGCTTTACACGCAGTATGTGAAAGCCAAGCCCGCGCCCTAACGCGACGCGGGCTCGCGCTCGCTCACTTCGTTGCGTGAAGATGGAAGAGGTCCCGCGGCACGAGGATCTGACAATCCCACACGCGCGGGTTTGACGGCGAACAGGCAAAGCCCCGCGACGAAGATCAGCAGGCTCGCGACCTGGAACGTCGTGCCGAACGGCACGTTCTGCTCTTTCAACATGCCGCCGACATACGTCATCACGCCGCCCGCCGTCGTGCCGACGAAGTTCAGCAGTCCGTAGGCGGTGGCGCGATGGCGGAAATCGGTCACGGTGCATGCGGCGGGCATCAGGTTCGCATCGAGAAATCCCTGAGACATGCCAGCGACCAGCACGCACGCAAGAATGATCGGAATGTAGTCGACAGCGCCCACCGCGAACAGGCACGGTGCGGCGATCATGAATCCAATCGCTGGGACGAGTGCGCGGGCGCGTTCGTTCCAGCCCGACCACCAATCGGAAATGTTGCTCGCGATCAGCATTCCGATAAACGCCGCGCCGTTGAACGTCATCGGTCCGTAGATGCCAGACCAGGCTTGATCGACGCCAAGCTCGGAACGGAAGAACTCCGGAAGCCAGTTTCGGACCGGCCAGTATGCGGCGCCGTTCAAGAGATTCATCGCGAGGAGAAAGAGGAAGCCGCGCGTCGTCAGCAGAGATTTGAAGGCACCGGCGAGCGGCGTCGATGGCAATGCTTCGAAGGCGGCGGTGGCTTCCCGTGCCTGCTCATCGGATACGCGATCGGTCGGGCGCGGGAAAAATATCATCAGTACCAGCGCATACGCGACTCCGATCGCGCCCATCACGAGGAAGCCGGTTCGCCAGCCGTACATTTCGGCGAAGGCTCCGCCGAGGCCGCCGAGAACCGAGCCTGCGTAGACGCCACTCAAGTGAAGGCCCGTTGCCCGGCTACGCGTCGGCCCGCGATGATATTCGACGATCAGCGCGACGGCGGCCGGCATGTAGAAGGCTTCGCTGACGCCCAGCATGGCGCGCGCCGCGAGCATGCCTTCGAACGACGTCACGATGCCGGTGACGAAGGTTGCCGCCGACCAGACAAGCAAGCTCGCGATGATGACAGGGCGCTTGCCGAAGCGATCCGCCACATAGCCCGCGATCGGCGAGCAGATGCCGTAGATCCAAAGAAAGACCGAGGAGAGAAGTCCGAAGCGCTCGTTGCCGATGCCGAGGTCGGCCTTGATCGGGCCGGGCATGGTCACAACGAGTTGGCGATCGAGATAATTCAGGGTCGCGACGAGCCACAGCAGAGCAACAATTGCCCATGCTCCCCGGCTCAAGCGCTCGGCGCGATGCATTCTTCCCCCTTTGTCGCGCGCGGCGCTCAGCGCAGCTTATAACAGTTTTGAAAAACGCGCGGCGTGCGCGTTACGTCATATCCTGCGAGGCACTGCACGAGATAGGGCTGCGAGGAATTTTTGAGGAGAATGAAGGTCGAGCGATTGTCAGCGTTGCTCGCGTATCCCGCAACTTCCCATCCGGATTTCAAAAGCTGTTCGATGGAACCGGCGGGCTCATCCGTTGCGGCTTCGGCCTGCGCGGGCACGCCGCTCATCGGTGCGAGGATGGCCGACAAAGCAACGGCTCGGCGGGCCGCGAACCAAAATGTCATCGTGCGCCTCCTTCGCGATCGCCCCGATATTAAACGGCAGAGCAGAACAACGCGAGCAGGCTTTCCGCGAACAGCCTGGATCATCGGAGTGTGGATTTGCGGTGACATCCTTTCAAAAGCAATCGCGCACAGCGGAACGGGCTGGAATTGCGCGACGTTGATGCTTCGAAATGCAGGCAGGCAGTCGAAAACCCCAACGGGAGGCAGCAATCATGAAAATCGCGGTTCTTGGAATTTGTCTCGCAGCTCTGGCGCTCGGCGCGTGCCGTCGCGAAACGCCGGAATATACGCCGATGAAGCTTGGCGCTTCTTCAACCACCTCGCAGACGGCGGGCGGTCAGCGCTAGTCTCGCTTTGAGCGATGACTAGCAACGGACGAGGTGCATCGCGTGCGGTTCGTCCGTTCTCGTTCTCAATCGTAGATGTACGTCACCATGAACGTGCGATCGGCGAGATTGGAGCCGGTCGGCGGTATCGGGTAGCTCGTCTGCTGAGCTGCGAACACGACGTCCTGATTGAGGGTCGAATTCTTCGCGCCCGATAGCAATCTCACTTCGACGACGTTGCCGGTTTCCGACAGAAGAATTCGGATGGTGACGCGGCCGTTGACGTCGACGAGCTGCGGCATCGTCTGTTGCAATGCGCGGATCACACCGCGCGCGAAGGCATCGTTCAATCCGGAGCGCGTGATCCCGGGCGGGCGCTGCAATCCCGCGGAGCGGCCACCGCCGAACGACGGCTGCATCAAATTTTTCGGCGTCGACAAGTCGAGCGACGCCACCTTCTTTTGCAGTTTTTTCGGCGCAGGCTTGGGCGCGGGCTTCGGCGTCTCGGTCTCGGCCTTGGGTTTCGGCTTCGGCTTTTCGGCGCTCTTCACGTTGGCAGGATTTTCATTCTGCAACGACAAGAGATCGGACGCATCGTCGATCGGATCCGGGTCTTCCTGTTTGGACGCTTTCAGCTCGGGCTTCTCGGCGGGCTTGACGTCCTCCGGCTGCGGTGCGGGCTCCGCCTTCGTTTCCTGCTGCTCCGGCTTTGGCGGTTCAGGCTCAGGCGGCTGAGGTTCCTGCTTCGCTTCGGGCTGCGGAGGCGGCTGCTGAGGCTGCGGCTGTTGCGCGGGTTGCGGCGGCGGACCAGGAGGCGGCTGCGGTTCCTCGGCAACCGTGGCTCTGCTCTCGAGATCGGCTTCCGTTACGAGCGAAACGCTGATCGCATTGTCGGCGCCGTTCTCGTCTCCGAGACGCTTCGTCTTGCTGTTGACGGCGCCGATAAAAAGCGACGCGTGGAGCACAGCCGCACACGCCAGCGCAATCCAGAAATTGCGCTCGCGTTTGTTGCTTCCACCCCACCGCGCGAATCCGGCGGTTGTCAGATCAGCAGTCTGATCCATTCCCCTCCGCGCCCATCCCCGTTGGATCGGCCCAGTTCAAAGATTACCCCGTTGCCAGCATGCGAGCCAGACGTGTTACATAAGCGGCGGAAATCGCCGCGACATTGCTGTGGTTATCAGCTCTCGCTGCGCCGTGAGGTCGCGGGTATGCAGCGATTCGCTCGTTCCAAATGCGTTTTGACGGGCGGCGACAGGCAGTTTTCCGCAAACGGACACAACCGCGAATGGGAGCCGTCGATGCCCCGCCGACACAACGATCCATCGCATGCGCCAGAAAAAAGTGGCAAAAGCGCGAAAAGCGGCAAAATTCGCGCCGGTATCGGCGGCTGGACGTTCGAACCGTGGCGCGGCGTCTTCTATCCCGACGATCTCGCGCAGGCCAAGGAACTCGGCTACGCGAGCCGCCAGCTGCCCGTGATCGAAATCAACGGCACCTACTACAGCACGCAGAAGCCGCAGACGTTCGCTCGGTGGGCCGCGGAAACGCCGGAAGACTTCGTCTTCACGCTGAAGGGTCCGCGCTACGCCACCAACCGGCGCGAGCTTGGCGGCGCTGGTGAGTCGATCGCGCGATTTCTGGAGTCGGGTGTCACCGAACTCGGCTCCAAGCTCGGTCCCCTGCTCTGGCAGTTCGCGCCGACGAAAAAATTCGACGAAGCCGACTTCGGAGCATTTCTCGATCTGCTTCCGGAAAAGTTCAACGGACGCAAACTGCAGCATGCGGTCGAGGTCCGGCACGATTCCTTCTCGACGCCGGCTTTCGTCGATCTTGCTCGGAAGAAATCGGTCGCGATCGTATTTGCAGATCACGCGAAGTATCCGGCCATCGCGGATGTAACCGGCGATTTCGTTTACGCGCGGCTGCAAACCGGTAAGGACGACATTCCGACGGCGTACACACCGAAGGCGCTCAACGAATGGGTTGGGCGGGCGAAGGTTTGGGCTCAGGGCGGCGTGCCGGATGACCTGCACGTCGCCGAGCCGGATGCGAAGCCGAAGCAGAAAGCGCGCGATGTCTTTGTGTTCTTCATTCACGAAGGAAAGATTCGCGCGCCGCACGCCGCGATGGCGTTCATGGAGCGTCTGACGCGCAAGCCGCGGGCTTAATTGCCGGTGCTATTGCGTGTGGTTCGTTTGGCGCGAGCGCGCTGCGTCCTCACGGCTCGCGTATCGCGCTGGCGCGCGTCGAGGTATCGTGCACCGGGATAATTGCCGCTCGGCGCGCCCCACGTGCGGACTAGGTCAGCATCGTATTCGCTGACGAGACCGGCGCGATAGTTACCGCGCGCATGCTCGACATCGAAAAGCGTCTGGGCCTGCGCGGCGCCTGAACAGAAGCCTAGCGCCGCCGCCATTGTGCAAAAGCCGAAGCGTCTCACGGTTGTCACCATCGCCTAACTGCTGAAGTCGGCCGCTCCGCAATGTGTGCGGAGGGCCAGGCTTGCATATGAGTCCCGATTACGACGTCGGTCTGTGTCGGCCTGCTCAGTATTCCGGACAGACGCGCGCACGCAGTCTGCGGCTGTAGTAGCAGGTGTCGTAGCCGTAATCGTATCCGTAGTCGTCATAATAGTAATCGTTGAAATAGGGGTAACCGCCCCAATACGCGAAGTAGGGATACCCGCGACGGTGCCCGTAGCCTCCGTGCCAGCCGCCGTGACCCCAACCGCCTCCGCCATGTCCCCAGCCACCACCGCCGTGGCCCCAGCCGCCACCGCCGTGGCCCCAACCACCGCCGCCGTGCCCGAAGCCGCCGCCGCCGTGACCCCACCCGCCGCGAACAAGCGTTGTCTGATTGTGCGTGGCGGGAGTTGCCGTCGCCAAGCCGCCCGGCGCCGCGATTGCGGGTGCGGACAAGCTCATGAGGGCTGCTGTGAGCCCGCCCAAGATCAAATGCGTGCGCGCCATGAATTTCTCCTATTCAGGATCGAGTTCGAAATGTTTGCGCAATGGATCGAGGTCGCCGGTGAGATTGGCCGAGAGGTCGATCGCCTTCAAAGCATTAGCTCCGATACCTGGCGAAACAGGCATGCAAATGCTGCTGACCAGATCGGCGGCAAAACAAGCCGTCGGCGTGTAACAAGTCGCGTCACTCAGATCAGACTATCGGAAGACCGCGACGCAATGAGCAAACCGGCGATCATACCCAGCACGCGATAGCATCACGGGCAGCATAACAGGCCCATTTTGCTGCCTCGACCTTGCCACGTTGCTGCGGCGAATCTGGTAAACAGAAATAGAATCGGGGTTCGATGCTTTCGCGGCTCGCCCTGCTCTTATGCTGCATCAACGACGGAGCGGAAAATGTCGGACCGGACACAACTCGCAATTGGCCGCAATTCCATCTCGGTCCCGCGCCTGACGAAACGTGCGGTGGAAGCCGGCGTTGCGACGGCGCTCACGTCTTGCGTCGCGCTTCTCATTCTCGTCTTGAACAACGTGCTCACCGGACGGGGCGGCTGGGTGAACGGTTTCGACGTCTGGTATTCCTACATGCGGCAGCCGGCGATCTTGGGGACTATGATCCTGACGGCTTTGACGACGTCGCTGTTCCTTGCATGGCAGCGTGATCGCGGCGCTCGCTAAGTCGAACGCGGTTTCTAGCGGCCAATAAAAAAGGCGAGGCCCTAGCCTCGCCTTCGATTTATTTGGCGCCGATGAACGACGGCCGCCTCAGCCTTTCAGCGCGGCGTTGCACTTGCTGTAATAACCTCCGCCCTTCTGAATCCATTTCAGGCCGGCGTTGCCGTTGTTGGCTTTGTTTGCCTTGTACTGGTCGAGACACGTGTGCATGCGGGCTTTGCCGGCAGTCTCTTTTGCGTACTTGGGATCGACCGCCTTCGGGAATACCGCGCCGCCTGCGGCTGTGGTCGCTGGCGCTTCCGTTGCAGCATCGGCGCCGGCGCATTCCGTTTTGCGGAAGTCATTCCAGGATTTGCCATTCAGAGTGCCGGCCGTTTTTGCGGCCTGGTATTTCGTGCTGCATTCCTTGCTCGTCAGCGCCGCGCTCGGTCCGGCGGTGGCGAGTGCGAAGGCTCCGAGCGCAGCTGCGGAGAGGAAAATGCGAGAGATCATTGGTAGTCTCCATTGGGCGGCGGCGAGGCGCAGGCAACCGCGCTCGGCGCGTCGGACGTTGCTGGTGCAGGGGTTGCCGTTTTACTCCTAACGGGCCTTCGGGGAAACATATAAGGTGCTGTCAGGGTTGCTCAAATACGAAAGACTTGTACTTACGAAAAAGTATACCCCCTCATTCAAATTCGAGCGTCTCGAAGCTCGGGTCTTCGCACGCCTTCCGGATGAATTCATGTCTGCCCCGAAACGCTCCACCGGTCTGATCGTCAGTTGCGTTGCCGCCGCATTGGCCTGGCCAAGTTTTGCTGCGGCGCCGTCGGAAACCGAAGCAAAGGATGCTGCGCGATCCGCCGTCGCTCAAATGACGCCGCACGACGTCGGCTCCCGCTACGGTCAGGCGCTCGGCGTGATCGAGATCTGCCCCGGCGCGCAAACGACGGTCAAGGTGCCGGCCCTCAACACGATTTATACGGGCGCCGACCTGCAGACGTTCCAGGCGCAGGCGTCTCGCATTTTCAATGCGTGGATCAAGCTCAAGCAGTGTGGCACGTTCGATGACCCGAACGAGTGCCGGGTGGTGGTCGAAGAGAGTTGCGCCGCGGCGCTCATCGAGATCGGACCGACGGGCACGGTGTTCCCGGGCCTTCTCGAAGGGCCGGGTCGCTAAGGACCGAGGGCTGCGCGCTCCCAGCCTAAAATGGTTATCATCTGCGCGCCGCCGAGCGACGAAAGCCGTCGCCTCGAAAAGATTTGCCCCGCCCCGCGTTGCCCGCTATGGCCGGTTGCCAAAAGGAGCCGAAGATGGCGGATTTATCGAAGTTAACGATCGGTTCGAAAGGGACGTCGAGTGCGCTTGTGGTCGAGCAACGTCTCGCGCCCGCCGTCGGCAGCGGTATCGCGCCCGTGTTTGCGAGCCCGATGCTCATCGCTCTGATGGAAGCGGCGGCGGTGGATTGCGTCGAAGCGCACCTGCCGGAAGGACATCAAACCCTCGGCGTGCACCTTGATGTGACGCACGCATCACCGACGCCGCTCGGTTTCACCGTTACAGCAACCGCAACGCTGAAAGCCGTCGAAGGCCGCAAGCTGACGTTCGACGTCGTTGCGAGCGATGGTATCGATCAGATCGGATCTGGCTCGCATACGCGCGTCGTCGTCGATACCGCCAGGTTCATGGCGCGTCTAACTGCTAAATCCTTGCAACAAACCTGACAATCGGCCGTCGGCCCTTTAGACGACGGAATCAGGACTTACGTTTTTGAATTTGGGCGACTGCTTTCGGAGCTTGCAATTCATGCGACCGGGTCTTTTCTCAGCCGCGGCTATTCTTTCGCTCGTTGTCCTCGGACAGCCCGCTGCCGCCGCCGATTGCACGGCTAATGATTTCGCTGAAGTCGTCGATCAATCCGGAGCAAGCTTGCGCGCGCTGACGCTCGACGCGCAACCCAAAATCCAAGAACGCCTGCGGCGCTACAAGGCCGCGAAGAAGCTCTCCAACGAAAGCTCCGAGGAAACGGCGCTGGACGCTGTCAGAGATTCAACGCTCGACGATCTCGATAAAAAAAGCGCCGACCTGCTGTTGACCGTCGACTCGCTGGGACGGGTTCAAGATGGCGCGGTTCCTGACTGCTCCAAGCTGGCGCAGGTCAGATCGGCAGCAGCCGAACTCAACAAGGTCATCAAGGCGAAGTCCGACCACATCATCCGGCGCCTCGACGAAAAGATCGCCGAGGCTGAGCCGCAGGCTCCAGCCACGAAGCACGACACGGTATCGCCGCAGCCTCCTGAAAAGCCGAAGCCCGAGCAACACGCCGCGACGGCACCCGTCAAACGCGCTGAACCCGCGCCACCTGCCGCAAAGCCTCCGGTCACATCGCCGTGGACGGCCGATACGAAGCCGGACGACGCTTACAAAACGCCCGACCTCGCGATGCGCGAACAAGGCGGCGCGGCCACGCCTCCGGCGGCCGAAGCGGACGGCTATTCGATCGACGAAGTCCGCGAGGCGACGCGCGGATTCTTCGGCACGATTTCGACCAACCTCGCCAGCGTCATCGAGCACGCCTTCAAGGAAATGGGGCGGCCGACTGGCTACGTGCTCGGCACCGAAGGCGGCGGCGCGTTCTTCGCCGGCCTCCGGTTCGGTAAGGGCTCGCTCTACATGCGCAACGAGCGCGACGTGCGTGAGGTTTATTGGCACGGACCTTCGGTCGGCACCGACTTCGGAGCCTCGGGGTCGAGGACGCTGTTCCTCATCTATCGCATGAACCATTCCGACGACCTCTACCGCAACTTCACCGGCATCGACGGATCGGCTTATTTCGTCGGCGGCGTCGGTTTGACGTTGCTGAAGGGCGGACAGGTCATCATGGCGCCGATACGATCGGGCGTCGGCGTGCGGCTCGGAGCAAATCTCGGGTACGTGCGCTTCACACGGCAACCGACGTGGAACCCATTCTGACGATCAAAGAAAAAGGCCCGGTCGGAACCGGGCCCTTTCGTATTTCCACTGATCGTTCAAGCGATCTCAATAGCTGTTGGCATAGCCGGAATAAGTCTGCCGCTGCGCTTGGCGGTAGACATATTCGCCGTTCTTGCGCCGATAGACTTTCATCAGCTTGCCGTCGATGTAGACGTGGCCTTTCGGTGCCTTCTTGCGCGTGAAGCGCGGATTGTAGGCGGAGTCATCGCTGCTATCGCCCCAGAACCAGCTGCCGCTGTCGGCGTATCGGGGTTTGCGATCTTCCTCGTTGCGGCTCGCAATCTGTGTACCGCCTTTCCAGTTCGGGCGGCCGTGGACGCTGACGCGCGTCCGCCCCAAGCCGTGGCGCTGGACGAGATTGTAGAACGTCGCGGCGTTGCCCGGAGCCAGACGGATGCATCCGTGCGATGCCGGGCTGCCGAGATATTTCGTGTGCGAGGTTCCATGCACGGCGACGCCGCCGTTGATGAAGACGGCGTGCGGCATCGGCGCCATGTCGTATTTGCGCGAGTACCACATCTTCGCAGTCCACTGCGGATGGAAGTTGCCGGTCGGCGTCGCGAATGCCGCCACACCGGACGAGATCGGCCAGCTATAGCGCGCCTCGCCGTTAACTTTGACGGTCATCGTTTGGCGCGTGAGATCGATTGATGCCGTCAGCGTCGGCGGCAAAGGTTTTGGCTTCGGCTTGGGCTCGACGGCAGCAGCTTCCGTTCCGGTCGAGCCCTGCTCTGGCGCCGGGGCGGCAGTCGCACTCGCGGCATTGCCGGCATCTTCACTGGTTCCGACCTCCTGAGCGGATACAGGAACAATCGGTAAAACAGCGAACAGCAACGCTGCCAAGGTACGTGCGCGCAACATAACTCTCTCCCTACGCAATACGGCGGAGCCCACCTATCTTTATCACAAGATGCGATCGAGTAAGCCAGATCGTGCTTGTTATCGGGGAATATTCTAAACCAGATACTTACGAGCGACATGTTGCTCATGCGTCTGGCACATGCGGCGTTCCCTTGTATTGTGCGGGAATTTCTGTCCCAGAAACCCGGTCTCTAGTGCGAATTTTTAATATGTTCGTAGCCTGCGAGCGCGCGGGCGCGGGCCTCGCCGTGCTCGACGATCGGATTTGGGTACGATTTCCCGAGTTTCACGCCGGCTTCCATGAGCGTGCCGGAATCGCCTTTCCACGGCGCGTGAATGATTTGCCGGGGCAATTTCGCGAGTTCCGGAACCCAGCGGCGGACATAGTCGCCATCGGGATCGAATTTCTCGCCCTGCAAGACCGGGTTGAATATACGAAAATAAGGCGCCGCGTCGGCCCCAGAGCCAGCGACCCACTGCCAGTTCGCCGAATTGTTTGCGAGATCGGCGTCGACGAGCGTGTCCCAAAACCAGGCTTCTCCCGTTTGCCACGGAATGAGCAGGTGCTTGATGAGAAACGACGCGGTGATCATGCGCACGCGATTGTGCATGTAGCCCGTCGCCCATAGCTCGCGCATTCCGGCGTCGACGATCGGATATCCGGTCTGCCCGGTTTGCCACGCTTTGAGGTGCTTGGCATTCTTGTGCCAGGGAAATGCCGCGAATTCCGGCCGAAATGGCTCCTCGGGCAATTCTGGAAAATGGAACAAAAGACCGGCGGAGAATTCACGCCAAAGAAGCTCTTTGAGAAATGTCTCGACCGAATTATCCGAGCCATTGGTTTTGCTGCCAGCGTGCGCCACCGCGTGCCAGCACGCTGCGGGCGAGATTTCGCCGAATGCAAGATGCGGCGACAATCGCGACGTACCGGGCGCCGCCGGAAAATTGCGGTCGCGCGCGTACGATTTCAGCGCCGTTCGCACAAAATCGGAAAGCCGTTTGCGTGCGCCGGCTTCGCCCGGCTGCCAGGCGGAGGCCAATCCTTTCGACCAGTCCGGCTTTTGCGGGTGCAGTTCCCAGTCGCGCAGACGTTCGCTTTTGGGCTGCTTCTCAAGCGCCGCGATGCGTTCGGGCGCGCGCACGGATTTCGCCGGAACGAGGTCTTTCGTGATGGCGCGCGAAAACGGCGTGTAAACCTTGTAAAATCCGCCGTCGGACGTGCGCATGTCTTCAGGCTCGCGAAGCAGGCGGCCGCCAAAACGGCGGAACGCGACGTTGGCTTCGTCGAGCTTTGTTTTCAGCCGCTGCTCGAGCGCGACTGCCCACGGCTCATAGCTGCGGGTGAAGTAAATGGCGCCTGCGCCGGTCTCCTCGATGATGCGCAACAGTTCCATTTCGCTGTCGCCACGCCGAAGTACGAGCGGGCTGCCGCGGCCTGCGAGATCGTCCGAAAGCGCAGCGAGGCTTTTATCCAGCCACCAGCGCGACGCGCCGCCCATCTTCCATTGTTTGGGTGACGCATCGTCGAGAATGTAGAGCGGAAGGATGGGAGCGCCGGTGCGGACGGCCGCCACGAGCGCCGCGTGATCGCCAATCCGAAGGTCGTTGCGGAACCAGAGAACGATTGGCTTATCATGCATGATTTTATCGCAGCGTCTCAATCCGACCGAATTCGGATAACGCTTTCAGGGCCGCCGCGTTCTTGCGGCACGACGTCAGTTGCCAAACAAAAAGTCGAAGATCGTTTTCGGTTTGGCGGCGCGCCGCTGACGCGTTTCCCGCGACTCCCAAGACTCATAGCGACGTTGAGGAACCGGTGCGGCCGCCGCAACCGCGACGGTGCGTAGCTGATACTCGTCGGTTACGCCGTCGACGCTCGCGACTTGCAGGTGATCGCCGTCCCACGTCCAGGTCGCGACGCGCGCGCCCTGCTTGTTGGGCTGGATCGCGATCACCTTCGCCGCCGCGATATCGACGATGGCTGCGAGTTCGGTGTCTTCGGGGCCGTTTTTGCCGGGAACGCTACCGCCCGAGAAACGCAGGATGCCGTAGCTCGCATAGGGGGCTGTTTTCACCTCCCAGTCGAGCAGCTTCGGCAAGCCTTCGCCGATCATTTCAAGCGGCACGCGAATTTGCCCGTAGTCGTCGCTCACGGCGGTGTATGTCTTTCCGTTCTGGACGACATGCCATTTCGGGATATCGAGCACCGGCTGCGGTTTATCATCGCCGTCATCGATCGGTGCGCCCAGCCGCTTCAGCGCGTCGGCCGCGAACTGCCAGCTCGGCTTCAGTTGCAGCACACGTCGCAGATCGGCGATCGCGGTATCGGCATGGCCGTTCGCCTCCGCGATCTCGCCGCGCGCCCAGAGCGCTTCGGGCGAGTTCGGATCGAGCTTGATCGCCGTCTCGACGTCCTTCGCTCCAATGTCCGGCTGATTGTTCTGTTTGTAGACGACGGCGCGGAACGCATATGCGACCGGCGATCGGGGATCGAGTTCGATGGCGCGGTTCAAATCCGCATAGGCTTCGTCGGAGGCCTCCGCGAAACTGTTGGCGAGGCCGCGCCCTTCGAACGCCGCGCTCGCGTTGGGATCAAGTTCGATGGCGCGGGAGAAATCCTTCAACGCCGAGGCGGTATTGGCATTCAGCAGATAGGCGTAGCCGCGAACGACGTAGAGTTCGGTGTTATTGACGTCGAACGCGATGGCGCGGGACAAGTCCTCGATCGCGTCGTCACGCAGACCGATGGTCATGCGCGCTTCGGCGCGGTTGCGATAAGCGGTCGCAAAGCGCGCATCGGCGCTGACGGCACGCGAAAAATCGCGGATGGCAGCGTGCGGCTTATCGGTCGCGAGATAGGCCAAGCCGCGCCCGGAAAGCGGCGGCGCGCTGGCCGGCAACAGTTCGATCGCCTTCGTGAAATCACGGATCGCGACCGCGGGCTTGCCGAGCTTCATCTCGGCGTTGGCGCGATTGGAATACGCAGCGGCGTAGCCCGGCGCGAGCACGAGCGCCCGGTCGAAATCCTTCATCGCCTCGTCGAGCTGGCCGACGGCCACGAGCAGGTTGCCGCGATTGTTGTAAGCAACGGGATATTCGGGAAACAGCTCGACCGCGTGATTGTAGTCTTCGAGCGCCAGCTTGATCTGGCCGAGCCGTGCGTTGGCGACGGCGCGATCATTCAGGATCGTCGCGCGGCGGTCGTTGGCGAGGCCCGTATCGCGCAGCGCTTCCGTGTAGGCCGTCACAGCAGTCGCGACGTCGCCGCGCACCATTTGCGCCGCGCCCTGCTCGGCGGCGGACGGCTGCGGCACGCCCTCGGCGGCCATCGCTCCGCTCGTGACGAAAGCCGACGCAACGAGTATCTGCGCGAAGCTTAGTGGCCGCAGCATTCCTGTCGTTCACCTTTCCAGCCGGACGTCCAAGCGATTCGCCGTACAGTCCTCTTAAATTGCCATTATGGCCCGGCAAGGAGCAATTGCGAACTGCCGCGGCAGTCGGCCTGTTTGACTATAGGTAGGGCCTGCGTGACGCTGCAAGTCTCGTTTCGGAGACCGTTCCGATGAACCTCTGGCTGCGGCTTTTATGGCTCCTGCTGACGGCGCGGCGACGCGGGCCTGTCAGCCTGCCGCGCGAATCGTCGACGCTGAATTTCCGGGTATGGCCGCACGATCTCGACCTTTCGTTTCATCTCAACAACGGCCGCTATCTGACGCTGATGGATCTTGGACGGCTTGACACCATGGTCAGGTCGGGGCTCTGGCGCGAGGTGATGCGCCACAAATGGACGCCGATTGCGAGCGCCATCACCATCCGCTTCCAGCGCGAGCTTCGTCCGTTTCAGCCATTCCGCCTCGAAACCAAACTGCTGTGCTGGGATGCGAACCTCGTTGTCATGGAGCAGATTTTCGTCATCGACGGCGGACCGCGCGACGGCCAGGTCGCAGCGCGGGCGCTGTTCAAGGGCGGCCTCTATGATCGCAAGGCGCGAAAGTTCGTCGAAATCGCGCAGCTGATGGCGTTGCTTGGCGTTTCGGAGACGAGCCCGCCCGCGACCTCGGAAGTCGAGGCGTTTCTTCATGCCGACGATCAGTTGAAGCAGGCCGGGCGCGTTTAACGCCGTTTGCGGCTGTGAAGATCGGCCAGCACTGGCGGCAACAGCTCAGGCAAATCTTCAGCGATCAGACCGATGCCGAAGCGGCGCGCACTTTCGCCGTGCAGCCAAACCGCCGCGCAGGCAGCTTCGAACGCCCGCATGCGCTGCGCCAGAAGACCGACGACGAATCCAGCCAGCACGTCGCCCGATCCGGCGGTCGCGAGCCAGGGCGGCGCATTCGCGTTGATCGCCGCGCGGCCTTCGGGTTCGGCGATCACCGTGTCGCTTCCTTTCAGAATGACGATCGCTCCGGATCGCTCGGCTGCGTGCCGCGCGCGATCGAGCTTCGAGCCGCCGACATCGCCGAACAGGCGCTTGAACTCGCCGTCGTGCGGCGTCAGGACGACCGGCGCCGAACGCGCTTTGATCGCGGCAAACAAGCTGTCGGCGTTCAGCGCCTTGTCGCCGTTGCGCACGAGGAAACCCATTCCGGACTCACGTTGGGGACGGTCTTTATCGCCGTCGGCAAACGACGTCAGCGCGTCGGCATCAAGGACCACAGACGCAGAGGATCGCAAGATCGCAAGAACGTCCGCCGCCGTTTCGGCTCCGACGGACGCGCCGGGTCCGATCAGCACGGCGTTGCGCCGCGTATCGGCGAGAAAATCAGTAAGCGCGGCAGGGCCCGCAACCGAGCGCACCATGATCGACGTCACCTGCGTGGCGATGATGGCGGTTGCGGTCGTATTGCCGACGAGCGTCACGACGCCAGCACCTGCTCTGATCGCTCCGCGTGCGCCGAGACGAGCCGCACCGGTTTGCAGTGCGGGTCCTGAGACGACAACGGCATGGCCGCGATCGTACTTGTGTCCGGCGTCCTCAGGCCAACGGAACGAGGACAGCCAGAGGTCCGTCCGGTTTTCGTGCACGGAAGGCTTCAGGGTTTCGAGGACTTTATCCGGGATGCCGATCTGGGCGACGATGACCTCGCCGCAGAGGTCGCGGCCCGGCATCAGGAGATGCCCCGGCTTCTTGCGGAAGAACGTCACCGTCCTCCGGGCCTGAATGACCGGTCCATCGCTTTGCCCCGTCGAACCGTTGAGCCCGCTTGGAACATCGACGGCGATCACCGGGATGCGGCTGGCGTTCACCGCTTCGACGAGTTCGGCGGCTTCACCATCGAGCGGACGCGAAAGTCCGGCGCCGAAGAGCGCGTCGATCACGATGTTCATGCTTTGCAAGGCGTCGGGCGATGCAGGGCGAATGGGCAGCGGCCAGCGGCGCGCCATCTCGGCGGCGTCGCCCTTCAACGCGGCGCGATCTCCGAGCAGAAAGACGCGCACGTCGAAGCCGCGATCGCGCAAATGCCGGGCCGCGACGAAGCCGTCGCCGCCGTTGTTGCCGGGGCCGCAGAGCACGACGATCCGAGCGCTCGGGCGGGAGAGATCGGCGGCCAGTTTCAGCGTCGCCTCGGCGACGGCGCGGCCCGCGTTTTCCATCAGATCGAGGCTCGGGATTCCTCCCGCAGCGGCCAGACGATCCGCCTCGGCCATCTCCGTCGTCGACAAAAGTTCGTTCATGCGATGCGCTCGATCCTACTTCAGCGGCGGTCATGGCGCCGCGCCCTCATCTGCCGCCTGAAATTCAAGCACACAGCTTGTTTTTTAGGCGTATAACTCGATCATGGCTGGCTATTAAATTCGCAGACCACAGCTAAGCCTTTGACTTTCCTACAATTCGTTGCCAGTGCCGAGACTGGCACGGCCCCTGCTAGCTATTTGGCCACTGGGCAGGTGCGGGTCGCCATTCGACATCCTGCCCATCATCAAGGGACGAAAATGAAAAAGATTGAAGCGATCATAAAGCCCTTCAAGCTCGATGAAGTGAAAGAAGCGCTACAGGAAATCGGCTTGCAAGGCATTACTGTGATCGAAGCCAAGGGGTTCGGCCGCCAGAAAGGCCATACCGAACTCTACCGCGGCGCCGAGTATGTCGTCGATTTTCTACCGAAGGTGAAAATCGAGGTCGTGTTGAGCGACGAGATGCTCGACAAGGCCGTCGAGGCCATTCAAAAGGCCGCGAAGACGGGCCGCATCGGCGACGGCAAGATCTTTATTTCGACCATTGAGGACGCCATCCGCATCCGCACCGGTGAATCCGGCCGCGACGCAATCTAACACCGCACGATCGAATTCCGTTTGAACCCATCAATCGGCCAACTCGGCTCGCCCGGAGCCGTAACGCATTGCAAGACAGGGGAGTGTCTATGAAGAACGCAAGTGACGTCCTGAAATTCATCAAGGACAAGGAAGCCAAGTTCGTGGATTTCAGATTCACGGACACCAAAGGCAAGATGCAGCACGTGACGGCCGACGTCAGCTGCGTCGACGACAGCGTGTTCAGCGACGGCTACGCCTTCGACGGTTCGTCGATCGCGGGCTGGAAGACGATCGAAGCGTCCGACATGACGCTGATGCCGGACCCGACGTCGGCGCACATCGATCCCTTCTTCGCGCAGACGACGGTCGTTCTGTTCTGCGACGTGCTCGAGCCGTCGACGGGTCAGCCCTACGAACGCGACCCGCGCTCGATCGCCAAGAAGGCGGAAGCCTACATGATGTCGCTCGGTCTCGGCGACAAAGTCTATTTCGGCCCGGAAGCCGAGTTCTTCATCTTCGACGACGTCAAGTTCTCGACGGACATGTACTCGGTCGGCTTCAAGGTCGACTCGAGCGAGCTGCCGACGAACTCGTCGGCCGACATCGAGATGGGCAACCTCGGACACCGTCCGCGCGTCAAGGGCGGCTACTTCCCGGTTCCGCCGATCGACAGCTGCCAGGACATCCGTTCGGAAATGCTGTCTGTGCTGTCGGAGATGGGCGTCTCGGTCGAGAAGCATCACCACGAAGTCGCCGCCGCCCAGCATGAGCTCGGTGTCAAGTTCGGCCCGATGATCATGATGGCCGATCATATGCAGATCTATAAGTACGTCGTGCACAGCGTCGCGCAGGCCTACGGCAAGACGGCGACGTTCATGCCGAAGCCGATCTTCGGCGACAACGGCTCGGGCATGCACGTCCATCAGTCGATCTGGAAGGGCGGACAGCCGATGTTCGCGGGCGACAAGTACGCCGACCTTTCGCAGATGTGCCTCTACTACATCGGCGGCATCCTGAAGCACGCGAAGGCGATCAACGCGTTCTCGAACCCGCTGACGAACTCCTACAAGCGTCTCGTCCCGGGGTATGAAGCGCCGGTTCTGCTCGCCTACTCGGCGCGCAACCGTTCGGCGTCGTGCCGCATTCCGCACGTTTCGAACCCCAAGGCGAAGCGCGTCGAAGTCCGCTTCCCCGATCCGGGCGCGAACCCCTACCTCGCATTCACGGCGATGTTGATGGCGGGCCTCGATGGTATCCAGAACAAGATCGATCCCGGCCCTGCGATGGACAAGAACCTTTACGACCTGCCGCCGGCAGAGCTTGCGAAGATCCCGACCGTTGCGGCCTCCTTGCGCGAAGCTCTCGACAGCCTCGACAAGGATCGCGACTTCCTCAAAGCGGGCGGCGTCATGAACGACGATATGATCGACGCCTACATCGCGCTGCGCATGGAAGAGAACATGCGCTACGAGATGACGCCGCATCCGGTCGAGTACGACATGTACTATTCGGTCTGAGGCGACCCAAAGATTTCAGGCACTACCTCAAGGGCGGTTCGAAAGGACCGCCCTTTTCCGATGGCCTTCGAGCGCGTCAGTAGTACAGCAGCACGCCGGCGCAGATGGCGATCAGGGCGTAATAGAAAAATTGGCGCTCGCGCACGAGGAACCACGTCACGACGCGGCGCGGAATGTCCGCCCAGTTGTAGCGACCGAGCGAGCCGAGCATCAGGCCGAAGATCAAGCCCAGCATCAGCGAATTGAATTGCAGGCCTTCGGTCAGGGCTTTGAGATTATCCGGCGCGTGTCCCGATACCCACGGCAGAACCGCGATGAAAAGCGCCGCCGTCATCGCGCCGAACGCCAGCACCGAGAAAAAAGACAGAACCGATCGCATCATCGCACGCACCTTGCGCCGGGCTGAGCCAATGCAAAAAGCCGGCTCCGTTTTCGACCCTTGCAAGCTAGCGCGTTGGCGCAAACAATCTGTTAACCACGCTGGACTGCGCGGCGCTCCCGCCTTTCGAGCAGCACGACGGCGACCCCGCAAATGATCATCAGGCCGGTCATGATCGCGACGAAGCCATTCACCGGCGACGCGGTCATCGCCACGCCAGCCGCGAATGGGCCGACGATCGAGCCCGCCTGATACATGACGAGGAACGCGGCGTTGGCGGCTGCGAGATCGCCCGGCGCAATGCGCTCGCCGATCACCGCGAGGCCCAACGTATAGAAGCCGAGGATGGCGCCACCGAGGAGGAAGCACACGACCTTCGCCTGGCCGGAACTCGCCAAGGCGAACGGCAAGAGCAGCACGAGCAGAACGAACGCGACGGCGAGGCCGATCGTGACGGCATGACGCGAGACCTTGTCGGACAGCCAGCCGATCGGGAACTGGAGAGCGATGCCGCCGATCGTCATGGCGCTGAGCAGACCCAGCGCTTCGTTCTGCGACAGCCCCGCTGCGAGCCCGACGTTCGGGATGAGCGACAGGTTGGTGATTTCGGCGAAACCTCCGATGAATGCCGAGGCCATCGCTGCAGGCGCCATGCGAAGCGCGGACGTGACATCGCTCGATCCATCGTGACAGAACTCCGGCGCGAACCGCCGCGCCAGCAATATGGGAATGCTCGCTACCGCCGAACCCAGCGTCCCGACGATGAATGGCCACGGGCCATCGAGCCCGAGATTTTGCAGAACGAATGGGCCGGTCGCGAACCCCGTGAAAAAGACGATCGCATAGACCGCAATGACACGGCCGCGCGTCGACTCTTCGGACACCGAATTGATCCACGTCTCGCCCGCGAGCCAAGGCAGCGCAAATCCGACGCTCATCAGCAAGCGGATGATCAGCCACGCGGCAGGCGATTGAAACGCATAGAGCGCAGCAAATCCGGCGGCTCCGGCGAGGCATCCGAGAGCGATGGCGGTAACAGGGCCTAAGCGCACGACGATGCGCGGCAACACGGGAAGGGCCAGCAGAACGGCGATGGCAGGCACGGCGCCCGCGAGCCCGATCATCCATTTGGGCTGCGCCCAAGCCTCGAACGTCAAGGCCGTGAGGGGAAAGCCGATACCGAACGAAAGTCCGACGCCGAACGCGGTCGCTGTGACGGCGGCGAGACTGAGGAGCCGCTGTACTGCGGTGAGATTGAAATCGCTGGTGCGTGTCATCCGGTTCCCTTAACGGCTCGGACGCGCGCTGTCTTCATTCCGAAGGTTGTCATAAGTCTTCGGGCGGGGCCTATGACAACCGATGCGCGTCCTCTATCGCCGCGGGAAGCGCTTTGGCAAAGACGTCGAGATCCTCGTCGCGGCCGCACGAGACGCGGATGCAGTGATCGATCCCTTTGGCGATGGGCTTGCGGACGAATACGTCGCGGTCGAGCAGCGCTTTCAGAACATGCTCCGCGAACGCAGCATCGCGGCCGCAATCGATGGCGACGAAGTTCGCGGCGGATGGCAACGGAGACAGGCCGTTCGCCGATGCGATCGCGGCGATGCGTTCTCGCGCGGCAGCAATGGCGCCGACCGCATCGCGCAGATACGCCTGATCGCGGATCGCGGCGAGCGCGCCGATCTGGCCGACGCGGTTGATGCCATAGTGATTGCGCACCTTGTCGAAGGCTTCAATCACGCTTCTTTCACCGATCGCATAACCGATGCGTGCGCCAGCAAGTCCGTAGGCTTTCGAAAACGTCCGATAATGCACGACCTGCGGATTCGCGACGTCGATCGGCGGGGCGGTGCCTTCCGGCGCGGTTTCGACGTAGGCTTCATCGAGGATCAAAAGCGTTTCGGGCGGTAGCGTGCCGATGAACTGTGTCATCGCCTCCGCCGGCCACCAGCTTCCCATCGGATTGTTGGGATTGGATACATAAAGCAGCCGCGCGGAAAGCGCTTTCGCGCTCTCAATGAGGCGCGGAACATCTTCGCGCATGTCGCGCATCGGCACGAGATCGAGCGCGCCGCCGTGCGCCCGGACGTGGAAATTGAAGGTCGGATAAGCGCCGTCGGTCGTGACGACGTGAGCGCCCGGCGTCAGAAACATCGTGCAGGTCAGACCGAGCAAACCGTCGATGCCTTCACCGACCACAACGTTCTCGATTGCGACGCCGTGATGAGCCGCGATTGCGGAGCGCAGCTCGAAATTCTCGGGGTCGGAATATTTCCAGTTCTCGGCGGCCGCTTCGCGCATCGCGGCAACGGCCATCGGAGATGCTCCGAAGATGCTTTCGTTGGCGCCGAGGCGGGCGGAGAAAGGCCGTCCGCGAGCGCGCTCCAGGGCTTCCGGTCCGACAAAAGGAACAAGCTTGGGCAGCGACGCGATGGTCGGCGTGAATGGCGGGCGGGACATTACTTCTCAGCTGGTTGCTTCAGAGGAGGCCGAGATCGGCGAGCTTCTTTCGCATTTCGGCCGGCATGACCGCAACCTGATCTCGCTTGCCGCCCTTGAGATCCGGCGGTGCGTCTTCGTCTTCGAGATAGCGCCAACCCTGAAAGGCGCGGCGGGGCGTCGGCCGCACGGGAACGAGCGGCAGCGCAAGTTGGATATGACAGCACGGCGTGCCGTTGTCTCGGGTGCCCTCCTCGAGGCCGACGAGCTTTTGTCGAACGAGGATCGTGCCTTTGATCACCCAGTAGAGCGACCCGCCATCGAGCAGATCATCGCGCCGTTTTGGAGACTGATACGTCGGATGATAGACGCAGGTCTTGCCGTCGCGCGACTTGCATTGGCGGTTTTCGCGCTGCCAGTCCGCGAGATCTTCGATGGAGCTTGCGCCGACGCAGAGTTTGACGAGGTGCAGGGTCATGCCGGTAGTTGTGCTCCTGCGGCGTCAGGACGGCAACTCGCCCGTCCACAGCTTCGGCGATCTCTTCGAAGCCTCAGGGTTTGGCCGTGCACGTTCCCGCATACTGCGCGAACATCGGCTGGCCGAAGAGACCGAAATGGCGCGAATGCACTGCCGGATAAGCTCCGGTCGCAGGATCGCGATCATAGATGGTCGTGATGTTCAGGAAGCCTTCATTGGCGACTTCAAGGAAAGTATTGGCGTTCAGAGCGCGCACGATCTTCAGCGCGTTCGAAGATTTGCCATCGAGGATGAGGGTTGCGGCCTGTTTGTCGAGATCGATTTGGCCGATTTCGAACTTCAGATCCTTCGGCGGTTCGGAACGGAACTTTCCGGAGTCATACGTCCAGGAATAGCCCGTACTGAAGTCGCAGGCGAAGTGCGCAGGCGTCGGCTCTTCGGCCCGCGACGGAGAACTCGCCGCACCCACGATGAGCGCCATCAGCGCCGCGCGCGCAATCGTCATTCGGTGTTTTCCTCTGGAACGAGCACAGGAGGCGCCGATCAGCCGGCCCTCCTGGCTTAAGATATCCTATTGAAATCAGAGGCGTGCGTGCTGCGCAAGCCTGCCGGCGCAAAAGCATCGGATGGCAACATACTCCGGGTTTGCCTTTAGCCTGCCGCGGAATCATGTTCAGCTTTATGTTCGGCCGCTTACTGGAGTGCGAATGCGTTTCCTCGCCTCACTCAGCCTGATTGCGCTTATCGTGCCGCTTACGCTTGCTGCAGGCGTCGGCAGCTCGTCGATCATTACCAGCGCTTACGCGAAGAACAACATATGGCAAGAGGGCGACCACGGTGCGAGCTATCAGGCGCCGATCGAAGACAAGAAGCTCAACTGCAAGCAATTGTCGGGGCGTGTGCAGGTTCTGATCCTGCAGCTTCGCGGCTTTGACAATCGCAAGCAGGCATCAGGCTTCTCACGCGGCCTGCAGTCTGCTTTCTCATCGACGGTCGGAACGTCAGCCAAGGGGAGAGACCCCGACAGCCAGCACGCGGCGGATCTGCAGCGTCTGCAGGAGTATAATCAGCGCCTCGCGGCTTCGGGATGCAAAAGCTACGACCTAGATTACGAACTGAAGCAAACTGATCCGATCGCTTCGCCGACACCACGGATCGCGCCTCCCAAGAAGGCCAAGGCGCCCGCCGATGCGGCCAAAAACAAGCAGCCGTGACGAAACGGGCCTGACCCGCGCTCTGTTCGCGATCCTCAGAATAGCGGTTGCCCTCCCCGGCTGGCGTTCGCCGCATTTGGCTGTAGATTGCCGCCATGACCGAACAGAACGCAGACGCTGCGCCCCTCGAGCGCGCAAACAATTTTCCCTGGCCGCCGGTGCTGCTGATCGTGCTGATCGCGGCGGCGTCGCTCGCAACGCGCGCTTGGCCGCTTCCGTGGCCGGGAATGAACGACAGCCCCGCGCATTGGATCGGCGTCGGCTTCGGCGTTGCCGGCGTCGCTCTGATCGTCTGGAGCATCAGGACGCTGGCAAAAAGCGGGACGACGTTTCATCCCGCTGGAACATCCAGCGCGCTGGTGACCTCCGGCCCGTTCGCACGCTTTCGCAACCCGATCTACATCGGCGATGCGCTGGTGCTGCTCGGCACGGCCGAAATCACCAAATCGATCTGGTTCGTCGGCGCGGCTTTGATTTTTGCGATCCTGGTGACGATCCTGCAAATCATCCCGGAGGAACGTCACCTCGAACGTCAATTCGGTGACGCCTACCTCGAGTATAAAGCGCGCTCGCGACGCTGGATTTGATGCAGACCTCTGATGAGCACCGATTACGCGGAAATGGAGCGGGACTTCGTCGCCAGCCTCAAGGAGGACACCGGCCGCGATCTCGACGGCTGGATGATTGCCATCCGACACTCCGGCCATAGCGATCGCAACGAAATCATCGACTGGCTACGGCATCAGGGGTTTCAATTTTCGTGGGCTTCCTGGCTGGAGCGCATCCATCACAACGGCGGGCGGCTGGTCTATGGCGACGATGTCGGCAACGTGCCCCCGCTAGCACGTCCGCGACCGCCGGAGGCAACAAGACAACTAGACCGTCGCCCATTTCACGCCGTGCCGAAGACAGCGCCGCCGGCTCCACCGACGCCTTCAGCGCCCCCCGTCGCGGCCTCGCGATCCGACATCGAACGCCTGCTTTCCGACGCCAAGGGTTTGCGTCCGCTTGCCGATCTCGTTCTACGCGAAATCGGTCGCGCCGTTCCTGGGGCGGAGTTCAGCGCGCGAAGCCCGTTGATCATCATTGGGACACCGGCGCCGTTCGCGGCTCTGCTTCCGTCGCCGAAGGCTCTCAGGCTCTACGCCAATTTCGGCGCGGCCGGCATTCATCGCGCCAAGCCCGCCGATGCCGTTAACAAATCCCTATCCACGTTTTCGGATATGCTGCTGCTCGACGATGCGCGCAGCATCGACGAGGATTTTCTAAGGTTGATCAGGATCGCGGCACGGCTGTAACGTCGCAGAAACCCAGCATGCATTCGGATTTGTTGCATCGGCGACGCTGCCGCAACATTGATTTGCCAGAATTTTCAGTGCCATTGACGCCGACGGAGGCGCTCATGTCGGTTCAGCGACGGCCCGCGACGGCCTTATGCCTCGCGCTTATTGCAAGTGTGGTCGTTCCAACCGCTGCGGCCGCGCAGGCGGCAAAGCGCGATGCCATCGCAGACTGGCTGAAGGCGCGCGAAACCAACGCGCCGTCGCCGATCGATCCCTCCGTGAAGAGCGACACGCTCAGTCCGGCTGCGGCTGCCGCGAAAGCTGCGGCGCAAGATCCGCGCGACGGCGATATTCAGTACGAGCAAGCCAAGGCGCTGATGGCGGCCGTCGATGCGGTGCTCAAGGATGCCGCCGATTCCCGCGCGGGGGCGAGCAAGCTGCCGAGCCGCGACGAATACATCATCCCGCCGTTCTGGAAGGAAACGCGCGAAGACCGCAACACCAAGGTGCGCGATCTTCTCGACGCGGCCCTCGGAATCGTCACGAACGCGCCGGTCGTCGACGTCCAGAAGCGGCTCGACGTGCTGCGCCACAACATTCGCGACATCGAAGAGCAGAACGTCAAGCTGAAGGAAAAGCAGCTCGTCGCGCCCAAGGACGCAAATTTTCCCGGCGTTCTGACGGATACCGTCGACTCGATCGAAGCGCAGATCGCGGAAAATAATAAGCGCATCGCCGCCAACCGCGCTGAGATCAAGAAGGAAAAAGGCGAGATCGCCGCGGCACTCAAGGCGGCGGGCATCGAATTGCAGCCGGAGCAAGTCGATCTGCTGCTCGACAGCGTGCTCTCGGGAGATCTCATCCGCCTCGTCGCCGTCTTCAACGCCGCCAAGATGATCGACGGGCAGCTGGCGAAGCTCATCGGCTCGACGGGCGACAACATGGGCGCGGCGCGGCGTTATTTTGCGATGCATGCGGCGCTTTTCGCGATGCTCGTGCAGGCGCAGGACGCGACGATCGCCAAGATCGATACGCAGTATCTGCCGAAGCTCGAAGCCATCATTTCGGATATCGCGGCGGCGCGGCGGCGGACGGCCGATCTGCTCAAAGCCGAGAATCGCCCGGACCAGCAGCGGGCGCTCGAATCGAATCGCGACAGCCAGAAGATCGCCGACTCGGCTGCGCAGAGCTATCGCCGCTATCTGCAGCAACAGCGCGAGCAGATCGCGAAGGCGCGGCTCAAGGCATCGCATGACCTGAAAATCGCGGATAATACGTATGAAACCGTCGAAGCCAGCGTGCAGCTTCGCGATCTGATGCGCGAGAGCTCCACGTCGTTCGAGGCGATCCAGAAGCTCGAATCGCCGAGCCTCGATCAGATTTTCAAGAACGAGGAACTGCGGAAAGAGTTCGAGGACTTGACGCGCAAGCTCGATGCTCCGGCGAGCTAAGCGCGCTATCAACAGGCGTCCGTTCGCTGGACTTCTGTTTGCGGCGCGGATCGACTATGTTCCGCGCGAGAACTAGTGCGACAGCTCCGAAAGTGAGCACTCCTATAATGATATTTCACGGACGCATCCCCGAGAGCGCCGCGGCGACGAAGACGTTTGACGCGCTTCGCATCGAGGGCCGCGTTCTGACCACGCCGTCGCGCACCATCCCGATTGCGAACATCGCAAGCGTCTCCGTCGGCACCCACGTCAGACAAAAGCCGACACTTCTTTATTGGGGCCTTGCCGCGCTCTTCCTAGTGATGACATTCGGATCGATGCGCCCGGATCTGTCGTTCGGCCCGCTCGCGCCGACCGGCGCCACCGTGCTCCTCGGCTTCATCATGCTCGCCTTCGCGGCGCTGGCACTGAAGCCGCAAGACAAGACGCCGTATCTGCTCATCTCGTCGAATGATGGGGTTTTGTCTCGCTTCACGGCGCCCGATAGCGCAATCCTTGACGAAGTTCGCGGCATCCTGACCGAGAAGATCAATCGCGGAGACGACTCGATCGCGTTCGCTATCGATTTCGAGAACGGGCAGATCGAGAGCCTCGCGGGAAGCAAGACCAGTTTGCCGCCGCAGCGCGCTCAGAACGGCGCGGGCCATGCGCAAGCTGCCGTCGCCGCGCCCAGCGAACGGGTTGCGCAGCAGCACGACGTTCCCAGGACTCGTCCGCCGGCGACCGAGGCTCCGCGCGGCGCGCCGCGACAGGTCCGCACCCAGCCCGCTCTTCCCTCGCCCTCCAACGGCGCCGCGTCTCCACCAGCAAGCGCGTTCGTCGACTACAGCACCGTGCTTTCCGCGATCGTCGAGATGCATCGCTTCTATGCGCGCCAGCCCAACACGCAACATCTCGAACAGCGTCTCTCAGAGCTTGAGCTGTTAATGCGCGCTGGAACTCCGACGCCGACGCAGAAGGCGCGGCTGCGCGAGCTTTCCAACGACATGTCGCAGATCCTGCAAGCCTACCCGCAAGCGGTCGAACTCTTCGACCACATCGGCAGCCTGCTTCCCGCTGGGCACCACTAGCTAGCGGCGGTACTGGACGAATTCAGTCAGCGATCCGAGGCGATCATAAAGCGCGCGAGCGGTCGCGTTCTTCGCCTGCGTCGCCCAGTATGTCCGCGATGCGCCGCGCCGGTCGGCCTCGGCATAGACCGCTTCGATCAACGCCCGGCCGATGCCTTTTCCGCGCGCGTCCGGCACGACGAACAAGTCTTCCAGATAGCAATACCAGTCGCGTGCCCAGGTCGATCGATGGAAGACCAGATTGGCGATGCCGAGGGCACGGCCGTTTGCGATCGCGATGAGCGCGATCATGTTGTCCTCCTGCGCCAGTAAGCGCCGCCACGTGGTGGCGATCACGTCCTCGGGAACATCCTCTTCGTAGAACGCGATGTAATCGCGAAACAGGCGAAGCCACTCCGCATGATCATCCGCGGTGACCGCGCGAACTTCGATTGTCGCGGAGCCAGTGTCGATGTCGGCCATTTGTTTGATAGTCCCTCGTCAATATAACAGCGCCCGACGCCTGCCCTTCGCGGGCGCACAGCCTGAGCCTTCAGATGCGGCGGGGCGTCGCGCAAACGGCGCAAATCCTCCATAAACCGCGATGGATCGCGGCTATTGGGTCACAGGGAGCGGGCCGATAGCCGCGAGAGGGCCGTGCATTTGTTGAACGTTCATAATCACCCCCCTACAAATCCCCGGTTCGAACCGGAAAACAAGTAGGAACTCATGCGGCACGCTTCTCTGCCTGTCATCGCTGTTGCTGCGCTGCTGTCGCTGGGTGCCACAGCTCCGCTTCATGCTGAGATCGAAGCCGGCGGCGCGGTTAAAGCCGACACGTGCGCGGACGATGGGAAGACGCTCGGCGTGTCTCGCACGATCGAGATCGATACCACCGGCGGACCTGCAATCGGTGGCGATCAGAAGCGCGCGCTGCAGCTTCTGAACGACGGCGAGGTCGTTCTGACGTTCGACGACGGCCCGATGAAATCCCGCACGCGCGCCATTTTGAAAGCGCTCGCCGACCAGTGCACGAAGGCGACTTTCTTCATGGTCGGACAGATGGCGCTCGCAGACCCCGCAATGGTTCGCGAGGTCGCCGCCGGTGGAAACACGATCGGCACCCACACGTGGTCGCATCGGAACATGCGGTTCGCCAACACCAAGGCGATTGACCAGCAGATCGAAAGCGCCGTCTCCATGGTGGCGAAAGCCAACGGAGCGCCGATTGCTCCGCTGTTCCGCTTTCCCTACCTGAGCTCGAGCCGCCAGGCGGAAGCGTATCTCAAGAACCGCAACATCGCCGCGGTCTGGGTCGACGTCGACTCGAAGGACTACCTCACGCGTAATCCCGAGGTCGTCAAAAACCGCATTCTCGCGCAGCTCGCGACGAGCAAGAAGGGCATCATCCTGATGCACGACATTCACGCCTGGACCGCACAGATGCTGCCGGGCCTGCTTGCCGCGCTTCACGAAAAAGGTTTCAAGGTCGTCCACCTCGTCGCAAAGGCGCCGGTCGCAACAATCGCCTCCTACGATGCCGCTGCAGAAAAGGCGATCGCGTCGAAGACCGCTGCAAAGGCCGCTGATCCGATGGCGGAGCGTTCCCTCGTCTGGTCGATGACGCCGGCTCCCGACGCGAAGCATAGGGCGCGAGCTGTCAAGAAGGTTCAGGGCAAACCGGCGATCGTCGACGGCGTGCCGGCGACCGCGCCTTCGTCCCAGGGAAAGACGCGCGCCCCCGCGGCTGCGAAAGACGAAACACCGTTCTGGCAGTTCAATCTGTTCAACTGAGCAGCCGTCCCCGCGCAGAGACGTGTTGCGAGCCGCCTCGGTGAAGGCGCTCGCGCGCTCAGGCCAATTTCTCGAAGAGAAGCAAACGCTGGCCACGCCCATGCTATCAGCGCGAAGCCTGCCTGCGCGAGCGCGCTATCGGCGGCGTTGCGAGCGCGCCTCGGGATAGTCCCTGTTAAGGGCTTCTGAACCTGGAAGGCGGGGGCTTCCGGGATGACCATTGGCTGGCGAGCCAAATGGTGCGGTTGAAAGGACTCGAACCTTCACGCCGTTTCCAGCGCTACCACCTCAAGGTAGTGCGTCTACCAATTCCGCCACAACCGCAGACCGGGCCTGACGCCCGGGTATCGCAAGTTTCAGAACCGCCGAAGCGATCCCAACTGCGAAGACGCCCGACGTAACAGAGCGATCTGACGAACGCAAGCGCCAGATTGGCTCTATCGGCATTCCCGATCATATGGGCCGAAAAACAGGGCGCGCGATCAGAGCACGCGGGACCGGCAGCGCACGCATTCGATCACGCGAGACCAAAGCAGGCTTTGCGAAAGCGCACGTGCTGCCATACATAATAACTATGTTTTCCGGCGATTCCCGCGCTGTTTCACGTTCCACGCCCGCGATCGATTGGGCGATCAGCGATCGGCCGGTCGAATATCCATTCTCGATCGAGGCGATGCGGGCTAGAGCTGCGTCAATCCGCGACAACGGGTCTCCCGAACTCGTTTGGCTCCTGGAGCATCCGGCGCTCTACACGGGCGGCACGGGAGCGAAAGACGAGGACCTGCTCAATCCATCGACGCTGCCGATCTTTCGCACGGGACGCGGCGGACAATTCACCTATCACGGGCCAGGGCAACGGGTCGTCTACGTGATGCTCGACCTCAAAGCGCGAGGGGGCGATATCCGAGCGTTCGTCACTCAGCTCGAAGCCTGGATCATCGGCACGCTGGCTCAGTTCAACGTCAAGGGCGAGACGCGGCAGGATCGAGTCGGCGTCTGGGTCAGGCGCCCTTTGGCGAGTGGAAATTCCGAAGACAAGATCGCCGCGATCGGGCTGCGCGTCAGCCGCGGGGTCACGACGCATGGCTTGAGCATAAACGTCGATCCCGACCTGTCTCACTATGGCGGGATCGTTCCGTGCGGAATTCGCGACTTCGGCGTCACCAGTCTTGCGAACCTCGGCCTGCCGGTCACGCAGTATGATGTCGACGTTGCGCTTCGCACGAATTTCGAGCGCACGTTCGGAGCGACCAAGCGGGTCGAGCCGCCGGCTCCGGGTGTCGAGTCCGTTCCCGCGAAGTGACGACTAAGTTTCTGACCTGAAAAAGAAAAGGCGCCTGTATCCTGAGGGGATACAAGCGCCGGATGCACGTGCCGCAATCAAATCTCTAGTTACTTCGCTCTCCGTTGGTCGTGTCGCTGCCACCGGTCGGCGCTACCTCGACTTTCGAAGAATCATAATAGAGAAATCCCCCATCGACCGAGACGCTTTCCGAGCCATGAAGCTCGTACTCGTCTTTCGAATTGTCGTTGAGGCGGATGATGCAGCCCTTCCGACAGACCCCATCGATCATCTTGCCGGACGGCAAAAACTCGTCTTGGCGAGAGGGCCCCTCAGTGATCGTGATTTTGACGTCCTTATCACTGCGGTTGGTAATCGTGGCCGCGTTAGCAGCCGAGGTCATAAGAAGAGCTGCGATCGCGCAAACCGTATGAGTTGGAAATTCGATACGGCCGCTTCTACGATCACGGCAAAAAGTCATTTACTTCTTTTTCTTCTTAGCTGCCTTTTTGGCAGGAGCTTTCTTGGCGGCTTTCTTTGCAGCTTTAGCCATTGTGGATCGTCCTTCCGTTTTGATCGTTGACAGACGCGTGCGTCTGTCGACCCGACTCGAGTCGAGTCATTTTCGACATTGATAAACTTCAAGACGTTGCACAAACGAAATTTGATGTTTGGTGATATCGAAAATGTCGATAGATGAGTTTTTATCGCAGAGGTGAAGTTCGAAGCCGATGGACGTCAATCTCGCTCGCACATTTCTGATTGTTGCTGAAACGGGCAGCTTCGTTGATGCCGCGCGTAAGCTCAACATCACTCAGTCCACCGTCTCCGCGCGCATCAAAGGTCTCGAAGATCTGCTCGGGCGACCGCTGTTTACGCGATCGAAGTCGGGCGTCGAACTGACCGGCGCTGGGGAACTCTTTCAGAAGCATGCACTGGCTCTGGTGCGCGTCTGGCAACAGGCGCAGCTTCAAGTTTCCCTTGCAGATCAGCATCCGGAGCACATTTCGGTCGGCGCGCCGCTCAGTCTTTGGAACGGCTTTCTGATGAAGTGGGCGTCGGGACTGAGGGCGAAAATTCCTGGCATCGCGCTGTCGGCGACGGCGGGCGCCTCTTCCCAATTGAGCCAGCGACTGATCGAGGGAACGCTGGATCTCGCCGTCATGTATCGCCCGTCGCTGCCGCCGGGACTGACGATCGAGCATCTGTTCGACGAGGAGTTCGTCCTCGTCTCGTCGGCGAAAGCCGGGAGCCGGCGCACCGTCAGCGATTATCTTCTCGTCGATTGGGGAATCGATTTCGTGCAGGATCATGCCGCCGCATTCCCCGAACATGCCAATCCCGCCATCAGCCTCGATCTCGGTCCGATGGCGCTCGACTACCTGCTGGCGAATGAGTGTTCGGGGTATTTTCCGGCGCGAATGGTGAAAAAGCTCATCGCGCGCGGCCGCGTCAGAGAGCCGAAACGCGCCCGCAAGTTCGTCTATCCGGTCTACATGGTCTATCCGGAGACGCGGAACGAAGAGGCGTTCGAGCCCATTCTTCGCGGACTTCGGCGCGCCGCAGCCAAGTTCAGCTAGAGCCAATCCGCTTTTCGTTGAATCGCGGATTAGCTCTAGGCGTTTGTTTTGCCGTGCTTCTTATCGGAAAACCTGTACCCACTTTTCCGGAAGCACTTGCGCTACAGCGCGTCTTTTTTGATCGTCGTTTATTTTTAGGCGAACTCGATGATCACCGCGTCGACCGCGAGGCTGTCGCCGGCCTGGGCGCTGATCTTCTTCACCTTGCCGTCGCGCTCGGCCTTCAGAATGTTTTCCATCTTCATGGCTTCGACGACTGCAAGCGCGTCGCCCGCCTTCACATCCTGGCCTTCGGTGACGTTGATCGCCTTCACGAGGCCAGGCATCGGGCACAGCAGATACTTCGACATATCGGCCGCGACCTTGACCGGCATGAGAGCGGCGAGTTCCGCTTCCCGTTCCGTGTAGACGAATGTCGGCGCCTGCATGCCGCGATAGGAAAGCAGCATGCCGTTCGCGATCGGGCGGACCTGAACGGCGACTTCGGCGCCTTCCACGGTTCCGTGCCAGACCGGCTCGCCCGGCCACCACTCGGAGGTGATCTCAAGCGTTTTGGTCGGCTCACCCTCATCGTTCAAGATCGAGATGTAATAAGGTCCGGGGATCGCTCCCATCGCCTCGAGCTTGACCGTCGCATCGCCGACCTTGACGATCCGGCGCTTGGCGAAGCTGATCGACCGGCCCGCCATCTGATGAGTGATGTCGCGGCGGCGTGCGTTGCCGAGGTGATCGATCGCACCGGCGACCGCGGCCAGCGTGATCAGATCGGCGCCTTCCGGAGCGCGTGGCTCGAAGCCGTCCGGAAACTCTTCCTTGATGAAGCCGGTCGAGAGCTTGCCCGAGCGCCAGCGCGGATGCTGCATCATTGCAGCCAGGAACGGCATGTTGTGCTGGATGCCATCGATATAGAACGCGTCGAGCGCCCCGGCCTGAGCCTCGATCGCGGCGGCGCGGGTCGGCGCGTGCGTCACGAGCTTGGCGATCATCGGATCGTAGAACATCGAGATCTCGCCGCCTTCGAAGACGCCGGTGTCATTGCGAACCGTGACGCCGTCCTTCTTGCCTTCCGCCGGCGGGCGATACTTCACGAGGCGTCCGATCGACGGCAGGAAGTTGCGGAATGGGTCTTCCGCATAAACGCGGCTTTCGACGGCCCAGCCGTTGAGCTTGATATCCGCCTGCTTGAAGGGCAGCTTTTCACCGGCCGCGACGCGGATCATCTGCTCGACGAGATCGATGCCCGTCACGAGCTCGGTGACCGGGTGTTCGACCTGCAGACGCGTGTTCATTTCCAGGAAGAAGAACGACCGATCCTGACCGGCGACGAACTCAACGGTGCCGGCGCTGTCGTAGCCGACCGCCTTCGAGAGCGCGACGGCCTGCTCGCCCATCGCCTTGCGGGTCTTTTCGTCGAGCAGCGGAGAGGGAGCTTCCTCGAGCACCTTCTGATTGCGGCGCTGGATGGAGCATTCGCGCTCGCCGAGATAGACGACGTTGCCGTGCTTATCGCCCAGCACCTGAATTTCGATGTGGCGCGGGTTCTCGATGAACTTTTCGATGAAGCAGCGATCGTCGCCGAATGACGACTTGGCTTCGGAACGTGCGAGCTGGAAACCTTCCTCGGCTTCCTTGGCGTTATAGGCGATGCGCATGCCTTTGCCGCCGCCACCGGCGGAGGCCTTGATCATCACCGGGTAGCCGATCTCGTTGGCGATCTTGACCGCCTGCTTCGCGTCGCCGATTTCGCCGAGATAGCCCGGAACGGTCGAAACCTTGGCGGCGGCTGCCGCCTTCTTGCTTTCGATCTTGTCGCCCATCGCGGCGATCGCCTTGGCGTTCGGGCCGATGAAGACGATGCCGTGCTTCTGCAGGGCGAGCGGGAATGCTTCGCGCTCGGACAAAAATCCGTATCCGGGATGGACCGCCTCGGCGCCCGTCGCTTTGCAGGCCTCGATGATCTTGTCCATGATCAGGTAGGACTGCGCGGCCGGCGCCGGGCCGATGTGCACGGCTTCGTCGGCCATTTCGACGTGAAGCGAGTCGCGGTCGGCGTCCGAATAGACCGCCACGGTCTTGATGCCCATCTTGCGCGCGGTCTTGATGACGCGACAGGCGATTTCACCGCGGTTAGCGATCAGAATTTTTTTGAACATGGGCCGTCCCCGGTCTTTGCCGTGATTGCTTGTTTCGCTGCTTATGGGAATGCAACGAGCCGTTCTAGTGTGTGGCGGGAACGACGTAAATAACGCAAGGCGGCGCTGGACCGCCTTAGCCTGCGATCACCTGCCGCATAAGGACTTTAGCCGCGACTTTGGTCGCACCGATTTGGCAACGATCTGGCACCGTTTCCCGGCACTGCTCTCAGGCGGCGTGGACCAGGCGCGCCACGGCTTCGCTCAGCGACGGGTGGATTTTCGGGCTTTCCTGCTCGAGATACTTGACGAGCGCGGTTTCGCTCGGGCTCAAGCGCCCGTCGCGGCCCAGGCGGCTGACGAGCCAGGCCGCCTCGGCCTCGGTGATCTCTTCGTTTGTAATGATCTCGATTCGCTGGTGCTCGAGGCGGGCCAGCGCGCGCTCTTCAGTCGTCTGATCCTGATAAGCGTCCTGGATCGACGCGAGGTTTGCGCTAACCATCGAGAGCAGCGCGGCAAGAACGGATGTCTGCTGATCCGGCTCGTGCAGGCTCGCTTCCTGGCGAAGCGCTTCCTCGCGCGAGGGAACGCGGTAGCCCGAGGCCGCCATCATCACGTTGGCGATCGCCTTGACGAAAAAATCAGTCCAGACCGGATTGGGTTTCTGATCGGCAACGGCTTCGTCGATATCGAACAGGACATCGGCCTCGGCGCGCGTAATCGCGACGTGGCCATCGCCACCGAACGCATAAAGCATGCGGCGGAGCAGATCGACTTCGCCCTCGCTGATGGTGCCGGCGACAAGCGACTTCCCAGCCCGCAGCGGACCATCGCCATGAATAACGGCGGCCTTGACCTGCTCAAGCGCGAACTTGACGAGACTGACCGGCGCCCAGCGCGCCTTGTCGAGAACGTTCACAAGCAGTTCGAGCTCGGTCTTGCTGTCGACGCGACCGTCATGAGAGATGCGGTCGATCAGCCAGTGCGCGTTGTCGGCGGTCAGGTAGCCTTGCGGCCTCTCCTGAAAGACGACGTAGTCGGTGATGGCTTCGACGAAAAAGTCAGCCCAGTCGGCCGGGCGCTCACGGCACGCGTCATTGAGATCGAAAAGAAGATTGGCCTCTTCCGCGGTGACGATGCCGTCTTCGTAAAATACCTGTCTTAAGGCGCGTAAATCAGCGCCATCAAGGCGTCCGCGATTTACGATTTCCCCAACCGGAAGCGACTGCAACCCACTCATCGGTAACCCAACCCCAAGCGCCGAACTCAGGGCAGACTAGGGTCGTATGCTTAATCGCTGATTAAAAGTTGGGCGAAAACTAAACGATGGCCAGAATGAGGCTTGGAGGTAACGGCGCGACCACCGCGGGATCGAGGATCGCAGCTTGCACTGCGATCCTCGTTCATTCCTGCCGCGCTCCCGCAAGCGCAACAGGAAAACATGTTGAGCGCTATGAGGCTCTATTTCCAACATCGCCGATGAACCGTTGCTGAAGGATGCGAGCAACGCACGGCATTTCCTATTTTTAATGTCGGAGCAGGAAGACCCTGACCCACGAGGTCGCGCGAACGATTGGCGATCGCTGCCCTTCAAAATTCATGGCCCGTCCGGCGGGGGGCTGCCGAACGGGCCAGATCCGGCCCATCACGTCTGCAGGTTCGGAGCGCGAACGTAAAAGACCGTTAGATGACTCTTTGCGGAGAGGGGGAAATCTCCGCAAAGCGATGGCAGACTGCGTGTCGAACGATCCGGCGATCCTTTCGCACCCAGTCAACGTTTGAACGGACGCGCGCGGAGTTTCCGTCGCCGAATTCTTAAAGCATCTACTCGAGTGAGATCATTGCGGGAGGTGCGCCAACAGACGCGAGCGCGGCTGCGGCAGGCTTTGACCGCGCGGAAGTAAAACGCGCGTTTCCAGGAAATGTCCGGTCAGCGCGAAACCGAGCCGGATATCGTCGTCCGTCACATGGCCGGAACGATGCTTGGTCAGAAACGCGGGCAGCGGAAGCAGCTTGTCCCGGTACGGTTCGCCAGCGGACGCCGACACGGCGCGTCCCGTGCGCGGCGAGACATAGATCAGCTGATCGTTGCTCCCCGTCGCCGCGCATTGGCTGAGATCGAGGCCAAATCCCAGTTCCTCGAGCAGCGCCAGTTCCCAGCGCACGAGAAGCGCCGGCCAAACCGTTGCATCATTCAAGAAGCCGAGAACGAACAGGGTGATTTCATAGAGGTTCGGATGCGGATCGCGCTCGGGCAGCAGATGCGTCAGCGTCGTCAGCGTCGAGAGCGCCGCAAGGGCTGCGGCATCGTCGAGCGTTTCGGCCGCAAAGGCGCGACGCATTTCGATTGTGACGTGGCCGAGCTGATCGGAGAGCCGCGCTTTCCACGTCGCGTCGACGTGATTGCCGGGTTGCAGGATGGGGCGGAGGCGCCGCGACCGGCCGCCGTGGACGAGGCCGAGATGGCGGCCATGCGTCCGCGTCCACAGTTCTATAACCGCCGCCGTTTCACCGTGCGGCTTGACCGATAGAACGATGGCTTCATCCGTCCATTGCATAATGCAGCGTTCGTCATTCGGAGACGCTATTCGGAGATTGTGGTGCGCCTCACGACTTCGGGAAGGGCAAGCCCATCTCGCGGTAGCGTTCCGGGTCGCTTTCCCAATTCTCGCGCACTTTGACGAAGAGGAACAGGTGCACCCGGTGGCCCGCCATCTCCTCGATCGAACGGCGCGCGGCGCTCGAGATCTGCTTGATGGTCGCTCCGTTCTTGCCGAGAACGATCTTTTTCTGTCCGTCGCGCTCGACGTAGATCGTCTGCTCGATGCGCGCCGAGCCATCCTTCAGCGTCTTCCAGCTCATCGTCTCGACGGTCGTCGTGTAAGGAAGCTCCTGGTGCAGATAGCGATAGATGCACTCGCGCGTCATCTCGGCGGCCTGCGTGCGCATCGGCACGTCGGTGACGTCGTCTTCGCCGTAATGCCACGGTCCGATGGGGACCGCGCCTGCCAGATACGTGCGCAGATCGGCGACGCCTTTGCCATCGAGCGCGGACACCATGAAGATCCGGTCGAAGGCCAATTCCTGATCGAGACGTTTCGCCAGCGCCAGCAGCTTCGGCTTGTCCTCGACGCGATCGATCTTGTTCAGCACGGCGATGCGTTTCATGCGCGCCGTTTTCAAGCGCTGGACGATCGCCATGACATCGTCGTCCGGTCCGGCAGCGGCGTCGATGACCAGCAGCACGGCGTCCGCATCTTCGAGGCCGCTCCACGCGGCGTCGATCATGGCGCGGTCGAGCCGCCGCTTCGGGTTGAAGATGCCGGCGGTATCGAGAAATACGATCTGGCTTTGGCCTTCGACGGCGATGCCGCGGATCGGAGCGCGCGTCGTCTGCACCTTGTGCGAGACGATCGCCACCTTGGTTCCGACGAGCGCGTTGACGAGCGTCGACTTACCGGCGTTCGTCGGGCCGAGCACGGTCACAAATCCGCAGCGCCGGTCACCGGCTTCGGACGATCCGTGTGCTTCTTCAGGCGTCGCCAAGACGGCCTCCTTCACCCTCGCGGGTCAAAAGCGCCGTTGCCGCCGCTTGTTCCGCGATGCGTTTCGATGCGCCTTCGCCCTGCGCCGGAGCGCGGCCTGCAATAATAACCTCGGCGGTAAAGCGCGGCGCGTGATCCGGCCCTTTGCGCGAGACGACGGTATATTTCGGCAATGCCAAACCCTGACCTTGCGCCCACTCCTGGAGCGCGGACTTGGCATCGACCGCGACTTCCGGCACGGGCTCCGACTGTTCCTGCCACAGTTTTCGGACGACGGCGCGCGCTTTCTCGAAACCACCGTCGATGAACACGGCGCCGAGTAGCGCTTCCGCGGCGTCGGCAAGGATCGTCGTCTTGTCGCGCCCTCCGCTGTCGGCTTCGCTTTCCGAAAGAATGAGGTGTGCGCCGAGACCGATATTGCGCGCGACCTTGGCGCAGGCTTCGCCGCGAACCAGCCGGTTGTAGCGGCGGGCGAGTTCACCCTCGCTCGCCTCGGGATATTGCTGATTGAGGATCTCAGCGATCGCAAGACCGAGCACGCGATCGCCGATGAACTCCAGGCGCTCGTTGTCGAAGCGCGCGATTTTTCCGCCGCGAACGCTGGCGTGCGTCAGGGCTCGTTCCAAAAGACCGGGGTCTTTGAAACGGTGTCCGAGCTTGGTCTCAAGCTCCTTGAATTTCCGAGGTCTCAACATGCGACTGTGCCGGTAGCGGTTTACCGCACGAGATGGAAGAACCTGTTCCAGCGGATGTCAAATGGCCATGTCCAAGGCGACCACCAGCGGAACGCGTCCGGCTCATCGACATCGGCCGAGAAGAAGATGATTTCGGCGCGTCCGATGAAGTTCTCGTAGGGGACGAATCCGACCCCGTAGCGCGCCGACTGAACGCGGCTGTCGGTGGAGTTGTCGCGGTTATCGCCCATCATGAAATAATGGCCGGGCGGCACCTTATAGACCGCGGTATTGTCGTAGGGACCATCGGGATCGCTATCGAGGACGTTGTATTTGACGCCGTTCGGAAGCGTTTCCTGGAAGACCGGAATGGCCCGCTCGCGGCCTTCTTCACGCGTCGTGAACGAGCCTGCCGGCACCTTCGGCACAGCCTGTCCGTTGATGAACAGCTGGCCGCTCTTCATCTGGATTTCATCGCCCGGAAGGCCAATGACGCGCTTGATGTAATCCGTTGAATTGTCTCGCGGCAGCTTGAACACCGCGACGTCGCCTCGCTTCGGCTCCGCGCCCCAGATGCGGCCCGAGAAAAGATCGGGGCTGAAGGGAAACGAAAACTTGCTGTAGCCGTAGGACAGCTTCGACACGAAGAGATAATCGCCGACGAGCAGCGTCTCTTTCATCGAGCCCGACGGAATATTGAACGGCTGATAGAAAAAGATGCGAACGAGCATCGCAATCGCGAGTGCTTCGACGACGATGATGAGGGTTTCCGACCAACTCGATCCCGACGTCTTCGTACCAATGCTCATTCAGGGAAGTTCCTCTGCGCCGCCGAGCAGCATCGGCCGGACTCGATTTGTGTCAGCCGTTCGCTATAGCGAGTTTGCCAAAGGCCCGCAATGAAACGCGGCAACATGACGAAAACGTAAGTAAAAACAGCAGGTCGCACCCTTTCGCCGGCGCATGCCTGAAGCCGGGCTTCGACGCGCGACTTTAGGAATTGAGCTTCAGCCCGACGGTGTCTCGATCGGCACCGCCGATATGACGACAAAGGCCTCGGCCAGGGGGTATTCGTCCGTCAAAGTCACGTCGATGCGGGCCGTAAAGCCTTTCGGTGTGAGCAGCGCCAGATGCCGCGCGGCGCCGCCGGTCAGCGCCAAGGTCGGGCGGCCGCTCGGTGCGTTAACGACGCCGATGTCGCTGAAATAGACGCCGTTGCTGAAGCCGGTGCCCAGCGCCTTGGTCGCGGCCTCCTTGGCCGCGAAGCGTTTGGCGAACGTGCGGGCAGGATGCGCGCGAGAGAGGGCTTTACGCCGCTCCTCCTCCGTGAAAACGCGGAGCAGGAAGCGGTCGCCAAATCGCTCGATCGATTTTTCGATGCGGCGGATATCACAGAGATCGTTGCCGATACCCAGGATCATCGATCGGACCGGCCCGCTCGCAGAACATCGTCGCGCGCCTCGTCCATCAGCAAGCGCATGCGCCGGACGGCTCCGGACAGCCCACCGAAGATCGCTTCCCCGATCAGGAAGTGCCCGATGTTGAGTTCGACGATCTCCGGCATCTCGGCGATCGGCTTTACTGTGTTGTAGGTCAATCCGTGCCCAGCGTGAACTTCGAGACCGGCTGCTGCGGCGGCCCGCACCGCCGTCGCGTGGCGTTCGATCTCGCGCGCAACGCCGACGGCGTCATGCTCGAGCGCCAGATTGCAATAGCGTCCGGTGTGGAGTTCGACGATGTCGGCACCTACCTTCGCGGCGGCCTCGATGGTTTTGATATCGGGCTCGATGAAGAGCGAAACGCGAATGCCTGCATCCTGAAGCTTGGCGACGAACGGCTTCAGCGTTTTGACGCTACCGCGAACGTCGAGGCCGCCCTCGGTCGTTCTTTCCTCGCGCCGCTCGGGCACGAGACAACAGGCGTTCGGCACATGCCGGATCGCGATTTTCAGCATCTCGTCCGTCGCCGCCATTTCGAGATTAAGCGGCCGCGTCAGCTCATTTTTGAGACGCGTGATGTCGGTATCCGAGATGTGGCGGCGATCTTCGCGCAGGTGCGCGGTGATGCCGTCGGCGCCGCCTTCGATCGCGAGATGCGCGGCGCGAAGCGGATCGGGATGCACGCCGCCGCGGGCGTTTCGCAACGTCGCGACGTGATCGATGTTGACGCCGAGACGCAGCGGAGCGCGGCGGCCAGGAGCCGTTGAGGATTTTCCAGGTTTATGGGGAGCAGGCACGATCTTGGGCCATCAATGTCGTTATGGAGAACCGGCAGCGGCCGGTCAGCGTGCCCTACGACGTTTTTGGAAAACGCGCACGGCCTGTCGCGTAGGATAGTAACTAAAGACGGCGGCGATCAAGCCGACGAGAAGTCCGCCGATCACAAGCGGCTCGATAATCGGCGACAGGCTGACGACGGCGCTGTCGAGCGATCGCGACGGGGCCATCAGTGTCGCGCTGAGTTTGTTCGCGCTCTGCACGAAGTGCTCGGCGGCGTCAGCCGGATCGTCGCCCAGCACCCAGACACCGGCCACGTACGACGCGCTCCAGATCGCGGGCCAGCTCAACGGATTGCCGATGAACGTCCCGAGCAGGGCGGCGGGAATGCTGACACGCAGCAAAAATGCAATTGCACCGGCGAGCGCCATCTGGAAGCCGAGAAACGGCGTGCATGCGGCGAAGACGCCAGCCGCGCACCCGAGCGCCACTTCATGCGGTGTCGCGCGAAGCCGCAGAATGCGCCGCCAATAATAGTTGAGACGCTTGCGCAAGGGCACCAGCTTCAGCGCCCACCTGCCGGCTACATCCGAAGCAACTGACAACCTGTCTCGCAAACTGCGATCCACCATCGTGCGCCTTGTGCCGGCTCTCCTGTACGCCAGAGACCTATCCGCAGATTAAGCTACTCGAACAGACGTTCAACCTTGGCGACAGAGGATTTCGCCCTGAGGCCCGAGATGATGTGGTTCAAATGCACCAAATCGAAGACCTCGAGCTCGATATGCATGACGGTGAAGTCTGCGGCCCGCTTCGCCATCTTGATATTATCGATGTTGCCGCCGGTTTCGCCGATAATCTTGGCGATTTCGGCCAGCGATCCCGGTGCGTTGACGGCTGTTACGCTGATTCGCGCGGGAAATCGTTGAGGATGCTCCGGATCGACATCCCATGTGGCATCGATCCAGTGGGCTTCCTCATACTCCTTGAGGCGTGGCGAATGGATCTGGAAGACGCGGATGCCCTCGCCTGGCGCCATGACGCCGACGATGCGGTCGCCCGGAACGGCGCCACCCGGCTCGAAGCGAACCGGCAGCTCCTGGCTCGGACCGCCGATTGAAATCGCTGCCGTATTATCGATTTCGGCGGTGCGAAATTTCAGGCTCTGGATTTTTTCGATATTGAACCAGCCGTCCTGCGCCTGCGCGCGGCCAAACCGGCGGCTCGGCTTATATCCTTCTTCGACCGGGCCGACGCCGGCCTGCGGCACGATGGCGGAGAGAATATCAGGCAGTGCGACCTCGTTGCGGCCGACGGCGGCCAGAAGCTCATCGGCCGACTTGAAGCCCATCTTGGGTGCGGCGGCCTTTATCTTCTCCTCGGAATAATCGATCTCCATGCCCGCCAGCGTCGAGCCGACGAGCTGACGGCCAAGCTCGACAAAACGCTTACGCTCGGCTTCGCGCGCCGCTCGTCGAATGGCGGCGCGGGCGCGACCGGTAATCGCGAAGGCTTCCCAAGCGGCCGAGCGCACATGATTCTTCGACGTCTCGATCACGACTTCGTCGCCATTGCGCAGATGCGTGTCGATCGGCACGTGGCGGCCATTGATGTAGGCCGCGATCGCTTCGTTGCCGACGTCGGTGTGGACGGCGTAAGCGAAATCGAGCGGCGTCGCGCCGCGCGGCAGCGCGATGAGGCGTCCCTTCGGCGTGAAGCAGAAGACCTGATCGTGAAAAAGCTCGAGCTTGGTGTGCTCGAGAAACTCTTCCGGATTGGCGGCTTCGAGCAGAGAGGAAATCATGGCTCGCAGGCGGCCGTACGGACTGTCGTCGGTATCCTCGTCGCCGTCGCGGCCGTTCGCGTGATACTGACGGTCCTTGTAGAGCGCATGCGCCGCGATGCCGTACTCGGCGATGTGCTGCATATCGTGCGTGCGGATCTGCAGCTCAACGCGCTGGTGGCGCGGGCCGTAAACGGTCGTGTGGATGGACTGGTAATTGTTGCGCTTAGGCGCGGAAATGTAGTCCTTGAAGCGGCCGGGCACCGTGCTCCACGTGGTGTGAACGATGCCGAGGACGCGATAGCAGTCCTCGATCGTGTCGACGATGACGCGGAAGCCGTAGATGTCGGAGAGCTGCTCGAGGCTGATCTGCTTGTTTTCCATCTTACGCCAGATTGCGTAAGGCTTTTTCTCGCGTCCTGTCGCTTCCGCCTTGATGCCGGCGTCGGCGCATTTCAGCGCGATGGCACGGCGAATTTCCTCGACGAGACCGCGGTTGGGCTGGCGCAGTTCGGTAAGCTTTTCGGTTACGATCTCATAGGCCTGTGGATGCAGCCAGCGAAAGGCGTGATCCTCCAGCTCCTCGCGCAGCGCCTGCATGCCCATCATGCCCGCGAGCGGGGCGTAGATGTCGAGCGTTTCCTCGGAATTGCGCTGCCGGCTCTCGGGCTTCATGTGCTCGAGCGTGCGCATATTGTGAAGGCGGTCCGCGAGCTTCACGAGCAGAACGCGGATGTCGGTCGAGATCGCGATCAGCAGCTTGCGGAAATTCTCGGCCTGCTCGGCCTTTTTCGAAACGAGGTCGAGGCGCTTAATTTTCGTCAGGCCGTCGACGAGGCTGCCGATCTCGGCCCCGAACATCTGATCGATCTCGGCGCGCGTCGCGTCGGTGTCCTCGATGACGTCATGCAGCAGGGCCGTCGCGATCGTGGCATCGTCGAGCTTCAGCTCGGTAAGGATGGCGGCAACTTCGAGGGGATGCGAAAAATACGGCGCGCCGGACGCACGCTTCTGATTGCCGTGCGCCTTCATCGCGTAGACGTAGGCGCGATTGAGCAGCGCCTCGTCAGCTGTGTGATCGTATTTGAGAACCCGCTCGACGAGTTCGTACTGCCGCATCATGTTCCGCCGCACTCCTTCCGGGCGCAAGCGTACCTGAATCTGCGGTGCAGTTTAAAGTCAAACGGGGTGCGGCTATGCGACGGAACGATACCCGCCACAGGATTTAGCGCGAGCGGTCACGCGGATCGCGGTCACGTTCGCGCTCCCGCGGGCCTGCCCCCGATCCGATGTTTGCGGACGGCTCCAGCGGGGTCATGCTTTCGAGGCCACGCAGAAGCTGTTCTTCCGTCATGACGTCGACCTGCGTATCGGTCGACAGGTCATCGCGACCCAGCATCGGCGCACGGCGATCCGGCGGCAGAAGCGGCGCGGCGACGGCTTCCGGCTCGTCGACTTCAGTGTTCTTCTGGATCGAGGAAATGAGCGTCTCGCGCATGTCGTCGGGCGAGAGGGTCTTTTCGGCGATTTCGCGCAACGCGATGACGGGGTTCTTGTCGTCGTCGGGCGCGATCGTGATGGCGCTGCCGTTGGTGATGGCGCGAGCCCGGTGTGCCGCAAGGAGAACCAGCTCAAAACGGTTAGGAATTTTGTCGACGCAATCTTCGACAGTAACGCGAGCCATGAGGGGTGACCTTCCCTTGGTTAACTATCGGCTGCTCAATTGGAATGAGGGCGCAAACAATCTCTTGGACCGCTTTACAGCGCCATGTGCCGGTTTCTTTCGCATCTTATCGTGAAAAACGCAAGCTCACTTGACCGAAATCGTTGCGCGACGGCCCAGGTTGTCGTTGCTTCAATCCGGGTTTCGAGCCAAATTGAGCAGACTATATGTCACAATTGTTAATCGTGACGATAATCTGATATCGATATGTCTACGCTGTAGAAGCGCTTTGACTCCCTGCCCGGCACGGCGTTCGTTGCGAAAGAGGAAGAATTTCTTCCATCGATACTTCCGGCGACGTTGTTGGACATTGTTTAATTTCGAAATGGCATCAGGGATCGGCCATGCATTTTTATCCTACAGAACGCATCGCGCTATTCATCGACGGCGCTAACCTCTACGCGACCGCAAAGTCACTCGGTTTCGACATCGACTATAAGCGTCTGCTCGGCCTGTTCCGGCAGAAGGGCCAGCTCGTCAGGGCTCTCTATTATACGGCGCTGGCCGAAGAGCAGGAATATTCCTCGATCCGCCCACTGATCGACTGGCTGGACTACAACGGCTTCTCGATGGTGACGAAGCCGACGAAGGAATTCACCGACGCGACCGGCCGTCGCAAAGTCAAAGGCAACATGGACATCGAGCTCACCGTCGATGCCATGCGCCTCGCCGACAGCCTCGACCACATCGTTATATTTTCGGGCGACGGAGATTTCCGCAGCCTCGTTGCGGCTCTTCAGCAGAAGGGCAAGCGCGTCAGCGTCATCTCGACGTTGCAAACGCAGCCGCCGATGGTCGCCGACGAGTTGCGCCGTCAGGCCGATCAATTTATCGATCTTGCGGATTTAGAGGATCAGGTCGGCAGGGCGCAGAATGGTCGTGGACCGCGTGAAGGCTCGCGGAGCTATGCAGGACGGGGACCGTCTCAGTCTCCCCGCGATGCCAGCTATTTCGGAGACGATGATCTCGCGGAAGAGGAAGTCTGAGCGACCGGCCCTCTCGGAAGGTCTTTGACGCATGGCGGGCGCGCTGACGGCTGACGGTGTTGGACCCGAGGCCCCCGTCAAATGCGGACGCTGTCCGCGCCTTGTCGCGTATCGCCGCGATAACGAAGCCAAAGAGCCGACGTGGTTCAATGGCGCGGTGCCGTCGTTCGGCGATCCGAAGGCCCGGCTTCTCATCGTGGGATTGGCGCCCGGACGCAACGGCGCCAACCGGACCGGACGGCCTTTCACCGGCGACTATGCTGGCGATCTTCTCTATGCGACGCTGCTGGCTTACGGTTTTGCGCGTGGCAACTACCAGGCTCGCAGCGACGATGGGCTGAAGCTCGTCGACTGCATGATCACGAACGCGGTGCGCTGCGTTCCGCCGGAAAACAAACCCGAACCCAAAGAGATCGCGACCTGCCGCCCGTTTTTCCAATCGCGGCTCGGTCATCTGCCGCGAATGGAGATCATGCTCGCGCTTGGACGAATTGCGCATGATCAGGTTTTGACGACGCTCGGAAAGCGCAAGGCGTTATTTCCGTTCGCGCACGGGGCGCGGCACGAGATCGAACCGGGGCGCGTGCTGTTCGATAGCTTCCACTGCTCGCGCTACAATACCAACACGGGCCGGCTGACGCCCGCGATGTTCGAAGCCGTGTTCGAGGATATCAGGCGCGCGCTTGATTGAGCGACTGCAGCAGCTCGCGCGCGTGCGTCGCCGGGGGATGTACCGGATAAACCACCCGGTAGATCACGCCGTTTTTCACGATCATCGTCAGCCGTTTGAGATACGTCGCGCCGCCCGTTTCGAAGCGCGGCAGTTTCAGCGCATCGGCGAATGCGAGATGTTCGTCGCTGAGCAGCAGATAGGGAATTCCGGCGCGAAGAGCGAATTGGTGCTGCTCGGCATGTGATTGCGCGCTCAGGCCGAAGACCTCGTAGCCGAGCAATTCGAACTCGGCGTAACAATCGCGAAAGCCTTCCGCTTCGGGCGTCGAACCGTGAGCGCCTGCAATGGTGTCCCAGTTCGGCGGGTTCGGCGTGCCGGGCATTCCCGTCATCGGGTAGACGAAGACGACGGCGCGCTCCTGATAACGTGCGAGGTTGACGTTCGCGCCGCGTGTGGCGGGCAGCGAAACGTCCGGCAGGCGCGTTCCGGCGATGATGTGTTTAGCCGCGCCATCATCGACGGGCGCAGGCCACGGCCAAGCATCGTTCGTCTTGGATGTCTGCGACATGGCTCAGCCCCGGTCGCGCATGAGGCGCGCCTTCTCCCGGTTCCAATCGCGTTTGGCTGCGTCCTGTCGCTTGTCGGATTGGTTCTTGCCCTGAGCGAGACCGACTTTGACTTTCGCCCTGCCTTTCTCGTTGAAATAAAGTTCGAGCGGCACGAGCGTCATGCCCTTGCGCTCGACGGCGATCGCGATCTTGTGGATCTCTTTCGCATGCATCAGCAGGCGGCGCTTGCGGCGCGGCTCGTGTGGGAACAGCGAAGCACCCGGATATTCGGCGATGTAGCTGTTGATCAGCCAGACCCCCTGATCCTCAACGGACGCGTAGCTTTCGGCAATGTTCGACTGACCACGCCGCAAAGACTTCACCTCCGAGCCGAGCAGCTCGATACCGGCTTCCCAGCTGTCGGTGATGAAGTATTCGTGCCGTGCTTTGCGGTTCTCGGCGACAAGCGTGCTGCCGTCGTCGCGTTTCGCGGCCATCGTTCAACAAACTCCAGGCGCGTTCTATTCGGCCGCTCGGGCGTCGATCAGATCGAGATCGCTCAGCACCTTATCGACGGCCTTGCGCGCGGCGTCCGAAATCGGAACCATCGGCAGGCGCATCTCACCGGTCCCGAAGCCCAATCTCGAGACCGCGTACTTCACCGGCCCCGGATTGCTTTCGATAAACATGACCTCGTGCAGAGGCATCAGGCGATCCTGAAGCGCGAGTGCTTTCTTGAAATCGCCGGCGAGACAGGCGTTCTGGAACTCGGAGCAAAGGCGCGGCGCAACGTTCGAGGCAACGGAAATGCATCCCGCGCCGCCATGCGCCATGAAGCCGAGCGCGGTCGCGTCTTCGCCGGAGAGCTGACAGAAATCCGGCCCGAGCGCCGCGCGCGTCTGCGACGGGCGCGCGAGATTGGCCGTCGCGTCCTTCACGCCGACAACATTCTTCAGCTCGTAGCAACGCGCCATAGTCTGCACCGACATGTCGACGACGGAGCGGCCCGGAATGTTGTAAATGATGATCGGGATATTGATCGCGTCGTTGATCGCCTTGAAGTGCTGATAAAGCCCTTCCTGGCTCGGCTTATTGTAATAGGGCGTCACGATCAGAACCGCGTCCGATCCGACCTTTTCAGCATACTGCGAAAGCTCGACAGCTTCGTCCGTCGAGTTGGAGCCGGTTCCGGCGAGGACGGGCACACGCTTTTTCGCGGTCGTGACGCACAGTTCGATGACGCGCTTGTGCTCATCGAAGTCGAGCGTCGGGCTTTCGCCTGTGGTTCCGACCGGGACGAGGCCGTGCGAGCCTTCCGCGATCTGCCACTCTACAAACCGCGTGAAGGCCGCTTCATCGACCTTGCCATTTCTGAAAGGCGTGATGAGCGCCGTAATCGAACCTTTAAACATGCATGCGCCTTGATTTGCGTCCCGGAGCGAGGTGCTTCCGGAAGAGTCGACGAACCCCGGTTGTAGGCGTCAACTGATGAACTTGTCCTAAATAGCCCCGTCAACGCGAGCCACGCTGTTGCCGCACCGGCGTGCGACCTCGTCCGTTAAGCGCTTGCGTCGGCAGTCATCCCCCCGCTTAATGCGGCCGGACGAACCCTTTTAGGCGCAAGCAAAATGACATTAGGCGCTCGTCAGGCTTGCTGCAAGATCGTGCATCCCTGCGTCCCACCGAATGAGAGACGATGCCTCTAAACCCTGCCGTGGCAACGCCAAATCTCCTTCGTGCCGGCGCTCTGGTGAGCGCCGCGGCATGCTGTCTGGCGTCGCTCTGCCTTGCCGTTTCGCCGCCGGTTTTCGCCGACTCACCCTGGAGCGATGTCGCAGCGCCCCGGCCGCTTCCCGATGAGCAGAAGCAGCTCGATAAGCTCCGCTCGGCGCTCGCCCCCGTGTTGTCGGCCGAACCCTCCGCCGAGGACGCCAAAAGCCTGCGGGAGGCCGTTGCAGCGGTCGGCGCTCAGAACGACGACCGGTTCAATGCCGCCAAGGCCAATATTTCCGACCCCGTAGCGCGGAAGCTCGCCGACTGGATCAGGCTGCGCGCGGGGCTCGGCGATCCGGCCGAGTATCAGGCTTTTCTGAAAAACAATCCGCGCTGGCCATCGCGGGCGATGCTCGTTCAGCGTCTGGAAGAGGCGCTTTTCACCAAGGGTGGAAGCTCCGGCGCGATCAAAAGCTATTTCGCAAGCGAGGAACCGCAGACGGGTGCCGGGACTGCAGCGCTCGCATCCGCCTATCTCGCGGAAGGCAACACGTCGAAGGCGCGATCTCTCGCCGCCAAGACGTGGCGCGAGACGACACTGCCTCCGGCATTGGAAAACGGCTTTCTCGCGCGCTTCGGCAAGCTCCTGACGGCTGACGATCACAAATGGCGCTTCGATCGACTCGTCACGGATGATGTGCGTTTTGCCGACAATCGCGCCGCGCGCGTTGCCGCCGCACGCCGTCTCATTCCGCTGTTGCCGAACTCGGAGCAGAAAAAAGCGACCGCGCGGCTCGCAGTCTTCGACAAAGCCAAGAATGCGCATGCGCTGATGGGCGCGCTTGCCGACCACGACGACAGCGACGCGGGACTGACGTTCCATCGCGCGCAGGTTCTACGCAAAGCAGGCAATATCGATGAAGCGGCCGAACTCATTCTCTCGGTGCCGCCCGATCCGAAAAAGATCGCGGAACTTGACGAGTGGTGGGCGGAGCGCCGCGAGTTGGCCTACGGCGCGTTGAAGCTCGGCAAGGCGAAGCTTGCCTATCGCCTCACCCGCGATGCCGGTCCTTTGACGGTCAATCCGCTCAAAGAGCAGACGTTCATGGCGGGATGGATCGCGTTCCGCTACCTGAACAATATCGACGCCGCCGAGAAGCATTTTCGCGCCATGGCGGCAGCCGCTGACGGACCGCTGAGCGTAGCGAAGGCGCAATACTGGCTCGGACGCGTTGCAGATGCGCGGGGCGACAAGGCTGCCGCGACAAAGGCTTACCGGCTCGCGGCGCAGAACACCGACACATTCCACGGACTGCTCGCGATGCAGATGTTGCAGCCGGGACGAACGTCGCTCGAGATCAAGCCGCCCGCGTATCCGTCGCCCGACCAGATCCGCAAATTCATGGCGGATGACGCGACGAAGGCGCTGGTGCTGGCTTCGAAAGCGAAGCTGTCCCGCCTTTACACGCGCAGCTTCCTCGTCGCCCTGCACTCCGCGACGTCAAACGAAGCCGAAGCCGGAATGGTCGCCTACGTTGCGCGCGCGATCGGCGATCCGCAGATGTCGCTGCGCATCGGCAAAACCGCCGTCGCCAAAGGCCAGAACCTGCTGACATATGCGTATCCCGTAACAGCGTTCCCGGGCTACAAGCCGCTGCGCAAGCCACCGGAACTCGCCCTGCTGCTCGGCCTCGCACGTCAGGAAACCGAGTTCGACTCGCAGATCGTCTCCGGTGCCGGAGCCAAGGGCCTGCTGCAGATCATGCCGGGCACGGCGCGCCACGTTTGCCGCGACTACAAAATGAAATGCGATCTCTCGCGCCTGCTCTCAGACACACGCTACAACGTCACCCTGGCATCGGCCTACATCGCCGACCGCATGGATGACTTTGACGGTTCGTACGTGCTTGGGCTAACAGGCTACAACGCCGGTCCCGGGCGCGCGCGCCAATGGATGAAAGAAAACGGCGATCCACGCGAAGCCCGCGTCGACACCGTCGATTGGATCGAGCGCATTCCGATTACCGAGACGCGCGATTACGTGACGAAGGTTCTCGCGAACATCCAGATCTATCGCGCGCGCCTCGGGTTTTCAAAGAACGCGCTTCGCCTGCAGCAGGATCTCGTTCGCGCACCGGATCATGGGAAAGCTCCGAGCAGCAGCCAGATGCGCACGAACACCGCCAGCGACAACGAAGGCTAGAGCCTTTCCGGAAGCACTTCAGGGGGAGACGACGCGACGATGCCGGCAGCCGCTCAAGGATTTGAAGAGATCTATTTCACGTCCCAGGACGGGCTGCGCCTCTACGGCCGTCATTATCCGGCTTTGAACCCGAGCGGTGCGCGGCCGATCGTGTGCCTCGCCGGGCTCACGCGAAACAGCCGCGACTTTCACACGATCGCATTGGCACTGAGTGGCAGCGGCAGCCCGCAGCGCGATGTCTTCACGCTCGATACGCGCGGCCGCGGTTTCTCGCAGTACGACGACGATTGGAAGAATTACGCCGTCCCGATCGAGATGCAGGACGTGATCGACTACATGATCATGCTCGGGCTCAGAGACGCAGGCATTATCGGCACGTCGCGTGGCGGGCTCATCGCGATGGTGCTTGCGGCGGTGCAGCCGTCGCTTATCGGCGCGGTCGTACTCAACGACATCGGTCCGGTCATCGAAATGGACGGGCTGTCGCGTATCGCTGGTTATGTCGGACGCGTTCCGGTTCCGAAAAGCTGGGCGGACGCGACGCGCATCGTTCTCGATCTGACGCGACGCGATTTTCCGAACCTTTCGGAGGCCGACGCCGAAGCGGTCGCGCGGCAGCTCTTCAACGAGAAAAACGGCAAGCCGGTCAGCGGCTATGACGCGAAGCTCGCCAAATGCCTGTCGGTGCTCGACGGTCCGATGCCGCAGCTATGGCCGCAATTCGAAGCGTTGAAGCGCGTGCCGCTGCTCGTCGTGCGGGGCGGCAACTCCGACCTCCTGTCCGAAGCAACGGTCGAAGAAATGCGGCGGCGGCATCCGCGCATGACGTCGGTCACCGCGCCGAACGAAGGCCACGCACCGCTGCTGCGCGACGAGCCGACGATCTCCGCGATCGCGTCGTTCTTCGCGCAATCAGACGAAGCGAACGCCGACAGGCGCTATGGAATTTTGACCCGCAGCGATTTCAGTCACGTCTCGCGGCTGGTGTCGACCTCGCCGCGATCGACGCGGCGCGAGAATTCCGTCTGACCGCCATTCAGCAGAATCCGCGCCTGCTCGACCCAGCCCTCGCGTTCGATGCGGCCTTTGAATTCCAAGATCTGACTGACGCGATCGATTTCGCCGCTCGTCCAGTTCGCGATCTGATCGTAGCGCGTGATGCCCATCGCATTGAGCCGCTTCTCGATCAAGACGCCAACGCCGCGGATGCGTTTCAGGTCATCTTGCGGACCTTGGCTTGCGGCCGGCATCGGCCTCGGCGGCTCGAGTTCGCTCTCGGATGTCGTTTGTGCTGCGGCTGCCTCTTTCACCTTGATGGCGTCCGACAGCTTCGCGGGCATCGAAATTTTCGGATCGACCTTGGTCAGCGGCGAAATCGGTTCGATCGGCTTCAGGCCGCGCGTCACGCTTGCTGATGCAGCGGCGATCGCGGCAGCGGCGGCGGCGGCCATTTCCGCTACCGAGCGGCCGTGGATTGCGGCGGCGACACCGGAAAGCTGAGGTTCCGAGTCCTGCTCGGTAACCGCCGGCGCAGATTTGTTCGCCTCGGATGCGGATGCCTCGTTCGATGACGATTGCTGTTTATCTTCGACCGTCTTGGGCGCTGGCGAGGCGGGCGCATCTGCGATCGGCGCGGCAGCCAGCTTTTCGGCGGCTGCGGCCTTGAGCGCGGCGATACGATTGCGCGAGTAGTAGGTCTCTCCGCCCTTCGCCAGAATTTGCGCCTGCTCGACCCACTGTTCGCGATCGATGCGGCCGGGAATATCGAGCAATCCGCTGACGCGTTTAACGTCCGCAGCGCCCCACGCGGCGATGTGCTCGAAGCTGTCGATGCCTTCGTGCTTCAGCCGTTGCTCAAGATCGGCATCGATGGCGCGGATGCGCTGGAAATCATCGCCGCCTTCGATCGGCTGACGGATGACCGGCTTCGGGGCAATCAGAGGCACCGAAGGAACAGGTGCTTCAGCCTGCTCGGGTTCGTTTGCTTCCGGTTCTTCGATTTCGACGTCTTGGTGCTCGGGTTCTTCGTCTTCGATCATCTCGTCGTGATCGGCGTCGATCGGCTTTTCGTAACGATCTTCGACGCGGTCTTCGATTTCCTCGTAGACGATATCTTCCGGCTCATCGTCGCGTTTTTCGATGACGCTCAACGGCTGAGCGATCTCGGCTTCGTGCTGCGGCTCGCGCTCCTGCTGCGCCTCTGCCTCGTGCTGGGGCTTGGCCTCATGCTCGGGCTGGGGTTCAGATGCCGGCTCTTGAGCAGGCCGTCTTGCGAACGAGCTAATCGAAGCCGCCGCGGCTGCCTTGGCGGCAGCAACCGCGGCTGCGGCCGCCGAGGTCGTTGCATCGCTCAGTCGCGAGGCGAGGCGTGCCGGTCTTTCGCGTACTTCGACGACAGGTTCGGGCTCGCGCGCGATGTCGGCGGCTTCGGCTGCCGGTTCGTAGGGTTCCGGTTCGAGTTCTGGTTCTGGCTCGGGTTCGAAGACAATCGGTTCGGGCGGTGGCGGCGGCAGTTCGGGTTCCGGCTCCGGCGGCGGGCCGTAGGTCCCAGACTGATAGGCCCCGGTCACGGGCTTCAGAACGGCAGGGCGAATTTCGGGGATCGCTCGCCGCGGCATCCCTTCGTTCGGATCAGGTCCCATCAGCGCGCGTTCGAAGCGCGACGGATCGACGAGTTTCGGCAGCGGCCGAGGCTCGGGACGGCGGATGACATCGATCCTCGGCTGCACGGGATCGATCGGCCTCGGAACGACCGGCGGAGCAAAGGATTTGGTCGGCATCGCTCGCGGCGCGGCGGCTGCGACAGGCGCATAATGCGGCGCGTCGAACTCCGCCGGAACTCCGGCGTAAGCAACTTCCGTCTGGCGCGAGCCCATTAGGGCGCGCTTCACCGTGCACGCGACGAACGCGCCGAGAAAATAGGACGCGAGCAGAAGCAGGAACGTTTGCAACAGCAGATACGTCATGTCCGGACGGGCTCCGTCATGCCGCCAACCATGAAGGCGATCGCACGTTTCAAGGCTATTCCTCCCGGCATGCGAGCCAACCCGTGACCAGTCCGAGCGCGAACGCCAGCGCGATCCACCAGATGAGCTTCACAAACAGATAATCCATGAACCCGGTCCTCGAAGCGACTGTGCCTGCTCAATTGACTTTGACGTTGAATTCGATGCGGCGATTTTTGGCGCGGCCCGTCTCCGTCGCGTTATCGGCGACCGGACGGGTTGCGCCGTAGCCGATCGTCGACAAGCGCCGTGCGCTCACACCATTCTGAGTGAGAAAATCGGCGACCGCTCGCGCACGGCGATCCGAGAGCCGCTGATTGCGCTCGTCGGTGCCTTCGGCGTCGGTGTGACCTTCGATTTCGATGCTGAACGCCGGGCATTCGTTGGCGACTTCGACGAGATCGCGCAGCGTCTGCGTGCTGTCGGCGGTCAGATCCGCCTTGGCGCGCTCGAAGTTGATCGTTCCTTTCGCCGATGTCTGGCGCATCAGCGTCTGGCAGCTGTCGGCCGCTTTTTCCTCGCCGGTCATCACGGTGATCGCGTCGCGGACTTTGAAGCCCGGCGGCAGATCGGTCGACAGGACACTGCGAATTTCATCGGCGACGCGTTCGCTTTCCGCAGCGCCTTGGATCATCACCTCTTTGCCGGACATCTGGACATCGCCACGCCTGAGCCGCGCGAGCTGTTCGAGCGCGACGCGCGTCGCCGCTTGCCACGGTTCGGGCGGGGCTCCGACGATCTTCATCTGATCGGTGATGCTTTCGCCGGGATAAATGCGTTGTGCCGTCTCGATGACGCGCACGCGGGCGGGATCGTCCGGCGCATCGCCTTCGAGCGTGATCATGCCGTTCGGCGCGCGCGTTGCTTTCCAGGCGAGGTCAGTCTTCATCTTGCCGACGAAGGTGACGTTGGCCGTCGTTTCGCAGGTCTGTCCGGCCGCCGCCTTGACGTCTCCGGCCACCGATTGCGACGTCGCGTAGTCGTCCGTCTCGCCGGTAAGCTCGAGCTTGCGATCTGAGAGCAGCGACTTGCCTTTGGTCAGCCGCGAGAGCGATGCAAGGCCTGCGACGACGCATTGCTGCCAGCCCTCGGGGGCTCCAGGCGCCACCTGCGTCTTGTCGTTCACCGCGCGTCCCGGGAAGCGTGCCTTGACCGCATCGACGAGCGCCGCCCTCGCCGCCTGGCTCGGCGTCATGCCGATGACATCAATGGCCGCGCCATTATTGACGATGCCCATCACGTAGCCGGAGCCTGCAGGAAAGAGATCGGGTTTCGGATAGCGAATGCGGTCGACGATCTTGAAGTTCTGCGGCACGTCGAGTTTCAGCGAGCGGCTCACGGCGGCGGCCACCTGCTCGTCGGCGGCTTCTCCCGAGAACGTCAGGTCTCTCCCGCTGAACGCGACGTCACCCGATTTTAGCTGCGCCAGCTGCTCGAGCGCGATGACGACGGCTTTTTCCCAGCCATCGGGCGCGCCGTCGGCGATGTCGGTGCGGTCAGTGAATGACATCTTGCCGAAGAGCGTCTTGGCGCGCGCAACCAGCCGGCCTCGAACGTCATCGCCCGGCGCGTAGCCTTCGATCAGGAATCCGTCACCGCCCTTGCGCGCGTTCCAGGTGTAGGGCCGCGCCATCGGCAGGCTGATTTTCTCATCCGCAAGCGCGACGCGGGGCGGCCTCTGCTTGGCGAGCGCCGTCTTTGCGCGACGGTACGCATCCGACGTTGCGGCTTCGCCTCGCATCGAGAGATCGAGTTCAGCGAGTTCGGCCTCGCCCCGTTTCAGCCCGGCCAGCGTCTTCAAACTGAACTGCGCGCCGGCGAGCCACGCATCGGGATCGACCGAGCCGCGTGCGAGGCGCATGCCGTCGCTGACGGCCGCAGACGGAAACGCGGCTTTCGCCGTATCAAGCAAGGAGCGTCGCGCCTGTTCCGAAGGAACGTCGCCCGCCAACCTGAGCCGTCCCGCGCCATCTGAGGCCACCGACCAATGATAATTTGCGACGTGCTCTATGAGCCCCGACCGGTTGTATGCGACGCGCACGCCCCAGACGTTGCGCGCATATCCTTCGGCCAGCATCGGGCCGCGTTCCTCGGGCGCTTTGCCGGTGAGAACGATATCGCGGCCGCTGACGTGCGGGGTCGCCCAGGTGAGATTGGCGCGCTTCAATGCTTCCGAGGTGCGGCGCGCGAGATCGCTTTCGATGTCTTCGTGCTGGACTTGCACAGCCACCCAGCTCAGCGCCGCAATCGGGACAATGCCCAATAGCCAATAGAGGGGATTGCAGCGCATTCGCACGCGACTCCGAAACAAAAGGCAACGCGGAGTCACGACCGTGCGGCCAATGCCCCACACCAAGAAGAGCGATGTGCCTATCGCCCGACCCGTGGCTGGACTTTGAACCGAGCGGACCCCCGCAGGCACTATAAACAAGAGCCGACACCATTCCAAGCCAAGGCTGGAAGAGCCAACTTCCTATAACGCACTGAAATTATGTGATATTTTTGGCCGTTTTATGCCGCCCGCAACTGCGCTCGCGAAGTGTGGCGCGGCGGTCATGGCGAATTGTGTTCACGGCGGGCGTAATTGCTGACGGCGGATCAGGTCGCATCCTTGGCGGGAGATGGTGCGAACGTGATTTCCGGCGTCTCCAATCCTGCGTCGCGCAAAGCACGCGACAGCGCGCCGGCAGACGCCTCTGCGGCACCCGACGATACGGCAATGAGGCGAACGACGCGTTCGCCGTTTCTTGCCGCGTCAACGATCCTCTCGACCGTCGTACCGCTTGCGCCGGGATCAACGGAGACCCGCTGCGCTTCACGGCGTGCAAAATCGAGAACGGCGGGCGGAACCGCCGCGTCCAAGAAAATTATGTCGGCCATGCGAAGGACGCGCAGGGCGCGGAGTGTCAGCGTATCTGCGTCGTCGCCGACTTTGACGATCGCGACGGAGGGCGGCGCTTTGCCGGGCGAACGCGCAAGCTCGTCGAAGTCGGCGTCACGCGGTTCGCGCTGCGCCTCACGCATGGCAAGATCGACAAAGCGGTTCCAGAATCGCCGCTTTGCTGCGGGCGTGTCGCCGAGCTGGCCGCCTTTCGTGCGCCAAACCTTCGCCACCTCGACCCAGCGCTTCAAACCATCCGGCAACAGCGCTTCGACGAGCGACCTGATCGCCTGAGCCAAGACCGGCGCGGCGCCGTCGGTCGAAATCGAAAGAACCAGCGGCGAGCGATTAACGATGGCACCAAACTGAAAATCACAGAATGCCGGACGGTCGACGACGTTGACAGGCGCGCCCGCGGCACGCGCCGCAGCGGCGAAGGCGGCGGCGTCGTCATCGTCCTCACTGGCGCCGACGGCGATCGCGGCATCTGCGAGATCAGCCGGCGTCCATCGCCTTCTATTCAGTCTCACAGAACCGTTCGGCGGCGTCGACGCGAGTGCTTCGAAGCCGTGGACAAAGGTTTCCGCGTAGACTTCGACGTGAGCGCCCGTCGCGGCTAAAAGCTCGGCTTTCCAGAGCGCGGGCTCATTGCCGCCGGCGACGACGGCGCGCTTGCCAGCGAGCTTGAAGAATACGGGCAACGTCGCGAGCGCCTGCATGCGCTCGGGGCGCGATCGCGCGCCTTTTTTCTGCGTGTCCTCTAGCTCAGATGTCTGCATCACGTCGGTTTCGATCGGTCTCGGCGTCGGTCCCAGGCGGCATCAAACGCCGCGCTCGGATGATCATACACGACCCGGCCGATCCCGCACCCGGGCAGGAGTTCGCGGTCCCGCCCGGCTCGGTTGTTCTGCTTTAGCGGCACCTACTGCCGGTGCCCGATGGCCCAGACGTAGCTCGCAACAGCCTTTAGATCGCCGTCTGAAAGCGTCACGCCGCCCATCGGGGGCATCGCACCCGGATGCTGCTTCGGCTCGGGCACGCCGTCCTTGATGGTGCTGGTGAGAGCGGCAAAGCTGCCGTCGCTCCAAAGCCATTTGGCGGTGTTCAGCGCCGGGCCGACGGGCGTTCCGATTCCATCGGCTCCGTGGCAGCCGGAACAGGTCGCGCCAGCTTCTTCGCCGTGAAAGATTTTCTTGCCAAGCGCGACCTGCTCGGCAGTCGCGCCTTCCGGAACGGGCAGCGCGGCTTCCTTGCCTGCATTGGGATGCACGCCTTCCGGTGGCGTTGCGTCGGGAGACGTCGCAGCTGCGACCGCAGGAGCCGGCGCCGCTTGGACGCCAACGCCCGCATCACCTGAGAACGTCACGCGCCAGACGCGGCCGCCTGCGTCATCCGTTATGAACAGTGCACCATCTGGTGCAACTGCGAGTCCAGACGGACGATGCGCTGCGCGTCCCGGATCCTTGTGACGGCCTGCGAACCCATCCGCGAAGACAACGTAATCGCCCGAGGGCTTGCCGTCCGCGAGGGGCTGGAACACGACATTGTAGCCCGCTTGCGGTGACGGCGCGCGGTTCCACGATCCATGAAAAGCGATAAACGCACCGCCCACGTAGGCTTTCGGGAAGTGCGAGCCCTTGTAGATCTTGAGATCGTTTGGAGCCCAGTGTGCGGGATATGCCGCGATCGGTCCTTCCGCTTTATCGCAGTCGCCGACTTTCTTGCCGCCATCGCCGCCGTATTCGGGAGCCTGAACTGACTTCTTCTGGACCGGATCGTAATAGCACTTGGGCCAGCCGTACCACGCGTCCTTCTTGACGATCATGACTTCTTCAGCGGGAAGCTCGAAGCCCTGCGCGGCGGTGTACAGCTTCGGCCAATTCTCATGCAGCTGATCGCGGCCATGCTGCGTGGAATAGAAGCGGCCCGCGGCGTCGAAATCCAAGCCTTCAGGATTGCGGATGCCGGACGCATAACGCTCTTTCGCCGAGAAAACCTGTCCCGGCGTGTTCGCGTCATAGCGCCAGATGCCGGCACGCGTTTCCATCTCGGTGCAAGGATCGTAGCCGAGCGAGTGCGGCATGCGATTTTTGATTTCGCATGTGTTGGTCGCCGAACCCATCGCAACGAACAGATTGCCGTCGGTATCGATCGCAATCGGATGCATCGGATGATCGCCGGTAATTGGCATGCCGCTCAGGATCGTCTCGGACTTGGCGTCGGGCGCAGGCGCGCCTTCGCTGATATCGTAGCGAACGATCTGATCGTTGATCTCGGCGTAGAGCCAGTTCTTATAAAGGGCGATGCCCGTGCCGCCGTGACCACCCTCGGCGAAGGTCGGGCCGAAGCGGGAGACGACATCCGCTACGCCCGTTCCTTTCGTGTCTTTCAACGCGACGAGAAATCCGCCCTCGTGCGGGGTGTCGTTGTTGTAATAGACGCCGCTCCAGGTGTTCAGATACAGCGTGCCGTCCGGCGCAACCACGGCTTGGCGCGCGTGGCCAACTTTGTCCGCGAAGATCGTTGCGCAGAAGCCTTTGGGCAACGTGATGCCTACTTCGGATGCGGGGCAGTCTTTTTCCTGACTGTGGGCGGCGGGAGCAGAGAGCGGCTGCGCCGCAAACAATGCTCCGCCGAGAACCGCGCAATACGCACCGCGGCTCAATACTCGAATAGCCATCTTACGACTCCTTGCTTCGTTCGCTTCAAGCGTCGTGATCAACGGAGATTACTCGCCCGCTGAAACTGCAACGATCCGGAAAGGCAGGGTCGGAGGACCGCTTTTGGCATCGAAGAGGTGTGCGAGCTGGCCTTCGGGCACCCAGTACGTATTTCCGACGAGCGCGACAGATGTCGGACCGGCAAGACCATCCTTGATCGTCTCGACATTGGCCTCGTCGCCATTCACCGTCAGGCGATCGATGCTGCCGCTTCCTTCGGCCATGATGAAGGATTGCCCGCCCGTCGAACGCAAACCATCCGCGAGCTTCAGCGGGCGAGAGGTCTTGAGTTTCGTGATGTTGCCCGGCTTCCCGTCTTTCACATCGACGCGATACAGTTCGCCGTTGGTGTAGGTATTCACATAGAGATTGCCGTCGCCGCCGAATGCGATGCCATCGAGGCCCGCGCCTTCCTTGGGCTGATTGAAGTCCGCGCTTTCGAGCCAGACTTCAAGCTGGTTCGATCCGGGCTTCAGTCGCAAAATCTGCGGTGATGATGTGTTCGTGGCGAAAATTGATCCGTCCTCGGCGATCGCAAAATCGTTGCAGATGCTGCCGGCTTTCGGGAACGCGACGCTGAGCTTGCCTTCACCCGTTTTCAGATCGAAGCCTTTGATGAAAGTCCCTGGGACCGCACCCGGCCCCGGCACGCCGATGCCAGACGCGTCGTTCGAACAAACGAGCAGCAATCCCTTCGCTTCATCGACCAGCACGCCAAATGTCGAGCGCGTGTCGTAGGCTCCGGGCTTGATCCATTCTTCTGCTACCGAAGCCCCGGGCTTGACGCGAAAGACGCCACCCGAAGCAAGTCCGCTTATATAAAGCGTTCCGTCTGATGCCGCGGCTATGCTTTCCGGATAGACGCTGTTTCCGGGCAGCGCGACGTGCTTCAAATCTTCAGCGGAAGCGGTCGAGATCAAAAATCCCGCCGCCACAACCATCGCTGCCGCCTTAGCCAGACTTCGCTTGTCGATTATCATTTTGCGATCTACTCCCAATTCATCTCGGCCGGAGATTTGCCGCGAGGTGCGGCCGACGACAATGCACGATCATGCGTATCAGCCATTACGACATGGGTATTACGACACCGATGTGCATCCTTTGGATTTCGTTTTTGGGGAAGGAGGTTGCGGGAAGCCGTCAGATCCCTTGACGCGCGAGGACCATACAAATTGAGTTAAAACAAACGGATCTCGCGATTGGGCTGCCCTCTCACCGCAACTATTCGATCTGCAAAGCGTTTTGACTGCAGATCCGGGAGCGACGTTCCTGGCTAGTCAACGAGGCACAAATGAAAAAATATGTTTGCTCGCTTGCTGCTCTTGGAGCGGCGGCATTTGTCATGACTGCGGCGGTTCCTGCGGCCGATGCAGGGCCACGTCACTATCGCGGCAAGCACTATTCGTACGGTGGCGGACACCACGGCTACGGACGGTATCATCATCGGGGCCGCGGATACTGGCGCAATGGTCGCTGGATCGCGCTCGGAATCGGAGCTGCCATCGCAGCGGGCGCAGCAGGTGCCTACGAACGCGACTGCTATTGGCGAAACGGCTATCGCTACTGCGATTAGGTCCGAAGGCGAAATGAACAAAGCCCCGCGTCTCACTTATGAGACCGGGGCTTTTTCATATCACGTTCGTCAGCTGTTAAATTGGAAGTTCGGATTCCCGCTCAGTCCAATATAGGTCGGCGAGACGGTCGAGCAGGTTCGAAGGAAGAGGATGCGTGACGATCTCCGTCTGGAAGTAATCGCCGAGACGGATCGGTCGACGGGCCGCCTCGAAAGGCTGAACCGCGACGCCGTTGTTCGAAACGCCAAGAATGGAATCCCGAACGATACGCGATATGGCCTCGGACCATATCCATACTGCTAACCAGGGATGCACAGCGGCCTCCTTTCGCACCCGGCGCAAAGTGATGATCTCAGCCACTACGGCCTGACGGGTGCAATTATGCTTCGGGAAACTAAAATGCCTGAGGATGCCATTTTGTTCCGATGAGAGCGCCACCGCAGTCGACGTGCGCGCTTGCGTCCCAACATTTGAAATAAATGATCGACGAACACGATCACTAAACCCAATTCAACACAGCGACCACCACACGCCGACGCGATCTGCGTGCGCAAAAAGGGAACTTGCGCGCACTCAAAACGTTGCTTGTCCGAAGTTGTCGCAACAGAGGAGGATGCAAATGAATTGGGATCGCATCGAAGGCAATTGGAAGCAGTTCACCGGTAAGGTCAAAGAGAAGTGGGGCGATCTCACCGATGACGATCTTGCTCGCGTCAACGGAAATCGCGAACAGCTCGAAGGCGTTCTTCAGGAGCGTTATGGCTACGCCAAGGACAAGGCGAAAGAGGAAATCGACAGCTGGTCGAAGGGTCTCTGATCCGTAATTGTCCCCAGTTTCCAGAGAAAGGTCCGTTCGCGGGCCTTTCTTTTTTGTGAGTCCGATCGGCGTGCGCCACACACTCCGCGCGAATCTTGTTAGCGATTCTCCCGACGGTGGGGAGAGCAGCGATGGCCAAGACGTTTTTCGCCGACATGATTGCCAACTCCAAGATGGATGGGGCAAACGCGCGTCTGGAAATCGCGCTTTCGGATGCTGCCGGACAGGTTCAGACCGTGAGCCTTGGTCCTGATGCACTCGCCGCACTCATCGCGATCGCGTCGCAAGCGGCGCCTGCGGACGCAGCGCGAGCAGCCCGGCTCACGAAACTTCCCAAACGCTATGCCGTCGGGCACGGACGCCACGAACCCGTCGTCATGCTTCGGTTCGAAGACGAGCCCGCGTACGGTCTCAGCGTTTCACAAGCGGAAGATCTCGCGGAAGCGCTGCTGGAAGAAGCCGAAGCTGTCGCCGATACGAAGTACTGCATGCGCCAATAGTTCTCGGTGAGTTGGCTGCGTATAGTACGAAAGGCATAGGCTTGATGGATAGCTAGCCGATTCACGGCTCGCGGGGCGGCAGCATTTCGATAATATGGTTTCTGCCAGGGCTCTCCAGCCCGGCAATCTCCTAGCTGGTGTAGCCCCGGCGGCTTCGTCCGCCGGGGTATTTTTATCGGCGATCTCATGATGCTGATGCTGATGGGGACGCCAGCGCGGCACGATCCAGCGCGGCAACACACCTCCCCGCCGCCCCCGGGTAAACGGGGAGGTGCACGGAACGCAGAATGGCGTCGGCATTCCGTTGATCGCTCGCAAGCGCGAGCCTGCGTTGGTTCCTTGCACGTCGGATTTCAAATGCGGCCGAGTTGCGGCTGGCACTGACATTGTGATCAAGATTTCATGGGCCCTGTCGCGCCGCACTCTCGCGCGCAAGAGGAACCCGAGCGCGCGTTGCGCCGTTAGCGAAGGGAACGACATGGGAGCGCGACATGCGTACGAAAGCGATCAATCAAGTTTATCATGTGCTCAAAGCGGTCTGCGATCTGGAACGCGATCTCAAAAAGGGCGCGCTCTCGGCTACGGTCAATCGTGAGGATTGCTCGGAGCATCTGAAACAGGCTCGCCACCAACTGCATCAGGTTCTCGACGAAGTTTATGCATCGGATTTTCGCACTTCGAAGGCTGCGTGACAGCAAGCCGGAGATCAATGCCGATGCGCAACCCCGAGACTGCGATAGCGACGTGTCTGTCGCGCCTGGAGAGTCTCATCCAGTCGGTGGGCCGCCTGCAAAAAGCGCATATTTCTCGCGATTCCGATCCGTCGAGTGAGCGCTCATTTCGCGAAATTCGCTTGGCGAAAGCTGCGATCGAAGCCGATTACGAAGTGCTCAAGTCGAAGCTTAATGAGGTTCGCGCGGTTCTTGGCGACGACGAGCAGCGCGCCAAATCACATCGCCGGCAGGTTCTCATGGAAAAGGTGTTCACGCGGTAACGCGGCGACGGGCGGGACGACCCTACGTGAGAAAAAGCGCCTCTACTTTTTGCAGATTGAAGCGGGCTGCCAGACAAGCTGTTCGCTGCGCGCAACAATCCCGGTCAATCGGTGAAGAATGGCGCCATGCCGATTTTGCAGATCGGCCAATTCCGCGAGTATTCGCTCCTTTTTCGCTTGCGACCAAGGCATCGCCGAAATCGAAAAAATCTCGACCGAGAGTTCGTTAATCACTTCACTATGCCAGAAGATTGCATCCTCGACCGTGTGAGCATCGAGTGCTCGCTCGCAGCACGTTTGCAATCGGCTGCGTCTTCCATTGGCGCGGTCAGCAATCGAAAACGTTAATTTGGACGGTGCCGACTGCTGGCGGCGGAAGACGCGCATATTCAGGAAAGCCCTAATATTTCGCGCACGATGACGCCAAAAAGCGTTCTCAGGCTGATCTTGGCGACCGGGATTTGAAGCGCGCGGCATCGGACGGGGCTCCCATTCGTCTGACCGACGCTAGACGCAAGGGACGCTCCGAAGGTTCCCGGCGACCGGACATTATCCGGACACCATGCGACGAATAGATCCCAGCCACCGCCGCGGATGAAGTATAGAAAGCCGAGCGCGTCATAAACGTCTTCATATTCTCCGCTCTATACTCACAAGGTCGCCGTTGAACTAAAGGCATCTTTCGTTTCTCAGCGATTGCCGAAAACAAGCCGAACGAGGCCCGCATGCAAGATGCATCTTCGAAGGTGCCGCAAAATCAAAAGAACGCGAAAATGCAGCAAGGACAAAAACCTCGGCCCAACGCCAATCCCTCCTCGGCGGCGATAACAACTTCCGGGGCTCAGAAGAAAGACGTGTTGCGCAGCTGGCCAGCGATCGCCGGTCTTGTCGCGACGCTCGCGGCGATCGCGGCTGGTTACGCTTACTGGCAACATTCCGTGCTTCATCCGTCGACGGACAATGCCTACATCCAGGCCAATATCGTTCCGATCGCTCCGCTCGCGTCCGGCCTCGTTACCGAGGTCAACGCCAAGGAATTCACCACGGTGAAGACGGGCGACGTTCTGGTTCGGCTTGATCCCGCACCGTTCGAAGCTGCACTCAAAGCGGCGGAAGCGAAACTGACGCTCGCGCAGCAGCAGGCAACGGGTCCAGCAGCGCAGTCGCCTGCGGCCAAAGCCAACGTCGATCAGGCACAGGCTGGCGTCGATGAGGCGCGCCTCGAACTCGATCATGCAACGATCAAAGCGCCGGTTGACGGCATCATCGGCAAGGTTCGCGTGCGGCCGGGATCAATCGCCAAAGCTGGCATGAGCCTCTTCCCTCTCATCGACACGTCGAAATGGTGGGTCGATGCGAACTTCAAGGAGACGGACCTGTCGCGCATCGCGGCGGGCCAGAAAGCCACCGTGACGATCGATCTCTATCCGTCACATGAATTCAACGGCGAAGTCGAAGCCGTGAGCCCGGCCAGCGGCGCGTCGTTCTCGCTTCTGCCGGCGGAGAACTCGACGGGCAACTGGGTGAAGACAACCCAGCGCTTCCCGGTGCGGATCGGACTGACGCCGAAGGCAGGAGATCCGGAGCTTCGGATCGGAGCCTCGGCAGCAGTAACCGTCGACACCACGAGCAAGGGCTCCGGCAGTGGCGCTCAGTGATACCGCTTCTGAGAGCACGGCCAGCAAGGTTCTGACTGCGTCGGCCGTGCTTCTCGCGGTGCTGATGGTCATTCTCGATATGACCGTCGTCAACGTCGCGTTGCCCCACATGATGGGTGCGCTCGGCGCGACGCCGGATCAGATCACGTGGGTTTTGACCTCCTATATCGTTGCCGAAGCCATCGTCATTCCGACCAGTGGCTTCCTCGCCGCGCGCTTCGGACGCAAACGCGTCATCTTCGTGAGCGTCGCCGGTTTCGTGGTTGCCTCGATGCTCTGCGGCCAGGCGCAGACGCTGGCGCAAATGGTCATCTTCAGGCTGCTGCAGGGCGCGTTCGGTGCGAGCGTCGTCCCGCTTTCGCAAGCCATCATGGTCGACACGTTCGAAGCGCGGAACCGTGGCAAGGCCATGGCTATCTGGGGCATCGGCATTCTGCTCGGCCCGATCATGGGCCCGACGGTCGGCGGTTTCATTACCGATCATCTGGGCTGGCGATGGGTCTATTACATCAACGTGCCTATCGGCCTCGTCAATCTGGCGATGATCCTCGTGTTTCTGAAGCAGACTCCGAAATCGAGCGCGGTCGCGGATTGGATCGGGGCGCTGCTGCTCGCCGTCGGCGTCGGCAGTCTGCAGATGCTGCTCGATCGCGGCAACGGCGATGGCTGGCTGCAATCGAATTTCATCATCGCGCTGATTTTCGTCTCGACGTTCTGCCTCGTCGCGTTCGCGGTCAGAAGCTACAAGCGGTCCGACGCCATTTTGAAACTCAGCCTTTTGCGCGACCATAATCTCTCGACGGCTACGTTCATGATCATGGCGTTCGGCGTCGGAATGCTCAGCACGATCGCGTTGCAGCCGTTATTCCTCGAGCATCTGCTCGGATATCCTGCAAGCACGGCGGGGCTCGTGATGGCGCCGCGCGGAATCGCGGTCGCGATGGGCATGGTGTTCGTCGCCACGACCATCAATCGGTTCGAACCCAGATGGCTCGTACTCATCGGCCTGACGCTTGCCTCCGCGGGGACGTACGCGACCACGTGGTATAATCTGGACGTCGACGTGTTCTGGATTATCGCGCCGGGCATCGTGCAAGGCCTCGGCATGGGCATGATCTTCGTGCCGCTTTCCACGCTCGCGTATCAAACGCTGCCGCAAGACGCCACGGACCAGGCGGCTGGCATTTTCAATCTCGCGCGCACGATCGGCGGTTCGATCGGGATCGCCATCGCTGCGACCGTGCTGACGCGCGCAAGCCATTCCAATTGGCAGACCCTCGGCGCCGGGATCGATCCCTATAACCCGGCGCTGGCGCAGTGGCAGGACGCGACTGGGCTGACTGTGCCAGATCCGGGCGCGATGCAGGTTCTGGCTCTGGAACTCAGCCGGCAGGCGACGATGATCGGTTTCCTGGAAGCGTTCGGCTTCGTGACGCTGAGCTTCCTGCTGCTCATCCCTCTCGTGCTGCTTCTGAAAAAGCAGGGCGACGCCCCGAGGCGTTCTCCGATTTAAGCGGAGCCGGATGTTTCGGATTCTTGCGAACGCTTCCGGCGCCCCTCCAACAACGTGCGGATTTCCATTTCCACCTGCGTGTGTTGGTAAGGCTGCCTGAGGTGAGGGCCTTTCGAGCACAGCTCGCCAGCCTGCTCGGCCGCGCGTCTCGGCGAGCCTGCGAGGATGACGTCGATATTCGGCCGGTTGTCGCGAATCCACCTTGCGACCGCAAAGCCGCCTGCTCCGGATTCCAGCTCAGAATCGGTGAGAACAACGTCAATCTTCAAATCTACCTGGTTCAGAACGGTCAAAGCTTCCGCGCTACCGGATGCTTCGATCACGCGATACCCGCAATGGCGAAGGTAAGCCGCGATCGGCATGCGAATGAGGATGTCGTCCTCAATCACCAGAACGGTCGCGTCGACATTTTTTGGGTTTGGTTCGCTCACAGGGAGACTAACGAGTTTCCTCGTCCGTCTGTTCCGCCCGCGGCAGCAACTTTCGTACGCTGGCGATCAGATGCGACGGCAGGATCGGCTTGCTCAATACGGCATCGAAGGTCCGGTCCATGCCGGTTTCGATGCTGGCCGAAGCAATCGCGATTTTGACCAGTGGTGCGTTGCTGCGAATCCAGTTCGCGAGACCTACCCCGTCCATGCGTCCGGGCATGCGAATGTCCGTCACGACGAGCGCAATGTCGGGCATCGTGCTCAGAACATGGAGGGCCTCGTCGGCGTTGGACGCCTCAACGACAGTAAACCCGGCGTGGCGGAGATCATCCGCCATCGCAAGGCGGATCAAAATCTCGTCCTCGACCAGGAGTATCCGAAAATTCGGTGAGGCCCCCCTCATCTCTGCAAGAGCCGCGTCCGTCATCTACACCCTCATCCCCATTCCAGGACTTAGCGTGCCAGGGGGGTAGGCGTTCAATGCGTCAAGGTGGGCAAAGGTTCCTCCACCCGGCAAGGTTATTCATAAGTGTTGCAATTTCGGATGCTTTGCGTGCGGCGGCGGCGCGGCTCGACCATTACCAGCCGTGGCTTCCGGCTACGGCGCCAAAAACCGTAATCAGCGCAAGCACAAGAAGCACCCAGTGTGCCTTCTCGAGCCAGGAGAAGGCGACGTCCGGCCGCTCGGTTGCCCAGCGCCGGAACCGGCCGTGCAGGATGAACGGCGAAGCGATGAACAGCACAAAGGCAAATAGCAGCCAGACCAGGACCATTGCGTGCATCCACCAGAACCCGGCTGACATGAAGCGGTCCCAAATCTCGAGCCGTTCAGCCATATAGAGCCCGGTCAGGCCCACGATCACCACCATTGCGCGGGCCACCCATTTGAAACGGCTTTCGATAGCGCTGAACGCCTTGACCCGGTCGGGCCCGAGATCGCCTCGGCGGACCGCCGGCATGACGATGCTAGTTGCCATTGCAACGCCCCCAATCCAGACCACAACGGCAAGGACATGCAGCGCGCGGGCTAAAATCACGTCGTTCATCATGTCACCGCCGTTTACCGGTTCAGCCTAGGGGCCTTCGCAGGCTAGGTCGTTCCCCGGCTCGTCCATTTGCGGTGGCGCAAAGGGCCTCCCCAGAACGAGAGGAAGCGGCTAGGGTGCTTTCACAATGAAGCCCGGCCCGCAGTTTTCCCGCAACGACTTGTCATCGCTCGATTTATTCGAGGGACTTTCACCGTCCGTTCTCGACGAGGTGATCGCCGTTACCCGTTGCCGTGCTCTGGCCCGCGATACCCGGATATTCAATCAGGGCGACGGCTACGTCAGGGCGCATCTCCTCGTCGAAGGCAGCGTCCGGATTGCGCAGACGGGAAGCGACGGCGGGCAGATCGTCGTGCGCTTCATCGGACCCGGCGAAATGTTCGGCACGGTGGCCTTGTTTACCGATGGGAAGTATCCGGCCGACGCTGACACACTGACCGACGCCATCGAGTTCAGCTGGAGCGAAACCGATCTGCTCAAGCTCATGAGCGCCCATTCGCAAATCGCGATCAACGCGCTCAAAATTGTCGGGAAGCGCATCCAGGAAGCGCAAAACCGGCTGCGCGAACTCGCGACGCAGCCCGTCGAGCGCCGCATTGCGCATACGCTGCTGCGCCTCTCCAAGCAGGCGGGCCGAGATACTCCAGACGGCGTGAAGATCAGTTTTCCATTACGGCGCAAGGACATCGCCGACATCTGCGGAACAACGCTGTTTTCCGTCAGCCGCGTGCTGACGACCTGGGAAAAGGCCGGCTGGCTTGCGACACGCGATCAGCATCTGACGATTGCGAAGATTTCCGAGATCCAGCGCGTCGGCGACAACGAGACCGCCTGAGTTGCCTCGCCGTTTGCGGAGCAACAAAGCGACCCCGTATCGATGCCCCTATCCGTGAGGCAGGAACAGATTTCCTGTCGAAACTCAGAAAGGGACGCGCGGTGCAAAGGGCGGCGGTCGCAGACAAAAAAAGCATGACGGTTTGGACGATCGCATTTCGTCCGCTGTTTCTTGCCGCCAGCCTATGGTCGGCACTGGCTTTGGCTGTTTGGGTCCTTGTCCTGACGCAGGGTCTGGCCTTGCCGAGCCGTTTCGCTCCGATCGACTGGCATGTGCATGAGATGCTGTTCGGATTCATTCCTGCGGCGATCGCGGGATTTCTTTTGACGGCCATTCCCAACTGGACGGGGCGCGCGCCGGTCCGTGGACTGCCGCTGATCGGTCTTGTCGCGCTTTGGGTGGCCGGGCGGATCGCCTGTTTTTCATCGGCTTTGCTGCCCGTCTGGATGGGCGTTGCTGTCGATAGCGTGTTTCTGTTGGCGCTCGGCCTCGTCGTGACCCGCGAGATCGTGTTGGCCGGGAACTATCGCAATCTCATAATGCCGGTGCCGATCGCCGTGCTTCTGATTGCGAACATTCTTACGCATCTCGAAGCTTTGGGTGTTCAGGTTCCGTCAGGCCTCGGACGGCGTCTCGGCATCACGGCGGTGGTGTTCCTGATGTCGGTGATCGCCGGAAGAATTATCCCGGCCTTCACGCGCAACTGGCTGATGATGCGCAAAGCGGAGAAGCTCCCCTCTCCCGCCGGGCGCTTCGACGCCGTTGCCGTCGCGACTTTGGCGCTCGGCCTTTTGGGCTGGGTGTTTTTCCCCAAGTCCGTCGTATCCGGCGCCATTCTGCTGGCTGCGGCTGCACTGAATGGCGTGCGCTTGCTGCGTTGGCGTGGGTTCGCAACCACTGCAGAGCCGCTACTGGCGATCCTGCATGTGGCCTATTTCTGGATCGTCGTCGGCGCGGCGCTTCTCGGCGCCAGCATCCTTGGCGAGCACGTTCCGGAGCCGGCGGCCATCCACGCTCTGACAGCCGGCGCAATGGGCACGATGGTGCTTGCCGTGATGAGCCGGGTGTCTCTCGGGCACACCGGCCGGATGCTTCACGCGGACGCGATCACGACGATGGCTTATGCCGCGATCACGCTTGCGACGCTGACGCGAATAGCAGCCGCGTGCCTGCCGTCTCTCTACGCGCCGCTCATTTCGCTTTCCGGCGTGCTGTGGATCGCGAGCTTCGGAATCTTCGTCGCCTACTATGGCCCGATGTTGTTAGCGCCGCGTGCCGACGGCCTCCGCTAGATCGCCGCTCTTATTTCTCGCGCATGAAGCGCACCGCGGCATTGGCATCCTTGCGGCGGCGGTCGGCGGCTAATACGATCTTGGTGACGTCGCTTCGCTCGTCGAACTCGCGCTTTTCCGTGCGCCGTCTGCGCATCGTGAGGAGTGCGGCCGCCGCTCCGAACGCCAAGGCTGCGAAGATCCAAGCTGTCATTTCCGATCTCTCTCCGGTTGACGTCAGAAATGCGTCCGACTCACATGGCGTAGCTGGCGGCAGATTGCCCAGCTCTCGCCTCGCCATCAAGTCTCCACCGGCCGTCGGCCGACCAAGCCCTTCAGGAACGCCAAATGTCAAAAGCGACCCGCGCGACGGAAATGCTGGACCGCAGCGGCGTCACGTATGCGTTGCAGTCCTACGACTACGATCCCGGCGCGGATCGCATCGGCGTGCAGGCGGCGCTCGCCCTCGGCGTGCCGGCTGCTCAGGTCCTGAAGACTCTCATGATCATGGCCGACAATAAGCCAGCGTGTGCAATTCTGCCGTCCGACTGCGAACTCTCGATGAAGAAATTCGCGGCGGCGCTCGGAGCGAAGTCGGCGGAGATGATGAAGCCCAACGATGCGGAGCGCATCACTGGTTTCAAGGTTGGTGGCATCAGCCCGTTCGGGCAACGGCGCGGCGTTCCGACAGTGATCGAGGAGCAGGCGCTCGCTCTCGAGTCCGTTTTCGTCAACGGCGGTCAGCGCGGGCTTCAGATCAAGCTCGATCCGAAGCAGATCGTTCGGGTTCTTGATGCCAAGGCGGCATCGCTGATCGCAACGGCGTGAAGCCGATCCGATCAGCGCGCCGACCTCGGCAGATCTTGTCTTAGCCGCTGATGCGCGATGCGCACGGGCGTGCAAGCACCACGCATTTCGCTGTGATCAGTGCGTTCTTCGCGCAATCCCAGCGCACGTTCGCGGCGCGGTCAAAGTTCGCGAAGGCGCGGCCGTACTGGTTCTCGACGGCGGCTTCCCAGTTGTCGACGGCGGCCTGACGCGCACGCGCGCTGCCTTCGCCGAACAATCCCTTGCCTGTTGCAACGCCTTCCAAAACCGGCTTGCACACGCCGCGCTTGTTCCAGCGCGCGTCGGCACTGGTCGTCTGAGCCGCCATACCGAGGCCGATGAGCAGTGCAACACACAAATGTCGATACATGAATAGGATACTCCCCGTTTTACATATTGGGCGGATAGCTCCATGCCCAGGTTGCGGTGTCAATTTGAGAATGCTCGCGCGTGCAAGAATTTCGTGAATTGCGGCGTACGGGTCACCGTTGGGGCCGGTAGGCCGGAGCGCGAAAACGCGGCAGCCGAAAAAGGGCGAATGCAATGCACGCGCCCTAACCTATGGCTTGATCACGTCGAGAAAATTTCCTTGCGCGCTCAGGCGGCGCGCGGCGGTTCGGGATCATCGTCAGCCGTCGCCGATCGAGCAGCTTTTCTCCGATCGGCAAACGCGACGATGCTCGCAGCCGCGCCTGGCTGTTCGACCGCGATGACCGTCAGCGTATGCTGTTTGCCGTCGCGGGCGGTCCAGGTGATCGACTGACCGGCGGCGAGACCAATGAGCGCCACGCCAATTGGCGTCAGGACAGAAATTTTATCCTGCGAAATGTCGGCTTCGCCCGGGAAGACAAGCTTCACGCGCCGCTGCTGCGCGGAATCCGTGCGGAACTCTACGGTCGAATCCATACGCACGACGTTGGCCGGAACCGACGCCTCCTGCACGACCTCAGCTCGGCCCATCTCGATTTCAAGCTCTTGGGCAACCTCCGGAAACCGGTCGATAGCGCCGAGCGCGAGATCGGTCAGCCGCTTGAAATCGTTGTCGCTGACGACAATACGAGGCTTCACGGCGCCTTCATTTGATTGGACCATGGCGTCCTATCTTTCCTGAAATGACATGCGGATAATCCAGCGCAGACACTGCGCCGGACCGGTCACATCGATGTTTTTTGTGTGGGATGCCTCGGGAGAGGCTGCGCTCCGCTCGGGCTAAGCACGTACCCCTAGGCTCGGGGCGCGCACGGCCGAGCACCAGGGGCTACGCTTCCGCGAGCCGGTGAATCCGAAGAAATGTGGCGCGAACCTTGGACATGCCTATAAATTGGGCGCTTGTTGAAATTTGTCAAGCCGGGCGGGAGTGAGCGCCGCCGATCAGGTTGCTCAGACGATGGCACATGACGCAGAGACCGATTGGCCTGCGCCGGATGCCTGGCCATATAAATTTTTCGCGCGGCTGACCTTACCGGACTTATCCGGCAAGATCCTCTCGACCAGCTCAACGTCGAGCTTGATGATATCGGCAATACCTTCGCTCGCAAGCGACTGATGCACGTAGGCGCGCAATCGCTCCGCCGACAACTCCTTGCCGGCCTGGGCGGCAGCGCGCAGAACGAAGGTATTGACCCCGGTCTGAAGGATCTGGTGCTCGGCGAGATTGGTTTCGTTGTCGAGCGCCGCGAGGAAGACGTAGATCGGCAAATCGCGGCTCTGTCCGTCGACCTCGATCCAGAGCTGATCCTTCGCCCGGCCGCCGACGGACTCGATCAGCGGCAAAAGATTTCCGCAGGGGCACGAGCTCTCGCTCATCGTGACGATGTCGTCGATCTCATAGCGAATGATCGGCTGCACGAGGTTGTAGAGGTTGGTCAGCAGGACCTTGCTGCCGGGCGTGCCTTTCGGGACCGGACGATTGTCCGCGTCAACGACTTCGAGAATTGCGAGGTCGCTGTTGAGATGGCTGCCGCGGCAGACAGGACAGCCGCAACTGAGCGCCATGCATTCCGCCATGCTGTAGCTGTTCGTGACATGCACGCCGAAAGCCGTTTCGATGCGCTCGGCGACGGCCGGAGGCAGCGGCTCGCTCATGCTGTTCATCTGCTCGAGCTTGCCGCCTTCGCGAAGCTTCAGCCGCCCGGCTTCCTGCTCGCGCGCGAGATATTCCAGCGAGCTGGTGTAGCCCGTGATGAAAGTCGGCTGGAAATCGTTCAACCGCTGCACGATCTCCTCGATCGGATCGAAGACGGACATGCGCTGCAGTTTGATATAGGGCGTGGCGACGCGCGGGAAATAATTAAAGAACGTGCTGCTCGGATAGAATCCCGGCCGCTGCGTGATGATGACCATGCGCGCCGGATTCACGAGCCGCCCGATATGCGGCAAGAATCTGCGTTTGATCTTGTTGCCGCGAGCGAACTGCGCCGCAAAGCTCGTGATGATGGCGTGCTTGTCCTGGACGACCAGCGCCGGCTGACCTTGGCTGCCTGATGTGTGACAGAGCGCATATTTGTCTTTGAAGTATACGCCGAGATTGGCGTGATCGGCCATGAAGGCTTCGATGTCCGCACGGCGAAGCGACCTGTCGGTAAAGACGTCATCGAGATTGGCCATCATCTCAGGTTTGCTGAGAGTCGGCAGATCTTCGATCCGGCAGGTTGCGAGATCTCGGCCTTGGAGCCGCCGCCGATGAAAAGGGGAATTTGCATTGGCGTAACGAAGAAGGCGGCGGAATCTCTGCTCTCTCAATTCCAGTGTCCGATCCACATCGCCCGTGCGAGGCGGGATGAGCTTGTGCAGCGTCGTGCTGAGTTCCAGCAATTCGGAGGCCGCAGTCAAAACGCCCATCAGGAAACCTCTCAATCGGATTGAACTTATCGATACTACGACCTGACGCGGCGGTCTTGCGGCGAACGCGCCGGGGACAGACATATCTGCATTGAATTTGTGCGTGATTGCTCCAATTGAGTGAATTTCCGTGCGAAGGCCCGCGCTTAATCTCACGCGTTCCGCCATGCGCAAGTTCCTGAGCAACGGTGTTTTTTTCGAATGAACGGCGCCGGAACGCTGAGATCGCGCAGCGTGTTGCGAGAATTAAGAACGCCGCACATGACACATGTGCGCACTACGTTCGCGCAATTAATTTTGGCGCGGGGTGCCAGGGAACTTCATCGGCCTGCCGACGTTTCAAACGACTGTTTGCCAAGTTGAGGCGCTCTGAGTTTCGACAATGCACAACCCACTAAAGCATCAGCTAAACGTGAACGAGGATGACGATTCGGACGGCTATTTTCTCCTCATCGTGCTGATCTCCGCGTTTTTGCTTTCCACCGTCGCGATTATGATCGGATTGGGATTTGCGCTGATCGCTTGACGACAAGAAATGCGCCGGTATTGACACTCGCCGGATCCGGCCTTTGTGCCCAAGCTGATGAATGGATTTGAGAGCCAATGACGTCGTTGGTTCAAGACGCGCAGGCCTTTTCGGCTCGAAAGCACGGGCATCAGACCCGGAAACACGATTCCCTTCCCTATACGGTGCATATCGAGGGCGTCGTTGAGATTTTGCGGAGTCATGGGATCGCGCAGCCGGTCGTCATTGCCGCCGCGTATCTGCACGATACGGTCGAGAAGACCGATACCAGTATGGGCGAGATTATCGACGGCTTCGGCACCGACGTCGCGCGGCTCGTCTATTGGCTGACTGATGACGATCAAGGCACACGGAAGGTTCGCAAGCTCATGTCGGCGTGGCGGCTTGCGCGCGCGCCGTGGGAGGCGAAGCTCATCAAGCTTGCCGATCTCATCGATAACACGCGCTACCTCATAGAGTACGACGCCGATGCGGCGCCTGCGTACATTCTCGAAAAGAAGCAGACGTTGCAGATGATGGCCGATGAAGAGGGCGACCGGATCATGCGGCTTTCGCTGTTCCGGGAAGCGATGCGAGACGTTCCGTCAGGCCAATGACATACCGGGTTGCACAAATGTCGATCATATCCAACAGAGGTTTTAAGGCGGTTGATTTCGGAGGTCCAAGACGACTAAGATTCACTGCTTTTCGGCCCCACACTGCACCCTTCTGAGATGAAGAGATCTGTTCGAACCACGTTGCTGGCAAAAATTTCGGCGCCCATGGCGGCTGGCCTCATCCGGACTGTCAAAGCAACATCCCGAACCGTCCACGAGCCCCCCGATCTCATCGAACGCCTGCGTGCGCAAGTGCCGTTCATCATGGCGATGTGGCACGGCCAGTTCATGATGCTCGCGGATCTCAACACGCGGGAATTCAATGTGTCCGCGATGGTCGCGCGTCATGGGGATGCGGAGATCATGGCGCACGTTCTCAAAAAATTCGGCATCTCCGCCATTCGCGGCGCTGGAGCGGGACGGCGGAAGAAGAATCGCGGCGGTGTTTATGCTCTGAGAGCCGCTCATCACGCCCTGGAGCAGGGAACGATCGTCGCCATGACGGCAGACGTTCCTGCATCCAAGCCGCGCGTCGCTGGAGACGGCATTGTTACGCTCGCGCGCCTTTCCGGCCGACCTATCATACCGGTGGCGGCGGCGACGTCACGTTACGCGGTGCTCAATACGTGGAGCAAGATGACGGTGAACATGCCGTTTTCGAAGCTTGCGGTGGTTGGCGGCGATCCGATTTTCGTCGCCGCCGATGCGGATGACGCGGCGATGGAGAAGGCACGCTTGGCCGTCGAAAATTCGCTGAATGCGGTTACAGCGCGCGCCTACGCACTGGCGAAGCAGTCAGATCAGCAGGCGAGCGATGCGCCTTTGGCTCTGTGAACGCGTTCCGCGTGCGCACCTACCGCTCCTACCGCTACTCTGCCGCAATCGCGTAAGTGGCTCTCGCCTGCTCAGACTGGCGCAGACGGATTTCCTCGGCTCCGATGTAGTCGCGCGTGCGCGGAACCGTGTCGAGCTTTCGCGCCAGCTGGATTTGAAACACCATCAATCCGCCATAGCGGAACCCTGCCTCTGAGGACGCGAGATAGAACTCCCACATGCGACAGAACCGATCGCCGAGAACAGCTTCCGCCTCTTTGCGATGGCTGAGGAAGCGGCTACGCCACGCGGCCAGCGTATCGGCGTAGTGCAGGCGCAGGATTTCAATGTCCGTCACGATCAGTCCCGACTTTTCGATCGAGGGTAGGACTTCAGCCAGCGACGGCACGTGACTTCCCGGAAAAATGTATCTCTCGAACCAGGGGTTCGTGGGGCTCTTGCCATCCAGGCGGCCGATCGAATGCAGAAGCGCAACACCGTCGTCTTTCAAACTTCGCCGCACGACACTGAAAAACGTGTCGTAATCGCGCGCGCCGACATGCTCGAACATGCCGACGGAAACGACGCGATCGAACGTCTGCTCGAGCGCGCGGTAATCCTGCAAACGGAAATGGACGTGGTCGGTGAGTTTTCGTTCGTTCGCACGCCGCTCGGCGACCTTGAGCTGCTCGGGCGAAAGCGTCAGGCCCGTAACGTCCGCTCCGCACACGTCGGAGAGGTAGATCGCCAAGCCACCCCAGCCGCTGCCGATATCGAGGACCGACGCGCCTTCCGAAACGAGAAGCTTCGCAGCAATGTGACGTTTCTTTGCGAGCTGGGCTTCTTCGAGGCTTTCCTTTTCGGAGGCGAAGTACGCGCACGAATACTGCCGATCGGAATCGAGAAACAGCGAATAAATGCGATCGTCGATATCGTAATGATGATGGACGTTATGGCGCGCCAGTTTCTCGGAGTTGCGGTGCCGCCAGCCATCGAACGCCGTGCGCAGCGCATGGCGAATTCGTCCCATCTGCGGCGGCGACAACGCATCAAGGTTATGTCCCAGAAGCTCGAGAACGTCATAAATGGAGCCGCCGGAAACTAGCAGTCGGCCATCCGTATAAAGCTCGCCGAAAGCCAGCTCGGGATTGAGGAACAGCTGTCGCCCGGCGCGGTGATCCGTCAAGGTCAGGGTCAACGGAGTGCCGGAACCATCACCAGCTTGCAGCCGTTCGCCGCTCGGCAAGACAAGGGTCAATGACCCGCGCTGAACACAGCTGTTGATCAGAGATTGAAGTGCGAGCTTCATGTCGATCGCCTCAGCATTCGATGCTGCGTCGCGATTTGAACCTTGCGCGGCGCCAGCAGGTTCCACGGCGTCTCGGTTCGAGGAACCTAGCGCCTCTCATGCTGTTGTCCAAGTCTAATAGTTCGGCATTCGCGAACCGCAGCTCAATGGTAAAGCGGCGATAATGATGAAAAAATCTGCTCAGAAACGTTCGTCAGCAGGCTCGCACCGGTCGGCGCGCAGCCAATCCAAGCGCTGGTCGGCGGACGTGACGCGCAACAGCGACGCGCTGGATTTGGAAGACAGCGTATTCAATAAGCGTAAGCCGGAGGACATCGCGAGGTCGCTGAAACGCTCTGCTTTGCAAAGCCGCCGTCGCAAGGGCACGCCTTTCCAGTCGGCAATGTCGATGCTGACGTTCTACATCAATCGTGCCGGCAAGAACTTGTCTCAGAGCCGCCGGCATACCTTGGATCGCGCGAAGGACGAGTTGCGAAAAGTTTTCCGCCGTCCGGCTTAGAACTCGAAGCCAATATGTCGGACGCAGACATGTTGGGCGCGGACTTGTCGGGACGCAAAACGGGGCATCAGGATTTCGGCAATGCGATCCGGTGGCTTGCGCCAGCGCCGTGCGCGGTTTTTTCCCAATGAAACGGCCTGAAAATCAGGTCGATGACGGCGCGATAGGCGGCCCATGATATCGCCAGCCAATAAACTGGCAGCCACGCCGCGGCCCAAAGTCCGGAAATCGATCCTCGTGCCGTCACGATGGTCAGTAGCCATGCGGCGCCGTATCCGATCATCAAGTGCGCGCTGAATATCCATTGCAAAGCCGCACCGGCTGGCATTACAGCAGCGCCGCTCATCGCTCCGTTCACGAGCAGAACGTAAAACCAGGGATGTACGAGGATCGACAGGATCATTCCGCCGATCATGATCTGGAAGCCGATGAACTGCCACGTTCCGAGGTCGCGCCAGAGCCTCAAGGGATGGCGCATGTGCACCAGATACGTCTGTATCCAGCCTTTGATCCAGCGTGTGCGCTGACCGCACCACGTCCGCCATTCCGTGGGGGCTTCTTCCGAGGTTTCCGACCTGATGACGCCAACATCGTAACCCAGTCGCGCAATGCGAATGCCGAGGTCGGCATCTTCGGTGACGTTGAACGGGTCCCAGCCGCCGCACTTCAGGAGAAGGTCGCGGCGAAAGTGATTGGACGTGCCGCCAAGCGGGATCGGCAGCTTGAGGAACGCGAGCGCCGGTAACAGACCGCTGAACAGCGCCTTGTATTCGAGCGCGAACTGCCGGCTGAAGAATGATTGCTTGGCATTATAAATCGTAAGCTGCGCCTGCACGCAGGCGAGCCGCGGTCCTCCAGCGACGAAAGCGGCAGCGGCGCGCCGAAGCTGATCGCGGTCGGGAATGTCCTCGGCGTCGTAGACGGCCACGAGAATTCCGCCGGCTTCCTGCAGCGCGAAATTCAACGCACGCGGCTTGGTCTGCGGATGCCCAGCGGGCACCGTCAGAACGCGCATGTTTTGGGCGAGATTGCTCTGGAGCAACGCCTGCCGGGTCGGCTGATCGTGCTCTTCCGTTATAAAAAGAATTTCGACGCGATCGGGCGGATAATCGATGCGGCGCATGGCGGCAACGAGACCCGGCACGACGGCTTCTTCCTTGTACACCGGCACCAGCACGGAAAACGTCGGAAGGCGGGCGTCGAAGCGGCGGTCATCGAGCGGTCCGCGCCAGTGTTTCGGCTGCCGCCTGATCACATACCAGACGGCGACCAGCCGAACCGTCGCGATCATAAGGAACGGAAGCGCGAGAACGACCCACCAGAGAATCAGAGCCTCTTCATCGACCAGTATCAGTGCGGCCGTAAAAATCGCCGGAATGGCGAGCATCACTGTCTGCTGCCAGACCGGAAACGGGGTTGCGGCGGAAAAATCCGGGGTGCGCCGACGCAAATCGTTGACCGCGCGATCGAGCCGCCGGATCACGCGCAAAAAAGATTCCCAAGGCACCGGCGCCGGAGGCGACGCTGATGGCGGCTTTTGCCGTCGCCGTAGCGCCGACCGCGGCTTATCGTTCCCCACCGTTGACATGCACGCCCCCGAGCCGACGGCGGTTCCGACGTTCGGCCGGGCCGGAGTATATGCTCTAGTTTAGAACCAGCAACGGGACTAAGACTGCGAATCTCATTTTCGTCGAAAGACCTTCCGTATACTGCGGTGCATATGAAAACCGGATCGCGCATTCCTCGACTGTTCGGCGCTGCGCTCGCGGTGGCGCTTGCCGGTTCGGCAGGCTGGGCCGTCGCTCAAAATGCAAAGACTCTTCCATCGCTCAGCGATACCCGGGTTGCGCCGCAGCAGACCGAGGCCGCATCCAGACGCGTCGTTATCCGCTTCCTGACGGACAGCGATTTCCCTCCGTTTGATTTCTACGACGAAGACGGCGTTCTGATCGGCTTCAATGTCGATCTCGCGCGGGCGATCTGCCTTGAGCTCAACACGTCGTGCGATATCAAGGCCCGGCCGTGGGACGAGTTGTTCGGTGGGCTGAAGAACGGCGAGGCCGACGCCGTCATCGCTGCCCACAGAGTAACGCCGGCGGCGCTCAAAGACGTGGAATTCACCGACCGCTACTTCCATACGCCGGGCCGGTTCGCGGGCCGGAAGGATTCGCCCAAGGTCGAGATGACGCCGAGCGGGCTCGACGGGCAGCGTATCGCGGTGGCGCGCGGCACGGCGCACGAGGCGTACCTCAAGGCATTTTTCCGCGACAGCCCGCTCGTCGTTTTTGAAAACGCCGACCTTGCACGCGAAGCGCTGGCAGGGGGCAAGGCCGACTTTATCTTTGACGACGGGATATCGCTCGCCTTCTGGTTAAACGGCACGCTTTCACGCCAGTGCTGCGAAATGCGCGGCGGGCCTTATCTCGAGCCCAAGTTTTTCGGCGACGGGCTAGCTATTGCCGTTCCCAAAAACGATCCCCAGATCAGGCTACTGCTCAACAAAGGGTTGGACCGGGTGCGGGCATCCGGCCGGTTCGAGGAGCTTGTGCAACGATATTTTCCCGTCAGAATTTATTGACCTTAAGCGTTGCGTGACGCCGGTATCGGAAAAGCAACCAAATTCGATGCTCTGCCTCAATCTTATCCGTCTGCAGGCTAGTATAGGCGGTGATGCTCCGTAGCTTTGCCGCCGCTGTCATAGGTCTTGGCTTCCTCGCAACGCTACTGGCGCTGCCTCCGGATGCCGCCGGCGCGCGAGCGTATCGCAGCCACGTCTCGGCGAAGAAGAAAACGTATTGGGCGCGCAACAAGGCCCGGCAACGCGCCGCAATGCGAGCCCGCAAAGCGGTTCCGGCCGTTGCGCAACAAGCTGCCACACCCGGTCAGCCACTGCCCCCGAAGCGACCTCTAAAACTTCTGACGCGCGCCGACATTCTCGGATCAGATCCGGCCAGGCTCGAACGTCTCGGACGGCGCATCATCGTCGGCTTCCAAAGCTTCGACGAAGTGCGGCCGCTGGTTGAGAAGGGCGGCATCGCCGGCATCTTCATCACCGATCACAATGTTCGCGGTCGCAAGGCCGATGACGTCGCAAAGGACATTCAGAGCCTCCAGGACATTCGCAAAGCGCAAGGACTGCCTCGGCTGATCGTCGCCGCCGACCAGGAAGGCGGATACGTGTCGCGCCTGTCGCCGCCGTTGAAGCAGCAGCCGTCGCTCGGCACGCTCGTCGCCAAGCTGAAAAACGACGAAGACCGCGAGAAGGCCGTGCGCGCTTATGCCGAAGTGCAGGCGCAGGGGCTCGAGCGGCTCGGTGTCACGATGAACTTCGGTCCCGTCGTCGACCTCCGACTTGGAACGTCACGCCGCAACGACGGCGAAACACAGCTCTTCTGGCGCGCCATCGACAGCAACCCGTATCTCGTCGCCAAAGTCGCGGGCTGGTATTGCGACACGCTGACGAAATTCGACATCATCTGCACGCTGAAGCACTTCCCGGGCTTGGGGCGTGTGGCGCGCGATACGCATGTCGTGACGGGTGAAATCTCGGCGACCACCGCGCAGCTCGAACTCAGCGACTGGCTTCCCTTCCGCCGTCTCATGGGCAAGCCCGGCATCGCGACGATGATCGGGCATGTGCGGGTCACCGCGGCCGACAAGGACACGCCAGCGTCCTATTCGGGCGAAGTCATCAACTCGTTCATTCGTGCCCGCACGGAGGGCGACGTTCTGCTGATCACCGACGACCTGGGCATGGGCGCGGTGACGCGCTCGAAGGACGGTCTCGGCGGTGCGGCGGTCAAAGCCGTCAACGCGGGCGTCGACTTGCTGCTGCTTTCCGATGCCGCGCAGTACTACGACACCGTCATGTCGGCGTTGATCGAGGCCGACAGCAATAATGAAATCGATCAGGCGCGGCAGATCCAGGCGCGCGAACGGCTTTCGAAATATGTTTTCGTGGACGATTCCCCGCCGCGTGCCGCGCCTCCGCAGCATGCTCAGCAGGAACCCGCGCACGCACCTCCGGCGAATTGACCTATCTCTATCGTTCGCTCGCCTGTTCCCTGAGGAACAGCGGCGGGACGGCGATGGTGCAAGTCTTGCTCCTCGCGCGGGCTCCGATATGCGCTCGCGAAGGAGAGCCGCCATGCTCGATGTCATCCATGGATTTCTGCTGCAGAGCGCCGTCATCGTTCCCGTGCTGATGCTGCTCAGCATCGGCGCGTGGGTCATTCTACGCAAGTTGCGACTGATGCGCCTCGATGAACCGTTCGATGCCGCCGACATGCGTACCTGGCCGCTGGCCTACGCGATGGCCGATGCGGCCATCTTCGCGCTGGTGTTTTCGGCGATCGTCGCGACCTTGGGAGACGGGCAGCTCAACGTGGCGCTGGCGGGTGGCGGCGGCGCGCTCGTGGCGCTCGGCGCGGTTCCGCTTCTCACCGCGAAGTGCAGACGCTGAGGTGATCCGGCCGCGGCCTCGCTGACCGCCAGCAATCAGACCAATGATGAGGACGGCATTTTCCGTAGCTGCGGACGCGACGGCGGCGGCACCGTGCTGGCGGCGCAGCTTGACTTGGCATTGTCCGCGTGGCGTTTGAATATCGAATTTGGATTCGGACGAAGGCGTGGAGGCCCATCACGATGGATACGAAATCGCTCATCATCGGCGTGCTTCTGGTCGCCGTCGGCGTGCTGAGCTACCTGCTCTACGACGCCAACCAGACCAAAGTGAAGATCGATCTGCCCGGAGTGAAGATCGAGGGTCGGTGAGCGGCGCTGCCGAGATGCGTTATTGCGTTGAATGATGCGCGCTGTTTGCACACGACCGTCATCCTCGAACGGGTGAGCCTGCGAGGCCGTTCGGGGATCCAGCATTACAATTGCCGAAGGCTCAATATTGCGTCTGCGACGCGCTTTGCGCTGGATCCCCAGCCTTCGTTCGCGCTGCTCACTCGGCTGAGGATGACGGAAAAAATTCCGGAGATCGCCGCATCCGTCGATACGAAAGCCATCGCTCGAAACGTCATCCCCGCGTAGGCGGGGATCTATCCAGGTTACTTGACGAGTCTGGAACTAAGTTTGGTGCATCTATCGAACCGAACTCAATCTCACCTGTCGCTGGATCAAACAAATTGGCCCATTCCGGGTTCATTTGCTCGATAAGTCGATACTTCCATGTACGCTGCCAGCGCTTTAGTCTTTTTTCACGGACGATCGCAGCATCCATAGTTTCGTGCATCTCGTAGTAGACGAGCGTCTTAACGCAATACTTCTTTGTGAACCCGTCGATTAGACCTTGGTCGTGCTGCGCCATTCGATGTGGCAGATCGCTGGTCACACCTACATAGAGTGTCCCATATGGCTTACTTGCGAGGATGTAGACACACGGGCGCTTCATGGGCCGAGACGTCCTAGTTCGACGACGTGAGCAACATAACCGGTAGAGGACGTCATCCCGGCGAAGGCCGGGATCTGTCCAAGTCCGCCAATGAACAGTCGCTTGGCTGGACGGATCCCCGCCTACGCGGGGATGACGACGTGGGACTGTAATGGCCTTAACGACGGTCGCAATCGCGAATTGCCATTGTTGAAACAGCGTCGTTTCGACGTTCCTCAACCCAACCCCCTCACCTCTTCCCGCACACGCACGTCCGCGATGATGCGGTCGAGCAGGAGGCACGTACGTTTCCATAGATCCGAGCCTTTGCGGTAGTCGGCGACGGCGTAGAAATCGCAGCGGCCGGCTTTGAAAAGCTCGACGCATTTCGCTTCGCTCTCGTCGGGGCCGTGCACGGCAATCGCCTGCCCGCCGTTCTTTTTCAGAAGCGCCATCGACGGCACGTCGGTGTCGCCGTCGCCGAAGTAGATGAAATTCGAAAACGGGATCGGCCGCTGCGCCTCGGGCATGTGCGCGTTGATGCTCTGGCTCAAGTCCTCCAGCCCCTTGTTGATGCGGAAGAGGAACTGCGTCTTGCCGGTGTCCGAGATGACCCGTTTCGGAAACGGCAGGTCATAGGCGTCGAACCAGTATTCGCTCGCGAACACATTGGCGAAGTGCGGGTAGATTTTCGTGCCTTCGATGATCTCGGTCAGACCCGACGAGATCAGATAGTGCTTCACCGTGATGCCGCTGTCGCCCGCGCGCTTTTTCACGTACGCGTGCATTGCGTCGAACCACGTCGGGACGCCCGGATACAGCTCGACGAGCTTGCCCTGCGCGACGAGATCGGCGCGGTCGATGCGCACGTTTTTCTCCTTCGCCTTCTTGTAGAGCAAATGCATGTAGGTGATCAGCGCGTCGGCGCGCTCGGCCTGCGAGACGCGCGTGCACTCTGCCCAGAACGATTTCGGATCGATGCCGAGTTTCGGCAGGAAGGCATATTCCTGCATCGGCTTCGGCGAGAGCGTGCCGTCGAAGTCGTAGACAAGTGCGATGACTTTTTTATTTGGCGCTGGCGACTCCGCTTCGCGGAGCCGGCCGCCAGCGCCGGGCTTGCTACGGACACCGAGCGAATGAGCGGGAGCATCATTTGGCGCTGGCGACTCGCGTTCCGCGAGCCGGCCGCCAGCGCTGTCGCTGCCTGTACGACGACGTTGTTTGTTGTTGACCCGCTCGACCATCGGCCGCCTCGCTTCCGCCTCGACTTGTAGGGCGGAGAAAAGCGTGATTCGGGTGGCGTTCGTAAGTCCGGGCGGTTCAGCTTTCCGAGGTGTCGGCGTAAATTTCCTCGCGCACCTGCGCGTAGCTCAGCACCGAGAACAGGATGGTTCCGCCGAACACGTTGCCCGCCAGCGTCGGCAGGAAGAAGCGGAACACCGCCGTTTCCAGGCTGATGATGCCCGTCGCGACGCCGTAGATCGCTTCGACGCTGCCCGCCACGATATGCGTGAAGCCGAACAGTGCGATCAGATACGTCAGCAGCGTGATGACGATGAACTCGACATGCTCGGTCGAAGACAAAATCCAGACCAGCGCCGCGATCAGCCAGCCCGCGCCGATGCCCTTCGCAAACATTTCCCACGGCGTGTTGCTCATCACCTTGGTGACGATGTCGGCGAGTGCGGGGGTGACGTTCGAGGGAACGACGGGCAAGTAGGCAATCGCCGACGCGAAGATGAGGCATCCGGCGATGTTCGCGGCGAGCACGATGCCCCAGAGCCGCAGCATCTTCAGCAGCCAATGCACCTGCTTGCGCGCCATCACCGGCAACACGGCCGTCAGAACGTTTTCAGTAAATAGCTGCTGATGTCCAAGAATGACGATGAGGAAGCCGACGGCATAGCCAAGCTTAGCGATCAGCGGCGACCATTCGGACGCCGGGAGATGCGCGGCCAGAACCGCGTCCGTCAAAAACGAAAAGCCGATGGAAATGCCAGCCGCGACGCCCGACCACCAGAGCGCCGACGACGGTCGCCGGAGTTCGATCTCGCCCTGGACGCGAATGATCTCGTAAACGACCGCGGGGCGATGGCGGACGCCCTCGCGGACTTGCTGCCGCTCCTTGCGGCTGAGGCCCGATCCCGGAGGCGGGTCTTGCGCCGAAGTTCCAGGCTCGTCCTTCTTTGCCGACGCGCCGTCCTTCGGCGCTTTTTCGGCCATCAGTGCTTGCAACCCGGACCATGCACGTGACCCGGCTCGCCGTGGGCGGCGCCGTGGTCGTGCTGATGATCGTGGTCATGACTGTGATCGTGGCCGCAGCCGCACGCCTCACCGTGCTCGTGATGGTGATGCGCTTCCGGATCGACGAGCGCCGCGCCGAGCTTATGCTCGATCGCGATCGCCATCTCGCGCGGGCTGTCCTTGTCCTCGATGAGCAGCCCCATGACTTCCGCGCCGAGGCGCAGATCGTCGACCGCGCCGAGATAGTGGCGGCGCAGGCGTCCCTGCCGGTCGAAGATCAGCAGCGCCGGCGTGCCTTGAAGCTCGTAGGCCTTCATCGTCTCGGGCAATTCTTCGCCGTTCGGTTTGTCGAGCGCGACGGGAATCGTGATCTCGTTCTCGTTGAGATAGGCTTCGACTTTGTCCGGCGTCTGCTCGGCGAATTTCTCGAACGGCATATGCAGGCCGAAGACGGCGACCTCGTCCTCCTCGAATGCACGCCGGAGCCGCATCGCCTGCGGTAAGCCGAATTTCTGCGAGCCGGGGCATTCCAGCTGCCAGATCGCGATGACGATGACTTTGCCCTTCTCCGCCTTCAGCGTGCGCTTCTTGTCGGAATTCAGCCAGCGTTGCGCGATGATCTCGGGCGGGTGTTCGGGGTTGAACATCGAATGATCCTTGAATGACCTTAACGGTATATAGCAGTCGCGACGGCTGAAGTGCAGGCGTGTCGGCCCGCACGCAATCAATCACAATTTCCAGATTTCTGCGGACCTGCGGGCGCAGCGTCTGGCGCGCACGCGAAGTTCGCCGGAATTTTACAAGGCTGAGCGGGATTCAAATCGTAAATCCGAAAATGAACCGGGCATCCGCGCATCACGTTGTATGCCGACACGCAGCCGCTCGGACTTGGCAGCGGAGGCTTCGAGCTGGTCGTCAGGGCCATGTTCATGCGGTTGCTCCAACGATCCTCGACGATCAAAAGTTTCGCACCGTAGCCTGATATCTCGCTGGCGATGGCTTCCGGGGCCTGGCGGTCGGGCGAAACTCCGAGCAGCAAGCGGCTCGACGGCTCGCGAAAACCGACGAGATCGATGTCATGCGCGGGGCACGCCGCGACGGCGCGCTTGAGTTCGGCCGACGGCCAGATCTTGTCGATCGACGGCAGCACAAATCCGAGAAGCGTAATCGCGAACAATCCCAGCGCCGCGACGCCGATGGTCGCCCAGCCACGCAACAGTCCTTCGTGGATCAGCCGGCCGCTCCAGATGAACAGCGCCGCGATGATTGCGATGAGCACGGCCGGCACGATGTCCGGCGCTTCATTCGCGAAGCCGTAGACGGCCGCGAACACGGCGAGCGGTATCGCCGCGAGAGCCGTCGGCCAAACGAGCAGGCCGCCTTCCGGCCGCTTTCCGTGCCCCGTCTCGCTGACGACGACCGACGCAACGGCGAGCGCCAGCGCCGGAAACATCGTCTGAACCATGTAAGTGCCGGGCTTCGACGACAGGGCTTCGAGATAAATCAGATATCCGATCACCCAAGCGAGCAGGAAGCTCGGCAATCGCTGGTCGCGCGCGGGCCAGAAACGCTTGAACACCACTCCGAGCAGCGCCGTGCCCGGCAGAAAGCCGAGCAGCAGAGCAAGGGCGAACGTGCCCGGAAACGCGCGCAGCTTCATGTCCTGCGCGCCACCGAGCGCTGCCAGGAATTCGGGCCAGCTCAATCCCGCAAACGGCGTTCCGTCCTGATGCGCGCGCACCAGCAGCCAGGGAGCTGCGATGGCGAGCGCGATCGGCACGCCGAACAGAGGGCGCAGCCGCTTCAGCCACGAAAAATCACGATCGAATGCAAAGAGCGCTGCCAGCGTTGAGACGATGAGAATCGGAACCAGCAGCGCGTTGATCAGCATCCCGGCGCCGACCGCTGTCCAGAACAGCAGCGCGAGCCATGTTTCTCCGCGCGCGGAGAACCGGCGTGGATGGCTGGCGAGAGCCTCAGAAGCAACCGGCGGCCCTGCCGTCACGTAAAACCATGCAAGCGTCAGCATGGCGATCGTTGCCGGAAGCAGAGACAGCCCTTCGGCGATTGCAAGCTGCGAGACGAGCACGGTCAGCGGCGCCACTGCGAACAGCGCCGCAGCGATGAGCGCCGCCTCCGCTCCGATGATGAGACTTCCGAGCCAGAAGACGGCCAGCACCGCAAGCGTCACGAAAATCAGCGAGGGAAGCCGATAGACGCGGATGTCGCGGGCGTTTTCCTCTCCCGCCGCCGACCGGCTCAGCGCCTGAGCCCAGAACGTGCCGATCGGGCGATATTGGTGAACCGCGCTGCCGTAGCGCGGATCGGACCAGTCACCGCGCGCAACCATATCGCGCGTGGTCTCGGCATATATGGCTTCGGTGCGGTCGACGGCCGGAAGGCGGACAAATCCTGGGAGATAAACGGCGAGACACAGCAGCAGAAGCACCATCGACGCCGCCTGCGGGCGTGAGGCCAGCGCGGCCCATCCGTCGGTTAACGAGCGGCGACGCTCCACCACAATATTCTCCCAAATCTTGACAGGCTTTTCGATCCGGGCTGTTTGCGCATCCTGAACCGAAAAACGCAAGAGGCGCTTCTATCGCATGGCAGAAAAACCGTCTGACGCCGCGGGCAAGCGCGCGCGCCTGATCGAGCTCATAAAGTCGCGGTCGTTCCAGGAGGGGCCGGCGTTCAAGCTGGCGTCCGGCAAGACCTCGCCGTTTTACTTCAACATGAAGCCGACCATGCTCGACAGCGAGGGCGCGTTTCTGATTGCGTCTCTGATCCTGGACGAGATCGAAGGCGTCGACGCGGACCTGATCGGCGGGCTCGAGATGGGCGCGGTGCCGATCGCGTCGAGCGTTGCGGCCATCGCCCATACGCGCGGACGCAAGCTGCCGGCGTTCTTCGTCAGGAAGCAGGCGAAAGAGCACGGCACGCGGGCGCTGGTCGAAGGTCTCGCGAAGACCGAGCATCTGGCAGGCAAGAAGGTCATCGTCGTCGAGGACGTCACGACGACGGGCGGCTCGGCCCTCAAGGCTGCGGAAGCGCTGAAGGCGGAGGGCGCGACGGTCGTGCGCGTCATCACCATTGTCGATCGGCTCGACGGCGCGATGCAGACATTCTCCGACGCGGGCTTTTTGTTCACGCCACTTCTGACGCTGGAAGATTTCCGCAGCTAAGTCGGGCCGGGTGTGCTCATCGAAATGCGCCAGCGGCGTGCGGAGTCAAACTCGACGATCACGTCTGCATCTTCTCTCCACCCCTGGCCCCTCCCCGTTGGGGAGGGGAATTGAGCCGCTCGCTGGGCTGGCTAAGCTAGTCAGGTTCCAATTGAAGCAAGCGGCGCCGCGCTAGCCTAGATGCTTCGTCAGGAAGTTGCGGACGCGGCCCCAGGCAAGCTCAGCCGACTGGCGGTCGTGCACTGAGCGCTGCTCGTTCATGAAGGCGTGGCTTGCATCGTAGCGGAAGGCCTCGAACGGTTTACCGGCGGCCTTCATGCCCGCCTCGAACTCATCGGCTTTTTCGGGCGTGACGAAATCATCCTCGCTCGCGAAATGCGCCTGCAGAGGAATTTTGACGTCGGCCGGCTTTGCGACCGTGTCGGGCGGCAATCCATAAAACGCGATGCCGGCCGAAAATTCCGGTACGCGCGCGGCGGCGAGCACGGCCACCGCGCCGCCCATGCAGAAGCCGCACACCGCGACTTTGGGGCTTGAAACCAGGAGATACTGCGCGGCGCCACGCACGAGCTGATCGGTCGCCTCGAGAAAGTTCAGCGAGTTCATCTCGCGGCCGGCGGCGTCGGTGTCGTGATAGGGAATGACCGTGCCGGCGTAGAGATCGGGGGCCAACGCATCGTAGCCCGCCAGCGCAAAGCGATCGCAGATGCCCTTGATCTGGTCCTGCAGTCCCCACCATTCCTGGATGACGACGACGCCGGGCGCATTCGCTGCCGCCGACTTCGCGAGATAGCCGTCGCCCGTCTTGCCGTCGGGGCGCGTGAAGGAAATCCGAGTACCCATTGCCGCTGTCTCCAAGCCGCTGCGTCGTCTGCGGATTTTCTATTCGCGACAGCGGCAATGATCAACGTACAGCGAGCAAGTTGCTCGGCCGTACGGCCTTGGACGCAAGATGGCCGGGTCAAGCCCGGCCACGGGATCGATCTTGGAACTTACTCCGCAGCGACGGCGCGGCCGACGGATGGTCCCGCGTTGAGAACGTCGGCACCGACGTGACGGGCAAACTTCGCGAAGTTCTCATGGAACATCGCCGCGAGTTTCGCTGCGGCCTCGTCATAGGCTTTCGGATTGGCCCAGGTCTCGCGCGGCGTCATGACCTTCGGGTCGATGCCCTGAGGAGTGAGCGGCACCTGGAAGCCGAAGACCGGATCGACGCGCATCGGCTGATCCTTGAGCGCGCCCGAGAGCGCGGCATCGAGGAGCCCACGCGTGACCTTGATCGGCATGCGCGTTCCTTCGCCGTACTTGCCGCCGGTCCAACCGGTGTTGACCAGCCAACAGTCGACCTTGTGGTCGGCGATCAGCTGGCGCAGCAGGTTGCCGTAGACGCTCGGATGGCGCGGCATGAAGGGTGCGCCGAAACACGTCGAGAACGTCGGCTTGGGCTCGTTACCCATGCCTTTCTCGGTCCCCGCAACCTTCGCCGTGAAGCCCGAGAGGAAATGATACATCGCCTGGCTTGGGGTCAGCTTTGCGATCGGCGGCAGCACGCCGAACGCGTCCGCGGTCAGCATCACGATGTTTTTCGGATGGCCTGCGGTGCCCGTCGGGCTGGCGTTGGCGATAGCTTCGAGCGGATAGGCCGATCGCGCGTTCTCAGCGAGCCGATTGTCGTCGAAATCGGGAAGGCGCGTGACCGGATCGATGACGACGTTTTCGAGCACCGTCGCGAAACGGTTCGATGCCTGCCAGATCTCGGGCTCGGCGGATTTCGACAGGCGAATGGTCTTGGCGTAGCAGCCGCCCTCGAAATTGAAGATGCCTTTTTCCGACCAGCCGTGTTCGTCGTCGCCTAAAAGCTCGCGGCGCGGGTCGGCGGAGAGCGTCGTCTTGCCAGTGCCGGAAAGGCCGAAGAACACGGCGGAATCGCCGTCCTTGCCGACGTTCGCCGAGCAATGCATCGGCATGACGCCTTTGGACGGGAGAATGTAGTTCAGGAACGAGAACACGCTCTTCTTGATTTCGCCAGCGTAGCTGGTGCCGCCAATCAGAACGATGCGCCGCGAGAAATCGCAGGCAATCACGGTTTCCGTTCGCGTGCCGTGATAGAGCGGCGCGGCGCGGAAGCTCGGCAGATCGACGACGGTGAATTCGGGAACGAAACTTTCAAGTTCGGAGGCTTCCGGTCGGCGCAGCAGATGCCGAATGAAAAGCGAGTGCCACGCGTATTCCGTCACGATGCGCGTATTCAGACGATGACCGGCATCGGCGCCTGCGAACAGATCTTCGACGTAAATTTCCTTATGGGCGGCAAATGCGATGAAATCCGCGAGCAGACGGTCGAATTGCTCCGGCGTCATTGCCTTGGCGTTGTCCCACCAGATCGCCTGATCGGTCTCGCGATCACGCACGATATATTTGTCTTCGGCAGAGCGTCCGGTGTGCTGGCCGGTCTCGACGACGACGGCCCCGCTGGCAGCTAAACGTCCTTCATCTCGCCGGATGATTGCTTCGATCAGCTCCGCCTCGCGCAAATTCCGACGAATCTTCTGACTTGGCGCGATCGGAAACAATTGGATAGTCATTACGGAGTTTACCCCTGCCAGTCCGAACACGGCGGAGTGCCGGCCGGACGATCATTTCGCAAATGACACGGATGCATTCGGTTCGAACGCTGGTGCGTGTGCTACGGGCCTAACAAGACAGTTCAGCTGCTTAAGAAACCAAAACGGCATTCTCAAGCTGTGCGATGGTCTTAGCCGTCCTGCCGCATGACAGAAAATGTAACACTATGTTACCGCTTAAAATATTCGAAGACTGTATGTCGAGCAACAGGCGCAATGCAGCGAGTAATGTTTTGGTCACTGCAAAATTTTGCGCAAGAATTCGTTCGGCTTTGCTTGCGGTTACGACTTAGGTCGCATATTCAGGTCGCATTCAGCCTTTGGCGTCCATTGGACGTAGCGCCACAATTGGTCCACCATCCCGCCATAAGCGCCAGATGCGGCGCGGCGAGGACCACCGCTCCGGGGCTTGAGAGGAAAATATGAAGGAAAAGAGCACCATCGCACTCGTCGACGACGAGCGGAATATTTTGACGTCGTTGAGAATGGCCCTGGAAGCGGAAGGCTATAAGGTTCGGACCTACGGCGACGGCGTTTCGGCGCTCGAAGCGCTGACGGAAGAACCGGCGGATCTCGGCATCTTCGACATCAAGATGCCACGCATGGACGGGATGGAATTGCTCCGCCGAGTTCGTCAGCAGTCGACGATGCCGGTGATTTTCCTGACCTCGAAGGACGAGGAAATCGACGAACTGTTCGGCCTCAAGATGGGCGCCGACGATTATATCGCCAAGCCGTTTTCCCAGCGCCTGATCGTCGAGCGCGTGAAAGCCGTTCTGCGCCGCGTTTCTCCCAAGGATGGTGCGACAGTCGAAGACGAGGCCAAGCGCGTTCTCGAGCGCGGCAAGCTCAAGCTCGATCCGGAGCGTCACACCTGCCATTGGGACAGCAAGCCCGTCACGCTGACGGTGACCGAATTCCTCATTCTGCAGGCACTCGCGACACGGCCGGGAGTCGTCAAAACGCGCGACGCTCTGATGGACGCCGCTTACGACGATCAGGTTTATGTCGACGACCGCACGATCGACAGCCACATCAAGCGGCTGCGCAAGAAGTTCAAACAGGTCGATGACGATTTCGACGTGATCGAGACGCTTTACGGCGTCGGCTACCGCTTCAAAGAATAGTGGGCACGCCGCCGTCAATGGGGATTGGATGGCGCTCGACAGCAATGACATAGCTGTAGGCGCGACGATTGCCGGCGCTAACGCGCCGCAGCAGTCCGCGACCGATGCTGAGCCTCGCCTCGACGCCCGCCAAGTCTTCAAGTCGGCGCTGAGCGGCGCGGGCCGGCTGATTTCGCGCGGGTGGATCTCACGCGCCATCGGCAAGAGCCTGCGGCGGCGCATCCTGCTCGCGAACCTGCTCGGCCTTGCCGGCCTGCTGTTCGCGATGCTCTATCTCAGCCTGCATCACGGCTGGCTTCTTGATGCGAAAGTCGACGTCGTCAAAACGGTGTCGCGCATCACGTCGGAGGCGATTGCGTATCGCGCAGTCAACGAGCGCGCGATTTTCGATCCGAACCGGCTGCCGGAAAAGACGACGACGTGGGCGCAGCGCGACGACGCGTTTGCCGCGTTCGAGTTGCCGATCGATCCGCATCAGGCCGCCGTCGTGCTGAGAAAGCTCGTGGGACCGGCGAGCCTCAAGGCGCGCATCTATTCCACGAAAGGCACGCTGATCCTCAACAGCGAGACGCTGTTCTCCGACGATCCGAAATCCAATACGGGCGCGGATAACAGCCAGACGCCGCGTCTCAAGAACTTCTGGACGCGGCTCAACTACTGGGTGATCAACAAGGAACTGAAAGTCTACCGCGAACTCGGCACGACGAACGGCTTCCTTTATCCGGAAGTCAAGAACGCCGCGCAACGCGGTGTCGAAACGCCGATTCTGCTGCTGAACAAACGCGGGCAGCAGATCGTGTCGATGGCAGAGCCGATCAAGCGCGGCAACAAGATCCTCGGCGTGCTGCTCGTTTCAACAAAGCCCGGCGACATCGACGACGTTCTCTGGGACGAGCGCTGGCTGATCCTTCAGATCGCCGCGATGGCGCTGCTCGTCGCTATCGGCAGCTCGCTGGTGCTCGAACGAACGGTCGCGGTGCCGATGCGGAGATTGTCGGAAGCCGCGTATGACGTGACGCAGAACATTTCTGCGCGTCAGGAGATTCCTGATCTGACGGAACGGCGCGACGAGGTCGGCCAGACAAGCCGTGCCTTCGTGGCGATGACGAACGCGCTCTACCGGCGCATCGAGGGCAGCGAGAGATTTGCCGCCGACGTGGCGCACGAACTGAAAAATCCGCTGGCCGCCGCCCGATCGACTGCCGAAGCGATGGCCTACGCCAAGACCGATGCCGACCGGATGGAACTGGTCACCGAAATCCAGAGCGAGCTGAAGCGCCTCAACCGGCTGATCAACGACATCTCGAGCACATCGCGGCTCGATGCAGAGCTGGCGCGCCAGCATATGGAAACCGTGGACGTGCGTGGCGTCCTGGAGAGCGTCAACAGCCTGTTCACCGACATGCTTGCCGACGACAACCGGAAGATCGCCCTCATCATCGATCCGGCGCCACCGTCCTCCTACAAGGTACGCGGCAACGACGGCCGGCTCGGCCAAGTCTTCACGAACCTGATCGACAACGCGCTGTCCTTCTCGCCGGAGGGCGGCAAGATCACCGTGCGCGCACGCCCGAACGGGAGCAAGATCGAGATCACCATCGAAGACGAAGGGCCCGGCATTCCTCCCGACAAACTCGGTCAGATCTTCGACCGCTTCTACAGCGACCGGCCGCAAACCGATGCGAAGCGCGGCAAGAATTCGGGGCTCGGGCTTTCGATTTCGCGCGAGATCGTCGTCAGTCATCACGGCGAGATTTTCGCGGAGAACCGGGCACAGAACGGATCGGCGAGCATGAGCGGCGCACGCTTCACGGTGCGCTTGCCGCTCATCGCGAATGTTGGAGACGGCCTTGCGCGACGAAGCTGATCGCGTGCATGCCACGGCTATCGCAGTCGGCGATCGCGGCGTGCTGATCCGCGGCCCGTCCGGTTCCGGGAAATCCGACCTCGCACTTCGATGTCTCGCGCACGGCCCCTCGGCGCTGCTGCGCGATCCCGTGCAGCTCGTCGCTGACGACCAGGTTATTCTAAAGAGCGATTGGTCGCACGGTTCGTCACGCCTTTGCGCGACGGCCCCTCAGACACTTCGCGGCAAGATCGAAGTTCGTGGCGTCGGCATCCTGGAGGTTGCTGTCCGCGCTGCAGTCGACATCGTGTTGATCGCCGATATCGCGCGCGAAGGCTCGATCGAGCGGTATCCGGACCCGTGGCCCACGGTCGTGCTGTGCGGCGTCAAAGTCCCCGCCATCCGGCTTTTACCTTTTGAAAGCTCAGCGCCGCTGAAAATATTCGCCGCTCTTGACATGGCCGGCCTGCCACGTATCGAGGTTAAGGAGTAAGTTCGCCTACAAAGCCCTTGCGCGGGGGGCGAACAGTTGCCACCTTCCGCGCCATATGGCGAAGCATACGAAGCTGTCGCCGAATGAGGTTTAACGGCCGGCGCTCATGATCGGACTTGTCATCGTCACGCATGGCGGCCTTGCCCAGGAATTCCGCAACGCGCTGGAACATGTGGTGGGCGCGCAAACCGCGATGGAAACGATCGCGATCGGCCCCGAGGACGACATGGAGGCGCGCCGGATCGATATTCTCAATGCCGTGCGCTCGGTCGACGGCGGCGACGGGGTCATCATCCTGACGGACATGTTCGGCGGCACGCCATCGAATCTTGCGATCTCGGTGATGGATGAAGCGAAGGCCGAGGTGATCGCAGGCATCAGCCTTCCGATTTTGGTCAAACTGGCCAGCGTCCGCGGCGAGGTCCCACTGCCCGAGGCGGTGATCATGGCGCGCGACGCCGGAAAGAAATACATCAAGGTCGCGAGCCAAGAGCTTTCCGGCGGTTGATGCGCGAGAAAACAATGCCCGAACTGTCCAATACCCTTAGACCCGAAGCCGTCGTCACTATTCGCAACATCAAGGGATTGCACGCCCGCGCATCGGCCAAGTTCGTGAAATGCGCCGAGCGCTACGATGCGACCGTAACCGTCACGCATCACGGGCAATCGGTTGGCGGAACCTCCATCATGGGGTTGATGATGCTGGCCGCAAGTCCGGGTTCCGAACTGCACATCGTCGCCATCGGCCCACAAGGGCCGGAAGCTCTGCAGGCGCTCGTTTGTCTTGTCGAAGCGGGCTTCGACGAGGAGTGTGTCGGCGACGCCTGATGCCACGCGAAGCTTCACATAACAAAAAGGGACGCCGATGAGCGTCCCTTTTGTTTTTGTTTCGTGTGCTTCCGGATTACTGCGACAGATAAAGCGTCGAAATTTTCAACGCGATGTCGCGGAATGCGGCTTTCAGGGCATCGCCCGTCGTCGAGTTGTAGAAGTGCGATGAGTCCGTGGCGCACTTCGACAGCGTGTCGATCGCGGTCTGGTTATCGAGCTGGAATCCGACCGTGTAGACCTCGATGCCTTTGGCTTTCATAGCGGTGCACTGAGAAATGGCCTGCGCGCTGGAGCAAACACCGTTCGCGGCACTCGGACATTTCGTCAGAGAACTGGAATTGTCCGGCACGCCGTTGGTCGTGTACTGAGTATTATACTCACCGTCCGTCATGAGCACTGCGATTTTGCGCAGGTTGTCGGTATTGTACGCCGCCGGCGTGCTGGACGCCGAGGGCCACAGCGACGACCAGTTCGGCGCAAGCATGTACCAGGCCCAGGCCGTGCCGATGTGCCCCGCCGTGCTGCCAGCGGTCGACAAGCCGTTCACTTTCGAAAGCAACGTCGACTTATCGCTCGTCAGGGGCAGGACTTCGGCACTCGATGCCACGTCGCAGGTCGGGCTGTAGGTCGTTTTGCCATTTTTCGTCGAGCTGGTGTTGTGCACCATCACGTATTTTCCCGAAGCCGGAGCGGCGTCGGTATATTTTTCAGTTCCAGTGCGCTCGACCACGCACGGATACGTTGTCGAGGTGGTTCCGGTCGCCTTCTTGAAGGCGGCAGCGGGAAGCCGCACGTCGTAGGCAAAGGGCACGATTGCGACCTTGGACGTGAATTTGCTTTGGTCCGTCCAGACAACAATGTTGAGCAAGTCGCTGGCCGCGGCCTTCATATCCGTCAGCTTCTGCCCCCTCATCGAGCCCGTGATGTCGAGCATCATCGCGATCTCGAGATTGAGTTCGGCGTTGCCGCCGACTGCGAGAACGGCCTTCGAATAATCCGACCCATCCTTGCGCAGGATCGGCAGCGATCCTGTACCGGCTAGCCCCATGAATGGCGTGGTGATGACCGCATTGCCCGTCGTCACCATTGCTGTGGCATTGTCCGCAATGGCGAAGTTGATCGTGTCGTTGGTCAGGGAGAGGCGATTTTTCGTCGCCTGCGCATAATAGCTTTGCGCGACCTTGAGAGCCGCCGCCTGATCGCCGCCATTCGTCTGCAGTGCGCGGGCGCCCGCAAGAACAGCCGCGTCGGTCGCCGCGATCGTCTGGCTACGTGCGTTGACGAAGCGTCCGTAATCAACCGCGAGGCCGATCATCGCAAACAGGACGAGCGCCATTAGTCCGAAAAGAATTGCAACGTCACCGCGCGTATCGCGCGAGAACTTCTCCATCGCGCGGCTGCCCGCAACTTTCAAACCAACAATGGCGGCATACGGTTTTCGCGCCGGCCACCTGGAACCACGACCGCTTGTCATCGCCGTCTCCTAAGCGTTTTACTTTCGCGGAGGCTAACGACGAAGTCATTTAAAGCGAATTAATACGAAAATACACCATTAGAGTGAGCTTAACAGCCGGATATCCTGTTAAATACAATTCATTTCAAATTTTATACTTTTATATAACTTAAAATACATCATTACTGCATAGTAAAATAAAAACAATCATTTGGCCCAACTGACAAATTTGATGCTGAGCGGTCGTCGGTCTGATCCGGGGCTCGCAGAGACATAAAGACTTGTTTATATGTTGTTGCGCCATCCGGCCGAGTTCGGTATACGGTGCTCCGACCAGCCCCAAAAAAAAGCGGATGCGACATTTTTGCGGCGAGAGGATCATCACGGCCGCGCGCTTCAAGCGTCCGGTCCGGCCACCGCGCTGAGGAGCACACATGAGTTCGAAGTTCACGGACTACATCGTCAAGGATCTGAGCCTGGCGGAGTGGGGCCGCAAGGAAATCGCGATCGCCGAGACGGAAATGCCCGGCCTCATGGCGACGCGTGAGGAGTACGGCACCTCGAAGCCGCTCAAGGGCGCTCGCATCGCGGGCTCGCTTCATATGACGATTCAGACCGCCGTGCTGATCGAAACGCTCGCAGCCCTCGGCGCCGACATCCGCTGGGTGTCGTGCAACATCTATTCGACCCAGGACCATGCGGCCGCCGCGATCGCCGCCGCCGGCATTCCGGTCTTCGCCTGGAAGGGCGAAAGCCTCGTCGAATACTGGGATTACACGCGCAAGCTCTTTGAGTGGGGCGACGGCGGCGTGCCGAACATGATCCTCGACGACGGCGGCGACGCGACGCTGTTCGTCCACCTCGGCCTGCGCGCCGAAACCGGCGATACCGGCTTCCTCGACAAGGCGGGCTCGGAAGAAGAAGAGGTTCTTTTCGCGCTCATTAAGAAGACGCTGAAAGAGAAGCCCAAGGGCTGGTTCGCGACCGTTGCAACCAACATCAAGGGCGTTTCGGAAGAAACGACGACGGGCGTGCACCGTCTCTACGAAATGCAGAAGAACGGCACGCTGCTGTTCCCGGCGATCAACGTCAACGACAGCGTCACGAAGTCGAAATTCGACAACCTGTATGGCTGCCGTGAAAGCCTCGTCGACGGCATCCGTCGCGGCACCGACGTCATGATGGCCGGCAAGATCGCCATGGTTGCGGGCTTCGGCGACGTTGGCAAAGGCTCGGCCGCATCACTGCGCAACGCCGGCTGCCGCGTCATGGTCTCCGAGATCGACCCGATCTGCGCCCTGCAGGCGGCGATGGAAGGCTATGAGGTCGTGACGATGGAAGACGCCGCGCCGCGCGCCGACATCTTCGTGACCGCGACGGGCAACAAGGACATCATCACGGTCGACCACATGCGGGCGATGAAAGACCGTGCGATCGTCTGCAACATCGGCCACTTCGACAACGAGATTCAGATCGCGGGTCTCAAAAACTTCAAGTGGAACAACATCAAGCCGCAGGTCGACGAAATTGAGTTCCCGACGGGCCGCCGCATCATCCTCCTGTCTGAAGGACGGCTGGTGAACCTCGGCAATGCGATGGGACATCCCTCGTTCGTCATGTCGGCGTCGTTCACGAACCAGACGCTGGCGCAGATCGAGCTGTTCACGAACCACGGCAAGTATCACAAGGAAGTCTATACGTTGCCGAAGCACCTCGACGAAAAGGTCGCCATGCTGCACCTGTCGAAGATCGGCGTGAACCTCACCAAGCTGCGTCCCGATCAGGCGGCCTATATCGGCGTCAAGACGGAAGGCCCGTTCAAGCCCGACCACTACCGCTACTAAGGCCAAGCGGGGCGCCGGGTGATCCGCATCAGACTTCGAAAAGGGGCTTCTGCTGAAGCCCCTTTTCTTTTGCAGCCGCCAGCCGCACTCGGCCATCGCGGCGCGGGGGAAACACTTAAGAACCGTTTCGTCCTAACGGCTTGACCGCGCTGGCGATACCGCCCGGCGCGCCCCATACTGCCGCTGATTCGTACTGCGTCGTTCGAAGCGATAAAGCGTTCGTGCCGCCCATCTCAGGCGCGCGGGCGCCTATGCGGCTGCAGTGGGACGGATGCGCCTTTCATACCCTCAAGATCCGAAGCTGACCACGCGGCTGCAGCTGGCGCTGTTGCTCATCGCTGCCATGGCCTGTGTCGCGATGATGCTGGCGGGTTTTGTGAACGGGCACGGCATCGGCTCGGTCGACTTCGATTTCCGTCACACGTGGTTGTTCCTAACGGTCGCTGTCGGCGCGCTTGCGGCTATCGGCGTCATCTGGCGCATGGGCAGCGTCGCGCGGCGCGAGGCACGAGCCGCGAAGTCCGAAAGCGTGCACCTGCGCCGAAATCTTGCCGCCGCCGATGCGATCATCCGCGCCGAGCCGCAAGTACTGGTGTTCTGGGAGCAAGGACAGGCGGTCCGCATCGTTTCGCATACGCTCGCGAGCGTTCCAGGGTTGCCGGAGCATCACGCGGAGATCCTGCGTTTCGGTCAGTGGCTCGAAAGCACGTCGGCGCATTCGCTCAAAGCCGCGCTCGACAAGCTTTTCGTCAACGGCCGCTCATTCAGCATCATTCTGAAGACGATCGCAGGCGGCATCATCGAGGCTGAAGGACGGGCGGCGGGCGGTCGGGCGGTTCTGCGCCTCAAGGAAGTCTCCGGCTACAAGCTCGAGATCGCTCGCATCGAAGATCAGCACGCAACGCTTGCGCGCGATATCCGATCGAGCCGCGCGCTTCTCAACACCTTGCCGATGCCCGTCTGGCTGCGCGGGGTCGATAACCGCCTGATCTGGGTGAATGCCGCCTACGTCCAGGCTGTCGACGCCAAGAGCGAAATCGAAGTCCTCGAACATCAAATCGAATTACTGGAAGGCCGGCAGCGCAAGTCGGTGTCACGCGCACTCGCCGCTGGGCAGACGTACCGATCGCGCATTCACCTCGTGTCGGGCGGCGAACGCAAGGCGCACGAGGTCGTCGTGCTTCCCGTCGATGGCATGACCGCCGGCGCCGCCGTCGACGTCACGGACATCGAAAGTGCGCAAGGCGAATTGGAGCGGCAAAGCTCGGCTTACGACCGCACGCTCGATCGCGTCGAGACTGCCGTCGCGATTTTCAGCCCCGATCACAAGCTCGCATTTTACAATGCCGCTTTCGCAAAGCTCTGGTCGCTCGATACGGACTGGCTCGCGTCGCATCCGAGCGACAACGTCATTCTCGACCGGCTGCGCGAGATCGGCGTGCTCGAACCGGTCGTCAATCATCGCGATTGGAAGGCGCAAGTCCTCGCCTGCTACCAGACAGGAACGCCGTTCGACGACACCTGGAATTTGACGGACGGCCGCATTCTTCATGTCATGGCCGAACAGCGCCCGGACGGCGGCGTTACGTTCCTGTTCGCGGACGAAACCGAACGCCTGTCGCTCGAAAGCCGTTATAACGCGTTGATCGACGTGCAGCGCGAAACACTCAACAGCCTCAAGGAAGGCGTTGCGGTGTTCGGCACCAACGGCCGCTTGAAGCTGTTCAACAAAGCCTTCTGCAACATCTGGCACATGCAGCAGAAGCGCCTCGCCGAGCTACCGCATGTCGGCGAAGTCATTGCCGCCGCGCAGACGCTTCATCCCAATAACGATACGTGGCGGCGCATCGGACACGCGGTCACGGCATTTCTGGACGAACGCGAGACGTTCTCAGGACAGATGACGCGCGATGACGGCGTCGTGGTCGATTACGCCTTGATGCCTCTCCCCGATGGCGCGACGCTCATGACGTTCGCCGACGTGACCGACGCGAAGCGCGCCGAACGCGCCCTCGTCGAACGCAACGAAGCACTCGTTGCCGCCGACCGCCTGAAGACGAATTTCATCGGTCACATCTCTTACGAACTTCGGACGCCGCTCAACAGCATCATCGGATTTTCCGACATGCTGGCGAGTCCGCTTTTCGGCGATCTCAACGCCAAGCAGCGCGAATATCTCGCCGACATCATGTCGTCGTCGAAGACGCTGCTCGCGATCATCAACGACATTCTCGATCTCGCGACCATCGACGCCGGCGCGCTGCAGCTGAAGCCGACACCCGTCGGCGTGCGCGCGTTGATCGACGCCGCCATCCTCGGCATCCGCGAGCGCGCCGTTCGCAACCGCCTCACCATAGAGATCGCAGTCGCAGACGAAGTGAACGAATTCGTCGCCGATGAAGCACGCATGCGGCAGGTCCTCTACAATCTGCTCTCGAACGCGGTCGGCTTTTCGAAGGTTAACGGCACGGTACGGCTCGCCTGCTGGAGCGAAAACGGCACCATCATCTTCCGGGTCGAAGATGACGGCGTCGGCATTCCGAAAGACCGTATCGGCCGCATTTTCGACCGCTTCGAAAGTCAAAGCCACGGCTCCGATCATCGCGGCGCAGGTCTCGGCCTTTCTATCGTCAAAAGCCTGGTGGAATTGCACGGCGGCACGATAGAAGTCTTTTCCGAGGAAAACCGCGGCACGCGCGTAACGGTGCGGCTTCCGGAACATCCGGTCAGTCCGACCGGCGACGTTCCGGAGTGGCTGGCAGGCGGCGGGCGCGCAGCTTAAGTTCAAGGTCCGATGAGTTCATTTCAGTTTCGCGATCTGTCCGAGAACGATGTCGTCCGCCTCGCCGACGAGATCGCGTTTTTTCTTCAGCCCGGCGATACGCTGTGTCTCGAAGGCGACCTCGGCGCGGGCAAATCCACGTTCGCACGCGCTCTGATCCGCGCGTTGTCCGGCGATCCCTCGCTCGACGTTCCGAGCCCGACCTTCACGTTGACGCAAAGCTACGAGACGCCGCGTTTCGAAGTCGCGCATTTCGATCTCTACCGCCTCACCGATCCGGAAGACATCGACGAGCTTGGACTCGAGTCCGCGTTGACCCGAGGCGTTGCCGTTATCGAATGGCCGTCGCGCGGCGGCGATCGCATCCCAGAAGATCACGTCGCGATGCTGCTCGAAGAAGGCGACAGCGAAACTCTGCGAACGGTTACCATCACGTCGGCAGCGTCGCTCATCGAACGGCTACAGCGGCTCTCTGCGATCCGCGCGTTCGTCGAAGTCTCGGGATGGGGCGGACCGGAAACGCGCCTCGTCTACTTGCAGGGCGACGCTTCGCCCCGGCGTTATGCGCGCCTCACCAAGGCCGATGGCGCACGCGCGCTTCTCGTCGATTCCCCTCGCCGCCCCGATGGCCCACCGATCCGCGACGGAAAGCCGTACAGCGCCATCGCGCATCTCGCGGAAGATGTGACGGCGTTCGTCGCCATCGCCAATGCGTTGCGCGAAGCTGGAGTTTCGACACCTAAAATCCTCGCCGAAGATTATGCGCAAGGTCTGCTGATCGTCGAGGATTTCGGCGACAAGGTTTTCGGTGCGGAAGTGCAGCGTGGCGCGGACCAGAAAGCTCTGTGGCGGCGCGCAACGGATGCGCTGATAGCTTTGCAGGCCGTTCCGCCACAGCAACACATTCGCTTGCTGGACGGCTCCAGCTTCACGCTGCCCGACGCCGACGAAGCCGTGCTCGAGATCGAAACGCAACTGCTGCTCGACTGGTATTGGCCCGCGTTGCACGGAAGCCCGGCGCCTCAAGCCGCACGAGATGAATTCACCGCCGAGTGGCGGCGCGTTTTCAAACGCGTCTTGCAACAGCCGCGCTCATGGCTGCTGCGCGATTATCATTCGCCGAACCTGATCGCGCTCGATGACCGCGCAGCGCCGCGCGATGTTGGAATCATCGACTTCCAGGACGCGATGCGCGGACCGGCGGCTTACGACCTCGTCTCGTTGCTGCAGGACGCGCGAATCGATGTTGCCGAGGACATCGAACGGGATCTGCTCGAGCATTATCTCGCGGCGATGACGAAACGCGACGCCGCTTTCGATTCGCAGGAATTCCGTTTCGCCTATGCGGCCCTCGGCGCCGAGCGGAACACGAAAATCCTTGGCATTTTCGCACGCCTCGCGATGCGTGACGGCAAGCGGCAATACCTCGCGCATCTGCCAAGGATCTGGGGGTATCTCGAACGCGATCTCCGGCATGAGGGGTTGCTGACACTTTTGGCGTGGTATGACCGGAACCTGCCTCCGAAGCTCAGGGCGCAACCACTGACGATTTAACCGAATTCCGGAGAACTCGCCGATGACCTCCACGAAGCGCCCGACCAGCGCCTTTGTGCTCGCCGCCGGAAAAGGCGAGAGGATGCGGCCCTTGACGGAGACACGGCCGAAGCCCCTCGTCCCGGTTGCCGGAACGCCGCTGATCGATCAGGTGCTCGATCGTCTGGCCGATGCGCACATCACGGACGCGATCGTCAACGTCCATTACCTCGCCGATCAGATCGAGGACCATCTTCGAACCCGCAAGACTCCCAAGATCACCATCTCCGACGAACGCGGCGAATTGCTCGATACCGGAGGCGGCGTCGCAAAGGCTCTTCCGAAGTTGGGCAACGCACCGTTCCTCATTCACAACTCCGACTCGATCTGGGTCGAGGGCATGGGGTCCAATCTCGACCGTCTGATCGACGCCTGGGATGACGCGACGATGGACAGCCTGATGCTGGTCGCGCCGATCGCAACGAGCGTCGGTTACGACGGCGCTGGCGATTTCCAGATGGACGCTTCCGGACGACTGACGCGGCAGACCGGCGCGCGTCTCGCGCCGTTCGTTTTTGCGGGCGTCTCGATTGCGCATCCGAGGCTTTTCGACGGCGCGCCGAAGAGCGCATTCTCGCTCAACCGGCCCTGGAATACCGCCATCGAGAAAGGTCGACTGTTCGGCGTGCGGCTCGAAGGAATTTGGATGCACGTCGGAACGCCGTCCGCAATCGCCGAAGCAGAAAATGCGATCGCGAATTCGATGACGGCAGGCTCGACGCTTCCGGGAGAAGACTGATGGCTGCGAACATTTTCACGCTGCCTCCCGGCGTGCCGTTCCTCAAGGCCGTCGCACGCGCTATCCTGAACGGCGACCTTCCTGCACCGGGCGGCGCCGCACCCGATCTGCTCAAGCTGCCGAACATCACGCTGCTTCTGCCGACGCGGCGCGCCGCCCGGACTGCACGCGACGCGTTTCTGTCGGTCGCGAACACGCCTGCGATCATCATGCCGCGCATCCGGCCGATCTCGGAAGGCGATGACGATCGTTCGCTGATCTCGTCTCTCGCAGGCGATGGTCTGTCGAGTGCTTCGGCGCTCGATCAACCGCCCGCAATCGATCCGCTCGACCGAACGCTGATTCTGATGCAGCTGATCAGCCATTGGCGCGCGACGATGGCGCAGTCGGATGCCGACAGAAGTTCTGGCTCGACGCCAGCCCAGTCTGCGCGTCTCGCGGCCGAACTCGGCAAGCTCATGGACGACATCGAGCGTGAGAACGTCTCGCTCTCGGACATTCAAAATCTGGTTCCGGAAACCTACGCCGAGCACTGGCAGAAGACTGTCGACTTTCTCAAGATCGTGACCGAGTTCTGGCCAGCGCATCTCGAAGCCAGCGGCATGACCTCGCCCGAAGCACGCCGCAACGCGCTGATCCTCGCCGAGGCCGAGCGCATCACGAAGCTCGCGCCGGACGAGATCGTAATCGTCGCCGGCATTACGGGGTCAATACCCGCGACCGTTGAATTGATGCGCGCGGTAGCCGCTCGTCCGTCGGGCGCCATCGTGCTTCCCGCGCTGGATCAATCGCTCGACGATGCCAGCTGGAACGCGATCGTTTCCGGCCATCCTGAGCATCCGCAATTCGGCTTGAAGAAATTGTTGGACGGGCTCGACGTCGAACGTGGCGCGGTGCTCACGCTACCGGGATTTGAGGCTGGCGCTGTTGACCGGACGCGCTCGGCCTTCGTCAGCGAATCCATGCGTCCGTCGTCTTCGACCGATCAATGGCATCGCTATGCGACGACCGCCGACAAAGCGCAGCTCGAGAAAGCCCTTGCCGGGATATCTCTGATCGAAGCGCCGTCGGCTCAGGATGAAGCTGAAACCGTTGCGCTGATTTTGCGGGAAGCTATCGAGACGCCTGGCCAGACTGCCGCTCTCGTTTCTCCCGATCGTCTTCTTGCGCGGCGTGTCGCGATCCGACTCGAAGCGTGGGGCATCCGCGTCGACGACAGCGCCGGACGGCCATTCGCGAAAACGGCGCCCGGAGCTTTCCTGGCGCTCGTCATCGGCGCGATGGTCAGCGAGTTCGCTCCGGCGGAAACGATGGCCCTGCTCCGGCACCCGTTGTGCAGGCTGAAATTCAATGCATTCGACATCCGCAAATATGCGCGGGCGCTGGAGATCAGCGCGTTCCGGACGTCGTACCTCGGGCATGGACTCGACGGCATTCAGGCGGCGCTCGAAACTGCCGACCGCGATCGCGCGGAAAAGAAACGCATGCACCCGGCCGCGCGCAGGCTCTGGGCCGAGGATTGCGACGGCGCGCGCGAGCTTGTCGCGCGTTTGGCCTCTGCGTTTCAACCCTTGGCCGACCTATATGCGGCGAGCGGCGAGCGGACGTTAGCGGAATTCGCGCGTGCGCATGCCGAAGCCGCGGAGGCGCTTGCGCAGCTGCCGGATGACGACGCTGCGGCAGAGGCATCCGCCAATCCGCTCTGGCAAGGCGAGGCCGGAGATACGGCGTCGCGCTTTTTTGCGAAGCTTCTGGATGACGCAACGCCAGCCGTCGCCATTTCGGCAGCCGACTATGCCGATCTCTACGCGACGCTGCTGGCCCGCGAGAACGTACGCGAGCGGACGGCGGTTCATCCGCGCATTTCCATCTGGGGACCGTTCGAGGCGCGTCTGCAGCAACCGGATGTTCTCGTGCTCGGTTCGCTCAACGAGGGAACCTGGCCGGAAGCCGCGGAGCCCGGCGCGTGGCTCAATCGTCCGATGCGGCGCGATCTCGGATTGCCGTCTCCGGAAGAAGAGATCGGCCGCGCCGCGCACGATTTCACCTCGCTGCTCGGAGCGAAAACGATCTATCTGACGCGCGCCGAAAAGGTCGATGGCGTGCCGACCGTGCCGTCGCGCTGGCTGATGCGCATGCGCGCGCTGCTCAAGGGCATGAAGCTCGAGAGCGTGCTCGCCGCCGACAAGCCCTGGCTTGCTTGGGCGCGCGCGCGCGACCGGATCGTTGGCAAGCGCATCGCCATCAAGCCGCCGGAACCGCGCCCCGTGCTGGCGCTCAGACCGCGCCGGATGAGCGTCACCGACATCGAACGCTGGATCGCAAATCCTTACGCGACGTATGCGCGCCATATCCTGAAGCTCGAACCCTTGCCGCCTCTCGGCGCGTCGCCGGACGCGAGCCTGCGCGGTGCGCTCGTGCACGACGTTCTTTCGCAGTTCGCCAACGCGTTTCCGGATCGTCTGCCGGACGATCCGCTCGCGGAACTCGAAAAGATCGCGGCGGACGTGCTGCAAACCTACACGGGCAACGCGCGCATCGCCGCGTTCTGGATGCCGCGGCTGAAACGCTTTCTCTCGTGGTTCGCGGAGGGCGAAGAGAAACGGCGCGAGGGCGTTCGCAGCGTCATCGCCGAAATCTCCGGAGCCCTCGTGCTTGCGCCGACGCCGGAACCGTTCACGCTCACGGCGCGCGCCGACAGGATCGACGACACGGGCTCGGCCGTCATCATCACCGATTACAAGACCGGCGCCATTCCGAAGCAGGAGTGGGTCGAGAATGGACGCTCGCCGCAGTTGCCGCTCGAAGCCGCGATCGCGCTTGGAGAAACCGGATTTCCCAATCTCGCGGGACGCACGGTCGAGGCGCTTCGCTACATTCGCGCGTCGGGTGGTGAACCGGCGGGCGAAGAACGCGCAATCAAGTCGAACGATATCGGAACGCTCGCGGCGCAAGCGCGCCAAGGTCTCGAACGTTTGATTGCCGAATTCGACGATCCGGCGACGCCTTATCGCGCGCTTCGCCGTCCAAGCTACAGCTACGACTATGATGCCTACGCACAATTGGCGCGCGTCGCCGAATGGTCCGCCCATGTCGATGAGGAGGCGGCACAATGAACCTCGAAACCAAACGTCTTTCGCTCGATGCGTTGCGCGCAGAGACGGACCGCCACCAGGGCAACGCCGCCGATCCGCTCGCCTCCGCGTGGGTCAGGGCCAACGCGGGGACGGGCAAGACGCACGTTCTGACGTTGCGCGTTCTGCGCTTGCTCCTCGCCGGAACGTCGCCCGAAAAAATTCTTTGCCTCACCTATACGAAAGCCGCCGCGGCGGAGATGTCGCGCCGCGTCTTCGATCGTCTGGCCGGATGGGTCACGGCGGACGAAAAAGAGTTGGAAAAAGACATTCGCAAAGTGACCGGCGGCGACGTGTCTGTCGAAACGCTGCAACTGGCGCGGCGGCTTTTCGCCAACGCGATCGAAACGCCGGGCGGCCTCAAGGTTCAGACGATCCACGCATTCGCCGAACGTTTGCTGCAAAGGTTTCCGCTCGAAGCCGGTGTGCCGCCCGACTTCAAAATTCTCGATGACGCCGCCGCCGGCGATCTCAAGGCGCGCGCCATCGAGCAGACACTGCTCGACGCCACGTCCGAGCCTGAGACGCCGCTCGGACGCGCGCTCGACGTGATCGTGCGTTATGCGACGGATACGCAGTTCGACAAGCTGATCAGCAATGCCGTCGAGGAACGCCGCTGGCTGGACGTCGCGAACCGGCGCGAGGCCAAAGCTGGCGCGACGCTCGCCGACGTCGCGGAGATCGAAAGGCATCTGCGTCAGAGTCTCGGCGTCCGCGCAGCAATTGCGGTTCGAGAGCTGCACGAGGAATGCGCGTACGTTCTTTCCGAAAGCGATCTGCGGGAGCTGACCGAGCACCTTGCGACCGGCAAGGCGAACGATACTGGCCACGTGCCGACGCTGCAAATGGCTGCCGGGCTGACGGATGCGCAGCGTCGCTTCGAAGCGCTTTCCGGATACTTTCTCACCGCGACCGGCGAGCCGCGCAAATCGCTGATGACGAAGGCGCTTGCGTCGGCGAAACCCGGCCTCAACGATCGCTGTCTCGCCGCGCAGCAGCGTCTCTTCGCGCTTTCTAAAGAACTGAAAGCTCTGTCGCTCGTCGAATCCTCGATGGCGCTCTACGTCGTTGCCGGTATCATCCTGCACCGCTACACGGAAGCGCGCCGCAGCGCGGGTGCGCTCGATTTCGCCGATCTCATTCTGAAGACAAAATCGCTGCTCGAAGGCGACGGCGGGCAAGCGCAATGGGTGCTCTTCAAGCTCGACGGCGGTCTCGACCACATCCTCGTCGACGAAGCGCAGGACACAAGCCCGGAACAATGGGACATTGTCAAAGCGCTGGCGCACGAATTCTTTATGGGAGCCGCCACGCGTGACGGTTCGCCTCGGACAGTCTTCGCCGTCGGTGACGAAAAGCAGTCGATCTATTCGTTCCAGGGCGCCGATCCGAAGATGTTCGCCGACGCGGGCATCCGATTCGCAGCTCTTGCGCGCGATGCCGGCCTCATCTGGAAGCCGATCGAACTCACGATGTCGTTCCGCACGGTGACGCCGGTTCTGGCGGCCGTCGACGCGGTGTTCGCCGACGCCGCGAAGACGCCAGGACTGACGGCCGGAGGACCGCCGCCGAAGCACAACGCCATTCGACTTGGCCATGCCGGTCTCGTCGAAATGTGGCCGACCGAAAAACCCGACGACCTCAACGCCGCCGATCCGTGGGCGCCGCTGTCGGACACGAGCGAGCACTCGCCCGCCAACCGGCTTGCTGAACGCATCGCGGACACGATCAAAGGCTGGCTCGATCGCGGCGAACGGTTGGAGTCGCAGGGACGCGAAATCCGTGCCGGCGATATTTTGATCCTGGTGCGCAAGCGCTATCCGTTCGCCGTGCCAATGGTCGCGGCCTTGAAGCGGCGCGGCATCGCAGTGGCGGGATCGGATCGCATCGCGCTCACCGATCAGATCGCCGTGCAGGATCTCATGGCACTCGGCGACTTTCTCATCCTGCCCGAAGACGATCTCGCGCTCGCGGCTGTCCTGAAAGGTCCGATCTTCGGTTTTGATGACGATGATCTGCTGGCGATTGCGCCGGGACGCAAAAGCAAGACGCTTTGGTCGGCCCTGCTCGACAGCACCGGGGTCAAACCCGAATACAAGGATGCGGCGGAGACCTTGAAGCGATGGCGCGCCAAGGCCGACTTCACGCCGCCGTTCGAGTTCTTCTCGAGCGTGCTCGATCGCGACGGGGCGCGCGAGAAGATGCTGCGCCGCCTCGGGCCGGAAGCCGCCGACGTCATCGACGAGTTTCTCGATCTTGCCTTGAGCTATGATGACGGCACGCCGCCGTCGCTTACGCAGTTTCTTGCCGAGTTGCGCGCCATCGCGCCGGAAGTGAAGCGCGACATGGATCATGGCCGCGACGAAGTTCGCGTCATGACGGTGCACGGCGCGAAAGGTCTCGAAGCTCCGATCGTGTTCCTTCCCGACACATGCACGACGGCATCCGGCGACCTCTCGGCCGCGAGCCTCGTTCGGTTGTCCGGCCTTCCGCGGCCCGACCACATTCCTGAGCCGATCGTGTGGACGGTCAAGGGCACGTCGCGGCTTGAAGCCGTCACCATCGCGCGGCGCGAACGCGAAGCGCGCGAGCACGAGGAGCGCAATCGTCTGCTGTACGTGGCGATGACGCGCGCGCGCGACCGGCTCTACATCGCGGGCTTCGAAGGCAAGAAAGGCCGCGCCGAGTCCTGCTGGTACGATGCGATTTCGGAAGCGCTCCTCCCTGTCGCGGAAGAGATCGACGACAACGGCAAAAAGGTGTGGCGCATCGAAACGGCGCAGACCGCCGAACTCGACCAATCGCGCGGCGAGAAAACTCGTCAGCTCGAAAGCGAGGAAAGACCTGCCTTCGCGTCGGAGCGTGCGCGGCCGGAACCAAAACTGTCGGTGCCACTCGCGCCGTCGCGTCTCGAGCCCTACGCGCCGGATGCGGAAGGTGAGCCAGTGATGCCAGCCAAAGCCGATGCCGCCGCCACGTACGATGCACCGTCGCCGCTCGCTGGAAACAGCGAGCATCGCTTCCTGCGCGGGACGCTGACGCATGCGCTGTTGCAGCATCTTCCGTCCGTGGCAGCGAGCGGACGCGAGGCCATCGCAACCGCGTTCGTCGCCAAACGCGGCGCTGTACTGTCGCGAAAGGCGCGCGACGGCATCGTCCGCGAGACGCTGGCTATTCTGTCGTCGGCGGATTTCGCGCCCCTGTTCGGCCCCAACAGCATGGCCGAGGTTCCGATCGCGGCCGTCATTCCGCGTCCTAGCGGCTCGGGGCCGGCGCTGGACCTCTCGGGCCAGATCGACAGGTTGGCCGTGACCGACGATGAGGTCTTGATCGTCGACTATAAAACCAACCGTCCGCCGCCCTCGGAAGTCCGGTTTGTCGCGCCTGCCTATCTCTACCAGCTAGCGGCCTACAGGCTGGCGCTTGGGGAGATTTATCCCGGCCGCCGCGTCAAGGCAGCGCTGCTCTGGACGGATGGGCCGCGCCTCATGGAAGTTCCCGCCGATGTGCTCGACGGTTACCAATCACGGCTTTGGGACCTCGATGTCCAGAGTCTTGACGCTTCCTAACGAAGTACCTACCTCTGGGATCAGTTTTAAGGGTACGCGCGAGCGCTACTAAGCGGGTCCGGTTTCCCCCAACCCCCGGCCCGAAATGGAGAATAAACAATGGCTAACGCAGTAACAGACGCAAGCTTCGACGACGAAGTCTTAAAGTCGAACGAGCCGGTGCTCGTTGACTTCCACGCCACGTGGTGTGGACCCTGCAAGGCCATGGCTCCAGCTCTCGATCAGGTTGCCAAGGAGATGACCGGCAAGATCAAGGTCGTCAAAGTCGACGTCGACGAGAATCCGCGCGTGACCGGCACCTACGGCATTCGGGCCATGCCGACGCTGCTGATCTTCAAGGCTGGCAAGGTCGCCGCGCAGCACACCGGCGCGATCGTCCAGAAGAAGAAGCTCGAAGACTGGATCAATTCCAGCGTTGCAGCGTCCGTATAAATCCGCGCGACGTTCCGCAGAACGACAAAGGCCCCGCAGGTGCGGGGCCTTTTCATTTTTGGGGATGCTTCCGAACGTTTCGGAGCTAGTTCGAGATGTCGTCCGCGCTCGGCACGACGACGGCGAAGATGTCGTTCAGCGCCGTCAGGCTTGCTTCGTGCAAGTCCTTGGCTGACGTGACGCCTCCGGTCGGGCTCGGCAGAGAGCGCGTCGCCGTGGCGTTGCCGACGACCGTCGGGCGATAGCCGTGATTGAAGGCGGCGCGCGCCGTCGAGTTGACGCAGACGTGCGTCATGAAGCCGACGAGCGCAACGTCCTCAACTCCATAGCCCTTGAGAATCTCGTCGAGGTTCGTTTTCTCGAATGAGCTCGGATAGTTCTTGACGATGACCGGCTCGCCGTCGCGCGGCTTCACAGGGTCGGCAATGGCGCCGATGCGATCTTTGACGTCGTAAGGCGTGCCAGCGCCGGCGTCGTGTTGAATGTGAATGACGGGCCGGCCCGCATCGCGATAGCGCGCGAGAAGCTTCTCGCACTGGACCAGTGCGGGCTCGACGCCCTCAAGCTGCATGATTCCTTCGCGATACGTGTTCTGGCAATCGATCAGCACAAGGGCGGATTTTCCAACGGTCGTCGGCGTATTGCCCATGCCCGTGATCTCGCGAAGGGTCTTTGAAGCAGTCATGCGTTACTTCCCTAGTTATTTGTTTTCTCAATAATTGCTCGCCGCCAAATCAGACCGGCGGATGCTCTGCGCCCGTCGGCGGGGGGCCCTGGGCATCAAGCTCGTCGTTCTCCGCATCGGTAAATACGCGCGACCGCGTCAGAAAACGAACGCCTTCGGGAGACTCGACAGAAAATCCGGAACCGCGTCCCGGAACGACGTCGATGATCAGGTGCGTGTGCTGCCAGTATTCGAACTGCGACCGGCCCATGTAGAACGGCTGACCGCCGATCTCGCCCATGTAAACGTCCTGCGCTCCGACCTTGAATTCCTTGCGCGGATAGCACATCGGCGAGCTGCCGTCGCAGCAGCCGCCCGACTGATGGAACAACAACGGCCCGTGAAGCCCTTCGAGCTTCTTGATCAGATCTTGCGACGGCTGAGTGCACGAGACTCGCGTCGCCGTCGTCGCGGACTTTTCCGGGGTTACAACGGACATGCGCTTCCTCCAAGGATGCCTTGCATCGCGAATGTCCGGGCAAACGATAGATTTCGGTTCGCGATATCGAGCAACTTCACGATTTTTCTCTCTTGATATGATCGGTGCAGGCGCTTTCTGCAACCGGCGTCAGGGTAAAGCGCCTGCCTGGCGCCGCTCCGATCGAAAATCCGATCGCCGGCCCAGCGGCGACGTCCAGCACATAGGCGGCGGCGCGGCACGCGACGCTGCCATCCCTGTCTTCCATTTCGTAAACCGGAACGCCTTCGACTTCTCCAAGCAGATGATCGCGCGCGCCGAGACGCAAGGCTTCTGCTGGCAGGCAGATCGGATATTGCCGCCCGCCGACGCGGCCGCCGCTGGTGTGAAACATCAGCGGGCCATGCTCCGTCGCGGCGCGACGCAAGGCGGCGCATGCCTCGGGAGTTGCTGAGATCTGAACTGGCGACATTCGCGCCTCGCGTTCCGATGGGCTCGCAGAGCTGACGGATACTAACCGCTCAATTCCTGAAACCGAAACGAAAGCGGGGCGCATCCGATGACCGAACGCGCCCCGCCAAAACTCCAGCGTGCTAAAGCCTTAGAAGAAGCCGAGCGCCTTCGGGCTGTAGCTGACGAGCAGGTTCTTCGTCTGCTGATAGTGATCGAGCATCATCTTGTGCGTCTCACGGCCGATACCCGACATCTTGTAGCCACCGAACGCGGCGTGTGCCGGGTAGGCGTGATAGCAGTTCGTCCACACGCGGCCAGCCTGGATGGCGCGACCCATGCGATACGCGCGCGTGCCGTTACGCGTCCACACGCCCGAACCCAGACCGTAGAGCGTGTCGTTGGCGATCGCGAGCGCTTCCGCATCGTCTTCGAAGGTCGTGACCGCGAGAACCGGCCCGAAGATTTCCTCCTGGAAGACGCGCATCTTGTTGTGGCCTTCGAGAACCGTCGGCTGAACGTAGTAGCCGGACGATAGTTCGCCGCCGAGGTCGGCACGCTTGCCGCCCGTCAGAACGCGAGCACCTTCGCCCTTGCCGATTTCGACGTAGCTCAAGATCTTTTCGAGCTGGTCGTTCGAAGCCTGGGCGCCGATCATCGTGGTGGCATCCATCGGATGGCCCTGCTTGATCTTCACGACGCGCTGCAGAGCCCGCTCCATGAATTTCTCATAGATCGAACGCTGGACGAGCGCGCGGCTCGGGCAGGTGCAGACTTCTCCCTGGTTGAGAGCGAACATCGTGAAGCCTTCGAGGCACTTGTCGAAGTATTCGTCGTCAGCGTCCATCACGTCCGCGAAGAAGATGTTCGGCGACTTACCGCCAAGTTCGAGCGTGCACGGAATGATGTTTTCGGACGCGTACTGCATGATCAAGCGGCCGGTCGTCGTTTCGCCGGTGAAGGCGATCTTGGCGATGCGCTTGTTCTGTGCGAGCGGCTTGCCGGCTTCGACGCCGAAGCCGTTGACGACGTTGAGGACGCCTTCGGGAAGAAGGTCGCCGATGATGTCCATCAGAACCATGATCGACATCGGCGTCTGCTCGGCGGGCTTCAGCACGACGCAGTTGCCGGCGGCGAGCGCAGGGGCCAGCTTCCAGCAGGCCATCAGCAGCGGGAAGTTCCAGGGAATGATCTGACCGACGACGCCGAGCGGTTCATGGAAGTGATACGCGACGGTGTCGTGATCGATTTCTGAAATCGAACCTTCCTGCGCGCGGAGGCAACCCGCGAAATAACGGAAGTGGTCGATCGCGAGCGGCACGTCGGCGTGCGTCGTCTCGCGGATCGGCTTGCCGTTGTCGATCGTCTCGACGAGGGCGAGAACGTCGAGGTTCTCTTCCATGCGCGTCGCGATCTTCGCGAGGACGCGAGCGCGCTCTGCGGGCGAAGTGTTGCCCCAGGACTCACGAACCTTGTGAGCCGCATCGAGAGCCAGCTCGATGTCTTCCGCCGTCGAGCGTGCGATTTCGCAAACGGGCTGACCGGTGATCGGCGTGACGTTGGTAAAATATTGCCCGCGCACGGGGGCAACCCACTTGCCGCCGATGAAGTTGTCGTAGCGCGCCTTGATGACCTGGCGGCCTTTGAGCTTATCCATAGCAACGTGCTGCATCGCTGGTCTCCTCCGATTGATTGTGCTTGGGGCAGCTTCTTGAGCGAAGTGATAACCCAGGCGCGCCTCGTCAAGCCATAGCGGCCGTCTTGTTCATTAGTAGGGCGAAGCTCTACGCTTGCGCCAGACGCAGATTAGTGCCGCAAAAAGGCTGCGCTGCATCATTTGACAAGAAGATGCTGCGCCCACGCGTATAAACGGTTCGCGATGCGACGCTATTATGACTGCTGCTGAAGCGCCAGGACGTGGCCGGCAAGATAAAGCGAGCCGCAGATGAGGACGCGCTTCGGTCCTTTCGGCAGTGCAGCAATTGTATTGAGGGCGTCGATCACGTTTTCGCGATCCGTCGCCTGCATGCCCGCGACCCGTGCGGTTTCGGCAAGGTCTTCTTGCGTGTGCGGGGCTTCGTTGGCGCCGGGGATCGGCACGGTATAGATGGCGCGCACCAGGCCGCGGAACGGCGCCAGGAAGCCCAGCGCATCCTTCTGCCCCATCATGCCGACGACGAGGTAAACCGGCTTCGGAGATTTCTCGTCCAGCGCGGCGAGCGTGTCGGCAATCACATCGCCAGCAGCAGGGTTGTGGCCGCCATCGAGCCACAACTCAGCTTCCTCGCCGAGGATGGCAGGCAGCGGGCCAGACGACAGCCGCTGCATGCGCGCAGGCCATTCGACGGTTCTGAGCCCGATTTCAATCGCCTTCTCGTCGAGCTTCAGCGCCGGGACGCGTTCGCCGAGAACCAGCGCCGCCGCGACAGCGGTTCCAGCATTGCCGATCTGATGTCTTCCGACCAGCGCGGGAAGCGGCAGATCGAGCAGTCGCTCATGACGTTGAACGACCAGACGGCCGGTCTGCTCATAGGCGTCGAAGTCGCGTCCGAAGATCGTCAGTTGTGCGCCGACGGCGCGTGCGCGCGCTTCGATGACCGACAGGACTTCGTTCGACTGTTGTGAGATGACGCCTTCGACGCCGTTTTTCAGAATGCCCGCCTTCTCGGACGCGATCTTGGTGATCGTCGGACCGAGCTTTTCGGCATGATCCATCGAGATGGGCGTGATGATCGTCAGCGCCGGATCGGAAATCACGTTGGTCGCATCGAGACGGCCGCCGAGACCGACTTCAAGCAGCAGGATGTCGGCGGGCGTTTCGGAGAACGCGAGGAATGCTGCCGCCGTCGTGATCTCGAACTGAGTAATGTCCTCGCCGTCGTTGACGGCCTGCACGCGCATCAAAACATCAACGAGGGAGTCTTCGTCGATCGCACGCGCGGTGCCGTCCGGTCCTGCGAGCACGATGCGCTCATGGAAGCGAACGAGATGCGGCGACGTATAGACGTGAACGCGCTTGCCAGCGGCTTCCATGAACGAGCGGAGATACGCGGTGATCGAGCCTTTGCCGTTCGTGCCGGCGATGTGGACGACCGGCGGCAGCTTTTTCTCGGGATGGCCAAGCTTGGCGAGCAAGCGCTCGACACGGCCAAGCGACAAATCGATGAGCTTCGGATGGAGAAGCATCAAATCGCCGAGCAGAACGTCGCTCGACGGACGGGTCTTCGACGAGGTCATGATGGCTGCCGTGCGTGTTCTGCTGATTGTTGTCCGGATCAGGCGCCGTGCGGCGCGTCTTTGGAGGTTTGCTGCGACGAGGCTGGCTCGTCGCGCTTCTTGTCGGATTTGCCGGGCTCGAAGCGCTGGCTGTTCGGGACGGCTTCGGGCTCGACCACCGCGCCGCTTTCGCGCGCAGCCGTCTCGACCACTTTGCTGTCGACCGGCGAGCCATTCATGTACGGCTTGCCGTTCATCTTGTGCGTGTCCTTGGCTTTCGCCAACTGCGTGCCGCCCATCAAAAGCTTGCAGACGCGCGACAGCGTTTCGCGCAACTGGTGGCGATGCACGACCATGTCCACCATGCCGTGCGAAAGCAGGTATTCGGCGCGCTGGAAGCCGTCAGGCAATTGCTCGCGGATCGTCTGCTGAATGACGCGCGGCCCGGCAAAGCAGATGAGCGCGCCCGGCTCCGCGATGTGGACGTCGCCGAGCATTGCATATGAAGCAGTTACGCCACCGGTCGTCGGATCGGTGAGCACAACGATGTAGGGCAGTCGCGCATCTTTCAGGCGTTGAACTGCAATCGTCGTGCGCGGCATCTGCATGAGAGACAGGATGCCTTCCTGCATGCGCGCGCCGCCGGACGCGGCGAACAGGATGAAGGGTGTCTTCAATTCAACGGCACGGAGCATGCCTGTGATGAGAGCTTCGCCCGCCGCCATGCCGAGTGAACCGGCCATGAAGCGAAAATCTTGGACGGCAGATACGACCGGCTGCCCGTCGAGCTGGCCTTCGCCGACGAGCACTGCATCCTCGAGCTTCGTCGTTGCCTTCGCGTCTTTCAGGCGGTCGGTATATTTCCGCCCGTCGCGAAATTTCAGCGGGTCCTGCTGCACGGCCGGGATCGCGACTGTGCGATAGTCGCCGCCGTCGAACAGATGGCGCAGGCGCTGCTGCGAATCCATCCGCATATGATAGTTGGAGCCCGGAACGACGAACTGGTTGGCCTCGAGGTCTTTGTAAAAGACCATCTCTCCCGTCTCTGGGCACTTCACCCAAAGATTGTCCGGCACTTCACGCTTTGCTGTCGACAACAGCCCGCTGATCTTCGGGCGGACAACGTTGTTGATCCAATTCACGCGGGTAGGCTCCTCGTCGTCCTATGCAGTGTGCCCAGCGCCTTTCTGCTCAGAGCGCGTTTGGCAGGCTCTCGGCCGGGCGGCAGCTTTAATTTAGCGCCACACGTTCCGCTTGCGCTAGGGCACTGCACAAAAATGGGGTCTCAGCGGTGGCCTTCCAATAGAGCCAAACGCCTCGCTGTGCTAGCCGCCGCGTATGGCTGAGCTTAACTCTTTCACCAGTTCCAGCACATCTTCGGTCGTCCGGGGGGTGGCTTCGCCCTTTGCCCCCAAGGATTTCTCGATTTTCGAGACGATTGCCGAGCCAACGACGACGCCATCGGCGGTTTGTCCCAGGGCGCGGGCCTGATCGCCGGATCTGACGCCAAATCCTACAACCACAGGCAGCGGTGTGGCGCTTTTGATCGCGGCAACCTGTTTCTGAACGTCGTTTACGACAGGGGCGGCGGCGCCGGTAATACCGGTGATCGAGACATAATATACAAAACCGGACGTGTTCTGGAGGACGGTCGGCAGACGGTGCTGGTCGGTCGTCGGGGTCGCGAGGCGGATAAAGTTCAGCCCGGCCTGCAGCGCGGGCAGGCAAAGCTCGTCGTCCGCTTCTGGCGGCACGTCGACGACGATCAAGCCATCAACGCCCGCAGCCTTCGCGTCGGCGATGAAGCGTTCATTCCCGTAGACGTAGATCGGGTTGTAGTAGCCCATCAATACGATCGGGGTCGCATCATCTTTGGCGCGGAAGTCGCGCACCATCTGCAGCGTTTTGACCATCGTATGGCCGGCCTTCAACGCGCGTTGCGAGGAGGCCTGAATCGCCGGTCCATCCGCCATCGGATCGGAGAACGGCATGCCCAGCTCGATGACGTCGGCGCCCGCGTTCGCGAGCCCCGCGAGGATGGTCTTGCTCGTCTCGAGATCGGGATCGCCCGCCGTGACGAAGGTGATCAGAGCCGGGCGCTTCTCTGTCTTTAGCGCCGCGAAGCGCGCGTCGATGCGAGTGGGTTGGGTCATCATTCAGATCTTCATGCCGAGGTGTTTGGCGACGGTGGCCAGGTCCTTGTCGCCACGGCCCGAAATGTTGACCACCAACAGATTGTCTTTCGGCAACGTCGGCGCGAGCTTCATCACGTAGGCCAATGCGTGGCTCGACTCCAGCGCCGGAATGATGCCTTCGAGCTGCGTGCAAATCCGAAGCGCGTCGAGCGCTTCCGTGTCGGTTGCGGGAACGTAGGTCACGCGGCCGATATCCTTCAGCCAGGCGTGCTCCGGTCCGACGCCCGGGTAATCAAGTCCGGCCGAAATCGAATGGCCTTCGAGGATCTGCCCGTCGCCATCCTGCAAAAGGTAGGTGCGGTTTCCGTGCAGAACGCCCGGTGATCCGCCGTTCATCGACGCGGCGTGCCCGTTCTCGACATTCAGCCCGTGACCGCCGGCTTCGACGCCGTAAATCGCGACGTCCTTGTCGTCGAGGAAGGGATGGAAAATTCCGATCGCGTTCGAGCCGCCGCCGATGCACGCGACGATCGTGTCCGGCAAACGCCCTTCCGCTTCGAGCATCTGCGCGCGAACCTCGTTGCCGATGATCGCCTGAAAGTCGCGAACCATCGCCGGATAAGGATGCGGACCGGCTGCGGTGCCGATCAAATAATAAGTGTCGCGGACGTTCGTCACCCAGTCGCGCAAGGCTTCGTTCATCGCGTCCTTGAGCGTGCCTGCTCCGGACGTCACCGGGTTGAGCTTCGCGCCGAGCAACGCCATGCGCGCGACGTTCGGCGCCTGACGCTCGACGTCGGTCGCGCCCATGTAGATTTCGCACGGCATTCCGTATTTGGCGCAAACGGTCGCGACGGCGACGCCGTGCTGACCGGCCCCCGTCTCGGCGATGATGCGCGTCTTGCCCATGCGCCGCGCGAGCAGGATTTGCCCAAGGCAGTTGTTGATCTTGTGCGAGCCCGTGTGGTTCAGCTCTTCGCGCTTGAAATAGATCTTTGCGCCGCCAAGCTCGGCGCTCAAACGCTCGGCGTGATAGAGCGGGCTCGGGCGGCCGCCGTAATGGCGATTGAGAAAATCGATCTCGCGTTGAAACTCGGGATCGGCCTTCGCGGCGTCGTAGGCGCGCTCGAGATCGAGGATCAGCGGCATCAAGGTTTCAGCCACGAAGCGGCCGCCGAAAATACCGAAGAAGCCTTTGTCGTCCGGGCCGGTCGCGTAGCTGTTGAGCTTCGCTTCCTCGGCCTTCTTTTGCGTCGTCGCCATCAACCTACCTAAGCCGCGAAATCGCGTTGATCCTGTCAGCCCTGCTTAGCCGTCTTTACGGCGTGAAGAAAGCGGCGGATCAGCTCCGCGTCTTTGATGCCCGGCGCCGATTCAACGCCCGAGGAAACATCGACGGCTTGCGCATGTGTCGCCTGCATCGCTTCCTGGATGTTGCCGGGCGTGAGGCCGCCCGACAGCATAAACGGCATATCACGGGAAACGGCGTCGAGAAGCGTCCAATCGAACACCTGTCCGTGTCCTCCGGGCCGCGTCGCACCGGCTGGCGCCTTGGCGTCGAAAAGGATCAGATCAGCGACTTTCGTATAAGCTTCGGCGCGTGCTGCGTCTTCCGACGTGCGAACGGGAATCGCCTTGATGATCTTGCGTCTGAATTTCGTTTTCACGCCGGCGACACGTTCCGGCGTTTCGTGACCGTGAAGCTGGAAGAAATCCGGCGCGATTGCGTTCGAGATTTCGTCGAGCGTTGCGTCATCCGCATCGACCGTCAGTGCAACGATTTTGGCTTTGCCACGTGCTTCGTCCGCGAGGCGTCGCGCCGTCGCGATATCGAGATGGCGAGGGCTCGGCGCGAAAAAGACGAAGCCGACGTAATCGGCGTGCCCGTCAAGGGCAGCCGTCAACGCTTCGCGCGTTTTGATTCCGCAAATCTTGGCTTCGGTCGTCATAAGTCAGCCGTTACGCGGCGGGCGCGCCGACCAGGCGACGTTTTTGCCAGCGCTTCAGTGCGATGAATGTCCAAACGCCTTCCACCAGTCCGAACGGCCACGCGCCCTGCAGGAAGCCGTAGATCGATCCCATCGCACAGGCGATTGCAAAACCGAAGATGCACCAAGGGCTGCTCTCCTCGAACGTGTAGAACAGCAGCATCAACGATACGGCGACGAGACCGAACAGCGTCAACGCGTCGAACGTCATGGAAGTCTCACTGCTTCACCGGCCCGCGATTGCGAGGTCGGATCTCGTTGCGGTGGCGCTGGTGTCGCGCTCGCGCGTCAGACGATCGGCTTCGGCTTGCCAGCGCTGTGCGCGCTGACCTTGCGCGCGAGCCGTCTGGCGCCAACGGCTCTGTCCCATCCACGTCGCGACGCCGCCGAGAATGACGCCGACGACAAGCGCGCCGAGCAGATAAGCATAGAACGGAAGCTCGATCGAAAGCGCGGGATTTTCCGGCACAAACGGATCGAGGATCAGCGCGACCGGTTGCCGGTTCGAAACGGCGATCGCGATGAGAATGGCCCCAAGAGGAAACGCAACGAAGAGCGCCAATAAACGCCTGACCACAATTCTACCTCGCTACTTTCGACGTCAGCTTACGCGGCGTGTTGACCGTTGAGCGTATTCAGACGATCGCGAAGCTCTTTGCCGGTTTTGAAAAACGGCACGAACTTTTCAGCCACCGCCACGGTCGTTCCCGTGCGCGGATTGCGTCCCTGACGAGACGCGCGATGCTTCACCGTGAAAGCACCGAACCCACGCAGCTCGACGCGATCTCCTCGCGACAGCGCGTCAACGATCTCATCGAAGATCACGTTGATGATGCGTTCCACATCGCGATGATAAAGATGCGGATTTGCAGTCGCAATTTTTTGTACGAGTTCCGATTTGATCACGTCTCGCTCCCCAGCAACAGCGATCATTTCTCCTTATTTTTCAGAAGGATGCCAAACTGAAAGAAGACCGTCAAGACCAAGCGTCGAAAACGAGCGCTCCTGGCTGAGGAAATTTACCAGGTCTCCGGCGCTGGAACCGAGCAAAAATCCGGCGATTTGGCCCGACATCCCGGCGAAGCCGTAGCTATTGGGGGTCGAGGGCTTCCAGTCGACGAGCTTGGCGCTCTGCGGCACGTTTTTCTCGTCTTTCAACCATTTAACGGCCTCGTCTTCACCGCCGATCTGGTCGACGAGCTTGGCCTGCAGCGCCTCGCGGCCCGAGAAAACGCGGCCGTCCAGAAGGCCCGGAATGTCGGCAGCCTTGACGCCACGGCGGGTTTCGACGAGGCCGACGAACCATTTGAAGCCGTCGTTGACCATGCCCTGCGCAACCTGCTTGCCGCCTTCCGTCAGCGGCTCGAACGGCGACGGCGACGCCTTGAGCACGCCGCTCTTCACCTCGTTGACCTTGACGCCGACCTTGTCGAGGAGCTGCACGAATTCGGGCCACTGGACGATGACGCCGACGGAGCCGGTGATCGAGTTGCCACGCGCCACGATGTGGTCGGTGGCGATGCCAGCGATGTAGGCGGCCGATGCCGCGACCGTGCCGAACTGGGCGACGATCGGCTTCTTTGCCGAGAGCGCGCGCAGGCCTTCGTACAGTGCCTCGCCGCCCGTCGTCGTGCCGCCGGGGCTGTTCACATACATGAGCACGCCGGCGACGCTGGAGTCATCGGCGATGTCCTTGAGCATCTTGAGCTGATCGCGGTCTTCCGAGATCGTGCCTTCGATCGTGATGCGCGCGATCTGCTTTTCGCCGGCGAGCGTCGCGAGTTTGTCGCCGCCAAGCGTCAGCGCGCCGATGGCAATGAGAACCGCGGCTAGTCCGGCAGCGCGCCACAGCGACACCGAACGGCGCAGCCTGCGGCGATCCAAAACTGTTTCCGTCTCAAGCATTGGGGGAGTGCCTTTCCATCAACGGACGACGCGTCATTTCGTGGCAAAATATAAAAGAAGCGCTCTAAGGAGCGAAAGGTAGGCAAGGTTCAGGCCGCGGGCAACCGAGGCGCCTCGAAGCCCCGCGGATAAAGTTAAGCGCGCGACAAAGATTGCCGCGCGCCTTGTAATTCAGTTGAAGAGGCAACGATCACTCGCCGTCTTCAGCACCTTCGCGCTTCTTGATGGCGGCCTTGAAGATGTCGCCGAGCGAAGCGCCCGAATCCGACGATCCGTACTGAGCCACCGCCTGCTTCTCTTCGGCAAGCTCGAGCGCCTTGATCGAAACGGCGATCCGGCGTGCCGCCTTGTCGACCGAGATAACGGCCGCATCGACCTTGTCGCCGACGTTGAAGCGCTCGGGGCGCTGCTCGGAACGATCGCGCGAGAGGTCGCCCCGCTTGACGAACGACGTCAATTCGCTGTCGGCGATCTTCACTTCGATGCCGGCTTCGCTGACCGACGTCACCGTGCAGGTCACGGCGTCGCCCTTCTTGTACTTCGCCATGGCATCGGCCGGGTCGCCGGCAAGCTGCTTGATGCCGAGCGAGATGCGCTCCTTAGCGCCGTCGACGTCGAGCACGATGGCTTTGACGTTGTCACCCTTCTTGTAGTCCTTGATGACTTCGTCGCCGGCCTTCTGCCAGTCGAGGTCGGAAAGGTGGACCATGCCGTCGATGCCGTTGTCGAGGCCGATGAACAGACCGAATTCGGTGATGTTGCGGATCGGACCTTCGACGATCGAGCCCTTCGGATGCGCGGTCAGGAAACCATCCCACGGATTTTCCTGCGTCTGCTTGAGACCAAGCGAGATGCGGCGCTTCTGCGGATCGACCTCGAGAACCTGGACCTCAACCTGCTGGCTCGTCGAGACGATCTTGCCAGGGTGCGTGTTCTTCTTCGTCCAGCTCATTTCCGAGACGTGGATCAGGCCTTCGACGCCCGGCTCCAGCTCAACGAACGCGCCGTAGTCAGCGATGTTCGTGACGGTACCCTTGACGCGTGCGCCGACCGGATACTTCGCCTCGATCGACGACCACGGATCCGACTGCAGCTGCTTCATGCCGAGCGAGATACGCTGCGTTTCCGGGTTGATGCGGATGATCTGCACCTTCACCGTGTCGCCGACGTTCAGGATCTCGGACGGATGATTGACGCGACGCCATGCCATGTCGGTGACGTGCAGCAGGCCGTCGATGCCGCCGAGGTCAATGAACGCACCGTAGTCGGTGATGTTCTTGACGAGGCCGTCGATGATCTGGCCTTCGGCGAGACGCGCGACGATCTCCGTGCGCTGCTCGGCGCGGCTCTCTTCGAGAACCGAACGACGCGAGACGACGATGTTGCCGCGACGGCGATCCATCTTCAGGATCTGGAACGGCTGCTGCTGATGCATCAGCGGCCCGATATCGCGAACCGGACGGATATCGACCTGCGAACCGGGAAGGAACGCAACGGCGCCGTCGAGGTCGACTGTGAAGCCGCCCTTGACCTTGTTGAAGATCACGCCGGTGACCTTCTCGCCCTTTTCATAAAGACGCTCGAGGCGCGTCCAGCTTTCTTCACGGCGGGCCTTGTCGCGCGACAGCACAGCCTCACCGAGCGCATTCTCGACGCGCTCCAGGTAGACTTCGACGGTGTCGCCGACCTTGAGATCGCCCGGCTTGCCGCCGATCCCGAATTCCTTCATCGCGACGCGGCCTTCCATCTTCAGGCCAACGTCGATGATCGCCATATCTTTTTCGATGCCGACGATTTTGCCCTTAACGACGGAACCTTCGAAGAGGTCGTCCTTGGCAAGGCTCTCGGCGAGCAGCGCGGCAAAATCTTCGCGCGACGGGTTCATCTCACGTGATACTTCGGCGGACATTCGTTCTCCTGGTTGTTGAACTGCCTGCTTGAACAGGCTGCGAATTGCAGTTGGAACGCCAATAAGCAGACCCGCGCGAGCGCGATGCCTGTTCGATGGGCGCGGATGTCGGATGTATGATGCCGCCGTGATGGGCCGCAGCCCTGCCGGTCAAAATTCGGGCCTGCTATACAGGTCCCAACCGGCTGATCTTCCTCATGACCAATCCGACGGCGACGTCGAATGCGCGAGGGTATAGCGAAGGTGGTAGCCCCGCGCAAGGGGCATCCGGCGGGTTGAGGCTTATAGTACGGGCCTCAGCGCCCGCCCGAAATCGTGCTTTGCCGCCGGTTCAAGCCCTGGGGCGTCGGCGCGGGCGTTGGCCGATAAACAGGAGCTGATTGCGGCCGAACGGCGTTTGCGGCGCCGATACCAGCGGCGACACCGCCCAGGATGTCGACCAGGGCATTCGCCGTGTTGCCACCGGAACCGCCGCCGGACGGCGTTTCGGCCCCGGCCATCAGCGTATGAAATGCCGACCCGCCGCAGATATGGCAGCAGTTCGTGCAGCCCTTCTGGCCGCCATAGCCTGTGCCCCACCACGAGTTGGGATTGCCGCGCCGCCATGCGCCATAGCAGATCTTTTCTCCCTTGCGGCAGTTGAGCCGGTAGGTGTGCACGTTGCTGTCTTTCAGCAGGTAGATCTGCGAGCCGCCGGGCCAGACGCGATTGCGATAGGTTTCAGAGAAAAACGACAATTCCACTGCATATTTGTCGAGGCTTTTGACGTCGAACACGAGCGTCGTGCTTTGCCGTTCACGCTCGGCCGCGATGCGCTGGCGTTCCTCACGCTCTCTGCGCTGGCTTGCGAGCCGCTCGGCTTCCGCGTCGGCAGCTGAGGTGTCGTCATCGGCATCCGATGACGTATCAGCGGCTGGCGGCGGCGACTCGTTGCTTGCTGTATCTTTCCCGCGCTCGACTGCGACGCAGCGATAGCGCTCCTCGTCCTTGCGGTATCCGAGCGGCTGAAAGTCTCCGATGAGAACATTCGTTTCCATGCCTTCGATGGCGTGGCGCACCAGTTCGTGCGCGCGGAAGGTCGCCGTCTTCTTGGCGTCGCTCTCGGTGTCGCCGCGACCGCAGGCGATGCCGATGAACTTGAGGCGATCTCCCGTGCCCCAATATTTTTCGAGAAACCTGCCTGTCGCGCTCTTCTTGAATGTGTCGGCGTTGAGATAGCCGCTGAGATCACCGGTTTCGATGTTCTTGCACGAGTACTGGAATCGCCCCTGTTCGTCGGCGTCGCATTCCTGCGTTTTGAAATCGTAAGTCGCGAACCGATCGAAGCGCTTCAGATCGTCGGCCGCCGTATCGCAAAGACCGGCCGCTGGAGCGAGGCAGGCTAGGAAGATCGATAAAAGCACGCGCTTCATTGCCCACCCCCTCGATCGAACGCTATCCGCCTGCTTACTCAGCGGATGCGTTTAGCTCGAAAGGGTGATTACTTATCGATTCCCAGCGGATGAAACGTCTCTGATCCCCGATATTCCGCCTACGGACCATCAAAACAAGGTTCACCCGGAGGCCGTTGCAAAAATCCATCACTTCGCGAATTGCCGCTCGCTTTCGGGCCGCTCATCCCAGGCGCTCGACGTCGCGATGAGCATGTCCCGCAATGAAGACGAGCAGGCCCCACGACAGCACCTGAAGCAAAACTCGCTGCATGTGCGAGCATCGAGAAATCGAGCCAAGGGGCGGTGCGCGATCAGTTTCGCGGGCGTCGGCTGGACGCGCAAAGGCGACGGCATCGGCCAGTCATTCGCACGCGCGAACTCTCGGACATGCTTGCATAAAACTCATCGCCGTCATTTCACAAAGTAATTTGGCAATGCATCTGAATCACTGCAAAGTGCGTTCGCATCGAGGGGAACCGCGGTCGCCGCGCCGGCGTTAAGGGCCATGATTTATTCCAAGGAGACGGATATGCAGAAAGTCGCGATTTTCGCGGCGGTCACGCTTTTGCTTTCTACGGGCTCGGCGTTCGCAGTGAGCAAAGTCGTAAGAGACGCTTGCAGCGCAGACTATGTTGCGTTTTGCAGCAATTTCAAACTTGGCACACCTGCTCTCAAGTCGTGCATGCGCGAGCACCGCCATAAGCTCGCGTCGGAATGCATCAAAGCGCTCGGCAATTCCAGCGAAGTCACCGCTGAGGACATCGCCCAGTACAAGAGAGAAAACGGAAAATAACGGATAGGCGCCCTACGGGGCGCCTTCTTGTTTGACTAGCGTGTTATTTGCGCTGCGATCAACGCGAGCACCGCCGCAAATGCGGCATCCGCATCGAGAGTGGTGGTATCGAGGTGAAGTGCATCTCTTGCGGCTTCGAGCGGCGCCACGCTTCTATCGCGATCCCGCGCATCGCGACGGCGTAAATCCTCAAGCACAACTTCATAGGCGACATTCTCGCCGCGACCCTGGTGTTCCAGATAGCGCCGCTGAGCACGTGCCTCGTCCGAGGCCGTTACGAAAATTTTGATGTCGGCTTCAGGGCAAACCACCGTTCCGATATCGCGTCCGTCGAGGACGGCGCCCTCGCCGCAGCTTCTGGCGAAGTTGCGCTGATAATCCAGTAAGGCTGCGCGGACGGCGGGAATTTTCGCGATGATCGAGGCCTTGTCGCCCGCGAGCGGCCCGCGCAAGCCCGGATCGCCCAGGCTCTGCGCATCGATCGACTGAGCGGCTGAGACCGCTGCTGCCGCGTCTTCAAGCTCGCCGCCCCGTGCTTCGACGTCGCGGGCGACGGCGCGATACAGCAATCCGGTATCGAGATACGGCACGCCCAAATGCTCGGCGAGCTTCTTGGCGACCGTTCCCTTGCCGGACGCCGCCGGCCCATCGATCGCGATGACCAGGCGAGGCCTCATTGCTCCGGCGCCTCTTGATACGTCGCGCCGAGCGTTTCCATCAGTCCGCGGAATTCCGGGAAGCTGGTCGCGATCATGGTCGTATCGTCGACGGTGATCGGCTTTTCGCTCGCGAGGCCCGCCGTCAGAAACGCCATGGCGATGCGATGATCGAGGTGTGTCGCGACGAGGCCGCCGCCTTTGAGGCGCTGCTTGCCTTCGACGATGAGGCTATCGCCATCGATGCGTACCGTGACGCCGTTGACTTCGAGGCCCGTCGCCGTCGCCTGCAGGCGGTCGCTCTCTTTGACTTTGAGCTCGGCGAGGCCATCCATCTGCGTCGTGCCCTTCGCGAACGCCGAAATCGCGGCGAGCACTGGATATTCGTCGATCATCGACGGCGCACGCTCGGCCGGCACGCGGACACCCTTCAGCTCGGACGCGCGAACGCGAATGTCGGCGATGGGTTCGCCGCCCTCCTCGCGCTGGTTCAACAGCGTGACGTCGCCGCCCATTTCCTGCAACGTCGTGTAAAGCCCGGTGCGCGTCGGATTGATGAGCAAGCCTTCGATCGTGATGTCGGAGCCGGGCACGATCAACGCGGCGGCCACCAGGAACGCGGCGGACGACGGGTCGCCAGGCACGAGAATGTCGCGTCCGGACAGCTCGGCATCGCCTCTGATCGTGATGGCGCGGCCGCCTTCCTTGTCCATGATCCGGACGTTGGCGCCGAAGTGGCGAAGCATCCGCTCGGTGTGATCGCGCGTCGCTTCGTGCTCGATGACCGTGGTCTCGCCCGCCGCATGCAGACCGGCAAGAAGGACAGCGCTTTTCACCTGCGCGGATGGCACCGGCAACGGATAGACGATCGGGATCAGCTCGCTGGTTCCGCGCAGCGTCAACGGCAGCATTTCCCTGCCGGTTTCGATTACCTCAAGGCCCATTTGCATCAAAGGCCCGAGCACGCGACGCATCGGACGCCGCGACAACGAGGCGTCGCCTGTCATTTGGACCGTGATCGGATGCCCGGCGATGACGCCCATCATCAGCCGCGCACCGGTGCCGGAATTGCCGAAATCTAGCGGCTCTGTGGGCTGGCGAAGTCCGCCGGGGCCGCGCCCCTTCACTTCCCACACGTCGCCGCGCTTTTCCGCAGGCGCACCCAAGGCCGAGACAGCGCGCGCCGTGTTGACGACGTCTTCGGACTCGAGAAGGCCGCGAATGCGTGTCGTTCCGGTCGCCAACGCCCCGAAAATCAGGGCGCGGTGCGAAATCGATTTGTCACCGGGAAGCCGGATGCGGCCCTTCAACGGAGACGCACGCATCACGGCAAGGGGCTTCGCAGTCATGGCTTTCAAGATGGAAAATCCAGGCTAAGAGATGATTGGCGCGCTGAACGGGCGCATGATTTGCGGGCGATATGGGCCTGCGCCGCGCCGCCCTGTCAACGCTCCTGTCGCGCTCGGGTCAAGGTGTCCTTGACGCACGCCGGACAATCTCCACCTTTTCGTTTTGACAGCCCGCACCGGCTATGGCAGACGGGCTCCCTCAATTCCTGAGTTTCGAGGCACGACTAATGGCGACCAAGCAAGCGCGCGGGACGAAGCGAACCTGTCAGAGCTGCGACGAGCGGTTCTACGATCTCGGTCACGATCCGATCGTCTGCCCGTTCTGCGGCAGCAAATATGTGATCGCCTCGTCACCGGCGGCCCTTGCGGCGCTGCAGGCGGAACAGCGCGATCTCGCAGCCAAGAAGGCAAAGAAGCCGGTTCCGGCTGATGACGAGGGCGAATTGCCGGCAGTCGAGGGCGAAGAGGCGCTCGCCGACGTCGAGACCGATGATGCCGGCGGCACCGACGACGATGAGACCTTCCTCGAGGAAGAAGAGGAAGAGGGCGGCGATGTTTCCAACATCATCGGCGGCCCGGCGGGTGAGGGCGACGAAGAGCCCTGATCGCCGTCAACAAACGTTCTTGAAGTTTCCCGCTGAACGACTTATCAGGCGGGTTCTGCGTAGCGGACTGACACGTTCCTACGCTCCCAAAGGTTTGGGGCCATAGCTCAGCTGGGAGAGCGCTTGCATGGCATGCAAGAGGTCAGCGGTTCGATCCCGCTTGGCTCCACCAATTTTATTTTGGCGCGCAGCCGCCACGCCAACCCTGCGCGCGTTACGCCCTGCGGGCTTCGGCTCGGCGAGCCGAGGCTGAAGGGCGAAGGATGTCACGCCGAAGTTGCCAAAGGCGACGCAGGCGGACTGATCCCCTCCTCGCAGCGCGACTTCATACCCACAGTGCGATTTTAATTGTGCCGACGCGGCCACGCTTCACAGGCGATGCCATCGGCGTCCCTGTCGTTACTTTCCCAGTACCCAAGCTCGCCACGCTGTGCCGGCGCCAAGCCAAGTTCGCTTGCAGTCGCGCAATTTCTCCGAGCGAGTGCATGAAGAAGCGGGGGCGTCGGCGTCCAAGGTGAAATGGATGCGAGACCGAGCAAGGTTCCGATCATCAGCCCCCAAGCCGTCCAACGGCTGAGGAGATACGGTTTCAGTGCGCGCAAGGAGAAGCGCGCCTTCGCCAATCCAAGCGACGATTGGTTGCGTCGAGCGGCGGCTTCCTGACCTTGCCGATGATAGTCGTCAAGCATGCTAGGTTTTTTGGCCATGCTTGTTTGTCAGCCGGTTGCAGTTACCAAGCCGCTAAGGAAGACCGTAAATGGAGCGCCGCTCTTGAGAATCCGCCGTCCTGCAGCTGCCAATCGCGCAGCGTTGCTGTCGTGAGCGGCTGACCAGCGGAAGCTTTTTGGGTAGTCTTCGCCGGACTGAGTTGCGCAGCAGACGTGCGCCAAACAAAAACATGAGCACCGGGGGACAAAACGCGATGACCGGCATTCGAGCGAAACTTGCCTGGACGGCGATCGCGATCCTCGGGGCCATGTCGCTTGGCATCGTCGCTCTGTCACGCGGAGAGACGATCAACGCCATATGGCTCGTCCTCGCTGCGATCTGCTCGTATCTGCTCGCGTACCGGTTTTACAGTCTGTTCATTGCCGACCGCGTCGTGCGCCTCGATGCCAGCCGTCCGACGCCCGCGCAGCGCTTCAACGATGGGCTCGACTACTGTCCGACGGATCGCACCGTTCTTTTCGGCCACCACTTCGCGGCGATTGCGGGCGCAGGCCCACTCGTCGGCCCCGTACTCGCGGCGCAGATGGGCTACCTGCCCGGAACGCTGTGGCTCGTCATCGGTGTCGTGTTCGCGGGCGCCGTTCAGGACTTCATCGTGCTCTGGGCGTCGACGCGCCGCGACGGCCGCTCATTGGGCGACATGATCCGCTCGGAGCTTGGTGAGCTTGCTGGTACCGTCGCGATGATCGGCGTGCTGCTGATCATGGTCATTCTGCTCGCCGTTCTCGCCCTCGTCGTCGTCAAGGCGCTGAAGCAAAGTCCGTGGGCGACCTTCACCGTCGTGATGACGATCCCGATCGGCGTGCTGATGGGTGTCTACGGCCGCTATCTTCGTCCAGGCCGCATCGGCGAGATGTCGCTCATCGGCTTTGCGTTGCTGTTGCTGTCGCTCGTCTACGGCCGTCACGTTGCGGAAGATCCGGCGCTCGCTGCGATGTTCGACTATTCCGGCGAGCAGCTTTCGATGATGCTGATCGCGTATGGCTTCGTCGCGTCCGTGCTGCCGGTCTGGATGCTGCTTGCGCCGCGCGACTATCTCTCGACGTTTCTCAAAATCGGCACGATCGCGTGCCTGGCGCTCGGCATTTTTTTCGTCCTGCCCGATCTCAAGATGCCCGCCGTGACGAAATTCGTCGACGGCACGGGGCCGGTGTTCGCTGGCAATCTTTTCCCATTCCTGTTCATCACCATCGCGTGCGGCGCGATCTCCGGCTTCCACGCGCTCGTCTCGTCCGGCACGACGCCGAAGATGCTCGACAATGAGATCAACGCGCGCTTCATCGGCTACGGCGCGATGCTGATGGAAAGCTTCGTCGCGATCATGGCGCTCGTCGCAGCGACGACGCTAGAGCCTGGCTTGTATTTCGCGCTGAACAGCCCGTCGGCGATCATCGGCACGACGCCGGAAACGGCCGCAGCCGCGATCTCCGGCTGGGGCTTCACCGTGACGCCCGACATGCTGCGGCAAGCGGCGGCGGACGTCGGCGAGAGCACGATCCTGTCGCGCACCGGCGGCGCTCCGACGCTCGCCGTCGGCATGGCAGAAATTCTTTCGAGCGCCATCGGCGGCAAGGCGATGATGGCCTTCTGGTATCACTTCGCCATTCTGTTCGAGGCATTGTTCATCCTGACGACGATCGACGCCGGCACGCGCGTCGCGCGCTTCATGATCCAGGATTTGATCGGCACGTTTACGCCCGTATTTCGCGACACGCGCTCGTGGACCGCGAACGTGGTGGCGACGACGATTGCGGTCGCGGGCTGGGGGTATTTTCTCTACCAGGGCGTCGTCGATCCGCTTGGCGGCATCAATACGCTGTGGCCGCTGTTCGGCATCGCCAATCAGATGCTCGCCTGCATTGCGCTCATTCTATGCACCGTCGTGCTCTTTAAGATGAAGCGCGAGCGCTACGCATGGGTGACCATTCTGCCCGCCGTCTGGGTTGCGATCTGCACGCTGACGGCCGGATGGCAAAAGATTTTCAGCGATAACCCGGCCATCGGATTTCTGGCGCATGCGGAGAAATTCGGTGCCGCGTCGGACGCAGGCCAGATCCTCGCTCCGGCGAAGTCGATGGCCGACATGAGCCGCATCGTGTTCAACGATTACGTCAACGCAACGTTGACCGCGTTGCTGATCGCGCTGGTCATCGCGATGTTCGGATTTGCCGTGGCTGCGATTTCGAAGGCGCTGGCGAACCCGAATATATCTGCTCGCGAATCCGCCATCGTGGCGGCGGAGTGAACGATGCTGAAATCCGACACATCCCTATTTTGCATGCTTCGCACGACGCTCGCCCGAACCGCGCGCCTGATGGTCGGCGTACCGGATTACGAGTCTTATGTTGCACATCGGCGGCTAGTGCATCCGGGCGAGCCGGTGATGACCTACGAAGAGTTCTTCCGCGAACGCCAGGCGAGCCGGTATGGCGAAAACGGCGGCAAGGTCAGCCGCTGCTGCTGATCCCTGCAGCGTTTTGCTGATTCCGTTCGGTCGCAGTTGATTGCGCCTTCCGCGACCGCTACGAGGTCCGGCATGGCACCTCCTCTTTTGACGCTCAAAGACATTCATCTCACCTTCGGCGGCACGCCGTTGCTCGAAGGCGCGGAGCTGACTGCAGCGCCCGGCGACCGCATCTGTCTGGTCGGGCGCAACGGCTCCGGCAAATCGACGTTGCTGAAGATCGCGGCGGGGCTCGTGACGCCGGATCGCGGCGAGCGTTTCGCGCATCCGGGCGCCAGCATCCGCTACCTGCCGCAGGAAGCCGACTTCAACGGCTTCGATACGGTTCGCGCGTATGTCGAAGCCGGTCTCGGCCCGACGGACGATCCCTATTCGGCGGAATATCTGATCGGCGAGCTTGGGCTTTCGGGCGACGATAATCCGGACCAGCTCTCGGGCGGCGAAGCACGCCGCGCCGCGCTGGCACGCGTTCTGGTTTCGAAGCCCGACGTTCTGCTGCTCGACGAGCCGACGAACCATCTCGATCTCACCGCTATCGAGTGGCTTGAAAAGACGCTGCAGGCGAGCCGCTCGGCGCTGCTTCTTATCAGCCACGATCGTCGCTTTCTCGAAACGCTGTCGCGCGCGACCGTGTGGCTCGATCGCGGCAAGACGCGCCGTCTGGAACAGGGGTTCGCAGCGTTCGAGGACTGGCGCGACAAGGTTCTCGAAGAAGAAGAAATCGAACGCCACAAGCTCGACCGCAAAATCGTGCGCGAAGATCAGTGGATGCATGGCGGCGTCACGGGCCGTCGCAAACGCAACGTCCGGCGCGTGCGCGAGCTTCGTGCGATGCGGCAGGAGGTGCGCGACCGTCGCTTCGTCGTCGGCGCAGCCCGTCTCGACCTGGCGGAGGGCAATATTTCCGGCAAGCTCGTCGTGGAAACCTCGAACGTCTCGAAAGGCTATGACGGTCGCGAGATCGTGTCCGACCTCAACTTGCGCGTCATGCGCGGCGACCGGCTCGGCATCGTCGGCCCGAACGGCGCCGGCAAGACAACGCTGATCAAACTGCTGACCGGGCAGCTCGCGCCGGACAGCGGCACGATCCGCCACGGCGCCAATCTCGAAATCGTCGCGCTCGATCAAAGGCGCGACGAACTCGATCCGAACTGGACCGTTTCCGATGCGCTGACGGGCGGGCGCGGCGATCAGGTGGTCATCAACGGCAAGGCGCGCCACGTCGCGAGCTACATGAAGGACTTCCTGTTCTTGCCGGAGCAGCGGCTGTCGCCGATCCGCGTGCTGTCGGGCGGCGAGCGGGCTCGGCTCATGCTGGCGCGCGCGCTTGCAAAACCTTCCAACGTGCTCGTGCTCGACGAACCGACGAACGATCTCGATCTTGAGACGCTCGATCTGCTGCAAGAGCTTCTGGCCGATTATCCGGGGACACTGCTGCTCGTCAGTCACGACCGCGATTTTCTCGATCGCATCGTCACGAGCGTGCTTGCGCCGACCGGCGACGGCCGATGGACGGAATACGCGGGCGGATATTCCGACATGCTTGCCCAGCGCAATGGCGAGGATCTGAAAAAGGCACCGAAACAAGAAGCAACGACGGTGGCGCGCAAAGCTTCTGACGATGCTCCGGCGGGCGCACCGGCCGCCGCGAAAGGCAAGCTCTCCTACAAGGAAAAGCACGCGCTTTCGATATTGCCGGATGAAATCGCCAAGCTCGAAGCTGAAATCAAAACGCTGTCGGCAAAACTCGCGGACGCAGGACTTTATACGCGTGACCGTTCCGCATTCGAAAAGACGAATGCACGCCTCGCGGATGCGCAGCAGCAGCTCGAAACCGCCGAGACGCAGTGGCTTGAACTCGAAGAAAAGCGCGCCGCAATCGAGAACGCGGGATAATCGCAGTCGAAGCCGGACATAAAAAAGCGGTGACCGAAGGATCGGTCACCGCCCGATATTCGACCGTTAGGTCAACACCATCCGAATTCAGATGACGTCGATTTCAGCCGGAAGATAGCTGGTCACTTCGAGACCAACTTCCTGCTCGCGTACTTCAGGCTTCGACCACGTCTTCATGGGTTCCTCCAAGAGTGTCAGTGCAAAGCTTCACTACGGCGCCTTATGTAATTGGCTTGTGAAATAAACGCCAATCGTATTTGCGTTACCGCGCGATAAGCGGGGCTAATAACAATATAACGGTTCATTCTCCGCCAGCGATTTTGCGCTAATGCTGCGCTGCCCACTGATCCTTCACTTCATCACAACGCCTGGACACGAAGTCGTTAACTTCCGTGACGATCGTGCTTGAGAGCAGATTGACGGTGTTGTCGGCGGCGGTCGCCGTCCACATGGCGCTCTTGATCAACGTCGGCGCTTCGATCTTGCCCCAGTTCGCACGTGCCTTCGTCGCCTTGCCGTTCTCGAACGTCACCTTCGGCGTCAGATCGAATTTGAAATCCGTCGCGCCTTTTTTCTCGCTCGCGATCGTGCACGTGACGGTGTGCTTCTGAAATTCGATTTCGACCTTCGGCTCCGTCATGGCGCGGACGAGGTCATCGCGCTTTACGCTGAGTTGCATCGCGCATTGCGCGCCGTCGTAAGGCCAGGTGACCTTCAGCTTGCCGACAAGCTTGACGAGCTGTTCCTTGCGCCAGCTTTTGATCACATGGCAGGCGATATCGCCGGACGCGTCCTTCGAATGCAGCGCCTTGCAGATGTCGACCTTGCACGCCTTGCGCGCCTCTTTCTCCGCCGTTTCCTGCGGCGTGAGGTTGACGTCGGCATCGATCGACTTATCTGGGTCCGCTGCAACCGCCGAGTTGGCTGCCACGGCCATCGCCATTCCGAGCACTAGAAGTCCTGTGCGTAGCGCCCCACGCTTCTTCGTCGCGGCCATCGAAAATCCCTCGCTGACGGTCCAAATCAGGCCTGCTTGATGCCCCCGCAGACGGGCGGGACTAAGGCGAAACGCCGCCCCACCGTGCCGCCATTGTGGCAATGCTCTCAGAGAGTTGTGTCTGCCGCTTGAAGACGGCCCATCGCCTCCCATATCTTCATCAAACGGTCCTAGGCAGCGATGCTAGGGCCCGAAGGGGCGGCCGGTTCGGCGCCCCGAAGACGGTCGCTTAGAAAAGGGCCTTCGAATGACACGCATGGCTACGCTTTCAAACCCGCTTTTGCTGGGTTTTGAGGAAATCGAAAGACTGATCGATCGCGCCGCCAAAGGTGGAAGCGACGGTTACCCGCCTTACAACATCGAACGCATTGCCGCGGACGGCGAAGAGGCCGGGCTGTTGCGGATCACGCTGGCGGTTGCAGGCTTCACTCGAGACGATCTCGAAATCACCATCGAGGACAAGCAGCTGACAATTCGCGGCAAGCAGCAGGACGACAAGACGCGCGAGTACCTCTATCGGGGGATCGCGGCGCGACAGTTTTCGCGGACTTTCGTCCTTGCCGACGGCATCGAAGTCAAAAGCGCGGATCTGGCAAACGGCCTTTTGGCGATCGATTTGCAACGGTTGGAGCCTGAGCGGCTCGTTAGACGAATAGAGATCGGACCGCCTGGACGGATCAAAACCCGGACCTAGAGAGTCTTTCTCGTCACAGCCCTCGCGACCGAATCGTCGGAGGATCAGGGAACACGAGCTATCCGGCCAGCCTGAGCAAATGGCAGCAACTCCCGGATATGTGATTGGAGCCCGGCCTCGACACCAGGAGGAAGAGCGTCATGAATAACAAGACCACCGCAAGAGCCACAGTTGACCATGTTGTGCCGCCCGTCATGACCGAGCTGGAACTCGCACGTCTCGGCGGCGGTGAGGTTGCGTACATCAAGACGCTGACCTCGGACGAGGCGTTGAACATGTTTCCGCAGATCGAAGGTTTGCCGAAGGGCATTCCGCTGTTCTCGCTGCACGCCGCCGACGGCACGCCGATCGCGCTGACGGATACGCTGCAGGCCGCCATCGGTCATGCGCACGAGGACGAACTTGCCATCGCGCCGCTGAACTAACCGCGCGATAGGCTTCAAAGTAGCCGTGCAATACGAGCCGCTCGTCATCGGGCGGCTCGACGTTTTTCCGGTGAGCTTACGAGCTTAGACGCGATAGCTCGCGTACTGCCCCTTCGGGTTAAACCGCTCGAGATATTGCGGAACGATCGCCTCGATCGAAGCCGGTTGCGGAACGCCGAGCGCCGCGATGGTACGATCCTCGCGTTTGGCCGCATCCGAGACGACGTTGTCGAGCTTCAGCAGCCGCAGCTGGTCGACGGTTACCGGACGGATCGAGTTGGGCAGCGGCCAGGTCAGCAAGGCCTGGAGCTTCATCATCCAGAAGGGCACCGACAACAGCATTTTCTGGCGTCCGGAATACTGCAGCGTTGATTCGAGGATCTCGCGGAACGTGACGACCTGCGGGCCGCCGAGTTCATAAACTTCGCCCGCCTTGCCGCTGCCGGTCACGGCATTTGCGACAGCTTCGCCGACATCGCCTGAAAAGACCGGCTGGAACTTTGTCCGCCCGCCGCCGACCAGCGGTAGGACGGGGCTTACGCGTGCGAGCGCCGCAAACCGGTTGAAGAATTGATCCTCAGGCCCGAAGACGATCGACGGGCGGACAATGATCGCGGACGGAAATTCCGCGAGCACGGCCGCTTCGCCCTCGGCCTTGCTCACCGCGTATTTCGAATTCGAGTTCTTGT
>NZ_CDHO01000003.1:0-1935436 GCF_001006785.1 Hyphomicrobium sp. GJ21 | reverse complement strand
CACGGCCGCTTCGCCCTCGGCCTTGCTCACCGCGTATTTCGAATTCGAGTTCTTGTTCGCGCCTATCGCCGAGATATGGCGGAGCCGCTGAACGCCCGCTTCCCGCGCCGCCTTGGCGATGCGGCGGGCGCCTTCGACGTGAACGTCCTGGAACGTCTGGGCTCCTGTCGGCGCCAGGATGCCGACGGAATTGACGACGGTTTCGGCGCCTTCGACGGCGCGCACGACAGAATCCGCAAACCTAAGATTGGCCTGCACGCCGAAAACCTGTCCCACGACGCCCATGGGTTGCAGATAGCCCGCGAGATCTGGCCTGCGGACGGCGGCGCGGACGCGATAGTCGCGGTGCGCCAGGCTCCAGACGATCTGACGTCCGACGAACCCGGATCCTCCGAAGACCGTCGCAAGTTTGCCGGTTGCCGCCATGTCTCACCTCGATTTCGCCGCAGAGCGCGTCTCTGGACGGTCTACCGGGCCGAAGCGGCGCTGTGAAGCCGACGGATCAACTTCCGGCTGAGAATTTGCGTCGCGCTGCGGAGCGACCGCCCGGCGCAATTGACTTCCGCGTTCACACAATTTACGTGACACCCCAGGCCCAGATGGCGGAATTGGTAGACGCACTGCTTTCAGGTAGCAGCGCTCACAAGGCGTGGAGGTTCGAGTCCTCTTCTGGGCACCACCATAATTTAGCCATCATCGCTAGGTCCGTCGTTTTATTGACGGCCTAGTTCAAGCTTCGCTTCGACGAAGCGCTCTTTCCAACCGTTTGTGTCCGGGAAGTTCGTCACATTTTGTTCGAACCTATCCCCGTCCGCATTCGGTTTTCAGCGAAATTTTTTTAGTCCTTTTTGTGCCTCGTCCACCTCCTTCATTTCTATGCTGGATCTAGCAGCGCTTATTCTCTGACCGCGCGAAGGTTGCCTGTTCAGCGATAGATCAGCACGGCCTTGGTTCGCCGCAGTGAGTGCGTGGCGAACTTGACGGGATCGAGCCCAACACCCGCCCCCACTCCAGTAAAAGCCGGCATACTGGCGAGTGGTTAGTCGGCAGTTTGCGTTGCCTCGGCCGGCGAACAGAAACTCTTCCGACTTCCTGTCCGGATACGGCTGATCCGACGGCTGTTTCGGCGGCTATCTTTATCCGGTTGGTTAGCGACCGACGCTTTTAGCCTGTGGATGGAAATAGCCGCTCCCTATGGAAACAGCGCTCAGGGAGCATTGGCGCGTGACACGTCGCTGGCGCAGTATAGATCCGGGAGGCGGTCGAGCGGAGCCGGACTTCCCCGGTCAAAAAGGAATAGAGGAATTAGCCTTTGACGCGCATAGAGACCCTTGCAGAAGCTTTCGCGGACGTCTGCGCGATGGATGCGCCTCTGAATACCAGGCTGGCCGCGTATGCAAGCAAGCTTCGCGAACTGAACTTCCCTTTCGCTGACGCCTATGACGACCTCGTCGCGAGACTATATTCTGGTGAGGTCGGCAGCGCAGCGCCCGCTCTCGGGGATGAAATGCCCCCATTCCTTCTGCCCGACAGATCGGGAGCGCTCGTCAGTCTGGAAGAACTGACGTCCAAAGGTCCCATCGTTTTGAGTTTCAACCGGGGTCATTGGTGTCCCTTCTGCCGGATCACGCTCAAGACGATTGCAGAGCACCATGACGAGATCGCGCAAGCCGGCGCCGAGGTTGTGTCAATCATCCCCGACCGGCAGCAATTCACGGACGATCTGCGACGTGCAACGCAGGATACGATCCGCATCCTGACTGACATCGATAGTGGCTACGCACTATCGCTCGGGCTTGTGGCCTGGGTAGGCGAGAACCTTAAGACCCTGATGAAGGGGCGCGGCTATCACCTTGACGCGTTTCACGGCAACGACGGATGGTTCCTGCCTGTGCCGGCGACGTTTGTGATTGCCAACGATACGCGAATTCTGGCTCGCTTCGTCGACCCCGACTTTCGTAGGCGCATGGAAATTGACGAGATCCTGGCGGCAATCAAGAGTTCGTCTTCCCGCCGTTGAGACTCCGATCAATCCGAACTACATTCGCGGAGCGGACAAGGATTGGACCTTAATCCTCCTCGAGCCCGGAGCCTCCAGAATGGCCGAGAAGACGCTTTCGGAAGCCCTACAGGATTGCACGGTCCGTTGCCAGAATATGCAAGCCCCGTTGACGGCAAGGCTCGAAGCCTTCGCCAATGACGTCCGTAAGCTTAGCCCGGATTTCGCAGACGTCGTCGATCGAATGATCGAACATTTAAAGGCGACGGGAGTTGGCGAAAACGCTCCGAAGCCGGGTGAGCCGCTGCCGAGCTTCATGATGCCGGATCAAAAAGGCCGGCTTCAAACCCTCGATGACTTGATTGCAAATGGCCCCTTGGTCATCGCCTTTCATCGCGGGCACTGGTGTCCATATTGCCGGATCAATGCGCAGGCCCTCGCAGCGATCTACAGCGAGGTGAAGTCACTCGGCTCAGAGCTCGTTGCGATCACCCCGGAAAGCGAGCATTTCAACGCTGAATTGACCGCAGGAGGAAGAGATACCTTCCCTATTCTCTCGGATATGGACAACGGGTACGCGTTGACGCTCAACCTAGCGTTCCTAGTAAGTGACGAAAAGCGGCGCGCTATGACGGCTGCGGGATGGGACTTCTCGACCTTTCAGGGTAACACTCATTGGACGCTTCCGATCCCCGCCACGTTTATCGTGGGACAGGATGGACTGGTGAAGGCGCGGTTCATCGATCCTGATTACCGCAAGCGGATGGATACGGCTGAGATCCTCACCACGCTTAAGCGACTTGCGAACTGACGGAGACATCAGAACCTTTATCGACGCCGACAAGTTGCTCCTCCACAACGCGCCAGTCGGCGGCACGAAGCATCTTTATCAATGTACTCGCAGCCATCGACCGTTGTCTTCCGGCGACGGCATAGGCGTAAACGGTTCTGTCGATTTCCAATCCATCTATCCGCAGCTGTCGGGAATTTGCACTGAGTACGGAGCTTCTCGGCGCTATGCCGATTCCGAAATTGCTCTCTAGCAGTGCCGCCAGATCCGGTTCCGTCGCGACGTCATGCTTCGCCTTTGGCTGGCCACCATGAGCATCGAGGAAACCGAGTATATCCTTGGAATTTTCGCAGTTTGTTCGGCAGAGAAATCGCTCCTTAGACAGCTCCGAAGGCGCTATTGGATCGCCTAGCGATGCGAGACGATGCTTGTTTCCGACCACAAGCCTGTACGGCTCCTTAAACAGTTCCCACGAATCTAGACGGTCCCAAGCTCCTTCGAGTGGACCACCAACCCCGACTTCAGCGTCACCCTTTTTGAGGAGATCGGCGATCTCATTGTTGGTCCCGCGGAAAAAACGCAGTTCAAGTCCGGGTAATACGCGCATCAACTCCGATAGAAATGGGATCAGGAGCATGATGTTCACCGTCACCGAAAGCGCGATAGTCAGCGGCGCGACTGCACCGCTCTTGATGGAGTGCGCCAGCGATTTTGCGTTAATGGCACTGTCGTAGCACTGCTGCAGCATCGGCAGCATACGCTGGCCGAGCTCCGTCAGGTGCGAGAGGCTTCGCTCGCGGCGGAACAGCTCGCCTCCCAGTTCATCTTCAAGTTGTTTGATTGCGCGCGTCAGCGATGGCTGCGCCACGTTACAGCTTTCGGCCGCACGAGTGAAATTCAGCTCCCGCGCAACGGCAAGGAAGTATCGAACTTGATGCATTTCCATCTGATTGGCCCGAACATCAAATCCGGATGATACGACCGCAGGAGAATTCGCCCGATAGCCAAAAGGTATTGAAACTTAGCTCAAACGATATTTCTGATCCAGCGCTCTCGCGGATAGTTTTCACGCGAATGAAGTCGCGAATAGGAATTAGCCAATCTCTTCGGCTGATGCCAACGCGAAATCTGCAGACGCCACGCCTCCTCGTCTGCCCAAGGATCCGGCAGGCCCTCCCCCCTTGCTTGCCGGATCCTCCTTAGCTCGCTTTCGGAGTGTCACGATGAACGTAAATGTCATGACAGGTTTGACCAGCCTTGGCCACGAACTCAAGGGAAAATCCGCTATCGTCACGGGTTCGACCAGCGGGATTGGACTCGGCATCGCCCGCGCACTTGCAGCGCGCGGCGTGAACATCATGTTCAACGGGTTCGGCTCGCCTTCCGGTATTGACGATGTTCGGACAGAACTCGAGAAAGTCAGTCGCATCGCCACCGCCTTCTCGGGCGCCGATATGTCGAGCGAGCAGGCAATCGCTCAAATGATCGAGGATGCCCGAACAGCGTTCGGTCAGATCGATATTCTGGTCAACAATGCGGGAATTCAACACGTGGAAGCGATTGAAACCTTTCCCGTTTTCAAATGGAATTCGATCATTTCTATCGACCTTTCGGCAGCATTTCACACTATTCGCGCTGTCGTGCCGGAGATGAAGAAGAGGCGTTGGGGCCGCATCGTGAATGTTGCGTCAGCTCATGCTCTCGTCGCTTCCCCGTTCAAGTGCGCTTACGTCGCCGCGAAGCACGGCCTGCTAGGACTTACGAAAACAGCGGCACTCGAACTCGCGGAGCACGGGATCACTGCAAATGCTATCTGTCCGGGTTACGTTCTGACCCCTCTGGTCGAGAAGCAGATTCCGGAAACCGCTCGCGCGCGCGGGCTTACAGAAGAACAGGTCGTTCGCGACGTCCTGCTGCATGCGCAGCCGACGAAAACTTTCGTCACGACGGAAGAGATCGGAGAAGTGACCGCCTTTCTTTGCAGCAATGGCGCCAAATCCATCACCGGCACGGCCATTCCGGTTGAAGGTGGCTGGACCGCCCAATAGCAGCGGGCAAACCGAGACGATCTCAGCGAGCCTCAAGCGGCTCGCTTTTTTATTGCCGCGCGATGCAATAGCTTTGCGCTATCGAACAGCAAACAAATCGATATTTAAAATCAAAGCCGGCCCTCGCCATTGTGTCTTCGGAACGCGCTGCGGCGCTTCACGAGTAAATCCTAATTCGGAGACACAACATGACACCCTCCCTCAGCAAATCGTGGATTGCGTTAACGCTCGCTGGTGCATTGACGGGCGCATTCTTGGTCGTTGCCAATGCGGCGAGCGCGGGCGAATGCCCGGCAAATAAAGTCGTCACATCCAATGGGCAAAAGCCCGGCGCCACAGCGCATAAAGCGGTGACAGAGAAGCTGCTCGGCGAACTCGATCTCACAAACGAAAAAGTGGCCGTCGCAGGCCATCACTTCCGCATGCGGCGACTTGAGGTCGCTCCGGGCGGCGAAGTGGCTTGGCACAGCCACGACGACCGGCCGGCGCTCATCTATGTCGTCTCGGGAAAGATCACCGAGTATGCCAGCACCTGCTCCGTCCCCATCGATCACGAAGCCGGTGATCTCTCGGTCGAGAGCCATCTCTCTCATTGGTGGAAGAACAATTCCGACAAGCCGACGGTCTTGATCTCGGCGGACATCGCCGCCGATCCCAAGGATCACAACATGTAACCCTGAGATGTGGCTGATCACTGCCGGCCGGATGGCGCGGCAGTGATCGGTGCTTCGGAGGCTAGAAGGCCATGCTCTCATCCGCACGAACCAACGAATTCGACGTGCCAGAAAAATCAGATGGCACGACGGTATCCTCGTTCAAATTGCTCATTATCGCCGTCACGGCGTTCCTGACGGTCGTTGATCTTTTCGCGACACAAGCGCTGCTTCCCGCCCTCGCTGCGCATTACCGCGTCAGCGCCGCAGCGATGGGACTGGCGGTAAATGCGTGTACGCTCGGAATGGCGATCGGTGGCTTTTCGATCGCCTTGTTGAGTGATCGCATCGAACGCCGCACCGGAATTCTGGCAAGCCTGATCGCGCTATCCGTCCCGACATTCATGCTTGCGTTCGCTCCGACCATAGGTGTGTTCGCGGGACTGCGCATTTTGCAGGGCCTGTGCATGGCTTCCGCATTTGGGCTGACGCTCGCCTATCTTGGCGAACACTTTACGGCCGAGCAATCGGCCGGAGCGTTTGCGGCCTATATCACCGGCAACGTTGCGAGCAACCTGATCGGGCGGCTTGTTGCAAGCGCTGTCACCGATCATGCCGGGCTCGCCGCCAACTTCATCTTCTTTGCAGGATTGAATTTGCTGGGAGCCGTACTCGTCTATGGAACCATACGGCAAACGCCCGTGAGCGAGACAGCCTGCAACTCAGATGCCGCCTGTTCGCAGAAATGGTGGGCTCACGTGCAGGCGACAGAGATGCGCGCCGGCTTCGCGATCGGCTTTTGCATCCTGTTCGCGTTCATCGGAACGTTCACCTACGTCAATTTCGTACTCGTCGCTCCGCCTTTGGGCGTCGGTATGATGACACTCGGCTTCATTTACTTCGTCTTCCTGCCGTCGATTGTGACCACGCCGCTCGCTGGAGCCATCGCGAAAACGGCAGGCCACAAGATTTCACTATGGGCTGCGTTGGCGATCGCTGCGGTCGGCTTGCCGCTCCTGATCGTTCCTCGGCTTCCGGTCATACTTATTGGAATGGTTTTGGTCGCAGTTGGGACGTTTCTCGCACAGGCTCTCGCAACGGGTTTCGTAAGCCGTGCGGCGAAACACAATCGCGCCTCCGCGAGCGGCATTTATCTCGCAAGCTATTTCGCGGGCGGCCTGATCGGCACCGCCGTCCTTGGCCAGATCTTCGATAACTTCGGATGGGGTGCGTGTGTAGCAGGTATCGGGGTATCACTCGCTGCCGCGGCCTGGTTGACCCGACATTTGAATTTCCCTCCGGATCATCACGGCTCGCATCCCCAATAGCTATCTAAAACCAGCAACGCGTGCTGCATTCTCAACGATGACGCGGGCATTATCGCTTTCAGCGTCTCCTGCCGAAACACCTCGGATCAGGATATTCGGACTCGACCAGACGGGCACGCGCGGGCAACCGTCACAGCTGTCCTTATAAGCCATCATCGTGCGCCAGCTCTTGCCGGAGACATACCCGTGTCCGTATGAAAATGGCTTCTTGCTGTCGTCGAGGGCTTCGTCATGGCGCGCACCGATGATGTGACCGATTTCGTGAGCCAGCGAGTACATGTTTTCTGCACATTCATGGTGCACGACCGCAAATGCCCGCTCGGCGGCCACATGAACACCGGCCGATAATCCGCAACCATTCGCATCATCTACAATGAGAATGCCGACATCGGCCCTATACTTGTCACGCAATCCGTGAACTTCATCCATGTAACCGTCGTTCTTGCCGGCGAAGCGAAAAACGTGTTCGAAATGCGAGCCAGTCTCGATGTAATCCGTTTCGTAGGCGTAAGCCAGTTCCAGTTCGACGTTGGTGATTCCGCTCATGCGAAAGGATTCGTTCGCGTCCTCGATCGCCAGCGGAATCAAATCAGTTTTTATGTCATCGTAGTGAGAGGCGGCAGCTTTCGTGTAAGCGACGATCAAACGGATGACTGCCTTTGAAGCCGATACTTGCGGCAATGCTTGTTTCCGCGTGATGTCCAGCGGTCCCGGTGCGATGGCGGCATCAGCCGCAGGCGATGCATCGTGGACGTCCTTTGTGGTTGCGCGCTCAGGATTCCTGGAATTGTAACGAACTACATTCCCATGCCCTGCGAGATCGCTCGGATCGCCCTTCGTGACGAGCGGATCCTGCTTAAGATGCATCTTCTCCATCATGCCCCGCGGCATCGCGGCGTGCTCTTGAGGCATTTGTGCAGGATTCATCTCGACGACGGCTTCCGTGCCTCCACCGAGTTCGTGTACGGAATAGACATGCCCGCGATACGTAATTGATCCTGCCATGCGTCCGGACGCCCACCAAAGCAACGTGACTGGCTCCCCGGTTTCGGACACGACGCCATGCCAGGCATAGCCAGCTTCGATTTTGTGCAGGCTCATTCGTCTCGCAGTGACCGATATTCCCGCGGCGATCGGAATGACGAGTTCGCTCTTCGTCAACATGTTCTCTGCGAGCCCAGCCGGAGGACGTGCCATGACGATCGCGCCGGTAACGGCCTTCGAGGCCATGGCCGCGTGCAGCAGGGCGCTTTGCGACGCGGTCATCGCACCGGAGTTTTGCATAGGCACAAGAGCGTGATTCCAATTGGAATCGAGCTTGCTGATCTTTGTTCCGGCATCTCGCGCGAGAGATAGGATCGCGTCCCATTTCTCGCCGGGAATCGTCCAGACTTCCGACCTGCTCATTTCCTGAACTTCTCGCTTCGGGCGGCCTGCGGCCTCGTATATCCGAGAATAGGCGGCAGTTTCTCTCAGCGGCAGGTTCGATAGAATGACATCGATAGATTCCGAACTTGCCGCTCTGGCAAACATTGCGGCTGCGCTCGCGCCTGCAACCACGAATAACGCTATGTGCCGTACGCGACGCGCTGGAATCATTGCAACCTCCAAAAAAAACAAGCCCCGCAGTTGGGTCTGCGAGGCTTCTCGGCACGAATTGCGTCAGCGTTTCACTTGCCGTACTTCGCCTGCATTTCGGCCTCAATCTGATCCCACACGCCGTGGGGCGAGAATCCGTCACCAGCTTTGCAAGAGTCGTAGGCGTCGAGCGACTTGCGAACGACGTCGGCGAGTTCGTACCCGGACATCTTGTTGATGAGAACCGACATCTTGCCCATATGTGTCTTGAATCCGCCGTCGCAGTCTTCGGCTGCGTAGGTCGGAGATGCGATAGCGGCAAAGATTGCAACGAGCGCTGCTGCTGAAAGGAGTTTCATAGGGTCTCTCCTGGTTGATTAAGATCGCCCCTTTTGGAGCGGGGCTGGCCAGAACCTATGGGCTTCGAACACGCGACTGAAATGCCGTTTGACACTGGATTTGATAGCTCGGCGCTATCCCAAAACCTCAGCAGGTATGTAGCCAACCTCGGAACCGGAGGAAGCGATAGGCGGCAACTATCGACTCCGAAGCCAATCGATATTTTCGCTATGTGAGCGTCTTAGCCATCCTGCCTCGATCAACCGATTGCTTTGAGTTGATGAACGAGAAAGCGAGATGGCCATGCTCGGAAGATCTTCAGTTTACAGTGCATTCGCATTAGCTTTGTCGATAGTCTTCACCCTTCCTCAAGCTGGTTATTCGACCCAGCTCGCTGCCGCATCAACGCAAGACGGTATCGTCAAGGTGAAGAGCGTATACGGCTTCGGCGAGACGATCTCTCGCCTCAAAGCTGATATCGCGCACAAAGGTATCAAGCTCTTCTCTGAGATTGATCAAACAGAGCTCGGGGCAGGTTCAGGCATCAAGCTCCGGCCATCGACCCTGCTGATTTTCGGCAATCCTCCACTGGGCATCCAATTCCTCACCTCGAATCCGGATTCCGGCCTCGACTGGCCCGTTCGCCTCCTCGTTCGGCAGGACGAGACTGGACAAGTCTGGGCGGTTTACACCGATTTCGGGTGGATCGCCCGTCGCCACGGCATTCAAGACCGAGATGCGCAATTCAAGATGGCATCAAGTGTGATCGCTTCGATCACCTCCAGCGTCGCAACTAAGCAGTAGATGAGCGCCTGCCATGACTGCACTTTCCAAGATAAAGGCAACCCCCATGCCTCGACGAAATCGCGATAATCGCACGGCCGGCTATGGCCAGATCGTATTGGTGCTCCAAGGCGGCGGCGCACTCGGCGCATATCAGTCGGGTGTCTATCACGCGCTGCACGAAGCCGGCGTCGAACCGGATTGGGTCATCGGAACATCGATTGGAGCCATCAACGCCGCGCTCATCGTGGGCAACGAACCTGGCGACAGGCTTGCTGCGCTCAACGAGTTTTGGGAGCGAATGTCCCAACGCTCGATTTGGGATTCGATGATGCTGTGGCCCCAAGCCACGACATCGTTGTCCTATTGGCAAGCTTTGACCAGCGGGATCTCGGGATTCTTCAAGCCCAACCACTTTGCCTTTTTCAATCCGCATTACCCACTCGGCGCAGAACGAGCAGGCTATTATTCCACTTCCGAGCTGGAGGCGACGCTCAATGATCTCGTCGATTTCTCGCTCATAAGACGTAGCAAGCCGCGCTTGACGGTGGGGGCTGCACAGGTTCGGACGAGCCAGATGCACTACTTTGACAGTCTTGAGACGGAAATCACGGCAAAGCACATCATGGCGTCCGGCGCATTGCCGCCGGCGTTTCCCGCCGTGCGCATTGACGGTGAACTTTATTGGGACGGCGGCATTCTCTCGAACACGCCTGCCGAGGCGATTTTCGACGATCATCCGCGCAAAAATTCGCTCGTCTTTGCCGTGCACATGTGGAACCCGACCGGGCCGGAACCTACAACGATCTGGGAGGTGCTTCACCGCCAGAAGAACATCCAGTATTCGAGCCGGGTCGCAACGCACATCATGCGTCAGGCGCAAATTCATCGTCTCAGGCATGTCATCAAGGAACTTGCGATGCGCATTCCCGAGGAGCTTCGCTCGCGCGAGGATATCCGCGATCTCGCAAGCTACGGATGTCTCACCCGTATGCATTTCGTGCGTCTCCTGTGGCCAGGACACGAAACCGAAGACCACACCAAGGACGTCGACTTCACCTCATCCGGAATCAAGAAGCGGTGGCAGGCTGGCTACGACCAAACGATGCGCGTTATCGAACAGGCGCCCTGGCAGCGAGAGATTGATCCGATCGAGGGCGTCTTCCTGCACGAGTCAGGCGATTCCAAACCGCTCGCAAGCATGAGCGCGATCGACAATGGCACCTGCGCGAAAAGTACCGCAGACTCTATGGAATGTGGAAAAAGCGAGAGTTGAATCTATTTCGAACATGGCTATGCGAAACTCGCTCGAGGATGGAAAAATTTTGCCGCCATTCTTCATGCATCGGAATGCCCTTAGCGATTTCCTCGCCCTTGAGACGATCGCGGTCGAGATAGTCGGTGCCGTAATGATCCTGCTCGGAGCCTTGAGATTGTGCCCGCTTAGGGAGCTGCGCCTCCGCTAAAGCCCAATCGCGAAATTCAACGATCCAACACTGCATCTTTCCGCAGTCGCACAATTCGTAAGCGCTGCTGCATATTGCATATTTCAATAATCCTTGTAATATGCATATATGAACAGCAAAGACGCCGTCATCCGGCTTGCCGCGCTGGCGCATGAGCAGCGCCTCGCGATCTTCCGCCTTCTGGTAAAGGAAGGGCCTTCCGGGCTGCCCGCCGGCGAGATCGCCGATGCCGTCGGCGCAACGCCCACGGGTGCATCCTTTCATTTGAAGGAGTTGGATCGCGCGGGCCTAATCCATGCCACGCGGGTTGGCCGTTACATCCGCTACGCGGTGCATTTCGACAAGATGCGCCAGCTGTTGACTTTCCTCACCGAGGATTGCTGCCAGGGGCAGCCGGATCTCTGCGGTTCAGCAATAAAAAAAGCGCGCAAGATGTGTAAGGGAGAAACGAAGTGAGCCGAGAGCGTCCGTACAACGTCCTCTTTCTCTGCACCGGTAACTCCGCCCGCTCCATCATGGGCGAGGCCATCATCAACCGCGTCGGCGGCGGCAAGGCCAAGGCTCCAGTGCCGGAGAAAGCCTAAAGATGTCGACCTTTGAACGCTACCTGACGGCGTGGGTCGGTTTCTGCATCGTCGCTGGAATTGCGCTTGGTCACTTCTTTCCAGCGGTGTTCCAGTTCATCGGCGCGGCGGAAATCGCCAAGGTCAACTTGCCGGTGGCGGTGCTGATCTGGTTGATGATCATCCCGATGCTGCTGAAGATCGACTTCTCGGCGCTGTCTAAGGTCAAGGAGCATTGGCGCGGCATCGGCGTCACCTTATTCATCAACTGGGCCGTGAAGCCGTTCTCAATGGCGCTGCTCGGCTGGATCTTCATTGGCGGGTTGTTCAGGCCTTACCTGCCCGCCGACCAGATCAATAGCTACATCGCAGGGCTCATCCTTCTCGCGGCGGCGCCTTGCACCGCCATGGTGTTTGTCTGGAGTAATCTTTCGCGGGGTGAACCGCACTTCACGTTGAGCCAAGTGGCGCTCAACGACATCATCATGGTGTTCGCCTTTGCGCCGATCGTTGGCTTTTCGCTTGGCCTGTCGGCGATCACCGTGCCGTGGGGGACTCTGGTTCTGTCTGTCGCGCTCTACATCGTGGTGCCGGTCATCCTGGCGCAAGTCGTCCGTCGCCGCGTGTTGTCAGTGGGCGGACAACAGGCACTCGACGGACTGCTCGGGCATCTGCAGCCGCTTTCGCTGCTGGCATTGCTCGCGACGCTGACCTTACTTTTCGGCTTTCAGGGCCAGCAGATTTTAGCGCAGCCGCTCATCATCGCGATGCTGGCGGTGCCCATCCTGATTCAGGTCTACTTCAATTCGGGTCTGGCCTACCTGCTCAACCGCGCCGCTGGCGAAGCGCATTGTGTTGCAGGGCCTTCCGCGCTCATCGGCGCCAGCAATTTTTTCGAGCTTGCGGTCGCGGCGGCGATCAGCCTGTTCGGGTTTCACTCAGGCGCTGCGCTGGCGACCGTTGTTGGCGTGCTGATCGAAGTCCCCGTGATGCTGTCGGTGGTGAAAATCGTCAACGCGTCGCGCGGCTGGTACGAGTCTGGTCAGGCGGTCCGCAAACGTGGCCTGGCCGCGCCGGTCGGAGAGTAAGAAATGACCATCACGATCTACCACAATCCTGCCTGTGGCACCTCGCGAAACACGCTGGCGATGATCCGACAAAGCGGCGAGGAACCCGAGATCATCGAGTACCTGAAGACGCCACTCTTGCACGACGCATTGGTTGATCTGATGACGCGTATGGGCATCGGCCCGCGCGAACTTCTCCGCCAGAAAGGCACGCCCTACGCGGAGCTGGATCTCGGAAACCCAAAATGGACCGACGACCAACTAATTGATTTCATGGTTGAGCATCCCATTCTCATCAATCGTCCCATCGTCGTTACGCCGCTCGGCGCGAAGCTGTGCCGGCCATCGGAGGCGGTACTCGATATCCTGCCGAACGCTGAAGTCGGCATGTTCACCAAGGAAGACGGCGAAGTGGTGCCCGCCAGAAAGCGAGCGCCATGAGCGAGAACAGCACGGCCGACCTTCGCAACGTCGCGCATGAGCACCTGCGCATTCCCGCTGGTGACAAGCTGGCGGCAAACACGGCCCACCGACCGCGCATCCTTCTGCTTTACGGCTCACTGCGCGCGCAGTCGTATAGCCGCCTCCTCACCCTGGAAGCGGCGCGGCTCCTTGAGCACTTCGGAGCTGAGACGAAGATCTACGACCCGCACGGTCTGCCTCTGCCGGACGACGCTGCGGAGACGCATCCCAAGGTGCAGGAACTGCGCAATCTTGCCGCCTGGTCAGAAGGCCAGGTGTGGTGCTCGCCGGAACGCCACGGCGCCATGAGCGGCGTAATGAAGTCCCAGATCGATTGGATACCGTTGTCCACCGGCGCCGTCCGGCCGACCCAGGGCAAGACATTAGCGGTGATGCAGGTCAGCGGCGGCTCGCAGTCCTTCAACGCGGTAAACCAAATGCGCGTGCTCGGCCGTTGGATGCGGATGATCACGATCCCCAACCAATCGTCGGTAGCGAAGGCTTTCAACGAATTCGACGAGGATGGCCGCATGAAGCCGTCCTCGTATTACGATCGCGTCGTTGATGTGATGGAAGAGCTGGTGAAGTTCACCCTGCTCACGCGCGACCGCGCCGCTTACCTCGTGGACCGTTATAGCGAACGCAAAGAAAGTGCTGAGGAGCTTTCGCGACGGGTGAACCTGTCGTCGGCGACGGGCGACGCGAAGTAGCGACGACGGCGCTGACGTCGATCATCCGGTGGTACTCTCGGTTCCCGTATTTGCTGAGGACGTGTCGGCACACGTTTCCGATCCGGCGTTTCCCGCGCATGCCGGTTTCAAGAATGACGCGAACGCGAGCCAAAGGCCGATCGACAGAAGCGCGAAGCCGCCGAGAACGTAGAACATCGCTTCGTAGCCGAAGACTTGAGCGATCCAGCCTCCGATCGCCGGGCTCAATGCTGCGCCGATCCCCTGGGCCGTCATCACTGCGCCCTGGCCAACGTTGATGCGCCCAGTGCCGTTCAAGATTCGTGCGACGAGCCCTGGGACTGCGACGCTCTGCAGTCCTGCGCCGACGCCGTCGAGGATCTGAACCGGATATACGCCCCACGGCACGATGAGATTGCCCGCGATCAGTCCTCGCAGGGGAAGCGCAAGGAATGAGATCAACAGGACCAGCCAATAACCTTGAGCTTCCGCCATGCGCATGGCGACGATCGAGGCAACGATCATCGTCGCTTGCGCGACAACGATCGTGATGGCGACAAATCCCGGACCGTTGATCGTCCCGTCGGATACGACCGCCATGCCATAGAGCGGCAACATGGCGGCATTGCCGAGATGGAATGCGGCGAGTGCCGCGGCAAGGACCAACAGCGGCTTACATTCGAGCAGAACCTGGAAACCGCTGACCTTGCCGTTCTTGTTGTCGTCGATTGCTCCTCGGGCCGCGTCATGATCGATGTCGCTCGCCGGGATCATGAGAACCGAAATGATTGTCAGCAGTCCGAAAACAGCTGCGAGAATGAAGACGGCGGGATAACCGAATTTCCATCCGAGCAATCCGGACAGACCGGCGCCGACGACGTTGCCGGCATGGTTGAAGGCCTGATTGATGCCGTTCTGGCGAGTGAAACCGGCCTGCTTGACGATGCCCAGCGTCATGGCGTTGACGGACGGCCCAATGACAGCTCCGGCAATTGCTGTCGCGACTTGCGACGTCGCGACGACCCAGAATTCTTGCGACAGCAAAATGATGGCGGACGCCGAGATCGTAAAAATGCCTGGAATGATAACGGCAGCACGCTTATGGCGTGTCGCGTCAATGAACGCGCCGGCGGGGATCGTCATCAGCATTCCCGCGACGCCGCCAATCGTCATGACGGTGCCGATCAGACCACTCTGCCAGCCGTGCGCGAGAAGGAAGACGCCAAGAAACGGGCCTATGCCGGCGAGGAAGTCGGCCATGAAGAAATTGACCGACGCCAAAGGCCACTGATCACGCTTGACCGGTGCACCTGGCTCACTCGTTCCTCTCGCATCCGCGACGACGGACATCGGCAGTCCTAACATTGGTTATGATAGCGGATGACGAACCGGCAAAGGCCCTGAGCAGTTGCTGATCACACGCGCCAACATTGCTTGGCCTGATATTGTTCCTTCGACGATCGTAGGGATTTCGATGCGGCAATGGGTGACCGGCGTACCTATGAGCCCGTCGGGCTTTTGCCACTCAGTAGCGTATAGTTGCCGCCGGTCGCAGTAATGTCGGTCGAGCGCGTGCGTTCCGTTGCGAAGCGCAGAAGATAGTTCGGGCCTCCCGCTTTCGGACCGGTTCCGGAAAGGCCCTCGCCGCCGAACGGCTGGACGCCTACAACGGCCCCGATCTGGTTGCGATTGATGTAAAGATTTCCGACGCGCGCGTTCTCGGACACGTATTGCGCGACGCTTTCGATGCGACTGTGGAGCCCAAGCGTCAGGCCATAGCCGGTGGCGTTCAGCGCCGCGACGACCTTGTCGAGATGATCGCGCTGATAGCGGATCATGTGCAGGATCGGTCCGAAGACTTCGTGGTCGAGCTTGGCGAGACGATCGATCTCGAACAGCGCGGGCGTGACGTATGTTCCGGCGCGGCAAGCTTCGGGCATCGCCAGGTCGACGATTTCGCGCGCCTCGCGCTGCATACGAACTTTGTGGCTTTCGAGCGCATCCTGCGCCGTCTCGTCGATGACGGGACCGATGTCGGTCGCGTAGTCGAGCGGATCGCCGACGTCGAGCGCCTCGATCGCGCCAGCGAGCATCGAACGGATACGTGACGCGCTTTCATCCTGAACGAACAAGATGCGCGCGGCCGAGCAGCGTTGTCCGGCGCTGTCGAACGCGGAGCGCACCGCATCGCGCACCACCTGCTCGGGCAGCGCGGATGAGTCTGCGATCATCGCGTTGATGCCGCCGGTCTCCGCAATAAATGGAATGATCGCGCCGCGCCGGTCGACCAGTGATTTTTGGATGGCCCAGGCCGTTTCGCCGGAGCCGGTAAACACGACGCCTTCGATGCGCTGATCCTTGACGAGCGCTTCGCCAAGTTTGCCGCCGCCGGTAACGAGATGGAGTACATCGCGCGGAATCCCGGCTTCGTGCAGAAGTTTCACGACGAGGTAGCCGGCGATCGGCGTCTGCTCCGCGGGCTTCGCGATGACCGAATTTCCGGCTGCGAGCGCCGCCGCGATCTGTCCCGTAAAGATCGCGACTGGGAAGTTCCACGGTGAGATGCAGGCGAACGGTCCGCGCCCTCTGAGCGTCAACGTATTGTCTTCGCCGGTCGGGCCGCGAAGGCGAATTGCGTTCGAAAATAGCCGCCGCGCCTCGACTGCGTAATAGCGGAGATAATCGACCGCCTCGCGAAGTTCGGCCTGCGCGGCGTCGAGCGTTTTTCCGGCTTCGCGGATCAGTGCCGCCAAAAGCGTCGCGCGGTCGCGCTCGAAAAGATCGGCAGCCGTTTCGAGGATGCGAGCGCGCTCGGCCGCGTCTGTTCGTTCCCAGCGCACGAACGCGTTGCGGGCACTCGTGATCGCATCTTCGAGATTTTGCGGCGTTGCGAGCCGCACCGATCCGATGCGCTCGCGATGATCATGCGGCGAGACTGCGAATGCCGCCGCGTCGCCTGCCGTCGTCGCCGTGCCATTGACGATCGGTCCCGCGGCGAAGGGCGTTTTCAGCACCTTGCCGATATCGGCGAGAAGCGAATTGCGAACGCTCGCCTCGACGAGCGGCAGGCCAGCGCTGTTCTTGCGTTCGGGAAGATAGATGTCGCGCGGACGGGTCAGCAGCACGGGGCGGTCGCCGGAAGTATATTCGCGGTCGGCGATCTCGACGGGGTCGGCGATGATGTCGGACACCGACGTTTCATCGTCACCAAGGCGATTGACGAACGACGTGTTGGCGCCGTTTTCGAGTAACCGGCGAACGAGATAGCCGAGCAAATCCTCGTGGCCGCCGACCGGCGCGTAAATCCGGCAGGGACGCCCGAACTGTCCGACGCCGACAATCTGCTCGTAAAGGGCTTCGCCCATGCCGTGCAGGCGCTGGTACTCGAATTCGATCGCGCCGCCCGCGACGGACGCCGAAGCGATGCTGTGGGCGTTGTGGGTCGCGAACTGCGGATAGAAGGCGACTGGCTCCGAAATCAGCAAACGCATCGCGGCGAGATACGATACGTCCGTGTGCAGTTTGCGCGAGAACACCGGATAATCTTCGAGGCCGCGCTCCTGTGCCCATTTGATTTCGCTGTCCCAATACGCGCCTTTGACGAGCCGCACCGGAATGCGCTTGCCGGTCTGCTCGGAAAGCCTGCGAAGCCAGCGAATGAGCGGGATGGCGCGCTTGCCGTAGGCTTGCACGGCCAGGCCAAGACCGTTCCAGTTGTCGAGCTGCGGGTTGACGAGCATCTCGCCGAACATTCCTGCGGTGATGTCGAGCCGATCCTGTTCCTCCGCGTCGATGGTCAGCCCAAGACCTTTTGCCCTCGCTGCGCGCGCGAGCGTCAGAAGGCGCGGCGCGAGTTCGGCGTGGAGGCGATGTTCCTTGCCGGGCTCGAAACGCGGATGCAGCGCCGACAGCTTCACCGAGATCGACGGCCGCTCGAAAATCGCGTCGACGTTGGTCGCCGTGAACGGCGGCGCGGCATTTCCGACAGCGTCGATTGCCGCCATGTAGCGCTGGAAATAGCGCTCGGCATCACGCTCGGAGCGCGCGGCTTCGCCCAGCATGTCATAGGAGAAGCGGTAGCCTTTTTCCTCAAAGTCGCGGGCGCGCGACAACGCGGATTCAATCGTCGAGCCGAGCACGAACTGTTCGCCGAGCAGCCGGACGGCCTGGCGCACGGCGAGGCGGATCGTCGGTTCGCCCGAGCGCGCGACGAGGCGTTTCAGCGCTTGCAGCGGATTGGCGCCCTTCGCCTCTTTGAGCTTTACGATGCGACCCGTCAGCATCAAGCCCCAGGTCGAGGCGTTGACGAGCAAGCTGTCGGACTGGCCGAGATGCTTGTCCCAGGCGCCGCCGGAAATCTTGTCGGCGATGAACGCGTTCGCGGTTTCGGTGTCGGGAATTCGGAGCAGCGCCTCGGCGAGGCACATCAGAATGACGCCCTCGTCCGTCGCCAAGCCGTATTCGTGCATGAAGGCGTCGACGCCGGAGTGATCGGCCTTGTTGGCGCGGGCGGTGTGAACCAACCGGCGCGCGACGTCGGCGATACGGCGGCGCTCGTCTTCGGCGAAGAAAGCGCGTTCGATCAGGGCGCCGACGAGACGCGGTTCATCCGCCAGGTATTGCGCGGAAAGTTCATCCCGTGGAGGGAGCGCCCGCTGTAAATCTTCATGCCGCAATGCCGCGACCATTCTTTGTAACCCGCTGTATCCAGACGCTGTCCGACGATTCGCCTGCTGACCTGAGCATAGCAGATCGCGAAAATGTCCGCTGCCCTGCTCACGCTGCCTTCCCTCCCCAATTCGCTTGACGGGGTGCCTCGTCTGACGGCAGGAACTGCCTCGAGTCTCAGCAAAAATAAGGCGCGCGTCGTGAGCCATTCCGTCAAGATCGTTTCCACCGTCCGGGACCTGAGACAGGCGACGGCCGACTGGCGCCGTTCCGGCAAAACGATCGCGCTGGTGCCGACAATGGGCGCGCTGCATCCGGGGCATGTCTCGCTGGTGAGGCAGGCCAAGGACCGTGCCGACAAGGTCGTCGTGTCGATCTTCGTCAACCCGACGCAGTTTGCTCCGCACGAGGATCTGGCGCGCTATCCTCGCGATGAAGCCGGAGACGTCGCCAAGCTCGCGGAGGCCGAAGCCGATCTCGTCTGGGCTCCGGGCGTGGATGAGATGTATCCGGCAGGTTTCTCGACCGGCGTCAAAGCGGGCAGCGCATCGGCCGACCTCGAAGGCGCGTTCCGGCCGCACCATTTCGACGGCGTCGCGACAGTGTGTGCGAAGCTTTTCAACCAGGTCACGCCCGACGTCGCGATCTTCGGCGAAAAGGACTTCCAGCAGCTCGCGGTGCTCAGGCAGCTGGTCGACGACCTCAATATGCCATTGACGCTCATTGCTGCGCCGACGGTGCGCGAAGCGGACGGTCTGGCTCTGTCGTCGCGCAATGCCTACCTCTCGGAGAAGGAGCGCGCGATTGCGCCGGCTCTCTATGCGACGATCACGGAGGCGGCCGAAAGAATCGCCGCCGGGACGCCGTTCAGCGTCGTGACGACGGACGCGACGGCGCGCCTCGTGGAGGCTGGTTTCACGAAAGTCGATTATATCGGTGTCCGCGACGCCGCGACGCTCAGCGCCGCCACCGTTCCGGGAAAACCGCTGCGTATTCTGGCCGCTGCGTGGCTCGGAAAGACGCGGCTTATCGACAATGTCGCAGCCGGAAGCCAACCTTAAGTGGCGGTTCGGCCACAAAGCATATTGGGTGTGGTGGCACCGGGCGCGGCTCGGTCTATAAGGACGTCTCCAAGATTCGCCTCAGCGGTTCTGCTGTCGTGCGTCAGGCCGTTTCAGGGGCTCTCGGGTTCCGGCGTGTGCCTGTCGGCGTGACATGATTGAGGATTGCTCATGGGCCGATCGCAGATTGATCTCTTTTCGGAATTCGACAGCGAAATGACTGAAAAATCGTCGCGCGCCCGTAAGCCGGCCGACAGCACCGGCTACAGCGAGCATGACATCGAAGTGCTCGAAGGCCTGGAGCCCGTTCGCCGCCGCCCCGGCATGTACATCGGCGGCACGGACGAGAAGGCGATGCATCACCTCTTCGCCGAGGTGATCGATAACTCGATGGACGAAGCCGTCGCCGGTCATGCGACGTGGATCGAGGTCGAGCTTTCCGCTGACGGGTTCCTCGCCGTCACCGACAACGGCCGCGGCATTCCGGTCGGCCCGTATCCGAAGAACAAGAGCCTCAGCACACTCGAAGTCGTGCTGACTGTGCTGCACGCGGGCGGCAAGTTCGACTCGAAGGCCTACAATACGTCGGGCGGCCTGCACGGCGTCGGCGTGTCTGTCGTCAACGCGCTCTCGGAAACGCTCGAAGTGCAGGTAGCGCGCGACCAGCAGCTTTACCGGATGGTCTTTTCGCGCGGTATTCCGCAGACGAAGCTCGAAAAGCTCGGTTCGATCATGAACCGGCGCGGCACCAAGGTTCGTTTCCGTCCGGACGAGAAGATTTTCGGAAAGGGCGCGGCATTCAAGCCGTCGCGGCTTTTGAAAATGTCGCGCGCCAAGGCTTATCTTTTCGCGGGCGTCGAGATCCGCTGGAAGTGCGCGCCGGAACTGATCAAGGACGATACGCCGTCAGAAGCCGTTTTCCACTTCCCCGGCGGACTCGCCGACTATCTGACTGAGTCAATCGATGGCCGCACGCGCGTCACGAAGGATATTTTTTCGGGTCGCATCGAAAAAGAGGGCGGTCACGGCTCGGTCGAATGGGCAGTCGCCTGGATTTCGGACGAGGACGGTTTCTCCCTCTCCTATTGCAACACGGTTCCGACGGCCGAAGGCGGCACGCACGAGAACGGCTTGAGGCAAGCTCTCTATAAAGGGCTTCGCGCCTATGGCGAGCTGACCGGCAACAAGAAAGCGCAGCAGATCACGTCGGAAGACGTGATGAGCACGGCGGCGTCAACACTGTCCGTCTTTATCCGCGAACCTGAATTCCAGGGGCAGACCAAAGATAAGCTTGCGACGGTCGAAGCGACGAAGATTGTCGAGACGGCGGTGCGCGATGCTTTCGATCATTGGCTCGCGGATTCGCCGCAGCAGGCGACGAAGCTGCTCGAGTGGACCGTGGACCAGTCGGAAGAACGTCTGAAGCGGCGCCGCGAAAAAGAAGTCGGGCGCCAGTCGGCGACGCGCAAGCTGCGTCTGCCGGGCAAGCTTGCCGATTGCTCGATCCAGCAAGCTGCGGGTACCGAAATTTTCATCGTCGAGGGCGACTCGGCCGGTGGCAGCGCCAAGAGCGCGCGCGATCGCGAAACGCAGGCCGTGCTTCCTTTGCGCGGCAAGATTTTGAACGTCGCGAATGCTTCCTCCGCGAAGCTGTCGCAGAACCAGCTTCTCGCCGATCTCATTCAGGCGCTCGGCGCGGGTACGGCAGCAAAATACCGCGACGAAGATCTGCGCTATGAGCGCGTGATCATCATGACTGACGCCGACGTCGACGGCGCGCACATCGCGTCGTTGCTGATTACGTTCTTCTATCAGGAGATGCCGGAGCTGATCGAGAACGGACATCTGTTTCTCGCGGTGCCGCCGCTCTACAAAATCTCCGACAAGTCGGATGTTGCGTATGCGCGTAACGAGGCGCATCGCGATCAGCTCATCGAGACGCAATTCAAGAACAAGAAGCCGAAAGTCACACGCTTCAAAGGTCTCGGCGAGATGGACTTCAAGGATCTCAAGGAAACGACGATGGACAAGCGGCGGCGCACGCTGCTGCGCGTCGCGATCGGCGAAGGCGAACGCGATATGTTATCCGAGGTCGTGAATTCGCTGATGGGATCGAAGCCCGAAGCGCGATTCCGATTCATTCAGGAGCGGGCGGCGTTCGCGAAGGATCTGGATATCTAGTCCGCGTTCCTAAGCGAAGCTTCTTTCGTCGCCCCGATCATCCGGTCTTAGGCCACCTTCTCACGACGTGCGAAGGAATGACTGAGGGTCTCACTTGCCTTTGACGGAGGCTTCGTTCTCGCGCGCGATGGCGTCGGGATTGCGAACCTTCGCATACTCGAGCGTCGAGGTGTCGACGTAGACGTCTTCCTGATTCTTCGGCGCGTACTTCTCTCCGAGCACCTCTACGACAGTCGGATTGCGCCCTTCGGTCTCACCATGCGGTGAGTTGAAGTAGCCTTCCACGATGACGCCTTTCTCGCGGTATTCGGGTTCCTGCAGCAACAGCTCGTGCAAGCCTTGCAGCTTGTAGTGCGGGACGGACGCATAGATGTGATGCGGCAGGTGATAGTCCATGCCGAACGGAAACACCGCGTAGCGAATGAACGGATTGACGAGGAACACGCGCGAGTTCGTATAGCGCCCACGATCGGCGTTTCCGTGCTGCACCCATTGGCGCATGATCATGAACAGCGGGAACGTCGTGAACAACGGCACGACCCACAGCAGCGCGAAGTAGCGCCACGCCTGTCCGTAGCCGCCGACTTCGATGGCGGTCAGCGCCGCGTACAGGATCGCCATGTATGCGACGCGACTGATGTTCGTCGTTCGATGCGAGATGACCGTTTCGACATGCGCGTGCGGAAGCTTGTTCTCGTCGAGGCGCGCGAAGTACGTCACGACGAGCGCGGTCAGCGCCGCGAGCACTGCAAACGCCAACGCGCCGTGACCTGATCGAACCAGCGGAATAACCAAGGCCGGTGCGGTGACGGCGTAAAGAATTCCCGCCAGCGTCGGAAGCTTCTCGCCGCGCTTTTCGCGATCGACGTACGGGTTGTTGACGGTCCCGAGCGCGCTATAGCGGGCGCGCGCGATCGTGTAGCGAAACAAATTCGGCAGCCAGAGCTGCTTGCCGAGCGCCGCCAGCATCTCGAAATGCGTAATCGGAAAATCGAGATCGTGGCCGCTATCGTGCAGCTGCGCACAATCGGGATCGCGTACCGGATCATTGATGAACTGGTGATGCGCGAGATGATGCAAACGGAAATGGAAGGTCGACGTGTAGATCGGAAACGCCGCCAGCCAATCCGACGTCAGTTCGTTCAGCGTTTTATTCTCGAATAGAATGAAATGCGTGCCTTCGTGTATGACGCCGCCGAATTGATGTTGCGAGGCGCCGATCACCACGATCGCGACGAGCGTCGCGGGAATATTCCACCACCACTCCAGTCCTGCTGCGGCGACGGCGTGGTAGCTCCAGATCGCACCACCAATGGCGGCAGCGATCACCAAATAGACGAAGCCAATATGATAGAAATTCGTGGAGTTATCGCGCTTCTTCAATTCGCGGATGGCTTCGCCTCGCCGCTGCCCTTTCGGACGCGTCGCGCCTGGCGCAACTGCGGGTTCAGCTATCAGCTCGGTCTTCGCAAAGGCGTTTGCAGTCATCTGTCGAAAACCCTCGGCCAGTCAGAAGAGCCTTTACAGACGCGGTCGTCACTAGGCGCTTCGCGCCGTTGCTGAATGCACGTTACGCCTCGGAGCACCAATCAGAAAATCAATTCGGCTGACATGACAAATAAGCAATTCTCGGTTTGTGACGGGATTCCAACGCTTTTTCTCAATTTGAGGTAGCCCGTCTCCTGTCGGCCGGCTCGCTCCATTCATCGATCTCAGTTAGACTTATTCAGCGCGGCAATGATTCGAATCAAGAGAATCGCGGTGCGCGCAGACATTGCCCTAGGGGAAAATATTGCATGAATAGCAGAGCAATCGCGGCCGAAGTGGTCGGCACCTTTATGCTGATGGCGTCCGTTCTCGGAGCCGCCTTTTACTCATTCGGAGCGCCCGCCGGCGCAGCCGGTATTCTCGGTGTCGCATTGTCAATCGGCACCACGGTGATGGTGATGGCATATGCGGTAGGCCAAATCTCAGGCGGTCATTTCAATCCGGCCGTAACGCTCGGGCTGGTCGCGGGTGGCCGTTTCGAAGCAAGCAAGGCTGTGCCTTACATTATCGCGCAGGTCGTCGGTGCGCTGGCGGCGTGCGGCGTGTTCTCCCTCGTCGGCCACACGGGCGCGACGTTCGCTGCGAACGGTTATGGTGAACTGTCGATGCTTAAGGCCAGCCTCGGCGAAGTCTTCATTCTCGAGACCGTGCTGACGGCATTCTTCCTTATCGTCATCATGGGCGTAACGCGCCCGAACGGTCCTGCTCTTCTGGCGCCTGTGGCGATCGGTTTGACGCTCACCGCGATCCATCTGATGGCGATTCCGATCTCGAACGCTTCCGTGAACCCGGCCCGCAGTCTCGGCTCGGCGGTTTACGCTGGCGGCGAAGCGCTGTCGCAGGTTTGGGTATTCTGGGCTGCGCCGATCCTTGGCGGCGTCATCGGCGGTGTCGTCGGCCGGTGGCTGCTCGAAGACTGATCGCGACACATCTTATGCAACGGGGCGGGGATCGAGGTCTCCGCTCCGCTCATTGTCGGGCCCGACCGGGCTTTCGCTGCCGCCGCCCGTGACAGAAACGCGCGGCCTGGCGGCGCAAAACCACCGAGTTTTCCTTGCACTTCAGTCTGATGTATGCGAGCACGCAGGCGTGCCGGAGCGCAGGGGATCGAGTTTGCGCATTTTTTAACGCATTTTGATCCGCACTCCCATTTCGGCTTTGGACCTTTTCGGCACCTATCCCCCTGCGCTCTCAATCGAACGTCTGGTGCTCGCGCACCGGAGTTTTTGGGTTGTGCAGATGGAGACCTTGACTGTTGGACAGCAAGACGTTCGCTGACCTCGGGCTTTCGCCCAAGGTTCAAGCGGCCGTAACGGCCGCGGGATATGTAAATCCCACCCCTATTCAAGCCGCAGCCATTCCGGTCGCTCTGACCGGACGTGACGTTCTCGGCATCGCCCAAACGGGCACAGGCAAAACCGCCTCTTTTGTTCTTCCGATGATTACGCGGCTCGAGACGGGGCGCGCGCGCGCGCGAATGCCTCGCTCGCTGATCCTGGCGCCGACGCGCGAGCTTGCCGCGCAGGTTGCGCAGAGCTTCGAGAAGTACGGCACCAATCATAAGCTCTCCGTCGCGCTGCTGATCGGCGGCGTGTCGATGGACGATCAGGTGAAGAAGCTCGATCGCGGCGTCGACGTTCTGATCGCGACACCCGGACGCCTGCTCGATCATTTCGGACGCGGACGCGTGATGCTGATGGGCGTCGAGATTCTCGTCATCGACGAAGCCGACCGTATGCTCGACATGGGGTTCATTCCGGACATCGAGAAAATCTGCAAGCTGCTGCCGCCACGCCGGCAGACACTGTTCTTCTCGGCGACAATGCCGCCCGAAATCACCCGGCTCGTCGATCAGTTCCTGAAGGATCCGACGCGCATCGAAGTCGCCAAGCCGGCTACGACGGCGAAGACGATCACGCAGCGCTTCGTCTACTGCCAGAACGGAGAAGACTGGGCGAAACGCGAGATGCTGCGCGAGTTGATCCGCGACGGCAACGTCAAGAACGCCATCATCTTCTGCAACCGCAAGCGCGACGTGGCGGTGCTTTACAAATCTCTGTCGAAGCACGGTTTCAACGCCGGCGCGCTCCACGGCGACATGGACCAGACGAGCCGAATGGAAACGCTCGACAAGTTCCGCAACGGCGAGATCATGCTGCTCGCCGCCTCCGACGTCGCGGCGCGTGGCCTCGACATTCCGGATGTTTCGCACGTCTTCAATTTCGATCTGCCGTGGGCCGCTGACGATTATGTGCATCGCATCGGGCGCACGGGGCGAGCGGGACGTGAAGGTCATTCGGCGTCGCTCGTCAGTCCGGACGACCTGAAATTCGTCGCGGACATCGAGAAGGTGACCGGCGAAACTGCGATCTGGCTTGGCGATCCTCCGAGCGAGGAAGACATCGCGGGTGCTGGCAAACGACGCCGGGGTCGCGGCGGACGCGGAGCTTCGCAGGCGAAATCCGGGCGCTCGCACGGCAACCGGGACGCGCGCAAACCCGAGCCGAGAAAAGTCAACGGCGCACCGCAACAGCGCGAGCAACATGGCGGTGAGCAGGAGTCCAAGGCTGAACGTCCGCAGGCGGCCTCGCCCGCGCCCCAGCAGGCAAAACGCGAACGTCCGCGCACGAACGAACAGCAGCCGCCACGAGATAAACCTCAGCGGACTGCTCAGCGTCCGCGCGCGGCTGACAGTTGGACGGACGAGCCGAAGGCGCCGCAGCGTCGCGGTCCTGCGCCGGAGCGTTCGCCTGCTGCCGAGCCGGTTCGCAAGCCGCAACCTGCTCCCCGCCATGACGAGCGCGTCGGATTCGCGGAGAATATTCCGGCGTTCATGCGCAAGCCATCACGCCCTGCAAAGGTGCCAGGCCGAGGCTAATCGCGCTCGAACTGCAAAGCGACGCCTGAATCCAATCGTTGCGGTATCGGCTGCGTCTTCAATGGCGCCGCCGTTGCCGGCCTAATCCGCCGACCGAAGGGATGATAATCCACCCGGCCTATAGTCGGCGCGCCTGCCCACACCACATGCGGATTTCGGACGGCGGAGAGGCACGGCTAGACCCGCAGCCAAAGGATTTTGGCGCTATGACCCTCTCGACAAAAGCTCTCGTCGCGGCCGCTGCGACGGCACTATCCGCTTGCGTTTTCAGCTTGCCCGCCAGCGCTTTCTATCTGGGCTACGCAAACGGCGATCCGGAGAATTGGGGCTTCTACCAGGAGCAGCACAACGGCGCCTCGCCGCCGGCTGCCACAACGTTGCCCGTTGGCCCTTCCCACGCCTACATCATCCACAATGGGCGAGCCTACGTCCCGGCCAGTGAAGAGTGGCGCGGTTATAACAGCGAGCGAATGCGCTGACTCCTGCGTAACGAACGACGCTTCGGAGGAAATGAAAACATACGAGGCGTCGCTAGAGCAGCGGCGTCTCGGAAAACATCAGACCCAACGGCTTGTTACCGATCGGCTGGCGCGAAGCCTTCCGGCACGGCCGGTTCGAGATTGACGCTCTCGCCGCAGCCGCACGCGCTCTTCTGGTTCGGATTGTTGAATACGAACTGCGATGAAAGCTTGTCCGTTTTGAAGTCCATCTCGGTGCCGAGCAGATACATGATCGCGGCGGGATCGATGAGCACGGTCGCGCCCTTGTCCTCGATCACCTCGTCGAACTTCCCGATCTGATCAGCCCACGTCATCGTATATTCCATGCCCGCGCAGCCGCCCTTCTTGATGCCGATCTTCAGCGCCTTGACGCCGGGCTTCTGGGCAATCAACGCCGCGACGCGCGCCGCAGCGGCGTCCGTCAACGTCATGACTTTTGGTATCATTCTAAGCGAGGGCACGCGCGCCTCCGTGGTTCGAACCGGCCAAGTATATGGGTATTCGCGAGCCAAATACGAGGTACATCAGAACATACCGATCGCAAGACGGGCTTCGTCCGACATGCGGCTCTGATCCCAGGGCGGGGTAAACACGATGTTGACCTTCGTGTGGGCAACGCCCGGGACGGCGCTGACGGCGTTTTCAACCCAGACCGGCATTTCGCCCGCGACCGGACAGCCGGGCGCGGTGAGCGTCATATCGATGACGACGTTGCGATCATCGTCGATCTCGACCTTGTAGATCAACCCCAGCTCGTAGATGTCGGCCGGAATTTCAGGGTCGTAAACAGTCTTCAGCGCGGCGACGATATCGTTTGTCAGACGATCGATTTCTTCCGCCGACAAGGCCGACGATGTGCTTGGCGCAGGCGATTCCGCGCTTGCTGTCGCGTTGCCGTCGGCTGATGGCGCGGTGACTGGCGTGTCCAACGCCTCGACGGCCGTCTTCAAAGCTTCGCGCTCATCGGTCATATGCTTCCCATCCATTTTGGAAGCTCCTTACGTAAAGAGATCATGAGCCTTGGTGAGCGCTGTCACGAGCGCGTCAGCCTCGGCTTTAGTGTTGTACAATGCGAACGAGGCACGGCAGGTTGCCGTCACGCCCAAACGTTCCATCAGCGGCTGCGCGCAATGGTGTCCAGCGCGGATCGCGACGCCCGAGCGATCGATGATCGTCGAGACGTCGTGCGGATGCAGGCCGTCAATTGTGAACGAGAAGATCGCGCCTTTGCCGGGCGCCGTGCCGTAAAGCTTCAACCACGGAAGCTCGCTTAACCGTTCGGCGGCGTAGGCGCCGAGTTCGGCTTCGTAACGCGCGATGCGGTCGCGGCCGATCTGCATCATGTAGTTCAGCGCCGCGTTCAAACCCACGGCTTCGACGATCGCGGGCGTTCCGGCTTCGAAGCGATGCGGCGCCTTCGCGTAGGTGATGCGATCGACGGAGACGTGCTCGATCATATCGCCGCCGCCTTCGTAGGGCGGCATCGATTCCAGATGCTCGCGCTTGGCGTAGAGCACGCCGATGCCCGACGGCCCGTAGGTCTTGTGACCCGTGAAGACGTAGAAATCGCAATCGAGGTCGCGCACGTCGACGGTCATGTGCACAGCCGACTGGCTCCCGTCGATCAGAACCGGCACGCCCTTGGCGTGAGCGATGCGCACGATCTCCTTCACCGGATTGATCGTGCCGAGCACGTTCGACATATGCGTGACGGCGACGAGCTTCGTGCGCTTGGTGATCAGCTGATCCAACTTGTCTACGAGCAGCTCGCCGCGATCGGTCATCGGCGCCCATTTCAGCACCGCGCCGTTGCGCTCGCGCAGAAAATGCCACGGCACGATATTGGCGTGATGCTCCATGATCGTGATGACGATCTCGTCGCCCTCGCCGATGCGCGGCTCGCCGAAGGAGCGCGCGACGAGGTTGATCGCGCCGGTCGCGTTGCGAGTGAAAATGATCTCGTCCGAATGCTCGGCGTTGAGAAAGCGGCGCGCCGTCTCGCGTGCCGTCTCGTAATGATCGGTCGCGACGTTCGAGAGATGGTGCAGGCCGCGATGCACGTTCGCGTATTCGAAGCGATAGGCATAGTCCATCGCTTCTATGACGGAGCGCGGCTTCTGAGCCGACGCGCCGTTGTCGAGATAAACGAGCGGGCGGTCGTGGACCTCGCGAAACAGGATCGGGAAGTCGGCGCGAATAAGCTCCACGTCGTAAGGCGCGGCGGTGAGGCCCGATTGCGACGCGGCGCTGCGCACAGCGGCAACTTTCGTTTCACTTCCCATTCAAAATCCTATCCGCGTGCCGCGTTTGAAAGCCAATTGACCGCAAACGCCATCAACGCCGTGTGAAGCTCCGGATTTTCGACCTTGTCGATCGCTTCGCCGATGAAGGACTCGATCATCAACGCGCGCGCCTCAGCTTCCGGAATACCGCGCGACCGGCAATAAAAGAGCAGGTCGGCATCAAGCTCGGCGGATGTCGTGCCGTGACCGCAGACGACATCGTCGGCGAAGATTTCAAGCTCGGGCTTCGAGTCGAATTCGGCATCCGCCGACAGCATCAGAGCCTGAGCCATTTGCTTGCCGTCGGTTTTCTGGGCATCCGGCCGAACGATGATCTTGCCCTGGAATACGCCGCGACCATGATCGTCGAGCACGCCCTTGAACAGCTCGCGGCTCTCGCAGTTGGGCACTGCGTGATCGACGACGAGCGTGGTATCGACGTGCTCGTGCGCGCGGGCCATGTAGGCGCCGGACAAATCGAGCTTGCCGTGTTCACCGGCGTAGCGGACGTTGATCTCGTTGCGCGCCAGCCCGAGGCCGGACGAAAACTGGAAGCCGCGATACGTTGCATCGGCTCCTAGAACCACGTCCCAATCGGCGAGATGCAGGCATTTGCCGTCATCGACCGCGACCTTGGCATGATGCAGGGTCGCGCCTTTTCCGACGCTGACTTCGGTGAGCGCGTTGCCTTGAGATTCAATTGCGGAACCCGGAAGCACGACGTGCGCTTCGATGATCGTCGCTGTGGCAGCGTCGCCAATCGAGACGAAGTTGCGAACGGTCACGGTCTGTTTGGCACTTCCGGCCCGCACGAACACGACGAGCAGCGGCTTCGCCAACGTCGCCTTGTCGGCGACGCGCACGATGGCGCCGTCGGTCATGAAGGCCGCATTGAGCGCTGCGATCGCGCCGTTGGCGTCGGACTTCGTCAGCGCGTCGGCGACGTTCGTCGGCGCGGATGAAAGCGTTTTTCCGAGCGTCGTCACATCGAGGCCCGAGGCATCCCTCAAGTCATTGAATTCCGCACGGTGATGGCCGTTGACGAAGGCGATGCGATGCGCATCGACGTGGGCAAGCGGCCCGAGCGCGACGATCAATTCTGCGATCGTCAGCGGGGTTTCATCGTGGATAGCCGGCGGCAGCACGTCCTTCAGATTGCCGCGCAGGTCCGTGTACTTCCATTCCTCGATGCGCCGGTGCGGCAGGCCGAGAGACCCGAATGCACCGATGGCTTCAGCTCGCCGCGCCTTGACCGCAGCGCTTCCCGGCAACTTGGCGGCGGACGCTTCGAAAGCCTCCGTCAGCGCCTGCTCGGCCTTTGTTTTCATCAATGCCACGTTCATGTCACGCTGCCTTGCCGGTGAAGTCCGCGTATCCCGATTTCTCGAGTTCGAGTGCGAGTTCCTTGCCGCCTGTTTTCTGAATGCGGCCGTCGGCCAAGACGTGAACCTTGTCGGGGACGATATAGTTCAAGAGCCGCTGATAGTGCGTGATGACGAGGAACGCGCGATCCTTGTCGCGAAGCGCGTTGACGCCTTCGGCAACGACGCGCAGTGCGTCGATGTCGAGGCCGGAATCGGTTTCATCCAGCACGCAGAGCGTCGGCTCGAGCAGAGCCATCTGCAGAATCTCGGAACGCTTCTTCTCGCCGCCCGAGAAGCCGACGTTGACGGGGCGCTTCAGCATGTTGACGTCAATGTTGAGCTTTTCGCCCTTTTCCTTGACGATCTTCATGAAGGCGGGCGTCGTCAGCTCGGCTTCGCCGCGCTTCTTTCTCACCGCGTTCATCGCCGTGCGGAGGAACGTCAGGCCGGCGACGCCAGGGATTTCCATCGGATACTGAAACGCGAGGAAGACGCCTTTCGCGGCGCGCTCGTCGGGTTCCATTTCCAGAATGGATTCGCCGTTCCAGAGAATGTCGCCGCCGGTGACTTCATAGCCGGCGCGGCCTGCGAGCACGTAAGCGAGCGTCGATTTGCCGGAACCGTTCGGTCCCATGATCGCGTGAACTTCGCCTTTTGGAACAGTGAGCGACAATCCCTTCAGGATCACGCGATCTTCGTCTTCGAGCTTTACGTGCAGATCTTTAATTTCGAGCATCTTACTTACCTCTGAAGTACCTGTTTGGCCTGTCGGCCTCGTTTCTCTCCCTCTTCCCATTGTTATGGGAAGAGGCTCGGGGAGAGGCGCAGCCGCATACCGCGGCGCCAGCCTCTGCCCCTTATCCTGACCTTCTCCCCGCGAAGGGCGGGGAGAAGGAATTCCTATCCGACGCTGCCTTCGAGCGAGATGCCGATCAGCTTTTGCGTTTCCGCCATGAACTCCATCGGCAAGTGCTGCAGCACGTCGCGAACGAATCCGTTGACGACGAGCGCAACCGCTTCTTCCTGCGAGAGACCGCGCTGCTGGCAATAGAACAGCATGTCGTCGGAAATTTTCGACGTCGTCGCCTCGTGCTCGAAATGCGCGCTCGAGTTCTTGGCTTCGATGTAGGGCACGGTGTGCGCGCCGCACTTGTCGCCGATCAGAAGCGAGTCGCAGTTCGTGAAGTTGCGAACGCCGGTCGCCTTGCGATGCGCCGAGACAAGACCACGATACGTGTTCTGCGAATATCCGGCCGCGATGCCCTTCGAGATGATGCGGCTCGACGAGTTCTTGCCGAGGTGGATCATCTTGGTGCCGCTATCGACCTGCTGATAGCCGTTCGAAACGGCGATCGAGTAGAACTCGCCGCGCGAATAGTCGCCGCGCAGAATGCAGCTCGGATACTTCCAGGTGATCGCGGAGCCGGTTTCAACCTGCGTCCAGGAGATCTTCGAGTGGTGGCCGCGACAGTCGCCGCGCTTGGTCACGAAGTTATAGATGCCGCCCTTGCCCTGGGCGTCTCCCGGATACCAGTTCTGCACGGTCGAATATTTGATCTCGGCATCGTCCAAAGCGACGAGCTCGACGACGGCTGCGTGCAGCTGATTTTCATCGCGCGTCGGCGCGGTGCAGCCTTCGAGATAGGAGACGTAAGAGCCCTTATCCGCGATGATCAGCGTACGCTCGAACTGGCCCGTCTGCTTTTCGTTGATGCGGAAGTAGGTGGACAGCTCCATCGGGCAGCGCACGCCTTCCGGCACGTAGACGAACGAGCCGTCCGAGAACACCGCCGAGTTCAGAGCCGCATAGAAGTTGTCCGACTGCGGCACGACCGAGCCCAGGTACTTCTTCACAAGCTCGGGGTGCTCGCGCACCGCTTCCGAGATCGGACAGAAGATGACGCCGGCTTTCGCCAGCTCTTCCTTGAACGTCGTGACGATCGACACGCTGTCGAACACGGCATCGACCGCGACGCGCGATGACGACACGCCCGCGAGGATTTCCTGCTCTTTCAGCGGAATGCCGAGCTTTTTATAAGTCTCGAGCAACTCGGGATCGACCTCGTCGAGGCTCTTCGGGCCTTCGGTCGATTTCGGCGCGGAATAGTAATAGAGTTCCTGGAAATCGATCTTGGGGTAATGCACCCGCGCCCACGTCGGTTCGGTCATCGCTTTCCAGCGCTGGAACGCCTCGAGACGCCAGTTCAAAAGCCACTCGGGCTCGCCCTTCTTGGCCGAGATGTAGCGCACGGTCGTCTCATCAAGACCCTTCGGAGCTTTGATACTCTCGATCTTGGTTTCAAAACCGTACTTGTACTGGTCGACGTCGATCTTCTTGACTTGATCAATCGTCTCCTGAACAGCAGCCATTTCTCGTCTCTCTTTCAACAATGCCGCAAGCGCGGCCCTTCAACCAAATTTGTTCTTCAAGCGGCGATCGCCTGCGAGCCGGCAATCGCTTGCCAGGCTGCGACAAACGCCGCGATGTCGTCTTTCGTCGTTTCGCGCCCAAGACTGATGCGGATCGTTCCGGACGCGATTTCGGGGCCGAGCCCCATCGCTTCGAGCACGTGGCTGGCGCCGACTTTGCCAGACGAACAGGCCGAGCCCGCGCTGACTGCGACGCCCGCCAGATCGAGGCGGATCACCAAGGTCTCCGCCAGCTTGCCCGGCAGTGCGACCGCGATGGTGTTGCCGATGCGGGGCGATGCTTCTCCGATAATCTCGGCGCGCGGACTGATTGCGCGAATGTGCGCTTCGAGATCGTCGCGCAATGATTCAACCGCCGCCATGCTGCGAAGTTCGGCATGCGCGGCTTCGGCCGCGGCGCCAAAGCCAGCGATCGCCGCGACGTTCTCCGTCCCAGCGCGACGGCGGCGTTCCTGGCCTCCGCCACGCAGCATCGGCACGAGATCAAGATGGTCACGAATGATCAATGCGCCAATGCCTTTCGGGCCGCCGAGCTTGTGCGCCGAGATCGCCATCGTATCGAGCCCGAGGGCGGCGAAATCCACCGGCACACGGCCTGTCGCCTGCACCGCATCGGAATGCATGAGAATGCCATGCGCGCGCGCGAATTCGGCGACTTCACCGACCGGCTGAATGACGCCGGTTTCGTTGTTCGCCATTTGCAGCGCGATGACGGCCGGGCGAGGCACGCCATGCTTCAATACGTACTCTGCGATCTGTTCGACGCACACGACGCCGTCGCGGCCGGTCGCAAGTTCAACGACGTTGCACTTTGCCGCGTGCGCCGGAGCAAGAACCGAGTCGTGCTCGATGCCGCTCGTCAAAATTGTTTGCCACGGCTGCGCCATGACCCACGCATTCGCCTCCGACGCGCCGCTGGTGAAAACGACTTCGGACGGCTTCGCGCCGACGAGACGGGCAACGCTCTCGCGCGCCGATTCCACAACGCCTCTCGCGCGACGGCCTTCCATGTGAACCGAGGACGGATTTCCAACGACGTCGAGTGCTTCGATCATCGCCACCTTCGCTTCCGAGCACAGCGGCGCGGTCGCGTTGTAGTCGAGATAAGCGCGCCTCGGGGACGCAGGCGACTCCGTGACGGTCGCCGCCGCTTTCACGGCGAATTCTCCGCCGGGCAAAACGTCGGCGAGACTGACGGATTCGAGAAACTCCGACGTTGCCCTGCTCAGCGCGCTCCACAAACCGTGCGTCAGGCAGGGCGTCCCAACCGAGCAGCGCGGATCGTTATCGGTGCAACGCGTGAAGTGCGTGACTTCCTCGACGGCGGCCATCACGGCCGCAATGGAAATTTCTTCGGGCTTTTTCGAGAGGCGATAGCCGCCAGCGCGTCCGCGCGCGCTTTCAACCAGACCGGAGCGACGAAGTGGGACGAAAAGCTGTTCGAGATAGGACAGCGGAAGATGCTGACGTTCCGCCACTGACGAAAGCGGAACAGCAGCTCGATCGGCGTGGGCAGCGAGATCTGCCATCGCCATGACCGCGTACCGGCCTTTGGTCGTCAGTTCCACATTCATCTCCGGACTAGAGCCGCCTCAAGTGGCGGCGAAATCCTTGCCTTGCGTCCGATACCCCCGACTGTGCTAAGACAGCCGCCTTGACTTGCGGCTTGAACGTTAACAAAGCTAGGAAGTGTTTCGAACCGTTCTAAACTTATGGAAATCCTGAGTGCAGAAGTCAAGGTTCAAGAATCAGAGCCACGAGGATTTGAACGCGACCTCGTGTCCAGGCGCCCAGTCGGCCTGATCCCGATCACCACAAACCGAGAAGTTTTCCGATGCCCGAACTGATTATCAATGGTCCCGGCGGTCGCCTGGAGGCCCGTTATCATCACGAAGCCAGCAGCGACAGCCCGATCGCGCTCATCCTTCATCCGCACCCGCAGCTCGGCGGGACGATGAACAACCAGGTTGTTTATACGCTGTACCACACGTTCGCGGCGCGCGGCTTCTCGGTGCTGCGCTTCAATTTCCGCGGCGTCGGCCGGAGCCAGGGCGTGTGGGACAGCGGTCCCGGCGAGCTTGCGGACGCGGCGTCCGCGCTCGATTGGCTGCAGCTCGTCAAGCCCGACGCCAAGACCTGCTGGATCGCGGGCGTTTCGTTCGGAACGTGGATCGCGATGCAGCTTCTGATGCGGCGGCCGGAGATCGACGGTTTCATCTGCGTCGCGCCGCTCGCGAACCTTTATGATTTCAACTTCCTCGCCCCGTGTCCGTCGTCGGGCCTGCTCGTCAACGGCGAACTCGACCGAGTCGTGCCGACCTCGTCGGTTGCGGAAATGTCGGTGAAGACGAAGGTCCAGCGCGGCATAAAGATCGCGCACGAGGTCATCCCCGGCGCCAACCATTTCTTCGAGAACAAGACGGAAGAGCTGGGCGACGTCGTCGGCAAATATCTCGATGAGCGCATGATCCAATTCGAGCAGGATCGCGAACGCAACAAAGAACGCGAACGCGAACGAGAGCGCGAACGTCAGCGCCAGCGCGAGCTCGAGCGGATGGAAGCGCAGAGCGCGCCGGCTGCCACTTCAGGCGGCGGCGAGGACGACAGCGACGACGAATAAAGCGCCGCATTCAAGCATATTTCGTGATCAGGTCTTGCGTGCCGGCGATGGATCGGCACGCAGGCCGCCTGTCATTGGTGCGGGCACTCCGGTCGTGCCCGGAAATGTAATCGGCAGCCCTTTGGCCGATCGAACTGCGAGATAACCCCAGGCCTCCGCCTCCAGGCTATCCCCGTCGATGCCAACAGCTTCGGCTGGGACGACGGCGTGCTGCACGCGTTCAGCCAGCAGCCGCATGATCGTGCGGTTGCGCCGTCCGCCGCCCGCGACGATCCAAAGCTCCGGCTCTTCCGGCATATGCTCACGCGATTTCGCAATGCTCTGCGCGGTGAACGCTGCGAGCGTCGCGGCGCCATCGTCGGTCGACAGCTTCTCGATGGCGTGCGTGGCGAAGGTGTTTCGGTCGAGGGACTTCGGCGACGGCTTGGCAAAAAACGTGTGGCTCAACAGATCGCGGACGATTTCGTCGTCGGCTTTCCCGCGAGCCGCTGCCGCGCCGTCCTCGTCGAGCGAGCGTTTTGTCCGCCGCAGCATCCAGTCGTCGAGCAACGCGTTTCCGGGGCCTGTATCGAACGCGATCAGCGCGCCATCCCGGCCGATCCAGGTGACGTTCGCGACGCCGCCGATATTGACGATGGCGAGCGGCCGCTGCGGAAGCTTCGCCGACAAAGCGCGATGATAGACGGGGACGAGCGGCGCTCCCTGCCCGCCGGCCGCGACATCGGCCGCGCGCAGATCGTAAATCACCGGACAGCGTGTCGCGCCCGCCAAAAGCTCGCCGAGACCAAGCTGGATCGTTAGACCGTCCTCGGGGCGATGCAGCACCGTCTGCCCGTGAAAGCCGATCACGTCGATGGACGCCGCCTCGATGCGGGATGCTCTCAAGAATTCGGCGACGGCGTCTACATGCCGCGCGGTGAGCGCGTGCTCGGCCTCCGACAGTGCTACTGGGCGCTCATGTCGCGAAGTCAGATTACCGGCTGCGGCGATCGCTGCAGCGAGCAGGTTTCGCATCCGCTCGTCATAAGGAAACGTCTGCGCCGGGCCGCGTTTCGCGATGGTTTCGCCGTCCGTTTCGAGATAGGCGACGTCGATGCCGTCCAGCGACGTTCCGCTCATCAGGCCGATGGCGCGCATCACCTTGCCCATGACCACCTTCCCGTGCATGTTGCCGCCGCCTCGCCCCTGAGACGGGCGCAATCCGAACGAAAGCTGCGAGTTGCAATGCCGACACTGAAGTCCGAATTCCTGCAGATTATGACCGAGCGCGGTTTCGTCCACCAGTGCTCAGACATCGAAGGTCTCGACAAAGTCGCATCGGAGGGGCGCGCGGTCGCCTACACGGGTTACGACTGCACGGCGCCATCGCTGCACGTCGGACACCTGATCTCGATCATGATGCTGTCGTGGCTGCAAAAGACGGGCGGCAAGCCGATCGCGCTGATGGGCGGCGGCACAACGCGTGTCGGCGATCCCTCCGGCAAGGACGAGACGCGCCAGTTCCGCTCGATCGAGGAAATCGACGCCAACAAGGAGAGCATCAAGCGCGTCTTCTCGAACTTCCTGACGTTCGGGTCAGGAAAATCCGACGCGCTGATGGTCGACAACGCGGAATGGCTTGCGTCGCTCAACTACATCGAATTCCTGCGCGACGTCGGACGGCATTTCTCGGTCAACCGCATGCTGACGATGGACAGCGCGAAGCTGCGTCTCGATCGTGAGCAGGAGCTGTCGTTCATCGAATTCAACTACATGCTGCTGCAGTCCTACGACTTCGTCGAACTCAACCGGCGCTACGGCTGCAATCTGCAGATGGGCGGCTCGGACCAATGGGGCAACATCGTCATCGGCATCGACCTCGGGCGCAGGATGGGCGTCAAAGACCAGCTTCTCGGGCTGACGTGCCCACTGCTGACGACGTCGTCGGGCGCCAAGATGGGCAAGACTGCATCAGGTGCGGTGTGGCTCAATGAGGAGCAGCTTTCGCCCTATGATTACTGGCAGTTCTGGCGCAACACGGAAGACGCCGATGTCGCGCGCTTCCTGAAGCTGTTCACGATGCTGCCGCTCGACGAGATCGCGAAGCTCTCAAGCCTCGGCGGCTCGGAGATCAACGAAGCGAAGAAGACGCTCGCGACGGAAGCGACAGCGCTCGTTCACGGCCGCGACAAGGCCGAGGCGGCGGCTGAGACGGCGCGCAAAACGTTCGAACAGGGTGCACTTGCGACCGACCTTCCGACGATCGAGATTTCTTCGGCAGAGTTCGATGCGGGCCTCGGCGTGCTGACGGCGTTCGTCAAGGCCGGCCTCGTTGCGTCGAACAGCGAGGCGCGGCGGCAAATTCAAGGCGGCGGGCTCAAGATCAACGATGAGGCCGTGACGTCGGACAAGGCCGTGATCAAGGCGACCGATGCAGTGTCGAACGGCGTTATCAAGCTGTCGCTCGGCAAGAAGAAGCACGTGCTTCTGAAGCCGGTCTGATCTCGGCGCGACGCTTAGCGCCTATTGCGACGGCTGCGTTGTCGAAGACCAGCCGTCGATCGAGCCCGCCTGAGCTTCGGCGGGCTTTTTCGGCTTCGATTTGACTTTGCTGTTCGCGCTGGCCCGTTTGGTTTTCTGGCCAGTCGAAGGTTCATCGGGCGATGTTTGACGTACGCGCGCGGCTGTTGAGTCCTGAGGCACGCGGTCGTCGCCACGAATCTGCACCTTCGGATCGGACGCCGTCATCTGAAACACTTCGCGGAAGATGCCGGGCGCGACCAACGACAATGGGTTGACGATCACCTGCGGGTTGGCCGTCGGCCCCTGGACCGCGAACGTAATGCCGAAAATGCCTTCGCCTTGCGTGCCGGAGATGATCTGGCCGAGCAGCGGAATGCCGCCGAGAGCGCCGTTCAATCCTTGCAGCGGAATATAGGTGCCGCCGAAATTGACGTGCTTGGTTTTGAAATCGACCTTGCCGCGCAGGTTGGCGCCAAGAAGCGGACCTTTGAGGTAGGCTTCCTCAAGGACGAACTGACCGTAACCAACAGAGAATGGCGCGCGCATCCGATCGAACTCGAAAACTTCGCGCGTCACGTTGGGGCGTCCTTGAATCGCCGGCCGTCCTTGGTCGGCGCTGCTGACAACCTCGCTGACGATCGCGTCGCCGAGAATCTTGAAATCCTCGACCGCGAGAATTCCGGTTTTTTCCGCCGGTCCTGATCCGTCGAGATTGACTTCAAGGCGCAGGCGGCCGCCCTGCATGTTGGGATAGAAATTGACGAGCTTCAGCACCTGACCGGCGTCGGCGGAATTGACAAGCAGGCGGCGCGTTCCGGTACTCTTATCAACTTCGGCTGCAAGCGGAGCGCCCCCGTCAAGCGTGCCTTTGGCGTCGAGCGCCGCGAGGTTTCCGGCGCGCGTTTCGATCTGCATTTTCAGGTTACGGAGCGAGACGTCGTAACCCCCGATGACGTTGTCGATCTGGACGTTGACGCGCGCGCCTTTGGCTGCGCCCGGCGCATTGCTTTTGCGATCGGGACCGTTGCCGACGTTAAACAGCGAGCGGAAGAAGTTACGGCCATCAAAGGTCTTGCCCGACGCATCGATGGACCACATGTCGTCCTTGCCGCGCGATCCCTTGACGTCGAGGCGCGACACGACATTGAGCATCAGGTTCGGAAACTCGAACTGCTTGATCTTGTTGTCGGAGCCAACGACGATTTTTCCTTCGGCGGCGATGTCGTCGCTTGAAATTTTGAAGCGCTGCAGCTCGGTGTCGTGGTTCGGGTTGCTGACGATTTCGGCATCGACCGAGGCCGCGCGCCCGGCCGCCTTGTGCCATTGCAGATGATCGAGCGTCATGTCGGCGTTGGTCAGATCGGCATGAAGCTTGACGGCCAGCGGGCCATTGGCGGCGGGCTCGAGCAAGACTTCAATCGGGACGACGCCCTGCACGATGTCGTTAATGTCGAGGCCGAGCTGCGTGCGATCGGCGTCATCAAGCTTGGCCATGATCTTGATGGGCGGTTGCTGCTCCGCATTCGGACCGAGCAGACGCTGGCCCGCGATCTTCGCCGGAACGCCATTGACGAGCAGGTCGCCTTTCGCATCGAGGGTCGTGTCGGTGAGATCGAGATTGAGCGTGAAGCCCTGGACATCGAACCTACCCGCGACTTTGCCAAATCGGCCGTCGGTAATTCGTGCCTTCCCGCTGACGGAAATGTCGTCGGCCGAGACGTTCGGTATGAAGGGCACCTTGATGTCGAAGTGCGCATCGACCTTGCCCTCGCCGGCTTTCGGAAGCTTCGGCGCGTCGCGCAGGTTGCGGATGGGCAGCGACTGAACAGTTTCGAGGAAGGGTGCGAGATCGCCCGACGCCGTGAGGCTGATCTGGCCATTCGGCCGCGCCGCCATGACGTTGTCAGTCTGCACGCTGACGTCCTTGATCGCGAGCCGCTGGCCGTCCGCGAGCGTCGTTTCGGCAGCGGGCATCGCAATATCGAGGACGTTGTCCACGAGTTTCACAGACGCTTCCGGGACGGTGATCTCGGGCATGCCGGGCAGCGGCCGGAAGACCAGGTTCTTTGCACCGAAGTTCGCCGTTACGCGCTCGAGGTCGGTCGACACGGTGACTGTGCCGGCGTCGACGCCGCCGACGTTGCCGTTGGTGAACCGTAGCGTTCCGCCCTGGAAGTCGACGGCGGACAGGTTCTTGCCCACCCACTCCCGTGTGCCGGTCGCCAATGCGCGGGGCCACAAGGCTTTCAGCGTTTGCAGCGGCATCGGCGACGCCGAGAACTCCGCGGACATGCTTTGCCCGTCGGGACCCGCCTGCGTCGTGGCTTTGATTGTCGCGACGCCACCGCCGCCTGCGAGGCGGAACTCGTCGATATCGACCTGGCCGCGACGCGGAATGATGGAGCCTTGCGCCGTCCAACTGTCGATCGTCACAGGCGGTACGTTGAATTCGGGGGCTTCGAATACGCCATTCTTGCCGTCGAGCCCGAAGCGCCACTGCGGTGGCTCGTTCGCCTTTGCCACGTCCATCATCGCGCCGGAGAACATGATCGTTCCGTCGGCCCACTTGACTGGGCTCGGCTTCAAGTCCCAGCGTCGCTTCTTGCCGTCGTAGTCGAGCTTGAAGAGGCCGGCGGTCACATCCATCGGCTGCACGAGATAGGGCAATCGCGCGCGGCCCTTTCCGAATTCGAGCGCCAGGTCGCCGTTCTCGATTTCGCCCGAGCGCGTCAGCACGACGGTGGCATCGGCGGCCACGGGAAATTCGAACATGCCGAGCAGCGCGAGCGGCGGGGCCGCGGCGGCCAGCGTGGACGGCACGAGATCGCGGACGGTCGCTTTCACCTGCAGCTTGTCGGCCGTTTCCCGCTCGTCCGTCAGGAACGAGATCGCCCACGGACCCTGTTTCGATGCGACGAGCGCGCGGCCCGATATCAGGCTGCGCTGTCTCTGGTGGTTGAAATCGACGCTGGCCTCATCGATGCGCCACGAGCTGCGCTGGCCTTCATAATCGATCACCACGGTCGCGTTCGAGAGGCCGAACTCGGTCAGATACGAGGTCGCGTCGAGGCGCTGGCGCGCGCGATAGGAGGTATCGCTCAACATCTTCGCGAGATTGAGCTGGTGGCCGGTGCGCACCGTCCGCACGGCGACAGTCGTATTCGGCGCGACGGTGTCGTCTTGCTTGAGTGGCGCGGACGGGGCGCTTTGGCTCGGCACGCGGGCAGGCACGGGACGCGGCACGGCGCGTTCAAAGACGAAGCCGGATTCATCGGAATAGGCGAGCGCGATGATCGGATCGATCAATTCGATGCGTCGCGGAACGATGCGGCCTCGCGTCAGCGCCGCGAGCGAGATATTGACGGCGGCGAGCGGCGAGGAAAGAACGACGTCGCCGCCTTTTTCGAGGACGCTCACATCCCGCAGGCGAAATTCCAGTTCCCCGGAGGCGCCCAAGCGCAACTCCGCGCCGTCGATCCTGACCGAGCTTGCCGCCAGTTCCGCATTGATGCCGCGCTCGATCGGGGCGACGACGAAATCGAAGCCGATCGGACCATGCCTGAGCCTTACGTACAGAACGCCGACGCCGATTGCCGTCAGTAGAACAAGCGGCATCACGACATAGAACATCATGCGGCAGCCGCGGAAAAACCTCCGCAGACCGCGCATCATTACGGCCTCGTCAGGATCATTCTCATCATGCGATATCGCGACACTACGCTCCGGCGAGGTCGTCGCACCGGGCCGGCGCGCGTAGTGCGCAGTCTGATCGGCGCCGCGTCCCTCAACGGGGCGCCCGCCACTTACGGATTTCGCCAACGCCGCTCCTCACACCCCCGCGGACGGCAACACCAACGACCGACTGATCCGCGCCTTCCGGCGAACGGACAGACCTAGTACCGGACAAGCTACAAAATGCTGGTTTCCATTCGTACGCGATGGCACGTACAGATGTAAAAGCGACAAAAGAAAGGCACTTTCAAGATGCTCCAAGACGGTGAGAACGCTCCCAACTTTTCGCTACCTGACGACGCCGGTTCGGTCGTGCGTCTGTCGAAGCTCAAGGGGCGTCCGGTGGTCGTCTATTTCTATCCCAAGGACGACACCTCGGGCTGCACGCAGGAGGCCAAGGATTTCTCGTGCCTCGCGGATCAATTCGCCAAGGCGGGCGCTGACGTCGTCGGCATTTCTCCCGACAGTGCGGCGAGCCACAAGAAATTCAAAACCAAATACGACCTGCCGCTGCGGCTGCTCGCGGACGAAAACAAGGATGCCGCCAATGCTTACGGCGTGTGGGTCGAAAAAAGCATGTATGGCCGCAAATACATGGGCGTCGAACGCTCGACTTTTTTGATCGATTCCAAAGGCAAGATCGTCCGAAGCTGGCGCAAGGTGAAAATCCCGGGCCATGCCGAGGATGTGCTGGCCGCGGTCAAGGCGTTAGCCAAATGAGCAGAAAAAGCGCAGTTCGGGCCCTTCGTTGATCTTCTGCCACAGTGTGCGCCCAGGATTGTAGGAGCTGCTTATAATCCTGGGGATTGTCGGTGCATTAGTTATGGCTACCGGCTGAACCGGAGCGATGAAGGTGCTAACCGAATCACATGTGCTCGCGTGCCGGGCGCGCTTGTTGCTTAAGTTGTGTGAGGGGATGATTTCCGATGTTGCCGAACTTTCGCCGCTCAGAGACGGACACGCCGAAGCTGCAAACGGTAGCGGCGACGTCTGAAATTCCTCCCGCCCCCTCGTTCCAGCCACGCCCGTTTCTGACGGTGCCGCAGGCCGAACCCGCCAAATCGGTTTCGGTCATCGGCCGCGACCTGACGATCGCCGGCAATCTCATCTGCAAAGGTGAAGTGCAGGTCGATGGTATCGTCGAAGGCGATATCGAAGGCAGCCATGTCGTCGTGGGCGAAGGCGCAACCGTGACGGGCAGCATTTCGGCGGAGGAAGTGGTCGTTCGCGGACACGTCGTCGGCTCTGTTCACAGCAAGCGCGTGATGCTGCAAACGACGAGTGAGGTCGAAGGCGACATCTTCCATCAGTCGCTTTCCATCGAACAGGGCGCAATGTTCGAGGGCAAATCGCGGCGGACCAATGAAGATCCGCGGACGCTGCTGAAAAAGTCCGAGCCGATCGGCTTCGTGCTGCCGCCTCGGCTTCCGGAACTGACCAACTAAGCGCGCAAATTCCCATCCCTAGCGTCGTGCAACTCTCCGGCCGTCTCTCTTGGAATTCGACGGCCGGACGCTTTTAGCCCAATGCGCGCGCCAAACAGACGAGCGCGCCGGCAGGTCCGCCGCGCGCAACTTCGCAAAAACCATTACGATTGTAGAAGCGAACATTCGGCGAAGCCGCGCTCGTGATGACGTGGACGCCGGAAGCGCCTGCCCGCTGTGCGTCAGCGATGAACGCGTCGATCAACCGTCCGCCAATGCCGGAGCCGCGATGGTCGGGCGCGATGTTCACGTGCAGATGCGCGGGGTAGCGCTGCGTCACGTCGCGAAACGCGGTGATAGCGGTGTCCTGAACTTTGCTGGATGCGGGGTCTTCTATGGTGCCGACGAGATACCCTACAACGTCGCCTGACGTTGTTATCGCCAGATAGGCGAACTGCGGATCAACCCGAAGGTAGCGCCCGAGCCAGCGCTCGCGGAAAGCCGTCCGCGTGGCTTCGCTCTCGAACGATTTCGTATTGCTCGCTTCGAAAAAGATCGTGTCGATCGCAGCGTCGAGCTCAGACGTTCTCGCAACGTCAAGATAGCGGACGATGGCAATGCGTGTGGACATAGCGCCCGCATATCACGGCGAAGATCGGTTCGCGATGCCTTCCGCTCGCCTTACTCGGTGGCGTAGCCGGCCATCGCAAGCTGACGGCGGAACGCGGGAGGCAGGTCGGCGGGGATCGCAGCCTGCGCGGGCAACGGTGCGGCTGCCGATTTGTCGAGCGGCTTTCTCTCGATCGCCGCCGGGTTCGGTCCGCCGTAGTTGCGGCTATAGGGCTCGGACGGATCGTCAGGCAACTGACGGATATTGGCCGACGGCGGCGCCTGCGAGGGCAAGCCGTCGTCTTCCATTTCGGTCGCCGCCGATGCTTGGCGGACGTATGTGACGTTGGCCGGCGCGCCCGAATAGTACGCGTTATTGTCCGTGGCGCATCCGGCCTCGCCTAAAGCTGCCGCTGCAATAAGCAGCGGCACGATCGCCGCACGAGCGACTCCAGCCGGCGACCGGCCCGCAGCAAACGCATACATATTCACGCTTTCAACGCTACAAGAACGCAACTAAACCGAATTCATTGTCCCGGATTGAAACATTGATGCGTTAAAGAGGCGCTAACGGGCATTCAAAAGCAGCCGATCGCAGCAGTTTTTCAGGATGCTGACTACGAAATTCCCTATCCGGCAATTAGGCCGGAATCCTTGATGCCGTTGAACAGCGCCTGCACGGCGAGGGCGGCAAGCAGAATTCCGAACACGCGAATGAGAACGCGTTGCGCGGTGATCCCCATCACGCGGTTCAGCTCTTGCGCGAGAAGCAGCAGCGCAAGCGTCGCGATCATCACGCACGCGAGCGATGCAACGACGATCGCCAAGCCGAACGGTTCGTCGCTCGCGTTTGCAGCGAGCAGAATTCCGGCGCTCATCGCACCCGGCCCAGCGAGCAACGGTGTTGCGAGCGGAAACACGGCGACGTCCTCGCGCGTCTGCGCTTCGGCACCTTCTGGCGGCGTCAGTTTGATCGCGCCGCCCGGCCGCGCGAAGATCATGTCGATGGCGATCATCAACAGGATGATGCCGCCGGCCGTCTGCAACGCGGCAACGGAAACGCCGAGCTGCGCGAGGATCGGACTTCCGAGCACGGTGAAGAACGCGAGGATCGCGGATGCGATCAGTGTCGCGCGTATGGCGATCGCCTGACGTTCCGCGCGCGGCATCTTCGGTGTCAGCGTCGCGAACAAGACCGCAGCCTCGACCGGTCCGATCGTGGCGAAGAACGTCGTCAAACTTTTCAGCGCGGTCTCGAGCATCATGCAAACATTCAAATCACAGGCGGATTGAGCACTCGTCTGCGTGCTTTGCTAATACGCTTAGCGCTTTGTCATTCGTCTGGACATTGAACGAATCTCAACTGATCATCGTTGTTCCGGGGAGGGCGCCAATCACTCTTATCGAAGGGAGATTGCCAGTGACCAACAAGGAAGTTTCTAATGCCGGCGGCCTTAAGGCTCAGCTTGCCGGGTTCAGCCTGACGACTGCCGAAATTCTCTATCGTCTTCCGGATCATCCATCGCTCCTGCAGAGCTATATCTGGCAAGAATACGATCTTGCCCCGCGCTTCCCGAAGCTCAAATCGTTTCTCGATTTCTGGACCGCGACGCTCGATGGTAAACTTTTCAAGGTGACCGTCGCACACTCCGAGCTTATTCGCCCCGCGGAAGTCCGGCTGATCGGCACCGAATTGCGCGTTCACTGAGACCACAGATTTCCGGCGCGCAACGCTTATGGCAATCCATTAAGGATTGGCGTTCGCGCCTCTCAGGAACCTTTTTCGGAAGCGTACATCCAATAGGCTCGGCGCTTCGGAAAGGAATGCGGGCATGGGTCAATCGGTGCTGAACAGCACACAGCGATCGGCGGAAGCCGATCTCGTTCGGCGCGCATCGCAGCGGGATGAGGCGGCGATCCGCGCGATTATTCAAGAGCATAACCGGCGTCTTTATCGTGTCGCGCGCAGTATCGTCCGCGATGACAGCGAAGCCGAAGACGTACTGCAGGAGGCCTACTTCCGTGCCTTTTCGGCGATTGCCGATTTTCGCGGAGAGTCGAGCCTGACAACGTGGCTGACGCGCATCGTTCTGAACGAAGCCTTGCAACGGGCGCGACGGCGCGTTGATCAGCCTGCGTCGCACTTCGATCTGCCGCCGGAACGGATCGCAGACATCATTCCCTTTCCTCTCTCTGGACAAACGATCGTGGACCCTGAGCGCGCCACTTCGCAGCATGAAATCTGCCGTCTTCTGGAGAGGGCGATCGATGAGCTCCCGGAAGAATTCCGTACCGTTCTCATTGCGCGTGCCATCGAAGGGCTGAGCATCGACGAGACGGCGGAGCTTTACGGCATCAAGCCGGAGACGGTGAAGACGCGCCTGCACAGGGCACGCAAACTTCTCAAGTCGTCACTCGAAGAACATATCGGCTCGTTCTTCAGCGATGTCTTCCCGTTCGATGGCAAGCGATGCGAGCGTTTGACGAATGCCGTCGTATCGCGCTTGAGCCAACGCTGATCATCGGGAACGTTTCGCGCGCCGCGCCATCCAATCCTTCGTGAGACAGAGAGCCCGCAGGGCTCGCAACACGGAGGCAATTCAATGCGTCATTTCCCGACGAGTTTCGCCGTAGCAGTCACGCTCTCGGCGTTGGCGTTACCGGCATTCGCGGCCGATCAGCCGAGTGATCCGCAGATCGCGCACATCGCCTATACGGCGGGCGATATCGATGTGAAGGCCGGTCAGCTCGCGCTTGAAAAATCGCAGAACAAAGCGGTTCGCGCCTTCGCGAGCGACATGGTTCGCGATCACAAGGCGGTCAACGACAAGGCGCTGGCTTTGGTCAAGAAGCTCAACGTCACGCCCGAAGACAACGGTACAAGCAAAGCTCTTTCCGAGCAGGCCGCGCAAAAGCACGACGAGTTGAGCAAGCTGTCCGGCGCCGCGTTCGACAAAGCCTACGTCGAGAACGAAGTTGCCTTCCACAAGACCGTCGACGGCGCGCTCGAAACGACGCTCATCCCCTCATCGTCAAACAGCGAGTTGAAGGGACTTCTGCAAACGGGCCTCAAGATTTTCCAGGGTCATCTCGCGCATGCTGAGCATCTCGCCAGCACGCTCAAATAGGAACTCTCCGATGCGAACCGCATTTCAGTGCGCCGCCCTGCTCGTGGCGCTGCAGATCATGAGCGCTCGCTTCGGGATTGCGGGCGAGGTCGTAAAAGTCAAAATCACCGGCCTCGCCTTCTCGCCCGCCGAGATCACGATCCGGGAGGGCGATACGATCGAGTGGGTGAACGGCGACTTCATCGACCACACCGCAACCGCCGACGACGGCTCGTGGGATGTCGTGGTTGCCGAAAGCCGCTCGGCGCGGCTGCGGTTCGATCATGCCGGGACAACGAAATATTTCTGCCGTTTCCATCCAGATATGACAGGGACTGTGCACGTCATCGCCGACCGGTAAAATTGTTGGACGACCGCGTTTCTCATTTGGCCGACTTAACCGGAATCGTGACGATGACAGCGGTGCCGGGCGAGCGTGGCTCGATCTCAATCGTGCTTCCGAGCTGCGCCGCCAGCATCTGGATCAGCCGGCTTCCTGTCCCGGCGTGGGCGACATGGGCCTTGGTTCCGATGCCGTTGTCGGTGATCGTCAGCGTGTACGTATCGCCGACGCGGATCAAGCGCACAGAAATTGTGCCGGGGCGTTCGTCGGGAAAGGCATGCTTGGTCGCGTTCGTCACGCATTCGTTGACGATCAATCCTAGAGGCACCGCCTTCTCGATGCTGATCAAATGGCTTTCCGATTCGCAATGCAGGGCGATCGGGCGCGATGCCAAACGCGATAGTTTGAGATCGTCACACAGTTCGCCGATGTAGGATTTGGTATCGACGACGACGCGATGGTTATGGATCTGAAAGCGGCGGTGGACGCGGGCGATTGCCTGGACCCGGTCGGCTGCCGAGATCATTGCCTCGCGCGCAACACCGTCCGCCGAACGCGCTTGCATATTCAGAAGCGTTATGACGTTTGCGAGATCGTTGCGCGTCCGATGCGAGAGTTCCTCTAGCAACACCTCGCGATCGCGGACTGCCGCCTGCACGCGCTGATGCTCGATCGACAGGTCGACCAGGCCGACATGCAGGGCTTCCACGACGAACGCCATGGAGAATCCGACGGCGATGAAAAGCGCGAGCGCGATCAGATCGTCGCCGTCAGCAACGGCCAACGAGCCGACCGGCCGCTGCATAAAATAATCGACGATCGTCGCGCTCAGAATGGTGGCGAGAAAGCCGTTGCCGCGATCGAATATCGCGCCGCATGCAAAAATTACCGGGAGGAAGATCAGGTAGGGATAGCGTTGCGCGTCGTGACCGGTGTGGGTCCACGCCCACATCACCGCGAGGACCACACAAACGGTGAGCAGGTAGCGAATTGCCACCGGTATTTTTCGGGCTGTCAGGGTGACAGAGTGAAGACCGCCGATCCATCCGCGCATTTAGCGACAACGCGCAAGAAGTCCGCGCGGTTCACGGAAGGCATTGCAAAACTTTCCCGAAAAATAGAACGCGCTGGATGCCGTTGAGCGCGCACGCGCAATCACATTCACGTTAGATTTCAGCATTTTATCTTGGATCGTCTTGATCATCGCGCGCGGTGCGCCAAACATGGCTGCAACACTGCGATGGAGAAATCATATGCGCGTTATTTCGTGGGCGGCACCGATGGTTCTGGCGGCGCTCAGCGTGTCGCCGGCGATGGCAAATCCGCAAGCGTTCGAAGACAACAAGGTTCACCTCAAGACTTGCGACGGCAATCACGTGACGGTTCGTTGGCTCGGCGACGATTTCAAGGTTGCGCTGTTCGGCAAGGCAACGGGCGCGGCGCAAGGCTCGCTCGAATTCCTCGGCTGGGACGGCAATTGCCAGAAGGCGACGTGGAATACAGCCGAAGCGGCTTTTGCCGTTGGAAATGACGATTCGGCACGACCATCGCCGTTTCTGAAATATGTGGCTGAAGACGATGCCAAATGGATCGGGGTGCGCAATGGCGACGGGTTTTTCGTCACCCGCGTTGCTAAAGCTGGCGAAAATATCTCGAATGCCCGTCTGGCAGAGGTCGCGGACTGGCTGAAGCGCACCAGCCCAGAATTCACTCCGGGAGCGGCGCTCGCAAAACAATTGTCAATCGCCGGGGGCGATTGAGGCTCCCAGTTTCCAGCGTAGGCTATAGGGACATGGCTGTTTTTCCGGCAGGCGGACGGTTCCGCGTGCCGGAATTGTGACCGTTTGCGGGATACCCCGTATCTTCGCTTGCAACCGGAGGTGTTTTTTTCCATACTGCGCGCGATCGAGCTTCGCTGGATGACTTGGCCCTCGCTGCGAAGTGCGCGCCTGAACTGGACTTCCAAAAAATCTCGACCGTCTTGCCCAGCATCCGCCGGGCCAGAGCGCATGTTTGTTGAACAAGGATTTTTATTTATGCAGACAGGAACCGTGAAATGGTTCAACAGCCAAAAGGGCTTCGGCTTCATCCAGCCGGATGGCGGCGGCAATGATGTGTTCGTTCACATCAGCGCAGTCGAACGCGCCGGGCTGAACGGTCTCAATGAAGGACAGAAGATCTCCTTCGAAATCGTGGCTGATCGCCGTAGCGGCAAATCATCGGCCGACAATCTTCGTCCCGTCTGATCGCCAGATCGACGCGAGATACGAGTTTACGAAATCCGCGCCTGCTCCGGCAGTCGCGGATTTTGTTTATCGGCGCAGGACGGCGCTTCAGGCTCCGGCACTGAGCGGCCACCAGACGCCGCCGCTCCATACGCCGACGGCTTCCCCGTCATCGTCGTTCGCCTCGGCGAGCGAGACGAGTTCCATGTAGACGGCGCGCGTGCAGAGGGCTTCGAGCCGGCCGCGCACAAGCACGTAGGGCTTCAATCCGCTATCGGGTTCGCTCACTTGGAAGCGCAGCGGATGAGCGGCATCGACCGTCACGACATCGTCGACGTTGGTGCGGAAGGTCAGCGCCCGATCGCGTCCTTCACCTGACACCGCCAACTCGACGGCAAGAAACGGCGCGTCCTCGACATCGACATCGATTTTCTCGGCCGGCGTTACGAGATAGGTTTTGCCGTCGTCGTCTTTTCTCAGAATGCTCGCGAAAAGCTTGACCAGCGCGATGCGGCCGATCGGGCTGCCCTGGTAAAGCCAAACGCCGTCACGGCGAATGCTCATTCCGATGCTGCCGCAGTAGGGCGGGTTCCATTTGTCGACCGGTCGCGCTCCCGCCTCGCCGCCTTCCTTCGCCGCGCGAAGCAATGCATCCAGTCCCTGAGACGGGGAAGCGAACGTCTCCGTCATGGCGGCAAACTCATGAGTTTCATCCGATATCTGCCGCGCGGCTCAAGGCTGCCGAATTGCTACCTTATCCTAACGTAACATTCACTTGACCCTAGGAGGACCGGGCGGGATCGTCTAGGCTCAAGATGCTGCCGGGAACGCCGAAGCTCGGCCCGTTGTTTCCGTATGCGAAATCCGCACGAGATCTGCCCAGCGAGGCCATTCATTCCATGAGTAATGTCGTCGAGACTCACACCGATATCGTGCCACGGCTCGAAGCGGCGGCTGAACGCGTGCAGCGTGCGCACAAGGCTGCGGCCGCGGTGATCTTCGGTCAGGACCAGGTCATCGAGCGGACGCTGATCACGATCTTGTCGGGCGGGCATGCGCTGCTGATCGGCGTGCCCGGTCTCGCCAAGACTCTACTCGTCGAAACGCTTGGCAAAGTGCTCGGGCTCGAAGCGAAGCGCATTCAGTTCACACCCGACCTCATGCCGTCGGATATCATCGGTTCGGAAGTGCTCGAAGACGAAGCGGGACGCGGGCGCTCGTTCCGCTTCATCAAAGGACCGATCTTCACTCAGCTGCTGATGGCGGACGAAATCAACCGCGCTTCGCCGAAGACGCAGTCGGCGCTGCTGCAGGCGATGCAGGAGCATCACGTCACCGTCGCCGGGCAGCGTCACGACACGCCCGCGCCGTTCCACGTGCTCGCGACGCAGAACCCGCTGGAACAGGAAGGCACGTATCCCCTGCCTGAAGCACAGCTCGACCGTTTCCTTCTGCAAATCGACGTCGGCTATCCCGATCTCAACGCCGAGCGGCGGATGCTGTATGCGACCACCGGCACCGACTCTGCGAAGGTCGAAGCTGTGATCTCGGCGCAGGATCTGATGGCGACGCAGCGGCTGGTCCGCCAGATTCCGGTTCCGGACAAGGTCGTCGAAGCGATCCTGAAGCTCGTGCGCTCGGCGCGTCCCGGCACCGGCGAGAACGCGGAGACCGATCGCTTCGTCGCTTGGGGTCCTGGTCCGCGCGCCAGCCAGGCTTTGATGCTCGCGGTTCGTGCGAAGGCTTTGATCGACGGACGCCTCGCGCCATCCGTGGACGACGTCATCGCGCTCGCGGAACCGATCCTGAAACACCGCATGGCGCTGACGTTTGCTGCGCGCGCCGAGGGCGAAGATCTCAACCACATCATCGCGCGCCTCGCAGCGTCGGTGGAGTAATCACGAATGGCGGACGCCCGCGGGCATGGTTCCGGCATCAGCAACGAGAGCCGGCAGGTTCTGGCGCTCGAGCGTGAGGCGGTCGATCTCGTCGATCGCATGCCGGAACTGCTGATGGAGGCGGACCGCATCGCATCGACCGTTGCGCAGGGCATTCACGGCCGGCGACGCGCGGGGCCCGGCGAAACCTTCTGGCAATTCCGGCAATATCAAGCGGGCGAAAACGCGACGCTCGTCGATTGGCGGCGGTCAGCGAGTTCGGATCACTTGTATATCCGCGAGCGCGAGTGGGAGGCGGCGCATACGCTGCATCTCTGGCCGGACATTTCGCCGTCGATGAATTTCCAGAGCCACTTCGCGCCGGTCCCGAAGCGCGACCGCGTACTGGTGCTGACGCTCGCCGCAGCCGAGCTTCTGGTGCGCGGCGGGGAACGCGTGGCGCTGCTCGCGCAGATGTCGCCAACCGCAAGCCGCAACGCTGCGACGCGCATCGCCGAAACGATCGCCAGCCACAGCCGCTCCGAAGCGATGCAATCCGGTCTGCCGCCGAAGGCTTCGCTCAGCCGCTTTTCGGGGTTGATCCTGTTCAGCGATTTCCTGTCGCCGCCGGACGTCATCCGCGAACGGCTCGAAGGTTTCGCGGGCAACGGCGTTGCTGGACATATGGTGCAGGTGCTCGATCCCGCCGAAGAAACGCTGCCGTATCATGGACGCACCGAATTCCTGAGCCCATCCGGGGGCGAGCGATGGGTAGCGGATCGCGTCGAAGCGCTGCGTCCGAAATATCGCGCGCGTTTCGAAGCGCATCGCGCCGAGCTTGCCGAGATGGCGAAGCGGTTCGGGTGGTCGTTCCTCACGCATCACACCAACCGCCCCGCGTCGGAACCGCTGTTGTCGTTGCTGATGCGGCTTCAAGGTTCGACGAGCGGCTATAAGTGGATGGCGGGAAGCTCGGATGCGATGGAGCGCGCGCCATGAGCTTCGGCCCGCTCGCATTTCTTAATCCCTGGCTGTTGGCGGCGCTCATCACGCTGCCGATCATCTATTGGCTGCTGCGCGCGGTGCCGCCGCGCCCGACACAAGTTCAATTTCCGCCGACGCGCATTCTCGTCGGGCTCGATAACGATGAGAAGACCGCAGAAAAAACGCCGTGGTGGCTGACGCTGATCCGGCTGATCGCGGCGACGCTCGTCATCCTGGCGCTGGCGGAGCCCATTCTCAATCCGTCGCGCGACGCGGCGCTCTCGGGCGAAGGTCCCGTGGTGCTGTTCGTCGACAACGGCTGGTCGGCGGCGTCGCGGTGGCCGGAACGCGTCGCGATGATCGATCGGATCATCGGCGAAGCGGAAAGCAAGGGCCGTCCGGTGATCGTCGCGGGAACGGCGGCGGCGACGCGGTTACCCGTGCTCAAGATTCAATCTCCGGCCGAAGCGCGGAGCACGGCCGCGGCGCTGGTGCCCGAACCCTTCGCGCCGGATCGTGGCGCGGCTGCCGAGGCTCTGAGGAAGGCGCTTGCTGAAGCGAGCGTCAAAAATCCAAGCATCGTCTGGCTGCAAGACGGCATCGATCACAAGTCGGACGTCGCCGGAGTTGTAAAGACGCTTACCGAACTCGCGGGCAATGGAACGATCGCCGTTCTGGACGAGGCGCAGGGACGCGAGGCGCTCGGCCTTGCTGCGCATCTCGGCGAGAAGGGAAAGCTCGAAGCGACCGTTCTGTCGCCAGGCGGCCCGGCGCGGACGGGCAGCGTGTATGCGTATTCCGCGCGCAGCGAGCGTCTTGGGGAAGCCCCGTTCAAGCTCGCGGCGGGCGAGCGTTCAACGACCGTCGTGTTCGAACTGCCGCTCGAATTGCGCAATCAGGTGGCACGGCTGGAGATCGCGAGCGAGCGGTCGGCGGGATCGGTCAGCTTGATCGATGCGGCGACGCAGTGGCATCGCGTCGGGCTTTTGTCGGGTGAAAGCCGCGAGGAGGCGCAGCCGCTGCTGGCGCCGCTCTATTACATCGAGAAGGCGCTTAAGCCGTATGCGGATATCGCGATCGCCAAGAATGCGAACCTGTCCGACGGCCTCGATAGCGTTTTCAAGCAGAACATTTCCGTATTGATGCTCGCGGATATCGGCACGCTGACGGGCGAAGCGGCGAAGAAAGTCGACGATTTCGTGAAGCGCGGCGGTCTGCTCGTGCGCTTCGCCGGGCCGCGTCTCGAAAAAGCGGGCGATGACTTGTTGCCAGTTGTGCTTCGCAGCGGCGGGCGGTCGCTCGGCGGCGCGCTCTCGTGGTCGACGCCACAGCCGCTCGCTGGATTTGACGAAAACAGTCCGTTCGCAGGGCTCACCATTCCCAAGGACGTGACGATCAACCGTCAGGTGCTGGCGGATCCCGCCGAACTGACGCCGGAGATCGAGATCTGGGCACGGCTCAAGGATGGTACGCCGCTCGTCACGGCCGCCAAACGCGGCAACGGACGTCTCGTGCTGTTCCACGTCACGGCGAATTCCGATTGGTCGAATCTGCCGATGTCGGGACTGTTCGTCGACATGCTGCGACGGCTCTCGACCATGGGTACGATCGGCGCGGCGCAGAGCGGTACAGCGACCGAGACGAATGCAAACGCAGGCGCAACCGAGACCAACGACAGCAACGTGCTCGCACCGATCCGGACGCTCGACGGGCTCGGGGCGCTTCGCACGCCGCCGCCGACGGCAGAACCGCTCAAAGCCTCCGAGCTTGAAAAAACGGTGCCGAGCATCGAGCATCCGCCCGGCTATTATGGACAGCCTGCGAGTCCGCGCGCGCTCAATGTGCTGACGCCGAAAAGCACGCTGGTGCCGTTCCCGAGCCTTCCGGCCTCGGTAACGCGACTCTCCTATGATAACGGCGCGAGCACGGCGCTGAAGCCGACCCTGCTCGGCATCGCGCTCGGATTGCTGTTCGCCGATATTCTCGCGGTTCTCGTTTTGCAGGCCGGCGGCATCGGCGGACTGTTTTCGCGCCGCTCGCGTCCGCGCGCCGGTACGGCGGCGATGATCGCCTTGGGAGCCCTCTCCTTCGCAGCTTGGCCGGACCATGTCCGAGCGCAAGATTTTTCGCCGCAAGATTTCCGGCAGCCGGATATTCAGCAGCTCGACTCGTTTGCGCCGCGACCTCAGACGGACACGACGCAGGTCGTGCGGCCGGGCAACCTTTCGGCCGCCGACAAAGCCGTCATCGAGGCGACGGGCAAAGTCACGCTCGGCTATGTCGTGAGCGGCGACCGGACGACGGACGAAACGAGCCGCGCGGGTCTGGAAGGATTGGGACGCGTTCTGCAAACGCGCACGGCCGTCGAACCGGGCGAGCCGAAGCCAGTCGACATCAGGAAGGACGAGATCGCGTTCTATCCCATTCTGTATTGGCCCGTTCTCGACACTGCCGAAGCGCTGCCCGATCCGGTCATCGCCAAGATCGACGCGTATATGAAAGAAGGCGGGCTCATTATTTTCGATACGCGCGACTATGGGCAAGGCGGAAGCAGCACGTTGCCACTCGCGGGCAAAGGCGGATCGGCATTGCAGCGGCTGTTGAGCAAGCTCGACGTGCCGCCGCTCGAGCCCGTTCCCGAAAATCACGTCGTGACGAAGTCGTTCTATCTGCTGCGATCGTTTCCCGGCCGCTGGGATGGCGGGCAGCTTTGGGTCGAGGCGATCCCGAACAACGACGGCGATACGCACAAAGCGCGCGTTTCCGACGGCGTGACGTCGATCATGATCACGTCGAACGATCTGGCGGCGGCATGGGCGCTCGACGATCGCGGGCGTCCGATCTACCCGACCGTCCCAGGCGGCGAGATGCAGCGCGAGATGGCGTTCCGCGGCGGTATCAACATCGTCATGCACGCGCTGACCGGCAACTACAAAGCCGATCAGGTGCACGTGCCGGCGCTGCTCGAACGGCTGGGCCAATAAGGACACGAGTTTGAACTGGTCGATTACATTCGCTCCGCTCGTTCCCAATCTGGTGCTGATCGCACTGGCGGCGGTGGCGATCGGACTGGTCATCGCGCTTCTCGTCCGGCGGTCGCGGGGCGCGCTGCTGCGGCTTGCGGCGCTTGCGGCGCTGATCGGCGCGTTGCTCAATCCGATCCTGAAGGAAGAGCAGCGCGAGAGCCTCGACAACGTCGCAATCGTCGTCCTCGACGAAAGCCCGAGCCAGAAACTTTCCGACCGGACGAAGCAGCTCGAGGCGATCCGCAGAGATATCGAAGCGAAATTCGCGAAGATCCCGAACCTCAAGATCAAGTGGGTCAACGGTGGCGTTCCCGGCGAGCAGACGGCTCCAGGGACGAACCTTTTCGCCGATCTCAACGCGGCGCTGAGCGATACCGCGCCGGACCGCATCGCAGGCGTCGTTTTCGTCTCGGACGGGCAAGTGCATGATGTGCCGAAATCGGCCGCGGCGCTTGGTTTCGACGCACCCGTGCATACGCTGTTGACCGGCAAACCGGATGAATTCGACCGGCGGATCGAGATCATCGAAGCGCCGCGCTACGGTCTCGTCGGGCAATCGCGTCCGATCGAACTCGCCGTGCGCGAGACCGGCAAAGCCCCGACGTCGGGCTCTGGAGCCGTGACGCTCAAAGTTCGCCGCGAGGGCCAGCCCGACGAAACGGTTCGCACTGAAATCGGCCGCAAGGTCACGGTCAACATGCCGATCCCGCACACGGGAACGAACATCGTCGAGATCGAGCTGGCGCCGACGCCGGGCGAGCTGACAACCGCCAACAACCGCGCTGTCGTCGCGGCCGAAGGCGTGCGCGAAAACCTGCGCGTGCTTCTCGTGTCGGGTGAGCCTCATCCGGGCGAACGGACGTGGCGGAACCTTCTCAAGTCCGACGCGGCAGTCGATCTCGTCCACTTCACGATTTTGCGGCCACCGGAAAAGCAGGACGGAACGCCGATCAATCAGCTGTCGCTGATCGCGTTCCCGACGCGCGAGCTGTTCTCAGAAAAGATCAACGAATTCGACCTGATCATCTTCGACAGGTACGAGCATCGCGGCATTCTGCAATTGCTCTACTACGACAACATCGCGCGCTACGTGGATGAGCATGGCGGCGCGCTGCTGGTCGCGGCGGGTGACGATTACGCAAGCGCCTACAGCATCTATCACACGCCACTGTCGTCGGTTCTGCCTGCGGCTCCGACGGGGCGCGTGCTGGAGATGCCGTTCCGCGCCAAGATCACGCCCGAAGGCCAGAAGCATCCTGTGACGCAAGGCCTGCCAGGCTGGAACGCGGCGAAAGTTGCGGATGCGTCGCCGCAGCCGACCTGGGGACACTGGTTCCGCCAAGCCGAAGTCACCGGCGAGCGCGGCCGCATCGTGATGACCGGCGCGGAGGACAAGCCTCTGCTCGTTCTCGATCGCAAAGGCAAAGGCCGGGTAGCGCTGCTGACATCCGATCAGGCATGGCTTTGGGCGCGCGGGTACGATGGCGGTGGGCCGCATACCGATCTTCTGCGCCGTCTTTCGCACTGGCTCATGAAGGAACCCGACCTTGAGGAAGAGCGGCTGATCGCATCCGCTCGTGGCCTCAAGCTGACGGTCGAACGGCGATCGATGGATGACGAGATCTCGCCGGTAAAAATTCTCGGACCGGGCGGCGACACGACGGATGTCACGCTCACGCGCGCGAAGGCTGAGCCCGGCGTCTGGCGCTCGACAATCGATGTCAAACTGCCCGGCCTTTACAAAGCCGAGACACCGGCTTCGACGGGCGAGCTGACGGCCGTCGCCAACGCGGGCGTCGAAGATCCGCGCGAGATGAGCGAAGTGACGGCGACGGACAGCAAGATGAAGCCGATCGCGGACGCGACGGGCGGCGGCGTTTTCTGGACGCGAACGGCAAACGGTTCGGCAACGGATATCGATGTGCCGCGCATTTCGATGATGTCGTCGGCAAAGGTCATGGCGGGCTCGGGCTGGCTCGGGCTCAAGGACCGGCAGGCGTACCTGACGCGCGGCGTCAAGCTGACGCCGATGTTCAACGGGTTTGCAGCGCTCGCGGCGTTGCTGGCCTTGATCGCGCTTGCATGGTGGCGCGAAGGACGCTAGCTCGCGCCAAAGCCGGAGGAACGATGGCCAGCTCTCAACCTTATGGCGACACTCCGGTCGGAGTCATCGGCAACGACGACTACGGTCCGGCAATTGCGGCGCGTCTCGCAGCGTGCGGCTATCGCGTGCTCTATGGCGGATTGCCGGGCTCTCCCGCCGTGACGCGCGGCCAGCGGCTTGAACCTGCTTCGACGCCGACGGACGTTGCATTCGAATGTTCTCTCGTGCTCGTTGCGGTCGATGATACCGAAGCGATGCGCAATCTTCTCGTCGGCACTCCGGACCGGATGGGAATGGGCGCCGAGATGGAGCCGGGATCGGTCATCGTCGATATCGGCGCGCGCACGCCTCGCGAACTGCAAGCGCTCCTCGGGCTGCTCGGGACACGCGGCGTGGCCCTCGTCGATGCCGCCCTGATCGGCGGTTCGGACGCGGCGGCGGAAGGCCGGGCGAAGATCATGCTCGGCGGATATCCCGACTCGGTCGAAATCGCAGACAAGGTGCTTTCGCTTCTCGGTCACGTTGAGCGCACCGGACCGCTCGGCAGCGCGCATGCGGTCGCAGCGCTGATGGGTTATGTCGAAGCCGCGCATGCGGTGGCGCGGGATGAAGCTTTGGCGCTCGGTCGTGCCTGCGGGCTGACACCGGAAGTTCTGGCGCGCATGCTTTCGGAGGCCTCTCTGGCGCGCGCGACGAACGTGACACGTATCGGGCGGAACGCGGATCTGGCGCGGCGGATCGCTCGGGATCGCGGGCTCAGCGCCGATATCATCGATCTTGCGGCCGAGAAACAGGCGCGGCAGCGCAGCGAAAATCGTTGATGACCCGCTCTGGTGTCGCTGCTGCAATCGAGGACGGCGCGCGACTCGCGTAGACATCGGGCTGATACCGTGACCAGCCCCGAGGCGAGAGATGTCCGCGCTTTTTCGAATTGTCTATGCCACGCATGCCAACGGCACGCATCATAAACTGGCGCTCGACGGTCTCGACGCGATGCCGCGCAAGGACAAAGAGGCGTGGTCACGGGTCATGCTGAAGCATGTCGAGCGCTTTCTCGAAGGCTCGAAAGCTCCGGACGTCACGTTCAAGGATTTCAAGAATCACGTCTTGCACGTCTCCGAAAATTATTGGGGCGGCGCGCCGGAGAAGGCCGCCGAGTGGTACCGGCGGACGGTCAGCGAACTGCAAGCCGGCAATTGGCCGGATGCGGCTTACGCGGCGGGCGTGCTCAGCCACTATTACACCGATCCCGTCATGCCGTTTCACACCGGACAGACGGAAGCCGAGAACGCTATTCATCGCGCCACCGAGTGGAGCATCAATCGTTCCTACAATGCGCTGCGCGCGATCGGCGAAAAGCGGTTTGCCGATGTCGACGCGTTCCTGCCCACAGGTCCCAACTGGCTGAAAGAGTTTGTGTGCGACGGCGCTGAATATTCGCATCGTTACTATGAGAAGCTGATCGCGCATTACGACATTCACAAAGGCACGGTCCGTCCCGAGGATGGGCTTGACGATGTCGCGCGCACGATCGTCGCCGAACTGTTGATGTACGCGGCGAAAGGCTATGGCCGTGTTCTCGATGCGGCGATCTCGGAAGCGGGCGTCGCCGCGCCCGAGGTCACGCTCACCGCCGAGACGTTCCTGGCGATGACGCAGATCCCACGCAAGTTCATCGAGAAGCGCCTCTCGAACGAGGAAGACCGCAAGCTCGTCGCGGCAATCTACGACGAATTGAAAACGACGGGCCGCGTCGAGAATTCTTTGTCGGAAGACGACCGGACGATCCGCGATCTGCATCGCAAGGAAGTTCTGGAGCCGCAGCTTGCGCAACGAAACGAAGTGCGCGCTGCGCGCGTTTCGGGCGCAGCCGTCCCCCTGATGCAGACGCCGCCTACGATCGCGCCGCAGGAGGAAGCGGCGCCCGCGCACGATACGACCGCGCTCGAACTCGCGGTCGCGAAGTCCTCGCACATCGCGTCCGAGGTTACCGAGCGTCCTCCCGCCTTGCCGGTGCAGTCCGATAGTCTTGCAGCCGTCGCGCGCACGCCGCATCCGCGTCCGATCCCTGTTCGTGTGCCGGAAGAGCGAACCGAGGTAGGCCGCGCCTATCTGTTCGAAAGCGACGATCTCGAGGCAGCGCCATCCATCGGACCGAAAATGGCGGAGCGTTTTGCGGCGGTCGGCGTGCATACCGTCGGCGATTTTCTCGAACGCGATGCGATGCAGCTAGCGGATGACCTCGACGACTCGCGCTTCGACAGCGAGACGTTGACCGACTGGCAGGATCAGGCGCGCATGGTGATCGATATTCCGGGACTCAGGGGCACGCATGCGCAGCTTCTCGTCGGCGCGGGATATCGCACGGCGGAGGCGGTCGCGGAGGCCGATCCGGTCGTGCTTTCGGCGCATGTGCTGAAGTTCGCCGCGACGTCGGCAGGGCGGCGCGTGCTGCGCGAGGGCCGTCCGCCGGACATCGAGAAAATCAAAAGCTGGGTCGGCGCCGCGAAGCACGCGATGGCGGCTTGACGGAGAGCGGCTCGCTGGCTTTGTGCGAGCGGAAACCAGCGTAGATGGCCGCCTTCGCGGCCATGACGACGGATTTTGGCCTCTCCCGAATTTCTTTGGCTCGCGTTGACTAAGCCGTTCGCCTGACTTGCCATCGCAATTCAATCGAGCCACAATCGAACTGTTTCCGAGGGGCGCCGGTTGTCCGGCTGAGATCGCGTAAGGAGCGCGAGCACCCTTAGAACCTGATCCGGGTCATGCCGGCGAAGGGACGGGCAAACCAGGTGGCGCGACGCCACCCTTCCGCACCTTTCCGGATGACGCATATCGCGCGCGCCGCCGCGTGACGTCATCGTTCGCGTGCTTCCCCGGTGGAAGCGTCGAGAGGAGCAATTGTCATGAATAAAGTCACCCGTGCTTCCGAGATCGTAACGCCGAAGGTGACGACCGGGCCGGTTCAGGGCTCGCGCAAAGTCTATGTGTCGCCCGACGATGCGCCGGATCTGCGCGTTCCGTTTCGCGAGATCGTGCTCAGCGAGGCAAGCGGCGAAGCGCCGTTCCGCGTGTACGATGCCTCGGGGCCATATACGGATGCAGCGGCGACGATCGATGTCGAGACAGGCCTGCCGCGCGTGCGCGACGCTTGGGTGCAAGAGCGCGGCGGCGTCGAAGCATATGACGGGCGCGCGGTGAAGCCGGAGGACAACGGCAACGTTTCGGGCTCGCACGCCGCGCGCGTGTTTCCGACTGTGTTCCAGCCGCTGCGCGCAATGACTCCCACCCCCACCCCTCACCCCTCCCCGCAAGGGGGAGGGGAATTTAGTGGGCGCGGCAATCCTCTCACGCAATTTGAGTATGCGCGGGCGGGGATCGTCACGAAGGAGATGATTTACGTCGCGCATCGCGAGAACCTGGGGCGCGCCGAAGCTCTGGCGCGGGCGAAGGATGCGATCGGCGACGGGGAAAGTTTCGGCGCGGATATCCCCGCACACATCACGCCGGAGTTCGTGCGCGATGAGATCGCACGCGGCCGCGCCATCATTCCGGCGAACATCAATCACGGCGAACTCGAGCCGATGATCATCGGCCGCAACTTTCTCGTGAAGATCAACGCCAACATCGGCAACTCCGCCGTCACGTCGTCGGTCGAGGAGGAAGTCGAGAAGATGGTGTGGGCGATCCGCTGGGGCGCCGATACCGTCATGGATCTTTCGACGGGCCGCAACATTCACACGACGCGCGAATGGATCATTCGCAATTCGCCCGTGCCGATCGGGACCGTGCCGATCTATCAGGCGCTCGAAAAATGCGACGGCGATCCGGTCAAGCTGACGTGGGAGCTTTATCGCGACACGCTGATCGAGCAGTGCGAGCAAGGCGTCGACTACTTCACGATCCATGCCGGCGTGCGGCTGCCGTTCGTGCCGCTGACGGCCAATCGCGTGACGGGCATCGTTTCGCGCGGCGGCTCGATCATGGCGAAGTGGTGCCTCGCGCATCACAAGGAAAGCTTCCTCTACGAACGCTTCGACGAGATTTGCGATCTGATGCGCAAGTACGACGTTTCGTTCTCGCTCGGCGACGGATTGCGTCCAGGCTCGATCGCGGACGCCAACGACCGCGCGCAATTCGCGGAACTCGAAACACTCGGAGAGCTGACCAAGATCGCCTGGGCGAAAGGTTGCCAGGTGATGATCGAAGGGCCCGGCCACGTGCCGATGCACAAGATCAAGGTCAACATGGAGAAGCAGCTCAAAGCCTGCGGAGAAGCGCCGTTCTATACGCTCGGACCGCTGACGACGGACATCGCACCGGGATACGATCACATCACGTCCGGCATCGGCGCGGCGATGATCGGCTGGTACGGCACGGCGATGCTCTGCTACGTGACGCCGAAAGAGCACCTCGGACTGCCGAACCGCGACGACGTCAAGACGGGCGTCATCACGTACAAGATCGCGGCGCATGCGGCCGATCTCGCGAAGGGGCATCCGGCGGCGCAGCTTCGCGACGACGCGCTCTCGCGTGCGCGGTTCGATTTCCGCTGGCAGGATCAGTTCAACCTGTCGCTCGATCCCGATACGGCGACGGCGTTCCACGACGAGACGCTGCCGAAGGACGCCCACAAGGTCGCGCATTTCTGCTCGATGTGCGGGCCGAAGTTCTGCTCGATGAAGATCACGCAGGACGTGCGCGACTACGCGGCGACGCTCAACGACAAGGAAGTCGGCATGGCCGATATGAGCGAGAAGTTCCGCCAAATGGGCAGTGCGCTCTATGTCGAGGCCGACCGGTCGACCGAATAGGGTTTCCGGCGGCAATTGCTTTCGGCGGCGGAGAAGATAAAGTCCGCCGCCATGACAGCGTACCGCCTATTCCTATCCGTCGACATCGTCGCACTTTTCATCGCTCTCTATTTCTTTTTCGCCGGCATCAGCGATGGGTCGGTGTCGTCGTTCAACATCGCGCTTTGGCTTGCGGTGCTCGGCGGCCTGACGGCTGTCGTCGGGGGCGGGTACGCTCTCAAGACACAAGGGCGAACGTCCGCGGGCGCGGCAGTGCTTGCGGTCGTCGCAATACCGGCAATTCTCGGCGGGCTATTCTTTCTTTCGATATTGATTGCTCAGCCGAGATGGAATTGAGGGGCCGGGCGCAGGGGGGAATGCGATGGGGTTCAGGATTTACCAGCTCGGTGAATTGTTCGGCATTCTCCTGCTGCTCGGCGCGACCGCGACGCAGATGTTCTATCTCGATCCGCTGAAGCGCGAGATCGAATGGCGGCTCGCCGCCTTCAGCACTCAGCAGTCGGCGCAGGTTCAGATCAAAGCGATCTACGACAACAGGATCACGCTCCTGCAAGTGGCGAATGCGCCGGAGGAGAAGATCAAGGAAGCCGAAACGCTTCGCGATCAGAGCATCGCGCATTATAAGAATTCCGATGCCGATATCGCCGACTACATGATCGAGAAGGAAGGCGTCGAAGATATTCTGCAATGGATCGTGCTTGCGCTGTTCGCGCTCGGAACGCTGCTCGCAGGCTTCGGGCGCGCCATGGAAATGCGAAGAACTCGCGACTAAGCTAACGTCTCGGCCAGGAATGACTGAAAGCCGGCTTCATTGCCGATCCTGCGAGAAGCGCCCGACCCATCGATGCGGTGCAGATATGTATTATGTCTCCGTCGTTCTTCTCCTGCTTGTGCTCCCGGCGGCGTCCATCATCATTGAGGCGTTCTATTCCACCGGTGCCGACATCATGTGGCTTGTCGGAAAATGGTTCGTGTTCTGGGCTTGCGGCGTTCGCCTGCTCGCTGCGGGGCTGATGCAGACGCTTAAGCCGGAATTCACAGCAAAATCCATCTTCGAGATCGATGCTCCTGCGGCGCACGCGATCGTGCGCGAAGTCGGATTCGGAAATCTGGCAATGGGAACGCTTGGGCTTGCGAGCCTCTTCGAGGAGTCGTGGGTCGTTCCCGCCGCCATCGTGGGCGGATTGTATTACGGGCTTGCGGGGCTCGGGCATATTATCCGTCAAGGCAATTTCAAAGAGCGATTTGCGCTATGGTCCGACCTCGCGATCTTTGCGCTGCTCGCCGTGTTCGTCGTCACCCGCCTCGGATGAGAATTCCGTCGCCATTGCGATCGACCATGTTTTTGACGCATCACGCTTCTATCGGACGCTCGACAACGAAGGTTTGCAATATGCGAATGCGATTTGCCTCTGCCCTGCTCGCTGCCTTTTCCGGATTGGCCGGATCGGCGGCGATTGCCGACACTCCGTCATCGACGATCATCGCGCCCGTGCTCGGACAGCTGGTCGGGTTCACGCTTCCGGACGGGTTTGTGATCCAAAAAGAAGATGCCGACGCCGCGCGGTATTTTCGACCCGCGCTTTTAAAGGGCGAGAATTCCGATAACTGGACGCAGATGATCAGCATCACCGGCGTCAAGGATACCGACAAAGATCCGACCAAGAATGCGCAGTTCATTGCCGCGAACATCTCGAGCAGCATTCAGAAGCTTTGCCCCGACACCTTTTCAGTCAAGCCGTTCGGACCGACGACGATCGACGGGCAGGACGCGTTCGTAGCGGTGACGAGTTGCGGAAAGATCGAACCGGACAAGCATAGCGAAACGGCGCTGACGGTCGCGATCAAGGCCCGTGAAGCCGTCTACACGATCCAGTGGGCGGAGCGCGCTCCGGCGAATGCGGAGAATCTGACGATCGATGAAAGCAAATGGAAAGCCCGGCTGAAACAGATGGTGCCCTTCCGCATCTGTCCTGTCGTTCCTGGCGAAAAAGCGCCGTATCCAAGCTGCGGGAAATAGTTGAGCGCTTCGTCCCTCTTTGCAAAACGCGCGAACAGTGCGAGTCTTTCTCTATCAGCAACAACCGAGAGGAGGTGATCCGATGTCGAGTGGGATCTTGAGGCGGTCGATGTCGTGGTCGCTCAGACTTGCATCCGGAAATCTCCCGGAGTGCGCCTGATACGACGAGCGCGGACATTGCACTCCGCTTTCATGACGAATGATCTCACGGGGCCGCTGTCACAAGCGGCCCTTTTCATTTGCGACGCCGACATGACAACGCGATTTTGCGCGGCGTTTTGTTGTAACCAAAACACCACAGCAATATCGAATCACAGAGAGTGATTCGTTTTTCTGTGGAAGAACTGCGATTGCTGACATAGCTTTCCGGCCGTGGGGACAGTCGATCGGGGGACCGACTGGGGGGAGCGAAGCACCCACACATGCCGTAACACGATGCGCGAGTTCATCTCTCGCTGCATCGCATACGCCCAATAAGAGCTTGGCTTGCGGCAGGTCCGGGGGGACCTAAGGGCGGCCAAAAAGAAATGGGTGGCATATTCTGCCACCCATTTCTTTTTCGTCGCGTCATAGAGCCTTGCGATAGCTCGCCAGCTCCTATTCTCCGAACCAGAGCTTCCACGTTTCCTTGGCGCGCTCCACCAGCGACTTGTGCGGTGCCGCCGGTTCGCTCTTTGCCGCCGGTTTGGCGGGCGTCCCAGAAGGCTCTGCTTCGCCGTTACCCGAAACGGTCCGCACGACGGAGGCGGTGGTCATCGACGGCGGCGGAGCCGACGTGCTGTCCGACGAAGCAACCGGTTGAGCCGCATGCGCGGGCTGCGCGCTGGTCGATGCTGCGCCTGACGGCTCGTTGGACGATTGCTTACCGGGAGCTGCGGGCGATGCGGCTGGCGGCGAAGATTCCGGAGAAGCGGATTTTTCCGCTGGCGTGGATGCCGAAGGGAAAGCAGGCAACGGCGTCGCGGGCGCGTGTGCGCTTTCCTCGGCAGGCGCGGGCAGTCCCTCAGGCTCGCTGGCGTCATTCGCAGCGGCATCGCTTGGCGCAGAGCCGCCGACGGTTTTGACGACGCTCGACATCGGCCGTTCGGCACCGACCTGCGGCAGTCCCTTGGCTTCTTTTTCGATTGTCTCGTCGAACTCGGCGAGCGTGACGACCGGCGCCTTCGCCGTCAGGTGGACGATCTTGAAGCCCTTGGCTTTGATCTGTGCAAGGATGATCGGCAGCGCTTGCGCAGTCCGCTTGTGGATGTCGTGCATCAGGATGATGCCCTTGCCGCGCTTTTCGAGCTTCGCGACAACCGACTTGGCAAGATGATCGACGGTCTGCGGCCGGTAGTCGTTGCTATCGATGTCGGTCGAGAACATCGCGATGTTGCGCTTGCCGAGATAGGCGACGGCTTCCGGGGTATCGACGAGCGTCGGGAAGCGGAAAAACGGCGCGATCGGTCCGCCGATAGCGCGATGCACGCCGCTGATACCGCGCTCGATCTCGGCCCTGCCTTCCTCGAACGTCTTCGCCTTGGCGATGGCCTTATGGCTCCAGGTGTGCGTTCCGACGGTGTGCCCGGCCTTGGAAACCTCGCGGATGATTTCCGGATATCCCAGCGCCATCTTGCCGATCGAGAAGAACGTCGCCTTCACGCATTCGTCGGCGAGGGCTTTCAACACGGCTTCGGTAGCGTACTTCTGCGGACCGTCGTCGAACGTCAGGACGACTTCCTTGTCTTGAAGGAAGTCGTAGGCCTTGTAGTGCTCCATGCCGAAGCCCGGCCCGCCAGTGGTGTCGATTTCAACGGTGCGCGAGACGCCGAGCGTTCCGGCTTTCGGACATGCGTCCTGAGCCCAAGCGCTGGCCGAGACCCCGCTCAGCAATGCGAACACACAACCCCGCACCAACCAGCGCAATGCCATCCACATTCTCCCCGTTCGTCCGCAATTCCGTTCGGGCAAAGCAGGCGCGCAGATCAGCCTGATTTGCCTGCCGCAGGTCCCCGAATCCGCTCGAAATGGGTCATCGGTTAGCTCGACACTCAGCACAAGTGTCGCACGAGTCGGCATTCCGCGCAGCTGCGGTTGCTCGCATCAAAATCCCTGCCTATTTTCAATGCCCTACAATATGCAACGGAGATAGCTTCTCATGACGGCTTTTTTCAGTCCGGCGGCGATGGTCGCGGCAGCAGCATTCGCTCTGATGGGCTTCGCTGGACTCGGCGATGCGCAGGCTGCACCCGGCGCTGGCGCGGCTGCCATGAGAACGGTCTCGCCTACAGCGAATTCCGTGCATGACGTCGGATATCGATCGCGCCGCTATCATCGCCGCTACTATCGCGGACGGGTTGTCGACGCGCCGTTCGCGCACGTCGAAAGTGGCCGGCGGACCGTCGTCGATGCGCCGTTCGTTCACGTCTACAAGGGCCGTCGTGGCACGCGGGTCGTTGCGCCCTTCGTCGATCTCTGGAACCCTCGTTAACGGCCAAGATCGGGCTTGCTCCGGTAGCCATCCAACAGCGCATAAGTTCTCATCAGGCGCCTGTATTTGCCTGGAGAACTTTTGCGCTTGGTCATAATGTGCTCAAAGTGCGGTGGTGTAACGGTCCTCGCGGGGCTGGCGATAACCGATGTCATCTTAGGGGGTAAGTAATGTTCAACCGCGTATCGACGCCTGATCCGCGTAACGTCGAACCGATCAAATCCATCACGCCGCAGCCGATTTCACCGATCAAAACGTCGACGCCGCCGCTCTTCGGAACGACGCAGCATCACTCGACGCCTGCCATCGACGCTCCGACGTCCGTGCTCGGGCAGGACATCACCATCGCTGGGCAGCAGCTGGTCATCAAGACGAAGGGTTCGCTGCTGATAGCAGGCCACATTCAGGGCGACGTGCACGGCGAGTCGGTGACGGTCGGCGACACGGGCAGCGTGGTCGGCACGATCACCGCGCGCACGATCATCATCCAGGGCGAGGTCAACGGTGCTCTGAAGGGCTCGTCGGTCAATCTCAATGCCACGTCCCGCGTCGAGGGCGACATCATCAAACAGACGCTCTCGATCGACGAAGGCGCGCAGTTCGACGGTAGCGTGCGGCGCGCCAAGGACAGTAGCGAAGTCACGCCCGACCTCGGGTAATCTTCGAGCGCTACTCCGCTCCAGACGGGTTTGCAGAATGGCGTTTGCTTGAACCGCAAACGCCTTTCGTGTTTCTGGCTCGGCTTCGAGGTCGTGTTTCAGAAGCGGCCGCGGCCGCTTGGCTCGATCTCTTCGCACGCATCCTTTACGCGGATGTCGTGTCCGATCCAGCGGCAGATCTCGCGCTTGAAATTCGGATTGTTGCGGACCTTGGCGTCGGGCGCATCGAACCCGTATTTGCGCGCGACGGCGGCCACGTAATTGTCACGGCAATAGGGCGTCGAAAGCATCGCGCCATCGACGAGCTGGAATCCCTCACTGCACGTGATTTTGGCTTCCGCAGGTTTCACTATTGTGACAGCGATGCCGGCCGTCAGCAGAGCCAGCAACGCGGCGTGTTCTTTTGCCATCGTCAATCCTCAGTCCGTTGCCGCGCGGGCGTGCCGCGCTCTCAAATCAATCGAATTTCAGTTTAGCAGGCTTGCCTTGCCGCAGCCGTCATGAAATTGGTCTCGCCGGTCAGACGCGGCGCAGAACGCTCGGCCATATCCCTTTCAGATAGCCGCAAACGATCGATTTTACAGAGGTATCCCGATGATAACTGTGTACGACGCAGTTGGCGGCAAGCTGGTGACGCGCCCGGAAATCGGGAACCTGTCGACGGGCGGCGTCTGGATCGATCTTCTCAATCCGGCGGAGGATGAGGACAAGATCATCGAGCAGGCGCTCGGCATCGAAGTCCCGACGCGATCGGAAATGCGCGAGATCGAGGCGTCGAACCGGTTCTATACCGAAAGCGGCGCCTACTACATGACGTCCATCATCGTGCACAACAGCACGCAGGACGTTCCGCTGACGGCGGTCATTACGTTCATACTGGCCGGCTCGCGTCTTGTGACCGTGCGCTACGCCGAGCCCCGCGCCTTTCCGCTCTATGTCGCCCGCGCGGCCAAAGGCGATCCCGCCTGCGTGAGCGGTCCGGGCATCATGATCGGCCTCATCGAAATGCTCATCGAACGGGAAGCGGATCTGATCGAGCGCGTCCAGGACCAGGTCGAGCGGATGGCGCCGATCGTGTTCGGACAGAACGGCTCCCACAATTCCCGCGACCGGCGGCTCGACGTGCTTCTGAAGACGGTCGGCAAGGAAGGCGACGTCACGGCGAGAGCCCAGGAAAGCGCGATGTCGATCCACCGGCTTCTGCTCTACTTCGCGAACGCCGTGCGCGAGCGCAAAGACGACAAGCGCATCATGGGGCGTATCGAGTCCGCCAACCACGACATCACGTCGTTGATGGAAAGTCTGCGCTTTCTCTCATCGCGTACCAGCTTCCTGCTCGATGCGACGCTCGGCATGATTTCCACCGAGCAGAACCAGATCATCAAGCTGTTCTCGGTGATGGCCGTGATGCTGATGCCACCGACGCTGGTCGCGTCGATCTACGGAATGAACTTCAAGTACATGCCCGAACTCGCGGAGACTTGGGGCTATCCTCTGGCGCTCGCGCTGATGTTCGTGTCGGGTCTCGTGCCGTTTGTCTATTTCCGAAAGAAGGGCTGGCTCTAAGCGCTCGAGATGCAGAGGCAATGCTCGTCCGATCGGGCGCTCGCAGCTTAACTCCGGTGTCGCTATTTTTCGTCAAATACGACGTACCCTGACGAATGATCGACGCTGCATTGCGGTAGTCGATTGAGGGGAAAGGGAATGTTTGCGAGGCCGCCATTAACCACGTAAGCAGGCATTTCGCTGCGGCCAGACGTCACGCAACCCAAAGCTGCATGACAAAACACTCATGTTTTTCAAAACCTTAAATACTATGGTTAAAATGTGGTAGAAGCAGCGGGTTGACCGACCCTGCTTCCGATGCTCGTTGGGCGCGCCAGGACGGGGGTTTCCCCAGTCATCACGGGTAGCAGTTCGAACCGGGTTCTGGGGTTCGCGTTACGGGTCTTGCAGGGAATTCATTTTAAGAGTCACTTCTCCCAACATCAACGACGGTGCCGCCACGGTGGCGGTTGTTCTGCAGCTCTTGTGCGCCGCAGACGGGGGAAATCGCTCATTCGACCCGGAAACGCTGCTGCTCCTTTTAACAAGGAGTGCACTAATGCGTTCGTTAATCGCTGTTGCCGCTTTTGGTATTGTTGGAATGGCAGCAAGCGCTGCTCCGGCCGATGCTGCCGCCTGGAATTGCCGCGGTTCGGCTCACGTTTGCGGCAAGTCGGTTTCGCATAACGCCGGCAAATCGCGCGTTTCACATAAATCCTCGTATTCGCGTCATGCCTATGCTCCGCGCCGCGGCGTGAAGCATTCTCGCTATGCCTCGCGCAATCGGGTTTCTCGCCGCCACTATTCGTCGGCTCCCGTGCGCAAGCATCGCGTCGCCCATGCGGCTCCGGCCGGTCGCAGCGCTTCCAGCGGAATGGCGTCGTACTACTGGCAGGGCCAGATGACGGCTTCTGGCGCCCGCTTTAACCCCAGCGCGCTGACGGCTGCCCATCGCTCGCTTCCGTTCGGCACGCGCGTTCGCGTCACGAACCGCTCGAATGGCCGCTCGGTCGTCGTCACGATCAATGATCGTGGACCGTTCATCGGCGGCCGCATCATCGACCTGTCGCGCGCAGCCGCTCAGGCGATCAGCATGACCGGCCAGGGCGTGGCAGCGGTTTCGCTCGAAATTCTCGGCCGCAGCTGAGCCTTTTGACAGATCCGGACTAATGAAGGCGTCTGGGGAACCGGGCGCCTTCGACGTTTTTTCGCCCTGCGAATCAGCATAGTCGATGGGATTCGGCGTGGTTCCGGGGGGAATGTGCGTGCATCGATTGGGGCGAGTTGGCTTTGTCCTAGCCATCAATCTGGCGGCTGCCGCGACGGCGGCCCCGCTTTGGGCAGAGTCGCTGAGCGACGGTCTCTCAAAGCCGGCAGGCAAGGCCCTGCAAATGGGCCCGTGGGCGGCCAAGATTACGGTCCATAAGCCGGCCATCGCGTCATGGAGCCCGACCGTCTCGGTGACGGTCGCCGTTCCGAAGGTGAAGGCTACGGCGACGCTCGATCCTTCGGCTGTCACTCATCCCTATGGTCTGCGCGGCCCAACCCTTGAAAAAACCAACCACGCGACGGCCGGGCTCGCATCCTTCTACGGCATCAGCGCCGGCGTGAAGACGGCGACCGGCGAGCGGTTCGATCCCTCAGGAATGACGGCTGCGCATCGCACGCTGCCCTTCGGAACGCGGGTGAAGGTCACGCGTGTCGACACGGGTGAAAGCGTCGTCGTGCGCATCAACGACCGGGGCCCGTTCAAGCCGGGACGGGTGATCGACCTTTCGGAAGGCGCCGCCAAAACCCTCAAGATGACGGACGTCGGCCTGACCAACGTCCGTCTCGAGGTCATGAACTAGCGCTGCCGAGCGAGCCGCAACCGTCACCGTTCGCTCAGACGGTTGTTTCGCTCGATCTGGGCCTGCAGCACGCCGATCTGATCCAGATAAGCGCCTTTGATGCATTCGGTATCGCGGCCGCAGTCGTTGCGCGCGGCGAGGAACTGGCGCTGATAGCGCTTCAGCTGGTCGCGCTCGCTGCGCCGGCCATAGGATTGCTTCAACTCGGCGTAGAGGCCGCTCATCTTTTCGTCCAGCGCGCCCAAAACGTCGCTCCGGCAGATCGTGCGCTCGGACGCCATCCCTGCCCGGCGGCAGTCGAACTCCTGGGCATTGGCGCGCCCGGCCTGAGCGGCAAGAACCGCAAGCGCCGCGAGAGCTGTCGCCGAAATCGCTGCCGCAAATCGCAATGTGAATGTGTCTGTCACGGTGCCCATCTCCTTGATCGTTCGACGTCCGCCCCAGCGGCGGCGGCGATGACGTGAAGATGCCGTTCGCCGCGTAGAAACATCAGCCCGTTAGGACCGAAGCGGCGGCAGCACGCGGAAGGCGAAACTTGATGCCGGATTCCGATTGCCTTCGAGGGATAAAAATCGGTATTTTCCCGCAACTCGCCGCCCTCAGTCACCCGTGTGATTTCATGAAAAAGCAGCCTGCCGCCGGTCCGGTGACGACCCGCTCGGAAGCTCTCGACCGGATAAAGACGGCGATGGTCGAGAAGAAACTCACGCAGGCAGAGCTGGCGGACGCCTCCGACTGTCACGAGAAGACCATCCAAAATCTTTTGGGCGGACGCTCCGTGCGCGATCAGACTCTGTTCGACGTCTGCATGGTGCTTGGCCTCGATTTCCACGGCCTCCGAGACGCGTGGCATGGCGAGTCGGTTGCGGTCGATAACGGCGGCATGAATGCGAAGGCGCAAAGCGGCGGCGTCGCGCCGGTCTACATGGGCGCCTATGCGCAAATCGCCGTCGATCATTATGTCGGCAGCTATCTGACGCTGCGCCGCTCGTTCTCACTGCCCGATACGATCGTTTCATATCGCACCGACATCACCTGGGATGCAGAATGGCCGAGCCTTCTTTTTCAGGAGCGCAACCGGCCGGATGAGCCCTATGCCCATCGTGGGCGGCTATATATTCCAGCGTCGTCGAGCTTCATCCATCTCGTGTCGCTGACGAAAGGCGCAATGCGGATGATCGTCGTGTCGCAACTCGATCGCGCAGGCGAGATGCGCGGCATCATCACGACGATCAACAAGCAACGCGCAACAATGACGCCTGTCGCAACGGCTATCCTCTACGCGCGCCGCGAGAATTTCGACGCCGATGCGTTCGGTGAGATCACACCGAAAAACCGGGTTTATGACGAATACAAGCGGCTTCTCGATGAGACCGTCGCCGAGGGCTACGCGCGCCTCGTCGGCTGATACTCACTGACCGAGTTCACAGAAGACAGTCGGTCAAAAGCTATTTCGCGCGCCTGGCGGCGGCGCCGCGCTTCGCCGACGGGCGCTTCAAAATGGTCGCCGGGCGGAACAACACGCCCTCGTCGACGGCTGGGAAAAAGTACTTCGCGAGGTCGACCGTCTCGAGACGCCCGACTGCCGAACGCGCGACGGCGAGCCATTTGTCGGCGTGGTCGCGGCCTGCGCCGTGCAGGTAGGTGATCATGTCCCAATCGGGCTTCAGCGACGTTTCGGGGTTGAGCGTGCCGGTGATCGGGCCGCCATCGATCAGATGGAAGCGGTGGCGGCTAATCGGCGACAGACGATTTTTCGTCAGCAACGCTCCGGAGCAAGCCTCGCGGACCGACGTGATGACTTCGATGTCACGCAGAAGCGGCGCGTTGAACGTCAGCCGGTTGGCGTGGTTCGAGATATCGCGTGCAGTGGTCGGCAGCTTGGTGTTGACGCGCGGGGCCACCATCACCAGCAGCGTGTCGCTGACCGGGCTTTCGCTGGCGAGCGTCACGAGATCGGGATTGGCCGAGAAGCCGCCATCCCAATACGCAGAGCCTTCGATTTCGACGGCGTGATGCAGCACCGGCAGGCACGCCGAAGCAAGCACCGCTTCGATGCTGATTTCGTCGTGACGGAAGAGGCGTGCGCGGCCGGTCGCAACGTGTGTTGCGGCTATCAGAAGCTCGACCGGCGATTTGGTTCGCACGAGATCGAAATCGACGTGATCCGTAATCACGCGGCGAAGCGGATCGAAGCCGAGCGGATTGAATTCGTAAGGCGACAGCATCGTCGCGAGGTGCGTGGTCAACTGCGATGGCCGCACGAGACCGTTGAGAAACGGATTGAGCCGCGTGAGATCGGGCACGCCCGCCTGATAGATCGCGTGCCAGATCTTGTACATTTTCTCGCGCGCTTTATCGCGCGAGCCTTCCGCAAGTCCCGCAGCCATCGCGACAGCGTTGACAGCGCCGGCGCTCGTCGCGCTGATCCAGCCGAAGCGCATCGTATCGTCTTCGAGAAGACGATCGAGAACGCCCCAGGTGAAGGCACCATGAGCCCCGCCGCCTTGCAGGGCGAGATTTATGTCAGCCGTTTTCGGCAAATTGTGCTGCTCCCCGCAGGCGCCGCTTAAAACTGCGAAGCGGCACCGGCGTCGAATATCACTAGCGCTCGCGGCAGTCCGATGTCACCGCACCTGCGGCACGACGCCCGATCTTTCACACGCATTAATTTCAAAGACACAAGCTGCATTCGCACAACAGTTCGTGGCGAATTGCATACCTGTCGAGCAGCGACGCTCCATTTAGGCGCCATCCTGCTCGGCGCCAAAGCATTCGCATTTTTCGGACCACGATTATGTCAGAGGGAGCGCTCGTTCGCGTGTCAATTGGCCGCTACAAAACTGCCGGTATGAATCAGGCGGAAGCGTCCAAAAATTTCTCGCTGAGTTTTGTGACGGGGCCGTCGGGTGTTTCGAATCCGCGCACGACGTGACGAATGCGAAGGCCCGATGAACTGCGGAAAAACGTGAAGAGATTATAGCGCGCGAGCGGTTCGTCTCCGTGCACTGTGCCTGCCGACGCAGAGGCAGCACCGATCAGCGGGATCGGTTTTTTTCGCGACGGCAACCAATCGATCGCGGGCGTGTGGTTGTGTCCGTAGAGGACGAGCTCGGCGCCGGTGCGTTCGAGAAGATGCACGAAATGCGCGGCATCGTTCAGGCGGCGGCGCGGCGTTGTCATATCAGCGAGCGGCGGATGATGAATGAGCACGACGCGGATCGCACCATCTTCATCAAGACGCAAAAGTTGCTCGCGCGCGATTTCGAGCTGGTGCGATCCGAGAGAGCCGCTCGCGAAGAATGGCGGCGTCTCGACGGCGGAATTCAAGCCGACGAGCGCCAACGGTCCGACGCGGCGCACGAACGGAAACGCGAGCGTGTCTTCTTCGCCGCCCATATAGGCCGCCCAGCGCACGACGCCGCGATCCCCGTGCATGCTCGAATAGATGTCGTGATTGCCCGGTACAACGGTCACGCTCGCAGGCGAGCCGACGCTGCGCAACCACGCGAGCGCCGCTTCATGCTCGGCCGGCAGCCCGAGGTTTACGAGATCCCCCGTGATCGCGATATGATCCGGCCTTAGCGAGTGCGCGTCGGCAATCAAACGATCCGCGACGGCCGTGACATGCACGCGGCGGCGTTTGCGCTGCCAATTGAGATAGCCGAGCACGCGCTTGGCGTTCCAATACCGCCAGCCGAAGCCGACGACCGGAGACATGTGCACGTCGGAAAAATGCGCGAGCGTAAACGTTTCTGTCATTCTGGAGAGTTCAAACCGGGGCGGAGCAGGTGCAATCTAGCACACTGTGCTAATTAGCAAATGCGTCCGGGCGGAGGACGCATCTGGGCGGGAACGATGGCCTTCGTCAGCAGGATCGTCACGAGCGGGTTCAGGGTTTACTGGCGGGCGACGCGGAGCTTCACGCTGGCGGCCGAAGCATGCCTGATCGACGGCGAAGACAGGGTTGCGCTCGTCCAAAGCGCCACGGGACGCGGCTGGCAATTGCCGCGAAGCGAAGTTCACAAAGATGAAGCGCTCGATGACGCGCTTCAGCGCTTTCTGGTGGCCGATTATCGCATTCGCCTCGCATCCCGGCCGGAGCTTTTCTGGATGTATGAAGAAAGCCAGGCGGAGCGGCACGGCATGACGGGTCTTTACGTTGTGCGACACTGGCGCCAGGACGCCGCACCGGCTGCTGGATTGTCATTTTTCGGCCTCGACGCCCTGCCGCCGGGATTGCCGTCGCAGGATGCCGCGCGCATTCGCCAAGCTGCCGAGGGTCGCGCGCCGTTCGAAGTATGCTAGAAGGCGCGCAATCTCACACCGGAAGCTTCAAACGCAATGTCGTCGCCGCTCGTTATCCGAAAGGCCGCTCCGAAAGACGTCCCCGAAATCTCGCGGCTGCATGCCCGCGTTTTCGGGCCGGGACGGTTTGCGCGATCGGCCTACCGGGTGCGCGAGGGCAAAGGTCATCTTTCGCGGTATTGCCTAGTTGCACATCTCGGCGGGCAGCTCATCGCGTCTCTCCGGATGACCGAGATCACGATCGGGGGCCGTCCGGGCGCCGCTCTGCTCGGGCCGGTCGCCGTCGATCCCGACCATCGCAACATCGGGCTCGGCACCAAGCTTATGAACGAAGCCATCGAGGCGGCGCGCGTCGGAGGCACGTCCCTTGTCGTTCTCGTTGGCGACGATCCGTATTACGGCCGCTTTGGCTTCAAGGTTGTACCCGCAGGCCAGATCGTATTTCCCGGCCCCGTCAATCCGGCGCGCCTGCTCGTGCGTGAATTAAAGGATGGCGCGCTCGCCGAATTCCGGGGGCTTATCGCCGCCATCCCGTCGAATGGGCTGCATGCCTAGGCGGGGCTGACGCCGACCCCACGCACGGGCCGCTGATAACCTTTTCGTAAACGATTCACTGGACCATTCCGGAGTCCCGGCGCGGGCGGATTGCATGCGCATTCCGCGCCATCTCCGATCGCTCCCATCGAGGCAGGTTCATGCAAGTTGCCCGTCCTAGCCTCGAGGCTCTCGTTCACCACGTGTCAGGCGTGACGCGACGCGAAGGCCGGCGATGATCTCAACATTCCTCACGTACACCAGCTACGCCTCGGACATGTCGCGCTCGCTCGCGCGGGTTTCGGGGCAAGCGGACGTTTCGAGCGCGACCGCCTACTACAATGCGAACATCGGCAAGGTGAAATCGGTCGACGATTTCATGAACAATCATCGCCTCTTCTCCTACGCCATGAAGGCTTACGGACTGGAGGACATGACCTATGCCAAGGCTTTCATGAAGAAGGTGCTGACGAGCGATATCAGCACCTCGACCAATCTGCAGAAGAGCTTCGTCGGAAAACTGACCGATCCGCGGTTTCTGAAATTCGCGCAGGCGTTTCAGTTTTCGACGGATGGGAAAGTCGCCACGCAGCCCGTGACGGCGCAGCAGGCGAACGACCAATCCGATCTCATCAATCTCTATACCCAGCAGCAGGTCAACAAGGGCGCGACCGCTGCCGACGATTCCGCCTACTATCAGGCGAACATCGGCAACGTCGCATCGGTCGACGACCTCGTCGGCAACACGCGCCTGCTGAACTACGCTCTGACGGCTTACGGCATCGATGCCAGCATCGCGTCGGCCTCGGCGATCAAACAGGTTCTGACGAGCGATCTCTCCGATCCCGACAGCATCGCAAATCAGCTGCCGGGCAACTACAAGCTGTTGGCGCAAGCCTTCTCATTCAACACCGATGGTTCGATCAACGGCGCCTCGGCGCAGTCGAGCGACGACGTCAGCTTCACCGTCTACCGGTACTATGATGCATCGGGAACCGGCGGTAGCGCGCCTGCAGCAGCGTTCAAATCGCAATACTATCAGGACGCGATCGCGAGCGTGAGTTCCGTCGACGACCTGCTCGGTAATGCGCGCCTCTTCACCTATCTCGAAACGGCATTCGGCCTCGACCCGTCGGAGCAATCGCCCGCGATTCTACGCAATGTTCTGACGAGTGATCTCTCAGACCCCAACAGCTACGCAAATCAGCAGACGAACGACGCCTATCGTGCACTTGCGGCCGCGTTCAATTTCAACACTGACGGCTCGATCAACGGAAGCGAGGCGCAGACCGCATCTCAGATCGACAGCACCGTTTCGTCATTCATGGCGAACAACACGACCGCGGTTGAAAAGTATCAATCCAGCCAAATCAATTTCTACAAGACGGACATCGCCAAGATCGCGAGTGTTTCGGATTTCATCAAAGACACCGGGCTTTATGGTTTTGTCTTGAGCGCGTTCGGAATTGATCCGAGCAAAACGTCGAAGCTCACGATCGAAAAGGTTCTGGAAAGCGACGCCAGCAATCCGAGCAGCTACGCGAACATGTCTCACAACTCCGCCTACAGCAAACTGGCGGCCGCGTTCAATTTCGATGCTGACGGAAAGGCCAAGACCGCGAGCTCGGCGCAGGTGAATGCAAGTCTCGTTTCGACGATCAAGCTCTACAACAGCGAGATGGGCGATGCGAAGGCGGAAAAAAAGCAGACGTCCGATGAAGACACTTATTACGGCAACACGATCGGTACCATCAAGAACGTCGACGAGTTTCTGAAGAACAAGCGCCTCGTGACGTTCGCGCTTACCGCCTTCGATCTGCAGGACAAGGCGCTTTCGAACGATACTCTGCGCAAAATTCTGACCAGCGATCCGACGGACCCGAAGAGCTTCATCAACAAGCCTGAAAATTCAGCCTATCGTTCGATGGCCGTTGCGTTCAATTTCGGCACGGACGGCAAGGATCTCACGACGCCTAATCAGCAAGTGCAGACGCGCAGCCAGATGGTGGCGACGACCGACGCCTATGCGCGGCAAACGCTCGAAGAAAACGCCGGCGACCAGAACGAGGGCGCGCGCCTGGCGCTCTACTTCCAGCGCTTGGCGCCGTCGATCACGTCGGCCTATTCGATCCTCGCCGACAAAGCGTTGCTTCAGGTGGCTCAAACGGCGCTCGGATTGCCGACGTCGATGTCGAATGCGGATATCGACGTGCAGGCCAACATGATCACGAAAAAACTGAAAATCGCCGATCTGCAGGACCCGGAAAAGCTCAAAAAATTCCTGGCGAGGTTCTCGGCGATGTATGACATCAACAACAGCGATATTACTCAGACCAATCCTGCGATCACCATTCTCAGCAGAAGATAACGCTGGAACAAGTGCGGCGGGTGATCCGTTAGCCTCCAAACAAGGAGGCGGCTATGGCCATCTTTCATGGATCAAGAAGACGTGGATCGTTGAATGACGCTGTTCATTCGGGCGACAATACGCTGAACGTTCTGCTTATGGTTTTACTCGTCGCGTTTGCTCTGGCGAGCTGGTATTTTTATGCGACGCCGATGGCTGGGCAGTCCGGCGCCGACATGGCGACGATCAGCGGCTCCCCCACACCGGGATCGGGCGAAAGCGCCATTCATCCATCGCCCTGAGCTAGATCTCGAAATCTAAACGGTGTCGATCGAGTTACGCGGCTGGCTTGCGCGTGCGCAAAGCCATTTTGCGCTGAGTTTTCCCAGCAGCCGCTTTCGAGCGCTTGCGTGCGCGCTGCGTGTGGGCGGGCTTTTCGGGCGGCGTCACATCGGCAATCAGATCGACTTTTTCTTTGGGCTTAAGTTGAACGACCTGATAGCCGCCAGCCTTCAATTGCGCGAGGAGTTGCGGAACGGCATCCGCCGTCGACCGGTGAATATCGTGCATCAGAATGATGCCACGACCGCGCGCTTTCAGTCCGGCCATGACACGCGCGACAACCGGTTTCGCGCTGCGCACCCGCCAATCCTGCGAATCTATATCGACCGCGAACTGCCCGATGTTGCGGCTTTTCATATAGTCTTCGGTAACGTCGCTGCTGCTCAAATAGGGATACCGGAAGAATGGCGCGATCGGCGCCGGGCTCGCCTTTTGAGCGGCATTGAATGTCGCTTCGACCTCGTGCTTGACGTCATCGATATCCCGACGCGCAAGATTGGGATGCGACCAGGTATGAGTTCCGATCGTGTGTCCCTGCTCGGCGATCTCTTTGATCACCTCCGGGTGCACGGCGACCATCTCACCCACGACGAAGAATGTCGCCGTCGTGCATTCCTTGGCGAGCGCGGCCAAAATCTTGCGCGTGTTCGCGGGCGAGGGCCCATCATCGAACGTCAGGACGACTTCTTTCGGTTGCAGGAATTTTGGATCGCCCTTCGGGGTGCCAAACCACGGGCCGCCTGTCGTATCGACCTCGATCGTTCGCGAAATGCCGAGCGTGCCCGCAGCGCAGGCTTGCTCGCCGGCTTCCGCGATATCGGCCGCGAGCGCCACTGTCGCCATTGCAACTGCTGCGAGCGTCAGAATACGTGCGGCCTGCATTTCAAGGTCCCCGGATTACAGCGAACCGTTTGGGTTTACCCGATACGGCGTGCTCCTTCCAAGCGGCAGTTGCTCATCTGCCGCTGTCAAATTCGTAAGATTCGGAGTCTTGCGCGCCGTACACACGAAGTCTGCCGCTCAGGCTTTCTTTTGTTGCCAATTCAAACCATCATCGGGTCATGCCGTTATTGAAACAGGTCGGCGCATTGCCGCTGCGCAAAGCGCCGAGCAACACGATTGAAGTGCTTCTCGTCTCATCCCGGGACACAGGAAGATGGGTCATCCCCAAAGGATGGCCGTCAAAACGCATGGTCGACAGCGCCGCTGCAGCACGCGAGGCCAAACAAGAGGCCGGCGTCGTCGGCAAGATCGCGAAGAAGCCCGTCGGCAATTATCGATACCGGAAAATCGAAAAGGAAAGCGTTCGGCTGATCGAGGTCGACGTCTACCTGCTCTGGGTCAAAAAAGAAAAGAAGCAGTGGAAGGAAAAGGCGGAGCGCAATCGCGTCTGGTTCGACGCGGAGACCGCGAGCCGGAAAGTGCGAGAGCCAAATCTGCGCGCGCTGATTTCTGCATTGACGAAGCGTTGACCGGTATCGGGACTCGGTTCAGCCGTTTCAATCGCTGGCGCGGAACAGCCAGCGTCGCACGCGCAGAAATCTGTGCCGGAATCCCGAGGCTTCGGGAGCGTTCGAGCGCGCAAGACGCGAAAACTTTGTCGCGTCGCCGTCGCTGAGCAATTCCTCGAATTCGTGCCGCGGCTCGAAGCCGAGCCGTTCGCGATGCGGATAATAGAACACCAAAGCGGGCGAGCACCGCCACCACATCTTGAATTCCGCGTCAGCCATTTTTGTGGGAGCAGCCGGCCATAGAAGCGCGCCTGCACGCTCCAGATCGCGCGCGATGCAATCATAAACGGCGGTGGCGATGCCTTTCTTGCGAAACGCCTCTTTGACCTCGGCTCTCACGATGGTGGCAATGCCGTTTTCCGGTTTCGTCATCCGGCAGAAGGCAACGTCGTTTTCGCCTTCTTTGGCCGACCGCTCGTCGACGAAAACCTGGTAGACAATGAGATGCTCGTCTTCCTTCAGGAGATGGCGGCGCAGATAAAACGTGCGCTGCCCCTTTGTCCTAATCCTGACAATGGGCTCGGATTGGAATTGAAGGGTTAACGAGGCGTGACTGGCTTCGGAATCGAACGATTGATTGCGTCGCAGTGTCGTCAATCGTTCGTATTGCGTCGACGGGTTCACGTGCGATGTTCCCTCTCATCACGCACCTACCATCTCAAACTTTTACGCGCCCACCTTGCCAGCTAAGCCGACCCATATTCAACATGACAATTGGTCAATCGGACTACTACGATATTCACTCATTCGAATGGGTCTTTCATCAGGATGGTGTCGGCACGCTCAGGACTCGTCGATAAAAGCGTGACCGGGCATTCGATAAGTTCCTCGACGCGGCGAACGTATTTGACGGCTTGAGCCGGAAGATCGGCCCAACGGCGCGCGCCTTGTGTCGACTCGGACCAGCCCTCGAAATCTTCATAGACAGGAATAATTCTTGCCTGCGCGCTGGCGCTCGCCGGCAGCCGATTGAGCCGTTCGCCGTCGAGCGTATAGCCGACGCAGATGCGGATCGTATCGAAGCCGTCGAGAACATCGAGCTTCGTCAGAGCTATTCCATCGATTCCCGACACCTTCGCGACCTGCCGCACAAGTACGCTATCAAACCAGCCGCAGCGGCGCTTGCGTCCGGTAACCGTGCCAAACTCGTGCCCGCGCTCGCCGATCTTTTCGCCGACTGCGTCCGTCAGCTCCGTCGGAAACGGACCTGAGCCCACGCGGGTTGTGTAGGCTTTTGCAATTCCCAGCACATATCCAGCGTAACGCGGACCGATGCCCGAACCCGTCGCTGCCTGAGCCGCAACGGTGTTCGACGACGTGACGTAGGGGTACGTGCCGTGATCGATGTCGAGCAGCGCGCCTTGCGCACCTTCGAACAGGATGCGCTTGCCCTGCCGGCGCGCAACATCGAGCAGCTCCCACGAGACATCCATGTAGGGGAGCACTTGCGGTGCGATACCGGTCAAATCCGCGATGAGTTTTTCTTTTGCGACTTCAGGCTGGCCGAGACCGCGACGCAAGGCGTTGTGATGCGCCAGGACGCGATCGATTTTCGGCCCGAGGGTTTCGGGCGACGCCAGATCCTGCACGCGGATCGCACGGCGGCCGACCTTGTCTTCATACGCAGGGCCGATGCCGCGTCCGGTGGTGCCGATCTTTTCGGTGCCTGCGGCTTCCTCGCGAAGCTGATCGAGTTCGCGGTGCAAGGGCAAAATCAGCGTCGCATTCTCGGCAACGCGGAGATTGTCACGCGTGATCGACAAGCCTTGATTCTTCAGCTTGTCGATTTCTGCAACGAGAGCCCACGGATCGACGACGACGCCGTTGCCGATGACGGAGAGCTTGTCGGACCTGACGACACCGGACGGAAGCAGCGACAGCTTGAACGTCTTGCCGTCGATGACGAGCGTGTGCCCCGCGTTATGGCCGCCTTGAAAGCGCACGACGACATCGGCGCGCTCCGACAGCCAATCCACGATCTTGCCTTTGCCCTCGTCGCCCCACTGGGCACCGACCACGACAACGTTCGTCATTCTCACACCTTCTCATGACTTGGCCCCGGCAGAAGCCGAGGCCATGCGGTGACACCGCGCGTTTTTCAGATTTCGTTTCGGAAACTCAACTACCCGCAGGCTCGCTTATGGACCGTAGACAATCGACTTCGACGCCGGCCACGAGATGCGATAGCCGTATTCCAGAATCTTCTCTTCATCGGGATCGAGCTTGGCCTCGAAGGCCACGACGCCGCGACGATCATCGACATTCTGCGTCGTCGGAGTCGCGCGACCCGTGTATTCGACCTTGATCTCGTCGTTCTGCGAAACGGGAACACGGTCGAGGATCGTCACGTTGATCGGCCGCTCGTGCAGGTTCTTGACGTTGACGCGGAAGCTGCGGCTATCGACATGCGATGTCGAAATAATCCCGCTTTCGCCGCGCTTTTCTTCAAGCACCGCGTACTTCACCTTGACCTGATCGTCGATGCCGAAGCCAAGCTTGTATTCTTCGCCGGGCGGCAGCAGTGGCACATCTCCGGTTCCGACAAACGTTCCGTCGCGGAAGAGATAGACACGGCCGGGCAGCAGCGGCGTGCCCTTGGCGATCTTGAGGGTGGCGTAGAGATAGGCGTTGGAATCAAGCTTCGGCACAGCCCTGCTGCCGAGCGCCGGCTCGATTTCATCCGCCATCAGCAGCACGCGCTTGGCGTCGCCGTTGCCTGTGACCGTCGTGCGACCCGGCACTTCGAACGTCGCTTCAAACGGCGCGCTGTCGAGCTTCGCCACGGTTTCGACGACAGGTTCCGGGGCCGCGACTTCTTCCGCTTGCTGCTCGACTGGCGGCGGCGGCGCAGCGCCTGCGAGCGCGCGTCCATCGGCAAGCCGGTCACGTTTCGCAAGCTCGAAGTTTGCCGAGGCCGGAGCCGCGGCAACGGGCCTTGGCGGCTGCTCGTAATCGACGAATTGCGTATCGAGCGCCGGTGCGGATGCACCGTCGGAGGGACGCGAGGTCGAAAGCTGCAGCGATACGCCCGTCCAATCCTCGCCAGACTTTTGCGAAATCGCGGCGCGGCGGGCGAGCGTCAACTTCGGCGGCTCGGTCTTCGTGCCTGTCTGGAGGCGGGCGTCGTAAATCGGAGCCCAGTTCGCGTCCGGCACCTGATAGCGGATCGTCAGATCGGCATCGACCGGCGTCTGCGCGAAAACGAAAACACGGATTTCGGTTTGCTGCGTCTTGGCGGGCGCGAGAGACGCGAGCTGGTTCTTCAGGTCCTTGATGCTGCGATCGATGGCGCGGATTTTCTGTTGCGCATCGAGGGCGAGCTTGCCGGACTCGCCAGCGACTTGCGGAATGAGCGAGAGGATCTTCTGCCAGTCCTCGCCGGCGCCGGGCGTTGTGTCTGAGGGCCGCGGCCGTTTCGGAAGCTCCGCCAGATTTGCGATCAGCTTCTTCTGGATCGCCGCGGCCTGAGCCTGCGCGTCGATCGTCGATCGTTCATCCTTGAGCTGCTCAACGCGATCTTCGAGTTCTTTGCGTTTAACGTCGGCGGCCTGGCTTTCCTCACGCTGCAGAAGCTTGCGAGCGGTATCGACGGAACCGATCTCGATCTTGCCCGTCGCCTTGCCTTCGACGCGGATCGACCCCGGAACAGCGCTCGCCGGAACGTCGCCCAGAATGATCGTGTTCTCACCCTTGTCGAGCTTCACCTTGGCGAGGCGCGTGACTTCCGCGCCCGACAGAAACACGGTCACCGCGTCCACCGAAGACGTCGCGGGAACGTCGGCGGCAAGCGCACTCACAGACTGGGCAGCCACAAGAACTGCCGCAAGGGCAAAACGCATCGCGCTGGAACCTTCGTTATTGTTACGGATCGACAAGCGCCGCCCTTCCCGCAGCCAGGGGCGCACGGCCGTTATTATCGCCGATACGCTGCCACAGCAAAAGCTTTGACTCATGGCCGCGTTAACCTTTCGACGGGCTCAAATTATGGCTTCACAGCCCGTTTTGGCGGCGCGCCTCGGCGTATGACCATTCGAGCCAGGGCAGAAGGTCGAGCAGGTCGGCCTTCTCGATCGTCGGACCGCACCAGATGCGCAGGCCGATGGGCATACCACGATAGGCGCCAAGGTCGAACGCCGCCTTCTCGCTGGCGAGGATGCGCACCATGTCGTTCTGCACGGCGAGCGCTTTCGCCTCGCCGAGCGCGAGGAGATCCGGCTCGACGAAACGGATCGCAACGGACGTTTCCGAGCGCGTCTTCGGATCGACAGGCAGCGCTTCCGCCCAGGGCGTTCGCTCGATCCAGGCATAGAGCACTTCGGCGTTGGCGTGCGCGCGCGCGATGGTGGCGTCGATGCCGCCAATTTCCTTCACCCAGTTGAGCCCATCGAGATAATCCTCGACGCAGAGCATCGACGGCGTGTTGATCGTCACGCCTTCGAAGACGTCATGAACGATCTCGCCACGGTTCTTGATGCGGAACAAGCGCGGGATCGGCCAAGCTGGCGTGTAGGACGCGAGCCGTTCGAGCGCGCGCGGCGACATGATCGCCATGCCGTGCGCGGCTTCGGCGCCGAACGCCTTCTGCCAGGAATAAGTCAGCACGTCGATCTTGTTGAGATCGATCGTCTGTCCCATCAGCGCCGACGTCGCGTCGCAGATCGTCAGTCCCTGGCGATCATCGGGAATCCAATTTGCGTCAGGGATGCGCACACCGGTCGTCGTGCCGTTCCAAGTGAAGACCACATCGCGCGCGAAATCGACTTTCGATAAGTCCGGCAGGTGGCCGGGCTCGGCGTCCATCGTGCGCGCGCCGGGGAGCTTCAGCTCTTCCGCTACGTCGCGCAGCCAGACGCGTCCGAACACGTCCCAGGCGAGGACATCGACGCCGCGCGCGCCGAGGAGATTCCACATCGCAAGCTCGACCGCGCCGGTATCGGAACCGGGAAGGATCGCGACCTTGTAGCCTTCGGGAACACGCAGAACTTCATGCGTCAGCGTGATCGCGCGCTTCAGCCGTTCCCGTCCCTCGGGCGAACGATGCGAGCGTCCGGTGAGAGCACTGTTCAGCGCGTTCGCGGTCCAGCCTGGACGCTTGGCGCAAGGGCCGGAGGAAAAGAACGGCCGGTTCGGCTTGTTTTTTGGCTTTTCTGGTGCGGACATTTCATTCCCGTCGTTGGTCCCGTCACTGCGACGGGCCGGGCCTCTTAGCACGAGATCGCTCAAGCTAAAAATTGGCTGTAGCGACGCGGCTTGACTGAGGGCGGAAACGAAAAAAGGCGGCCATTTCGGCCGCCTTTGGGCACCGACAACAAAGGTGCGCAGCTTTCAGTCGAACCTGATGCGGATGCCGGAGCGGAATTGCTGCACAGTCGAGTCCTTAAACACGATGCGATTTTCGCCCGATGCAGAAGGCGCTGACGATGCGATGGCGTTGCTTTCCCAGAGCATCTGCCAGCCATTATCCCAGATGATCGAGTCCGTAATGTTGTAGGCCAAGCCTGCTTGCACGGCGGCTGCGAAGTCGAACTGCTGTTTGGAGCTCGAGCCTGAGATCGTGCCGTTTGCAGGCAGATACGTGTTTCCGGAGCACGTTCCTAAAGGCAAGTACAGCCCATCGACCGAATTCGTTGCTCCGATGCACGTCGCATTTTCCGTGTAATTTCGGCGCAAACTGCGCCACGTGAACCCGACGCCGCCGCCGATGTAAGGCGTGAAGCGCGTACCAGTTTGTATATCGTAAAGTAGATTGACCAGCCCCGTCGTGCGCGCGAGCTTTACCGTGTCCGTGCGTGTGACTGCATAGGCGTTCGTATCGATGCTGACGACGCCTCCAGAAATCTTTGGAGCGCTGTTCATAACAGCATATCCGAGTTTGCGTGAATCGCTGATCTCGGCGTCGGGCGAATAATCGAAAACGACTTCTGCGCGCAGCGACGGTGTGATGTAGCGACCGAAACTGCCGCTGAAGATCGGCGACGCGCCAATGTCACCGCTGTCTCGCGCCAGATAGCCAGGGGTTGAATTGCCCAGATAGTCGATATCGCTATCTTTGATCTTGGCGCTTTGCGAGATGTTGGCGCCGATCCCGAGGCCGACGTACCAGTCGGAGTCGTAATCGTATGTGGGAACCGGAGCTGGCGCGGGAACGGGAATCGGAACTCCGCCGCCCATGTCTCTGACGCCGCCCCAATCGGCTGCCCAGCCCGGCGTCGCAGCTCCAATCAGCGTGAGGCCCGCCAATGCGAGCGCTTTCGAAAACGTCATAGCCGCCTCTTCCCCATGCAAGCGGACGCGAAATGCGCCGCTCAGGACTCTGTTCAACGCTACGCATGCGCTAACCGAGCCACACGAGGGACAGACGGCTTGCTGCGATCCACACTCGGGATGCTCGCAGCAAAACGCCATGGAACGAACCACACCGTTGGCATTTACGCTTAGTTCGAGAGCAGGCGCAAACGCGCCCCTGCTCCCGGCCGTCTCTTCGCGGCGCGCGAGGCGCGCCAACGCGAACTAGTTCAAGTCGTAACGAAGGCCGACGCGGATCTGATGCGCCGTCACGTCCTTCACCTTGACTTCGTCAACCGAGTTGCCGCTCCAGTCAGCCGAACCCGTCTTGACGTCGCCGAGATAGAGGAAGCGATAGCCGACATCGAGGTAGAGCGCGTTGCCGCTGCTGACAGCCACCGGCTCGTCCTTCATTCCGCCGCCCATGTAACGCATTTCGCCGCCGCGAATGCGCCAGGCAAAGCCGGCCATACCTGCAGCTGCAAAGCTGTTGCTCGATCCGCCTCCGATGGTGCCTTCGCAGCCGCATTCCGGATCGATCGTACCGCTGGAGGCTTCGTTGTGCGCAAAGCCGACGCCGCCGCCGATGTACGGCATGAAGCGGCCGCCGCGATTGATGTCGTAATATAGGTTGGCGAGCACGACAGTGCTGCTGAAGTCGAACTTTGCGTGACCGACGTCGGTGCCGCATTCGCACAGCGTCGTTTTCGCCGAGGCGTCAAACAGATGATCGACGGTGATGTCACCGCGGAAGCCGCGACCGAAGTAACGGCCGATGCCGCCGCCGACGCTCCATGCGCCGTCCATGTTCGTGTCATGCGCGCTGAAAGGGTCGGTGATTTCGATGCCGGGCTTGTTGTACCAGGCGTATCCGCCGTCGGCGCGAATGTACCAGCCGGAGGGACCGGCTGCGGCCGGTGCCGCGACGGGTTCGTCCTTCAAGCCACCGAGATCTGCAGCCGACGCACTCAGAACACTACCGAGAACGAAGGCCGCGCCGAGAATCGATACTTTGCGCGCGTTGAACATCTGACATTTCCTTTTCGCTCCGACGCGGTGCGAACAAAGCGGCCGAGCCGGATAATGAACCGGTGAGGACAATGCAGACGAAACGATTAAAGGACACTTAATCAGCGTTGGGAATTGGCACGCTGGGGCGACTTCGGCAGTAGAACGCGGCGTAAACGGACTATATTGCAACGCCGGAAATCAGAACGCTCAGTCGGCGGCAATCATCGCGTTCGCTCGCGCTTCGCCGAGCGTACCCGGACGTTGATCGAGACGCGGCTCAGAACGCCGATCAGGCTGCAGCGGCGGATTTCACGGCGTCTACGATGTCGCCGACGATGCTCGAGACGACCTGCTCGTCGTCCCCTTCCGCCATCACGCGAATGACGGGCTCGGTGCCCGACGGGCGAATGACGAGGCGGCCGTTTTCGCCGAGTTTCGCCTTCGCGCCCTCGATCGCCTTGACGACGCGGTTATCGTCCAGCGGCTTGCCGCTGCCGTAGCGCACATTGCGCAGGATTTGCGGAAGCGGATGAAAGCGGTCGCAGACTTCCGAGACGGTCTTGCCGGTTGCGACGACGCAGGCGAGGATTTGCAGAGCGGAGACGAGACCGTCGCCGGTCGTCGTGAAGTCCGACAGCACGATGTGGCCGGACTGTTCGCCTCCGACGTTGAAGCCATGCTTGCGCATGTGTTCGGTGACGTAGCGATCGCCGACGGGCGTGCGCGCCATCGTCAAGCCGATCGACTTCAGATAGCGTTCGAGGCCGAGGTTGCTCATCACCGTCGCGACGATGCCGCCCGCCGTCAGTTGTCCAGAACGCTGCCAGCTGTCGGCGATGACCGCCATCAGCTGGTCGCCGTTGACGATCCGGCCCTTCTCGTCGACGATGACGACGCGGTCCGCGTCGCCGTCGAGGCCGATGCCGATATCAGCCCGGAATTCCTTGACTTTTTCGACCAGAAGATCGGGTGCGGTCGAGCCGCAATTGAGGTTGATGTTCTGGCCGTTGGGTTCGACGCCGATCTTGATTACTTCCGCGCCGAGTTCCCAGAGCGCTTCGGGGGCGACCTTGTAAGCGGCGCCGTTGGCGCAATCGATGACGATGCGAAGGCCAGCGAGGCGCAGGTGCTTCGGCATCGTGCGCTTGGCGAATTCGATATAGCGTTCCTGTGCGCTTTCAACCCGCGTCGCCCGGCCGATCTGCTCGGCTGGGGCCAGCAAGGTCTTGGAGTCGGTGTCGATCAGATCCTCGATCTGGCGCTCCATCTCGTCGGACAGCTTGTAGCCCTCGGCGTCGAAGAGCTTGATGCCGTTGTCGCTCGACGGGTTGTGGGACGCCGACAGCATCACCCCCAGATCGGCGCGGAGCGAGCGCGTCAGCATCGCGACGGCCGGCGTCGGCATCGGCCCCAAGAGAAAGACGTCCATGCCGACCGACGTGAAGCCGGACATGAGCGCAGCTTCCAGCATATAGCCCGAGAGCCGCGTATCCTTGCCGATCACCACACGATGCCGATGGTTGCCGGAGCGGAACATGGTCCCGGCCGCCATGCCGACTTTCAGCGCGATCTCCGACGTCATCGGATGGCGGTTGGCCTGGCCGCGAATACCGTCTGTCCCAAAATAGCGGCGTGACATGTGCTCTCCCGACGTGCCCCTGCTGGAAGGTCTATTCCCGAGATTCATTATCCAAAGTTACCGCGGAAGGCGAGCTTGGCGCAGCGACTCTCGCCGCTGATTACGGGCCACACTCGGTGCGGATCGTACGATCATGCCACTTCGAAGGTTGAGCTTACGCAAATTTCCGACCATTTTCCCCCGCGTTGTAGTGACATAGCGACCATCATGGCGGCTTCGGCCGCTCTTGGATAGGGCCACGGAATCGGCCCATAGGTCGGCTAGGTTTGTTTTGCGTCTGCCGGCGATGAGGGTCAGGGCCGGCATAGCGAGGGGTAAAAGGTTTATGGCAGTGTTTCTGGCGGTGGCGAACCGCAAGGGCGGGGTCGGGAAATCCACCGTCTCCGTGATGCTGGCGCACGCGCTGGCGGTTCACGGCGGCAAGCGCGTGTTGCTCATCGATCTCGATTCGCAGTGTAATGCATCGTTGATCCTGATGGGCGGCCAGGGATGGAACGAGGCGCGCAAGGCCGGAAAGACGATTGCCGACTATTTCTACGACCTGTTCGACGGTATCCCGGCCAACGCGCGCGATTACGTTTCCAAGAACGCCGGTGACGTTTCGGCGGCCAACGGCAAGCCCGCGCCGATCTCGCTCGTGCCCGGATCGCTGCTGCTCGAGGATATCCAGGGCGAGCTTTATCTAAAGCAGGCCAATCAGAGCAACATTCCGGACGTCGTCGCGAACCGGGTACGCGGACGCATGGAAAGCCTGATCCGGCGTTTCGAGGGCGACTACGACGTCGTGATCCTCGACTGCGCGCCGGGGCTGTCGTTCGCGGCGCTTGCCGCGCTCAAGACGGCGGACAAGGTCATCGTTCCGTTCCGCCCGGACTATGTTTCGCAGCTCGCGGTCGACCGCGTGGCGATGCTGATCGAAGACACCCGGAACCTCGACGACCTTTCGGAAATTCCGATGGACGACCGGCGCTACGCCTGCCTTGCAAACTACGTGCGGAACGACGACAAGGATTATATGATGATCGAGGAAATCAGCCTCGTGCATCCGGTCCTGGAGACGTTCCTGCCGCAGCGAAACGGCATCGCCAATGCCTTCGACTATGTCGGGCAGCTCCGTTCGATCGACGCGAAATATTCGGACGCGGCGGGCGACGTGAAAGAACTTTACCAGGAAATCTCGCGGATCATTGACTCGATCTCCGCAAACAAGAAAACCAAGGTTGCGGTTTCCTAAAGCCATCAGTCGAAAAGCGCATCGATCATGAGCAAAGGCACACAGCTCTGGCCCGGCGATAAGATGCGCAGCTTTTTCAGCGCGCATATCCGGCGTGAGACATCACTCGACGATACGGCCGCCGAGCGGCTCGCCGAAGCGTTGACGAAAGCCGTCAACCGGATGCTCGTCTGGGATATGCCGGACGACGTTCCTCGCACCGAGCAGGCCGCCGCGAAGGGCGACGCCGCGCCGGAACTCGCGGCTCGTCATGCCCGCGCCGAGAACTTTAATCCGTATCTGTTTTCGGCGATCGTGGTGCTCGCGAAGCAGGGCCGCGATGGACTGAGCAAGCGTCTGCAGGAAATCAAGACGGTTGAAAATCTGCGGGCGTTCGCGGAAGCGCAACACGTTCCCGTCGACGCCAAGCTCCGGCGGCTGGACGATATCCGCAAAGCCATCGTCGCGGCCGCGGAGCAGCGTCTCGCCGACCGCAAGGCTGCCGCGAGCTGAGCCTCAATCCCATCCGCGTGTCGTCGCGCATCGGAGCACCGCATGAGCGACAACGCAAATGACCAGACGCAACGGGACGGGCCTGTCCTGCGCCGCTCGATCGGCACGACGCAGCTCGCGCTTTACGCGCTCGGCAGCATGGTCGGATCTGGAATTTACGGGCTGATCGGAAAGGCTGCCGGCGAGGCCGGATCTGCAGTCTGGCTGTCGTTTGTCGTCGCGCTCTGCGCTGCTCTCCTGACGTCGCTTTCCTATGCGTCGCTCGGCTCGCGCTATCCGAGGGCGGGTGGCGCCGCCTACGTGACGGGGCGCGCGTTTCGCATTCCAATCGTGAGCTTCATCATCGGCCTCGCGCTCGTGGCATCGGGCCTGACGTCGATCGCGACGCAATCCAAGATTTTCGCTACCATCCTGGCGGACATGGTGGGCCTCGAACAGCTTTCACCGGCATTCATCGCCATCGGATTTCTTCTCATTCTCGGCGGCATCGTCTTTCGCGGCATCCGTGAGAGCATGTGGGTCAACGTGGTTTGCACGCTGATGGAAGTCGGCGGTTTGCTGCTCGTGATCGCATCCGGCATTTCCTACTGGGGCAGCGTCGACTACTTCCAGACGCCGCCGGAACGCGCGGATACGGCCTTCGGCGTGATCGTGCTGCAAGCGTCGGTTCTGACGTTCTTCGCGTTCATCGGATTCGAGGATGCGATCAACGTCGCGGAGGAATGCAAAGATCCGGAGCGGACTATTCCACGCGGTCTGATCATCGCGACCTTTACGGCGGCGCTGCTCTACATAGCGGTCGCGGTCACCGCCGTGTCGGTTGTCCCGTGGCATGAGCTGGCGACGACATCGAGCCCGCTGACTGAAGTCATGCGCCGCAGCGCGCCGGGTATTCCGCCCGGTATCATGACATTCATTGCGCTGTTCTCGGTCGCGAACACGGCGCTCGTGAATTACGTCACGGCCTCGCGCCTGATCTACGGCATGGCGGGACAAGGATTGCTGCCGGATCATTTCGCGCGGGTCCACGCGAAGCAACGCACGCCTCATATCGCCGTGATGGCCCTACTGGCGGTGTCCCTGCTGCTCGTGATTGCGGGTGGCATCGCCGATCTTGCTGCGGCGACCGTCCTGCTGCTTCTTGTGGTGTTCATCGCCGTCAACGCGTCGCTGATCGCACTCAAGCGACGCGCGGGCGAAAAGCCGGGTCAGTTCGAAATTCCCGTGATCCTGCCGCTCGCCGGAATGGCCGTTTGCGCGGGCCTGCTTTTGACTCGACTGGCGAGCAGCGACTGGCGTGCTCCGGCGATCGCCGCGCTGCTTCTGATCGGAAGCGCCGCGCTCTACGCGGTTCTGCATGGACGCAAGACGCCGGAGCTTTGAGCGCCGCGCCGTTTCTCGCGTTTAGTCGAGACCTTTTTCGGTGCCCGCCGTGCAGGCGCGCCAGACTTCGATCGCCTGCTTCGTTTCCTTGACGTCGTGAACGCGCACGATCTGCACGCCCGATCCGACGCCCGCGATAGCAGTCGCCAGCGATCCCGACACGCGATCCTTTGCATCGTCGACGTTGCAGAGCTGACCGATCATTTTCTTGCGGCTCGCACCGAGAAGGACCGGCACGCCGAGACCGTGATAGAGCGACAGCCCCGCCATCACGGCGACGTTGTGATGAAGGTGCTTGCCGAAGCCGATGCCAGGATCGACGACGATTTTTGATTTCGGGATTCCAGCGGCGACACAGGCCTGCACGCGGCTTTCGAGGTAATCGAATACGTCGAGGACGACATCGTCATACTGCGGATTGTCGTTCATCGTTTTCGGATCGCCCTGCGCGTGCATGATGACGACGGGCAGCTCGGTTTCAGCCGCGATGGCGAGCGAGTCCGGATCATGCGTGAACGCCGAGACGTCATTCAGAATGTCGGCCCCGGCAGCAGCGGCGCGGCGCATTACCTCGGCCTTGCGCGTGTCAATTGAGATCACGGCGTCGGTCTTGGCGCACAGGCCTTCGATGACCGGGATGACGCGACGCAATTCCTCGTCGAGTGCAACAGCGTCCGACTGCGGGCGCGTGCTCTCGCCGCCGATGTCCAGAATGTCGGCGCCTTCGGCGACGAGCGCGAGACCGTGCGCGATTGCTTTCTCGGCATCGAGATTTTCGCCGCCGTCGGAGAAGCTGTCCGGCGTGACGTTGACGATGCCCATGATGCGCGGCCGGTCGAGCGACAGACCGGCGATGCGCGGACGCTGCGTGGACAGTTCCTCGAGGATGTCGGCGGCCGCCAGAGCCTCGCGGCCCCAGTCGCCGCTGAACGCATCGCCGAGGACGATCGTGCGCCGCTTCGTTTCCGGCGTTGCGCGCGTCAACACATCGAGCGCGGCGAACGACAAGCGCCCGCCTGCGAGCGGCAATCCCCGCCATTCGGGGATGTCGGGCTCGTCGATGGCGCGGCGGCCGCTCCTGTCCCAGAAGATCGCAGTCGGCTGGAGGTAGATCGAGCGTTTCATTCGGCGTCCGTGTCCATCGGTGTGCAGGTGTTCTTACGAGAAAAGTTTCAAACGTGCGCCTGGATTTTCACGCCACGCCGTCGAAGTGGGCGGAGATGGGCGAGCCGTTGGACGAGTTCGAAGACGTTGGTCGCTGATGGGGTTGTTCGGGCCGTTGGTATTCGGCCTGGGTTTTCACCCCACCCCTAACCCCTCCCCGTTAAGGGGAGGGGAATTGGAGCGAGGACTTCGACGAAGACGTGCGTCGTCGAAATCTGATGGGCGTCGCCGGCATCTGATGGGCTGCGAAAACCATGAGGCAGGTGGATGCGCGATGGCCCTGTTGGAGGTCGGCAAACAAAACGGCCGCGAGTGGGTCGCGGCCGTTTGATCGTGGATCGTGTGTTTGAGCGGAGGCTCAGCCTTGCGGCTGGGGTTCCGGCCCGATGTCGATGCCGCCCGACGGCTCGCTGCGCGGACGGGGCGGTTGACGCCCTGCCGACGGCACGGCCGAACCTGCCGGACCCTTCGTGCCATCGTCGTCATCGCGACGGGCGATCTTCTCGCCGCGCATGATCGCCTGGCACTCTTCGCCGCTGATCGTCTCGTACTCCATGAGCGCCTGCGCCATGGTTTCGAGCTCACCCTTATGCTTCGTCAGCACTTCCCAGGCGATGCTCTGGCCGGTGGTTACGATGCGGCGCGTCTCTTCGTCGATGAGCTTGGCCGTTTCCTCGCTCATGTTCTTCTGCTGCGTAATCGAATGCCCGAGGAAGACTTCCTGGGAATTCTCGGAATAGAGCAGCGGACCGAGCTTATCGCTCATGCCCCATTCCGTGACCATGCGCTTGGCGATGCCGGTGGCCTGGCTGATGTCGCTCGACGCGCCGGTGTTCAAGTGCTCGCGGCCGTAGATGATCTGCTCGGCGACGCGGCCACCGAAGGCCATCGCAATCTTGCCTTCGCACCACTGCTTCGAATAGCTGAGGCGATCGCGCTCGGGCAAACTCATCGTTACGCCCAGCGCGCGGCCGCGCGGTACGATCGTCACCTTGTGCAGCGGATCGTTGCCCGGCACGACGAGGTTGACGATGGCGTGGCCCGCTTCGTGATAGGCGGTCGCAAGCTTTTCTTCCTGGGTCATGGCCATGGTCTTGCGCTCAGCGCCCATCATGACCTTGTCTTTGGAATCCTCGAACTCGGCCTGCGTCACGAGCCGCTTGTTGCGGCGAGCGGCAAGCAGCGCTGCCTCGTTGACGAGGTTCGCGAGGTCGGCGCCCGAGAAGCCCGGCGTACCGCGCGCGATAACCTTCGGATCGACGTCGGGTGCAAGCGGCACTTTCTTCATGTGCACGCGGAGGATCTTTTCGCGTCCGTTCACGTCCGGATTCGGCACCATGATCTGGCGGTCGAAACGGCCGGGACGCAGCAACGCGGGATCGAGCACGTCGGGGCGGTTGGTCGCCGCGATGATGATGATGCCTTCGTTGGCCTCGAAGCCGTCCATCTCGACGAGCAACTGATTGAGAGTCTGCTCACGCTCGTCGTTGCCGCCGCCGAGACCGGCGCCGCGATGGCGGCCGACGGCGTCGATTTCGTCGATGAAGATGATGCACGGCGCGTTCTTCTTCGCCTGCTCGAACATGTCGCGGACTCGGCTCGCGCCGACACCGACGAACATTTCGACGAAGTCGGAGCCCGAGATCGTGAAGAACGGCACGTTGGCTTCGCCAGCAACGGCGCGCGCGATCAGCGTCTTACCGGTGCCGGGAGGGCCGACGAGCAGACAGCCGCGCGGAATGCGTCCGCCGAGTCGCTGGAACTTCTGCGGATCGCGAAGGAACTCGACGATCTCCTCGAGATCGGATTTCGCCTCGTCGACGCCGGCGACGTCATCGAACGTGACGCGGCCGTGGCGCTCGGTCAGGAGCTTCGCGCGCGATTTTCCAAAGCCCATGGCCCGCCCCGAGCCCGACTGCATCTGGCGCATGAAAAAGATCCAGACGCCGATCAGAAGCAGCATCGGGAACCAACTCAGCAGAATGCTCGTGATCGACTGCACTTCATCCTCTGCAGGCCGCGCTTTGAACTTCACACCCTTCTCACGCAGGCGGGTCACGAGATTCGGGTCTTCAGGTGCATACGTCGCGAAGGCGGCTTCGGTGCCCGACGCATCGCGCTTCGTGCCGGTGATACGATTACCTGCCAGAACCGCTTCCGACACAGTACCCTTATCGACAGCGTCAAGAAATTCCGAATATTGAATCTCGTTTGAATGCCTGGACTGGCTCGGGTTGCTAACCAGGTTGTATAACGCGAGCAGCAGGACGAGCAGCGCCGCCCAGATCGCAAGCTTCTGATAATTAGGGTTCATTTGGTTCCCTGTTTAGGCCAGTGACGCGGCCAGCGTTCTGGGCTCCGGCTGAGCATGGAGCCGGATTTCCTGCTTAACATAGGAGGCTCGGCACATCCGCACAAGTTCGGCCTACAGCGTGGCTATAAATCCTTAACAAGCAGCCGCGGCTGCCAACGCCTTGAGTTGGCAACCCGCCTCCTCGAGCGACACTTGCGATGCGACAGCGAAGGGGGCGAGCGACGGCACCGCGACCAAATCGTCACCTTGCCAGAACGACGGCAGCGCATGCGCCGCCCGCGACGGCGGCCGATATTTAGCGGCGAGACGGCCAGCAATCCTCGCGTAATTCTCCGCGCCGAGCGGACGTACTTTTACCGCCCCGATCGCGTCCGCCGCGCGCTGGACAATGAACCTGCGATCCCACGTCCGGCTCTCGCCTGGAGATAGAATAAGGTCAGACTGCGTGAGCCGCCCCGCCTCACGCCAGACGCGGACGAAACGGCTTCCGCTGGAGACCATCACGCCGCCGAGCGTTGCGGTGCTTTTGTCTTCCGTCTGAAGTTTTGCCGTGAGGTCTTCGATTTCGACGAGGTCGGGTCGTTCGCTGGCGCCGCCGTAACGCGCGATGAGGCTCGCGAGAAGGCGCTGGCGGAGTAACGCGGGGCCGGCGCGGAAGGAGTTGCGGTCGAACGCGGCGAAGACTTCGTTTCCGAACGAGAGAGCGAGAGTCGCAGCGAAGCATTCGTCGGCGAAACGCAACGCGGCTTCCGCCTCACCGAGACGCCGCGCGGACGTTGCGAGCGCGGCAGGCGAAATTCCGGCCGCATCGAGATCGGAGAGCGCACTTCGCATGCGCGCGCGCTCATAGCGATGATCCGTGTTGCTCGGATCATCGACACTCGATAGCCCGCGTGCTTCAAGCGTTGCGATGAGGCGGGATTTGGCGAACGCCAGCAGCGGCCGCACGAGGCTAACGGTCGAGCCTTCGTGCAACATGCGTTCGGCCGGCATTCCGGCAAGCCCGTTGACGCCTGCTCCTCGTGCGAGGCGCATGGCGAACGTCTCTGCCTGATCGCCTTGATGGTGTGCGGTGACGACGGCGACATCGCTCGCGCTCAGCGCGCGTGCATGATCATCGAGCAGCCGGTAACGTGCGCGGCGCGCGGCGTCGGGAATGCCGCGCGATGGCTTCTCCCCCGTCCAAGGCAATGTGACGTGCGGAAGTCCTAATCGCCGCGCTTCGCTCGCGACAAACTCGGCCTCGCGCGGAGATTCGGGACGCAGTCCGTGATCGACCGTTGCGACGGAGAGCGATGGCGGAGCGCCGTTTCGGCGTTGACGCCATTCGGAGGCCAGCACGAGCAGAGCCATGCTATCCGGTCCGCCCGAAACTGCGAGGACGACGTGCTCAAACTTCGCGAGCGGCTCGAACGCGGCGTCCGCTTCGTCGGGTGTGATCGGCAGATGTGAGCCACGCGACATCGCTCTTCACCGCCAGCTACGCGTTACTGGCACCCGACGCGCTGACGTTCGCTTTGTGCGCGCGTCTTGACGCTCTTGGGAGCCGTCGGAAACTTGGTCGCCAACTCAGCGAACGAGGAGCACGCCGCATCTTTCTGACCGAGACGATCGAGCGACATCGCGAGTTTCAGCAAGCTGTCGGGGGCCTTCGCGCCCTGCGCGTACGTTTGATAGCCCTTCAAGAATGCGCTTGCGGCAGCCTTGTATTGCCCACGAACGAAATGCGTTTCGCCGAGCCAGTATTGCGCGTTGCCGGAAAGCGAGTCGTTCGGAAACTTCTTCAAGAACTCAGTGAAAGACGTTTCCGCCGCGCCGTAGTCGCGCTGCAAGAGATAGCCGTAAGCCTGCTCATAGAGCTGCTTCGGATCGTTGCTCGACTCACTGGCCGGAGCCAACGCCGCCGTTGCGACCGAGGCCGGAGGCGCTTCCGCGGCCGGGTTTCCAGCGGCCGGAGCAGCGTTCGGCGAATGCGCGCTATCGCTGTTGAGCAAACCGCCGATCGCGTCCTCACCTGCCGCGACCGTCGTCGAGCCGAATCCGGGGCTTGGCTCGCCATCGTGCGCTTGCGGATAGGTTCCGTCAGCAGCCGACGCAGTGGCAGAGGATGGCGGGATGTCCGACCGGCGCGGCGTACCGCCGAGGCTGCGGACCTGATCGGAGAGCTGCTGAACCTGAGCGGTCAGCGCTCGGATCTGTGTCTCGAGACTTTCGATGCGCGCCGCATCGCCGTCGCCTCCGGCTGTCGAAGCCGGAAATGGCGCGGGCGCGGAGCCGCCGCTCTTCGCCAACGTTTCGAGCGTCCCGACGACGACCTGCATGTCGACGAGTTGTTCTTCGAGCGACTGAACGCGCGTCTGCAAGCCACTGTCAGCCGCCTTCGGCGCTTTATCCTTGGACTGAGCAAGCGCTGGCGTCGCCGCGACAAGCAATGCGACTGCCGCCACAGGAATTCCGAATCGGACTGGAATCAGTTTGCGCTTAGCCATGCCCTGGCCCTGCTCCGTATGATTCAATCAAAGCTACTCGTTTCGATATCGGCGCCGAGTCTAGCACAGCTATCGCGTATCGAACTGTCTCGTGCGCCCGATATTGGGCAAAATCAAATGAAGAGTCATGAGCTTCCCCGCCCATGCGGCAATCGCGGCGAAGCCAAGCCTGCTTATTGCGCCACTTGGCCCGTCTCGGCGGGGCGGCCCGACAATCCTCTGGGCGGCCGCGATGCGGACGACTGCATGCTCGATCTTATCGGATCCTGATCGCGAAGATCATTAATAAAAACTTCGGCATTGCGATTCTGCGCCCGGCACATCGACGTCGAGCACACCGCAACCTTGTCGTCGTTGCCGGTTGGTCTCAGGTCGACGCGACTCGCATCGAGTCCCGACGCGATCAGGCGATCACGCACAGCTTCAGCCCGCTGCGTGGACAAGGTTTGCGCGGATCGGCGATCACCGCCATCGTCGGAGCGGCCGATCACCGTGACCGTCAGATTCGGCCGGAGTTTCAGCCAGCGGGCCTGGCCCTCGATAATGGCGAGCGCGCGACCGCCGAGTTCCGCGCTGCTTTCCGCAAAAAATACCCGATCGCCGACGCTGACCAGAAACGCATGGCGATACTCGGCCGTTCGTTCGGCTTCATCGGCGCGGATTGCGGCGCGGCCTTCCTCGGTATCTCCTTCGGAGCCGAGAGACGACAGCGCCCGGCGCGCGCGCGCTGCTTCGGGCGAATTCGGAAATGCGGAAATCAATTTCTGGAATAGCCGGCGCGCGGAATCGTATGCGCGATCCGAAGCCGCGTCCATTCCATCGACAAGCAGTTCCGCAGCCGTCTCGCCGTTCGGACCGTCGTCGTCTTCCTGCGCAATCGCAGACAGCGTAAACGCCATCATGAGGGCGAGTACCGCCGACATGACGCCAATCACGAACCTGGATGACAGCGATTTCTGCATTGGACGGGGTGCGCGTATTTCGTCTTTCGCGCCCGTTATGGCCGTCCAATTAGGCTAAACTTTGCCGATTTAGAGCCCGTCAAAAGCAATTGGCGCGTGTGGCTAATTTAATTCAGCCCCCCGCGCCAATCTGAATTTACGTACAGTGCTTAGCGCTGGCTTACGACGCCGCCGCTGTTCAGCACTGTCTGAGCACGCCGGTTCTGCGACCAGCAGGAAATGTCGTTGCAAACCGCGACCGGACGTTCCTTGCCGTACGAGATCGTGCGGATGCGCGCGCCGTTGATCCCGTGCTGAGACAGGAAACTGCGCACCGTCGTGGCGCGGCGAGCACCGAGCGCGATGTTGTATTCGCGCGTGCCGCGTTCGTCGGCATGACCTTCGATCGTGATTGCGTACTGCGAGTACTGTTGCAGCCACTGCGCCTGCTTCGAGAGCGTCTGCTGCGCTTCCGGCGTCAGGTCGATCGAGTCGGTCGAGAAGTAGACGATGTCGCCGACGTTCTGACTGAAGTCGCGCTGAGATCCGGGAGTCGCGGCGCCGTATTTGCCGCTCAAAGCGTCCGGCTGAAGCTCTTTATTGCTCGCGCACGCACCGACAGTCGCTGCGAGAATCGAAACGGCGGCGAGGCGCAGCCACATGCTCCGCGCTATCGTTGCCAGCATTTCGTTTGTCCCTTTCGTCTCGATCGCAACTCTCGAGCAAGCCAGATCGCGTTTAATCCGCTCCGCAAGAGGCCATCTTTGTTCTGTCAGCGTTTAGTGGAATGTTCAGCCGAAAATATGGCCGATTCCGCAGATTCACAGCGATTTCATGTGCATCGAATGCCGACGCAATTGACAGCGCAGCGAGACCTTCAGCCGACCCAACGGTATGTAACATCGCGGCTTTGCGGCGCACGTGCGACCAATTCGATTTTGCAGAATTTCCCACATGCAAAATGTGGTCATGCGGTCAGCACATTTTCGACTCGGTTGCTCACCGAAATTCGACAGCCGACGAATCGATACGCCAAAAAGCTCAAGACCGAGATGGTGGCGAGGAAATCGCCAACAACTCGGTCTTGAAGATCGGTATGAAAAACGCGTTACTAAGACAACAGGCGGTGCTTAGCGCACTGCCTGAGCCGAAGCGGCCGGACCGCCGAGCTTCAGAGGCTGATGCTCAACTTCTTTCCGGCATGCGCCGACAGCAACAGCAACTAGAACTGCAGCAAGAACGATTGCGCTCTTCATGTGTAGTCTCCTTTGAGTTCCAAACAGTCCGCTATTAGCGAACGGCCTGGCTGCTTGCGGTAGGACCGCCGAGCTTCAAAGGAACGTGCTCAGCTTCGCGACGGCATGCGCTAACTGCGACAGCCGTGGCTATGACTGACAAAAGGATCAGCCCCTTCACACCCTGCATGGTCATATCTCCTGATACGATTCCGGCAAAAGCCGTACTCTGGGGTACCGGGAGGGCGTCGCACGATCAAGGACAGAGGCGACAAAAACCAAGTTTTCCAATCCTATAGATGCGAAAATGCAACGACGGCGCGTGTGGGAAAGTCAACACTTTTGCGGACGTCGAAAACGCACCTAACTCGTTGTTTTAACCATGATATTTGATCTGCTCCGAAACCTGCTCGAAGTTCCGGAGCCCGCCATTTCTAAAGAAGGTGTTAATTTAGAAGCGGTGACCAAGCGGGGTCTGACGCGAAGGACGGCGTCGTCACTTGGCGCTCGTTGAAGCCGGTAATGTCGACCGAGTAAATCTTCGGTCCGCCGCTCGTTGACTGGGAATCGCGCCAGAACATCAGGACGCGGCCGTTGGGGGCCCAAGTCGGCCCTTCATTATGGAAACCCTCTGTCAGAACGCGCTCTCCGGAGCCGTCGGGTTTCATCACGCCAATCAAGAATCGGCCGCCGGCCTGCTGAGTGAAGGCGATGTAGTCGCCACGCGGTGACCAGACCGGCGTCGAGTAGCTGCCGCCACCGAGCGAGATCGGGTGTGCGCCAGAGCCGTCGGCGTTCATGACATAAAGCTTCTGCGTACCGTCACGGTCGCTCTCGAACACGATCTGGCGGCCATCAGGGGAATAGCTCGGGCTGGTGTCGATGCCGCTCGACTCGGTCAGGCGTCGCGGCTGCCGTGTCCGCAGGTCCATCTCGTAGATGCTGGAGCGTCCGTCCGGCGTGCCGAGACTCATCACGACGCGTTGGCCGTCCGGCGAGAAGCGCGGCGCGAACGTCATGCCGGGAAAGTCGCCCACAAGCTCACGCCGTCCCGACTCGAGGTTCATGATGAAAACCTTCGGCTGGTCGGACGTGTAGGACATGTAGGTGATTTCCTGGTTCGTCGGCGAGAACCGCGGTGTGAGCACGAGTTCCTTGCCTTGCGTCAGCAGGCGCACGTTGGCGCCGTCCTGATCCATGATCGCGAGGCGCTTGACGCGATTCTGCGCCGGGCCCGTCTCGTCGACGAACACGACGCGCGTATCGAAGTAGCCCTTTTCGCCCGTGAGACGCTCATAGACGCTGTCGGCGATCATATGCGCGATGCGACGCCAGTTCTGCGCTGACGTCGAGAATCGCTGGCCGGCGAGCTGCTTGCCGCTTGCGACGTCCCAAAGCCGGAACTCGGCGCCCACACGGCCGTCACCTGCGTTGACGATGCGCCCAACGACCAGGGCATCGGCCTGCACGGAGCGCCAGTCGCCGAAGCGCGGCACGGCGTTGACGTCCCTGATCTGCTCCAGGAAGGACGCGCGATCGAGGGGCCGGAACAGGCCGGACCGTTCGAGATCTGCTTGCAGCACATCGGAGACGTTGGCCGCGAGTTGCGGATCGTCACCGACGAAGAGCGGAATCGCGATCGGGATCGGCGCGATGGTGCCTTCCGTCTGCGTGCCTTTGAGTTGTGCCTGCGCCCTCGTTGCCAAACCACAATCGAGCGCGAGCCCGACGGCGATCAAACAGATGAAGGCAAGCGCGTGCTGCAGTGGATTTTTCGGGCTCATGCTCGATCTCTCATCCGTCAATCGTTGGCCATCACAGGTCGTGTTCGCTTCACGGTCGAATGAAGCAACTTTTTGGCGTTTACAACATCTGGCGCGGATCGAAAGTCCAGTCGACGATCTTCCATGCGTTGTATTTGTCAGGAGGCAATCTGAACGGCGCGCACATTCGTACCGCGCGGAGTGCGGCTTCCGTATAAACCTGCCCCGCCGTGGTTGGTGGCGCGGAGGTGACGCGAGGCTCGCCCGAGAGGCTGCCGTCGGGATTCATTTCCCAATGCAGTTCGACAACCGGAACCTCCTCGCCGCCGCCGGTGCCGGGCGGACGCCAGCAGCCGTTGAGCTGCGATTTTATCATGCCTTTCAGCATATCCTGCTCGCGCAGTGACAGCACGGTGTCTGTGCCGGTCGCGGTTCCGGCTTCGCGGCCGGTTTTTTCCGCGGTGGCGCTCGAGCCGGCCGCCTGCTGACCTTTTTTCCTCGGGTCCTTGTCGAGCAGCGCCTTCGGTGGCGCATCGTTCGGCGACTTGTCGAGGATTGAGGCGATGCGGCTCGGATCGAATTGCTTTTTCGCGGCTTCGGCTTTTTTCCTGGCTTCTTCCTGTTTCTTTTTCTTCAGCTCGGCAGCGCGCTTTTTCTTCTCGGCCTCCTCGGCTTTCTTTTTGGCTTCTGCTTCAGCCTTCTTCTTTGCTTCGTCCTCGGCTTTCTTGCGCGCTTCGTCCTCGGCCTTCTTCTTGGCTTCCTCAGCCTTGCGCTCTTCCTCGAGCTTCTGCTCGAGGATTTTCTTTTCATCCGGCGTCGGGCCGGGGGCCGGCTCCGGCGGCGGGGGCGGCTCCTCCAGTTTTTTCGCGATCGGATCGGGCGGCGGCGGAGGCTTCACCTGCTCGGCTGCCTTCGGGGGCTCGGCGGGCGGAGGAGGCTCGGCCGCCTCGGGTGGCGGCTCAGCTTTGGCGACCTGCTGCTCCTGCGGCGGCGGAGGTGGCGGCGGCGCCGCGTTGCTCGGCTTGGCGGTGTCGTTCTGGCTGTCGTCGGGTTTCGGTTCTTCCTTGGCCTTCGTTTCGAGGTTCTTCGCGTCCTCGCTCCCCTGTTTCAGGCGCAGGAATTCCGACGGTGTGATGATGTCGGCAGCAATCGCCGGCGTGTCCGGCGTCAGCGACGGAACTGAGCGCATGGAAAAAAGCGCCCATCCGAGGAGCGCGGCATGAAATGCTAGCGACAGGACAAGTCCGAAGGGCACCGCTAAGTGCCTCCCTTCTCCTGATCGAGAACGAACGACAGCTTCTTGAATCCGCCGTCGTTGATGCGTCCCATCACCTTCATGACGACGCCATAGGGCACGCCTCTATCGCCGCGCACGAAAATCGTCTCGTCGTATCCGTTTTTCGCGATGGCCTTGAGCTTGCCCGCCAGTTCATCGAGACTGATCTGCGTATCGCCGATGAAGACGTCGCCGTTGACCTTCACGGTGACCGCGAGCGGCTCCTGCTTCGGCGTCGGGATCTGCTGGCCTTTCGCTTCCGGCAGATCGACCGGGATGCCGACCTGCAGAAGCGGCGCGGCGACCATGAAGATGATCAGAAGCACGAGCATCACGTCGACCATCGGCGTGACGTTGATTTCGCTCATCGGAGCGTTGCGGCCGCGACGCCGGCGGCCACGACCGCCGCCCCCGCCGCCTACCTTGATGCTGGCGCCCATGTAATCAGGTCCTCACGTCGATCTGACGCGATACGATCGCGGCGAACTCATCGGAAAACGCATACAGGCGTTGAGAAATCGCAGACGAATCGGCGGAAAATTTGTTGTAGAATACGACGGCCGGAATAGCGGCCATGAGACCGAGCGCCGTTGCGAACAGCGCTTCCGCGATACCCGGTGCAACGACGGCCAGCGACGTGTTCTTCGAAACAGCGATCGACTGGAAGCTCGTCATGATGCCCCAGACCGTACCGAAGAGACCGACGAACGGCGCAGTCGAGCCAACGGTTGCGAGAAAGAGCAGCCGGCGATCGAGGCGTTCCATCTCCCGGCTGATCGTGACGTCCATCACCTTCTCGACGCGCAGCTGAATGCCGCCGAGCGCGCGGATGTTGCCTTCGACGGAGCGTTTCCATTCGCGCATCGCGGCGACGAACAGCGCAGCCATCGTGATCGTCCGTCCGCGCGAGAGATTGGCGTAAAGCTCGTCGAGCGACTGGCCGGACCAGAACATCTGCTCGAACTTATCGCTCTCGACGCGGGCGCGGCGGAACGCCAGCAGCTTCTCGAAAATGATCGCCCACGACCAGATCGAGGCGAGGCCCAATCCCGTCATCACGATTTTGACGACGAGGCTGGCCTGCATGAATAGTTCGATGAAGGAAAATCCAGCTGCATTGACCGGAGCAACGACGCCTTGAGCGACATCCGCGGGATTCATTTCACCATCCATGTCGAAGAAATGCAGGGCTCGGTCGGAGCGCGCATGAGATTAAAGCCAGAAGACGCCGGCAATCGCGCGCCGCGGGTCGCTCGCGATAGCGTGTGGCGATGATATGACGTCCACCCTGACTGACATGCCCCGCCGCATGCGCTTTTCGTGGATCAGAGCTTTCGCCGCGCAATATGACGAAACAAGGGCCCCTGCGCCGCAGACGCGATGGCGCAGACGGTGGTTTATCCACGCAAAACATGCGACAATCGCGCGCGTCGGGTGTTGGCGCCGTCCCGGCCGCGGAAATAAAGTCCTTCGTGCGGGCTCGGAGCGCTCGCCGCGCTGATCGAGGCCAAGAATGAATGCACTCTATTTAAGCAATTGATCAAATTTTATGCATTTCGCGTCGCAACACGCGCTCAATGATTTGATTTCTATCAAAAATATCCAGCTTGACTGCACTGCGTTATGCGCAGCGCGTCATCGAATTTTGTTTTCATGTTACGAAAAAAAGTTGACTAGGAGCCAACAGATACGCGAGTTGGTACGAGCTTGGGCAATCAGGCAAAGTGACACACTTTGCTTTGGCCCGTGCTCAAATGCGCATCAAAAAAAGAAACTAATCCGTACACGTTGAATGACAGGGAAACGCTGATGAACAAGCAAAATCCTCAAGCTGACCCACGAATAGCCAAGAAGTTTGCGGGTGACCGTAACTGGTCATTTGTCGCAGTTGGCGTTCTGTGGGCGCTCTACGCTTTCGTCTTCTACGAAGTGAAGGACTACGTCGACCAACAGGTTGCTTGGACGCTCGCAGTATTTGGTGGGCTCGTCCTCTTATTCAATACCGCCGCCATTCTGGCGATGGTCGCGCACCTCAGCGAGGAGCGTGATGAGATCTATGGGCTGGATCTTCACTACGTCGATCTCGCCAAGAAAAAATCTTACAGCTGATAGGTGGTACCGTGGAAAAGCCTCACTACGAACCTCCAAAGCAATCCGCACTCGGTCAGCTCTTCGACAGCTTGTTCCTGCTTGTCCTCGTGCTCGCCGCGCTCTTCACGCCTCTCTATTTGAAACTCGCCGGCGGCGGCAAAATCGATCTTCCCGTTGCCGACAAATCGACGTGGACCGGACTCGGCCAGAACGCCGCGCAAGCCGGACAATGGGAAAAGCTCGGTTTCACTCCCGACACTGCTGCACCGCTCATCACGTCCAGATTCGATTACAGCTTCAGCCCGCTCGAACTCGGCATCACCGCGGTGGTGGTGATCGGGTACTTCGTGCTGCTGTTTATGTTCTCGAAGCGTGAATACATCGAAGTGCTCGAAGAGCGCTTCGGCAGAAAGTGAGAGGCAGCGATGAATAATTTTCAACTCATTGAATACGCGGCCTGGGCACTTTCGATCGTGCTCGGTCTCTACATGCTCTTCGACACCATCAGAACCAATCGCGCTTACAGCGAAGACTTGCTGACATCGTCGCGCGAAGGCGAAATCGATGACGCGCTCGTTATCGATCCGCCGCACCAAGGGGGGCACCTGTGAATCAGACAACTGCTGTTCACGGAGAGAAAATCTCTCTGCTCCGCGTCCTCGGTCCTGCACATGTGTGGGCATTGGGCGTCGGCATCGTGCTCGTCGGCGAGTACATGGGCTGGAACTTCGCGGTGGGCAAGGGCGGCGCGATCGCGGCCTTGATCGCCTGCTGGGCTGCCGGCCTTCTCTATACCTGCGTCGCCATGATCGACTCGGAAGTGACGTCGACCGTCGCTGCCGCCGGTGGCCAGTACGCGCAGTCGAAACACATCATCGGACCGTTGATGGCGTTCAACGTCGGTCTCTATCTCGTGTTTGCCTACACGATGCTGGAAGCCGCGAATGCCATCACGCTTGGCTATCTCGTTCAGACTGTCGGACAGATGGCCGGATTCGCAGAAGCACAGGATAAACCGTTCATCGTTTTATCCATCGTCTTTCTCGCATGGCTGAACTATCGCGGCGTCTATGCGACGCTGACGGTGAACCTGGTGCTGACCGCAACGGCCTTCATTGCTGTCATCATCCTGTTCACTGCCGTGAAGCCGTGGTCGACAGAGCTGCTCAATCATAAGGAAATCCTGAACGGATTGCCCTATGGCTGGATCGGCGTGCTTGCTTCGCTCCACTTCGGTCTCTGGTACTACCTCGGCATCGAGGGAACGTGTCAGGCTGCCGAAGAGGTCCGCTCGCCGGCTCGCTCGCTGCCGCTCGGAACGATGGCAGGCATCATGACCCTGCTCATCGCAGCAACGATGACGTGGTACCTCTGCTCCGGTCTGATGCCGTGGGAATACCTCGGTCAGGCCACGACGCCGCTCTTCGACGCCGCACGGCTGACAAGCTCGACGCCGCTGATGGTCCTGCTGTTCATCGGCACGATGTTCTCGACGCTTGCATCCGCCAACGGCTGCATCAACGACGCGTCGCGCGCCTGGTTCTCGATGGGCCGCGACCGTTATCTGCCGACCTGGTTCGGCGCCGTGCATCCCAAGAACAGAACGCCCTTCCGGTCGATCGTGTTCCTGGTGCCCGTCGCCCTGACCTTTGCGTACTTCGCGCCGCTCGATCAGGTGATCACGTTCTCGATCCTGTCGGGTCTGCTCGGATATACGTACATGTCGATCCAGGTGATCTTCTTCCGGCAGATGTGGCCGCTGGACATGATCAAACGCGGATACGTGCATCCGTTCCATCCGATCCCGGCGCTTGTTCTGCTGACCATCTGCTCGGCAACGTACTTCGCGGTGTTCCTCGGATACGGCACCCAGCTCGTCGCGATGATGGTGTTCTTCATCGTCGCTTCGCTCTGGTTCCACTTCCACCGCTACAAGTACGTCCGTCGCGGCGACCAGTTCACGATGAACTGGCCGCGGCCGAAGGGCTACTGAGAACGCTAACCCAAAGGTGGCGCATCCTCGCGATGCGCCACCTTCCTCTTTTGCGGGAAACCCGTTCATGCCTCTCACGCTTGCCGCTTTGCTGATCGCTGCAGCGATCGCGTTTTTCGTCATTTACGGTCGCCGCGAGGCACGCATCGCCGCCGCCGCCCGACATTCCATTCTCGATTCCGCAAAGAACGTCCTCGAGGACGCGCGCGTTGAAATCGATACGTGCAGCTTTCCGAAAATGGACGGAACGTTCCGCGGACGCGCATTCCGCGTTGCCCTCGTTCCCGACACGTTGACGTTCCGCCGGCTGCCGCAGCTTTGGCTCGACGTCACGATGAAGCGCAGCCTGCCGATCGATGGCAGCGTCGCCATTCTGATCCGCCCGACGGGCGCTGATTATTTCTCGATGACCGATCGCTTGACCGACCGGATCGAGCCGCCTGCGAACTTTCCCGAAATGTGCCTGATCAAGGGCGACGGCCCCGGCGCGCGTCATATCTTCGAGCGGGTTGCGCCCTACGTCGCCGGTCTTCTTCGCGATCCCTACGTCAAGGAGGTCGTGATCACGCCGCGCGGCATTCGCATCATGCGCCAACTTGCCGAAGGCAAACGCGGCGACCACCTCATTCTCAGACAGATCGTGTTCGAAAACGCACGGCTGAACCCGGACGACCTTGGAGCACTCCTCGCGGACGTGCTCGAAGTCGAGGGTCTGCTTCTCAACGTCAAGCTGGTGTCCGCTGCATGAATGCGCTGCAAGCCGATCGCAAACCGATCAACCCGTATCTCGTCCTTGCCCTTGCGATCGTTCTTCCGGGGATGGGACACGTTGCGATCGGCCAGCAGCAGCGCGGATTCATGTTCGCGCTGTTCACGCTGCTGCTCGCCCTGGTCACCTGGCAATTCGCGCCGCCGGATCGTTCGATCATCGGGCGATCGGCGCTCGGCCTGTTCGTGTGGGCGCTGTCGATCCCGGATGCCTACCGTATGGCGCGGGTCAACTGGGAAGCCTGGAAGCGTCGCAATCCGTAAGGCTTTCGCTGAAAGGTCCCGCGTTAGCTAGCTAACCTGCGCGTGCGTATGCGCGAGAAATGCGCCGCGCACCGCCTGGCTCAGACGCAACGGCTTTCCCGATACCGATATCAGCACCACGGTCACTTCGGCCTCGGCGATGCGATTGCCGTCGCGCGTGACCGTCTGAATGAGCGTGACACTCGCGCCGCCGATTTCCTTGACGCGGGTCTCGACCTCTAGCAGGTCGTCCATGCGCGCAGGGCGGAAGAAATCGAACGTCATCCGGCGGACGACGAACGCGGCAGGCTCGCGGTTGTCGGAGCCGTCGATCAAACGGCGCGCGTCGGTTCCCAGCAGGCGCAGGAAATCCGTCCGCCCGCGTTCGCAAAAGCGGACGTAGGACGCGTGGTAGACGACGCCGCCCGCGTCGGTATCCTCGAAATAGACGCGCACCGGCAGCACATGGCGCTGGCCTGCTTCGTCGCGGAAAATACGGCCAGCGAGATCCGGCCATTTCTTATCGGTCACACTTCGCCCCCGCTGCCGCCGAGGTCGATCGTGACGATCTCGGGCGGCGATCCGAGCCGCACGGGAAGCGTCGAGCAGCCGAGGCCTCCGGACACGATCAGGTTGCGGCCTTGCTCTACTTTATGGCCGTACACGTAACGCAGCCCGTACCGTGACGGCACCATCGGCGCAAAGCCGAAAATTCGAACCTGACCGCCGTGCGTATGGCCGGAAATTGTCAGCGAAACGCGGTCGGGCACTTCAGGAAAAATGTCGGGCTCGTGCGCCATCAGGATCACCGGCGCATCATCGGTCACTTGCGCCAGCGTGCGCGGGAGATCGTCGACGCCTTGATAGCGGAAGCCTTTGCTGGGCGGGATTTCGTCGTCCCCCTCTCGCGAACGGAACGCCCACTGATCGCCGAGGCCTGCGATCCAGAATGCTTGCCCGTCCTTCTGCAGCCGGACTGCCTGGTTCTCATAAACGGGGATGCCGACAGCCTGTAACGCAAGTCCCGCGCGTGTCGGCCCTGCCCGCCGCTTCTGCACGCTGGGGTCATCCCACCAATCGTGATTGCCAAGAACCGCGTGCACGCCGAGCGGCGCCTTGAGGCCTCCGAGCGCCGTCGCCCAGCTTCCGGCGCTGACAACCGAGGTCGACAATCTGCGGAGGCTTCGCCCGACGACGTAATCTCCGAGCAGCAGTATCGCGTCCGGTTTGAGACTGTTGGTCTGATCGACGATGGCCGCGACGCGATCGACGGACATCCAGGGTTCGCAGACGTGGAGATCGGCGAGCACCGCAAGGCGCAGTCGCAAGCCGGGCGTCCATCCGGGCGGCGTCAGGGAGTAAGGCGTTACCCATTCGCCAAACGATTCCGCGACGGCATAGCTGCTCAGCGCCGTGGAGCCGACCCCTACGGCAGCAAGCATCTTCAGCAAATCGCGGCGGGTGATCACGAGGCAGTCCTTCGACCGATGAGGCGCAATCTATACTGTGAGCGCCGGATGATGGCCCGAAAATGCGGACAGAATCGTGAATATTTACCGCGCGCGCATACGATAGCGGCGTTAAGTCTCGTCAGCGCCGTCGTCAAAAATCGGCAAATCGGGGGTCGCCGTCCGTGCCGGACCGCTGACGCCGAGGTGGCGGTAGGCTTTGAGCGTCAGGACGCGGCCGCGGGGGGTGCGGCTGATGAAACCCTGCTGCAAGAGATATGGCTCGACGATTTCCTCGAGCGCGTCGCGGGGTTCGGAGAGTGCCGCCGCCAGCGTTTCGATGCCGACCGGTCCGCCTTCGTAATTTTTCAGGATGCAACCGAGGTAACGGTGATCGAGGGCGTCGAGCCCCTCGCCGTCGACCTCCAGCATCTTGAGAGCCCGATCGGCGACGGCTGCATTGACGACGGCCGCGCCTTCGACCGCCGCGAAATCGCGAACCCGGCGCAGCAGGCGTCCGGCAATGCGCGGCGTTCCTCGCGATCTCTTGGCGATTTCACGCGCGCCGTCGCTCGCCATGTTGGCGCCGAGCACACGCGCGCCGCGCGACACGACCAACTCCAATTCGGACACGGAATAGAAATTCAATCGCACCGGAATGCCGAAGCGATCGCGCAGCGGATTGGTCAGCAGTCCGGCGCGCGTCGTGGCACCGACGAGCGTGAATTTCGGAAGATCGATGCGAACCGAGCGGGCGGCAGGACCTTCGCCGATCATCAGATCGAGTTGGAAGTCCTCCATCGCGGGATAGAGAATTTCTTCAACCGCAGGGTTGAGGCGATGGATTTCGTCGATGAACAGCACGTCGCGTTCTTCGAGATTGGTCAGCAGAGCCGCGAGGTCGCCGGCCTTCGAGATCACCGGGCCCGACGTCGCGCGAAATCCGACGCCAAGCTCCTTGGCCATGATCTGCGCCAGCGTCGTCTTGCCGAGGCCCGGAGGTCCAGCAAACAGCACATGATCGAGAGCATCGCCGCGTCCGCGCGCCGCCGTGATGAAAATACGGAGGTTGGCGCGCGCCTGCTCCTGGCCGATGAATTCATCAAGCGATTGCGGGCGGATCGTCGCCTCGTAGGCGTCCACTTCCTTGCGCGCGCTGCTGACGAGCCGGTCGGTCATGGTTTGTTCGTGGGGCTATTCGGCGATGACGTCAAGCTGAGCGTTCCAATCGCCAACGACAAAGGCCGGCGCAGTCAAAATCAGGATTTCGGAGTTTCGAGCAGAATGCGGCCCGTGATCAGCAGCTGCCGCATGCCGATGGCGATAAGGCCGGCCAGAAATGCCAGAACCGGCAACGCGGCCTGGTTCGGAAACGGAAAGATGATCGACGCGGCGGTGAACGCAAGAACGCCTGCGACGGCGGCATGCAGCCACGAATAGGTGCCTTGCTGAAGAACGAACGGTGTCAGGCCGAGCGCCGCGACGGTTGCGGGAAGCGCGCTCCAGGCGAAGACATCGACGGCGAACTCGCCCGGCGCCGGCATCGGGGCTTCCGGCATCAAGAACTCGGTCAGCGGCCGTGCGAGCGCCAGTCCAGTGCACAGCAGGCTCGCGAAAAACGGCGCGGCCAGCGACGTGATCAGCACCATCCAGAGGGCACGTTGTCCGTTGCTCACGTCGTTCACTTTCATTCAATCCTGTTCGCGGTGAAACCTAGATCCATTCCGCTTTTCGTTGAATAGCGGAACGGCTTCAGGTCATTTGTTTGGTCGTGCTTCTTATCGGAAACCCGGTGCCCACTTTTCCGGAAGCACTCTAGCGCGCAAGTTCCTTGAGGGCGCGTTTGATGAGCGCGGCCGTGTCGGCGGCTTCGCCGAGATCGCGCGACGCGAGCGCCACGGCCTGATTAGCCTGCGCCGGATTATAGCCGAGATTGGTCAGCGCAGAGATGGCTTCGGCGGCTGGGAGGCCGACCGGCGCGACGGCTGCGACTGGTCCGCCGCCTGGAGTTGCGGGAAGCCCGGCCAGGGACAACGACGGCGCCTTGTCCTTCAATTCCGCGACGATGCGCAGCGCGAGCTTCTTGCCGACGCCAGGCGCTTCCTCGACCGCCGCCCAGTTTCCGAGCACCACCGCGTTGGCGATCTCCTGCGGCCCGAGCACGCCGAGAACGCTCAAGGCGACCTTGGCGCCGACGCCCTGGATCGTTTGCAGTGTGCGGAACCAACTGCGCTCGAATTCGCTCTGAAATCCGAACAGGCGGATCGCGTCCTCGCGGACGTGCGTGTCGATCGTCAGCGTGACGTCGTCGCCGGGCTTCAAATTGCGCAGCGTCCGCGAGGAGGCCTGGACCTCGTAACCGACGCCATGCACATCGACGATGAGGAAGCTCTCGCCGATCGCGTCGACCTTGCCTTTGAGCTTGCCGATCATGTGCCGGCGACTTTCGCTGCGACCGTCGCGAGCCGCTGGCGGCTGGAACGATGATGCGCGTGGGTGATCGCGATGGCGAGCGCGTCGGCCTCGTCGGCGGAGTCGAACGTCGCCTTGGGCAGCAGGAACGAGATCATCGCCTGGATCTGCTGCTTTTCGGCGTGGCCCGTGCCGGTGACGGATTTCTTGATCAGGTTCGGCGTGTATTCGGCGACGCGCAGACCGAGCCGCGCAGGGGCGAGCAGTACGGCACCGCGCGCCTGTCCGAGCTTCAGCGTCGAGCGCGGGTTCTCGTTGACGAAGGTTTCCTCGACAGCGGCTTCCGACGGGCTGAAGCTCTGGATGACACCGGTCACGGCATCGAACAGGGCCGAGAGGCGATAGGCAAGATCGTCTTCCTTCGGCGGTGTGATGACGCCGGAGGCCACGTAAACGAGGCGCACTCCGTCGCTTTCGACGACGCCCCAGCCCGTGCGCCGAAGGCCGGGATCAAATCCGATGATGCGAATCGCTCGTGCAGTCATGCATTGCGCATAGCACGAACCGCATAGGAGGCCGAAGGCGAAGCGAGCAGCGGCGGAAGTGGCGGCGGCTTGGTCGCATCGGCGACTTTTCCCGTTAAAATCGCGTCCAGTGCCTCGGCGACATCGGGCTCGGTCCAGTAGCCGGTGTGGCCGCCGGGCCCCATCACGTGATTGTCGACGCGCAGTCCGGACGGCGCGATCACGCGTCCTCCAATGTAGTCGTCGACGCGATACAGGTTGATCCAGCATTTCAAACGCGCCGCGATGCCATGCGGGACGGGATGCGAAGCAGCGTATTCGTGGAAATACTTCTGGTAGATCGTCCCGAGCGGCGATCCGAACGTCAGAAGAGCGGGCGCCGCGTCGCCGAGTTCCGGGTAAACCGGGCCGTTGTCGCGGAGATAGTCGTAGGCGACGATCGAGCCCTGGCTGTGCGCCAGGAAGATGACGCCATCGTAGCCCTGATGCTGAACGAAGGTTTTGAGGACGAGTTTCAGCCGCTCCTGAATGCGGGCGCGGCGCGGGCGTTCGGAGGCCGGGCGGAATCGCGCCGGGATGAAGAACATCGCGGCCTCAAGGGTCGGACGATAGTTGTGATCGATCAGGTCGCGCGCGATCTGGATGACGTTCGCGACGCGATGGCCGAACGACAGCGGCACGAGAAGCGCCGCAACCGCCGCCAGCGGCAGCACGAAGCTGCGGAACGAGATGAATGCGTGGCTCGATTCCATTTCGGGCTGGAAGAAAACGAACGTCAGCACGATCACAAACGACCCGATCAACAGCGCCACCAGCCACGGATTGAACAGTAGCCGGGGCATGGTCCGCGAGGTGTGCTCGAGATCGTCGAGGCCGGTGCGAGCGCGGTAGCGCCGGATTTTCATCAGCAGCCAGGCGCCGAGCAGGAACGCCATGACGGTCAGCGCCGCGGCGGCATAGATGAACTTGAACCGCGCGATCCATTCGAGCTTCAGGTCAGGCACCTGCAGGTAAGGAAGGATCGGGTTGTCGACGGCGATCCGTTTCTCGCGCACGGCGCTCAGGACAGCGTCGCGCACCGCCTGCAGCGACGAGCCGGTCTCGGCGCGCGTCAGCATCGTGTAGATGATGGTCACGACGATCGTCGTCCACAGCAGGAACTGCATGATCAGGATGCCGACGCTCGTCGAAAGCGCTGCGAGCCGCGACGGGTCGCCGGAGCGCCGCTTGCCGCCCAGCGCGGTCAGCAACAGCAGCGTCGCGACCAGGATCAGCGCACCCCAGAAGCGCCAGCCGTAGATGATGACGCGATAGAGACCGTTGACGTAACACGCCGCCAACGGGTCGCTCGGCAGGCAGTTGCTCGTCTCCATCGCGATCTGAGCGCCGCGGACTTTCAGAGGCGGAAAGAGATCGGTCAGTGGGATCAGGGCGCCGTTTGCGGCAAGCACGACCAGCGCCGCGCTCGTAAACACCAGCCAGAACGCCGCGTCGTACCACGAGTAATCCTGGCCCTTGACGATGCGATAGCCGAGATAGAGCCCGGCCGCGCATAACGCCGTCTGCACGACGATGAATTGCAATCCTGCATCGAAGCGATCGATGCCGAGCCATTTCGGCTCGTAGAGATAGACGGCGCAGATCAGCGACGTCGCAACGGTCAGCCCCGCGATCGGACCGCGCAGCAACCAGGCGGAGAACCAGAGGATCGTTCGCACGACGACGGCCATCAGACCCAGCGAGCGCGACAGCATCGCGTCAACGAGATGGTGGGATTCGAAAATGACCCGGAACAAGCCGAGCATCGTGTCGACACGGCCCGAGCCCATCGCCGCGAGATCGGCGAGATGGACTTCGACGGCTTCGATATCGACGCCGCTGGTGTGACGTCCGCCTCGGCGGATGACCGGAAACACCGGCGCCGGGTCTTCGACGCCCGGCTCCGCGATGCGATTGAATTCGTTCGCCGGCAGGACGCTATAGCCGGGCCTTGTCGAGGCGAGGGTATCGAGAAGAGCGTTAACGCAATATCCGGGCTCGGTGTCACCAACACCTTGGACGACCACCAAGCCGATACGCGTCCGGCTCCCTCCCCTAGCTCGCACGTCCGACGACATGCCCGTCTCCCACGCGACCGGCTACACCGACCTAATTATAAAGCCTTTTTTCCGCCGCGCGACCCAAAACGCGTGAACCGACAAGGCTCGCCAAGTCCATTCTTTCCCTTTAACTACTTGTCACTCAATCAGGGAGGCGCAGCCTCACATCCGTTGCCAGAAATGGGGGGCGAAATGGACCCGACATTCGGTCATCCGCTTTGGATCGCGTCCGGCGTCTTGCTGGTCTTTGTCGGCTTTTTGTTGTTCCGATGGGCCCGGCGTCTCGGTGCGCCGGCGCGGACGACCGCCGGGCAGCGCGATGCGAACTTCGGAAAGATTTTGAAGGGTCAGGCAGGCGCGAAGGCATCCCCGCCGGGAAGCTTCCGACGCGCGATGTCGCAATTTTTCGGGATCGTCGGCTTTCTGATGATGCTCGCCGGGTTGATGGCGATCTTCCTCGGCATCTTCTACGTCGCAAGCTGAAGCGGCGCCTGATCAGGCCGCCGTCAGCTTCTTCAGCACCTCGTCAGAGATTTCGAAGTTGGCGAAGACGTTCTGAACGTCGTCGTCGTCTTCGAGCGCCGCGAGCATCTTCATGATCGCTTGAGCGTTGTCCTCATCGACCTGCGTCGTGAGATTGGGTTTCCAGACAGCCTTGACGCTTTGTGCTTCTCCGAGCGCCTTTTCGAGCGCCGCCGCCGTCGAGCCGAGCGTTTCAAACGCGCAGACGATGACGTGGCCGTTCGCATCGGACTGGACGTCGTCGGCTCCAGCCTCGATCGCGGCGTCGAGCACGGCTTCGGCCGAGCCGGTCTCGGGCTTATAGGTAATTTCGCCGATGTGATTGAACATGTGGCTGACGGAGCCCGTCGAGCCGAGATTGCCGTTGTATTTCGTGAACACGCTGCGCACGACGCCGCCCGTGCGATTGCGATTGTCGGTCAACGCTTCGCAGATGATCGCGACGCCGCCGGGTGCATAGCCCTCGTAACGCACCGCTTCGTAGTTCGCGAGATCGCCGCCCGCGGCCTTCTTGATCGCGCGCTCGACGTTGTCCTTGGGCATGTTTTCGGCGCGTGCTTCCTGGATCGCGAGGCGCAGGCGCGGGTTCATGTCGGGGTCGGGCGTGCCGGACTTGGCTGCAACGGTGATTTCGCGTGCGAGCTTCGCAAACAGCTTGGAACGCATGGCGTCCTGCTTGCCCTTGCGATGCATGATGTTCTTGAATTGCGAATGGCCGGCCATGAGTCCTAGTCCGTCGAGCGTCCAGTTTCTGAAGATTGCCGCTCCTTTTCGCGGCTCCGATTGCCACGGTCAAGCCTCGCGCGGCGTCCCTCACACTTCCGGCGTTGCGGGCGCCAGGCAGGGCCCCTGGCGGAGCGGCTGGACGCGCGTCGCGAGGCCGGTCGCATCGTCGATGTCCACGAGGAGGCCGGACAGCGTGCCGGGGCCGGTCGCTGGCTCGTAGCGGCTGCGCGGGATTTTGGTCAGGAAGCGATTGATCGGCTCGTCGCTGTCCATTCCGAGCACCGAGTTGTAGTCACCGCACATGCCAGCGTCGGTCATGTAGGCAGTTCCGGCGGGCAGAACGCGGGCATCGGCGGTCGGTGTGTGGGTGTGCGTTCCGACGACGACGCTGGCGCGGCCATCGAGGAAAAGTCCCATCGCCTGCTTTTCGCTCGTCGCCTCGGCGTGAAAGTCAACGAGGATGACGTCGGCGCCGCGCTTCAGCGCGCACGCGGTCAATTCCGCATCGACGGCGCGGAAGGGGCAATTGAGATCGGGCATGAAGACGAGGCCCATCGCATTGATGACGAGGACGTCGGCGCCGTTCCTGGCCTTCAGCAATGTCGAGCCCTTGCCGGGCGTGCCCTTCGGATAATTGAGAGGGCGGATCAGGCGGTCGTGGCGCTCGATGAAAACGAGCGTGTCTTTCTGATCGAACGAGTGGTTGCCAAGCGTGACGCAATCGGCGCCAGCGTCGAGCACGTCGTTCAAGATCGCTTCAGTAATGCCGAAGCCACCGGCGGCGTTCTCGCCGTTGATGACGACGAAATCGATCCCGTAGCGCGTAATGAGGGCGGGAAGCGCGTTACAAATCGCGGTACGGCCCGGCCGACCAACAATATCGCCGAGAAACAACAATCGCATCAGCAGGCCTGGATCAGGAGTCGAGGCAATGGATCGGACCGGAAGGCGTCAGCACCCAGTCCAGGCGCTCGTCATAGCTTTCGGCAGGCACGGCGTCGACCCTCAGTTCATTGTAGGCGAGACCGACAGCCACGATCGGCTTCAGCTTTCTTAACCTTTGCAGCGTGCGATCGTAAAAACCGCCGCCGTAACCCAAGCGATAGCCGCGCGCATCGAAGGCCAGCAACGGCACGAGCAGAATATCGGGATCGACGGCCGGCTTGTCTTCCATCGGCTCCGCAATTCCCCAAGCCGCGACGTTCATCGCATCGCCCGGCGTCCAGGCGCGCATCAGCAGCGGCTTGCCCCGCCCCTGCATCACCGGCAGCGCCAGGCGAAAGCCCTCGGCCTGCAGCCATGTCATCAGGGGCGCGGGATTGATTTCGTCATTGATGGCCGCGAAACCAGACACGATTGCGCCCGGGGCAGCGCTCAGAAAATCGACGCCGTGCGCCGCGATCTTGCGGCTCGCTTCGGCGCCATGCTGTGCGAAAGCGGCCTTGCGGCGCTCAAGCGCTTCGGCGCGCAACTTCTTTTTAGCCTCAAGCTTCGTTTCGTCCGTCACCCAGCATTACCTCTAGGAAATCAAGTGCCGCGAAGGCCGTCGGGATCATGATCCCGCGTGGTCCCTACGAGCGTAGGTGGGCACCGTGTGTCCGAAGCCACGGCTCCGGTCAGGGACAGCGCCCGTGCGGATCTTATAGGCCCCCGGGTCATATTGCCCCTAACGAGCCCCGCAGCATCCCAGAAGTAGGCGAGTAGCCGTCAAAAATCCAGAGCCAACCTCGGCGCGATGGATGTGCTCAGCCGAAAGCCGTGCGCCGGGTCGCAGCCGGCTCGGTCGAGTCCGTTTTGTCGGACGGGCCTTGCAAAAGCTCGTCGATATCGGCGCGAGCGTCGAAAAGCTCGTCGGCGACGAGCAGGGCCGCCATCAGCATCAGCCGTTCGTCGCCGATGTTGCCGTGCTCGCGCGTTAAGGCTTCGAGCTTGCCGGTCAGATATTTCGCGATTTCTTCGAGGCGCTGAACTTCGTTATCGCCACAAGCGAAACGATAGCTGCGGCCGTTGAAGTTTATTGCAACGTCAGCCACTCACGTCGACGGCGCAGCCGTCCCCCCGATCGAATGACGCGCACCTCATTCGCCTGGGGAATGGTTATGAAGCGAATCGAGAGCCCAATCAATCCGATTTAGGGCGTCTGCGGTGCGTTGTTCCAGCTCTGCGATGCGCTGCTGAGCGGTTGCGAGTTCGGCCCGGAGCCGAGCGTTCTCCGCCCGCACGTCGCCGTCAATGGCGGGCTTCCTGGCAGGCTTAATATTATCAGCCCGCTTTGCGGTGTTGCGTACAGTCATGGCCTCTCTACGCCCTTTCGGGCGACACGATTGACACGCGTATCACCAAAGTCTCGTTTCCTACGTTACGTGCGTATCGTAAACGACGTCAATAAACGACAGCGTGTTTGGGCGCATTCCGATGAAAATTTGAAGAGCGGCCAACTGGAGTCGGACCTTGCCACATTGACAGAGTCCTATACCGTCACGTTTAAGACCCCTTAAATATCGAGAGAACACGAGAAACGGTCTGGTCAAACCCCGTTTGCTGTTTGAGCCCGATCTTTCTTCCTGATCTGGAGGATTCCTAAGAATGACAGTGAAGGTCGCGATCAACGGTTTCGGCCGCATCGGTCGCAATGTGCTGCGCGCAATCATCGAGAGCGGACGCACGGATATCGAAGTCGTCGCCATCAACGATCTCGGTCCGGTTGAAACGAACGCGCATCTTCTGCGCTTCGACAGCGTCCACGGCCGCTTCCCGCACGAAGTGAAAGTTTCTGGCGATACGATCGACGCCGGTCGCGGACCGATCAAGGTGACGGCGATCAAGAACCCCGCCGAACTTCCGCATAAAGCTCTCGGCGTTGATATCGCGCTCGAATGCACGGGCATCTTCACATCGAAAGAAAAAGCCAAGGCGCATCTCGATGCGGGCGCGAAGCGCGTGCTCGTTTCGGCTCCGGCTGACGGCGCCGACCTGACCGTCGTCTACGGCGTCAACAACGACAAGCTGACGAAGGATCATCTCGTCGTCTCGAACGCGTCGTGCACGACGAACTGCCTGGCGCCGGTCGCCAAGGTGCTCAATGACTTCGTCGGCATCGACAAAGGCTTCATGACGACGATCCACGCCTACACGGGCGATCAGCCGACGCTCGATACGCTGCACAAGGATCTTTATCGCGGCCGCTCCGCCGCGATGTCGATGATCCCGACGTCAACGGGCGCCGCCAAGGCCGTCGGCCTCGTGCTGCCGGAACTCAATGGACGCCTGGACGGCACATCGATCCGCGTGCCGACGCCGAACGTCTCGGTCGTCGACTTCAAGTTCGTCGCCAAGCGCGAAACGACGAAGGACGACATCAACGCTGCGATCCAGCGCGCCGCGTCGCAGGAACTCTCGGGCATCCTCGGGGTTACAGACCAGCCGAACGTTTCGATCGACTTCAACCACGATGCTCGGTCGTCGATCTTCCACCTCGATCAGACCAAGGTTCTGGACGGCAAGCTCGTTCGCGTTCTCGCCTGGTATGACAACGAGTGGGGTTTTTCGAACCGTATGGCGGACACCGCCGTCGCGATGGGAAAACTGATCTAACCCTTTTATGAAACTCGGACGGGCGCCCTGATCGGCGCCCGTCTTTGTTTAAAGAACAAAAACCTCAAAGGCCATTCGGAGGCATTTATGAGCGAGAAACTCGAAGATATCGCCCGCGCTCTCGTTGCGCCCGGCAAGGGCATCCTGGCCGCGGACGAAAGCACCAGCACCATCAAGAAGCGGTTCGACACGATCAACCTCGCCTCGACCGAGGACAGCCGCCGCGATTATCGCGAAATGCTTTTCCGCTCGACCGAGGCCATGAAAAATCACGTCTCGGGCGTCATTCTCTATGACGAGACGATCCGTCAGAAGGCGAAGGACGGCACGCCGCTCGTCGACATCATGAAGGCCGCAGGATCGATCCCGGGCATCAAGGTCGACACGGGCGCGAAGCCGCTGGCGGGGCCGACGTCAAAGGTCGAGACGATCACCGAAGGCCTGGACGGACTTCGCGAGCGCTTCGCGGAATACCACAAGCTCGGCGCGCGCTTCGCGAAGTGGCGCGCGGTCATCACGATCGCGGACGGTTATCCGACGTGGAATTGCGTCAAGGCCAACGCGCACGCGCTCGCCCGTTATGCCGCGCTCGCGCAGGAAGCCAACATCGTTCCGATCGTCGAGCCGGAAGTGCTGATGGACGGTCCGCATTCCTCGCACGATATCGACGAATGCTATCGCGTGACGGAGTGGACGCTGCGCACCGTGTTCCGTGAACTCTACGACGCGCGGGTCAATCTCGAAGGCATCGTGTTGAAGCCGAACATGATCATCGCGGGCCAGAAGTCGCCGAAGCAGGCGAGCGCGGCCGAGGTCGCGGAAAAGACCGTGAAGGTGCTGAAGGAAACCGTGCCTGCGGCGGTTCCGGGCATCGCGTTCCTCTCCGGCGGACAATCCGACGAGGTCGCGACAGAGCATCTGTCGCTGATGAACGCGTCGGGTCCGTTGCCGTGGGCGCTGACCTTCTCCTACGGCCGCGCATTGCAGGCGGCTGCGATCAAGACCTGGGCCGGGAAGCCGGAGAACGTCGCCGCCGGCCAGCGCGCGTTCGCGCATCGCGCAAAGATGAACGGACTGGCGGCGCTCGGCAAATGGAGCCAATCGCTGGAGAAGGCCGCGTAATCAACGCGGCTTTCGCCGCCACGCGGCGTCGCGTTTGAAAATCAAAAGGGCGGCTCGAAGCCGCCCTTTTTCTTGTCCGACGATCAGGCTCAGCCGAGCCGCGACCGGGCCTAGTTCAGGAAGATGCTTGAAAGCGCATCCTGCAGCGTCGTTGCCGGCGTGATCGGGTTTTTCTTGGATGACGCGGTCTTCTTGCTGTTGCGGTTGTTGCGGGCAACAGGCGGCGCATCACTCATAGAGTCCGAGCCGTCGCTGATGGCGCCGGGTGCATCGGCTTCGGTCGGGTCGATGGCTTCCGGCGCGTTGTAGCGAACGGGGTGTCCGCGCAACGCCGACATGACGCGATTATCGTTGCCGTAGATATCGCCGTAAGTTCGCAGCTTGCCGTCCTCGTCAACGCGCGCCGTGAAGTACACGAGGTAGACCGGAACGGGCTTGCTGAGCGTGACGTCCGCGCCGCCGTTCCAAAGCTCTCCGACCTTTTCGGGCGAATAGCCTTTGTCTTCCTGCAAGATCACTTCCGCCGTGCGGCGCGGATCACCGACGCGCAGGCAGCCGTGGCTCAGCGCGCGACTGCTCTGTCCGAACAGACCGCGTTCCGGCGTGTCGTGCATGTAAACGTCGTGCTTGTTCGGAAAACGGAACTTGACCATGCCGAGCGGGTTATCGGGGCCGGGCGGCTGCACGAAGCTGTAGCTTCTCAGATCGGCCGTGTTCCAGTTGACCGAATTGGGATCGACCGGACGCCCATTGTAAGACACCTGCAGCTTATAGGCTTGCAGAACGCGCGCGCCGCCGCTGTTTCCACCGCCGCCGAAAAGCTGATCGAAGAAATCAAAGCCGGTGTTCGACGCTTTCCTGAGACGCGGCGCAAGCTCCTTGGCTTTGATGCCGTCGGGCATGCCCCAGCTGGGCCGGAAGATGACGTATTGCATGTTGGCGGCGAGGACGGGCGTCGGCCACGATGGCTGACCGACGATCATTCTCTGATTGAGAACGCGTTCCTTGCCCTTCCAGATTTCGCTGGTGAACTCAGGAATGTTGTTCATCACGTAGAATGAGCCGAGATTTTCCGGCAGCCAGCGCCAGCGCTCCATGTTGGCGATGAGGCGATCGACGTTGCGCGTCGGATCGATGCGTTTCGACTTGCCGCCACCATTCAGCGCATTGCGCACGCCGTTGCCGACAAGGCCGTCAGCCGCAAGACCGTTCGCGCGCTGATAATCCTTCACGGCATCGAGCAAGGCGTCGTCGTAAAGATCATTGCTATCGGGGTTTTCGGACGGGACTTTCAGGCGCTGACGAAGCAGTGCGACCTGATCATCTCGCGTTCCGAGCCGGAGCACCTTACCGCGCGGCAGCTTCACCTCTTCGGCCGGATCGTTCGTGGGCTCTTCCTCGACGGTTGCGCCGCGGGCCTTCAGAAGCTCCTGACGGAGCTTTTCGAAACCGTCATGACGTGGATTGAGGCCGCGCAGGAACGTGCCGGGATGCGACGCATCGGCGAGTTCCCGCATCACGGATTTCGGATCCTTCACCGGCGGCTTCATGTCGAGGATGTTGCTGAGCGACACGGGATCAAGACGCCCGCCACGCGCAAAACGCGCATACTTCAACGCCGAAAGCGTCAGCTGGACTTCCGCCGCCCCCTGCGCGTCGACGTCAGCGCCGCTGGCAAGATTGGGAATGGTGAAATCGGAGGACTCGAGGCCCCAGTCGTCCGCCTTGCGAAGCTCGGAGATGACGGATTTGGCTTTTTCGTCGAAGCTGCCGTCGTGAACCCAGATCGGCTCCTTGCGCGAGTTGTAGTAGTCAGCGGCTGCGGCGATGTCAGACGATACGTTGTCCCTACCGGAGAGCGACTTGTCGGCCAGCTTTCTGCGCGCAGCTTCGACGACCGGGCTGACCAGCGTTTCAGGCGCGGCTGCAGCGGCAGCAGGCTGCGTCGATGGCTGAGCTTCCGGCTGAGCCGGCGTTGCCGTGGGTGCGGCTGTCGCGGATTCGGTTGACGTCGGCGCCGGGGCGGTAGCGGGCGTTTCCGCGGGTGGTGTCACGGCAGCCGTCGACGGCGCGGGCTGCGTTTCAGTTGCAGGAGCAGCATTAGCTGGGGCTGGTTCTGACGGCGCCACTGCGGCGGCGGGAGCAGGCTCCGCTAATGGCGGCGCGGACCTATCCGTCTCAGGAAGTGCGCTCGTCGTCTGCGGAACCGGTGCTGTCGAATTATTCGCAGGCGGAAAATATGTCGTCGTCGCGCCGCTTCCCGACGTGTCGGAACTTGTTTCAGCGAGCGCCGCTACACTCCCAGCCGTACAGAACGCCAAAACTCCAAAGCTGAAAGCGCGCAGAGCGGAAAGCTTGTTCATTTCCCAAATGGCTCCGTTAGGCGAGAAGCACGCCGACGTCAGGTACCCGTCTGACAGTTGGTGAGCCCTCATGTTGGCGGAAAAACGCCGAAAAAATGGGGCTTAAGCGGAACATGGCCCGTTCGCATGGTCTGGTAAACCGTCGGCCAAGAAAAATCCGGCGAAAAAACAGTGCTGTGTCCCGGAAAACCCTATTTGAGTGTAACCAGAAGTCCCAGGCAGCAAAAGTCGTTCTTGTTTCCGCCGCAATCGGCTTCGAAGAGCGAACGCAAATGCGGAGAATTGAGCGTGTCGAGCGGGTCGAAGCTCTATCTAGACTATGTGATTACCGGACCATCGGCACCGGCTCGTGCCGTGTTGTCTGCGGTACTCGAAGCGGCGCCGGTCGCGAGCCTTTTGATGCGTCCAGGGCCTGGCGCAGCGTATGATGCCCAAGTCGTTCGAGAGTTGACGGCGCTCGCGCAGAAGCAGGGCGTCGCTGTTCTCGTCAATGACGTGCGCGTTGCCCGTGACGTGGGCGCAGACGGCGTTCACGTCGCGTGGTCCGCCGATGTCGTCGAACACTACAAAGGCGTTCGGCAAGCGGCCAGCCGGGACCTGATCGTCGGAGCGGACGCAGGTCGAACGCGCGACGACGCCATGCAGATCGGCGAGGCGGACGCCGATTACGTTGCGTTTGGAATTCCGCCGCATGTGGACGACCGCAGCCGCGCCGCCGAACGGCAGCTCGATCTTGTTGCATGGTGGAGCGAGGTCTTCGAAATTCCGTGCGTGGCGCTTGATGTTGTCGATGCCGAGCATGCACGCGCCCTCAGCGCCGCCGGGGCGGATTTCGTCGGCATCACGATCACTTCGGACCAATCGGCTTCCGATGCCGCAGCACGCGTTCGCGCCTACAGCGAAGCGGTTTCGGTCCACGAGGATGCAACGTGACGCGCAATCCGAACCTCATCCTGCGCCTTGGGACGACAGCGCTGCTGCTCTGCGCGGCAAGTCCGCTCAGCGCCGAGACGAGTTCATGGTCGGCGCGCGAAACGTCGGTGCCAAAATCGTCTCCGGCGCCGTCAGCGTCCCCACTGCCGCCGCCCAGAGCGCCTTCGCCCGAAGCCGCGCAGGATTCCGGTGCGACGGGGATCAAGAAGGCGATCCCATCGCTGGTGCCTGCGACCGGCGACAACGCCGCTTACCTCGCGTTCGATCAGGGGCAATACCTGACGGCGTTGAAGCTCGCGGAGGAAGCGGCCCAACGCGGCGAAGCGCAAGCCAATACGCTGATCGGCCGTATCTACGGCGACGGTCTCGGCGTCCAGAAGGACGAGCGGAAGGCCTACGAGTATTACATGAAGGCGTCGCAGCTCGGCGACGTGCCGGGATCGTTTGCGGCTGCTTTGGCGCTTGCCGAGGGACGCGGCGTCAAGAAAGACCGCAAGGTCGCGGCGGAGCTTTTCGAGAAGGCGGCGCTCACCGGAAACGCGGAAGCGAATTACAATCTCGGAATGCTGTTCCTCAAAGGGGACGGCAAACCACAGAGCCCGATCCGCGCGTTTCAGCATATCCGCTACGCGGCCGAGAAGGGCGTTCCGGAAGCGCAATACGATCTCGCCGAACTCTATCAGACGGGCACCGGGACCGAAGCCAATGCGCTCGAGGCGGCGAGATGGCTGTCACGTGCGGCCGAGCAAGGGCTGACACCGGCGCAATATGACTACGCGGTCAAACTGTTGCAGGGGTTCGGACTTTCGAAGGATGAATCCAAGATCGCGGTGCTGATGAAGGCGGCGGCCGACAAAGGCGTTCCGGGCGCGCAGAACCGCATGGCCTATCTCTATCGCGACGGCATCAAGGTCGACAAAGACCCGGTCGAAGCGGCGACATGGCGGCTGATCGCCAAGAAAAACGGCTTTGAAGACAAAGAACTCGACGCGATGGTTGCCAAGCTGCCTAAGGCCCAGCGCCAGAAAGCGGAAGCGGCGGCGTCGGCCTGGCATGACCAGATTCAGGTCGGGTCCGCGCCCTAACGCCGCTCGCAAAGCCCGTGTAAACCTCTAAGCCATTGCAAGCCTTGCTTGTTGTTTAGAGAGGGGCTAGAGCCGCCCTTTCTCGCCATTTGCGCAGCGCGCCCGGACCTTCATCCCGATGATCAACGTATCGCCTACCCTCAACGTCATGATTACGGCAGCCCGCAAGGCTGGACGCAGCCTGTCCCGCGACTTCGGCGAGGTCGAGCAGCTACAGGTTTCGATCAAGGGTCCGGCGAATTTCGTGTCGGCGGCGGATCACAAAGCCGAAGACATCATCTTCAAGGAACTGTCGAAGGCGCGTCCGGGCTACGGCTTCCTGATGGAAGAGCGCGGCGAAATCGAAGGCGCCGACAAAACGCATCGCTGGATCGTCGATCCGCTCGACGGCACGACGAACTTTCTGCATTCCAATCCGCTGTTCGCGATTTCGATCGCGCTCGAACGCGAAGGCCAGCTGATCGCGGGCGTCATCTATAACCCGGCCAGCGACGAGCTTTTCACCGCCGAGAAGGGCAAAGGCGCGTACATGAACGACCGGCGCCTGCGCGTCGCGTCGCGCAAGACGCTGGCGGATTCGCTGGTCACGACCGGCATTCCGCATCGGGGCCGTGCCAACCATTCCCGGTTCCTGCAAGAGATGGGAACCCTGATGCAGGAAGTCGCCGGCATCCGGCGCTCCGGTTCAGCGGCTCTGGATCTCGCGTTCGTGGCTGCGGGACGCTTCGATGCCTACTGGGAACATGGCCTAAAGCCCTGGGATATCGCGGCCGGGATCGTCATGGTTCGGGAAGCGGGAGGACTGGTCAGCGATCTGAGCGGCGGGGATAAATTCCTCGAAAGCGGAGATATTCTTGCCGCGAACACGACGCTTCATAAGGCATTTGGTGGATTGCTTTTTACGAAAGCGTGACCTGAGATCGGAATGCAACGCCATTTCGGCATGATGTTGCCGGTTTTCGATGGGAGACGCTTGCGCTAAGGTTTGGTGATAGTCCGCGGGGGACGTTCGGGGAGACCACCAATGGCCAAGATCCGCCCGGGCGATACCGCGGCACTCGCACCGGTTTCGCGCCGTTTGACACCGCCCGGTGTCTTTTTGCTGCGCATGACGATATTTCTGACGCTGGTCGGCTTTCTGGCTGCCATTCTGTTCGATCAGCTCAAGCATTCGTTTCTGAACAATCCGGGCCTTAACGGACTGATCGTCGGCACGCTGGCGCTCGGCATCATCTACGCCTACCGGCAAGTCTTCCGGCTTTATCCTGAAATCCGCTGGGTCAACGCGTTCCGCATCGCCGACCCTGGACTCTCGATCAGCGCCAAGCCGGTGCTGCTCGCGCCTATGGCGACGATGCTGCGCGACCGGACGGGAACGATCTCGCTGTCGACGGCGGCGATGCGCTCGTTCATGGATTCGATCGGCTCGCGCCTGGACGAAGCGCGCGATACCGGCCGCTATATGGTCGGGCTGCTCGTGTTCCTCGGCCTGCTCGGAACGTTCTGGGGCTTGCTTGAGACGATCCAATCCGTCGGCCGTGCGATCGATACACTCGACACGAAAGCGTCGGACAATGTCCAACTCTTCAGCGATTTGAAAGCAGGTCTTTCCGCCCCGCTCGCAGGCATGGGCACGGCGTTTTCATCCTCGCTGCTCGGTTTGTCAGGATCGCTCATTCTGGGTTTCCTCGAACTGCAGGCGAGCCACGCGCACAATCGCTTCTATAACGAACTGGAAGAATGGCTGTCGGGCATCACCGAGCTGACGCCGGGCGGCACGGCGGTCGGTTCCAGCGATTACGTCAACCGACAGCTTCTCGGCGCGGTCGTCGACATGCAGAAGGCGCTGGAAGATTTCACGGCTCGCCTCGGCGAGCAGCCCGTCGTTCCGCCGCGTATGCTGGGGCAGCCGCAGGGCGCCAATCCGGAAGAGGTTCGCGACCTCGCGCGCGGCGTCAATCAGCTCGTGACGCAGATGCGTTCGGAACAGAAGGTCGTTCGCGAGTGGGTCGACGAGCAGGCGCAACAGCAGGCGGAAGTCGCGAGCATGCTGAAGAACCTCGCTGACGCAATGAAGCGCGGAGACTAGAGCCATGGCGCGCGGACGCTCCCGCCGCGGCGGAGAATACGGAGAGTTCTGGCCTGCCTACGTCGACGTGCTTTCGACGCTGCTGCTCGTCGTCACGCTTCTGATGTCGATCTTCATGATCGCGCAGTATTTTTCCGCCGAGGAAGCGTCAGGAAAAGACTCCGCGTTGAAGCGCCTGACGCGGCAGATCAGCGAGCTGACGTCGATGCTGTCGCTCGAAAAAGGAAAGGCGCAGTCCTCGCAGGATGAGCTTGCGGCGCTGCAGGCGACGCTTTCGAGCCTCAAGACGGAAAACGAGAAGCTGACAGGCGTCGGCCTTGGAGCCGATGAGCGCGCCAAGTCCGCTGAGGACAAGCTTGCCGGGCTCAGCTCCGACCTGCAGTCGCAAAAGAACATTTCGGATGAAGCGCTTTCGAAAGTCGATCTTTTGAATCAGCAGCTCATTGCATTGCGCCGGCAGATCGCGGGCTTGAGCGACGCGCTCGACGCGGCAGAAAAGAAAGGCGCTGAGAGCGACAAGACGATCAAGGATCTCGGCGCGCGTCTCAATGCGGCGCTGGCGCAGCAGGTGCAGGAGCTGAAGCGCTATCGTTCGGACTTCTTCGGGCGTCTCAGGGAGCTGCTGAAGGATCGCAAGGATATCCGCGTCGTCGGCGACCGCTTCGTGTTTGAATCGGAAGTTCTGTTTTCATCCGGCTCCGCCTCGCTGACGCCGGAAGGTATGGCGGCGATGGATCAGATCGCTGAAGCGATCCTGGAACTTCAGAAGGAAATTCCTGGCGACATCGACTGGGCTTTGCAGATCAACGGTCACACCGATGCGCGCCCGATTTCGAATCCGCAGTATCCGTCGAACTGGGAACTGTCGACGGCGCGCGCGGCCTCCGTCGTGAAATATCTGGTGTTGCGGGGCGTTCCGGCAGACCGGCTCGTTGCGGCGGGTTATGGAGAATTTCAGCCGGTGGATGCTTCCAACACGGAAGAGGCTTACCAGCGCAACCGGCGTATCGAGCTGAAGCTGACCAGCCGCTGAGTTGGGCGCGGCGCCGAGGCGTAGACGTTGGTCGAGGGGTAGACGTCGAGCGCGCTATCGCACGCCCAAGGTTGTCAGAACCCAATCGATGCCTGCGCCGCCGTTGTACGACATGTCGTAAGCAAAGGCCGCGAACAGGATGACGATGGCGAGCAATCCTCTCATGCGACCATCATGAGTGGCGGGCGTTAACCGGCAGTTAAGACTGCAGCTAACCGGCGTCCGGCGCCCGCTTATTCCGCCGCTTCGCGACCGAACTGAAGCTCGGCGAGCCGCGCGTACGTTCCGTTCCGGCGGACCAGCTCGGCGTGCGTGCCAGCTTCGACGATGCGGCCCTTTTCCATGACAAGGATGCGGTCGGCCTTCTGCACGGTTGCGAGGCGGTGGGCGATCACCAGTGTCGTGCGATCGTTCACCAAGCCGTCGAGCGCGTGCTGCACGGCATGCTCGCTTTCGGCATCGAGCGCGCTCGTGGCTTCGTCGAGGAGCAAGATCGGCGCATTCTTCAAAATCGCGCGGGCGATGGCGATGCGCTGGCGCTGGCCACCCGACAGCAGCGCACCGCGCTCGCCGAGCTTGCAGTCATATCCACCGGGCAACGCGCTGATGAAGCCGTCGGCCTGGGCCGCGATCGCCGCCTGTCGAATATCCGCCAGTGTTGCGTTCGGCGTACCGTAACGAATGTTTTCGGCGACGGTGTCGGCAAACAGTGCGACGTCCTGCGGGACAAGCGCAAGCCTGCCGCGAAGCTCGGCAAGATCGGCATCGGCGACGTTAACGCCGTCGACGTCGACGCGTCCCGCGCTTGGATCATAGAAACGCAGAAGCAGATTGAAGATCGTGCTCTTGCCGGAGCCCGACGGCCCGACCAGCGCGATCGTTTCTCCAGGCTTGACGTTGAACGAAACGCCGTCGAGCGCTTTTTCATCGCGGCGCGTCGGATAGGAGAACGTCACGTTCTCGAATGCGACGGTGCCGAGCGGCGGCTGCGGTAGCGGGACGGGTTTCTCCGGCGAGCGGATTTCAGGAATCGTCGCCATCATTTCCGATAGGCGTTCGGCAGCGCCGGCCGCCTGCGTGATCTCTCCCCAGACCTCGGAAAGTTCCGCGAGGGCTCCGGCTGCGAACAACGCGTAGAGAACGAACTGGCCGAGGCGTCCGGCCGTCATGTTGCCCGCGATGACGTCAGATGCGCCGTACCAGAGCACGCCCGTGACGCTTGCGACAGTCAGGAAGATCGCGACGCCTGTCAGCGCGGCGCGCGCCTGCATCCGCTGACGGGCCGCATCGAAGGCGCGCTCGACAGCGCTGCCGAAGCGCGCCGTCACCTGCTTCTCGTTGACGTAGGCGAGCATCGTGCGATGCGCGGCGAGATTTTCCGCGGCGTAGGCAGACGCATCGCCAAGCGTGTCCTGCGCCGTTCGCGACAAGCGCCGAACGAGGCGGCCGAAGCCGACGAGCGGCAGAACGATCACCGGAATCGCGATGAAGACGAGCAGCGAAAGCTTGGCGCTCGAGACGAACATCATCACCAGCGCGCCGATGAGCATGATGAAGTTGCGCGCCGCCTGACTGAGCGACGATCCGGCGACGGCCTTGATCTGCGTCGTGTCCGCCGTCAGGCGGCTCATGATTTCGCCGGAGTGGTTGACGTCGAAATAGGCCGGTCCGAGCGTCGAAAGCTGCGCGAAGACTTTCGTGCGGAGGTCGGCAACCACGCGTTCGCCGATCCAGTTGACGAAATAGAACCGGGCCGGACTTGCGATTGCGAGCAGCAGGCCGATGCCGATCAGCGTCAGGAAGTAGCTGTTGATCAGGTGAGAGTCGTGCGCACCGAAGCCGTTGTCGATCATGCGGCGGACGGCCATCGGCACCGCCAGCATCGCAACCGCCGACATGACGACCGCGATCACGGCCCCCCAGAGCGCGCCTTTGTGAGCCAGTATCAATGGCTTCAACGCGAGGAGCGGCTTCAGCGAGGCACGCCCTTTCGAGGCGTTTTCGCCCGTCGACGTTTCCCGGCGGCCCAAATCAGTCGTTTCGCTGCTCATCGGCTTTCTGATCCAACGCTCGGGGAAACATAGCCGTTTCAACCCTTAAAGCCGCCCGGGACCATGCCTGAGCCTAAGCCCCGGCTCAAGAGACAATGGGCCGCTGCCGGGCCGTCTGCGGGCGCTCTACGTGCGACTTTCCGGCCTTGTGCAGGGCCCTCTTTCCGGGTACACAGCAGCCAATTCAGTCCCTTTGCAATCTAAAGGGCCGGAGCTTTCTGAAGCTTCGCCGCCAGCAACGCATTTTCAAGACGGACTACCGCCATGAAGAAAGACGCCGATCTCCACCCCGATTATCACCAGATCAAAGTCGTGATGACCGATGGGTCGGAATTCACCACCTATTCGACCTACGGCAAAGAGGGCGACACGCTGACCCTCGACATCGATCCGAACACGCATCCCGCCTGGACGGGCGGCGATCAGAAGCTGATGGACCGCGGTGGCCGTCTGTCGCGCTTCAAGAAGAAGTTCGAAGGCATGTTCTGATCGCGGCATCGCGACTTATAGATTTCCAAAATAAAAAGGCCCGGTTCGATGACCGGGCCTTTTTTGATTTCGATCTTGGCGGCGCTCAGCTGAGCTTGCTCGCGAAAGCGCGCTCGAGCAGTCCCACCTGCTGCGCGACAGGGTTTGCTGCGCCTGTCAGTGACTCGCTATCGTCCGGCTTCGACATCGCGCGGTCGAGCTGAGAGATGCGGTCGTGCAGCGCGAAGCTTTCCTCGATCAGGCCTTTGAGGCCGTTCGGCAGCTCCGGAAAACCTTTGACGTGCGAAGGACGGCCGAACGCCTGCAGCTTCACGCGGCGGCGTTTCTTCTGCGCCTCTTCGTCGGTGATCTCTCCCTCGCGCAAAGCGCGGCGGATCAGGAGCCACGACGCGAGATCCAGAAGACGGGTCGTCAGGCGCATGCTCTCGGTTGCATAGAGCACACCCGCCGAACCGTTCAGATTCTTTGCTTCCTTGCGGCCCGGGCCATCGAGATAGCTCGCCGTGCGCTCGACCAGCGCCATGCCTTCGCGGAAGATATGGTCAAACTGCTCGGAGGACTGAAAGCGTTCTCCGAACGAGACCGTTATGGCGCCGCTTTGCTGCGCGCCGTCGACGCTGAATACGTTACTCATGACCCTCAACGATACAAACGCTTACCCGTCCGCTGTTGCTATCACGAACTGACAGTAGGGCACCATAGTTAATAAGAACGCCCAAAACGGGGCACTTTTTTCGATCCTGTGGACAATGCAAAAAAAGAGCCGCCCACTTTTATGGACAGCTCGAAAGTCAACAGGAGGCGTCAAACAAGCGGCAGAGGGGCCGCTTCAATCCAGATGGCCCGGATCGGTGGTGACTTTGCCGCCATATGCTTAAGTTCGGGTTAAGCGGACGTTGCTCGCGCACGACGCGAAATTCAGGATTGCCGCGCGCATGAGCTTTCGCGATCACGCGCTTTTTCTTAAGCGCGATATTCGGCATTCGATGAATCCGATTAACGCGCGCTTCATGATTTAAAAAGCGCCTGCGCTGCGGCTTCATGCCTACGTTTCTTGTCGAGTTCGATACGCACGCGTTCGATTTCGGAATTGAGATCCGTGATCCGCTTTTCGAGTTCCGCGACGGACAACGTCGACAGGCTTTCGCCGATCACGACACCGCTCGGCTTCTTTGCCGGCATCAGGTCATCAAGGTCCACTGGCGCACCTCCATGCTGAGCTTCATTCCGGTATGACAGTAGCCAAGCGGGCCCGCGCGGTCGAGGCGCTGAGCCCTCGTGACGCGTTGGCGCGGCTTGCGGGGCGGGATCGGAGCGTGCATTGCTCGCGCACTCCCACAATGAAAGATCAGCAGATGAGCGCCCAGACCTCCATGAAAGCCGTTGTCATCGAAGGAAAAGGCGGACCCGAAGTTCTGCAGGTGCGCGACATTCCCGTGCCGACGCCGGGCGCGGGCGACGTGCTGATCAAAGTTGCAGCGGCAGGCGTCAACCGGCCGGACGTGCTGCAGCGGCAAGGAAATTACCCGGCGCCGAAAGGCCATTCCGAGCTTCCGGGCCTCGAGGTCGCGGGCGTGGTCGCGGCGCTCGGTGAGGGCGTCAATGGACTTGCCGTCGGCGATGCGGTGCTCGCGCTGACGCCCGGCGGCGGATATGCGGAATATGCGGTCGCGCCTGCGGTCTGCTGCATTCGCAAGCCCAAAGCCCTTTCGTTCACCGACGCGGCCGCGATCCCGGAGACGTTCTTCACGGTCTGGCACAATGTATTCGAGCGCGGGGCGCTGAAAGCGGGCGAGACGTTTCTCGTACATGGCGGCACGAGCGGCATCGGCGTCACGGCGATCCAGCTTGCGAAGGCGCTCGGTGCGCGCGTCATCACCACGGTCGGCTCGGATGAGAAGTGCGAGGCCGCGCGCGCGCTCGGCGCGGACATCGCGATCAATTACCGGACCCAGGATTTTTCGGAAGTCGTCAAAGCCGAAACGGGCAAGCGCGGCGTCGACGTCATTCTCGACATGGTCGGCGGCGACTACATCGACAAGAACATCCGCGCGCTGGCGGATGACGGACGCCTGGTCAATATCGCGTATCAGAAAGGTTCGACAGCGACGATCGACTTCATCCGCGTGATGCTGAAGCGGTTGACGATCACCGGATCGACGCTGCGCATCCGTTCGAACGACGTGAAGGGCGGCATCGCGCGCGCTTTGGAGGAAAAGGTCATTCCGCTGGTGGCGTCGGGAAAAATCAAGATCCCGGTCGACAGCACGTTTCCGTTAGCGGACGCGGCGAAAGCTCACGCGCGGATGGAGTCGAGCGAACACATCGGCAAGATCGTACTGACCATCTAATTGCCGTGGATGGCCGCGTAGGCGGCCATCTACGTTCGGTGTGCCGCGCACTGTTGCGCGGCCATGTTGGAAGGGCGGCGCAGCTTGCCGGATTCGTGTCGCGCGATGCGATTACCAGTTGAAGCCGTTCATGACAGCGATGGGCTGAGCTGACGAGTTCGCGAACAGGCGTGCGGCGGCGGCGCCGACATTCTCGTTCGCGTTCACGTCGACGCCGCTCGCGATGAAAACCGAACGAATGCCGAAATTGCTTGCGCCCGCGATGTCCGTTGAAACGCCGTCGCCGATTGCGAGCACACGGTCTTTCGCTATCGATTTGCCGCGCGTGTCGCTGCCGATCTCGAGCGCCAGATCGTAGATCGGCTGAAACGGCTTGCCCGCGTAACTCACTATGCCGCCCAGCGCTTCGTAGGCGCGCGCGATCGCACCGGCGCAATAGATCAGGCGTCCGTCGCGCTCGACCTTCTGATCCGGATTGGCGCAGATCATCGGTATGTCGCGGGCTTTGAGTTTTGCGAGCATGTCTGCGTAGTCGGCCGGCGTTTCTTTCTCGTCGTCATAAAGGCCGGTGCAGACGGCGACGACAGCGTCGGCGACGCCGGCTCCGGGGTTTGCCTGCAAGTTGGCGAAGACCGGCAAATCACGTTCGGGGCCGATGTGGAGGATCGGCTCGCCCGCCCAATCTTCGATGAGGCTGCGCGAGACATCGCCGGAGCTGACGATACCGTCGTAGGCCGAGCGCGCGACACCGATGCCGTCGAGTTGGCGGGCAACGCTTTCGCGCGGGCGCGGCGAGTTGGTGACGAGGAGGATCGTGCCGCCTTGCCGCCGAAATGCTTCGCATGCGGCGACGGAAGACGCATAGGGGCGCACGCCGTTGTGCATGACGCCCCAGATATCGACGAACCAAAGATCCGCCGTTGCAGCGAGGGGCGCGATCGATTGCAGAACCGGAATTGCAGTCATGGATGATCCAGGTGTCTCCGCGCGCCAGGCGTCGGCACGCGGAGTGCCCTATAGCGTCAGGAGATCATCCTGTCATCGACTTGAGCGGGCTCGGCGGACGGCGCGGCGATGCGTCGTCCGCTTCAATCGCGTCTCAGGCGGCGGCCGACTGGTTTGACGGGCCGGTCAGCATCACCTGCCGGGGAACGCCGAACAGCGCGCCCTGTCCGAGATCGACGCCGATCTCCAGAAGACGCTTCTGAGTTTTCGCGTCTGCGATGCCGCTGGCGATGATCGACAGGCCCGCGAGCGTCGCGCGCTGATAGATTTCGTCGGCTGCAACGAAGCGATCGGATGCGGTGAAGCCATCGAAGACGACGTGTGACGGCAGGCGGATGAAGCGGAAGCCCGCCACAGCCAGCGCTGCGAAGTCGGTACGCATATGTTCGATGCCGTCGAGCGCAAAGCGGAAACCATAGGCGTGCATGTCGCGAATGGCCTGCCAGACGGAAGGCGTGAACGCGTCGATGGCGCGCTGCGTCAGAAGCACGACCAGCTGCGTCGCGACCTTGGGGCGGGTGCCGTACACGTGCGCGATGGTTTCGAGGAAGGCGCGCTCCGACAGCGAGCCGCCCATGACTTCGACAAGCAGCGAACCATCCTTGTCGCGCGCTTCCATGCGAAGCGAGAGAGCTGCGGCGCGCTGAAGCCGCTCGCTGTCAAACTTAGCGGCGAGATCGGGACCGGCGTGCGCGAACTCTTCCTCGCGCGAGTCGAGACGTGCGCCATCCGGCGTGCGCAGCGCGACCGTCATCTCGTAGTGGTTCACGGCGTGCTCGGACAACGTCACGATCGGCGCAAGGAACACGTCGATCGCGGCGTTATCGATCGCCTGGGCAAGCTCGCGACTGTGCGGCGCCGGTGCAGCGGGCGGAGCGTTGCTCATGCCGAAGTCGACCAGCGGCCGTTCAGGGAGCGGCAATTCATGATGCGGCTCATGCTGCGATGCCTCAAGCTCGGGCTCGGCCTTTTTCGGACTATGGTCGGCGCCCGCGATACGTTCGGCCGTTGCGGGAATGACGAGCTCGCCGAGATCCGGCAGCGACGCCGGTTTCGGCGACGACGAAGGCGCAGGCTCGGGAATAACGGATTTCGGGATGAAGTCACCGAGGCCGCCCGGACGCTCGCGCATCGTGGTGGCGGCGGCCTTGAGTGCACCGATCGAATGCTCGATGGCGTCGGTCGTCGGCGTCGAACGCATCTCAGGACGCATTGGTTTTGCGGGCGAGCGCGCGGCTTCGACGAAGTTCACCTCATCGGCAAGCTCGCGAATCTTGCGCTGCACGAGTTCGAGATCGCCTTCGACAGTCGTCGCGCTGCGAGCAGCGGCCGGCGCACCCGGTACCGAGGCTTCGGTGCGCGGGCGGAACGACCACTGATCGCGGATCAACTCTGCGCCGCCCGTGGACGTGCGCTCGTCGCGCGCAGGCTCGATCCCCGATGCCGGGAAGCGCATCGCCGTCAGATCGTTCGATGTGTCGTTCAGCGATGTTTCTGCGGCCTCTTGTTCAGGCGTCGGCATAGCGCCGCGAAGTGGCGGCACGGACAAACGGCCATGAACGGGCGCGGAGACCGGCGTAGACGCGACATCCGCATTTGCGGCCGGGCGCTGCGGTGCCGCACCCAACGGCGCCGAGCGTACGACGGCGGCCGCGGCTTTCGCGGCGTCGGAAGCGGTCGTGGCCGACGGGAATTCCGGCTGGCGCGATTCACTGACTGCGCCGCTCGCGGGCGAAAGTTTCATCCCGCGAAGCGCGGCAGGGCGTTGCGGTTTAGCGCTTTGAAAGCGCGTGCGCGCCAACTCGGCTTTCAGTTCCGCGATCTGCGCCGATTTCTGGACCTGCTTGTGGATCAGCATGAACAGCATCCAGGCGCCGACGCCCGCGCCGATCGACGCGCCCAGCGGCAAACCGAACTGCGCGTAAAGCATCGTCGCGATCGCGGCAGCAACGACCACAATGCTCAGAAGCACGAAGCCGTCTCGCAGCCCTGACTCTTTTTTCGGTTCGGCGGCCGCATCGGGTTTCGACGCGACGTCCGGGCCGGGCGTATGGGGGGCGCTTTGCGCACCCGGCGCGCCCGCCGCACCTGACGTTGCAGGTGCTGCCGAAGGCTTCGTTTCGTCTTGTCTTCTCATGGTCTTCAGGCCGCCCATCGATTCGTGTCTCTGACAAGCTTCGCAGGCTCGCGAAGCGAGATGCAATGCAGAGCGCGGGACCTATCACCAAGTTTCCGTAGCCTAAGCAGCGATCGGCTCGATTCCCAGCGCGTGCGGCGCGCGTCAGTCACACATCAGGATCGGCGTGCACGTTGCGAGTCTCGGTGCAAAGCCGCAAATCCGCCCTTGACCTGTCGCCGGCACACCCGAATCGGGGTGCTGTTTAGGTCTCGTTAGGCGAATCGCCGTGGTATCGTACGACCGACAGCGCCTCTCGCGTTTGCCGGTATTGCGTTATCTGTTGAGCAGGGGATCAAGCGCCATGTACATGGATCGTGTCAGTACGAGTGCCGATGGGTATGTAACGAGTGAGTTCGCGCAGGCGCGCATCCTCATAACTGGTCTTACCGCGACGTCGGGCATCGACATTGCGCGTTCGTTCGCCGACTTGCAGGCGCGTCTGATCGTGCACACGGCCGAGCTTTCCCCTGAGCTGATCGAACTTGCGGCTGTCCTGACGCAGACGGCTGGCGATATTCGCCTGCATACTCAGAATATTTCGAGCGCCGACAGCGCCGCCGCTTTCGCGCAGACATCGGCGCAGGCCTATGGCGGGCTCGACGCCGCCGTCAACATGGCTTCCATTTCGTCGGATGAACTGGCTGCGGTGAAGCGCGACAGCGACCTGGAAATGCTGATCACCGAGAAGCTTTCGCCGCTCGCGCAGCTGACGCGCATCGTCGCGAACCGCATGAACCTGGTTCTGAGCGAAGGCCTCATCCTTAACGTCCTGAAAATGCCGCGGCCGACGAGCGCCCGCGATACGGCCGTTGCTGGCTACGCGCGCACGGCGCTGGCGGCGATGACGGCGAACGAAGCGCAGGGCTGGGCTGGCCAGGGCATCCGCATCAACGCGGTCGGGCCGTGCGTGGTCGGCGACAGCGGCTTCAACGACGGCGCGGTCCTCACGAACGAGCCCGATGTCGCGACGCTTGCGCTCTATCTCGCATCACATCGGGGACGTCGCCTCTCGGGGCATGTCTTCGATGCCGACGGAATGGCGTGCTGAAACCGCGCCATTGCTTTCCGCTAGGGAAACATTGAAGATTACCGCTCTCGCCGCAGAGAGCGTTTATGGATATCCGTCAGCTTCAGTATCTCGTCGCGCTGGCGCGTGAAAAGCATTTCACGCGCGCCGCGAATGCCTGTCACGTCACGCAGCCAACGCTCTCGGGCCGCATCCGGCAGCTCGAGCTTGAACTCGGCGTTCCGATCGTCGAGCGCGGTCAGCGGTATCAGGGGCTGACGCAGGAAGGCGCCCGCGTTCTGAAGTGGGCGCAGCTCATCCTGAACAACTGGGCGTCGATGCACCAAGAGCTGGCGCATCTCGCGACCAGCGATTTCGGGCTGACCGGAAGGCTGGCGTTAGGCGCCATTCCCTCGGCGCTGCCGATGATCCCCTACCTGACCCAGGCGGTCAGAAAGTTGCACCCGCATATCGACTTCACCGTGATGTCGATGAGCTCCGAGGAAATCCTACGGGGCCTCGACGACTATTCGCTCGATGCGGGTATCACTTATCTCGATAATGAGCCTATCAATGGCCTGATGGCGACCCCGCTTTATACCGAGCGCTACAGCCTTTTCGTTCCGGCCGGGCATGCTCTTGCGAAGGAGCAATCGGTCACCTGGCGCCAAGCGGCGGAGCTGCCGCTCGGCCTTCCGACCTCGAACATGCAGAACAGGCGGATCATCGACCGGGCTTTCAAGATCGCGGAGAGTCGTCCGAACCCGGCGTTAGAGACGAATTCGGTCGTTAACCTCTATTCGAGCGTCAAATTGATGGGTCTCGCGAGCATCATGCCGGAATATATCGTCGGCATTTTCGGAGAGGATCCGGACGTGCAGGCCATTTCGCTGACGTCGCCCAATGTCGCGCAAAGCGTCGGTATGATCACCGCCGACCGCGATCCGGTTGCTCCGCTTATCCGCGCTTTCCGCGAAGCGGCCGCGTCCTTTTCGACGCATGGGATTTCTGCGGTGCAGATGGCAAACCAGAAAAATACTTAAACTGTGAGCCTACCATTAGTTTTCGCATTGCAGCATTGACGACGTCAATGACCGGATCGGAGATACCGATTTGATTGGGCCCGCAAAATAAAAGACTAGAAAAATCGCGGCAAGTGCGCATCTAAATAACAAGTTCGGCCTAGAATTGCCGTCGGGGGCCGTGCGAGGAAGCGCGCCACATGGCGAAAAAAGTTGGACGTTCACCAAAGGGCGATACCAAGCCCGAAATTACACCTACGACGCCCGTGCAGATCGCGGCGGCGGCTATTTGTGCGCGTCATGGCAATAAGCCTGACGAGCTTCTCGAGATCTTCCACGAGATGCAGCACGACCTGGGCTATGTCCCGGAAGAGACGCTCCCGATCATCGCCAAGGCGCTCAATCGCTCGCGCGCCGAAATCTATGGCGTCCTGACCTTTTACCACGAATTTCATCGGCATCCGGTCGGCAAGCATGTCGTCAAGATCTGCCGCGCCGAGGCCTGTCAGTCGATGGGAACGGATGAGCTTTGCCAGCATGCCGAATCCAAGCTGAACGTGCCGCTCGGAGGCACCACGGCTGACGGCGCGGTTACGATCGAGCAGGTCTTCTGCCTTGGGAACTGCGCTCTCTCGCCGGCCGTTATGGTGGGAGAGAAACTATACGGCAGGGTCGATCCCAAACGGTTTGATGAAATCATCGCCGGCCTTGAGAAGGAGGCCGCGGAATGACCACGGTATTCGTTCCCCTGGACGCCGCCGCCCTCTCGATGGGCGCTGACGAAGTCGCAGACGCCATCATCAACGAAGCCAGCAAGCGCAAGCTCGACGTTCGCGTGGTCCGCAACGGATCGCGCGGCATGCTTTATCTTGAGCCGCTCGTCGAAGTCGAGACGCCCAAAGGCCGTGTCGCCTATGGACCTGTGAGCGTGAAGGACGTTCCGAGCCTTTTCGATTCCGGTTTTCTCGACGGCAAAGACCACAAGCTCGGCCACGGGCTGACGGAAGAGATTCCCTACTTCAAGAATCAGGAACGGTTGACGTTCGCGCGTTGCGGCATCACCGATCCTTTCTCGATCGAAGATTATCGCAAGCACGGCGGCTACGACGGCCTGACCAAGGCCCTCGCGATGAAGCCGATCGACATCGTTACCGAAGTGACGACCTCGGGTCTGCGCGGTCGCGGCGGCGCAGGCTTCCCGACAGGCATAAAGTGGAAAACCGTCCACGACCTTGCGGCTGATCAAAAGTACGTCGCTTGCAACGCCGACGAAGGCGATAGCGGCACGTTCGCCGACCGCATGCTGATGGAAGGCGATCCTTTCTGCCTCATCGAAGGCATGACGATCGCGGCCGTCGCGGGTGGCGCCACCAAAGGCTATATCTACGTCCGCTCGGAATATCCGCATTCGGTCCATAACCTGCGGCAGGCGATCGAAATCGCGCGCGCAGCGAATTGGCTCGGCGATAACATCCAGGGCTCGGGATATTCGTTCGACCTCTTCGTGCGCATGGGCGCTGGTGCTTACGTCTGCGGCGAAGAAACGTCGATGCTCGAAAGCCTCGAAGGCAAGCGCGGTCTCGTGCGCTACAAGCCGCCAATCCCTGCGATCGAGGGTCTGTTCGGCAAGCCGACGATCATCAACAACGTCATGAGCTTCGCTGCCGTCCCGATCATTCTCGCGAAGGGCGGCGAGTTCTACAAGAATTACGGCATCGGCCGCTCGCGCGGAACGCTGGCGTTCCAGATCACCGGCAACATCAAGCAGGGCGGTCTGGTCGAGAAAGCGTTTGGCGTCACGACACGACAGCTGATCGAGGACTGGGGCGGCGGCACCTACAGCGGCCGGCCCGTGCGCGCGGTGCAGATCGGCGGACCGCTCGGCGCGTATCTGCCGGAGTCGAAGTTCGACGTGCCGATGGATTACGAGGAATTCGCGAAGGTCGACGCGATGGTCGGCCACGGCGGTTTGGTCGTGTTCGACGACACCGTCGACATGGCAAAAATGGCCCGCTTCGCGATGGAATTCTGCGCTATCGAAAGCTGCGGTAAGTGCACGCCATGCCGCATCGGTTCGACACGCGGCGTCGAGGTGATGGATCGCATCATCGCGGACGTCGATCGCGAGCGGAACATCGAGCTTCTCGAAGACCTTTGCGAAACGATGACGGACGGATCTCTCTGCGCGCTCGGCGGCCTCACGCCTTATCCCGTGAGAAGCGCTCTGCGCGGTTTTCCGGAAGATTTTCACAAGCCGGCGCCGAATAAATTTCTAGCCGACGCAGCAGAATAAACGCTCAGCTTCAACGACCTCCATGAGGACGGATTATGAACCAGCATGTTAAGCCGATGACGCTCATCAAAGAGACGGACTACGGCACCAAGACCCCGGAAGTTCATGAGACGACCAAGATGGTCACGCTCGAGATCGACGGGCTTGAGGTCACCGTTCCGGAAGGAACGTCGATCATGAACGCCGCGATGCAGCTCGGCATTCAGATCCCGAAGCTGTGCGCCACCGATAGTCTTGATCCGTTCGGCTCGTGCCGGCTCTGCCTTTGCGAGATTGAAGGCCGCCGCGGAACGCCCGCATCGTGCACGACCCCGGTTGCGCCGGGCATCAAGGTTGCGACCCAGAACCAACGTCTGGCGAAGCTGCGCCGCGGCGTGATGGAGCTTTATATCTCCGACCACCCGCTCGACTGCCTCACCTGCGCCGCGAACGGCGACTGCGAATTGCAGGACATGGCCGGAGCGGTCGGTCTGCGCGAAGTGCGCTACGGTTACGACGGCGAGAACCACGTGTTCGCGAAGCGCGCCGACGGCTCGGCGAACGATCGCTTCAAACAGACGGACGTTTCGAACCCTTACTTCCAGTTCCAGCCGTCGAAGTGCATCGTCTGCTCACGCTGCGTCCGCGCTTGCGAAGAAGTTCAGGGCACGTTCGCGCTGACGATCGACGGACGCGGCTTTGCTTCGCACGTCTCGGCCGGCATGGACGAGCAGTTCCTGGCGTCGGAATGCGTTTCGTGCGGCGCCTGCGTACAGGCTTGCCCGACCGCGACGCTCATCGAGAAGTCGGTGGTCGACATCGGCCAGCCCGAGCATTCGATCGTCACGACGTGCGCGTATTGCGGCGTCGGATGTTCGTTCAAGGCAGAGATGCGCGGCGAAGAACTCGTTCGCATGGTGCCGTACAAGGATGGCGGCGCCAACGAAGGTCATTCCTGCGTCAAGGGCCGCTTCGCGTTCAGCTATGCGACGCACAAGGATCGCATGCTGACGCCGATGATCCGCGAGAAGATCACCGATCCGTGGCAGGTCGTGACGTTCGACGAAGCGATCAATTATGCCGCGAAGCGTTTCATGGAAACGCAGGCCAAGTACGGCCGCAAGTCGATCGGCGCAGTTACGTCTTCGCGGACTACGCTCGAAGAAATCTACTCCGTGCAGAAGCTCGTTCGCGGCGCGTTCAACAACAACAACGTCGACACGTGCGCGCGCGTCTGCCACTCGCCGACCGGCTTCGGCTTGAAGGTCGCGTTCGGCGAAGCCGCCGGCACGCAGGACTTCAAGAGCACCGACAAGACCGACGTCATGCTCGTCATCGGTTGCAACCCGACCGACGCGCATCCCGTCTTTGGTTCGCGCATGAAGAAGCGCATCCGCGAGGGCGCCAAGCTGATCGTCATCGATCCGCGCAAAGTCGAGCTCGTGGACTCTCCGCACGTCAAGGCCGACTATCATTTGCAGCTGATGCCCGGCACCAACGTCGCGGTGGCCAACGCCATCGGTCACGTGATCGCGACCGAAAACCTGATCGACCGGAAGTTCGTCAATCGTCGTTGCGAGAAGACCGATTTCCATCGCTGGGAAGAGTTCATCCGTCAGCCGCAGCATTCGCCTGAGGCGGTCGAGCACATCACCCGCGTTCCGGCACAGTTGATCCGCGAGGCTGCGCGCCTTTACGCGACCGGCGGCAACGCCGCGATCTACTACGGTCTCGGCGTCACGGAACACACGCAGGGCTCGACGACGGTCATGGCGTTGGCGAACCTCGCTATGGCGACGGGCAACCTCGGCCGCGAAGGCGTGGGCGTGAACCCGCTGCGCGGTCAGAACAACGTGCAGGGCTCGTCCGATATGGGCTCCGCGCCGCACGAGTTCCCCGGATACCGCCACGTCTCCAACCAGGAAGTGCGCGATATCTATAAGAAGGAATGGAACCGCGACCTCGATCCGGAGCCGGGCCTCCGCATTCCGAACATGTTCGATGCGGCGCTCGATGGATCGTATCGCGGCATGTTCATCCACGGCGAAGACATCGCGCAGTCCGACCCCGACACGCATCACGTCGAGGCCGCTCTCAGAGCGATGGACATCGTCGTCGTGCAGGACTTGTTCCTGAACGAGACGGCCGCGTTCGCGCACGTCTTCCTGCCGGGCACGTCGTTCCTTGAAAAGGACGGCACGTTCGTCAACGCCGAGCGGCGCGTCAATCGCGTGCGCAAGGTGTTCCAAGAGAAGCAGGGCATGCCGGAGTGGGCCATCGTCGCGCAGCTCGGGACCGCGATGGGCTTCCCGATGTACTACGCGACCGCCTCGGAGGTCATGGATGAGATCGCGCGGACGACGCCGACGTTCTCCGGTATTTCGTACGACCGTCTGGACGAACTCGGTTCGATCCAGTGGCCGTGCAACGATCAGCATCCGACCGGCACACCGATCATGCACACGGAAGAGTTCGTCCGTGGCAAGGGCCGCTTCATGCTGACCGCGTACATGGCGACCGATGAAAAGGCGAGCAACACGTTCCCGCTCATTCTCACGACGGGCCGTATCCTCTCGCATTATAACGTCGGCGCGCAGACGCGGCGCACGGACAACATGGCATGGCATCCCGAGGACGTTCTCGAGATGCACCCGTACGATGCGGAGATTCGCGGCCTCAAGGACGAGCAGATCGTCTCCCTGACCAGCCGCGCGGGCGCGACGACCATCCGCGTGAAGATCTCCGATCGCATGCCGCAAGGCGTCGTTTACACGACCTTCCATCATCCGGGCACGGGCGCGAACCTGATCACGACCAGCGCGTCCGACTGGGCAACCAACTGCCCGGAATACAAGGTGACTGCGGTGCAGGTGATGCCGTCGAACCAGCCATCCGATTGGCAGTCCGAGTGGAACGTCCGCAACGTGGAAAGCAAGCGTATCAGCACGGAGAAGAAGCTGGAGCCGGCGGAGTAATTCCGCGGCTCTGCCTCGAAATCATCTGCAATGGGCGTCATGGCGAACGTGATTTCTCGACAGGGCGGGAACGAGTCTCTTTGCTCGTACCCCGCCTTGGGCGAGACCGTCGTCGCCGGGGCGGCGCAGCCGGTCACTTGGCAACTGCCGCAAGAGACGCCGGTCGCCTTGCAGATCAATTCCGAGCCCTACACCGTCATGATGGCGACGCCTTCGGATCTACGCGACTTCGCGTTCGGATTTCTGATCGGCGAAGGTATTCTCAAGGACCCGAAAGAAATTCGCGGCGCGCTCGAGATGCCGGGCGACGAAGGCATCACCATCGACGTGGCGGTTCCCGAAACGGCTCTTGAAGTGTCGCGTCTCGCGCGCCGTTCGATTGAAGGCCGAACCGGCTGCGGACTATGCGGCATCGAAGATATCGCGTCGGCCGTTCGGCCGTTGCCTTTTCTCGATCGGACCTGGGCGCCTTCGTCCGACGCCATCGAGCGGGCGGCAGCGAACCTCTTCCAGCATCAGCCGATGAACCAGCACAATCGTTCGGTGCATGGCGCGGCGTGGGTTTCGCGCGACGGAGAAATCCGGCTCGTGCGTGAGGATGTCGGACGCCACAACGCGCTCGATAAGCTGATCGGAGCGCTGGTGCGCAATGATCTCGACGTGCGCGACGGCTTCGTCTTGATGACGAGCCGATGCAGCTTCGAACTCGTGCAGAAAACCGTAACGGCGGGCATCGGCGCGCTCGTGACCGTTTCCGCCCCGACATCGCTGGCGCTCGAGCTTGCGCGCAAATCGAATCTTTTCCTGGCGGCGCTCGCCAAGGGGAAGCCTGTTGTCTTTAACTCCTGACGCAGCGCAGTGCTGGTCGCAAATTCAATTCGGTAGGGAAGATGGATAAAGAAGTTCTGATTCAGATGGCCAACCAGATCACGGATTTCTGGTCCCCCTATCCGAAAACCGAAGCAACGGAGAGCATCGCGCGGCACATCCATACGTTTTGGGATCCGCGCATGCGCGACCAGATGAAGACGATCATCGACGATGGCGCTGAAGGACTGTCGCCGCTCTTCATCGAGACGATGAAGGATTATTTCAACGGTCCGAAATCTCCCCCAAAGCCTGCTCCATCCACTCCGCAGGCCAAGCCCAAAGCCGGCACGCCGGCATCGTAAGTTCGGACTTCACAAAAAAGGGTGGCGAATGCCACCCTTTCCGCATCTGGTCTCGCGTTTTCCTTCCGGCTTCCTCCCGGCGCTATTCCGCTGCTGCACGGTTGGCGCTCAGCACCTGGTCTTTCAATCTGCCCGACACTTCCGCCAGGTGATCGAAGCCGAACGTGAACGAGCCGACGCCAGCGGTTGCGGATCGTAGATCGATAATCAAATTATCCATCTCCGCTTCCGGAATATGCGCTTCGATCACGTCCCAACCCGGCCATCCCGAACGCGCGTCGAACCCAAGGATCTGCCCGCGCCGTTGCGAGATGATGCCGTTGATGCGTGCGTTCGCTTCAGAAGGCACCGCAATCGACACCGCCATGACAGGCTCGAGCAAAACGGGATTGCACTTCGGCATGCCTTCCGACATCGCGAGGCGACCGGCCTGCCGGAACGCCATGTCGGACGAGTCGACCGTATGGTACGAGCCATCGGTCAGCGTCACGGCGACGTCGACGACGGGGAAGCCGAGCGGGCCTTCCGTCAAATAATCGCGCACGCCGATCTCGACCGACGGAATGAAGTTGCGCGGAATTGCGCCGCCGGTGATCGTTTCCGAGAACGTGACGCCGGCTGAGCGCGGCAGCGGCTTGATGTCGAGCTTGACGTCGCCGAACTGCCCATGACCGCCGGATTGCTTTTTGTGCCGGCCGCGAATTTCGGTTGCCGAGCGTATGGTCTCCTTGTAGCCGACGCGCCGCTTTTCGCGCACGACTTCGATGCCGTACTTGCGCAGCAGTCGTTCCAGCGCGACGCGCAGGTGCATCTCGCCCTGCCCATGCAGCAGGATCTGATGCATGTCGGCGTTGTGCTCGAGCGTCAGTGAGGGGTCCTCGTCGACGAGCTTAGCGGCAGCGGAGGACAGCTTAACTTCATCCTTGCGATCCTTGAGACCGAGGCCAATGGCGAGGACGGCTTGCGCCGGTTTCGGAACCGGGATTTGCGTCACCGCCGATTTGCCGACACCGATCGTCTCGCCGGAATGAATGGCGTCGAGGCGTCCCAGCGCGACGGTATCGCCAGCCTTGGCGCCGCTGCACTTCACCGTTTCTTCGCCGCGGATCGTGAATATGCCGGCGACGCGAACTTCCTGGCCATCGCCGCCTGTCACCGTGGCGTTATCCGGAATGTCTCCGGCGAGAACGCGGGCAAACGACAGCTTGCCGCCCGACTTGGTATGTAGGCTTTTGAAGACGTAGGCCGCCGACTTGACGTTTTCGAGCTTGTGCCTCCGTGCGGTGTCTTCGACGAACGGGCATTCGTGCCGGAGCGCCTTCATCAGGCGCATGATGCCATGCCCTTCCTGCGCCGAACCCAGCAGCACCGGGCAGATCATGCCGTCCTTGAATTCCTTCGCCAGATCGTCAAACACGCGGTCGTTGGGCGGGGGAATGTCAGCAAGCAGCTGCTCCATCAGCTCGTCGTCGTAGTCGGCGAGTTTCTCGAGCATCTCGAAGCGGGCTTCCTTCTCGCGCGCCGCCACAGCCGACGGCAGTTCGATGATCTTGCTCTCGGCGTGCTCGCGATAGACGTAGGCGCGCTCGGACGCCAGATCGACGAAGCCGGTCGCGATGCCGTTTTCCCAGATCGGAATCTGGCGAAGGACGAGCGGTTTTGAACTCGCGGGCTGCAACCCCGGAATGATGTCGCGCAGCGGTGTTTGCGACGCATCGATCTTGTTCAGGAAAATGAGATGCGGAATTTTGGCGTCTTCCAGCTGCTTCAGGATCACCTGTAGCGCCGCGACGCGTTTCGGATCGGCTTCGCTCACCACGACCGCCATATCGCAGGCGGGCAGCGCGAGGGCGCCTTCGTGGGCGAATTCAACCGATCCTGGGCAGTCGATGAAGGTAAATTTGTCTTCGAGGAACGATACGTCCGCGACGTTAACGCCGACGCTCATCGCGTGTTCACGGGCTTCGGGGGTGTTGTCGCCGACCGTTGATTTGGCGGCGATGGAGCCGGCTCGCGAGATGCCGCCGGTACGTGCGAGAATTGCTTCGAGAAGAGTGGTCTTGCCGCTTGCGAAGGGTCCGATCAACGCGACGCAACGTGCGCCTCGGACCCCACCCCTGCCTCCCTGAGCGCCACTTCTGCCCTTCGGGCCATCTGAACTCGTCATGATTGCCTCCGACATTGCGAGGCGCAGACCAACGCTTTGGCCGCACCCCGCACCTCGGAAGGATACGGCGGAGATCATGCTCGCTCGAAAGGCGGCGTCGCACAACCGTCTTAACGGGGCTCAGCCGCACAGTTTCGTGAAACTTTCATATTGCGATGCAGTAGTACGAGAGAGCCGCTGATTTGTTTTTTGCGCCGCCGAAACTACTTTCCGCTCAAAGGGCTAAGCGGAGGCTCAAATTGCAAATATCGCTTGAATAACTTTAAACTTGGCTCATCATGAACTCATCCGCGTTTGGCGCGTTTTAAGGGGTACGAGCGCACAATTCGGAAGGGCCAGAGGGATTTGGCTCAGGAATGCGAGGCTGGGTTATGAGTATCGAGACACTGATGTCCGCAGCAAACGCTGCCGGGTATGTTATGGCGGTCGAGGATGAACTTCCCGATGCCTTCGGTGCCGAGCCGACGGTATTCGAGTTCAAGTCGCAGCCCACGACTGCAATCGCGATCTGGCGTCCGGTCGTTCCGGACATCGACGGTCGTCCCCTGACCGGACACATCGCGCACGCCTGGGACTGGTTTACCGGTCGCTTCGCGGGTAACGGCGCGACGGCCTAAGCGAAACTCTCAGTTGCGAACGTGTGAAGCGCGCAAATGCTTTTGCGCGCTTTTTGATTCACTGGTTGTCTAACCGATCGAGCACAAGGCCGCGTTTCAGGTGAGATTTCCGCAGAAGCGCTGGATTCTCGTGCAGGCATCTTTCAACGCTTCAGTCGAGGTCGCGTAAGACACGCGGAAGGACGGTGAGCCTTCGAACGCCGCGCCGTGGACGACCGCGACGCCCTCTTCCTCCAGAAGCGCCGTCACGAACGCTTCGTCATCGGCAATCTTGACGCCGCTCTTGCTCGTCTTGCCGATCAGAGCCTTGATGCTCGGATAGACGTAGAATGCGCCCTGCGGGTTGGGGCATTTGATGCCCTTCGCCTGGTTGAGCATGCTGACGACGAGATCGCGGCGCTCGACGAATATCTTGTTGTTGTGCGCGATGAAGTCCTGCGGCCCGTTCAAGGCTTCGACACCGGCCCACTGAGTGATTGACGACGGATTGGACGTCGACTGCGACTGCAGTTTGCGCATCGCGTTGATGAGCTGTTCCGGACCCGCCGCATAGCCGAGCCGCCAGCCCGTCATGCAGTAGGCCTTAGAAAGACCGTTCATCGTCAGCGTGCGCCCATAGAGGCGCGGCTCAACCGCTGCGGGCGTCGCAAACTTCAGGCCGTCGTAGAGCAAATGCTCGTACATATCGTCAGTCAGAACCCAGACCTGCTCGTGCCGGAGCAGAACGTCGGTCAGGGCTTTGATGTCGTCGTGCGAATAGGCCGTGCCCGTCGGGTTCGACGGCGAATTGAAGATGAACCACTTCGTCTTCGGCGTGATCGCCTTTTCGAGCGCTTCGGGCTTCAGCCGGTAGCCGTCTTCCAGCGTCGTCGGTGCGAAAACGGGCGTGCCGCCGCCGAGCAGAACGATGTCCGCATACGAGACCCAGCACGGCGCGGGAATGACGACTTCGTCGCCCGGATTGAGCGTCGCGAGAAGCGCGTTGTAGAGCACCTGCTTGCCGCCGGTTCCGACGGAGACTTGGCTCGGCTTGTAATCGAGGTTGTTGTCGCGCTTGAACTTCGCGACGATCGCGGCCTTCAGTTCCGGAATGCCGTCGACGTCGGTGTATTTGGTTTTGCCCGCGTCGAGCGCGCGTTTCGCGGCTTCCTTGATGTTGTCAGGCGTATCGAAATCCGGCTCCCCTGCCGACAACGAGATGATGTCCCGGCCTTGCGCCGCAAGCTGACGAGCTTTGGTCGAAACGGCGATAGTGGCGGACGGCTGGATGCGATTCAAACTGTCGGCAATGAAGCCCATGATGCGCCTGTCATTCGGAGGAGGTGCAGACGTTCATCTCGCGGCTGCGAAACGAACGGCGCGGACCCTAATTCCAATGATTCGCGACCGCAAGCCGACGTTTTGACAATACGGCTGCGCCGCCGCCGCAGGACCAGCACACGACATCATCTATTGGGCCAGTGATGCCTGCCGGCAACTCAAACGGCCAGAAATCAACCAGCACCAAATCGGCCAGCCAGCGCCACATTGCGGGCCCATGACCGCCAAGAACCACCGGTCAACTCAGCCTTAACGGCTCGTCATTACGAAATCGGTTTCGTGCGGAGGGATTTGGGACAATGGCTGCCAGCGGGATCAAGAAGCGACATTCGCAAGCACGCGCCTCCAGGCGCCGCCATCGCCTCCGCCGCCCGTTTCTGGATGCGGCCGGCACGGCCTTGCTTTTTGTCATGCTGACCTCCGTCGGAACGAGCGCGCCGGTCAAGGCTTACCCATTTGCGGTTGCTGCCGGCGGGATCGAGCGCCCGATGACGTCGCACACTATGAAAGCTATTGCGGAGGATCGTCCGGCGCCGATCATCGAGATCGCGACGACGAGTTCGCCGCACAATCCTGATGCCGTATTTCGCAGAACCAGCAGTACTACAGCCTGGGTGCTGCTGGGGCTGTCGCTGTCGCTTTTAACGGCGTTGAACCTCAGCATTATCAGGCACTTGCGGCGCGTTTACGTCCGGCCAAAGGCGCGTCGAGCGGCGTTATCCGCAACGCGCGGCGGGCAAGGCTATTGAATTGCCGCATTCGCGTTTGTAGGTTTTGGCGCGTTTGTAGGTTTCCGTCAGTCGAAAAGCGGCATTATATCCGTCGCGACTCTTGGAGGTGCGGAGCATGACGAGGCAACCGATCCGGCCGTTCTGGCTTGGCCTCACCGTTGGCGCGACCGTGGCCGTCGTCGCCGCGACGTCCTTCTTCGCCAGCAGCGAGACGGTTCTGCGAAAAAGCTTCGCGACCGCACTCACGCAAGCCGCCTCACCCGCCAAGGACGTCGCTTCGATAACACCCATTTCCGGATCGGAAGATTACTGGCTGACCGCCATGCGCCGCGATGACAGCACGCCGATCACCAAGGCAGTCGCGGTCGGCGACAAGATCTCGCTGACGCTCGGCGGCCATAACCGCACGTTCGCGGTGGCTTCGGTGTCCGACTTCTCGCCGCAGATCACGGAAATCGACACGTCCTCCGGACCGGAGCGCTTCGTCCTGGTAACCGCTCGCGACGTGAAGAACCCGAATGAGCGGCCGATCCGCTTCGTTATGGAAATCGACGGCGCGAGCGCGACGATCATCGGCAGCCGCGGCGGCCGGACGCTGTAGTCGCGAAGCCTGCTGTAGTCAGACCAATCGCCGTTCCGCTCACCACGGAACGGCTTTTTTGTCTTCGAAGAACCCGCCCGTCGGCCCGTCCGATGGCAGCGTTGCGAGCCAAACCGGCGTCTCGGCGCCTTTGTCAGGCAAGCGCGAGGCTTCCGGTCCACCCATCCCCGTTCTGACCCAACCCGGCGAACAAGCATTGACCTTGACGTCGCCGCGACCGGCTTCGGCAGCCGCGATGCGCGTCAACGCATTCAATGCCGTTTTCGAGATGCGATAGGCTGGAAAGCCGGAACCCATGCCGGCAAGCTGACCCGCGAGCGACGATACGTTGACCACCCGTCCATATTCCCGCGCGATCATGCCTGGCAGAAGCGTTCGGATGATTGCCGCCGGGGCGAGCACGTTCGTTTCCCACGTCAGGCGGAAGGTTTCGTCGGTCATGTCGAACAGACTGGCGTCGAAGCCACCCGGCCCGTCGATCAGAATTGCTGCGTTGTTGACGAGGATGTCGATCGGAGCGTGGCGTTGCTCGATGTCCTTCAACGCGGACGGCAACGCCGCAACGTTCGCGACGTCCAAAATCACAGGTTGGACATCGACGGCGATTTTGCCAAACGCGGCTGTGGCCGAGGCGGCGCTGGCGCCGTTGCGAACTCCGGCAAGAACGGTGATCCCGAGCTCGGCAAGCTGGCGCGCGATCGCAAAGCCGATGCCGCGGTTGGCGCCTGTCACAAGAGCAGTCTTGTTCATTTGAGGGCCAGGCACGAGCGCATCTCCCGGTGAGATATTCCTCGGCCAACGTACCGCCAAGACGGGACGCACGGAAAATAAAAAACCCCGCCGAGAGCGGCGGGGTTTCCAAATTTCGCTTGCTCAGCAGATCAGGATTTCTTGGCGTCTTTGTTCTGCTTCGCGAGATTCTTTTTGCACTCGGCGCGGAATTTCTTGCGGTCCTTGCCGTGCAGGCCCTTCGCATCCGCATCCTTCGAGCACTGGATCGATTCCGGCGAATGGACGACCGGGGTGGCGGGCTTCTTCGCGTCCTTCGCCAAGGCCACGCCGCTGCCGATTGCCATCATGGCGGCCGCCGCTGCCGCAACCAATTTCATAGAAGTCATCGTGTGTGCTCCGTTTATCAGTAGTTCAACGTCTGTTAGCCAACTTGGTTGCCCCGGCCCCGCTGGACCGATCCGCATCGAGTGCATCGAATTTCGGAATCGGCGAACGATTGGCTATCACTCCGCCGAGCGGCGACGAACTTACTCTTCCGTAAGGAGCTTTTGCCGATAGCTCAGGCACGCTCAGGTCTACGCCGCCGTCGTTAATGCGCGTCCCGGCGTGACACTGTGGCCCCGAAACAGCATTTATGCTCCGGCTTCTCGTCTCTATATTTGCAGCGTGGCATCTTCACCGAAAACACCCTCCGGCAAATCGTCCCGACCGCGGTCCTCGCGCGGCAAGTCGGGTAAGCCGATCCAGCCTCCCGCCGAAACGTCGGCCGGGACGCCGGGCTTTGCCGAAACGAACGCCTATTTCGCGCCTGCCGATTTCTCCGGAAAGACGACGAGCAGCGGACTTCCGAGCTTGCCTGCGTTACGCGCATCGGGGCCGCGTCCGCCGATGGGCGGGGAAAGCCTGACCGACAGTCTGACCGCGCTGCTGACACGGCCGGACGAACGCTCCGAACGCGCGAAAGAAATTCTGTCGCGCCAACCCTTGATGGCGTCGCATCCGATCGTCTCCGGCGGCATGCCGATGTTCATGCCGCATCGTCCGGAGCGTCCGGAAAAAAGCGAAGGCGGCATCCGGTTCAAAATCGAATCCGACTACGAGCCGAGAGGCGACCAGCCGCAAGCGATCTCCGAACTCGTCGATGGCGTCGCGAAGCACGAGCACAATCAGGTGCTGCTCGGCGTCACCGGCTCTGGCAAGACGTTCACGATGGCGCACGTCATTCAGGCGACACAGCGTCCGGCGCTGATCCTGGCGCCGAACAAGACGCTCGCGGCTCAGCTCTATGGCGAGTTCAAGAGTTTCTTTCCGGACAACGCCGTCGAGTATTTCGTTTCCTATTACGACTACTATCAGCCGGAAGCCTACGTCCCGCGCACCGACACGTACATCGAGAAGGAAGCGTCGATCAACGAACAGATCGACCGCATGCGTCACGCCGCGACGCGCGCTCTGCTCGAGCGAGACGACGTCATCATCGTCGCGTCGGTATCGTGCATCTACGGTATCGGATCGGTCGAAACCTATACGGCGATGACGTTCACCGTGCGCGCCGGCGAGCAGATCTCGCGCGACCAATTACTGGCCGATCTCGTCGCGCTGCATTACCGGCGCAACGATCAGAACTTCGTGCGCGGCTCATTCCGCGCGCGCGGCGATACGGTCGAAGTCTTTCCGGCTCACTTGGAAGATCGCGCGTGGCGCTTCTCGCTGTTCGGCGATGAAGTCGAAAGCATCGTCGAGTTCGATCCGCTGACCGGCGCGAAAACGGACGAGCTGGCGCTGGTCAAGCTCTACGCGAACTCGCACTACGTCACGCCGAAGCCGACGCTGCAGCAGGCGATTAAATCGATCAAGATCGAACTCAAGCAGCGGCTCGACGAGTTGTACGACGCAGGCAAGCTGCTCGAAGCGCAGCGCCTCGAACAGCGCACCACATTCGACATGGAAATGATGGAGGCGACAGGTTCGTGCGCCGGCATCGAGAACTATTCGCGCTATCTCACGGGACGCAACCCGGGCGATCCGCCGCCGACGCTGTTTGAATATCTGCCCGACAACGCGCTTGTTTTCGCCGACGAGAGCCACGTCACCGTTCCGCAGATCGGCGGCATGTTCCGCGGCGACTTCCGGCGCAAGGCGACGCTTGCGGAATACGGTTTCCGCTTGCCCTCGTGCATGGACAATCGCCCGCTTCGCTTTGAAGAGTGGGACGCGATGCGTCCGCAGTCGGTGTTCGTCTCGGCGACGCCAGCGAGCTGGGAAATGGAGCAGACCGGCGGCGCGTTCGCGGAGCAGGTCATCCGCCCGACGGGCCTTATCGATCCGGTCGTCGAAATTCGATCCGCGAAAACGCAGGTTGACGATCTGCTCGACGAAGTGCGGCAGGTCGCGCGCAAAGGCTTCCGCACGCTCGTCACGGTGCTGACCAAGCGCATGGCGGAAGACCTTACGGAATACATGCACGAAAGCGGTATACGCGTCCGCTACATGCACTCCGATATCGAGACGCTCGAACGCATCGAAATCATCCGCGATCTGCGGCTCGGCGCCTTCGACGTGCTGATCGGCATCAACCTGCTGCGCGAAGGTCTCGACATTCCGGAATGCGCGCTCGTCGCCATCCTCGATGCCGACAAGGAAGGTTTTCTGCGCTCAGAAACGTCGCTGGTGCAGACCATCGGACGCGCGGCGCGCAACGTCGACGGCAAAGTCATTCTGTATGCGGATCAAATGACCGGCTCTATGGACCGCGCCATCGCGGAGACGAACCGTCGTCGCGAGAAGCAGATGGCGTGGAACGAAGCCAACGGCATCACACCGGAGAGCATCAAGCGCAACATTCACGACGTGCTGCAGTCGGTCTACGAGCAGGATCACGTGACCGTCGATGCCGGACTCGCCGATGGCGACGCCGTGCAATCGCTCGGACATAATTTGCAGGCCGTCGTCGCCGATATGGAGCGGCGCATGAAAGAAGCCGCCGCCGATCTCGAGTTCGAAACGGCGGCGCGCCTGCGTGACGAGATCAAGCGGCTGCGCGAAACGGAGCTTGCGATTTCGGATGATCCTCTGGCGCGGCAAAGCGATGTCGAAGATCGCGCCGGAAGTTTCAAGGGCGAACGCAAGTATGGCCCGAGCGCGAACGTCCCTCCGTCGCGCAAGAAGGACGGGGAGCAGGAAAACGGCGGCTCACGCATCAAGACCGAATATGAGCCCGTGCAGCCGACGTATGCGCAATCGAGTTCTTTGATTGCGCCCGGCGACTCTTCTTCATCGGCGCCTGGCGACTCGCGTTCCGCGAGCCGGCCGCCAGGCGCAGGATCAAGGATCAAGAAGCCGTCGCTCGACGACATGGGGCCGGGAACGGATCGGCCGGTGCCGGCGCGCGCGCCGAGTGTCGATAGCCGCACCAAGGCTGGTGCGTTCGGCGAGAAGATTGCCGGTCCGCACAAGCCGACGCTCGACGAAATGGGACCGCACGCATCGCTGCCGGTGAAATCGGGCGAGAAGCCGTCGCGCCTTCAAATGCCGACGCGAACACGCGAGTTCGATGATCCATCACAGAAGAAAGGCCGCCGGGGGCGTCCGCGCAAAACAGGACGGCCGGGGCAGTAGCGCCCAATCGTGCCGCGATCCTTGGAGCCAATCGTCGAACTCCGCGTTCAATGCCTGAAGCAGAGCGGAGGACGTCATGCCCGTGACATTGACCGGCTCGTGCCGCTGCGGCGCCGTTAAGTTCTCGTGCGATAGTCATACGCCGCAGCCTTATCAGCGGTGCTACTGCTCGATCTGCCGCAAGACGGCGGGCGGCGGCGGATATGCGATCAATCTGGCCGCCGATGCACGGACGTTGAAGTTCGACGATCCGGATAACGTCATTCAGATTTTCCGCGCCGACATCCGTCAGGATGACGGAAGCTGCGAACGTTCGACAGCCGAACGGAACTTCTGCACGCGCTGCGGCACGGCGCTGTGGCTGTTTTCGCCCGAATGGCCGGATCTGGTGCATCCCTTTGCCTCCGCGATCGATAGCGAGCTGCCTGCGCCGCCGTCGTCGGTGCACATGATGCTTCGCTATAAGCCAAGCTGGGTGCAGGCCGACATCGACGAGGGCGACGCCGTTTTCGATCTCTATCCCGACCAATCCATCGAAGATTGGCACCGAAGTCGCGGGCTCTGGATCGCGTGAAGCGGACACTCTGCCGCGATAGGGAACGGTTCGCGCGCCGCCCCGTTAGCTTGTCGGTATCGGCAAATCGACAGGAGCATCCTGTGCCAAAAATCAAGAACGCCAAAATTCTCATTCTCGCGACGGATGGTTTCGAACAATCGGAGCTGGAGGTGCCGCGCGAAAGGCTCAAGGCGGTCGCGCAACTGGTTCACGTCGCGGCGCCAAAGGAGCGAAAGGAAAAGCAATCCATCATGGGCTGGCGAGATCACGATTGGGGAGATCCCGTGCCGGTCGACGTGGAATTGTCCGACGCATCGACGTCGCTTTATGACGCGATCGTGCTTCCCGGCGGACAAATGAATCCCGACACGCTGCGGAAAAATCCAGAAGCGTTGGCATTGATCAAAGCCTTCCTCGCGGAAGGTAAAGTCGTGGCTGCGATCTGCCATGCGCCGTGGCTGTTAATCGAAGCGAATGCCGTTCGCGGCCGGCGCGCGACGTCGTATGACTCGATCAAGACCGACATGATCAATGCCGGCGCGAATTGGCTCGATGAACCAGTGGTCGCCGATCAGGGCATCGTTACGAGCCGAAATCCCGGAGATCTCGAAGCGTTCGTCGCGAAGATCATCGAAGAAGTCGAAGAGGGCAAGCACGAGCGCGCCGTTCTTGCTGCCTGAGCAACAACGCGCTCAGCCCGTCCGCGTAAATCTTGGCGAGCTGTTGTGAGATTTCGCAACGCTCGCCAAAATCAAAAGCAGCGTGTAGCGGAGCGCGTCGTCCACCGTTGCGACGGTCCTGCCTTCTTCGGACAAGTCGGCGAAAGTCCAGACCAGTTCGCCGTGCTGGGTTGCCCGCCAACTGCCGAAGTAGTCGCGTCCTTTGAGGACCGTTACACCCGTTCCGGCCAAGCCTTCGCGCACGGCAAAGCCGCTTAGCCCGACCTCGGGTATATCCGCGAGCTGTCTCAGCAGCTCAGCATCTGGCGCCGCGCGCTTCATCGCTCTGCCGCATTCCCGATCGAAACACATGCGCGTCTGGAAAAGCTACCCAGGCGCGTGCCGGAAAAATAGGATCGCGCGTTCCGATATATAAGGCCGCGCAAATCGCGCCGGCATGAGTGCTTCTTTATCGCGTGAGCGTTAAGGTCTTATTAATATTTTCAGCAAGGGCTGTTGTGCGGCGGAAGTGGCGTTCCGCGCGTTATCCGTTCCCATCGGAGGAGACGTTCATGACAACGCTTTTGACGTCACGTCGCATCATGCTCGGCTGCTTCTCACTGATCGCGGTATTCCTCGCGTGTGCGGCGTCTCCCGATGCTGCGATCGCCGACGCAAGTTTGGTCGTTGCCCTGACTGCGGGTGTGCCGGCATTGAAGGGCGGTTGCACGTTGTGTTGGCGAACACGGGAGTCGGGCGCCAATTTTGCCCCGCTCGAGCATGCGAACGGTGGCCCGAGCCGCATCATCCTGATGCGTCATGCGGATAAGACCGACGATCCGAATAACGAGGACTTGTCGGAGGCCGGGATGGCTCGCGCCGAGCGTCTCGCAACCTACATCCCGGAGACGCTGGGAAAGCCGGACTACATCATCGCGACGTCGCATTCGAAACACTCGAACCGTCCGCGGGAAACGGTTGCTCCGCTCGCGAATGCTCTCGGCCTCAAAGTTCAGCACGACTACGAGAATGATGAGTTCGAGGATCTCGTCGACGAGATTTTCTCAAATCCCGAATACAAGGGGAAGACGGTCGTTATCTGCTGGCATCACGGCAAGCTGCCCGCTATCGCGGCGTTGCTCGGGGCGGCACAAGGCAGCTACCCCGATCCCTGGCCCGAGGATGCATATAATCTCATCCTGGATTTCCGGTACGATCCGAACTCGGGCAGCGCGCCGACCGTGACGCGCGTCACCGAGCCGTTTTAAAGGATGTCGCGCGGCGCGCGGATCAGCACTTCTTCAGGTTCGCGGCCAGCTCAACGAAGACGTCGGAGTTCTGCGGCAGCACTCTGACGGACTGGTCGCAGCCCTGCCCTGCAACGGCCATATGCGCCGCGAAGAACTGTCCGGAAAGTTGCACGTCGAATCCTGTCGGCGTGATCGTGCCATCGACCGTGCCGCCGATGTCGTTGATCTTGTCCTTCCAGGCGCCAGTCAGTTTTTCGCCCTCGACCGTCAAGTCGGTTGCGGCGTGAAGCTTGAAATTCGTCGCGCCGTCCTCGCAACGCAAGGTCTGACGCATCCCCGGCGCGCCTTTGCGGGCGACATAGGTGACGATGCATTTGAAGTTCGAGGCCGGTCCGGACGCCGACGTCATCGTCGCCATACCGACCCAGCGCCCTGCGAGGCCTGCCAACGGGTCGGCGGGCGGCGCGGCTTGGTTCTGGCTGGCGATCAAACTGGAAACAGCTGCAACCGTGACATACACGGCGACGCGATACGATTGACGCATTGATTTTTCGACTCCCTCGTCAAGCCTCTCCGGCTTCAAGCACCCCCGCGCTTGCCCGATCTTTCGAGAACCCCGTCGCCTCTCAGCCGAGCCTTCATGCGTTCAGCGATCCAGTGGCGACGAGAGAAAACTGATCGCCGATCTCGACAGTTTGTGGGCCGTATTGCGGAGATATCGCGAGTTCAATTCTGCTCAGATGTGCCGGGAGCAAGACGAACTCCCGTACTGTGGAGCCGAGGCAAGGGCCTTGCGCGACGCGTATGTTCTCCTCATAAGCACCGGAACGGAAAGCGGCCTTAGAACGTTCGCGCGTACGGCGCAGTATTGGACTGTCGTTCGAGGGCAACACTCCGGCGCATCTCGTTCAACTTTGTCCATATGGCTCGCCAAATCGGGGGCGTCAGACAATAATGCGCGCCGTTTCGCGATACGCAGGAAGGAAGGGCTTCGTGTCTCGCCATCAGCACTATTTCGGGCGTTTTTCCCGTTATCTTGGCGCGCTTGCTGCGACGGCGGCAATGGGCGGCGCTCTGTCGTTCACGCCGAATGTTTATGCTGCAGACGGTCCATTTCCTGAACTCGTCGGCACGTGGAGCGGCTCAGGGGTCGCGAAGTTCGATGGCGGCAAGACGGAAAGCCTTCGCTGCAAGGGCTATTATACGAACACGGGCGGCCCGCATAATCTCGGGATCTCGATCCGCTGCGCCAACGCTTCGGCGAAGGTGGAACTGCGCGCCAATCTGGTCGATGCCGGCGGCGCGGTGAGCGGCAACTGGGAAGAGCGGACGTATAATCAGTCGGGATCGGTGACGGGGCGCGCCTCGGCGAACCGGCTCAACCTGGCGATCAGTGGGGGTATCGCCGGCTCCATGATGGTGACCGTCGGCCGCGGCTCACATTCGGTCGCCGTGCTGACCAGTGGCCCGTCTCTCAAGGGCATCAACATTTCCATGTCGCGCTGAGTTCATCACAAGCAGCCCGGCGGTTCGCCGAAAAAGGATACGAGAACATGCGCTCCAGACTTTGGGCTGCCCTCCCGGTGATCGGTGCATTGCTCGCGGTTGCCTCGATGCCGACTCCGGCCGATGCGCTGGCGCGCCGGCTGCGCTCGAACTACGAGCCGGGCGAAGTCATCACGGCGCGCAGCCACTATGGCAACGGTTCGGTGCAAAGCGTCGTGCGGCCTGGCCGATACGGCTGGCAGGTTAAGCTGCCTCGCGGCGGTTGGGTCGATTGCCGCCGGAGCTGCGAAGAAACCCTGCGCGTGCAGACCGTCGACATTTTCGGCGACGGTACCAACACACTGTCGAACGGCGGATACGGCACGCTGGCACGCGAATGCGGTGTGTTCGGATGCCTGCACTGGGAATGGTCGTTCTAGAGGCTCTCCGCTTTCCGTTGAAGCGCGGAACCTCGGATCGGCTCTAGGTCTTTGTTTTGCAGTGCTTCTTACCGGGAACACTGGTTCCCGGTAGCCCTCTGCGGTCTACCGCAGTTCAGACCAGAAACGGATTCGTCAGTCGTTCCTGCCCGAATTGGCCTGGGGGCCCGTGGCCGCAGATGAAGGCGATATCGTCGCCGAGCGGCAAAAGCTTCGTCTTGATTGCCGCAATCAGCGCATCGTGGTCGCCGTAGGGAAAATCCGTCCGGCCGATCGAGCCGCGAAAGAGGACATCGCCAACGAGCGCAAACCGTTGCGCCGCGTCGAAGAACACGACCGATCCCGGCGAGTGACCCGGGCAATGGAAAATATTGAACGTGTGACCGGCTACGGTGACAACGTCGCCGTCATCGAGCCAGCGGTCGGGCTTGACGTTGCGCACGTCGGGAATGCCGTACATCTCGCCCTGCTTCTCGAGGTTGTCGAGCAGGAGCGCGTCGGCCTTATGCGGCCCTTCGATCTTGACGCCAAGCTCCCGGCGCAGCTCGTCCGCGGCGCCCGCGTGGTCGATATGTCCATGAGTCAGCAGAATCTTTTCGACCTCGATTTCGGCTTCATCGATGCCACGGAAGATGCGGTCGAGATCGCCGCCCGGATCGACCACGGCGCCGCGCTTCGACGCCTCGTTCCAGATCAGCGTGCAGTTCTGCTCGAACGGCGTCACGCGCACGATCGCGGCCTTAAGCGGTGATTGAGGCGGGGTCGTCGCGTCGCTCATTGAATGCTCCTGCGGGCAAGCTGCGGTCTTAGAGCATTGCTCCGCTTCACCGCAAGCTCACATGACCCAACTTGTCATAGCGGATCGTCTGACCCGGCCAAACGGCTGATGTGAATAGAAAACCACGTACAGGAGAATCTCTTTCGAGAGGTCGTGCACCCGAGCCGAATCGAGAATATCAGAGCACTGATTGAGCATAACCAAATTCTTAATGGCGGGGTTCCGATGAAAAAAATATTCGCAGGGTTGCTTGTTGCATCAAGCGCCGCGGTGTCGGCTTCGGCTATTGCCACTCCGGCTTCCGCCAATGACTGGGAAGGTATTTCGCTCGGCGTAGGCGGCGGCTACGGCATGACGAAGAACGATCTCAACCTGGGCACCGGACCCGCGATCTCGTCATTCATCGACGCGAACATCGGCATCAACGGCTTCGGCGGATCGGGCGGCTTTGCAACGCTCAGCGCCGGCTATGATCATGTCCTGTTCGGACCGTTGGTTGTCGGCGCTTTCATCGACTACGACTTCTCCGACATCAGCACGAACATCGGCGCCGGCAGCGAGCTCGGCGAAATCGATGCAAACATCAAATTCAAGATCGAGAATCAGCTCTCGATCGGCGGACGCATCGGCTATCTCGTCGCTCCGACGACGATGTTCTTTTCGACATTCGGATACGCACACGCCGAATCAAGCGACATCAAAGCCAACCTCAATATCGGCGGTGGCTCGGGCGGCGGCACGCTTGCGGGAGTGGGAAGCTTTGACGGCTACTTCCTCGGCGGCGGCGTCGAAACGCTGATCTCGAACGGCTTCAGCATCAAGGCCGAGTATCGCTACACGTCGCTGCAGGCCGAGCGTCTCGACATTCTGCCGGGTTCCGGCGCGGACGAGTTCATCACCGGATCGATCAAGCCGCAGATCCAAACAGGCAGAATTTCGCTGAACTACCGCTTCGGCGACGGCAAGTCGGATGCGCCGGACAATTCGATTCCGCCGGTCACCAGCAGCTGGACCGGCGCCTACCTCGGCGTCGGCGGCGGTTATGGCGTCGCCAAGAACACGCTGGAACTCAGCGATCGTTCGTCCGATCCCGGCTCCATTTTCAGCGCGGGGATTCCGTTCGGGCATGACGGCGGCATTCTGTTCGCCACGGCCGGTTACGATTACCAGATCAGCCCGCGCTTCGTGATCGGTGCGTTCGGCGACGCCGACTATTCGCATCTGAAGCAGACCAACAGTCTGTCATTGGCGATCGACGAAGATGCGGAACTTCGCGGCGGCACCAAAACGCAGCTGAAGAACATGCTGATGGTGGGCGGCCGCATCGGCTATCTGGCGCGTCCTGATACGCTGCTGTTCCTCAGCGGTGGTTACGCCAACGTCGAAGCGGATGACACGAACGTCTCGTTCGGCATCAGCGTCGACGGCGAGACTGTCGGAGGCGGCGGAACGACGCTCATTTCCGGGCGGCGCTTGAGCGGCGGGTTCATCGGTGGCGGTATCGAAACGCGCCTGAACGACTCACTGTCGCTCAAGGCTGAGTATCGCTACATCGACCTCGGCAGCGAGACGGTGAAACTGCTTCCAAACGATCTGCCTGAGATCAACGAGATCGTGTCGACGAAGTTCGATCCGAATATTCAGACGGGGCGGCTCTCGATCAATTATCGATTTGGCGCAACGCCGTCAGAATCCGAGGCGCCCCTGAAATAGGATTCGTTCGCGGAGGCGAGACGCCGAATTTAGCGGCATCCAAAAACACCACAGGGGCCATCATGGCCCCTGTACGCGTGGATAGAGTTTTGGAGAAGGCGAGCGCGCGGTTTTATGCGGCTTCCGAACCTTCGTGCCCCGGATCGCGCAGCACGTAGCCACGTCCCCAGACCGTCTCGATGTAGTGCTTGCCGCCGGTTGCCGTCTGCAGTTTCTTGCGCAGCTTGCAGATGAACACGTCGATGATCTTCAGTTCAGGCTCGTCCATGCCGCCGTAGAGATGGTTGAGGAACATCTCTTTCGTGAGCGTGGTACCCTTGCGGAGCGAGAGGAGCTCCAGCATCTGGTATTCCTTGCCCGTCAGATGCACGCGCTGACCGTTGACGTCGACCGTCTTGGTGTCGAGGTTGACGCGCAGATCGCCCGTTTCGATGATCGACTGGGCATGGCCCTTCGAACGGCGGACAATCGCCTGGATGCGGGCGACGAGTTCGTCCTTGTGGAACGGCTTCGTCATGTAGTCATCGGCGCCGAAGCCGAGGCCGCGAACCTTGTCGTCGATGCCGGCGAGGCCCGACAGGATCAGGATCGGCGTTGAGACTTTCGAGACACGGAGTGTCTTCAGAACCTCATAGCCGCTCATGTCCGGCAAATTCAAATCGAGAAGAATAATATCGTAGTCGTAAAGCTTACCGAGATCGACACCCTCTTCTCCGAGGTCGGTCGTGTAAACGTTAAAACCTTCAGATTGAAGCATCAGCTCGATGCTTTGCGCCGTAGCGCTGTCGTCTTCTATGAGTAGAACCCTCATGACCGTTCCTCTGGTGCCCTATCCAATGACTCCGCGCCATGTCTGCTTGTTCGCCCAAAGAAACGCACTACAGTTCGAGCTAAGCGATCGTTAGGAAGTTAGCGACGAGAGGTTAACAAACCCTAATTCCGCGTTAGCCATTTCTGCAGAATGGGCTCTGCCGCGTATTAACGGCATAGCCAGACCGCTTTTGGCCTTCGCGGACGGGACATCGATCTTGCTTCACGGACACAGGTGCCCGTTCGCGCCAAAGACGGCCCGTCAAAATGTCAAAATATTAGAACTGCGCCCCTCTCGACCGTCTAACAGATCCCGCCGCGGAAACCTGCCGTCCGGGCGCCCACCCTTCCAGCTTGTTTCTCGACCGCCTTGCGACCCGCATTCGGTTCGAATCAAGAGCTAACAGAATTCGCAGCCAGCCCCTAGATTGCTTATGGCGAAAATCTGCCCCTGAACGGGACGGTACGTCAGAAAAGGTTACGCGTTGCTTTACCGCAACTTAAGCGTAACATGTTATGTCTAGTATTGAAGTAGCAACGAGGCGATGCAACGCGGTTAACGTGTCGCGATTACCGCTGATGTTCATGTTGCTTCGGCCACGAAATCTTTTCGCGCCTTTGGCACGTTTTTTGATTGATCGGCCACGTAAGTTCGAATGTGTGCAGGGTATCGAACGATGAAATCACGTGAAACGACCATTCTCCTCAAGCGTCGCGAGGTCGAGGAGAAATCGAGGAAGGTCGAGGATCTCGAAAGAATCATTCGCGAATTCGATCAGATGGCGTCCGATCTGGAGCGGCAAATCCAACTCGAGGAAGACCGCACCGGCGTTCGCGACCGGGGACATTTTTCGTATTCGACATTCGCCAAGGCTGCAGCGCTTCGCCGCGACAACCTCCGGCAATCGACGGAAGGTCTGCGCGAGAAGCTTGCAGCTGCCGTCCGCGAACGCGACGATACGCTGGAACAGTTTTCCCGCGCCAGCCAGCAGATCGAGGGTCAGCACGATCCGCGCGGGCGCCGGGAAAGACCTTTCGGATTGAGCGCGCTCCGCTAGACGGCCAGCGAATCATCCGTATCCGGCAAATCACAGACACGAGCGAATGCAGGCGGCGCCCGAAAGGCGCCGTCTTTTTCTTGTGTCCATTTCTGATCGCGCCGTTTGGCCGGTGGGTAACCCTCTTGCCGGATGGCCGCTTGCCGGGCAAAGGGGTTCTTGGTCGATCCCTCAACAGGGCCTCTCGTGCGCGTCATCCAGCGGAGCACAATGGCGGACAGTTGCTTATCCAAGGCGCTGCTTGCACTCATCACCGGCGTGCTTCTTTCGGGATGCGCCGGAAGCGCACCACAATTGCCGACGCTCGGCCTGCCGAGCGCACCGTCAGTGGAAGCTGCCTCGGCTGAGGGAGCTCCACCGCGACCGGCGTCGGCACCGGGGGCTGCGCAGGAAACGGGTACCGTCGTCGATCAGATCGGCGGCCAGGGCGGATCGGCGACGGACATCTATTCGCGCGTCGCGACGGGAGCGATGAAATGCTGGTTTGCGGTCGGCGGACCGTTAAAGCCGGACTACGTCTATCACGCGACGGCAGCGCCGCCATCACGCGGTGGCAAGGCGGAGATCGTCATCCATCGTCGCGATCCGACGCAGGCCAATCCACGCGGCCCGAAAGCCTACCGCGTCGACATCGATCCGACCGGCGACACGTCCGCAACCGTCAGGGTTGAAAACATGAAAATGACGGACGCCTTCGCGTCCGCCATGACCGGGGACATTACGCGCTGGACCAAAGGCGAGAGCGGATGCAGTCCGTCGTCGGCCGTCGCGGGCTGGACGCCATCGGCGCCGCAGCCGGTCGCTGACGCAGCGCCGGCGGCGAAAGCCAAAACGAGCAAGAAGCCTGGGGCGAAGCCGAAAGACAGCGCAAAATCAAAAGCGATCGCTGCTCCGGCGCAAGCCAAAGCGACCGCAAGCCCATAGCTGAAACAGCAGCGGACCTGCCGGCGCGAGTATGCGGAGCTGCCGACGGATCGGCCCCTCGCATCATCGATCGCTCGTCGCGACTACTCTCGATAGTCCTGCAAGCGCGTGGCGCGCAGACCCGGAAGCCCATGCTTGTCGATGGAACGCTGCCACGACAGGAATTCGTCGACGGTCAACGTATATCGCTCGCATGCCTCCTCAATGCTGAGAAGGCCACCGCGCACGGCGGCGACGACTTCGGCTTTGCGACGGATCACCCATCGCTTGGTGTCCCGCGGGGGAAGATCGGCGACCGTGAGCGGAGACCCATCGGGTCCGATCACGTAGCGCCCGCGCGCTCTCATCTGTTGTTCGGTCATGATACTCGATACACACTCTCTGACCACAGGGGATACTTATAGCGGGTTGCCATTAAATTAGCACTAAGCCCTTGAGTGAACAGTGCTTAAATAGACGTGCCAATTCAACGTGGTTAAACTTCGGCGCGTTCCTCACCGTTCCGGATCGAGTCACGCCGCTAACCTCGACGGCTCACAGCGAATACCGGGCCAGTCTGGTTAAATGCTTGCCGCCGACTTGCGGGACACCCATTTAATGAACTAAGGAATTAGAGCGTGTGGCAAAATCCGACGAGTTTTGCCGCCAAGACCAAGATAACTCGCTGAATACATTTGGTCTTTTAATGCCCGCCCGCGCCGGGGGATGATCCTGGCTGCAGCTTGGCATTGCCGTTTGTCAGCAGTTTAGGGTTTTTGCCGCCTCAGATGACCGATTTTAAGACGCCAGCCACTGTTCCGAGTGCCAAGAAGCGCGTCGTCGTCGCCATGTCCGGTGGTGTCGACAGTTCGGTTGCGGCTGCGATCATGAAGGCAGCCGGGCATGATGTCATCGGCGTGACGCTGCAGCTTTACGATCATGGAAGCGCCACCGGGCGCAAGGGCAGCTGCTGCGCGGGCCAGGACATCCACGACGCCCGTCGTGTTGCCGATGCTCTCGGCATCCCGCATTACGTCCTCGATTATGAGGCCCGCTTCGCTCAGAAGGTGATCGAGTCGTTCGCCGAGAGTTACGTGCACGGTGAGACGCCGATCCCGTGCGTGACCTGCAATAACGAAATCAAATTCCGCGACTTGCTGGAAACTGCAAAGGATCTCGGCGCCGAGGTGCTGGTTACGGGGCACTATGTGCAGCGACGCGATACCGAGCACGGACCAGAGCTTGCGCGCGCCGTCGATACGGATCGCGATCAGAGCTATTTCCTGTTCGGCATCACGAAGGCGCAGCTTGCGGCGCTGTGGTTTCCGGTCGGCTCGCTGGAAAAGTCCGAGGTTCGCGACCTCGCGCGCTCGTTCAATCTGCCGGTCGCCGACAAGTCCGACAGCCAGGATATCTGCTTCGTTCCGACAGGCCGCTATACGGACGTCATCGAACGCCTGAAGCCGAATGCGCTCGACGCCGGCAACATCGTTCATCTCGATGGGCGCGTGCTCGGGCGGCACGAAGGCATCGTCCATTACACGGTCGGTCAGCGGCGCGGCATCAAGATCCCGGCGGCAGAGCCGCTGTACGTCGTGCGGCTGGATGCAGCGAAAAATGAAGTCGTGGTCGGGCCGCGCTCGGCGCTGACGACAACTGGACTGATCTTGCGCGACGTCAACTGGCTCGGAGAAAATTCGTTCGCGGAAAGCGCCGGGAACGGATTGGAACTCTTCGTGCGCATGCGCTCCTCGCAAAAGCTTCGTGCCGCGCTGGTGACAGCCGATGGCGGGACGGGCGGCAAAGTCGAGCTGCACGACGGGGAAGAAGGTATTGCGACCGGGCAAGCCTGCGTGTTTTATGCCAGCCAGGAGCCTGGAGCCCGCGTGCTCGGCGGCGGTTGGATCGCAAAGACGGTGAAAGCTGCAAATCAAGGGGACTATCGCGCACAAAGCCATACTCTGGCCGAGGCGCCGAGATAGTCGGGACGCGCGTTACACAGTGATGGAGAAGGCGGTGGGCGATAACGGATCGGATTTTCGGCGCGCAGCGGGCGCTCAAGCCGGAGTTGCGAAAAGGCGGTTCGAGCCAAAAGCCGTTCAACTCGATGAGGGCGCCGTTCGCGATGCCTATCGCCGCTGGGCGCCGGTTTACGATTACACGTTCGGTGCCGTGTCGACGGCCGGTCGCCGCCATGCGGTCGAGATCATCAACAGCGGCTCGGGCCGGGTGCTCGAAGTCGGCGTCGGAACCGGCTTGTCGCTTCCCTCCTACAAGAAGCATCTCGACATCGTCGGTATCGACCTCGCGCCGGAGATGCTCGAAAAGGCGCGTGAGCGCGTCAAGAACGAGCAGCTCGTCAACGTCTCGGGTCTGTACGAGATGGACGCGGGCAGCCTTCGCTTCCCAGACAATTCGTTCGATTCCGTCGTCGCGATGTATGTCATCACCGTCGTGCCCGACCCCCGGCAGGTCATGCTGGAACTCGCACGCGTGACGAAGCCGGGCGGCGAAGTCATGCTCGTCAACCACTTCAGCCAGGAGCAAGGCGTCCGCGGCTGGGTCGAGCGGCAAATGGCACCGTTCGCCGATCTCGTCGGCTGGCATTCGGTGTTCGACGTGTCGCGCGTGATGGTGTGCGACGACCTCGAGCTGGTGGATCGCAAGTCCCTGCGTCCGCTGGGCTTGTTCACGATGATGCGCTTCCGCAAGCTGACGTCGGCTGCCGAGCAGCCGGTTGCGGCTGAGTAAACGGCGCGGATCGCTCCGAATCCGGAAAGATGGTTTGATCACTTCAACTTCGGTCGCCGGCGCGCGAAGCGCCGGTTGACAGGATGATATTACGCTCCCTATAGACGGGCGCTCGATGTCCGCATGACGGACAGTGTGGCGGGATAGCTCAGGTGGTTAGAGCGGCGGTCTCATAATCCGCAGGTCGGCGGTTCAAGTCCGCCTCCCGCTACCAGGTTTCTCAAAAACAACAGGCATCAAGCGGCGCTGCAGGTGATCTGCCCGCTCAGTCGAAATCGACTTTGCGGCTGCGCATTTTCTTGACCTTGCCGCGCGCGGTTTTCGAATTGACGCGCTCCTCGCGCGCGCCGCGTGACGGCTTGGTCTTAATGCGCGGCTTGGGACGTTCGAGCGCCTCGACGATCAGTTCCTGCAGACGCGCACGCGCATCGGACCGGTTCTGATCCTGGCTTCGAAAACGATCGGCCTGGATGACGAGGATGCCTTCGGTCGTCAGGCGACGCCCGGCGAGACGCTTCAGCTTGCCGCGCGCGAAATCCGGTATCGAGCGGTTGGCCGCGAAATTGAAGCGCAATTCGACTGCGGTCGAAACCTTGTTGACGTTCTGTCCGCCGGGTCCCGAGGCGCGGATGAAGCGTTCCTCGATCTCGGCTTCGTCGATCTCCAGCGCCGGTGTAATGCGCACGCTACGCCCCCTCGACCGCCGCAGCGACCGTCAGGCCGTCAGCATCGGAACCGCCGACACTCGCAATCACACACGTCGCAACGTGCATCTCGTCACCTCTTCGAGCGCCAGCGCTTCATGTCTTTGACGATCTCCCGCGCGGCGTTCATGCCGGGCACGCCAGTGACGCCGCCTCCCGGATGTGCGCCGGAGCCGCACAGATAAAGGCCCGGCAGCGGCATCCGGTAATTGCCATAGCCCAGAACGGGGCGCGCGGAAAAGAGCTGCCCGAGGCCGAGCTGTCCATGAAAGATATCGCCATCGACGAGGCCGAAGCGTTGTTCGAGATCGAGAGGTGAGAGCACCTGGCGGGCCACGACGGAAGATCTGAAATTCGGTGCGTGGCGCGTCACTGTCTCGATGACGAGATCGGCGAAGGCTTCTCTCTCGTGCGCATTCGACCAGCTTCGGCCGTCGGGCAGCTTCGGCGCGACATGCTGCACGAAGAGGCTTGCGACGTGGCGTCCGGCCGGCGCGAGCGATGGATCGAACGTTGACGATATCAGCATTTCGACGACCGGCTCGCGCGACCAGCCATCCGTGCGCGCGTCGAGATAGGCACGTTCGAGATAGGAAAGCGTCGGACCGATGACGATGCCGGAGCCATGATGCGGACCCAAATCTTTCCCTGGCCTGCTCGTGAAATCCGGAAGTTCCGAAAGGGCGACGTTCATCCTGAACGTTCCAGATCCTGTCTTGATTGCGAGAAACTTTTCGCGCGTTTCCGGATCGACATCGCCGGCTGCGATGAGATCGCGGAAGAGAAGTTTCGGTCCGATATTGGCCGCGACCGCGCGCGCTTTCACGATCTCGCCTGACTTCAGCACGAGTCCCGCCGCACGTCCTCTTTCGACAAGCACGCGTTCGACTGGCGCATTGACGCGAATGACTGCGCCGCGCGATTGCGCCGCCCGCGCCATCGCCTGCGTGATGGCGCCCATGCCACCCTTTGCGTGACCCCAACGTCCGGGCTTGCCGTTCACCTCACCGAAGCAGTGATGCAGCAGCACGTAGGCCGTGCCCGGCGTCGATGGCGCGGCATAGGCGCCGACGATGCCGTCGAAAGCGAACGCGGCTTTAACGGTTTCATTCTCGAAGCGGCGATCGAGGAAATCGGCAGCGCTTGCCGTAAACAATTCGAGCAGGAGACGTTGATCGGCAAGCGACAGATTGAGAACACGACGGCCGATTGTTCCGGCCTTGATCAATTCGAGAATGCCGCCGCCAGCGTTCGGCGGCGTGCGTGTGATGAGATCGCGCAAGACGTCGACCGCGCGTGTGAGTTCGTTATCGTAGGACTCGAGCCGGTCTGCATCCTTCGATGAGAAAGACGCGAATGCATTGCGGCGCGCGACTGGATCGTACGGCACAAGCAGCGACCGTCTGTCGTCAACAGGCCAGAAATTCGCGGCAGGCCGTTCGATGATCTCGAGGCCATGCCGATGCAGATCGAGATCGGCGATGACTTTTGGATTGAGAAGGCTGACGGTGTAGGAGGCAACGGAGTTGGAAAACCCCGGAGCAAATTCCTCGGTCACGGCGGCGCCGCCCACGACGCCATTGCTCTCAAGAACGACGACTCGCAATCCCGCGCCAGCGAGATAGGCCGCGCTGGTCAAACCATTGTGACCCGCGCCGATTATCGCGACGTCAAAAAAGTCGGGGATCATTAATTGTACCCAAGCTGATGAATTCCAGAATCTGCGTTAGGTTTGCTTGGTGATTCGCCTCCGAATTGGAAACAATCACCATCGGAGAGCGTTAAACCCAAAGTAGAGACAAGTTTGTTGGATTTTTTTCAATAGAGACAACGTCTCGTACAATTTGTTCGTGAGTTTTAACCGGCGGTTTATTGCGCGTTCCTAGCTTAGTTAAAAAAACTCAAGCTGATCGGGGATCGGGCACTGGCTGCAAATGGAGCACACGCGAAAATGCGAGCCGTCGTGACAAGTGCTGTTGCGAGATTTGCGCCGGAGAAACGGCAGCAGGTCAGCCGTGCACAACTGATCGGGCTTGCCGTCGCGTCGATCGTGCCTGCAGCGGTATGGTGCGTACTGATCAATGCCGTCGCGATGTGGATCAGCGGTCCGCTCTCGGCTCTCACGACCGCTATTATCGGCGTCACGATTGTGGCGTTCCTCGCCATCGTGTGTGCGCCGTTGATCCTGCGAGATCGCAACTAGGCTTCCAGCGTTTTATTCCTGAAGCTTACGTGCCGTTCCAATCACACTGGAGCTGACGGCAGAGCCGGCGTTTCTTTCCACCGACAATCGAACACGGTGCGGGGACGAATTCGCACTTGCGACAGGAATAGGATGAGACGCAGCCGCGCCAGCTTCCGCCCTTGCGGAAGTTGCATGCAAGAATTGTCTGGCAGTCGCGGTTGGGATTGATGGCGCCGCCCGGGCCTTCCTGGGCGCGCAAGCCTCCACCGCCGAACGAGACGGCCGCGAAGGCGAGCACTACAGCAGACAGGACTTTCGACATCCGAGCACCGCCCGTTGCGCACATGGACCGAGCATCGGCCCATATGAGCGACGGCGCAAGATGGCGACGGGTGAAAACGGGCGCGTGGTTACTCGGCTGCTACGCGCTTCTTCGGTTTCACAAGTTCCATGTAATCGTTGAGCAACGTTTCGGTGATCTTGCCCGGCTTGTAGTGATGCTCGCCGATCTCGGACACCGGCGTGATTTCGGCCGCCGTGCCGGTGATGAAGCATTCGGTGAAGCTGCCAAGCTCCTCGGGCATGATGGCGCGCGTGATGACCTCGATGCCCCGCGCCTTCGCGAGGTCGATGACGGTGCGGCGCGTGATGCCGTCGAGGAAGCAGTCCGGCTCAGGCGTGTGGATGACGCCGTCCTTGATCAGGAAGACGTTGGCGCCGGTGCACTCGGCAACGCGGCCGCGGTAATCCAGCATCAGCGCGTCGGAATATCCCGCACGCTCGGCGCGGTGCTTCTCGATCGTGCAGATCATGTAAAGACCGGCGGCTTTGGCTTTCGCGGGCGCGCAAGCCGGGTCGGGGCGACGGTATTGCGCATGCGTAATGCGGATGCCTTTGAGGCGCTGCTCCATCGGGAAATACGATCCCCAATTCCAGGCCGCGACCATCAGATGAATCTTGGTCTGTCGGGCGGAAACGCCCATCTGCTCGCTGCCGCGCCAAGCGAGCGGCCGGACGTAGCAATCGGACAGCTTGTTGGCTGCGACGGTATCGCGGCAGGCCTGATCGATTTCGGCGACCGAATAGGGAATGTCGAAATCCAGGATCTTGGCGCTTTCGACGAGGCGCTCGGAATGCTCGGTGAGCTTGAAGATTTCACCCTCGTAGCAACGCTCGCCTTCGAAGACCGCGCTGGCGTAATGCAGGGCATGGGTCAGGACGTGGACCTTGACGTCGCGCCAGGGGAGCAGAGCCCCATCCATCCAGATCAGCCCATCGCGATCGTGATAAGGAACGAGGTCGGCCATGCCCGTCAGAGTCCTTCGCTGGTTATTATCGTTTGGCGAAATCGCGGCGCTATCGTCTGTTCCGCGGCCTCGTGGCGTGCGGCGGCTGCCCGATCGTTTGGAAGACGCTTAGTCCTTGGGCGCGTCGCTCGCAAGGGCACAAGACCTGCTGCTATCCCGCGATTTGGCTTGAAACAGAATACGATTGGGACCAATAAGTCAACATGACTGACATAAATTCTGAAGGCATAGCTGCTCGTCGCGCAAAAGCCCAGGGCTCGGCCGGCGCCGCCCCTGACGGCGGGGCGCAAGGCATCGACCCCGAGATCATTTCCTGCGTGGAATTGTTCTACTTCGCCTACCGCGATTTCACTCGCGACCCGGACACGATGCTGGAACAGTATGGCTTCGGGCGGGCGCATCATCGGGTGCTGCATTTCATTCATCGCAATCCGGGCCTGAAAGTCGCGGAATTGCTGGATATTCTGAAGATCACCAAGCAGTCGCTGGCGCGCGTTCTGAAGCAGCTTGTCGATGAAGGCTTCGTCATTCAGCGCGCCGGCAGCGAGGATCGGAGGGAGCGGCGGCTTTATCTATCGGCGAAAGGCACGCGCTTGACCGATAAACTGACACAAATTCAGGTCAAACGCGTTGCCGAAGCGCTCGCGACGCTTGGTCCCGGAGCGGATCAACTCGCGCGCAAGTTCCTTTTCGCTATGATTACCGAAAAGGATCGCCCGCTCGTTGAAGTTTTGATCAAGGGCCCGCACGCCGACATCGCGGGGGAAACCGAAAGCCACGAATGAGAGGTGCAGTTGTGCAGGATCGCGCCGAACTGCTTGCTGATAATGCTCCCCACATTCTCGTCGTCGACGACGACCAGAAGATCAGAGCCTTGCTCGGACGTTTTCTGAAGAGTAACGGGTTCCGCGTCACCGAAGCTCAGGATGCCGCCGCAGCGCGTTCGTTCATGCGCGGGCTTTCGTTCGACCTGGTGCTGCTCGACGTGATGATGCCCGGCGAATGCGGATTGACGCTCGCACGCGATCTGAAGGCGACCCGCCCCGTCCCGATCTGCATGCTGACGGCGCTCGCCGATGCCGAGGATCGCATCTCGGGTCTCGAAGCCGGCGTCGACGACTATGTCTCGAAGCCGTTCGAACCGCGCGAGCTGCTGCTTCGACTGCGGAATATTCTTCGGCGCGGCCAGACGCCGACCGCGACGCGCGACGAGATCCGCATGGGCGGCTGCGTTTTCAATACCACGCGCGGCGAACTCCGGCGCGACGACGATACGATCAAGCTGACCGAGCGCGAGCGGGACCTGTTGCGACTGTTTGCGCAGCGCATCGGCGTCGCCGTTCCGAGGCACGAGCTTTCGAGCGACGACAGCACGGGCAGCGAGCGCGCGATCGACGTGCAAATCAACCGTCTTCGTCGGAAGATCGAGGCCGATCCATCGAACCCGGTCTATCTGCAAACGGTCCGCGGCAAGGGCTATATTCTTTATACCGATTGACGCGTGATGAGCTTCGTCGTCTCCAAAGCATAGGCAAATCGAAACGGCGATGGCGGTTATCAACGAAACGACGCCCGACTCCCAAAAGGACCTGTCGCTCTACCGGCGCATCCGCGAGCATCCGCATGTCCTGCGTCTCACCAACCTTGCCGGTGAGATGCTGCCGAAAGGGCTTTATGCGCGAGCGCTGCTCATCATCATCACGCCGATCGTCGTGCTCGAAGGCGTCATCGCGTTCGCGTTCATGGAACGCCATTGGCAGGCGGTGACGCGACGTCTTTCGGAGGCGACGGCGCGCGATATCGCGGCCTTGATCGATGTCTACAGCGACCTGCCGAAAGCCGACAACGCGCAGAAAATCGTCGATCTCGCGCGCGACAGGCTGAACCTCAAAATGGAAGTCCTGCCGCCGGGGGATCTGCCGCCGCCTGGACCGAAACCGTTTTTCCGTCTGCTCGATAAGGCGCTTTCAAATGAGCTTCGAAAGCATGTGCAGCTGCCGTTCTGGATCGATACCGTCGGGGAATCCCAGAACGTCGAAATCCGCGTCAAGCGCGACGACGCCATCCTGCGCTTCGTCGCGACGCGCAGCCAGACGTATGCTTCGAACTCGCATATCTTCCTGCTGTGGATGGTCGGATCGTCGGTCATTCTGCTGACCGTCGCGATCCTGTTTCTTCGCAACCAGATCCGTCCGATTCTGCGTCTCGCCGATGCGGCCGACGCATTCGGCAAGGGCCGCGCGATCTCAGAAGACTTCAAGCCGCGCGGCGCACGCGAAGTCCGGCAGGCCGCCGTCGCGTTTCTACAGATGCGCGACCGCATCAAGCAGCACGTCGAACAGCGCACGACCATGCTGGCCGGCGTCAGTCACGACCTCAGGACAGTGTTGACGCGATTCAAGCTGGAACTCGCGCTGCTCGAAGATACGCCGGAAACGCGGGCGCTCTCGACCGACGTCAACGAGATGCAGCACATGCTCGAAGATTACCTCGCCTTCTCGAAGGGCGACGGCGGCGAGGAGGCGAAGCCGACGGATCTGCCAGAGCTGCTGCAGGAGATCGTCGACGAAGCTTCGATCTACGCGGCGACGATCGATCTCAAGGTGCGCAAGAGCAAGGGCGATATCGTGCTGCCGCTGAAGCGACAGGCCCTGAAGCGCGCGATCACGAACCTCGTCACCAACGCCGCACGGTTCGGCGATCACATCATCATCCGCGTCGCGCCCGAGGGGCAGTGGGTGCGGATCGAGGTCGACGACAATGGTCCCGGCATTCCGGAGTCGGAGCGCGAGAACGTGTTCCGGCCGTTCTACCGGCTCGACCACGCGCGCAATCAGGATGAAGGCAACAGCGGCCTTGGGCTCGCCATCGCGCGTGACATCGCGAAAAGCCACGGCGGTGAAATTGCACTTGGACAGAGCTCGATGGGCGGACTGCGCGCGATCATCTCGCTTCCACAGTAATAACCCAAATAACTCAAAGCGTTAAGTTTCTTCACTGGCTGGAACACAGCCTTGTGAGTTGACCGTTATGTTATGATATTACACCATCAGCATATCGGTTCTGGCGTTTCTTCGACTTCGGCAAGGTGTCCTCCAAGCCTTCAGTCTCCGGATCCGAAATCCCGATCGCCGTGGGTCGCCAGCCCATTCGGGAGAAATCGGCCGCGAACATGGAATTTGACGGACTACCCAGCCCCGTCAGCTTCCGAGTTCGCGGCCTCGTTTTTTTGCAGCCAGCACGGCTTCGGTCAGCAAGTCCTGCAGACCGCCCTTCTCCCGCATCAAGACCGACAAAGCCGCGGCCGTCGTGCCGCCGGGCGAGGTCACGTTTTGCCGGAGCGTAGCCGGATCGGATTGAGAGCGATGCAGTAGTTCGCCAGCGCCCGAAACGGTCGCGCGTGCGAGTTGCATCGACGTCGCGGCGTCGAGACCAGCCGCCTCGCCCGCGCGGGCCAAGGTTTCGGCGAGCAGGAAGACGTAAGCCGGACCTGATCCGGAGACGGCGGTCACGGCATCGATCAACGCTTCATCGTTCAGCCAGACCACCTCGCCCGCCGCGCTCAGCAGGCTTGCGCAGAGATCCTTCTGCGCTTCGGTGACGTGGGCGTTGCCAACGGCTCCCGTGATACCGCGACCGATGGCTGCCGGCGTGTTCGGCATGGCGCGGACGACGGCCGTTCCCGATGGCAGATGGCGCTCGAAGCTGGCGATCGACTTGCCTGCCGCGATCGACATCACGACCGTCGCCGGCCCAGCGCTTTTAGCAAGCTCGGGAAAGACCGAATCCATCGCCTGCGGCTTGACCGCGACGACGATCACCGAAGGTGACGTCGGCAGGGCTTGGAGGTACATCACAACGTCGAAGCAGTGCTTGCGGTGAAGCTTCGCCGCGTCGCCTGCGAGGTTGGGTTCCTGAACGATGACGTCGCGAGGCTGAAGCCCGCGTGCGATCCAGCCCGCGAGCAGCGCGGCGCCCATCTTGCCGGCGCCGGCGAGCACGACCGGGCCATCCAGTTTAAAGGACATGACGCGATATACCTTGGGCGAGAAACGCCCGGATTAAGCCTGTCCCTGCGTCTCGAACATCGTCGAAACCAGGGCTTCACGGCTCTCCTTACCCGCCCAAACGACGAACTGGAAGGCCTGGTAATAGCGCTCGCAGCCTTCCAGCGCAGCTTTCAGCATGGCCTCGCACTGGGCGACCGTCGCGACCGCGCCGTTGAGCAGCAGCGCGTGGCGGAACATGACGAGGCCTTCCCGCGTCCAGAGATCGAAGTGGCCGAGCCAAAGCTGCTCGTTGATCTGCGCGACGAGCCGGTACATTTCCGTCAGGCGATTTTCCGGAACCCGGAAGTCAAAGGCGCAGGCGAGATGCAAGGCCTCGAGGTCTTCGCGCCAGTTGATCGAGATGTGATAGTCGGCCCATGTCCCGGCAACGATGAGAGTCATTTCTTCGTCGCTGGCGCGGTCGTGTGGCCAATCATGGCCGTTCGCAAGCTGCTCGATGAGATCGATCGGATTCAGGACGCGGTCAGTTTTCTGTTCCGCAACTGCCATGTGTATCGATCTCCAGTCTGCCGCGAGACGAATTGGTTTTTGCGAAACGGCCCTGTCAAATCAGCAAATTCGCCGTTTTTCGCTGCGCCGGACAAAACCAGACGCCTCGACGAGTCGCAAGCTGACGCCTTTGGCGCGCGAACCTTGTCCACGGTGAAAGTGGCGAAGCGCGGGCATATGCGCGTCTGCAATGCGTGTCGCGCAGCGAACTGTAGAAAACGCCGTCTAATCTGTGGATGCAGCGGAGCGCCGTCTGGTGGGTGCGTCCCGGCGGGATGCGTCAGACCGTCTTCGGCTTGGCGATCGCGGCTTCGAGCGCGGCGATGCGGGCGGCGAGCGCTTCGTTCTCCTGACGCGCCTTTTGCGCCATTTCGCGCACGGCCTCGAAATCCTCACGCGTCACGACATTCATGTCGCGAAGAAACTTCTCGGCCTGCCCCCTGATCACGGTTTCCGTCTCGCGCCGGACGCCCTCTGCCGCGCCTGCGGCTTCCGTCATCAGCTTGGCAAAGTCGTCGAACAGTTTGTTGGTCGTCTGGGTCATATCGGGTCTCAAAGACTTCAGGGCTCGCATCGACTATGGCCATTGCGGGTGCGGACCGCAAGAGAGCGGATATCCGTGGCGGCCGCAGGGCCTGGGCCGTGCTTGACATTAACCCTGCCTTCCCAAACAACCTCGGCGGGCTTGTTCATGAAGGGCCGGACCTGATTTTGGAGCATCGATGACACCCCTCGCCCTTCTGACGTATCCGAACATCGATCCGATCGCGATCGAGTATGGGCCGATCTCGATCAAGTGGTACGGCATCGCGTATCTCGCGGGCCTTGTGCTCGGCTGGCTGTATATTCGCCGCCTGATTTCAACGCCGAGGCTTTGGTTTGCAGACAAGCCGCCCATGACGCTCGAGCGCGTCGACGATCTGCTTCTGTACATGACCGGTGCTGTGATCATCGGCGGCCGCCTCGGACAGGTGCTGCTCTACGATCCCGATTTCTATTTCGCGAACCCGGCGGAGATCGTGAAAGTCTGGAAGGGCGGCATGAGCTTCCACGGCGCGCTGATCGCGGCCGGACTTTTCATTCTGCTCTTTTCGCGCGTATTCAAGGTTTCCGCACGATCCGTGATGGACCTGTGCTGTGCAGCTGTTCCAATCGGGCTGTTCTTTGGCCGCATCGCGAACTTCATCAATGCCGAGCACTGGGGACGCACGACGACGGCGGCCGTCGGCATGGTGTTTCCGAATGGCGGACCCGATCCGCGCCATCCGAGCCAACTTTATGAGGCAGCGCTCGAAGGCCTCGTGATGTGGATCATCATCCGCTTCGCGACGCATCGCCTGCTGGCGCTGAAACGGCCGGGGCTCGTCACCGGCATCTGGCTCATCTGGTACGCCATCGCGCGTGCGACGTGCGAATTCTTCCGCGAACCGGAGCCCGATCATATTCTGAATATCGGTCCGTTTACGGCGGGTCAGGTCTATTGTCTGCCGATGCTGCTGCTCGGCCTCTACATGGTCTGGTCGGCGCGGCAACCGGAGGCTCCAGCAAAGGTGTCCGCTTGAGCGACGATCCGAGCACGCACCGCGATACGCCGCTCGGGCGGCTGATCAAGGAAAGCATCCAGCGCGATGGTCCGATGACGGTCCAGGCGTATATGGCGCGATGTCTTTGGGACGAGCCGTTCGGCTATTATCGCAGGCAGCGGGTTTTCGGCGCATCGGGCGACTTCATCACGGCCGCCGACATCAGCCAGGTTTTCGGCGAGCTGATCGGGGTGTGGACGGGTGTCGTCTGGCAGACTGTGTTCGGAGCACCGGGCTCCATCACGCTCGCCGAATACGGACCGGGGCGCGGGACCATGATGCGTGACGCGTTGCGCGCTGCCCGTGTCGTGCCGGGATTTACCGAGGCCGTGCATCCCTATCTGATCGAAGCGAGCCAGACGCTTTCGCAACTTCAGGCGACGACGCTCGCGGATTTCCGCAGCCGCGCGACGTGGGGCGCCAAGCTCGACGAGTTTTCACCGCCCGCGATCATCGTTGCGAACGAGTTCCTCGATTCCTGGCCGGTCGCGCAGTGGGTCAAGACGCTCGACGGCTGGCGCATTCGAGGCGTGGGTTTGAATGCTTCAGGGCAGCTCGAATTCACCGCGATCGACGGCGACTGCCCCCACGAGGCCTTCGATGCTTTGCTGCCCGATGCGCAGGTCGGCGCCGTCGTCGAAACGCAACGGCTCGACCGGCTGGCAGACGCCCTGCAAAGCCTGATGCAGCGCGGGCCAGTCGTGATGCTGCTGATCGATTATGGGCACACCGCCGCCGCCGCGGGCGATACGCTGCAAGCCGTCCGCGAGCACAAATATGAATCGCCGCTCGCGTCGCCGGGCGAGGCCGATCTCACAGTGCACGTCAATTTCTACGATCTTGCGTCGACGCTGCATCGCGCCGGACTGGCACTCGATGGGCCGGTGACGCAGGCCGAATTTCTCGGCGCGGTCGGCATCGTCGAACGCGCGTCTCGGCTGATGTCGGCCAATCCGCAGCGGGCGGGCGAGATCGAGGCGGGCGTCGCGCGTCTTCTTGCGCCGAACGGCATGGGATCGCGCTTCAAGGTGCTCGCGGCGCGGTCTCCGGATCTGCCGCCGCTCCCGGGATTCCGCGCGTCGAAAGTCGCCAGCGGCGCGCCACAACAAATCTGAAGGAGCCGCGCACCTCATGCTTTCGCCTCTCGTTGCGGAAAACCTCAGTGCGCTGCCGGGCATACGGCACGGATTTTTCACGCGGCAGGGCGGCGTATCGCAGGGTATCTACGCGAGCCTCAACTGCGGCCTCGGATCGAATGACGAGCCCGCCTTGGTGCTCGAAAACCGGCGCCGCATAGCGGATCATCTTGGAGGCTCGGGCGGCGCAGTCGTCACGCTCTATCAGGAGCACGGCACGACGGCGCGCGAGGTCACGAGCTTTCCCGCACGCGATGCACTTCCGCACGCCGACGCCGTGGTCTCCGCGACGCCGGGACTTGTCATCGGCGTACTGACGGCGGACTGCGCGCCGGTGCTGCTCGCAGACGCCGAGGCGGGGGTCGTGGCCGCCGCGCATGCGGGCTGGCGTGGCGCTCTCGGTGGCATCGTCGAAAGCGCGATCCAGGAGATGGAGCGTCTGGGCGCCCGGCGCGACCGCATCCGCGGCGCGGTCGGACCATGCATCGGACAAGACGCCTACGAGGTCGGGCCGGAGTTCGAAGCCGAGTTTCTGAAAGCCGATCCGGCAAACCAGCGGTTCTTTTCGCGGCCGAGCGCGACGGGACGCCCGCACTTCGATCTCTCCGGCTTTGTGTTGCGACGGCTTCATGAGGCGCGGATCGCGGAGGCCATGACGCTCGCGACCTGCACTGCCGAGAACGAATCGCTTTTCTTCAGCTATCGGCGCAAAACGAAGCTCAAAGAGCCCGATTACGGCCGTCAAATCTCCGCCATCGTCGTGGCTTAATCGCATAATCCACAGCGGAGTCCGACTTGACGCCCGTGTTTCGCGGGCTGATCACACTTTCGCTGGGCTGACGTCTGGACGGGCAGAGGCGGGCTGATCTAGAGGGGTTATGTCAGTCCGGTAGTATCTGAGGGAGTTCAGGCCGCGGGGTATAGTAATTCCGGCCGCCGGGAAGTTGCGGTTGGTCAAGGGGGGACGTCACGTGGCGACCTTATGCTCTGCTCGGACGCGCGCGCGCGGAAGATATCTTGTTTCGATTAAATCGGCGCTCTGCGCGTCGGTTCTCGCTCTCGGACTCGGCGGCTGCTCGTCGACACCGAGCATCCTTGGCGGCGGCGATTCAGCGCCACAGGCTTCGCTGACACAGCCGAGCGCGGCGACGCCCGTCTCGTCTCGAACGGCGAAAATTCAGATCGCTCCGATCATCGGCTCGCCCGACAACGTCGCGCGCGATCTGCAGACAGAGCTCTCCTCCGCGATCGGACGTAACGGCCTGACGGTCGCGGCGTCGACCGATGCCACGGGCGAGTATGTGCTGCGCGGCTACATCGTTGCGGCGCGCGAAAAGACGAAAGCGAAGATTTCCTACATCTGGGACGTGACCGATCAGACGGGCAAACGCGTCCATCGCATCACGGGTGAGGAAGTCGTCGCGGGCGCGGGCAAAGATCCGTGGGCTGCCGTGACGCCGCCTGTCATCCAAGCCATCTCCGACAAGACCGCGAAGCAGATTGCAAGCTGGCTGCCGGGTGCCGGCGCCATCGTCGCGTCGAACACGCCGGCCGCAGGCGCGCCGCAGGCCGCGGTGCCGGCCGCGCCGAGAGCGGCGTACGAAACGGCATCCACGCAACAGCCGTCGCCGACGACGGGAAGCATCGCGACGTCGGGTCCGGTCACGGCCATCGTTCCGGCCGTCACGGGTGCGCCTGGCGATGGCGGAAGCTCGTTGACCATGGCGATCCAGCGCGAGCTTTCGAAGCATGGGCTGAGCCTCGCCAACACGCCTGATGCCCGCTCCTACAAGGTCGAAGGCAAGGTCGCGCTCGGGGCAACCAAAGACGGCAAGCAGCCGATCCAGATCGACTGGAACGTGCTCGATCCATCGGGCAAGAAGCTCGGCACGGTTTCGCAGAAGAACGAAGTGCCGCAAGGCTCGCTCGACGGCGCCTGGGGCAAAACGGCAGATGCCGCTGCCGCCGCCGCCGCACAGGGCATCATCAAGTTGCTGCCGGATAAAAGCATAAATTAAGCAACTGGGTGGCGTGACAACATCTCGTCATAAATCAGGGCTCGGACGGTTGAATCGTCCGGGCCCAATTGCTACAAGCCGCCCCGTAACAACGGCTCTGGAGTGCACATGCCTTTCGACATTAAAGGTGATGACGCCCGGAGCTTGGCAGGTCGAGGAAAGCTGGGCGTGAAGATCGTCGCGGGCAACAGCAATCGGCCATTAGCAGATGCGATCTGCGCGTACCTGAAGCTGCCGATGGCCAAGGGGCAGGTGAAGCGCTTCGCGGACATGGAAGTGTTCGTCGAAATTCAGGAGAACGTCCGCGGCCAGGACGTGTTCGTCATCCAATCGACGTCGTTTCCCGCCAACGACAACATGATGGAGCTGCTGATCCTGATGGACGCGCTGAAGCGTTCGTCGGCGCGGCGCATCACAGCGGTCATTCCCTACTTCGGTTATGCGCGCCAGGATCGCAAACCCGGTCCGCGCACGCCAATTTCAGCTAAGCTCGTCGCCAACCTCATTGAGCGCGCCGGCGCCCAGCGCGTGCTGACGCTCGATCTGCACGCTGGCCAGATCCAGGGCTTCTTCGACATCCCGACCGACAACCTCTTCGCCGCGCCCGTCATGACGCGCGACATTGAAGAGAATTTCGGAAGCACGGAAGACATCGTCGTCGTATCGCCGGACGTCGGCGGCGTCGTCAGAGCGCGCGCGCTCGCCAAGCGCATCGGCGCTCCGATCGCGATTTGCGACAAGCGCCGCGAACGTCCGGGCGAGAGCGAAGTCATGAACGTCATCGGCGACGTCGATGGTAAGCGCTGCATTCTGATCGACGACATCGTCGATTCCGGCGGCACGCTGGTGAATGCCGCCGAAGCGTTGCTGAAGAACGGCGCAACGGAAGTATCGGCTTACATCTCGCATGGCGTGCTGTCGGGCGGCGCGGTCAGCCGAATTCAGAACTCGCGCTTGAAATCGCTGGTCATTACGGACTCGATCCTGCCGACGGAAGCCGTCAGAGCCGCCAAGAACATTCGCGTCATTTCGATCGCACCACTGATCGGCGAGGCGATTCTGCGCACGAGCCGCGAAGAGAGCGTCTCAAGCCTCTTCTACTGATCCCCAAATCACGCTGCCTGATCAGAAATCGCTGCCCCGCCTGCATTTGTGATGGTCGGGAAAAATTCCCTATGCCATAGCTTTCCCAGCAAAAATGACGGGGATTCAATTCCCGCGGGGGAAGCGTGCATCGGGACTCGGCGCGCAGTTTGATCGGACGCCTTATCGCGCTCGCAGTTTCGATCGCCGCGAGCGCGGGCGCGACTGCTGCTGTCGCCGGTCCGTCTCTCGACCAATTTGAAATCAAGAACCTCGAGTCTGTACCGGGCGCCATCGAGATCCAGAGCCAGAACGATTTTTCGTCGGGCAATCCGAGACGCCGCGTCCTGCCGGATGGCTCCGGTGTCATCGCAGACCCGAATACGATTACTCGGCAACGCGAGGGGCTGGAGATCGAGGTTGGGCTGACGTCGTTCTTGAAAATGCGCCTCGGCGTCGAATTCGAACAGGGTCGGATCGACGATCCGAAATCGTTCAGCGATGCGCAGCGTATGGGGCCGCTGGAATTCGACGGATACGGCGCGGAAACCATCTGGACTGTCATTCCCAGAAAAGGCGATGGGATCGGCGCGGGCTTTCTCGTCCAGTGGGAACAGTCGGCGCATTCGGATGAAGCATCGACGCTGACAATCGGGCCGATCTTCGAATGGCAGCAGGGCGCGTGGAGCGCGTCGCTCAATCCAACCGTCATTCAGTATTTCGGAGGCGAACCCGAGGACAAGCACAAGATCGATTTCGGTTACGCCGCGCGCGTCATGTACCGGTCTTCGAAAGAACATGCCTTGGCGCTGGAATCGTATGGCGGGATCGAACGCATCAGCGGCGACAACATCGGCGAAGCGCAACGTATTTTCGGAAAATTCAATCAGTATCGCCTTGGACCCGTTTTTTATTGGACATTTGGTGATGATGACGATGACGACGCATCGTCCAGCAATATAAAAGAAGCGGCGGAGCGCAACGTCGAGACAACGATCGGCACGGGGCTGCTCTTCGGTCTCAATAAAGACACGCCTGCCACGACATTGAAACTGAGCATCGAGATCGATTACTGAATCTCGCAGACCATTTTGCAAAAAGACCGGCGCCAAGCGGATTAAATTGATAACCCTCGCGCGCCGCAATCATCCCAATCGCAAGTCGTGAAATGAGGATCGATATATGACAATCAAAGGCTGGGCCGCGACAGCGGCGAACCGTCCTCTCGAACCGTTCGAATACGATCCGGGCCCTCTCGGCGCCGACGACGTCGAGGTTGCTGTCGAGCATTGCGGCATCTGCCATTCCGATGCGTCGATGATGAGCAACGAGTGGGGCATCACGACATATCCGATCGTTCCGGGACACGAGGTGATCGGCAAGGTCGTCGCTCTCGGCTCGAACGCCAAAGGACTGACGGTCGGCCAGCGCGTCGGCATCGGCTGGGCATCCGGCAACTGCATGCACTGCGAGCAGTGCGTTTCAGGCGACGGCAATCTTTGTCCACAAGGTCAGGCGACCATCGTTGGCCGCCACGGAGGCTTCGCCGATCGCGTCCGCGTGCAGTGGCCTTGGGCGGCTCCCATTCCGGATGGGCTCAGCGCCCGAGATGCGGGACCTCTGATGTGCGGCGGCGTCACCGTGTTCACGCCTTTCCGCGCCTTTGACGTGCGTCCGACGGATCGTGTCGGCGTTGTCGGCATCGGCGGTCTCGGGCACCTCGCTTTGCAGTTTGCCAAGGCGTGGGGCTGCGAAGTGACCGCTTTCACCTCCAACGATTCCAAAGCCGATGAAGCGCGCGGTTTCGGAGCGCATAACATCGTCAACTCGCGCAATGAAGACGCGATCAAGAAAGCGGCGGGCACGCTCGATCTGCTGATCGTGACCGTCAACGTGCCGCTCGACTGGCGCGCCATGCTGGCGACGCTCAGGCCGAAAGGCCGGCTGCATTTCGTCGGCGCGGTTCTGGAACCCATTCCGGTGCACGCATTCGACATCATCATGACGCAGCGGAGCGTTTCAGGTTCGCCTAACGGTGCGCCGACGACGACCGCGCAGATGCTGAACTTTGCTGCGCGTCACAACATCTTGCCGCAGACGGAACACTTCCCGCTGGCAAAGGTGAACGACGCGATGCAGCACCTGCTCGACGGCAAGGCGCGCTATCGCATCGTGCTCGACATGTAGGGCTAGGTGGAAACGCGCGGAACGGGCGGCGCTCAGTCGATGCCGCCTGACGCGCAAGCCGCGCAACGGCCGCGCAATTCCATCGTCATCGAACGAACCTTGAAGTCGTTCTTGCCCGCCCAGCTCTGAAGGCTTTTGACCGCGGCAGGGCTGTCGAATTCCTTAACCGTCCCGCAGGCGTCACAGATGGCGAACACGGCCTTGCCCTGGTGGTGCGGGTGCTCGCAAGCGACGAAAGCGTTCAGGCTTTCGAGCCGGTGCGCGAGGCCGTCGTCGATCAAGCGTTGTAGAGCCCTATAAACAGTCGGCGGGGCGCTGACGCCTTTGACGCGGACCTTTTCGATCAACTCATAGGCGCTGAGCGGGCGGCCGACGTCGCGCAGGGCTTCGACGATAATCTTGTCCTGATCGGCCGCACTCCGGCGCTTGGAAGGCTTTCGGACCATACTTTGCGGCATCTCCAGACCTCGGCCTGCCGGACGAATCGTCCACATTTTCTACGGCGCCAGACTAATATGCTGATTTCCGGGGTAACTTTCCAGTCTGCTCGAAGTAAAGGCTGACGCAGGGACCCGGCCGGCAAGCATTGCGCGTGCCGCCAAGCCCGGTTATACACCCGCCATCTCATGAAGACATTCCTGAGACGCCGCACGGCACCCTTGGAGGCCGGTTCGCGGCTTTTGGCTCTTTCCGATAGGCGGAGAGAGCATAACACTCGGAGACGATGCCATGTCTGAGCTCATCACGCTCAAGGCTACGGCGCGCCCGCGTGCAGGCAAGGGGGCCGCACGCCAAGCTCGCCGCGATGGAAATGTACCTGCCGTCATTTACGGCAACCAAGAAACCCCGGAAACGATCAACCTCGAATACAACGAGCTGTGGAAGCAGGTCCTGCGTGGCCACTTCACCTCGACTGCGATCGAACTCGATGTCGAAGGCACGAAGCACATCGTGCTTGCTCGCGACGTGCAGGTCGATCCCGTTCGCGACACGCCGTTGCATGTCGATTTCCAGCGCGTCGGCAAAGACGGCGTCATTCGGGTTTCGATTCCGATGCACTTCGTGAACGAGACGCTCTCGCCCGGCTTGAAGCGCGGCGGTGTGCTCAACATCGTGCGCCACGACGTGGAAGTCTTTGCACCGTACGACAAGATTCCGCGCTTCTTCGAGATCAACCTCGAAGGCCTCGAGATCGGACGCTCGATCCACATTTCGACCGTCAACATGCCGGAAGGCGTGACGCCGGTGATCAAGAACCGCGATTTCACGATCGCAACGATCGCAGGCGCGCTGAAGGGCGATGACGACTCCGCGTCGTCGGCGTCTGACGCTGCTGCTCCTGCCGATGCGAAGGGTGCGGCTCCGGCCGCTGCCGGCAAGGCCGCTGCTCCTGCAGCGAAGGGCGCGGCTCCGGCCGCTGCTAAGCCTGCTGCCGCAAAACCTGCCGCGAAGAAGTAAGATAAACTTGGGCTCGGCGACTCCCTCTCGAGGGCGGTCGCCGGGCCTTGTTTTTAGTTGTATCTGGCGACGCCCCTTCAGGGAGCCGGCCGCCAGCTCCGTCGCCGGAGGCGAGTCGGAAGGCGCAAGCAAAAATGAAGCTCTTCGTCGGCCTCGGTAACCCCGGTGAAAAGTACAGCGCCAACCGTCACAACATCGGCTTTCTGGCGCTCGACCGCATCGCAGAGCGTCACGGCTTCGCGCCTTGGCGGAAGAAATTCCAAGGACTTGTTTCGGAAGGCACGATCGGCACGGACCGCGTTCTGCTGCTGAAGCCCGAAACGTACATGAACGAAAGCGGCCGCTCGGTCGGCGAAGCGCAGCGCTTTCTCAGGATCCCCATATCCGACGTCTACGTCTTCCACGACGAACTCGATCTTGCGCCGGGCAAGGTGAAGGTGAAAGCGGGCGGCGGCAACGCGGGTCACAACGGCCTGCGCTCGATCTCGGCGCACCTCGAAAATGATTACAAGCGCGTGCGTCTCGGCATCGGCCATCCGGGCGCCAAGGATGCCGTCGTCCATTACGTGCTCAACGATTTCGCGAAATCGGAACGCGGGTGGCTGTCGGATCTTCTCGACGCCGTTTCGGACGCCGCGCCCTATCTCGCGAAAGGCGATGACTCACGCTTCCTGAGCGACGTCGCGAAATCGCTTTATGCCGAGCCTGCGCCCAAGAAAACCAAGGACGCATCCGAGGATGAGGCTCGGCCGCCCGTCAAAAAACCGGCGTCCACGTCACACCCGTCCGGAGAACGCTCCTCCAAACGGCAATCGGCGCTTGCCGAGAACCTGAAAAAATGGCTCGGTGCGCGAAAGTCGGGAGATGGCGACGCGTAACGCGTTTCGCCGGGGCACAAGTTCGAGCGTTGAGGTTTGCCGATGACCGATTACCAAGCGGAAGCCCGTCCGGGCTGGCTCGCGTCGCCTCTCGGCAGCCGCCTCAATCTTGCGATCGGCGCACTGGCGCTGCTGTTCACGCTTGGCGTTTTCGGCAACGTCGCGTGGGATGCGTATCGTTCGAACACCAAAGACAAGAGCGGCGTGAAGCGGATCATCGCGAAGCGGTGGAACGAACGCACGCTGGTGTTTCCGGTCGAAGGCGCCGACCGGGCCGGGCGGCGCGCGCTGTTCGACGTCGTCGTGCTGACCAAAGACTATGGCTGGGTTCGCGGCTCGACGACGGAACTCGAGAAATTCGATCGCCGCCTGTCGCCGGACGACATTCAAACGGAAGTGCTAGCGCCGCAGCTTCGGCAAGGTCTCGGCTCGGCTCGCGGGCTGATCGCGGTCGGTCTTGCCAGTCAGGAAGGCGCGGTCGAGCGCGAGGAACAGCGTGGCGGGTTGCGAGCCGAACGGATCGCGCAATGGGTGCGCGAAGCGCTCGGCGGAGACGTTCCGATGTGGACGCTGAACCTCGGCCGCTACATCGAGCCCTGCCTCGAGTGCGAAGACGCGGATACGAGCTGGCAGCGGCCGTTCATCGTCATCGCGGTGCGGAAGGCGGACGACGGCACGCACATTTCCGAGGCGCTCGCGGACGCAATGTCGGACACAATCAACCTGCCGAGCCCCGACCGTTATTCGACGTTTGCGTTCGCCAAGTACAAGAAGTGAGCCAAAGGGCCGCACGCGCGGCCGATTTCGCTTCACAAGGCGGCGCGTCTCGCTTAACCCACGGCCATCACCTTCCATCACCTCGCAACTCACTCGGGCGGAATTCTCCGAACTATGGGCTTTAAATGCGGTATCGTCGGCCTGCCGAACGTCGGCAAGTCGACCCTCTTCAATGCGCTGACGCAGACGGCTGCGGCGGAAGCTGCGAACTATCCGTTTTGCACGATCGAGCCGAACGTCGGCGAAGTCGCCGTTCCCGACGCGCGGTTGGAAACGCTCGCCAAGATCGCGGGCAGCAAAGAGATCATTCCGACGCGCTTGACCTTCGTCGATATCGCGGGCCTCGTGCGCGGCGCATCGAAGGGCGAAGGTCTCGGCAATAAATTCCTTTCGCACATCCGCGAGGTCGACGCCGTCGCCTACGTGCTGCGCTGCTTCGTCGACGACGACATCACGCACGTTGAAAATCGCATCGATCCGCTGGCCGATGCCGACGTCGTCGAAACAGAGCTGATGCTCGCCGATCTCGAAAGCCTCGAAAAGCGTGTCTCGCAAATCGAGAAAAAGGCGAAGACCGGCGACAAGGAAGCGAAGGCGCAATTCGCCGTCATGGAGAAGCCGCTGCTGCTGCTCCGCGAGGGCAGGCCTGCGCGCCTCGCCGCCATGACGCCGGAAGAAATGCCAGCTTTTCGCGCGCTGCAGCTGCTGACCTCGAAGCCGGTCGTTTACGTCTGCAACGTCGAGGAAAGCGCGGCGGCCCACGGCAACGCTTATTCGAAGCAAGTTGAAGAGCGCGCGAAGGCCGAAGGCGCGGCCGTCGTCATCATCTCCGCGAAGATCGAAAGCGAGTTCGCGGGGCTTGCTCCAGAAGATCGCGATGCGTTCCTTGCGGAAATGGGTCTCGACGAACCGGGCCTCAATCGACTGATCCGCGCGGGCTATTCGCTGCTCGATCTCGTGACGTATTTCACCGTCGGGCCGAAGGAAGCGCGCGCCTGGACGATCACACGCGGAACCAAAGGTCCGCAGGCCGCAGGCGTCATTCATACCGATTTCGAAAAAGGCTTCATCCGCGCGGAAACGATCGCCTACGCCGACTATGTTTCCGGTAACGGCGAAGCGGGGGCCAAGGAAGCGGGAAAAATGCGGCTGGAAGGCAAAGAGTATGTCGTCCAGGATGGCGACGTCATGCACTTCAGGTTCGCAAACTAAGATACTTCCTAGGATAATCGGCCATGACCGACACGCTGCCCGATCGCCTGTCCAACGACCCGAAAAGCCCCTTCTACGATGAGGAGCTTTTGAAACGCGACATCGGCATCCGCTTCAACGACGTCGAGAAGACGAACGTCGAAGAATACTGCGTCAGCGAAGGGTGGGTTCGTGTCGCGGCTGGGAACGCCAAGGACCGCGCCGGCCGACCCATGACCTTGAAGCTCAAGGGCAAGGTCGAGCCGTATTTCAGAACTGCCGAGTAGCTACTCGCGGATCTACCGCGCGGCGCGGCGTTTGCGCGTCGCGGCGGCCTTACGTGCGGAGGCGCTGCGGGCTGCGGCCGGGCGAGACGCTGCCGCCTTGCCGCCGATTTTACCGCCGCGTTTCGACGAGACGTTCGTGTCCTTTTTTCCGCGACCCGAACCGCTCTTGTTGCCGCCGCCGCTTTCCTTGTTCACGGTCGCCCAGGCCCGGCGTTCGGCTTCGCTCTGGCCGATGCCGCGCTTCTCGTAGCCTTCCTCGATGTGTTCGGCTTTGCGTTTTTGCTTTGCGGTGTATGAGGATTTATCGCCTCGGGGCATCGCTTGTCTCCTTGAAGATTCCATCGAACTTCGTCGGAGCAACGCGCAACGGCATCGGAAGTTTCGCAGCATCGCACTCACTAAAAAGCGGTCGCCCCGGCTTGGGGCCGAGGCGACAACTCAAGTTCGGCTTATTTTGCTCGCGAAACCAGCGGCGCGTTACTCGGCCGCTTCGGCTCGCGCCGACGGCACTGACACGCCCATACGCTTCGCGACGCCCGCACCGTATGCCGGATCACATTTCGCGAAGCGCGCGACCTGGCGCTCGATGATGAACGCCGGCACGCCCTGCATCGCGGCTGCGATGTTGTCCATCAGGCGTTCGCGGCCATCCGGCGTCAACAGGCGGAACAGGTTGCCAGGCTGCGTGTAGTCGTCGTTGCCGAGACGATGATTGTAGCGGTCGGCATCGCCCGAGATCTTGAGCGGCGGCTCCTTGTACGCAGGCGTTTCCTTCGGCCCACCAAACGAATTCGGCTCGTAGTAGGCGTCGGGATTGCCGGTGTCGTTGCGGAAGAACCGCATCGCGCCGTCCTTATGATAATGATGCACGGGGCACTTCGGAGCGTTGACGGGCAATGCCTCGTAATGCGTACCGAGGCGATGACGGTGCGCATCCGCATACGAGAAAATGCGCGCCTGAAGCATCTTGTCCGGCGAAAAGCCGATGCCGGGAATGATGTTCGACGGCGAGAACGCGGCCTGCTCGATCTCGGCGAAATAGTTGTCCGCGTTGCGGTTCAGTTCGACGATGCCGACTTCGATCAACGGATAATCGGCGTGCGGCCAGACTTTCGTCAGGTCAAACGGATTGTAGGACGTTTTGTCGGCGTCCGCTTCCGGCATGATCTGCACGAACATGCGCCACTTCGGGAAGTCTCCCTTCTCGATCGAGCCGAAGAGATCTTCCTGATAGCTCTCGCGCGTTTTGCCGATGAGCTCCGCGGCTTCGGCATTCGTGTGATGCTGATGGCCCTGCAGGGTCTTGAAGTGGAACTTCACCCAGTAGCGCTCGCCGGCAGCGTTCAGGAATGAGTACGTGTGCGAGCCATAGCCGTTCATATGGCGGACGCCGGTCGGGCAGCCGCGATCGGAAAACAGGATCGTCACCTGATGCAGGCTTTCCGGCGACAATGACCAGAAGTCCCACATCGCCGTCGGCGAGCGAAGGTTGGTTTTCGGGTGTCGCTTCTGCGTGTGGATGAAGTCCGGGAACTTCAACGGGTCGCGCACGAAGAAGACCGGCGTGTTATTGCCGACGAGATCCCAGTTACCTTCGGAGGTGTAAAACTTGATCGAGAAACCGCGCACGTCGCGTTCCGCGTCGGCGGCGCCGAGTTCACCGGCAACGGTCGAGAAGCGGATCAGGAGGTCGGTCTTCTTGCCGATCGCATCGAACAGCTTGGCGTGCGTATACTTCGAGATATCCTGCGTCACGGTGAGCGTGCCGAACGCCCCCCAGCCTTTGGCATGAACAACGCGCTCGGGAATGCGCTCACGGTTCTGGTGCGCGAGCTTTTCGAGCAGCTGATAATCCTGAAGCAGCAACGGGCCGCGTGCGCCGGCGGACAGAGAGTTCTGATTATCGGCGACGGGCGCGCCAGCGGACGTCGTGAGCTTGGTCGTGTCTGTCATTGGTAACGTCATCCTCGAATTTCCAACGAGGGCGACCAAACATCAGAAAGATTTTAAAGACCAATCCGTTTGCTCAGCGTTTCTGATAACAAAATCTTATTATGATAAGCGGAGCTGATCGAGTTGATCAGCATGACGCCTACGGCGAATTACTTTTCGGCGACGTTGCGGCCGTAGGTTTTGAACTTGTCGAGCAGCAGCGCCATCTCGTCGTCGTTCAAGATGTTCGCGGGGCCGAGGGTCAGCACCTTGTAGTATTGCTCGGACAGTGCCTCGACTTCGGCGGCAAGCTCCAGCGCATGGCCGAGCGTCGGGCCGATCGCGATCTGTCCGTGGTTCGCCATCAGGCACGCGTCGCGGTCTTGCAATCCGGTCGCGACGTGACGCGCCAGCTCCGCGGTGCCGAAGGTGGCGTAAGGAACGCACGGAATGTCTTTCCCGCCCGCAACGCCGACCATGTAGTGAAATGCCGGGATCGCGCGGTGCGCGCAGGCGAGAACTGTCGCGTGCATCGAGTGCGTGTGGACGACGGCGAAGCGATCGGGACGCGCGCGATAGGCCGCCAGATGAAAATGCCATTCGGTCGACGGGGTCTGGCGATCGTCGGGAACGCTGCCGTCGGCTGAAACGAAAACGATGTCGTCGGGATCTATGCCGTCATAACGCACACCGGAGGGTGTGATCAGCATGCCATCATCGAAGCGGCAGGACACGTTTCCGGATCGTCCCGGCGAAAGGCCAGAGGAACTCATCGCGAGCGCCGTGTCGAGCACTGCCTTCCTCAGGCTTTTTTCACTCGGACGCCTGGACTTGCCTTTGCTCATGCGGCGCAACTTTTCTTTTCCGGATAGAGCGACAGCAGGCCATCGCGCGAGGCTTCGCAGACGCCGCGCTCGGTGATGAACGCCGTCACGAGCTTGGCGGGCGTTACGTCAAATGCCGGATTGCGTGCGGGCGTTCCATCGGCGGATATCGCGACGGATGCGACGGCGCCGTCGGGAAGACGGCCTTGCACGCGCAGAACTTCGTCGGCGCCGCGTTCCTCGATCGGGATGTCGGCGCCGCGCTCGATGCTCCAGTCGATCGTCGAATAGGGCAACGCGACGTAGAACGGTACGCCGTTGTCGTGGGCTGCGAGCGCCTTCAGATAGGTGCCGATCTTGTTGGCGACATCGCCGCATGCGGTGACGCGGTCGGTGCCGACGATGACCATGTCGACGCAATCGCGCTGCATGAAATGTCCGCCCGCGTTGTCCGCGATCAGCGTGTAGGGCACGCCGTGCTGTGCCAGTTCGAATGCGGTCAATGCCGATCCCTGGCAGCGCGGCCGCGTTTCATCGACCCAGACATGCACGGGAATTCCGGCATCATGCGCCTGATAAATCGGAGACGTCGCCGTTCCCCAATCGACGCACGCGAGCCAACCGGCGTTGCAATGCGTGAGGATGTTGACGGGTTCGCCCGGCCGCTCATTGGCGAGTTCCTGGATCAGGCGCAGGCCGTTGACGCCGATGCGCCGGCACGTCTCGACGTCGTCGTCCGCGATCTCGGCGGCACGCGCATAAGCAGCGGCTGCGCGTGACTTTGGCGGGAGCGAGACGAGCGTCGCTTGCAGATCGTTCAACGCCCAGCGCAGGTTCACCGCGGTCGGCCGCTGCTCGGCAAGAAACGCGAGCGCGTGCTTGAGCGACGCGTCTGACGGATCGGCACGCATCGCGAGCGCCACTCCGTACGCCGCCGTGACACCTATCAGGGGCGCACCGCGAACCTGCATAGTCTTGATCGCGAGGGCTGCGTCTTCCGGCGTTCGCAAAGTTTTTCGAACAACGGTATGCGGCAGCATCGTTTGATCGAGAATGCCGACCGACCAGCCGTCGGGCTTAAGCCAGATGGTACGCGATGCGACGCCGTCAATTTTCATTCTGCGCCTCCCATAACGTCTTCGATTTCGCGAAAGCGGATATTTCCATTGCAGCCTCGGCGGCACGCGTCTGCAGCAGCATATGCGCGGCGGAAAACGCGACGATGCGTACTCCGCCTTTATCGCACGCGGCTTTCTGCATGGGCGTGATCGAAACCAACCAATCCTTGCGTCCGTGCAGGACGAGGACCGGGCAGCGGAGCCTGGCGAAGTCTTCTCTCACGTCGACCTCCGCGATGGCACGCAGGCGCGCCGCGCGAACGGGACGCGACAGGCCGCGAACAATTTCGTCAACCTTGTTTCTCAGTTCGTCGTCGCCATAGGAACCCATCAATATCGCATCCCTGATCCTCTTTGGCGTCGCCTCGGGTTCGGTGTGCGATGCCCGGCGCATGAACCAAGCAGGCAAGGGTGTTCGCAGGAACGTCGCCGCCAGGATTACGCCCTTGATCTGCGGTCCGAGCTGAGCCGCGACGCGCACGGCAACGGGGCCGGAAAAGGACTCGCCGAGAAGAAAGACGCGGCGTTTACCGATCAGCTTGCGCGCCAGCTCTGCGTATCCGGCATATCCGAGACTTGGATCATTCGGATAGCGCATGACATTTACCGTGAATTCGTCCGCAAGGCTGGCCGCCAGACGATCGAACAGGTCTCCGGTGCCGTCGAGACCGGGCAGCAGAACGATCTCATCTGCGGGCTTGGCGATCACGTCTCCGGAACCCCCGCCATCGGGATGTGCACGGTTTCGTCGAGGCCGCAGCTTTCACACGTCAGCACGTACCATTCCGCATAGGGACGCGCGGAGCGGTCGGCGATTGCGAGACCCGATACTCCGCACACTGGGCAGCGGCACGGAGCGTCCGGTTCCGAACGCCACGCGGCGAGGGTGGCTAGCGCTGTCTTCAGTTGATCGCCGGACAGGGACACAGCCGTGACTAATGACCTCCGAACGAGACGAGTGCATGACTCTCGACGCCGAGGTCCGACAATCGTTTCATGCCGCCGAGATCCGGCAGATCGACGATAAAGGTCGCGCCGATGATTTTCCCGCCGGAGCGCTGCACGAGTTTCGCGGCGGCTTCCGCCGTACCGCCGGTTGCGATCAGGTCGTCAACGATGAGCACACGCGTACCTTCGGCAATCGCGTCCTCATGCACCTCGATGACGTCCACGCCGTATTCGAGCGTATATTCCTGCCCGATGGTCTTCCACGGCAGCTTGCCCTTCTTGCGGATCGGAATGAAGCCGCATTCGAGGCGATCGGCAATCGCGCCTCCGAGAATAAAGCCGCGCGCTTCGATGCCCGCGACAGCTTCGATCTTTTCCTTCTCGAAGGGTTTCGCCATGTGCTTGATGGCTTTCTTCAAGCCTTTGGGATCGGCGAGGAGCGTGGTGATATCCCGAAACATAATTCCGGGTTTCGGATAATCGGGGATGGTCCGGATCAGATCTTCAAGGTCTTGCACGTGCTGCACTCCCGCCCAATTGACGGCGCAAAATAGCAATATCGCTGGCGTCTAGGTAGAAGCAGCGTAGCCCAGAGCGGACGATTGTTCCGTGACGTGGCTAAATAATAGTTTGCTGAGGTACAACGAGATGGCAGCACAAGGCTCGCCCGCGATGGCCGGCCCCGACTTCGGCTCGTTCTCGGACGACACTGACGATCTTCCCCGGACGCTCCGTCGTGAAAAGGAAGCCCGCGCCCGCGAAGCTCGGGAACGCGCCGCGCGCGAGCGTGCGGCAGCGCCCACACTCTCGACCGGTATCGACGACGACTATTCCCGCCCGCAGCCGCAGATCTATCGCGCCGCCGAAACCGAGCCATGTATCGGCAACGTCCCTGTCGCTGCCACCGTCCGTGCGTTCGACGTGCCGTTCGCACGCCTCGTCACGTTCTTCCTGAAAGCTGCGATCGCGGCCGTGCCAGGTGTGCTGCTCCTCGGCGTCATCCTTTGGTTCGTCGGCGCGGGCCTGGAACTGGCGTTCCCGCAGCTCATCAAGATGAAGATACTGATCGGCTTCAACTAGAGCCTTTCCGCTTTTTGCTTTCCGTTGAATCGCGGATCGGCTCTGGGGCTTTGTCGTGTCGTGCTTCGTATCGGAAAACCGGTTCCGACTTTTCCAGAAGCGCTCTAGGCGTTCGCGAGGACACGCCCGGCGACGGCGTCGAGCTTCTTCAGAAGCTCGGGGTCGCGCGCTTCCGGAGGCGTGATGATCGCGACTTCGAGCGAGCGGTCCGAGCCGATCGGGCATGCCGGATGCTCGCGCGGGAAGTCGCGAGCGAGACGGGCCACCAGCCGCTGCGCCTTGCCGGTGTTTTCCTTCATCACTTCGATGATCGCCGCGACGTCGACGTGGGCGTGATCATCGTGCCAGCAGTCGTAATCCGTCACCATCGCGACGCTCGCGTAACAGATCTCGGCTTCGCGAGCGAGCTTGGCTTCCGGCATGTTCGTCATGCCGATGACGTCGCAATTCCATGAGCGGTAGAGATTGCTTTCGGCGCGCGTCGAGAACTGCGGACCTTCCATTGCGAGATAGGTGCCACCGTGGTGGACTTTGATATTTTCCGACTTGGCGGCTTTCTCGAGCGCCTTGTGCAGGAGGGGGCTCGTCGGGTCGCCCATCGCGACGTGTGCGACGCAGCCCTTGCCGAAGAACGATTTCTCGCGGGCGAAGGTGCGATCGATGAACTGGTCGGGGAGCACGAAATCGCCGGGCTTGTATTTTTTCTTCAGCGAGCCGCACGCGGAGACCGAAACCAGATCGGTGACGCCGGCGCGCTTCAAGGCGTCGACGTTGGCGCGGTAGTCGATGTCGCTCGGCGACAGCTTATGCCCCCGGCCGTGACGCGGCAGGAAGCGGATGGGCAGCCCATCGATGTCGGCGAAGAGGATGTCATCGGAAGGCGCGCCCCAGGGGCTCTCGATGCGCCGCCATTCCGCGTGCGCCAGACCCGGCAAGTTGTAGAAGCCGCTGCCGCCGACGATGCCGAGAACGGATTGCGTCATAGTCCTCTCTCCCATCGATACTCCGGGCGCCACTTACAATAAAAAAGGCCCCGCAAGCGAGGCCTTTTCGTAATCACGTTCCATCGGCGGGCCGCCGGGTCAGTGCTTGATCGCCGCCCAGATGCGCTTCTTGCCGATGTAGAGAAGGATCGTCGTGATGATCAGGTACAGGATGACCTGCCAGCCGATCTGCTTGCGCTGATCGAAATGCGGGTCCGCCGTCCACGACAGGAAGGCCGCGACGTCATGGGCATAGTTCTCAACCGTGCCGGGCGTGCCGTCCTGATAGGTCACGACGCCTTCCGACAGCGGCGGCGGCATGCTGATCTGATGACCCGCGAAGGCCTTGTTGTAATACTTGCCGTCCGCAAGCTGGAAGCTCGCAGGCGCGTCCGTGTATTCCGTCAGCAGCGCGACGAGGTAGTCGGCGCCGGCTTCCTGATAGCTCTTGAAGATATCGCCGAGCATCAGGAACGGATGAACGTACCAGGCAGGGTTGCGCTCGATGCCACGGGCGCGGGCGATGAGCGAAAGATCCGGCGGCAGCGCGCCGTTCTGGGCGGCGCGGGCTTCCTGATCGTTCTTGAACGGCCCGTGGATCGTGTCCGACAGCAGCGGCGGACGCTCGAACATCTTGCCTTCGTCGTTCGGGCCGTCCGTAATCTGGTTCGGCCACGCAGCGGCCAAGGCCTTGACGGAGGCTTCCGGGAACTCCGGGCCGCCGGGCTGGACGAGGTTGCGGAACGCGACCCGCTTCAGACCGTGACAGGCCGAGCAGACTTCCTTGTAGACTTGGAAGCCGCGCTGCAGCTGGGCACGGTCAAACTGGCCGGTGAAGCCCGAGAATGCCCACGACTGGCGAGCGATCTCCGGGTGACCACCTTCTGCGCTATGCGCGACAGCCGGGACCACAACGAGTGCGGCGATGGCACCGGCAAGAGCGTGAGAGAAACGTCTTTTCATTTGTCTCGCTCCTCTCAGCGTTTTTCAGGGGCGGCTGCGGCGCCCTCAGGCAATGACGAACTGCCGCCGAGCACGGATTCGGTTATCGAACGCGGCAACTTCCTAGGCGTCTCGATCAGGCCGACGACCGGCATGATGACGAGGAAGAACAGGAAGTAATAGACGGTGAAGATCTGCGCCCACGTGACGTACACACCTTCGGCCGGTTTGGAGCCGAGGTAGCCGAGTGCCACGCAGGTGAACAGGAAGAGCCAGAAGAACCATTTGAAGATCGGCCGATACTTCGCCGAGCGCACGCGCGACGTGTCGAGCCACGGCGCGAAGGCGATGATCAGCACGGCCGCGAACATCGCGATGACACCCATCAGCTTGGCGAACTGGCCGAGCGGAATTCCGAGGAACGAGCTCGTGAAGGCGCGCAGGATCGCATAGAACGGCAGGAAGTACCATTCAGGCACGATGTGCGGCGGCGTCACCAGCGGGTTGGCCTCGACGTAGTTGTCGGCGTGGCCAAGGTAGTCCGGCACGAAGAACACGAACCAAGCGAAGATAATGAGGAAGGCGAAAAGGCCGACCGCATCCTTCGAGGTTGCGTAGGGGTGCATCGGAACGGAATCGCTCGGCTGCTTCAGATCGATACCGGTCGGGTTGTTCTGACCGACGACGTGCAGCGCCCAAAGGTGCAGGCCGACGACGCCCGTCAGCACGAACGGCAGCAGATAATGAAGCGAGAAAAAGCGGTTGAGCGTCACGCCCGAAACCGAGAAGCCGCCCCACAACCATTCAACAATGGCCGTTCCGAGACCCGGAATAATCGTATCGAGAGCCGAGAACAGGTTGGTGATGACGGTCACGCCCCAGAAGCTCATCTGGCCCCAAGGCAGGGTGTAGCCCATGAAGCCCGTCGCCATCATGAGAAGCATGATCACGACGCCCAGCACCCAAAGCACTTCGCGCGGCGCCTTGTAGGACCCGTAGTAGAGACCGCGGAAAATGTGAATGAAGACCGCGAGGAAGAACATCGACGCGCCGACGGCGTGGAAGTTCCGGATCATCCAGCCGTAGTTCACGTCGCGACGGATGTGCTCGATCGAGTCGAAGGCGCCCGTGGCGCTCGGCTGATAGTGCATCGCGAGAATGACGCCGGTGACGATCTGCGCAATGAGGCAGAACGTCAGGATGCCGCCGAACGTCCAGAGATAGTTGAGATTGCGCGGCGTCGGGAAGTCCACGAACTGGCCGTGCATCATGCGCCCGATTGGGAGGCGCTCGTCGAACCATTTGCCCCAGCGCGAGGTCGGCTCATAGGTCGAATTGTGACCGCTCATTATTCTGCTCCCTAGCCGATCTTAATTTTCGTGTCCGCCGAGAAAGTGTAGGGCGGCACCTCGAGGTTTCTGGGCGCGGGACCTTTCCGGATACGGCCGGACGTGTCGTAAACGGAGCCGTGGCACGGGCAGAACCAGCCGCCGTATTCGCCACGCTCGTCTCCCATCGCCTGCCCCTTCGGAATACAGCCGAGATGCGTGCAGATGCCGACGAGAACGATCCAGTTCTCATGGCCCTTCACGGTGCGGTTGGCGTCCGTCGCAGGATCGTCAGCAGGAAGAGCTTCGTTGCGCGCGAGGCTGTCGGGAAGCGTCTTCACGTCGACGTTCACGGCGGCTTCGACTTCGGTTTTCGTCCGGTTACGGATGAAGATCGGTTTGCCGCGCCACAGCACTGTGATGGCCTGTCCCTCTTTCACGGGCGACAGGTCAACGTCGACAGACGACAGGGCCTTGGTGCTGGCGTCGGGGTTCATCTGTTGGATGAAAGGCCAAAGCAGAGAAGCGGCGCCGACAGCGGCGAACGCATTGCCCGCAACCACCATAAAATCGCGGCGATTTGGTTCTACTGCGTCAGTGGTCACGGATGCCTCCAGTTCGAAGCGATTGGGCGATACTGGCGGCAAGATACATGGGCAGGCGGCGAGACTTGCGTCCCCCGCTCACAACCGTCCGCATCAAACCCCAGTCTACTTCATCCCTTGCGGTCGTTCTGACAGCGTTTTGTCCCGCTCTCAAGCTCGGCCGAGCAACAGTGTAAGGGGCAATTTGGCGCATCGTGATAAAACTCTCAATCTCGGTAGCTCAATTCACAATTATCGCGGGATTTCTATAAATGCGCTTGGCGCTCTATCAACCGGACATCGCGCAGAATACCGGCACGATTCTTCGTCTCTGCGCATGCCTCGGCGTTCCGGTGGACGTTATCGGCCCCACCGGATTCGACATGAGCGACAGAGCGCTCAAGCGCTCCGCCCTCGACTATCTGGATCATGTCGACCTGAAGCGGCATATAAGTTTTTCCGAATTCATGGATCGACGCGCATTATCGGAGCGGCGCGCCGATGCCGGCCGGCTTGTTTTATTGAGTGCGCACGCCGAGACGCCGCACATCCATTTTGCCTTTGAACCTAATGATATTCTGATGCTCGGCCGCGAAAGCGCGGGATGCCCGGAGAGCGTTCATGCACAAACCGATGCGCGGATTACGATCCCGATGCGGCCAGGCCTGAGATCGCTCAACGTGGCGGTGAGCGCGGCTATCGTTCTCGGCGAGGCGTTGCGACAGACCAATCAATTCCCGAGTCCCTGACTCGGAATTAAATTCCTGTCGCAGACGTGACATGCGAGTCCGGCACTTTTGGGCAAGCCATTCCCAACCAAGTTTCCGCGCAGCATGCTTCTCAATAATTATCTCGCCGTTGCCGGCGGCATTGCCGCATTCCTGCTGATTGCGGGACTCGTCGCCGGCATTGCCGCGCAGAACGATCAAAGTGCTTGGCGGATTTGGCCAGCGCCGCCGGCCGGCTCGCTCAAGAGCTTTGCGTTCTGGGCCCTCTTCCGCACGTTGAATGTCGTCGTGCTCGTCCTCTGCATCGAGCGGCTGCTGGCGCTGTCGGCGGTTGCACCGACAGCGATCCTGCGATTGGCGTTGCTGGTAATCTCCATCGTCGCGTTCGCAGCTTACCTTTATGCGCTTTGGGTTCTTGGCTGGGACGCCACCTATTGCCAGGCCAGCGGGCTCAACACGGAGGGCTTCTATCGCTGGACGCGCAATCCGCAGTACGCGACGGCCATCGTGGCGTTCGGTGCGCTCGGGCTTGCGGCCTGGTCGCCCGAAACGACAGCGCTCGCGGCGACGCTCGTGCTCGTCTATGCGCTGATGGCGGTGGCGGAAGAACCGTGGCTCGAAGCGCGCTACGGACGCGCCTATGCCGAATACAGGGCCGAGGTGCCGCGCTTCTTCAACTTCCGTCATGCGGTCGTCGAACTTGCGGCGCTCGCCGCCCGCAAGCCGCAGCCGCTCGCCGGCCAGCGGCGCAACGGCCGCTAGCCTTCGTTGCGTTTACTCGGCCGCCTCGCGCGCCAGGAAGCCGCCCGACTGCCGCTGCCACAGCTGAGAATAAAGTCCGTCGCGGAGCAACAGCTCGGCGTGCGTGCCTTCCTCGATGATGCGGCCTTCCTCCATCACGATCAGCCGGTCCATCGCCGCAATCGTCGATAGACGATGCGCAATCGCGATGACCGTCTTGCCGCGCATCAGCTTTTCGAGGCTCGCCTGGATTTCCGATTCAACCTCGGAGTCGAGCGCGCTGGTCGCTTCATCGAGAATAAGGATCGGCGCATCCTTCAGCAGCACGCGCGCGATGGCGATGCGCTGGCGCTGACCGCCGGAGAGTTTCACACCGCGCTCGCCGACGTGCGCATCGTAACCCTTGCGGCCCTTCATGTCCTCGAGATGGGCGATGAAGTCGTGCGCTTCGGCTTGCCGTGCGGCCGCAATGACTTCAGCGTCTGACGCATTCGGGCGGCCATACAGGATGTTGTCGCGCACCGAACGATGCAGCAGCGAGGTGTCTTGCGTCACCATGCCGATTTCGGCGCGCAGGCTGTCCTGCGTGACATGCGCGATATCCTGGCCGTCGATCAGGATGCGGCCGCCTTCAAGGTCGTAGAAGCGCAGCAGCAGATTGACGAGCGTCGACTTGCCCGCGCCGGACCGGCCGACGAGGCCGACCTTTTCGCCGGGCTTCACCGTCAACGACAGATCCTCGATGACGCGCGGGGGCGCATCCTCGGACGCGGCGCGACCAGCTCCGTAGTGGAAGTGGATATGATCGAGGCGGATTTCGCCATGCGGAACCGCGAGCGGCTTCGCATCCGGCGTGTCCTGCAACAGGTTCGGCAGCGAGATCGTTTCCATGCCCTCATGCACGACGCCGATGTTCTCGAACACGTCGGCAATGGTCCACATGACCCAACCGGACATCGTGACGATGCGGATGACCAAGCCGCTGACGACGGCGATATCGCCGACGGTCACATGGCCCATCGTCCAGAGCACGATGGCCGCGCCGGTCGTCGCGACGAGCAGGATGCCGTTCAGCGTATAGAGCACAAGCTCCATGCCGGTGATCAGACGCAGCGAAGCCTGCCACGCCTGCATCTGCTCGGTCAGAGCTTCGCGCGCGTAGGTATCCTCGCGTTCGGCGTGCGCGAAGAGCTTCACAGTCATGATGTTCGTGTAGCTGTCGACGATGCGGCCGACGAGCATCGAGCGCGCTTCGGACGATTTCGTCGAGCGCTCCTTGATGCGCGGCACGAAGTAACGCAGCGCCACGATATAAGCGGCAAGCCAGATGATGAGCGGGATCGTCAAGCGCCAATCGGAGGCCGCGAACAGCAGCGCCGAGCCGATGAACTGCACCGATGCGTACCAAAGCGCGTCGATCAACTGCACGACGCTTTCGCGCAGAGACGTGCCGGTCTGCATGATCTTGTTGGCGACGCGGCCCGCGAAATCGTTCTGGAAGAAGCCGAGGCTCTGACGCAGCACGTAGCGGTGTGTCTGCCAGCGGATGCGCGACGTCGTTCCCGCCGAGATCATCTGGTTCTTGATGAAGTCGTGCGCGGTCGAGACCAGCGGCCGCAGGATCAGCGCGACGAAGGCCATCAGCGCCAGCATCCAGCCGTAGGTCGAGACGAAGGTCGCGGGATCGGAATGCGTGCGCATTCTGTCGACGATGGCGCCGACGAATCCCATCAGCGCTACTTCGATCGTCGAGCCCAAGCAGCCCGCGATCAGCAGGAGCACGAAGAATGGCCACAGCGGCTTGATGAAGAACCAGTAGAACGCCCACAGCGTATCCGGCGGGCGCGTGACTTCGCGCTCGTCGAACGGCTTGATGCGGGTTTCTCCCCAATGCAGGAGGCGGCGAAACATGGTGTCTATCGCAAGCGCAAAAGCGGCGCGTCGTCGCAAGTACGGAAATCCGACTGGCGGCGGCGACCGGATGTTGATCGTGGATGCCCGTTAGGGCTAAGGGTCCTTTCAGTCAAAAACAAGACCTTATGCAGAATAGCTGATGAACGCATCCGATACCGCCTTGGAACAGCACAAAGCGCAGGCTCGCGCCTGGTTCGAACGCCTTCGCGACGATATCGTCGCCGCATTCGAGAAACTCGAAGCCGGGTTGCCGGAAACCGCTCCGCATGGCGGCGATGCTCCGGGCCGGTTCGTCGCGACGCCGTGGCCGCGTAAGGATGCGGCCGGAAACGACGGCGGCGGCGGCGTCATGAGCATGCTGCACGGCCGCGTGTTCGAGAAGGCGGGCGTTCACACCTCGACAGTCTACGGCGAATTCTCGCCCGAGTTCCGCAAGCAGATTCCGGGTGCCGAGGAATCGCCCTCGTTCTGGGCATCGGGCATTTCGCTCATCGTGCATCCCAGAAACCCGAACGTGCCTGCGGTTCACATGAACACGCGCATGATCGTCACGTCGAAATGGTGGTTCGGCGGCGGCGCTGACCTCACGCCCGTGCTCGACAAACGCCGCACGCAGTCGGACGCCGACACGATGGCGTTTCACGCCGCGATGTATGGCGCCTGCGCGCCGCATTCCGTCGCCGACTATCAAAAGCTCAAAGAGTGGTGCGACGAGTATTTCTTTCTGCCGCACCGTAACGAGGCGCGTGGCATCGGCGGCATTTTCTACGATCACCTCACGCCTGCCGAGGCGGACGGCGGTTGGGACGCCGCTTTCGCGTTCACGCAGGATGTCGGCAAGGCGTTCGCCAATGTCTATCCGATGCTGGTTCGCGGGAACTATTCGATGCCCTATTCGGAGGAGCAGCGCGAAGAGCAGCTCATCCGGCGCGGACGCTACGTCGAATACAATCTTCTGTATGACCGCGGCACGATGTTCGGGCTGAAAACCGGCGGCAATGTCGAAAGCATTCTCTCGTCCATGCCCCCCGTCGTGAAGTGGCCGTAGGCGCAGGGTTTCCTCTCAGGCAACCCCTCTTCCTGTTGCCATTTGGCCAGCCGCGCGTGCCACAACCCGAGCGCCGGTCCGGCCATTCTGGACCGCCAACGCCAGAGCCTTATAACGCTGCCTAGAATAGCTCGTCGCCTGGACGTGAAGTGGCGGCGCGTGGGTGTGCATACCCCGTCGTGTCTTGCGTGCGCCGGAAACGGCCTTTGCCGGGGAGGCAGAATGAAACGTCTTGTCTGCTCGCTCGACGGCACCTGGAACGAAGGTGGCGGCCCGTCTCCGCAGACGAACGTCGCGAAGCTTCATAACGCCATTCTGCCGAGAGACCGCAAAGGCGTGCGCCAGCTCGTGCGTTATATCGCGGGCATCGCGACGACGGAAAACCTGCACTTCGCGTTTCTCAGGGGTGCCATCGGCGTCGAAGTCGGCGCGCGCATCAAGCTCGCGTATCAATTCCTGCGCGACGTCTACGAGCCGGGAGACGAAATCTATCTCTTCGGATTTTCGCGCGGTGCTTTCGAAGCGCGCAGCCTTGCGAGTTTCGTGACGCTGTTCGGCATCGCGCCGGCGCAAAGCGATTTTTCATTCGACGAGGCGTGGAAACTCTATCGCCAATCCGAACATAAACGCGACGTCGATACGTTGGCGCGCTTGAGTGCCGTTTGCCACTATCCCGTTCGCATCCGATGCGTCGGCGTGTGGGATACCGTCGGCAACATCGGAAATCCGTTCTCTGGCGCGTCACGCATCAGCAGGCGTCTCTCGTTTCACGATATGCGTTTACACGACACGATCGACGTCGCGCTTCATGCTCTCTCGATCGACGAAACGCGCGGGCCGTTCCGTCCGACGTTCTTCACTCTGCCCGAAGGCGCGACGCTCGCAGCGCATCAGCACGTCGAGCAAGCCTGGTTCTCGGGAACGCACGCTGATATCGGCGGCGGCTGGCCAGAGAGTGAGCTGTCGGACATCGCGCTGCTCTGGATGGCGGAGCGCGTCAGCGCCTTGACCGGCCTCGCGATCGACATGCGTCAGTTGAAGCGCTCGACGGCGCCCGATCCGCTCGGGCTGCAGCACCATTCAGCATCGGGCTGGGTCTACGCATTTTCGCGGCTGGTGCCTTACATGCGTCTCGTCGGCCAGGATCTCCGCGCCATCGCCAAGGGGCGGCGGCGATGGCTCAGGACATGGCGGACGAGCAGGCTCGCTCCCGAACTCGTGTCTCTCAATGAAACGATCCATAAGAGCGCGCTGGCGCGTTTCGGCCAAACAGTGCGTGAATCTCGCGGCGGCACCGTAAAGGAAATATACTACCGGCCGCCGAGCCTCCTATCCGCCGTGGCATTCTCAGCGGATGACGATGCGAAGGACAGAAATGCTTCCGCGAACGTCGCGTGAGCATTGCGCTGGCCGAAACGCAGCAATCTCATAATGATGGGGCGCTGCATCGCCACAGTTGCCGCCTTGGTCGGGGGACCACATCTTACTCGGCACCAGATTTCAATGCTCGCATTCGCCATCCTTCCTAGCCAATCCGGGATTTCCAAATGACAACGCTCTTTGATCCGCTTCGCGCCGGTGCCCTCACGCTTAGAAATCGTATCGTTCTTGCGCCGCTGACGCGCTGCCGCGCAAGCGAAGGGCGCGTGCCGAACGATTTGATGCGCGATTATTACGTTCAGCGCGCGGCGGCGGGTCTGATCCTGTCCGAGGCGACGTCGGTCACTCCGATGGGCGTCGGTTATCCCGATACGCCCGGCATCTGGTCGGATGAGCAGGTCGCTGGTTGGAAGCGCATCACCGACGCGGTGCACGCGGCAGGCGGCACGATGCTTCTGCAGCTCTGGCATGTCGGACGCGTTTCGCATCCGAGCTATCTCGACGGCGCACTGCCGGTAGCGCCAAGCGCGATCGCGCCGCAGGGGCACGTCAGCCTGATCCGCCCCAAAACCGATTATGTCGTTCCGCGCGCGCTGGAGCTTAGCGAAATTCCGGGCGTCGTTGCCGAATACCGGCGCGGCGCGGAGAACGCGAAGCGCGCAGGCTTCGACGGCGTCGAAGTTCATGGCGCCAACGGCTATCTGCTCGACCAGTTTTTGCAGGACAGCACCAACCTGCGCACCGATTCTTACGGCGGCCCCATCGAAAATCGCGCACGGCTGCTGCTCGAAGTCGTCGATGCCTGCATCGACGTTTGGGGCGCGGATCGCGTCGGATTGCATCTCGCTCCGCGCGGCGACGCGCACACGATGGGCGACAGCAATCCGCTCGCGACCTTCGGCTACGTCGCCGAGCAGACCGGCCAACGCGGAATTGCGTTTCTCTGCGCGCGCGAACACGAAGGGGCGGACTCGATCGGCCCGCAACTCAAGAAGATTTTCGGTGGCGTTTTCATCGCGAACGAAAAGTTCACGAAGGAAACAGCGGAAGCCGCGATCACTTCCGGTCGTGCGGATGCCGTCGCATTCGGGCAGCTGTTCATTGCCAATCCCGACCTGCCGGGGCGCTTCAAGCTCAGCGCGCCGCTGAATGCTCCAGATCCCGCAACATTCTACGCACAAGGCCCGAAAGGCTACACGGACTATCCATATCTGGAGCGCGCGGAAACCGAAGCGTAACGTCAGGCCACTAAAGCCCGCGGCGGAGTTCAGCGCTCCGCCGTGCTGCGTCGCGCGTAAAGGCGATCGAACGCATCGGCGAATTCCTGCGCGCCCGGCCTCGTGATCGACTGCGTCATGCGGCGGTCAAGCTCGACCTGCAGCTCGGCGCCGGTCAAACCATTGACCATTTTGTTCACGTAATAAGCGCGCCGGGCGAAGAAGTTCGTCGTCGGCGCAGAGGCGCCCGGCTCTTCCATCATTTCGAGGCCCGTCATCGGGCCTGCGAGGTTCATCAGCTCGAGTTCGGCGCCGGTCAGAGATCGGCGGCCTTGCTTCGCGGCTGTGTCCTTCAGTGTCCTAAGCTTCATCGCCTGAAGCATCGGACCGATATCGGCGTCGATGTTCAGGGTGTGAATGCCCATGCCGTTGTCCGTCTTGGCGTAGCGCTGCTGCACGCTCCATTCAAACGGCAGACGCTTCACGTTGGCGTACATGCGCTTCAGAACGGCGAGCTTGCGTTTCAGCGTGGCCGTTCGCTCCGGCGTATTTTCGGGATCGCGCAATTTCCGGTTCAGCAGCGCGATGAACGTTTCGCCGCTGCGCGCAAGCTCGTTGATCGAGTTTGCGTCGAGAAGCTGCGCATAGCCGAGCGCGCTCGAGATCGCGCGTCCCGTCTTCTTGATCGGGTGAATGCCCGATTGCATGTCGTAGGTGCCGTTGCCGCCCGTCTCCAGCGCATAGACGCGCACGACCTGTTCCTTGGACAATCCTAGGGCGTGCGCCTCCTCGGCGTAGCGCTGCTTGAATTCGCGTTCGCTGACGCGCTCGGGCGTAAAGTTGTAGACCCGCTTGGCGGCTTCCAGATAATCGGCGACAGTTGCAAGCTCGCGCTGCTGCGCAGGCTCCGCCGTCTTCTGACGCTCGACGAAGCTGTAGTATTTTTTCGCAAGCTCCGCCGAGAGCGTTGGACCGGTATACTTCGGCGGCAAGCTCATCACGTAGTCGGTTGGCTCGAACGGGATCTTCGCGGTGCGCTTCTTGCGCCGCCCCTGCCGCTTCGCTTCGACGGCGTCCCAATAAGCGTCGGTCCGATCGTTAAAGACGTTGCGCGCGTCCTTCCACGCCCGAAACTCGTCCATTTCGGAATCGGAGAGTGCCGCAAGGAAATCGATCGTCGAGGCAGCGTTGACCGGCGCAACGCTCGCAGCGAGCCAAACGGCTGCGAGGGCTGCCGAGAAAGCCAGCGCCCGAAGCGCCCCTGTCACACCATTCGTTGCCACGCGGTTCCAATTTTCCTGACAGACGGGCTTCTGTTTGCGGTACGTTCGAGAAGGTATCGTGATTCAGCGGTAACCGGCCAGCCGCGGATCACGCCAGACATATGGTTACAATTCGTAAAATGTCCTCTCTTTCCGCCCCGAATGTGACGTCAACGGACCTAAACGCCGAAGTTTTCGAAAAGCTCGCCCGTGCGCGTCTGCTGGCGGAGCCGCCGTTGATTAATGGAACGCACGCGTCTGGCGATGACGATCTCAATCCGGATGCCGGAATTTTTTCCTCCGACGTCCGGCATGCGGCCGTGCTCATTCCGATCGTCGCGCACGCGCCGCTGAGCGTTATCCTGACGGAGCGGACGGGGCATCTTTCCTCTCATGCCGGGCAGATCGCTTTCCCAGGAGGAAAGGTCGAGACCGACGATGCGAGTCCGATGGCCGCCGCGGTTAGAGAGGCGCGGGAAGAAATCGCGCTCGACGGATCGTTCATCGAGCCTCTCGGATATCTCCCGACGTATCGCACGGGCACGGGTTTCATCATCACGCCGTCCGTCGCGCTGGTGCGACCGGGATTTCATCTCGTTCCAGATCCGGCGGAAGTCGCCGACATTTTCGAAGTGCCGTTTCAGTTTCTGATGAACGAAGCCAACCATAAAATCGACAGCCGAACCTGGCGCGGCAACGAGCGGAGGTTCTATGCCATGCCCTACGGCGAACGCTATATCTGGGGCGCGACCGCCGGAATCATCCGCGCGCTTTATCGGAGACTGTTCAGCGCATGATCCGCATCGTTTTCGAGAACATCTTTTTCTTTCTGCTGCCGACGCTGTTCTACATCGCGTGGGTGGCATTCCGGGACGATGAATGGAAAGGCCTCGGCGAAATCATAAGCAATGCGCCGCTGCTCAAGCTGTTCATCGCGGGCGCTGCGCTCATGCTGACGACGCTCGTGGCGTTCTCAACGCGGACCTCCAATGCGCCGAATGACGTCTATGTTCCGCAATCGATGCACGATAAAAATCTCGAACCCGACCGAACAATTCGCGCGCAGGAACCGCAACCCGAAAAACCTTGAGTCATGACGCAGCTCACCGCGACCGGTCCGCGCCTCATTGCAGGATGGCTCGACGCCAAACCTCTTCGCAACGTTTTCGCGGCATTTGATGCGGCGCAGGCGGAGGTTCGCGTTGTCGGCGGCGCCATTCGCAATACGCTGATCGATCGCCCAGTCATCGACGTCGATCTTGCAACGCCGGCTGTTCCGGAGGCCGTCATCGAGCTTGCGCGTCGCGCGGGTCTCGGCGCGCATCCGACAGGCATCGAGCACGGCACGGTGACGCTCGTTTCCGAGGGCGTTGGATTTGAGGTCACGACGCTTCGGCGCGATATCGAAACCGACGGACGCCATGCGACCGTCGCATTCACCCAGTCGTGGGACGAGGATGCGCAGCGACGGGACTTTACGATCAACGCGCTTTATTGCGGGCCGGATGGGACGATCTACGATCCGATGGGCGGGATTGCCGACCTTCGCAGGCGGCGCGTGCGCTTCATCGGCGATGGCGAAGCACGCATTCGTGAAGACTACCTGCGCATCCTGCGGTTCTTTCGCTTCAGCGCCGAATACGGCAAAGGCCACCTCGACGCCGACGGTCTGGCGGCCGCGATCAAGCTCAAGCAAGGCCTGAGCAAGCTCGCCGCCGAACGCGTTCGCTCGGAGTTCCTGAAGCTGCTCGCGGCGCCCTACGCCGCTGAGGTCGTTCGGACTATGCACGAGAGCGGAATTCTGGCGCTCGTGCTTCCCGGCACCTTGCATCCCGAGCGGCTGGCGCGGCTGCAGGCAATCGAGGCCGGCCTCGGTCAACCGCCGGACGTGATCTGCGGACTGGCGGCGCTCGCCGTTTCAGGCCCGGGCGATGTCGATGGGCTGGCGCGGAGGCTCCGCCTTTCCAATAACGAAGCGTCTGCACTCCGGTCCGCGGCAAGCGTCGATCCGGGTCTCGATCCCGCGCAGCCCGAAGCCGCTGCCTGTGCCGCGCTCTACCGTCTCGGCACGGAGGCCTTTAGACGGGCCGTGGTCGTCGCGTGGGCGCGATCGAATGCTTCCGCCACTGAGGCTGCCTGGCGCAAGCGCGCGCTTCTGGCGGACCGCTGGAGCCCGCCAAAGTTGCCCTTCAGCGGCAGCGACGTTCTCGCTCTCGGGATACCAGCGGGCCCGGCCGTCGGCGAAATACTGAGGGCGTTCGAGGCGTGGTGGATTGCGGCGGCTTTTCCGACCGATCGCGCCTTGCAATTAGAAAAGTTTGAAGCTTTCGCGACAAACGAAGTTCATTAACAAAGCATTAAATTTTACTTCAAACTGCTCAGCACCGTGTTTATGGTCCCACCCCGGGGTTTCGTTTGTATCGCGTCGAGGGGAATGCCCGGATGGATAATTTTCGTCACGAACGTGCTCGCTCGCTAAAATTCGTTCAAGTCGTTTTCGCAATTCTCGCACTTTTCAGTCTCACTGCGGCTCTCGCCGTCGCCACCCGAGGAACTGAACTCGGTCTGCCTGAATCGTCGACCTACCCGATCTCTCTCGCATTTCTGATGGTTGGCGTAGTCGACACGGCGCTCCTGTTCGTCTGGGAACACATTTTCCAGCGCATTGAATTTTAAGTCGCGCCGCCACATCTGAGCGAAATTAACCGCTGCCCTCGCGACGCGTCGCAGGCTGCCGTCATACGCGTGTAACATGAATCCCGTCCTTCGCTTGGCATGAAAAGCTTGGCGATTGGGGGCCGAACTTGAGCGCCGCGACCGCATCCGGGGAACTGAATTACCGCGCCGTATTCCTTTCCGATGTCCATCTCGGAATGCGCAATTCGCAAGCGCCAGCCCTTCTCGATTTTCTACGCTACGTCGAAAGCGAGCAGCTTTACCTCGTCGGCGACATCGTCGACTTCTGGAAAGTCCGTCGCGGACCGCACTGGCCGCAAAGTCACAACGACGTTCTGCAAAAGCTTCTGCGCAAGGCGCGCAAGGGAACGCGCGTCGTCTTCATTCCCGGTAATCACGACGACGGGCTGCGCGACTACGCGGGCATGAACTTCGGCGGCGTCGAACTTCGCCGCGACGCCATTCACGAAGGCGCCAACGGCAAGCGCTACCTCGTTCTGCACGGCGATGAATTCGATGTCGTGGTGCGTTACGCACGCTGGCTCGCGTTCCTCGGCGACCGTTCCTACGATGCGGCGCTGGCCTTGAACGTGCCGTTGAATTACGCGCGGCGCATGCTGGGCCTTGGGCATTGGTCGCTGTCGGCGTTCCTGAAACTCAAGGTCAAAAGCGCCGTCAACTTCATCGGCGAATTCGAGGATGCGCTCGCTTCCGAAGCGCGGCGCCGAGAGGCCGATGGCCTCATCTGCGGCCACATCCATCATGCCAACAATCGCATGATCGACGGCATTCATTATCTCAATTGCGGGGATTGGGTCGAAAGCTGCACCGCGATCGGCGAGCGCTTCGACGGCCAATTCGAAATCATCCGATGGAAAGAGCACATCGGTCAGCGCGCGACGCAGGCCGCGTCAGGGCGTTGGCTGATCGAAGCCGCTTAAGAATTCAAACGCCGTAGCGAAAGCGGCGATCAGGGAGATCGTGTGTGAACGTATCCGCGAAAGTCTTCGAACCGACCAGCGTCGACCTGCTCAGCGAGGCTGTGCACCATAACCGCGCGTTGAGCGCGGCAGGCTTTCTCGAACGAACCTTCACATTCGCTTTTCGCTCGATGGTCTATCCGCAGATCTGGGAAGACCCACGCGCGGACATGGAAGCGCTGGAATTCACGCCGCAAAGCCGCGTGATGACGATCGCGTCCGGCGGCTGCAACGTGATGAGCTATCTGACTGGAAACCCGGCTCGCATCATCGCGATCGATCTCAACGAGACGCATATCGCGCTTTTGAAGCTGAAGCTCGCCGCCGCCCAGCACCTTCCGAACCACGCAACGTTCTATCGCTTTTTCGGCTCCGCCGACGATCGCCGTAACGTGCATCTCTATCGCGATCTGATCGCGCAGCATCTCGATGCCGAGACGCGCGCCTATTGGGACGGCCGCGACATCAGCGGACGGCGGCGGATCTCGCGGTTCGCGCGCAATTTCTACCGCTATGGACTGCTCGGCCGCTTCATCACGAGCGGACACGTCATGGCGCGCATGCTCGGAGCCAATCCGAAGCGCATTCTAGACGCACAAACGATCGACGAGCAGCGCGAGATTTTCGATCGCGAGATCGGGCCGGCGTTCGACCATCCGCTGCTGCGCTGGATCACGTCCAACCGGGCTTCTCTGTTCGGGCTCGGCATCCCGCCCGTGCAGTACGATGCGCTGTCGGACAACGGCGCGCGGCCGATGTCGGAGGTTCTGAAGGAACGTGCCCAGCGCCTCGCGACGGGCTTCGATCTCAAGGACAATTATTTCGCCTGGCAGGCGTTTGGGCGGCGTTACGCTCCGCAAGGACAAGGCCCCTGCCCGCCTTATCTCGACAAGGCAAACTTCCTGGCAGTCAAGACGCGCACGAACCGCGTGACCGTCGTCCATGACAACATGATCCGCTTTCTGTCGAACGAACCCGCCGAAAGCCTCGATCGCTATATCCTGCTCGACGCGCAAGACTGGATGGACGATGCGACGCTCAACGCGCTGTGGCGCGAGATCACGCGCACGTCGCGTCCGGGTGCGCGGGTCATTTTCCGCACCGCTGGCGAGCCGAGCATTCTTCCGGGACGCGTTTCGAGTGCGCTGCTCGAGCGCTGGACGTACGATGCGGCGCGCTCCGCTGACATTCACGCGAAGGATCGCTCGGCGATCTACGGCGGTTTCCACCTTTATCTGAAACGCGACTGACGGAGCGCCGATGTCGGACACCGCTGCCGGCGCCATGGATGTCATCTATCGGCACCAGCGCTTCATTTATGATCTGACGCGGCGGCATTATCTTCTGGGACGCGATCAGATGATCGCCGACCTAATGCCGCCCGCGAACGGAACCGTGCTCGAAGTCGGCTGCGGGACGGCGCGCAATCTGATCTGCGCGGCGCGGCGTTATCAGAACGCGCGCTTCTTCGGGCTCGACGTCTCGGAGGAGATGCTGAAAACCGCGCGCGCCTCGATCGCGAAAAGCGGCGAGAGCAACCGGATCAAAGTTGCACAAGCCGACGCGACGGCGTTCGATCCGCAGGCACTGTTCGGCCTTTCGTCGTTCGATCGAATTTTTATTTCGTATGCGGTGTCGATGATTCCCGCGTGGCAAGCTGTGCTCGATCGGGCAGCCGCAACGCTTGCGCCGGGCGGCGCGTTGCACGTCGTCGACTTCGGAACGATGGACGAGATGCCGAACGTCGCGCGCAAGGCGATGCTTGCGTGGCTCGCGCACTTCAGCGTGACGCCGCGTAGAAACTTACAGGACGTCGTGCGCGCCGTGGCCGAGAGGCACGGCTTAGTATCCTCGTTCCATCAAGGCCGGTTCGGCTACGCGGCGATGGCAAAGATCAGTCGCTGAAGAATTCGACGCGTGGCATCCGTCAGCTGACGTGCGGACCGCGCATCAATTGCAGCGCCGACTGAATTCTCCGCCAGTCATCGACGAGACGCTTATCGCCGCGCTCTTCGAATTCACGAACTCTGTGGGCAGCTTCAGCCAATGCTTTTGCGCCATGAGCTTCATAGAGCTGTCGCGCGTGCGCTTGAATTTCGACGGCATCCATCGCTTTGCCTCTCTCTGGTTGACGTCCCGGAGTGCTTTTAGGTTGGCTCCTAGAGCCGCGATTGAAAAGTCCCGAAAATAAAATGTGATCGATGAATCGCGATGGACATGAAAGAAAGCCCCGCGGGATGGGGCTTTCTGCGTGCTCCTAGCGGATGCGTCAGGACGAGATGCGGCGCATCAAGGATTTGCTGCGGGTGCGTCCGGTTTCAGAGTGCCGGCGCCATTGGCGACGATCTCAGCGACGAGAGCCTTGTCCTCGGCAGGAATTTCGGACACGGCTGGTGCGTCGGCATCTGCCGAATGCTCGGCCGCAGGCTGATCCGATTCCGCCGCTGCCTCTTCGGCGGGAGCAGCCTCGGATTCCGGTGCAGCTTCCGATGCGGGCTCCGCCGATACTGGCGCTTCGGCTTCGGCTGAAGCTTCTGCTGGTGCATCGTCGGTTGACGTTGCCTCCTCTGACGCTGCCTCTATCGGAGCAGCTTCAGCCGAGTCGGCAGATGCCGTGTCGTCCGCAGCAGGTTCGGACACCAGATCGGCCTCGGTTTCAGCAGCAGCCGCATCGGAAACCGCTTCGGCGTCAGCTGCCTCCGCAGCAACTTCAGCAGGCGCCGAATCCGCTGCGGTCGCGTCCACCGCTGGTTCGTCAGCTGCTGCTTGTTCGGATGCTGTCTCCTCTGCCGCCGCTTCCGCTGTGGCTTCCGCAGGTGCTTCTTCGGCTTTTGCTTCTGCGGCGGCCGCTTCGGGTTCTTCAACGGTGGTTTCGGGAGCAGCTTCCGCCGTCGCTTCCTCTGCAGGCGGCGCAGCCTCCTCGACTGCGGGAGCTTCTGCTTCCGCCGCAGCAATGGCCTGCTCGGGCGCTTGCTCTTCGACTATTGCAGCTTCCGCGGGTGCCAGAGCGGCTGACAGATCGCCGATCGCACGTTCGACGGCTTTCATCGCCTTCCAGTCCGAGGTGGCCTCAATGCGCGCTTGAACGCCCTGATGTAACTCCTTGAGCTTGGACAGAATATCTTCCGACATCTAGTCTTCCCTTTCTTCTTGGATTTAGAGAAAAAGTCGCCCCTTCATCAGCGCATGACTGTTCATGCGGATGCTCGTCTTCGAATTTTGCAGTAATGCGCAAGAATAAATGTACAGGAATTATTTACTAAACCGAACAGGTGCGGCGAACTGTACACAGCTATAAATTGCGGTCGTGACGAGCGGAGGCCGCCTGTCGATCCGCAGCGCTCACAAAAACTCTCGCGATCGTGAGGAAAGTTCAGCAACGGCGTCGATTGAACGCGCCTCAGGCACGCCCAAGTCGAACGTATCGGCAGTCTCAATGGGAGATGCCTCAGGAGACAAGGAGCCTGTTATGTCGACACGTTTGAGTGTTTCCGTGTTTGCGCTTGCCTGTGGACTTGCGAGTCTGGCCGCGCCCGCCTTCGCGATGCAGGAACAGGGGAGCAACGCGACCATCGCTCCCGCATCCGTCATTGTCTTCAACCAAAAGCTCGACGGTTCGAACGTAAAGCTCACCTACGCCTACGCGCCGCAGAATGGCTTCGCCGTCGTGTACGGAAGCGATCAGCACGGCAAACCCGACAATAAGGTGTTGGGATCGATAGCGCTCACCGCGGGCGACCATCGCGACGTGAAAATCCCGATTTCGGGTGACGTGAAGCAAGGCAGTCCGCTTTGGGTCTCGCTCTATCAAGCCAAGGGCGACGGCGCGACGTTCGATCGTGCGAACGCGACCTCTTATTGGGGCAAAGGGCCTCTTCCCTCGACGAACGAATTCGTCGTCCAATAGATCTTAAAATAGAAAAGCCCCGCAGCGACTGCGGGGCTTTTTTTGCTTTGCGCCTTCCGACTCTTCTCCGAAGAGCCGGCCGGAAGGCGCGAAAATATTGCGTAGGCGAGGATCGACGCGCCGGGCGGCCGGCTCCCCGAAGGGGAGTCGCCCGGCGCAATCAAATTAGAAGTCCATTCCGCCCATGCCGCCCATGCCGCCGCCAGGCGCGCCGTGCGAATGGCCAGCGTCCTTCTTCGGCACGTCGGCGATCATGGCTTCCGTCGTGATCAGAAGGCCCGAGACCGAGGCTGCGTCCTGCAGTGCGCAACGCACGACCTTCGTCGGGTCGATGACGCCCTGGGCGTAGAGATCGCCGTACTCGTGCGACTGCGCATTGTAGCCGAACGCGTACTTCGAGTTCTCGAGGATCTTGCCGACGATGACCGAACCGTCCTCACCAGCGTTCGCAGAGATCTGGCGGGCCGGAGCCTGCAGCGCCTTGCGGACGATGTTGATGCCGACCTTCTGGTCGTCGTTCTCGGGCTTCAGGCTGTCGAGCGACTTCGCAGCGCGGAGCAGGGCAACGCCACCGCCCGGAACGATGCCTTCTTCAACGGCTGCGCGGGTTGCGTGCAGCGCGTCGTCGACGCGGTCCTTGCGCTCTTTGACTTCGACTTCCGTCGCGCCGCCAACCTTGATAACGGCGACGCCGCCGGCGAGCTTCGCAAGACGCTCCTGCAGCTTCTCACGGTCGTAGTCCGAGGTCGTTTCCTCGATCTGCGCCTTGATCTGCTTCACGCGTGCTTCGATGTCGGCCTTCTTGCCCGAACCGTCGACGATCGTGGTGTTTTCCTTGTCGATCGTCACCTTCTTGGAACGGCCGAGCATGTCGAGCGTCACGGTCTCGAGCTTGATGCCGAGATCTTCCGAGATCACCGTGCCGCCCGTCAGGACAGCGATGTCCTCGAGCATGGCCTTACGGCGATCGCCGAAGCCCGGAGCCTTGACGGCTGCAACCTTGAGGCCGCCGCGCAGCTTGTTGACGACGAGCGTTGCGAGCGCTTCGCCTTCGACGTCTTCAGCGATGATGAGGAGCGGCTTGCCCGACTGAACGACGGCTTCCAGAACCGGAAGCATCGCCTGGAGGCCCGAAAGCTTCTTCTCGTGAATGAGAATGTAAGGGCTCTCGAGTTCAGCGATCATCTTGTCGGCGTTGGTGATGAAGTACGGCGAGAGATAGCCGCGATCGAACTGCATGCCTTCGACGACATCGAGTTCGAAATCGAGGGTCTTCGATTCCTCGACCGTGATGACGCCTTCCGAACCGACCTTGTCCATCGCTTCGGCGATCTTCTTGCCGACGACTTCGTCGCCGTTGGCCGAGATCGTGCCGACCTGGGCGATCTGGTCCTTCGTGACTTTCTTCGAGTTCGTCTTGAGATCGTCGATGATCTTCTGGACTGCGAGGTCGATGCCGCGCTTCAGGTCCATCGGGTTCGAGCCGGCCGCAACCGACTTCGCGCCTTCGCGAACGATCGCCTGAGCAAGAACGGTCGCCGTCGTGGTGCCGTCGCCAGCGAGGTCAGCCGTCTTGGAGGCGACTTCGCGCAGCATCTGCGCGCCCATGTTCTCGAACTTGTCTTCGAGTTCGATTTCCTTCGCGACCGTCACGCCGTCCTTCGTGATGCGCGGGGCGCCGAACGACTTTTCGATGACGACGTTGCGGCCCTTAGGACCGAGGGTGACCTTCACCGCGTTGGCGAGGATGTCGACGCCACGGAGCATGCGCTCACGTGCGTCCTGAGCAAATTTGACGTCTTTAGCTGCCATCTAAGCAACTCCTGAATTTAACTGATGCTTCGGAGGGGGAAGGAAATTAAGCGGCGGCTTTCTTCTTGGCCGTCACTTCGAGAATTCCGAGGATGTCGCTCTCCTTCATGATGAGGAGGTCCTCGCCGTCGATCTTCACTTCGCTGCCCGACCACTTGCCGAACAGAACGCGGTCGCCAACCTTGACGTCGAGGGCGTTGACCTTGCCAGACTCGTCACGGGCACCCGGACCGACGGCAACGATCTCGCCCTGCTGGGGCTTTTCCTTGGCGGTATCGGGGATGATGATCCCGCCTGCAGTCTTTGCTTCTTCCTCAATACGTTTCACGACCACGCGGTCGTGGAGAGGACGGAACGCCATGGGTCTAACCTCATGATTTTGCTTGATGATTCTATGTATGCTTGCAGCGACGAGGAGTTGCATGCAGGACGAATCCAGCGTGTGAACCCGTCTGGCGACGCCCCGTGACTGCGCGCTGGTTATATGGAAGCGCTTGCTAGCACTGTCAAGGATCGAGTGCTAAATTCGGGCGGGCGACGTGGCGGAGGGTTAGCGTCCGCTCAAAGGGCTGTTCGCGCAGGCGCTCAGCGCATCTGCCCTCAGCTTGGCCGCAACGTGGCCAGCAAATGATAATTTTTTGGAAACTTCGCCGCAGCTCGCAAATATTCAGACGGCTGACGGCTTTGTTCTATAGAGATAATATAGAAGTGATGGCAGCGACCGCCGACCTTCTGAAGATCGGCGGTCCGCTCATGCGACGCTCGGTCAGATCTCGAAGTCGGCGAGCTTGGCACCCTTTTTCAGCCGTTCGACGACCCAATTGGGTTTGCGTCCGCGGCCGGTCCAGGTATCGAGTTTGTTTTCGGGGTTGGCGTATTTTGCGACGCCTACTGACTTTGTTTTTCCGGGTCCGCGACCGCGGGCTCCGCCGAACAATTCCGCAACAGAGAAACCATGGGTCTCTGCGAGATCTGCGACCCGCTTCTTTATCTCCATCCGCTCGCGATCGCGCGCCGCCGCCAGAGCTTTTTTCACTCTTCCATCAAGATCAATAAGCTCTTTCAGTGAAAGCTTGTCGACATTGACGGCGGCCATTTTTTTTACCTTTCGCATCACAAAACAAAACCTCTGGTAAATCCACCGCCAATGGTGGAGTCTGAAAAGTCGCGCAGAAAACTCATACGCTCGCAGCAAAGTCAATATACATATTATACGGACTTCCGGGACAGCAATGAATTATCGGCAATTGATGGTGCTTAGCAATTTAAACATCAGAACCGGCATTACTAGGTCGCAGCATTTGATAATGCGGGCAAGCTTTATTGCTTCATAAGATCCAATTTCTAAAATCGGAATTAAACAGCGTTGCGTTCGTTCCGCGCTCGGCGATGCGCGCAAATCCATTGCCTGAATCCTGAAAAACGACCGACCAGCGACTATATGAACCTGCGATCGGAAAAAATTTCGATCCGTGGAACCCGAGGGCGGTTGCAGGCGTTATCGCTAGCTTGTGTTGACTCCGCTCAAAAGCTACTTTCCTGCGTCGCGCTACCTTTAACCCAATGGATGAGTGGCCTTTCATGACACTGAAACTTCCCGATCTTCCGTATGCTTATGACGCCCTGACGCCGTTCATGTCCGCCGAAACGCTCGAATTTCACCACGACAAGCACCACCTCGCGTACGTCGATAACGGCAACAAGCTTTTGGCCGGCTCCAAATATGAGGGCCAGTCTCTCGAAGATATCTGCAAGAATGCGTATGCCGATAAGAATGCAGGCATCATCAACAACGTCGGCCAGCATTGGAACCACTTGCACTTCTGGCAGTGGATGAAGAAGGGTGGTGGCGGCAAAAAGCTTCCCGGCAAGATTGAAAAGCTGGTCGACGGCTATGGCGGTTTCGACAAGGTTCGCAACGATTTTATCGAGGCCGGCAAAGGCCAATTCGGATCGGGCTGGGCCTGGCTTGTTATCAAAGACGGAAAACTCGACGTTCAGAAGACTCCCAATGGCGAGAATCCGCTAATGCACGGCGCGAAGCCGATCCTCGGCGTCGATGTCTGGGAGCACAGCTATTACATCGATTATCGTAATGCGCGTCCGAAATACCTCGAAGCGTGGTTCGACAATCTCGTGAATTGGGAGCACGTCGAAGCGCTGGCGGGTTAACTTCCCTCGCGTTCTCATTTGCTTCTCACGATTTCCGGGGCGCCGGTATGGTATAAGGCTCAAAAGGTCTGCCATGCGGCGCCCCGATGTCGTTTAAGCCCTTCTCCCTTTCGAACGTCACCACGTTTCGGAATTTGCCTCCGAACGTTTTGCGTTCGCTCGAGGAGCGGCTGCAGCCCGTGTCGGTGAGGCATGGCGACTGCGTCGTCCGGCAAGGCGAAATCGCCGACGCACTGCATGTCGTCGTATCAGGCCGATTTGCCGTCGAGATCGACGGGCATGACGAACCGGTCGCAGAAATCACGCGCGGATCGACGATCGGCGAGATCGCATTTTTTATCGGCGGTGCGCGAACGGCGACCGTTCGAGCGATCCGCGATGGCGTCGTCGTGCGACTGACACGCGATGACTTCAATTCGATATCCGAGACGTCGCCTGCGATCTGGGCCGCGCTCACCGCGACGCTCGCAGAGCGTCTCGCTGTGCAAACGCGACTGCATGCCGATCTCCGTCGCGACATCGGCGTTAATGCTCCGCGCCCGCGGCCTCGAACGCTTGCTGTCGTCGGATGCGCGGATGTGCCAATCGCTCCCCAATTCCTGCGCTATTTTACGGGCATCGCAGGTGCACGACCCGGCACGTTCATCGCAACACGCGAGACGCTGCGCGATGTGCTGGGACGCGATCCACGCGACGATGAGGATCTGACGGCGGCGTTGAACGAACTCGAAACCCGCTATTCTACAGTCGTTTTCATCGCCGATCGCGAACCGACACCGTGGAGCGAGAAATGCATTCGCCAGGCCGACGAATTGCTGCTCGTCGCGGCGGCATCGGATGATCCGATCGGATGCGCCGTGCCGCTCGGCGCGCTGGAAGCGCTCGCGCTGACCCTGCACGCTCCCCACTCGCGGCGAATGGCTATCGTTCATCGCCGCAAAGGGATCGTGCAAGGTACGCGGCATTGGCTCGTTGGGCGCGAGCCCGCCATGCACCACCATGTTGCGCTCGACGACAGCGAAGACATGGCGCGCCTCTGGCGGTTCATCGTTGGCGAAGCCTTAGGCTTTGTTGCCTGCGGCGGCGGCGCGTACTGCGCGGCGCACGTTGGTATCTACCAAGCGTTTCGTGAAGCCGGCGTCAGTTTCGATCTCATCGGCGGAACGTCGGGCGGCGCGGCGATGGCGGCGGCGATCGCGCAAGATGCCGATCCCCTGGCCATCGACGCAGGCGTGCATCGCATGTTCATCGAAGGCCGCGCGATGGCGCGCTATACGGTGCCTCGCTACAGCCTGCTCGATCATGCGCACTTCGATCATCACCTCGAAAAGGAATACGGCACCGTCCGCATCGAGGATTTATGGAAGCCCTATTTCGCCGTCTCGGCCGATCTGACGGCCTACGAACCGGAAGTTCATCGCCGGGGCAGCCTCTGGCAGGCCATTCGCGCGAGTGCAGCCATTCCCGGCCTGCTGCCGCCCTTTTACACCGACGATGGGAGAATGCTCGTCGACGGGTCGGTGATTGCCAACGTGCCGATCGATACGATGCACCGCCTGAAGCGCGGGCCGAACGTCGTCGTGAGTTTTGACACGGGTGACCGGCAGCAGTTCCCGGTCGACTACGCGTCGCTTCCGAAGCGCAGAGAGCTGATCTGGCAGCTTCTGAACCCACGGAGCACTGGCAGGACGCCGCACGCGCCTTCGGCCGCGACCGTCCTTGTCCGGAGCCTGATGGCCAATCGCGGGCATTTCGAACGGCATCTGACGTCCGACGACTGGCTTCTCGTGCCCCCTACCCCTCCGGGAATGGGCGCGCTCGACTGGCGGCGTCACTCCGAGATCATGCGCGGAGCGTACACGTACACGCGAAACGCGATCGAAACGCGCGGTTTGCCGCTCTTTTCGTCTTCCTGACGCTAAAGCGGCCTTCAACAGTCGTCGGAACGCCACAGCGCCAAGAGGTTGTAATCGCTGCAGCACTCGCGCGTTGCCCCGGCCTTGAGGGTGCCTTAAAACATTTGCGCTATTAGAGGGTTTTTCGGGTCCGGGGGTATTCAGTGTACAGGGCGAGGCTCTGTGTCGGCGTGGTGTTGGCGTTCTCGCTTTGCCTGACGGGCTGCGCGGCGACCATTCCGCGTAACGGCATCAGCGACGCCAGGCTCGCACTGGAAGCCGAAATCCCCAACATGCACGGCGTGCGTTTCTGGGCGGATGAAGTTCCCAAAAATCCGATTGCGGAAATCAAGCGCCGCACGGCGCACATGCCGCCGATTGCCCGCAGCGCCAAGCGCATCGACGGACGTCCTTTGATCGAAACGCTCGCACTTTCGGGCGGCGGTTCCGACGGAGCTTTCGGCGCGGGCGTTCTTGCGGGATGGAGCAAGCGCGGCGACCGTCCAGAATTTGAGATCGTCACCGGCGTCAGCGCTGGCGCGATCATCGCGCCGTTCGCCTACCTCGGACCGTCGGAAGACGAAAAGCTGAAGGTGATCTGGACACAGTACAAACAGAACGAGGTCATCACCACGCAACTGCTGCCGGCGCTGTTCGGCGGCCCGGCGCTCGCCGATACGACGCCGCTGCAGGAACTGATCGCGCATTACGTCGATCGCGAATTTCTCGACCGCATCGCCGCGCAGTACAGACGCGGCCGTATCCTGATGGTTCTGACGACGAATCTCGACGCGCAGCGGCCCGTGGTCTGGAACATGGGCGAAATCGCGCTCAGCAGATCGCCGCGCGCGATCGAGTTGTTCCGCAGCGTGATCCTGGCGTCGGCTGCTATTCCGGCGGCATTTCCACCCGTCAAGATCGAGGTCGAGGCGGACGGCAAGATGTACGACGAACTGCACGTCGACGGCGGCACGACACGCGAGGTTTTCGTGCTGCCCGCGGAAGCGCCGCTGCAGGCGTTCGATGCCCTTTATCCCACGCCGCCGATCCGCAGATTTTTCATCATCAAGAATGGCAAGGCATCGCCTGAGCAGGAAGTCGTCAAGGCGACGACCCTACAAATCGCGTCACGGGCGATTTCGACGCTGATCAAGAGCCAGAACCAGGGCGAGCTGTATCATATCTATCGGATCGCGCTCGACGCGGGTGCGGACTTCAACTTCATGTCGGTTCCGGCATCGTTCGACTTCAAGACGACCCAGATTTACGATCCGAAGTATCAGGCGGCCCTTTACGAGGAAGGCATCCGGGAAGGCCGCCGGAACATCTGGCTGAAATCGCCGCCGGGACAGGCGCCAGTTGGAGTCCGTTATCAATCCAACGCGCCTGCGAAGGCGCGAATTCCCGAACTCGGCGCAGTGCCGTCCTTGGCTAAGCCCCAAGCGAGCAATGCGAGCGCGAATAAAGTGGCTGCTAGTTCCGGCTGGCAAAGCTCAGTACAGTCAGCACCGTAAGGACGGCAACGCTCAGAACCATCGCGGCTGCCACCAGTGCAGGAGCGTGCGGACCGTTTCGGGAGCGAAGAGATACGCAAGGCCCGCGACGGCTGCGACCGCCAGCAAAATGAGCACCAGCGCGAGACCGACCGGCGTGCGGTAGCTGAGGCCGGTGCCGGGAATGCCGAGCGTCACCATCGGCCCGTTCTTGCCGACGTTTACCGTCGCACCATGACCGCCGATGCTGGAGCTGACGCCGGTCTTGCTGAGATTGACGCGCACGCCAGGCAGAATGCTGAATGTCTTGCGGAAGCGGAAATAGCCCATGTGCTGCTCTCCTCGTCGGTCAACCCACGCCTCGTCGCTATAATTTCAGGCACGGCAAGCGTTGCGACGGCGAATCTGTCGAAAAGCTAGCGACTCCGGGCGTAACTTTCAACGCAACCGAAAGGTTTATCGTTTCAGCCCGAAAAGATTCGAGAATTTCGACAGCCGTTCCTTGATCTGGCCGCTCACCGTATTGCGCGACTGCAGCCGCTCGTAGGCCGATTCGCGTGTCAGTTCCTGGCCGTATTTTTTCCAGTTTTCCTTGTCCTTGGCGATCAAGTCTTTGCGTTCCTCAGCCGTGAGCGGGCCGACGCGCGACATCGGCGGACGAATGAGCGTCCGCTGCACCATCGAGGGCTCACCCTTGTCATGCAGGAGCGAGACGAGGGCTTCGCCGACTTTCAGCTCCTGGATCGCGCGCTCGGTGTCGATCTCGGGGTTGGGACGGAACGTCTGCGCGGCGGCGCGAATGGCTTTCTGCTCTCTCGGGGTAAAGGCGCGGAGCGCGTGCTGGATGCGATTTCCGAGCTGCGCCGACACGCGATCCGGGACGTCGCCCGGGCTTTGCGTCACGTAATAGACGCCAACGCCCTTCGACCGAATGAGGCGCGTGACGCGCTCGACCTGCTCGAGCACCGCCTTCGGCGCATCGTTGAACAACAGATGCGCTTCGTCGAACAGGAAGACGAGCTTCGGCTTATCGAGGTCGCCGACCTCGGGCAGCTTTTCGAACAGCTCCGTGAGCAACCACAGCAGGAACGTCGCGTAAAGGCGCGGCGTATCCATCAGTTTTTCGGCGGCGAGCACGTTGACGATACCGCGGCCGTCGGCATCGACCTTCAGGAAATCCATGATGTCGAGCGCGGGCTCGCCGAAGAATTTGTCGGCGGCCTGTTCTTCGAGCACCAGCAGGCGGCGCTGGATGACGCCGACGGTCGCCGGCGCGACGTGGCCGTACTTGCTGCGCAGCGTCGCGGCGCGCTTGCCCATTTCGTCGATGACGGAGCGGAGATCCTTGAGGTCGAGGATCGACATCCGATCATCGCCCGCTTCGCGTTCGTCGGCCGCCCAGCGGAAGGCGATGTTCAGCACGCCTTCCTGCGGCTCGGTCAGCTCCATCAGACGCGACAGCAGCAGCGGTCCCATCTCCTGGACGGTGGCGCGCACGGGATGACCGTCGACGCCGAAGATGTCCCAGAACGCCACCGGAAATGACGTGTTGCCGTAGTTCTTCAGTCCGATTTCTTCGGCGCGCGCGAGGAGCTTCGGCGACGGGTTGCCTTTGGCCGCGATGCCGGACAGATCGCCCTTGATGTCGGCGGCAAACACCGGAACGCCGGCCGCCGAAAATCCTTCGGCCAGCACCTGCAGCGTCACCGTCTTGCCGGTGCCGGTGGCGCCGGTGACGAGGCCGTGGCGGTTGGCGAGCGCGAGTTCGATGCATTCGGGGACCAGTTCACGCCCCGCATGGCTGCAGCCAATCAGAATCAGGCCATCCTGCACGTAATCCCGAGGATCGGCGACGGCGTTCTCGGCTCCTGAGGCGCCGGGCGTTTTGGTCATATGATCTCCTCGCGCTTCACGTGCCCGACTCGGGTCTTGGGCGAACGTCTCCTGATGGCATGGAGGCCGGGGCGACGCAAACCTGCGCCGCCGCAGGCAGCTGAAACGGCCCCTTAAATTTAACGATCCTTGCGCGCGCGGCAATTGGGCCACGCCGGGGGCCGAAATTCGGGCTCGCGCGAGGCCCTCGACCGGGTATACCGGGGCGAATATTTTCGCCCTAGTCCACCGCGCTCCAGGAGCCCGATCGAATGAGCCGCTCGCCCTCCGAGACGAACGAAACGCACCTTGCGGAAGGATTTCCCGCCGCCAAGGTCGAACAATGGCGCGCGCTCGTCGATAAGGCGCTCAAAGGTGCCGATTTCGAGAAGCGGCTCGTCCGGCGGACGGCCGACGGGCTGAAGATCGATCCGCTCTACACGCGCGCCGACGCGCTTGCGGGCGCCGAGGAAGCGCTGCCTGGTCAGGCGCCGTTCACGCGCGGCACGAAGGCGGTTAGCGGCGGCTGGGACATCCGGACGTTCCACATCGAAAGCGACCCCAAAGCCGCCAATACGGCCATCCTTGAAGATCTGGACGGCGGCGTGACGTCGATCGGCCTGCAATTCGGCTTCGGCAACGGGCTCGCGGCGACGAAGGAAGCGCTCGGCGCAGCGCTCGACGGTGTGTTGTTGGATGTCTGCCCGATCGTGCTCGTCGCGGGCGACGCGTTCTTCGATGCGGCGCTGGCGCTGACCGGCGTCTGGGATGCGCGTGGCGTCAAAGCCGCCGAGCGGCAGGGTTCGTTCGGCGCCGATCCGATCGGCACGCTGGCGATGACCGGACGCCTGTCCGAATCGCTCGACACGTCGCTCGCGCGCGCCGTCGCGCTGATGAAGATCACGGCGGCAAGCCCGCGCGTGCAAGCGATGACCGCGGACGGCGTTGTCGCTCACGTCGCCGGTGCGAGCGAAGCGCAGGAACTGGCCGTCATGCTCTCGACGCTCGTCGCGTATCTTCGCGCGGCCGAGAAAGGCGGGCTGACGCCGGCTGAGGCGCTGCCGAAGATCAACGTATCGCTTGCAGCCGACATCGACGAATTCTCGACCATCGCGAAACTCCGCGCCGCACGCCGTCTCATCTGGCGTGTTGCCGACGCCTGCGGTGCGGGCGACGCGGCCGCAAGCGTGACGATCAATTGTCCGACGTCCTATCGCATGATGGCGAAGCGCGACCCGTGGACCAACATTCTACGCACGACGATTGCGTGCACGGGCGCGGCGCTCGGCGGCGCCGATGCGATCGTTGTTCTGCCGTTCACGTTCGCGCTCGGCAAACCAGATGCATTCGCGCGTCGCGTCGCGCGCAACATCCAGATCGTCTGCCAGGAGGAAAGCCATCTCGGCCGTGTCACCGATCCGGCCGGCGGCTCGTGGTACGTCGAGAATTTGACCGAGGACATGGCGAAAAAAGCCTGGGCCATTTTCCAGGACATCGAAGGCCGTGGTGGCATGGCCGCGGCGCTCACCTCCGGGTACATTCAAGAGATCATCGCAAAGACTGCGGATGCGCGCGCGAAAGACATCGCGACGTTGCGGCAGGAATTGACGGGCGTCAGCGCGTTCCCGCTTCTCGGCGACGACGGCGTTCACGCTGAGGCTTGGCCAACAGTGGCAGCGCAGTCCGATAAGGCGGCTGTCGAGGTCAAGCCGCTGAAGCCACATCGGCTCGGCGAAGCGTTCGAAGCCTTGCGCGATGCGGCGGATGCGCATGGCGGATTTAAGATCTTTGCGGCGAGCCTCGGCGAGATCGCCGATCACAACATTCGCACGACGTGGATCAAAAACTATCTCGCCGCGGGCGGCATCACGGCGTTGATCAGCGACGGCTATAAAACGCCGGAAGACGCTGCCGCCGCCTTCAAGGCATCGGGTGCGACGGCTGCGTGCATCTGCTCATCCGATGCCGTCAATGCGGCGCTCGCACAGCCGACTGCGGAAGCTTTGAAAAAGGCCGGTGCGAAGCTCGTTCTGATGGCTGGGCGGCCGGGCGACGCGGAAGCCGCACTCAAGGCTGCGGGCGTGGATCAGTTCCTGTTCGCCGGCGCCGACGCCGTCGCGACGCTCAAAGGGCTGCAAGAACGCCTGCGATAAATGAGGTCCGCCACATCGCGAATGCGGCAACCAAATATGCGGTGACGCGACGATGGCGGACGAAACTCCAGACGACAAGCCGAAGATGGGCGTGCGGAAACTGTCGCGCACACGCCGCTTGCGCGGTAGCATGCGCCGGTATCGGTATGTGAGCCTGTCGCGCCGCGTCTGGATGCGCCGTGCCGTCTTCATCTCGGGTGCATTGCTCGTCGGCCTGGCCGCCGTCGGATTCGCCGGAATCGCGAACCGCGCACAGGATCTTTACAGCTACATCCTCACGACCTACCCGATGCTGCCGCTCGTCATGACCCCGGCCTGCTTCGCGGTCTTGGCGTACGTGACGATGCGCTGGTTTCCGGCGGCGGCCGGCAGCGGCATTCCGCAAGTGATCGCGGCGCGCAAGAGTTCGGACCAGCTTCATGTTCGCGCATTGCTCGGCTGGCAGACGACTGTCGCAAAAATCGTGATGACAGCGCTGGCGCTCGCTGCGGGCGCGTCGGTCGGCCGCGAGGGTCCGACCGTTCAAGTCGGTGCATCCGTCATGTTTGCCGTGGCGACAGTCGCGGGCCTCGGCCGCCGGAACGGCTTCGTTCTCGCCGGGTCGGCAGCCGGAATTGCAGCAGCGTTCAACGCACCCATCGCCGGAATTCTTTTCGCGATCGAAGAACTGGCGAAAGCATTCGCCGGGCGCATCAACGACATCGTCATCGGTTCCGTCGTCATCGCCGGTGCGGTCAGTTGGGCGATCCTCGGCAATTACGATTATTTCGGCCGGGTCGATGCGGACATCGTGCGCATGCAGGATTGGGGCGCGGTTCCGATCTGCGCACTCTTCGGCGGCGTGCTCGGCGGGCTTTTCAGCGTCGCGTTGGTGTCCCTGCTGCGCAAGCCGTTCGGCATCGTCGCCGTCATCAAACGGCAACCGATCATATTTGCAGCGCTTTGCGGCTTGCTCGTCGCGATCTTGAGTATCGCAACGGCCGGATATGCTTCCGGGAACGGTTATGCTGAAACGCGCGCATCGCTGGTTGATGGGCAAGCCATCCCGTGGTGGTTCGGATTGGCGAAGCTGGTTTCGACGCTGCTGTCTTCTGCAAGCGGCATTCCCGGCGGGCTCTTTTCACCGTCGCTCGCCGTGGGTGCGGGGATTGGCTCGATGATCACGCCGATCTTCACGTTCGCCGATCCGCGCGTAATCATGTTGCTGATGACGGTTGGATATTTTGCCGGTGTCGTTCAATCTCCACTAACCGCCGTCGTCATCGTGATGGAAATGACGAGCGACAAGAACATGGTCATTCCGTTGATGGCGACATCGCTTTTTGCAGCGGGTATTTCGCGGCTTATCAGCCGTGAGCCGATCTACCATGCGTTGGCGCGCGGGTATTACGCTTCGGTTTTTCGCATTCACGGAACACCTGACGTCTCACCCGGATCGCCGTCAGGGCGTTAGGCGATGATCCGGCGTGAAGGATCCGAAGCCGACGAGCCGGTCGAGCGTAGCGCTGATCCCGGTCGATTTCTGCTGAGGTTCGGTCGTCGCGACGCGATTGCGCTGCTGACGCGCGTTGCCACGTCTCGCAACGCGTGAATGAGAAGCACGCTCGCGGCGGCTCGCACGCTCGGAATTGCGCGCGACCGATCGCGGAATTTCCACGCGTTGCGTTTCCGCGCGGATCGCAGCGCGCGCGACCTTAGCCGGGTCTGTCAAATCCGGCGACGGCACGAGTTCCGCAACTTTAATGAGCTGTTTCGGGTCTGACGATACGTCAAGACTGTCGGCGTTCTGCGGGTCCGGCGCAGCGGCGACGTGCGAGCCTTCCAGAGGCGCCGCGAACTTGGCGCTCAAGGCTTCTGCCGCTGAGCGCGTCGCGGACGAAAGTTCATCGTCATTGCCGAAGTTGTCGCCGCGAGACGCGAGCAGGAACTGATCGTAATTCAGCACCGGTACGTAATCTGGAAGCCTGATCGCCGAGTGCATACCAGAACCGGTCAGCACAGGCTGAGCTTGCGGCGTGTACTTCTGTTCCGCATGAATCGGAAACGTCACAGAAGCAAGCCCGACGAAAACGAGCGCAACAGCATTCAATCTCAAAACGCATCCCCCGACGCAATACAAACGGACTACAGGTCCTTGCGCGAACTCCACCACGCGCGATCATCTGAACTCAACGATTGGCGAAAACTCGCTTTCGGTTCCCGCTCCCCGAAACAAAAATTGCCGCTCAACAAGGCGAGAGAAAGGCTTAGTTTTTCTCGCGGCGATGACAATCAGCGTCACGCATCGCAGTGATCGCGGCACAAAAAAATTGACCAGCTCTCGGGGGGTGAGGAGAGCTGGCCCCGGCACGGGGGAGGGAAACGATGCGTGAAGAAACTATTCGCGGCCGGACACCGCCAGAACCGTCATGACGGCGAGGATCGGAGCGGATGCGAGAATGGATACGGTCGACAGCGCGTATTCGTTACCGTCGAGCAGCGGTGCGAGGAGAGACTGCGCGTCGGGGAGCGTCGCGAGGGCGACGGTAGCCGCCGTCGTCACTGCGGCTGTGGCGGACGCTGCGATGATGCACGACATGGTGACCTCTCCTCTCTATTGGCCGTCGTCTTGAGGAGAGAATGCGCGAAGTCAGGCGGGGTCGCTGTTCCTTGGGTGACTCTTTAGATGGCGCTGGCGACTCCCCTGCGGGGAGCCGGCCGCCAGCGCGGCCTTGGGGAAGCAGGGGAGTGAAATTTCATAGAGGTGGCGCTGGCGACTCCGCTGCGCGGAGCCGGCCGCCAGCGCGGGTGTCTTTGATTGGCGCTGGCGACTCCCCTGCGGGGAGCCGGCCGCCAGCGCGGCCCTGTTGAGGCAGCGATGGGAGGTTCCGAGGAGAGCCTGCCTCAGAGCGTTACTTCTGGAGCTTTTCGATTTTGGCGGCCATGTCGGGAATGACGATCATGCGATAGGTGTCATTCTCGCATTTCAGAATCCAGACGGCTTCGTTCGGCCGTGAAGCGTTGACTTCGCGCTCGGCGCTTTTCGCGTGGCTGCACGCAAAGCCCTGATCTCGAGCTTGCGACGCGAGTAGGTCTGACGTCGGTTCGTCGCCGGGCAGACACATGGCCACTCCGCTGAACGCAGCCACGGCAAATCCGAATACAACGAAATAAACCGCGTTCGTCATGATAGTCGCGCTCCGGGCCCGCGCCTCAACCTGTGCACTCTACCGCAATCGCGCGAAAAACGCCCTGCCGCTCGGCTATCGAGGTAAAAATTCCGTATCCTGATCATCGCGTGGCGGCATCGGCTGCGGCCGGTTGATGGCGGCGACCAGCGTGTAGGAAATCAGCATCAGCAGAAACCACGATCCGAGCTTGCCGATGCCGACGATCTGCCAGCCGTGCTTCTGATGCGGATAGGCCCATGCCGCGGTAAACGTGCCGATGTTCTCCGCGAACCAGATGAACAGCGCGACCAGCACGAGTCCAAGCAACAGCGGCATGTGCCGGTGCGTCTTCCAGATTTTATAGTAGATCGTACAGGGTCCGATCAGGAGCAATGCGGCAGCGAACAGAACCGGGCGCACGTCCCACGTATAGTGATGCGCGAAGAAGTTAATGTAGATCGCGGCGCTCAACAGTCCCAGCGCCCACACGGGCGGATGGCGCGTGAAGCGGAAATCGAACAGTCGCCAGCAGCGCGCGATATATGAGCCGATCGCTGCATACATGAAGCCTGTAAACAGCGGAACGCCGCCGATCCGCAGCAGGCTTGGCTCCGGATAGATCCATGATCCGACCGAGGTCTTGAAGATCTCCATGATCGTGCCGACGACGTGGAAAATCAGGATGACCTTGGCTTCCTCGATCGTCTCGAGGCGGAAGGTCAGCATCAGGACTTGAATGGTCACGGCGGCAATGACGAGGAAATCGTAGCGCGCGAGCGCCGCGCCCTTGGGATAGAAAAGGAATGTCGCGACGAGGAGCGCCAGCATCAGCGCGCCGAACAGGCAGGCCCAAGCTTGCTTAACGCCGAAGCGGACGAACTCGTAGGCGAAATGCGCGGCGGGTCCTCTCGCCTCGGCACGCTCGCCCAGATGGCTTTCCCAAGTGATGAAGCGCGCCAGCGGCGCCCAGAGGCGTGCCGCACTGGCGGCCGCGCCGTCCTTGCGGGTCTCGTTCGCGACCTTGCGTTGCATATCTTACCCCTGGGGACATTCGGCTTGGGCGGCCCATCATGCGGGCGTTTGTGGCGGGCTCGGGCCTATGCCTGAAAACGCAGGCATTTTTTGGCGCAATCGCCGTCCCCTATACGAATTCGATGTCGCACGGCGATTGTCGTTGCGGCCGCGTTCCATTACCGTTGCCGCGACGTATCATTTCACCGGATTAATCGCGCCTGATGACTGTTATTCCGAATTTTGCAGACGTGTCTTTCGAAGCGCCGGCCGCGAACCAAGCTGGCCAGGGTTCGGCCGCGCCCGAGGCGCCGGTCTGGGAGACGCCCGAGGGCATTCCGGTCAAACCGGTTTTCACCGGCGCCGACACGGCGGGGCTTGATTTCATCGACACGCTGCCGGGCATCGTCCCCTTCCTGCGCGGACCCTACCCGGCGATGTACGCGCTGCAGCCGTGGACCATCCGCCAGTATGCAGGCTTCTCGACGGCGGAAGATTCAAACGCCTTCTATCGGCGCAATATCGCGGCAGGCCAGAAGGGCCTGTCGATCGCCTTCGATCTCGCGACCCACCGCGGCTATGACTCCGATCATCCGCGCGTCAAGGGCGACGTCGGCATGGCGGGCGTCGCGATCGATTCCATCTTCGACATGCGCGTGCTGTTCGACGGCATTCCGCTGCAGGACATGACGGTGTCGATGACGATGAACGGCGCCGTGCTGCCGATCCTCGCGCTGTTCATCGTGGCGGGCGAGGAACAGGGCGTGCCGCCGGAGAAGCTCGCTGGAACCATTCAGAACGACATTCTGAAAGAGTTCATGGTGCGCAACACCTACATCTATCCGCCCGCACCTTCGATGCGGATCGTCTCGGATATTTTCGCCTACACCAGCGCGAAGATGCCGAAGTTCAACTCGATCTCGATTTCCGGCTACCACATGCAGGAAGCCGGTGCGACGGCCGACCTCGAACTCGGCTATACGATCGCGGACGGCATCGAGTATGCACGCGCGGGCGTTGCCGGCGGATTGGATATCGACGCGTTCGCGCCGCGCCTGTCGTTCTTCTGGGCGATCGGCATGAACTACTTCATGGAAATCGCCAAGATGCGCGCCGCGCGCCTGCTCTGGGCGAAGCTGATCAAGGAAGAGTTCAAGCCGAAGAGCGACAAGTCCCTGTCGCTCAGAACGCATTCGCAGACGTCCGGCTGGTCGCTGACGGCACAGGACATTTTCAACAACGCGACGCGCACGTGCCTCGAAGCCATGGCGGCGACGCAGGGTCATACGCAGTCGCTGCACACGAACGGTCTCGACGAAGCGATCGCGTTGCCGACGGATTTCTCGGCGCGTATCGCCCGCAACACGCAGCTTCTGCTGCAGCAGGAATCGGGCACGACGCGGACGATCGATCCGTGGGGCGGCAGCCACTATGTCGAGCGCCTGACCTACGATCTCGCAAAAAAGGCGCTGTTGCACATCGAGGAAGTCGAGGAGCAAGGCGGCATGGCGAAGGCCATCGCGGCTGGAATTCCGAAGCTTCGTATCGAGGAAGCCGCCGCACGCACGCAGGCCCGCATCGATTCCGGGCGGCAGACGATCACCGGCGTCAATAAGTTCCAGATCAAGGGCGACAAGGAAATCAACTTCCTCAAGGTCGACAACCAGGCCGTGCGCGAGGCGCAGCTCGCGAAGCTGAAACGGCTTCGGGAAGAGCGCAACGAGTCCGACGTGCAGGCCGCTCTCAATGCCCTGACCGAAGGCGCGAAGGGCAACGCCAACCTGCTCGACCTTGCCGTCAAGGCTGCGCGCCAGAAAGCGACGGTCGGCGAAATTTCCTACGCGCTCGAAAAAGTCTTCACGCGGCACAAAGCCGAAATTCGCGCCATCAGCGGCGTCTATAAGAAGGAAGCGGCGATGAATCCGAGCGTCGATCGGGTGAAGACCCTCGTCGAGGCGTTCGACAAGAACGATGGCCGCCGTCCGCGCATTCTGATCGCCAAGCTCGGCCAGGACGGCCACGACCGAGGGCAGAAGGTCATCGCGTCGGCGTTCGCGGACCTGGGCTTCGACGTCGACATCGGGCCGCTGTTTGCGACCGCCGATGAAGCGGCACGGCAGGCCGTCGAAAACGACGTGCACGTCGTCGGCGTTTCGACGATGACGGCAGGCCATCTGACGCTGGTGCCGGAACTCAAGGCGGCGCTCGACAAGGAAGGGCGCGGCGACATCATGATCGTCGTCGGCGGCGTCATTCCCCCCGCCGATTACGACGCGCTTTACGCGGCTGGCGCGAAAGCGGTGTTCGGCCCCGGCACGAACATCCCAGAGGCTGCGGCGGATCTCGTCGAAAAGCTCAACGCTCAGCTCGGCTACGCCGACAAAGCAGCGGCGGAATAGATACGAAAATGGCCGGGCGAACCCGGCCATTTTTATTTTATCGAAGTTTCAGGAAGCGATCACGAAGCCGGGTTGCGGCTCTGACGGCCACGACCGCCGTCGTCGCGGCGCGGCTTCATGAACTTCGGTGCGTCGGATTTGCCCCAGGACGGGCGGCGGTCACCGCGCTCATTCTGACCACGCTCGCCGTGGCGATGCTCGCCTGCGCGATGTTCGCTCGTGCGATGCTCGGCCGAACGATGCTCGCCGGGGTGCCTCTCGTTTTGCCGTTCCGGCGCGTGTCCACGTTCGCTGCGACGATCGCCGTGCTCGTGGTTCGTCCGCGATGCCGCTGCCTGGCGCGCAGGCTCGCCGTCGCGCGAGCGATGCCCGGCGTGAGAGCGATGGCCGTCGCCGCGATGTTCACCGCGCTCACCGCGATGCGGGCGATCGCCCTGACCGCGATTGGGACCGCGATTGGGGCGATGTTCACCGCCTCGCGCTTCGCGACGTTCGCCGACGCCGAACATGGCGTCGCCTTCGGCCGTAATCCCGAGCGGCTCATACGGACGACGGTTCTCACCGTTGCGTGCCGGCGATGCGTTGGCACGCTCGTCGCCATTGCGATGCGGGCGGGCGTGACGTTCGCCGCGCTGGCCGCCTTCGCGTCCTTCGCGGCGGCGGTCGCCGTGCTCGTGGTGACGTTCACCGTCACGCCGCGGTCCGTTCTGGGCGCGGTGATGCTGACGCCGCTCCGGCATCGGCAGCACTTCGCCACCGACGTCGGCGATGACCTCGAGCTTCTGCTTCATCATGCGCTCGATGGCTGTGATTTCCTGGCGCTCGGACGGATCACAGAGCGAGATCGCGACGCCGCTGTTGCCCTTGCGCGCCGTGCGGCCGACGCGATGCACGTAGGTTTCCGGATCGAGCGGCATATCGAAATTGACGACATGCGTGATGTTCGAAACGTCGATGCCGCGCGCTGCGATATCGGTCGCGACGAGCACGCGAATGTGCCCCATCATGAAGTCGTTCAATGCACGCTGGCGTGCGTTCTGCGCCTTATTGCCGTGGAATGCCGAAGCACTGATGCCGGCCATGCCAAGGCGGTCGGCGACACGGTCCGCGCCACGCTTCGTGCGCGTGAAAACGATGACGCGCTTGCAGGCTTCGTCAGCGAGGATCGTATGCAGCCGGCTTTGCTTTTCCGGCGTGCGCACGATCATGACCTTCTGATCGATGCGATCGACGACGATCGATTTCGACGAGAGGTCGACGCGATACGGTTCCTTCAGAATGTCATAAGCGAACTTCTTGATCTCGACCGGCATGGTCGCGGAGAAGAGCGCCGTGCGCCGGGCTTCAGGAAGCATCGCGACGATCTTCTTGATGTCGCGAATGAAGCCCATGTCGAACATGCGGTCGGCTTCGTCGAGCACGAGCGTTTCAACGCGCGACAGATCGCAGGTCCGCATATTGATGAGATCGAGCAGACGGCCGGGCGTCGCGACGAGCACGTGCACGCCGCGTTTCAGCGCGTTGATCTGCGGTCCCTTGCTGACGCCGCCGAGCACGACGGCACGGCGGATGCGCATGTTGCGCGCCAGGCTCGCGACTTCCTGGTCGATCTGAATCGCAAGCTCGCGCGTCGGCGCCAGCACGAGCGCCAACACCTGCTTCGGTGCCGGTTCGCTGTTTTGTGAGGCGATCTTGTTCAGGATCGGAAGGACGAATGTTGCGGTCTTTCCTGAACCTGTTTCAGCCATGCCGAGAAGGTCGCGACCCTCGAGCTGCGGCGGCAACGCCTGCACCTGGATAGGCGTCGGCGTTACGTACCCGCACTGCGTCAGGGCACGCGAAAGAGGCTCGGCAAATCCGAACGCCTCGAAATTTTCAACTGTCAAAGTGAAGTGTTTCCCAAGGGCTTCGAGACCGCTACGTCCTTGCGTGCGGGTCGTCCCATGGCCCACACCGGCGCTTTCGGGGTGTGGCCTTTGCTATAAAAGATTGTTCTCAATGCAGGGTCGAGCGCGGCAGTTGAGCCGCTTGGAGTGGCACGAGGACCCGAGCGCCATCGAAGAGCAATGGCCTGCTAGTGGCGATGTTCGGCCTTGAAGTCAAGGCTCAAGAGCCGATTTAAGGCGTGCTGTGTCGGTCAGACGCGGAATATCGAATTGGTAAAGGGGAAGACTACGATGATGATGCGACACCTCTTTTTGCCGCTGGCTGCGGCGGTTGTTGGCTATGCGGGCGTGACCGCCGCTGCCGCCGGCTCGAAGCGGGTTTTCACGATTGCGGCAGTGGAACCAAAGGGCACCGCCGACGTCGCCAAGGAGCCTTTTCCGGCCGCTGCGCTCCCCGAGGGCGGCGGGCTGCAACTCAAAAAGCCCGGTGACGACGGCCGCTGGCAGATCTCGGCCTATCTCTGGAGCGCGCCGCAGTATCACGTCAAAGCAGGAGACGAGGTGACGTTACGGTTTGTCGGCCTCAATGGCTCCGAGCATCCGACGACGATCGAGGGCTACGACAAATCGTTCACGCTCAAACGAGGGGAAGTGACCGACGTCAGCTTCGTTGCCGACAAGCCCGGCGTTTTCCAGATCATCTGCTCCAAGCATCAGCCGACGATGGTCAGCGAACTCATCGTCGAGTAGCAGCTCACCTCAAGCGATCTCTGAAATCGCGTGGCGCATGGCGTCCATGACGCCCGGGTCGCTCATGGCGTGGCCGGCCGTTTCGATAAATTCGAGACGCGCGTCCGGCCACGCAGACGCCAATGCGTGCGCCGTTCGCGGCGGACAAAGCAAGTCGTAGCGGCCCTGCACGATGCGCCCCGGAATGCCTGCAAGATTTCGTGCTTCGCGCAGAAGCTGACCGGGCTCGAGGAAGAAATTATTCTGGATGTAATGCGCTTCGACGAACGGCGTCGGCGGCAGGCGCGACGCGGCATCGACTTCTGCCGGAAGTTTTCCTGGCTTGGCTGCGATTTCGGATAACGCGCGTTCGTAAGCGAACCAACGCAGCGCCGGAACCGTATGCACGTTGGGATCTGGATTGCAGAGACGGTTCACGTAGGCCTGAAGCGGATCGGAGCGCTCGGCGGGCGGAAGCCAATCGCGGAAGTCGGCGTAAAGCTCGGGCCGGAATATTTTCGGCCCTTCGAGAAACGCCCATTCGACTTCTTCCGCGGTGCCCAGGAAAATGGCGCGTAGAACAAGTCCCGCGACGCGTTCAGGGTGTTTTTCGGCGTAGGCGAGCGCCAGCGTCGAGCCCCAGGAGCCGCCGACCAGCAGCCATTTGGCGATATCGAAATGTTCGCGGATGGCTTCGAGATCGCTGACGAGATGAGCGGTCGTGTTGGCGTCGCGCGAGAGATAGGGATGGCTGCGGCCGGCGCCGCGTTGATCGATCAGGAAGATATGGTCACGCGCCGGGTCGAACAGCGTGCGGTGCAAATGCTGAGAGCCGCTTCCCGGTCCTCCGTGCAGAAACGCAATAGGGCGGCCGCCTCTGAGGCCGACTTCCTCGACATAGATCCAGTGACCGTCGCCGACATGGAGCATGCGCGCGTCGAAAGGGCGAAAGGCTTCGGGCAATGTTTTCATGGCCGTTCTGCTGAGCACGGAATTCGGCGGCGGGCAAGGCGGCTGCACCGTGGGACGCATAGCCAGGCCGCTTGCTGCCGTCATGGCCGCGTCACAGACCGGGCTTTACGACATGCGTCGAGTTCGACGGCAACCGGGCGCCGGAGGTCAACGTTGACAAGCGAAGGCTTTAGCAAAAATCCGCACATGACCGGAAACTCTTGGTTCACTCAATCGGAATTGACGAAACAGTTTTCGAACCCCACCTGCACACTCATCGCAAGACTCGCTAAGATAGCCGTATTGGACACGACGGTTTCTGTTCATAGGAGTTCGACATGGTTCGCACTGCCGTTTCGCAAATGCTACGCGCCGTCGCCGCCGGAGGATTTGCCCTAACCGTTGGCGTAATGGGCGTGAACGTCAGCAGCGCAAACGCAGAACCTGCGTCGCTGACCGGCTCTTGGAGCGGCAATGGCTCGATCTCCTTTTCATCGGGATCGAAGGAAAGGGCCCGGTGCCGCGCCCACTTTGCGAAGACGGGGGCATCGAGCTACGCGATGTCGGCGACGTGCGCGACGCCATCCGCGAAAGTCGATCAGTCGGCGACGCTCTATAGATCCGGCGCCAACAGCTACACGGGCAGCTTCTTCAATCAGCAGTACAATACCGGCGGTTCGATCCGCATCACGGTTTCAGGACGTACGCAGAGCGTGCGCCTCTCCGGTGAAGCCGGTAGCGCGATTTTCAAGCTGCGGAAGCTTTGACGTTCGTCCGGCGGGCGACTTGCGCGCAGCGCATCGCTTATAAAAGCTGGCGTCCCGTAAAAATATAGCCGGGCCTTGAAGCCCGGCTATTCAAATTCGCAAGCGACGTTGAACGATCAGCCTTTGTCGTCGGGCTCAGCCGGCGCGGGACCGCCGTCGTTGTCGGGCGCGTCGTTCTGCATGCCGGGACCGCCCTTACCGTCAGGACCGCCGTGCCAGCCGTGATGCCCGTGGTGTCCCGGACCGCCCGGACCCCAGCCGCCGCCGAAGGCCCAGTGCGGTCCGCGACCGCCGCCGTGACCGAAGCCCGGCGACAACTGGCGCATCAGCGGACGCAACACATCTTTCTGCTCGTCACTCAAGGACGCGTAGAAAGGCTTGAATGCGGTTGAGAACGTCTTGAAGCGGTCGGCGCGTTCAGCGAGATTGTTGCTCATCTGCTCGTAACGTTCCGCAAGATCGGGGCGTTTGGATGGGCCTTCCGATTTGTCAGCCCGGCGTTCCTCGCGCTTCTTCGCCCATTCGGCACGCTTTGCCTCGCGGGCCTTGAACGCATCGCGGACGGACGATTCAACGGGCGCCCAAAGTTTTTCCTGATCCGCATTGAGCTGCAGAGCCGCCTTCGCCATTGCGATGCGACCTTCCTCAAGGCGGGTCCGCGTTTCCGGTGTCATGCTGTGCCAGCCGCCTGGACGATCGACGGACTTGGCAATGGCAACGGTCGCCGGAACAGCGGCTACGGCCGCAATCGCAAGCCAAGCACCGCGCGAAAGTTTATTCATGGGGTCATCTCCTTCGGCCAGCTCGAAAGATCGAAGGGGAGCAAGTTTCGCTGGCCGTCGGATCAGGAACGACGCAGCGCCGTTGATCCGTCGTGAAATTTTGTTCACGACGGAAACGGCAATCGCGTTCGCCGCGAGCGCTTCGAATGCCTATTTTTGGCCGCTTTTAGCGGGTGCCACGCAATCCGTGCGGGCTGGAACCGCTGGTTCCGTCCGACGCCCCGGTGGCTGCCGCGGAAGCCATATTGGCGCGCGCCTTACGATCGATCGGTTGGGCGTAGACGACGCGGTCGCGACCGCTGAAGCAGCCGGCGACACAGATCACCAGATCTTCGTTGGGCCGCGCCGCGCTCAGTTGGCGGACGAGCATGCTGGATCCCGTTCCGGCTTGAACGGTGAATCCATCGAGCGGAACTGAATTGAGATTTTTTGCCGGAAGCTGGTCGGGCGCGGCGCCAGCGGCAACGATCTGCGTGCCGTCGGTTTCTTCGTCGTCGAATTGAACGTCCTCGGCGAGCGCACAGTTGGCCGACGCCAAAGCAAAAAGAACAGCAGCAGCCGACGCAAGCGGCTTTGCAAACGCGGAACGCATGACGGACCTTCGAATACTGAACAAACTCGAAAGAAGTGTGCCGTACGCGCGTAAAGGAAGTCTTACGAGATTTGCTCAAACCCGCGACGCGGCGGCGCCATGCGCGCCACCGTCGGAGGATTTGCGGCGAATTTTGCTGCCGGCTTCCTTGCCGGCGGCTAGGGCACTGCCGCCGTTTCCGCCTGGAACCGCCAATATTTGCCCGCGGCCGAGTCAACGGCCAGGATGCTCTTGAAGCGCTTGTCGGGCGGACGAAGTCCGGATGCGACGAGCGCTTTCACATCGTTGAGCAGAGCGGGATTTTCAGCGTAGCCTGAATGGTTGAGTCCCAGCGCGTCGGTGGAGACGGCGGTGACGTCGATCGTATCGAGGCCCGGAATGATCAGCGGTCCCGACGCGGGAACGTCGCCCGCACGCGGCACGCCGCCCCAGAACCGTGCCGAATAACTCAGCGCGCGGTCGTTCGAGGCTGCATAGAGCGTGACGCCTTTCGCGAACTTGATGACCTCACGCGCCAGAATGTTGAACTTGTCGCGATCGACGTCCGGCGCTGCAAGAATGACCTGGCTGATGACGACGCCGCGCGGAACTTTGGTCTTCATGCGTTCGAGCACGCGCAACAGCAGCTCGTTCCCCATCGAATGCGCGATGAGGCTGATGGATTTCGCGCCGCTTTTCTGGATCACCATGTCGAGGAATTCGGCGAGCCTCGGCTCGGCCTGCTCGACGCTGCCGTGATCGTACGTGTAGCTCGCGACCTTGCCGCCCGAAGGCCAGCTATAGAGGAAGGGCACGCCATCAAAGCGCAGATCGTAGGCGATCTGCGCCGTGCGGTAGAGTGCGTTGTCGAACGACGTGTTGAAGCCGTGCACGAAGACGAAGGCGTGGTCCTTGAAGGTCGACGACGTCGCAAGCCGCTGTTTGACGAGCGCCAGCATCTGGGCTTCGGTCAGGCCTTTGATTTCCTGCACCGTGAAGTGCTTCTGCGGGTCTTCCTTCTCCTCGTAGACCTTGACCTTGAAGTACGGGATTTCGATCACGACCGGCCGCTCGATGTGCGGCACCTTGTGGATCAGCGGCACCGTCACCAATGCCCTGCCGAGTTGCAGCTGGTGGCCGCGCTCGGCGCCGAATTGCAGCCGTTTCGGATCGGCCTCGACGGCGCGATCGGTGCCATAGAACACAGGCACGACGTCGTAGGTTTTGGCCGGATCCTCGGCGGGTGCGGCTGCCGCGGATTTTTTCGCGTTGTCGTATCGCTGAGCCATGGCGGCTCGCGCCTCCTCTTCGGCGCGGCGGGCAGCTGCGGCCTTGGCGGCGGCTTCGGCGCTGGCGTTGGCCGCGGCTCCAGGCGCGGCGGTCGGCATGGGCGGTTCTGGCGCGACGGCCGGAGGGCTCGGCCTCGCGGCGGACGCGCGCGGTGCAGGCGGCGGCGGAGCGGGCGCCGGTTCGGCCGTCTCATATGACCGGCCAGACCCGCCTTCCGGATCGGATGTCTGCGGATAAGGCGGGGGCGCTGCGCCGCCCGCCGGTTCCTCGGGAGCCTCAGACGCCACAGGCGTCTCTTCTTCAGCGGGCGAAGTCGTCGGCGCCGGGGAGCCAGCCGTGGCCGGCGCGGGTGCCGGACGCACGCTGGCGGTCTTCGTGGAATCCGTTTCAGCAGGCGCTTTTGCGAGTTTTGGCGCTTGGGTACAGGCAGCCACCAACCCGCAGGCCATGATCGCCGCAATAGCTGCTACAGACCGCCGTGGCTGCAGCCAACGCCTGGCAAGCGAATACATCGCGTTCCCTCCCCGCATTTCCGTCTTTGATCCCTTGACCCCAGGAAATCCTACGAGCCTGCCGCTCATTGGGCAACACGATGTGCATGCCGTGAAATTGTGTCAGCAGGATTGTCGTGGATTTCAGCGACGAAATCCGGACTTGCGGCGCGCGCCGTTCCTGACCATGGTCGGCCGTTGAAAGATAAAGGATATCCAGGCGAGCCATGGCGACTGCCACCCTGTCAGCCCACCGCATACCCGTCGCAGATTACGTGGCCGGCATCACCGCCGGCGACCGGGCGTTGCTTGCCCGCGCGATTACGCTGGTCGAGAGCACCAATCCCGAGCATGGGCGGCTTGCGCAGCAAGTGTTGCAGGAGCTTCTGCCGAGAACAGGACAAGCCGTGCGCCTCGGCGTGACCGGCGTGCCCGGCGTCGGCAAATCGACGACGATCGACCAGTTCGGCATGAATCTGATCGCGGAGGGTCATCTCGTCGCCGTGTTGGCGATCGATCCGACGTCGAAGCGGTCGGGCGGGTCGATCCTCGGCGACAAGACGCGCATGAGTTCTCTGGCGCAGGAGCGGAATGCATTCATCCGTCCTTCGCCCTCCTCCGGCACGCTCGGCGGGGTGACGCGCAAAACGCGTGAGACGATGGCGCTCGTCGAGGCGGCGGGCTTCGACGTCATCATCGTCGAGACCGTAGGCGTCGGGCAATCCGAGGTCGCCGTTTCCGATATGGTCGATTTCTTTCTCGTGCTTCTGCTCGCGGGCGGCGGCGACGACCTGCAAGGCATCAAGAAAGGCATCATCGAGCTTGCCGACATGATCGCCATCAACAAGGCCGACGGCGACAATGTCCGGCGCGCGGAACGGGCAGCGGCGGATTACCGGCATGCGTTGCAGATTTTCACGCCACACGACGCGACGTGGTTTCCGCCGGTGCTGACGGTGTCGGGGCAGGAAAATCGCGGACTGAAAGACCTCTGGGCGAAAATTCTCGAGCATCGCGAAAAGATGTCGGCGACCGGGCAGTTCCAGGCGCGACGGCAGGCGCAGGCGGTGTCGTGGATGCGCGACATGCTCGAAGACCGCCTGATGGGCGCGCTCAAGGCGCACCCGGAAGTCGCGTCCGAGCTTCCGAAAATCGAAGCATCGGTGCGCGAGGGCACGCTGCTGCCGACGCTGGCGGTCGACCGGCTGATGGGGCTGATGGGGCTTTAGCTCCGGCACATAAGCACGCTTTTGGATCGTGTCGGCTGCACGCTATATTGGTCCATGCGCTCGAATTCTCGCCCGACCGTTTTGCTGACTGGCTTCGGACCGTTTCCGAACGTCCCCAGGAACGCGTCTGCCGTGATCGTCAAAAGGCTGGCGCGCGAAGCACGACTTGCGCTGCCGCATGTTCGCTTCGCGGTCGCTGTTCTGCCGACCGAATGGGTGCGGGCGCCGGGACTTGTTTCCGAACTCCATGAGCGGCACGATCCTGTTCTGGCGCTGCACTTCGGAGTTGCGACAAGCATGCGCGGCTTTCGCATCGAAACGGCAGCCCGAAATTTCTGCCGGATGTCGCCGGATGCAGCAGGCGGCCTGCCCGCTTCCAACTGCATCTGCGAAGGTGGTGCGTCCGCGCTTGCAACAAGCGTTCCCGCGACCGCAGTCGCGCAGCACCTCGAAGCGCACGGCTTTGAGGCGAGGCTGTCCGATGATGCAGGAGGATATCTCTGCAACGCCGTTTTTTACCACTCACTGCTTGAAGCGAGGACGCGGCGCGACCGCTGCAGGGTTGGCTTCATTCACATACCTCTCAAAGCAGGCGCGCCCGAAACCATAGGCCGAACCATTTCCGGGGCGCTGGAAGTTTTGAAATTCTCGCTTCACCACGCGCCGCAGGAGGCGACTTTAACCTCGGTTTAATGTCTGGCACGCTGGCTCGGTCCTTGCTTCATACGGGGAGCAAACCGGAGTCCATCAATGACCATCGATCGCCGTTCGCTTATCGGAGCAAGCCTTGGGCTCGGCGCAGCCGTAAGCGCCGCACATGCGAGCGAGCGCAAGCTATCGCCTACAGCGCCAAACGCCTCGGACTTCGCGCCCGTGCTCGTTCCCGATGATGGGCGGGATCAGACCGAAGCCTTGCAGGCGGCGGTCGACAGTGCAGCGGAAAAGGACATTCCGCTCGTTCTGCCGCCGGGCAAGTTCCTCGTCAGCGATCTGAGGCTGCGGCGAGGCTCGCGCGTGATCGGAACGGCGCGGACGACTACTCTGGTTTTCTCAGGCGGCAGTGCATTCATCACGGGCGACAAGGCGGACGGGCTGGTTCTTGAAGGCTTGGCATTCGACGGCGCTTACAAGGCCTTCGACACGGCTCGCGGCGACGGCTTGCTGACGTTTTCGAACTCCAAGACTTTGCATCTCCACGATCTCGAAATTCAGAACAGCAGCGGCAACGGAGTATCGCTGACGGAGTGCGGCGGGCGGGTCGAAGGCCTTCTCATCAGCCATGTTCTCGATGCGGGATTTAAAAGTTTCGACTCGCTCGGGCTCGACGTCAAAGACAACACCGTCACCGACTGCGGCAACAACGGCATTCTGATCTGGCGCTCCAAACAGGAAGAGGACGGTAGCGTCGTCGCGGGCAATCGCATCTCGAAAATCCGCAACGCGGCGGGCGGCACCGGCGAGTACGGCAACGGCATCAATGTGTTTCGCGCCGGAAGCGTGCTCGTTTCGGGGAATCGCATTTCCGATTGTGCCTATACGGCGGTGCGCGGCAACGCGGCGTCCAATATCCAAATTGTCGGCAATAGCTGCGAACGGCTTGGCGAGGTCGCGCTTTATGCCGAATTCGGATTCCAGGGCGCGATCATCGCGAACAATCTCGTCGATACGGCCGCGAGCGGAATCTCGGTCACAAATTTCAACGAAGGCGGCCGCCTTGCCGTCGTGCAAGGCAATCTCATTCGCAATCTCGTCCGGCGCGAGCAGGAGCCCGAGGACAAGCGGGGCGAAGGCATCGCCGTCGAGGCCGACGCTGTGGTCTCCGGCAATACGATCGAAAACGCACCGACCGTCGGCATTCAGATCGGCTGGGGCGTTTATATGCGCGACGTGGCCGTAACCGGGAACGTCGTGCGCAATGCGCGTGTCGGCATCTCCGTTACGAATGCTGCGGACGCCGGGAAATGCCTGATCGCGAACAATCTGATTTCAAACGCCAAAGACGGCGCGATCCGCGAGATGGACAGGGGCGTCTTCCAGGGCCCGGATCTCGCGCGCGAGCCCGGCGCATCGGACCGCATTCACGTGATGGCGAACGTCGCGGTGTGACGCGACGCCGGACGAACAGAAAAATATCCTGGGATTATGAGAGCGCCGCGGCCCGGCCAAGGGGAAGACGGGGGGAGTCGGGACTTGGCCGGGCGGCGGCAGCATCTGGTGTGCACGGGGGGAGGTGACACCAGCCTTGAGGTCATATCTAAGCGCAATAAGATGAACTCATTCTGAACGTGACGTTAAATTGCCGCAACGTTTCACCCAATAGCCCGATAATTCCGCTAACTCGGCGTTTGCCCTCGGTTTTTTTTATGCGCCGGCCGAGTTGCTCATCGAATCATATTAGCGTCCGGGTCCCGATGACTTGCGCATAGGACTTCGTGATGCCGGCCTACGCCGCGCCGCTTTCTCTGCCGTTTGCGTCCGATACCGGCGACGCCATGTCCCTCGCCCGCGCGAAGCTCGAGGACGTTTTCGGCTACAAGGGATTTCGCCCGCTGCAGGGCGATATCATCGATACCGTTTTGCGCGGCGGCGATTGCCTGGCGCTGATGCCGACCGGGGGCGGCAAGTCGCTTTGCTATCAGATCCCGTCGCTCGTCCGGCGCGGCACGGGAATCGTCGTGTCGCCGCTGATCGCGCTGATGCAGGATCAGGTCGACGCGCTGAAGGATCTCGGCGTCAAGGCGGCGTTTCTGAATTCGACGCAGGACCGCAGCACGCAGGACCAGATCGAACGGCAGTTCGCGGCGGATGCGCTCGATCTGCTTTATGTTGCGCCCGAACGGCTGGTGCAGGAGCGCACGCTCAATCTCCTGGAGCGCAGCGACATCGCCCTGTTCGCGATCGACGAAGCGCATTGCGTTTCGCAGTGGGGTCATGATTTCCGGCCCGAGTACCGGCAGCTCAAGATTCTGGCGCAGCGATTTCCGCGCGTGCCGCGCATCGCGCTGACAGCGACCGCGGACGAACGCACGCGACAAGACATCATTTCGGAGCTGTCGCTCGAAAACGCCGCGAGTTTCGTCGCGAGCTTCGACCGGCCGAACATTCGCTACACGATCGCGGAGCTTGGCAGCGGCAGCACGCGCGAACGGCTTTGGCAGTTCATCGAAGCCGAACATCCGACCGATGCCGGGATCGTCTACTGTCTGTCACGCAAGTCGGTTGAGGAAACGGCGGCGTGGCTCAGCTCGAAGGGCCGCAAAGCCCTCGCCTATCATGCCGGTCTCGAAGCGCACATCCGCGCGGGCGCGCAGACCAAGTTCCTGACGGAAGAAGGGCTGATCATCGTCGCGACGATCGCCTTCGGCATGGGCATCGACAAGCCCGACGTGCGTTTCGTCGCCCACCTCAATCTGCCGAAGTCGATCGAGTCCTATTATCAGGAGACGGGCCGCGCCGGGCGTGATGGCGAGCCGGCGAACGCCTGGATGGCGTACGGCCTGCAGGACATCGTGCAGCTTCGGCAATGGATCGGGCAGTCGGAGGGCTCGGAAGCTTTCAAGACCGTACAGCGGCAGAAGCTCGATGCGCTCATCGGGCTGGCGGAAATGCCTGGCTGCCGTCGGCAAGCGCTGCTGGCCTACTTCGGCGAAATGAATTCCGAGCCGTGCGGGAACTGCGACAACTGTTTAAACCCGCCGCACACCGAGGACGGGACCGTCGTAGCGCAGAAGGCGTTATCGGCCGTCTATCGCACCGGGCAGCGGTTCGGCGTCACCTATCTCGCCGACGTGCTGATCGGAACTGCGGACGAGCGCGTGCTGCGCAACGGCCACGACCGCCTGTCGGTTTTCGGCATTGGCAAGGACCTACCGGCGGCGACATGGAAAGGGCTTTTCAGGCAGCTCACCGCGCAAGGCTATCTGACGGGCGATGACGAGGGCATGGGGTCGCTCGTTCTGACCGAACGGGCTCGGCCGCTGCTGCGCGGCGAAGAGCGTTTCCTGATGCGCGTCACGCAGGCGAAGTCGAAACTTGCCAAGAAGCGCGGCGCGTCGCTCGCTCCGAAAGTTGCGGCGCAGAACCAGCCGCTGTTCGACGCGCTCAAGGCCGTGCGCCTGAAGCTCGCGACGGCGGCGAAACTTCCGCCCTACGTCGTGGCGCAGGATCGCACTCTGATCGAGCTTGCGGAGAAGCGGCCGAAATCGGAATCGGCGCTGCACGACATTCTCGGGCTCGGTGCGAGCAAGATCGCGCGCTACGGCGCGGCGTTCATGCAGGTAATTTCGCAATTCGCAGCGCATCCGGCGCTCACCAACCGCCTGTCGGCAAGCGTGAATGCGACGCTGGCGGCACACCTCCGTGGTCTCGATGCGGAACAGATCGCATCCGAGCGGGGGCTCGAGGTCGGGACGATCTACGGCCATCTCGCCGAGGCGATTGAAGCGGGCCTGATCAGTGCAGAGGACGCGGTTCGTCTCGATCCGGCCGAGCGCGACGAGATCGAGGCGGCCTTCGATCGTTGCGAAACGCGCGATAGCGGAAAGCTCGGACCGGCGTTCGCGGCGCTCGACGGCCGCTACAATTACGGCATTCTCAAATGCCTACTCGCTGACGCTGGCTAGCGCGGTCGGCTTCGAAGCGGCGCAGGATTTCCGGGCCTTTGCCGGACGTGAACGCGACCCGCACGGCCTGGCCTTCGGTTCCGATGATCTCGCATTCGGCGCCGTCGCCATACTGGTCCCAGCGCAGGCGGACACGCGGAGGAAGGATCGTCGGCCGGCTCAATTCGATCACGGCACCGGCTTCGTCCACATGCTGGACGGTGCACCGAATTGGTGCAGCATTCCCAGCCTGCAATTGGGCGTGGACGAGCGACATCCGTCTGCCGAACGTCGTTTTGCTGCTATACGTGCTGATCTTGGACACGGAAGCCTCATGGATCGATAAGTCATGAGGCGATAGGCAAAACGAATGCCAGCCACTGGCGCGGCCGAGGCATCGCGACGTTTGGCTCGAAACGGATTGCCTAACGAAAGGTTTACGCGCTCACGCGCGTGGCGCACGGGCAAGGCGTTCGCCGATGTCGTCGCATAGGGCGCGCGTTTCCGGCGTCCAGGCGGCGACGTTCGACGCAAGCAGGTTCGCCTCGGATTTCAGGATGACGCCGTCATCGAGAATGCGAAGGCCGTTGGCGCGCAGCGTTTCGCCCGTCGTCGTAATGTCGACGATCAGCTCGGCCGTACCTGCGGCAGGAGCGCCCTCGGTCGCGCCGGCGCTTTCGACGATGCGATAATCGCCGAAGCCTTTCGACGCGAAGAAGCGGCGCGTCAGGTTCATGTATTTGGTGGCGACGCGCGGCCAGCGCCCGTGCCGCCTGCGGAACGGCATCGCGATGTCTTCGAGATCGGCGACGGTCGATACGTCGATCCAGCACGCGGGCACGGCGACGACGACGTCGGCAAAGCCGAAGCCGAGCTTGTGCACGAAACCGATGCGGGTCACGGCGTCCGAGATGTTTTCTCGGATCAGGTCCTCGCCCGTGATGCCGAGGTGAATGCTGCCTACCTTCAGCGCTTCCGCGATTTCCGAGGACGACACATAAGCGACGTCGACGTCGGGAAGTCCCTCGATCTCGCCGCGATAGCCGCGCGCGTGTCCGACCTTGCGGACGATCAGCCCGGCGCGCGCGAACATGTCGGTCGTCTGTTCCATCAGACGGCCCTTGGACGGAATGGCCAGCGTCAGCCTGCTCATGATGCGGCTCCCTGCAGCGCTGCCAAAAGACGCTCGGTGTGGATCGCGGCGCCGACGGCCGCAACATCGGCGTCCGCTCCGGCGGCGCGCATCAGGCCGTCGTAGCGGCCTCCGGTCGCGAGCGGGCTTTGCGGTCCGAGCGTCTTGGCGCGAACTTCGAATACGAGGGCGGTGTAGTACTCCAGCGAGCGGCCGAATTCGGCGGAGAAAGTCACACGGTCGAGATCGATGCCGGCGTTTGCGAGCAGCGCGAGGCGGCGATCGTAGGTTTCCAGCGCCGCGCTCGAACCGGCCGGTGCTCCGTTCACGAGTTCGGCGATTTTCGCGCCGGCGGTGCGCGCGGGACCCGAGATTTCCGTGTAACGCCCGATGAGCGCGGCGGCGTCCGCAGCGAGCGGCTTTTCATCGCCGCTCTCCTTGATGCCGATCAGGTGCTCGGTGATATCGGCGAGCGGGCGCGTACCGATCAGCTCGATCGCATTGTCGTCGAGGTAGGTCGCAACAGCCGTTTCGCTGGCGGCGCGATTGGCGCTATCCAGCGATGCCAGCAACGTGGCGGGCACGGACAAGCGTGTCGCGCTCGTGCCCGAGGCAAATGCCTTCAGGGCATCGCGAAACGATTGCGGTTTCAGGAATGCATCGTCGAGGCGCTTCTTCCAGCGCGGCGAAATTCCGGCCACATCGAGGATGCTCGAAAACAGTCCGAGGTCGCCGAGACGCAGCGTCCAATCTTTGAGGCCGAGTTTTTCGATCGCCTTGATGACGATGGCAATGACGTCGGCTTCCGCCGCCTCGCGTTCGGCATCCCCGAAGCGCTCGATACCAGCTTGCCGGAACTCGCGCGGGTGCGAAGCATCGACGCCCTGCGGCTGAAAGCGGAACGCGGCACCACGATAGCAATAGCGCGCAGGCGTTGCCGGATCGACGTGGCGCGCGAGGTGCAGCCGGCACGTCGGCACGGTGATATCGGGCCGGAGGCAAAGCTCGGCGCCGTCCGGGTCGGTAAAGACATACGTGCGCGCGCGCAGGCTTTCGCCGATGACATCAAGGAAGACATCGGCGGGCTGGATGATCGCGGGCGCGACGGCTTCATAACCGGCCTTCGTGAAGACCGACATCAATGTCTGCGCTTGCGCTTCAAGCGCCTCGAACTCTCGCGTCGTTTCCGCGCTCATGACTCAACCCTGATGCAACGCGACGAGTTTTTTGACTTCGTCGATCAGGTTCGCCTCGGAAACGGAAAACTGCGCCGGGCGCGCCGCTTTCCATTCCTTGTTGTCCTTGATCGCGGCGGCGGCCTTGGCGCCTTCGATCAAATCCTTGATCGTGACTTCGCCCTTGGCGCGTTCGTCCGAGCCTTGAATGATCGCGCACGGCGCGTTGCGCTTGTCGGCGTATTTCATCTGCGCCTTCATGCCGGACGAGCCGAGATACATTTCGGCGCGAATTCCAGCGTTGCGCAAATCCTGCGTGATTTTCTGATAGCGCGCGATCTCGCCCTTATCCATCACGAGCACGACGACGGGACCGAGGGCTTCCGTCTTCTTGGCGCCAATGAGCGATAGCGCCGCCTGCAGGCGCGAGACGCCGATCGAGAAACCGGTCGCGGGAACCTTGTCGCCGGTAAAGCGCGCGACGAGATCATCGTAGCGGCCGCCGCCACCGACGGAGCCAAAGCGCACGGGCTTGCCGTCGTCGCCTTTGACCTCGAACGTCAGTTCGGCTTCGAACACGGGGCCGGTGTAATATTCGAGGCCGCGGACGACCGTCTGATCGACACGAATACGGTCGGCTCCATATCCCGCAGACTGGCAGAGCGTTTGAATTGCGAGAAGGTCTTCGACGCCTGCGACGAAGTTTGCGTTTTCGTTTCCGTTGCGATTTTCGAGAACCGGCTTTTCGAGGAAGTTGACGACCGCCATCGTCTGCGCGGGCGTCAGGTCGGCGCCTTTCGTGAAGTCGCCGCTCTCGTCCTTGCGGCCTTTGCCGAGAAGATCGGAGACGCCTTGCAGCCCGAGGCGATCGAGCTTGTCGACGGCGCGGAGCACCGTCAGGCGACGGGCGCTGTCGGTGACATCTAGGCCGATGCCTTCGAGCAACCCGTCGAGCAATTTGCGATTGCTGACCTTGATGACGTAATCACCGCGCTTGACGCCCAAGGCTTCCAGCGTGTCGGCGGCGAGCATGCACATCTCGGCGTCGGCGGCGACGCTCTCGGCTCCGACGGTGTCAGCGTCGAACTGCATGAACTGGCGGAAGCGGCCGGGGCCGGGCTTCTCGTTGCGATAGACGTTGCCGAATGCGTAGCGGCGGAACGGCTTCGGCAGAACCTGAAAATTCTGCGCGACGTAACGCGCGAGCGGCGCGGTCAGATCGTAGCGCAGGCTCATCCATTGCTCGTCTTCATCCTGGAAGGAGAAGACTCCAGCGTTCGGCCGGTCCTGGTCGGGGAGAAACTTGCCTAGCGCGTCGGTGTATTCGATCGCGGGCGTTTCGAGAGCCTGGAATCCGTAGCGCTCGTAGACCTCGCGGATTTTCGCGATCATCTCGTTCAGGCCGCGCAACTCGGCCGCCTCGATATCGCGGAAGCCTTTCGCGAGACGCGGCGCTGGTGCGGCGGATGCCTGCGGCGCGGGACGCGCGCTGGTGGAGTCTTTGGACATAAGGTCTATGGGAACCGTGATTGTAATAGTTGCCGTATCATCTGAAACGCCCGGCGGGCGAGCCCGCCTTATATCGGATCGCCCGCGCTCGCGAAAGCCGGGTTCAAGGGCCCGAATTAACGGGAAAAAGGCGACTTCAGAAGGCGATAGGCGGCCTTGAGGCGGAGAGGCTTCGGCAGGCGCGCGCTCAGACGATGGTACATCACGTATGGCGACGCCGCGAGATTGCGGGCGACGATCAGATCGTAGAGCGGTACGCACTCGACGCCAAAGCCGTGCTTGAACGGATGATCGCCGGGTCCCAGGTCAAATCGCCGGACACCGCGGGAGGCAAAATACTTCATAGCTTCGATCATCACGAGGCGGCCGGGCGAGATGTGGCTCCACGCCGTGCCTGTCCCGAGATGTAGCATCGTGAACGTGTCTTCGTGGACGATGCCGAACAGTGTGGCCGCGATCTCGCCATCGGCTTCGAGCGCGAACAGGGTTGCGAGACCGGCCTCCGAGCCATCGATGGCGAGCCGTTCGCAAAAGGCGCGATAGGACGGTTCGTCAAACGCGCGCTTGTTCCCCGTCGCGCCCTGACGCGGCGATAATTGTTCTTCGAGCACGGCGTAGATATGCGCGGCCTGCTCAGGCGTCTCGGCACGAAAGAAACGCGGCGCACCCTGCTTTTCCCAAAGGCGATAGCAGCGCTCGACATCCTTGCGATATTTTTTTCCGAGTCCGTTCAGGTATGCGTCGACGCTTTCCGGAATGGTCAGCAGATTTGCGGAGGAACGCGCGTTCGCAACGCCCCGGCAGGCCATTAGCGGATTAGGCGCTCCGCCGATGTCGGCTGTCATGTGATCGAGTCGAAGGAGATCGACGTCGCGCATTGCACGCATTGCCGAGCGCCAGACGCGTCTTATCGCACTCCTCCGGACGGGGCAGGCCGGTCCGAGAATCGGTCCGCCGTAAGCGGCAACGCCGAGGTTCGCGAAACGGGCGACCGTCTGCCTGCGTTTCTTTTGAATGAGCAGCGGAAGGACGAGCGCGACGTCGCCGCTGCTGCGCTCCGTGACGACGACGAGGCGCGGCATCGCACGTTGCGCGGGCGCGATCTCCTCGTAGAACGCCGTCAACCAATCGAGCGTCTGAAAGCCGCTCGAGACGAGACCACCCTGCACCGCATCGAGCGCAGCCAGCGCTTCGTCGGCACCGTCGAAAACTTCCGTTATGTAGCGGGATGCGGGCCATAGCGACAGACGCGCGTCAACGCGGTCTGCGGCTACATACGCCACGCCGTTCCCAACATCAGCCGTCGCCATACGCGTTACACTCAACAGGCGATTTCTGATTACCCTCTGCCCAGTCGCATCCGCCGCGAGGCAATCATTGCATCGTTTCGCTCGGGATCAAATCGCAATTTGACCGGCTGGCGCTTTGACATTTGGCAAGACGCGAGGGGTTTGCGCTGCAAGCGCACGCGGTTAGTGCGGCCCGGCCATGAGCGCCGTTGCGGCGACGAAGAAGGCGGCTTCGAAAACCTGTTCGACCGCACCCAGAACGTCGCCGGTATATCCAGCGATTTTACGGCGTGCGATCAAGGCGATGAGGCTCGCAGCGGCGAACGCGAACAGCGCGGCAGCAATGAATGTCGTCGCGCCCAACAGGAGAAACCCCGGAATTAACCCTAAAGCCAGCGCCACGGCGATCTCGGACACCGTCAGCTCGGAGATCTTCTGGCTGACCTTGGCGACGCCGCCGCCGGCGTGGGGCAACCTCGACATCGTAACGATGGCGGCGAGACGGGCACCCGCATGTCCGGCGACCATGACGAGCGCTGCATTCCACGGCGTCAGCGCAACGAGCGCCGCACCTTTCAAAGCGAGCACGGAGATCAACGCGAGAGTGCCATACGTACCGATGCGGCTGTCGCGCATGATTTCGAGGCGGCGCTCGCGCGTGCGTCCACCACCGAAGGCGTCCGTCGTATCGGCGAGGCCGTCCTCGTGCAATGCGCCGGTGATCGCGATGGCGGCGACGATGCCAATGACTGTCGGCAACGGCGCGGGCAGGAATGCTGCGCTCAAGACGATGGCCGCACCGGCGATGACGCCGACGATGGTGCCAACGAGCGGCATGTATTTCGCGGACCGCGCGAGCCAATCCGGCGGGCAGTCGCCGATCGACCCAACAGGCAGCTGGGTCAGGAATTGCAACGCGATTTTGAAGAGCCGGACTTCGCGGGCGATCATGCCGGATGCTCGCCCGGCAGGTCGGCCATGTCGCGCAGCATCAATTCCGCCGCGCGGACGAGCGGGATTGCAAGCGCCGCGCCCGTTCCTTCGCCAAGACGCATGTCGAGCGCGAGCAGCGGCTTCGCGCCGAGATATTCAAGGATTGCTTTGTGACCGGGTTCGGCGGAGCAGTGTGCGAAGACGCAGCACGTGCGTGTTTCAGGATGAAGCGCGATCGCCGCGAGGGCCGCAACCGTCGAGATGAAGCCGTCGACGACGATGATCCGGCGTGCGGCTGCGGCGGCCGTCATGGCGCCCGCTATCATCGCGATTTCGAAGCCGCCGAATTGCCGGAGCGCTTCGCGTGCGCGCTGACGCGGATCGTCCTCGCGGATATTGGCGCGCGATAATACTGACTGAAGCGTTTTGCGTTTGTGGTCGAGGCCGAGCGCCGGTGCGCCTGCTCCCGGGCCGACGAGCAGGGCAAGATCGATCCCGGTCAGCGCGTGCGCAACGAGCGCGGCGGCGCTGGTGTTGCCGATGCCGATCTCGCCGTATCCGACGATGCCAACGCCTTGAAGCTCGGCGTCGATGGCACGGCCGGCTTCGAGCGCTTGGGAGCATTCGTCCGGCGTCATGGCCGGTTCGAGGTTTGAATTTTTTGTTCCGGCTGCGATGCGGCGCTCGATCAAATGATCATGCGCGGGCAGCGGTTCGAGCATGCCTGCATCGACAAGCACGACATCGATGCCGGAAGCCCGCGCGAAGACGTTGATGCCGGCGGTCCCTGCCAGAACCATTTTCGCGATCTCGCGCGTAACAACGGAAGGGTACGCGGTCACGCCTTCGGCGGTCAGCCCGTGATCGCCAGCGAACACAAGGATTTTCGCGCCGCCAAGATCAGGCCGCAGCGTGCCACTCACCATTCCGACCTGCAGCGCAAGATCTTCGATGCGGCCGAGCGAGCCGACGGGCTTGGCCTTGCCGCGAATGCGTGCGCGAAGCTCAGCCTCCAGCGCTGAACGCGCAGCCGTGTCCTTATCGATGACGTTCATGCTCCGATATAGTCCTCAACGCTGCGCTTGGGTTGCGGAACATCCGTCGAATATTGCGCGAGACCTTCAAGGCCGGGCGGCACGGGACCGCCGTGCGCCCAGTCGAGCAGCTCGATGGTGTGAACGACGGGGATGTCCAACCCCGACTGCAATTGCTGAATGCAGCCGATGTTCCCTGCTGCCACGACGTCGGGGCGGAGCGTCTTGATATTTCCCGCCTTGCGGTCACGTAGCGCACCCGCGATCTCGGGCTGCACAATGTTGTAAATCCCCGCGGAGCCGCAGCAGAGATGGCTTTCGGGGATATCGAGGACCGTGAAGCCCGCTTTTTTCAGAAGCGATTTCGGTTGCGACGTGACCCGCTGACCGTGCTGCAGCGAGCAGGCCGAGTGATACGCGACCTTGAGACTCGACCAGCGTTTCGGCGCGCCAAAATCGTGGCCGTCGAGAAATTCGGTCACGTCCTTCGCCATTGCCGCGATGTCCTTGGCGCGTTTGGCGAACTCGGTTTCGTGGCGCAGGAGATGGCCGTAATCCTTCACCGTCGTGCCGCAGCCCGAGGTGTTGATGATGATGGCATCGACGCCGCCTTTGGCGATTTCCTTGCTCCAGGCGGCAACGTTGGCGCGGGCGAACTTGACCGCCTCCTCCTCGCGTCCGATGTGCTGGCTCAACGCTCCGCAACATCCGGCGCCGTTCGCGACAATGACGTCGATCCCGCCGCGCGCAAAAAGCCGGATCGTGGCGTCGTTGATCTGGGGTCTCAGAACCTGTTGCGCGCAACCGGCGAGCAGAAGCACGCGGCCCGTGCGAACTCCTGTCGGCGACGCCGTTCCGGGGCCGCGAAAGCGTCCGCCATGAGGCGCGTCGGCCGGTGCGAGGTCGACCATCGCAGCAAGTTCCGGCATCTTGAGCGCGCGAAAGACCGGTGCCATTCGGCGTCCCAGCGGCGCGGCGCGCATCGCCCATCGGAAGCGGCGCGGATAGGGGATGATTTCCGCTAGTGCGCGACGGATCAGGCGATCTTTCAGGCTGCGATTGCCGGTCTTTTCGATGTGACCGCGCGCGATCTCGACGAGATGCATGTAATCGACGCCGGACGGGCACGTCGTCATGCACGAGAGGCACGTGAGGCAGCGATCGATATGCTTCGAAACTTCCGGCTTCGCGTCGATGCCCTTTTCGAGCATGTCCTTGATGGCGTAGATGCGCCCGCGCGGACTATCGCGCTCGTCGCCGAGGACGACATAGGTCGGGCACGTCGCCGTGCAGAGCCCGCAATGGACGCAGCGGCGCAGAATACGCTCCGCTCGCGCGATTTCGGGATTCTCAAGCTGCGCTTTCGAAAAGCTGGTGTGCATTGCGCCTGACTGTCAGACAGAAGAGCCTATAGATTAGCGTACATGCGCCCGCGATTGAGAAGCCCATCGGGATCGAACGCGGACTTGACCCCGCGTGTCAATCGTTCGATTTCGGGTTTCAGCGGTTCGAAAACATCGACGCTGGCGCGGACTTCCGGTTGCGCACGAATGAGCGTCGCGTGGCCGCCGCGAACGGATACGGCGCGACGGACGTCGGCGGCACCGGCGTCGGCGGCAGCGGGAACCTCGAGCCAGATCAGGCCGCCACCCCAATCGTAGAATGCCGTGGCGTCCATGAATTTTTCGATCGCGAACACGATCTCGGCGGCCTTCGTCGGCAGCGTCGAAATCCGCCAGAGGCTCGTTTCGGTCGAAAACGGCATGACCGACAGCGTGCGGAATTCGCTCCACAGGCTCCACGTTTCCTCGGCGTCGAGCTCGATCGGCGTGCCGTAGACCTTCAATGCGGCCTTGAGCTTTTCCTTGCGGCCTTCGATTGCAGCCGAGAACGTTTCCAGTCGCAACAGCGTGACGGGCTGATCGATGCCCTTCAGTTTTGCCTGTTTCAGACGCGCGGCGCTGCCTTTCGGCAGATGCACGGCGCCGGAGACTTCGAGCGGCGTCGCCATCGTCGTCGTCAGCGCTTCGATTGCAAGATCGTCGGGCAAGCCGGTGTACGCGAGCGTCAGCATCGTCTGCGGCAACGGCGCGACCTTGAACGTCACTTCGGTCATCACCGCGAGCGTGCCCCAGCTGCCGGTTAATCCGCGTGCGATGTCGAGGCCGGTGACGTTCTTCATCACGCGGCCGCCGGACTTGAAGAGTTCGCCGCGTCCGTTGACGGCGCGAACGCCGAGAAGGTTGTCGCGTGCGCTTCCTGCGAGAATGCGGCGCGAGCCGGAGAAGTTCGTCGAGAAAACGCCGCCGATCGACAACGCACCGCCCGGAGCGCCGGTTGCGGGTCCGAGATCGATCGGCTCGAAGGCGAGCATTTGGCCGCGGGCGGCGAGCAGCGATTCAATTTCATAGACCGGTGTTCCGGCGCGCGCCGTCATCACGATCTCGGTCGGCTCGTAAAGCGTGACGCCTTTGAGGCCCGCTGTCGACAGCACGACATCGGAGCGCGCGACGCGGCCGGCGTTCCGCAACGCGCCGTGGCCGACGATCTCGACACGCCGTTTCTGCGCGGCGAGCTTCGCGATCATCGACTGCAACTCCCACTCGGCTGCTGGTCGCAAGAGTTCGGTCACGAACGCACCATGTGCTAGGCGGCCTCGGGCGTGCTCGCGGCGCGGCCCGAGCGCATCGTCTCTGTCGCCGCCAGCGGGAAAACTTTTGCCGGGTTCAAACGCCACGTCGGATCGAACACGGTTTTGATGCGCATCTGCACGGCGAGATCGGTCGCCGAGAATTGCGATGCCATCAGCTCGCGCTTTTCGATGCCGACGCCGTGCTCGCCAGTGAGGCAGCCGCCCAACTCGACGCAAAGCTTGAGGATCGCTTCGCCAGCGGCTTCGGCGCGATCGGCCTGACTGTCGTCGTTCGCATCATAGAGGATCAGTGGGTGCAGATTGCCGTCGCCCGCGTGGAAAATGTTGGCGACTTTCAAATCGTGCTCGGCGCAAATCTGGCTGATGCGCGTCAGCGCGTGCGGAAGCTGCGCGAGCGGGATCGTGCCGTCCATGCAAAGATAATCGGAGATGCGGCCGATGGCGCCGAAGGCGGCCTTGCGCCCGGCCCAGATGCGCGCGCTCTGGTCGGGTCCGGAACTCATGACGACGGTTTTCGGATCGTGCGCCGCCGCGATTTCGGCGATTCGGGCGAGCAGAATGCCGATCTCGCTTTCCGAACCTTCGACCTCGACGATCAGCAAGGCTTCCACATCGAGCGGATAACCGGCTCCGGCGAAGGCCTCGCAGACTTCGATTGCGGCGCGGTCCATGTATTCGATCGCCACCGGAATGATGCCAGCGGCGATGATTGCGGCAACGCAACTGCCTGCAGCTTCCGGCGAGCGGAAGCCGATCATCAGCGGGCGCGCGCCTTCCGCGGACGGAAGGATTTTGACGGTCGCTTCGGTGACGACGCCGAGCTGACCTTCCGAGCCGATCATCAGGCTCAAGAGATCGTAACCGTTGCGTTCGAGCGAGGTACCGCCGATGTCGACGATCGTGCCGTCGATCAGCACCATCTTGACTCCCAGCACGTTGTGGGTCGTCACACCGTATTTGAGGCAATGCGCGCCGCCGGAATTCATCGCGAGGTTTCCGGCGATGGTGCAGGCGAGCTGTGACGACGGATCGGGCGCGTAGAAGAAACCTTTCGGCGCTACGCGCGAGGTGATTTCGAGATTGGTGATGCCGGCTTCGACGCGTGCGAAGCGATTGACGTAGTCGACTTCGATCACGCGATTCATTTTCGAAACGCAGAGGACGATGGCGTCTTCGGTCGGTAGCGCGCCGCCGCAGAGCGAGGTGCCCGCGCCGCGCGGAATGACCTTGACGTCGTTCTCGTGGCAGAATTTCAGGATCTTCGAAACGTCTTCCGTCGTGCGCGGCAGCACGACGAGCATCGGGACGTTGCGATATGCGGTGAAGGCGTCGGTCTCGTAGGCACGGCGCCCGTCCTCGTCGAGAATGAGAAGGTCCGCGCCGACGCGGGCTTTCAAATCCTCGATCAAAATCGGGCGGCGACGGATCACGCCGGCATCCGGTTCAGGCAGCTCGATATGTGGCATCGCCAAACATCTCCTCAGCGACCACCCCGTAATCGGCCGTGCGCCACGCAGCCTTAAAGCTCACCGCGGCGGCTGTTAAGCATCCTTGCACGCGGCGGTGTGGCGAGCAATATCCGGTTGCATCATGTTGTAGAGATAGTCTTTTCGGCGAACGCTCAGCGATGATCGTTACGGCCTTGGAATTTTGGCAGCCGAAACTCCGGAGGTCCGCGAAATTCCGGGGCGCCATGAAACTCTTTCGGCGCGTGTCTCTCTCGCTCCCGGCCACGAACCCGATCCTGTGCAAAGCATCCGCTCAAGCATGATTGCAGCGAGGAATCGCAGCGCGGCGAGTACAGCAGCTTCGTGTTCATGCGGCAGGCGTTATGCTGAGCGCGGCAGCCGTCAGCGCATGGGTCTGCAAAGGCCGGTACGGACGCGGCCGCAAGAATCAGGCTCAGCAGGACGACAATGCGCGCCAATCCTTTTACGCTCCCTGCGGTCTGCACCATACTTCCGTCCCCTGGTCCCAGGCCGAGATGTGGACAGTGGGCCAAAACCAACGCGGGAGACTAAGTCCATAACCCTGAACAATGGCTGAACTGCAAGTCTGGCATCCGCAGCCGGCCCATAACGCAGGCGGATGCTAGAACGCAAACTCCTCAAAAATATGGTCAATGTTCTCCCCCCAGCGGCCCGCGTAGCGGTGCAGCAGGTCGTCGGCGACCGTGCGACCTTCCCCGGCGATGCGCTCGAGAGGGGCGAGATAGATTCTCTCGTCTTCGCTCATCGCATTGATGCGGCGACGGTTCTTCAGGCCGTGGCGAGAGATGTACAGCGCCTCCCGCGCAAGATCGCCGACAGTCGTCGTACGGAACGGAGTTGCGAGCGCCAGTTTCGGAACTTCTGTTCGGAGCTGTTCGCGTTCCTCGTCCGTCCAGTCGCGAACCATTTGCCAGGCATGGTCGAGCGCCGTCTCGTCATAAAGGATGCCGGACCAGAATGCGGGAAGCGCGGTGATCGACCCCCAGCGCCCGCCGTCGGCGCCGCGCATTTCGAGAAAGCGCTTGAGGCGAACCTCGGGAAACAGCGTCGTCAGATGATCGGACCAATCGTCGATCGTCGGATATTCGCCTTCGAAGCCGCGCAAGCGGCCCGCCATGAAGTCACGGAACGATGATCCCGCGACATCGATGTAGTTGCCGTCGCGGTAGACGAAGTACATCGGCACATCGAGCGCATACTCGACATAGCGCTCGTATCCCATGCCGTCTTCGAACGCGAACGGCAGCATTCCGGTGCGCCGCTTGTCGGTATCGCGCCAGATTTCGCTGCGTAGCGACTGAAAGCCGTTCGGCTTGCCTTCGGTGAACGGCGATGCTGCAAACAATGCTGTCGCGATCGGCTGCAGCGCGAGCGAAACGCGCAGCTTCTTGACCATGTCCGCTTCCGAGCCGAAGTCCAGATTCACCTGAACCGTCGACGTACGGTACATCATGTCGAGGCCGCGACTGCCGACCGACGGCATGTAGCGCGTCATCACCTGATAGCGCTTCTTCGGCATCTGCGGGACTTGGTCGAGGCGCCACTTGGGCGAAAACCCGACACCGAGAAATCCGATCGCGAGATCTTCGCCAACATCTAACACTTCGCGAAGATGCCGGTCTGTCTCGACTGCCGTTTCGTGCACGTCGTCGAGCGGGGCTCCGGACAATTCGAATTGTCCGCCGGGCTCGAGGCTGATCGTGCCGCCCTTTTCGCCATCCGGGCGCTTCAGCGCGATGACGTTGTCGCCTTCCTTGATGGCGACCCAGCCGTAACGCACGATGAGTTCGTCCATCAGGGCGCGAATGCCATCGTCGCCGCCGTATGGCACAGGCGCCAGCGAGACGGTGCGGAAGACGAATTTTTCGTGCTCGGTGCCGATGCGCCAATCGGACTTCGGCTTCTCGCCTGCCGCGATCCAGCGCACGAGATCGTCACGCGACTCGATCCGTGCGCTTTCGGCAATCTGTTCCCGCGTCGACATACTCGAGTAGCCTGGCCAATCCTGAATTAAGCGCGAAGCGGACTCCGCACATCTGGAGCCTTATGGAGGGGCAAGATCGGATCGGCAAGGTGGTGCGAACGCCTGTCTCACAACCGCTGCCAGTCACCCAGCACGGCATTGACGAGCGTCAAGGCGGCGACGGCGGCCGTGTCGGCCCGCATGATGCGCGGCCCGAGCGGCAGGGGCACTACGTGGGAGTTCGCCAGAAGCCGGCCTCGTTCACCATTTGAGAACCCGCCCTCGGGGCCGATGAGCACGGCGACTGGCCCGGCGGGGACTTTGCGAAGCGTCGCGATCGGATCAGCGGCCGTCTCGTGCTCGTCGCAGTAGATCAGCGTGCGCGCCGGATCCCACGCGGCCAAGGCGGTTTCAAGCGGAACCGGCGGTTCGACTTCCGGCACGCGGAGGACGCCGCATTGCTCGGCGGCCTCGATGGCGTTGGCGAGCATCCGCTCGCCGTTGACCCGCTCGGCAATCGTGCGCTCGGTGATGACGGGACGCAACCGGCGGACGCCCATCTCGGTTGCCTTCTGGACCATGTAGTCCAGGCGCGACCTCTTCAGGGGGGCGAACAGGTAGTCGATGTCCGGTCCCTGCTCCTGGGGACGCGTTTGTTGTTCGATGCCGAGGACGGCGGTTCGCTTGCGGCTTTCAATCAGCGACGCCTGCCATTCCCCGTCGCGGCCATTGAAGACCAACAGTTTCGCGCCGGGCCGGAGCCGCAAGACGTTGGTCAAATAATGGGCCTGCTGCTGGGCAAGCTCGACGGACACTCCGGCGGCGAGATCGTCAGCGATGAACAGACGCTCGGATGTCAGATCACGAATTGCCATGTTGCGGTCTTAACCGGGCCTCGAATTGCGTCAAACAGCATGGCGCGAAGGCCTTGCTGCCCCATGCCGCCGGGCTCTATAGCGTCGGACAGGCTGTCGGAGAACGAGCATACTATGGGAGCCGAAGTTTCCACCAATTCCGATTCTCGCGTGGCGGATGCGTCGCCCTCCAACTGGGTCGACCGTTGGGCGCCGGTTTCGTGGCGGCCCTATCTCCGGCTCGGGCGCTTTGACCGGCCCATCGGGGCGTGGCTCCTGCTCTTTCCGTGCTGGTGGTCGCTGACGCTGGCGCAGGTTGCGTCGCGCGAACCGTTTCCGGATTTTCGGTCGATCCTGCTCTTCACCATCGGCGCCTTCGCGATGCGCGCGTCGGGCTGTGCCTATAACGATTATGTCGACCGGTTCATCGACGCGAAGGTGCAGCGCACCGCGAGCCGGCCCATTCCGTCCGGTCAGGTGACACCCGCAGGCGCGTTGAAATTCGTCGTCGTCATGGCGTTGATCGGCCTCGCCGTCCTACTGCAGTTCAATTGGTTTACGGTCTGGCTCGGCATCGCCTCGCTGCTTATCGTCGCAGTTTATCCTTTCGCCAAGCGCGTGACGTCCTATCCGCAGATTGTTCTCGGGCTTGCGTTCAACTGGGGTGCGCTTGTCGGCTGGGCAGCCGAGAAAGGCTCGCTCGATTGGCCCGCTGTCGCGCTCTACGCCGGATGCGTGCTCTGGACCGTCGGCTACGACACGATCTACGCGCATCAGGACAAAGAAGACGACGCGCTGCTCGGGCTTGGATCGACGGCGCTGCATTTCGGAGACAACACGGTCTCGTATGTCGGCGCGTTTTACGGCCTTGCGGGAATTCTGTGGCTGACCGCCGGTGCGCTGGCCGGCGCTCACCTTGTCTTCTTTCTTTCCGTGACGCTCGTCTTTCTACAGATGTCGTGGCAGGTCGCGACGCTCGATATCGATGATCCCGCGAACTGCCTCAGGCGGTTCAAATCCAATCGCGACGTCGGGATCGCGGTATTCCTCGGCCTCCTCGCCGACATGTCGCTGTCGTGGTTCGCCGGGCTGAGCTGAGCCTGGCTGGCGGCGCGCGTGCCAGACACGACAACGGCGCGAAAGGGCTTCCCTTCGCGCCGCGCCGTTGTGCCTCACTGTCGTCTTTTCGAGCGGCCGGTGTTCCCGGCTATTTTCATGTTTTCTAGCAGAATTGCGTTCCGATACGTTTAACGCAGACCTAAAAATCAGCTTCCCGGCGTCTCAAATCCTTACGGCGCGATTGACGCCGCACGCCGCTTGCGCTTTTTGCGAATTTCAGCTTTTCGCCTTTCAGGATCTCTCGTTCGCCCATGACCCAGCGCGCACATTCTCCGGATAAGCAGCCGCAGCTTCTGCACCTTGTTTTCGGCGGCGAGCTCAAGACACTCGACAGTCACGAGTTCCATGATCTGTCCACGCTCGATATCGTCGGCATCTTCCCGGACTATCAATCAGCGTACGTTGCCTGGAAGGGCGCCGCGCAGCGTTCCGTCGACAATGCGATGATGCGTTACTTCATCGTGCACCTGCATCGGCTGCTCGAGCCGAAAGGTCTAGCCGGTCTGCAGTCGGCGCTCCCGCCGTCGTAGCAACGTTGGTTTCAGAGCGCGGCGCTGCTACTCGCGGTGCAGAAGGCCGTCAGTCAATCTGTTGGCCCAGCCTCGCGCCTTGAATGAGCGGCGAAGCTCTTCCGGATCGTAAACGGTTTCGACCCAATCCCAGAATTCGATTCCGGTCTTTGCCCGGTCAGCGAGATAGCGCTCAAACACGGCATCGAGCACGCCTGTATCGGCGCTGCGGATATGACCATAGCGCAACGACAGCTGCTTCTTGGCTTCCTCGATGGGCAGCCCATCGCGCTCATGCCGGACGATCACGCTCATGATGCCGGCGCGATCGGCTCCCGACTTGCAGTGGAGAAGGATCGGGTATTCGACGTTTTTCAGAACGTCGCGCATGGCTCGCAAGTCTGCCGTCGTCGGCGGAGCGCGGGATTTCAACGCGAGATCGACGAGGGTGATCCCGTGTCGGGCGCACGCCTGCTGCTCGAGCCAGCGCGTTCCGAAGGATTGCTCGCCGCGTAAATTGATGATCGTTTTGACGCCACGGCGTGCGAGCCAGCCGACGTGATGTGGCGCGGGCTGCGCAGAGCGCCAAACGTCATTCGAGATGCGGTGCCGATTATTATAAGCTATTCGAGCAATTCCGTAATCGACGAACAGCATTTCGGCGTAGCATAATGCGGGGGCGAATTTGGAGTGCAGCCAGCCCGGGGGGGCGGTGGTCGCACTTTCAAGCAGTGCACCGCTTTGCCGCCGCAGACGGCGTTTGACACGTTTGAGAAGGCTCGCCATCAGGACGCGGAGGAATGACCGATTTTCAGCACCGGATGCATGCTCCCGCGAAAGAGTCCATGTATTTGTTGGTTCACTGAAGGCCGAAACCGTTCTCGATTGAACTTGCTAGTTATTCGCTATAGCTACGACCCGCAAGGGGATCAACGGCTACCGGCTTGAAGAGCTTTCGCCGCACATTTGCAAGGGGCAGCCGCGCCGCATGGCCGAGACGAAGAAGACGATTGTGCGACTTGGCGGAAGCACACTCGCCAGATTCATCCAGCTCGTGCAGCGGACATCCAAGCGAACCTACGAGCCGGAAGACCTTCTGGAGAGACTCGCGGACGTCCATCCCTGCGTTGTCGCCTGCTGGCACGGCCAGTTCATGATGGTCGCGGGCTTTCGGCCCGAGAATGTCAAAGTCGCCGCGATGGTCGCAAAACATGGCGACGCCGAACTCATCGGCGAAGCGATGCGCGCGCTCGATGTCGAACTGATTCGCGGGGCGGGAGCCGGTACGCGGCGGCGCGACCGGGGCGGCGCCTCAGCGTTGCGCGCGTCTCTCAATGCGCTTGCTGACGATTATTCGTTGGTCATGACGGCCGACATTCCGCCCGGCCCAGCGCGCGTCGCAGGCGGCGGGATTATCGCCATCGGCCGGATGTCGGGACGGCCCATCGTTCCCGTGGCGGTCGCGTCGAAACATTTCGCGTCCTTCGATACGTGGAGCCGATTGACGTTCAATCTGCCGTACTCGCGGCTGGCGTTCGTCGCAGGCGATCCGATCAAGGTTCCCGCCGACGCCGATGCTGATGTGCTCGAATCCAAGCGGCTCGAACTCGAAACATCGCTCAATGCGGCGACCATCAGAGCGTATGAGCTTGCTGGCGGCGATATCAATCGCGCAACGCCGCTCGAAGTTCTCGCCGCCGCCTCACCTCCGGCACCGGGGCCGGTGCTCAATATTTATCGCGCAGGCACGTCCCTGCTCCGGCCCGCCGTGCCGATGTTGCTCAACATACGCGGACGACAGGGCAAGGAAGACGCGCCGCGTCGTGGCGAGCGGCTCGGTTTCGCGGGACGGCCGCGGCCGGAGGGCGATGTCGTCTGGGTGCACGCGGCGAGCGTTGGCGAGATGAATGCCGTGATGCCGCTCATCGAGCGCATCCTTTCGGACAATCCGCGTGTTCAAGTTCTGCTGACGACCGGGACGACGACGTCGGCGGAAATCGCTGCGCGCCGTCTTCCTGAGCGCGCAATTCATCAATACGTGCCGCTCGACGTGCCGCAGTATGTCGCCCGCTTCCTCGATCACTGGAAGCCGACGATCGCGATCTTCACCGAGTCCGACATCTGGCCCAACCTCGTGCTTGGAACGGCAAACCGGGACATTCCGCTCGTGCTCGTCAACGCGCGCATGTCGCCACGAAGCATCAGTCGCTGGCGGCGTTTCGCGCGCGTGGGGCGACCGCTGTTCTCGCGCTTTGCGGCCATTCTCACCCAGAACGAACTCATCGAACGCGCGATCAAGCGTCTTGGCGCGCCGCACGTCATCACGGCGGGCAACCTCAAGATCGACTCGCCGCCGCCACATGTCGACGCCTCAATGGAAGCAGCGTTGCGCGCGTCGATCGGCCAGCGGCCGGTCTTCCTTGCCGCCAGCACGCATCCCGGCGAAGACACGATTATCGCGGCTGCGCATTCGCTGATGCGCGCCGACATCGAAGGGCTGCTGACGATCATCGTGCCGCGTCATCCCGAGCGCGGGACAAATCTCGCGGCGTCGCTCGGCGGCCTCGGACTCAAGACGCAACTGCGCAGCCGCTCGGCGGATGTTCTTCCGGAAACAGAAATCTATATCGCCGACACGATCGGCGAACTCGGAACATTTTACGCGATCTCCGACGTGGCGCTGGTCGGCGGTTCGCTCGTCAAACACGGCGGACAGAACCCGATCGAAGCCATCCGTCTCGATGCGTGCGTGCTGACTGGTCCCTACACGCACAATTTCAAGGATGCGTATCGCAGCCTCATCCGCGACGGCGGCGCCGTCGAGGTCCGATCGTCCGACGACATCGCGCGCCACGTCACCCGGCTTCATACCGACCGGCAGGCTGCGGCGTCCATGCGCTCGAGCGCCCAGCGCTCGCTCGATTCCATGAAAGGCGCACTCGACAAAACGCTCGGAGCGATCCAGCCGTTTCTCGAGAAACAGAGGGTGTGAGCCTTGCCCGGCCGTGAACCGCGTTGGTGGTATGGCGCCGGTTGGCATTGGCAAGCGACGCTGCTTTCGCCGCTCGGGCACATCATCGGAAGCATCGCGACCGCGCGCCTTCGCAAGACACATTCTTATGCCTCGCGCCTGCCGGTGATCTGCATCGGCAATTTCACGGTCGGCGGATCCGGCAAGACTCCGTTGGCGTTGCTGGTCGCCCAACTTGTCGCCGACGAGGGGCGCGCGCCGTGGTTCTTGTCGCGTGGATATGGCGGACGGTTGCCCGGTCCGATCCAAGTCGAACCCGGCGTGCATGGCAGCGCCGACGTCGGCGACGAACCGCTGCTGCTCGCACGCGCCGCGCCGACCGTCATTTCGCGCGACCGCGCAAAAGGCGCGCAATTCGTCGAGACAGCGGCTCCCTCAAACGCCGTCATCATCATGGATGACGGGTTGCAGAATCCGTCGCTTGCGAAAGACCTCGTGATTGCCGTGGTGTCGGGCGATCGCGGTCTTGGGAATGGGCACGTCATTCCGGCCGGTCCGCTGCGCGCGCCGCTTGCGTCGCAGATCGGGCTTGCGAACGTCGTCGTCGTCACCGGCCAGATGAACGCGGCGCACGGCGCTGTTCGAGAGACGTTGCAAAAGCTGACGCAGGCTCCGCTCCTCTCCGCCACAACACGAGCGTCTGAAGATGCCGCAAGCCTGCGTGGACGGCGTGTCGTCGCTTATGCGGGCATCGCCAATCCGGAGCGTTTTTTTGCGATGCTGGAAAGTCTCGGCGCGACGATTGTCGAGCGTCGCGCATTCGGCGATCATCACGCGTTCAGCGATCGCGAGGCGCGCGAACTCGTCGATACCGCGAGGCGCATGAGCGCCGATCTCGCGACGACGGAAAAAGATCTAGCCCGGTTGTCGGGCGCGAGTGGCGCAAGCGCGGAACTTCGCGATCGCTCACGCGTGCTCAAAATCGAAACTGTGATTGAAAGCGTCGATCTCGCGATCCTGAAACAGAAGATTCGCGAGGCGATCCGAACTTAAGAGCGGGTCTCGTCTTGCGCCTTGAGTTCGAGGTAGCGCTTCACCGAAATTTCAGCCGACGCGTACGCCTCCTGAGCGTCGACACTCCAATAACGCAGATTGGCGAGCGAGATCGGCTGGCCCGTCACCGCGCAGCGCACGAACTCGCCAGGGGTCAACACCTCGAACTCTCCATCGAGATAACGGAGCTTCGCCTCGTTACGGACGCCGAAGAATTTCTCAATACGGTTCATTCTGTACCGATGTGCGGTTTCGACACTTCACAATATTACGATGGGCGGCTGTGTTCCGCCCGGCATCCCAATCAATCCGGCGTGCATAATCATTTTAGCCTACTTCAGGCGAATTAAAAAAGAGAGCCCTGCCCTCCGCGCGTGCGGGTCTTTTGACGCGGCGGCTTGGCCCCAGCGGCAGGTTCTGATCCGGTGCCGGTCGCCGGGTCGCCATCTGCGACAACGCCGATCCGGCCGTCCGAGAACTGAACGGACAGCGCCGCACCCGGGGAAACCGACCTCGCCTGACGGACGGTGACGCCCGTTTCGTCCCGAACCAGCGCGAAGCCTCGCGACAATACGCTTTGATAGCCCAACGACTTGAGCAGCGCGCTTTTACCATCGAGATCCCTGCGACGGACCGCCACGCGATTGAGCAGCGCCTGCCCGGCGCGGCGCTCCAAAACGTCAAGTCTCTCGCGACATCTGGAATGCTTTTGAACGATCGGCTGGGCGCTCAGGCGGCCGCTGACGCGCGCCAGCCGGGTGCCGTGTGCGCGGGTGTTGGCCAGCAACGCGCGCGACAGCCGGCGGTCGACGGCATCGAACCTCTGGCGGGGCAGCGCGATAAGGTCCTGCAGCTTGGGCAGGCCGCGCGAGGATGCCTTGAGATGCGTTCGCGTATCGGCCAGCACGCGGCGAATAGCGGTGCGCTTGCGCAGCTGAAACTTGTCGAGCGCCTCGATCAGCTCGGAGTATTTCGGCACTGCCCATTCGGCGGCTTTCGTCGGCGTTGGCGCGCGCGCGTCGGCGACGAGGTCGATCAGGGTCCAGTCGGTTTCGTGGCCAACGGCGGAGATCAGGGGAATGCGGCTCTCGGCAGCGGCGCGCACGACGATTTCCTCGTTGAAGCTCCAGAGATCTTCGAGGCTGCCGCCGCCGCGTGCCACGATCAGCACGTCGGGTCGCGGAATCTTGCCGCCGACTTCCAGCGCGTTGAAACCGCGAATGGCGGCCGCGACTTCCGCCGCGCTGCCTTCGCCTTGTACGCGCACCGGCCACACCAGCACGCACGTCGGAAAGCGTTCGTTGAAGCCATGCAGCATGTCGCGAATGACGGCGCCGGTCGGCGATGTGACGATGCCCACGACCTTCGGCAGAAACGGGCGCGGCTTCTTGCGCGCTTCCTCGAACAGGCCTTCGGCGGCGAACTTGCGCTTGCGTTCTTCGAGCAACGCCATCAGCGCGCCGGCACCCGCAGGCTCGAGCTGTTCGATGACGATCTGGTATTTCGACGAGCCGGGGAACGTCGTGATCTTGCCCTGGGCGACGACCTCCATGCCCTCCTCGGGCTTGAAGCGCAGGCGTCCGAAGCTGCCCTTCCAGATGACGGCCTCGATCTTGGCGCGGTCGTCCTTCAGGGCGAAATAGCAATGGCCGGAGGCGTGCGGGCCGCGATAGCCCGAAATCTCGCCGCGCAAGCGGACGTAGCCGAATCCGTCTTCGAGGGCGCGCTTGATGGCGCCCGAAAGCTCCGAGACCGAGAATTCCGGTGCGTTGGCGCCGGGGCGGGCGTCGCTGGTCGAGGGTGTTGAAGCCAATTGTCTGCCGTCTTGTCTGTTTGCGGTTCGATGATACACCAAGGCCCGAAATGCAATAGGGCACCCTGATGAACCTTCTCCTGATCGGCTCGGGCGGCCGGGAACATGCGCTTGCGTGGGCTTTGAGCGCCAGTCCTCTGCTCGACAAACTTTATTGCGCACCCGGCAATGCGGGCATCGCAGACGTCGCCGAATGCGTGCGGCTCGATCCGGCGGATCATGCGGCCGTCATCGGGTTCTGCAGGGAGCATAACGTCGAACTCGTGGTGATCGGGCCGGAAGCGCCGCTGGTCGCGGGGCTTGGCGATGCGCTCGGCGCGGCCGGCATCCGTTATTTCGGACCGACGAAGGCCGCGGCGCAGCTGGAAGGCTCGAAGGGGTTCACGAAGGACCTCTGCCGCGAAGCCAATATTCCAACGGCGGCTTACGGACGCTTCAGCGATGCGGCGTCGGCGAAAACGTATCTTGCGGCGCGAGGCGTGCCGATCGTCGTCAAGGCCGATGGGCTCGCGGCGGGCAAGGGCGTCATCATCGCGACGACGCGTGAGGAAGCCGAAGCTGCCGTCGATGCCTGTTTCTCGGGCACGTTCGGCGCGGCCGGAAGCGAAGTCGTCGTCGAGGAATTTCTCGACGGCGAAGAAGCGAGCTTCTTTGCGTTGTGCGACGGGACGACCGCGCTGCCGCTCGTTTCCGCGCAGGATCACAAGCGCGTCGGCGAGGGCGATACAGGTCCGAATACCGGCGGCATGGGCGCCTATTCGCCAGCTCCGGTGATGACGCCGGAGATCACCGACCGCGTCATGCGCGAGATCATCGTCCCGACAGTCGAGACGATGGCGAAGCGCGGCACACCTTTCAAAGGCGTGCTGTTCGCGGGTCTGATGATCACGGCGAGTGGCCCGAAGCTCATCGAATACAACGTGCGCTTCGGCGATCCCGAGACGCAGGTTCTGATGATGCGACTGAAATCCGATCTGCTTGCCGCGCTTCTCGCGACGGCGGACGGCGTTCTCAAAGATTTTGACCTGCGCTGGAGCGAGGACGCGGCGCTGACTGTCGTCATGGCGGCGAACGGCTATCCGGGCACCCCGACGAAGGGAACCGAGATCAAGGGTCTTGAAGCCGCCAAGCTCGTTCCCAATGTGGAGATCTTCCACGCGGGGACGCGCCGCGACGGGGACCGCCTCCTTGCGGACGGTGGCCGCGTTCTGAACGTCACCGGCCGTGGCCGGACGGTTGCGGAAGCGCGCGATGCTGCTTATGCGGCCATCGCGAAGATCGATTGGCCCGGGGGCTTTTATCGCAGCGACATCGGCTGGCGAGCCCTACAAAGGCCCGGGTAAGCTTTAGCAACGAATGCTCTCAGGACGGACAGCGGATGGAGAAGCCTTTGACCGGTGAAACGTCCGAGCTGCCGCCGATTCACGGGAAACAATCCGGCCGCAGCCCCAGGATCGGCCTAGCGCTCGGCGGTGGCGGGGCGCGCGGGCTTGCGCACATCGCGATGCTCGAAGCGTTCGATGAGTTGGGCGTCCGCCCGGACATCATCGCTGGCACGTCCATTGGTGCGCTTTACGGCGCGGCCTATGCGTCGGGCATCTCAGGCAAGGATCTACGCGATCATACGCGCCTTATCCTTGGGCAGCGCTTCGGTCTCATCCGCGATCTGGTCAATGCGACGGCGCAACCGTTTCAGCGGCTGATTGGCGTGTTCGGGCGGCGGAACGCGATCCTCGATCCGCTCACGATGCTCGAAGTCATTCTGCCGAAGGACGTGAAGAGCGATTTCGCCGAATGCCAGATTCCGATCAAGATCGTCGCTTCCGATTTTTACGATCAGGAGCCTCGGGTTTTCACGGAAGGTGCGCTTCGCCCGGCCGTCGCGGCGAGCATGGCGCTGCCTGTTATTTTTCAGCCTGTGATGGATCAGGGCAAGGCGCTGATCGATGGCGGGCTGACCAATCCACTGCCGTTCGATCTTCTGATCGGCGAAGCGGATATCGTCGTCGCAATCGACGTTTCAGGCGTGCCGGTTCCGAATTCGCGGAGGCCCGACCCGACCGCGTTCGAAGCGTTGTTTTCCAGCGCGTTTCTGTTCGAGCATACGATCATCAAGGAAAAGCTGAAATCGGCGCAGCCCGACATTCTGATCAATGCGGGCACGAGCCATTATCAGGTGCTCGACTTTTTGAAGTTCGATCAAATTCTGGAAGCGGCTGCGCCCGCAAAAGAGAAGCTAAAGCAGCAGCTGACGCGCGTTCTGTCGGTCGAGACGCTGCCGGAGCTTACCGCGCCGGCTGAGGCGCAGGTTTTGCTCGAAGCGCCGAAGCGCAAACGCCGCGGCCTGCTTTCGCGCACGCGGAAGGCGCGCGAATAGGCGCCGGTTGAGAGAGCTTCCTTCCTCGCCCGTCTTTATGGGGCGCGGGTTGGGGTGAAGTGCGGCAACAGCAGAACAAGCGGCTGCCTCTCACCCTAACCCTCTCCCCATGCATGTGCAGGGCATGGGGGAGGGAAATCATTGTTCGCGTTTTGCGGCGAAGAAGGATTTGAGGAGCGCCGCCGACTCGGGTTCGGCGAGGCCGGGGTAGACCTCGGGCGCGTGATGGCAGGTTGTCTGGCTGAAGATGCGGGGGCCGTGCTCGACGCCGCCGCTTTTCGGGTCGCTGGCCCCGTAATAGAGCCGCCGGATGCGGGCGAACGAGATCGCGGCCGCGCACATCGGACAGGGTTCCAATGTCACGTAGAGATCGCAATCGACCAGACGCTCGCTTTCCAGAACCGAGCAGGCTGCGCGGATCGCCAGAATTTCGGCATGGGCCGTCGGGTCGTTAAGCTCGCGCGTACGGTTGCCCGCAAGCACCAAAACGTCACCCGAAGCGGACACGATGACCGCTCCGACGGGCACCTCGCCACGCTCGGCCGCCGCCCGCGCCTCATCGAGCGCTAACGACATATGGCTTCGCGCGCCGGTCGATGTCATAAGCTCGCGTTCTTCGCTCACATCGAATCCATCGAAATGGCCAAACCGATCACTTCCAATACCGTAGAAACGCGCGACGGTCCGATGCGCATCGCCAAGGCGATGGCGCGCGCCGGGCTTTGCTCGCGCCGCGAGGCCGAACGCTGGATCGCCGATGGGCGTGTCAGCGTCAACGGTAAGCTGCTGAAAACGCCCGCCTGCGAGGTTGGCCCGAAAGACAAGGTCATCGTCGACGGCAAACCGCTGCCGGCCGCGTCGACGCCGCAGCTCTGGCGCTATCACAAGCCGAAGGGCGTCGTCACCACCCATTCGGACCCGCAGGGGCGTCCGACGGTGTTCGAAAAGCTGCCGCCGGAGATGCCGCGCGTGATTTCGATCGGCCGCCTCGATTTCAATACGGAAGGGCTGCTGCTGCTGACGACCGATGGGGCGTTGGCGCGGCATTTCGAACTTCCCGCGAACGGCTGGGTGCGGCGTTACAGGGTGCGCGCCAAAGGCCGGGTTACGCCCGCAGACCTCGCCAAGCTCAAGGACGGCGTCGAGATCGACGGCGTCAGCTATGGGCCGATCGAAGCTTCCGTCGATACCGTGCAAGGCGCGAATTCGTGGCTGTCGATCTCGATCCGCGAAGGCAAGAACCGCGAGGTTCGCAACGTGCTGGCTTACCTCGGTCTGACGGTGAACCGTCTGATCCGCGTTTCGTTCGGGCCGTTCCAATTGCTCGACCTTGCGCCCGGTGCAGTCGAAGCCGTTCGCCGCCGCGTGCTCGTCGCGCAGCTCGGGCCGAAAGCTGCCGCGAGCCTCGGACTTTCCGAGAGCCAGGAAGAGCGCAAGGAACGCCACGCGCGCGGCAAGGCGGCGAGCGGGAGTCGCGACGAATGAGAGTCGTCGCGGGACGTTTTCGCGGCCGGGCTCTCGTCGCGCCGGACGACATGAGCATTCGTCCGACGTCTGATCGTGTACGCGAAAGCGTGTTCAATATTCTGGCGCACGGTGTGGAAGATTTCACGCTCGCCGGTGCGCGGGTCATCGATCTGTTCGCCGGTACCGGTGCGCTCGGCATCGAGGCGGTGTCGCGCGGCGCGGCTTTCTGTCTGTTCGTCGAAGAAGCGGCAGAGGCGCGAGCGCTGATCCGCCGCAACGTCGAAGCTCTGGGGCTCACGGGCGAGACGCGCATTTTCCGCCGCGACGCCACCGATCTCGGACCGGCTGGGAACATGGAGCCTTACGGGCTCGCCTTTCTCGATCCGCCTTACGGTAAAGGCTTGGGCGAAAAGGCACTTGCGGGCCTTGTCGATGGAAATTGGCTGAAACCCGGCGCGATCTGCGTTCTGGAAGAAAAGGCGGGACTTGTTCTCGCGCTGCCTTCGGGGCTGGAACAGATCGACTCGCGAAGCTGGGGCGAAACGGAAGTCCGGTTTCTCCGGCTCACTTAGCGCCGCCGATCCGGCCGATTGATCCATCGCATCGCGAGTTGGTTAAGGACACCTTATCCATCCGGCCTATCTTGAACGAACCGTTTCCAATCCTTTTGTGTCCCACTTGCAGGAATTGGGACGTGATCGGATGATAGGTCATGGTCTGGCTGCCGAGCGAAATCTGGAGTGAAAGGCGTTTCAGCGGACTTCCGTCCGCCGTCGCGGGCGACGCCGCTTTTCGCGTTTTCTGCACGCCTGCAATTTCCGAACGACGTGCCGCGAACCATCATCAGCTTACCGAGCGGGCGCGCTATCATTTGCGCAATGCGCATTGGGAGCGGCTCGAAACGCCCGTCGGCGAAGTGCAGACTTATGTCTTCGAGCCCGACCTGCAGATTGCGGATGACATCGTCCTGATCGTGCACGGATGGACGGGCGAGTCTTCGTTCATGACGGCGATGGCCGAAGCGATACGGCGCAGCGGTTTTCGCGTCGCGCTGTTCGATCTGCCGGCGCATGGGCTCAGCAGCGGCCGTTCGACGAACCTTATCGACTGCGCACGCGCGACGGTTTCCGTTGCCGAGCAACTGGGCCCCGTTCACGCGCTCGTCACGCATTCGTTCGGCGGACTGATCTCGCTCGTCGCTGCCGAAGGCCACGCGCCGATGCAGGGCAAGCTGGAGACGAAGCATATCGCGCTGATCGCCAGTCCCAATCATCTCTCCGACGTTACGGATCATTTCTCGCGGCATTGGGAACTTGATCGTGACGGTCGCCGCGCGTTCGAGCATCGGCTCGAAAGGCTTGGCGGACGCTCGCTCGATTGTTTTGCGGCAGTGAAACTGCTTCCGGCGAGCGGCCTCAGCGGCCTTGTCATTCACGCGCCGGATGATGCCGACGTGCCGTTCCGTTGCGCCGAAGAAATCGTCGACAGCGTGCCGGATATGGAACTTCACTCGTTCAACGGCATGGGCCATCGCAACATTCTGTTTGCGTCGCCCGTGGCGCGGACCGTGACGTCGTACCTCAAACGAACGGTGCAGCGGCAGCCCGCAGAAAACCGCGTCTATCAACCGGCCGCTGCGAATGCTCCGGCTGCGAGCGCCTCAGCATAGTCGCGGATGCCCGACGGCCAGTCGCGAATGAGTTTCTCGAACGCCGTGCGATCCTTCGCGAACAGCGCACGCGTCGCCTCTTCGAAGCCTGGACGATTCCCCGCCATCGCCGACATGAACTTGTAGGCGCGTTCCTGCGCATCACGTGCGTTCGCGACGCCGGTGTTCGCGCGACGTGCGTCCTCGACGAGCTTGCGCAGTGTCACCGACGCGCCGCCCGGCTGTTTCGCCAGCCAGTCCCAATGACGTGGCAGCAGCGTCACCTCGCGCGCCACCACGCCGAGCTTGGGCCGTCCCGGGCCACGCGTCTCGTCTGCTGCAGGTCGCGAGGTCGACTGTCCGGTGTCTCGCAGATCGAAATCGACCTGAGTGCCGGTTGCGTCATCGAAGATCAGGATGGCCGCGTCCGGCTGGCGCGACAGGCGCGCATTGATCGCGGCGGTCAATTCGGACCTGGAGCCGGTCGCCAATTTCTGCTCGCCGTCGAAGGCCGTGAATTGAGATGTTTCCTGCATTGGCCACCGCTCCAGTTTTGACTGGAGGTTATTTACCCGGGTAAAATATAAATGGCAATACTACCCGGGTTCAATTATTCGGCAGCCGGAACGAGCGCGTGGCTGTGACCGCTCAGACCGTAGTGCAGGATGTACAGGTAGCTCGGCACGGCGAGGATCAGATACGCGAGCTGGAAATCGATGTGCTGCTTCAAAAGCGCGAAGGCGTAGGGCATCAGCGCGCCGCCGACGACGCCCATGACCAGCAGCGCCGAGCCGGTTTCCGTATGCCGCCCCAGATCGCGGATCGCGAGCGGGAAGATCGCCGGCCACATCATGGCGTTGGCGAAGCCGAGGCTGGCGATGAAACCGACGGAGATGTAGCCGGTGGTCAGATACGCTCCGATCGCCAGGACGACGCCAAGCGCCGCCGACATGGCGAGATAAGCCTGTTGTGACGCGAACCTCGGAATCAGCAGCAGTCCGGCGACATAGCCGACGAGCATCGCGAACAGCGTGTAGGACGTGAACAGCCGCGTCGCATCGAGCGGCAGTCCGAAGCTTGCGCCGTAGATGCCGATCGCATCGCCGGCCAAGACCTCGAGGCCGACGTAAAGAAACAGGCACAAAACGCCGAGCCAGAGATGGGGAAAGCGGAAGATGCTCCGATGCTGTGCGGAGGTTTCCGGCGTACTGCTACTGCCTGCGTACTGCGTGCGAACGTCCGGCAGATTGGAGCGCGCGATCCAGATCGCCAGCGCCGCCAGCAGCCCCGCCATGATCATGTACGGACCATAGACCTGCGCGGCGAAGGCATCGAGCAGAGCCTCGCGTGCAGCCGGCGTCGGCGCGGCTTTCACACGCGCATCGAAGTGATCGAGGCCGTAAAGGACCAGCGCTCCGAAAACGAGCGGCGCGAGGAATCCAGCGAATTTATTGCAGATGCCCATGACCGCGATGCGCCGCGCGGCGCTTTCGCTTGGCCCTAGAATACAGACGTAGGGATTGGACGCCGTCTGCAGCAGCGACAGCCCCGCGCCGATCACGAACAATCCTGTGAGCGTGCCAGGGTATTGCCGCGCCGTGGTGAAGTGACCGAACACGACGGCTCCGGCAGCCATGACGAACAAGCCGAGCGCCATGCCCTTCTTCATGCCCGTCCGGCGCAGCACCGCGGACGACGGCAGCGCCAGGAAAAAATACGAGAGGTAGAACGCCATCGGCACCAGGAAGGCGTTCACATCGTCGAGGTCGAAGGCGAGCTTGACGAAGGTGATCAGAGGCCCGTTCAGCCAGGTCACGAAGCCGAAGATGAAGAACAGGACGCCGATGGTGACGATGGGGCCGAACAGGCTGGATTCGGCATCGCTGTCTGAGGTCTGGGAGGTCACAGCGACGCGGGCCTTTCCGCTGACGGACAGTGCGCCTGTGCCTGCTCCCCACGCTGCGGCATCCTGACGTGGGCTGCAGGAATCGTCCCCCGTCGGCGGCAAGCCGAATCTCGCAGTAAAATCAGCGCCATTTTCATCGATGCCGCATTCGCCTCCCACCGCCCGGATCAAGCTTAGGCGAACAGCGACCTACGTGCATCCTCCCCGTGTAATTACGGCCCCAACAATCGCCGGAAACGCTTTAAATTGGCGGCTTTTTGCACTATGTCTAAGATGTTAAAAGTTGACTTGACTAATGTATACTTTTTCGAGCAACTAAGAACCAAGTTACCCTTGCGGGTATCCGATGCCGGGGCCTTGAACCCCGATTGATTGGAGCCGAAACGTGATCATTTGTTCGTGCGCCGTTATCTCTGATCGGGATATCGAGATTGCCGTCTCGGAAATCATGAGTTCGGCCCCCGGACTGCTGCCGACGCCAGGCGTCGTTTTCCGCCATCTCAACAAGAAAATGAATTGCTGCCGCTGCGCTCCCGTTGCCGTGAGCACGATTTACGCCGCGATGGACCGCCTCGAACAAACCACCCGCGTATGTCCCTTCGCTCTTGCCGAAGCGCGCGCCAAGCTGATCCGCATCGAAGAACGCCGCGAGCGCCGCCAGCGCCGCATCGACGACGCCTACGCCAATCGTCGGCTTTCCACAGCGACCGCCGTCGCCTGATCCAAAAAAGCTGGAAAAACCGTCAGGGGCTGCGACACACGTTGCGGCCGCGGATTTTTCTATTCCAATCCGATATCGGTCTAGTTTAGAACGGTTCTGGTTTAGCCAGAGCGCTGGCGCATTTCGGCTTGGAGCGGCACATGAAGGGCAACAAAGAAGTCATCACACGGCTCAATGAGGCATTGAAGCTCGAGCTGGGCGCCATAAATCAGTATTGGTTGCATTATCGCCTCCTGGACAACTGGGGATTTAAGAAGCTCGCCAAGAAAGAGCGCAAGGAATCGATTGAGGAAATGGAGCATGCGGACCGCCTGATCGACCGCATCATCTTCCTCGACGGACATCCCAACCTGCAGCACGTCGCGCCGCTGATGATCGGAGAGAACCTGAAAGAGGTTCTTGAATGCGATCTCAAGGGCGAGAACATCGCTCGCGATCACTACAAGAAATCGCGCGAGATCTGTCGCGACCTCGGCGACTACGTGACGATGGACCTGTTCGAAAGCCTGCTGAAGGATGAGGAAGGCCACATCGACTTCCTCGAGACGCAGCTCGATCTGCTGTCGCGCATCGGCATCGAGAACTACGGCCAGCTCAACGCGGAAAGCGCGGACGAAAGCGGCGATCACTAAGTAACTGCACGTCATCCTCGAGCGGGCGACCTGCGGGACCGCTCGGGGATTGCGCGCACATCGCATCGCACATCTTCATTTATTTTGAGCCTTCGGCGCATGTAGCGCTGGATCCCCGGCTTTCGCCGCGCAAGACGCGGCTCGGCCGAGGATGACGGCAACGGTGATGGCTCCGCGCAGCCGGCCGCAAGCGCCTACCTTCTTCCGAACAATCGTTCGATGTCGGAGAGTTTGAGCGCGACATAGGTCGGGCGGCCGTGATTGCATTGGCCGGAATAAGGCGTCGCTTCCATCTGGCGGAGCAGCGCGTTCATTTCCTCGACCGTCAAGCGCCGCCCCGAGCGCACGCTGCCGTGACATGCCATGCGCGACGCGACGGCTTCCAGACGATCCTTCAACGCGCGCGCCGTTCCGTCGGCGCGAAGCTCGGCGGCGAGATCCTTCACGAGCCCATCGACGTCGGTATCGCCGAGCAGCGCGGGCGTCTCGCGGACCGCGACGGCGCCTTCCCCAAAACTTTCGAGCACCAGTCCAAGCTCGGCGAGTTCATCTGCGCGAGTACACAGTAGCTCTGCATCGTCGGGATCGAGCGTGACGATCGCGGGTATGAGAAGCCCTTGCGTCGCGACACCGCCGTTCGTCAGCGCGGCTTTGAATTTCTCATAAACAAGACGTTCGTGCGCGGCGTGCTGATCGACGATGACGAGGCCGTCACGCGTCTGTGCCACGATGTAATTCTCGTGCACCTGAGCGCGAACCGCGCCAAGCGGCTTATCGATCGTCTGCTCGTGCCGTTCCGGTTCCGGCGCCCGCATATCGGCGCTTGGCGTATCGATTTCCGCGAAGGCAACGTGTGCGGGCTCCGCGAATGCCGCGGTCTGGGGCGGAAGCGCCGGCGGCGCGCTCGGAAGCACGCCAGCTGAAAAGGTCTCGATCGTCAGCACACCGCCTTGTGCCGAAGCGCGATGACCGGCCGCTTCCAATGCCTGTCGCATCGCGCCGATCATCAGGCCGCGCACACGGCCCGCGTCGCGAAAGCGGACTTCGGCTTTCGCCGGGTGCACGTTCACGTCGACGTCGGGCGGCGCGACGTCGAGAAAAATCGCCAGCAGCGGCGAGCGTCCGCGAGGGATCAGATCGCCATAGGCGGCGCGGATCGCACCGATCAGCAGCTTGTCCTTCACCGAGCGGCCGTTGACGAACAGGAACTGCTGCATGCTGTCGGCCCGGTGCAACGTCGGCAGACCGATGAAGCCGAACACGCGCATCGGCCCGAGCGCGCCGCTGCCGCCGCCCGAAATTTCGAGCGCATCGGCCATGAATTCATGGCCCATGATTGCGCCGAGGCGTTCGAGCCAGGCCGAGGACGAACGCTCGCCGCGCGGATAGACGACGGGGCGCTTCTCACCCGTCTGCAGCGTAAAACCGATTTCTGGATGCGCCATCGCGAGGCGGCGGACTACGTCCGTGACGGCCATCGTCTCGGCCCGTTCCGACTTCAGGAACTTGAGACGCGCAGGCGTCGCCGAAAAAAGATCGCGGACCTCGACGATGGTTCCGGGATTGGCCGCTGCCGGTCTGATGCTCTCCTTCGCGCCGCGCATGACGCGGATCGAAAACCCCTGTTCGCTGTCGTGCCGACGCGAGCGAATTTCCAGTTCGGCAATCGAACCGATGGATGGCAACGCTTCGCCGCGAAAGCCGAGCGAGCGAATGTCGAAAAGATCTTCCTCGTCGAGCTTCGAGGTGGCGTGACGTTCGACGGCGAGCGCCAGATCGTCTGCGTTCATGCCGGAGCCGTTGTCGGTCACGCGGATCAGCGATAAGCCACCGTCGGTCACGACGATTTCAATGTGCGTCGCGCCAGAGTCGATGGCGTTCTCGACGAGTTCCTTGACGACGCTCGCCGGGCGCTCGATCACCTCGCCCGCCGCGATGCGGTTCACCGTCTCGGGACTGAGCTGGCGGATCGCCACGGCGACCGTCTCCTCGATGCAAAGGGCGCGTCAAGCGCCCTTGGCGAGGCGCTCCCTGGTCAGGACTTTGGCAAGCTCGACGGCGGGCTGGTCGAACGGATCGAGCCCAAGCAGGCGGCCTGCGAGAATCGTTTCGATCATAAAGTGCATCAGCAGCGCGCCGAGCGTTTTTTCATCGAGTTTTGCAAGGTCGATTGTGCGCACCGGGCGGCCGGCGCGGGCCAGCGCTTCGGGCACCGCGTGCGCCTGCGCGGCAACGATGTCGCCGATGGTGTGGCCGCCGAGCATATCGGCACCGGCGAGCTTCGCGAGACTGGCGTCGATCTTCGGGCCGACGCCCTGGCTCGCGACGCGAATGATCGTCAGATAGTGCTCGCGCGGGCCGTCCATGAACAGCTGTAGCTGACTGTGCTGATCGAGCGGGCCGAGCGCTCCGATGGGCGATGTGCCCTCGCCGCCTTTGCCCAGGCTTTCCGCCCAGAGTTGCACGAACCAGGCGGCGAGACGGCCGAGGCGATCCGCGTACGGCATCATGACGAGCGTCTTGATGCCTTTTTCCTTCGACAACGCGACGGCGGTCGCAGCGCCGACGGCAGGCGTGAAATCTTCAGCGCTTTTCGAAGCGAGAAGCGCATCGACGACGGACTTGGCTCCGGCGCGAATGGCGCGCACGTCGAGGCCGCGCGCGATTGCGGGCATCAGGCCGACGTTCGTCAAACACGAGAAGCGGCCGCCGATGCCGGTGTGATGCTCGAGCATCGGAATGTTGAATTTCGCGAAGAGCGTGCGGAGTCCGTTCGCCTTGCCGGGCTTTTCCGGCTCGGTGATGCCGAGAAACAGGTTCGGGATCTGCGCTTCGAGACCGGCTGCCTCCACGGCGGAGAGCGTCGCGATGGCCTGCGCCAATGTTTCAGCGGTCCCGCCCGACTTCGACGTGACGATGAAGCGCGTCTTGGCGAGGTCGAGCGTGCTCAAAACTCCAGCGAGCGTTTCGCCATCGAGATTGTCATAGAAGCGTGTACGCGGGCGCGACTTCTGGCCTTCGGTGGCGACGCCGGGAATTTTCCATCCGGCGAGTTGCGCCAACGTCTGCCCGCCGAGACTCGATCCGCCGGTGCCGAAAAATACGAGCTTCTCCGCGCCCTCGCTCAAACGGGCGAGAGCGGCTTCGGCGGCGTCGATATCGGCTGTGTCCTCGACGATGCGCAGCAGCGCCAGCCGGTTGTCGCGATAGTCGTCTTTCAGCGTCGCGACGTGCGGCTCGATGCGCTGCAGCCAAGCGGCGTACGCGGACGGCGCGAGACCGTGCTCGCCAATCGCCGCTTCAAGACATCCGCCAATGTTCTGCTGGAAATTGCTTCCGTCGTGCTGCACGTCCTGCATGGCGCTTCAAACGCTCCCGGCTGAAAACCGGTTCCCGCGTAGCCCATTTCAGGAGCACGGCCAAGAGGCGGAAGGCCCCACCAAATTTATTCGGCGGGGCCTTAATTCAGCCGCGCGTCGGCGCTGCGACGCGGCTTTGAGCCGCCGGAATTTCCGACTTCATTCCATCCGGCTTGCCGACCACCGTTACGATCAGATCGTTGGATTTCAGAAGACGTGCGGCGACGCGCTTGGCATCGGCCAACGTCACCGCATCGATCATCTTGTTGCGGTTCTCGACGTAGTCCGGGCCGAAGCCTTCCTGCATCAGACCCAGAAGCTGCGAAGCGATTTTCGAGTTCGTGTCGAAGCGCAGCGCATACGAGCCGGTCAGATACGATTTCGCGGCGTCGAGATCGGCTTCCGTCGGTCCGTTCTCGGCCATCTTCTTCATCTCGTTGCGGATGATGTCGAGGCTTTCGCTCATGGACGCGTTCTTGGTCGCCACGCTGCCGACCAGGATGGACGTGTTCTTGTCGGGCTGAACGTAGCTGTATACCGAGTAAGCGAGACCGCGCTTCTCGCGCACCTCTTCCATCAGCTTGGCGGAAAATCCGCCGCCGCCGAGGATGTGATTGATGATGAAAGCCGCCATGAAGTCGGGGTCTTTGCGCGGCATTGCGCCGAGCCCGAAGATCGCGACCGATTGCGGCACGCCCATCTCGATCACGCGCTGACTGCCGCCCGTCGGCTCCGTCTTGGCAACAGGCATGAGCTCGGCTTTCGCCGGAAGATTGCCGAACACATCGTCGATGAGCTTGCCAAGCTCGGCGGGCGTGATGTCGCCAACGGCGACGATCTTCAAGTTATCGCGCGCGAAAATACGCTTGTGATAGGCGATGAGATCGTCGCGGTTGATCTTCGATACCGTTTCCGCCGTGCCGCTCGACGGCCGAGCATAGGGATGGCCCGCGAACGCCTGTGCGTACCATTCGCGCATCGCGACCTTCGTCGGGTCCTTATCGGAGTAGATGATATTGGCGACAAGCTGCTGACGGATGCGCTGAACGGCGTCATCGTCGAAGCGCGGCTTCTGAACCGAAAGCTTCAGAAGCTCGACGGCCTTGTCGCGGTTGGCGCTCAATGTCTCGAACGAGCCGTACAGCGAGTCCTTCGTATCGTCGTAGCTCATGCGCATGGAAATATCTTCCACGCGCTCCTGATACTCTTCCGAAGTCAGATCGCCGGCGCCTTCGTCCATCATCGCGGTGATGAAATTGGCGACCCCCGGCTTGCCTTCAGGGTCCTGGCTGCTGCCGCCGTCGAAGGCGTAGCGCATCGAGATGAGAGGAACGCTGTGCTCTTCGACGAGCCAGGCCTGAATGCCGCCCGGCGATGTGATCTGCTGAATGTTCATTGCTGCCGCCGGACGAGTGAATGAAAGAAGCGCGATAGACGTCATCATCGCCAAAGCCAAAGCGATGTTGTGACGTGCCACGGCGCGACCCGCCGTAGCAATCCCACGGGACAGGATCTGCATCAAATCACCTCAGTTCGCTGTTTGCAGACGGCGGAGGGGCGTCTTGCGCCTGCGCGACGCCGCTTTGATCGGGGATCAGGTAGCCCGTCACGGAAGCCTTGAGATCGAGGTATTCGCCCGCAACCTTTTTGATGTCATCGGCGGTTACTTTGGAAATCGCGGCCGGCCAATTCTCGACATCGGCAACTGTGCGTCCGATCGCGAGGTTCCAGCCGTAGCGGCGCGCCAGCGTCGCCTGGTTGTCGCTCTCGTAAATGTAGTCCGCGAGATAGCTGCGCTTTGCGCGTGCCAACTCGGCTTCGGTCACGCCGTTCTTGGCGACTTCGGCGAGCACGTCGTCGATCGCGGCTTCGACTTTCGGCAGCGGCACGCCGTCGGCTGCGACCGCGTAGAGCGAGATGTTGCCGCTATCGAGATTGGAGCCCGAATAGTCGCCGCCGGCGCTGGTCGCGAGCTTCGACTCGACGACGAGCTTTTTATAGATGCGGCTGGTCGTGCCCGAACCTGTGATCTTCATCAGTAGATCGAGAGCTTCGGCTTCGCCGGGCTTCGCGGTCACGTAGCTTGGCGTCAGATAATAGCGCTGCAGCGAATAGTTGCCGGCGCGCGGATCTTTAATTTCGAGCCGGCGCGGCGCGAGCGGCGGCGGGTCGCTCGGACGATGACGAACGGTCGTGACGTCCGGATTGTTCGGGATTTTGCCGTAGGATGCTTCCGCCAGCGTCTTGACCTCGTCCGGCGTGACGTCGCCCGACACGATCAGGATGGCGTTATTCGGCGCGTAATAGTGCTTGTAGAACGTCAGCGCGTCCTGACGCGAAAGCTTCTGCATCTCATGATACCAGCCGATGACCGGCGTGCCGTAGGGATCGTTCAGATACAGCGCGGCGTTCATCTGCTCGTCGAGCAGCGCGGACGGATTGTTGTCGATGCGCGAGCGGCGCTCCTCGAGGATCACGTCGCGCTCGGTCAGAACTTCCTTTTCGTCGAGACGGAGGTTGACCATGCGGTCGGCTTCCATCTCCATCATCTTGCCGAGGCGATCCTTGGCGACACGCTGAAAGTAAGCCGTCGTGTCGTGGCCGGTGAAGGCGTTGTCCTGACCGCCGAGACGACTCACGATTTTCGAGAACTCGCCGACCGGAATTTTACCGGTCGACTTGAACATCAGATGCTCGAGAAAATGCGCGATGCCCGATTTACCGCGCACTTCATCGGCGGCGCCGACGCGGTACCAGACCATATGCGTCACGACCGGCGAACGATGGTCGGGAATGACGACGACATCCATACCGTTCGCGAGCTTGAACTCGGTCGCGCGAGTGGCGGTGTCGACGGCGTAGGCTTCAGGTGTCAATGCGAGCATGGAGAGCGCCAAAATGGTTAAGAAGCGGAACCGGGGGAACGTCACAAGACGCATATCGTGGGTCCTTCGACGGTACGCAACAGCATGCGGGTTGCCTACCTTTTTCGGATGATAGCGGCGTCCCCATATGCGGGGACTATTTTTTCGCGCCGTGCATTCCGGTGAGTGAAACGACGGTCCGCGAAGCCGCGCCCATGAGCGGGTTCGGCAGTCTAAAAGTCAAATGACAAGGCGTTCATCTGACGTGAGCAAGATGCAGGTGTTTCAGGCGTTATATTCGCCAATAACTTTTGATCGCGGCGCGACGATTACTGCGTCTGCGTATCGTCGTCGCCTTCGTCGCTACTGCCCGATGCCATCCACTTCTTGACGCCGGTCAAGATGGACGGGTGGCATGATCCCAGTGGGCCCGACGCCGAATCGGCTGTCGCATCGCCGCGTGCTTTCGCGTCTTCGTAGTTGACCTTGCAGTAGGCTTCCTGCTGCCTCTGAAGTTCGGCCTTCGAGACGCCTTTCTTGGCGTCAACGTCCTGGACCGCCAACTCCGGCTGATTGGGCTTACCGCTTCCTGGCGGCGGGAGCGCTTCGAGACCCGGCGGCACCACGAGCGGCTGACGAGCGGCCAGCTTGGGCTCTTTCGGCGCGGAGGTATCGTTGAGGCCGACGGCGTCGAAGATCTTGCCGTTGAGTTGGACGCCGTCGAATCCGCAACCCGAAACCGCAAGCACAGCCACACCAAGAGGCGCAAGCAGCAATGCTTTTGCGTATGATTTCAAAGGCATACAGATCCCCGTAACCCCAGCGGCCGCTACGCCCGAACTTGCGGCAGTATCACGATATTTGCGGCGCTAATGCGACTCGCCCCAGAAGGACTCATACAACAGGACCAGAACGCCAGCAACGATGGCCACGTCAGCGATGTTGAAGACGTACCAGTAGTAGCCATAGGCGTGGAGCGAGAAGAAGTCGGCGACACCGCCAAGACGCAGGCGGTCGATGGCATTCCCGACCGCGCCTCCGATGATCAGTCCGAGTCCGATCGACATCAGCCGGCTGGCGCCGGAGCGATTGAGCCAAAGCCAGAGACATGTGCTCGCGAAGAGCGCGAACCCTGTCAACAAATACTGGCCGACCGGGCTTTCCTGATTGAACAGCGAATAGCTGATGCCGATGTTCTTGACATACGTGATGTCGAAGAACGGAAAGATCTGCACACGGCCTTTATTGGCGATGTCGTAGACGGACAGCATCCACCACTTGTGAAGCTGGTCGACGGCGACGATCGCGGCGATGATGGTGAGCGCCAGCGGCGCGGTGCGGCCCCAGATAAAGCTGTTCGGACGTTGCACCTGCGGAACAGGCTCGACGTTCATGATGCTGCTCCTGATGGCTCGACATTGGTTTGCCGTCGCACGCTCGCGGAGATTTTGAGCGCGACGCGACGGGCTAAGCTGATTTCACGCCGGGAGAATGGCAGAGTCCGGAATATGCCCGACTGACGATGGCGATAAAGCGCGCGATCACGCGTCGTGCGATCCTCCCACCCCCGACCCCTCCCCGCGAGGGGGAGGAGAGACGTGGTGGATTTCGATGATTGCGTTGCGGCCGATTGCGTTCGCTTCAACCGCATGAGCGCCGCCGCACCGCGATGATTGTTCCGTCGGAGCGAGCCCGTGGGCGCGATGGGAAAAGCATGGGCCCGCGAGCGCCGAAAATTCGGGCGATTTGCTAGAGCACTCCCTTGGTAAGGGAGAGGTCTAGCGCAGAGGCAATTCCCCTCCCCTTGGCGGGGAGAGGTCAGGGCTGAGGTGACGGCGGATGCCATCACGCGACGGCCTCGGCGTCGATTTCGCGGACTGCGGCGGCGTCGCGGGCCGAGAGATCGGGATAGGCGGGGTCGGACCCGACGTCGTTCGTGATGCGCCAGGAACGCGCGCACTTCTTGCCTTCCGCGCGTTTGACGACGACGCCGACTCCTTCCTCGTTCGGCAACGTGAATGCTCCGGCAGGCGCAGCCTTATCCGAGATCGAAATGTCCGACGTGATGCACACCTCCGCCATGTCGACGCCTTCGAGGCCCGACATCAGATCGGCGTCGGTTACGTAGACTTCGGGAGCCGCTTCGAGCGATGAACCGATTTTCTTGTTGGCGCGTTCGATCTCGAGCGCTCCCGTCACGACGCTGCGGACTTCCTTCACGCGATCCCACTTGGCGGCGAGATTGTCGTCGCGCCATTCGCGCGAGATTTTCGGGAACGGCAGCAGGTGGATGCTCTCGCCGCCGTTCGGGCGATATTGCAGCCACGCTTCCTCCGCCGTGAACGATAGGATCGGCGCCAGCCATTTGAGCAGCGTATCGCAAAGCTTGTCGATGACCGTCAGCGCGGCTTTGCGCTTCAGGCTCGACGGCGGCTCGCAATAGAGCGTGTCCTTGCGGATATCGAAATAGAACGCGGAAAGCTCCGTGTTCATGAACTGCGTGAGCAAGCCGACGATCTTGCGATAGTCGTAGGTCTCGTAGGCTTTGCGAACGTCGTGGTCGAGTTCGGCAAGCCGATGCAGCATCAGACGCTCGAGTTCGAACGGCTTCATGTCCTTGAACGCAACCGCGTCGCCTGGCTTGAAGTGCGCAAGTGCGCCGAGCATCCAGCGCAGCGTATTCCGCAGCTTGCGGTAGGTTTCCGAAAACGTCTTCAGGATTTCCGGTCCGATGCGGAGATCGTCGGAATAATCGGAGGCCGCAACCCAAAGGCGGAGAATATCGGCGCCGGACTTCGCGATCACGTCCTGCGGCGCGACGACGTTGCCGAGGGACTTCGACATCTTCTGCCCCTTCTCGTCGAGGACGAAGCCGTGCGTCAGCACGACGTCATAAGGAGCGTCGCCGCGCGTGCCGCACGACTCGAGCAGCGAGGAATGGAACCAGCCGCGATGCTGGTCCGAGCCTTCGAGATACATGACGCGATCCTGGCCGCCGTCGCGCTTGCGGCGCAGACCTTTGAAACCCGGAAACGCAACCGGGTCTTCGAGCGTGAAGGCGTGCGTCGATCCTGAATCGAACCAGACGTCGAGCACGTCCTTGACCTGTTCCCACTTCGCCAGATCCTTGTCGGGCACGAGGCCTTTCAGGAAGCGCTCTTTCGCGCCTTCCTCGAACCAGACGTCGGCGCCCTTTTCGGCGAACGCTTTTTCGATGCGCGCGGCGAGTTCGTCCGACTTCTCGAACTCGGGACCGGGGATGACCTGATCCGTTTCGACATTGCGGAAAACGGTGATCGGCACGCCCCACGCGCGCTGGCGCGAGACGACCCAATCGGGGCGGTTCTCGATCATGCCGGTGATGCGGTTCTCGCCCGCCGCCGGCACCCATTCGACGCGCTTGATTTCATCGAGCGCGAGGTGGCGAAGCGTCGGAGAATTATCCCCTGCGCTCGGCGGCCGGCTCCCCGCAGGGGAGTCGCCGAGCGCCAACTTAGTGTCCATCGAAATGAACCACTGCGGCGTGTTTCGGAAGATGACCGGCTTCTTCGAGCGCCACGAATGCGGGTACTGATGCTTCAGGCGTCCGCGCGCGATGATGTTGCCCGCTTCGGCCAGCGCCTTGATGACCGCGTCGTTGGCGTCGCCCTTGTCGCCGTTCTCCTTCAGCACGCGTTTGCCTTCGAAGCCCGGCGCGGACTTCGTCAGCACGCCGTCGGCGTCGACAGTGAAGGGAACTTCCGTGTCGATGCCGCGATCGCGCAGCGCCTTCTGATTTTTTGTCCAGATGTTGTAGTCGTCGGCGCCGTGACCGGGCGCGGTATGCACGAAGCCCGTGCCGGTGTCGTCGGTGACGTGATCGCCGTCAAGCAGCGGAACGTCGAAGGTGTAGCCGAGCGATGCGAGTGGGTGCTCACAGACGAGGTGACGAAGCTCGAACGCGTTGACGCTCCAGCGCTTCTCGTAGGCTTCGACCTTCGCGGCTTTCATCACGTCGGCGGCGAGCTTGTCGGCGAGGATGTAGCGATCGCCAACCTTCGCCCAATTGTTTTCTGGCGCGGCCGTGACTTCATACAAACCGTACGCGATGCGTGACGAAAAGCTGATGGCGCGGTTGCCCGGCATCGTCCACGGAGTCGTCGTCCAGATAACGACCGATGCGCCCTCCAAGTTTTCCGGCGTCAATTCAGGGTGCAGTTCCGGCGGGATATCTTTCGTGGCCGGCTCCTCGTTCGGAGACAGAGGCTTCACAGGAAACTTCACCCAGATCATGTCGGACTGGTGGTCCTGATATTCGACCTCGGCCTCGGCGAGCGCCGTTTTTTCGACGACGCTCCACATCACCGGCTTCGACCCGCGATAGAGCAAGCCGCTTTCCGCGAACTTCATCACCTCGCGCGCGATGATCGCTTCGGCGTTGTAGGCCATCGTCGAATAGGGATGCGCCCAATCGCCGACGACGCCGAGACGTTTGAATTCCTCGCGCTGCACGTCGAGCCAGTGCGCGGCGAACTTGCGGCATTCGTCACGGAAGGCGTTGATCGCGACCGGATCGAGGAAGTTCGGCTTCTCCTTGCCCTTGGCGCGATACTGCTCCTCGATCTTCCATTCGATCGGCAGGCCGTGGCAGTCCCAGCCGGGCACGTAGTTGGAATCGTGGCCGAGCATCTGCTGCGATTTGACGACAAGGTCCTTCAGGATCTTGTTCAGCGCGTGCCCGATGTGGATGTTGCCGTTCGCGTAAGGCGGGCCGTCGTGCAGCGTGAATTTCACGCGGCCTTTCGATTCCGCACGCAGCTTTTCGTAAAGTCCGATGTCGGCCCAGCGCTTCAGGAGCTTCGGCTCGAGCTCGGGCAATCCGGCGCGCATGGGAAAGTCGGTCTGGGGCAGAAATAGCGTCTTGCTCCAGTCGCGGCCCGTGGCTTCGGCGGCTGTACCGCTCGCAGCGCCCGATTTGGCGGCACCCGGCTTGGCGGCGGCCTTCTGGTCTTTCGACATCGGATGAATCTTTCGTTCAAAATCAGCGCGCGTTCTAGCAACTGCGCCGCGCCTTAGCAAAGCGGCATGGGGAGCCTTTGCCACACCGGCGGAGCGCCGTTTCGGCAGGACAAACCGGCGCGGTCCGCGGGAAGCGGATTTTTCGTCTTTATCAGCCGCCCTTTTATGCTAGACGCGGGGCGAACAACGGAGATTTCCCATGCAGATGACAGATTCCCGCCGCCGCCAGATCCAGGCCCGGCAGCGCAAGGCCAAGAACGCAGCAAAGCGCGCCGCGAAGATCGCCAAGCGCGAACGCAACCAAGCTTAACGTAAGCACACGCAGGCGGGCGGGCTCAGTTGGCCGACAACACCGCTTTCGCCTGCGCAATATCGGCTTCCATCTGCACGACCAGTTCCTCGGCCGAGCGAAACCGGCGATCGCTCCGGATGAAGTCGATGAACTCGACTTCGATCTCGCGGCCGTAGATGTCGCCGTTGAAGTCGAACAAGAACACCTCCAGCACCGGATGACCGTCGTCGAACGTCGGGCGCGTTCCGAGATACGCCGCTGCGTCGTACGTCTGGCCATCAAGATGCGTGCGAACGGCGTAAATGCCGTGGCCGAGCGTCGTGCCCTTCGGCATCGGAATGTTGGCGGTTGGATATCCCATGCCGGTGCCGCGCTTGGCGCCGCCGATGACGCGGCCGGAAACGCGCCACGGTTCGCCGAGCATGTGCGTCACGCCTTTGACGTCGCCCTGCGCCAGATGCAGGCGAACGCTCGAGGATGAAAAGACCGCACCGTCTTCGGCAATCGGCGGCATGACAGTGACGCCGAAGCCAAGCTCCTCGCCCGACCTCACCATCAGCTCCGGATTGCCGCCGCGCTTGTGGCCGAAATAAAAATCGTATCCGATGACGACGTGTGCCGCGCCGAGGCCGGCAACAAGCACGCGCTCGATAAAGGCTTCGCCGGGAAGCGCTGCCAAATCGGCATCGAAAGGCTCGACGAACACCAGATCGAGGCCGAGCTTTTCAAAAATCTCGAGCTTGCGGTTGAGAGTCGTCAGCCGGAACTGTACTTCGTTCGGCTGGAAGAACTCGCGCGGATGCGGTTCGAAAACCATCGCCGCCGATGCCGTGCCCTTCTCCCGCGCCTTGGCCTTTGCCTCGCGGATCAGCGCGCGATGGCCGCGATGAACACCGTCGAAGTTGCCGATCGCGATCGACGCGCCGCGATGTTCCGGCGGCACATGCTTATGGCCGTGAATGACGTGCATGCACCGCGCGTTCCTTCAATCCCGATGCTGCCTGAAGAACCTTCGAGCCTAACCTGCTCTCACCTCGGACGCGAGGGAACCATCAGGACGGCTTCACCGGTGAGGACCGGTTTGCCCGCGACCGTACAGACACAATCGAACCGCGCCCGCTTCTTGTCGGGGATCAACTCGATAATGCGAACGAGTGACTCGACGCGATCGTCGATCTTCACCGGGCCTTTGAAGAACAGGGACTGCGATACGTAGATCGCGCCAGGGCCTGGCAGTTTCATGCCGAACAGAGCGGAGATGTAGCCCGCCGACAAGATGCCGTGCGCGATGCGTTCCTTGAAGATCGTTCCTGACGCATAATCTGCGTCGAGGTGCACCGGGTTGTAGTCACCCGACAGCGCCGCGTAGGCGACGATATCCGCCTCGGTGACGATCCGCGACATCGAGGCTTCCTGACCGACCTCCAAGTCCTCGAAATATTTGGTTCGACCGGCTGTCGCGAGCATCCCATTGTCCTCGTTGCATTTACCAGGCCGTAGGCCGCCCTAATGTCGCCCCAAACCCGCCGCGCGACACTAACGCTTCATAAACGCTTGCCGCAACTCTATGACCGCTCTTGAGGCTGCGGCGTTCTTGCATGGTGGAAACCATTCCAGCCTTGCGTCGGATGGCGCGAAAGCGTTATAAGCCGCTATTCCCTTCAATTTACCTTTGCACTGGCTCTCGCGGACGCGCGGGGGACCGAAAGAGGATTATCCATGAGCGACCGTCGCCCCCTGATGCCGAAAGCCACCGCCGTCTGGCTGGTGGAGAACACGGCGTTGTCATTCGACCAGATCGCCGAGTTCTGCGGGCTGCATCCTCTGGAAGTGAAAGGCATCGCCGACGGCGAGGTCGCCCAGGGCATCAAGGGCATGGACCCCGTCACGAACGGTCAGCTGACGCGCGATGAAATCGCGAAGGCGGAAAAAGATTCGTCGCACGAGCTGCAGCTTGCGGAGAGCAAGGTTCAGCTGCCGCCGCTGCCGCAGACCCGCAAGGGGCCGCGCTATACGCCGGTCTCGCGCCGCCACGACCGGCCGAACGCCGTGCTCTGGCTGCTTCGCAATCACCCGGAACTCAAAGATAGCCAGATCATGCGCCTCGTCGGCACGACGAAGCCGACCATCGCGCAGATCCGCGACCGCACGCACTGGAACTCGGCGCAGCTGACGCCGCAGGACCCGGTGACACTCGGACTTTGCTCGCAGATCGACCTCGATGCCGAGGTGAAGAAGGCGGCGAAGCGCACCGAGCGCGATCGCAAGGATTCGGGTCTCGATCAGGACAAGGCCGGAACGCTGCTGCCGGCGTCGGAAACGACAGCCTCGTCGACGACCGCTCAGATCCTGGCGCCGAAGGCCGCCGAGGAAGCTCCGGAGGAAACTCCCGAGCAGGAACAGGCGCGCGTTTTTGCGAAGCTCAAGGGCATGACGTCTCCGAAGGCGGAAGAAGAGACCGACGAAGACGACAGCAAGCCCGAGGACAGCAAAGAGCCGGACGGCGAGTAACTTCCCGTCTAGCCTGCTTGTGTTGGAGCGCTCTCGCGGGCTGCCGCGAGCGCGTCCTCTATTCCCGCCGCGTATAAAACGAGCGGTCTGCGCAAGCCGGCGTTCAACAGCGTGCGCCGGACGTGTTTGCTCGTCGACGTGAAGTAAACCGTCGTACCCGCCCGATTGAGCTTCTTCGCGAAGCCTTCGAGCGACTTGGCGGCGGTGCTGTCGACGAACGGCACCTCGGAAAAGTCGAGAACGAATGCTTTCGGTTGCGCGCCGATGCGGTCGAGCACGCTGCCGACGGCAGCCGTTGCACCGAAGAAGAAAGCGCCGGAAATCCGGTAGACCATGACGCCTTCGTCGGTGACGCGCGGCATGTCCGTTCCATCGCCTTCGGCGCTGTCGGCCTGATCGTCGGCGATCAGCACGCTGCCTGTCTCGACCTCGACGGCTTCGGCCATGCGATGCAGAAACAGGAACGCGCCGAGCGTGACGCCGACGGCGATCGCGATGGTCAGTTCGACGAAAATCGTCAGCAGGAATGTCGCGAGCAACACGGCGGCGTCGCCGCGTGACGACCGGATCAGACTGACGAATTCGCGCTTTTCCGCCATGTTCCAGGCCACGACGGCGAGAACGCCGCCAAGTCCGGCGAGCGGGATGTAGATCGCGAGCGGCGCCGCGACCAGCATGAACAGCAAGACGAAAACCGAGTGCAGCATTCCCGATACGGGCCCGTATGCTCCGGCGCGGACGTTGGTCGCGGTGCGCGCGATCGTGCCGGTCACGCACATGCCGCCGAAGACGACGGCGGCGCAATTGGCGAAGCCCTGGGCGACGAGTTCGCAATTCGAACGGTGCTTTCGTCCCGACATTCCGTCGGCGACGACCGCGGAAAGAAGGCTTTCGATCGCTCCCAGAAGCGCGATCGAAAGGGCATCGGGAACGGCCGCCTGAATTTTCGCGAGGGTGATTTCAGGAAAGGCGGGTGCCGGCAACATGCGGGGAACGCCGCCGAAGCGCGATCCGATCGTCGCGACATCGAGATGCAGAAATGCCGTCAAAGCCGCCGTTACGCCGACCGCTATGAGCATGCCCGGCCAATTCGGCCTCAAACGCCGGATGCCGAGAATGATGCCGATGGAAAGGAGCGACATGAAGACGGTCGACGGGCGGATCGATCCGATGGCCGAGGCAATCGCCTCGATTTTCGGGATAAGCGCGGCCGGCTCGTGCGCGATGTCGAGGCCGAGCATATCCTTCACCTGGCTGGCGAAGATGATGACGGCGATGCCGGTGGTGAAACCGACCGTAACGGGAAACGGGATGTATTTGATGTATGTCCCGATGCGCAGATAACCGGCGGCGATCATGATGATCCCGGCCATCGCCGTCGCGATCACCAGGCCCTCATAGCCCGCGCGTTCGACGATCGACGCGATCAGGACGATGAAGGCTCCGGCCGGGCCGCCGATCTGGAACCGGCTGCCGCCGAGCGCCGAAATCAGGAAGCCCCCGACGACGGCGGTAAACAGGCCTTTTTCCGGCGACAGGCCGGAGCCGATCGCGATGGCCATCGACAGCGGCAACGCCACGATCGCAACGGTGAGACCGGCGATTGCGTCGGCGCGAAGCGCGGCCAAGCCGTAGCCCTCGCGCAGAACCGTCACCAGCTTCGGCGTGAAGAGCTCCGCAAGGCTCGGCGTCGCGCGCTTCGTTGCAATCGTCGTGGACGTAGACATTTTACTCTCTCGAAATTTGTGGGCCGCCGCGGGACAATGCGCGTGGTGCGGCAATCAATCGGTCGCTCGCGGCAAGCTCCGCTTTTTGCCAGGCGGCGGAGGTGCGGACATCGCGACCGGAACCGCCGCCCGCTCTTTCATGCGGACGCCGCGGCCCTGTCCGATGCTCGGCGTGGTCTCGCCGATCAATTCGACGCCCGCAGCTTCGAAGGCCCCGACGACCTTCATCAGCGTGGCGACGACGCCTCGCACGTTGCCTTCACTTGCTTCCATGCGCTGGATGGTCGGCAGCGAAACGCCCGCAAGCTCGGCCAGCGTCTGCTGGTCGATGCCGAGGAGAGCCCTAGCGGCCCGCATTTGCGCTGCAGTGATCATCGCACACACCCTATGCAAGCCTGAGCTTTAATTTATGATGTTTTATACATCAATATGTATTTTTTAGGCATGATACGAGAGTCGTATCCCCGACGGGGCTGAAACACAGCAAATGCGGCGTACAAAACGGCGGCTCACCTGCCGCTGTTGCGGGTACGCGCGCTATAAGGCGTCCCGGCTTGCGGATGCTAATCCGCCATTGCTGCGGCAGGGTGCATTCGGTAGCGTCGCATCGGTGTCGAATTGCACGCGGTGAAAGCGCGATCAGCGCCGGCCGTTACGTTGAAATTTTTCGGGGCAACACACGTGTCGAATCCTTTCGAGCAGAACCTTGATAAGAATTCCGCCAACTACCAGCCGTTGACGCCGCTCTCATTTCTCGCCCGCACGGCGCTCGCCGCCCCTGAGCACATCGCGATCATTCACGGCAAGATGCGCATTTCGTACGCCGAGTTCTATCGGCGCTGCCGCCAGCTCGCGAGCGCGCTTGCGGCGCGCGGCATCGGCCCGGGCGACACCGTTTCCGTGATGCTCGCGAACACACCAGCGATGCTCGAAGCCCACTTCGGCGTGGCGATGACGGGCGCCGTGCTCCATACGATCAACACCCGGCTCGACGCGGCGATCGTCGCCTTTCAGCTCGATCACGCGGACACGAAGCTGCTCATCACCGATCGCGAATTTTCCGTAACGATGAACGCCGCCCTGGCGCTCGCGAAAGCGAAGCCGATCATCATCGATTACGATGACCCGGAATTTCCGCAGACGGGCGAGGCGCTGTCGCTGGACGATTATGAGGCGTTCGTTTCGAGCGGCGACCCCGATTTTGCGTGGCGCTGGCCGGAAGACGAGTGGGAGGCGATCTCGCTCAATTACACGTCAGGCACGACGGGCAATCCGAAGGGCGTCGTCTATCATCATCGCGGCGCGGCCCTGATGTGCTACGCGAACACGATCTCGACCGGGATGACGCGGTTCCCCGTGTATCTCTGGACGCTGCCGATGTTTCACTGCAACGGCTGGTGTTTTCCGTGGTCGATCACCATGGCGCAGGGTACGCACGTCTGCCTTCGCTGGGTGCGCGCCAAGGCGATGTATGACGCGATCGTCGATCATAAGGTGACGCATCTTTCCGGCGCGCCGATCGTCATGGCGACGCTGCTCAACGCGCCGGCTGACGAGAAGCGTCCGATTTCGCATGTCGTCGCGTTCAATCACGCCGCCGCGCCGCCGCCAGCGGCTGTCATCTCGGCGATGACGGACGCCGGTTTCGAGCTGACGCATCTCTATGGCCTGACCGAAACGTATGGGCCCGCGACGATCAACGAATGGGACCCGTCGTGGAACGATCTTCCCGCGCCGGACCGCAGCGCGAAACGTATTCGCCAAGGCATTCGCTACGTGGCGCTCGAAGCGCTGACCGTCATGGACCCGGAGACGATGACGGAAGTGCCGGCCGATGGCGAGACGCTTGGCGAAGTCATGTTCCGCGGCAACATCGTGATGAAGGGTTACCTCAAGAACCCGAAGGCAACGGAAGAAGCGTTTGCCGGAGGCTGGTTCCATTCGGGCGACCTCGGCGTGATGCATCCCGACGGTTACATTCAGCTCAAGGACCGGTCGAAAGACATCATCATTTCGGGAGGCGAGAATATCTCGTCAATCGAGGTCGAGGAGGTTCTTTACAAGCATCCAGGCGTCGCGTTCTGCGCGGTCGTCGCCAAGCCGGACGAGAAATGGGGCGAGACGCCGTGCGCTTTCATCGAGCTTCGCCCTGGCGCGTCGGCGACGGAAGAAGAAATCCTCGAATGGTGCCGGCAGGGACTGGCGCGCTTCAAGGTTCCGCGTCGCGTAGTCTTCGCCGAGGTGCCGAAAACGTCGACCGGAAAAATCCAAAAATTCAAACTTCGGGAAATGGCCAAAGACGTGTGACGTTTGACGCGCGCCGCACGTCGCGACCGCGAGGCTGCAGGACGTTCAGAGGTGCTCGCTATTTCACGAGCACCCGCTTCTGGCATTCGAGCCAATGCGAGATCACGCTCCGGTCGTGGAACTGGATCGCGCCGCAGTTCTGGCAAACGATCATCAGCACGTTGACTGGCGCCTTCGAATCCGGATCGGCGCGCTGGCAGGTCAGCGTGTGAACGTCCACATCGCATTGCGAGCGAAAGCGGCCACAAACCGGACAACCGGTAATGTGCTTGCCGAACAGGAAGCGATCGACCTCGGCTTTTGAGATTGGCTGGGTGCAGGTTTCCGTCATCAGATTCACCGTGTGACAGGCCCTTATTCAATAAGGGTAAGATGCGCCGGAGTGCGTGGCAAGGCGCGCGAACCAGCGGCACGCAAGAATTGATCACCCCAAAGATTAAAAAGAAATGCTGCAGATCAATTGTGCGCTGCGGATGTTGCGTCGCGAAATTTCGCGCTGTGATCGTTCAATGACGAAGCACGCGTTCGTCGCGTTCCTTCTCCCGGCTCCCGCAATTCGACTGCTGATCTCGCAAATGGATTGACGGATATTATAACATCCGATATTTGAGCCGTTGGATCGGATCGGGAGACATGCGGATGGACGAGAAAATCAACGCGCACATGCGGGCGGAAGCGGCGAAGAAAGACGAGCGGCTGCCCGTTACGGTTCTGTCCGGATTTCTCGGCGCCGGCAAAACCACGCTGCTCAATCATGTTCTGAATAACCGCGAGGGTTTGAAGGTTGCGGTCATCGTCAACGATATGAGCGAGGTGAATATCGACGCCGATCTCATCGCCAAGGGCGGAGCCGATCTCTCGCGCACCGATGAAGCTCTGGTGGAAATGTCGAACGGCTGCATCTGCTGCACGTTGCGCGACGATCTGCTGAAGGAAGTTCATCGTTTGGCTGCGGAGCGCCGCTTCGACTACCTGCTGATCGAGTCGACGGGCATCGCCGAGCCTCTTCCCGTTGCCGCGACATTCGAGTTCCGCGACGAGGCGGGCAAGAGCTTGTCCGACGTCGCGCGTCTCGACACCATGGTCACGGTGGTCGACGGGGCGCATCTGCTCAAGGATTATTCATCCGTCGATTTCCTGAGAGACCGCGGCGATGTCGCCGGCGACGACGACGAGCGTTCGCTTGTCGGATTGCTCGTCGAGCAGATCGAGTTTGCCGATGTCGTCGTCATCAACAAAGTCGACATCGCGACCCGAAGTCAGGTTGCAGCAGCGCGCGCCATCGTTCGCGCGCTCAATGCCGACGCGCGCATCATCGAGACGAGCCATGCGCACGTTTCCCCGCGCAACATCCTCGATACGGGGCTCTTTGATTTCGACGCCGCGCACCGCCATCCCACCTGGTTCAAGGAATTGAATGGTTTCGCGGAGCATTCGCCCGAGACGGAAGAATACGGGATTTCGAGCTTCGTCTATCGGGCGCGCGGGCCGTTCGAGCCGGAAAAGCTGCATGCGTTTTTCAATACGTCCTGGCCCGGCGTCATTCGAGCGAAAGGATTTTTCTGGCTGGCGACGCGGCCGCAGTGGGTGGGCGAAGTCAGCCAGGCGGGCGCGCTCGTGCGACACGAGGCGATCGGCTACTGGTGGGCGGCTGTGCCGAAAACGAATTGGCCGGATGACGAGCGCCTGATCGATCGCATCAACAAAGGTTGGCACACAACGTGGGGCGATCGGCGCCAGGAGATCGTGTTCATCGGCTCGCGCGATATGGACAAGGCTTCCATTATCGCGGAGCTTGATGGCTGCCTGGTGCACACAGTTCCCGACACCGCCATCGATACAACGGCATGGCGAGATCTCCCGGATCCGTTCCCGGATTGGCGGCGCGATGCGGCCTGATCGAGGCGCTCTGCCGGAATATTAGTCACTAGCTTCACCTTGCCGTTGCAGACATCGCGTAGCAAATTGCTGCGCCGCTTGGCCAAATGCGCAATTGTAACGATTGCGCATTCGAAATCGAAAGCGCACGAGCAGGACAGTCGGCGGTCTGTCTATCTGCAATTGTCACCACAGCAACGTGAAGGATCGCACCATGATCTTCAAACGGCTCTTTCCTGCCGCGATGTTCGTTGCGGCTTTCTCTCTTCCCGCTGCCGTCCCGGCGTATGCGGAAGCGGACGCGGAAAGTCTGGTCAACGCGCTTAACGCGGTCTTCGGTGCGCATGATGGCGTTCGCGCCGCCCACACGCATGGCTTCTGCGTCAAAGGCAACTTTACGCCGACAGCCGAGGCAGCGAGCCTGTCGAAAGCACCGCATTTCAATTCCAAAACACCGGTCAATCTGATCGGGCGCTTTTCGATGGGCGGCGGAAATCCTGCCGCGCCGAATTTCCAGAAGGACAACGTGCGCGGCATCGCGCTGCATTTCGACATCGGAAACGGCAATACGACCGATCTGCTGATGGTTTCGGCGCCGGTTTTCGCAGCCAAGGATCCGGATCAATTCCTGGCGTTGCTCACAGCGGTCGCAACGAAAGACAAGGAGAAGATCGGCGCATTCTTCCAGGCCAATCCGAATTCGACGCGGCAAGCGCAGTGGCTCAATGCGCGCCCCGTTCCGGCGAGTTACGCGACGGTCAACTATTGGGGCATCCACGCCTTCACGTTCACGAATGCCGAGGGCAAGACGCGGGTCATAAAATACAAAGCGCTTCCGGTTGCCGGCGAAGTCGGCCTGACCGACGAGGAAGCGAAAGCGAAGGACCCGGATTTCTATCGCCCCGAACTTGCCGAGCGGCTGGCGAAGGGGCCGGCCCAGTTCACGCTTACAGCAATTCTCGGCGAGCCCGGTGATCCAGTCGACGATCCAACGGAGCTATGGCCCGAAGACCAGCGCAAGTCGGTAACGCTCGGGACGATTTCGATCACGGGCACCGAGGACGACAAAACGTGCGATGCCGGCATTTTCGATCCGACGCTTGTCGTCGATGGCATCGAAGGCCCGGCGAACGATACGATCTTTCCGATGCGCTCGGCCGCGTATGCCGTCTCATTCGGGCGGCGGGCGAAGTAGCCCAAGCGACGCTTATTGGATGACATCCTCGGCAACGCTGCGAGGGTGTCATCCAGCCACGTTCTGCTACGATTTTCGGCGGTCCGACGGCCCGGCAATATGCGCGAGCTGTTCGCCGAGCTGGTCGAAACATTCCTTCCAGCCGCCAGCCATTCCATCGCGCGACGCGATGGAATCGAAGCCTTCCTGGCGAAACGTCATTTTCGTGTTTTTGCCTTCGTCCTCGAGCACGATGGTGATCAGCGTTTCGTGTCCAGGCTTGCCCTTTTCATCGAGCCATGCGTGCGTCAGCACGATGCGGCTGCCTTCGACGATCTCAACATAGCGGCCCTGCACGCGGAAGTCGGCGCCGCCCAACGAGAGCATGCGGGCATACCAGCTGCCGCCTTCTCGGAAATCGGTTCGCGCTGCGGGTATCGCATACCCCCTCGGGGCCGACCATTTCGCGAGATGATCCGGCGTCGACCACATGCGATAAACGAGCATGCGCGGTGCGTTATAGACGCGCTCGATTTCGACCGACAGCGCCGGCTGTTGTTCATCACGCTGATCACTTGCTTTTAGTTGGACCACGCTTTTTCTCCGTTGCCTGCGGCTCGCGCGAACCCGCATCAAGCCGCTCGAATTCTTGCTCCCAGAATTTCCGGTATTGTCCCGTCCACTCGTTGGCATCCTTCAGAGCGGACGCTTCGAGACGGCATGGCCGCCATTGCGCCGAGCGCCCGCGCGCGATGAGACCCGCGCGTTCGAGAACTTTCAGATGCTTCGAGATGGCGGGGAGGCTCATGTCGAAAGGTTCGGCCAATTCCGATACCGACGTTTCACCGTTGGTCAGTCGCGCAAGGATTGCACGTCGGGTCGGGTCCGCGAGAGCGGAGAACGTTTCGCTGAGGCGATCGGAGGCCATCTTTATTTATCCATTAAGTTAAATAACTATATAGCTAAATAAGGACGCGTAACCCTGCCGTCAAATGTTCGAAACGAAAATCGCCGATCCGGACTGGCAATATCGGAAGCGAAACTTCAAAGCCAAGTGCTCGCACGACAAAACACGCGGGAAATCGTGCCGGTAAAATTGCAAAAGCCCCGCTCGGCGGGCGCACAAACGCTCCGCAGGCAGGGCTTCATATATGAATTGTCTGGGTTTCTCGGCGGACTAGTGTCGCGTTTCGCGCCTCAGCCGTTCGATCTCGTCTTTTAGTCTCAACTTCTCTTGTTTCAGTCGGCGGATCTCGATGTCGTCCGAACCTGGACCCGAGACCACTTGATCGATCCGCTCTTCAAGGGCCCGGTGCTTTTCCGCTAGTTCTGCAAGATGAGCCGTAATCGCCATCATTTGCCTCCAAAAGAGATTGCAGATGTAAGAATCCTGCCACACGTTTCGAAGGTTGTCCAACGCCTCGGAGCATGGATTTGGAAGATTTGAACTCCATTGCATAGCAATCGTCCGTGTGCGCGTTAGAGATTTGTGAAATACTTTCACGCGATTAGAGTCATCTTTGAGGCATCTCGCGTTTGCCAGTTGCCAGATCAAAAGCAATCGCCCAAAACGCTTCGAGCGATTGGGCGGGGGTAGGGCATTTGCGATGGAGCGGCGCGACGAACGCGAGCTCAGGGAAGAGTTGGTGAACTTGCGGGCCGAGCACAGAAAGCTCGACTGCGAGATCGTGTCACTTGAAGACAACCCTCTGGCCGACCAACTTCTTGTCAAACGGCTGAAGAAAAAGAAGCTCGTCTTGAAGGATCGCATCACGCAGATCGAAGACAAGCTGCTTCCCGACATCATTGCCTAAGCGGCCGGATCGTCAGGCTGGCGAGGCAATTTCGAGGCCTTGCGCGTTAGTTCTTCATGAGTTCGACATTTCCTCCGGTTGATAGCTGGCTCTATCCGAGCGAGGCCGGTCTCTTTTGTGAGCCCGGAGGTTTTTATATCGACCCGCACCGATCAGTGGATCGCGCGATCATCACGCACGGTCACAGCGACCATGCGCGCTCAGGCCACGGCTCAGTGCTCGCGACGCACGAAACGATCGAAATCATGAAAGTGCGCTATGGCGAAAATTGCGCCGGCGCATTCCAGGCGCTCAAGCTCGGTGAGACGATCACGATCAATGGCGTCGGCGTGCGACTTGCGCCTGCGGGCCACATTCTGGGATCGGCGCAGGTCGTCCTCGAATGGGCCGGAAAGCGCGCGGTCATCTCGGGCGACTACAAACGCGCGTTCGATCCGACGTGTACCCCCTTTGAGCTCGTGCCGTGCGATGTCTTCGTAACCGAGGCGACATTCGCGCTGCCCGTGTTCCGCCACGAGAAAGCGGCGCACGAGGTTGAAAAACTCTTGGGCTCGATGGCTGCCGAACCAGATCGCACGCATCTCATCGGCGCGTACAATCTCGGCAAATGCCAGCGCATGATTCGCGTCATCCGTGACGCCGGATATTCCGAGCCGATCTATCTGCACGGCGCCGTCATCGCATTGACCGAGCTTTACATGCGGCTTGGCGTCGATCTCGGAGACGTGCGGCCCGCCACAACGGAAGATGCGAAATCGCTCAGCGGCGGCATCGTGATGTGTCCGCCGTCGGCGCTCGGCGATCGCTGGTCTCGGCGCTTCGGTGATCCGGTCAACGCGTTTGCGAGCGGCTGGATGCGCGTGCGCGGGCGAGCGCGCCAGCACGGCGTCGAGCTGCCTCTCGTCGTTTCCGATCACGTCGATTGGCCAGAGCTGATCAAGACCGTGACGGACGTCGGCGCGGAAGAAATCTGGGTGACGCACGGCCGCGAAGATGCGCTCGTCCACTATCTCGCGACGCGAGGCATCAAGGCCCGCGCGCTAGCGCTAGTCGGGCGCGAGGAGGAGGCCGAATAGTCATGCGCGCGTTCGCCCGCCTGCTCGACTGTCTCGTCTATACGCAAAGCCGCAATCGCAAAACGGCGCTGCTCGCGCGTTATTTCCGGTCGACGCCTGATCCGGATCGCGGCTGGGCCCTGGCGGCGCTGACGGACGGAATTCCGATCCGCTTGCCGCTGCGGCGCATGGTGGGCGATCTCACTGGCCGTTTCATCGATCCCATTCTGTATCAGCTTTCGCGTGATTACGTCGGCGACACGGCGGAGACCGTCGCGCTGCTCTGGCCGGACGAGCCGGTGGATTTGACGCGCGTAGAGACTACCTCCGCTGATCCTTCACCGCATGGAGCGGAACGAGAGGAGGAATCCGCTGTCCCCTCGACGACGAGAGGGCGGGCGCGGCGTGAAAAGCTCGACGATAAAGCGCAGCAACTGTCTCTGGATTTCACCCCCACCCCTGCCCCCTCCCCGCAAGGGGGAGGGGAAAAAGAGATCGCGCCTTTAGCGCGCAAAGAACATAAGCAGGAGCGTCGCGCGATCGCTGCGAACGCGGCTGATGAGCGATCGCAAGACGACATGCGTTCAGCATCTCAACCGCGCTCAGAGATCACAGATCGGGCATGGGCCGACGTGGGACACAATTCGGGAGAGCCGGCGTATCTCTCGCTTGGAAACGTCATCGACGAAATGGCGAACGGGACGGCGGCCGAACGTACCGTGCGTCTCGGGCAGTTCCTGAATGCGCTCGATGCTTCGGGGCGATGGGCGCTTCTGAAGTTGCTCGGCGGCGCTCCGCGTGTCGGCGTTTCGGCGCGTCTCGCACGCGCGGCGTTGGCGGAAGCCTACGGACGCGACGTTTCCGAGATCGAGGAAATCTGGCACGCGCTGGAGCCGCCGTACCTCGATCTCTTCGCGTGGCTCGACGGCAAAGCCGAGCGTCCCGATCCCGGTTTGAAGCCGGTGTTTCGTCCCGTCATGCTCGCGCATCCAGTCGAAGAAGAGGATTGGCCGAAGCTTGCGCCCGAAGATTTCGTCGCGGAATGGAAATGGGACGGCATCCGCGTGCAGATCTCGGCGCGCGGCGGCGACGTGCGCATGTTCTCGCGCCAGGGTGACGACATCTCGGGGACCTTTCCGGAAATTCGCAGCGCCTTCCAAGGCCACGATTGCGTCGTGGACGGAGAATTGCTGATCATGCGCGATGGCGAGATCGCGCCGTTCAACGACTTGCAGCAGCGTCTCAACCGCAAAGTCGTGACGGCGAAAATGATGACGGCCTTCCCGCCGCACGTCAGGCTGTACGATCTGCTGTTCGATGGGCCGGAGGATTTGCGCGCGCTGCCGTTCAGCGAGCGCCGGGCGCGGCTCGAGACGTGGCATGCGCGAGAGCATCCGCGATTGACCGACGTGTCGCCGCTCGTCGCGTTCGAAACGTTCGAAGATCTCAACGTGCTCTGGTCGTCGTCGCGCGCCGAGGGCATCGAAGGATTGATGCTGAAGCGCCGCGACAGCGTGTATCAAGCGGGCCGGATCAAGGGCCAATGGTGGAAATGGAAGCGCGCCGCGCTGACGCTCGATTGCGTGCTGATGTACGCGCAGCGTGGATCGGGCAAGCGGTCGTCGTACTATTCCGACTACACGTTCGGTGTCTGGCAGGAGGATGCCGGCGGAGAGCGTCAGCTCGTGCCCGTCGGCAAAGCGTATTCCGGCTTCACCGACGAAGAGCTGCTGCTTCTCGACCGTTGGATCAGAAACAACACCGTCGAGACTTTTGGGCCGGTTCGCGCCGTCGCGCCTGGCATCGTGTTCGAGGTGGCATTCGATGCGGTGCATGCGTCGACGCGGCACAAGTCGGGTGTGGCGATGCGCTTTCCGCGCATTCACCGCATTCGCTGGGATAAGCCCGCGGCGGAGGCCGACACGCTGGAGACGGTTCTTCGCCTTGTGAGCGGCAGTTCGGATGCTGCTGCTGAAAGCGCAGCTGACATCGAGGAACGCTGATCGCTTTGTCCTAATCGGCAAAGGTCGGCACCGAGCTAAGCCTGTCAAAAACACGATATTGAGCCTTCTCAATCCGCAAAAAATTCGATCGCCGCTCAAATCACGCTCAGTCCGATTCCCCCCACCCCTAACCCCTCCCCGCGAGGGGGAGGGGAATTGGAGTTGAGGCCTCGGGTCATCCGATGAGCACAACGGCGATTGCAAGACGGGGGGCGCCGCACGTCTCCCCTCCCCTGAGGAGAGGGAATTAGAGTTGAGGGGGAAAGACACGGGAGGCTCTGGCGGCCTAGCGGCCTCGGGCATCGCATGATGCGGATGGGCTTCAGGACGGGCTTCACTTCGGGCCTCGCGGTGGCCGAAAAACTGGATAATCCTTGTAAATACGGGTTTTCTGCTGTACCGACGCGCTTTCCCTGATTTACGGATTCCGTTAATTCCGATGCGTAATTAGGATTACGTAGTCGGTCCCGAATTTCCCCTTTGCGAGCCGTGACTTATGACCAAAGCCAAGCCGTTAGTCGGAATCATCATGGGCAGCCAGTCGGACTGGCCGACGATGAAACACGCCGCCGACGTGCTGGGCGATCTCGGCGTTGCCTATGAGACGAAGATCGTCTCGGCGCATCGGACGCCCGAGCGGCTCTATTCGTTCGCCAAGGGCGCGAAGGCGGCGGGTCTCAAAGTGATCATCGCGGGTGCGGGCGGCGCGGCGCATCTGCCAGGCATGACAGCCTCGATGACGACGCTTCCGGTGCTCGGCGTGCCGGTCGAGAGCAAGGCGCTCAAAGGCCAGGACAGCCTCTATTCGATCGTGCAGATGCCGGCCGGCGTGCCCGTCGGAACGCTCGCGATCGGTGACGCTGGTGCAAAGAACGCCGGGCTTCTCGCGGCGCAGATTCTGGCGTTGGCGGACGAAGCGCTGGCGGGGCGGCTCGAGGACTGGCGGCGGCGGCATACCTCGGAAGTTGCCGAGACGCCGGCGCAAGGATGACAGCCAACGCCATGACTGCACTTCCTCCCGGTTCGACGATCGGAATCCTCGGCGGCGGACAGCTCGGCCGCATGCTGGCGTTGGCTGCGGCGCGGCTCGGATTCAGATCACATATCTACGCACCGGAAGCCGACAGCCCGGCGTTCGAGGTCGCGGCGGCGCATACGATCGCGGCCTATGAAGATGAAACCCAACTCGCGGCATTCGCGAAGGCCATCGACGTCGCGACGTATGAGTTCGAAAACATCCCTGTTGCAACTGTCGAGTTCCTATCGCGGCAGATCCCTGTTCGGCCCGGCGCGAAGGCTTTGGCGTGCGCGCAGGACCGGCTCAACGAAAAGTCGCTGGCACGCGAGCTTGGCGCGGTAACGGCGGAATTCGCGACGATCGACAGCCTCGCCGATCTCGAAAATGCGCTCGACGGCGGGTTCGCCATTCCGTCCGTTCTGAAGACGCGCCGCTTCGGCTACGACGGCAAGGGACAAGCGAAAATCCTCACGCGCAAAGATGCGGCCGCAGCGTGGGCCGCGATGCGCGATGCGCCGTCGATCCTTGAGTCCTTCGTCGACTTTCGCGCGGAAGTTTCGATTGTCGCGGCGCGCGCGGCCGACGGAACGTTCGCGGCCTTCGACGTCACCGAGAACGAGCATCGCAATCACATTCTGCATCGCTCGGTCGCCCCGGCGCGGCTTGCGCCGGATGTCGCTGATGAGGCAATCGGGACGGCGCGGAAGATTGCGGAGCGGCTGGACTACGTCGGCGTGTTCGCGATCGAGTTCTTCGTCGTTTCCGACAACGACCGCGATCGTCTGTTCGTGAACGAGATGGCGCCGCGCGTGCACAATTCCGGGCACTGGACGATCGACGGGGCGCTTACCTCGCAGTTCGAACAGCATATCCGCGCCGTTGCCGGCTGGCCGCTTGGGGCGACGGACCTCAAGGCGGCAGGCGCCGAGATGATCAACCTGATCGGCGATGACATTCTGGCGTGGTCCGAGATTGCGGCTACGCCCGGCTCGTTCCTTCATCATTATGGAAAGAAGGACGTCCGCCCGGGCCGGAAGATGGGGCACGTCAACCGGCTCCTGACAGCCGCTCAGGGCTGAGGCAGCCTGCAGCTGGCTGGCCGTGGCCCTGCAAAACGGCCCTGGAATAGCTGCGCCTCCCCGCGTTCGCCCCGATTGCCAATCTTCACCGTGTTTGCTAGAAGGGCCGGAGAAATCCACGCTAGCTCTGGTGGCGAAGCCCCGGAGCTGGTGTTTTTGTGCATTCAAACCGTCGAAATTCTATAGAGGATACAACCGCTTGCAGGTTCTCGTTCGCGATAACAATGTTGATCAGGCTCTGAAGGCGCTCAAGAAAAAGCTGCAGCGCGAGGGCGTCTTCCGTGAAATGAAGCTTCGCGGACATTTTGAGAAACCTTCCGAGAAGAGAGCGCGCGAAAAGGCGGAAGCCGTGCGCCGCGCCCGCAAGCTGGCTCGCAAGAAACTGCAGCGCGAAGGTCTTCTGCCGAGCAAGCCGGCGACGGCTCGCGGTGGTCCGGGCGGCAAAGGCGGCACGGGTGCTGGTCGTGGTCCGGGCGCCGGTGGCGCGGGCGGCGGTTTCCGCGGCGGCCAGTCGAGCGGCGGGTTCAACAGCGGCAGCAGCAGCGGCGGCAGCAGCTTCTGAGACGTCCGATACTTCTGTACGGAATTTGAAAGGCTCGCGAATTTCGCGGGCCTTTTATTTTGCGCTCAATTATTTGGCGCTCATTGCGGGGCGGCGGTCGCCTGCGCGGCGCGCAGCTTGTCGATCCAGCCGTTGATGATCGCAAACGTCGTCTCGTCGTGCACCGCGTGTCCGACGCCCGGAAGCGTGACGATTTCCTTCGGCTCGTTGGCGGCCGCGAACAGACGCCGACCCATCCCGACCGGCACGACGTCGTCGGCTTCGCCGTGCACGACGAAGATCGGCGTGTGTACGTCGCGGATGTAACGCAGCGACTCGTAGCGATCCTTCAGCAGCAAGCTGACCGGCAGCCACGGATAGAATTGCTCGGCGAGATCCACCATTGACGTGAAGGGGCTGTCGAGGATCACGCCCGAGACTTTCTTGTCGGTCGCGACCTGCGCGGCGACACCGGTGCCGAGCGACTCTCCATAAAGAATGACGTCGCGCGGGCTGACGCCTTCGTTGAGCAGCGCGTCGTAAGCGAGTTTGGCGTCCGCGACGTTCGCCACTTCCGACGGCGATCCCGTCGAGCCGCTGTAGCCGCGATAGGACAGCATGAAGATGCCGCGTCCGCGATTGAGATAGCGGCGGATGCTCGCGCTCCGATATTCGAGCGCGCCGCCGTTGCCATGAAAATAGAGAAGCGTCGGCTGCCCGGGCTGCGCCTTGCCGTACCAGGCGATCAGCTTTTCGCCATCGGGAGTCTTGAGGATGCGCTCGGCAACATCGGGAAGCCCGGCCGCCTGCGGAAGCGTGCGGGATGGCTCCGGAAAATAGATGAAGCGGCGTTGGGCATAGTACATCACTGTAGAGGCGACCGCGTAAAGTCCGACAGCGATGATGATGATGGTCTTGAGCAAGACTGCGCCTCAGGCTGCCGCAGCGCGGAATTCAAATTCAGATCGTCGGTGTTCACAAGGAGTCCTATCGCACCAAATACCCGATCCGGTTCCCGCAACGCTCGCGAATGGCTTCCAACGCCGCAAAAATATCGAGGCCATGCATCGGCACGCCGGTTTCCATGACCAGTTGCTGATTTTGACGTTGCAGTTCGAGATAAATGGGTTCGGCCGTCTTGTGAAGCATCGCGACGACGGCGACGGTTTTCCGCGGCATGTTCGAGGGCACGCGCGGGAACACCGACGATAGCGTCTGCTTCGCGCTTTCGGAGAAATGCGATGAGAGGCGCCCAAGCAAAGAGACGAGCCTGATCGCAGACGTTTCCTCGAAACGATAGTTGTAGCGCTCCATCCACTCGAAAATCTTGTCCATCGTGAAATCCTGCAGCCGGATATTGGCCGTCTCACGATAGTCCTGCCATTCGGCGACGAGATCGAAGCTCGATTCCATGTCGATGTCGGCGGGCGCGAACGTCATATCGGTTGCAACGCCGACGCGATCGAGAAAATCGCGGTTCTTGCGACCGATGTGCGTCGGATACTTCGGCAGAATGACGCCGCCTTCGCTCGCCTGCGAAAATGCGAGCCGCACCAGCTTCGAGCAGAAGAGATTGCGCGTCTCGTCCGTGCGCATCGAGAAGTCGTACAGGATGCGCTTGCCACCTCTGACGCGCGAGGCCGCGACGTAGTCGAAAATCGATTTCGCCGCGCGGGCCGCGAAGTCGGCATCGCGATTACGGTAAAGCACGGCGCGCACGATGTTGTGGTCGAGCGCCTTGCCGAGCGGATTGATGATCGCGCCGTCCTCGATCAGGCTTTCCACCATCCAATGGCTGCCCTGCTCGTCGATGTGAACGATGCCGATATGGCTGAACTGGCTGTCGACGTCCCCGATGCGTGCGATGGCGGCGCTGTTGTGCGCGCGCCCGCGAACGAGAATGACGTCGCCCGACTGGAAGGCCACGGACCTGCCGTCGCGATAGAAAGCGTAGTTGATCAGGGTGTTGTTTTCTTCGCCGGTGAAGCCGCGCAGCAGATAGCCCGGGTCGCTGGTATTCGGCTCCATGCTCGCGATTTCGCCGAGCATATCCGACACATAGCGCAGCACCCGGAAGACGTCGCGAAAGCCCTGGACGGCGGTGGGCGTCATCAGGCCCAGCATTTCGTAATGCGCGAGTTTCTCGCGCAGGCCGACGCGCAGGTCGAAGATCCGGTACATGACGGCGGGCGCGACCCTTGCGATGCTTACGACGTCATAGTCGTCGAAGCGGGCGGCGGCGGCCTGTTCGTAGATGCAGTTCAGGTTGCGTTCGAGGAGCGCCGAACTGGTGACAGGCGAAGCAGCAAGGATCTCGATGCGCTCAAGATCATTTTCGAATGACGACGACGCCACGGGAGCCAACACGCAAAACCCTCAACCACGGAACGCTGCGCTTATAGCAGACCAAGACAGCTGTCGCGCAGGGTGTGCAGCGATGGCTGCACACCTGTTGCAGATCAGCCCCGGACGGCGCGCAGAAGGTCCTAATGGGAGAGCGCTTTAACAATCTCTTCCGTCATTTTCTTGGCGTCGCCAAGGACCATGACGGTATTGTCGCGGTAGAAGACCGGGTTGTCGATACCCGCGTAGCCGGATGCCAGCGAGCGCTTGTTGAAGAACACGGTCCCGGCTTTCCAGACCTGCAGGACGGGCATTCCGTAGATCGGAGAGGTCTTGTCCTCTTCCGCCGCCGGGTTGACCACGTCGTTGGCACCGATGACGTAGACGGCGTCGGCCTGGGAGAACTCGCTGTTGATGTCTTCCAGCTCGAAGACCTCGTCGTAGGGGACGTTGGCTTCCGCCAGCAGCACGTTCATGTGGCCGGGCATACGTCCCGCGACCGGGTGGATGGCGTATTTGACCTCGACGCCCTTCTTCTTCAGGGCATCGGCCATTTCGCGAAGGGCGTGCTGGGCTTGGGCGACCGCCATGCCGTAGCCCGGGACGATGATGACCTTGCCCGCGTTGCCGAGCACGTAGGCGGCGTCTTCGGCCGATCCGAGCTTGACGGGCTTCTGCTCGCCGCCACCTGCGGCCGCTGCCGTCTCACCGCCGAAGCCACCGGCGATGACCGACAGGAACTGCCGGTTCATGCCCTTACACATGATGTAGGACAGGATGGCACCGGACGAGCCGACGAGCGCGCCGGTGATGATGAGCGCGATGTTGCCGAGCGTGAAGCCGATGCCGGCCGCCGCCCATCCCGAATACGAGTTCAGCATCGAGATGACGACCGGCATGTCGGCGCCGCCGATCGGGATGATGATCAGGATGCCGACCAGCAAGGAGAGAAGCACGATCAGCCAGAAGAGGAACGCCGATCCGCCGGACTGGATGAAGCTGTAGATTACGAAAATCAGGATCAGGCCCAGCGCCGCATTGATGAGGTGGCGCGCGGGAAGAAGGATCGGCTTGCCCGACATACGTCCAGACAGTTTCGCGAACGCGATCACCGAGCCTGTGAACGTGATGGCGCCGATGGCGACACCGAGCGCCATTTCGAACAGGCTGCCACCCTTGATGCCGAGCGCGGGATTGGCGGGATCGACCAAAATTCCGAACGCCGACGGCGCGTAGAGGGCGCTCGCCGCAACGAACACGGCGGCAAGACCGACGAGCGAATGGAAGGCCGCGATCAGCTCGGGCATCATCGTCATCGGGATTTCGCGCGCCGTCTTGGCGCCGATGAAGCCGCCGATGCCGAGGCCGAGAACGATCAGGATCCAGGATGTCGCCGTCGGCGCCGCGAGGCCGAGCGTCGTCAGGATGGCCAGCGTCATGCCGATGATGCCGAACAGGTTGCCCTGTCGCGAAGTCGCAGGGCTCGACAAGCCTCTCAGCGCCAGAATGAAGAGCACGCCCGCGGCGAGGTAGGATAATGCGGCGACGTTGGCGCTCATGACGGTATCCTTTGACGGCAGGGGATTTCGGAGTTCATGGCGGAGGTGCGCATCAGTTCAGCGCCTCCGTGCGGCTCTCGGGAAATTCTTCAGCGACAAAACTCGGGTAAGCTTCGCGCAGAAGCGCGATCTGCTGTTGTTCGCTGACCCGCACGAGATACCAAGTCTCGCCGTCGATCAGCGCCAGGGTGTGCGTCGAGACTTTGAAGCGCTTGCCATCGATTGCGATCGCAACCTCGGTCGGGATCAGAGCATAGGGCTCGCCTTGCGGCGTCTCTTTGAACGCTGCGTTCTGGACGTCCATGCTGAACGCCTCGAACGGAGCTTCGTCCATCGCCGATTTCAGGAGTTGCAGCATTGTTTCGCGAATGACCGCGGCGTCGACATTGGATTTCTTGGCGAGAAGGTCGAAAATTCTCGGCGGCACGGTTTGCGAAATGCGGTCGATGTTGGCGGACTTGATGGCACCGTTGAAATCGCTGACCGTCGCCGACAGCGACGCCTTCTCGGCATCGTTCAGCCCGCGCGCATGGCTTGCGCCGGCCAGCGCCAGCGTGAAGGCGATGGCCGCGCCAATGATGCGGAAAATCGCGCCAAGCCCGGTCATTTCTTCGGGGCGTCTTTCTTCTTGTACATGGAGAGCATGCGATTGGTGACGAGGAAGCCGCCGAAGATGTTCACGGACGCCATCATCAGTGCGAGGAAACCGAAAATCTTGGCCACCACGCTGTCGGCGGCCGTCAGCGAGACGCCCACAGCCAGCAAGGCGCCGACGACGATGACGGAAGAAATCGCGTTGGTGACGCTCATCAGCGGCGTGTGCAGCGCCGGGGTCACCGACCAGACCACGTAGTAGCCGACGAAGATCGCGATCACGAAGACCATGAATTCATAGACTGCGGGGCTGACGGGACCGCCGCCCTCCGATGCGAAGGCCGCGGTCGGCAGCAACAGCGCCGCGATCAGCGCGGGAAGAAAAGCGCGCCCTTTGGGGGTTGGGTGAAGCGCCTGGAGAGATGGTCCCTTCGGCATTTTGACACTCCAAATGATCGTTCGAACGGCGTGTTTCGTAGCGTTTGAGCCCTTGACCGAGCCCTCGCCGCGAAAGCGAAGGACTTACGGCGGCGGCTCGAGTTCTAGCTTGCTTGCGTCTGCAGGTTGGGATGGACGATCTGGCCGCCCTTGGCGACGAGCGTGCCCTTGATCAGCTCGTCATCCCAATTGACCGCCAGCGTCTTTTCTTTCTTGTCGAACATCGTGCCGTCGAGGAAGGCCAAGAGGTTCTTGGCGTAGAGGCTCGAGGCGTTGACGGCGATGCTGCCCGCCAGATTGAGGGGCGCGAAAATCCTGACGCCGTTCGGCGTCTCGATCGTCTTGCCGGGCTCAGTCAGCTCGGTATTGCCACCACGCTCGGCTGCAAGGTCGACGATCACAGCGCCGGGCTTCATGCTCTCGATCATGGCGCGCGAAATGAGCTTCGGCGCCGGGCGGCCGGGGATCAGTGCCGTCGTTATGACGAGATCCTGGTTCTTCACGTGCTGAGCGACGAGCTCGGCCTGCTTAGCCTGATATTCCGGGCTCATCGGCTTGGCGTAACCGGCTGCGGTCTGCGCCTGCTTGAACTCTTCGTCCTCGACCGCGATGAACTTCGCGCCGAGCGACTGAACCTGCTCTTTGGTTGCAGGTCGAACGTCCGTTGCGGTCACCTGCGCACCGAGGCGGCGCGCCGTGGCGATCGCCTGCAGACCGGCGACGCCGACGCCCATGATGAACGCCTTCGCTGCCGGCACGGTGCCGGCGGGCGTCATCATCATCGGCAAGGCCTGTCCGAACATCGCGGCACCGTCGACGACGGCCTTGTAGCCGGCGAGGTTCGCCTGGCTGGAGAGCACGTCCATCGACTGGGCGCGCGTCGTTCTCGGCATGAATTCCATCGAGAAGACCGTCGCGCCGGTGCCCGCGAGCGCCGCCAGCGCCGAGCGATCTCCGTACGGATCAATCATCGCGGCAACGATGGCACCGGGCTTCAATGCGGCGACATCCTCGATACTTGGCCGACGAACGGCGAGGAGAATGTCCGCGCCGTGAATGGCTTCCGAACGCGTTACGACATCTGCCCCAGCGGCCCGATAGGCGTCATCGGAGAAGCGCGATCTCGCTCCGGCACCCGATTCGATACGCACCTTGGCGCCAAGAGCGGTGAGTTTCTTCACCGTATCGGGCGAAACCGCAATGCGCGGTTCGTCCGCCGATTCACTGGTGACAGCTATCGTGACCATGTCTCAGCCCAATTGAAGTGATGTGGCCGGAAGCCGGGATCAAAAAGGGCAGAACCCGCGAGAGCCTGCCCTGCATGAATTCTCTTGGGTGGCCGGATGGGCCTCAAACCAAGAAGATTTTCATGCCGAGAAGTATAAGCGCCGCGGCTATGACGGCATACTTCGCGAAACGAAGGAAACCGGCGTAGGTTTTCTGATGCTCGGCGTAGTCCATGGCAGAGTGGCCGTTTGAATAGTCGACACTCACGTTTCGTCTCCCCAGATGCGGTTCGCCAAATTTGTTATCCGGTTGGTACCTGAAGACATCGTAGGCTTCAAGTCACACGCGCCCCTGACTTTCGGTCCATACCCCCAGTCCGGCCTCAACGTGGGGTAAAAACGGCCATGGATCGAATAGAGGCCCTCAATATCGGGCCATTTTAGATTGCGACCTGGGTCCCGACCTCGACGACACGGTCGGTCGGGATCTGGAAGTACGTCGTCGCATCCTCGGCGCTGGCGGCCAGGAGGATGAACAGGCGCTCCTGCCAGCGCGGCAACTCGGACTTGGGCGTCTTGCGCAGGGATCGGCGCGAAAGGAAGAACGAGGTCGCGCCGATGTCGATGTTGCAGTCCTTGCGGCGGGCGTGCTCGAGGATCTTCGGCACGCTGGGCGTTTCCATGAAGCCGTAGCGGGCAACGATCCGGATGAAGTGATCGGAGACGCGCTCGATCGTAATCCGCTCGTGACGCGCGACGCGCGGCGTTTCCACCGTGCGAATGGAGAGCAGAATATTGCGCTCGTGCATGACGCGATTGTGCTTCAGGTTGTGCATCATCGATGTCGGAGCGGCATAAGGGTCGCCCGTCAGAAACACCGCCGTTCCAGGAACGCGGTGCGGAGGCTTGGCTTCCAGCTTGCGGACGAGCCAATCGAGATCGGCCTCGTTGCGTTTCGTCAGCTTAGCCAGCAGCTTGGTGCCCTTGACCCAGCTGAACATGATGATCGCCAGCATCGCGGCGATGACGAGGGGCACCCAGCCGCCTTCGAACAGCTTCAGCAGGTTGGCCGAGAAGAAGGCCTGCTCGATCATCAGCAGCGGAATGACGACCAGGGCGACGCGCCAGAGCGGCCACCGCCAGCACTTCCAGATCACGAAGAAGGCCATCAGCGTGTCGATGACCATCGCGGCCGTAACCGACACACCATACGCCGCGGCGAGATTGGACGACGTGCGGAACGCGAAGATGACCATCACGACGAAGATGAAAAGTATCCAGTTGACGCGGGGAATATAAATCTGGCCCGCGACGCTCTCTGACGTGTGACGGATCTCGAAGCGTGGGATGAGGCCAAGCTGAATGGCCTGCCGCGTCAACGAGAATGCGCCCGTAATGACGGCCTGACAGGCGATCACGGTCGCGAACGTCGACAGGATCAGCATCGGGACAAGCGCGTATTGCGGATAGAGCCGGTAGAACGGATTTTCGATCGCATTGGCGTCGTTCATGACGAGCGCGCCTTGACCGAAGTAGTTCAGGATCAGCGCCGGCATCACGAAATAAAGCCATGACACCGTGATCGGACGGCGGCCGAAATGGCCAAGGTCGGCGTAAAGCGCTTCGGCGCCGGTGCAGGCCAGAAACACGAGGCCCATGACCGTCAGCCCGAGCACGCCGTTGGAATAAACGAACTCGATGCCGTAGAGCGGGTTCAGAGCCAGCAGGACGTGCAGGTTGTCGGCGATGTGCATCAGGCCGCCCAACGCCAGCACGGCGAACCACAGCGCCATCACAGGCCCGAAAAATCTCGCAACTCTCGCCGTGCCGTGGGACTGCATCCAGAACAGGCCCGTCAGCACCACTAGAGCCACCGGAATGACGGCAACCTCGAATTGCGGTGCGATGAGCCGCAGGCCTTCGACCGCAGAGAGCACAGAAATTGCGGGCGTGATGACTGCGTCGCCGTAAAAGAACGAAGCTCCGGCGATCCCGAGAGCGCCGAGCAACGGCGCGCTGCGGCGGGCCACTGTCTGGCCGAGGGCCATCAGGGCGAACATGCCGCCCTCGCCCTTGTTGTCGGCGCGCAGCAGCAGGAGCACGTACTTGATCGTGACGACCAAGGTCATGCTCCAGAAGATCAGCGACAGCACGCCCAGCGTCGCCTCGGCCACCGTGCCGTGATGCGACGCTGCCGTAATCGCTTCCTTGAAGGCGTACAGCGGACTCGTTCCGATGTCGCCGAAGACGACGCCAACGGAGCCTAAAGCCAACGCCCAGAAGTTCTTGTTGTCGTGGCCCTCTGCCGAACCAAAATCCGCGGCGGGAAGAGAGGCTTGCGGTTGTGCCATTCAGGCGAAACCTGTCGAAAAGCTGCGACGCAGCAAAAGTGGCGGGGTGTCTACTCCGACAGGGTGTGAATGGGAAGCGACAAATTCTACCGCTCCCCGCCTGCGACAGGTTGACAATACGCCGGGTCTTAGATTCGTTTCCCCCGCTTTCTCAATTTCCCGCCCGCGTGCCTAATCGGCACTCACGCCATGGTTTCGAGCTCGTCGATCATGCCCTCGATGACCTTCAACCCCTTGTTCCAGAATTCCGGGTCGCGGGCGTCCAGGCCGAACGGGGCGAGCAATTCCGAGTGGTGCTTGGAGCCGCCGGCTTTGAGCAGGTCGAAGTATTTCGCGACGAACCCCGGGTGTGCTTCGGCATAGAGGCCATAAAGCGAGTTCACGAGGCAGTCGCCGAAGGCGTAAGCGTAAACGTAGAACGGCGAATGGATGAAGTGCGGGACGTACGTCCAGAACACTTCATATCCAGGTTTGAGTTCGATCGCTGGTCCCAGGCTCTCTCCCTGGACTTCGAGCCAGATGGCGTTGATGCGATCGGACGTCAGTTCGCCCTGGCGCCGCTCCTCATGGACCTTGCGCTCGAACGTGTAGAACGCGACCTGGCGCACGACCGTGTTGAGCATGTCCTCGACCTTGCCCGCGATCATCGCCTTGCGTTCGCGCTTATCCTTCGTCTCGGCGAGGATGGCCTTGAACGTCAGCATCTCGCCGAACACCGATGCGGTCTCGGCGAGCGTCAGCGGCGTCGGGGCGAGAAGCGGGCCCTGAGCGCGCGCCAGCCACTGATGCACGCCGTGGCCAAGCTCATGCGCGAGCGTCATCACATCGCGCGGCTTTCCGAGATAGTTCATCATCACGTACGGGTGCACGGACGGGACCGTTGAGGCGGAAAACGCGCCCGGCGCCTTACCCGGCTTTACCGCTGCGTCGATCCAGTTCTTGTCGAAAAACTGCTTCGCGATCGTCGCCATCTCCGGCGCGAAATTGCCGTAGGCTTTGAGCACGATCTTCTCGGCTTCGGCCCACGTGATCGTGCGTTCGGGCTTGTCGGGGAGCGGCGCGTTGCGATCCCAGGACGCGAGCTTCTTCTTGCCGAGCCACTTGGCCTTCATCGCGTAGTAGCGATGCGAAAGCTGCGGATAGGCGGCGCGGACGCTCGTCACGAGCGCGTCGACGACCGGGCCTTCGACATGGTTCGCGAGGTTGCGGCTGTCGGCGACGTCCTTGAAGTTGCGCCAGCGATCGGAGATTTCCTTGTCCTTCGCCAGCGTGTTCGTGATCAGCGTGAACAGCGGCAGATTGGCCTTGAAAACCTTGCTCAAGGCTTCCGACGCGGCCTTGCGCTTCTTCTCATCCGGGCTCGACAGGAAATTCAGCGTCGGCTCCAACGTCAGCGGCGTTTTCTCGCCTTTGACGTCGAATTTCAGCGCGGACATCGTCTCGTCGAAGAGGCGGTTCCAAGCGCTGCGGCTGGTCTGCGATTTCTCCGTGAAAAGGCGTTCGAGCTTTTCATCGAGCTGATGCGGCTTTTCCTTGCGCAGGTCCTCGAGCCAAGGCTTGTAGCGCTTCACGTCCTTATGTTTGACCGCGCCTTCCATTGTCGCGTCGTCGATCTGGTTCAGCTCGAGTTCGAAGAAGATCAGGTCCGTGTAGAGTTTGGTCAGCGCCTCGGACACGTCGCCGTTGAATTTTGCCCGTACCGGATCGGTCTGATCGAGCACGTAATAGAGTCCCGAGTACGATCCGAGCTTGCCGACCAGGTCCGACAGCTTTTCATAGTCCTTGATCGCGCCCGCGAGCTTGCCCCCGTCTTTCGCGAGGTCGGCGAGGCGGCCTTGATAGGCCGTCTTGATGCGCGCCGCTTCCTTGGCCGCAGCCTTCAAATCGCGTTGCACCTCGGGCGCGTCGGGCGCGGCGTAAAGATCGCTCAGGTCCCATTCCGGCATCGCGCCAAGCCGCGGCGTTTTGGTCGAACGGCTGGTTGTGGCGCGCAGCGCGGACGACGATTTGCGGGAAGGTTCGCGGCTCATGAAATTCCTTTCGGGGGACCTGGTGGCGTGAGCGAGGAAGCGTCAGTACGCCCCCGCGCGCAGGCAAATTTGGCGATCGGATGCGTGGCGCGCAAGGCCTTACAGGGCGCCGTCCCCGTCTTCGAAGCCACACGCGCTGCCGATTAGCGGGCGGAGCGCGCACTTTTCATGGTGTTTTAACTCGCTCAAAAAATGCAGCACGCGGAAACGATCCATTTACTCAAATACGTCACTCTCGCCCCTGTTGCGTTATTTGCCGGTCACCGAATGTCAGAAGCTGGGTCAAATCCCGGTTCGGCGCCAGGGGGAGACGGCACCCAGTGTCAGTTATTGTAAAGTTGCGTGCCCCATGTCCAAGCGTGTTCTGATCGTTGATGACGATCCCGCCCAGCGTCGTATTCTCGAAGAGACGGTCAAGCGTTTCGGTTTTGAAACCAAGACCTGCGGCTCGGGCGAACAGGCCCTCCAAATTCTCGAATCCCAGGAACGCGACCCGATCGCGCTGGTGATCCTCGACCTCGTCATGCCCGGCGTTGACGGCATGGCCGTCCTCGAGCGCGTTGGTCATGCGCAGGGGATGCCCCCGATCATCGTGCAGACCGCGCACGGCTCCATCGAGACGGCGATCAACGCGATGCGCCGCGGCGCCGTCGATTTCGTCGTCAAGCCGGCCTCGCCGGAGCGGCTCGAAGTTTCGATCAAGAGCGCTTTGAAGATTGAAGCGCTGGCGGGTGAAATCAACCGCATCAAGAAGAAGGTCGAAGGCACGCTGACGTTCGGCGACCTCGTGATGCGCGGCGATACGATGAAGCGCGTGATCTCGCTCGGCAAGCGTGCGGCTGCGTCGACCATTCCGGTTCTGATCGAAGGCGAAAGCGGCGTCGGCAAGGAATTGATCGCCCGCGCCATCCAGGGCGAGAGCGAACGCGCGGGCCGTCCGTTCATCACCGTCAACTGCGGCGCGATCCCTGAGAACCTCGTCGAAAGCATTCTGTTCGGGCATGAAAAGGGCGCCTTCACCGGCGCCGTCGACAAGCGCATCGGCAAATTCCAGGAAGCCGACGGCGGAACGCTGTTCCTCGACGAAGTCGGCGAACTGCCGCTCGACGCGCAGGTGAAGCTTCTGCGCGCGCTGCAGGAAGGCGAGATCGATCCCGTCGGATCGAAGAAGCCCGTAAAGGTCAACTTCCGGCTGATCTCGGCGACGAACCGCGACATGATCCAGCTGGTCAAGGACGGAAAGTTCCGCGAAGACCTCTATTACCGCTTGAACGTGTTCCCGATCTTCGTGCCGCCGCTGCGCGAGCGCATCGACGACGTTCCGGAACTCGCACGCCATTTCGCGGCTCGCTTCGCTGCCGAAGAAGGCAAGCGCGTCGCCGCGATTTCCGAGCGGGCCATGGCGCTGCTGCAGGCCTACTCGTGGCCGGGCAACGTGCGTCAGCTCGAGAATACGATTTTCCGCGCCGTCGTTCTTGCCGACGGGCCGGAGTTGACGGTCGCGGAGTTCCCGCAGATCGCCGCGCACGTCGATGGGTTCGAAGCGGAGATTCCGGCAGCGCCGGCCGCCGTGCAGAAGCAGCCCGCCTACACGGGACCGGCGCTCATCGGCGCGGAGAACACGGTGCCGCATACCGTCGAAATAAAGTCTACGGCATCGGGCAGCTCGCTCGGCATTCAGGCCGTCGCGGAAGATGGAGAGATCCGTTCGCTCGAAGCGATCGAAGCCGACATGATCCGCCTGGCGCTCGGCCGCTATCGCGGACACATGACGGAAGTCGCCAAGAGGTTGAATATCGGCCGCTCGACACTTTATCGTAAAATGCAGGAATACGGTCTCGAGCCGAGGCCGAACTGAGGTTTCTGTTCGTGTAACAGCGGACAGAAATGCATGTGCGCGGGTCCGGTGGGACGGCCGCGCGCAACCGGAGCGCATCCGTGCCACCACCACACCCCTGTAGGCTCGACATCACTCTGTCGATCCGGACCGAGTGCGAACCCCCTGTCGCTCTCGACGCAAAAGCCTCGGCTGCATCCGGGGCTTTTGCATTTTCCCGGACGTCAGAAGCGCAACACTTTCGCCATAGCTTCGTGCAATACAGTTATCCGGCGGCTGGGCTGGTCAGGCATAGAAGCGGCGGCTATCAGTAAAATTTGCAAGCTCCGACGGTGGAAGGTGAATTTCGTAATGCGGGTGTCGTATCTCGTTGCAGCCGGGCTGTTGCTGAGCTGCAGTTCCATTTCCACCGTTTACGCGGCAAACACCGAACAAACTTCGGAGCCTTCGCCTGCAGCGGCCGTCGGCACCGAAACCGCGATGCAGCCTCAATCGCAAGCCGCTCCTGCCGAAACGGCGCCGGCGCCTGTCGCGGCCGAACCGGAACGAGCCGCTGAACCTGCTCCCTCCGTCGCGACCTCGGATCATCTCGTCTATACGCAGGTCGGCCGCTACCTGGAGGCGAACAAGAAGAAGCTGTTCGCCTCTGCCGATATCGGCGATCGCGAGGCGCTAACGCAGTTTTATGCGGCGCGGATGGGCGCGGCACTTTGGGTCGACAAGAACGGCTATACGCAGGACGCACAGAGCGTGATGTCGGCGCTGAAGGATGCCGACAACTGGGGCCTGCGCTCCCAGGACTATAAAATTCCCGATCTCAAGGCAGCGCCCGACGGCAGCTATAGCCTCGACGATCTGACGGACGCCGAAACGCGACTGTCGCTCAGCGCGCTGGCCTATGCACGCGATGCGCGTGGCGGCCGGATCGTCAATCCGCCGGAGCAGCTGTCGGCCTATCTCGATCGCAAGCCGCAGCTGATCGCGCCGCGCACGGTGATCGACACGCTTGCGACGGCGACGGACAAGGGCGCTTATCTCAAGTCGCTGCAGCCGAAACACAAGCAGTTCGAGTTGCTGCGGCAGAAGCTTTTGGCGCTGAGATCCGGCGGCAATGGCGAAACGATCAACATTCCGGGCGGGGCAAACATCGCGCCGGGCAAGCGCAGTCCGCAGATCGCGCTGATCCGTAAAGCTCTGAAGGTGACACCGCCGCAGGCAGGTCCGGACGGCAAACCTTTCGACGAAACCTTTTACGATGACGATCTGGCGCGCGCGGTCAAAGCCTACAAGGTCGAAAAGGGCATCGAGCCGCCGACACCGACGATCACGACGGCGCTTCGCCGCTCGCTGAACGGAGGCGACGGCATCAGCGAAGCAAAGCTGCTCGCCAACATGGAAGAGTGGCGCTGGATGCCGGACGACCTCGGCGACTTCTACGTCACGGTCAACATTCCCGACTTCAAAGTCCGCGTCGTCAAGGACGGCGAAGTTGTCTTCGACGAACGCATCGTAACCGGCAGCGTCAACCGCCAGACGCCGGTCTTCTCAGACATGATGCGCACCATTGTTTTTCAGCCGCGCTGGAACGTGCCGGATTCGATCAAGGTCAAGGAATTGCTGCCTGGCCTTCGCGCCGGAGGCGATCCGCTGCGCCGGCAAGGCCTGGTGATGGAACGCAATGGCCGCCGCATCAGCGCGACGAGCATCAACTGGTATCGTAGCGATATCCGGAACTTCCACGTCTATCAGCCGCCGAGCGGCGGAAACGCGCTTGGCGTCGTCAAATTTCTGTTCCCGAATGCGCACGCCGTCTATCTGCACGACACGCCGAGCAAGGGGCTGTTCAACGAGAGCGTCCGCGCGTTCAGCCACGGTTGTATGCGCGTGCGCAATCCGGTGCAGCTTGCCGAAGTCGTCCTCGCTCAGGACAAGGGCTGGGACAAGACGGCCGTCAACGATCTGCTCAAAAACGGTCCGGAAGAAAACGAGATCGCGCTCGATCGGCCGATCCCGGTGCACATCACATATTTCACCGCGCGAGCCGGTGACGACGGTGCCATCGAAAGCTTCGGCGACATCTACGGCCACGAGAAGCGCATCACGCTGGCGCTTGCAGGTAAGTGGAACCAGATCGACGTCACCAAGGAACCGAAGGTTACGCCCGACGACATCGGCTTCGACGAATATGCCGACAGCCGCCGCCGCAATAACGACGACTGGTTCGGCATGAGCGACAACGACGACCGCGACCGTCGCAAGCGCGGCAAGAAGTACGACGGCGGGCTCAATAACTTCTTCCAGAAAGTTCTCGGCGGGCTCTGACCGCCGACCTTCCACCAGCTGCACGCTGAAGGGCCGGCCGGCGATTGGACCGGCCCTTTTCCTAGGCGCGAGCACCCCCGCCCTTTTGTCGCCCATTCCCCGTCGTTAGATGCAAAGCATCGCATAGTTACTGCGTCTTAACGAATTGGGGTTTACCCAATTGGGAGCCGAGCATTGTCGGCCCCAGTCGGGCTCGGGGGTTTTGCGTAGGGACGGGGGAATTTCGTGGTTCTTCGCCGCTCAGGCGTCGTGTTTGGTGTTGCTGCGCTTGCCGCGGCTGCCTGTCTGCACGCCGATAGCATCACAGCGGCCGGCCAAGCCAATGAACGCACGATCTCGTTCTATCACATTCATACGCAAGAACGCCTGACGGTCACGTACAAGCGCGGCACGCAATATGATCCCGCGGCGCTGAAGCAAATCAACTGGATCATGCGCGACTGGCGCAAGAACGAGGTGAAGGAGATTTCTCCGGCGACTATCGATCTCGCCTGGGAAATGCACGAGGAACTTGGCTCGAAGGAGCCGATCAACATCATTTGCGGCTATCGCTCGTCGGGTACGAACGAAATGCTGCGCCAGACGCGCGGTGGGCAGGCCAAGGCCAGCCAGCACATCACCGGCAAAGCCATCGACATCACCTTCCCCGACGTGCCGCTGAAAAAGATGCGCTACTCGGCGCTGATCCGCGAGCGCGGCGGCGTCGGCTATTATCCGACCTCCGGCATCCCATTCGTTCACGTCGATACCGCGAACGTCCGCATGTGGCCGCGCATGCCGCGCTATGAACTGGCGCTGCTGTTCCCCAACGGCCGTTCCAAATACGTGCCGACCGACGGACGCCCGATCACGCCCGGCGACGTTCAGGTTGCGCAAAGCAAGTATCGCGAGCTGGCGATCCAGGTCGCGGATTTCTTCCGCGCGCGCGTGACGCCCGGTTCGCGCACGATGGTGGCTTCGGCAGAACTCGGGACCGGCGGCAAGCGTCTCTCCGTCGTCGCGTCTCTCGGCGGTGGTGGATCGACACGGCGCAACGTCAATCTGACGACGGAGCCCGATCCGGCGGTCAAGGATCCGAAGCCGTTCGCGCCTGCGCGTGTTGCGTCTCTATCGCCGCCCGCCATTGACGAAAGCGCACCCCATCTCGTGTCCGCGCCGCGCGCCGTCGAACGTCCGTCGCGCTTTACGCCGAGCCCATCGAAAGCCGATCGCACCAAGCTCGATGCCCTTGTGACGGCTGCCGCTTCGATGCCGATGCCGGAACTCGTTTCCGGTCCGAAGCGGGCCGTACGTCCGCAAAAAGCGCTTGCCGCCGCTGCGCTGGCTGAATCCGGTCATGCGCCGAAAGCCCAACCGACTGCGCGCGTCGCCAGCCTCGATCCGGCGGCTGCCGCGAGCGTCACCGATATGAATCCGAATGGCCTCGGTAACGGCTGGGCGGAAGCCCCGGCATTCGACGAGGATCACCCGGAAGAACTCGCGTACCGCCCCTTCCCGCTGGCGCCGCTGCTGACCGATAACGCGGAAGCGCGCGATGCGCCGCTGGCGGATTTGCAGCGTCCGGACGTGGCAGCGACGCTCGATGCACTCGACGACGCAGGCCGCATTCCGCCGATGAAGTTCCGGCCGGGCCAACAGGTCGCCGAGCAAATGTGGGCGCAGCAGTTCCAAGGCAAGGCTGTCCATGCAGAAGCGCTCATGGAACTGGCGCAACGGCCGCCGCCTGCGGGCATAGAGAACAGGTCCGTCCAGACCAGCGCGCGCTGAGCGACCGTAAGATAAGCGCTTCGGATGCGTGTCTGCTCAGGCCTGCATCGCGGTCGCGCCGCGCTTCAAAGACGCCTGCCACGCGACGGAAATCAGCTTCGAGAGAGCCAGAAAATCATCGCGCCTCGGGCTCGAACGGCGCCACGCAAGGCCGATGGCGCGCGACGGTTCCGGTTCAACAAAGCGCATGACTTTGATTTCGCGATTGCGGCCTTCGACACCGACGCAGATCTCCGGCAAAAGCGTGATCCCGAGACCGGCAGAGACCATTTCGACGATCGTCGACAGGCTCGACGCGCCGAACGTGCTGACGGCATCGACCTGCCTCAGGCTGCAATACGTCAGCGCCTGATCGCGGAGGCAATGCCCTTCTTCCAGCAGCAGCAAGCGATCGCCCTCGACCATGTCCTTGGTCGCGCGCACGCGGCCCGACAGCTTTTTCGATTTCGGAACCGCGAGCAGAAAGCGATCGTCGAAGATCGACAGCGTTTCGACGTCGGGATTTTTGATGGGCAGAGCGAGCAGCAGGACGTCGAGCTTGCCCTCGACCAGTTCGTCGGTCAGGACCTGCGTCTGCGTTTCCCGGACGTGCAGTTCAAGGTCGGGGTATTTGTCTTTCAGAAGCGGCAGGAGCGGCGGCAGCAGATACGGCGCGACCGACGGGATGACGCCGAGGCGCAGCACGCCCGACAGGATACCGCCGGCGTGCTGGGCGTAGTCGATCAAGTTGCGCACATCATTCAGCAGCCGTTGCGCACGGCTGGCGATTTCCTCGCCCTTGGCCGTCAGCTTGACGCCGTTCCGCGTGCGTTCGACGAGCGAAATCCCGAGCGAGGCTTCGAGGTCCTGGATCTGCATCGAGAGTGCGGGCTGAGTCACGGCGCACGCGTCCGCCGCCCGGCCGAAATGCTGCTCTCGCGCCAGGGCATCGAAGTACCGCAACTGTTTGAGCGTAACGTGTGCCATCAGCTACTCTAATGCCCAGGACAAGAAATCACGATTTGTCCTTATCATAGGCTGCGCCTATGTTTCCAGCATCGGATACGCTCGGAGAGGATCACATTTCCGAGCGCATCCGCCGGAAAGGTGGTCGTGAGGCCGCCGCACAGCGCCGCCTGACCCTAGCGCCGAATAGGGACAAGCGGCGCTGGTTTTGTGTCCGGCCCGCCAAGTGCACGAAAAAACGAGCCGCAGCGACACTTGCCGCGCGGCCCGTTCGAATATCTCAATTTTTCATGCAAACCGGGCAGCGCCCGGCGCAGACCGCCTATTCGGCGGCGATCATCGCGTCGACCACGTGCTCCGCGGGCGCCTGCTCGAGCATGCCCAGCGCGTGCATGTAGACTTCCAGGATGCTTTCTTCTTCCTGGCGCTCCTGGTTCGATTTCTTGCGCAGGCGCACGATCTGGCGGAGCGCCTTGACGTCGAAGCCGACAGCCTTTGCTTCCGTGTACTTGTCGCGGATGTCGCTTGCGATCTGCTTCTTTTCCTCTTCCAGGCGTTCGATCTGCTCGACGAACTGCCGCAACTGATTTTGCGCCGAGGCCTGAAGCGTACTCATGGAGGCTCCTTGCTGAATTCAAGCTTTGCCGGAAGCTATCGGCGCGGGCTGGGCGCAGCAAGGCGATAAGGGAAGCAATCCATAGGGATATGTCAGAGGATGGGGCTTGACGTCGCGAATGCCGCGCACCGACTCAGTGTTCGCGGCCGGTCGTGGATGGCCGCCTCTGCGGCCATGACGGATGTGAGGGAAAGTCGAACCAAAAACTGCGGCATCGAAGTGAGCCCTGATCCATCAACTCTCCGTCATGGTCGCGCAGGCGGCCATACACGTTATTTCCCACAGCGAAGTGTCACTGCCGGACGAGCGTCATGGAGCCGGCAAAACGGGTGTCAATGTTCATGCGGATGCGATTTTGCCAGCGCCGCCTTCTGCTCGGGCGTTGCTTCTTTCTGATATTTGGCCTGCCATTCGCGATAGGGCATGCCGTAGACGATTTCGCGGGCTTCGTCCTTCGACAGCGCGAGGCCCTTGGCGGACGCGGCCTCGGCCATCCAATTCGACAGGCAGTTGCGGCAGAAACCGGCGAGATTCATCAAATCGATGTTCTGGACGTCGGTCCGCTCGCGGAGATGTTCGACAAGACGCCGGAAGGCTGCCGCCTCCAATTCGAGCGTCGTCTGAGCATCGAAAGACTTCATTGTGATCTCCTCGCGAACGTGCCGGATCGGCCGGGTTTCTCCCTTGAAGATAGGCCGGAAACAGGCTGAGGCACAGGGCTGGCGGGCCTTCTATAACCCTGCGGCCGATGATGCCTTGACGGGCGGAAGGCGATTGCGCAAATCACAACGATAAACACACAATTCCAATGGCTGGGGATGCATATGGCAGACGGAACGAACGGCAGCGCTCGCCAGACACTCGGCGCGCTGTTTGAGGCCGCCTACACCACCGCGCATCCCTCGACGTGCCTGCCGCCCCACCTGCCGCCCGTTCCGGCCGGCGGACGCATCATCATTATCGGCGGCGGCAAGGGTTCGGCGGCGATGGCCGTCGCAGCCGAAGAGCATTACATCGCGACCGGCGCCGCCGACGGCATTTCGGGGCTCATCTCGACGCGTCATGGCTTCGGGCTGCCGACGAAGATCATCAAAATCCTCGAAGCCGGTCACCCGGTGCCGGACGCGAACTCGGTCGTCGGCGCGCAGAAGGCCATCGAACTCGCGAAGAGCGCCGGGCCGAACGATCTCGTTCTGTGCCTGCTCTCAGGCGGCGCATCGGCGATCTGGGCCGCGCCCGTTCAAGGCGTCAGCTTCGAAGCCAAGCAAGCGCTGACCAAGCAGCTCTTGAAATCCGGCGCGCCGATCTCCGAAATGAACTGCGTGCGGAAACACATCTCGCAAATCAAAGGCGGCAAGCTCGCAGCGGCCGTCTATCCGGCGAAGCTGCTGACGCTTTCGATTTCGGACGTGCCCGGCGACAATCCCGACGAAATCGGTTCGGGGCCGACCGTTGCCGATCGCTCGACGCTTGCCGACGCACGCGCGGTTCTCGCGAAATGGAAAATCACGCCCGATCCTGAAATCGCGCGCGCTTTGGACGATGCGCAGAACGAGACGCTCAAGGCGGGCGATCCGAAGCTTGCGAATTCCAGTTACGTCATCGTCGCCGCGCCGAAAGCGTCGATCGAGACCGCTGGGCGCATCGCCAGCGACCGCGGCTATCGTGTGATCATGCTCGGCGACGACCTTGAGGGCGAAGCGCGGGATGTTGCGCGCAAGCACGCGGAAATGGCACTCGACGCCAAGCGCCGCGGCGAGAAAATCGCCATCATGTCGGGCGGCGAACTGACCGTCACCGTGCGCGGCAACGGCTCGGGCGGACCGAATCAAGAGTACGCGCTCGGGCTTGCGATCGCGCTCAACGGCGAGCCTGGCATTTCCGGACTCGCGGGCGACACCGACGGCATCGATGGCGGCGGCGGCAATGCCGGCGATCCGGCCGGCGCGATGGTCTTCCCTGACACATTGAAACGCGCGGAGGCCTTCAACCTCAATGCTGCCAGGATGCTGGAGAACAACGACTCGACGGGCTTCTTCCGCCCTCTTGGCGACCTCATCCTGTGCGGACCGACGCAGACCAACGTCAACGATTTCAGGGTCATCCTCGTCGATCCGTAGGCGAGGCCGCCGTCGGCGCGCGCTTTCCGCGCGCTTCCGAAACGGACCTGATGCAGACGGAGAGCAAACTTGCCGCAGTACTTCAATTCGCGCGCCGCTATGCATCTTCTGGCGCTGTCGTTAGGTCTCCTTCTCTCGGCCAATGTCGCGCATGCCGATCTGAAGTTATGCAATATCACTTCGAGCCGTGTTGGCGTTGCAATCGGCTATCAGGATAAAACCGGCTGGGCCACCGAAGGCTGGTGGAACATCGCCTCGCAGACGTGCGAAACACTGCTCAAGGGTGCGCTGCCAAGCCGCTATGTTTACGTTCACGCCGTCGATTACGATCGCGGCGGCGAATGGGGCGGCAAGAACGATATGTGCACCAATGAAAAGTCGTTCGCCATCCGGGGGGTTCAGGATTGCGAAAAACGCGGATATAAGCGCACGGGATTTTTTGAAGTCGATACCGGAGAGGCGAAGGAATGGACCATCCGCCTCACTGATCCGGGGCAAGGAAAAGCTGAAAAATGAGACGTAACCGGCGGGTCAAGATCGTTGCAACGCTTGGCCCCGCATCTGCCGCTCCGGAGATGGTGGAACGTCTTTTCATCGCGGGCGTCGACGTTTTCCGCATCAACATGAGCCACTCGTCACACGACGGCTCGAAGGCGCTTTACAATACGGTGCGCGCGTGCGCGGCACGCCATCGCCACCCGATCGGCATCCTCGCCGACCTGCAGGGCCCTAAGTTCCGCATCGGCAATTTCGAAACCGGCCGCGTGCAGGTCAAGACCGGCTCGATCTTCAAATTCGATCTCGATGAGACGCTCGGGACCAGCGAGCGGGTTTATCTGCCGCATACGCAAATTTTCGACGCCATCAAGCCGGGGCACGTGCTGGTGCTCGACGACGGCAAGCTCCGGATGCGCGTCGTCGAAGCCTCAAAAGTTCAGATCCGTGCGGAAGTGACGACCGGCGGCATGCTCGCGAGCCGCAAGGGCATTTCGATGCCCGACACGCTGCTTCCGATCAGCCCGCTGACCGAGAAAGACAAAGCCGACCTCGCCCACGCGCTCAAGCTCGGCGTCGACTGGGTGGCGCTGTCGTTCGTGCAGCGCGCCGAAGACATTCACGAAGTGCGCAACCTCATCGGCACGCGCGCCGCGATCCTGTCGAAGATCGAGAAGCCGTCGGCGGTTGCCGATCTAGAGAACGTCATTGCGGCGTCCGACGCCATCATGGTGGCGCGCGGCGACCTTGGTGTCGAGATGCCGGTCGAGCGCGTACCGGGCATCCAGAAAAAGATGACGCGCATGGCGCGTGCGGCGGGCAAGCCGGTCATCATCGCAACGCAGATGCTCGAAAGCATGATTTCATCGCCGATGCCGACGCGCGCCGAAGTTTCCGACGTCGCCAATGCAGTGTTCGACGGCGCGGATGCGATCATGCTGTCGGCGGAAAGCGCGGTCGGGCAATACCCGGTCGAAGCGATCCAGATGATGGACAAGATCGCGATCGAGGTCGAACACGATCCGATCTACGAGCCGATGCTTTATGCGACGCAGACCGAGCCGCAACCGACCGGCGCCGACGCCATCGCCGCCGCTGCCTCGGCAATCGCCGATACGGTGAAGCTCGGCGCCATCGTCTGCTATACGGCGACCGGTTCGACGGTCCTTCGCGTCACGCGCGAACGGCCGGGCATTCCGGTCATCGGACTGACGCCGATCGAGTCGACGGCGCGGCGTTTGTCGCTCGTCTGGGGTGTGCAGACGATCCTGACTGGTGATCCAGAAAACCTTTCGCATATGGTGCGCAAAGCGTGCCGCATCGCGTTCGAGGAAGGGCTGGTCAAAGCGCGCGAGGGCGTGCTGATCACGGCCGGCATTCCGCTCGGCAGCCCCGGCACGACCAACATGATCCGCATCGCATTCGTCGACGAATCCGGCGCACCGATCGCGGAAGAAGTTTAGAAGCTCTTTTTGATTGGCATTGCCGACTCTCCTTCGTCGAGCCGGCCGGCAATGCCGTCGTGATTGGCATCGCCGTCGCCCCATTGTCGAGCTGCCCGCAAACGCACAACTCACGTCATTGCCGCGGAGGCGGCCATCCACGCGGCAAGCAGCGAGCGGTTCGCACTTTTTCGTAGATGGCCGCCTGCGCGGCCGTGATGGAGGGATGGTGGTGACGGGCGGTATGATGCAGCTTCAAAGAACTGAGCGCCAAAGCGGGTTCTAAATCCCCTGGCCTTCGACGGCTTTCTTGAGTTCGTCGCGGGCGGTTTCGGCGCCTTCGATGTTCGGGTGGATTTTCAGAAGCTGATCGTAGGCTTCGAGCGCGGCTTTCTTCTCGCCCATCTGCGTCAGGATCTTCGCCATGCCGTCGAGGGCGCGGAAGTGGTTCGGGTCGAGCGCAAGAGCGCGCCGCAAGTCGCCCAGCGCCGCCGGATAGTTGTTGAGGCGATATTCGATGTAGGCGCGATGGCTCCAGGCCTCGGCATAGTCGGGCGCGAGATCGACCGCAGCGTCGAGCAGCGGCAAGGCCTTATCGTTCTCGTTCTTGGAAGAAAACAGCTCGGCGCGATCGATCAGCAGGTTGACCGTGTCGCCGCCGGAGAGCCGCCAGAGCCGCTCGATGGAGGCGCCGATCTCACCGCCGAGGCGATGATCGTCCGTCGTCGCGAGGAAGGCATAGAGATTGCTGAGGGTCTTGGAGGCTTCCTCTGGAGATTTCGGCCAAGGCAGGCCCATCATGCCGGGATCGCCCTGTTCGGCTGTGCGCGGCACAGGCGCAGCCGGTGGCGGCGTCTCGCGCTTCTGCGACAGCGGAGGCGGCGGCTGTGCCGGAACCTGCTTTTCGGGGAAAGGCTGGGTCTTTAGAAGCTCGTCGTCCGCCGCTGCAGGCGCGATGCCCGCAGCCAAAGCAAGTCCGACAACAAAAATGCGCGCGTTTGCTCTCATGCGCCGACCGTAGCGGTCGGCGGCAAAACGGTCAAAACGAGTCTCGTGAATTCGCAGTAACGTCCAAGGGCGCCAAAACGGGCATCAGCCCTGGCGCGCCTTGAACCTGCGATGCGTCTTGTTGATCACGTAGACGCGACCCTTGCGACGGACGACGCGATTATCGCGGTGTCGCGAACGAAGGGATTTCAAAGAGTTTCTAACTTTCATAACGACACCGGTTAAAAGATGGTGGGCACTAGAGGGATCGAACCTCTGACCCCTACCATGTCAAGGTAGTGCTCTACCGCTGAGCTAAGTGCCCGAAGAAGCGAGCTTCTAGGGGGATTGAACCCTCTTGGTCAAGCCCTGAACGAGGGGTTTCTTGAATTATGCTGAGGTTGCCGCAGCAGATCATGCCGCAAGCAGGCGATCGACCTCCCGGACGAGGTCCTTGAGGTGGAAGGGTTTTGACAGCACGCGGGCCTCTTTCGGAGGCTGGTTCTCGCTGTTGAGCACCACCGCGGCAAAGCCCGTTATGAACATAATCTTGAGATCGGGATCGATCTCGCTGGCGCGGCGGGCAAGCTCGATGCCGTCCATCTTCGGCATCACGATGTCCGTCAGCAGAAGCGTGAACGGCTCGCGCTTCAGACGCTCGTAAGCTTCTTCGCCGTTTTCGAAGGCGACGACGTCGTAGTTGGCTTTTTCCAGCGCTTTAACGAGAAAACCGCGCATCGAATCGTCATCCTCAGCAAGCAGGATGCGGCGCAGCGGTAGACTTGAGGGCTTAACAGGCATGGGAACTCTGTGATGAAGCGGAGCTTGAACGTAACCGATACTGCACAGTCCGTCTGGCGCAAACTTGGCCCGAGTTTGGTAAACGTTGCATGAAATTGTGGAGAGTTGCAGCCAAGCCGCGATTCGCGAACTTCTCAGAACGCAAAGCGTTATCAGCTGCACCATAGCCGAAGTCACGCATGGACTTCCCCGTCGCACGTTGGCAGAGTGTCGAACCTTTCATCGTCAAATTGTCGCGGAAGCAATCGAAGGCACACGTTCCCGAATGTCCGATGCCCACCTTCACAGCGTGCCGTCCGCCTTCTTCCCATCTTTCGATGTTCTTTCGCCGCGCCAGCAAACTGCGCCTTTCGTTTTTTCTTCGCCGCACTCAGGACGGCTTTATCCGCCCGAATTTCTTGCGATTTCGCGGCTCGACCCGAAAACGCTGAGGCGATCGGAAGATTGCTTCGTCGATAAGCTGTTCGAGCCTGTCGCCGAGATGGGTGCGCCGCTGATCAGCGCCCGCTTTCCGCGGGCTTACCTCGATCTCAACCGCGAACCCTACGAGATCGATCCGGAACTCGTTGAAGACGTTCCCGCGCACGCCAACACGCAATCCGTGCGTGTGGCCGGCGGGCTCGGAACCGTGGCTCGCATCGTCGCCGACGGCGAAGATATTTATCCGAACCGGCTGAGCATCGAGAGCGTGCTGTCGCGCATCGAGCAACTTTATTTTCCGTTCCATGCCGAACTATCGCGGCTCATCGCTCAGACCAGCGATACGTTTGGCTATGCCGTTCTGATCGACTGCCACTCGATGCCGTCGGCGGCGATGGCGCCAGGTGGCGCGCTCAGGCCCGACATCGTGATCGGGGACCGCTTCGGGGCTTCGTCCGATCCGCGCCTGACGCTGCTGGTGCGCGACGAGTTTCAGCGGCGGGGTTTCAAGGTGCAGCTGAACCGGCCCTACGCGGGCGGGTACATCACCGAGCACCACGGCCGTCCGGCCCACGGCACGCATGCCATCCAGCTCGAGATCAATCGCGGGCTTTACATCAACGAGATGACGTTCCAGCCGAATAAAGGCTACGTCGCCCTCGCTGCCGCGCTCCGGGAGATCGCTCAGCATCTCTTCGCGGAAGTGCCGGGGCTGCTCGATTTTCGCGCTGCAGCAGAGTAAGCGCCGCCGCCGCGCATTAACCTTCCACGCAAGCTTTTGGCGTTTGACCGTGCAAAGAAAAAGGGCCGTTCGATCCGAACGGCCCAAGTCTAGGGAGGAAACGCCCAAGGAGGGCTGCGAAGCGCGAGCACAAGCTCACATATCGCACTGCACAAAATAACGGTGCATCGCATCACCGACAATTGCGATTTATGCAGGTCTGAGAAGTGGAAAGTGCGGATCTCGCATAGCTCCCTGCGGCGCACAATGCCGCATAAAGAAAGGCCGTTCGTAAGAACGGCCCAAGTCTAGGGAGGAAACGCCCAAATTGGGCAGCGATTGCGATAGAAGCGTGTTCACACAACCGCATTGTGAAGATGGTATGCTTCGGCGCCGCTCGCAATCTCCACGAGTATTAAGGTAGCGCATTCGGGAATAGATGTATCTAGCGCGCCACAACTTAGGTTACTTGGATATAACTATTTTAATATTGTACCTTGTTCTCGCTAGATTTGCTCATTTTGCGCAATCACAGTTCAACAACCGCATTTACGGGGTGAGCAAGTGTCCGGGTCGTTACCCGCAGCAGAATTTCAGGCCATCGTGCGCGTGGCCCATGAACTCGCCGACATTTCCGGGCCGGTGATCCTCAAGCACTTCCGCAAGGCAGTCCCTGTGGAAAACAAGGCCGCGGGCGGCGCCTTTGACCCCGTCACCAAGGCTGACAGGGGCGCCGAGAAGGCGATCGTCCAGGCGCTGGCAGCCAAAATGCCGAACGACGGTGTCATCGGCGAGGAATTCGGCACCAAGGCCGGTACGAGCCCTTACCAGTGGGTCATCGATCCGATCGACGGGACGCGGTCGTTCATCATCGGCTCGCCGCTCTGGGGCACGCTGATCGGCGTGCTCCGGGACGCAAGGCCGTTCTTCGGGCTGATGGATCAGCCGTTCACGGGGGAGCGCTTCTGGTCCGGCGATCGCGCGTCCTATCACAGCGTCGGTGGCGGGCGGCCCCAGCGCCTCAAGACTCGGCCGTGCGCGAACCTCGAAGACGCCGTGCTGGCGTCAACGCATCCCGATCTTTTCGAAGGCGACAAGCAGATCGGGGCGCTCAACCGGGTGAAGGCGACGGCTCGGCTGACCCGGTATGGCGGCGACTGCTACAATTATTGCCTGCTTGCGGCGGGGTTCATCGATCTGGTGCTCGAAACCAATCTGAAGCCTTATGACATCGTCGCGCTCATTCCGATCATCGAGCGGGCGGGCGGGCGCATCACGACGTGGTCGGGCGGCGACCCAGCGAGCGGCGGCGACATCATCGCGTGCGGCGACGCGCGCTTGCATGAAGCCGTGCTGACGCTGATCAACAACGCCTAGGCCTTCTCCGGCGACGCCGCGGTAATTCCCATGTAGGCGTCGAAGGCCGCCCAGAAGCGCTGCCGCACGGCGTCGGTTTCCTGCAGGATTTCGTGACGCGATCCGGGCATCAGGATGTGCGCGCCGAACTTCAGATCGACGGCGAAGTCTTCGATCGCCTGAGTGGATACGACTTTGTCGGCTCCGGCCGCGAACAGGATCATCGGGACGCACACATACTTCGGATATTCGGGCCGAAGCAGCATAGCCGTGCTTCGGAGCGCTGCTCGCAGCCAGCCGACCGTCGGCGAGCCGGTCGCGAGTTCCGGCGCGGCTTCGATGATCGCCTTGTTGCGCGACCAGCGCACATGGTCCGAGGTCAGGCGGTTCGTTTCGAAATCCTTGAAGTCGTCCGGCTCGTCGCCGCCGCCTCGGACATACGTCCCGGCGAAACCGAAAAGACATGCGATATTCGCGTAGGCGCGCGCGATGCCGGGGCTAACGCCGAGCATATTTTCGTGGATCGCGATCATCGGCGCCATCAGGACCATGCGGGCGAACGGACTCGCCTCGTCCTGGGCGTTGCGGAGCAGGATATTGCCGCCGAGCGAATGGCCGAGCCCGATCAGCGGCTGCGGCAGCGCCGGCTTCACGATTTCATCGATGAAGATCGCAAGATCGCGATCGTATTCGGTGAAGGCGATCACGTGGCCTTTGCGCGGGTTCGACAGCAGCCGCTCGGAGCCGCCCTGGCCGCGAAGATCGAAGGTTGCGACGGCAAAGCCGCGGCGGCGAAGATCAGCGATCACCTCGAAATATTTTTCGATGAATTCGCCGCGCCCTTGCACGATGCAGACGGTGCCGCGCACCGGACCTCGCGTCGGCTCCCACAGCGCGTAACGCAGCTTGAGGCCGTCGTAGCCGTCGAACTCGGAAACCGTTGCGCCGCTCGGCACTGGATTGATCGAGAGTGATACGAGTTTCATGGCGCTCTCTGAATTCCCGACGCAGCATTAACAATTCTAGCGCGGCGAGGGCGCGCTTGCAGCCTGTCGTCAGACCTCTTGAAGTGGAATTTGGTCTTCCTACCTGTCTGTTGCGGTTGCCGCGAAGCGGGGCCGCACTCAAAGAGCCGGACTCGATCGCCGGGCCGGCTCACATGTCGCTTCTCTAGGAGGATATGTTCATGCGACACACTGAATTTGCTCCCTTCTATCGTTCCGCAATCGGCTTTGACCGCCTGTTCCAGATGCTGGACCAGTCGACGGGCTTCGATAGCGAATCGACTTATCCGCCGTACAATATCGAGCGGACTGGCGAAAATGCGTATCGCATCTCTCTCGCGGTCGCCGGTTTTTCGCCTGAGGAGCTGAAAATCGAAGTCAAGGAGCAGACGCTGTCTGTCTCCGGTGAGAAAGCTGCCGAAACGGAAGGCAAGACGTTCTTGCACCGTGGGATCGCAGCGCGCGCTTTCGAGCGGCGCTTCCAGCTTGCCGACCACGTCGACGTGACGGGCGCCAAGTTCGAGAACGGCTTGCTCCATGTCGATCTCGTTCGCAATGTTCCGGAAAGCAAAAAGCCGCGAACGATCGCGATCGGTTCGAGCGACGCGAAGCAGCTTGAGGCGAAGGCCGCGTAAGCCCGCCTTTCGAAATTCCTTCGAAGTTGCTGAAATTGCTTGGCAGCCGCGCTCCCCCGGACGCGGCTGCTTCGTCATGCCAGCACGCAATTACAGGCCGTCGTGGCCGGCTGCGCGACCATATTGGCGATCGGGCAGATTTCGCCCAGGATGGTGGGGATTTGCTCGTCGCAAGACGGCGTGCGAAAGCCAAAAAAACATCGTACAAAAGTTGTGCGCTTTTCTACTTGTGCGACGAATGCAAATCTGTATGATGCGGCACATAGGTCAGCATTACTGACCTTTATTGGAACGCCGATGTTGCACTCGAAAGCACGTCCGCCAGATGTCCGGTCGCCCTACACGGCGGCCGCGATGAAACGTATGCGTCGAAAATCGACGCGATAATCGTCACGGCCGCTCGCGCACTTTTCCGGCACTCCTTGGGCAGCCTTTCGCCTGGGACAAAGTTTCGCCGATACATGAGAGCGCAATCCGGCGGCACCGCCGCCACTCACACAGAAATGCAAGCGCGGCTGGCTCTCATGGGCGAACCGCGCGACCCGACCCCGACAGACATTCGCAGAGAGGCCCGACGGGCCTGACGAGGCAAAGAAGATGAGCGAAGGCTACCTACCCCCGCTGGAAGATGAAATCGGACCGCAGGGCCGCCCGGCGCCTGAAGGACTATTTGATCCGGCACTGGAGCGGGATGCGTGCGGCGTCGGCTTTATCGCCAATCTCAAGGGTAAGAAATCGCACTCGATCGTCGAGAGCGCGCTCAAGATTCTGGAAAACCTGGAACATCGCGGCGCGGTCGGGGCCGATCCGCTGTCGGGCGACGGCGCCGGCATTCTCATTCAGATCCCGCATGATTTTCTCGCGGCGGAAACAAAGACGCTCGACTTCGATCTGCCGAAGTTCGGCGATTACGCCGTCGGTCACGTCTTCATGCCGCAAGACGAGCGGCTGCGCGCGCATTGCGAACGCGTCTGGGCGCGATGCGTCAAGGAAGAAGGTCTGAAGTTTCTCGGCTGGCGTTCGGTGCCGGTCGACAACAGCTGCCTGTCGCCGATGGTCCGCACCACCGAACCCGTGCACCGGCAGGCTTTCATCGAACGTCCTTCCTCTATCGCGGACCAGGATGAATTCGAACGGCGCCTCTATATCGTTCGCAAGGTTGTCTCGAACGCGATCCACGACGCCTATAAGGGCCGCGATATCGGGCATTACACCGTGTCGCTGTCGACGCGGACGCTCGTCTACAAGGGCATGTTCCTGTCGTATCAGGTGAAGGCCTACTTCAAAGACCTTTCCGACCCGCGCCTGACTTCGGCGCTGGCGCTGGTGCATCAGCGCTTTTCAACCAACACGTTCCCGTCGTGGAAGCTCGCGCATCCCTACCGGATGGTCGCGCACAACGGCGAGATCAATACGCTGCGCGGCAACGTCAACTGGATGGCGGCGCGGCAAGCGTCCGTTTCCTCGCCGCTGTTCGGCTCCGACATTTCGAAGCTCTGGCCGATTTCATACGAAGGCCAGTCTGATACGGCGTGCTTCGACAACGCGCTCGAATTCCTGACGATGGGCGGCTACAGCCTCGCGCACGCCGCGATGATGCTGATCCCGGAAGCGTGGGCCGGCAATCCGACGATGGATACGAAGCGCCGCGCGTTCTACGAATATCACGCCTGTCTCATGGAACCGTGGGACGGTCCGGCGGCGATGGCGTTCACCGACGGTCGCCAGATCGGCGCGACGCTCGACCGTAACGGCCTGCGTCCCGCACGCTATCTCGTGACCAAGGACGACACCGTCATCATGTCGTCGGAGTCGGGCGTGCTGCCGGTCGACGAGGACAAGATCGTCAAGAAGTGGCGTCTGCAGCCGGGCAAGATGCTGCTGATCGACCTCGAAAAGGGACGCATCATCTCGGACGAAGAATTGAAGGCCGAGATCGCCGCGAGCCATCCGTACGAAACGTGGCTGAAGCGCACGCAAATCAAGGCGTCGGAGCTGCCGCTGCCGCCCGCGTCGGCGCGTCCCGCGAAGTCGAACATCGCGCTGCTCGATCTGCAGCAAGCGTTCGGCTACACGCAAGAAAGCATCAAGTTTCTGCTCGCTCCAATGGCCGAACGCGGCGAGGAAGCCATCGGCTCGATGGGCACCGACACGCCGATTTCGGCGCTGTCGTCGAAGTCGAAGCTGCTGCATACCTACTTCAAGCAGAACTTCGCGCAGGTCACCAATCCGCCGATCGACTCGATCCGCGAAGAACTGGTGATGAGTCTCGTCTCGTTCATCGGGCCGCGTCCGAATATCCTCGAGCTCGAAGGCACGTCGAAGCAGAAGCGCCTCGAGGTGGACCAGCCGATCCTGACGAACGAAGACCTCGAACGCATTCGCGGCATCGGCGCCGTCAAGGACAACGATTTCTCGTCCATCACGATCGACATCACCTATCCCGCTGACAAAGGCGAGGCGGGCATGGGCCCGGCGCTCGACGGCGTTTGCGCGGAGGCGGAAGAGTTCGTGCGCGCGAAGGAATACAACATCATCATTCTCTCGGATCGCCGCGCCGGTCCGGATCGCATCGCCATTCCTTCTTTGCTCGCGACGTCGGCGGTGCATCACCACTTGATCAAGCAAGGTCTCAGAACGTCGGTCGGTCTCGTCATCGAGACGGGTGAAGCGCACGAGATTCATCAGTTCTGCACGCTCGCCGGTTACGGCGCGGAAGCGATCAATCCGTACCTCGCGTTCGAAACGCTGTACTCGATGATCCCCGATCTGCCGGAAGGCACGACGCCGGATCTCGCCAAGAAGCGGTTCATCAAGGCGATCGGCAAAGCCATCATGAAGGTGATGGCGAAGATGGGCATCTCAACCTACCAGTCCTATTGCGGCGCGCAGATTTTCGACGCGGTCGGCCTCAGGTCGACATTCGTCGACCGCTATTTCACCGGCACGCACACCCAGGTCGAAGGTGTCGGTCTGCGCGAGATTGCGCGCGAGACGGTCGAGCGGCACAAGGCGGCGTTCGGCGACTCTCCGGTTCTGGAAAACGCGCTCGACGTCGGCGGCGACTATGCCTATCGCGTGCGCGGCGAAGCGCACATGTGGCGTCCGGCGACGGTTGCCGACCTGCAGCACGCAGTTCGTGGCACCGACAATGCCGCCGCGATGAGCGGCCGCGTCTCGCAGAAGTTCCGCGACTATTCGAAGTCGATCAACGATCAGTCCGAGCAGCTGATGACGCTGCGCGGCATGTTCCGCATTCGCTCGGCGGAAAGCATGGGCCGCAAGCCGATCCCGCTCGACGAGGTCGAGCCAGCGGCCAGCATCGTTAAGCGTTTCTCGACCGGCGCAATGAGCTTTGGCTCGATCAGCCGCGAAGCGCATACGACGCTCGCGATCGCGATGAACCGTATCGGCGGACGTTCCAACACCGGCGAAGGCGGCGAGGAATCCGATCGCTTCAAACCGCTACAGAACGGCGACTCGATGCGCTCGGCGATCAAGCAGATCGCATCCGGCCGTTTCGGCGTGACGACGGAATACCTCGTCAACTCCGACATGATGCAGATCAAGATGGCGCAGGGCGCGAAGCCCGGCGAAGGCGGGCAGCTGCCGGGCCACAAGGTGGACGCGACGATCGCGAAGGTGCGTCACGCGACTCCGGGCGTCGGTCTGATCTCGCCGCCGCCGCATCACGACATCTATTCGATCGAAGACCTGGCGCAGCTCATCTACGACCTGAAGAACGTCAATCCGCAGGCTGACGTTTCGGTCAAGCTCGTCTCCGAGGTCGGCGTCGGCACTGTCGCCGCGGGCGTCGCGAAGGCGCGCGCGGACCATGTGACGATTTCAGGCTTCGAAGGCGGCACCGGCGCTTCGCCGCTGACGTCGATCAAGCACGCGGGCAGTCCGTGGGAAATCGGTCTCGCCGAGACGCATCAGACGCTGGTCGGCAACAGACTCCGCGGCCGCATCGCGGTGCAGGTCGACGGCGGCGTCCGCACCGGACGCGACGTCGTGATCGGCGCGCTGCTCGGCGCCGACGAGTTCGGCTTCGCAACAGCTCCGCTGATCGCGGCGGGCTGCATCATGATGCGCAAGTGCCATCTCAACACCTGCCCTGTCGGCGTCGCGACGCAGGACCCTGTTCTGCGCGCCCGCTTCACCGGCAAGCCCGAGCACGTGATCAACTTCTTCTTCTTCGTTGCGGAAGAAGTACGCGAGATCATGGCGCAGCTCGGCTTCCATACGTTCAACGAGATGATCGGGCAGACGGATCAGCTCGACAAGGATCGCGCCATCGAACACTGGAAGGCGCGCGGTCTCGACTTCTCGAAGCTGTTCCATAAGCCGAACGCTCCGCAGGGCGTCGCGATCTATAACAGCGAGCGTCAGAACCACGGGCTCGAGAAGGTTCTCGACGTCAAGCTCATCGAAGCTGCGAAGCCGGCGCTCGAGGCGAAGAAGCCGGTCAAGGCGGAGTTCGCGATCAAGAACGTCAATCGCTCGACCGGCGCCATGCTTTCGGGCGAAGTCGCGCGGCGCTACGGTCATGCCGGACTCCCCGAGGACACCATCTGGCTGTCGCTCAAGGGCACTGCGGGCCAGGCGTTCGGCGCGTGGACGGCGCACGGCGTGACGCTCGATCTGATCGGCGAAGGCAATGACTATGTCGGCAAGGGTCTTTCGGGCGGCAAGCTGATCGTGCGGCCCGATCCGAAATCCGGCATCACGCCGGAAGACTCGATCATCGTCGGCAACACCGTGCTCTATGGCGCGATCACGGGCGAGTGCTATTTCCACGGCGTCGCCGGCGAGCGCTTCGCTGTCCGCAACTCCGGCGCTTACGCCGTCGTCGAGGGCACGGGCGATCACGGCTGCGAGTACATGACCGGCGGTGTCGTCGTCGTGCTCGGTCCGACGGGCCGCAATTTCGCGGCCGGCATGTCGGGCGGCATCGCGTACGTGCTCGATGAAAAAGGCGACTTCGAAAATCATCTCAACAAGGAGATGGTGCAGCTCGAAACGCTGACGGCCGATCCGGGCTCGCTGCAAAAGCTGGCTCAACAGGGCGGCGACGTGGCGATCGCAGTTCGCAACGTGATGGTCGACATGCGCGAGCAGGATGCGGAGCGGCTTCACACGCTGATCGCGCGTCACGCGCACTACACCAACTCGCAGCGGGCGCAGGCCATTCTCAAGGATTTCGGCGCTTACCTGCCGAAGTTCAAGAAAATCATGCCGGTCGAATATCGCCGTGCGCTCACCGAGCTTGCGAAGTCTCGCGAAACGAACCGCGAAGCTGAAGCAGCCGCAAAATCCTAATTGAAATCGCGACCGGTCAACGGAACGAACAGAAAGACGGAATAGAAATGGGCAAGCCGACGGGTTTTCTCGAAATCGATCGCGCCGAGCGCACATACCGGCCGGTCGAGGAGCGTCTGAAGCACTGGAAGGAGTTCGTCGAGCCGCTGGCGGAAGCGAACATCAAAGGCCAGGCGGCGCGCTGCATGGACTGCGGGATTCCTTATTGTCACAACGGCTGTCCGGTGAACAATCAGATCCCCGACTGGAATGATCTGGTTTATCACGGCGACTGGAAGACGGCGGCGCAGAACCTCTATTCGACGAATAACTTCCCCGAAGTAACGGGCCGCATTTGCCCGGCGCCGTGCGAAGCGGCGTGCACGCTCAATATCGACGACAAGCCGGTGACGATCAAAAGCATCGAGTGCGCGATCGCCGACCGCGCCATCGAGGAAGGATGGTTGCAGCCGCAGCCGCCGCACAAGAAAACCGGCAAGAAGGTCGCGATCATCGGATCAGGCCCGGCTGGACTCGCGGCGGCTCAGCAGCTGGCGCGCGCCGGTCACGACGTGCACGTCTACGAGAAGAACGCGCGTCCTGGCGGGCTGCTCGTTTACGGCATTCCGGATTTCAAAATGGAAAAGACCGTGATCGCGCGGCGCGTGAAGCAGATGGAGGCCGAGGGCGTCACGTTCCATTGCGGCATTCATGTCGGGCAGGATCTGTCGGCGAAGTATCTCGAAGGCAAGCACGACGCCGTGCTGCTCGCGCTCGGCTCGGAAACGCCGTTCGACCTTTTTGCCCAGTCGCCCGGCCGCGATCTCGAAGGCCTGCACTATGCGATGGATTTCCTGCCGCAGCAGAACCGGCGCAATGCCGGCGAACCGCAAAAGCCGAAGACGGAAGAGATTTCGGCGAAGGGCAAGCACGTGATCGTCATCGGTGGTGGCGACACGGGTTCCGACTGCATCGGCACGTCGTTCCGGCAGGGCGCCAAGAGCGTCACGCAGCTCGAAATCATGCCGGTTCCGCCGACGAAGGAGAACAAAGCTCTGTCGTGGCCGCACTGGCCGCTGAAGCTGCGCATCTCGACGTCGCAGGCCGAAGGCGCGACGACCGAGTATTCGATCTCGACGACGGGCTTCTCGGGCGAAAAAGGCAAGGTGAAGAAGCTGCACTATACGCGCGTCAACGGAAACCTGCAGCCGATCAAGGGCACCGAAGGCGCGCTCGACGCCGATCTCGTGTTGTTCGCGATGGGCTTTTCCGGTCCCGTCGAAGGCGATGTGGTCAAGGAATTGCAGGTTCCGGTCGTGGCGCGCGGACGCTTCAAGGGTCTCGATGCGACGGATCGCGACTATAAGCTCGGGACTTCGCCGAAGCTGTTCTGCGCTGGCGACGTTCGGCGCGGGCAATCGCTCGTCGTGTGGGCGATCCGCGAAGGCCGCCAAGCCGCGCACGCGATCGACAAGTTCCTGATGGGTTCGACGGAGCTTCCGCGCTAAACGCGGAATGCTTCGTTCACCCGAGACGGAGCGCGATTGCGCCGAGCACGATCACGCACGCCGCTGCCAGCCGCGACGTGCCCACGTTTTCCTTCAAGATCACGGCCGAGATGACAGTCCCGAATAGGATTGACGTCTCGCGCAGTGCTGCAACGATTGCGACGGGCGCGGCCATCATCGCCCAGAGGACAAGGCTATAGGCGGCAAGGGTTGCGAGACCGCCGAGCAATCCAACGCGCCAATCCAATCCCGCGCGAACGAACGCCGTCTTGCCGTGCCGGGCCATGACCCATGCCGCGAGCGGGATTCCTGTCAGCATAAAGACCCAAAGCGTATATCCCGCGGGCGATCCGGAAAGCCGGACGCCGTGGCCATCGACCAGCGTATAAGCGGCGATGACTGCGGCATTGCAGAGTGCGATCGCCACGCCCTTGCCGTCGCCGCTGCGCCTGAGGCCCACCATGCTCAAGACGCCAAACGAGATCAGGCTGATGCCGATCCAGGCGGCGGACGAAAGTAGCTCTCCGAGCGCAAGCGCACCAACGAGCGCCACCAGAAACGGTGCGGTTCCGCGCATCAATGGGTAGGTCTGGCTCATATCGGCGTGGTGGTAAGCGAGCGCGACGAGCGTGAAATAGCCGACGTGGATCACCGCCGACGCCACAATGTAGCGCCAGCTTTCAGCATCGGGCTGCGGGAGAAACGGCAGCGCGACCGCGGCCAAAAATGCCGCCGACGACGCGACCATGATCGTCATCAGGAACTTGTCGCCGGCACTTTTGACGAGCGCGTTCCAGGCGGCGTGAAGAAACGCTGCAAACAGAACCGCTGTGAAGATGATAGCGCTCATCTCATGACTTTAACCCGCCAACGCGCGGAGGCGATCGAGCGAAGCGGCGCATCGCGAGGGCAACGTTCGTCTGTTGCGGCGGAATTAACCGCGCGGCACCGGGTCCGCCGGTTTTGCATCGGTGGTCGAGTCATTCTTCGGCGGCCAGGATACGTCATCGGCGCGGCCGGGCTTCGGCTGCAAGCGCTCGCCCTTGACGAGCAAGCGGAAGTACGGCGCCTGCGTCGGTGACAAACGTCCGCGATCGCGGTTGCCGGGCGGCGTGATCGAACTCATCAATGTCAGCCCACCGCCGATCTGATCGACGACGAGATCGCCGCGCGGCACCGAGCCTTCGCGCCGCGCCATCAAAGCGACGACGGACGCAGGGATCGCCGGGCGGAGAACTTCGATCGTTTGCGTTTCCTCGCGCCCATTGCTGCCGATGAGCCGCAGCGTGATCTTGCCATTGTCGGCCTTCTGATCGCCCGACGCTGCGCTCGTTTGAGACGGCGGCGTGCCGTCGGTCGCGGTGTTGCGAACGACGGGGACTTTCGTGTTCGCCGACGCGGCGTCCGCAACAGGCGACGACGGCGCCGGTGTTTTGACCGCGTTGCCGGGATTGATCTTTTCCTGTTCGGCTTCGGCTCCGAGCAGTGGGACGTTACGATTGCTCTTGGCTTGCGTCAGATCGGAGCGCAGCTCTTTCTCGACGAAATGCGCGAGCCTGCGATTGCCCGCCGCCGTGAAATTCACCCCATCGCGCACGCGCAGCAGCCGGATCGCGCCTTCGAGATCAGGCCCATATGCGGAGTACGCGCCGTTTTCGTCGGCGAAGCCCTGATACACGTCGATGTACTTATAGCCGTTGAGATAGGCGCGCTCGCGAATGACGTCGTTCATGCGCTGCGCCAGCTCGTTGGCGTCGCCGCGCGCGAAGTTCGGCAGGCCGACCCAATAGACGCTGGCGTTCTTGCGCTTGAAGGCGCGCATCAGCCTGTCGATGCGCCGCGTATATTCGGTGATCCAGGCGTCGGTGCCGACCTGAATGCGCTTGCTGTCGGGATTGCGGAACGGATTGCGGTCATCCTCGCCCGTCATCACGATGGCGATGTTGAGCGGCTGCTCAGCGATCTTCTGTTCCAGAGCGGCCGTCTTGCCTTCAAAGTCCCACGTCGGGATGTTGGCGATCGGCGTGATCTGGCGCTGGATGTTGAGGCGGACGTCGGAGCCGAATGCTTGTACGAGGCCGCCGAGCAAGCCTTCCGCGAAGCCGTCGCCGAAAACGGTGACCTGATAGATGTCGTTGTCGGGGAACGGAGACAGGAAGGTCGTGCTTTGCTCCATGTCGACGGCGTTTGCCGGCACGGCCGCGCCAAGCGCGAGCACGAGTGCGACCAGAGGCGCAATCGCCGCGAACGAACGCCGGAGTTTCTGCCAAGCATCAGCCATTCGTGCGCGTGCCTTCGCCTCTCCGAAACGCGGTTCAATCTTCAGCGATTCCTGCCGGACCATAGCGCGTCGGCGGCCGCTCTCCAACGTCTCGGCGCGCAGGGCTCAGCGATTTGCCTGCGCATTTGCCGAGGCGAGCACCGAATCCGAGGGCCAGCAGTCGATTTTGATGCGCGCAGCCTTCTGATAGAGCCCGATCTGCTTGCGCGTGTTGGAACCAATCTTGCCGTCGATCTTGTCCATCGGGTAGCCGAGTTTCTGCAGCTGGACCTGCAGATTGTGAACGGTCGTCGTTCTCGGCTGCGCGAAGTTTTTCCAGGGCGTCACGAAGTTGCCGCCACCACGGATGCGGTCGGAAAGGTTGCCGACGAACAGCGCATAGAGGTCGGACGTGTTGTAGAGCCGGATGACGCGGAAATTCTGCCCCGCCAGAAACGCCGGACCGTATGCGCCGCCCGGCATCATCAGATAGGCTTCCTGCTGAAGCTCATCGCGCGAGAACGGCTTGCCGCCGGCCCGTTTGAACCCCATGCGCACCCAATCGGCGATGGGACGCGCGTCGGGTGGGCCTTCGAGCGAGCAGTCGGCGTGATCCGGCGCGATCACTTCGTAGCCCCAGCGCGCGCCGCGCACCCAGCCTTTGCCTTCGAGCTGCTTCGCGGTGAAGGCGAGCGCGTCAGCGACCGAGCGCCAGATGTCGATCTTGCCGTCGCCATCGCCGTCGATCGCGAACTGCAGATATTCGGTCGGCATCGCCTGCGTCAGTCCGACGGCGCCTGCCCACGACGATCGCATGTCCGAACGCGGCACGCCCATCTGAAGCATTTTCAGTGCCGCGACCAGCTCCTCGCGAAACTTGTCCTTGCGCTTGCCGGTATAGGCGAGCGTTGCGAGCATGCGGATCGCGTCCTTCGGCGGATGATACGATCCGTAGGCCGTTTCGCGTCCCCAGATCGCGACCAGCGTAAAGCGGTCGACGCCGGTCAGCGCTTCGATGCGCTTCAGCGCCGCTTCGTGGTCCTTGAGAAAGGCGCGGCCTTGAACGCCAAGCTTTTCGAGATAGGGCGCCGACAGGTAATCGGCGGCGGTTTTCGTAAACTCGGCCTGGCCGCTGTTGTCGATCTTCGGGCGATCGGGAAGATCGAGATCGGGAATTGTGTAATCGGGCTCGACGCCTTTAAAGGCCGCGTCGAAGGTTTTGCGGCTGACGCCTGCGGCCTTCGCATCCGGCCAGACACCTTCGACGAACGTCTTGAAGTCCGTCGCCGGGCGCGCGGTCGCCGCCTGCCCCCCGACTATTACTGCGAGGCCGAGGGCGAGCGTAGTGGCAAAACCCTGGATCAATCTGCTCAGCCGCATCTCGCCGTTATTCTCCCTGATCGGGCGTTGTTCCGATGATGACCCCGATGCTCGGATTTCAGGGCATTTTTGCGGCTCCATCCCGGCTGGCGTCGCTCGAGTTTTATAGGCACATTGATGGCAGCGGCCCGTTGCGTCTACCCGCGGCGGCAAATTGGCGCTAACTGTCGCCGCCGCCGCGTTTTCCGCACGTCCGCGCGTTAACGGCAGCCGGCCCGTTCGATCCCATGAGACCGCGCTGGCAGCAGATTGATTTTTCCGGAGCAAGACATGAACGCCGCGATCAGGCCTATCCGCAAAGCCGTGTTTCCCGTCGCTGGACTGGGGACGCGCTTTCTTCCGGCAACGAAGGCCGTACCGAAGGAAATGCTGACGGTCGTCGACCGGCCGGTGCTGCAGCACGTCGTCGACGAAGCGCGCGCCGCCGGTATCGAGCACTTCATCTTCGTCACCGGGCGCAACAAAGCCGTGATCGAAGATCACTTCGACAATCAGTTCGAACTCGAAGCGACGCTGGCGGCGCGAAACAAGACAAAGGAACTCGAGGCTCTGGCGCGCGATCTTCCCGCTGCCGGGCAGACGAGCTTTACGCGCCAGCAAGCGCCGCTAGGACTCGGCCACGCCGTCTGGTGCGCGCGCGAGATCGTCGGCAACGAACCGTTCGCTTTGCTGCTTCCGGACATGATCCATCACGGCCGGACGTCGTGTCTCGCGGACATGATCGCGGCTTACAACAGGCATGGCGGCAATCTCGTCGCCGTCGCGCCGGTGCCCGAGGACCAGACGCATCAGTACGGGATCGTCGGCGTGAAGGATGCGAAGGCCGAAGTTTCGACGATTACCGGAATGGTCGAGAAGCCGAAGCCCGGTACGGCGCCGTCCAATCTGCACATCACGGGACGCTACATTCTGCAGCCCGACATTTTCTCGCTGCTCGAGAAGCAGGAACGCGGCGCGGGCGGCGAAATTCAGCTCACCGACTCCATGATCCGGCTGATGCAAGACGGCAAACAGCCGTTCCACGCCGTGCGTTTCAACGGCACGATTTACGACTGCGGTTCGAAGCTCGGATTCCTGACCGCGAACGTGGCGTTGGCGCTGGAGCGCGAGGAGCTTGCGGGAGACTTCAAGCGCGAGGTTCAGCGGTTGCTCAGCGGCGCGTAAGTAATCCCCTCATTCGGTCACCTTCTCACTGAAGGAGAAGGTCAGCGGCGGAGCCTTACGCCGACGTGAATCTCGTCGCCGACGTAATCGTTCGGGATGCCGATGCCGTCGAAGTTGACGTGCTCGTAGCGGCCGTAGAGCACGGTGTTGCGGTCGGCGAAGTATTCGATACCAAGGATTTCGCGGAACTCGTTGTCGCTGATGACGCCGTCCTGCGAATCCTGGTTCGAATAATTGAAGGCGGCGGAGACGATGAGATAGCTTCTCAGCTGGTGGCGAATGCCGATGCTCGCCGCGCGGTAGAATGCGCCGCCGACATCGGCTGTCGTCGTTTCGGAAACGTCCGACATGGCGTTGAACAGGATCGACGTCAGCGGCGTGATGCGCCACGTCGCGTTGGCGTCGATAATCAGGCCATCGACGGGATGCAGTCGGCGATCGCTCGGCGTCTGGACGCCGTAGCCGAGGCTGACTTCGCCGCGCACGATATCGCCGTCGTTGCCGAATGAAATGCCGAAACGATAGCGCTCGCCGTTCGATGTGCGATTGATGCCGTCGGACTGTGCGGCCTCCGCATAGTCGCGATGATTGATGGCGACTTCGAAGAACGGCGAAAGCTGCGGCTTCAGCTCCCACATGACGCGCGCGGCTTCCTCGTACTGAGTGTAGTCGCGATCCTGGTTGTTCGTCGTCACGCCTAAGTCTTCAGTCGAGCCATACGTGTAGTCGCTGATGCTGCCGCGCAGCTGCAGCGACAGACGATTGAACCGCTGATTGTAGGCCGCCTCAGCGCGATCTTCGATGATCTTGGCGCGCGTGCCGACCGAACTCGCGTCGAGCGCGGAACGGTCTTCGAACGATTGCTGACGCGAAATCAGCGCCTGAATGTTGGCGCGGCTCGTGATGTCAAGGCGGCCGCGCGCTTCGAGCTGATAGTCGCGATCGTCTTCCGTCGTGTAGTCGTTATAGAAGCTCAAGATGCCGGTGGCGCTGAATTCCAGAGCATGGCGCGACCAGTTCGAAACGAGACGAGCCGACGGCAAGACATCGAACGCGACGTCCGATTTTGCCGATGGAGCGTGGAAGACATTCGAATAGTAGGACGTTCCGAGGTCCAGCTCCGGGAACAGGACAAAGCTGCCGATCCTGATCCCCACCGGATCGTAAGGCTCCTGACGAAACAGGCGCGCCGTCGTCCGGTTATCGGTGATCGGATTCAAATCCTCAATTTGATAGAGCAGCGGATCGCGGCGCACGGCTCGCTGATCGGGCAACTCGATTTCGGCTGGATCGCGCGCGCTTGCGGAAGAGACGTCGATGCCTTGCGGCGGCGTCAGAGGTTCGCCGTTGGCGAGGTCGCCGGGATTGGCCTCGCCCGGGTCGCGCATGCCAGCTTGCGGCGAGCTTTCGGCGGCATCGTTTTGGTCAGCGGACGAATTTGTGTCTTCCGGGTTGCTCGTATCGTCCGTCGCGGCGGGGTCGCCGTCAGCGTCGGCCGGGGCTACGGAAGCGGGATCGCCGCTCTCGCTGCCGTCGGAATTGGGGTCATCCAATCCGGGCTCGGATGCGTCAGAAGTGGCGGGGTCTTCGATGCTGGTCAGATTTTGCCGAGCTGAGCTTTGGGCATGCGCGAACCGCGCGCCGGCGGGCACCAAAAGTGCCGCTGCGACCAAGCTCCAATAAAACCAGCCATGACGCCGGTCGCTCATTTGCGAGCGCCCCCATGAAGAATCACGTGAACGCAAACAATTGAACGCGCTCACCGTAGAAACCGTTGGTTAATGTGCCTTTAAAACCGGGGGTAAGCGCGGCTTCGGCATAGCGGCATCAGCGCGGAATTGATAAGGTCAGTCCACGTTTTGCTGGCACGGCTCAGGACGCGCCTCAACGGGGGAAGGACTCGTCTCACCAATGACCAAAGTGGTCCCGTTCCGCGGTTCCAGCACCCGGCCTGCTGCTTCGAGCACAAAGTCAGGCCTCAAAGCCAGTGTCGCTTCGGCGGTGAGGACGCTCAACCTCGAGTCGGAAGGCCTTATCCAGCTCGCCAGCGAACTGAACGGCGATCTCGCCGGGCCGTTCGAGGAGGCGATGCGCCGTCTCGTTGCTGTCAAGGGACGCGTCATCGTCACCGGCATCGGCAAGAGCGGCCACGTCGGGCAGAAGATCGCGGCGACGTTCGCGTCGACCGGGACGCCCGCATTTTTCGTGCATCCGAGCGAAGCGTCGCACGGCGATCTCGGGATGGTCACGCGCTCGGACCTGATCCTGGCGTTGTCGTGGTCGGGCGAGACGGTCGAACTCAAGCCGATCATCACGTATTCGCGCCGCTTTGCCGTGCCGCTGATTGCGATCACTTCGCAGGCGAAGTCGGCGCTTGGCGAACAGGCCGATGTCGTGCTGCTTCTGCCGCGCACGAAGGAGGCCTGCCCGCACGGGCTCGCGCCGACAACGTCGACGACGATGCAGCTCGCGCTCGGCGACAGCCTCGCGATCGCGCTGCTCGAAGCCCGCGGATTTACCGCACACGACTTCAAGATTTTCCATCCCGGCGGGTCGCTCGGCGCGAACCTCAAGTACGTCTCGGACATCATGCACAAGGGCGAACGGCTGCCGCTGATCAAGAGCGGCGAGACCATGGCCAATGCGCTGGTCACGATGACCGAGAAGAGCTTCGGCTGCGTTGGCGTCGTGGAAAAGCGCGGTCGCCTCATCGGGGTCATCACCGACGGCGACTTGCGCCGCCATATGGGCGCCGACCTCGTCCGGGCGAGCGTCGATCAGATCATGACGGCGAAGCCGAAAACGATTTCGCCGACGATGCTCGCTTCAGCGGCGCTCGAACTCATCAACGCGTCGTCGATCACGGCGCTGTTCGTGGTCGAGAAGCAGAAGCCGGTTGGCATCCTCCACATTCACGACCTGCTGCGTCTCGGAGTCGCTTGAATAGCGCGGCGGTCGCGAGTTCGCCTCCGGCTGTCAGATCCAGCCTTGCAACTCCCGCCGCACAACCGCCTCGATGACGTCTATGCCTTCGGGGCTGTCGTTGAGCGCCGGCAGATAGGCGAATTTCTCGCCGCCGTTCGATTCAAAGTAATGCCGGTTTTCGCTGTCGAGTTCTTCGAGCGTCTCGAGGCAATCGGCGGAAAATCCCGGCGCCACGAGCGCGAGCCTTTTCGTTCCCGATTTAGCGAGAGCTTCGACCGTCTTGTCCGTATAGGGCTGCAGCCACGGATCATTGCCGAAGCGCGACTGGAACGTCGTCAGCCAACGATCCGGGGTGATGCCGAGTGCCTCGCGTAACAGCCGCGACGTCTTCTGGCATTGGCAGTGATACGGATCGCCCGCCGCGAAGTATTTCTCAGGCATTCCGTGAAACGTCGCGATGATTTTCTCCGGCTCGAAGTCGAGCTTCGCAAGGCTTTTCCGCATCGAACGCGCGAGGGCATCAATGTACGCGGGATCGTCGTAGTAGGCGGGTGCCAGGCGGATCGCGGGCTGCCAACGCATTTTCATCAAAGCGCGAAACGCCTGATCCGCGGCAGTCGCAGTCGTCGGCGCGGCGTATTGCGGATAGAGAGGAAGCAGCAGAATGCGATCGCAGCCCTGGTCTTTCAGCGCCTGAATGCGGCTTTCCGTCGACGGGTTGGCGTAACGCATCGCCCAATCAACGATGATGCCGTCGTGGTCTTTCAGACGTTCGGCGAGCTCGACAGCCTGGTTTCGGCTGATCGTCTTGATCGGACTTTCGTTCTTCTCGTTATTCCAGATCGTCGCGTAGTCCTTGCCCTTGCGGCCGGGACGGACGGTCAGAATGATGAGATTGAGGATCGGCCACCATTTCCAGCGCGGCTCCTCTATGACGCGCTCGTCGGAGAGGAATTCCTTCAGATAGCGCCGCATCGGCCAATAACCGGTGCCATCGGGCGTGCCGAGATTAAGCAATAGGACGCCGATACGTCCGTGTGCGACGTTCTTATGGCCCGGCGGAAAGGCCGACGCCGTATCCGCAGGAGTTATCGATTTCGGCGCTTCGTTCATCCGCGTCCCGTTCAACAATGGAATCTACAAATCGCCGGATCAAGCGCGGCGTTGCGAAGGCGATGCGGGCTCTTCTTTTGCCGCAAGCCTGGGCTTGCCCAGGGCGGGCTTGATCTCGCCGAGGCTTTTCGGAACGTCCGAGGATGCCAGATGCAGCGCCTGCGGCTCCTCCACATGCGTCAGATGAGGGAGTTCGCGAGCGCGCATCCCGCTGCCGAACTTCCAATAGGCCCGCATCCGCTTGATAAACGGCTGAGGCATCTCCGCGAAAAGCCGTTTGGCGCGGAACTCGGCCTCGAGACGCAACGTCTGTTGCTTTCGGCGGCACAAGGCGACGATGTCTTCCTTCTGGTCGGCGGAAATGTCGTCTGCGTTCGCGGTTGCGGTAATCAGCAACGCCAAGTCATGATCGTCGCCGAGAAGCTGCGACAGCTCGCGAGCGTCAGCGACCCGGATCGCGAATTCTTCAGGCCAGGCGCGCGCCAGCAGGCTCATCTGCCGCCAATGCCATTGCACCGATTTGCGCAGCGTATGAAATGTTTCGTCCGCCGGTTCGCTGTAGGCGATTTTCAGGGCCTTGCGAGCGTGGCGATAGCTCGTCTCGAGCCCGCCTTCGAGAGCCGCAAAACCTCTTTTGCGAATACGGGCGCGCGCGAATTTTTTAGTTTCGCGCAGAAGCATCAAGCGGGCCTGCGCGGCGGAACCGGGATCGAGCGGTTGCTGCGCATTGGCGGACGCCTTGGCGAAGTGCACCGTCAACGGAGCAAGCGTCGCTGCGCCGTCCGGACCATTCTCTTCCCTGAGCTTCTTCAGCGTATCGAGCATCACCGCCTGATCACGGTGTCCGGCAAGAAGTTGTGCAATCTCGCTCAGCGTTTTGTTACGCTTGCGCGCCCTATCCGCGCCGAGCGCAGGCGCAGCCAATCGCACGAGCGCGCGCAGACGCTTCAGAGCTTTCCGGCTTTCGTGTACGCCTTTGGGTTGAACTTCCGGAGCGGCGAGTTCCTGCAAAGCCAAATCGAGCTGCTCGCGCGCGATACGCCGAAATCCCTTCTCAACCGGCTCGTCGATCTTGAACCTGTACGGCATGAGCGCGAGGCACCTTGAGGGTTGTCGGGAGTTGGGCGTGAATTATTCCACCGGAACGGGCGCTTCTGTCAAATCAGTCGAGGCAAACGCGCCGGTCAGTTTTATCTGCCGGCCGCCCATGCGAGCCACTCTTTGACCCGGGCAATTGGGTCCTCGGCAGTTACAAAATCGGTAATTACCGCCAAGCTGTTCGCACCCGCATCGGCCACGCCGTCGGCCCGATCCGGCATCAGCCCTCCGATCGCGACAAGTGGAAGCGCCCCGATTTTGCTGCGCCATAACTTAAGCCGTTCAAGGCCTTGGGGCGCCCAGGGCATGACCTTCAGCTTGGTCGGGTAGATCGGGCCCAGCGCGACGTAGTCCGGGTTTACCTTTAAAGCCTTCGCGAGTTCCGCTTCGTCATGGGTCGAAACGCCGAAGCGGACTCCGGCTTGCCGCAGCGCGCCGAGGTCTGCGGTCTCAAGGTCCTCTTGACCAAGATGGATGAAATCTGCGCCGGTTTCGATGGCGACGTCCCAATAGTCATTCACGATCAGCTGGCAGTCGTGCGCGCGCGTCACGGCGAGCGCTCGCCTTGTCTGATCGACGACATCGGCCCGCGCCGCATCCTTGATCCTGAGTTGCACAAGCTTAACGCCGAGCGGCACGATGCGTTCGAGCCAGCCGATATCGGGGACGATCGGGTAGAACGGTGCGAGCTTCACCGGCATTCGATTCAAATCCAGCCCTATTCGATGTCGAAGAACGGCGTGCCCGCGACCGGCGTCGATGGCACCGCCATGTCGCGCGCGGGCATCAGGCCGGCGTCGTAGCCGATGCGTCCGGCAACGATGGCATTTGCGAAGGCTTCCGCCATGCGGACGGGATCGGCAGCTTTGGCCACAGCGGTGTTGAGCAACACGGCGTCATAGCCAAGCTCCATGGCGTGGGCCGCGTGCGAGGGCGCGCCGATACCCGCGTCGATCACGAGTTTTGCGTCGGGAAAATAAGCCCGCAGACTTTTGAGCGCGGCGACATTCGCCAGACCGCGGCCGCTGCCGATCGGCGCCGCCCACGGCATGATGACCTCGCAGCCCGCCTGCTGCAGGCGTTCCGCCACGGAGAGATCTTCCGTCGTATAGGGAAAGACCTTGAAGCCGTTGGCGTTGAGGATGCGCGCAGCCTCGACGAGCCCGAACACGTCCGGTTGCAACGTGTCGTCGTTGGCGATGACTTCGAGCTTGACCCAATCGGTGCCGAACAGCTCGCGCGCCATTTCAGCCGTCGCGATCGCGTCGCGCGCCGTGCGGCATCCGGCGGTGTTGGGAAGAACGCGGACGCCGAGATTCTTGATGATGTCGAGAAAGCGCTCGCCGATTTTTCCCCCCGCCGCCTCACGACGGAGAGAGACCGTCACGATCGACGCTCGCGAGGCTTTCGCAGCGTCGGCGAGAATTGCGGGCGACGGGTATCCCGCCGTCCCGAGCAGAAGCCGCGACGGCACCGTCACGCCGTAAAACGACAGCGCTTGCTCTTTATGCAGACTTTGGTCCCGGAGGTTCATTGATTGCGAGATGCTCATTCAGCCGCCCTGGCGCGCGGAGACGATCTCGACGCTATCGCCGGCTTTGAGGTTCGTCGTATCACGCTTCGCCGCGGGCACGAAATGACCGTTCAGCGCGGTTGCGACTTTGGCATCAGACAGTTCCTGCTCGTCCAGAAGCGCGGCCAGCGTTTGTGCTCCCGTTTCGGACTTGCGGCCATTGACGATCAGTTCAATTTTCGGCATCGCGTTCAGCATTGGCTCGTCCTCGTGCATCTGCTGCAAGTAGGCCTTTTCGCGGCGTTTGCTAGAGGATTTTCTGATTTATTAGCGTAAACGCGGTGAACGGGTCAAAGCACCGCCAATCTGCCGTATTGCCTACGTTCCTTCCCGCCAGCCTACCCGCACGTTCCCATTGAGGATGACCCGGATGTTCTCGCACCTGATGGCTTCCCGCCGCTTTGCTCCGCTGTTCTGGAGCCAGCTGCTCGCGGCGCTGAACGACAACCTCCTCAAGAACGCGCTGGCGATGCTGGTCGTCTATCGCCTCGCTATGGAAAACGGTCCGGCGATCGGGACGCTGGCGGGCGCAGCGCTGATCGTGCCGTTTTTTCTGTTTTCCGCGCTCGCAGGTCAATATGCCGATAAGTTCGACAAGGCTCGGATGGCGGCGCGCGTCAGACTGTTCGAAATCCCGATCGCGCTGGCGGCCGCGGTCGGGTTTCTGCTGCCTTCGGTGCCGTTGCTGTTCGTGGCGCTAATCCTGTTCGGAACGCTCAGCGCTTTTTTCGGGCCGGTGAAATACGGGCTGCTGCCGACGCATCTCGAACTCAAGGAACTTCCGGCGGGCAACGCGCTGATCGAAGGCGCGACGTTCATTGCGATCCTGCTCGGCACGATCGGCGGCAATTTTGCTTCCGGAGGCGACCGAGAGATCGGCCTCGTCGCCGCCGCCATTGTCGCGATCTCGATCGCGGGCTGGCTGTGCGCGCGACTTATTCCTGCAGCGCCTTCGACGGTTCCGGACCTTGTCGTCGACAAGAATATCGTCACATCGACGGCGACGCTCATCAAGGACCTGCGCAGCGACAGGCGCATCTGGCAGGGCGCGCTCATCACGTCCTGGTTCTGGCTTGTCGGCGCGGTCGTTCTGGCGCTGTTGCAGAACCTCATTCCGCACACGCTGAACGGCGCTCCCTCGGTCTACACGCTCGCGCTCTTTACATTCGCCATATCGGTCGCGGCCGGATCGATGGTCGCCGCAAGTGCAAGCAAGAACCGGCCGAATCTGGCGCTCGTTCCGATCGGCGCGCTCCTGATGGGCATATTCCTCATTGATCTCGCGCTGTTGGCGTCGCGGATAACGCCAGCGCCGCAACCGATCGGCGTATCGGAACTTCTGGCGTCGTTCAGCGGCATCCACATGCTGCTCGATCTCGCAGGCATCGCATTTGCAGGCGGACTTTTCATCGTGCCGTCGTTCGCCGCCGTGCAGGCATGGTCGCCCGTTGAACGCCGCTCGCGCGTGATCGCCGGATGCAACGTTCTCTCGGCTGCGTTCATGACATTCGCGGGCCTCGCGGTCGCCGCGCTTCAATACGAGAAAGTTTCCGTCGCACTGCTCTATGCGGGCATCGGCGTCGCCAATCTCATCGTCGTTGCGCTGGTGCTGCGCGCGTGGGGCGCGGAGGGCGTCAAGGATGTCGGCGTGTTCCTGTTCAAGACCTTGTTCGGCCTGGAGGTGAAGGGCCTCGAGAATCTTCCCGCTCCCGGCGAGAAGGCGATCATCGCGCCCAATCACGTCAGCCTTCTCGATGCGGCCTTGATGCATGCGCTGCTGCCGTCGCACGCGACGTTCGCCATCGATACCGGCATGGCGAATACGTGGTGGGTGAAGCCGTTTCTGAAGCTCGCCAAATCCTACGCCATCGATCCGACGCGGCCGCTCGGCATGCGGCATCTCATTCAGGACGTGAAGGATGGCTCGTCGCTCGTCATTTTCCCGGAAGGGCGGCTGACGGTCACCGGCGGCCTGATGAAAGTCTACGATGGCACGGCGATGATCGCGGACAAGGCGGATGCGCCGGTCATTCCGGTGCGTATCGACGGCCTCGAGCGCTCGCATTTCGGATACCTGAGCAACGCGCAAACGAAAAAGGCGTGGTTTCCGAAAACGACGGTGACGATCCTGCCGCCGGTCAAGTTGAACATCGATCCGAACCTGCGCGGCAAGCAGCGGCGTCTGGCAGCGGGCGCGGCTTTGCAGGACGTGATGACGGACTCCGCCGTTCTGACGACGCCGATCGACCAGACGCTGTTCGAGGCGCTCGTGCAGGCGCGGCACACGCGCGACACCGGAAAGCCCGCGATCCAGGACCCGCTCGGCACAAAGCTTTCGTACAAGAAGCTGATCGTTGGAGCCCAGGTGCTGGGTGCGAAGCTTGCGCCGATGCTGCCGGAGCCCGGTCAATCGGTCGGCTTGCTTCTGCCGAATTCGGCCGGCGTCGCGGTGACGTTCTTCGCCCTGCAAACGGCCGGTCGCGTTCCGGCGATGCTGAACTTCACGGCTGGCGCCGCGAATGTCATCGCTGCGTGCAAAGCGGCGAACGTCACGGTCGTGCTGACCTCGCGCGTGTTCGTCGAGAAGGGGCATTTCGAAGCGCTGGTGCAGGCGATCAGCACCGTCGCGCGGATCATCTATCTCGAAGACGTGCGCGCGACTGTTACGTTCGCCGATAAGATCAAAGGCCTTGCGCAGGGCGGCAAGCCGCAGGTCGAGCGCGACTGTAATGCGCCGGCTGCGATCCTATTCACGTCAGGTTCGGAGGGCTTGCCAAAGGGCGTCGTTCTTTCCCACCGCAATCTGCTCGCCAACTGTGCGCAGAGCCTGACGCGCGTCGCATGCAACGGCAGCGACAAGGTCTTCAACGCCCTGCCCGTCTTTCATTCGTTCGGCCTGACGGCCGGACTGCTGATGCCGCTGGTCGCGGGCGTGCCTGTCTATCTCTATCCGACGCCGCTGCACTACCGCATCATTCCGGAACTCGTCTACGGCTCGAACGCGACGATCATGTTCGGCACGGACACGTTCCTCTCCGGCTATGCGCGCGTGGCGCATCCTTATGACTTTGCGCGCGTGCGCCTGGTGCTCGCGGGTGCCGAAGCCGTCAAGGATCGAACGCGGCAGCTCTACATGGACCGCTTCGGCGTGCGTATTCTCGAAGGCTACGGCGTGACCGAAACTGCTCCTGTGCTCGCCATCAACACGCCGCTCGCCAACAAGGCGGGCACCGTCGGACGCCTGTCGCCGTTGATGCAGGCGCGGCTCGATCCCGTGCCGGGAATAGAGACGGGCGGACGGCTTTACGTGCGCGGACCGAACGTGATGCTCGGCTATTATCGCACCGAGAATCCCGGCGTTCTCGAACCGCCTTCAAATGGCTGGTATGATACCGGCGACATCGTCGAGATCGACTCGCAGGGGTTCATCACGATCAAGGGCCGTGCGAAGCGGTTCGCGAAAATCGCGGGCGAGATGGTGTCGCTGTCGGCGGTCGAAGCGCTGGCGGCTGAGCTTTGGCCGAACTTGATCACCCTCGTCGTGGCGCTTCCAGACGCGCGCAAGGGCGAACGTCTCGCGCTGTTGACGACCGATCCAAAGTGCACGCGCGAGGCTTTCATTCAGTTCGCGCGGCGCAAGGGCGCGACGGAGCTGATGATCCCCGCCGATATTCTTGTCGTCAGCAAAATTCCGCTACTCGGCTCAGGCAAGCCGGACTATGTCGCGTCGCTCGAACTGGCGAAAAAGGCAATAGCGGAAAAGGCTGGATCAAGCGTTGGGGCTGTCGAAGAGCGGGCTATCACGCCGGCCGTCTGACAGAAACCCGGCCACGGCTTTTGCCAGCGCGGGCGCGAGAAGAAATCCGTGACGGTAGGTGCCGTTCACCCGGATCGTCTTGCCGCCATCTTCGATGATCGCGCGCGGGATGTTGTCCGGGAAGGCAGGCCGGATGCCCGCGCCCATGTCGAGGATCGACGCTTCGCCAAAGGCCGGATGCAATGCATAAGCGGAGCCTAAGAGATCGAGCGCCGACTTCACCGTCATCGGAATATCGTCCTCGCGCTCCAGCAAACTCGCGCCGATGACGTATCGCCCGTTGCCTTGCGGCACGATGTAGATCGACTGGCGCGGATGGAGCAGCCGCACGGGACGCGACAGGCCGAGTTCGCGCGATTGAATAAGAATGCGTTCGCCGCGGACACCGCGAAGCGACGGCAGGTCCTGCCGCGAGCCGATGCCGCGACAATCTATGATCACGTCTTCGCCGTGAGGCTGAAAGGAATGGCCGAACTCGGTTGCGATACCCAGCGCGCGCGCTTGAGATAGCAGCCATCGTAGCGCTTCCGTCGCGACGACATGGGCTTCATCGGGATAGAAAAGGCCGCGCTCGAAGCGCCCGGCGAGATCAGGTTCGAGCTTCGCCAGGCATTGTGCTGCGAGAACCTTGTGCCGTTCGGTCATTTGCGCAAACCGCGTCAGGTCGGCGCTATCGCGTGGCGGCGCGACGACGAGCGTGCCGTTGACCACCGTTGCGGGGTAGGCATCGCGCCACAATGAGATGCTTTCGCGGCCGAGATCGCGAACGATTGGCGGCGCTCCCTCCGCTTCGCATTCCGGAGCGATCATCGCCGCCGCCAAGCGGCTTGCGCAAGCGGCAAACGGCTCGCTGCTTCGCTCGACGAGGCGGACGCGGTGGCCAGCGCGTGCGTGCGTGAATGCCTGCCAGAGTCCCGTGATGCCGGCGCCGACAACAGCTATCGATAGTTTGCTCAACATTCCTCTCCCAGTCGCACGCCGTCACTTCATATCAATCGCCGAGCGCCACGCCTTCACGGCGCGGATCGGCGCCGCCTTCCAGATGTCCGTCCTTGCGAACGATCGTATGGACGCCAGACGTCATCGTCGCGTTGCCGATGGCGTGTCCGTAGGCTGTGAGATCGAACGCGGGCCAGACGTAGTACGGAGAATACTCGATGATGAACGCTCCGCCTTGACTTCCGAAATTCGCCAAGGCGGCGGACTTCTGCGCATCGAGGCCCCAGTCGATCAATCCCACAAGCGTTTTGACGACATAGAGGATGATCTGCGATCCCCCCGGCGATCCGGTCACGATCTCGGGCGTGCCTTGCGCATCGAGCACGATCGTCGGCGCCATCGAGCTGCGCGGACGTTTGCCTCCGGCGACGGCGTTGGCGACGGGCATGCCTTTTTCGTCGAAGGGTACGAAGGAGAAATCGGTCAGCTCGTTGTTCAAGAAGAACCCCGCAGCCCAGAGATGCGAGCCGAACGCGCTCTCGATGGTTGCCGTCATCGCAAGGGCGTTGCCGTCGGCGTCGATGATCGACATGTGCGTCGTGCCCGGAACCTCGTTGGTGAAGTCCTTGCCGAACGTCTTCTTCGCAAGGCCGGGCGGGAGACCGGGCTCCGCTTTATCCATCGTCTTCTGCAGGTCGATCAGTTTGCGGCGCTCGGCGAGATAGGCGTCGTCCATCAGCCCTGACGGGACCGAAATCCGGTCTGGATCGGCGATGTAGCGATTGCGATCGGCGTAGGCGAGCTTTTCAGCTTCGGCGATGATGTGGAGCGCGGGCGCTCTCATCATGGCCGCCGAGCCTTGCACCTCAGGAAACGGCTCGATCAGCTTCAGAACTGTGCCGACCGTCATCGCCCCAGACGATGGCGGACCCATGCCGCAGATTTTTCGCGCCCGGTAGTCAACGCATACGGGGTCGCGTTCCTTCACGGCGTAGCCTGCGAGGTCGGCCGCCGTCATGTCGCCCGGAATGCTCGTGGCACCCTGGACGGCCTTTACGATCGCGTCCGCGATCGGGCCGGAATAAAATGCGTCTGCGCCCTTTTCGGCAATCGCCTTCAGCGTCGCCGCATAGGCTGCATTCGTCATCACGTCGCCTGCCGCGATCGGCGTGTCGTTCTCGTCGAAAAAGCGGGCGCGCGCCCCGGCGGAAAAGTCTTCGGCTTTGCTTGCAGCGAGCAGAGCAGCGAGCCTCGGCGATACCGGGAAGCCTTCCTCTGCGAGCTTGATCGCTGGCGCAAAGAGCGACGACCACGGAAGTTTTCCGAAGCGCCTATGGACGGCCTCCAGGGCGCGCATGAGGCCGGGAACGCCGACGCTCAGGCCTGAGCGCACTGCCGCCTCGAACGGCATCGGCTTGCCGTCGCGCAGGAAGCGGTCGGGCTTTGCGGCAGCGGGCGCCGTCTCCCGGCCATCGAATGTCGCGAGCGAACGCGATTGCGCATCCCAGTAAACGAGGAACGCGCCGCCGCCCAAACCAGAGGACTGAGGTTCGACAAGCCCGAGAACGAGTTCGGCCGCGACGGCCGCATCGGCCGCCGATCCACCCTGGCGCATAATCTCACGACCGGCTTCGGCGGCGAGCGGGTCGGCCGCGACGATCATCTGCCGCTGCGCTACGACGAGAGACTTCGCCGTCGTGCCGGATGGGCCTTCCGGTGCAGGCCGGATTTGCTCAGCCGCGGAGGCCGACGCACCGGCGACGAAACACAACAGAGCAGCCAGAACTCGGAAAGTCATTCGTATTCCCTGAAGGCGTGCGGCACACAGTTGGCGGTGGACGAGACTACGAACATACCTCATCGTCGCGTTCTTAGATCAAAGCCGCGAGAGAGACATATGTCCATTTGGAAAGGCCGTCACATCGGGCTCGGGTTCGCCGCGCTCGGACTGTTTGCAGCCGGGGCCGCGAGCACGAGAGCCCTCGACGCGACGACGCGCGTGACGCAGCTCCTTTCGACGGGAAAAACGGTCATGGACGAGCCGATCGTCTATCCGACCGGCTCACCGGCAAAGCTCACGACGGCGATCGTCGAGATGCAGCCTGGCGCGGAGACCGGGTGGCATACACACGGCGTGCCGTTGACAGGGCTGATCCTCGACGGCGAGCTGACGGTCGATTATGGCGCGAAGGGCACGCGGACGTACAAAAAAGGGCAGTCGGTCGCCGAAGCGATCAGCATTCCGCACAACGGCCGAAACACCGGCACAGGCGTCATGAAGCTGTTCGTCGTGTACATCGGTGCAGAGGGCGCCGCGACTTCGATCCCGGACAAACATCACTAACTATTGCTTGCGGAGGCTTTGGTAGGGTTGTGCCTGCAGCCGTGTCAGGGCCGGAATACGCGATCGCGCCCGCCAGCGGCGATGTTCATTTGGTATGCTGTGCGTCGGCTTGTTCTATTTTTGTTTCAAACCGGGCGCGTCGAGCACCCTAAAGAAAGAGACAAAAAACGAACTGGGGGTGGAGCGTCGTCAAATGGCAACATGCAACGCCGGAAAATTTCGAAAACATCAATAAACTCAGGCGCAAGGGAGGAATCGTGATTGAACTGTGACTTCCCTGCTCTGCCGGTGAAAACGGGACTGATTTATACCCGCCTTTCACTAATCAAGAACAGGATAACCCCCGTAGCCCTGTGCTTTTGAATTTGCTGCCATTGGAGCACCCCCCGATGACCGTTAAACGCCGTTTGAGTCGAATTGCCGTTGCCGCCCTGATCATGGCCGGGGGAATGATCTCCGCGACAGTCGCGCAGGCCGAAGACCTTGTCGATTTCCTTTGGGGCGGCGGCGACGAGTACGGCGGCGGTCGCAGCGTGGTTTCCTTCGACCCGCAATATAAGCCGGGCCAAATCATCGTCTCATTCTCCGATCGGCGCCTGTATTTGATCACGAAGCAGGGCGAGGCGATCACCTATCCCGTCGCGGTGCCGAAGGGCGATGCGCGCTGGCAGGGCGTGACATCCGTCACCAACAAGCGCGTCAATCCGCCGTGGACGCCGACACCCGAGATGGTGCGCGGAAATCCGCGTCTGCCGCGTTGGGTCCCCGGTGGGCATCCGATGAACCCGCTTGGCATTCGCGCCATGTATCTCGGCTCCAGCGCCTATCGCATTCACGGCACCGATGCGCCGTGGACGATCGGGCAGGCCGTCTCGCACGGCTGCATCCGCATGACGAACCAAGACGTGCTTGATCTCTATCCCCGCGTGCCGATCGGCATGCGCGTGACCGTGACGTGGCAGCAGTTCAAGACGGGATCGGCGATTTCCAGCAAATCCTATCCGCGTTACGGCGACGATCAGGCCGAGAAGGCATCGGGCAACAGCGGCTACGGGCAGGCAACGGCGCCCACCCGCGCGACCTACACTCGGCCGCAGGGCAATTCGGGCACTATCTTCTCGTGGGATGACGATGCGCCACCGCGCGCCCAGCGCGCCAGCGTTCGTTCGGAAGAGCCTCGCGACGCCGTCGATACGGGCGAGGGTGTCGATGCGACGATCGACGAGCCGATCGAGCAGTCCGCGAAGAAGAAGACCGCGGCCGTCTCTACGCAATCCGATGCGAAGCCGGTCGAACCGAAGAAGAAGAAGCCTGCCGTTGTCGAGAAGAAGTCTGTTTCGACGCCGGCACCGGCTCACTCTCGCTCGGTTCCCGATCCGGTCAAGCCGCGCGAGGCCGCTCCGGCCGATCCGACACCGACCAAATCGTCGATGGTCGAACATCCGGCGAAATCATCCTGACGCCTGCCGGCGGACTGGAATTCAACGGGCGGCCCAAGGGTCGCCCGTTTTCGTATGCTCTTTAGCTACATAGTCGGGGTTGTCTGCGGCCTATCCGTCCGCCATGTCAGGATGTACGATAGCGATGGACGGGGTATCCCGCATTCGCTCCTGACTTGAGTTGCACAGCCTTGGTAACGCTCCTCGATACGACCGACCCCAAGCCGCGCCTGCGTCATCCAGAAAAGGCGTCGCGGCCCGATACTCCTTATTTGCCGAAGCCACCTTGGCTGCGCGTTCGGGCGCCCGGCTCACAGGGTTTCTCGCACACGCATCGAATTATGCGCGATCACGGCCTCACTACGGTCTGTGAGGAAGCGGCCTGCCCCAACATCGGCGAATGCTGGGAGAAGCGTCACGCCACGATGATGATCATGGGCGACATCTGCACGCGTGCTTGCGCGTTTTGCAATGTCGCCACGGGACGGCCCGGTCAACTCGATGCGGACGAGCCCACTCGTGTCGGCGATGCCGTGGCGCGTCTCGGCCTCGAGCACGTCGTCGTCACGTCGGTCGATCGCGATGATCTCGCCGACGGCGGAGCGCAGCATTTCTCCGAAACGATCGCAGCAATCCGCAGGCTTGCGCCGCAGACGACCATCGAGGTTTTGACGCCCGATTTTCTGCGCAAGGACGGCGCGCTGGACGTGGTGATCGCAGCCCGTCCCGACGTGTTCAATCACAATCTCGAGACGGTCCCCGGCCTTTATCCGAAAATCCGCCCCGGCGCACGCTACTTCCATTCGCTACGCCTGTTGCAGCGGGCGAAGGAAATCGATGCGCGGATGTTCACGAAGTCCGGCATCATGGTCGGGCTTGGCGAAACGCGCGAAGCCGTCCTTCAGGTGATGGATGACCTCCGGTCTGCCGATGTCGATTTCCTGACGATCGGGCAATATCTGCAGCCGACGCGAAAGCACGCCGCTGTCGACCGCTACGTCACGCCGGAGGAATTCGAGGCGCTGGCGACGACGGCCTATGCCAAGGGCTTCCTCCAGGTCTCAGCGTCGCCGCTCACGCGCTCGTCCTACCACGCGGGCGATGATTTTCGTCGTCTTCGGGAGGCGCGCGAGGCACGTCTAGCCGTCTAGGCTCGCGCGTTTCTCATCGAAAGCAAATGCATGCCGAAATTCGCGGCAAATCTGTCAATGCTCTTCACTGAGCTGCCGTTTCTCGACCGTTTCGACGCGGCGGCGTCGGCAGGCTTCGAGGGCGTCGAATTTCTCTTTCCTTATGATTACGAGACCGACGATCTCGCCGCGCGCCTGAAGGCGAACGGGCTCACACAAGTGCTGTTCAACCTACCTGCGGGAAACTGGGCCGCTGGCGACCGGGGCATCGCGATCTATCCGAACTTGACGGGAGAATTTCGCGAAAGCGTCCAGCGCGCCGTCAAATACGCGAAGGCGCTCGGCTGCAAGCAGCTTCATTGCCTGGCGGGCACCGCACCACCCGGTGCCGATCACCGTCAAATGCGCAAAACCTACATCGAAAATCTGACGTTCGCGGCGCGCGCGCTTGCGGACGAAGGCGTGACGCTCCTCATCGAAGCGATCAACACGCGCGACGTTCCGAATTACTTCCTCGACTCCACAGCAAAGGCGGCGGACGTCATTGAAAGCGTCGGTGCGTCCAATCTTCGGCTGCAATACGATGTCTATCATATGCAGATCATGGAAGGCGATCTGACGCCGACGATCGACAAATATCTGCCGCTCATCGGTCATGTGCAGATCGCCGATACGCCAGGGCGGCACGAGCCTGGAACGGGCGAGATCAATTTCCCGTTCGTGTTCGATCACCTTGACCGTATCGGCTACAAGGGCTGGATCGGCTGCGAATACAAACCTCGCTCGTCAACATCCGACAGCCTGCAATGGTGGCGCAAGCTGAAAACGCCAGCGATCTGAGTTCCGCCGGCAGACGTCAAGCTTCAGCGGTGGCTTCGGTTCCGGCCTTGACGACCTTTTCGGTCAGATCCGGCGCGCAGAGTTCGATAAAGCGATAGGCGAAGCGGCGAAGGAAACGCCCGCGACGCAACGCGATGCGCGTCGTCGTTTTGGGGAATAGGTGACTGTTGTCGAGCAGCCGAAGCCCCGTGTCGCGGTCCTTGTCGTAAGCCATCGAGGCGACGATGCCGATGCCGAGCCCGACCTCGACGTACGTCTTGATGACGTCGGCATCGAGCGCGACCATCACGATGTCCGGGGTCAATCCCGCTTTCGCAAATGTTGCATCGACGCCGGGACGGCCGGTGAACCCCTCGTGATAGGTGATGATCGGCCACTCGGCGATCTTCTCGATCGTCAGCGGTTTGACACTTTCCAGGGCGTGCCCCTTCGGCACGATGATGCCGTGATGCCAGGAGTAATACGGAAACGAAACAACCTCGGGCGAATTTTCCAGCGCCTCGGTCGCAATGCCGATGTCCGCCAGGCCATCATTCAGCATGGACGCGATCTCTTTCGGCGAACCTTGCTGAAGCACGAGATGGACGTTCGGAAATTCCTTTCGGAATGCGGCGATCGGACCGGGGAGCGCATAGCGGGCCTGCGTATGCGTCGTCGCAATGGTGATCTCGCCGCGATCGGATTTTGCGAACTGGTCGGCAAGGCGTTTGATGTTCGCCGTGTCGAGCAGAATGCGCTCGACGATCTGCGCGAGTTCCTTGCCGGGCTCGGTCAGTCCCAGAAGCCGTTTACCGCGCCGAATGAAAAGCTCGACGCCCAGTTCGTCTTCGAGATCCTTGATGTGCTTCGAAACTCCAGACTGCGACGTGTAAAGAGCGTTCGCGACCTCGGTAAGATTAAAGTTGCGCCGTAACGTTTCTCGGATAATGCGGAGCTGCTGAAAGTTCACGACGCGACTGTCCCGTTCTGCTCTGGGAAGACGCTGAGGCGGCGGCTTCTGATTTTTACGCGCTGACCTGTTGCGAGGCCAAGTGAGGTTGCCTCAGTCCCCGGGATTTCGACTTCAAAGAAGTCTTTTCGACCCTGACGTGCATCACCATTCGCCACCAATTCTACACGTGCAACGGCGCCCGTGCCAAGAATGCGATGGACTTTTGCGGTGATGCCGTCGTCGGATGAGACATCCGGCACGATCTCGGTTTCATGCGGACGAACGAACGCCACGACCTCCTGTCCATCCCGGAAATGTCCGGCATGATGGCGAATGCGCTCGTCGCCGACGCGCACATAATCGCCCTCGATACGGCCGCGGAATTCATTAACGGTGCCCATGAAGCCATAAGCGAACGCCGTCGCCGGGGTTTCGTAAATTTCTTTCGGCGGGCCGATCTGCTCGACGCGCCCCTTGTTGATCAGCACGATCCGGTCGGAGACCTCAAGCGCTTCTTCCTGGTCGTGCGTGACGAAGATCGACGAGATGTGGAGTTCGTCGTGGAGCGTACGGAGCCAGCGCCGAAGTTCTTTGCGAACCTTTGCATCGAGTGCGCCGAAGGGCTCGTCGAGCAGAAGCACGCGCGGTTCGACCGCCAGTGCGCGCGCCAACGCTATGCGCTGTCTTTGCCCGCCCGAGAGCTGCGAAGGAAAGCGGTTCGCGACCCACGACAACTGCACGAGCTCCAGAAGCTGCCCGACCTTGGCGCGAATGTCTTTCTCGCTCGGCCGTTGGCCTCTCGGGCGGACGCGCAGACCGAACGCGATATTCTCGAACACCGTCAGATGCCGGAACAGTGCGTAGTGCTGGAAAACAAATCCGACACGGCGCTGGCGGACATCCTTGGTCGTCGCGTCATCGCCATCGAGAATGATGCGGCCACTGTCGGCATGTTCGAGGCCGGCGATCACGCGCAGCAGCGTCGTCTTTCCGCAGCCCGATGGACCGAGCAGAGCAACCAGCTCGCCATCCGGAAAGTTCAGCGAGACGTCGTCCAGCGCTTTGAACGTGCCGAACGTTTTGCTGACGTTGCGAACCTCGATGCTCATTGGCCTTGCCCTTCCACCACATGTTTATTTGCACGCCACTCGACGTAAGTCTTCAGCGCCAGCGTCACCAGAGCCAAGAGAGCGAGGAGCGAAGCCACCGCGAAGGCGGCTGCGAATTGATATTCGTTGTAAAGAATTTCGACGTAGAGCGGCATCGTGTTGGTCTCCCCGCGGATATGTCCCGACACGACGGAGACCGCACCGAATTCCCCCATCGCTCGCGCGTTGCAGAGAATGACGCCGTAGAGAAGCGCCCATTTCACATTGGGAATGGTGACGCGCAGGAAAGTTTGAATTCCGGACGCGCCGAGTGAGATAGCGGCTTCCTCTTCGTCCTTGCCCTGCGCCTGCATCAACGGAATGAGCTCACGCGCAATGAATGGGAAGGTCACGAAAATCGTCGCGAGAACGATCGCGGGCACAGCGAAAATGATCTTGATGTCGTGATCGAGCAGCCAGGGACCGAACCAGCCCTGACGTCCGAACACGAGAACGTAAATCAGGCCGGCGACGACAGGCGAAACCGAGAAGGGCAAGTCGATCAGCGTGATCAGCAGGTTTTTGCCCGGAAATTCGAACTTCGCGATCGCCCACGCCGCCGCCAAGCCGAAAACCAGATTCAAAGGAACTGCGATCGCTGCCGCAAGCAGCGTCAGCTTGACGGCCGAGAGCGCGTCAGGCTCGACGAGTGCGGAAAAATAAGTCTCGGCGCCTTTGCGGAACGCTTCCGCAAAAACAGCGATGAGCGGAAGCAGAAGGAAGATCAGGAAGTATGTCAGGCCAACGCCGAGGACGGCGATCTTGACCCATCGCGAGTCCCGCGTGGCAGGGTTTGCTTCGAATTTTCCCGCGCCGTGCAAGCGCGCATCGATAGTTGCGGCAGCAGCCATCAGACCGTCCTTCCAAAGCGGCGGGCATTCCAGGCCTGCAGCGCGTTTACGATGAGAAGCATGATGAACGAGATGACGAGCATCACGGCGGCAATGGCGGTCGCGCCGCGATAATCGAATTGCTCAAGTTTGGTGATAATGATCAGCGGCGTGATTTCCGACACCATCGGAATATTGCCTGCGATGAAGATCACCGAGCCGTATTCGCCGACGGCGCGGGCAAAGGCGAGGGCGAAGCCCGTCGTCAATGCAGGCAATAGAGTCGGGAAAACAACGCGTTTGAAGGCTGTCCAGCGATTGGCGCCGAGGCTTGCTGCAGCTTCCTCGAATTCCGCTTCGAGATCCTCAAGAACGGGCTGCACGGTGCGCACGACGAACGGCAAGCCGATGAATATGAGAGCGACGAGGACGCCGGCCGGGCCAAATGCAATCTTGATCCCAAGCGGATCGAGCAGGCTGCCGATCCAGCCGTTCTTGGCGTAGATGGCGGTCAGTGCGATGCCAGCGACAGCCGTCGGCAAAGCGAACGGCAGGTCGATCAACGCATCGACGATCTTTCGTCCCGGAAATGTGTAGCGCGTCAGGCCCCATGCCAGCAGCAGGCCGAAAACTGCGTTGATGCAAGCGGCGAGAAACGATGCTCCAAACGTCAGCTGATAGGACGCGACAACGCGCGGCGCCGTCACCGCACTCCAAAATTCGTCCCACGTCATCGCCGACGACTTCAGGAACACTGCGGAAAGCGGGATAAGAACAATCAGCGAGAGGTAAACGAGGGTGAAGCCGAGCGACAGCCCGAATCCCGGCAAAACTCTCTTATTGACGCCAGCGCTCATCGTGTCCGACCCTCGGAATTTCCAGGAAAGCGAATGTTCTGCACACTATGCGAGAGGCGCATGTCTTCGAACCAAGAAGACATGGATTTGATATTCTCGTTTTAGGAATACCGGGGAATGGGCGAGGTGCGCCCGCGTGCTAGAAGCCGCGCGGATGTAATCTGGTGCGATCGACCGGTGCCACGACGAGGAATGCTTTCGCGTCCGCGTTGCCCGGATTGTGAAGCGTTTGCGGCGAATCCGCGTTGAAGATAATTGAATCACCTTCGGAGAGGCGTGCCGGAGAATCCTCCGCGATCGTCAGCTCGATCTCACCGGCGAGCACAACAAGCGCTTTCTTAACTCCAGGCTCGAAGGCCGCGACATCTTCACTATGGTGGGCGACGATCGTCACTTCATAGATCTCGATGCTCTGCGGATCGCCCCAAGGAAACAACGCGCGACACGTGAAACCGCCGTTGCTCGATGCGAGCACGGTTGCCCGGTCGCGTGGAACGATAACGGTGCCGCCCGCCGCCGGATGAGAGATCAGGCTCGGCACCGAAACCTGCAGTGCCTCGGCGATACGCCCGAGAAGATTGATGGTCGGTGCGCTTTTGCCGGTTTCGATCTGACCAAGCATGGCGCGGCTGACGCCTGATTTTGCTGCCAATTGCTCAAGAGAGAGGCCGGATTTGCGACGAAGGTGCCGGAGGTTTTCTCCAACGATAATTGAGAGTTTCGTCGCGACGCTCTCAGAGTGCTGTGGGTCAGCGTGAATCTGCTTTCCGATCATCACCATGGTAGGCCGCCTCTTGCTCAATGCCCCTCTGCAAGTACGGATAACCGGCCCAGCATATCGGCGGAACGAAGAAAAATTGCTGAGCTTATGCTGCTGGCTCGTCTGGAGCCGTAAGGGGGAACGTCTCGAAATCAGACGCCAACACTCCGACGCGGCGAAGCTTACGCCGCCATGAGCCGCATGGCGCGAGGCGTTAATTATGCCCATCGAGATCCGGGCGCGAAAAAGGGCGGCATGTTGAGCCGCCCTTTCCGTAAATTCAGATCAACGGCTCAGCCGCCGATCATCGGTTCAGAAGTTCACCTTCGCGCCCGCGATGACCTGCTGCAGGTTGTCGATGTTCGTGCGGTTTGCTTCGCCCGCCACCTGCACGTCGCCGTCAGCGTGTTGATAGACGAGATAGAGCATCGTTTCCGCCGCCTCGAGGTACTGAGCTACACCGCCCGAAATGTAATCGATCTCGGCATCCTCGGTGCGCAGCGTTCCTTTGGCGACGTTTGAGCCCGGCGAGTCGTGGCGATAGTTGACGAACAGGTTCGTCTTGCCGAGCGCGATCCATTTGGTTTCGATGCCACCCTGCACGAACCAGGTGTCATCCGTCTTGTCGACGAGCGCCGGATTGCCGGTCGTGACGTCGGCAGCGCGCGTGTTGTCGATCTGCTGACCGTAGCCCGAGAAAAGGAACAGACCCGTCGGCTTATGCTGGATGAAGCCGGACACGCCCCACCATTCGCAGTCCGCGCGGAAGCCGGTGGGACCGGTGTGGCAAAGGTTGTTCGTTTCATCGGATGAGTGGCCATAACCGGCGCGGCCGTTGATTTCGAAGTCGCCAAAGCCGCCCTTGTAGATCAGCGCCGTATCCCAGATGTCGTCTTCGCCCCAGGACGCGGTGTATGTGAAGCCGGCGATGGTCGGCGAGTCGTATCTGACGATGTTGCGGCGGCCGTTGTCGCCCGGCGTCGAGTTGTTGAAGCCGCGCGCGATGTCGGACCATCGCAAGTTGCTGCCACCGGCAGGACCCGGAATAAAGCTTCCGCCCGAACGCGCGAAGAAGCTTGCCTGATAGTCCGGCGGACCTTCACCGTCGAAGAAGTTCCGGGTCATCGTCGTGTCGGCATCGTCGAGCAGATGGTATGTCGACGTTCCATCCTGTCCGACGGTGACCTTGCCGAGCTGGCTGTTCTTCAGGAACCAGCTGCTTTTACGAACCGAGACGCTGTTCGGGTTGGTGCCGTCGGGCGTGTTCTGGTCCCACTTGCCGCCGTTGCCGCCAAAGATGCCAAGCTCGATCACGTAGCCGGCCGACCAGTCCTTGTCGATCTTGGCTTCGCCGATGAAGCGAACGCGCGACTGCTCGACCGGGTTCGTGCCGACGTAGACGTTGCTTTCCGTGCCATCATCCCAAAAAGCGACCTGCTCGCTTACCCAGCCGGATACCGTCAGGCTGACCTTGCGATTGCCTTTGCGGGCCGTCGTGGCCTCAAGCTCAGCAATGCGCTCTTCGAGATCGGCGCAGCAGTTACCCCCAAGGTCTGCAGCGTTCGCAGGCAGCGCCCATCCACCGATCAGCGCGCCCGCCACTCCAAGGCAAAGCGCATGCCGAAGCTCCAATCTTCGCGTCATTATATTAGACCCCGTCCATCAAATTTTTTTTGGTAGCCGGTGCTTTCGTTTGCGTTGCCCGACTCCGTAATTTGATTTTTTGGATTTGCTTGCGATTGTCAATTAACAAGCATTTTCATCGCATTATCTGCTATATTGTCGTCACTCTCCTACATCACGTGCGGCTTCGCAGGCGACCGCGCAGACTGGTCTCACGGAGTAGCGGAGGCGAAAACGAAGCCGGAGATATTCCGACTTCGAACGATTATTCAGGGCGCACGCATAAGCCGTTCACGACGCCCACTGCTGCCCGCGCAGCTCTCCGGATCGCGACAGCCGGAAGGCGGCAACCCGTTCCGCCGCCAGACGAAATTCGGCGGCGCGCGTCAGACGCTGAAGCAGCGCCAGCGCCTCTGGCCACGGACCGAAACCCGCATCGGCATTGATGTGACCGGCTTCGCCGAGACTGATGAAATCCGCTTTCCAGAGTCGCGCCCAATGCGCTGCGCGATCAAAAGCCATCCATGCGTCGTTTGTACTTGCAACGACGATCGCCGGGAACGCCAAAGGCTTTGCCGGCAGGAACTCGGCAACACCGAATCGATCTGGATCAGCCGGCGCAACGAGCATGACGCCGCCAATGCGCTCCCGGTGATCGCTCGCCGCCTGCACGGCAGCCAACGCACCGAACGAATGCGCGACGATGAAAACAGGGTCGGTTGCGCGCGCAATTTCGCGCCGTATGCGGCTCGACCAGTCAGGCAGATGGGGGTCATTCCAATCGCGTTGAGTGACGCGCAGACTGCCGGCGACGCGGTGCTCGAGCCATGTCTGCCAGTGGGTGGGTCCGCTTGATTTCAGGCCGGGAACGATCAAGGTCGTCATCAGAGATTGTCCTTCGATGCTTGAGGTGAGCTCGGGTCCGCTCTGCGCGCTGCGCCGGGTCCGAAGCAAAATTAGGGGCGTCTCCTTCAGGGGCACGCGCCGCTACACATCTCTCTGATCAGCATCGTTGTGATCTCCGCACCCGGGACCTGTTTCGTGCGCCGCCCGGCTTCATGCCCGGACGATTGGAGGAGTGCCTGCTCTACGACGAGCGGCGCACGATTCTTTAGTGACCAGTCAGAGATCAGCTCTTGTTGCCAGGCGCGTAGATCTGATCGAAGATACCGCCATCCCCGAAGTGCGCGGCCTGCGCTTTGCCCCAGCCACCGAAGACCTCGTCAATCGTGAAGGTTTTGATCGGCCCGAACTGGCTCGCGTACTTCTCGGCAACCTTCGCATCACGCGGACGATAGAAGTTCTGAGCGGCGATTTCCTGGCCTTCGGGGCTATAGAGATGCTTCAAATAAGCCTCCGCAACCTCGCGCGTGCCGCGCTTGTCGACGACCTTGTCGACGACCGCGACGTTAGGTTCAGCGAGGATCGAGATCGACGGCGTGACGATCTCGAACTTGTCGGGGCCGAATTCCTTCAGCGAGAGATAGGCTTCGTTCTCCCAGGCCAGCAGAACGTCACCGATACCGCGTTCGACGAACGTCGTCGTCGATCCACGCGCGCCTGAGTCCAGGACCTTCGTGTGCTTATAAATATCGGCAACGAATGCCTTGGCCTTTTCCTCGCTGCCGCCGGGCTGCTTCAGCGCATATCCCCAGGCTGCGAGATAGTTCCAACGCGCACCGCCTGACGTCTTGGGGTTGGGCGTCACGATTTCGACGCCGTCCTTCACGAGGTCAGACCAATCCTTGATGCCCTTCGGGTTGCCCTTGCGAACCAGGAAAACGATGGTCGAGGTATAAGGAGCGGAGTTGTCGGCGAAGTGCTTGATCCAATCGGCTTTCACCAGGCCGCCATTCTTGTGAATTGCCTCGATGTCGGCAGCCAACGCCAGCGTCACGACATCGGCTTCGAGCCCGTCGATCACGGCTCGCGCTTGCTTACCCGATCCACCGTGCGATTGCTTGACGGTGACGTCATCACCTGTCTTCGCCTTCCAGAATTTCGAGAATTCCTTGTCGTAAGCTGCATAAAGCTCACGCGTCGGATCGTAGGACACGTTGAGCAGCGTGATGTCTTTTGCAAATGCGACCGGTGCCGGGCCTGCAAGGCCGGCGATGCCGAGGCCGAATGCAGCGACGAGCGCCGAACGGCGCGTTAGAGACGTGAAGGGCATATCAACCTCTCAAGATGTGTTAACCTGAGAGCAAGGGTATTTGCCGATCTCGCATCCGCGAACGAAGAAGAATTGCTGAGCTTATTAGAATGTCTGCTGCCTGCAATGGAATTACAAGCCGTCAGCATTCGCTAAAATTGCAATCTACGTCCGCCTGTGGACGCGCGATATTGCCCCACGACATCGTGGTCGATCCAAAATGCCGGAATTCGTGCACTTCCATTACAGCAGCGGAACGCGTTCGCAACCCGAACACCGTTCGCTTTCAGCCGCATCACTTGGTGCGGGGTTCAACGGTGTCTGCGGTGATCGTGTATCCGGCATCGGCCAAGCCGGTGAATGCGACCGTCGTGTTGATCTTTCCGGTTACGGTGACGGGATCGAACTGCCCGCCAACCTCGAAGCCTTTTTCCGTTTTCACGTAGATGATCTGGTTCGCGGGCGGCGGCGGCACGTGAATGCATGCTCCGACAAACGGCACCAATAGAAATTCCTTCACCGTCGTCGCGTCGAAATCGAGAGGCACGACATAGCCGCCGATCGAAACGCTCTGGCCGTCCAGTTCAGGAACGACTGCGGGCGGGCGATCATTTCCGGGCTGGCGGCGCTTGACCGACATGAACTGGCCTTCCGCGAGCGGCGGCGGCGGTGGACCATTATCCGGCGCCGGTGTCGATCCGCCGAAGAATGTTTTGCCGCGCAGCGCGTCAGTTGCGGACGCCGTCGCCTTTGGGATCAGGTCGGCCCATTTGAGTTTCCGAGCTGTGTCAGCGGCTGCCGAGGAGGCTGCACCGATGATTGCCGCGACGGCCAGCGCCGCCCGCAATCCTGTTCTGTGTCGTGCCGTCATGGTCTATCCCTCTCAACGCGACCCTGTTCGATCACGTTCTGATCATCATGCCGTCTGCAAGCGACAGCCGGTATGCTCTGAGCGCGGGCAGCAGCCCAGCGACGAATCCGGCGACGACGATCAGCGCAAGCTTCATCCATTCATCGACTCGTGGCGGGTCGATCGCGAGACTCAATCCGTAAGCGTGATCGATATAGGGCCGCGCGAAATACAGTCCAACGTAAAGTCCGACTGTGCCGAGCACGACACCCGCAAGCGTCAGCAGTCCGCCTTCCGCGGCCAGCAGACCGAGCACTGTTGCTGGCGTCGCACCGACGGAACGCAAGATCGCCATCTCTCGACGCCGTTCGTTCAACGTCGTCAGGATCATCGTCACCATGCCGAGAAGGGCCGTCACGACGACCATCGCCGACACAGCCGATAACGCCGTTTCCGCAGTGCCGATCAGACCCCATAGCTCCTGCAGCGCGACGCCCGGCATGATCGCAGACAGCGGTTCTTCCGAATAATTGTTGATGGCGCGCTGAATTTTAAATGTCGCTAGCTTCGAGTTGAGGCCAACCATCGCGGCGGTGATCGCCCGCGGCGTCAGATCCATCTTGCGCACCTCGTCGGGACTGACGCTTTGGCCAGGAACCGGTGCGCCGCTCTGCCAATCGATGTGAATGGCTTCGATGGCTTCGAGACTGACGTGCACGGTGCGATCGATCGGCGTTCCCGTTTTTGCGAGAATACCAGCGACGCGAAACGGCTTGTCGGCGTGCTCGACGAACGAGATGTTGCCGACGCCGTGCGCGATCACGATTTTGTCGCCGACCTTGTAGTGCAGCGTGTCGGCGACGTCTGAGCCGATGACGGCATCGAACAAATCCTTGAACGGGCCGCCTGCCGCGAAGCTCATGCTTTGGCCGCGGCGAAATTTGTAATGCGTGAAATAGTCCGAGTTGGTTCCGAGCACGCGAAAGCCGTGATGACTGTCACCCAGTGACAGCGGCACGATCCACGAGACTTCCGGCAGCTTCGCGATGTCCTCGTAACTTTTCCAGGTCACGTTGTTGGTCGCGTTGCCGATGCGGAAGACGGAATAAAGCAGCAGGTTCAGGCTGCCGCTGCGGGCGCCGACAATCAGATCGGTGCCCGAGATCGTATCGGCGAAACTCTGTCTGGCACCCGTGCGGACTTTCTCGACGCCGAGAAGAAGCATGACACTGACCGCGATGGCGAGCACCGTCAGCAGTGCCGTTACCCAGCGATTGCGGAGCGACTGAAGCGCGAGGCGCATGATCATTGCGAGCGCGCTCCTCGTGTTGCGACAGCGATATCATCAAGCCGCACGACGCGGTCGAAATAGCGCGCGAGGGTTTCGTCGTGGCTGACCATGATCACGCTCGCTCCCGCCGCACCGCTTTGCGCGAAAAGCAGATTCAAGAACGCGCCTTCCGTATTGCGATCCAGCGCGGATGTCGGTTCGTCAGCGACGATGATCTGCGGCGCGCCGATCAGAGCGCGCGCGGCTGCGACTCGCTGCTGTTGACCGACGCTCAAGTTCGCCGTTTTCGCGTTAGCGATGACCGTGCGGTCGATACCAAGCGTCGCAAGAAGCTCGGCCGCCACATCGTCGAGCGCGCCATCGGCGCGTGCGTGAGCTCGCCGCGTGCGTGAGAAGTGCAACGGCAGAAGCACGTTATCGATCAGCGATCCGTAGGGCAGCAGATTGAACATCTGAAAAATGATGCCGAAATGCTCGACGCGGAAGCGGTCGCGCGCGGCGCCACTCAGCCGCGCCATGTCCGTTCCGAGCACGTCGATCTTGCCTTTCCCGGGAACGACGATGCCGGCGAGCAGGCTTAGAAACGTGCTCTTGCCGCTACCCGATGGCCCGAGCAGCAGCAGCTTTTCTCCGCGCGCCAATTTGAAATCCGCGATTGCGAGCGTGAATGGCGACGGACCGGGCCAGGTGTACTCCACGTTCGCGAACGAAACAGCATCGGGAGAGCTAGCGCTCTCCCCCTGCCGTCCGACGTCGGCGGTCAGAATCTCGCTCATGCGCTACATCACGCCCGCGAGATCGAGCGTCGGCTTATCGCGTGTCATCTGTGCCTGCGTTTGACCTTTCGAGGTCGCAATGTTCACGTTCAGAAGTTGCGCGCCCGCGAAGTTCGTAAAATATGACGTCTCAAGACCGGTCACGCTTTCCGGCGCCTCGCACGTGATCGAGTAAGTTGCATGGAATTCAGAGTGCTCGGGCTCGCCTGGCTTATCATCGTCATCGTCTTTTTCGCCCGGATGATGCGTTTCCTTGCGGTTCTCGACGTTTGCGGAATCCGCCTTGCATTTTGCGGAGGCCGGAAGCTTGAAGACACTCAGAACGTCCGTCAACTTGGCCTTGCCTTTTTCGACCTCCGCCTTCTGCGCGTCGGTTGTCGGGACGTGTTCGAAGCCAACGATATCCATTCCAGGAACGACGAGTTCCATCGCGATCTTCTTGCCTTCGATTGCGATGTCGAGCGTGCCCTGTCCATGAACGTGCGGGCCGAGTTGTCTGTGTTCGGCCTCGTCCGCGACGGCGGGCAACGTCAGAACAAAAACTGCGGCCGCGAGGCCGGTAAGCGACTTCAACATGATGATCTCCAAAATCGTGATTGAGTGTTGCCATGCCCGGCATTTGCAGGCGGCCTTGAGGCCATGATCGCGATGAGCCGGGGGCTTAGCGGGTAGCGAGCGCGGCGCGTTAGCGAAGCGGGCTCGCCCTGCGAGCAACCTTCGTCAATGCTTATGCGCGTGCTGAAGCTGGCGGACCGCGCGCCTGGAAGTTATCGCGATGAATGACATCGACGACGCGCGTATCGTGCGGCTCGAAACGGGTGCCCGAGCGAAGTGGTGGACGCGTAAGCTCAGCCGCTGACGGCGGCTCCAACGAATTGTGGGCCATCGCGGCGGCCCAGCAGAGCACGCAATCATCGTGGGCGTGCCGGCCGCGATCGTGATCGCAGGGCCCCTTCGACGCGGGCGTGCAGAGACCCGCCGTCACGGCGCGCGCTGCGAAGTCCGATCGGCGATTAACCTCGTGGTGATGAAGCGCTGCAACAGCGATCTGCACGCTGAACGCCAGAAGCGTCAGCACGGCGAGCCCGAAGCGATTTCGCAGAATTTTCATTGCGGCGCGCAACTCTGTTCCTTGCCGTGAGTCACCCTTTCGTGTGTCACCATCGTGGCGAAAGGATCGTTTCACGGGGCGATAGACGCTTGGGCGACGAAGGCCGGAACAAAACGGCCTTACGAGCGATTGTAATGGTGAGAGATTCTGGCAGAATTTCGGAATAATATAAAGTATCAAACTGTGCCAATGAGGAGAGACTACGAATTTTTAAGGTTTTGGCGGCGCCGGCAGCCCGGCGGCGGCGAGTTGGCTCCTTCCAGAAAACACCTCCGGTTTCCCCTAACCATTCTTTTGCTTGTGGCCTGGTTCACGCTCGGGACTGTCTTGCTGAACAAGATCGATGGGCAGGCAAGGAGCACTCTCGAACTCGAAGCCCGGTTGCGCGCGTCGGCCGCAGCTGCGCTTCTCGATCAGGAACTCCGCAGTCTCGGCCAATTTATAGAGCGCTCGCAGGAGACTGCCAATCAGCGTGGTCGCGCAGCCACCTCAGCAGATCCGAATGCTCCAGATCTCCGTGTACGGCCTAAAGCGCTTGAAAATGGGCCGACTGTCATTGTGCCGGTCTCCGTCGAAGGCACGGATGCATCGATACTCGATGAGAAGACGCTTTCCGCCGCCAAGTCGACGCTCGCGGCGAATACGCCTCGGGTGATGTCGGCCATCGGTGCGGAAGGACGACGCAATCTCGTTCTGTGGCTCCCCTATTCGAGAGAGGGAAGCGATCGCGTGCTGTTGCAGGCTCGGCTTCCGGATTCTGCATTTCGAAGCTCGATGCAGATCATGGGCTCGCGAGGCAAGTGGGACATGAACGTAATCGATCCGAACGGAACGGTGCTGGCGAGCTACGGGTCCCAGGACAGTAAACAAGTCGCAATCAACAGCGCATCCGTGGGATTGTTTAACCTTTTCTCTGACGCTGACTTTTATGCGATGGGCACGTCCGAGCCGTCGTCATTCGGATTCCGTATTCGCGCCATGACGCCCTTCGCTCTTCTCGATGACCAGAGCCGGCGAAACTGGACCAGCTTCTTCATCGTTACGTGTGTTCTGACAGCGCTATCCTTGGCTATCGATAGACCGTTGTTTCTGAAACGCGTGAGCAAAACCGCAGATGGGCAATCCGAATTGGCTTTATCGACGCCACATCGCACAACGCCGTCCTGCGCAGAGGATCGCGTGAGGAAAACCGGAGAAGGTTCGCCGGACGTAAGGATGCGCCGCGGGCGAGGCCTCGACGAGGTGCGTCTGCATCAAGCGCTCGTTGCTGGCGGCATTTGCATCTGGGAGTGGCACCGTCCGGGCAACACGATTCAATGGGAGAATTCTCCCGCCACGCTGCTGCGGCTACCGAGAGATGCTCCGCCGCCCAGCGTGCGCGCACTTCTTCGGCGTACGTTTCCTCAGGAACGCCGCCGTCTGCTGCATTCGATCCGTATCGCTCTTGCAGATGGACGGCCGCTTTCGATCGACGTCAGGCTGACGTGCTTCGACGGCGAGCAGCGATGGATCGCGCTGCGCGCCAATGCGATCCGCGGTGAAGGATCGCAGGTGCTCGGGTTCGTCGGCACCGCGAACGACGTCACCGATCAGAAGCGCGGATTGTCGCGCACGGATACCCTGCTTCGCGAAGTCTCGCATCGTTCAAAGAACATGCTGGCGTTGATTCTCGCCATGGCGCGGCTCACGGCGCGCGACGCGGTCGACGTCAAATCGCACCTGAAAGAATTTGCCTTGCGCGTTGCAGGACTTTCGGCGTCGCAAGACCTGATCGTCGCGGCGGACTGGCAAAGCGTCGATTTTGCGAGGCTGGCGTCAGCAGAGATTGAAGCAGTCGCGCGCTCGGATGCGTCCCGCGTCAAGATTTCCGGACCTCCGCTGCTCGTCACGCCGGAAGCCGCGCAGACGCTCGGCATGATCGTGACCGAGCTGGCTTTGAATGCAGCAGCACACGGAGCACTTTCGGTCGCGTCGGGCGAAGTCACGCTGCAGTGGTCGTTTCCGAACGCTTCGACCATCCGGATCTCGTGGCGGGAAACGGGTGGGCCTCCCTACAACGTCGATCATGCGAAGGGATACAGTCTCTCGGTTATCGAACGCTTTTCAAGTCAAGGTCTAAAGCTCGATTCCTGCATAACGAGCGACGACGAAAGCATGACGTGGACGATGGAAGGTCCATTGGCGAATATCGGTATGCATTCGACGCCCCTTCCTGGCACCACGGCGCCGTCGCTTTCCGGGCCGAACACCGCGACGTGAAAATATTCTGCCGGGTATTCGCCGTCAGGCGGAACCGTGAAGTTGTCGCCGAGTTCTATTGTTGCGACCGTGCCCGTTACTCCCTCCCACTCCCCCGTGGCCCAAGGTACGGCGCGTCTTCTGAGCCCGCACGCTTCCCCCCGAGCGTCGCGGGCTCTTTATTTGCTTAATTGCGATTGTCCAATTGCGCGATCGGCTGCCGATTATGTCAGCAAACATCGGATTGTAAGGCGAAATGCGGAACTGCGTGCAAGCCTTCGACGTTTCATGCCCACAACGGAAAGTGGAGCTTCACGAATGGGCAATCTTCTGCATTACGCCATCGTCTTCCTCGTCGTTGCAATCGTTGCGGCGCTCCTCGGGTTCGGCGGCGTGGCCGGAACCGCGATGGAAGGTGCGCGCCTGCTGTTCTGGGTCGCGATCGTTCTGTTCGTCGTGGCGCTGATCGCGAACTTCGTGCGACGGGCCTGACCGGTTTCCAACTTTGCAACGCAAATGAACGCAAAAAGGGCGCAACGGTAAAATCCGCTGCGCCCTTACTATTTCGCCAGCTTGAATATCAGGCCGCGCGCTGGCCCGACTTCGTCGAGCGCAGTCCGAAGAATAGCGACTGGCTGATCATTGCCTTCACGACCGCTGGCTCAAAGGGCTTGGTGATGAGGAAGACCGGTTCGGGCTTGGTGCCCGTCAACAGGCGCTCTGGGAACGAGGTGATGAAGATCACCGGTACGCTGATCGTTTCGAGAATTTCATTCACGGCTTCCAGACCCGAACTTCCATCCGCGAGGTGGATATCGGCGAGGACCAGCGACGGCGCTTTCTTCGCGACTTCGGCGACCGCTTCCTTGTGCGTGCGTGCCACGCCTTGAACGCGATGACCGATGTCGACGACGAGCGCCTCGAGATCCATCGCGATCAGCGGCTCATCCTCGATGATGAGAACGTCGGCCGAAAGCTGTTCCGCGATTTCGGAGCCCGCCATCTGCAGGAGTTCAGTGATGTGCGCCGGGGTGCAATCGAGGATTTGCGCGGCTTCCGCAGTCGTAAATCCCTCGACGGACACGAGTAGGAAAGCCTGCCGTGGGAGTGGCGTTATCGATTCAAGCCGACGCTCCGGCAAGGATTTCTCGGATGCCGCCTGCTCGTCTCTCTCCTGATTGACGGGGATCGAATTCCAAACCTTCGTGAAAGCGCGATAGAGCGCTGCACGTGGCGACAGCGTCCGGTCAAATGAGCTTGAATCCGCAATCAGAGCCTCAAGCACGGCTGCAACGTAGTTGTCGCCCGAGTGCTGGCTGCCCGTCAAAGACCGTGCGTAACGGCGCAGATAAGGCAGATGCGGAGCGATGGATTCTGCGATCGACATGGTGAACCTCGCGCGTTCATGACTTCCAAATTTTGCGGGACTTGATGGTGGCAGCGCTGTCGTGGGCAGGAGCTAGCTGCGCACAACAGACTGCCCAAGCCGAACAAGACCCATAAATTCCGGATTGGATGTGAAATCCTCACCCGACTCGAGACCGAGTGCCTTGGTCAATGCGACCCTGGCTCGATTGACCCTGCTTTTGACCGTACCGACGGCCGCGCCGGTGATTTCGGCTGCTTCTTCATATGAAAAACCTTCTGCTCCTACGAGCAAGAGCACTTCCTTCTGGTCGTCACTCAAAACTCCAAATGCTTTTTTGAAGTCGATCAGGTCCATATGGATATGCTGGTCGGGCAAAATCGACATCCGTTCGGCAAGCGCGTTGTCTGCGTCTTCCACTTCGCGGCGACGTTTGCGCAGCTCCGAGAAATACGTGTTGCGCAAAATCGTGAACAGCCATGCCTTGAGATTGGAGCCTTTTTCAAAGCTCTCGAGATTGGTCCAGGCCTTGACGAGCGTATCCTGAACAAGATCGTCAGCACGCGTTGGATCGCCACATAACGAGTTCGCGAACGCTCGAAGGTTCGGAACAGAACCGATCAACAATGTCTGAAGGTCGTCCGTGGGCTTGGTCACGTTTTGCCCCCTTGACCTTGTTCCTGAGGAACGTCCGGGTTCTTGTCTTCCCGGTCTTTCAGCTGCTGCAGCAGATTGATGAAGCGGTCAGGAACCGGCTCGCTGATCAGCTCGTTGTAAGCTTCGCGCAGGCGCTGGCCGATCTGCCCTTGCAGCTCGGCTGGCAACTGCGTTTGTGACGGCGTTAATTCCCCCAGTTTGGAGGCACTGCTCGCGCCCATATTGAGAAACCCCTTGAATTCGGACCCATTCATGCGGTTGGAAGGCACCTCGGATCCACTGGTCGTCTAGACCTAAATGCGTGGATGCGAGAAAAAGTTCCGCAGCTTATCAAGGTCTGCCAACTTTTAAACTTTAGCGCTTTTTATCAATAAGTTACGAGGTTCACACGTCAACGACGTGAAGAAAGGAGCCGGTGGTCAACCCGCGACGGCTGCCGCGTTGGGTGAGGATGTTGCCGTCTGAATCGCGAAGATGGAATAGCGGCGCGTCGGGTGAAGATATGACGCTTGCGTAGTGAAATTCGTGTCCGGTCAGTTGATCGCCGGGGTTTCCGAGCACACATGGTTCGACGATTTCGGCTTTTCTGTAGCCGAGATTGAGCTTCCGTTTCGCGAAGGACGTCTCCAGTCCCAAAAGACCGATCATCTCGTGGCGCACGCCCGAGGCGTCGACGAGGCCGGTTCCAAGGGTCATGTAGCCACCGCACTCGCCGTGGACGGGTCGCGTCTCGGCGAACTTTCTCATCGCCGATTTTAACCGATCCGCGGCGGCCAAACGGCCTGCGTGTAGCTCGGGATAGCCGCCCGGCATCCAGATCACGTCCGCCGTCGCATCGGGGACTTCGTCGGCAAGCGGTGAGAACGGGACGATCTCCGCTCCTGCCTCACGCCAGGCGGCGAGCAAGTGCGGATAAACGAATGAGAACGCGGCGTCGCGCGCCAGCGCGATGCGCTGCCCCGGTGGACGGATCGTGACGGATGGACCGGAGTTCACGGAGCCAGGCTTTGCGAGTTCGACGATGCGCGCCATATCAACGTTGGCGTCGATGAAATCCGCAAGCGTCTCGAGGCGGCTCTCAAGCTCAGCCGTTTCCTCGGCTTGCACGAGCCCCAAGTGGCGCTCGGGCAGAACGAGGTTCGCCTCGCGCGGCAATGCTCCGACAACGGGCAATCCGACCGCCGTCAGTGCTTCCGACACGAAGCGGGTATGACGCGCGCTTCCGACGCGATTGAGAATGACGCCTGCGATTTCGACGCGATCGCGAAAGTTCATGAAGCCGCGCGCGACGGCGGCGGCCGTTTGGGATTGGCCCGAAACGTCGAGCACGAGGATCGCAGGCCAACCCGTCGCCGCAGCGAGATCCGAACTCGCGCCGTTGCCCCAATGTCCCGGCTGCACGACGCCGTCGTAGAAGCCCATCAAACCTTCCACGATCACGATATCGGCGCCGTTTGAAGCGTGTGAGAGAAGACCTGCCACGAGCGGCCAGCGCATCGCCCAGCTATCGACGTTGAAGGACTCGCGGCCGGCGGCGGCGACATGGAAAGCCGGGTCGATGTAATCCGGGCCGCATTTGAAAGGCTGCACGGAATGGCCGCGCCGTTTCAATGCGCGCAATAAGCCGAGCGTGACTGTCGTCTTGCCCGATCCCGATCGCGGTGCGCCGATGATCAAGCCAGGCGGGAGCGGTGATGTCTCAGACATGTTTCAATCCACATCAGCCGCCGCGAAACCGGCGCCGGTAATCGACGCTATAGAGCGCGCTTTCTCGGAAGTCCTCGCGCCCGAGCGCCTCGCCGATAAGAACCAGCGCGGTTCGCTCAACGGACATTTCGGACGCTTGCGCGACAATCGTCGCGAGAGTCCCTCGCACGGCATGCTCGTCGGGCCACGTCGCGCGATAGACGACGGCGGCCGGGCAATCGGCGCCATAGTACGGCAGCACGCGCTGCACGACATCCGCGATCGTGTGGATCGAGAGGTGCACGGCGAGCGTCGCACGCGTCGCTGCGAAGGCCTCGAGCGTTTCAGTTTCCGGCATCGACGATGCGCGGCCGGACGTGCGCGTCAGGACGACCGATTGCGCGACTTCGGGCAATGTCAACTCGCGCGCAAGTGCCGCCGACGCAGCTGCAAAAGCCGGAACGCCAGGCGTGATCGTGTATGGAATTTTCAGTTGATCGAGGCGACGCAGCTGCTCGCCGAGCGCGCTCCATATCGAGAGATCGCCGGAATGCAAACGCGCCACGTCCTTGCCTTCGCCGGTTGCCTTCTCGATGCGGGCGACGATTTCGTCGAGCGTCATCGGCGCGGTGTCGACGATCTCCGCTCCGGCCGGACAGTGAGTGAGAAGCGCTTGCGGCACCAGCGATCCGGCATAGAGGCAGACCGCCGAGCGCGCGATCAAATCGCGGCCGCGTATGGTAATGAGATCGGCGGCGCCCGGACCTGCTCCGATAAAATGCACTGTCATTGCGGGCTTTCTTTCGTATCGGCGGATCTGGCCGCTGCGACTGTCACGTTGCCGATGATGCGTCTCGCAGCGATCAATTTCGAGCTCGGGCCTGCGGCTGCGAGCGCTGACGCTTCAGCGATCGAGGCGACGCCGTAGAGCGCGAGCGATGGTTCCGAGCGCGTACGGCAATCGTCATTTCTGGCTCGCAGATCCGCAAGCGGCAATGCGCGATGTGCAAGCGACTGCCGCGAAGCGGCCGTTTGCAGCAGCGGGCGAAACGGCGCGTCTTCGAATGTCGCGACGACATCGCCTCCGGTTTCGGCACGAATGCTTGCGAGAGCTGAGGCAAAGTCCTCGTCTCGCGCTTTGCTGTTGGCGCCGATACCAATAGCGATCATGCCTCGGCCCCCGGCTTGCGGCTGACCCACTGAATTATCGGCAGCGCGGGCCGCCATGTCATGCGCTTGCCGAGCGGTCCGGCGCGCTCGACAGCGAACCGCGTCAGCGTTCCGCCGTGTGCATGGTAGGCCGCGAGCACGCCGAGCTCCGATTCGAGCGTCACACTGTTGACGACGATGCGGCCACCCGGCTTCAGCGCGTTCCAGCACGTATCGATCAGTTCGCGGAAAGCCGAGCCGCTGCCGATGAAAATTGCGTCGGGTGAAGGCAAGCCGTCGAGCGCGTCCGGTGCGGAGCCTTTGCGGATATCGAGTTGCGGAACGCCGAGCGCGATGGCATTGCGTACGGCGCGGGCCGCGCGCGTCTCGTCTCGCTCGATGCCGATGGCGCGGTTGGCGGGATGTGCGAGCATCCATTCGATGCCCACCGATCCGCTGCCCGCGCCGATGTCCCACAAAAGTTCGCCCGCGCCGGGTTGCAGCGACGACAGCGTCACCGCGCGCACCTCGCGCTTGGTCAACTGTCCGTCGTTCTCGAAGTATGTGTCCGGCAAGCCCGCAGCGTAAGGGATCGGCATCGCTTCGGGACCAGCTCCGACATCGATGGCGATCACGTTCAACGGATTGACGTCAGTCAGCGCGAATGCTTCCGCCGTCGTCGAACGAATGCGCTCGCGCGGACCGCCGAGCGCTTCGAGGACGCTGATCGCACTCGGGCCATATCCCGCCGACGTCAGCAATTTCGCGACCTCGCCCGGCGTCTCGCCATTCAACGCGAGCGCCAAGATCTTGCGTCCGTGCTGCACGTGGCGACGCAGAAGCGGCGTCAAGCCACGCATGTTGAGGCCGAGCGTCACCGTATCCTGCAGCGCCCACCCGAGCCGTGACGCAGCGAGCGAAAAACTCGACGGCGACGTGACGACCAGCATCTCGTCGATTGGAATCGTGCGCGTCAGCGTGACGCCCGCGCCGAACCAGAACGGATCGCCGGAGACGAGCACGGCGACCGGCTTGCCGCGCCGCGCCAATATATCCTGGCTCGTCGCATCGAGCGGCGTGCGCCATTGCATCTTCGCGCCGCGTGTGTCGCCGACCAGCGCGAGATGGCGTTCGCCGCCAACGATCAACTCGGCGGAGTCGATCAGCGCGTTTGCGGCCGCGCCGAGGCCCGCGCGGCCGTCTTCACCAATGCCGATGATGGACAACCAGCGCCCGCTCATGGCATGGGGCTTTCATCATGGACGCGACGACACAGAAACCGCTCAAGCTGCTTCTGCTCGGAGGAACGAGCGAGGCCACGCGCCTTGCGAAAGCCCTGGCGCAGATGCCCGGCGTCGCCGCCGTGCTGTCGCTCGCCGGACGAACAAGCAAGGCTGCTCCGAGCCCCGTTCCGGTTCGTGTGGGCGGCTTCGGCGGTGTCGATGGGCTCGCGCATTATCTGGTTCAGAACGGCGTCGACATCGTCATCGATGCGACGCATCCGTTCGCGGCTCAAATCAGCAACAACGCGATCGCGGCTTGCACGAAGGCGAAGGTGCCGTTGCTCGCAATCGAACGGCCGCCCTGGCAGCGGACTGATCGCGATATTTGGATCGAGCATGCGACCGTCGAGGATGCGATCGCGGCTTTGCCCGACGCTCCGAGCACCGTCTTCTCGGCGCTCGGCCGCTCGGCGATCCCTTTGCTTTGCGCGAAACCGCAGCATCGTTACGTCATCCGTGTCGTCGATCCGAGCGCGCCGCCCGCGGAGCTGCCGGAGGCCGTCATCATTTCTGCACGCGGCCCGTTCCGGACGGAAGACGATATCGCTTTGTTTCGTGAATATCGGATTGCGCGTGTGCTGGCGAAGAACTCCGGCGGGGATGCGGCGTACTCGAAAATCGCGGCGGCGCGCGCATTGCAGTTGCCCGTCCATATCGTGAAGCGGCCGGACATCGCGAAACGGCATACCGTCACGACAAGCGACGAGGCGCTGTCCTGGATCGCGCATCATCATGCGACCCGCACGAAACGCGGCGTGTAAACCCATGTGCGGCCGTGGCTGCCTTGTACGGCGCGCGTCGACGGCGAGCCGACGAGGACGACCGTGCGCATGTCGCATGTCGCCTTCGCGGCGTCGGCTAATGTCGTGATCTCGATCGACTCGTCGGCGCGGCCAACGGCACGCGCAAACGCGACAATGGTTTCCGGCGCGCGGATCGTGCTCAGGATCCGGAACGCTTCCTGGATTTGATCGGGCCGAGCTTTCGAGGCCGGATTATAAAGTGCGATGACGAAATCCGCTTCCGCCGCAAGCCGCAGGCGTTTCTCGATCGTCGCCCAAGGCTTCAGATTGTCCGAGAGCGAAATGGCGCAGAAGTCGTGGCCCAATGGCGCGCCGATGCGCGCTGCCGCCGCCAGCATTGCGGTGACGCCCGGCTCGACACGAATGTCGATATCGTTCGCCAGATCCGGCGCATTGTCGACGGCTTCGAACACTGCTGCGGCCATTGCGAAGACGCCGGGATCGCCGCCGGAAACGACGACGACGCGTTTGCCGGACGATGCGATTTCGAGAGCCCGCTTGGCGCGCGCAAGCTCCTCGCGATTGTCGGAGGCTTCGAAGACTTGCCCGCGGCGCGGCGTCAATCGTGCAAGATAGCTCTCATAACCGAGCACGACGTCAGCGGTCGAGACGGTTGCATCGGCGGCGGGCGTAATCCATTCGGACGGGCCTGGCCCCAATCCGACGATCGTCAATTGTCCGTTCATGCGATGCGCCGTCCTCGCCCGCCGGGCAAAAGAATGATCGAGAAATAGGGCACGGCGCAGTCTTCGAGTTCCGCGAGCGGCACGACCCGTTCGCCCTGCATCGTTCCGCGTTCGACATAGATCGCGTCTGCGGCACGGCCTGCGTCGTGCAGCGCGCGCTTGATCTTATCGATGTTGTGGCCGACCTTCATGATCACCGCGGCGTCGGCCGTCCTCAGATGCGACGCAAGAGCGGCGCCGTCGAGCGTTCCGGGCAGGACCATCAGGATATCATCGCCGTAGGTGATCGGAGCGGCCGCCGCCGTCCAGCATCCCGACATGCCCGTGATGCCCGGAACGACACGAACGGGGTAAGCGCTTCTGATGCGGTCGTACATGTGAAGGAACGAGCCGTAGAAAAATGGATCGCCTTCGCAGAGCAGCGCAACGTCGCGCCCTTCGGCGAGATGCTGCATGATTGCCTGCGCGCTCGCCGTGTAGAAATCGCGGATCGCATCGACGTAGGCGTCTTCGCGGAAATCGATTTCGGTCGTCACCGGATATTCGAATGCGGCTTCGCTCGCCTCGCCGTTCAAGTGCGGCGCGGCGATGGTCCAAGCATGACCCGCCCGGCCCTTCTTGCGAAAATGCGCGATGACCGGCGCGGTTTTCAGGATGCGCGCGGCTTTCAGCGTCACGAGGTCAGGGTCTCCCGGACCAAGACCGACGCCATACAATGTTCCCGTCGGATTGACCGTCATTCGGCCTCGCTTGCAAGCGCATTGACGGCGGCAGCGGCCATCGCGCTTCCGCCTTTGCGGCCTTTGATGATCGCGAACGGGACACGGCCGTCGGCCGCAAGCGTGTCTTTCGATTCCGCCGCGCCGACGAAACCGACCGGCATTCCGATGACGGCCGCCGGTTTCGGAACACCCTCGTCAAGCATTTCGAAGAGCCGGAAGAGCGCGGTCGGCGCATTGCCGACGACGACGAGCGAACCGGTGAGATGCGGACGCCAAAGCTCCATCGCGGCTGCCGTTCGCGTGTTGCCGATTTCCGCTGCGATCTCTGGAACGCGCGGATCGCGCAACGTGCAGATGACGTCGTTCTTTGCCGGAAGGCGGGCGCGCGTCACGCCGTCCGCGACCATCATCGAGTCGCAAAGAATCGGAGCGCCGTTCTTCAGCGCCATTGATGCGGACGCCGCGAAGGTCGGCGACATGACAAGGTCGCGCACGATATCGACCATGCCGCAGGCATGCACGATGCGAACCGCGACGCGCTCTTCCTCGGGTGAGAGACCGGCAAGATCAGCTTCCGCGCGGATGATCGCAAACGACCGCGCATAGATCGCAGCGCCGTCGCGAATGTAGTCTTGGGTCGTCTTGGTGCTCGTCATCGGGCATGCTCGATAAGGTAACGGGCCACAGCGGATTCGATGTCTGCAGGACTTACGGCTGCGAGGGCGACGCGGCCTGCCGGTCCGTCATCACAGATCAGGTCGTAACGGCCATCGCGCGCGACGAGTGTCAATGCGGCGGCTCCGCGCCGCGCACACCCTTTTTCGCAGCCCGAAACATGGACCGATGGTAAAAGTGCTTGGCTGCGGAGGCGATCGGCGATGCGGCGGGCGTCCTGCCGGGTATCCGTCGTCGCGTTCGCGCATCCGTGTGAGCCGGGGCAGACGTCGAAAAAGAGGCGCGGATCGTCCGGCTCCGTGATCAAGCCGAGGCGTTCTGCTTCCGTCAGGACCTCGTGGCGTCGTGTATCGTCCGCGACCGGAAAGACGAGAACGCGCTGCGGGCTCGTGCGGGCGACCTCGGCTCCGGTCTGAGAAGCGGCGGCACACAAAGCTTGCAGCTGATGCGCATCTATGCGTCCGAATGGAAGTCCGACGCCAACGGCAAAAATCTGTCCGCTGTGTTTGTGCGCGCCGACCGGTGGAACCGGAAGGGAATCCGGCGCGACGGCGGGGAGCATTTCCGACTCCAGGCCCGCAGCCGCATAGAGCGTTGCGCTGCCGCTGCGCGCAACCGCATCTTTCATCCGCGAGATGAACTGATCACGGATGCGAAGCTCAAGGAAGACCGCCGCGAGCCGTGTAACGGCTTCGACAACATGGTTCGACGGCAACCGCACGCCAATTTCCGCAGCGCCATCGAGAAACACCGCATAGGTGTCGTGGGCGATCGACGACACCATGATGTCGGTCGCGCGATCGCCGACGCGCATATCCCTTGTGGCGGAAAAGCTCCAACCGAACTTCGCCGGCAGTTGCCAGAACATGCTGTTCGTCAGCAGAACCTTTTCGAGCGCGGCGGCCAGAGGCTGGACGTCGGCGCGTGCCGGATCCATGCCGCTCAGCGGATCGACGATGATATTGCGGATCGCTTCGGCGCCTTCATCGGCATCGATCAGACCGGTTTCGCTCAGCGCCACCAGCGCTTGCGAATGGCTTGCGGTGGTGAGGCCGCGCAATTGCAGATTGCCGCGATTTGTCAAATCGATTTCGCCGGAGCCGAACTGAGCGGCGACTTTCGCGATCGTCAGCAAATCCGCGAGGCGCAGCGTTCCGACGCGCGGCCTGACCCGCAATATCAGACCGTCGCCCGACTGCATCGGCCGCAACGCACCCGGACACCAGCCTTTGCGCAATGACGACCGCGATGTCATTCTGCGGCCTCCTGCGAGGACGGATTACGCACGCCGATGTCGTTGCGGCGCGGATGCCAGAGGCCGCGCGCGATGGCGTCGTCGAAGCGGCGGCGCATCGCATCGATCGCAGCGGGGTTCTCGCGCGCGATGAATGCGGCGACGGCAGGATCGCCGAGATAAGCCTGATACAGCCGTTCGAATGCGCCATCATCGACAGCCTTCGCCGTTGCCGCAAAGGCGAACGCGGCATCGACACTCTGCGCCATTTCGGCGGCGCCGCGAAAGCCGTGCCGCATCTGGCCATCGATCCAGCGCGAATTCGCGGCGCGCCCGTGCACGACGCGGGCGCATTCCTCGGCGAGCGTGCGAACATGCGGCGCGTCGGGCGTGCCGGTGTCGCTGTGATAGAGGGAGACTTTGTCGTTTCCGACGGAGGCAGCAGCGGCCGCGAAGCCGCCCTCATGCGCCGCGAAATCGCCGCCTGTCAGCAAATCGATCTCGCGATGATCCTGGATGTGCACGAAGGCGTCGGCGCTTTTTACGCGCGATTCAAAATCGCCTTTCGCAGCTTCGGAGGTGCCGTCGGCGTTGTAGGTATGCGCGGAGCTTTCGATGTAGGACGCGCCGAGGTCGGATTGGGTGTTCCACGTCCCGCGATCGATCAACTGCATGACGCCGGCGCCGAAACTGCCGTCTGCGGGTCCGAAAATCCGATCCAGGCGCGGCGCGATCTTCGCACATTCGATGAGAGGGTTGTCGCCTGCGTCTTCTTTAAGTTGGGCGACGAGCGCGACGGCCGAGTCGAACAGCGCGAGCTGCGCGCCGAACATGTCGCGGAACAGCCCTGATATCCTGAGCGTGACGTCGACGCGCGGCCGCCCGAGTTCCGCAATCGATTCTGTTTCGACGCCGGTGACGCGATAGGAACGCTCGTCCCACGCAGGACGCACACCGAGCAATGCCAGCGCCGTCGCAAGTTCTTCGCCGCCCGTGCGCAGCGTGGCGCTGCCCCAGAGGTCGAGCACAATCGCGCGCGGCCACTCGCCGTGGTCGGAGACATAGCGTTCGAGGATCGCCTTGGCAGCGCGCTTGCCGTTCGCCCACGCGGTCGGTGTCGGCACGGCACGCGGATCGACGCTGAAGAGATTGCGCCCGGTCGGCAGAACGTCGGATCGACCGCGACTTGGTGCGCCTGCGGGCCCTGGCTCGATGAACTTGCCGTCGAGCGCGCGGACGATGGCATCGAGCTCGATATCGTCGAGCACGTGCAGACCGTCGCGAATGCTCAGCTCCTTCACGTCGCAAAGAAACGCGTCGATGCGCATCAGCGCGTCGGCCGTTGGCATGCCCGAGGTCAAGCCGCAATGCTCGGCAATTCCGGCGCGCACGGCGGCATCGACGATCTGCTCCGACAAGGCTTTCCTGCGGCGCGGATCGAGGCCGTCTGCTGACGAGAACTCATCAACGAGACGTTCGACGTCGCTCAAGGGGCCGGAAATTCCGGCCTCCGTCATCGGCGGCGGCTTATGTCCGAGCGTGATCGCAGCGATGCGCCGCTTGGCTTGCGCGGCCTCGCCCGGATCGTTGACGATGAATGGGTAGACGAGCGGCAGAGATCCGAGGATCGCACGCGGCGCACAGGCCTCGCTTGCGGCGATGGCTTTGCCGGGTAGCCACTCGAGCGTGCCGTGCGCGCCGAGATGCATCAACGCATCGATCTTCGCGACGTGACGCAACCAAAGATAAAACGCGACGTAGCTGTGGCGCGGCGGCGTTGACGGATCGTGATACTCCGCCTTGCGGTCCTGCGGCTGTCCGCGTTCGGGCTGCAATCCGACGATCACGTTACCGAACAGAGCGGCGCGAAATGCGAATGCGCCGTTCACGCAGGATGCGTCCGTCTGGGGCGCACCCCATGCCGACGTGACCAAATCGCGAAAGCCTTGCGGCAAGTTTTGAAATGCGGTCTTGTAGTCTTCGAGCGGCCAGCGGATTTGATTTGTCTCGGCGAGGCTTTCGACCACGTCCCGTGCCGATCGTGGCGCGTCGGTTATGCCATAGCCATCGTTCAGCAAGCGCGAGAGGATGCGCTGCGTGCTTTCAAAGCCGTCAAGTCCGACGGCGTGCGCAATCTGGTCCGGCCGTCCGGGATAGGTCGACAGAAGCAAGCCGACGCGGCGCGCGCTCCGGGGCATTGCACGGAGATGCACCCATGCGGCTGCGAGGTCCGTGACGTGCGCGATGCCATGATCATAGGGCGCATGCTTCAGAAGCGAGACGCCCGTGTCGTTGACAGTCTCGTCGGGCTCCTTGAACGAGACGACCCCGGCGAACAGCCGACCATCGAGTTCGGGCAGCACGACATGCATCGCCAGATCAGATGCGCTGGCGCCACGTTGCGAGCGGTCCCACAGCGTCCGCGACGCATTCGTCAGTGCAACCTGCAAGATCGGACAGTCGGCGGCGTCGAGCGGTGACGTGTGATCGCCGTCGCGCGCGGCAAAGGCCGTGGCGTTGATGATGACGTCGGGTGTGATGTTCATCAGTTCGTTTCGGAGCCAGTCGGCGGCATCCGGCGCCTTGAGGCTCGGAACGAACATCGCCGTCACCGCGAGCCCGCGTTGCTCCAAGGCATCGGCAATCGCATCGATGGGCGCAACGTCGCCTGCCAGCAGATGCGATCGATAGAAGACGATAACGGCGGAGCCGCGTGCGAACCTTTGCGGGCTTTCGCGATAGACGCCGTAAGCGGGTATCGCGCGAACGCGCGGCAAAGCCTCGGTGCTGCCACCGGCACGCGCCAATACGGAGGTGAGCGCCGCACGCGTATTCTCGATGCCGCCTTCGTCGAGCAGAGCTTCGAGATTGGCCAAGTCATCGGCGGGAAGTGTCGAGAGCGCCGCGAGACGCAAGTCCGGCCGTCCGTCGCCGGGAACGATCGCCAACGCGATGCCAAGCTCGCGGCAGCGCTTGCTCAGTTGCTCGCCGCCGTAGCGCCAATAGTCGAGGCCGCCGAGCAACCGCACGAGAACGGCCTTCGAACCATTCACCGTCGCGTCGATGAAAAGATCGACGGACATCGGATGGCGAAGCGCGCTTAAGTTGACGACGCGCAAGCTTGGCCGCTGTGCTTCGGGCACGTCGCGGAATGCGGCGGCGGCCATCGCCAAATCCGAATCCGAAAATGAGAGAACCAGAATGTCCGCGGGCGAGAGCCCGAGGTCCTGCACGGCGGCAGCCTCGTCAAGCTCTCGTGCCTCGCGGACAACGATGTGCATCAGCTCTCGCCTGTCAGCGTGCGAACGATGGCGTCGCGGTCGAGACCCTTTTGTCCGATGACGACGAGGCGGCCGACGCGCGCTTCATCGGGATGCCAGGCGCGCTCGTAACGCGTATCGACGCGCTCGCCGACGCCTTGCAGCAGCAGCCGCATCGGTTTGCCGCCGATCGCCGCGTAGCCTTTGACGCGCAGAACGTCGTGGGCGTTGGCGACGGCCTTGGCGCGCGATGCGAGATCGTCCGGTGTTGCGACTTCCGGCACGTCGACGATGAAGGTTTCGAAGTCGTCGTGATCGTGCTCGGCTTCATTGTCGTGATGCGAGGGACGCGCCGCGAGGTCGTCCTCGGCGGCAGCCGACAATCCGAGGAGGACGCCCGCAGGCACCTGCCCTTCGCGCGCGGCGACGATTTTGATGGCGCGCGGAATGCTGCGCTTGATTTCGTCCGACAGCGTTTTGACGTCGTCGTCCGACAACAAGTCGGCCTTGTTCAGCACAACGAGATCCGCGCAGAGCAGCTGATCCTCGTACACTTCTTCCAACGGGTTTTCGTGGTCGACTGAAGGGTCGGCTGCTCGCTGCGCCGCGACCTTCTCCGGATCGTCGACGAAGCGGCCTGCCTTGACGGCCGGTCCATCGACGACCGTCACCACGCCATCGACGGTTACGCGATTGCGGATATCGGGCCACTCGAATGCCTTGACCAGCGGCTTCGGTAGCGCGAGGCCCGACGTTTCGATGATGATGTGCTCGGGCGCGGGCTGGCGCGACAGCAGCGCTTCGAGCGTCGGAATGAAGTCGTCGGCGACGGTGCAGCAGATGCAGCCGTTGGTCAGCTCGACGATGTTTTCTTCCGGACAGTTCTTGATGCCGCACGAACGCAGGATCGTGCCATCAACGCCGACGTCGCCGAACTCGTTGACGATCAGCGCGAGGCGGCGGCCTTCGGCAGTTTCAATGGCGTGACGGACAAGCGTGGTTTTGCCTGCGCCGAGAAAACCCGTAACGATGGTGACTGGAACTTTACGTGCGGACATTCAGTGCTCCCGATGCAAACTTTCAAACTGAGAACGGCGGCGCATGCGCGAGGCCGCGCGGCGACTTCAGATTTCGCCGCCTAGGGGAGCGCACCGAATGGCGCGCGACATGCTGTGTGCTGCATCTTAACCTTTCCGCGCCCCGCCGGCGCCGGTTCGAGTTGGGTATCCGACGGCAGGTTTCCTGGCTCGCGGGTCGCGGCATCTGGCAACCTTCCCGGGATGTCCCAGTGGTACTTTTGCCATGTGCTCGCCGCTTACAGTTGCGGGGGCAGCTGCGGAGTTCAACCGCATTCCCTTCGAAACCCTCTTGCGAGGGACCATCCGCCCAATCGATAAGTGACCCCCCGTGCTTCGTCAATCGCCCAACGCGCCCTACACATCGATCGAAAGGCCATTATGTCCGATGCCATCCTGCCGCCTTTAACCCTTGTGCTCGGAGGCGCGCGGTCCGGCAAAAGCTCGTATGCGGAAGGGCTGATCTCGGCGTTGCCGCGGCCGTGGGCGTATGTGGCAACGGCGGAAGCGTTCGACGAGGAAATGCGTCAGCGCATTGCGCATCATCAGGCGCGGCGCGGACCGGATTGGGTTCAATACGAGACCCCGCTAGACATCGCTGCGACGCTTGCGGGAGAGGCCGCCGATCAGCCGTGCCTCGTCGATTGCCTGACGCTTTGGCTCTCGAACCTCATGCACGCCGAGCGGGATATCGCGCGCGAAACAAGCACGCTCGTCGAGGCGCTTTCGAAACGGTCCGCACCCTGTATCATGGTCTCGAACGAGGTCGGGCTCGGCATCGTGCCGGACAATGCTCTGGCGCGACGGTTTCGCGATGAAGCCGGATGGCTCAATCAGCGCATCGCAGCGGTTGCGGATTGCGTCGTCTTCGTTGCCGCCGGGCTACCGATGACTTTGAAAGGTTGATGATGAGCACTCCAGAAACATCCACGGACGATGCGGAACGTCACAAGTCGAAAATGGCGAAGCGCAAGGCCGTGCAAGACGCCGAGGTCGCGAGCAAGACGATCGAGAAGGGCGTACTGCTCGTGCACACTGGCCCCGGCAAGGGAAAGTCGACGGCGGCGTTCGGGCTCGCGCTTCGCGCGCTTGGCCACGGCTGGCGGATCGGCGTCGTGCAGTTCATCAAGGGCGCGTGGCAGACCGGCGAACGCGATGCGCTGATGCGTTTCGGCGATCAGGTTTCCTGGCACACGATGGGCGAGGGCTTCACCTGGGAGACGCAGGACCGTGAGCGCGACATTGCTGCCGCGACGCGTGCGTTTGCAAAGGCTCGTGAGTTGATGGCCGATCCGACGATCCGTCTGTTGATCCTCGACGAATTGAACATCGCGCTCCGCTACGATTACCTGCCGATCGACGAGGTTATCGCGGCGTTGCGTGACCGGCGCAGCGATCTGCATGTCGTCGTCACGGGACGGAATGTAAAGCCGGAGCTTATCGCGCTTGCCGATGGCGTCACCGACATGGGAGCCGTCAAGCATCACTTCGCGGCGGGCATCAAGGCGCAGGAAGGCATCGAGTTTTAGTGGGTCGATATCTTGCGCGTATCGATGGGTCTCTATTCGAATACGACCGCTGGCCGGCCGCGTGGTGCTTCACCCCACCCCTAACCCCTCCCCGTTAAAAGGAGGGGAATTAGTGGAGAAAACCCAAGGTGCGAGTGCCTGTGACGCTCTCTAGATGTTGAGAAAAGACATGGCCGCGCGGGCGTTGATGTTTTCGGGGACGGGGTCGGATGTCGGCAAGTCGCTGATCGTGGCCGGGCTCTGTCGCCTGTTCGCTAATCGCGGCGTGCGCGTCGTACCGTTCAAGCCGCAGAACATGTCGAACAACGCGGCGGTAACAGCAGACGGCGGCGAGATCGGCCGCGCACAGGCACTGCAGGCGCGCGCCGCACGCGTCGCGGCTTCCGTACATATGAATCCCGTGCTGCTGAAACCGCAGAGCGAGATCGGCGCACAGATCATCGTGCAGGGACGCATGGCCGGATCGGCGGCTGCGCGCGATTTCCAAGCGAAGAAGCGCGATCTGTTGCCGGCCGTGCTGGAAAGTTTCGCGCATCTCAAGGCGGACGCCGATCTCGTGCTTATCGAAGGCGCGGGCAGCGCGTCGGAAATCAATCTGCGCGCCAACGATATTGCCAACATCGGGTTCGCGCGAGCGGCGGACGTTCCAGTCGTGTTGATCGGCGATATCGACCGGGGCGGTGTCATCGCAAGCCTCGTCGGCACGAAGCATGTGCTCGACGTTGACGACGCGGCGATGATCCGCGGCTTTATCGTGAACAAAATGCGCGGCGACGCTTCGCTGTTCGCGGATGGCATGACGGCGATTGCGCGACTGACGAATTGGGCCCCGCTTGGCCTCGTTCCCTATTTCGACGAAGCGCGTAAGCTTCCGGCCGAGGACGCGCTTGGGCTGCGCGATCTGTTGAAGTCGGGTTCGCCCGCGCGCAACGGAAAGCTGACGATTGCCGTGCCGATGCTGCCGCGTATCTCGAACTTCGACGATCTCGATCCGCTCAGGAACGAGCCAGATGTCAGCGTTGAGATGATCGAACGCGGTCGCGCCATTCCGGCGAATGCCGATCTCATTCTGCTGCCAGGCTCGAAATCGACGATCGACGATCTGGCAGCGCTACGTGCGGAAGGCTGGGACATCGATATCAAAGCGCACGTTCGGCGCGGCGGACGCGTGCTCGGGCTATGCGGCGGCTATCAGATGCTCGGCACGTCGATTTCCGATCCGCACGGCATTGAAGGCCCGGCGCGTCGCGTCGAGGGGATTGGACTGCTCGATGTCGAGACAACGCTTGGGCCGGAGAAACGACTGGCGAACGTCGAAGGTACGCTCCGCGCGAGTGGCGCTCCGTTCTCGGGCTACGAGATGCACGTCGGAGAGACGACCGGCGCTGATCTCGAGCGGCCGTTCCTGACGTTTTCGGACGGGCGAAACGACGGCGCAGTCTCGCAAGACGGACGCGTGGCTGGTTGCTACGTCCACGGACTGTTTTCATCCGATGCCGCGCGGGCGGCGTTTCTTTCGGAGCTTGGCGTGCGTGCGACGGGCGAAAGCTACGAGGCGACCGTCGATCGGGTTCTCGATCGCCTTGCGGATCATCTCGCGAAGCACATCGATATCGATCAGCTTCTCAAGCTTGCAAAATAAGCACGATCGCTGAAAGACCTGCGATCATCAGCCCCCACGCGACGACCGCAAGGCGCAATGCGCGATCGATGTCGTCCGCCGTCGCCTCGCGCCGTCCGTCGCCCATATAGGCATCATCGACGTGCGTCGCGCCGTAGGTCTTCGGGCCGTTGAGCTTGAGGCCAAGTGCGCCCGCCATCGCGCTTTCCGGCCAACCTGCATTCGGCGAGCGATGGCGATGCGCGTCGCGACGCATGGCACGGAACGCGTTGTCCATCGAGCCATTCGGGATGAACCGCGCCGCCAGCGCGAACAGAAAACCAGTCAAGCGCGACGCAGGCAGGTTGACGAGATCATCGAGGCGGGCCGCCGCCCAGCCGAACGCATCGTGGCGCGGCGTGCGATGGCCGATCATGCTATCTGCCGTGTTGATGGCCTTGTAGGCGGCAAGGCCGGGCAATCCGAGCAGCGCGAACCAGACCACGGGCGCGGTGATGCCGTCTGAAGCGTTCTCGGCAAGACTTTCGATCGCAGCGCGCGCGACGCCGTGCTCGTCCAGCGTTTCGGGATTGCGTCCGACGATACGGCCGACCATCGTGCGCCCGGCGTCGAGCCCTTCGTTGCGCAGAGCCTGCGCGACATCGCGAACGTGGTCGTAGAGGCTGCGGCTCGCGAGCATCGTCGAGGCGATCAGCACGAGTGCGATATTTCCGAGCCACGTCGAAGCCAACGTGATTTGGACGATCCACGCGAGACCGGCAGGGATCGCAACGAGGACGATCAGCGCAAGCACACCGGATGCCTTGCGCGCGGCTCGGCTTTCATCGTCGCGGTTGAGATCACGATCGAGCTTTGAAATCAGCGCACCGATCCAGGTGACCGGATGTCCGATGAGCTTATAAAGTCGCTGCGGATAGCCGAACAGCGCTTCGACGCCGAGCGCGGCGACGAGAATAATCAATGTCGTCGCGAGCGACATGATCGCTATCGAGCCTGCGAAAGGAAAGAGCGAGATCTCATTGCATCAGCTGGCAATCGGCAGGCCGCCGATAGCCGATGCAAGCGTGCTCGCCTCTTTCGCGTCTGCCGTCGTCGCATGGCGCAGAGCTTCACCGATCATGACCAAGACGGGGCCATCCGGATGCGCGGCGTCAAGCTCAGCCGCGATCTTTCCAACGGAGGAGAGCAAGACTTGCTCATCGGGGCGCGTTGCGTTCGCGACGGCAATGGCGGGCATGTTGGGATCGAGACCGTGCGAGATCGCAGCCTCGGTCAATTCGCTGAGGGTGCGCTTCGGCATATAGACGACCGTCGTTGCTGCAACGTCCGCAACAGATGCCCAGTCGATGTCGGCGGGCAGATGGCCCCGCCGGTCATGCGCGGTGATGAACTGCAAGCGGCGCGCATAATCGCGATGTGTCAGCGCGACCTTCAGACCGGCGGCAGCGCCCTGCGCCGAAGTCACGCCCGCGACGACGGAAATGGGAACGCCGGCTTCCTGGCACGCGGAAATTTCCTCCCCTGCCCGGCCGAAGATCAGAGGATCGCCGGATTTCAGCCGCACGACGCTCAAGCCCTCGCGCGCCAAGCGGATGATTTCGGCGTTGATGTCGGGCTGCTTGCAGGACTTGCGATAGCCGCGCTTGCCGACGTCGATCAGCTGCGCGCCGGGGCGCACGCACGCCAGGATGGGCTTCGCGACGAGATCATCGAAGAGAACAGCGTCGGCCGATTGCAATGCGCGCAAGGCTTTGACCGTCAGCAGGTCAGGATCGCCCGGGCCTGCGCCGACGAGGGTGACGGTTCCCATCTTCGCCCGCTGACCGGACTCGCTCGCGCCGACAGTGCTCGGCGACGACCCCAGCTCCGAATATCGCGTTTCAAACGGCGTGCGCGGTTGCCATCCGAGGCGCTCAAGCTCCGGATCGAGGTGCTCTTCTTCGGGCCAGCCGAGAAGCAGGTAGCCGATGAATTTCCAATTCGCCGGAGCGCCGAGCATCGCCGAGATTGTCGCGGGATCGACGATCGACACCCAACCCATGCCGAGCCCAGCCTCGCGCGCCGCGAGCCAGAGTGTCGTGACCATGCACGCGCACGAGCTTTCGAGCGTTTCAGGCATCGTCTGGCGGCCGAGGCCATGACCTTGCGCGGCATCATGATCGCAGAAGACCGCGAGATGAACCGGAGCCGCGTCGAACCCTGCGAGCTTCAATTTGCTGTAGAGATTGGCCCGCTCATCGCTGTACGCCTCAGCCGATTTGCGACGCTGCGATTCAAAGTTTTCGACGACCGCGGCGCGCACGGCGCTGTCTTTGACATTGACGATGCGCCACGGCTGGCTGTTGCCGACGGAGGGCGACAGATCCGCGAGACGCAGCAGCCGATCGATCAGCGCATCAGGCACCGGGTCCGCCTTGAACCGGCGAACGTCGCGCCTCCACCGTATCAATTGCGTCAGCGAGATCGGAGCGGCCTGGCCGTCAAATGAATTTTCAGAATCGCGAGATGCCATTGGCAACATTTACCCGGTTTCGAACCGCGCTACAGAGTCGAAAACGCTCCTATAGCATCTTTGACAGGTAGTCAGAGAGGCCCGAGGTCGCAATCGCGACGGCATTTGCAAGCGTCCCTAAGAGCTTAGGTGCCTCTTTCGACGCCATTCAGCCGGTTTTTTCCTCGCGCCGATAATTTTAGCGGACGAAATTTCAGATTAAGCGCTGCTAACCAAATCGGCATGGCGGCAGGCGGCCGTTGCATCCACGCTCGCCCGACAATTCACGCCGATTGAATGGCTCCGTTGCAGGCGGCGCAGAGGTGGTCGTCGCTCTGCGCATCTCCAGCGCGGCGCGGGCTTCCGCACCGGGCGCAGAGTTCGTGATGGCCCCGATGGACGCCGTGCTCCAGCGCAACGCGTTCGTCGAACACGAAACACTCGCCGCGCCACAGGCTTTCGTCAGCAGGGATTTCCTCGAGGTACTTGAGAATGCCGCCGCTCAGTTGATGAACATCGGTGAACCCTTGCGCGAGGAGATACGAGCTTGCCTTCTCGCAACGAATGCCGCCGGTGCAGAACATCGCGATTTTCTTGTCCGGCGTGCTTTGGAGTTCGGACGATATGTAATCGCGGAACGCACTGAACGAGCGCGTGCGCGGATTGCGTGCGCCTTCGAACGTGCCGATGCCGAATTCGTAATCGTTGCGCGTGTCGATGACGACCACGTCAGGGTCTGAGATCAGCGCGTTCCAATCTTTCGGTTCGACGAGGTGACCGGTCAACGTCGACGGATGCAGACCGGGAACGCCGAAGGTGACGATCTCGCGTTTGACCTTCACCTTGAAGCGCTTGAACGGATGCGCGGCCGCGTAAGAATATTTGACGCCGAGAGTCGCGAAACGGGAATCTGATCGAAGTCTGGTGATGGCGGCCGCGATGTCGGCGTCGGGTCCGGAAATCGTGGCATTGATGCCTTCAGGCGCGATGAGGATCGTTCCCTTGACGTCACGCTCCGCGCAGAATGCGCGAAGTTCGCGCTGCAGGGTTGCGGGATCATCGATATCGACGAATTTATAAAACGCCGCGACCGTCGTGCGCGCTGCTTGATCAATCATCGTGTCGTGAACTCGTTATTCGTTTCGTATGTTGACGCCGCATGAGGGCGTCATGGCAGGGTGGCAGGCTTCCCGCTGTCGATGGACTGGGCCGCCGTTTCGCCAGGCCATAATACCGGAGCGAGGAGTTTCGCCGCTATCAGCTTCTCACCGGCGACGGTCAAGTGGTTATCATCGAAATACAGGACCGCGCCATCGATCGCTGCTTTGCATTCGTTCTCATTGCAGAGCGCCGGAAGCAAGGAAATATAGGTCGCGCCAGCGGCCGAGGCGAGGCCTGCGAGCGTCGCATCGAGCTTTCGCAAGGCCTGCATGTCGGGCCGAAAAGCATATGTCTCGGGCTTTGTTCCGAGCATGGCTTGTCGCGCCAACGTGGCCGGGACAGGCAGCTGGTTCGGATGCGGCGGCACCTGGCCAAACAGTATGACGCGGTGGCCAGCGGACGACATTGCCCGGAGCGCCGCTTCCAGACCTCGCGTGAAGTCGGTCGAGTATTCCTGCGTCCACGCGACCGCGTTTGCCGCCACGACGATCGTCGTTGGGGCAAGCGCAACCAGATGTTCGATCGTTTTCGCGTTGTACGCGGGGCATTCGCCTTTGCCAGGGTATGTAAAATCGAGCGCGGGCGGACAGCCTGATGCGGTCAATTCGCGGACGCTCTCATTTCTGAGTTCTGCGAGTGCGCCCAGCGCGACGGCCAATTCGGCGCCGTGGCTGTCGCCATAGACGATGGCAGTCGGCGCGACGGGGGCTCCGAGAACGCAGGATTTTTCAAAGTCGCCTGCAAGCGTACCATCGAAATGGCATGCGCCGCGCCTGGGGCTCGCGTCCTGGGCTGCCGCAGCGATGCTCAGGATTTCCGACGGGAAGCGGTTCGGCATGCCTTGAACGCCGACGAGCATCGCCGCCGCGATCGCCAACGCGCCGAGACTCAAGCCGCCGCCCGCGAAGACCGCTTTCCTGCTCGACATCGCGCCTGAGCGGCGGCGGAACGGCGTTTCGACGAAGCGCCAGGTCAGGATCGAAAGCGCGGTCGCGACCGCGATCAAAGTCAGTTGCTGCATTGGCGTGAACGGCTGCACGAGCAGAAGCTTCGCGAAGACGATCAGCGGCCAGTGCCAAAGATACAAGCTATACGAAATCAAGCCGACGAAAACGATCGGCGCATAGCTCAAGCCGCGCGCGACGAGCGTGGTGCCGCCCGCCCAAATGATCAGCGCTGCCCCGACGCATGGCAACAAGGCGGCATATCCTGGGAACGGCGTCTTCTCACCGAAGCAGACAACGGCCACGGCAATGGCGAGCAGTCCGATGATGCTTGCGCTTTCCCGCTGCCACGTCCGCACCGGAGCAGGAATAAGCCCGAGCGCGATCACGCTGCCGAGCAGCAGTTCCCAAGCGCGGGTGTGGATCAGGAAATACGCGGAGCGGTTATTATCAGGTGTCAGCGCGATACTCATCGCGAGCGAGATCACGAGCGCGCCGCAGACGAAAAGCGATACGCCCTTTTGCCCGAGCCGATACGCGAGCGCGAGCAGAAGCGGAAACGCCACGTAGAACTGCTCTTCGACGCCGAGACTCCAGGTGTGCAGTAGCGGCTGCGTCGCGGCGGCCGGGTCGAAATACCCGGTCATGCTCGAGAACCAGACGTTGCTCACCGAGAGTGCCGTCGCCAGCAGGCTCGTGGCATACGCCTTCAATTCACTCGGCAGCAGAACGGCGACGGCGGCGACCGTCGAGAAGGCGCAGACAAAGACCAGAGCCGGGACGATCCGGCGGATGCGCCGCTCATAAAAGTTCGCGAGACTGAACCTGCCCGCCCGCAGATCGGCGGCAATGATCTGGGTGATCAGAAATCCGGAGAGCACAAAGAACACGTCGACGCCGACGTAGCCGCCGGAGAATGGCGTCATACCGAGGTGGCAGAGAAACACGGAGACGACCGCGACGGCCCTCAGACCGTCGAGTTCGGGTCGATATCCGAGATGTCCGTTCCCCACCCGTCGCACTCCAGCAGCGTCGCTCCGCTATAACGCAGGCGCTCTACCATACCCGGCGCCGCCTTTCGCCCGCGCGATGCGCCCGGCGAATGGCCACATTGGCAGTCAACGCTCTCACCGAACAAATCATGGCCCCGGGGCGGAGTTGACCCCACAAATTGCGCTCCAATTCGCAATCTCATAGCGGCGACCGTCAATGCGGTGCCGGCACGATCGTACTCGATATACTTTTTGATACGGTCGTCTTCGTCGCTACGGCAGATAAGCATCCACCTAGCGCTGACTAAGGTCGTCACCTTATACCCTTGAGGCCCGATCTCGCGATGCCATTGAAATCGATCGATATTTTCTATATGTCTAAAGATATGTTGCTATATAGCATCATTACATACTAAAGTAATAAGCTATGTATTGCCTGAATCAATCCGCATGATACCTTCCGCCAAACTCACATCTCCAGGGAGGGGGAATAATGTATAAAAAGATAGTCCTCGCAGCGGCGTTCGCGGCTGGTTCGTTAGGTGTTGTAGGGGTGAGTAACGCGTCCGCCGCAGATTTGGGCGGCAATTGCTGTGCCGATCTCGAAGAGCGGATTGCTGAACTTGAATCGACTGCGGCTCGAAAGGGCAACCGCAAAGTCTCGCTTACCGTGTCGGGGTGGATTGCTGAGCAGGTTGTCCATTGGGACGACGGCGTCCAGTCCAACACATATGTTACCGGGCTTGGTAGCGCCTTCGCCAGCAACGTCAATTTTAGAGGCGAAGCTCAAATCGCGCGTGGCATCACGGCCGGCTATGTCCTGCATATCGAAGCCATCACCAGCGACGTCTACACGACGAACCAAACCACGCCGGATGGTCCTTCGATCTTCACCGGAACGACGAACGCGACACAGGTTCTTTATTCCTATTGGTTCGTGAAAAGCGAAGATCTCGGCAAGATCAGCGTGGGCAGGATTTCTCCTGCTGACGACAGCGCCGTCGTTGCGCTCGACAGCTCTGGAACCTTGGCGGCCGCATATTGGGTTGCCTATGACGTCTTTGGCTTCAATGTTCGAGGCAACTTTGCTCCGGGCGATTCTCTGATTTGGGGAAATGCTTCTTCTTGCCGTGGCTACGGCGGCGGCCCAGGCGACTGCGATGCCGTTCCGCGAAACGTAGTGCGGTATGACTCTCCAGTATTTTCTGGATTCTCCGCTTCGGCATCCTGGGGCGAGGATGACATCTGGGCCGTTGCGGGCTGGTACCACAACACGATCGGCGATTTCAAAATCTCTGGTGTCGTGACGTATTCGGAAAGCATGGACTCTGCTCTCGGCGCGCCGCCGGATGGAAAGCTCAAATACACCCAGGCTGGCCTTTATTTGCAGCATCTTCCGTCAGGCTGGTTTGCGACGGGTGCATGGGGTCACCTGTCTCAAGACGTCAATCCGATGAACAATCCAGATACCGATACCTGGTATCTCAAGAGCGGCGTTCGCATGAAGCTTTCGTCACTCGGCGCGACGATCCCTTATGCTGAATATCTCGGCGCCAACAATAGCGCATTCGTCATCAACGACAGTGGCACGGCGAACGATACGTCGGACGATGTTGGCCGTGTCGTCAGAGGGTCGAGCGCTCAATTTTGGGGAGTCGGCGTTGTTCAAGAAATCGACGCTGCGGCGATGTCTGTCTGGCTTCGCTACAGAGATCACGACGTCGATGTTCCCGGTGTAAACACGAAAAACATGTCGACCATCGTCACCGGTGCAATGATCAATTTCTAAGACACTGCATTCCCTACACTGCCACTAAACTATTACTACGCACTACCACGTTTGACTATTTGGACGACCCGTCATTCAACCCCACTTGCCCGACACCCCTCAGGTGTCGGGCTTTTTGTTTCAGCTGTCTAAGCCCAAAGCCACTGAGCGATCGCATGCAGATTTGGAAACTGGGCATGGGCGTTCACACGCCTCCTTTCCAATAACCATCCCGTTGCAACGCTTGGCGCTATTGCAGTTCGAAGGAGACGAAAATTTCTTGTCGGGTTTGACGAGGGAGGCACGAATGGCAATCTGGTCGCGCCGTGAAATGCGCACGGTCTAGGACGTCTTTCCTGAAAGGATTGCCGACCCGGATGGAAATCCGATTACCTTGTTCGTACCGCTTATCGGACGCTTGCCGGCTAACTCGCGCAATCCTCGTACGCCGGCTCATCCTGCATGGCGTAGTAGGTGATAAGGCGGCGCAACTTCGCCGACCTCACAGGCTTCCGCAGAATGACGTAATTTGTCTTTTCAATTTCCCTAATAACATTCAAATCGCTTTCGCCCGTGACGATGATCGCCGGCACCTGCTTTTTAAGGACAGACTGAACGCGCTGAATGACGTGGATGCCGTCCTGCTTGTCCGGCAATCGATAATCGGCGATGATGATCGTCGGAACGCATTTTCCGGTTTCGACGAGCTCAATTGCAGCGTCCATGCTCCGCGCGCAGCATACCTCACATTTCCAAGAGCGCATCAGAAGCGCCGTTGCCTGACTTGCAGCAAGATCGTCTTCGATCAGAAGCACTCGCGTTCCCGTCAGATCATTCGCGACTTCCGAGCATTCATTGAATTGATCCGGCTCAGGTGCGCGCACACCTCGCTGCACGACGACACCGAAATACGATCCACGGCCGACCTTCGAACTGTGCTCGATTTTATGACCCAGACAGTTACCGAGGCGGCGCACGATCGCCAATCCGAGACCAATGCCTTTGCTTCTGTCCCGCTCTTCGTTGTGCAGCTGACGAAAATCTTCGAATATATATTCAGCCTGCTCGGCGGGGATACCCGGTCCGCTATCCCAAACCTGAATTATGACATCATTTCCGCGCTGACGGCATCCGAGCAGGATGCGACCCGTCTGCGTGTATGTGACGGCATTGGCGAGAAAGTTTCCAATGATACGTTCGAGCAAAGCCGGATCGCTATGCACAACCGCAGACGTCGATACGGTGCGTAGGGAAAGGTTTTTCTTGTAGGATAGCGGCAAGAACGAAATCGTCACCCGATTGAAAAGATCTTGGACGCGAAAATCTTCCTTCTGCGGAATCACGACGCCGGCTTCGAGCTGCGAAACATCAAGAAGAGAATTGAGCAACCTGCTGGCCGCCATCGCGACGGCCTGCGTATCTGAAAGAATCGCAAGCGTCTCGCGATCCTGGATACGGTGGCGGAGCGCGGCAATGTACATTTGCATCGCGTGCAATGGCTGCCGCATGTCATGGCTCGCCGCTGCGAGGAAGCGCGATTTGGCAAGGTCCGCACGCTCCGCCGAAACCTTCGCGGCTTGCAGCGCATGACTATTGGCACTTAAGGCTTGCTTTAGATCACTCAGCGAACGGCCAACCATGCCGAGTTCGTCGCCCCGAGACATGACCTCCGCAAGCTCTTCGGAAGCCACTTTATCGTCAAGCGGATTGAAGTTCTTGATGGCGTCGGTCAGCACATGCAGCGGTTTCGCGATGTTCTTTTTTACGACCAAGAAGAAAACCGCGATCACAATGCATACGGTCAGGATTGACGATATGATCGTCATGATGGACGACGTATGTTCGACGCTTATGGCGTATTCGACAGAGCGGGTCTTCAGCTGCTGAAGATCGGATTCCAGAAAATTGAGTTCATCGAGCAACTTCTTCTCGTCGAGGCCGACGCCGTCAACAAGCTCCATGCCCATCAGGAACGAGCCATTTTCCACGTGGGAGAAAATGCGCTTCATCTGCTCTGCTATTTTCTGATGCGCATCCCGAATGGCATCAAGCCGCGCGAGCAGACGCGGCGCAAAATTCTGAACCAATGCTCCTGTCTGTTCGCCGCCTTCGGTGGCTTTCCAAATCAAGTTTTCGGATGCCGAAATTTTTTCAATAATTGACGTGCTTGCGCCGTAATATCTCGTCCTGGCTGTAAGGTAGGTGTCTTCGGAGTCCTTGTCGTATACGACGCGGTCGCCATGAAATACGACGTCTTTGAAATTCAGCCGTTCTTCCTGAATTTGCCGGCGTATTGATTCCATGTCCGACAGAAGCGGAATGTAAAGATTGGCCATCTGCCGGATCTCGGTGCCGACCAGATGAATCTGATAAACGGCGATTGAGGTGATGACAGAGTACGACAGGATCTCGACGACGATGATCGTCATGACTTTTTGGCTGACGGACAGATTGTCGAAGATGTGCCGCAAGGGCATTACAAATGCCCGGCCACACATCGCCAGAAGGTCCATCGCACGCAATTTCATGATGCCGCTTTTACCACACTTCCGTTTGTCAGGTGCAGGCCATCCGGTCTGCATACGCCTCGCTCTGGATAGATCATGTAAGGGAGCGGCGCGATGTTCTCCTTTCGCTCCCACAGGACGTCGATCTGCCCGCCCGCATTGAAGCGGCCAATCTTCGGCTTCAACCAGCTGTTGAAATTAGACGGATCGATTTGCACCCGTCCTTCGGGCGATTCCGCGTCGGTCAGCTCCAAACCCGCGGAATACCGGCGAACATTCTCCGGAGACAGAGCTTCGAACCCTTCGTGTTCCACCACTGCTTCTATAGCTTTTTTGAAATAGAGAAAGGCGAGGTAAGTCTCCTCCATATTGTAGTGCGTTACGCCGCTTTTCCCGAACTGGCTGGACAAAAACTTTTCGACAAAGACCTTGTTCGTCGGATTATCGAGACTCTGAAAATAGGGCGCGCAAAGGATATGCCCGTGACCGTATTCCGATCCGATCGTTTTAATTTCAAGCTCGGATGTTGTGAGCGAAGCCGTCGGAAAGCGATCAGGCGTAAGGCCCGCGTGCACATACTTCAGCCGGAAATAGATGTCCGAGTCGCTGACGAGCGTTGAGAAAATCCAGTCCGGCGCCTGTCGCTTGATGTCAGCGAACACGTCCTCAAACTCTCCGCTTCCGAGCGGAACATAGCGTTCACCGACCAGCTCGCCGTCGGCATCAAAGAGCCAGCGTTTGGCATTGCGATTTATCTCGCGCGCCCAAACATAATTGGAACCGACGAAATACGCGCGCTTGCCGTGATTGGCCGCCATGTACGGGATCAGATCGAACGTATGCTGATTGGCGATCGGCCCCGTGCAGATGATATGCTGCCAGCACTCGCGGCCTTCGTAGCATGTGGAATAGTAGAACAAACTCTTGTGCTGCGTGACCAGCGGCATGACTGCCCTTCGGCTTGCCGAGATGTAGCCGCCGAACGTCGCCAAAGCTCCTTCCTGGAGCATGATCCGCAGAATTCCTGCACGGCAGGCCTTTAGATCCGAACGGGTATCAATGATGACGGGTTCGATCTCGGCCCCCGCCACGCCGCCATTGCGATTGACTTCGCCGATCCAAAAAAGCGCAACGTCTCGAGAAGGCTTCTCGATTACGGCAAGATGGCCGGTGAGCGACCAGAGCAGTCCGACCTTGATTTTTCGTTTTTGAATAATGGCCGGGGCCGTAGGCGCATTGAAAAGCGGGCCCTGAGCGCTCGGACAACTCGGCGCGGCTGCCACGGCTGCAGCACTCCCGACGAATTTAACGAAATTTCGCCGAGTGATCATCGTGTGCGCCCCTTTTTCAAATGCGGGCTTTTTGGGCACTGACAGGGAAGCGAATTTCCCCGCGCCAATGATCTATACTTCTCCAAGTAGGTCTACTTTGTCTAGTCCCATACGCCACCGAGTGGTACGCGGGATACTAGGGATGCGTTCCTTGCCGCTTCCTATAGAGATAAACCCAGTTCATCTGATCCGTGCCAGTGGATACTGGGATACCATCCGTCTTGAGCGTTTCGATAAAATACCGTTGGACGGTACGACAGGCCGAAAATGAAACCGCGCGCTTCTGCAGCCAAATATCCTTTTCAAAGTCGACGCCGTGATCACGCTGCATCGCGGCTCTCGGTTCGTTGGAAATCCCCACGTACCAGGCTCTGAAGTCAGTGTCGAACTCTTTGATATAGCTGAGTATATCGAATTTTATTTGCTGGACGCTGTAGATCATCATCCGGATTCTTATGTCGGGATCGGGTAGATGGCTGTCGGGCCATCATTCGATTTTGTACGCGTGCGCCACTGCTCGAATAGCATCGCGCCCTTTTGCTTTTCTTCGGCGGACATTTCCTTCACCACGCCTTCGAGCGCATCGAGAGCCGTACCGATACCATGCTGCGAAGCGAGCGAGAGCCAGAGGTAAGCCTGAACACGATCTTTCGGAACACCTTGCCCCTGTAAGTACATGTATCCCAAGCGCGATTGCGAGGGGTAATGACCAAGCTCCGCTGCCCGACGATAGAGTTCTGCCGCCTTCTCAAAATCTACGGCGACCCCTTCGCCCTTCGTATACAGCACCGCTAGATTGAAGAGGCCGTTCAAGTCTCCGCCGTCTGCTGCACTCTTCAGCCATCTTACGGCCTGGTCCGGATCCTTTTTCGCGCCGCGTCCCATAAACAAAAAAGCACCAGCATTGGCTTGCGCCATATGGTGGCCTTGTTGGGCCGCCGCACTGTACCAGTGCAACGCCTGCTGATCGTCAACGGCTACACCTTCGCCGTTCGCATAAAGAGATCCTACCCAACACTGGGCTTCAGCCTCACCGGCTTCAGCCAAGTTGCTCCAGATCTCAAAAGCTTCCTTAAAAGAACCGGCCTGATAAGCGGTCCGCGCGCGCTCGTGCTGTTGAGTGATTGCCATCTTGCTACTCATCACCGTGCTCGACGTTGCATCATTGCCGCGTCCATGATCGGGGCGTTCCAATAATAGCGGTGCTCAAGAGGCAGCCGATATGCCAGGAACTGATTTAAATTATAAGCACCGATATTATCCTCAAGCAGTAAATCGTCCGTACCAGCATCATGGTGCGTTGCAGCGCCCATCGCAGCGTAGTCGCGATGCGTTTGCTCCGCTTGCGTCCCATGCTTTTGAATCAGAGAAGTCCATTGGACAAATCTTTCAGTGGTCTGCGATATCGTCTCCGATTTCGGTGCTAGCCAAAAGCAGCGTGCAAGCGTTTTTTCAACCCCTGTTGACTGCAGAAGTACGACTGCGATGCTGTCGTCTTCTATTGAAAAGAGCAGGTTCGGAAAGAGCCACACCATTTTGGCGCTGCTATTTGAAAGCGCGTACGGCCCCTCAATGCAGCTGTAGCAAGCTTCGGCATTCAGATATTTGTTGGTGGGTTCCCCGGGTGCAGCCGGACGCGACAGCGCGCTTGCGGCCAGCTTCCAGTTGCATTTGAAATCGATCCAACTCTTTGCGGAAAGCGTCAACGACAATCCGAAATCATCACCCATGGCACCGCGCAGGCCACCAAGCTGAGTGGCGAGCGGCTCACATTCAGGGTCGAGATTCACGAATAAAAACGGACCCCATGTCTCAAACTTGACGGATGCAAGCCGTTCCGGCGTAAGGCCAACGAACTTGTACATCAAATCGGTGTTTTCGCCGTTGGGATTCGCGAGCATCACATCGGAGTCGCGCGTATAATTGCAAGATGTGATTGAACACTTCGTCTGTCGCCCAGACCGGCACTGCTCCGGCACGAAGCGGCAGCCACCATGCTGGTGCCTATTCATGCGTGCAGAAATCGAGCCGTCGGCTTGGCGCTGAGCGTGGATGCCATGCATTCCGATCGTCATCGGCAGCAAATCGCCGGCGTTCGGAATCTGCTGTTGGAGGCCGATGGCAACCCAGCTCCTCGTCCAAACTTTTTCGCTTTCGAGTTCGAGAAATACTTTGGATCGATAGGCAACGGGCGGCAGCTTCGTCGCCTGACCAAAGGGCAAGCAGGCATCTCGATAGACTGCTGCGTCGCTGAGATTCATCCCTTCGTCGAAATATCCAAGCTCAGGGTTTCTCAAATCTACTTGCATCGACATGTGAAGACTCCCGGAATCCCGTGAAAGGCAGCCACCCCGCCAAGAAAAGGCGGGGTGGCCTTGTCAGATGAGCATTCTACTTCGCCGTCGACGGCTCGTAGTCTGCTCTACCTCGGTGCTTGATCGCTGATGCAGGCGGCTGCGGGAGCGGGCCGTCTTGCATGAAGTGATTGAGCACGTTGCCGACCAACTTCGAGATGTTGTTCTGGCAATTGTTCCAAGGCAACGCTCCACAGAACGCGATGGCGCTAAACGCGAAGCATGCGCCGCCGTTCGGCGTCTCGTGGAAGGCGATGTCGGAGCGAACACGCGGGTGCTGCGTTCCGTCGATGCCCTGCTGACTGAAGCCGTAGTCCTCCATGACGAGGAGATAAGCTTCCGTATGACGCCCGGCCGATGTCGCTACGAGAAGCGTATGCGGCGGCGATCCCAACATCGTGTCGACAATGTCGAGTTCCGTGCCCGCAGCACCGCCGCCGACGAACCCGAAGTTGCCAAGCTTCTCGTCGTAAGAGATGCCTTCGAAGGCCCATGCGACGCGCGGATCTTTACTGTCTTCAGTCCGCGTATAGTACGTCGAAACGTCAAAGCCTTCCGACGACATACCCGTGCCGGCGACAGAGTGGAGATAACGTCCACGATACCGCCACATGCCGCCGAGCTCACCCGTGCTCTGATGATAATATTCACCAGGATCAGCGCGCCAGGTACGAATGCCGCTTTCGCAACGGCGCATCTCGGTCATGACGCCACGACCCAGATGATCGTATGCGGGATGATACGAATGCACCCAATACCAACCGTCAGCGCCCATATACATGAGACGGCCGCCGCGTTGCGTGTAGTTGTGCAACGCGTCGAGCTGCTTCCCGTTGCTATGCTCGGGGTGAGAGCCGCTGATGACGACGTTGTACTGCTCGAGGCGAGCGAGGCCTTCGTATGCGATGTCCTCGTCGGTGATCACGTCGAACTTATAGCCCATGGTTTCGAGCCAGTAGATCAAGTGAAGATCCGCCGGGTACTGCCATGGTGCCTGCATCAGGAAGTGATCGTATTTCGGCCTGATCGAAAGAATCGGCCGCAGGCGTGACGAAAGGCAAAGACCGCTGCCATCCGTATGGGTGTCATACACTGAGCCGCCATATTCGCGATGCTCGCTCAAGAACATGTTCTGATCTTGCATGATCGGAACGCGGTAGACGAGGAGTTCGGCGCCACCGGCGTTGTTGGCGAGATGCTCGTTCGCATAGGCCATGTAGCTGATGGTCGGTATCATAACGGCAATTTTTGCCGTCGCCTTGCCAAGCTCTGGCACCACCCAGAACGGAATGTAGTCTTCGTCACCTTCCTTGGTCGTCAGCTTGGCTGCGTAGGACATGCTCCGCTGGTTTGCCGGAACGTCCCACTCGAAGTCGACTTCCCAACGTGCGTCATCGACATCATCGTCGTGGAAGTGGATGGCTCCGTATTCCTTCGGCGCGTGCTTCCAATCGAAGTTATGACCCGTGAAGTTATGTCCCGTCATCGCGCGCGTCGGACAGTTGACGAGCTGAATATCAAAGACATATGGGCCGTGATCGCGACCAATGATGGTGTTGATACCGTCAGAGAAGTCCCACGATCCGACGATGGCTTCAGCGAGTTCGCCTGTCGGGCCGCAGTGACGACGTTCAGACATACCCGGCTGCGAGCCGAGTTTCATGGTCTCGATGTCCTGCCGGCTCAGTGCTTTGTTGCACAGCCGGGGACTATCGATCTTGCCATTGTACTGACCGGACATCACGATGCCTGCCGGCCGTGACGATCTCGCCAGCGGGCTGTTGTCGAGCGCCTTGGTGTAAGCCGCAACGGTGAAGGGAACGCCCTTCTGATTTTCGACTTTGACGCCCAGCTTCTTTTTCACCGGCGGGATCGCCGGGTCCAACGCATAGACGATCTGGGGTTCGTGATAGAGAACCGCCTCGCCAGTTTTGCTATCGTACGTCGCTGCAATAAAATGCCATGCGTGGTCGCGAACCGGCGCAGTCGTCGCAACTTTCTCGTTGTTGACGCGAAGCTCAATGCAGCCGTCTTCATTGATGAAGAGGCCGTAACCCTTGCCGTTGGACCACTTGCCCATCAACCCTTGCGCGCCGTGGCGCCAGTATTTCGGATGGGTCTTGGGTGTTGTTGGCCAAATCCAGCACTGCATCGTGAAGCTGTCGAGGTGAAGCTGCGTCTTGTCTTCGACATAGCCATATGAGCCGCCGTGTATGATCTGCGGACGGCCTTCGTATTCACCGTTACAAGCGGCAGCAACCGACTTCTCAACAACGCCCGGCCCGCGTGGGTTCGGGTTGCCGTTGATCATCTCGACGATTTCGACTTTGTATTTCTTGGGGCCATCACAGTTCACATAGAACTTGATTTTACTACCCGGATTTACGCCGAACCGATCGGCATAGCCTGTCAACCTCATAGCACCCATATTACGATTCCTTAGATTCCATCATGACTTTGCGCGCGTGCGCTCCCGGCCTAGTTCTCTTGCGTCTCGACAGTTCAGGTCACCGTCCAGTTGTCGTCGTGGCGCTTCCAGCCCTCGTGGAAGTGCTCGGCAAAACCGTCCGTTTCCGGGAACTCGTCGAGACGCATGAGAAATATGTCGTGCTGCGGGTCTTGCTCGTTGTCGTAGACCTTGTCGGTCGCGAAGGTCGGCGGAACGCCGCGAATGCCACTGAGGCGGCCGATGCGCCAGGACTTCTCGGGCTCCGTGCAAATCACGATGAGCTTGCCCTTGAAGTTGCCGGGCATCTGAGTCCGCAGACGGATGAGAACGCGGTTGAGGAGTAAGTCCTCATGAATTCCGCCACTCAGTTCCGTCGTATCGCCCGGTGTTTTGCAGCGTAGTACGCTGCATCCCGCGACGCCTTTCATCGAGTCAATGCAGGCGCGGTGTTCAGCAATAAGTCTCTCCCGTTCGGGAGTGCCTTTCTTGGGAATGCTGATCATGTCGTGCTCCTTTATCTCCTTTGACGGTCCAAAATCCCCCACGACGGGGGCATTCCGATTGAAAGCCGGGAACGCCGGCCCACACTCAAATCGACAAATGCTTGTCGACGATCTCTTGCGTTAAATTCTCGGATGCTCCGGAGCTGACGACGCGGCCGGTATCGAGGACGACGTATTTGTCGGACATCGCTTTCGCGATCTTGATGTGCTGCTCGGTGAGGACCAGCGAGATGCCGAATTCCTTATTCAAGCGGACGAGCGCCGCCTGGATGTCCGCAACGATGTTTGGCTGAATTCCTTCGGTCGGCTCATCGAGCAAAAGAATCTTCGGATCGGTTGCGAGCGCACGAGCTATCGCCAGCTGCTGCTGTTGTCCGCCCGACAAGAACCCCGCCTTCTTGTCGAGGTTCTGCGCGAGATAGGGAAACAGCTCCAAACAGAGCGGCGGAATCACAGCCTTTCTGTCCTCACGCGCAAACGTGCCGAGCAGTATGTTCTCGCGAACCGTGAACTTGCCGAGGATTCTCCGCCCTTGCGGAACGTATCCGAGGCCCGCACGCGCGCGCTCCGACGTTTGCATCTGGCTGACATCGGCGTTGTTCAGAACGCACGTGCCCGACATGCGGGTGGTGAGCCCCATAATCGTTTGCAGCAACGTCGTTTTGCCGACGCCGTTGCGCCCGAGGACGCACAGGCACTCGCCTTCTTCGAGGTCAACGCTGATGTTGTGCAACACCGGCGTTTTTCCGTAGTAGGATGTGATGTTTGTGAGATGCAGCATGTCAGTGAATGCCCTCCGCGCCCAAGTAGACTTCGCGGACCACAGGGTTTTTCTCGATGTCCTCGATGCCGCCCTCGGCAAGCCATTTGCCCTGGTGCATGACCGTAATCACGTCAGCTATTTCGCGAACGAAAGACATGTCATGCTCGACAACGATGAGCGTGTGGTCGCCTTTGAGCGCGTTGAATATCTTCGACGTCTTCATCGTTTCCTTCTCGGTCATGCCTGCCGTCGGCTCGTCCATGAGGAGAAGGTCCGGGCTCTGCATCAGAACCATTCCGATTTCGAGCCATTGCGTTTCACCGTGCGAAAGCACACCGGCTACCGTATTCATCCGGTCGCCAAGACCGATGATGCCGATGACATCGTCGAACCGCTTCAGGCCGTTCGAGCGCTGAAAGCTCGTCATGTTCTGAAATGGATCTTTGCGAGTGCCGAATGACGTTTCGAGATTGTCGCGAACCGTCAGGTCCTTAAACACGGCCGGCACTTGAAATTTGCGTCCGATCCCTCGGCGTACGATTTGATGTTCCGACAACGACGAGATGTCTTCGCCATTGAACATGACCACCCCAGCGGATTTCCGCTGACGGCCGGAAATGAGATCCATCGTGGTCGTCTTGCCGGCGCCATTCGGTCCCAGCAGGCAACGCAGCTCACCCTTGTTGATCGTCAGATTGAGCCCATCGATGACGACCGTGTCGCCGTACGATTTATGGAGATCTTTGATTTCAAGCAGCCTCATTAGACCGACTCCTTGACGCTATCGCCAATGCTTGCGAGCTGACGATCCGACGATGTTTCGCGATTTGGCTTCACGCCTTCGAGAACGCGCTCGATGACTCCGGCGATGCCGTTCGGCAGGAACAGCACAACACCAATGAAGGCCGCGCCGAGAATGATGAGCCAGATCTGCTGCAGCTCATCTCCGAGATAGCTCTGCATTCCATTGATCAGGAATGCGCCGACGATCGCGCCGAAGAGCGACATGCGGCCACCAACAGCTGCCCAGATCACAGCCGAAATACTGAGCGTGATCTCGAACGACGTCGGCGAGACGTACTGCACGATCAGCACCCAGCAGAGCCCACCAAAGGCTGCAATGAGGCCGGAAATCGCGAATACGACGACCTGGTAGTAAGCAACGTTGTAGCCAAGGAAGCGGACACGTTCAGCGTCGTCACGGATCGCCTGCACGATCGTTCCGAATTTTGACTGCAGCAGCGCCTTGGCGGAGAGCGTGACGAACGCGAGTATCGCAATGCAGAGGTAATAGGCGGTCGTTCCGTAGGGATCGAAAGTGATGCCCATGAATACGAACGGAGCGGGCGGTGTGATGCCGTTAAAACCAGCCGTGTATGGCTGCATATCGTACGCCATCGAGTAGAGCGCGGCGAGCATGGCCAACGTCATGATCGCAACGAAAACACCCGCGACGCGCGCTTGGAACATCATGGCGCCGAAGCCGATGAAAAACAGCGTTGGCACGGCAAGAGTTAGGATCAAGCCAACCGGCGTCGACCAAAACGGCGCCCACAGCCAAGGCAGAGTTTCGATGCCGTTTGTCAGCATGAAGCTCGGAATCGGCGCACTTACCGGGTCCTGCGACTGCATCTGCATGGTCATGGCCATGCCGTAAGCGGCAATGCCGAACGCGATGCCTTGACCAAGACTGAGGATACCGCCGTATCCCCAGACGAAGCTCACGGACACCGCAAGCATAGCCAACGCCGCATAGCGAGCGAGCTGATTGAGTACGAATGAATCACCCGCAATCAGCGGCAGGAGCGCGAGAGCCGCGAAGAGCGCCAGGTACGCCGCCCACTGTGCTTTTCGATTATGATAGATGTTGCCAGGCACGTTATCTGCTCTTTCTTTCATGATACTCAGCGCCTCCGCATGCCTTCCGAGATCAGACCTTGCGGCCTGAAGCGGAGGAAAATGACAACGAGGGTGAACAGGACGAAGCGGGCGAACGTATCGTTCGTGAAATATGAGAAGATCGAGTTGAGTTCGCCGAGCAGGAACGCTGACAGCACGCTACCGACGAGCTGCACGCCACCAACGACCACGACCAAGAAGGCTTCGACGATGTATCCCGACCCCATGTCGGGAAAGAGCGTCTTCAACGCTCCGAACATCGAGCCCGCTGCGCCTGCGAGGCCCGCGCCGTAAGCGAAAGTCAGTCCGTAAATGCGGTCCGTATTGATGCCGAACGACGCGGCCATCTCCTTGTCCTGCATGACCGCGCGGACCTGGATTCCCCAGGTCGTGCGATACATCAGGTACCAAGTGATCGCCATCAGCCCGAGCGCGACGCCGATGATGAAAACGCGCAGTCCCGCGAGGTGGATGAAACCAAGGTCGAGCTGGAAATTCAGCCAATCCGGCACCGCAATATACTGCGGCGAAGGACCGAAGATCAGCCGCACGGACTGAATGAGGATGAGTGACAAACCCCACGTCGCCAGAAGCGTATCGAGTGGGCGCTTGTAGAGTGTGCGGATCAAGCCTCGCTCTATCAGCCAACCGAAGCCGGCTATGAGGAAGAACGACAGCGGAATGCAAAGGAGAAACGGAACGCCAATAAACGACTGCAGGACCATCGCCGCGTATGCGCCGAGCATGATGAACTCGCCGTGCGCCATGTTGATGACGCCCATCGTTCCGTAAATAATCGTCAATCCCAGCGCAGCAACAAACCAGATACTCGCGATGCTCAACCCGATCGCGAGCGCATTCAAAAATGGATACAATTCGAACGCGGTCGAAAATTCATTGATACTCATTGGCGTCGTCCGTTCGGTTGGATCGCGGCAACTCGCGAAGTCCCGCGCGCCGAGCTGTCGGTCGACGCGCAAAGTCTACCCTTCCGACACTGGCCTGCCGGCCAGTGTCGGTTCGCGAGGCGGAGGAAGCGATCGCGTGAAGGTTAGAGAACGTTTTTCAGAATCTTGCCGTCCGGCGTATGCAAACCGTCAGCTTTGCAAACGCCCCGCTCGGGATAAATCCCCATCGGATTCGGCCCGACATGCTCAGGCGACGACTTGACGAGTTTGAACTGACCGTTCGATTGGCACTGACCGATCTTCGGTTTCAGCCACATATTGAAGTTGTCCGGGTCAATCCAGACTTTGCCTTCCGGCGAAATATCGTCATCGAGAACGATGCCGCCCGACAAATCGCGGATCATACGCGGCGTGACATCTTCGATATTTCCGGTATTTTCCAGAGCCTTTTCGAATGCGGCTTTCCAGAAATAGACTGCAAGATAAGTTTCTTCCATGTTGTAGTGGGTGACGCCGCCGCCGCCGTATTTGCTCTTCAGGTAATTCTCAACGAACTTCTGGTTGGTCGGGTTTTCGAGCGTTTGGAAGTAAGGCGCCGCGAGGAAGTGTCCGGCCGCTGCTTCCGCACCCATGGCGCGCGATTCAATTTCGCCGCAAGTCAGAGAAGCGATCGGAGTCTTGTCGGCCTTGAAGCCTTCGGCGAGGAACTGCTTGTGAAGCGCGACGTCGGAGTCACCGATAACCGTCGAGAAGATGAAGTCCGGCTTCTCCTGGCGAATCTTGTTGAAGATCGGAGCGAACTCGGAGCCGCCGATCGGGACGTAGTCCTCGCCGACGACTTGACCGCCGACCTTCTCCAGCCAAACTCGGGCGTTCTTGTTCGATTCCTTGGGCCAGACATAGTTGGAGCCTACGAAGTAGACTTTCTTGCCGAAGTTTTCGACCATGTAGGGAATGATGTCGAACGAGTGCTGGTTCGACAGAGGACCGGTGCAGATGATGTTCTGCATGCATTCGCGACCCGCGTAGCAGGTCGGATAGTAGAAGAGATGGTCGCGAGCCATGACGAACGGAGCGACGGCGCGCTTGCTTGATTCCGTATATCCGCCGAACGTGCTGATGACGCGATCGCGAAGGATGAGCTGGCTGATCTTCTCCGAATAGACTTTGATGTCGGATTTTGCGTCGATGATGACCGGTTCGACCTTATGGCCGCCAATGCCGCCATTAGCGTTGATTTCGTCGATGGCAAAACGAACGACTTGAGTTGAATCGTTTTCTACGACTGCAAGTGCGCCCGACTGGGAAAAGAGAACACCGACTTTAATGTTTGCTCCCTTGGCGACCCAAGGTTCCGACTTCGCCGATGATGGAATGATTGCTGGCGCTGCAAGCGATGCAAGCGCTGCCCCGCCAACCGTTTTGAATACAGTTCTGCGCGTGACGTCCATGCGCCCCTCCAAATACGACCGGACGGCTCGCTGGCCGGCGGTCTATGCCACGCCCGCTTTTTGCGGGCTTTTGCGTTTTCTCCCGCGGCAATAAGACTTAACCCTTATAGCCAAATGGCACTCAATAAGGATTATAGACCCATGCCGATGACTAAATAACGCATGCTATTTGGAATGGGTCAAGTTAAATATCTACCTTTGACACCATAAATTACGCCCTTCGATATATAACTTTAGTTACTAATGATTGCGTGTGAAGTCCGACGCTGCTCGATGTGCTTCGGCATTCGGGGAGGCGCACACCGAACCGATTAATCAGCTGCAGGTTTGATGTTGCCGTTGCAAAAGATCTGGCAAATGGTACGGCCCAGCTATTGTCGTTTGCCACGTTGTCCGGTGGCACTACTTGCGACACACGGCGAATATCTGCACGCTGGATGAGAGGCCCGCAGAAAACACGCATCTCTCAGTCATGTTTGGTCTGGTATCGTCGGCCTTACGTCGCGTATGTAATGGAAAAGTTTGCGGGCCTTAAGGACTTGCGCATCCCAAACGGAGACACCCGATGGACACTAACGAGTCGCCCATGCGGATCGTTGTTGCGGACGATCACGCTCTGGTGCGTGGCGGCGTCGGTATTCTGATCAAGATTTTGTATCCCGACACCCAGCTCGTCGAGTGCAATAGCTACGAAAAGACGATTTCGGCGCTGACGTCCAACGAAGATGTCGATTTGCTCCTCCTCGATTTGCTTATGCCTGGCATGGAGTCCATCGCCAGCGTTCGGCACATTTGCTCCACGTGGCCCGATCTTCCCGTCATTGTGGTGTCCGTTCGAGAGGATGCACAAACAATTCGCGAGGCCTTGCGAGCCGGCGCGATGGGCTACATTCCGAAAACGTCCGCTCCTGAAGTCGCGATCAACGCAATCCGCCTCGTTCTTTCCGGCGGCATCTATGTCCCGCCCGACGTTCTTCAATTGACTGGAAGCGACATCGCCTCTGCAGATACGGAGGCTTCAGCAGGGGGCGAGCAGGGCCGGCGCTCGGTTCGCGAACTTCATGGCCTGACGAACCGGCAGGAAGACGTCATGAACCTGATTTCGGAAGGGCGCTCCAACAAGGAGATTGCCTCTCAACTCAACCTGACGACGGGAACCGTCAAAATGCATCTTTCGAGGATCTACAAAATTCTCGGCGCCAAAAGTCGAACCGACGCAATCGCCAAGTATTCGCGGCGCGGCTCGCAAATCGCCAAAGACGCCACCTGAATCGCCGGTCTCTCGTAATGGTGGACGCCCCTCAAATGCAGCTCTCAGCAAGCGCCCGCTGCCAGCCTCTCCAGCACAAGAGCAAGTCCTAGTCTGAATGATGAGATATATTCGGCTTCAAGAATGGACTGAGCACGCACATCAGCGCTGCGACGGCCACTAGAAGCCACATCGCAATCTGAAAGTTGCCGTTAAGGTCTCTCAGGCGACCGACGAGAAGGGGCCCGGTCGCTGCAACGATATAAGCGACCATCATCACAAAGGCATTCCAGGAGTTGGCCTCTTCAACGCTCCTCGTATTATCGAGCGGCAGCGTCATTGCCAGTGTGAACGCCCCACCAAGACCAATTGCGCAGACTGCTATAAAGAGAAACGGTGCCAGGTCGGGCACGACTGCGAGCGGAACCAATCCGGCCATCGCAAACAGCCCGCAGCCTGCAAGCCACGCTCGCCGATCAAGCGACTTGCTGAGCCATCCAAAGATTGGATTGGCCGCCATGAAGATCACGAGAAACGTCGCGAGGATGAAACCCGCTGTCGTCGTTGAAAATCCAATTTCAACGTACACAGACGTTATCCAGGAGAGTAGCGAGTAGAAGAGAAAGTTGATGCAGGCGAAATAGAGCGCAATTCCCCAGGCTTTGCCGTTTTTGATCGGAAGCCGCATCACCGCAGTTTGTTTTCGCTCCGCCACGGCGTTGCGCCGCTCGCTCATGACGACTGCTAGCCAAGCGATGATGGCGAATAGCCCGAAGATACTCCATATTCCCGACGCCACGCGCCAACCACTCTCCGCGTTGGTTGCAATGGGACCGGTTATCGCGGCGGAAAGCGAGCTGCCGAACGACAGCGCCGTCGCGTATATGCCCGTCACGAATGCGGCACGCGCCGGAAAATATTCCTTTATGAATCCCGCCACGAGCGCTCCGGCAATGGCTATTCCGATCCCCACACCTACTGTGGTCATCAAAAGTTCGGATGCGGCCGTCGAGAATGCTCGGGCGAAAATTGAAAGAGCGAGTAAGACAAGCGCCGTTAGAAGAACGGGATTTCGACCGAAGCGCCGCGCCAGCCAAGGCGTCGGCAATGCCAAAAGCCCCATGAGGACGTCAGGGATCGAAACCAGAAGCGATGCGGTGGCGTGCGAAAGCTGAAACTCGTCAATGATCGAGGGAAGGATCGGCCCGACAGAAACAATGCCGGGGCGAAGACTCATCGCAACGATGACGATCGCTGCAATTGCCAATATGCCGCCAACAGCCGGACCGCCACCCGGCAGTTTCCGCGAGCCGGATTGAGGTCTGGATTTGGGTGTTTCAACATCGAGGCTCGACACGTCGATCCTTTCCAGCGTCTGTCGCGGCTGAATCTGCTCCTGCACGAGCTAGAAAAACGCACAGGCTCGGTAAAACGCACAGGCTCGGTGGCCACCTTCGCGGCGAGAGCATGCGACGGGAAGCAAGTGCGCCTCCCGTCGCCCCCTCTGGCTATTCCGCAGCCTCGGCTACGGAAATCTGCGCGCGTCCCTCGGCTTCGCGAAGCGCCGCTTCCGCAAGCTCGATGTAGTTTCGCGTCAACGGAACGGCATCTATCCGGCGTGCGAGTTGGAGTTGGAAAATGACCAAACCCCCATGACGAAATCCCGTTTCGCAGGCCGCAAGATAGAACTCCCACAGGCGACAGAAGCGTTCGTCATAAAGCTTTGCAGCCTCCGTGCGGCGTGCATTGAATCGCTCGCGCCACGCCTTCAATGTTTCTGCGTAGTGGATGCGCAAGACCTCGATGTCCGTCATAACCAGACCAGCGCGTTCGACAGCGGGCATGATTTCCGATAGCGCTGGCACGTAACTGCCCGGGAAGATGTAGCGTTTTATCCAGGCGTTGGTCGGGCTCGGACCGTCAAGGCGGCCGATCGTATGGAGAAGCATCACTCCATTGTCAGCAAGAAGCTCACGAGCGTGCGAGAAGAATTTATCGTAGTCGGGCAGGCCGACGTGCTCGAACATGCCCACGGACACGATGCGGTCGAAACGTTCCGTCACATCGCGATAATCCTGGAACCGGAATTCAATTCGCTTCTCGAGACCTTGCGCCTTGGAGCGATGCCGTGACGCCTCAAGCTGTTCCTTGGAAAGCGTGATGCCGGTGACATGAGCTTGGCAGCACTTGGCGAGATAAAGCGCCATTCCGCCCCAGCCGCATCCGATGTCGAGAACGCGCTGATTCGGAGTCAATCTCAGCTTTGCAGCGATGTGGCGCTTCTTGGCGAGCTGCGCCTCTTCGATGTCCGCGCCATCGCTCTCGAAATAGGCGCAGGAATATTGCTGATCACTGTCGAGGAAAAGCCGATATAGCCGGCCGTCCAAATCATAGTGATGCCCGACGTTCTGGGTAGATCGCTTCGGATCGTTGGACTTTTGCAGCCATAAAAGGAGCCTGCGTCGCTGAGAATACAGCGGCAGAAAACTGGGAGCGCCCCAGCCGATATTGCGGCTTATAATATCGAGAAAACCGTATACCGATCCCTTGCTGACCTGTATGCGGTCGTCGACGAACAACTCACCGAGCGCGAGCGTGGGGTGAAGGATCAGCCGCCAGAGCGCCCTCTTATCAACAATTCTGATGCCGATCTTTTCGCCGGTCCCATCGCCCAGCGCGAGACTGCGGCCGCTCGGCAGGGCGATTTCCAGATTTCCAGAGCGAATAAATCGGGCGATTACTGAGCTGAACAGGAGTTCGATCATGGGGACGCGATCTCCCTGTCTTTGAGATCACGCTCCGCTTTTGCCGACGTCTGTGGCTGGCGGCGCTGAACCGCACACAGAATTGCTTCGCAAGAACCCGGTTTGCTCATACGCCCCCCTTGGAGTGCCGTTTATTGCGAGAACCCAAGCCTCAGATAGAGCGTTCGGCTCTCATATATCTTTAGTTATATATCTATTGATACCATTTGGGACTACAAATCTCAAGAAGGTCAATACTTTTGGCAATAACCTGCGATCTGGAATTTAATTATTGCAATGCATCAATCTCATTCGATTGATTGGTTTTAGATTTCCGTGGGCGGCGATCTATTTTCGCTGCAATGCGGAATTCAATCGCGGGTCGAGCAGCGATGTTTTTGGCTTTTGCCCTCGCTCGCCGCGCCCTGCGGCTTGTGCCAGCCTGCGTGCGCTGTCTCGACGAAGGTCTATCCCGGCGCGTCGGACGTAGTTCGTTGCGGGCTTGTGTCGTGATCGTCGTGGTCGGCGCAGAGGCGCCACTGACGACCGCCGGGCTTGACGAAAAGCCCACTGTCGAACGGCTATTTCCAACGGGAGCAAACACCCACGCGCCGCTTTCGAACAGCGTACGACACGGCGAACGCTGACGCGTTCAACCTTGTTTGTTCGAGAAAACTAAAAGGGAAGGGCAAATGGTGCCCAGGGCCGGAATTGAACCAGCGACACTGCGATTTTCAGTCGCATGCTCTACCAACTGAGCTACCTGGGCTTGCCTCCGCGGCCAGGGGCCCATGCGAAGTCCGGCCCTTATAGAGAGGCGTTTGCGTTGATGCAAGCGCGACGAAAACGCGTTGCCCGGCTTTATTCTTCGTCGCTCCCCGGCCCCGTGTCTCCACCCCGTGGCCGATCGCCGTCGCCCTCGTCCTCTTCGCGGCCAGGCACCGCGTAGGCACCGCCGAGCCATTTGGCGAGATCGATGTCGGCGCAGCGTTTCGAGCAGAAGGGTCGATAGGCTTCGGCCGCCGGTTTACGGCAGATCGGGCAGCGCACGGGCTTGCTGGCGGGTTCGGAAGACGGGCACATAGGATCAGACCGCTCAGGCGCGATCGACTTCGGCGTATCGCAGCCAATTATACTGGATCGGAAACTTCTCCGAATTGAGCAAGGCGACGACCTCGGTCAGCGGCAGGCCGACGACGTTGGTATAAGACCCGATCAGGCGCTGCACGAAACAGCCGGCGAGGCCCTGAATGGCGTACCCACCGGCTTTGCCGCGCCACTCGCGCGAGGCGATATAGGATTCCAGTTCCGCGCGGCTGATGTAACGGAAGCGGACGCGGGTATCGACGATCTTCGTGCGAACACGGTCGTCCGGCGTGATGAGGCAGACGCACGTCTGCACCTTATGCGTGCGACCCGACAAGAGTTGTAGCGACGCCATCGCCTCTTCGACGTGCGCCGGCTTCATCAGAATCTTGCGGCCCATGGCGACGACCGTATCGGCGGCGAGCACGTAGGAATCGGCGAGGTCGGGGTCGTTGGCGATCTGATTGCGCGCGACTTCGGCTTTGGCTTTCGCCAGGCGGGTGACAAGCGCGCGAGGCATTTCTCCACGACGTGCGCTTTCGTCGATCGAGGCGGGACGGAGCGCGTCCGGCGTTACCCCGATCTGCGCGAGAAGCGTGACCCGGCGAGGACTGGCACTGGCGAGAACGAGCCTTGGCCGCTCGATCTCAGCCTTCGAGGACGCCCGTTCGCGCGCCATCGATCGCCGCAACGTTTCCCGGCTAGGAGCGTCGGAACGGGCGAAGCCGGGAAGAAGGGCGGATTTCAGCGAAGACATCATGAGTGGCCTGCAAGGGTGCGAAGCGTCTCGACACCAGAAAATAAGGGCGGACAATGGGCAAGCCGCAGACTTTTAGCAAGGCCCCGGTGCGTTGCGAGCAACCGGAAAACAGGGCATGAATAGCGCCGCACAATCGAGCGGCTATGGTAAGCGACAATGGCTCTGAAACCCGACCCAGCCGGCCTGCTTGCTCGAACCCCACTGTTCGCTGGGCTGGACGAAGCGAGCCGCAAGGCCGTTGCTGGCGAATTGCGTGAAGCGTCCTACGAGCCTGGGCAAGTCATATTCTCGCGCGGCGATGCGGGTTCCGATCTTCACATTGTGAGCAAAGGGCGCATCCGGCTTTCAGTTCTGACATCGGACGGCCGCGAGCTTTCCTTCGCACATGTGGAGACGCCGTCGATTTTCGGCGAGCTTGCAATTTTTGACGGACGTTCGCGTTCGGCCGATGCAACGGCTGTGAACAAAGTCGAGACGCTGCTGCTTTCAAAGTCGGCGTTTCTTCGCCTGCTCGAGTCGCATCCATCGGTCGGCGAGGCGGCTGTACGTTTTCTCGCCGGCAGGCTGCGCGACGCGGACGAGCAGCTCGAAGCCATCGCGCTGCACCCGATCGAGGCGCGGCTGGCGCGGTTCTTCCTGGCGTCCGTCCGGCAGAAAGACCCTTCCGGGAAGTCCGAGAAAGTGACGCTGGCTCTGCCGATTTCGCAAAGCGAGCTGGCGCTTTTGGTCGGCGCGAGCCGTCCCAAAGTCAACGCCGCGCTGCAGCTTCTCGAGTCGGAAGGGGCCATCGAGCGACGGGGACAGCAAGTCATCTGCGATATTGCGGCGTTGAGCGGCATCGGCCGTCTTGATGACAAAGACTAGCGGCAGACGATCTCCGCAGCTTCCGGATCCCATCGCATGACGATCGCCGATCGAGATAATCAACGAGGCGGGCAACGCAGCTGGCTGCAAGGCTGCGTTGTCTTGCTCAAGCAAATCGTACGCCCGGTCAAAGCGATGTTCGGCGCGATCGCGTGCATCGGGATCAAGGACTATCCTCCCGACACTCAGCGGCGGCTGAAGATCGTCAATGTGTTTTCGTTTCTCGTCGTCGTCACGACCTTCATCTACGCGATCCAGCTTTGGATGTCGGGCGACGAAACGATGATGCCCGTCGTCTTCATCAATCTCGCCCTCGCCGTCATTCTGTCGTTCGTGCCGCTGATGCACAGGTTCAACGAGATGGCGGGCGGACTGCTGCTGGTCATCGCAGAATTCTCCGCGCTCATCGGGTTTACGTCCTACTTTGGACGGTTGGGCGGCGCGCCGCTGCAATACGTCGTGGCGGCAGCGGCGCCTTTCGTGATTTTCGAAGCACGGCGGTTCTGGCTCGTCTTCGTGATCGTGGTGACGGCCCTGGTGCTGCATCTCATCGCCTGGTTCCAGTTTCCGATGGAAGCCGCGCGGCTGCACGCCGATCAGAAGGTCATCGATTCCCTTTACGTGCAGGGTGCGATCACGACGTTCGGGCTGATCGCTGCGTGCGTCTATTATGCGTTCGGCCTCGTCGAGACGGCTAAGGCGGAAACCGAAACGGTTCTGCGAAACATCCTTCCCGACGCCATTGTAGAACGCCTCAAGATGGCTCCGGGGCAGACGATCGCAGACGGATTTTCCGAAGCTTCCGTTCTGTTCGCGGATATCAGCGGGTTTGTGCGATTGGCGCGGGGGCTCGGCCCGGAAAAAACCGTTGCGCTCTTGAACCGCCTCGTCACCGCCTTCGACGAACTGGCGCAGCAGCACGGCGTCGAAAAGATCAAGACGATCGGCGACGCGTACATGGTTGCCTCGGGCGTGCCGGTCCCGCGCCCAGATCATGCGCAGGCGTTGGCCGCGATGGCGCTGGATCTCGTCGCAACCGTGCGCACGATCGCGGCGGATGAAAACATCGATCTCAACGTCCGGATCGGCATCGCCGCGGGTCCGATGACGGCTGGCATCATCGGCAAGAACAAGTTCAGCTACGACGTTTGGGGCGATCCGGTGAACATGGCGAGCCGTCTCGAGCAATCGAGCGAGGTCGGGCGCATCACGATTTGTCCTACGTGCTACGCCGCTCTCAAAGAGAGCTTTATTCTTCGGCCGCGTGGGCTGATCGACATCAAAGGCGTGGGGAAACAGGAAGCGTGGTTTCTCGACGGCCGGCGCGAGCCGAGCCTAACCCTTCCAGTGTAGCGAGCAGACGAGCGTAAACAGCCTGCGGGCGGTGTCGTCGTCGACGATGATTTTGGGCAGAAGTTTATCGCGCAGCAGGACGCTGCCTTCGTCGTGCAGACCGCGGCGGCTGACGTCAATGGCCTGGATGCGCGCGGGCGGCGCAGTTTTGACGGCTTCGTAGTAGGATTCGCAGACCATGAAGTAATCCTTCATGATGCGCTTCAGCGGCGTCAACGCGATCGCGTGCTCGAAATTCTGCTCGCTGCTCGCCGCGGCGACGTTCATTTGCAGGCGGTCGTCGACGATCGACAGATGCAGCTTGTACGGGCCGTCGTCCACGTCTTCGACGCGGAACGTATTGCCGTCCAGGATATCGAAAATAGCGACTTCGCGCTCATGCTCGGCATTTGCGTTCGCACGGCCGAGCGACTTCGTGTCGAGCGTAATTTCCGCTAAACGATCACGACCCCCAGCGCTGCTCACGGTTTGATCCATTCTGCCTCAAGTCGATTTGGCGAGCCGAATTTCAACAGATCTGCGATGGCCTTCCAGTCCTTCGGCGCGAGCCAGCGTCATGGCTGCAGGAGCCAGCGCGGACAATGCCGCGTCATCCAACTTCAGTATCGACGTGCGCTTCATGAAATCGAGCACGCCAAGGCCCGACGAGAACCGCGCGCTCCGGGCGGTCGGAAGGACGTGATTTGAGCCGGAAACGTAATCGCCGATGACTTCGGGCGTGACGCGTCCGATGAAAATCGCGCCGGCGTTCCGAATGCTTTGCGAAAGATCTTCCGCATTCTCCGTTGCGATTTCCAAGTGCTCGGCGGCGACACGATCTGCCAGCGCCGGAGCTTCATCGAGTGAATTCAAAACGATGGTCGCACCGAAAGCGTTCCAGCTCTCGCCCGCGATATTTCCGCGCGAAAGCGTTTGCAGCTGGCGCGCGACGGCCTGCTCGACGGCGGTCGCGAAATCTTCGTCGTCCGTCATGAGGATCGACTGCGCGGCCGTGTCGTGCTCCGCCTGCGCGAGCAAATCGGCGGCAATCCATTCGGGATCGTTGTTGCGGTCGGCGATGACGAGAACTTCGGACGGGCCTGCGATCGAGTCGATGCCGACGATGCCGAACACCTGGCGCTTGGCGGCCGCGACGTAGGCGTTGCCGGGTCCGACGATCTTGACGACCGGACGGATCGTCTCGGTGCCGTAGGCGAGCGCGGCGACGGCCTGTGCGCCGCCGATACGATAGATCTCGGACACGCCGGAAATTTTTGCCGCTGCCAACACGAGCGGATTGAGTTCGCCTGCGGGCGAGGGAACGACCATCACAACGCGGGGCACGCCTGCAACCTTCGCCGGCACGGCGTTCATCAGCACCGAGCTGGGATAGGACGCGAGACCGCCCGGCACATAGAGGCCGGCCGATTCCACAGCCGTCCAACGGTGGCCGAGCTCGACGCCGACATTGTCACGATAGCGATCATCGGAGGGAATCTGTCGCTCGTGATGATCGGAGATGCGGTCGTGTGCGAAGTGCAGGGCGTCGAGGGTTTCCTTCGAGCACTCGCGAACGGCTGCGTCGACCTCGGCGGCCGTCACGGCGACGCCCGTCTTTTTGAGATCGAGCCGATCGAACTTCAGGGTGAGGTCCGCCAGTCCATCATCGCCGCGCGAGCGAACTTCGGCGATGATGTCTCTCACGGCGTTATCGACGTCGACGGAGACTTCGCGCTTTTGCGAGAGCAGTTCCGTGAACTGCCGCTCGAAATTCTTATCGGCGCTCTTCAGCCGCATCGGCATGAGCACTATCCCTCAGAGCATTACGGCCTAACCCGTCAGCCTGCGTCGTCTGGGTGCTCCGGCGAGTGTTTCGTGGCCCAAGCCGCCCCGAGATCCTTCAACTCGACCTCGACGCATTCGACGTGCAGCCGAATGGCCGCCGCGCCGGAAAAAGTCAACGTGACATCGCCTTCCGGGGTCTCCGTGCCACCGGTTGGCTCGAATGTTATTGCCAGCAAAGCTAACGCCGCGCGCCTATCCTTAAGGTCAATTCCCTGCAGCTTGGCGCTCAAGACCCGTTCGAAGCGAATGCCGGAGCGGCGGCGCTCGAAGCTCTCGGACGCTTTGCCCTTCGATGGCGCCTTGGCCAGCTCGCCCCAATCGAAGCGATTGGCGATGGCCACGAAACGCTTCTCGGCCGGTAAATACGTCATTTCGCCAATGCGCAGCACGGCATCCTGCAGGTGTGCCGAGACGACGTTCAGATCTTCCGCGTCGAGAGCAATGAGCTTGAGGTCGGACATCGAGGCTGACAATCTCCCGGCGAGCGCCTGAAAAACCATGCTATCCGGCCGAGTGTTATCGGGCGGGCGCGGCTCGTGCAACATCGTCCCGGATTGCGGGGATGCGTCTCTCAGTCAGCCACTCGCCAGGCGCTCGATGTTGGCGCCGCAGCGGCTCAATTTCTGTTCCAGTTGCTCGAAGCCGCGATCCAGGTGGTAAACGCGATTGATCATCGTCTCGCCTTCGCCCGCGAGCCCGGCAATAACCAGCGACGCCGACGCCCGGAGATCGGTCGCCATGACCGGCGCGCCCTTCAGCGTCGTGACGCCGTTGATCGTCGCCGTATCGCCGTGGAGCTGGATGTCGGCTCCCAGACGCGCCAGCTCCTGCACGTGCATGAAGCGGTTTTCGAAGATGTTCTCGCGAATGACGCTCGTTCCGGAGGCCAACGCCAGCAGCGCCATCAACTGAGCCTGAAGATCGGTCGGGAAGCCCGGAAACGGCTGCGTCTCGACGGAGACTGGCTTGATGTCGCCGCCGTTGCGCTTGACGCGGATGCCGGTAGTGGTCGACTCGACGGTCGCTCCGGTCTCGACAAGAACGTCGAGGGCTGCCTGCAGATCTTCGGCGCGGGCCCCTTCGAGCACCACGTCGCCGCCGGTTGCAGCAACAGCCATTGCGAAGGTGCCGGTTTCGATGCGATCGGGAAGGACGGTGTGGACGGCGCCTTCAAGACGATCTCGCCCTTGGATCCTGAGCGTCGACGTGCCGATGCCTTCAATCTTGACGCCCATCTTTACAAGGCAGCTCGCGACGTCGCCGATTTCAGGCTCGCGCGCAGCGTTCTCGATGAGCGTTTCGCCTTTCGCCAAAGCGGCGGCGAGCAGGACGTTGAGTGTCGCGCCGACCGAAACTTTCGGAAACACGATATGCGCGCCGTGCAGTCCCTTCGGAGCCCGCGCGATGACGTAGCCGGCGTCGATGTCGATCTCGGCGCCCAGCGCCTTCAGCCCCGCCAGATGCAAATCGACGGGGCGGGTTCCGATCGCGCAGCCGCCCGGTAGCGACACCTTCGCGACCCGCATGCGTGCGATCAGCGGACCCAGCACCCAGAAGCTGGCGCGCATCCGCGACACCATTTCATAAGGGGCGGTCGTATCGACGATATCGCGCGCCGTCAGATGGAACGTCTCGCCGAGATGCATCGCCGTCCCCGGGCGCTTGCCATCGACGGCGAGGTCAACGCCATGGTTGCGAAGGATGCGCACCAGCAGATTGACGTCGGCGAGGTTCGGGACATTTTTAAGCGTCAGCCGATCTTCGGTCAGCATGCTGGCGATAAGCAGCGGCAGGGCCGCATTCTTGGCGCCGGAAATCGGGATCGTGCCGCGAAGAGCCTGACCGCCGGTAATCCTGATCCGATCCATTAAATGCCTTCTGGCTCCATGTGTGACGCGTCGCCATGCGCGGCGACTGAGATTCGCGTCGATGCCCCAGTCGCTGATACTGGCTTCGCGGCTGATCCCGCAAGGAGTTTTGCCGACGGTTGCGCGAGACGCACAGGTCGGCCTCGAGAATCACTCGTCAGCGACGCCGGTCTTGTCGTCTGACCGGCCGCGCGCGGCTTCCTTGCGGCGTTTCAGGTTTGTCCGGAGCACCTCGGCAAGACGCTCCGCCCGGGCGTCTTTGCGTGACGGCTGCGGGGCTTTTTCCTTTGAATTCCGTTCGGTCATGCGCGTTCTTGGCTTGTCCTCTGCGGCTTCTTGGCGGCCTTCTCAGCGGTTTCTGGGGATCGCTGATGCAGCGCCACATCTGCTGCGACATCGTCTCGGGCAGCTTGGCTTTCGGTCTTGCCCCCCGTCAAGCCTTGTGGCAGTGTCCGCCCCGCCTGCCCAGCGGGCACCACGCGCGTCGGTTCAACGGCGCGCTGCTTTTTTCTTGGGCGCCGGTTGCGGCACCCAAAAGCCAAACAGGCTGCCGTAGCTCAGTGGTAGAGCACTCCCTTGGTAAGGGAGAGGTCGAGAGTTCAATCCCCTCCGGCAGCACCATCACTCCGTAGCAGACCGTACTGTTATCCTTGAAAAATCCACGTTTTCAACACGTCCGAGGCTTCGCACCTCGGCAAATTTAGGCGTGGAATTAGTAGTAAAACCCTCAAGGACGTGACATGGCCCGCCCGCAAAAGCCGCTCGAGCCCATAAATCTCTACGGCTACTGGTACCTGATACGCTACACGCCCAAACAGTTTGCCAACGTCGACAGTCGGAGGCTCATCCGGCACTCAACGGGCATTGCCGTCGTAGATGATCCGCGCGGCACTCGCGCCCGCATCGCCATCCGCACAATGGATGAAAACCTCCACCGCTCGTGGCGAGACAAGCTCAGTGGGAAGCCCGGTCCTCAACACGTCAACGAACAGCTTGCCAAGATGACCGCCCTCCGCCTCGGCATCCCCGCCCTTCGCGAAGATGAAGTCATCGAGCTGCCCGTTGACGACCTCATGGCCCGTCTCGCCCACCTCAACGAGAACCCACAAACGGCCGCCGATGAACTTGTCGCTAAGGTCGTCGCTGGATTCACTGCGGGCCCGCAACAGGTCCTGCTGTCGAACCTCGTTGATCGCGCCGAACATCACCTCTCCTCAGCGCACCACAGGAAGTCACCAGCGCAACGTAAGAAATGGCGCCAGGACAGGGACACGACCATCACCACCTTCATCAAGGTCCTTGGCGGCGACAAGCCGATTGCAGACCTGCAACGCGCCGACATCCTTCAGCTCAGAAACTATTGGCAAAACCGCGTCACCTCGGAAGGGATAACGGTTCACACCGCCAACAAGAACATCATGCAGATCTCGGCAATGTATAACCTCGTCAACGACATCGAAGATCTCCGCCTCCCCCGTGTATTCGACAAGGCGAACCTCATCGACCGCGGATCAAGCGACAAGAAGCGCATCCCCTATGCAGCCGAGTACATCCAGAACACGCTCCTCAACCCGGCCACCCTGCGCGAGCTCAACCAAGACTGCCGCGACCTCATCTACGTCATCACAGAGACGGGAGCCCGGCTGTCAGAAGTGGTCAACCTCGACCGGCAGGACATCCACCTCGACGCGCCCATTCCCTACATCAACATCGTGGACCGGGACCGAGAACTCAAATCGCTGAAATCACGCAGATGCTTGCCGCTTGTCGGGGTGGCCCTTGTCGCGATGCGCCGTCACCCTGACGGATTTGCCCGCTACAAGCAGAAGGAAAATGCCGTATCGGCCAACATCAATAAGTTCCTGACCAACCATAATCTGCGCCCGGCCGGAAAGCTGCACAGCCTCTATTCCCTCCGCCACAGCCTCAAAGACAGGCTGCAGAAGGTCAACTGCGATTACGAAACCCGCGAAAACATCATGGGCCATGAAATCGAGGGCATCGAATACGGACTGGGCGCGGACCTCGAGACCATGCACCACTGGCTCGCCAAGATCGCCTTCAGGGTTCCGGATGGGATTTGACGCTTGGAGCTTCAGCTACAAAGGCCAGATCGCCCTAACCGCCCACTTTGCCTAAAGGGTTTTCGACGCCAGGAAGGCGCGCGCCCGTCCGCCCACGTCGGTTTTCCTGGCCTCCGCAACGGCGGCTTCGATCACTTCATAAAGCCGGGAATATTCCGGGCCAAATTTCACGATATGGCGGGCAAGGGCGAGTTGCGCCTTTTCCAAGGCTTCAAGCGGATAAGAACTACGGAAATCCTTTCTCATGCGCCAATAACGCCGCAGAGATATCGCGGAGGCAAATGACGAATTCAGCATCCGGGAATTGTCGGGAGAGCGCCGGAGCTCTCAGGATTCAATTCCTTGTGATATGCAGGGCCAGCACTTTCAATCCTCGATAATGCTATCCGCCCAGGCACTTTCTTCCGTAGATATCCGTATGGCTTTCAGCCATTTCGATACGTCATGGCGGCTGTAGAGAACGCGGGCACCACCCTTGGCATCGGGCCGATGGTAGGCCGGCCCCTTTTTCTTGCTCCGCCAATCCTCAAGCGTCTTGCGCTTGGTCCGCAATACCACCGCCAATTCCTCGGTGGTCATAAAAAGGGGCATTTCGCCCAATTGCTGCAGCGTCGCTTCCAGCTTCAATTGTTTGAGCACCGAAAGATTCATCTCCACAACGCCCGCGCATTTTGATAAATGATTTCGAATTCATTCATGGAGTAGGCTGATGGCCAATCCCGAAGTGACGCGACTTACGCTCGACATCGACGCCAGGGCAAAGAACCTCAAGGCGCTGCACGACGGCTTGGTCAAACACCTCCTCGCCATCGGCGGCGACAAGGACACCGCCCTGTACCTCATCTCCGACGCGGAGGAGTATGGACTGGAACGCGCGCTTGGAGTCCTAGCTGATCAGCCAGCCGCTTTTGGGCTCGATGCCGCACCAGGTCCCGCCGACACGGCCAAACTGACGACGGCGCTCAAGGCCATTGAAAGCGGCACACTCGAACTCGACAAGATCATCCGCCAACGCGACCATCTCCTCGCTGCGGACAACCCCAAGCATCCGCTGACGTTTCATTACCTGGGGCGGCTTTTCAACTTCAGCAGCGCGCGCGGCGAAGTCACCTACCTCGACAACGGAGAGAAGGTCAAAATGAAACCGGTCGGCCTGTCGAGCCGCGAAAAGCTGCTCCGCGACCGCGACCGCGACAGGTGAACGGTCCGCCTCTTCGATCCGACATCATGCTCACAATGCCTCAGCCCCGTTCGCGCTCCCTGCGTCGAAGAACGTAGCGGATTGCGCGCTTCAGACGGGGAAGGCGGCGTTCGAAGTACGCTTTGTGGGCTCTGAATTCGGCGTGATAGTCTTTGTAAGCCTCCTCGCGGAGGGCAACGTCAAGGTCCTTGAGAGCGGCCTTGCATGTGATCACATCCCGTTCCAGCCAGAACTTGAGTTTATCCGACAGCCTTTTGAAGGGGAACGCATCCTCCTCGGCCATTCCGGATCAAATCGGGTTCATTTCGCAATCATAGCGCAGTTGGCGGCAGCGGAGGAGCAGAGACATGCCAAACCGCACTGTGGAATTTTCAGGGCGCCGCCCTTCCACGACATCGGTGTCAAACTGAACCAAAGCCTGTTGGGCTTTTGCCACCTGTTGCGCCCAATACGAAACAGCCGCTTTGTCGATCGCTGGAGCACGCGGGAGCATAGCGCGGGCACTGGTGGGCCATGGGGCTAAGCGTTCGGCGTCATGAGACATGTGCATAGTGTTGCCTCCTCGCCGCGCGGGGTCAATAAGCGCAGAGCAATTTATTTCTGCTTGGCGAATGTCAGGGAACAGGGACGGCCCTGTCGCGCCTCTTATAAAATTGGCATAAAGAAAATTCCGGTCCTCGTGACAGGGTGACGATTTCGGTGGACGTTCACGCCATGAGCACCGAAACCTTCATCACCACCGTCGAAGAAACCTATGGCCAACTCCGCCTCAAGGCCGCAGCGATGTCCGCTGCGGTCAAAGGCATGGAGGGCGCCGAGGCCGACGTCGCCGTCATGATCCTCTCCGACGTGGAGCGCTCCATCGCGTTCCTCGAAGACGTGCTTGCCTGCTTCGCGACTCCGGCCACCGCCGTGCCCTCCAAGCCCAACCTGCTCAACTAGGGCGGCAGGCCGGGAAGGGGCGGGCAGGGGGTCGGGGGATCAAGCGGACGGCGGGAGGGAAGGGGCCCTTCCTTGTGACCGCCCGTGGGGCGCGAGGAGAGCCCCGCTCATCAGGCAAACCCACCCAACCAATGAAAGCCACGACCATGCAGACCTACATCGCCGCCACCCAATCCAACAAATTCCGCGTTGTCGACCAGCGCCTCTTTGAATTCTGGTGCGGGACTCGGGGCCTTGCCTTCACCATCCACGGCGAAGGGTCGGAGGCACGTTATTCGCTGACCGCCGACCGCCCCCACATGACCGGCTGGCCGACCTTCCTCAAGGCGGCGGGTGGCGACCTCGACATCGCCGCCGAACTCGCGCCGCTCATCCACCCCCACGACATCGCGGTGCTGTTTGAAAGCTCCGGTTACCCCGGCACCTATGCCGGTGGTTTCGCAAAGGCGGTGCACCCCGATGGCCGCACGGTGACGCTGGCGCTCACCGACATCTATGCCAAGGCCGCTACCGTGTTCCGGCAAGCAGCGGCGCCGCAAGTCTAACGAGGCTAGCCACGTTGTAAGGTCTTTCATCGGCGTGTTAGAGCCCATTACCTTCACAGCTCAATCCGCTTTTGAACTCCCATGCGCAAGACCATCGATAAAGGGACGGCTGCTATGGCGCAGCTCAATTGCGCCATCCGCCTTTGGCTCAACGAGGACGACCTTTGTTCGGTGCAGACCTTGGCCTGGTCAGCGCGAACGGTCCTGCGCGATTTATTGAAGGCCAAGATCGGCATCTACCGCGACCGCTTTGGCGACTTCGGCCTTGACCGTGAGACAGCCAACTTCCTCAAACACGCGGACCGCGATCCCTACAGCCGCATCTTGGAAATCGATCCGCTCATCCCCGAATTCGTGATGTACGACGCCATTCGCCTCGCCGATGACCTCGAGATTCCCCGGTCCAGGGAGACAAAGGTCGCTATGGAAGTCATCTGCATGAAGCACCGCATGGGCATTTTTACTCCGAGCCGTCACGAAGAAGAGGAGGAGCATGAAGAGCGTCGCCGGGAAGAATCCCGATACGAGGACCTCTCCGAAGAAGAACGCGAGGAACACCACGCGTGGGTAGAGCACGAAGACAAAATACGCCACAGCGCCTGGATGAACATCGGCCGTCTCCGGCTCGCCGACGAGATGCCATTTTAGACGGCTCCGACGTCGTCAGTTGCTGGTTGGGGTTTGCGCCTTTTCGGCCTTCCCCAACATGACCTTGCGAACCATCGCATCAATGGTAGGCCCGGGCAATTTCCCTCCACTCGCGATAACCGATTTGGCGACAGCCTCCACCGCAGACCAGGTGGCCTCGTCATCCAGCATCCGCACTGCCTTCAGCCAACCCTGCTCCATCACGACGTCCTCTTCTCTTATTTTGGCCTCATCATCGGACTTGGCCTCGACCAGCTTCGAGACTTGGATCTGATTTCTTGCCATTCCCGCATCTCCGTACTGTCGCTTAAGAGCTTCCGCCATGTCCCACCCCTGCAGTTTTGAATTGGCTGCAGGCCCCGCGAGAATGATGGCGAGATTGTCGAGGAGCATTCTCCACTTCTTGGTTTTGGTGTCCACGGGATGAAACTTGAAAAGCTTTCCCCTGATAATGCCTCCGGCGCCACTCGGCCCGGCCTGATCAAGGTCGATGCCCTCCTCATCCACTCCTGCACCCAAGCGCACTCCGATAACGGCGTGGGCCGCCTCGTGATGGGCGAGGATTTCTCGAAAGGTCAAGGTGGTCATCGTGGGCAATTCCGCAACAGGGGGTTGAGGGAGGCGTACAGGATGTATGCGTGCTGATGAAATTGCCAGCAGGCTGTCTTGCCGTACGGCCAGCATGCCGGGTTTAAAATGCCAGCATGCTTCTCAGAGTGGAATCAAGCGACGACGGGGAGGTGCGGGTCTACACCTCGCGCCACGCGTCGGTCGTCGGCTACTTCGCCGATGACGGCGAGGGCGGCGCCGTCTTCCGGATGGATGCCGGCGAGCTGGCCTTCCCCAACCTCATCACAACCTCCGCGTACATGTCGGTGCGGGAGCTATCGCTTCGGGAAGCCGGTGCCCGCCTCCATCTGGAGCCTCATGAGGTGGAAGGCCAGCCCTTCGATCGCATTCTCGCGGTCGCCGACCCGACGCCCCGCTACCGCGACCACTGGAGTGGGCGGTCGAGGACACGGCTCCCCATCAAACGGCCCACCCGTTAATCTACCGAGCGCTCCTGACTGATACCGACATCTCCGGTGTAAAACCGAATACAACGCCTTCCTGTTGCGTCCCAGCGGCAATAAAAGTCGCTCATTGGCCATTAAATCTTCGGGGGCTCGGGGGCAGACAGCCCCCGTTATTCTAGAGCCCATTCCTTGTTCATCTTGGCTTCAATTGTGCCCACGGTGTATGCGCCGTGTATTTACCACAAAGAAGTCGCACCGTATACCGTGATGACTGGGAGCAAGCAATGTTTTAGGGCCCTGACCGGGCCCAAAAACAGACGGGCATTCGGCCTGCGGCCTCAAGCCCTTTGCTTGTCCCCTCAACGCCGGGGAGGGCTCGACATCTATGCCTGCCAAGGGGCATGCGAAGGCAAATCCGCTTGTTCATCGGATGAAGGTCAACTTCTCCGAGGCGGATGCCGCGCGCCTTGCCGGCGAGGCGAGGAAACGCGGCCTCAAGCGCGTCAACCCCGAGTTGCTGAGAACATTGGTCATGGAGGGGCTCGACCGGCGGGCGCGGTCGATGCCGCAGGTCATTTCTGAGCCGAAGATGCATGTGGCGCTGCCCGAGGATACCGGGGCCACACTCAAGGTGTGGGCGAAGCCGAAGTTCTCGGCCGCCGAAAACGCCGAGATCGAGCGCAAGGCTTTCGACTGCGGCGAGACCCGCGCCGATTACATGCGCAAGGTCGTGCTCGCCGACATCACCGGAAAGCCAAAGCCCGCGCCGAAAATCAAGCACGCGGTGAAAGTGATCGCGGCCCTGGCCCAGGTCTGCTTCCAGATCAAGAAGCTGGGCACCAACGTCAACCAGCTCGCGCACCAGGCCAACGCCGGCATGGTGGCGGTGACGCGCCGCGAAGTCGAATACCTCATGAACCAACACCAGGTCGTGCTGTCGAAGGCCGTCGCCATCCTGGAATCCTTTGCCCCATGATCGGCAAAGTGGCGGCGAAGGGCGGCCGCGGATTCCGCGGCGCCATCAACTACCTCTTGCGGGGACGCAAGGGCGATGAGGACCCCGAACGTGTCGCCTGGTCTGACACCCGCAATCTTTTGACCGCCGACCCAGACCTCGCGCCGATGCAAATGCGGGCGTTGGCGGCCATGGCGCGCAAATCGCGCAAGCCCCTTTATCACGTCGTCCTGTCCTGGCACCGCGATGAGGCGCCAACGGATGACCTGATGCGGCTCGTTGCCGACACGACGCTGGCGGACCTTGGGCTTTCCGACCACCAGGCCGCGTTGGTGGCGCACAAGAACACCAACCACCGCCACCTGCACATCATCGTCAACAAGGTCCATCCCGAAACGCTGAAAAGCTGGTCGACGTCCAACGACTACAAGCGCATCGAGCTGTCGATCGCGCGCCAGGCGTTGGAGCACGGCATGACGATGGTGCCGGGGCGCTTCAACAGCCCCGAGCAGATTGCAAAAACGTCACGTCGGGTGAAAGACGGGGAATTTCAGAGGGATTATCGCCACGGGCGGCCTGACCCGCTGCCCCACTATTCGATCAGCCAGATTCACGCACTCCGCGAGCTGCTATCGTCGGCTTTCGTTGAAGCCACGGACTGGGACCACTTGGCTAACATGTTGGCGAGCGAAGCCGTCACGTTACAGCGCAAGGGGCAGGGCCTGATCCTCGCCGGTGCTGATGGTTTCATGAAACTTTCCGACCTTGGCAAGCAGGTCCGTCTACGTGGGCTTGAGGACCGGTTCGGCGAAACCTTTGCCAACTACGACAAGCGCCGTGACCCGGTCGCCCTCGTGCTTGAGCCTGAAGAGGTCAAAGGCCGGCACACACCCTCACACCGCGCCGAAAGACTGCGGCCGGAGAATTTCAACAAGGACGACCGCAAGGACAAGGACGCCAAAGGCCCGACCACGTCCGATGACGAGGACAGCGCCACCACCGCCGACGCTGACCTTGCCGAAGTTGAGCGCCTGCGGGCTTTGGAACGCCTGAAGCGTATTGCCCGGGCCGAGGCCGCACGCGAAGCCCGCCGCGCGGCGGAGACCACCGACGACACGGCGGCACGGCGCAAGAGCGGTGCTGAGAACGCCAACTCGACAAGCAGTGGCGGATCAGCGGGGACGTCTCCGCGCAGGGCGGCCTTTGAAGACCTCGCCGGATCCCGCGCCGGCCACGACATCGCGAAGAAAATGCACGCCGCAGGCCTCATCACCGATGCCCAGCTTGCCCGCTCTGCCGCCGAGGTGAAGCGACTTGAAGATGATTTGCGCCAACACCTGACACTCGCCGAGCAGCTCGAGAACGACCTCTACGACGCGCTCAAGGAGACCAAAGAGGCACAACCGCCGCCGACCCCGAAACCAAAGCCGACCAAGCGAAGGAAGCGCGACAAGGACCGAGATCGCTAACCCCAGAGTGAGACGATGACCGACCCCGTCAAGCGCGACATCACCCCCGGAATGACACTCCATGGCGTGCGCAGGGACAAAACAAAGGGGAACAATTGGGCGCAGTACACCGTCGGCGAACCCTTGAAATCGGCCGATAACCGGGGCGAAGGCGGCGCGGGCTACCTGCACCGGCTGCTCCCGCGCTCGAAGCCGCGCCTCGTCGGCAAGTTCTACAAATCCTCGACGCGCACAAGGCTGCAGCGAGACAGGGAGTATGCGCAGCGGTTGATCTACCTCGTATTCAACCGCCACATCCTGTTGCACGACCTCCCCTTTGTCGCGTGGCCGCGACGCTGCCTCTTCCTCCACAAACCACAGACACCGCAGGAAATGCGCAGCGCGCTCATTGGCATCACCATGGCCGAGCTTGCCGACACGAGGCCGCTCTCCGCCTACCTCGGCAACCCCGACTACCGCGATGTTATGACCCCGACGTTGGCGGCGAAGATTGGCGTCACCATCGCCCAGCAGCTTGCCCTGATGCATGCCCACCCCTGGCGCTTTGTCTTGGGGGACTTCAGCGCCAACAACATCCACATCCACGCCGATCTCAAAAAGGTCACCTTCATCGACGCCGACAGTTACCAGTTCACGGGAACGGCCAAGGGCGAAACCCACCTCTTTTTCAACGGCAACGTCACTCCACACTATGAATCCCCTGACATGGACGCCATGCGCAAGGCCGGCGAATTCAAGACCTCGCACGACGATTTCCTTCTCGCCATCAACCTCTATTACCTGCTGCTCGCCGGCTTCAAGGTGCCACGGCACCCGTTTGAGGCGCGCGATTCCACCCACGGCGAACTGATCCGCAAACGCATATTCCCGGTCGACAACCCCAAGACCTATGCGCAGCCCCAGAGCGTGGTCGATGCCTACCGCTGCCTACCCGAGCCCGTGCGCAAGGCCTTCACCCGCACCTTCTCGACGCCGAGCGTCGTCACCGCCAGCGAATGGGCCGCCATCCTCAAGAACACCGCTGTCATCCGCGAGCTTGCCTATGCCTCATGAGGCCGAAGACCTCTTTGACCTGGCGTTTTCGGAGGACAAGCCCCCGCGCCCTCATCCAAAACCTGCGCCCGCACCGGCGCCTCCTTCCAAGCCCAAAGACAAGGTCCCTGAACGGCCGCTGTCGATCGCCGACGCCTGGCAGCCGTCGCCAAACCTTTTCGAGGACACGCTTTCGGACGACTTCGTCGTCGATGATGAAGCGACGAAGCCGGCACCTCATCCGAGGTCAGAGAAGGACCCTGGCGCTCTGCCTCCGGCGCCGAGGCCCGCACCCCGGCCGCTGATCTCCTTCGACATTCCACCGGCCCTCTACGTGGTGGCTGCGCTGGTAATGCTCGGCGCCATTTTTGTCATCAACCTGCAATCGCGGCCTTTGCCTGCACAGATCCAATCCCCTGTTGTCGAGAGTCCCGCTCCACCTAAGCCGCTGCCCGCGACGGCAAAACCAGAACGCGCCGCTGTTCCCAATCCGGCTTCCCAGCACCCTGTCAGGCAAGCCGTGGCGACGCCAGCCTTCGTCCCCGAAGCATGGCAGAGCTTTCAATGGCCGCCTACGGCAACGCAAGAGATGCCAATCCCAACCAAGCCACCCGACACCGCTCCGCCCGCGCGGCCGCCACGCGCGCCCTCTCAAGCCGCACTCTGGCGGACGTGGAGAAGACAACTGTCGGCGTGGGGTTTCGCCGCCGCGGCCGACCACGGTGGACGCCCGAGCGCCCAGCTCGAAGAATTGGGCCGCTTCCTTTTCGCCCCGACAGCAAACGACGACTCCGCGGCGGACGTCATGGCGGCCGCCCGCGTGGTGCTCCGGCAGGCGGTCGACACCTTTCCCTTCTCACCCGAGGACAGGCCTCCCGCGTGGGTCACGCTCGCGATGAGCCACCACCAAGTCGCTTTGCGGCGCGCCGTCGCGGACCATCTCGGCTCGACGATGCACTTCGGCGGCGTCGCCAACCTCTCGGCGGGGATGCCAGTCAACGTCTACCTCGGCAGCAACCCCGACATCGACGTGATGCAGATCCTGTCCTTTTCAAATCCCTGCGCAACCTACCGGCTCTACTTCGCCTGGGGCCGGCTCAAGCACCAGTTCACCAACCGCGCCTGCCGCTCAGGAGGTCGGCCGGAGGATTGGGTCTGGTCCAACGCGCCGCCGGCAGAGATGGCGAACGCGCCCCACCCGTATCAACCCAACTGATGGAGCAACGCATGGACGTTCAAGAACGCGTCAAGGTCGGAGCAACCAATTTCGTGCAGGGGGTCGCCGACCACAAGCGGCGGTTCGCCTTCGTCGTCCTCATCGACGTCTCTGGCTCGACCTCGCGCCTTCCAGACCCCGACATCCACCGCATCAACAACGCGGTCAACGAGTTGATCAAGCTCCTCAAGGACCCCCCCAAGGACTCCACCGTCTATGCCAACCGGGATGCCATCGACCTTTCCATCATCGCCTACAACGAACAGGTGATGGACATCCTCGATTGGACCGAGGTGAAGGACTTGCCCGACCATGTGGAGGAAATGCGCGGCAAGGGTGGCACCCACATGGGCGACGCACTCGAGTACGCCGTCGACAAGTGCATCCGCATCAACGAAGGCTATGCCTCGCGCAGCATCACCAACGGCATGCCCCACATCATCCATCTCACAGACGGTATCCCGACCGACCTTTTGCCGATCGACGGTCCCGCCTGGAACGCCATCCGGGCAAAGCTCAGCCGCTTCGACGGCCGCACAAAGGACTTGAAGCGCGCCAACATCCTGCATTTCTGTGCGCCCAAAGCCTATTCCGTCAAAGCCGAAAACGGCAAAAGCGGCGCCGAGCTTTTGGCGTTGCTCACCGGCAAGAACACCGTGCTCGCGATCGGCAAGGACATGCCCCCTTTTGAGCAGTTGGCGCAGTTCGTCACCGTTTTCATGGATTCCCTAATCGCCGGCGGCAATGACGACGTCCCCGAAAGCGTTGAGGACGCCAAGCGTCAGCTCCCCTTCGATGAGACCGAGAGCGACCCAGACGATGAGCTGGAGGTTGGATGAATAAGTTTGGGCGCTTTGACCTCCAGCCGCTCACACGCATCGAGACGGCCTGGCAGAAGCCCTGGTTCCTGTCGGCCGCCTCCCAGATCGGAGAGAAGCATCTCATCCGAAAAATGCCGAACCAGGACGCCTACCGCATGGGTTCCATCCAGGGCGCAGCCTGGATGATCATTGCCGATGGGGTCAGCCAAGCCGAATATTCCCACCAAGGGGCGAGGCTCGCCACTTCGGTTGTTGAGCGCTTCTTCGCCGACGCGTTGTCGAAAACACAGCGCCAGCCCAGCCTCGACTTGGTCAAAGAGGCCTTCGGGCACGCCCATCAGCAGATCTTCAAGGTCTGCGAGGGTCGTGGGATCTCGCCCAAGGACTTCGCTTGCACGCTCGTTGTCTCGCTCTTGGACGGCGACGCCATCTATTCGGGCGCCATTGGAGACAGCTCGATTGCCGCCTACGCCGCCCCCGACCGGCGCGAGGGCACACGCGCAAAGCTTGTTCCCTTCTGCGATGCCCCACAGTCGCGCAACGGCACCTTCAGCATTCACCGGCGAGACTGGGAGAAACTCAGCACATTCTCGAAATCGCGCTCGCCCCATATCAAGGCCGTGCTGATGTGCACCGATGGCGCGGAGAACTTCTTCACGCGCTTCGAGGACGGCCAGGACGTCTTCATGGACGACCACATCGCCCGTTACGAAACCATCTTCCGGCAAGCAGGTCCCCACAAACTCGCCTGTTGGCTCTCTGACTACCTTTACCTTCAACCGTCGCAGGGTTCCGATGACCGCACCCTACTCATCGCCTACCGATTACCAAGCGAACTCGCGCTACCCGTTGGCGTCACCGCGTGAGGCCTCTTTCGTCGATCAGGTGTCCCGGCTCGCCGAGACACCCCATGCCGTGCTGCGGGTTCCGGCAACGGCCCTTCTTCATGCCGACGGCACCCATAGACTTCACCAGTACGTCAGGGCGCATTTCAAGGGCATCAAGCCAAGCCTTGCGGGCACGCTCGGCAAGATGGCAATCGGCGTTCTCACACGTTCCCCCAATTCCATCGGCGATGCCATCGCCCACACCAGCAAGGACATCGCTTACCACGCGAAGGTCATGGCCACGATGAAGCTGCTGGCGCAGTTCGACCTTGCCCGCCCGGTGCTTTCGCTTTCCGAACAGGAGAAAAAGATCCTCACCGGCATGGCAAGCATCGCCGCATCCGGACATTGCTCTTACGAGGAGTGGTCAATGTTCCTCGCCCAACTCGCCTGGAATGGCGGCAAGTGCCACATCGAACCACACGACGGCATGCACGGCCACGCCCGCCACGGGGAAATCCGCCAATTGCTGACGCAGTACCTTAACTCCCATTACCCCGTCCATGACATCGTCCTTGCCTCCGCCGGACAAAGGGTTGCCGATGCCCAGGACGAAATCGCACGCACGCGCGACATGGAGAGCCGAAAGCGCGACGCCACCCGCCGCGTGCTCAAGGAAGCTCCGGCAGTGCTGAACCCCGGAGCGCACTGGATGACCGACGAGGAACTGGCCACCGCTCCCGGCTACGCCACCAGGAAAACAGATACATCCCTCCTCATCGGCGTCACCGAAGGCGGCAAAGCCGTCTACTACAACGGCCATGAGAGCCTCATGACCATCGGGGGCCCGGGCACAGGAAAAAGCCAGGCCCACGCGGTGACAAATTTATTGCGCTACCCCGGTAGCGCGGTCGTCCTCGACGTCAAGGATGACGAGCTATGGAAGCAGACGGCCGAATACAGGCGACGCCGTTTCGGCCCGGTGTTTCGCTTCGCGCCCACCGACTTCACCGGGTCCTCGCACGGCTACAACCCCTTTGACTTCATTTCCACCGATCCCGACAGGGCCGCGCATGATTGCTTCGTTTTCTCCTACCAAACCATCCTGCCGAACCCCAAGGCGCACGACCCGTACTGGGAGAACAAGGGCCGCGATTTTGTCTGGGCCTATGCGATGCTGGTCGCCCTGGAAGAGAAGGGGCCCGACAGGTCGATCGAGACGCTCTACCGGTATTTCATGCACCCCATCGACGATGAACCGGACTCCGAAATTCTTGCCATCGCCCAACGCCTCGTCATGCTGGGCAAGATCCACGACATTCCCGACCTCGAGGGCGCGGGCAACGCGCTGCAGTCGGGCATCGCCCTCCAAAGCAAGGCGCTGGAATCGGTGCTCGACACCGCGCGCTCCAACCTCTCGTCCTTCGCCAAGTCCATGACCGCGCGGCGGGCGATGAGCCGCACCGACTGGCGGCCATCCGATTTGCGCAAACACCAGGGGGCGACGCTTTACATCTGCCTTTCCGCAGACGACCTCAAATCCTACGGCGCGATGATCCGCATCATGCTGGCCCAGCACCTCGCCCAGCTGCAAAATTACAGCGCCAAGCCCGACGAGCCACCGATCACCTTCTTCCTCGATGAGATGCCCAAGCTCGGCAACTTCCAATCCATCCTCAACATGCAGGACCTGGGGCGGAGCGCGGGGTTACGCCTCTGGATGTTCTGCCAATACATCGGCCAATTGGAGCAATGCTTCTTTGAACGCTACAAGGGCGTCATCGACGCCTGCCGCGTGCGCTCCTTCATGCGCCCGGACGGCCAGGCCTATGAACACATCCGTCCCGCACTTGGCGAAACCCGCAACCTCTTCTCCGGGGAACGGGCGCCGCTCGCCTCATCGTCCGACCTGATGGGCCGCGCCTTCCGCGACAAGATCCTAGTCCTGACATCGGGCGAAAACCCGATGTCGCTGGGCAAGGTGTTGGCCTACAAAAACTACACGAAGCGGATGCTGCCGCCGCCCACCATCAAACCCATGAGCCGCGCCTAGCGCTCATGGTCGCGCTCGCGTTTCTTCCTCGGCGTTATGATCTCAAATGAACCATCCGGCTTGTCGACAAGCTTGGGCAAGCCCGCCTCATGATCCGCCAAGGCCTTCCTCGCTTCGGCCTGTTCCTTGAAGAAAGGCTCGGCATAGCTGCGGGCGAGCGTCAGGCCGTCGTACTCGCCGCCCTTGGGCTCGGGAAAGGCCTTCTCGCCCATGGCGGTCAGATGATGGTTGAGCTCGCGCTCGGCCTTGGGCTTGCTGTAGTCCTCCTCGGTGCGGCCGTGGTAGCGCTCGCTGGCGAGCAGCACTTCCGCCAAATGGGGGATGCGGGGAATCTCATGGCCGTCGCGTTCCAAGTCTGCAACAAACCGCGCCGCGGTGTTGAAGCGATGATTGCCAACAAAGCTCACACCGGCGTAGCTCACATGCCCGCCCTTCTGCAGGCGCGCAATCTTGGCATCGCCCATGATCTCCTCGATACGACCCTGGAACCGCGCCATGGTGATCGGGATGAGGTCGGCCTTCTCGCACCAGTCCAGATAGCTTAGCCACAGGTCGGTTGCGGACGTTTCCCCCTCCACGCTCCGCTCGACGCGCTCATTGATGAACGCGCCAACTTGCCAGCCCACGGTTTCCTTGCCCAGCGCCGCTTCCGCCATCCTCGCCTCCACTCTCGGGATGAAGATAGCGGCGAATTGCGTCTGCGCGCCTCATCGAACAGATAGTCGGCCACTGCTCACCGAAGAGTCACAAATTGTCGACACGCTGCCTCCGGCGTAATCAGTCCGTACACAGCGTATATTGACGGTATGCACATCGCGCGGGACCATCGGGGCGTCCAACAAAGAAAGCGACGACCATGGACCAACCTGTTACCCCGATCACCCAACCGCGCGGCGACTTCATCGTTTCGCCCTCCCGCTACCCCGGCAAGGGGCGCCCGAACTTCACCGGCAGCATCACCATGCCGGGTTCGGACACCAAAATGCGCGCCTCCGTGTGGAAGAACGAATACCGCGACGACAAGACCGGCGAGTTGATCACCTACTACTCCGGCCAGACCGCGGAATATTCCTACAACGACAGCATCGAGGACCAGCTCGAGAAAATCGGCTCCTCCGCGAACGGCAAGACCCTCGAGGAAGCGAACCTGTCGGTGAAGGCCAACCGCTTCGTCATCTTCAAGAACAACACCAAGGACTACAGCGTCGAGAAGCACGGCGAAGGCAAGCCTGACTTCTGGGGCCGCTGGAACCCCGGTCATGGCGATAAGCTCGTCGCCATCGGCGTGTGGGCCCGCAAGAACAAGGAGACCGGCCAACTCATCCTCTCCGGCCAGACGCAGTACCCGCTGACCAAGGAGGAAGTGGAACAGATGCGCATGTCGGACCAGCAGCACGACGCGCTGGAAACCTTCGGCGACAGCAAGCCTGCTGCCCCGCGCCGGCGCGGCGGCCGCGCGGCGTAAGCCACGCATGCAGGAAAGGCCCCGTTTTGGGGCCTTTTTGTGCAGTCCCGTTGACGCCAGACGACACCGGCGTAGAGATGTTAAGTTATTTTCGGGGATTCGTGGTGAAATAACATTGTCAGTTAAGATGCGACGTCGATCACGACCATAAGCCCGCCGCCGCCATGGGATTCGGCGTTGTTGTTGGTTGTGTGGTGGCCGATGTGGCAGTGGATCAACCACTTGCCGGGATTACGCGCCGTCCAGATCACGTCGTATCGCTGCCCCGGTCCCACGTTTACTGTGTCCGCTTGATAGCGCGCTGAGACCGGCAGTGTTTCCCCGTCGCGCGCGACAACCAGGAACGGACCGCCGTGGATGTGCATGGGGTGAATGAAACCGTTGCTGGAGCCGATGAACCGGACCTTTAAGGTTTCGCCGACCTTCATCCTGATCGTTTCGGTCGCGGGATAGGCCCTGCCATTGATGGTGAAGTAATTGGGCTGCGCGCCGTCCATGGGCATGGCGGGATAGGTCAGACCCGCGCGCATCAGCCATTCCTGAAGCTGCAACGTGAATTCATGCGTGGCCTGAAGCGAAGGGTCGGGCTGCGCGGGATCGATAATGAAAGCGCCATAAAGGCCAAGTGCCTGTTGGCGGTCAACGTGATCGTGGGAATGGTAGAAGAAAGTCCCGGCTTGTCCGGCGGTGAATTCGTAGTGGAAGACAGCGCCATCCGCGATTGGCTCCTGGGTTATCTTTGCCGGGCCATCCATGGCATTCGGTAAGATGAGACCGTGCCAGTGGACGGTTGTCGTGTCGGGGAGATGGTTGGTGACATCGATACGAACGCGGTCACCCTGCTTCACCCGGATCGTTGGCCCCGGTACCTGGCCGTTGAAGGCGTAGGCGTCCACTGAAACATCGGGCAGGATCGCCCAACGAATAACCGAGGTCGAAAGCGCGAAAACCTTCACCCCGTTTTCCAGCCGGGGTTCGAGCAGCTGTCCGCCCTGCGTATCCAAGCCGTATGTTTTCGTCACTTCGCGCGGATCCACCGCCGCCATGTCGCGCATGGTGTCGGCAGACGTGTCTCGATCCATGATCATGCCGGGCGGCATGATAAGGTCGCCGACTTCGCGCGCGCTCAGACCAAGATTAAGCCAGTTGGCAGGTGCGACCATTCCGATGAGCAGGGCAACAAGAGACACCCCTGCCCACGCGGCGCGCTGCGGCCAAGTCGCCTCGCTCTCCATCGCGTGCTTGTGATCACCACCGTGTTCGTGCTGGCCCTGCCCGTGCGGCCGTACGGTCATGAGCCCATGCTTGAGGCGAAAATCAACCATCCAGACGTTAGCCGGATAAGCCACGATGAATCCCACGATGACGCCTAACGACATCACGCCCCAAAAGAGCGGTTCGGCCGGGTTCATCGCCCGCATGTCGCGGCCCATCATGAGGAAGCTCATTACCGGGGCCATTCCGGCCATCATGAAGTTCATGCTGATGAATTCGGGGATGAAGCTGCGCTTCAAATTCTCAAGATAAGTGCCGCCCATCATGTTTTTCATGAACAGCGACTGAAAGATGAAAAGCCCGCACGCAAATCCGGCTAGGTACTCAACGATGAGGTCGAGCCACATCGGCAGTCCGAGCGAAGCGGTTATAACGGCCGCCAGGATGATGCCGGTGGCGTCACCGGCTACACAGTGGATGGTGGAGCCCACGCCCTGCTTCCACAACGGCCGAATGAACTCCTCATGCGTGCCCGGACGGGGCTCCTTGTCCGCGATCACGTACAGCAAGAGGCCGATCGGCCCCATGTAAAGTGTCACAAGGATGAAGCCCCACTTCATCACACCGGGCTCCGGATTATTCCGGAACTGATCGAATGCGACATAGGCGGCGGAGGCAAGAGCGAGCCCCAACCAGGCGGTCACGAAATAATCGATGGGCTGAATGAACATGACCGATCCTGGTGAAGCTGCGCGGCGTTACTGTTTGTGCCCGTCGATGAAGGCCTGCAATTTCTTGATGCTCTTCTCGTTTTCGACGATGATGTCCCTAGCTTCCTGGCGCGCCTGCTCGCTCTTGCCATACTTGAGCTGAATCTTCGCCATGTCGATCGCGCCCTGGTGGTGTGGGATCATCTTTTCAGCAAACGCCACATCAGGGTCAGGAGAGTCAGCCTGCTTCATTGATTGATCCATGCGGTCCATGGCCGACATGTATTCCATCTTCCAGGGTGCGCCTTCGGCATGCACGAGCGATGGCGCCAGGAACAAAGCGGCCGCGAGAGCTATTTTTTTCATGATGTTCTCCTTCGGAGTTGGTGTCTGATGTTCAAACAAACTCCCTCTCCCCGGGTTTCCGCGCCATTGCAGAGTCTGGCCACCTCATAAAAATGTCGTGGGCGGCTTCAGCCATGTTTCGCGCGCGGCCACGCGCGGTGATGATGAGATTTTTTCTCACGCGGCGTGAGGTCCGCCGGGTCGCGTGGGTCTTTGGAAAAGCACAACGCATATTTGCCGCGATTGTTGTGGCAGTGGCGGTAGGTGCGGGTGTCGGCCTGTGATGCGGAGAACGGCATGATCCAGATGCAAGTTGCGCCAACGAGCAGGGCAACAACGCCTCTTCGCCGCCCAGGGTGGAGACAGGTCATGGTATCCTCCATCGAAAGCGTCGTGTGAAATTTGTACGAATGATGCGGCGGCGCATGGCCGCCGCACGCCAGTTATTTCTTCTCGATGGCCATCACGGTGATCTGGCCATTGACCTTGTCGGCGCTGAACTTGATCTTGTCGCCGGGCTTGACGCTCTTGAGGAGAGAGGGATCGTTGGCCTTAAACACCATCGTCATCGCGCCCATGTCCAGGTTGGTGATGGCATCGTGTTTGATGGTGACCTTGCCTGCGCTTTCGTCGACCTTCTTGACCTCTCCGTTGATCATCGGCAGGTCGGCGGCCCATGCCACCACCGTTGCGAAGGCCGAGGCGGCAATGGTGATGAAGGCGAGCATTGCGGGTCTCATTCTCGGATACTCCTTTGCTGACGCTCTGTTGGTCATTTCACAACGACCCGGCCGTGCATGCCGGCGTCGTAGTGACCGGGGATAAGGCACGCGAATTCGAAAACGCCTGCCTTTGAGAACTTCCAGAGGATGACGGCTTGCTTGCCGGGCTCGATGGTCTGCGCATTGGGGTCGTCGTGGACCATCTCCGGATTCTTCTCCATCTCACGCTTGTGGTGGGCGTTGTCCTCGACCGTATCGAGATGGAATTCATGGCTGAGGGTGCCGGCGTTGGTGATGACGAACTTCACCTGCTCGCCTTTCTTCACGTCGACCTCGGACGGCTCGTAGAGCATTTTGCCGTCCTTCTCCGACATCGTGACCGCAATCAGCCGAGAGGGTTTTGCCGCATCGCCTGGTTCGCCCGCCGCAAAATCATCATCGTCGTGTCCCTCGTGGGCGAAGAGTGCCCCCCCTCCCCCAATGAGCGTGAAAAGCACGGCAAACACGGCTGCGGCACGGAAGCGGAACGTCATGCGTAATCTCCTTGTGAAGGGCTGTGGTTAGTGATTCATCGGGCCGTGGGGCTTCACGACCTGAAGCTCCACGTCTGAAGGCGATGCTGATTGGTCAGGTGCGCGTGTGGCGTCGGCGACCTCGCCGGTCCATTCCCGCGCGACGCTTCCATCGGGATGCTTGAACCAGCCGGGATCCTTGTAGTCATTGCGGTCGAGGCCTTCGCGGACTTTCACCACCGTGAACATGCCGCCCATCTCAATCGGACCGTATTGACCGAAGCCGGTCATCATCGGGAGCGTGTTGTCGGGAAGCGGCATCTCCATCTCGGCCATATCGGCGCCGCCGGCCTGGCCCATCGGCATGTAGCCGTCGGGCACGACCTTCGAGATCTTTTGCTGGATGCTCTTGAGATCAACGCCGATGTAGGTTTTGACGTCATGCCCCATGGCGTTCATCGTGTGGTGTGACTTGTGGCAGTGGAACGCCCAATCGCCCGGATTGCTCGCAACGAATTCCACGGCACGCATCTGGCCCACCGCGCAATCGACCGTGACCTCCGGCCACCGCGCCTCCGGCCGCGTCCATCCGCCGTCCGTGCAGGTCACTTCCATCTCATGGCCGTGGAGGTGAATCGGATGGTTGGTCATGGTGAGGTTGCCGAAACGAATGCGGACCCGGTCATCTTTCCGCACCACCATGTGGTCGATGCCGGGGAACGCCCGGCTGTTGAAGGTCCACATGTTGAAGTCGAGCATGGTATTGACCTTGGGCACGTAAGAACCCGGCTCGATGTCATAGGCGTTGAGGAGGAAGACGAAGTCCCGGTCGACGCGGTGCAGGGACGGATCCTTCGGATGCACCACGAAAAAGCCCATCATGCCCATGGCCATTTGCAGCATTTCATCCGCGTGCGGATGGTACATGAAGGTGCCGGAGCGCCTGAGCACGAATTCGTAGACGAAGGTTTTGCCGGGCTTGATTTGCGGCTGCGTGAGCCCGCCGACGCCGTCCATGCCGTTCGGCACCGGCATGCCGTGCCAATGGATGGTCGTGTGCTCGGGAAGCTTGTTGGTGACGAAGATGCGGACCTTGTCGCCTTCAACCGCTTCGATGGTCGGGCCCGGTGATTGCCCGTTGTAGCCCCAGAGGTGCGCCTTCATTCCGGGCGCGATTTCGCGGACCACAGGTTCGGCGACGAGGTGGAACTCTTTCCAGTCACCGTTGCGCCGCCAGGGCAGCGTCCAACCGTTGAGAGTGACGACCGGTTGATAATCCGGGCCGTCCGTCGGATAGAGGGGCGGCTGCATGAGCGGCGACGGCTGTGTCGGCGCCTCAGGAATGCCGGCGGCCGCCACGCGACCGGTGACGGCGGATGCGCCCGCCAGGGCGAGGCCGGATGCGGCGATGAAGTTTCGGCGCGAGAGACTCATGCGCGGATATCCTTTCTAATCACTCTGGGCGTTGGCTGTTTGGCCACCGGCGGCCAGCCCTCCGCCGCCCACGGTTGCGGCGTGCAGGTCGACCTCCGCGATCCAGAAGTCGCGTTTGGCGTCGATGGCTTTCTGGTTGGCGGAAATGCGGTCGCGCGCGTCGGTCAGCAGCCCGAACAGGTCGGACAGCATGCCGTTGTAGTTGAGCAAGGTCTGTTCGGAGATGGTTTGGCGCAGCGGCAGTACTGTTTTTTCATAATAGCGCGCGATGTCATAGGATCCCCGGTACGCCTGATAAGCCTGCCGCGCATCGGCGCGCGCGTTGACCGCCTTGTCGATGAGCATGTTCACGGCGCGCATGTAGGTCTCTTCTGCCCGCCTGACCTTGGTTTCTCCGAAGTCGTAGATTGGAATCTCGAAGCTTAGTTCGTAGCCGCTGCGCGGCGTGCGCTCGCCCGGCTTGATTTCGTCTCGGTCCACGCCGCTTGCCTCAAGCGTGTTGATGAAGCGCGTGGCGCGCGTGAGGCCGTACTCTTTTGCCATTGCCGCAAGCTCCATACGCGCGATCTGGATATCGATCCGCGATGTGACCGCTTCCGCCTCGATGTCAGTTGGCTTGCGCGGCGCGGACGGCAATGCGGGCAGCTTATCCGGCAGACGGTAAGCCAAATCCGGCCCCCAAAGCCCAAGAGCCCGATTGAGGGACTCGCGCTCGCCACGCTGGCGAAGGCGCGCGGTGGCAAGGTCGCCCACCACGTCGGCGTAGAACGCGTGTTCACGCGCTTGCTCGAGCTTGGGGAGTGCGCCTGTCTCGCCAAGCTTCTTCGCAAGCTCTGAAACCGCTTCCGCCGAGGCGCGGGATTGCTCCAGCACCTTGACCGATTGCGCCGCCGCCACCGCGCGGAAGTAAGCGCGGCGCGCCTCGCTGGCCGTCGATAAGGTCGCTTGCACCGCGCGCGCCTGCGCCACCTTGAACCGGTCCTCGGCAATTTCACGGCGGCGGGGCAGCGTCAGGAGCGCAAGGATGTTCTGCGTGACCTGGCGTTCGATCTCCAGCTCGGCGCCGGTTAAGTGCACAAAGGAAAACGACGGCGCCGGTGGCAGGATTGTTTCGACCATTTCCGTTTCGGATACGCCAAGGTCGTTGTAGGCGGCCTGCAGGGCTCGGTTGTTCAGCAGCGCGATCTCGACAGCGGCGTTCGGCGTAAGCGGCACGGCGAGCAGCGCTTTGACCCGCGCCCGCGCTTGCGCGGCGTCCGCTTCATCCCTGATCTTGAGTGCCGGCTGCCCGATGAGCGCGCCGGTCTGGTCCGCGACGAGGGTCATCCCGCCATCCTTCGACAAGTGGGCGCAGCCACCGAGCATCAGTCCAGCCGCCGCCGTCGTGATGGCCATTCCGGCGCCCCCGCGCCGAACTGGCCGTTTCTTTCCCCCGTGCATCTCGGTCCCTTTCCCGCGATCAATGCTTGTCGTTGCCCGGCATCGGTGCCGCGCCGCCCGGTTGCCGAGGTGCCACGCGTTGATTCACGTCTCCCCAGGGCATCGGTTCAACCGGCTCAAAATTCTTCGCGCCGGCGCCGACCGGCACATAAACTTGATGGCCCGTCGCCACAGGTTGGTCCGGCATCGGTCCGCTCACCGGCCACGGGGGAGGTTCGCTTCCCCAACCCGCGATCACGGGGACGAGGACGGCGATTGCAAGCCAACGCACAGGCATGTGTGCCTCATGGGTCTGAGCAAAGACGCTCCGCCAGGATACGAACGGGCGCGGTTATGTTGTAAAACGGGCGCGCGGGTGCGCCTTCGGCGCCTTCGCACGCGGGGCTGACATGGTCAGCGCGTCTCGGCGGACGCAATTAGGCTCGGGGGGGCCTTTCAAGGCCGAAGATCCGCGCGATCACGTGTGGCAGCAGCTCGCGGGGCGGACCAAGGCGCCCGGCGCTCGTCGGATGAATGCGGAGGTGCCCGCCTTGGCTGAGCGCGAACGCCGACGGGCCGCAGGGCGCGCAGTGGGAAGGGCCCGAACAGCAGCAGTCGCCGTTGCAATGGCCGCTTGGCATGGACGACGTGTTTTCGAAAAAGGCCGCGCCGTGCTGCTGGGAATCGCTTGCGATGGAGCCGACGCCGGCGGATATCCCGGCATGTCCATCGTCCGCCAGGCCGTGCGCGCTGGCAATGGTCGGAAGTCCCAGAAGGACCACCAGCATCAGCGCCAGAATTGATAGCCAGCCACGCACGTCGATTCGGTTTCCTATGCTTTTCCTACAGTTGGCCGCTTATTGCGCAAATCTCAAGGGGCAATCTTTGCAAGACTCGCCCCCGCGCCTCAATGTTGTTGCGGCGCAACGCCTTACGCCGCAGTCGGAGCATCCAATTTCCGAATACGCAAGGTCATGGCAGCCGTTCCTCGGCACGCCCCCGAATAGGGCGATGCGCTTCGCTCATGGCGGCTGCGGGTGGGGATTTACTCCAGTTGATCGAGCTTTTCGGCGAGTAATCGAGCGTTGTCCAAAGAAGCCGGGAAAGCTCGGCTTTTTACGCAGATTGGAACGGTCAGCAGCCTGTCAGGGACAAATTAGAACACCACCCGCAAGCGCATTCACGACGCGACCACGGCGCTCTATGCCTATGATGAGAAGGTCCTGAGCGGCGAACTCGAACAAGATACCCGCTACCGCTTCGGACTCGATCTGATGCTCAGATGCGCGCTGCTGCGCTATGAAATCCTTGTGGACCCCACGCCCAGGCGATGACCGAGGACGACAGCTTTCCTTTCAAGACCCCCACCGACGATTACATTTTCACGCTGACCGCCCGGTCCATCAAGATCCGCGGTGTCTTGAGCGATATCGCCTTCATGCTGGACCAGGGCGAATTTCCTGACCTCACAAATACGATGACGGGCTCGGTCGATGTCTTCAAAGCCGAACTCGTGCGCCTCGAGCAGGCCCTGGTCTATTTGCACCGCCGCCGGGCGCGCACGCGTGGCCGAGAGAAATAACGGCGCAAGCGGGGCTTCATACCGGAGCTGTCGGGAGGGTGTTGGTTTCCTCACGATCTTGTGAATCCCGACTGCTCCGGCCACCTCCCGACAGCTCCCGACACGAAAATTCTTGGACTTCTCAGCCTCATTTGAACTGCCAGGGTGGTGGCGTCACGTGCGGGCTGGTCGCCGGAAACCCCAACCCAACCCCACAATGCCGGTCGGCCGGACCCGCGCGTGACACCCGTCAACAACGAGGATCACGATCATGGCAAATGAGGGAATGGCCGCAGAGGACCGCGGCAAGTTCAAGGTCTACAAAAACTTCAAGAAGCAGAAAGGCGACGACCGGCCCCTGTTCCAGGGAACGATCTCGCTGCCCGGCGAGGACGCGGTTCGACCCGTCATCCTCTGGGGCTACGAAAGCCAGAGCGGGAACATCGTTCTCTCCGGCCGCGCGCTGGAGGACGGCAACGGCCAGATCGAGGAACTGATCAGGCCCGACATGGACACGTCCGCCGACGAGGTGATGGAAATCGCCTTGAAGAACGGGTCCAAGGGCCTGCAGGTCAAGCCCAACGACATCGTCCTTTTCACCAACACGCAGAAGAACGCCGAAAACGAAAGCCGACCGGACTACTGGGGCTACCACAACCCCGGCAACGGCAAACCGTTGATGCGGGTCGCCGCGTGGACCGGCCACGACCGGGGCGGCAACGTCAAGCTCACGGGCACCGTGCAGAAACACGAAGCCCAGCGCGAGCCCGACGGCCTGGCGCGTGAGGATGGTGAACCCGCACCCGCCGAGCCTGGGGCTGCGCCCTCGCCCGAGGTGCCCCGCCGCCGCGCCTCCCGCGCCCACGACGAGGAGCACGCTAGGTAAGGCTCACGCCGGCCCTGCTCAAGAGGGACACGCCCGTTCCGGAACGCCGCTGGTGGCGTTTCGGCCAAACAGTGGAGATTGATCATGGCAAAGAAGGACAAGACGCTCGAGACGCTGCAGGCGATGAAGAAGATGCAGGAGCGCATCGCCAAAGCCCACCAGAAGAACGAACGAAAGCGAGGAAAGGAAAAAGACCGTGAACGTTGACCTGGAAGCCGCCCTCGTGGCGGCTTTCTTTTTTTAGGGAGGACGCTCATGGCCAAAGACAGCAACAAAGTTGACCTCAACCGCCTGTTCGTCCTGCTGGCCGACCAGGTGAAGCGCGGCGAGATTTCCCGCCGCGAGTTCGAGCAACGGATGGCACAGCTCATCCTTAAGAACCAGAAGAAGGTGCGCCTCGGCTTGCGACCCCAGAGCCATGACCGGGAGCGCTGAGGCCGTGCCACTGCTCCCCGCGCCCGACGTCTACCATGAGCATAGCTCCCAAATCGAATTCCTATCGGAAATGGGCGGCACGGATGATGTGCTGCGCTATTGCAAGGAGGAGGGCATCGACATTCTGTCCTGCCCGAATTGCGGCCCATCGCCGACGAACGGCTTCCGCTGCCTCCTCTGCGACCGGTTCATCCCTGCGCGGATCAAGCGCATGCTCCCGCATACGGTGCAGGTCGGGCGTCACCATGTGCTGAAGGAAAAACCGCACTCTGAACGGATATACGCCTTTCCGGCGCCATACCGTGGAGCCGCCCAAGGAATGACGATGGATGACCTCACCCCCGACGAAGCCTGGCTGCTGCAGGCGGGTGAGTGTTGCGGCACCGCGATGATGTTGGCTGCCCGCGACCTGATCCTGTGCCGGCGGGCCACGATGGCGATGCTTGGGGATCCGAACGAATTTGCTGCCCGGCGCGAGTCAGGCGCCTTTTGGGCGGTGATCGAGAAGAACTGGGCTGTGCTGCCGGGGCCGTTGCTGATCCTCGATCCGAAGGTCAAGGCCCGGGAACGGTAACCCCCTTATCGGTCGCGGTCATCCCGCGTGAGGTTCTTCAGTTTGGCGACGGCGGCGCGGCGGTCCTTGGATTGGTCAAGCGCTCTGCGGGTTGCATAGGCGAGAAGGCCACGGAAGACGTCATCGCCGAGTTTGGGGACGATCTTTTCGAGAGGGTCCCAGTCCACAGGCTCCATCTCGTCGATGAGAAGGTCCAGCGCGGTTTGCGCCCCTGAGCGGACATTCTCGGCTTCGTCGGTGAGACCCTTCCAACGGGCATAGAGGAGAGCGGCGCGTTCATACTTCGGGCCAAGACGGGTTCGGCCGTGGATTCTGTCGGCAAGCAGGGTCCTGAGGTCGTCCTTGCTCCACATGGGGAAGGGGCTCCTGAAGGGAAGGGGGTGAAGTTAGGGTTATCGTGGCGGGGGAAGGTGTGAAGATTATGGTGGGGCGGCCCCTCGGTGCCCTCGGGTCACGCTCTACTCGGCGCAAGGCCTCCCGGAGCCGCTGCCGCGTCTCCGCCCTTCGGGTGACGATCGTTCCGCCGGTCTATGTCATTCATCTCAATCCATTGAGCGCATGGTCGCCAACATAAAATCGGTATAAAGAAAATCTCCTCGCCCTTGCCTCACGCTCCCGCACGGTCATCCTATGGACCCAAGGAAAGAACCATGGATGCCCACCGACATCATCGCCGGGACCGTCGCCCCGTGCCTCAATGACAAAACCACGCAAGAGGGCTGGCGCCGCATCATCGCTGACCTCGCGCAGGAAGGCGTCATCCGCCCCGACTCGACGACCCCGATGGGCGTCACGCTGCACTATATCGTGCGCACACTGAGGAAAGACCCGCGCTGCGCCACCTTCCTCTCCGCCGCCTACCTCGACTTCCGCGACGACCCATCGCCCAAACACCAGCTCATTGGCCAATCCCAGTTCGAACGCCACGTCCGGCGTTACGGCCAGGCGATGGGTTTTGAAACCTCCTGGACCAACACCCATGAACTCATCCGAGGGCTCGCCTACCGCGATGCGCCGCTGGAAGACGCCGCCATTCAGCGCGAAATCGCCGCTCTGGCGGAGCTCGCCCGGTAAGGGGAGCACAAAGAGGGAGAGGGGTGCGGCCGGTAGGTGACCGGCCGGGGTGAAGGGAGAGCCTTCACGTCCCGCGTGCCGGGGCCAGAAGGAGAACCCGCATGACCACCACATCACCCGCCGAGGGGCGCATCGCGCCCGAGGCCTTGCACGACCTGTTGCTGAACTTCACCGGCACCGAACACTACTACCGCCATCCGCTGGCGCGCCGCGTCGTCTGGACGGACGGCGTAAAGGCCTTCGCCGATGCCGTCGGCGGCTATTGGCTGCTCGACATCCTGGCGACCGAGCTGCCGCGGTTCGTGAAGACGCATGGAATCGTCTTCATCCATGTCTCGGTCAAAGGCGGCAAGGCGATGCTCTCTGCCTACGAAACCGAAGGACAGCCGCCGAGCTGGCAACGTCCCATCGATTACACCGACTGTCCGGAAGGTGGCTGGCGCTTTTACATGGCCGCAGGCGGGCCGCAAGACACCACCGTCATCCTCCTCCCCAGCGAATACTAACCCAACGAAAGACAGAGCCATGACACTTGGCCAAACACACACGCGCGGCACCGTTGTGCTCGATTACGCCCTCGGCGCCTTCCGTCAACTCCATCCTCAGCGAACGGAGGATCCCCGCCCACCGCAGGCAATCCCACCCACCGCGCACCTCGCCGTTGACCTGCTGATCGCCGACACCCTTGAGCGCAACCTGCCTCCCCAACAGGTGACGCGCATCCTCGAGGCCGTCCACCGCGCCAGCGTCCTGTTTGCGCTACGCCGCGCCCACGGCAACCAGAGACGCGCCGCGGCGATGCTCGGCATGAACCGCATCACCTTCAAGAAGTGGTGCATGAGGTTCCAAATGGACCCCAGCGAATTCGGTGGCACCGGCCAACCGATCAACTTCAAGAAAGCCGCTTAACATGGCCAATTACTACGCAACGACGCGTTCGAACTACTTCAGAGTGAAGGACGAAGCGGCATTCAAGGCCTGGTGCGGCGACCTCAGCCTCGACTGGTGGACCAAACAGTTCGACGGACAGGAAGGCACTTTCTTCGCCGTCAGCGCCGACACCAGCAGCGGCTGGCCTTCCTCACGCTTTGTTCAAGACCCCAACGATCCCGACGTGGAGGACGACGAGGAGGTCGATCTCACCACCGAATTGGCCAAGCACCTCGACCCGCGCGATGCCGCCGTCCTCATCGAGATTGGAAACGAGAAGCTTCGCTACCTCTGCGGCTATGCCACCGCGGTGACGGCGGATGGCCGGGAACACAGCATCTCCCTCTCCACCATCTGCGAGGAAGCGGCGGAGGCCTTTGGGCCGGACATCAACGTCACGGAGGCGACCTACTGATGAACAACCCACCCTCCGTTCACTACCGCGTCCGATGGGAAATCGACATCGAGGCCGACAACCGCGCCGATGCCGCACGCTTGGCGGAAGCCATCATGCGCACCCCCGTCGACAACTCCCGCGATCAAGCGCGCTGCTACGACGTCTGCCCTATCGACCAGCCGCGCGCCGGCAGCGCCACCGTCGACCTTGCCGACGAGCGCTTTTACAGAGACTGGGGGCACGGGCACCCCGACAGCGACCGCGCCCGACCGTGGAAACACTTCGTCAAGGCGTTCCTGCCGGTGCGCACCGCCAAGGGTGAGGACTACCTGGTTGAACCCGATGAGGTCCCACCCGGCGCAAACGAGCGGTACTGGTGGACCGTCGTTGATTTCGACCCCAACGGGCCACGCCTCTACCTCGTGGCGGGCTTCTCAAAGGTCAACCGCCTCGGATACGTGGAATGCCTGAGGCCCTGGCCGAGCAAGTTCGACAACCCGCTCTATACCTTCCGATAATCAACGAAAGCCAAGGCCATGGCCAAACCCACGCACGCCGATTCCTCACCTGCACCCTCATCATCGCCCTCCTGCGCGATGACGGCCGACGTCCCTCACAAGGACAGATGGCCCATGCCGGGGAATTCCTAAGGGAAGCCGTTCAGGCCCGGCTGTTCGGCGAAGGATTCCTCGACGCCGACCTGCTCGTCGACACCTACGACATCACCATCGACTAACCCAACGAAAGCCAACCCTGTGCCTATTCGCAACTGCGCCCTCTGCGGCAAAGAGAAACCCTGGACCTGGGAGGAAGCCTTTTACAACACCGGCTTTGACGGCGGCCTCAACAGCCAGACCGAACAAGTGGTCGCGGTGTTGAAAGCTGCCGAACTGGAGGTCATCACCGTCGATGACGCGGACAACAGCTACATCGCCAGCATCCGCAACAAATACGGGATCGAGCTCGTGGGCCCGCATGACTTCCCCGGCGACGACGACCCCCATGACTTTCTCCCCGGATACATCATCGATTTGCTGTATCAGGCCTTCCCGCCGGCGCCACCTTCCCCCGCAGCGCCGGTGGTGATGATGAATGCCTGGCAACGCGCGGTCTGCGCCAGCTTTTCGAGCGGCGACTGCGCCCATTTGGCCCATGACAGGAACTGGGCCGCAGCGCTCAAAGACTGCGGCGACCCGCTCTTCGCCTTCCTGATGAGGGAACTCTCCGACGCGGAGGATTGCGAGGACGAGGCGACGGCCCTGCAACGCCTGCAGTCCGCGCGCGATGATATCGAGGAAGCTATCCTGGCCGTCGAAGCGGTCCAGGCCGGCTGAGATCCAGCAAGCGTCAATCGCCAGAGAGGCAGAGGGGAGGCCGGCAAGGGTGACCGGAAGGGGTTTGCGCGCGCGCGCCCCCGGGCAACCCAACGAAGGACCGACCCATGGCTCTCGACACACTCACCAACACCGCCGAAGCGGCGCAGGACGCCATTCAGGCGCGTCAACAACCCTCAGCATCACAGATCATCATCGAGGCGGCCAAAACCGTCCTCAATGCGCTCTCACGCGGGCAACCCATCACCTCCGCGCATTTGAGCGCCGCGATGACGGCAGCCGCCGGGGCAACCGATGCGGCCGGGGCGTGGGCATGGAAGGACGCCTACGAAGCGGCTGAAGTTGCCGAGGTCATGTTTCTCAAACGCTTCCTGCCGACCATGATCAAAAACGCCAAGCACCGCGGCGACACCCTCGCCATGCTGCGCAAGGTTGCCAACCTCCTGCCGACCCATACCAAGCGCTCCGAGGAAAGCGTCGGCATGCAGCAATTCTCCACCCCCCCGGAGCTTGCCCACATCGCCGCCATCGCCGCCGCCATCACCCCGGACGACGTGGTGCTTGAACCCTCCGCCGGAACCGGCCTGCTGGCCGTCCACGCCGAGGCCATGGGCAGTGCCTTGATGCTCAACGAGTTGGCCGACACACGCGCCGACCTTTTGGCGACCGTGTTTCATGAAACACCCGTCACCCGGCTCAACGGCGAGCACCTCGATGACCTGCTTCCCGGAGATGCGCAGCCAACGGTCGTTCTGATGAACCCGCCGTTCTCGGCCTCGCCCGGGATGGCGAAGCGGTCGGAGGGGGCCGACTTGCGCCACCTGCGTTCCGCACTCGCGCGCCTTGCGGACGGCGGACGCCTCGTCGCCATCACGTCAACGGGGCTCACACCGGAGAACAACGCCTATGCAGACGCCTTCGCGTCTCTCGCCCGCACCGCGACCCTTCAGCTCACCGTGGCGATGCCGGGGGAATTCTTCCGCAAGCACGGCACCACCATCGAGACCCGGCTGACCGTGTTCGACAAGGTTCCGGCCCCTCAAGGGCACGTGTCCCATTTCTGCCCGATGCCGATTGATGCGGAGGATCTCCTCTCCAGCATCACCTCCCTGTTGCCAAAGCGTCAGCCGCTCGCCCTGCAGCCGAAAGGTCAACGTGTGCTTTGGCGTCATTCCACCCTTGCAAGCCGAAGCGGAGCCGTCGCAGCGGTCACACCACTTCCCTCTCAAATCCCGGCCGAAGAGGTCACCTACGCTGTCGTCGACGATCCGCGCGCCACGACATCAGGTGGCCAAGAGCTCTATGCGCCCTACGCTCCCGAGCGGATCAAGATCCATGGGGCCCAACCCCACCCCGACAAGCTCGTGCAGTCGGCAGCGATGGCAAGCGTCGCGCCACCGAAGCCGTCGTACCTCCCCCATCTGCCAGCAGGCCTTGTCGCGGACGGCACCCTCACGGCACCGCAGCTTGAGGCCATCATCTATGCAGGCGAAGCCCATGCCAAACATCTCGCCGGCCACTATGTGGTCGCCGACACCTACGACGTGATGAACGCGGCGCCGGCCGGTGACGCCAATGCCGTCCAGTTCCGCCGCGGATTCTTCTTGGGAGACGGCACCGGTGTCGGCAAGGGCCGACAGGTCGCGGGCATCATCCTCGACAACTGGCTCAAGGGCCGCCGCAAAGCGCTGTGGATCTCAAAATCCGACAAGCTTTTGGAGGATGCGCAGCGCGACTGGTCGGCGCTTCGCCAGGAGCGTTTGCAGATCGTGCCGCAAAGCCGTTTCAAGCAAAGCAAACCCATCGCCCTCTCCTCCGGCATCCTGTTCACAACCTATGCGACGCTACGGTCTGAAAGCCAAGGCAAGGGGACCCGGCTCGCACAGCTCATCGAATGGCTTGGCCCTGACTTCGACGGCGTCATCATTTTCGATGAGGCCCATGCGATGGGCAACGCCGGAGGCACCAAGACCGAATTCGGCAATCAACGCGGCTCGCTCCAGGGCATTGCCGGTTTGAAGTTGCAGCACGCCCTGCCTGACGCCCGGGTCGTCTACGTCTCGGCAACGGGCGCCACCACCGTTGAAAACCTCGCCTATGCGCAACGGCTCGGTCTCTGGGGCTCCGATGACCTTCCCTTCGAAACGCGGGAAGGCTTTGTCACCGCCATGCTGGAAGGCGGAATAGCCTCGGCGGAAGTGCTCGCCCGAGACCTCAAATCGTTGGGGCTCTACACCGCCCGCTCGCTCTCCTACGAAGGCATCGTCGTCGACATCCTTGAACATCCGCTCACGCGCGAGCAAATCGCGATCTACGACCGCTACGCCGACGCCTACCAGGTCATCCACGCCCACCTCGCGGAGGCGTTGCGCATCACCAATATCCTCAACGACAAGGGTGAGACCCGTGACCGCAACGCCAAGAGCGCGGCCAAATCCGCATTCGAAGGCAATAAGCAGCGCTTCTTCCAGCACCTCCTCACAGCGATGTCCGTTCCCTCGCTCATCCGTGAGATGGAATTGAACCTCGCGCGCGGAGAAGCGCCGGTGATCCAGCTTGTCTCCACCTCCGAAGCCTTGATGGAACGGCGCCTAGCCGATGTGAACCCGAGTGAATGGGAGGCGCTCGACTTCGACGTCACACCGCGTGAGTATTGCCTCGACTATCTCAAGAACTCTTTCCCCACACAGCTCTTTGAACCCTACACCGACGCCGACGGCAATGAATGCGCCCGGCCGGTCAAGGACACGGACGGCAATTATGTGCAGTCACGTGAGGCCGTGGCACTCCGCGACAGCATGATCGAGGAGCTTGCGGCGTTGCCACCCGTGCAGGCGGCGCTCGACCAGATCATCCACCACTTCGGGACCGACCTCGTGGCCGAAGTCACGGGGCGATCGCGCCGCATCGTCAAGCACCACACATCAAGGGGCGATATCCTGAAGGTCGAATCCCGCACCGCCTCGGCAAACCTGTCCGAGACCCAGGCCTTCATGGATGACGTCAAGCGCATCCTCATCTTCTCGGACGCAGGCGGCACCGGCCGCAGCTATCACGCCGACCTTGCCTCCAAGAACCAGCGCCAGCGCATCCATTATCTCTTGGAGCCCGGTTGGAAAGCCGACACCGCCATCCAGGGCCTTGGCCGCACCAACCGCACCAACCAGAGGCAGAAGCCGCTCTTCCGGCCGGTGACAACCAACGTCAAGGGGCAACGTCGGTTCACGTCCACGATCGCACGACGGCTCGATTCCCTGGGGGCCATCACACGCGGCGAACGCAAAACCGGTGGCCAGGGCCTGTTCCGGGCCTCCGACAACCTCGAAACGCCTTACGCCCGCTCAGCACTGAGCAAATTCTACCACCTCATCCATGCGGGAAAGATCGCCTGCTGTTCCTATCAACGCTTTGTCGATGCGACCGGCCTCGTGCTCCATGACCGCGACCACACGCTCAAAGACGAGCTGCCACCCATCCATACCTTCCTCAACCGCATCCTCGCCCTGCAGATCAACCTGCAGAACGACCTCTTCGTGGTCTTTGAGGGCCTCATCACCGAGCGGGTCGAGGATGCCATCGCCAAGGGCACCTACGAGGTCGGACTCGAAACCGTGACGGCCGATAGCCTTCACATCGCCTCAAGGACGGTGGTCGCCGTCAACACCGGAACAGGTTCAAAGACCGAGTTGATCAAGGTCGGATTCAGGCGTCGCACTTCCCCCGTTCTCCTCGAGCAGGCGCTTTCATGGTCAGACACCGCCGAAGCGAGGCTCCTCCACAATCCCCGGTCCGGCCGCGCCGCCCTCCAGCTCCCGACCGCCAGCATCACCGAGGACGACGGCACCGTGACCCCGCGCGTCAAGCTCGTCCGGCCGACGGAAACCCAGGCGCTCGCCATCTCAATGCTTGAGGACACACTGTGGGAGGAGACAGACCCCGAGACCTTCGGACGCCTCTGGTCGCACGAGGTCTCTCAGGTTCCCGAGTTCACGAGCGACACCTTTTATATCCTCACGGGCCTCCTGCTGCCGCTGTGGAAACGGCTGCCCAAGGGTGTCGCCAAAGTCTACCGCCTCACCACGGATGACGGCATCAGCCTGATCGGCCGCGTCGTGCCTGATGCCCTCGTCGACGTGTTTGCTGCCGACACGGGTACGATGAAGCCAGAAGCTTGCTGGGCCGAACTCCGGCGCGGCGCCACGGTCACCATCACGCCGACACTCCGCCTTCGCCCGGTCACGCTGATGGGTGAGCGTCGGTTTGAACTCGAAGGCTTTGATGGCGCGGCGATTGCCCACCTCAAAGCGATGGGTCTTTTCACAGAGGTCATCAAATGGAAGACGCGGGCTTTTGTGCCAACCGATGATGAAGGGCGCGCCGTCATATCACGCCTTCTCGGCAGGTACGCAGCATCACCGGTCGCGGCCTAACAGAGGAGATTGGCAACATGGCAAATGACATCCACGCCCTCAGCCAGCGCCTCTCGCAGCACGTCGAGGCCGTCTGCGCCCATTACCTTTCCAACGGCTCGAAAAACGGCCGCTACTGGATTGTGGGCGACGTGCTCAACACCCCCGGCCGGTCGATGTGGGTGCGGCTCACCGGACCCGCCTCAGGGGCGGGCGCGGCGGGCAAATGGACCGACGCGGCGACCGGCCAGCATGGCGACCTCATCGACCTCATCGCCCTGAACCGTAATCTTTCCGACTTCCGCGACATCCGCGATGAAGTTCTGACGTTTCTCTCCGAGCCCCGCCATCTCGCCGTCCGCAGCCTGGTGCCAGCGCCCCGCAACAGCCCTGAAGCGGCAAAGCGCCTGTTTGCTTCGGCAACGCCTATACGCGGCACGCTCGCTGAGGCCTACTTGCGCGCGCGCGGCATCACCGCGGTCGATTTCCCTTCGCTCCGCTTTCACCCGGCCTGCTTTTACCGCGGACCCGAGCATGGCGAGCTGCAACGCCTGCCTGCGCTGCTTGCAGCGATCACCAGCAACGATGGCGAGCATACGGGCCTCACCCGCATCTACCTGTCGAGCGATGGGCGTGGCAAAGCCCCTGTCAGTGAGCCCAAGCTCGCGATGGGTCACATCCTCGGCAACGGTGTCCGGTTCGGGGCCGTGGGCGATAGCCTCGTGATCGGCGAAGGGGTCGAGACCGTTCTCTCGATCAAGGGCCTTCTGCCCCACCTCGGCATGATCGCCGCGACAGCGGCCGCACATCTGGGAGCCTTCTCCCTGCCTCCCCGCCTCAAGCGCCTCTACATCGCCATGGAGGACAATCTCGCCGGTCGCGCCGCCGCCGAACGGCTCACCTTTGGCGCTTTGCACGCCGGCATCCGTGTCGGGTTCCTCCTCTCGCGCCTCGACGATTGGAACAGCGACCTTCAAGCCTTCGGCGCCACCGAAACACGCGCGGCCCTCCTGTCCCAGCTCTTGGACCCGGAGGATCTTCCGCCCACGGCGTAAGCGGGCGTGAGGTCGCGACCGGAAAGCGGAGGCACGGGCACCTCCGGGGGAGGGGCGGCGGGCCCCCCGGCCTTTCAGAGCGGCGAGAAAGCCACCAGCCGGACCTCAGGGGCGCAACGGCGGCCGGGACTATTTTCCGCCGGGCGCGTTCGCGCCCTTTGCATCGCGAAACAAAATAGTCCCGGCCCAAGGGCCGTCCTCCGCTCCGCTTCGGCCGCTCGCTCGCGCTCGCGGTGCACCCGGTCCGTCCGTCGGCTGAAGGCTCGCCGGAAAGGCCGGCGATGGGCGCCGGACTTCCCTTCACCAACGGAGGAAATTCCGATGACCTACGCTCACTCTCGATCCGGCTACCCCAGTACGACCGCCACCGGCCGCGTCGCCGACAATCTCGCCCTCTACGGCTACACGCCGGACAGCAACGAACCCGACCCGCGTCCCCTGCCGGACGACACCGAGCTCAAAGGTCTTGCTTCAACCCTCCTCTCGGCCCTTTCCGGACCACTCCTGGGAACCGGCCTCGAGCAAGAGACCGAAGACCTCGCCTGGTCGATGGTCGACATCTTCCACCGCAAGGTTGACCGCCTCCAAAAGCGCCTGGACGACGCCGAGCTTCGGATCAAGGAGGCGCAGGAGAAGAGCGACGGCTCGGAAATCGCTTCCGTCGAGCTCGAGCGCCAGGTTGCCTTTGGCGAAAGCCTTATCGGCCGGCGCGATGCCATCGAACACCTGCGCGATGCCCTCGCCGATGAGTTCCACACCCTCACCGGTTCGCCGTGGCGGCCCCGCTCGACCTCGATGGTCAACCGCCGCAAGGTCACGGCATCGGTCATCGAAGCCCGCGACTTCATCTCCGCCAAGCACCGTGCGGACACCGAGGTGATGCTGCCCAAGGGCCCTCGCATCGCCTTCACCGGCGGCCAAAACTGCAACGACCATGCCCAGATCTGGGCCGACCTCGACAAAGCCTTCAAGAACCATCCGGGCGCCATCCTCATCCACAGCGGCAATCCGCTGGGAGCGGACGCGATCGCGGCATCGTGGGCGGCACACCGGGGTGTCACGGCCATCGCCTTCAAGCCCCGCAAGAAGCACCCGAACGACAAGGCCGCCGTCTTCCGCCGCAACGACGAGATGCTGGAGGCGATGCCCATCGGCCTCGTGGTCTACCCGGGCAATGGCATCAACGACAACCTCGCGGACAAGGCGAAGAAGCTCGGCATTCCGCTTCTCGACCGCCGACCGGTCCAGCCGGAGGCCGCCCGCGCCTGAGGGGCGCTCCCATCAGCGGCGCTTCGGCGCCGCTTTTTTTTGCTCCCAGACGGGAAGGGAGAGGAAGGCATTGTGAGGCGAACCAAAGCCTTCCGGAGAAGGGGCCTTGGTTTCCCAACAATGAAAGCGACGCCCATGCTCACGATGATGGCGATTACCATGACGGAGGCCGACGCCCGCAGGCTCTGGGAAAAAACAAATGAAGACCCCGAGGCGGTTATACCCTTGGGGCAAGACCTCGCCGATTGGGTCGCTGAATTCGCCCAGACAACCCTTGAAAGCACCTGGCAGTTCGATGCAGGGGTATGCCCCGACGCCAAGTCGCTCGCATCGTCAGATACCCTCCTGCTGTTGACCGAGATCGGCGCCTGCGACGAACAACTCAAAGGCCACAACCTTTCCCGGGCGGCCCGGGTCGGCATTTCCAAACGGCGTGAAGCCCTCAAAGCCGAGCTGGTCGGACCGGCCGATGCCTTTGATGATGGCGAGAAGGCGCTGCGGGACATCCAGCAGGCCTACTTTGGCGCGAAGCGCGCGCAAGAGAGACCGAGGAGAGGGGCCCGCCGGGCGAAGGGAAAGGTGTGAGAGAGAGGCTCTCGCTCCAGCTTCCCGGAACCCAAGAACTGGAGAAACCATGGGCCGATCCAAATCCGCCGCCAAGTCCAAAATGCCACAAGTCACCCTGCACCACGTCACCAGCATTCCCCTCAACCAGCTGGTGCTCTCTGCCGCCAATGTCCGCAAGCTCTACGAGGAGAAGGCCATCGCCGACCTTGCCGAGGACATCGCCCGCCGCGGCCTCCTCCAAAGCCTGGTCTCGCGGCCGACCGAAGTGGATGCTGACGTCTACGAGGTGCACGCGGGCGGCCGCCGCCTGCGCGCGTTGCAACTTCTCCTCAAGCAAAAGCGCATCGCGGCCGATGCCCCCATCCCGTGCACCATTAAGGCGGATGGCATCGCCGAGGACGACAGCCTCAGCGAAAACGTCATGCGCGAGGCCCTGCACCCCCTGGACGAGTTCCGCGCCTTCAAGGCGATGCTGGACAAAGGCATGTCCGAAACCGACATCGCCGCCGCCCACCGCGTGACGCCGACCGTCGTCAAGCAACGGCTGCGCCTCGCCAATGCAAGCCCCGCGCTGTTGGAAGCTTATGCCGATGAGGAGCTGACGCTTGAGCAATTGATGGCCTACTGCGTCACCGAGGACCACGCCCGCCAGGACCAGGTCTTCGCCGCCCTTGCCGACAAGCCCGACTGGCAAAAGGATGCCCATGACATCCGTCGCCTGTTGACGGAGAAAATGGTCCACGCCCGCGACCGCCGCGTCCGCTTCATCGGGCTCGAGACCTACGAACAGGCCGGCGGCTTCGTCCAGCGCGACTTCTTCGACGAGGACAATGAAGGCTACCTTCAGGATGCCGAGCTTCTGAACCGCCTGGTGATGGACAAGCTCAACGCCGAACGTGACCGTTTGCTGGCCAAGGGTTGGAAGTGGGTTGAGGCAGCGGTGGACGTTCCTTACAGCGAGCTCTCCAAACACCGGCGCCTGGTAGAAGCCACGGCGGTGCTCTCAGATGAGGAGGAGGACCGCCTGGACGCCCTCCGCAACGAGCTCTTCGACCTCGAGGACATCGAGGAGCCGACGGAGGAGCAACAGGCGCGGGCCAACACCCTCGAAGCCGAAATCGATGCTTTGGAAAACCGCGAACCTGTCTATTCACCGGAGGACATGGCCAAGGGCGGCGCCTTCCTATCGATCGGCCATGACGGCTCCGTCGATATCGCCTACGGCTATCTCAAGCCCGAAGATGTCGCCCTGCAACCGCGTGAACCCGGCGCTGAGCCCCTCACAGGCGCCGAGCCCTCCGACGACGAAGAGACAAAGCTCAAGCCGTTGCCGGATTCGCTCCTCCAAGACCTGACGGCTTACCGCACGCAGGCTCTGCGCACCGCGCTTGGCCGCGATTTTACCGTCGCATTCATGGCCGCGCTGCATGCGCTGTGCATCGAGCACTTCTTCCACTTCGGTTCGAAGTCCTGCTTGCAGATCTCGGCGCGCGGCGGTTTCCATGCGAATGTCGAAGGCCTCGAAGCCTGGAAGCCCACCAAGGATTATGAGGCCCGCGACAGCGAACTGCGCGCCCTTCTGCCCGAGGACGCCGAGGACGTCTGGGCCGCGCTTTGGAAGCTCACCGACAACGACCGCGAAGCCCTGTTTGCCCAATGCGTCGCCGGCAGCCTCAACGCCGTCCGAGAGAAACACAACATGCGCACGGCCGAGATCGCCAACTCCAACGACATCGCCAACGCGCTTGGCTTCAACATGGTCGCGACGGGCTGGCAGGCGACGGGCAAGACTTACCTTGACCGCGTGTCGAAGGCCCACATCGTGGCCGCTGTAGGCGAAGCGAAGGGCGACGACACCACGCAGTACCTCAACGGCATGAAGAAGGAGGGGCTTGTCCGCGAGGCCGAACGACTTCTCGCGGGCAGCGGATGGCTCCCTGAGGTCCTGCGCAACGGCGAGGCAACGGCACCGAACGAAGCCCGGGAGCCCGACACCGAGCTTCCTGCCTTCCTCGCTCAAACAAGCGAGGCCGCCCTCTAGGGTCCCCGCACGAACGGCCGCTTCCTTGCCGGGAAGCGGCCATTTTTCATGTCATCGTGCCCTTTGCTTTGCCAATTGCCGACCATGCCGGCGGCGGAAGTCCTTGAGCGGCGAGGCGGCTTTTTCCTGCTGGCCCGACATCTCCTGCCGCACTTGCGCCAGCACCGCCTCAACCTGCAGGCTCCATGGCCCGTAACGGTCCTTCCATTCCTGATGGAAGAAATACAAAAAGCCATCGACGATGCGCCCCCGTTGCATGCGGTCCGCGTCGCGCTGCACCCGCAGCCGGTCGATGAGATCATTGACGAGGCCTACATCAACGCCGTCATGCCGCCACTCCTCATTCACGTAATAGCCGTTGGCCTCCTTAAGGTCCTCGAAAGCCTGACGCTCCTTGCGTTCGGCCTTGATGACATCGCCGGCCATCATCCTCAAATACGCCGAGATGGGCATGATCGTCGGCAAGGCAGAGGCAGCCTTTGGCGCTTCGAGTTCCTTGAGCGCCTCGGCATGGTGGCGTTTCAGCCGCTCAGACATGACGGGATCGCCATTGATCAAGCTCATGACCTGTTCCCGGCTCTTTGTTACCGCCCAGAACCGATCCTGCAGAAGCTTGCGCAACTTCTCCGCGGTGCGCGGGGCAATCCAATGCGCCATGCCGATGCGATTGCCATAGAGGGTCAGCCGCGCGCGCTTCTCGTCAAGCTCCCTCAAACTCTGAAGCAGGTCCATGTTCAGAACTTGCCCTTGTCAGCAAGCGACACCTTTGCCTTTTCGATGGGGGACAGCTGTTCAGGACTGATCAAACAAGTGCCGCAGGCGCCGTGGTGAACGTTTCCGCTCTTTCCGCCGCAGTGAATTTCACCGCAGCTGCTGCACGACCAGAACGAGAAGTTCCCCATGCGCGGCAAGTATCCGCAGCAAGGACATTTGAACCCTTCGGCCCGGTGCACCAGGTCGGGAAGTTCGCTGACCGGCTTCTCATCGTAGGTCCCCTCGATCATCTCGAAGGCATCCGTCCACCTGAGCACATTCCCGTCGAGCATTCCTTCGACGAGAAACGGCCTCTTCGTCTTAGAACAATGCGCGTGAAACAGAATCTGGCGGGGCAAGGCGGTCTCCATGGTTGTTGTCACGGAAAGCTTAGCGGCTTTTCCGCAAGCCCATCCTCGCCGATCAGATAGTTTTCGATGAATTCGCGGCAAGCTAATTGGTCGGTTCCAGCAAGACCGACAATGTGGAGGTATATTTGCCCGCTACCCTACGCAACATCTTGTCCCTCCATCGTTGCGACCATCGAAGACAGCGGACAACGAGCCGTTCTCCGCGCCCCGCAATCGAGGGCAGCACGCCGGGGACGCAGCCGTCTCTCACGGTTCGGATAGTGCGCGCAGGGATTTTTTCTAGCCGAACAATAAGTACAGCCTGCGGACCAACTCGGCCTGCGAATGGCAATCCAGGCGCCGCATCAGGGGGCCGAGGTGATAGCGGGCGCCGGCGTGGCTGATGCCCTGATCCCGGCTGAATTCCTTCAGCCCTTTGCCGTCGAGAAGGTATTTCGCAAGCTTTGCCTGGCCTTCGGTCGCCCGCAAGACCGTCATCAATTCCGCTTCGCCGATGTCGATTTCCTGTTTCATCCGCCGCAAGGTCACGGCGGCAATTTGCTTCGGCGGCCACTCAACGTCAGCCTCCGAGAACTGGCATATCAGTTCGCGTCCGAGGATCTCCCGGGTTTTCCCCCCATCGTTTGGGGAATGGAAAAAGTTGCGCAATGCCGCGCGGAAGATGCTGTTGTCCCGTTTCGAGCGAAACATAAGCTGTTTTTCCGGGCTCTCGTAAATCAGCTCCGGCAGCGCGTTCATGAGAACCGCCGCCTTTTCGTTGTGGTGAAGAATCTGGCCTCGGCGGTCAACCAGCACAACGGCGTCCTTGCGTTCGGCCTGGGTGCTTTTCTTCACCTGCCGCACACGCGCCTCAAGGATCTTCTGTGTATGCAGGAGCGCCTTGTCGAGCGGCTCTTTCGCCGACCACTGCCCAAGGGCCTCGCTCACTTCCGAGCTCGTTTCGCCAGTGGCGTAAAGCCCCGCCGGACAATCGGCCAGTTCGAGCCCGACGATGGGAATAGTCCACGTCATCGCTCGCCTCGCCGTGGTCCCGGGCGGGCTCGTTGGATGATGGCTAAGGAACCGCTCGAGTTCGGCGCGTTTTGGCCCGCTGCCGATGATGAAGGACACCGCTGGACTGTGGTTGACAACGAACCGGACGCTCACCGCCCCGAGGAAATGGCAGTTCGAAATGGCGCTGGCGAGATAGTCAGCCCATCCTTCACGCAAGTCCGGCTCGGCGAGAGCCTGGATAACGGACTCAATAAGCATTCGAATATAAGCACCTACACCCCACAATGCCCAAAGGTCGCACATCTCTCGCGCGATGCAAATAATCCCACCCTCATCACGTGCGTTTCCCGCCCGCTGTCACTCATCGACCGCAGTCGGAATATCCGCCCACATCACCGTGAACCGGCTCGGAAAATTCGAATTCATGCCCTGCCGCAAGCTAATCACGCCCGCGATATTCGGTCGCCTAATTGATCAGCTAGGCCGCAAGCACGAGCGTTTTCACGCCCAGGCCTTGAAACCTCACGATGATCGGCGCCGCAAACAGCCGACGCTGCGCTAGCGGGTCGATGAGAAATCTGGCTTTCGCCACCTTCAACCGTGCCGCTTAACGTTCGCAGACGGAGGGGCGGCAATGCTCGACATGACTTTCGACGATCACGAAGGCCGTGAGCTGTTGTGGTCGATTCAATTCCAAGAGGCCATTCCGCACTACGCAGCCGCATTGAAAGCGCTGTCGCCCAACGACCCGCACCACCATGTGAAATCCGCGATCATTCACACGAGGCTTGCCCTCCTCAGCCACCTTACGGGGGATTACGTGGCGCGCCTTGCTCACGCCAATAACGCCGTGCGAACCGATAACCTCAACACGCCCTACGAGGATTATTTTGCGGCACTCTCCTTCGACCTCGCGGACACCCACGACGCCACGCGATACCGGTCCAGACGACGGCTGGAACACCTCATGGCCTTTCTCAAGGACAATCCCCAGCTCCTGACTTCTCTGCGCTCCGAACTCGCCCATGCCATAACATGCATCGACGAACCATTCGCCGACGAAACCGCCTCGTCCGCTCTTGAGCTTCACCGCAAGGCCATGATGTTCCGGTCATCAGGCATTCAAGCGCGCCTCGAACTCATCAAACTCAGTCACCTCTTCAACCCCGACCAATGGCAGAAAACGCTCCGCCAATACCTCACCCTTCATCACGAAGACCCTTCGCACCGCGGCGTCATCTATAATCTCGCCAACCTCTCCCTCACATGCCTCAGCAAGATTACGCAGCTCCGAATCCCTCCGGCCAACGCCGGAAGGCTCATCGGGCCGTTGGTCGACCTCTCGGTGGCTGCCCACAAGCACTATTTCCGCGACGGCCGCCTCGACATCCAACGGCTCAAGACCCAGGCGAAAGCCACCTTCCTTCGAGAGTTATGCGCCGCGGAGCCCGGCGACCGCCACAACCTTCATTTACGGCAAGCGGCGCTGAGCCCTCTCATCGACCGAGTGCGGGCCACCCTCCACCACGAGGCGGCAGACCATCTCGCGGAAGTCGCCAAGTGGATGGACCTTGAAGCGGAGTATGGCTACGGCGGGCCCGCCATAGCCATCGCGGCGGTTCCCGAACTCACCGATGCAGGTGAAACCCTTCTGCGATGCTTCGACGACGGGAGAACCACCGCTGTCTGGAGAGCATCCTTTCGGGAAGAGGACGTCCCTTATCTCGCAGGTTTCAGGACCCCTCTCGCAGACTTCCGTGTTGATCGAGCCCTTGATCGATATGAACTCGCCCTCGACCGGCTCGGCGCAAACGACAACGAGGACCTTGTTGAACGCGCCCTGCTGCACCAAAAGATCGCTATCGCTTATACTCTCGCCGGCGACCCCGATCTTGCCTCCAGATCATCCAGCATCGCGCGGCACCTGCTGGATTCCTACCGACTTTCTGGCGAACCATCGCCCCGACTGGCGCTGGCAGAAGCATTCGAACGTCACATCGGGCAGTCGAACCCTTGCGTCGACGAAATCGTCACTCTTGCCCAGGGCCTCGCTGACGTGGATGGTCGCCTCGAGGCCCTCCACCTCGTTCTTGTTGCAGCAGAAGCCAACAATGCACCCCCGCCCAAGCTGCCGTTCAAGTCCATACCTCTCGACGGCATAAGCCCATCCGACCTGGTGTTCCTGGACGCCAAGCGTCTTTACCTCGAAGCCCAAGCAGACCGTCAATTCCGAGTCGCCTCGGCCCCGGCCCTGCACGCGGTACTCACAGACCGAACAAACCTGGCCGCACTCGCCCTGCTTGGCGAGACCTTTTGGCAACGTTACCTCCGGGATCACCACGGCTTTTCGCCCGAGGCCGGTCACGAAACCGCACACATCCGCGACGATTACCTCATCATCGCAGCGGTATGTTTCCGTGACGTGCTCGCTCAGCAAGTCATCGGCGACATCGAACTCAAATACGCAAATGTCCTTGCTTCCCATGCCCACGCATGGCGAACCATACGGCCCACTCAAGCCTTGGCGATCAGTGACTCCGCAGAGAGGCTCCTGCTGAGAACCGCCCGGACCCAACCCGACAAAAGTGGCGGTTGGCATCGCCTATCGCTGTACTATTCCTACAAAAGCAAGTTCGCGGATTCGGCGTTCGCGCCCTTTCAGTCGCGGCCATCCGACCGCTACGACGTCACCCAGCCACTTGATTACATTCTGCCACTTGCCTTGGCCCACAGCCTTCCGCTTCCAGATCATCGCCCGCACAAGTTCGTGGATGCCACCTATCCTCTGCAATTTGACAGAGGCCAGTACCCACTCGTCGACAAGATTTTGGACCTCATGGGCCAGACAGGGAATTTGGCCTCGACGCTCAACCTTCCAACCTAGGGACAAGACTTTCGCCCTGTCCCCAGCCGCGCTTGTCTAAAGCTCCCACACACTCGCCAGCTGGCCCGCCATTTCGCGGGTGCGCTTCTTGATGACAGCCGGTGTCCAATCATCATAGCTGCGGATGCTTTCGCCGTTTCGAAAAAGCGCTGCCGGGATACCCGGAACAGCACACGCTTCTTTTCCTCGAACGGCTTGTTGCCCGCAACCTCGTTGTGGCGGCGGTTGAGCGCACCAGGTTGCCCTGGAGATTGGCGCATTCCCGCGACGCCGACGGGTCGAATGTCTTGGACCACGGCCCGCCACGCCCCGGCTTTTTGGGCAGGACATGCTCACACGTTGCCTCATCCAGCTTCGGGTGCGGGTTGTTCTCCGACATCGCCAGTTCGATCCGCTGCAGAAGCCCACGCCGTTGGTGCGCGGCGTCAAAAGGGCGCTCCAGAAGTTCGCGGATGCGGCGCCGGTCCTCCGGGATGATGTAAAGCGGGCCGCCCGATCCGGCGCTCCGCCACGGCTGCGCAGCTTAACCATTGGCAATCATCAGCATACGGTGTAAATGCCGACCCAATGACCACCACCGCGCCAAACCCGCTTCTCTCCGATGACCCGGATATCTGGCTGATGGGAATGTTGGACTGGTGGCGCGAGGCCGAGCTTGAAGTCCTCTACAGCCTCTCCCTTGCGGAAGGCCCAGCGGAACCCGTCCCGCAAAAGATTCACCGCCGAAATCATACAACAATCATCCGCAACCTCACGCGCACGTCCTCCAGATTGGAGCTTCTTTCGGCGTGGGTCGAAACCAAACACGGCCGAAGCGACCTTCTGTTGGACCTCATCTCACGCATCACCAAGGTGCAGGGACACTGGCGCAAACTGCTTACTCTCTCTGAAGCGATGACGGTCGTTCCCGATGAACCGCCGTCAGGCCGCGTGCCAGCCCACGCCGGAGAGGTTGGATTGTGGATCGCGAAGCTCAGTCAATGGGCGAGGCCCGAAGCCGACATCATCGCCGATCTCACCCAGGCCATCACAAGGCGGCAACCCCGTAGCGAGGAAGCCCTCGACCACATCCAATGGACCGTCGAAGATGATATCGAAAGAATCGAGCTGGTCCTGAAACGCGCGGCGGATTGGGACCTATCGATTGATGACAGGACCCGCCTGCTCACTTCTTCGAATGCGGCCCGCCAAGAGCTGACAAAGCTCAGTGCCCTTGCGGACCAGGCCCGGTCGTTCTCCATTGAACTCGAAGCGGCGGCGAAGCTCGCGTCCTACGCGAAGTTCAAAGGGCAGAAGCTCAACTAATTCCCCGAACCTATCGAAACTGATTGATCACCTGCATTTCCGCCGTGGTGTCGCGCTGGTTCACGTCGGGATGCCAGCGCTTGAGGACATCCCTGAAGGTCTCGCCCTCGCGGAACACGTGATGGCGCTTGACCTCCCATTCCAAAAGCTGGCCGGACATGACGAGGGAGGGAGCTCGCGTCTTGATCAGCGTCAGGATGATGCGCACCGAGCGGGGGATTTTCCTTTCCCCTTGAATCCAGCGCCAGGCCTCGAGGTATTTCACGCCGCAAACTTTTGCGAGAACCGTCGGCTTGAGCCCCATGTCTTCGAGGGCGGCGCGAAGTTCAAAACACATCATCGGCTTCATGGATAGGAGTCTACTGCGAAGTGACACGCGATGTCACATATCCTGAGGAAATATCCATCAGCACAGTGAACATTTCCCGAGGAAATATGCCTGCCGCGTCACATCCGCTGTGTATCTTCGAAAAAATGGCTGAATACCGCCATTTCTGGCGACTACTTGCGACATTCAATGTGACGTGCGTTGCGACAACGGCCTTCGCATAATACTCATTATGGAATATCCGAAGTCGAGTTTGCATCAAGATCGCGTTGCCAAAAGCCCGTCTGGTTGGCTACTGACCTAGAGGGATTCCACGTGCGGCCTTAGCACGTCAACCGTCTCAATCAGTCCCGCAGCTTCCATTACGAGCAAGAGCTCCGCCGGCGTCATTTCCGGTTTCTTGAAGCGTTCGCGCATACGCCGAATGGCTGCAACAGCGCGAGCTTCGTCGAGTGCGATAGTATCCGCAATGAAAGCGTCGGCCGATTTCGCCTCCATGTTCAGGTCGGAAAGAATTGCCGCCGGAAAGTCCTTAAGGTTTTCCGTTACGATCATTGCGGCTTCCGTCTTGGCCGCCGCAGCAACAACGTGGTGATCGTTGGGATCGGGCAGACCCGCCGCAACCGGCAAGAAGTTATCAAAATCTGTAACCATGGCGTCTTCGAAGGCAGCTTCCATGCTGGCGCGCGCCCGCTCTGCGCGCGCCGCGGCGTCGGCGAAGCCCTTGCCGGTCAAAATTTCCTCGATAGCTGTTTCGGACTCATCCAGGACGGGGCTCGACCAGCGGAGACGAAAAAATTCCGCCTCCGCCAAGGAGAGAAGCAGATTCCTTTTGAGCGCGCTTGCAAGCGAGCACGCATCGACGAATGCGGTGAAGCGGTTTGCAAACAAGCTTACAGGTGCTCCGCGTCCTGCTCAGCGAGATTCGCAAGCGCTTTGCCCCGCTTTTCATCACGCGTGCGCTTATAGGCGAATAGATCCTCTGCCCTAATCCTGCGATGACGCCCCACTGTCACGTGCTGAATTTCGTCCTTCTCGAGCAGCGAGACCAGAAACGGACGCGAGACATTCAGGATGTCGGCAGCTTGCTGCGTAGTCAACATCTCATGCACAGGCACAAGCGTCACCGCATCGCCGCGACCGATATGCCGCAGCAATTCCATCAAGAGACTCGACAGGGCCGGCGACAAGGTTATCTCAGCAGCCTGCTGTGCATCGTCGAGCACTCGCAGTTTGGCATCTCCCGTCGCATGCGAAGCGAGTATCTGACGAAGCTGGTTGGCTGCCGCCTTCTCGCTCGCGGAAGGCAGGCGAGTACCTCCCAGCTCTTCAGCGTAGGCTGGCATCGTCATCGTATTTTCTCCCCTATACGGCCTTTTGTATAGGCTATATTCGAAATAAACGCAACAAGTGAAATAAACGAAACGCCCCTAAAGTTCCTGGCCAGCTGCTGGGCCTCCCTCCCTTTGTCCCAAGCTGATTGGGAACTTTTGGCGTTGCCGCGCCTCATGGACTGGTCGGCTAGGAATAAATTCCAAAATCTATGTTATGCGAATAATATCAATATCTTACCAGAAGACTGGACGAAGATAAAATCCGCAAGGGTGTCGTACCCTTGCGGCTAAATTCCTTTAAACGGCTGGGCAATAACGCGTCGAGCTCTGTCTCGCGCCCCGCCAGGAGCGACGAAGTCGGTGCAATGGCTTCAGCCTGAGTATTCACCTTGGAGGCCGCAAAAGTGCTCGAGTTGGGTTCGGCTCGTTCTCGGTGTGAATCGGCGCCGAACCTTGACCCCGCGTATTGCCTCACCTGAGAATGTTACTTTCGCTTGACGGATATAGTTCCGACTGTCGGCCGGTCCGAGGTTGCGTCATTGCTCGCAGGATCGGAGGGACTGGGGGCGTCGCGGAGTGCCCATCACACGCAGCGCCGCCCCCAGTCCCGGGATCACCAATGGCGGCCGGTGCCGTACCCCCCGCCATGCGAGGGACGATCACCTCGGCTGCATTTCGTCTGAGCGATCGCAACAAGCGCTGCACGATGGTGTGCTGCGGCGGCCCAAACTTTTCGGGGGAATGTTCGGCGAGGCGACCGAGGATTGCCAGCGCGGTCAGACGAGGCTCGGCCGCCAGCCAGCGCTCGATGTCAGCGCGGTGCGGATCGAGAATCGATGGCATTCTGACACGCTTTTTATATGGCTTGTGCATGCGCCGATGGATGATGCGCTGCTCCCCCAGATGCACATCATTGCCAAGCCTCTTCGCGAACGCTGCTGCGTTCGTTGTCGGTGCCGGTAGGCTGGCTACTGCCGCGAGCTTACTCGCGCGGGCGCCGACGCGCGTGCCAGGCTCCGCCTGAGCGTCCCTCATCTCAGCCAGCAGAGCCACAGGATCGAGCGTGCGATAAATCTCTCGAAGACGCCGCTTGACGGCCCTGCTCAATTTCGGGTGCGCTAGTGCGCGCTCATAGGGCGTGGCCGGAACATGATAACGCTTGATCACTTTTGCGCCTTCGCGTCGCTTGTACTTTAGCTTAAAGGACGGCTGGAAGAAGTTGGTGTGCAGCCGAGATGCAGCATACAAACGTTCCAGCACACGCGTCGTCTCGCCGCCATCGAAGCGACCGTATCCCACAAGCCGTCGGACGACCGCGCCGTTCTTCTGCTCGACGAAAGCTTGATCATTCTTCTTATAGGCGCGCGAACGCGTCACCTCGATTTTTTGCGCGCGACACCAGGGCACGACGACATCGTTCATGAACGCGCTGTCATCCTTGATAGGAGCGCCATAGGTCGGGCTTCGCTGCCGCCGGGCCTCCGGCGAAATTCCGACATGACTGGCCAGCGCCCGAACCGCATGCTTGCGATGCCAGCCCGTCACCGCGCAAAGTTCGTCGAGAATGCGCCCCTTATCCATCCGCCCCGCTGATCGATAGCGGTCCACCACCGCCGCCGTGATCTCGCGCCGCGTACCCATGCTGATTCCATCCTGCCATCGGCGATACCGATCCGATTCGGTATCGCCGCCCCACTCCTGACGATCAGTTCTCCGGTAACATTATTGATGAGGCAATGCGCCCCGCTGATATGAAGTAAATCAGGACGTTACAGCGCAGATCGGCGTCCAGACCCCGCGCCGATTTACAATCTCTACGACGCATGGCGCCTGCTGCACGTCGACGGGCTGGATTGGAAACAGGTCAAGCTCGCTACGCTCGCGATCGGGGCGGCCACGCGGGACCTGAACTGGCGGACGGCCTCGCTGGATGGATATAGCTACGACACCAACGAGCTCCGCGGAAAATTGCTGACCGTCGTGAAAAGCGACATGTTCGACAAGGACGGCAGCCCGGAAGCCTGGTGCGAGCGCGTGCTGGCCGAATGCCAAGAACGACTGGCACCCTTGTTCGAACATGATAGCGGCGAGAACCTCGGCGACCCGCTCAGCTTGGGTGCCCAGAGTTGTGCAACGTATTCAGGGGCCCTAAAGGTGAGGCAACCTGGACGCCTGAAGAGGCAGGCGCCCTATCAGTGACGGCTGGGGGAGACCCCCAGCCACCCTGATGGGCCTCCATAATGGCTGCGACCTGGCTGTAAGTCGAAACCAGATACGGAACGAGATAGGTCAGGCCCATCTGTACCAGAACCGATGAGCTCAAAGTCTGTGTGAGAAATACGTCATAGTGGTTGATAAGGTTGAGAACCGTTCCCACCACCAGCGAAACGAAGATTGCCCGCCTGACAGTCGGGCGCCTTCGCGAATGAGTTAGAGCCATTTTAATTGCCGTATCCCCCGTTTATTGCCCGCCGGTCGATGGTTGGCAAACCCTCGCCACAAAACCCATCGATCAGCCAATTGACCTTGCCGCCTGAAACGATAACTTCATGTTCCCGGAGAATTCGCCAAGCCGAATTCCAACCGCATTCCGGACGGCACCTTGACGGCCTGCGCACACCCCTAACAAGACTGGATCCGACAAGCCCTAGGAGGGGCGTTCGAGGCGGCGCCGGACGTTCATTTCCTGTTCGAGCCGCCAGGAACCCTCCTGATCTAGGATGTAGCCTCCCCAGTGAAACCTATCATCGGCGATATCCGTGAAGGACCAACGGAGCGGCGTGCCGTTCGCGGCGAAGCCATCGAGCTGGATACCGTAGTCGACGGCCTTGGCGGTCAGAGTGACCAAAACGCCCGAGGTCGCTCCGCACCATATCACTGCCCAGGTGTCGGCATCTGGATTGTAGCGTCGCAAGGTCGTGCCAATACCGCGCTCGCCTGGTCGTGCGCTGCCTGCTCGTGGGTAGGTCAAAACGTCTTGGATTACTCTGCCGTCGAGCACCCAGCCAAATGACCAGACGCCGGGCCCATCGATCGACACCGAGCCGTCCGAGTCGATAAACCTGACGTCCGCATCCCAGACCCCTACGAATTGGCCAAACAACAACGCGCCCGCGCCGAAGTCAGGGTGAGGAGTGGAGGACTGCAGCAGCTCGGCCAAAGGCCATCGTGTTGTGCCATTACCATCTAACATTGTGAAAGCCTTCGCTGTGAGCCACATTCTGAGGCGCCTGGGTCTATTTTCGATTTCGACATCAGTCAAAAAGGGCGACGCATCTTACTTCGATGCTTTGCCTTTCTGGCGCATCAGCCGGGGTGTTGGAATCGCTGAACCCTGAGTGAAAGCTGAATGTGCAGGGAGCGTTACCATCGACCCCATAGGAATCAGCGTGCCGACCATTTGATTGAGCAAGCCCTCCCGCAGAATCCCATGTTTTGATCAATATTACCTCGTCCCGCGTCATAAGCGGATAATACCACCACTCATGGTGCTGCCCGAACTTCGCGAAATAGTTTTCACCGATGCGATCATGATAGTGGATTTCGAAAACTACCAGATCATTGGGCTCAACGTTCTGCCCATCGCATAGCGCTAAGGGGTCGCTCATTACGGGCGAGAGACCAATGCTGCGCCACACGTTGATAAGGGCAAACCGCTTGCCCTCATCCAAAGTACGAGACACGATTTCGGGCGTGAGCAGCGATTCACCCTGACCAAGCACGGCCCGCAGCGTGTCGTTGACGCCTGGCGGGCTGGCCAGATCACGTAGGCGCTGTGGTGCACTCGTGAGGGTGTAATCGCCATGCACGACGTGGATCGGTTTCTGTACCTGTTGGCCACCGGCGATGCGCTTCGCGCCGCCCATGTTTTCGGCTAAGCGGACGTTGTGATCGAACGCAAAGACCTGCGCTGCATTCGTGGCCTGCCTTACGATCTCGGCACACTCAGGGTAGTACTCCCGAACGACCTGCCGGTTATCAAAAAACTGGAGTTCAGGTCGCTGCAGAGGCCGATGAAGCAGTTCGAAACCGCGTACATTGAACTGTCGCCAGGATTGATCGAGGTTGCGCTGCCGCGCGTCATTGATCACAACGTCCCGATGTTCCATCACCGCCCCGTGATGCGCGCCGTCGTTGCCGTCACGGTCACGGCGAGCGAAGACCTTGCCGTTGCGATAGAGCGAAGACTCTACGGATTTCGCGAGGTAGGTGAGTCGTCCATGGGTAGGTGACTCGAGCATTGACATTATCCGGTTATCGAAGGATTGACATTGTCCGGTCATCGAAGGAATGCGATGAACAGAACGGACGGACACCGTCTATTCGGGCTTCCGGATCGCCGACAAGGATCGGATCTTGCTCCGAGCCTTGCCGGCGCCGAGGCCGTGCACGCTAGTTATCCTGCGCGATAGCGCGGTCTAAGCGACTGCCGCGCCCTCCTTCTCAACCCGCATGATGTAGTCCTCTACCTTCTCGTTCAAGTAAGGAATTCCATGGTTGTGTCCGCTGAAGACCTCCGTCCCCTTCAACACAGCCGTCCTGCGCTTAAACATACTCGCCGTTAACTCGCCTCGGATCATTTTCCCGACGTTCGTATACTGCCACTCGCTCACGGTCTTCGCGTGAGGCCGTTCAGATAGTTTCTTGAACCATGCCGCGATTTTGGGGAATCCTTGCCAGACACGGTCCGGAATGATCTTGCCGGCCTCATGCGACACGAACTCATGGAAAGCGGCCAAATCCGCATAGCTGACCTCATCCCCGCAAACATATTCGCGGTCCCTCAGCCAGTAATTCTCTAGCGTCCCCATGGCTTCGTACAAAAGGGTGCGCCCTTTGTTTTGCTCCGCGGTGAATTTTGGACTGTACGGCTTCTCCCCATAGATCAAACAGCCGAAGATGTTCCAGTGGAACGCCCCACCTCCAAGGCGGAGAGTATAGGCGTACCATTGTAGAAACTGGTTGATCTGCGCCCTCTCTTGCGTGCCGCGTCCGAACCAGTTGCCGGCGCCGTCGAACTTCTCGTTCACGTAGCGCGCGATGGCTACGCTCTCCCAAACGGTGAACTCACCATCAACGAGAATCGGAACCTGCCCCGTCGGGTTGTACTTATCCCTGAACTCTTGCCTCTCGTTGATGTCCGTGGTGATGTCCACGACTTCTTCCTCGAAGGGAACGTCAATCTCATACATGAATTGATGTACTGAGCGGCATGGCTGGGAGCACGGATGATAAAGAAGGCGCAAGGTCTTACCCGTATGTATGTTCGTTGGATTCGGACTCACGTTATCCTCCCTTACTGTGGTTTGCTAACCGCATCAGGCCGCTCGCTTATTGGCTTGTCGCGCGCGATCCAGATGTCGGCGGGCTAGTTCTATACAAGGCTATGCATCTCTGTCAAGCTCTATGTGACGGAATTGCGTAGCTATTAGCAGCGAAAGCGAGAACAGATAGCGCACGGTTGTCATTCACGAGAACAGGAGGCCCTTTTGTGCAACTGCGGGGACGACCACAAGCGCTTATTGCGCGCGTTTCGAATGACGAGGGCCACCGCCGCGACGAATGCCCTGGCGGAAACAAGGGCTTTGGACGTGGCTGGCGTCGGCGATTAACCAGCATATCGAAGGGGATGGGGCGCGGGGAGGAAGGCGTAACGGGAGGCTCTCGGCGTCGGCTCTTGACCGACTCCGGTGACATCAGTCGGGCGGCTGCACACCCGGCGCCTGAGCCCGATCCGAGTGGTGGCGGGCTGTGCCCACCCCTCATCTTCCCGACATAAACCTTTTGACGTTGCGGCCGAAGGCGCTTTACTCATCGGACCCACCGAGTCCCTCCAGCGTTTCGGAGTCACGATATATCAAACTTACGCAGCGTTGCGCTATTCTGATGGATAGCCTAACTACAAGGGTCTCGACGGGCTGTCGGCGTCGGGGGCTTACCCGTCCCAGGAGAGGGGCCTTGCGAGGAAGAAACGGATGACCAAAGAAAGATCACGCGCAGCGAAGCGTAGCGAAGAGGAGCTGTTAGACATTAAACAGGCAGCGAGCCTGCTCAACGTAAGCGAGGCATCACTTCGGCGGTGGACCGATTCGGGAAAACTGCCCTGCTATCGCGTCGGGGATCAGCGGGCGCGGCGGTTTCGGCGTGAAGATCTTGTCGCCTTCGTCAGCGTGTCTCAGGAGACGGCCAGCCCGGCCCAGGGCGCGGATCGACCGGACTCTGTAAAGAACGCGGCGAAAACTCAAGTCGCCGGAATGGACATAGCATACCACGATCATATTTGCGCGATCTATGGACGGCCTGCCGGCCGTCTTAAACTTTCTGTCCCGTTGTTAAGAGAGGGCCTAAAGGCCGGGGACATATGCTTTCTTAATGCCACCCAACCTGGCAAGGCTCACATTCTAAAGGTCTTGCGCGAGGTTTACCCCGACGTGCACAAAGCCATTAAAGATGGTCAGTTAATTTTCCCCGCACTTAAAAGAAATAAAGCGGAAATGCTCGATCAACTGGAAGAGATGTTTCTTAAGGCCACATATTCCGGTGAACAAAAGCTGCGGCTTGTTGGTGATATGGAGTGGGCGCTGTCCGTCGACTGGAGCGAACAGGAAGTATATGAATACGAGCTAGAATATAATAACACTCTTGGCCATCGCTTCCCGATAATAAGTCTCTGTCAGTACGATGTTAGAGTTTTTTCGAGTAAGGGAATACTTGATGCGCTCAAGAGTCATGAAGATACCTACAAGTATCCACTGAGAGATTGTTGTATTTAGTTCAAGCCTTGGAGGATCCCAGCCAAGCATCGGTAGGCTGGTAAGTGTCCGGTGACGACCGCTTTTTACCATCACAATCTGTGATAGCTACGATTTGCCTTAGCATTACAGTTGCCTACTTGCTTTGAAATGCGCCCGCTGAGCGGCGGCCTGGTGGGCTCTGCGCCAGAGCGACCATGCGATGATGTGTGCGGGCTGGATGCGCTTTCGAGCGAGTCTGGTGGCGATGCGGCGGACTTCCTGGATTGACCAACGGATCAATGACGGGGTGGTGAGGCCTTTGCTTTTGTCTTGGTTCGGCGTTGCTTTTTTTTTGGCACAACCGGATTAGCGCGATGGCGGATCACCGCCATCATGGCGAAGGCGAGCATCACCAGGGACACGTGACGGTGCCAGCCATGCCAGGATCTGCTCTCGTTGTGATCGAGTCCGAACTCGTTCTTCGCGGTTTCGAAACTGTCCTCGATCGCCCACCGATGGCCTTCGACCGCCACCAGCGTTTCGATGGATGTTCCCGCTGGACACCAAGTGGTGAAGAAGGCGAGATCGCCATCGGCGATATGGCGACGGATCAGTAGACCTCGCGTCCAAAGACCGTGATTTGTGTCGTTTGATTCTTCGACTTCTAGATCGGCCAACTCGAGATAGCACCAATCATGCAGCCGCGGTCCTTTGGTTCCGGCCCCTGTCGACAGGCTTTTCCAGTCGGACGAGCGGAGCGTCCGGGCGATGTCCGCGGCCGCACCGGCAACCGATCGCCGCTTGCCCCAGGATTGAAATACATGAGCACTGCTGACCCCGAGCACATAGCCTTTGCCTGCTTTGCGTAGTTGCTGTTCGATATCGCCAACGCCGTAGACGGTATCGCCGGCGACCCACTTGAATGGGACGGACGCGGCTATGGCGCGTGCAATCATTCTCGTCGCAAGCCTTGGTTTGGTCGCAAAGCCGGCATCGGCGGGCACGTATGCGGCTTTGAGGCGAGTTGGATCGTCGGTCCATTCCTTCGGAAGATACAGCGCGCGATCGATGAACGCATGACCGTGGCGCGATACGTAGGCAGCGAAGACGCCAATCTGGCAGTTCGTGATCTTGCCCGCGGAACCAGTATATTGCCGCGCCACTCCGCACGACGCCTTGCCCTGCTTGAGAAAGCCGGTCTCGTCGATCACGAGGACCGCATCGTGATCCGCCAAATGCTCGATGACATAATCGCGGACGATATCGCGCAGGCCATCCGCATCCCAATCCCTGCGCCCCAGGATCGCTTGTTGCCGCCAAGGGCCAGGATCGCCAGCTGCCTCCGCGCGCATCCAGCCGGTTTTGCGTTGCTCATCTCCGAGAAGGCCTTCCAGGAACAAGCCTGCATTCCTCGCAACGCGATCTTGATTGAACAACGGACGTATCCGTTTCTTGATCTCACGAAGCGACGCCGCCCACAGCGCAAGCGTCTCTTCAATCGACGCTGTCTGCGCCCACGATCTTCGAATCATGGTTGCCCATGGATTCAGAAATCTCCATAAAAGGCAACTGTAGTGTTAGAGTCTGTCCGGACACTTCAGGCCGGATTGCAGAGTTTTCTGAGCATGAGACGGATTGAGGCGAGGCGCAAGAACGCCAACGCCTTTCGGTTGAGGCACTCCCAGTCCTTGGCAAGGCGGCGGCAGCGGTTGAGCCACGCAATGGTGCGCTCGACGATCCAGCGTTTGGGCAAGACCACAAAGCTGCTGACCTGATCGGAACGTTTGACGATTTCGATCTCGATATGCGGTCGAACTTTCGCGAGCGCATTGGCAAATTTCGGTCCTTTATACCCGCTATCTACGAACAGCTTCTTCAAAAACGGAAACATCTCGAACAGTGTGGCCATCACGAGAACGCCTCCATCGCGATCCTGAATGTCGGCCGGATGAACGACGGCGTGGAGCAGAAGACCTACCGTGTCGACGAGAATGTGCCGCTTCTTGCCCTTGATCTTCTTGCCCGCATCGTACCCGTGCGGATCAATGCACGCCCCCCTTTTTCTGCGCTTTTCACGCTCTGGCTGTCGATGATGGCCGCGGTCGGACTGGCTTTCCGCTGCGCTCGTTCGCGACACTGCTCATAAAGCGCGTGGTGGATTCGCTCCAATGTGCCGTCATAGGTCCACAGATCGAAGTAGCCGTGGACCTATGACGGCAAGCGCCTCAACCCGCGCAAGGCGGATCTGCAAGCCTGGCGAGAACGGTTTGCCGGCGAACTCCGGCTTCGCGGGATCGCGGCGGAGGCAACGCCGCGGCGTACCCGCGGGCGGGTTCGAAAGGCCGATCGCGGCGCGGTGCTCGCTTTACGCAAGCGAAAAATCACGCCCGATGTCGATCGGCTCGCTCGTAAGGAGGTGATTTCGGAGGTTAGGGGCGGCAGTACTGCCAAACATCCTTGGGACGAGCAGACCAAGTCACGTCAGGACGCGATCCGGCGGCGATATCTCGACTATGCTGCTGAGCTGCAGCGCTCCGGCGTGGCAGCGGATCACGAGTTAGCTCGCCAAGTTCGGCAATTCGTCAACGACATGCCTGCCGTCGAAACCCGCCGTCATGCGCTGAAGAATGAGCTTTCGGAGCTTGCCAGCAGCCGGCGTCGCGGGGCAGAGCAGGCGGGCCACGTTGACCGGCGCGATTACAAACGAGACGGTGAACGAACAAGATAATTGGATCCGAGGATGATCTGGGCTCCATCAGCTAGCGAAACGAAGATTCCCGCGAAGTGCCGCTGCGAAGTCCGAATATCACCGATGCGCAGCGGGAGGCGAAACGTCCAGGTTGCATCCGTCGAAGTGACCGCCGTCGCTGAATTCGGTACAAGGTTGTGGGCTGTGGATCAGCATCAGGTCAATGTGATCCATGCCAAGCGTCTTCAGCGATCCGTCGATGCGACCCCAAGCCTCCGCATAGGACTTGGATTCGGCGGCGAGCTTGGTGGTGAGATGAGGTTGGAGCGCGGAAGACCGCTTGCCCGCATGCCTTCGCCGAAAGACGCGCATCAACGAAAAGCCGTGGGGTTTCGAGAATTGGTGGCGGCGGGACATGCTGATTGCGCTCGGCAAAGACGTGTGACGCACGTCCCGATCGATGTGAGCTGAAGGCTTCGAACAATCAGGTGCGGCAGCGAGCCGCTATACGCCGAGCGCTTTTTCCAGCGCGGCTACGAGCGCCTCACGTTTTTCCTTGGAGAGCTTGTCGAGATTGAGCTGGCGCCATTTGACGGCCGGAAGATTGGGCACCCCGGGCAGCCCTAGCAGATCCCACTCCGGCATGCCCTGTTCGAAGCTGACCAGAAATTTCCGGTGCGCGTCCGGCATGTCGCCCACGATAGCCTTGATCATCACCTCGCGCGTCTCTTCCAGTTCGGCGAGGGGGACGGGCACTTCGGTCATCCCGACGAAGCCGTGTTCGTAGTCGTCCTTCATGTCCCGGCGCGGTGGATCGAGGACTTCCGCCATCGGTCGGTGATGGCTGAGCATGTACACGACGAAGGCCTTTCGCAGATCGTCGGTGATGCCCTCGTTGGCGAGCAAAGCGCGCACGTCGAAAAAGTCGCGCGGATGCTGCCGGTCGAGCGCCGCGACCAGCTTTCCGGCATAGAGGTCGGCGTGCGAGACGACTTGGATTTCAGCGAAGCCGAATTCGTCCTCGACGGTCGCGGTCACGGATTGCGTTTTCGCGGAATAGACGCAGCCGCGAAGGACCGGCGTCACCTCGATCTTGACGGTCGCGGCGCCGAGCTGGACGAACAGCTTGTTGACGCGGCGTTCGGCCGAGCCTTCCGTGACCTGGCACCCGGCGATTTGCGCCTTGATGCGGCCGGCGATGCGCCTGAGCGCGGCTTCGATCTCCTTGAGCGATTGGTCGCGCGGCTGCACCGGCAGATAGGTGAGGTCGATATCGACGGACAGGCGGGGCAGGTCGCGGACGAAGAGATTGATCGCGGTCCCGCCCTTGAGCGCAAAGCAGTCTTCCTGCGCGACCAGCGGGACGACGCGGATTAGCAGAGTGACCTGTCTGCGATACTGGTCGCTAAACGGCATCGAGCCCTTTCGGCACGGTGATTTGATAGGTGCGGTCGAACACGCCACCTTTGACCAGCATGCGCTTGCCGCTTCCGAGATCGACGTGATCCTTGTTTATCTTGTTTTTCCAGGCATGCGAATGGCGATCGGCAAAGAAGAAGAACAGCCGCTTGGCCTTCACGCTTTGGCACGCCTTCAGCAATGTCTGCATGCGCCTGGGGCTTAGAGTCGAGAGGCTCTCGACCAGCTTGTCCACGGCCTCGAAGCTCTCGTGATCGGGAAGCTCGTCGAGCACTTCGAGGAGCGCCCGCTCCGGCGAAGAGATCACCAGCGGCCAGCGCCATTGCCCCCATGACTGGATGACGAAGCCCTTTTCGGCCGCTTCCTTCTCGGCCGCGACGTTTGCGCGGTTGAGATCGCCTTGGGGCGGCAGGCTCGCTTCCGGCGAGAAGAACCTGGTGCTGTTGTGGAAGACGAAGTGGACGGAGAGGGGAAGCTTCGAGAGCCAACCGGGTGGCGCGGATGGTCCGTAGAGGTGCACCTGTTGCGTGACGCGAGGCAGGTAATGCTCGTAGCCTTGAAGCGCCAGCGCCGTTCGCCCGCCGACGGCCAGCGGCGTGCGGTAAAGAAGTGTCTGAAGGGATATGACGGCCTGCTCCCAGCTCAAGGCGCCGCGCGGCTTCCGGTACACACGGCCGGCCGGCCGTTCGAGATAGCCGGCCGCGACATACTTGCTGACCAAACTGGTGGAGTAGCCGTGCTTGCTCAGCCAAGCCGCGTCAACGAGCAGCCCCTCCGGGAGATCCCGGCGGAGGTGGTTTAGCTTTCCTAGTAATTGCGTCGCCATACTACGTAAAATAGCGAGTTTTCAAACCAAGCGCGAGTTTAAGTTTTAGGCGATTTACGTAGCTATGATACGTGAAATTAATATTCCGTAAACCGGCCCAGCGGCCCCAGTACCGTGTGATTTCGTAGTGCTCCACGGGCCTGAAGGCCTAACCGCAGCCATGTCAGCGCGCGCACTGCTTGTGCGAATTCCGGCCGGCCGCTTTGGAAATCGCGCTAAGGGAGGGCAACTAGCTCGGCGAGTTTGGTGGCGACGTCCGCCATCGACTCTTCTGCAGTGTCGAGACCGGTCCGAGAGGCAAGCATAGGGCTGATGTTCCTGAGAGCTTCATACGTCGTCTGGTGGACAACGGGAACGATGCGCGCACCGGCGAGCAGTACCGAAAGCTCCTTGTCGGCGATGCTCTCTTTTGGGAGGCGTTGCAGCAACGCAGGGGTCACCAATACGATCCCAATCCGCGAGTTCGCCAGGCCCTTGTCGATGGCGCGCATCAATGGAACGCCAAGGCCAACGTCCTTTTCGCTGAACCATACTTTGACGCCTCGTGCCTCAAGCAGATCGTGCAATTGTTTGGCTGCGCCCTGCCGGTCGTCCCACGCATGGCAAAGAAACATATCTCGAAGGTCAAGGGTCGCTTGCTTCTCAACGGCCTCGCGGACTGGAGTGAGCTCGCGCACCTCGGTCGGCGTGTACAGCACGGATGAGCCGGGTCGCGACCATCTGGCCCTTACGCGACTGCCAGACCCACCGCCGCTGCTTCGGCCGCCCGAGCTGCTTCCTGACGAAGAGTACGACGGGGACGAGTAGTAAGATGGGGGCGAGTACGAGCTGTAGCTGTGGCCACCGTAGCGGCGCCCCCAACTTCCCCGGCATGCCGGGCAGTTCGCCGCAGCGCTGGCTGAGCGATGGCCTTCTACTGGTGCTGTGCATCTAGCCACGCTGCGTCTCCTACTTGCCTTTGACAATCTGCGACAGCGATGCGCCGCCCATGCGTTCACGCAGCATGTCGAGGCGCATGTCGCTGCGGACGCTGGGCGCGAAGTCGGGCCCGTAGGTCTTGCGCAGAGTGCCCACGAGGGTGTCGCCACGCTTCTGGCGAATCTCGCCATCCTGGTCGCGGCAGCGATCATCCAGGCCGCTATTGCAGTGCTTAGTCATCGAAACTGATCCTTTCTATCCCCGACACTGAGTCGACGATTCCGTACAACTATATCTGTACAGTTTGCGTCCCGTCAACTGGTGTGGTACAAAATCGTCTGATAGCGGCGCGGTCCTAAACCGCGCCGTTACGATTCGACGAGAGGTCTGAATGGCGCTGGCTTCAAAAATCAAAGAATTAAGACTCAAAAAAAAGAAGTCACTTCAAGATGTTGCTGATGAGGTCGGCGCGTCGAAGGCGCACATTTGGGACCTCGAGACCGGCAAGAGCAGCAATCCGTCCATCGAGCTTCTGACCAGGCTGGCGAAATGCTTCGACGTCAGCGTCGCCGACTTGATCGGCGAGAATCCGACAGGCGAGGGGGCCGATCCGCAGGTCGTGGCCATGTATCGTGAGTTGAACGAGCTGAGTCCTGCCGACCGCCAGGCCATTCAGGCCATGATGGATCACCTGAAGAGCCGCAAGCCCAAGGGGTAGCCATGAAGATCTCGCGGATGGACTTGGCCGACACGGGCTCACCGATGGGCCTCGTCACCAAGATACTGTCCGTCGAGAAGGGCCTGCCGATACCGGTGCCGATTGAAGAGCTGGCCAAGCAGCTCGATATCGAGAAGATCGCGCCGCTTGAGACCGAGGGCTTTGAAGGCGGCCTTGTGACCGACGACGCCCGTTCGACTGGCTTCATCCTCGTCAACCGCGCGGCGCCTTCTGGGCGCCGCAGATTCACCATCGGGCATGAGCTGGGGCACTTCTTAATTGTGTCTCACAAGCCGGTAGAGCCCGGCAAATTCCTTTGCTCACGGGCCGACATGGCAAAATGGTCGGCCGACCAGGGCGACCGCTATGCTCGCATGGAGGCCGAGGCGAACGAGTTCTCCGGCCTTCTCCTGATCCCGCCGCCGTCGCTGCGGAAATTCATCCCGAAGGGTGATCCGACGCTTGCACACATCCCTCTGGTCGCGAAACATTTCGACGTCAGCAAAGAGGCGGCCGCCCGCGCCTACGCCCGCTATCACCCCGAACAACTGGCCATCGTGGTGATCAAGGACGGCATCGTCCGACGCGCCCACAAGGGACCGACATTCCCATGGATTTCGGCAGCCTACGGCAAGCCCGTGCCGCGGGCATCTAGCTTCTACGCGAAGGATGTGCGCCAGCGCGTCGCCAGCGAATTGTCATCGATCATTCCCGAGCTTTGGGTCGACCTCAAGCAAGGGCAACGGGCGGAGCTCTTCGAGCAGGTGTATCCTCAGCAGGACGGATATGCGCTGTTGATGCTCTGGCTCGAAATCGAGGAGGCCGAAGAGGCGGATGATGACCGGACGTCGACGCAGCGCTTCAGAGATCAGCAGGCGCGCTGGCGCTAGTCGCATTTGCGATTTTGCGATGTTCGGCTTCATCTCCAATGACACGCCGGGAAGCGATTTCCAAAGGCTGGCTCCGACACGGTCTGGGACCATCGTAAGGCTACCTTTCGCTTTATCCGTTCAGCTTGCCGTAGGCAGACAAAATTTGCGCTGTCTCGGCACCGTCGATGATGCAGTACCGTCGTGGCCGGCGCGGATCGTAAGCAAGGCTCTCCGTGACTCGAACCACTGTGTTCTCAATTTTGTTGCAGTGCTGCACCACGATTAGATCGACCGGCTCTTCGAACGCACGGATGAGCTGATCGCCGCGTTTGCCCATGTTGCCGGGATGGAGTGGGCCAGGTACGGACGGTCCTTTAAAGATAAAGGCTGCCGACGTCGGCTTGTCGTCGATCGTCAAGCGCGCGGTCTGCAGGTCGGATTTCTCGCCACCCCAATCCTTCGACACGTAAGGCTCCCCAATGATGTCGGCGAAGGCCTGTTTGACCGCTGCTTCGGGCATGCTCTCGATTGCTCTGAGGTCAGCGGCTGTTGGCTGCGGCCTCTGCTCAACTCGTGAGAATTGGTCAATTTGCTGCGGATAGATGCGGATCGATGTGGCGATGGGCATGGGAAGGACAGCGCCTTCAATCTCTTCGCCGATGATGTAAGGAAAGACTTCGGCCTTTTGACCATTGAATTCGAAGTGGCCGGCAACAAGCATGCGCTTCTTGCCCTTCAATACCCCGACCGAGGTGTCCGAGAAGAAATGCTCGTTGCTCATTTCGCCAAACATTTCGTATTCGGTTGTCGCCAGAGGTATGTTTCCTCTTAGGGTCGCGTTCTTGGGCAGCTTTCCTTTTTGCGCCCGCCTGCTTGCCTCGGCTGCGCCGGAAAACGAAAATACGCCCCACACGAAACCCAGGACGCGTTTGCCTTCGACGTCCTTCATGGCAACAACTTCGGTGAGATTTGGAAACCTACCGTGTCGCAGCAGCTCTTGAGCCGTGGCGGTAACGTCTCTCATTGCCAGTACCCGTTCGCCCGAATTTTCGACGAGGGGGTTTTGCGCTTCGACTGCGAAATTGACGTCAGCGAGCAAGCCAAGGCGCCGGCTGTTGAGGTAGTACGGAAAAAGCCGAGTGTCCTCGAAGCCGGCCATGTCAACGCACTCCCGTTATTGGCGCTCATGCTCGTAGAGCAGGGGGCCTACAGTCGACCCCGCTGAACAAGCTGCAGGTAGAACTTTCCGAGGTCGGTGAGAAGCACAAAGCCCGACCGCTCAGCACTCCAATACAGATCCGTTCCGACTTTCGGCCGGACCAAGCCCGCGATCTGATACTGCTTCAGCTTCTTGAAGATGGCGACGTTCTCGGGCTTTGCCGCCCCGACGTTGGTCTCTTCGAAGGTCGGATCGAGTTGATACTCGTGCTCCGGCCCTGAAAAATACCTCGCCAGCTCGCGCAGCGTCCGATGGTCGACCTTAGGTTCGCAAAGCCGCACGGGCTCAAGATGCGCCGCGTGAGACTTGTACAGCGGACGCTGATCCCAAGCTCCCAGCGCGGCCTCAGCGTAGGCATAGATCGAGGCCGCGGAAACCCGGCCGCGGACGTCCGCAGCACCGCCACGCAACGCGCCCAACACGAGGTTCGTGAAAACGCCGTGACCGTTGACCTCCATAGAAGGTTCGTCGGACCGGGACGCCGCAAGAACCGTTACGCCCTCTCGCAGCAGGACCTTTTCCATCCCGCCGTTCTGAAAGGGATTGATATTGCCGGTCGAACCGCTGAAGCAGCAGTCGATGATGAGAAGAACAGTACTCGCCTTGGATTTGTTGGCGAGATTGACCAGGTCATCCATGGCCAGACCGGGATCGCCCTCGCTACCCTCCTGGGTGACTAGGTAAGCGCCCGTCGACGTGGTCGCGCCGTGGCCGGAGAAATAGAACAGGACATCACCGTTGAACCCGGCAAAGAGATCGTCCCATGCCGTCCTCAACGTCGCCCGAGTTACGCGCTGTTTGCCCGGGCTCGTCAGCAGACGGGTGTCGAAGTTCCTCGACTGATCTGCATGAAAGCTGATGAGCTCGTCCATAGCCTGCACGTCCGCAACGCAGGCACCAAGCGGCGTGACGTTGTCGTACTCGTTGATGCCGACGAGTAAGGCGCGCTTGCTCACAGTTTGTCGAGAAAGGCTTTGATGTTGGCCCAGGACCACCCAACAACCGACACGCCGGAAAGCTCGGCGGGGAGGGAGGTCGGGCGCTCATCTGACGTTGTGTAGATGCCGCGAACGGCAACTTTTTCTTCTTTCGACGTCTTGATCTCCCAGAGCTGGCCGGCCGCGTTCTTGGTGTTCTTGCTAACCAACGCAATCGTGCCGTCGCAGCCCTTGATGCGCGACCGGCACTTTGTTTTCCATTGTTCGTCCCAGGGCTCTTTCACTGACATGTCGACGAATTCGAATGGGCTCTTCTCGTTCTTGGCTTGGCCTACCAGGTAGTCCCGGGCCCATTTGTCCTCGACGGCGAAAGCGATGAAAATTCTGTTCTTTGTTGCCATATGATTCTTCCTTCTCGCCGCGATTGTGGAGAAAGCCGGGAGTTACGTCAAATTGCAAAGGGAAATCCTTGTGGGATACTGGCGACAGTCGAGGGTGGGCCGGCGGAACGCCCAAGCCGGAGGTATCTCGCGACGAATTATGGCTCATCTGCCCGGCTTTAGACGGCAGGTTGATACAGTCTTGGAAACCATCGATCGACGAGGGCTGTCGGAAACCCGAGCTTCACAGGTGAGCGCGTGGTCGGCGAGACCAGGTAGCCCTTTTCAATAAGTGCATTGAGGACGGTCCGAGCCTGTCGCTCTTCATAGCCCGTGAGTGCCGGCGCGTGGCCTCGCGCGTACTCACCAGCCATGACGGCTTCACGCAGTAAAGGCCAGGAGCCCTTTGGCAGCCGTTTTGCGCGGGTTTCCTCTTCTGTCCAAATCTCCATACGCCTGAGCAGTTCTTCTGGCTCCAGAAGCCCGGCCATGAAGTCAACCTGATCGACGCAGGTCGTCAGGAAGAATTTGCAGAAATCAATGAGCCCGGCCATCGTGAGATTGCCGCGCCCATCGAGATCGCCGCGTCGCGGTTCGTCAGCCGCCTGTAGGTTGGCCTTGTAATCGGCGACGAGTCGCGCCAGCCCGCGCGAAACGGCCCACAGCTCAGAACCGACATCCAGCTCGCGCAAGAGCGCATGCGAGAACAGGCGCGTCACTCGGCCGTTACCGTCAAGAAACGGGTGTATCCAGGCCAACCGATGGTGGGAAGCGGCAACGCCGATGATCTTGCGCAGCCGCGAAAGATGCTTTGAGGAATAGCCTTCGGCAAACCGCGCCAAGAACGCGGGGAGGTCTGCGGGAGGGGGCGGGATGTGCGCGCCTACTTTGACGTGGTCCTTCCGCAGCTCGCCCGGGACCATCTTGATCTTCGCTTTAGTGGTGGGGTGTTCGGCGACGAGCAGCTCCTCGGGCAAGCGTTCGCAGAAGTTTTTGTGCGTCCAGACGATGAAGTCGACGGATAGCACGGGCGAGGGGGCTTCACCGCGATCGATCATCCGCTGCACCTCGATGTGGGCGCGCGCCTCCAATTGCAGGTTGCGGCGCTCCGGGTCCCTGGCGAAGTCGTCGTGAAGGGCGCGGTCGATGTCGATAGGCAAGGTGTTGTGGCCCTCGATGAGGTTCGAGTAATAGCAGTTCATCGAACGCACCAGGTCGCCGACGGAACCCCGCATGACGGGATGAAGGCGGCCGGCCAGGGTGCTGGCCTTGGCAACCAGGTCAGTGGCCAGGTCTTCGAGTTCCTGCCGGTCGTCGGGCAGGAGGGGTTCCATCGCTGATACGTTCATTTTGCCGCTTTCTTTGCCGCCAAATAGTAAAGCAAACAGAGGCACTAAGATAAGTTAAGACAGCATGATTTGCCGGTTTTATTGCCGCTTTGGCGGGCAAAAATCCTCGTAACCCGCTGCCTGCTCCACTACCTCTGTGGAAAAGTTCCCCTCCTGCGCAGCAAGGGTTGCACCCTCGGCCCTTGTTCTATAAATGTTCCCGCGGGCAGGAGGGAAATGATGCCGATTAAGGTCTTTATTTCACACAAAAAAGAGGACACGGAGCAAGCTGGCGCCATTGCGGCACATCTTACCGCCAATGGCCTCTTCGTCTACCTGGACGTCATCGACGCGCAACTGGGAAAGAGTGGGCCGGATCTCGCTGACTACATCCGGGCCCAAATGGAAAAGTGCACCCAGTTGCTGGCGGTCATCAGTGCGCAAACCCAAGCCTCCTGGTGGGTGCCGTGGGAAATCGGGGTCGCGACCGAGAAAGAGCGATTTCTGGCCTCGTTCGTTTCCGGCAACGCCACGGTGCCGGAATTTCTGCAGAAATGGCCTTACCTCCGCACAAGGGCGGACCTTGACGCCTATGTCCGAGAATCAAAACGCGCAGAACTGCTGGTCGAAAATCGCGTCCAAAAGGGCGATCGATTGACGGCCCGCGCGCAAGGCTTCCGATCGTTTCATACGTCATTGAAGGCTTCTCTCGGGCAGCCTTGAGCAACAAACCTTGGTATCAGGAGAAGACAGCATGGCTGCCACGAAAGTTGTTTTTGTTGCCTTTGCAATCGAGGACGTGAAGCAACGCGATTTGCTGAAGGGGCAGTCTCTTCATCCGCGCGCTCCGTACGAGTTCATCGATATGTCGGTGAAGGAGACGTACGACAGCGGCTGGAAAGACAAGGTGCGGACGCGCATTCGCCGATCCGATGGCGTCATCGTCCTCGTCAGCAAGAACTCGACCTCCTCGACCGGGCAGAAGTGGGAAATCGCCTGCGCGAAGGAAGAGGGCAAGAAGATTCGTGGAATCTGGGCCTACAGCGATGACCGCACGGAGATTCAGGGCGTGTCGACCTGACTCCCTGTAAGCCGGACATGCGCAAGGCTCTTATCGTTGGCGTCGATTACTATCACGACCTCACCCCGCTCAGCGGATGTGTGAGTGATGCAGATGCGGTAGCCGGCGTTCTGGCCCGAAATGCTGACGGAACAACGAATTTCACGACACCGAAGGTGCTGACCGCCACCGGCGCTCACAACCTGATCACCCGGCGGGCGCTGCGAGACGCCATCGAGGCACTGTTCGCAGACCCTTCCGAGATCGCTCTCCTGTATTTCGCCGGCCATGGGTACGTCGACACGACCGGCGGCTACCTTTGTGCAAGCGATTGCCGGGACGGCGATGACGGACTGGCGCTCAGTGATGTGATGACGTTCGCGAAGGCATCGAAAGCGGCGAACAAGATCATCATCCTGGATAGCTGCCATGGCGGAATCGCGGGCAACCAGGCCGGCAAAGGCGGTCTCGCGGAGATCGGCGAGGGCATGACGCTTCTGACCGCGTCGACCGAGAACCAATACTCATACGAGGGCGGGAACGGGGCGCCGGGCGTGTTCACCAACCTGCTTGTCGATGCATTGAACGGGGCGGCGGCCAATCTGGTTGGCGATGTCACGCCCGGCAGCGTATACGCCCATATCGACCAATCGCTGGGACCATGGGGTGGTCAGCGTCCCGTCTTCAAGACCAACGTCCGGTCGTTTGTGTCGTTGCGCAAGGCCACACCGCCGATTGCTCTCGAAGAGCTTCTGCAGCTCGCCATCCACTTCCCGCAACCGGGATTCAAGTTCCAGCTTGATCCGTCCTATGAGCCGGAAAGATCACAGGAAAAGCGCGACGATCCAGCGATCCCGCCGCCCGACCCGATAAGGAATGCCATCTTCAAGGTGCTCCAGAACTATGTCAGAGTGAATCTGGTTCGGCCCGTCGATGCGCCCCACATGTGGCATGCAGCGATGGAGAGCAAGTCGTGCGAGCTGACAGTTCTGGGCGAGCATTATCGTCGATTGGTAGCAGACAAGCTCATCTGAGACCGGGGAGGCGGGATGTCCGACAAGCAATTTACTGTATCCTTCGCCTCGTTGATCGAAGAGCTTGCCGCGCTTGAGCATCGGCGTTGGGCGCACTGGCAGCGCTATGTTCATGAAAAAGGCGAGCGCCGCCCCGACGGTTCAGTGGTCTTGCCGGCAGAGCTTGTTGCTCGGTGGGAACGCCTGATCAACACCCCGTACGAAGAGCTCACAAACGAAGAAAAGGACAGCGACCGCGAGCAGGTGCAGAAATATCTGCCGATCCTGAAGCGTTGGCTGCAGCGCGTTCGCGGAGAAAACGAAGGTAATGCCTGAATCATTCAAGTGCTTCCGTGACCCGCTCCTTTCCCTGTATCAATCGGCCGTCACTGAAATTGCCAAGAAAATCGACAAGGGAGCGGCCGCGGCTCCCCGGAGCCGTGCCGGGCTGCAGCGATCCATGGTCAGCACTCTCCCCGGTATCGCGGCGGACATCGCCGAGCGGGAATATAGTCGCGCGACGGGAGGTGTGGCGCCTGCTTCCCCAGCAGGGCCCTCTGCACGAGAACTGTCGAAGTCCGGCATTGCTGAGGTCTGTGCCGAATGGGGGTGGCGCTACATGAAAGCGCTGGCGGCCTCCGATGCCAACGCCATCCAGCAACTCGAGAACGAGTTCACCGCCGGGACTTGCGATCCCGCATGGTTCAGCACCCTGGTGGAATACAGGCGCTTTTTCGAGAACGGCAAGCGTAAGCCCATTCCTTACGTCCCGGCGCCCGCTGTCGGTCCGAAGACGATCGAGATCAAGGCCAACTCACGTATCGCGTTGATGGGAGACTGGGGCACGGGAGCCATACCTGCCATCGAGGTCTTGCAGCGCATCGCCGATGAGCATCCCGATATACTCTTGCATCTCGGCGACATCTACTACTCGGGCACAGCCGCGGAATGTCAATCGAACTTCATCGATCCGATCGACTCCATTCTCCGCAAGGACAAGGCGTTGCCGGTGTTTTCGCTGTCAGGCAACCACGATATGTACTGTGGAGGCGTGGGTTTCTACGACCTCATAACGAAGCTGAACCCTGCGCCCTTCACGCAGCCAGCCAGTTTCTTCTGTCTGCGATCAGCGGACGAGAAATGGCAATTGCTCGCCATGGATACCGGTTTGCACGATGACAATCCGGCCGCTGTCGCTGGCGCACTCACTTACCTTGAAGAAGATGAGCTGGACTGGCACTGCGACCGCATCAGGGAATTCTCCGGCCGGACCATCCTGCTGTCTCATCACCAGTTGTTCTCTGCTTTCTCTCCCATTGGGGCCGCCGATCCGCAGGGTAAGCGGTCTGCAGTCAATCCCTTGCTGCTCAAAGCTTTTCAGCAGATGACAGCAACAAAGGCGATTGCCGCCTGGTTCTGGGGGCATGAGCACACTCTCAGCATCTACCAGCCATTTGCCGGGCTGGAGCGAGGCCGTTGCGTGGGCCACGGCGCTGTCCCTGTCTCCGTCATTGACGAGATCTACAAACCGGTCTCCGGTCTTACAGAGACACCAGCTTTGATTGATCAGTCGCGGCTCGCGACGCGAGGAGGCGTTTACAATCACGGCTACGCGCTTCTAAGCCTCGAAGCCGATCTATGCAGAGCCGAGTATTATCAATCGACGGCTAAAGGCCGCGAACTGATGTACAGCGAATCATTTCGTTAGCCCCAGGCTGGCAGCGAAGCCTTCACGGATGGCGCTGCTGTTGCCCGATCGTCTGCACTAATCACTGTCCTCGAATCAGCGGCGGCTCTGTATCATCGGCCCGGGAGAACCGATATGCAGCGGGTCAACACGGCGGCCCTTGTCGAGGGACTTAAGCTCGAAGTTTCGTCCAACTTTCCCTTCCTTGAGGGCGAAACATTTGAGGAGTGGATATCGCGGGCGAACCAGCTCCTGAATCCATCTCAGCGCGCCATGCTTGCGGCTAGTATTGGCACGGTGCAGCGCAAGTTGGTCGCCGAGCGCTCTGCGCAAAAGCGTGCTTGGATCGCTGCTGCCCGTTTGGAATTTCAACCAGGACGCCGACAAGCCTGCTTTGTTTGCGGGGGATTCGAACCAATCGCGCAGGCGCACCATGTCGTGCCCCTGAACGAGCAGTTCGAACATGGCTTCGATAAACCCGATCACGAGTACGAGTGGCTTTGCCCGAACCACCATGTCATCTTGCATCTCTGCATTGATCGCAGCGCTTCGACCCAGAGTTTGGGGCGCCGGATCGCTCCCAGCATGGCCGACATACCGCTGGAGCACTTCGACAAGCTGATGGAGTTGGTCGGTCGTGCTGGTCGGACGACCCATCGGCCCCGATCGTCGCCGCAGCTCGCCGCTAGCTGGTCGGCGGCTTTTGCGAGATCATCAGCGAGAACGTCGTGATCTCTTCCAGATCAGGAAATTCGTCTGCCTCTCGGCCCCACCAACTCTGCGCATCCTTGTAAAAGATGTGCAGGAACTTATGGAACCGATCGTAGAAATCCGACATGTTGAGCTTCGGTCGCTTGATCCCAGCATGCGCGAGCGCAATGTTCCTGGCGCGGCGAAATTCGGTGGGCAGTGATGGCGGGATGCTCTCGGGAAATGCGCTGATGTGATTTTCCCAACTGGGGGCCGTGCCGTCCAGGATGGCGTCCCGTCTCTTCGGCAATGACTCTGCAAATAGCTGGCAATGTACTTGTCAGCATTGACAGCCTGCAGCGTGCTAATGGCGTGACGATCGCGTGCAATGGCGCAGAGCGCAAATTCATAAAGGTGGTGGACGAATCTCGCGTAGGCGTCATGCGCCTTGTAAGCCCGCCGCCGATCCTGCCCTTGCATGATTAGGTCTTCCCCCGCGGAGGCGAACTGTCTGAAGGCCTCATCGCAGCGCAGAAATTCGTGCTTCAGGGCGATGAAGAGCGCCTTATCAGTCTCATCGCCGATCGTGAATTTCATCTCGTCTAACTCATCTCCGGCTTCTTCTTAGGTTTCTTGCGCAAGATAATTGACGATGGCGTTGAAGTTAAAGCGGCGACCGTGTAATCGGGCACACGATTACACGATTTTGGGCTTCCACGATCCAGAAGTCCTTATCAAACAAAAGGCCCCGCTCAGGCACGGGGTCTGCGCTGCCCTTAACAGCGCTGCGAGCAGCATACCTCACGACAGCGCAGCAGCCAACCAGCGCTATCTGTAACCTCATTGCTTCCCGCCAGGGATCACGGTCGGCTTCCACGGCGAGCTTTCCCTGATCGAGGCGATCATGGCTTCGATGCCGTCAGCGACGAGGGGAGACAACTCATCCCTAGCGCCCTCGTTGGTCGCCGCGCGGGGGATTGCCCGAGCAAAATGCGCAAAACCACAGCGCTTGACTTGACCCTCCAAATTCGCTCGTCCTAATTCTGTTCTCGTGCGGCCGATTCTGTCGGCCCGTCCCATTTTGAATGACAACAGCAGCCACCACGATCCGGCCAGGAACCATGCACGAGATCATCTGTCCCCACTGTGACAAGGCCTTCAAGGTCGATGAGTCCGGTTACGCGGATATCCTGAAGCAGGTCCGTGACGCGGATTTCGCTGAGCAGCTCCACGAACGGCTGGAGCTGGCCGAGCGCGACAAGCAGAGCGCCGTTGAATTGGCCAAGGCCCAGGTAAGCAGCGATCTGCAGAAGACAACGGCTGCTAAAGACGCTGAAATCCAGGACTTGAAGTCCAAGCTTGAGGGGAGTGGCGTTGCCCAGAAGCTCGCGGTTGCTGAAGCGCTCAGCGCCGTCGAAAAGGAGCGGGACAGGCTCGCGAACGCGCTGGCCGAGTCCGAGCGCGAAAAGAAGGCGGCCTCGGAGCTTGCTGACGCGCTCCTGGCGAGCGAGCAGCACAAGATTGCTGCTGCCAAGGAAAAAGAAATCCAGGAGCTGAAGGCCAAGCTTCAGGCCGTCGAGCTTGAGAAGAAGCTCGCCGTGACTGAAGCGGTCGGTGCGATCGAGAAAGAGCGCGATGAGCTGAAGAACGGCATCAAGCAGGTGCAGCTTGAAAAGCAACTCTCCGAGCAGTCGCTCAAGGACAAGTACGAAACCCAGATCAAGGATCGCGATGACGCGATCGAGCGTCTCAAGGATATGAAGGCCCGCCTCTCGACCAAGATGGTCGGTGAGACCTTGGAGCAGCACTGCGAGACCGAGTTCAACCGGGTGCGCTCGATGGCGTTTCCGCGGGCGTATTTCGAGAAAGACAACGACGCGCGGACTGGCAGCAAAGGCGATTACATCTTCCGGGATTCCGACGATGCCGGCACAGAGATCATCTCGATCATGTTTGAGATGAAGAACGAGAGTGACAAAACCGCCACGAAAGGCAAGAACGAAGACTTCCTCAAGGAGCTCGACCGGGACCGGACCGAGAAGGGCTGCGAATATGCCATCCTGGTCTCGTTGCTTGAACCGGACAACGAGCTCTACAATGCTGGCATCGTCGATGTCTTTCACCGCTACTCGAAAATGTATGTCATCCGGCCGCAGTTCTTCCTGCCGATGATTACGCTCCTGAGGAATGCGGCCATCAGTTCGCTGAAGTACAAGACCGAGCTTGCGCTCGTGAAAGCGCAGAATGTCGACATCACCCAGTTTGAAAGCCAGCTCGAAACGTTCAAGGCAGCATTCTCAAAGAACTATGATCTTGCTTCGCGGCACTTCCAGACGGCAATCGCCGAGATCGATAAGTCGATCGACCACCTGCAGAAGACCAAGGATGCCTTGATCGGTGCGGATCGCAACCTGCGCCTTGCCAATGACAAGGCACAGGACGTGACGATCAAGAAGCTGACCCGGGGCAATCCGACGATGGCGGCGAAATTCGCGGAGCTTAAAAGCCCGCCTGCCGAAGCCGCGGAGTGAGGCGGTTAAAGTAGTGAGTCCGTGCGCGCGAAATCGTGTAATCGAATTCACGATTTCACGGTCTGACGCCGGAAGGGCGGCGGTTAGCCGAAGATATGACTATGACCAAACATAGGCGACGATTGCCGCAACAGCGGCCGTTGCCAGGGTCGCAATCACATTGTCCTTCACTTTTGCGACGAACTGCACGAGCGGCGGCTTGAGAAGCTCTGTGAGGGCGGCAATGCGTCCCCTGGCGGCCTGCGCCGCCGTGCAGCGGATACTTTGCGGACCTTGAATTCGGAGTCTTCAGCTACTGTCATGCCCAACGCGGATCTCTCTGCGAATTTCCAACAAAAACCAGCGGGTGAATGTCGTGGGTCGACAGGGCTATCGACTTCTCCTAAGATGTAGCGGGAGTAAGTTCGCGGAGCCGGGTACGGGTGGGGCAGTGAACTTCCAGGTGACGGTTCTCAAGGTGCTGGTCAGCTATCCAGGCGGGTTCGCCGCCATGGCCGAACTCAAGCGCGATATGGCGATTCTGGCGACCAGCGGACGGGACTGGAGCGAGCGTACGAAACGATTGGCGGCCCGCGTGCCCGACCTGGATATCTTCTCCCAAGGTCTCATCGAGCGGATGAACGGCGGCTGGCGTGTCACTGATAAAGGACGCGCGGTTCTCGAGATCATGGAGGCTCGGCCTGCACCGGTCCAAGCAACGGAGGAGCCGACACCAACCACGACTTTGTCACCGATGTCTTCGATAGCTCCAACTCGACGCATGCGGAAACGAAGCCGACGCCAACGCGACGCTCTCCGGCGAAGACGAGCGATTGCGTCGTGATAAACCTAGCTAACCAGCGGTTTTCGTCTTTCGGGAGATAGGAATATATTCCATAATCTATGTTATGCAGAAATCGAGTTGGCATGAATATGTCGTCTCATAGCATGATGTTGTTCCATAACCTACAGAGTCCAAGGAAGCCGATCCAAAAGAGTCATGGCCTTGTCGCTAAAGAACAGACCATTGAATCGCGCCACCAGTTTACGTCTCACTCCGTCATTCTGGTTTACCTAACGCGCCAGACTGGCGAAACTGTCTGCTGGAACAAACGCTGATTCATCCCGGTATATTCAGCGAAGCGCTGCAGGATTCAAACGAACGATCGACCGCCTCGCGGCGCTTGGTCATGTCACAGCGCGAACGCGTGCTCGAAGGAATGATCCTCGACGCTTCGGATCGCCTTTACTACTGCTCGAACCGGCTTCGTCACGCGGCCTCTCGTCGCTCGATCAATTGGACGCCTTTCCACTTTCGGCCTTCGATCAATTCGCGGGCAACTTCCCGCGTCTCTCCTAGAACCGCCCGGGCGGCATCTGTCATCAGTTCTGCCGATAGCGAATAAAGATAGTTCGTTCGCGTGATGGGAGCGTCGCTGATGGAAAGGGCGCGCCACTTGCCCAACGTCTCGTCGGCCTCGTGCAATGCGGACATCGGCTTGATCGTGGCACCCATCCCTTCGCTCACGCATTGCATCAGAAGCGTCAGGGAATCGATTTCGACGCTCACGTTCGGCTTCATGTTCCGCTGTTCGAACTCCGCGACCACACGTCGGCGAAGGCCGTGAGAGCTGGTTGGCAGGATCAAGGGAATCTGGGCAAGTTCCGAAATCGAGACCGATTTTCGATTGTGGGGGATATAGCCGCTTTTTTCCGGGAAGATCACGAAGAGCTCTTCCTCCAGCAGGGGCTCGGCGCACAGCTTGGACGAGACGTCATTAGTAAATAGTATAGCGATGTCCAGTTGCCCAAGGCGGATCATCTGAGCGACATGACCGCTCATTCCTTCGACGACATTGAGCAGGATGCCGGGATATCTGTTCCGGATACGCTTCATCAGCGAAAGTCCGATGGCCCGCTGAGTAGTCGGTGGCAAACCCAAGGACACCATGCCTTGCAGGTCTGTGACATCCTTTCTCGCAATCGACAGCGCCTGGTCCATCTGACGCAGCATGAAGCGGGCATGATGATAGAGGGCCAGCCCGTTTTCCGTCGGGACGACGCCGCGCGAGGAGCGCTGAAGCAGCGGTTTCCCGACTTCGTCTTCAAGCTTGGCGACCTGCTGGCTCAGCGCCGGTTGGGCGACGAAAAGGCAGCGGGATGCTTTGGAGAGACTTCCACTTTCAACGATCTGAGCGAAATAGCGAAGCTGACGAAGGTCCATGGAAGCCTCATCCCCGAGGCGCCGCGAGTTGGCTATACGGCGCGCTTATAGCCATCAATGGAAAACCCTATTTTTGCGATTGTCAAACCTGCCCTAGCTTGCATCCGTGAACGAACAGGAAGGAGCACGGGGTGGTAACCATCGGCGCGCAGCGACTGTCGACCAGGGAATTACCCGCCTGCAGGCTCCTGATCGCCGGGAAATGGCAGTCTGGCGCGAGCGAAGTGGACGTCCTTGACAAGTTTCACAATCGTCCTGCGATGGTGGCGCAACTTCCAAGTGCCGAACAGGTTGGCGTGTGTGTGGAGGCTGCATTTTCGGCTTTCAAGGCCAATGCGCTCTCTCCTTATGAGCGAGGCGCCATTCTTGATCGTGCAGCGGCAAGGCTCGAGGCGCGTGCAGACCAGCTCGTCGAGGTGCTGCGTCAGGAGGCGGGATTTCCTCGGCGCGATGCGCTGGGCGAGGTGCAGCGATGTGCCGCGACGTTCCGGCTCTCCGCTGAGGAGGCGCGACGCCTCTCGGGTGACATGATTCCGCTGGAGTCGGCCGCAGGGCAGGTAGGTCGGATCGGATTTACGCTCAGAATGCCTCTTGGTGTGGTTTGCGCGATCACGCCGTTCAATGCACCCCTGAATACCGTTGCGCACAAAGTCTGCCCGGCGCTCGCGGCCGGCAATGCCGTAATTCTGAAACCGTCGCTCCATACGCCGATGACATCCTGCATTATGGCGGAGTGCCTGCTGGAGGCAGGCCTGCCGCCCGGTCTGCTGTCTGTCCTCCACGGCGATGCGGAGGTCGCGCAATGGTTGATCAACGAAAAGAATATTCATTTCTACGCGTTCACCGGCAGCACGCAGGTCGGTCGCGCGATACAGCAGCGCGTCGGTCTGCGCCGAACCCAGATGGAGCTGGGCTCCATCGCGCACTGCATTCTTTGCAATGATGCCGATCTGAATGTCGCCTTGCCGAAGGTCATAAACGCGAGCTATCGCAAGGCAGGTCAAGTCTGTACGTCGATCCAGGTGCTGCTCATCGACAGATCGCTCGTGGACAAGGTCGAGCACCGTCTGGCGGAACTCGTCGCCGCGCTGCCGTTCGGCGACCCGGCGAACGAAAATACCGTGGTGGGTCCGGTCATCAGCGAAGCGGCTGCGGTTCGAGTTGAATCCTGGATCGTACAAGCCGTGAAGAGCGGCGCGCGCCTTCTGGTCGGCGGCGGTCGCAGCGGCTCGGTTGTTCATCCGGCGCTGTTGGCCGACGTCTCGAAGGCAACACCGCTGGGCTGTCAGGAGGTTTTCGGACCTGTCCTGACGGTCGCGCCGTTCGACTCGTTCGACGAGGCGATCGAGCGAGTCAACGCGACCCCTTACGGTCTCGCGACCGGAATCTTCACGCAGCATATCGGGAATGCACTCGAGGCGGCGCGGAAGCTCCAGGTCGGAGGCGTACACATCAACGAAACTCCCAGCTCCCGCGTCGATCTCATGCCCTATGGTGGCTCGAAGGATAGCGGTTTTGGCCGGGAAGGCCCGTATTATGCGATCCGGGAGATGAGCGAAGAGCGCATGGTCACGATCCTGGCCTGATCGAGAAACGCAGCCGGAGAAGAACAAGAAATGAGCAAGATGAAGGGTGGCGAGGTCATCGCCGAGTATCTCGTCAAGCAGAAGGTGCCGTTCATTTTCGGCGTCTGCGGCCATGGCAATGTAGGCATTCTCGATGCGCTTTACCAGGTGCGGGACAAGATCAGCCTGATTTCGCCGCGGCACGAGCAGGCGGCGGGCCATATGGCTGACGCTTACTTTCGCGTCAAGCACAGTCCGGTCGCGACGTTGACGTCAACAGGTCCGGGCTCGGCGAATATCGTGATGCCGCTGATCACAGCCCTGTCGGACTCATCGGCGTTCATGGCAATCACGGCAAACGTGCCGACGTCGCAGGCCAATCGTGGACCCTTCCAGGAGCTCTACGCGCACAATCAGGCCGACTTTGCTCAGGTCATGCGGCCGGTGGTCAAGCGGACGTTCCAGCCCACGCGCGTCGACATGCTGCCCCTGGCGTTGCGCCAGGGCTTCGACACGATGGTGACCGGCAGGCCAGGCCCCGTGAACTTGGATATTCCATACAATGTCTTCCAGGAGGAGGATGACGTCGAACTGCCGGCGCCGTCACACGTGCACGGCGGGCATCGCCCCAATGCCAGCCCCGCGGATATTGCGAAGGCGCTCGACCTGCTGAGCGCTTCCAGGAAACCGGTTTTCTTTGTCGGGCAAGGGACGACGCTGTCCGAAGCCAGCCCCGAGATCACGGCGCTTCAGCAGAAATACGGCATCCCGGTTATCACGTCTCCGAATGGCATGGGTCTCGTGCCCTCCGGCGACCCGCTGACGCTGGGCTTTATCGGGCGCAACGGTGCCTATCCGGCCAATCAGGCCGGTCGTTTTGCCGATCTCGTGATCTGCATCGGAACGCGCTTCGACGACCGCTCGTCATCGTCATGGCACCCGGGCTATTCCTGGAATTTCCCGGAGACCAAGCTTATCCAGGCCGACATCGATCCCGCGGAGCTCGGGCGCAACTATCCGCCGACGCTCGGCGTCATCGCCGATGCCAAGACCTTCGCGGCGCAACTGCTCGACGGGATGGCCGAGCGGAAGGACATTCGGCGGGAGAACTTCGAGCCGTGGCGCGCCGAGGTTGCCGGTTGGCAGGCCGAATGGGACGCGTTCGTCCGTCCTCACTTCAAGGACGTGACGACGCCGATCCGGCCGGAATATGTGGTCGACGCGCTGACCGACATCCTGCCCGACGATGTGATCCTGTCGCTAGATTCCGGCGTGCATCACAATTGGTTCATGCAGTTCTGGAAGCCCCGCCGGGCGCAGAGCATGCTCAATAGCTGGGGCTATTCGTCGATGGGCTTCGGCGTGTGCGGCGTTCTCGGTGCGCACCTGGCGGCGCCCGACCGCACCTGTGTTGCGGTCGTCGGCGATGGCGGCTTCATGATGGCGCCCCATGTGGTTGCGACCGCGGTCGAGTATTCGCTGCCCTGCATCTGGATCGTGTGGAACAACTTCGCCTGGGGTGCGATCCGCGACATTCAATATGGAATGTTCGGAGGCAGGGAGCTCGGGACCGCCTTCTACAAGGGCAATCAGGGGCCCGGCGGCGAACGATACAATCCGGACTTCGCAGCGTGGGCGCGTGCCTGCGGCGCCGATGGCTACACGGTCACCAGGAGCGAGGATCTGCGCGGTGTCGTGGAAACGGCGATCAAGAATCGCCGACCTTGCGTCATCGATCTGCATGTCGATGCCGAGGTGCGTCCACCGTCCACGGGGACGTGGCAATTGCCGCCCGTGCCGTACAAGGAGCCGGTCTTCGGTAAACCGCAGCGGCTGATCTGAAGCAATAAGTCGATCAACAAGGGAGGAGAACGTTATGGGTTGGATGGATAGTGCTTGCCGGAAGCTGCTTGCCCGTTTGACGACTGCAGCAATCGCCAGCCTCGCGGCTGCAACTGGTGCCAGCGCTCAGACGGATGATCCAATCAGGATCGGCATGATTTATTCGAAGCAGGGACCCGGCTCGTCGATCGGCCAGTTCCTGGAGCGCGGCAGCGAATTGGCCGTCGAACAGGCCGGCGGCAAGGTGCTCGGCCGCAAGATCGAGGTCATCTGGCTCGATGAATCGGACCCGCAAGGCTCCCAGCAGAACATGCAGCGGCTCGTGGACGAAAATAAGGTCGTCGCCGTCGTGGGCGGCAACTACAGTTCGAATGCGCTCGCCATGATGAGCGTGGCCAATCGCGCGAAGATTCCGCTCATCCTGCCGGGAGCAGCCGCGAGCGAAATCACGGGCAAGAGCTGCAGCCGCTACGTCTTCCGTACCCAGGCGACAGTCCCGGTGCAGACGAGCGGTCTGATGCCCTACATCGCATCGATCGGGAAGAAAGTCTATTTCCTGACAGCCTCATATGCGTTCGGTCAGGACATACTGCGATCGTCGCGAGCCTTGCTGGGCAAGACCGGGCTGACCGAAGCGGGCTCCGACGAGGTGCCGATCAACACGGCTGACTACTCATCCTACATCCTCAAGATACGGCAAGCCAAGCCGGACGCGATCATCGGCGGCCTTGTCGGCGGCGACTTCTCCACCTTCCTCAAGCAGTGGAATGAGATGGGGATGAAGGAGAAAATCCCGTACGGCGCCATAGCGGTGACCGATACGGATTTCTGGGACGTCGGCCCGCAGGCCTCCAGCGGCATCTACATCAAGCCCTGGTACTATAACAATCCCAAGAACACGGCAGCCGAGAAGGCGATGACCGAAGCGTTCCAGAAGAAGTACGGCCAGCCGCCGTCGGACAAGACTTGGTCGGGGTGGATTGCGATGCGCGCGCTGCTGGAGTCGATCGAGGCTGCGAAGTCGACCAAAGCTCAGGACATCATTGTCGCTCTAGAGAAATGGAAAAACACGGAAGGATTGCTGCCGTACTACTTCCGCGAATGGGACCATCAGATGGTCCGGCCTGCCGTCATCGTGCAGGTCAAGAAGAACATCACCGACAAGTGGGATTTCTTCGAGGTCCTGAAGGACACCTCCGCTACGGCGGAAGAGACCGAAAAAGCCTTCGGGACCAAGGAAGAGATCGGCTGCAACATGCCGGCGCTCTGAAGTAGCCCCCGTTTTGATACCCGTTGGCGAGTTGGAAACATGACCGACATCATCATTTCGCAAGTCGCCAACGGCCTCGTCCTGGGCTTTCTCTACGTCCTGATCGCGGTCGGCCTGTCGATCACGTTCGGGCTTCTTGGCGTCATCAATTTCGCGCATGGCGCTTTCTTCGCGCTGGGCGCTTACGTGTCCTGGCAACTCTTTCGTTGGTTCGGATGGGGAGCTGTCGCCCTGGCTCCGATCGTCGTTGCTGCCATAGGCATGGCGACGGAGTTCCTGCTGATACGTCGGCTTTACGGGCGCGAGCCTCTTCTGAGCCTCATCGTGACGTTCGCACTGGCCTTGTTGATCGAGGCTCTCATTCGCGCAACCTGGGGCGCGGACGGCAAACCATTCAACCCGCCGCCGCCGCTCGCGGGCATCGTCGAGCTGGGACCATTGCTGATCACAAAATACCGGGTGGCGGTTCTGGCCGCGACGTCGACGGCATTGCTCGGCCTCTGGGCTTTCCTGTCCTGGACGCCTTATGGGCGGATTCTGCGTGCCGGAAGTCGCGATCCCGAGATGGTTGAGCTGCTCGGCATCAAGCTGCCCCGCGTCCTTACGGCGGTATTCGGCCTGGGCTGCGGGCTTGCCGCGATCGCGGGGCTGCTTGCAGCCCCGCTCTGGACCGTCTCTCCGTCGATGGCGGCGAATGCAGTTATGCCCGCATTTGTAATTGTTGCAATTGGTGGGCTTGGGTCGTTGCGGGGCGCCGTGGTGGCGGGGCTCGCCGTTGGTGTCGTGACCGCTCTGACCATCCAGTTCTGGCCGGCGGCGTCGACGGCCTCGATGTACGTGCTGATGTTCGCGATCATGCTTCTGCGCCCTCGCGGCTTGTTCGGTGAACGCTGGGAGCGCTTCGAATGAAAGGGGCGTTGCTCGGGCGTGTGTCGCGCCATCCCATTGCGATCATTGCCGCCGTATTGCTTGTTGCCTCGGCCATTGCGCTTGGCATCGGCATGCCGGTTGCAAGAGTGACTCAGATTGCGATCTACACTCTTTATGCGGCCGGGGTGAACTTCCTGATCGGGTATCTGGGCTTGGTCCCGTTCGGCGCATCGTTCTTCTTCGGGACTGCAGGTTACGCCGTGGCGCTGATCGGAACGCGTCTTCTCGGCGGGAACGAACTGGGCGACGTTCTGGTCGCAGCCGGTTTTTCGATGCTGCTGGCGCTGACGGTCGGTGCGGTCATCCTCCGCCGGCGAGGCCTCTACTTTTCACTGCTCACGCTCGCCTGCTCACAGATCGCCTTCGAGATCGCGTTCAAGTGGACGGACGTCACTGGTGGAGAGAACGGTATCCAGGATGTCGCGCGGCCCCTGTTTACCTCGGCGCTCGAGTTTCACTGGTTCGCGCTCGTCGTCGTCCTCGGCATGTTGTGGCTGTTGTGGCGGATCGCTCATAGCCCGTTTGGCCGGATGATGCAGGCGCTGCGCGACAACGAGGAGCGTGTCGCCAGTCTGGGCTACAACACGTATCAGACGAAACTCGTCGCCCTCGTCATCGCTGGCGGGGCGATCGGGATCGCCGGCGGTCTGATGGTGCTATTGCTGCAGGGAGCTTACGCCAACAATCTGAGCTGGCAGCACGCCGGCGATCCGGTGTTAATGGCGGCTCTGGGCGGAGTTCATCACTTCCTCGGACCTCTCTGGGGTTCGATCATTTTCATTGTACTCGAAGATCGCCTCAGCGCCCTGACCGAGAACTGGTGGCTGTTCTTTGCGCCCATTATCATCGCATTCGCTCTGTTGTCGCATGAAGGCGTGCAAGGCATCTTCCAGCGTCTTGTCAGGCGCGACCGCTGGACGCTGACGCGCGACGGCATTTCACCGCGTCCCGCGAAGATCGTGCCGTATACGCCGGCCGCCGCGAAAGGGTCAGGCGACGGGGGCGCGCCGATCCTTCAGGTCCGAAACCTTTCCAAGCGCTTCGGCAACATCGTCACCCAGAACGACATCTCGCTGGAGATGAGCCGGACGGGTCTACACTCCCTGATCGGACCGAATGGCGCGGGCAAGACCACCTTCTTCAATCTCCTGACCGGCCGCTACAAGCCGGACTCCGGCGAGATCCTGTTCGAGGGCGGGTCGATCAACAGCCTGCCGCCCTACAAGCGGGCGCGGCTGGGGATTGCGCGGTCGTTCCAGATCCTCAGCGTGTTTCCCAATCTGACGGCCTTCGAAAACGTGCGGGTCGCGGTGCAGGCCTCCAACAGGACCTATTTCAGCCTGTGGGCCGACGCACATGCCTCGGAGAGCGTCAATGCGCGGGTCTGGGGCCTCCTGGAGGCCGTCGGCCTGACCGAACGAGCGGCTGAACTCTGCGTCTCGCTGTCTCACGGCGAAAAGCGCCTCCTCGAAATCGCGGTCTCGCTCGCGATCGACGCCAAGCTGCTGCTGCTGGACGAACCCTTGGCGGGTCTGGCGGAATCCGATCGTCGCATCGTCGGCGAACTCATCCGCCGTCTGGCGCAATCCCATGCCGTCCTTCTGATCGAGCATGACATTGATCGGGTCCTGGCAATGTCGGACCGCATTACGGTTCTGCATCAGGGCCGTCTGATTGCCGACGGCAAGCCGGCGGAGGTCGCACGGCATCCGGAAGTGGTCGCCGCCTATCTCGGCGATGCCCATCCGGTGCAGGAGAGCGGGCAAGTTGTGGTTCTTCCGACGAGGAAGGGCGGCGCGGCTGTGCCGGCCGACCAGGCCCCGCTCCTCGAGCTCAAGGGAATAAGCGCTGGCTATGGCGGCAGCACCGTGCTCGAGAACGTCGATCTGGCCGTTCACAAGGGCGAGGTCGTCGCCCTGCTCGGGCGTAACGGCGTCGGCAAGACCACGCTGCTGCGCGCGGTTACGGGTGTTCTGCACCCGTCGGAAGGACAAATGTCGTTTGAAGGCCGCGATATATCGAAGCTGCGGCCCAGCGACATCAACAGACTCGGCATCTCGCTGGTGGCCGAGGGGCGGCGGCTGTTTCCGAACCTGACAGTACAGGAGAATCTCAGGCTTGCCGCGCGGCCGGGGGGCGCGTCGATGGAGGAGATATTCGACCTGTTCCCGAAGGTCGGAGCTCGAATCCGTTCGCGCGGTGAAACCCTCTCCGGCGGTGAGCAGCAGATGGTTGCGATTGCGCGCGCCCTGATGGTGCCGTCCAGGCTCATCCTGCTTGACGAGCCGTTCGAAGGCTTGGCGCCCGCCGTGGTCCAGGAAGTGCGCGACGCCGTTGGACGACTGTCGACGAGGGCGAGCATGGTCATCGTCGAGCACCATGCGGAGAGCGTCCTCGCGATGGCTGACCGTGCCTATGTGCTCGTGAATGGTCGTGTAGCCTACGGTGGTGCCGCAAGCACCTTGGCGATGGACAAGGCGCAGTGCGAGCGGCTGCTCGGCGTTGTCCAGGCCGATGAGGTGGGGCAGCGCACCCCTGCGACAATGTGAAATTCGAACCGATCAACGACTGGAGACAACGCATGACTATCGTGGCGCCCGCCCCAAACGCATTTGCGGATGCGGAAAAGAAAAAATACGCGGTGACTCGCAACCTCGCCGAACTGCAGTGGATCCAGTATCCGGGCCACTTCAACCAGGCTCTGTCGAAGGCGATCGTCACGCCCGAAACCACGGGCAGCCGGTTCTTCGATCACCGCATTTCGACCTACGAGGCAGGTGCGCATGTGGAATCCCATGTCCACAAGGTGCAGGAGCAAATCTACCACGTGCTTGCCGGCGAAGGCGTGCTGGTCGTGGACGGCGAGCGTCGCGTGGTGCGTTCCAACGACGTGACCTTCATCCCGCCGGGCGTCGTGCATGAGTTCCACAACACGGGCATCGACCCTCTGGTGTTCCTCGTGATCACGAGCCCGCCGACCGACGAAGAGCCGGAGCCGCGTTGAGAGAAAAATCGTGAGCAAGAAGATTCTCGTTACGGGTGGCTGCGGCTGGCTCGGTGGCGCCATCGTCAGGGCGCTGCTCGACCGGGGTGATACGGTCGTTGCCGCGGATATCGCGGTTTCGCCCGCAATGACCGCGCTTGCCGCGAGCAATTCCCGGCTGTCGGCCGAGGCGGTCGACTTTGGCGAGTGGCATCAGGTCGTGCGGTTGTTCGAAAAGCATCCGGTCGATGCGGTAGTGCACACGGCAGCGATCGTGGGCGTCGTCTTTGCAGCGGACGCCCCGATCAAGACGCTGCGCGTCAACGTCGAAGGTTCGATCAACGTCTTCGAGGCGATGAGGCTGCGCAAGGTTCGGCGTGTCGTGCATATCTCGACGGAAGAGACCTACGGCGATTTCCAGGCACCCAGGATCGACGAGGACCATCCGCAGAAGCCGGCCAGCGTCTATGGTCTCACCAAGCTGGCAGCAGAGCATTACGGTCGGGTCTATTCACGCGACCACGGCCTTGAGTGCATCAACGTACGCACGTGCTGGGTTTACGGTCCGCACCTGCCGCGCCTGCGATTGCCGCGCACCTTCATCGAGGCGGCACTCCGGGGCGAGCCCTATCATCAGACGGAGGGTGCAAATCTGGCCGTCGATCAGGTTTTCATCGACGACACGGTCGACGGCACCCTGCTCGCGCTCGACAAGGAGAAGCATCGTTTCGATGCCTACAACATCGCAACGGGCGAGGCTCCGACGCTCCGGGACACCGCAGATGCGGTCAATGAGGCGATCCCGGGGGCCCGCATTACGGTCGGCGACAGCGGTGTCTATCGCCATGGCGGCGTGGTCCCGACCGCCGTCAAGGGGGCGCTCGACATCAGCCGTGCGCGCGCCGAGCTCGGCTATGAGCCGAAATACGACATCAAGAAGGGCATCGCGGCGACGATCGCCGCGACCCGGGCAAGCTTACGGTAAGCGAGAGTTCGAGGAACAGAAATGACCAAGCCTTCACCCGTAGTTCTGATTTTCGGTGGCTCGCGCGGCATCGGCGCCGCCTGCTGTAGTGCGTTCGAGAACGCGGGCTGGCAGGTGGCCAGCACCTATGCGGCGGACGCGCCCGCAAAGCCGGTCGGGCGTGCATACAAGGTCGATATCCGCGATGCCAAGGGTGTGGCCGATGTCTTTGAGCGCGTGACCGCGGATTTCGGCGTCGCGCCGATTGCTGTCGTGGCCAATGCCGGCATCAACCGGCCGCCGCGTCCGATGGCGGACTTCCCCTTGGCGGATTTTCAGGAGCTCGTCGACGTCAACATCGTCGGCGCGTTCAATGTGCTGTCCGAGGCCGCGCGGCGCGTGCCGAAGGGCGGCTCGATCGTGGCATTGACCACATCGATGACCGGTTTGGGAATTCCCGGGGGAGGCCCCTATACCGCAACGAAAGCGGCGGTCGAGAGTCTCGTGCGGTCGATGTCGAAGGAACTGGCGGGCCGCGAAGTCCGCGTCAACGCAGTCGCTCCGGGGCCGGTCGATACTGACCTGTTCCGCGCGGGAAAGACGGAAGAAGCCAAGCAAAGATCGGCGGCAATGAGCCCGCTGAACCGCATTGGCCGCGCGGAAGAGATTGCCGAGGTGGTGCTGTTCGCGTCCTCGCAGAACGCCTCGTGGATCACGGGGCAGATCATCCGGCCCAACGGCGGCATGATATGACCCCTGCGGTGGCCGATGCCTGGGACGCCATCGTCATCGGCGCGGGAGCGGCTGGTCTGACCGCGGCCTGTACGGCGGCCGCTGCGGGAAAATCCGTGCTCGTGCTCGAGCAGGCGGATGTCGTGGGGGGCACGACCGCGATTTCGGGCGGCATGGTCTGGCTACCGGTCAACCACAAGATGGCCGAAGCCGGGCAGCCCGACAGTATCGAGGCTGCGCGGACCTATCTATCGGTTACCGTGCCCGGCAAGAGGCGGGATAAGCTCGAGACCTTTCTGGCGCGGGCCGACGACGCGCTGCGGGATCTGGAGGCGACGACGTCGCTTCGATTCCAGCCCGTGCCGACCTATCCGGATTACTATCCGGACCTGCCGGGCGGAACGGCGGGTGGACGCGTTCTCGAACCTGTGCCGTTCGACGGCAGGCAGTTGGGCCGTGCATTCGGGCTCGTGCGGGACCCTCTGCCGGAGTTCACGCTGTTCGGCGGCATGATGGTCAGCCGCAAGGACATTCCACACTTTCGCCGCGCGATGAAGTCGCTGCCGTCGACCCTGCGCGTCACGCGGCTTCTGTTGGACTACTTCCTCCAGCGCCTCAAGGCGCGCCGTGGCACGTCGTTGTATCTCGGCAATGCATTGGTCGCGCGCCTGCTTCGGTCCGCACTCGATCTCAAGGTGGAGATACGGACCGGCGTCGGCGTCGAAAGCCTTGAGCTCGGACCGGACGGCCGTGTCTCGCTGGTCGTTGCACAGGATGCGCAGGGACGATCGACCAGGCTCGTGGCCCGCCGCGGCATCATTCTCGCCACCGGCGGCATCTCGCATCAGCCCGAGATCCGTCGCAACTATGTCCCCGAAGCTGCGGGAACGCTGACTGCAACGGTCAAATCCGGTCCGCAGCCGCGGGGAGCCGTCCTCGCCAGTGCCTTGGGTGCCAGCCTGTCGTCATCGACAAGGGAAGGGGCGTTCTGGGTTCCGGCCTCTACCTTTGTCCGCGCGGACGGCAGCGCAGGCGTCTTTCCTCACACGGTCACCGACCGCGCCAAACCCGGCCTGATCGCCGTCGACTGCAATGGCCAGCGGTTCGTCAACGAGGCTCTGTCCTACCACGAGTTCGTTCGTGCGCAACTCTCGCACGCCAACAGTGCGATTCCAGCCTGGCTGATCTGCGACTGCGGCTTCCTCTGGAAATACGGTCTCGGCAAGATCAAGCCGTTTTCGACATCGATCAAAGGCGATATCGCGTCTGGCTATCTCATCGAGGCTGCATCCCTTGCGGACCTCGCCAAGCAGATCGGCGTGCCGGTCGCGGCCCTGGATGAGACTGTGCGCAATTTCAATGTCGGGGCAGAGAAGGGGGAGGATCCGGAGTTTGGTCGCGGCGGTGATGTCTACCAGCGCTCGCTCGGGGACGCCGACGTGAAACCAAATCCGTGCGTCGGACCGATCAAGCAGGCACCGTTCTATGCCGTCAAGGTCGTGCCGGCCGATTTGGGCATGTCGGCGGGCATCGTGACGGATGCCTCGACACGGGTTCTCAGACCGGACGGGACGGCCATACCGGGCCTCTACGCCTGCGGTAACGACATGGCGTCAGTCATGGAGGGGGCCTACCCGGGACCGGGAATTACGCTGGGTCCGGCTCTGGTGTTCGGATGGATCGCCGGCAAAGAAGCGGTCAAGGCACACCAGGATGCGCGTTAGCCACGAGCGTAATGCCACTGAAGGAGAGCAGGTCATGATCACGATGGGCATCAATACCTACGCCTACGCCTGGACGACGCCGGTGATCGATTGCGTGCGCCAGCTTGCGGACCTCAACTACCGAACATTCGAGTTCCTGGTTCACCCTCCTCATCTGCCGCTTGCCGACTTCGACCAGTCTTCAAGACGCAAGCTCGCGGCGCTGTTGGACGAGGTAAAGGCTTCCGATTGCGCGATGAACCTTCCGAGTCTTGATCACAACCTGGCGAGCCCATGGCCCGAGGTGCGGGCGGCTTCAATCGAGATGTTCAAGCAGACAATCGATCTGGCGTCAGACATCAATGTGCATTGGGTGGTGACCGTGCCCGGCCGAATGAGCCCGTTGGCGCCGCCTACCGTCGAAGCTCGTACGAACTGGATGCGTGACTCGATCGAGAAATTGCTGCCCTACGCCCAGGCGAAGGGCATCAAGCTGGCCATCGAGAATGTCCCGATGGCATCGTTCCCCGATGCGAATACCCTCGGGACATTCGTCCGCAGTTTCAAATCTGAAGACCTCGGCGCAACTTACGATGCCGCGAACGCCTATTTCATTGGTGAGTCGCCCGCTGAGGGAATTCGGAAGCTCGCCGACGTCCTGCGCATCGTGCACGTCTCCGACACGACCAGGAAGATTTGGCGTCATGATCCGATCGGCACCGGCACGGTGCCGTTCGCTGAGGTCGCCGCCGCCCTCAAGGAGATCGGCTACCACGGACCAACGATGCTCGAGATCCTCGCGGATGATCCGGGGACCGCGATCCCTCAGAGCCATCACCTTCTGGCAAAAGTAGGCTTTCCGCCACAATCGACGGGACGCCCGTCATGACAAAGCTTGTACTGGTTACCGGGGCGGCCGGACTCCTCGGTCGGTTTGTCGTCGAAGAATTGTTGTCCAGTGGATATCGCGTCCGCGGCTTCGATCGCCGACGCGGCAAGGCTGATATCGACTGGCGTGTCGCGGATGTCACGGATGCAGTTGCGGTCGCCGACGCGCTAAAGGACGTCGAGGCCGTTCTCCATATCGCCGCCGTGCCGAATATCTGGTCGGGGGACGGGCAGACCATCATGCGTGTCAACGTGCAAGGTACCTACACGGTGCTCGAGGCTGCCGAGGCCGCCCGGATCGAGCGCTTCGTATTCTGTTCGAGCGATTCGGTAGCAGGCTATACGGTGCGCGAAGGTCGCATGTTGCAGCCACTCTATGCGCCACTCGATCTCGACCATCCGTTGCTGGCCACCGATCCCTATGCCGTCAGCAAGATATTGGGCGAAGATCTCTCCCGAGCTTACGCATTGCGCGGAATGTCGGTCGTGGCTCTCCGGACGGTCTTTGTCGCCTACCCGGAGATGGCACCGGAGATTGTCGCCCGTGCTAAGGATCCGGAGAACTATCATGGGCCAGCGGCCGGGGGGCCGTCATCGGCCGGAGGAGGCCCGCTTCACCATCACATCGATGCCCGTGATCTCGCCCGCGCATTCCGTCTCGCCATGGAGATGAGGATGCCGAAAGGCGGCTTCGAGAAATTCTATCTCTCGTCGCAGGTCACGCTTTCACCCGAGCCAACGCTTGATCGGTTGCGTCTTCTGCACGGGAGCGCCGTCGAGATCCGCAGTCCGGAGGTCTATAGACGGCAGCCGTTTGCGCCGCTGTATGACCTTTCGCACGCGCAACAGCGCCTGGGATTCGTTGCCGAGTACGATCAACGGCACCTCATTTCCAGGGTATAGAAGGTATTACATTTTTAGCGAGTTGAGGCAGAGTCGGATATCTAATCGACCAAACCCGCTAAGACACGGTTGTCGGAAAAAACCACGCCGTCGACATGGAAGCAGACCCTTGGTAAACGTCATCCATTTGATGCCATTATGTCGAAAATCAATAGCGGCTGTTTTCATCCTGCCGCAACGCTGCCCTGTTCCAGCGTTGCGCAACGGGGGACACAGGGCGCCTGATCATCGAGTCCGAGGCGCAACAGTTTGGCCGAGGATGCGACATCGCATCAATGCAGGTCCGGCTGATCTGGGGAGATGGGCGTCGATGTGAGTTCGCATCGTTGATTGATTCGCATAATGATCGTTATGTAAAATAAAACAGGAATAAAAAAAGACGCCCCATGAGGCGCCCGATCGGGTAGTATTTTCACTACCTATTGACCAATCATCTCACAGCTCACACTTCACGGCAAATAAAAAAAGCAACTCAGGCCAGGCGCCCCCGAAACCATTGCGGTCGGGGGATTGCAACACCACGCCCAACATCCTGATCGAGGCGGCAACCTGGCCATCTTCCCTAACGAGTCGAAGCACCGTACAATCCAACCGTGACCAACCGAGCCCGCCCCATGCCAAATGCCGATCAGATCAAGGCTCTTTTGAAGGCATATGCGCGGGGTGATGATGCCCAATTTCAATCCGTTGCCATGCAGATCGCCGCCGGCGAGGCCCGCCAGGGCCACGGCAAGCTCGCTGAGGAGCTGAAGCATCTCATTGACGAAGCCAAGGTGAAGCTCCCCCGCGCCGGGGTCACGCCGATTCCGCTGGCACGCCCAAAAGGCGAGGTGGCTGATCTTTTGTCGGTGACCTACCCGAATACGAGACTCAAGGATTTAATTTTCGCCGACAAGCTCCGCTTGGCATTGGAGCGCGTCGTGCGGGAGCATAAGACCATCGCCGATATTCGCGCCCACGGCTTGTCCCCCCGCAAGAAGATTCTCTTAGTCGGGCCGCCGGGTACGGGAAAAACAATGACCGCGTCGGCCTTGGCCGGGGAACTTGGTCTTCCTCTTTTTGTGGTCCGCCTCGACCGCCTCATCACGCGCTATATGGGCGAAACAGCCGCAAAGCTCAGGCTGGTCTTTGACGCCATAGCCCAAACCCGCGCAGTCTACCTTTTCGATGAGTTCGACAGCATTGGCTCAGAGCGCGGGCTATCCAATGATGTCGGCGAAATCCGACGGGTGGTGAATAGCTTCCTGCAAATGGTCGAGCAGGATACCTCCGATAGCCTGATACTGGCTGCCACCAACCATCCTCATATTCTTGACCGCGCACTCTTCCGGCGCTTCGACAATATTCTCGAGTACTCCCTGCCAAACAAAACTGAGATTACGATAGCTCTCAAATCCAAGCTTGCTGGAGCAAAAGCCAAGGACGTCAGGTGGCCACGTCTAGCAGACCGCGCTCTTGGCCTTAGTTATGCAGATATTACGCGCGCGGCCGAGGATGCCATCAAGCATGGACTGATTGAGCGCCGACAAATCACGCAAACCGACATCGCTGCTGCAATCGATGAGCGCAAAACCACCTTCTCCCACGGTGAAGCGCGTTCGTAAGGAAAGCCTAGGCCGTGCCGCGCCATCCCCACCTCATTGTGCCTGGAGAGGCGCCTGCAAGCCGGTTCACGTCGACGCTTAGTCCTCGCAATTCATTTCGGACGCCCACCCGCAGCCGAGTAGCCCATGGCAACAGCCTTATTCAACAGTTGCAGACGGCTGTCGCAACGACACCCACTCGGGTGGAAAGGAGCGATGGGAATGGGTTTTATCAATCTCCCGCACTCATGCTTTCCTTTGAGAGCGAGCCCGACTTCGAATTGAAGTTTGAAAGCCTAGACCTTCAGCGCAGCGGAATCGAGCTCCTTACCGTCAAAGAGGTCGATCAGAAGACCGTGGCAACTGTGTTGGTCCCGCATGACAAGGTCCGGCTCTTCATCAAGCGCCTCGAAAAATACCGCGACACCGATCCGAATGCGCCCTTGGCTCCAGGTAAAACACGAAAGCCGCCAGACTATAAAGATCTTGCTGAAAGCATTTCTCACATCAAGGTTGCAACCCTCAAAGAACTTTGGAGCGACCCGGCCGATCAATATCCGGCGGCAGATGTGCCGATCACATGGGAAGTTTGGTTGCGGCCGACAGATTCCGACGAGGTGTCGTCGGAAAGCGTCTTGAGAGATGCCGCCGCGGATCTTGGGTACACGGTCACCTCGAATGCCCTGCATTTCGTGGACCGCACTGTGGTTCTGGTGCGTGGCACGCGCGAGCAGCTTTCGCTCGGCGCGGACGTGTTGGGAGTTATCGCCGAAGTTCGCAAAGCCAAAGTGGCGGCAGATTTCTTTGATGGCCTGACCGTGCCGGATCAACGCGCGTGGATTGGCAACCTTACGCGGCGCCTGACGCCGCCCGGCAACGGTGCCCCGGTTGTTGGGCTGCTCGACACCGGTGTGAACCACGGCCATCCCCTGCTGGCTCCGGTCATTAATGCAACTACAGACCTCCACACCTACAAGCCCGACTGGGGCGTGCATGACGGCGGACCGCATGGAACGTGGATGGCGGGCATCGCACTCTATGGCGATCTCGCGGATGTGCTTGCAGGCCAGGGCAATGTGGTCCTCGAACACGGCCTTGAGTCACTGAAGCTCATCAATCTGCCCGCTGATCCACACAACCCCGACCTCTACGGCGTCGTGACGGTCGAGGGCGTGAACAGGTTGGAGACCGGCGTCCAGCGTTCACGCGTTTATTGCATGGCGGTCACCGCCAAGGATGCCAATCAAGGGCGGCCATCGTCCTGGTCCGCTGCGGTCGATGGATTAGCCGCAGGCGCCGACGATGAAGTTCAGCGGCTTCTCCTGATTTCCGCCGGCAACATGGACCCGGCGAACCACGGCACTTATCCGAACTCGAACGAAGTCACTACTGTGCAGGACCCAGCCCAAGCTTGGAATGCGCTGACCGTCGGCGGCTATACCGAAAAGGTCCTCATCGATCAGGCGGTAAGCCCTGGCTGGATTCCTGTGGCGGAAAGCGGCGATTTGGCTCCCTCCAGCACAACATCTGTCACGTGGACCTCGGCCTCCCGTCCGCCCTTCAAGCCGGACATCGTGATGGAAGCGGGCAATCTCGGCCGGAGCGGTCCTGGCGCCACACCGATGGAGTTGCCGGAACTCATGCTGTTGACCACCAGTGATGAGTTCGCCACGGGACAGCCGCCATTCCGAACGATGGGCGAAACGAGTGCCGCAACCGCCTTGGCGGCCAACCTGGCAGCGCGACTTGCCGCCCGCTATCCGGATTTTACGCCCGAAACCTTGCGCGGCATGCTGGTGCACAGCGCGCGCTGGACGCCCGCGATGATCGAGCGGTCCAAGAACGCTCAGGGCTTCTCGGATTCAAACCGTTTGCTTCGCACCTTCGGCTATGGCGCACCTGATGTGGAAGAACTTTTTGCCAGCGCCAATAACAGCCTCACCCTTATCGCACAAGATTCCATTCAGCCTTTCCTCAAAGAGGGATCGGCAATCAAAACAAATGAAATCAAACATCACGCCTTACCGTGGCCGGCTGATGTCTTGCGCAGTCTACCCCTAGGCACCGAGGTGGAAATGCGCGTGACGCTCTCCTATTTCGTTGAGCCGAGCCCCGGCGAGCGCGGGTGGGACAAGAAGTACGGTTATGGCTCGCACGGGTTGCGGTTTGCGGTCATGCGCGCCACGGAGACGCCGGACCAATTTCGTCAGCGCATCAACGCCTACGAGCAGGAAGAAGAATACGAAGCGGACCATGCTGGGGAGACTGGCCGATGGACCATTGGCGGACACCAACCCTCGCGGGGCTCCATCCACTCCAACGTGTGGACCGGAACGGCGCAGGATCTAGCCAACCGTTCCCACATCGCCATCTACCCGACAATCGGTTGGTGGCGAACCCGCCCCAAGGAAGAGCGATTTGAGAAAATCGCCCGCTATTCCTTGATCGTTTCAATCAAGACGCCAGACCAGACCACAGACATTTACACGCCCGTTGCCAATCTCATCGGTGTTCCTGTCGCAATCTCCACTTAACGCGGAGTGGCTGCCTATAACGTGCGCAAAGTAATTTTTCGCGCACACTGGGCGTGCTACCGGATTTGATCACAAACCAAATGAACTCACGATGGATCTCAAGAAGCCGCAGATTGCTAGATTGGATATGGCGTTCCTAGACGCGGTCCTCGAAATGGGATCGGGTTACGTCCTCAATTTCAGCGACCGGACATTTGCCCATTTCTTCGCCGACGAGCTTGCTGTGGACATCGACGCCCCGGAATTCGCGGTGAACGGTGGGTCCAAGGGAAAGCGCCTCAGGACCTACCTCCAGTCAGCCCCGCCGGAACGAGCGGCGGCTGCCCTCGAAGCGCTTTGGAAATATCGTTCCGACATGCTCTCGATGTTTAGCAAGCCTGAACCGCTTCCTCAGGCACATGAGCGTTACCTTCGCATCGTTGCGAACCTGCGCGCCGGAGCCTCCCTAGCAAAAACCGATGGGCTTGAGAAATTCGTACACAACGAAACCCTCCATGAACTCATCGCCGCGATTGAGCGAGACATCCAGGCAAACAAGCCGGAAGCGGCGCTTGACCGGTTGCACACCTACTGCATGAAAAAGTTCGCTCACTTGCTGTCGTTGCGGGGAGAGGATAGCAGCCCCAATGAAAGCTTGAATTCCCGCGCAGCGCGCTACTTCAATCCCATTCGCAAGGCGGGCAGTATGCGTCCGATCAGCGAGAAGATAGTCAAGTCCACCGTCGACATCTTCGAGCTGTTCAACGGCATTCGCAACAATGCGTCTTTCGCCCATGATAGCCAATTAGTCGATCCCCATGAGGCGCGCTTCATCTTCGAGGCGGTAATCAACCTCCTTCGGTTCGCCAAATCCATTGAAGGAAAAAGTTTCGAATAGCCTGCTAGTCCGAGCTATGGACCTTGCTTTTAAAGGACCTCGGCCCGCACGGCGAAATTGGTGCACCCCTGATCATGTCAGGCTGAAATTAGAACAGCACCCTGAATCGTTACCCTTCGCCATTCTCAAAATGGGCAGTAACGCGCGTTAGCCGGATACCGCGCCCGCCACGCCAATGTCTAATCCCTGCGCAACTTCGCGCCGGAACGAACACAACCACACCTCGCGGCCCGTTACCCACAGCTTGAAAGAAAACCACCCGCTTCACCGCTGTTGCATTCATCCAGGCGCCTCACTCCACCACCACCAGCTTCTTACACTTCCACCTGGTATCCGTCGCGTGGAGGGGGTCATGGAAAAAGGTGAAAGCCTGTATGAGGCCGAGAACGTCGTCGCCGGCAAGACGGCCTTTGGCAAGCCATCCAGCCTTGGCCAAATCCCCATCCCCACAGGCCACGTCAACGTCTGCCACGCAGCCGCTCTCGCCCGCCGCGTGATGACGATCCTTGCCGACGGGGGTGATTACGAGTTCCTGCCTGATGACGTGCGAACCGCCATCCACTTCAAAATCCTCGCCTTTGTTTCAAAGCAGGGAAGGAACCTCGACTATACCTCTGCGCATCGCTCTGCCTGCAGTATCGGTGGCTTCCTGGTCGAGCACCCGCGCGCCGTCTTGAGCAAGGCAGGCTTCCTTCGCCTCGCGCAGATGGCCGCTCAGCGCGCACGTGAGCAAGCCAATCAAAGCATCGAAGACCGCATCGAACATTTTCGCACCCGGTCCGAAGCCCCTTCCCGGCCGACGGTGTGGACAGGGGGCGTCGAAGGCAGCTACCGCATCGAGGAACTCACGCACCCCTTCCACATCTGGGAGGAGGGTAACATCCTCGGAAACTGCCTTGGTGATCTGAAGCCCGGCAGCAGAGGGACAGTATCGCCCGACGATCTTCCGTACCTTCACTACTGGATGGCGCACAAGCGCGGCCTCGCGCTCTACGCGCTCAGGAAGAATGACCGGCACCTCGGCGTCATCGCCATCGACGGCGACCGCGTGAAGGAAATGCACCTCAGCGTATCGATGGACCAGTACCCCCGCGTGTGGCGGGAGATGCGGGACTTCCTGGTCCGCAGGCACGGCCCGCTCCGTGATGCCTCCATCAGGCACAACGGTATCGTCGCGCGCTTCATCCGAAATTGCTGACCGCCACAAGCAACGCGCGCGCAGAGTCAATGAATGCGCCAACCTCGTTGAGAACCCGGCGCGCCACGTCATCACTGTAATGATGGACACTGACGTTGCGCCAATCCCTGTAGCGCCGCCATTCGCCGGCATTGCCCACCATGCCCGCCCGTTTGGCCCGCCCGACCAACAACCGGAAAGGCTCGTTGCCACGGCACGGTTTGGGAAAACCCCTTTCCTGCAGGGCCGCCTCCATAAGTGCGGCCGCGTGCTCAAAGGACGTCTCAAACGCCTTCACGGCCCACGCGCGGTAAGCGGGCACACCCATGAAAACCATCGGACCAATCGACGACAACAACCAGAGCCGCAACTCCAACCGGCGCAACTCCGCTTCAAGCGCCTCGGCAGCTCGCTCCATCACCCAGTCAAACTAACCGCTTCGCGGCCACACATGAATCACGTGCATCATTCACATGACCACGCCAGCACCATCCTCAACGGTCTCCCTTCAACAGGAGCTCAGCGAAAGAGACCCACAGGCTGCTTCATGCGGGGCGGCATCGCCTTGAGGCCAAGCAGCGCCCGGACGTCCATTTCAAACAAACCCGCCAGCACCACCGCCGTTTGCGCTTCGAGCTTGGTCTTCCCCCTCTCGATTTTCTGGAAAGCCTGATACGTCATGCCAAGCTCGCTCGCCACGTCCTCCTGGCTCAAGCCTACAGCCAGGCGCGCAATCCGGATGCGCTTGCCGGTTTCGGCGTGCCAATTGGTCGGTACATTCTTCGGCATCGCGGCGGCTTACAAGTACCGCATCCAGTTGCGCGGCAACCGGCCGAACACCATGCCAACCAAGGCAACGCGCATCAACTCGAACATGATGTAAAGCGCAATGCACGCGGCGATGGCGCCCGCCTTGAACAACCACACAATTCCCAAGCCCATGATTTGCAGCGCGGGCAACGCGTATTCCCTCAGTTCCATGCGCCAAGGTTACGCCGGGCTATCAACCCCGGCAAAGCGGTTGCCTACGGTGTACACACGGGCCATGTGTTCACCGCGACGTCCTTAGGACCCCTGTTGCACCTTCGCACTTCTCGCCGCAGAAAATGCCCGCCGGCGTTTCGGTGATGATCGAGTAAGTGACGCCCTTGACGGGCTGGCGGCTCGCCCAAACACCATCCCTTGCCGCGTCCTCGATGCCCGCGCCCTTCACGTAGGATCGCCCTCATCCGCAAGCATGCCCGCGAACTCCTGGTAAGCCATCTCATCCGGGGAGAGGCCATGGTCGTATGCGTCGCGCCACACCTCTTCCGCTTCATCCGCGACGTAAAGCAGACCAGACCCTGGCTTCCAGTTGAATTGAACATCAAGCGCGTTGGCGAGCTTGGCTTTCCACTCTTCGTAGGAGATCGCTTCCGACATGCCGATGACGTCCTCATAGTTAGTCAGGCAGGTGCTTTGCTTGTCGCGTGGCTGTCCTTTTGCCTAAAACCTATTTCCCGTGACCTGCCTGTGTCTCTGGCCCTTGAGCAGGAGCCACGATTGGGCATGCGATTCCCCAAGTGCAATTAATCGTGGCGGTAATTTTTACTTTAGGCGGCTTCGCGATGATGCCGACAGTGGGCCCGGGAAGCCGGTCGGGCTTTTCGCCCGAAAATGTTGCCGCCGCGGTATCCGAAGCTGCTCCTTCTATGGCGATCGACACGGGTACTGGGCGCAACCACGCGCTCACAGCACGCACCATGTCTTGACCTTGCTCAGTCGTGGCGACCACCACAACAGCAAGTGCCGCGAGGATGAAGCATGCCTTTGTCCGCGTCTCCATATGTCTCCCATCGCTCCGCGTCTTTGCCGACTAAAGCTCCTTCTACATATCAAATACGATGAAGTTACGCCGCACTCACCGGACTTCCAGCAACTACTGCCATCCGGCGTGTCAAGAACCGCCAGCCTCATTCCCCACTCAGCGCACGATCACCACGTGCGTTGCCAATTTCGCAGGCACCACCTCCGCCAAACGATAGCCAAGGCCAGGCAGATCAACGCCAGCGAACAGGTTTTCCCCTTGGCCCAGAATGACCGGCGACACCGCAAGATGTATTTCATCGATTGCGCCCGCCATTAGGTATTGGCGAACGGTAGAGACGCCACCGCCGATTTTCACATCCAAATCACCAGCAGCTGCTTTTGCTTGCGCAAGTGCCGCCTCGATACGGTAGTGTTTTAGTTTGAGGGTGGCCTGTTCAGTACTGTAACAGTTTGAGCGCAAACCCGCGATCTGTCGGACGGGCTACCGACGGTGTAGTAAGCGAAGCCTCTGGGCTTTAAGAGGCCTTCTTTCTGACCATCGCATCACGGACGAAGTCAGCGGCCGTTTCGTCCCGAGCGTAGACGCGCCGTTGAGCCTGGCCGACCGAATTCTCATTCAATCTTTTGGCCAATTCCGCCGTGTCAGCGCGAACAAGCGCATTGGCCGTCGCCTCTCCCCGAACGGCAAGGAAAGCCTTTGCTGGTGATAGTGGGAGCGCGATGATCAGCTGCGGTGCGTCGATGCCCCCAATCCAAACACAGGGCTGGTCGCTGAGCATCAAGTCGTGCTTGCCTTTGGAGACGTCCATCACGCCCCACAACAACTTCCGAACCTTGGCCGCCACGTCCTCGTGGCCGGCAATATCGGCCAGCATGGACAGCCCGTAGTTTTCAATGAGCCCCGGGAAATGCTGCTCGGCCCACTCCTCCAGCGTTGGCGGATCAACGGCCTTGGCCAACGCTTGGTACTGTTCCGGGTCTTTGGCGATGCTCTCCCTCATCGCCTCGGCCACCGCGCTTTTGATCTTGGAAACCATGGCGGGTTGGCGCGCGCGCAGGCCCATGACGAAGGTCGTCCAGACCGCCACCTCGTCTCCTGTTAGTGGTTTGCCCTCGATCAGTTTGCGGCGGATCTTCGCGCCTTCATCATCGAGCCGTGAAAGGAACTTGGCCTCGACGGCGTGTTTGTCCATCCCCGCTACGTTGTCCTTCGACAGCGCGTAGAGGTCGTCTTGGAATCCGGTCCCCTTCGGGGCGCGCCGGCTGGTGGGTACGCCTTCGTGGTCAACCAGGAACTCTTGCAGCTTCCCGTCGGAGGAGCCGTCCGCCCAAGCGCGGAGAAGGAATTGCGGGACAAAGTGGTGTCGCATATCAGGATCTTAGCATAACGCCATACAGAAAATAAATTGCACCCCTTGCATACTACAAGAATCCTTGTAGTATGGACCAATGAACAGCAAAGACGCCGTCATCCGACTTGCCGCCCTGGCGCATGACCAACGCCTCGCCATCTTCCGCCTGCTGGTGCGGGAGGGCCCAAATGGCCTGCCCGCATCGGAAATCGCCGAGGCCGTGGGCGCAACGCCCACGGGCGCTTCCTTTCATCTCAAGGAGTTGGACCGTGCTGGGCTGATCCACGCCACGCGGGTCGGCCGGTACATCCGCTATGCCCTTCACGTTGAAGGCATGCGGCAGCTCTTGACCTTCCTCACCGAGGATTGCTGCCAGGGGAACCCCGAGCTTTGCGGTTCAACAATCAAAAAAGCGCGCAAGCTGTGTAAGGGAGAAACGAAATGAAGCGAGACCGTCCGTATAACGTGCTCTTTCTCTGCACCGGAAATTCCGCCCGTTCCATCATCGGCGAGGCCATCATCAACCGCGTCGGCGCCGGGAAATTCAAAGGCTACAGCGCGGGCAGCATGCCCAAAGGCCAGGTCCATCCGATGACCATCGCCCTGCTGAGCAAGCTCAACTACGACACCAGCACCATGCGGTCGAAGTCCTGGGAAGAGTTCACCGCGCTCGGCGCGCCGGAGTTGGATTTCGTGTTCACGGTTTGCGACAACGCCGCCAACGAGGTGTGCCCATATTGGCCGGGCCAGCCAATGACGGCGCATTGGGGCGTCCCCGACCCGGTCGAGGTCCAGGGCACCGACGTGGAGAAGACGCTCGCTTTCGCCGATACCTACCGCATGCTCAACAACCGCATCAGCATCTTCACCAGCCTGCCGCTCTCATCTTTGGATGAATTGAGCCTGCAGCAGCAGCTCGACGGCATCGGTCGGTCCAAAAACGTCACGAGCCCGGAGAGAGCCTGAGCATGTCCAATTTTGAACGCTACCTGACGGTGTGGGTCGCCCTCTGCATCGTCGTCGGGATCGCGCTTGGCCATTTCTTCCCCTCCGCCTTCGCGGCGATCGCCGGGGCGGAAGTGGCCAACGTGAACTTCGTCGTCGCCGCCCTTATCTGGCTGATGATCATCCCGATGCTGGTGAAGATCGACTTCGCGGCGTTGTCCAAGGTGACGGCGCATTGGCGCGGCATCGGCGTGACCCTTTTCATCAATTGGGCCGTTAAGCCGTTCTCGATGGCGCTGCTGGGCTGGATTTTCGTGGGCTGGCTATTCCGGCCCTACCTGCCCGCCGAGCAGATCAACAGCTACATCGCCGGGCTCATCTTGCTGGCGGCCGCGCCCTGCACCGCCATGGTCTTCGTCTGGAGCAACCTCTCGGACGGCGAGCCGCACTTCACGCTGAGTCAGGTGGCGCTCAACGACGTCATCATGGTCTTCGCCTTCGCGCCGATTGTCGGCCTGCTGCTTGGGCTTTCGGCGATCACGGTGCCTTGGAACACCCTCATCCTGTCGGTGGCACTTTACATCGTGGTGCCGGTCATCCTCGCCCAACTCATCCGCAGCGTCGTCCTCTCCAGCGGCGGCCAACCGGCTTTGAACGCTTTGCTGGGCCGCATCCAGCCTCTGTCCCTGCTGGCGCTGCTCACCACGCTGGTGCTGCTGTTCGGCTTCCAGGGCGAACAGATCCTGGGACAGCCGCTGATCATCGCCATGCTGGCAGTGCCTATTCTCATCCAGGTCTACTTCAACTCTGCGCTGGCTTATTTCCTGAATCGCGCGGCGGGCGAAGCCCATTGCGTCGCCGGTCCTTCCGCGCTCATCGGCGCGAGCAATTTCTTCGAGCTGGCGGTGGCGGCGGCGATCAGCCTGTTCGGCCTTCACTCCGGCGCGGCGCTGGCCACCGTGGTCGGCGTGCTCATTGAAGTGCCGGTGATGTTGTCGGTGGTGAAGATCGTCAATTCTTCCCGGAATTGGTACGAGGCCGGGCATGCCGTCAGGAAGCGTGGACTATCGGCGCAGGCGGGAGAATAAAGATGATCATCACCATCTACCACAACCCCGCCTGCGGCACGTCGCGGAACACGCTGGCGATGATCCGCCAAAGCGGCGAGGAGCCGGAAGTCATTGAGTACCTGAAGACGCCGCCCACGCGCGCAACGCTCGTGGATCTGATGAAGCTCATGGGCATTGGTCCGCGCGAACTTCTGCGCAAGAAGGGCGCGCCCTACGCCGAACTCGACCTCGGAAATCAAAAGTGGACCGATGACCAACTGGTTGATTTCATGATGGAGCATCCCATCCTCATCAACCGACCGATCGTGGTGACGCCGCGCGGTGTGAAGCTGTGCCGGCCATCAGAGGTCGTGATCGACATTCTGCCGAACGCCGACATCGGTACCTTCACCAAGGAGGACGGCGAAGTGGTGCCGGCGAGGAAGACCGCCTGATGAGCAAGAACGGCGCCAGCGACCTTCACAATGTCGCCCACGAACATCTGCACATGCCCGCCAAGGACAAGCTTGCGGCGGCCGACACCCATAAGCCTCGCATCCTGCTGCTTTACGGTTCGTTGCGCGCGCGATCCTACAGCCGCTTCCTCGCCATGGAAGCCGCGCGGCTGCTCGAGCACTTCGGCGCCGAGACCAAGATCTACCATGCCCACGGCCTGCCACTGCCGGACGACGCGCCGGAGACGCACCGCAAGGTGCAAGAGTTGCGAGAGCTAGCCGCGTGGTCCGAGGGCCAGGTGTGGTGCTCGCCCGAGCGCCACGGCGCGATGAGCGGCGTGATGAAGTCTCAGATCGACTGGATTCCCTTGTCCACCGGCGCCGTCCGGCCAACGCAGGGCAAGACGTTGGCGGTGATGCAGGTCAGCGGTGGCTCGCAGTCCTTCAACGCCGTGAACCAGATGCGCGTGCTCGGCCGCTGGATGCGAATGATCACCATCCCCAACCAGTCCTCGGTGGCCAAGGCCTTCAACGAATTCGATGAGAACGGCCGCATGAAGCCGTCCGCCTACTACGACCGCGTGGTGGACGTGATGGAGGAACTGGTGAAGTTCACCCTGCTCACCCGCGACCGGGCGGACTACCTCGTCGACCGTTACAGCGAGCGGAAGGAAAGCGCGGAGGAGCTGACTCGCCGGGTGAACCTGCCCTCCGCCGTGGATGGGCGAAGCGAATAAAGTGCTCCGCCCGGAGACCCGACGATTCACCTAACCCATTCGTGGGCGACGTCCGTCTTGACAGGAACGGCGCCATTGCGACCAGCCGGTCATGCACCTGCGCATGCCACTTTCCGATTCTCCGGCTGAGCCGTGAAGGCTGAAGTCACGCCGCTTTAACCGGTGCGCCGTTCTCGACCGTGTTCGGCGGAAGGAAGCGGACTTCAACTGTGGCACGGGCAAGTGCAGGTCCGTTGGCCGACTTACTAAAGATTCGTAACTGGACAAACGAGTTGCATTGCAACAACATGAAGTCGTGGACGGGAACCTTTTCCCGTCTTTAAACTTGAGAACACAGCGGATTTCGCGGCAAATAGGCTGCACGTTTGGATCGATTCGCTTTGCGCACCTGGTTTCAAATCCTCGCATTGTTTGCACTCGCGCTGTTCGGCGTGCCTGCGGCGGCGAGTGCGCACGGCGGCCAAGATGAGCGGGCGACGCCCCAGGTCCAGGTTGCAACTGCTGACACGGATCAGAGCATCGTCACAACTGATGCCCAGTTCGAAAATTCGAGCGTCTTGCCGAGCGGCCATTGCAATGGCGAGTGCTGTTGCGATGGACCTTCCCATTGTGCACCTTGCGGGCCTTCATCATCTGCGATGAGCCAGGACGGGCAAGTTTTGTTGCATGCGCCGTTGGTCACACGCGTCGGTGTTCCCCGCGACATGAGTTTGCGCGCCCTGGACCGCAAATTCGGTCTTGAGAGACCTCCCAGAGCCTAATTGCGTCCGGATGGGCGCGGCCGGTTCTCGGCCTATGCGCGGAAAACCCTGATCGGGGGCGCCGCATTTTTCCAATGACATTTCATGTCGACGCGCCCCGTGGCACTTTGCCATGCGCTCGTCGGCAGCCGTTCAACCTCGTTGCAAGAGGTCACGCATGTTTATGCGCGCATTCGCCATGGCGTTGCTGCTTCCGGCGCTTGCCGGTTGGGGCGATGCCGGTCTGCCTTGGCCCGTCGCGGGTCCGATGCCTGACCAGCCCGTTGCAGTTCGCGGCCAATCTTACACGCCGGTGAACGCGGGCGCGAAAGGTTACGAGCCGGTCGAGCCGTTGCCGTGGGGGGACGTCAACCGCCAGGTCGCGCCGAAGCAACCGCAAGGCCAGGACGATCCGCAGGGTCAACGCGCCCACTGAAACCGTCAATTTCGGAATGAAGAGAGGAACGACATGCACGGGGGGAAGGTGCGGCGGTTCGTTTGGCGCGGGGGCGCCGGCGCCGCCTTGGCAATCGCAACAGCCGGGCTGGGGCTCGGCGGCTGCGCCCAATTTTCAAAGGATGGCGGGATGGCTCTCGTCGCGGACCAGACTGGAAGCGTGCTTGGCGCGCCTGCAATGAAAATCAGGAACGATGCGGATGCCGCCGCGGCGCGGGCGCGCGTCAGCGCAATCCTTTCCGCGCCGCTGACGCCGGCGGCCGCCGTCAAGGTCGCATTGCTTAACAACCGCGCCTTGCAGGCGGCCTACAACGACCTAGGCGTCGCCGAGACCGATATGATTGAGGCCAGCTTGCCACCGGCGCCGACGTTCTCCCTCGTGCATCTGACCGGCGCCGAACTCGAGATCGAACGCCAGGTGACGCAGAACATCCTGGCGCTCCTGACGTTGCCGCGGCGGCGCGAGATTGCCGCGGATAAGTTCAAGGTCGCCCAAGCGCGCGCCATTGCCGCGACGTTCGGTGCGGCCGCCGAAGGCCGCCGCGCGTACTACCGTGCTGTGGCGGCGGCCGAGACTGTTAAATTCCTCGAGCAGTCGCGCGCGGCGGCCGATGCTGTATCCGAGCTGGCGAAGAAGCTAGGTGAGACCGGCGCATTGCCCAAACTCGATCAGGCGCGAGAACATGCCTTCTACGCCGAGGTAAACGGTGAGCTTGCCACGGCGCGGCTCAATCAGCGGAAAGCCCGCGAGGACCTCAACCGCGCGCTCGGCTTGTGGGGCGATCAGCTCTCCTATCGCCTGCCTGAGAAACTTCCGGCCCTGCCGCCCAAGCCTCGCATCGCCCGGGACGTGGAGACCGAGGCGGTCGGCGCACGCATCGACCTCCAACAGATGCGGATGGAGCTGGCCGCGCTGGCCAAGGACTACGGCCTCACCCACGCGACGCGCTTCATCGACGTGCTCGAGGCGAGCGGCGTCGACCGCAACGAGATCAAGCCGGGCGAGCGGACGCCGCGCAGCGGCTACGAATTGAGTTTCCAGGTCCCGATCTACGATTTCGGGGAGGTCAAGACGAGGCGTGCCGAGGAAACCTATCTCCACGCGGTGAATGCACTGGTGGACAAGGCTGTCAATGTCCGTGCGGATGCCCGGCAAGCGTACCAGGCCTATCGCGGCTCCTACGACATCGCCCGCTATTACGAGAAGACCATCCTGCCGCTGAGGGAGACGATCTCGGAGCAAACCCTCCTCAATTACAACGGTATGCTTTCCGACCTGTTCGGCCTGCTGACCGACGCCCGCGACCGGATCTCCGCCAACATCCAGGCCATCAACGCCAAGCGCGATTTCTGGCTCGCGGATGTCGAGATGCAGGCCGCGATCATCGGTGGCGGAGACGCGGGCGGCGGACCGACCCCGAGCCAACAAGCCAGCGCACAAAACGACTAGGAAGGACCACCGCGCATGACAGTCACGCGCCGCAATTTCATCGCCGCATCCGGGTTCGCGCTCGCGGGCGTCAGCCAGGTCACCGGCCGCGTCGCCGCGGCGGCGATTCCAGAAGCGCCGACCCAGGCATCGCCGCTCATGCAGCCGCCGCTGTATCCCTCAAGCGGGCAGGATTATCAGCCCGTCGTCACACTCAACGGCTGGACGCTGCCCTGGCGGCGGAACGGGGACTGGAAGGAATTCCACTTGGTGGCGGAACCGGTGGTGAGGGAAATTGCGCCGGGAATGAAGGCGCATCTTTGGGGTTACAACGGGCAATCGCCGGGGCCCACCATCGAAACGGTTGAGGGCGACAAGGTCCGGATCTTCGTCACCAACAAGCTGCCGGAACACACCACCATCCATTGGCACGGCATGCCGGTGCCCAACGGGATGGACGGCGTTGGCGGGCTCACGCAGCCGCAGATCAAACCCGGCCAAACCTTCGTCTACGAGTTTGAGATCCGGCGCTCTGGCACGTTCATGTACCACCCGCACGCAGACGAGATGCTGCAGATGGCCATGGGCATGATGGGGTTCTTCGTCGTGCATCCCAAGGATCCGTCCTTGCACCGCGTCGACCGCGACTTCGTATTTCTCCTCAACGCGTATGACATCGAGCCTGGTTCGTATGTGCCCAAGGTCAACACCATGCTCGATTTCAACTTGTGGACCTTCAACAGCCGCGCGTTCCCCGGCATCGACCACATGGTGGTGGGCAAGGACGACAAGGTCCGCATCCGCTTCGGCAACCTCACCATGACCAACCACCCGATTCACCTGCACGGTCACGAGTTCGAGGTGACGTGCACCGACGGCGGCTGGACGCGACCTGAGGCGCGCTGGCCGGAAGTGACGGTTGATTGCGCGGTGGGACAGATGCGCGCTGTGGAGTTCATCGCGGCGCATCCCGGCGATTGGGCGTTCCACTGCCACAAGTCGCATCACACCATGAATGCCATGGGCCATGACGTGAAGACCTACGTCGGGGTCGATCTCAAAAGCATGCAGCAGAAGATCTCGAAAGTCATTCCGGACGGTTACATGCCGATGGGCCAGGCGGGCGGCGCCGACATGGCCGAAATGGAGATGCCGCTTCCCGACAACACGCTGCCCATGATGACAGGCTACGGCCAGTACGGACCGATCGAGATGGGCGGCATGTTCACCGTGCTGAAGGTTCGAGAGGGGCTCGACCGCAACGATTACAAGGACCCCGGCTGGTTTAAGCACCCCGAGGGTACGGTGGCCCGGGAATGGAAGGGCGAGCTCGCAAGCGCGGCAGAGGCGCCCCCCATCAAGAACAATCCGAATGACGTCGAGATGCATGTGGTGAAGCCCACGGGTCCGATGAACCACTGAGTCAACAACAGGGAGAAAAGATGTCCATGCTTCGTAAGTACCAGGTCCTCGCGGCAATGGCCGTACTCGGCGCCGTCACGCATCTCGGCGTTCTGCCCTCGGTGGCGCCAAGCGCCATCGCGCATGAAGGCGAGGATGATGACGATTTCGCCGCCGGTGAGCCCGGCGATGCCAAGCGGCCATTCCGCGTGCTGGAGGTCACCATGTCGGAGAAGGACGGGGCGATGATTTATTCCCCGGCTGAAATCGACGTGAAGCGCGGTGAGCAGATCAAGTTCATCATCCACAATGCGGGAGCGCTCAAGCACGAGTTCCACCTCGCGTCGGTGGCCCAGAACGCCAGCCATCGGGTCGAGATGCAGAAGAACCCCGAGATGGAGCACGACGATCCAAATGCCCAAACCGTCGAACCGGGGAAGCAGAAGGAAATCCTCTGGCGGTTCACAAAATCCGGCGAGTTCGAATTCGCCTGCCTGATCCCCGGCCACTACGAGGCCGGGATGCACGGGAAGGTCCTCGTCAAATGACGCGGCCCCAATCCCACCACCACCAAACAGCATGAGGAGTTTGTAACTATGAAACGACCCACTACCAGCCTGCTTGCCGCTGCCCTGGCGCTGATGTCGCTCAGCCCATTGGCCATCGCCGAGGACGCCAACTCACTGCCGATGATCAATGGCGAAGTGAAGAAGGTGGACGAGTCCGCCGGCAAGATGACCATCAAGCACGACGCCATCACCAATCTCGACATGGGTGCGATGACGATGGTGTTCAAAGCCAGCGACCCCGCGATGCTGAAGGATGTGAAGCCCGGCGAGAAGATCAAGTTCAGCGCTGACAAGGTCAACGGGCAGATCACGGTCATGAAAGTCGAAAAGGCCAAGTGACCGCGCGGCGGGCGGCCTCCGTCCCCCGTAGGCCGTCCGCTAATCGTACAATTTTCTTAGACGCCGTTTCCTTGGCGAGGACTAAACGATGACTTGCAAAACTAGAACAATGGCGCGTGGCACAGGCCTGATGCTTGCTATGCTGAACGTGGCTTCCAACGGCGCGGCGGCTATGCCGCTGCCTCGAGGTAACATGCCGGGCGAAGCAGCCTTTCAACGCGTCGATACGCGGGCATACCGTCACTGCCACAACAATGAGGGACGCTTCGCGGTATGTTACACGCGAAAAACCGGTGAACCGGCGGTGAGCCCGCACGATAGGAAGAGGCACGACGGCAATTGGGGGCCGGATCACCGCAAACATCAACGGTGAATTCTGTTCAAACCACTTTGCCGGGTTGTAAGCGCCATCTGCAAGCTTCACAGCACACGGGAAACCCATGTTTGTCCAACCGATCGATTATTTCGTGGCTGGCTGGTTGTTCCTCGCCGGTCTGTCCGCCCTCTACGTCGCCCTCGACCAGTTCCGTGGCAATCCCGAACCGGCGGTCATGAAATGGGGCTTCGTGCTCGTCACGCTGTACATGGGACCGCTGGGGCTTCTGCTCTACGTGATCGCCGACAAGGAACCTCAGCCCGGAACCCATGAGGAGTTCACGCGGCCATTGTGGAAGCAGGGTATCGGCTCTGCGATCCACTGCGTCGCCGGGGACGCCACGGGCATCATCCTTGCCGCCGTGGTGACTGCCACCCTCGGCTTGCCCATGTGGCTCGACCTCATCATCGAGTATCTTGCGGGATTCGCTTTCGGGCTCTTCATCTTCCAGTCGCTTTTCATGATGAGCATGATGGGCGGCACCTATCTCGAAAACCTGAAACGCAGCTTCCTTCCCGAATTCATCAGCATGAACTTCATGATGGCCGGCATGGCTCCCGTGATGAGCTTCCTCATGATGGGGCGGGACATGCGGGCGATGGATCCCACGGAGCTGCTGTTCTGGGGCGTGATGTCCCTTGGGGTCACTGTGGGCTTCGCGGTGGCCTACCCGGCGAATATCTGGATGGTAGCGTTCCGCCTCAAGCACGGTCTCATGACCGTGCGCACTCAGCAACATGGCGGTCACGGACCTCGGCACGGTGATGCGGCGGGAGGCGAACATCATCACATGGAAAGCGATGCCACGTCACCGCAGACGGCAGCGTGGGCAGGCGTGTCGCTTGTGGCTTTGCTGATAGGCCTCGTCGCCCCGGCCAATTGGATCAACCTGTCGCTGAGCGCGCGCGAAGTCGGAGACCTCATCATGCCTCGGGGTATGATTATGGACCGGGATACTTCAGCCGACACCATGCGCGACATGGCGGCAATCGACCCGAGGCTGGTCACAGCCAAGTTCGGCATGGATGTCAACGGTGCGCGCGAGATTCAGCCCCGCCTCGAAAATGGGGTCAAGGTATTCGACCTCGATGCCGCGGTGATCCAATGGCAGATCCTGCCGCGCGTGGCGGTCGACGCCTATGCGTTCAACGGCCAGGTGCCGGGGCCGACTTTGCGCGTGCGGCAGGGAGACGTGGTCCGCATCAATGTCACCAACCATTTGCCCACGACTACGAGCGTGCATTGGCATGGGCTAATCCTGCCCAATGCCATGGACGGACCCGCCAAGGTCACGCAAGACCCCATTGAAAAGGGCGGGGTCTACCATTACGAGTTCCGCGCCGGGCAGGCCGGCACGTTTTTCTACCATTCCCACGACCACGTTGATCGGCAGCAGGCGCTTGGCCTCTACGGCGCCTTCATCATCGATCCGCAGACGCCCGATCCCAGTCTCGACGCGACGCACGAGTATACGCTTCAGGTGCAGGAGTGGCTTATGCGCGAGGGCCTGACCTATCCTGCCATGCCAATGGATGGCGCGCAGCCCAACTACTTCACGATCAACGGCCGCTCCTATCCCTCAACCGAGACGATCCACATGCGCGTCGGGGAAACACTCAAGGTGCGCTTCATCGGATCAAGCAACGGCTTCATCCATCCCATGCACATCCATGGCGGACCGTTTCTGGTGGTGGCGCGGGACGGCGAGACGCTCCCGGCCTCCGCACGGTACCTGGCGGACACGGTCAACCTCGGGCCCGGACAGCGCTACGATGTGATCTGGACCGCGCGCAATCCTGGCAAGTGGCTGATCCACTGCCACATCGGCCACCACACCACCAACAACAACACGGAGACCAACGGCGGCGGTGGACTGATGGTGGTGATCGACGTCAGCGCTTAGCCTTGCCGTCCATGTCGTCCGTTGCCTTATTGGGCCTGGCCTCATCCTTATGATGCCGGTGCCCGTGATGCATGAAGAGGTGCATCAGCGGGCACATCAAGACAAGGAAGATCGGTAGCAGGTTCAGGAAATGGCCGCCGTGCGCGGGCCAAAGAACGGCCAAGGCCACCGCAGCCAGAACGGTGAGCAAGATCACGAGGTGGTTGCCTTGGAAGGGCGCCGGTTCGCGGTGGTTCATTGGCCTCTTCTCCTGCAAGCGCCGTCCAACCTAGTACGCCGGGGCGGATGCCGGTGGACATTGTCCCCGGTCAAGCATGCTCCCTTTCGCCTCAAAGCCGTCTCCGGTTGAGCCGCAGGCCGTTGCCTGCCACGCTTACCGAGGACAACGCCGTCGCCGCCGCCGCGATGATCGGAGACAGCAGCACGCCGAAGAAGGGGTAGAGGCCGCCTGCCGCGACCGGCATGCCGGCGCTCGAACGTGGGGATAAACCCGCGCAGTGTCGCTAGTGATCTAATTTGAAGGTGAGCTGTTTAGCGCTGTAGCGGGTTGAATTCAACGTCGCGATCTAGCGCGGCCCGCCGAGGGCCCAGGAAGCAAAATCAGTTGACGATCGCAAGCGGATGGAGATGGTGGTTGCCGCGTCGCGGGGATTGCCCCGCAAAGTGCCTCGGCTTCCGCTCATTCCTTGCTCATGGAACTGGTCCGTTCTTGCTGCACGGGAGGACATGGTACGTCGCCATACGAGCAATAAACGCAGCAATCCCCTTTTTTGGGCTTGAGCTGCACGCCGCAGCGTTCGCAAACGTAAATGTATTGGCAGGCGTCCTCGGGCATGGTCTGCGCCGATTGATGACCGCACTCGGGGCATGTGACCGTCGATTGAAGCTTGATCATGGCGGTTACTCCTAGTTCACGGCGCATTCTCATCCAGATCCCGGTGGGTGATGTATTAAATAGGCTCCAACTTGCATCCGCTAGGCCTGTAGCAGAAGCCGAGCTCCCCCCCGTTCATTCCTCGCTCGCCCAGAGCAAATGCGCCGGCCGGACACCGACCGACGCACCTGAGCTCGCGTTAGTGCGCGACGTCCGCCTTGTTGGCCGTCTTCACATTGACGTAGCCCTTGGCGACATGCCGGTAGTGCACCGGCCGCGCGGCGACCTTCTGCTGTTCCGGTCGCACCGTGTAGGTGTACGGAACGCCGCCCTTGGGCATGAAGCGCACGGTGGTCTCCGCGTTCGCCTGGCTGGCTAGCGAACTGGCAACTAGGGCAACGGCCGCGACGGCGGCTTTCGAGAGGATCTTCATGGTTGGTAGTCCTTTGAATTGAAGGTTTTGGATGACGGCTCCGCCGGGTGCTCCGCAGAGTCGCAACGTGCAGGCCGTCCGGTTCTGAAACGTGTCCCGAGCGCGCGGCACCTGTGGTGCGACGCGCGGCTATCCTCGTGGGGGCGGGGCGGGCGGCTTAAGCATCAGCGACGTGAAACGGGCCTCGTAGATGCTCCGCTCACGGGATACCGCCGAGCCTGTGAAGGCGCTCTCCGTCGGCAGCCAAGCGCCAGCCGTGAAGCACTGGCTGGCGCAACCGGCGGAAGTCCGGCATTGCGGCAGCGAGGCGCAATCCTTCATCGCGCTGTGGCACGGGCATTCAGTCGGGCTGCCCGCGCGCATCTCGGTGGCCATCGTGCAGGGTTTGGCCATGGCGGCGCCCGCGACTGGCGCGAAAGCCGAGGCCAGCGCCAGCACCACGATGATCAGCGTGCGTATCATCTGCATATGCCCATCACTTCCGCGCAAAGAGATATTTGCCCAACGCGGCGATGCCGAGCACCAGCGCCGCGAGGAGCAACAGGCCCAGGATGTCCATGGCCCACATCATGCCGTTCATGCCGCCGCCCATCATGGCCGGTGCTCCGCTTCAAGCCGGTGGGTGCGGACCGCCGCCTTGGCCGGAAGCCGCCAGCCTTTCACCAAGCCGTAGATGGCGGGGATGACGATGAGCGTCAGCAGCGTGGACGAGACCATGCCGCCGATCATCGGCACGGCGATGCGCTGCATCACCTCGGAGCCGGTGCCGGTGCTCCACATGATGGGCAAGAGACCCGCCATGATAGCCACCACCGTCATCATCTTCGGCCGGACGCGCTCCACCGCGCCGACCATGATGGACCGGTAGAGGTCCTCCCGCGTGAACGGCCGACCTTCAAGCAGGCACTCGGCCTGGACCTCGCGCGAGGCGTGGTCGAGGTAGATGAGCATCACCACGCCGGTTTCGGCGGCAACGCCGGCCAGCGCGATGAAGCCCACCGCCACCGCGACCGAGAGGTTGAACCCCAGCCACCACATCAGCCAGAAGCCGCCCACCAGCGCGAACGGCAGCGACAGCATGACGATCAGGGTCTCGGTCAGGCGCTGGAAGTTGAGGTAGAGCAGCAGGAAGATGATCATCAGCGTCACCGGGACGACCATCTGCAGGCGCGCTTCCGCCCGTTCCAGGTACTCGAACTGACCCGACCACACGAGGTAGGTTCCCGGCGGCAGCTTCACCTGCGCCTCCACCGCCTTCTTGGCGTCGGCGATGTAGCCGCCCAAATCGCGGTCGCGGATGTCGACGTAGACGTAGGTCGCGAGCTTGGCGTTCTCGGTGCGGATGGTGGTCGGGCCTTGGGTCAGCCGGATGTCGGCGACCTCGCCCAACGGCACCGTGCCGCCGCCGGGCAAGGAGACCACCACGTCCTTGGCGATGGCCTGCGGGTCCGAGCGGAGATCACGCGGATAGCGCAAGGCGACCGTATACCGTTCGCGGCCTTCGACGGTGGTGGTGATCGGCTCGGCGCCGAGCGCCATCGAGATGACGTCCTGCACGTCCGAGACCATCAGGCCGTAGCGCGCCAGACGCTCGCGGTTGGGGACGATCTCGAGGTAATAGCCGCCCATCACCCGTTCGGCATAGGCGCTGGAGGTGCCTGGGACGGTTTTGAGGACGGTTTCGACCTGGCGGGCGACGCCATCCATGGCGGTGAGGTCGGTACCAATCACCTTGATGCCCACCGGCGTCCGGATGCCGGTGGACAGCATGTCGATGCGGGCCTTGATCGGCATGGTCCAGGCGTTGGAGACCCCGGGGAACTGCAGCGCCTTGTCCATTTCGGCGACCAGGCTGTCGACGGTCACGCCGGGGCGCCAGTCCTCCTTGGGCTTGAGGTTGACCACCGTCTCGAACATCTCGGTCGGCGCCGGGTCTGTGGCGGTCTGTGCGCGCCCGGCCTTGCCATAGACCGACGCCACCTCGGGGAACGACTTGATGATGCGGTCCTGGGTCTGCAGCAGCTCCGCCGACTTGGTGATCGAGATGCCCGGCAGCGTGGTCGGCATGAACAGCAGCGTGCCTTCGTTGAGGTTGGGCATGAACTCGCTGCCGACCTTGGTCACCGGCCACACGGACACCGCGAGGATCAGCGCCGCGAGCACGATGGTCAGCGTCTTCGCCCTGAGCACGCCCTTGATCACCGGTCGGTAGACGGCGATGAGCGCCTTGTTGATGGGGTTCTTCTCCTCGGGGATGATCCGCCCGCGCACGAAAATCACCATCAGCGCCGGCACCAGCGTCACCGACAGCAGCGCGGCCGAGGCCATGGCGAAGGTCTTGGTGAAGGCCAGCGGCCCGAACAACCGCCCTTCCTGCGACTCCAGCGTGAAGATCGGCAGGAACGACACGGTGATCACCAACAGCGAGAAGAACAACGCCGGACCCACCTCCGCCGCCGCGTCCACCAGGATCTGGAGGCGCGGTTTGCCTTTGGGTGCGCGCTCCAGGTGCTTGTGGGCGTTCTCGATCATCACGATGGCGGCGTCGATCATCGCGCCGATGGCGATGGCGATGCCGCCGAGGCTCATGATGTTGGAGCCGAGGCCGAGCGCCTTCATGGCAGTGAACGCCATCAGGATGCCGACCGGCAGCATCAGGATGGCGACCAGCGCGCTCCTGAAGTGCAGCAGGAAGATGATGCACACCAGCGCCACCACCACGCTTTCCTCAAACAGCGTGTGCTTGAGGGTTTCGATGGCGCGCTCGATGAGCTGCGAACGGTCGTAGACGGGCAGGATCTGCGTGCCCGCCGGCAGCGACGGCATGATCTCCTTCAGCCGGTCCTTGACGTTGTCGATGACGGTCAGCGCATTGGCGCCCGAGCGCTGCAGGGCGATGCCGCTGGCCACTTCGCCTTCGCCGTTGAGTTCGGCGATGCCGCGCCGTTCGTCGCCGGCCAATTCCACACGCGCAACGTCTTTCAAGAGGACCGGCGCGCCGCCGTCGGCCTTGACCACGATGTTCTCGAGGTCGCCCACGCCCTTGAGGTAGCCGCGGCCGCGCACCATGAACTCGTGCTCGGACAGCTCCAGCGTGCGGCCGCCGACGTCCATGTTGTTGCCCCGGATGACGTCGCGGATCTTGTCCAGCGGGATGTCGAGGCTGCGCAGGCGGCTCGGGTCGACGATGACGTTGTACTGCTTGACGAAGCCGCCGACGCTGGCGACTTCCGCCACGCCCTCGGCTTTAGACAGCCCGAAGCGGACGTCCCAATCCTGCATGGAGCGCAGGTCGGCGAGGGATTTGTTGGGCGCCTGCAAGGCGTATTGGTAGACCCAGCCCACGCCGCTGGCGTCGGGGCCGAGGGTCGGCGTCACGCCGGTCGGCAAGCGCTTGGCGGCGGCGCTCAAGTATTCCAATACGCGCGAGCGCGCCCAATAGATGTCGGTGCCGTCTTCGAAGATGATGTAGACGAAGGACACGCCGAAGAACGAGAAGCCGCGCACCACCTTGGAGCGCGGCACGGTGAGCATCGAGGTGGTCAGCGGATAGGTGACCTGGTCCTCCACCACCTGCGGCGACTGGCCGGGGAACTCGGTGTAGACGATAACCTGGGTGTCGGAGAGGTCGGGGATGGCGTCGAGGGGCAAGGTTTTCACCGCCCACACCCCCGCCACCACCGCGAAGGCGGTGGCGATGAACACCAGCATCAGGTTCTTCGCCGACCAGGCGATCAGGCGGCCGATCATTGGCTGGCCTCCGTGTTGGATGGCATGGTGGGCGAAGCCGCCTCAAAGCCTTTCAGGGCGGATTGCAGGTTGCTCTCAGCGTCGATGAGGAAGTTGCCATTGACCACCACCTTGTCGCCTTGCGTGAGGCCGCTCAGCACCTCGCGGAAACCGTCGCCCGTTCGCCCGAGCTTCACGTCGCGCGGTTCGTAGCGGCCATTGCCCAGGTCCACCAGCACCACCTGCCGGTTGCCGCTGTCGATCACCGCGCTCGCGGGAATAGCCAACGTGTCTGCGTTGCCGCCGGTGGCGATCTCGACGTTGCCGTACATGTCCGGCAGCAGCGCCATATCGGGATTGGGCAACTCGATGCGGACCTGGGCGGTGCGCGTTTCCTTCATCAGGTGCGGATAAACAACCGTGACCTTGCCCGCGAAGACGCGGCCGGGATAAGCGCGCATCATCACGTTTACGCGCTGGCCGGGCTTGACCAGGGCGATGTCCCCTTCGGCCACGTCTGCCATCACCCACACTACACTGTGGTCGGCAATGCGGAAGCCGACGTCGCCCGCCTTGAAGCCCTGGCCGTCGCTCCAGTTGCGTTCGAGCACGTCGCCGCTGATGGGCGCGCGGATGGTGAAGGTGTCAGGCACCTGCCGGTTGCGCTTGACCTGGTCGATGAACTCCTGCGTGACGCCGAGGTTTTCCAGCCGGCGGCTGGCACCAACCACGCCACCGGGACCCTTGAGGCCGGGGGGCGTGAATGCGTCGTCGCCGCGCACGAAGCCGGAGTTCTGCTCGATGAGCAGGCGCGCGGCCTGGTCGAGGATGGCCTGGCCGAACACCGTCGCCAGCACATCGCCTTCCTTGACGTGCGTGCCGGTGGTGACGTCGCTGACTTTCACGACGTATCCGTCGAACTTCGGTGCCACCACCGCGACGCGGCGCTCGTCAATGGCGACCGACCCCGGCGCCTGGATGGTGCGGGTCATTTGGTGGCGGCCGACTGCTACGGTCTCGACGCCGGTGCGCTGGATCTTGCCCGGAGAGACCTTGATGGAGCCGTCGTCGCTGTCCTCGCCCTCGTAGACCGGGATGTAATCCATCCCCATGCTGTCTTTCTTCGGCACCGGCGAGGTGTCCGGCAGGCCCATCGGGTTGCGGTAATACTTGATCTTCTTGTCGCCGGATGACGCTGCCGCTTGGGCAACTGCATCGGTCTTGGGCTTGGGCTCGAGCGACACGTCCTCGCTGGCGAGCACGGCCACATAGGCTTGGCCGCCGTCGGTGTTGCGCGGCGTCAGCGAGTAGAACGGCTTGCCGTTCGGGTCGCGGTAATAGATGACGGGCCCGCTGGCGGCGGGGTGCGCCTCGGTCATCGCCGCGGCGGTCATCGGCAGCTTGAGCAGGCCAGTCTGGCCGGCCCACAAGCCGGCTCCCGCCGCAGCGACAATCGCTGCGACGGAAACCAATGCCTTGAGCGGGCTCATTGCACGGCCTTGAGGATGAGCTTGTTCTCGACCGTGCCGGTCTCGCCCTGCACCTTGGCGCCCAGGGTCAAGGCCCAATCCCCGGCCATGCCGAGGTCGGTCTTGAACTTGTAGACGCCGGGCTCGGTGGATGAGACCGCTTCGATCGGCGCGGTCATCATCTCCATGCCGTCGGGGCCCATGTCGATGCGCTTGGCGAAGATCACCGCATCGGCGATGGCGCGCCCGGAGGGCTTGTGGACCAGTTTCACCGCGATGACCGCAGCGCCGGCCTTCACGTCCTTGTCGAGAAGCTGGAACTCGTAGTCCTTGGTGTCAGCCATCGCCGAACCGGCCATGGCCATGAGCAACGCGACGCCGACGGCGGCCGCGCGCAATGAGTAACTTTTCATGATGGTATCTCCTGTTGTCGTGAACCGGCGCGGGCCATCATTGGCCGACGCGCGCGAAGCCACGGCGTCAGCCGCAGCCGCAGTCACGCCCGATGGGCGCGGTTCAGACGCTGGGAGGTCGGAGGAGCGGAGGGATCAAGGAGCCGGTGGTGACGGCGACCGGCAACGGCACAAGGCGCTCGGCGATTACGTCACGGGAAAGCCGCGCCTCGGAAATCGGGGCGGGCAAGGGCTGGAAGCACTTCACGAGGCAGCTGCCCATCTCCGGGCAGACCTTCTGCGGGCAGTCCGGGCACGACTTCATCGGCTTCTGGCAGGGCATCTCGCCCTTGGCATCGGCCATCGTCATGCCGTGGGAGACTGTGGCGTGGGTGCCCGCCATGGCCAGCGCGTAGGTCGCGGTGAGAGGCATGGAAATGAGAGCCCCGAGCATGGCGAACATGCCGAGCGTCACGAACCAGCGCTGGAAAAAGCGATTCCTCACCAAATCAAACTGCCATAGCTTCAGCTGCGACGCAACATAAGCTCTGGCCCAACACTGACCAATGAATAATGCGTAATGCCGGCTTCTCAGAAAATGGCCTTGTCGCGGTTGAGTGCATTGTCGAGGCCTTTCGCCCCCGCCAGTCCCTTGGCGCCCCTGAAAATTGTCCCGTAAATATTGGCGCCGGCAAAGTCGGCTCCCGCGAGCTCCGCGCCGCTGAGATCCGCATTGGACAAATCGCTTCGGGTCAAGATGGCCCCCTTGAGATTTGCGGCGGCCATATTTGCGAAGATCAGGTTGGCGCCGGTGAGGTCGGCGCCCTCCAGATTGGCGCCGCCGAAGAGCGCGCCGGAAAGGTCGGTCTGCTTCGGCATCTTGAATTGGTTGCGCTCGGTGCCGAGCCGGGCACCCGCGAGGTTGGCGTTGCGGAAGTCAGCGCGGCTCAGCCGGGCAAAGATGCGGGCGCCGGACAGATTGGCGCCCACGAAGGTCGGCGCATTGGCGGCGGGCGCCTCGAAGGTCAGCGATCCCACCGCATCGAAGAGCGTGGCGCGGGAAAGGTCCGCCCCATTGAAATTCGCTCGCGCCAACGTCGTGCGGTCGAGCTTGGAACCCGCCAGCTTGACGCCCGCGAGGTTCGCTCCGGAAAGATCGTCACCCAGCAGGTTGGCGCCGGCGAGATTCGCGCGCTTGAAGTCGACGCCGCTCAGGTCAAGCAGCGACAAATCTTTTCCTGAAAAGTCGGGTGGTGCGTCCGGCCTGGCATCAAACAGTTCCTTGACAACTTGGTGCAGCGGAAGCTCGGCGCCGGTCAGTTGAATTGGCGCGATGACAAGCCCGATGAGCGCACAGATGGTTCGCGCGTTCTTCCTGCCAAGCCTTTGGAACTTGTCTGCCTTCTCCAACCGCCCGCCTTGCTAAGGATTGCTTCACATCATGCAGCAGCCCGTTCCCAGCAGCAGGTCTGCTTTCTTCTTTTGGTCGTCGTTCAACGTCTTGTAGAGCGCTTCCGTCGCCGGCACGATGGCTTTCATGCTGTCGAGCATGCCTTGCATCGCCTGGATGTGGATCTGCATACGATCAAGTGCGGTTCCGGTTTGCATGCCCTGCATCATCGACGTGTGCATGGTCTGCATCGTCGTTGCGCGGTCCTTGAGGGCTTTCACATAGTCATCCCAGGCCTGGGCCTGCGTATCCGAGATTCCGAGTTCGGCCTTCACATAGGCGAGCTGGCCGTCCATCACCGCACCGTAGCCCATCATCATGCCGGGGCCCATCAACCCGTAACCCATCATGCCCGGACCCATGCGGTTGGACCATCCGCCGGGCCCCATCATTCCCCAGCCCATCATGCCGTTCGGGCCCATCATGCCCTGGCCCCAGCCGTAGCCCATCATGCCCTGGGATTGGGGACTTTGGGCGAGCGCCACGGGGGCCAGCCCCATCGCGAGCACCATGGAGAGGGTGGTTAACTTGACTGCCTTTGCCATGATTGAAACTCCCTGGTTATGTTTTGCGGGAATTTGCGCCGTGCACCTCCCAAACGCCTTGACGTCGCTCAAACCTTACAAGGCTGTGACACGCGCTAGGCCAGACGCGCTTCCTCCCTCTCCATCCAGGCTTGCCGCAAGATCTGCGTGGATGAGGTGAGGAAGACGCAGGCCATGATGCCCGCCACCACCAGGTCGGGCCACGCACTGGCGCTGCCCCATACGCCGAGCGCGGCGATCATCACCGCCACGTTGCCGATCGCGTCGTTGCGCGAGCACAGCCACACCGACCGGACGTTGGCGTCGCCGTCCTTGTAACGCAGCAGAAGCAGCACGCTCGCGAGATTGGTCGCCAACGCCAGCACCGCGATGCCGCCCATGATCTCGGCGCGGGGTAGCCCAAGGATGAGAACGTGGTAGAGCGTGCTGCCGAACACCCACAGCCCCATCAGTGAAAGGCTCACACCCTTGACCAGCGCCGCACCGGAGCGGACCTGCAAGGACTTGCCGATCACCGCGAGGCTGATGCCGTAGGTGAGCGTGTCGCCGAGGAAGTCGAGTGCGTCGGCTTGCAAGGCCTGCGACGCCGCAAGCTGGCCTGCCGCCATCTCGACCAGGAACATGATGCCGTTGGCGGCGATCACCGTCCACAGCACGCGCTTGTAGCGCGGGTCCATGCCGTCGAAGCGCGGATTGCCGTGGCAACCGCAGGCGGAGGATTGGCAGGTGTCGGTCATGTTCGGGCCTTTTGTTTCCATGACCGCGAGCGTACAATCTCTAGCGACTAGAGGAGCAAGAACTTTATGACCGACCTCATGGCCATCGGCGATTTGTCACGCAAAACCGGGGTGAAAGTGCCCACCATCCGCTACTATGAGGGCATCGGCCTCCTGCCGCCCCCGCCGCGCAGCGAAGGCAACCGGCGCCTTTATGGCGCCAAGGCGGTGGATCGCCTGCGCTTCATCCGTCACGCGCGGGAGCTGGGGTTCGAGGTTGAGGCCATCCGCGAACTGCTGGACCTCGCGGAACAGCCACAGCGCTCTTGCGCTAAAGTCGACGCGCTGGCGCGCGAGCATCTCCGCAGCATCACCAGCCGCATCGAGCGCCTGACCGCGCTGAAGGTCGAGGTGGAAAGCATGATCAAGGCCTGCGCCAAGGGCCGCATCGCCAAGTGCCGGATCATCGACACCCTCTCCCACCACGAACATTGCCTGCACGCGGAGCATTGACCATCACCCTCTGGCCCACGCCCTCCGCCATGCCGCGAACTCTGACGGCAGCACCTTGTATGGCGCGATGTTGCCCTCGTGGAGCGCCAGCAGCTCCGACTCCACCATCTCGATGAAGCGCGCGCGGTCGGAGGCCTTCACATCTTCCGACCGCCGGTCGATGAGCTTCCTGGCCTCCGCTTGCCGCAACGGCCCGCGCACGATGTCGGCTACGGTGTTGAGCACCAGGCTGCGGTAGCGCAGGCGAACCGGATCGGGCTGGCTGATGGTGTGGCGTAGGGCGGCGTACTGGTTGGCCGAGCGCTGGTAGGCCCAGATGTAGACGTCGCGGAACAGCTCCACGCGGTGGAACTCGTAGATCCCGAGCATCCCCTTGATGTAGGCCTCCTCCGGCACCTCGATGAAGGACAACGGAGAGAGGTTGCGGTTGAGGAACGGGATGTTGGCGGAAAGCCGCGACACCCGCTTGTTCACGTCCTCGAAGGGCTGCAGGTACGGCAGGTGCACCATGACGAAGAACGACTGCTCGAACGGGTCCTTGATGGCTGAGGCCTTGGCGAGGATCGCGTTGAATACCTCGTCGATCGCGGCAGGCACCGCCAGCGGGGTGTAGGCAGAGCCCGCGATGCTCACCGGGACGTTACGGATGGTGCCCGCCGCGCGCGGATTGCCGAGCAGCCCCTCGGCCAGCAGCGCGTGCAGATTGAGGATGGTGTAACGCGTGAATTTCTGCGGCTCGGTTGAAGTCACCAGGAATTCGATGGCGTTCTTGTGGTTGAGGATCATCTGCGCGTCTTGCAGTGACTTGCCCTCCGCCGCCTGGCCGAAAGCGATGAGCCGCTGCGTGTCCAGCAAGCTGTAGGTGTTGCCCTCAAGGCGGCTGGAGTTCCAAGACAGGTCCACCAGCAGGCGGTTGAGGATGTCTCGCGCGTAGGTGCCGGCGGGCTTGGCGCCGGTGACGGGGCTTTTGCCGATCTCTGCAAGCGTCTGCCGGTCCTCCTTCGACAGATAGAAGGTGGTGTTGGGAACGTAGGCGTCGAGGAAGTCCCTGTTGTAGCCGACGGCAAGGCGCTGATCCGCCGGAATGGCCAGCAGGCGTTCGATCCCTTCGCCTGCGGCCGATAACGGTATGTGGCGGGGATCGGCATTCTTCGGCTTGAGCCGGTAGCGGGCCCCCTTGGTGATGCCTTCCACCAGGATCTCCCCGCCATCCACCAGCTCCTGCAGCCGGCGGCTCAAGGTGCGGGGCTTAATGTCGTAGCGGCCGAGGGCGGCCCTGAGTTTTCCCATCGAGAGCGCCGTACCATCCTCCCCGAACGCTTTACGGATTCGGTCCGCTTGTTCTTGTACGGCTGGGGAACGCTTCACATGCGGGACTTTCCTTCAAATTGGAATTTACCCGGCCCCGTCCAAACCATCAATTAATTGCGCCACTATTTGTCGGAATTGGTGGCGTAATTAGTGGCGCAATTCATCAATGGTTTGAAATAAAACGAATATAGGAAATCACTCGCGGATTGCTCCACTTCATAAGTTCCGAAGGAAAGAGTCCGAAGGTATGCGACACCTCCGCATCATATCGAACTATATGATTAGATGGATAATCGCCCCTTCTGCGATTCATTCGAGAGCAACCCAAACGCGCCGCGAACGATTTTTGATTGCCTGCGATTCGGCGATACTCTAAATATTGCCCCCGTATGAAAGACCCACGCTCCCTGAGTTACACCGCCATCGCGCGGCACTGCGAGACCCTGAAGGCCCGCCTCGCCGAGTACGACACCCTCAAGCGGGATTACGATTTATACCAACAATTGCTGAGCAACTTCGACAAGATCGAGGGCGACCTGTCCACCGGCGAAAGCGATCGCCGCGCTGAGCGCACCAAGTTCGTTCCCGACCTGAAAACCCAGAAAGGCGTCGCCTACACCATCATCGAGGCGCATCCCGAGGGTATCACCCAAGAGGGTATCATCGCGGAATTCCCCAAATACGGAATGACGGTCAAAGCTTCCTCCCTTTCTTCCCAGCTGAGTGCGCTGAAGAAGAAACACCACATCAAAAAGGTGAGGAGGTTGTTCATGATCAAAAAATAAACCCACCCGCTTTCGAGAACCGAGTGGGTATATGCGATGTGGTCCTAGCTGGGATCACCACATCCCTATATCCCAGAATTCTCCGACGCTCAAGCGGCGCTTGAGCGTATTTTTGTGCCCAACAAATAACCCAACGGAAGTTACAGATGTGAATTCTCTACCGGCTTACCGCCAACTCTCCATCCTTCAATGCTTTATTGAAGGCAACAGTATCCGAAGCAGCGGCCGCCTCAGCGGCGCCAGCCCCACCACCTGCCTGTCCCTGCTCAAGCGCGCAGGCGTGGCGGCCATGAAGATCCTCGACCAGCACGTCCGTGATGTCCCGTGCAAGCGGATTGAGGCTGATGAGGTGTGGACCTACCTTCGCGTCAAGCGGGACAACTTGAAATACGCGCAACGTGGCCAGGACGGCGGCGACGTGTGGCTGTGGGTGGCCCTTTGTCCAGACACCAAGCTGGTGGTCAGCTGGAAGCTGGGCTGCCGCGGCATTCCCACCGGCACCGACTTCATGCACGACCTGCGTGGCCGACTGAGAAACCGCATCCAGCTTTCCACGGACGGCCACGACGCCTACTTGGCGGCGGTGGAGGCGGCCTTCGGCAAGGACATCGATTATGCGCGCAAGGTGGTCTTCACCGACCGCATCACCAACCGGCCCTCGGCGGTGATCCAGGTCATCAGCGGCAGCCCCGACCGGGAGCTGGTCGGCACATCGCATGTTGAGAGGTTTAACGGCACGCTCAGGAATATGTGCCGACGGTACTTCCGCAAGAGTTTGGCGTTCTCAAAATCCATGGAGAATCACCAGTATGCGGTGGCGCTCAACATGTTCGCCTATAACTTCTGCGTTGTGCACGGGAGCCTCCGCGTCACGCCGGCGATGGCGGCGGGCATCACCGACCACGTCTGGACGCTGAGCGAATTGCTGGCGTTCTTGGAATAGTGCGAAGGCTGCTCGGAAGACAGGCCCGGAGCTTCGGAACCGGGCCTTTTGTTTGCGCTCAAACTGTTACAGTGGCGGACAGGCCACCCTCAAACTAGAACACTACCCTCGATACCCCCGGTCACGAAATGGAACGTCGTCCCGCCCTCCATCACTATGGGGTCGCGCGCGTGGTGGGTGAGGATAAAGGTCGGCGCGTGATAGGGAGGATTGTCGCCCCACCAACCGCGCCAGTCGGGGCCGCCCCAATTGTCACCGGCAGGACCGAACATGTTGCGGCCAAGGATGAACGCGCCAAAACCCGACATCGCGTCATCGGCGAAGCGGTCGTCCGTTCCTCCTTCTTTACCGATCATCGAACGAAAGGCGCGCGTCTCGTAGAACCACTGATGCAGGTCCCGGCCACCTATGCCCAACGGGTGATCGAGAGACTGCGCGGGCCCCGCACCATAGCCATCGATCGACACCGCAAACCCCGCCACACGAACTTTTCCCAAGACCTTCTCCCCCGCTAATCGCCAATCCTAACGCAGGGCAAGGACGCCCAGGAATCGGCCAGCCCGACAAAGCGGCAAATTAAAATTTCCACGACCAAGCCACTCAGTTCCAATAAGCATCCGAACGTCCACGAGAGATCCGTCTAGCCACGCACTTCCAGCAACTGTTCCCAATCCGTCGTGTAATGCCTGCTTTTCTTTTCGGCCCTGAGGCCCCACCGTTGCTTGGTGCCGGACATCGCGAAGCTCACGGTGCCGCGGCCATGGTCGAGGTTGAGACGGTCGATGGTGCGCATCAGCGTTTTGCTTTTGGTGGAGTCCGGCGCGGTCCAGAGGTCGGCCTGGAGGGATGAGGTCTCGGTGAGGTCGGAGAGTTCGACCCCGGCCTTCTTGTAGCGGTAGCCGTCCCTCCAGAGCTTGTGCGTGAGCCACATCGCGGCCCGCAGTAGGCGGGCGGTGTCGGCGGTGGCGATCGGCAGGTTGATACTGAAGGCGTTATTGTACTGTGGGTCGTTCGGCTTGAAGACGTTGGTGGTGACGAAAACACCGAGCCTGTTTGCGTTGAGATGCTGGCGGCGGAGTTTGGCGGCGGCGCGCTCAGTGAAGCTGCCCACCGCTTCCTCAAGCTCGGTGAGGGTTGTCACTTCGCGGCCGAAGGACCTGGAGGCGATGATCTGCTTGTTGGCGGGGTTCACCTCGACCAGGTGATGGCAGGGGATTCCCCGAAGCTCCAGCACCATCCGCTCCACCACCACACCGAAATGCTTGCGGACGAATTCCGACTCGGCGTCCCGAAGCGCAAGCGGGGTCTCAATGCCAAGCGCGCGCAGGCGCCTGTCGAGCCGGCCGGCAATGCCCCAGAGGTCGGTGAGGTCGAGGGCTTTGAGGGCCTCGGTCTGATCCTCTCCCGTCATCAGGCTGCACACGCCGTCCCACTTCGCGTTCTTCTTGGCGGTGCGGTTCGCCACTTTCGCCAGCGTCTTGGTGGGGGCGATGCCGACGGACACCGGAATGCCGGTCCACTGGACGACCTCTTTGCGCATGGCGGTGGCGTGGGAAATGAGGCGCTTCTCGAAGCCTTCGAACGAGAGAAAGGCCTCGTCGATGGAGTAGACCTCAAGGTTGGGCGTGAAGGTCTTGAGCACCGTCATCACGCGGGCGGAGAGGTCGCCGTAGAGCGTATAGTTGGAGGAGCGGGCGATGACACCCTTCTTGCTTTTGCAGAGGTGCCAGGGTTCACCCATCTGGACGCCAAGGGCTTTCGCTTCGTTGCTGCGCGCTATCACGCAGCCGTCGTTGTTACTGAGGACGACCAGAGCGACCTTCTGCAGTTTTGGCTGAAACAGCCGTTCGCAGCTGGCGTAGAAATTGTTGCAGTCAACAAGGGCGATGGGGTGGGTCACGCGAACATCCGGATGCTGTTCTTGATGACGCCCCAGACCTGGAATTCGCAGTCCTCTGTGAGTGGTATCCGCTTGTAGTTTTCGTTCTCGGGCTGGAGCCAGGCCGCCCCATCCTTGATGCGGTAACGCTTGATGGTGAACTCACCGTCCACAATGGCGAGGATGATGGCGCCGTCTGTTGCGGTCAGCGCGCGATCGACGACCGCGATGTCGCCGGGGTAGATGCCGGCGCCGATCATGCTGTCGCCGGCGACCCGCACCGCGAAGGTCGCGGCGGGGTGGAGGATCAGCAACTCGTTGAAGTCGAGGGGACGGTCCAGGTACTCCTCGGCCGGGGACGGGAAGCCAGCCGGCACCGGGGTCAGCGCAAACGGCACCCGCGCAGCCGTGCGCGGCTCAACCGCATATACTGAAGACAACCTCGCCATACCCATCCCGACACCCCCGTATGAAATTCGTACGGTTCATGGTTTGTTCCAATCGGCGTTCCCGTCAAGAGGGGAACGACATTCCAACCAGTTAGGGGTATCCATTATCGTACTCAGGAGCAATTCTGTGGACGGCACCGGCTTTGGTGTTGTGTCGACTCGCCCGCCCCGTGATTGCTCGTTCGGCTCCGCAGATCATTGGCGTGAATTGCGAGCCCCGTCCGGACTACCCGGCGCTGGACCCTCCGGCGTCGGGTTTTTTGTTGGGTCTTTGCCCGTCTTGACTGTCAATTCGTTAGCCACCGCTCCTCATCACGTCGGCGAGGTTCCCGCCAAACATTTCGTACATGATGAGGAACAGAAAAGGGCCAAATGCGATGCAGAAGAGCACGATGACCAAAGGGCCTGATGGAAAACTTGTGGTAACGTATGAACGTGCCGCCGCCATCATCGGGTGCGGAACACGCTCAGTGGAGTCGCGGCTGCTCGGCAACAACCGCCGTCACTAGCGCGCGGCATACGCGTGGAATGTTGTGGTCTGCGGCTGGAACAGCAGACGCACGGTGTCCGTCGGCCCATTGCGGTGTTTGGCGATGATGAGCTCTGTCACGCCCTTCAACTTCTCGATCTGGTCCTGCAGCTCCATGAGCTTCCGGCGCTCGGAATCGCTTGCGGCAGTGCTTTCGCTTCCTGCGCCAAGTTGTTGTCTAAGATAGTATTCGGGGCGGTAGAGAAAGGCCACGACGTCAGCGTCCTGTTCGATGCTACCACTTTCGCGCAGGTCGGAGAGGGTGGGGCGCTTGTTCTCGCGGGATTCCACGCTGCGGGAAAGTTGCGAAGCGACCAGCACCGGAATGTCCAGGTCGCGCGCGATTTGCTTGAGGCCCATGCTGATGTCGGACACTTCCTGCACCTTGGAGAGTTCGCTGCGCTTGCTGGGCGAGGTGGCGAGCTGAAGATAGTCCACCACCAGGAGGCCGATGCCATACTGCCGCTTCATCTGGCGCGCCCGCGCGCGCATCTCCTGCACGGACATGCCGGCCTTGTCGTCGACGTGGATCGGAAGATCGGCAAGTTCGCCTGTCACGGCCGCAAGACGGCTGATGTCCGCATCGGTCAGTTGCCCGCTCGCGATCCGCTGGCCATCGATGCCGGCGGCGCCGGCCGCCATTCGCTGCACCAGCTGACGGCTGGACATCTCGAGGCTGAGCACCCCTACCGCCGCACCGTGCGGCTTTCCCTCGACCAGCGCCTTGGCCGCGTTGTGCGCGATGTTGAGCAGCAGGCTGGTCTTCCCCATGCTGGGGCGTGCGCCCAGGATGACGAGGTCGCTGCGCTGGAAACCTCCAAGAAGCTTGTCGAGATCGACGAGGCCGCTGCCAATGCCGATGATGCCGCCGCCCGCGCGCTTGGCTAGTTCGGCCTGCGCGTACATCTCCCGCAGGCTGTCGCGGAGCGGCCTCATGGTGCCGGCGGTGCTGGAGCTGGTCAGGCGATACAATGCATCGCCGGCCCGTTCGATGACCTCCTGCGTGCGCTCCCGGGTGTCGGCATTTTCCGCCTCGACCTTGAGAGAGTCGGACAAGCCCATCAGCTGACGCTGGATGCTCGTTGTTTGAATGACTTGCGCAAGGCTCTTGATGTCACCCGCAAGGCCCGCGTTTTCGAACATGCTGGAGAGGTGGGGGTAGAGGTCGTTTTGCGCATTGAAGGTTGTCGACTTCAACTGCTGTGCGATGTTGATGGGGTTCGCCTCCACCCCTGAGGTGTTGATGATGCGCTCGATGGCTTCGAACACGGCCGCGTGCAAAGGAATGTAGAAATGCTCGGGTGTGAGCTGCCCAGCAATCTCATCGTAGCAGCGGTTGTTGACCATAAGGGCGCCGAGCAGCGCCTGTTCGGCGGCGACGCTATGGGGTGTGGCCTTGAGCGCGACGACATGCGCGGCCTTCGCCGCGGACATCCCGACCGCCTTCGCTTCTCCCATGGGCCGAGATTGACGGAAATCCGCCGAGGTGTCTCGTAAGCTGCCTCTTCGGTGGGCACACGTTCTCGCCACTCATTTCAATAAAGCGTGGCACATTTGGTTCGCCTCAACCCACAGGTCAGATCGCTTTCGCCTTTTATCCGAAGCGCATTGACGCAACTTTCCACCAGCCACTCGATCCCAAACTTCTGTCATCCGCATCGTTTCCGTCATCGACGCCCGACGGGACCTCACATCTCTTTGAAACAGGGGCTTTGCAGCCGCGCCTTTTGATCCATTCAAATTTGACCATTTAAACAGCAATAAAGTCGACCTGTCAGTTTCCCCCTTTGCACGCTTCCGCATAATCATTCGCAAAGAAAGCGAGATGACTGGCGCGGCGGCCCTTGCCCCTGTTGGAGGATGGTCAGGACCCTGATGCTCTCGCAGCGCGCGTGGCTTATCACCTCTACCGGCTTGGGATCACCACCACACGTCTCACCCAAGCTGAGATGTACCGGGAGATCGCCCGACAACTCCGACGTGGTTCAATCATGCTCAGCATGAAGGACGTAAATGAACTTGCAGCGGCCCTCCAGATGGATGAGCACGAGCTTTCGCGCCATCTCACGGAAGACGAGAAAGCAGAATGGGCTTTCTACCGCACATCAGCACGGCAGGTGACAGAGGTTTGGCGCCGTGTGGCAGAGGCTTCGACTGCGCACAACTACAGCCAGCGCCAACTGGGTGAACTCCTTGGCATGTCGAAAAGCACAATCAACGGCGTGATCCGGGGAGACAGGAAAACACCGGTACTCAATTGGCACGATGCTGCGAAGATCGCCAATGAGTTCGACCTTCCCGGAGGCGCGGACACATTCATTTCCGCGCTTTTACCTAAGGAAAATGCGCAAGAAAGCTGAAGTTCGCTAATTGGCCGCGAACCTTTGAGTTGACCAAATCGCGCCACAATCGCGTCTTTTTGCATGGTATTTTTCATCACCCGGTGCTGCGCCGCTCCCGAGCGGATGCGGTGGCAACGGGGTCCCCGTCCTACCCTCCCGTATGTCCGTGCTCCCTAGCCGGACGTGAGCCTTCGTGCCTCTTGGTCGAGCGCGCGGCACCACCCGACGTTTGGAATTTGAGGGAGGTGTTGGACCATGCCGCTTGAACAAGAACTTCTCGCGTTGTTCCGCTTGCCGGAGCTGGAGAAGCTTCACCTCATCCTCAAGACGCATGAGACGCCGCCGATCACCTGGCTGATGGCGAAGAGCTTCACTCTCCTTGAACTTCGCCATCCCCGCCAGCTGCTGCGCGCGGGAAAGGAGGCGAGGAATTGCCTCGGGCGCGAGGAGCTGCCGCTTGCCCGCTACTGGGAGGCCGTCGCGCGCGATGAAATGCGGGTGTTCGAAATCCGGCACCGCCTCAAACTGTGCGCGCTCTTCACAGTCGCAAGCAGAGCCTACCATGAATGGCAGTTCCTGAAGTTTCCAGCAGGCCTCCAAACCTTCGTCGATGCCTGCGTTGACAAATTGAATACCGAATACGGCCCTCTTGCCGATTGCATCAACGAAATCGCACTCGGCAGAGATCACGTCGTCTATCCCTGTTTCGAGGAGGCGCAGCCCGGTACCGAGCATCTCATCAGCCCGCAGCTCATTCTCCGGAGCCACCGATGACCTGCGTCAGCACAAACACGCCGAGCCTGCGGAGAAAGATTGCCAACGTGCTCGACGGCAAAACCGTCTGTGGCCTTCACCGGCACGCACCGATCACTTACCCGCGAAATCCTGGCCGATTCAGCACTCTCCTGCGCTGGACGGACCAATTCCTCACGCAGAGACCCGATGCCACCGAGGACGAGCTCACCGCTGTCATTCGCAAGCTTGCGCTTTTCATCATCAGGCGTGGGCGTGATGACTATTTCCCCGAGGAAATCGTCGACGGATTGGCTTGGTTTGCAAGTCATCCCGAAACCATTTCGTCGAAGCTTGGATTTGGCAGCGCCGCGCGGCTAGGGCGCGATGAGCACATCCACCGCCTCCGCGAAAAAGCCCGCCGGGCGTGGACTGTCTTCCGCGCGGATATGCGAGTGCCGGAACCCGCACCGGTGGTCTGGGCCCATGCTGGAGGCTTCACGCTCTCCGAGCTTGTGCATCCCCACCACCTCCTCTCCAGCGGCGGGCGGGCGGGCAACTGTCTCGCGGGACCTCGCTTGGCCTCCGGCTACTGGCTGCGCATCGCAGAGGGGCGCGGCAAACTTTTCACGGTCACCCAGGGTGAGCTTCTCTGCGCGCTCTTCATGCTCCGGGGCCCCGACCATGTTGAATGGAGCTATGTGCACACGCCGGATGGCGTGTGGGACTTCATCTCCCATTGCGTGGCGCTGCTTGACCAGTGCCTCGGCCAACACAGCGGGAGCGGGCCGTACATTCCTCATCAATATCGCTGCGAAGAGGCTTCAACGCCAGAACAGCAATGCAAAGAGAACGACGAGATCTAGGAGAAGGCGATGACCAGCAGCCAGAAACTTTCCTTGTCACGGCGCGGCTTCATGGCGGGGGCAGGTACGCTTGCCATCGCGCCACCAGCCATCAGCCTGCCCGCCGCAGCAGACGACGTCTCGCAGCCGAGTTCGCCATCAACCACCGAGCAGGAGCTGCTCGACGTCATGCGCATAAGGCCGGCCTCCACGACCTTTCCGCTACCGTCAAACCAGATGGTCGCCCGGGATGCGGTCTCGCTCACCACCATGATCCTTGCGGCGGAGCGGATGGTGGACATCATCTCGCGCCGTGCCGAAATCGGCCCGGGCTCACCCGCACGCACGCGCGCCCTGTTAATGCTCCTCCGCTACGTCCACCGTGACGTGGGATTGCCCGCGCTCATGCCGGACTTCGTTCACCGCGTCGAACTCGCGGCCCACTACCTGTCCCACCGGCCCGATCTGATTTGGCCGGGCACGACAGACCTAGCCCCCTGGATCGAGCCAGGACGCGCGCTTCCCCTTGCGCCTCCCAACACCTTTCCATCCCGGCACACCAGGGCAGTGTTTACGACTGATGAAACTTGGCAGACCTGCCACCGCCGATACAATGACTGCCCTTCAGGGCCGGTGGTGTGGCAGTCGGATTGCGGACGGAACCAGCTCCACGCGGTGGACAGCCCCATGGGCGTCTACGTCACTGGCGTGGAGACCAACTCACCCATCGCCTATCAGTTTGCCAACCCACCGATCCGCACCAGCGCCTTCCGCTACCCGGATGACCTTGAGCACCTTCTCTTTTGGCGGTTCATCGCGTCGGGTGCCTACGCGCTTTATGCGTTCAAGGTGGATGGCCGCACCAGCGGTTACTTTGCAGTGTGCGCGGGCACTCTGTTCGATAGCGCCACAAACCGGATCGTTCGTGGCAGCGCGCGGACCGATTTCGTCCGTTCGATGAGCGTCGCCACGAGGGACCACGGACCGCTGCTATCGTGCCCCCATAAAAACCCGCACCTCACGCTTGAGCCTGCGTTCTCGGATATGGCCCGCACACAATTTGGAGCGCCGTGGCCCGAACCACCACATCGGTTCGTCATTCCACGCGATCGCGGGGAGGTGGTTTGATGTCCGAGCAAGATAAGCTTTCCCGCCGAAAATTCGCATTTGGCAGCGGTGCATTAGCATTGATGCCGTCTGCGTCGGCAATCACCGGCAAGATAAAAGCGCCGCCGATTGTTCCACCCATCACGCTTGAAGACCAGATCAACAACGTCAAGCGTGGTTGGACCGCCGATGGCTTGCCTGCATTGCACACGGCGACCAGCAACCCGGAAAACGTGCGGGATTATTGCCGTGTCAGCCACGTCGCGGGCACGTTGCTCCGCGACCTCGACGGCAAGCTCCCGCTCGATGACCGGGCGCGCACGCTCATCATCAGCAAGTGCATCCACCATATCTCGCTGCCGGCCGAGCCGGAGACGCTCGCCTGGCTGTGTGCCGGTCTTTATCTCGCCCGGAATCCCGATGCCCTCTTCCTGCCGCTGACGCTCTATGACTATGCGGCCAAGTGGGACAGCCTTGCCGAAGCCCTGGAGCGCGAAGAGCAGCAGCAGACCCTCGCGATGCTCGAGGCGTTCCGCGCAGAAATGTGTGCGCCACCGCCGCCCGTTTTATGGACCGACGGCTCGCTGGAGTTCGTGAAGCTCACGCATCCGTTTCACGTGTTCGAGTCCGGCTACCGCAGCCTCGCCATGCTGCTCTATCTCCGTGGTGAAGACGCCTACGCCACGAATGCCGACGAAATCCGCCTCTTGTCGTACTGGCTGCTGATCCAGAAGGGTTGTTGCCTGATCTACTCGCTCCGGCACGACAGCGACTTCAACCATGCCGCAACCATCATCCACACGCCGGTGCGCACCGTCGTGCACACGCAGCATGACGAGGCCCACTCCACGTTGGCGGAAATCGCCGCGTGGATGCGGCTGCGGCACGGTCCACGCCACTTCATGGCGACCAAGAGATTCCGCGACACCTTCCTCTCCGAGAAAGCCAATGAAGCCTGTTTGCCCTGGGGGCCCGACAATGACATCCGCAACCGCATCACGGCACACACGGCTCAAGATGGCTGGCGCATTCGCGCTCGCCGGCCAGCGCCCATTGACGGCTGAGGCGTGCCCCAATGCCCAAGACGCTGACGGCACGCTCCTGACCTTGGAGATTCACGCATGAAGAAACCGGATGTCTACGCGCAGCTCCTCAACGTGATGGAGGGCTACACGGCGGACGGAGAATCGCGCGGCAAACCAATCGTGCTTGCCGTCAACAACATCAATGTCAGCGCCATGGGCATCATCCTGGTGGCACTGTTCAGCGACCTCGAACAGCACATGCCCGAGGAGATGGCGCTCGACCGCGTCCGCACCGCCGTCATCCTCGTCTTCATCCGCTGGCTGAAACTCACCGGCATCACATCGCAGCGGCGGCTCAGGCTGATGATGAAACGTGTTTGCCTGCCCACGGCGCATTGAGCGGGCTTTGTTTGAATTCTTTTGATTATCCTGATGGAGGGTTCCGTGTCGCCGGTAAGAACACAGCCAAAGCACGGGCTGTTGCTCGGGTGGGCCGAGAAGGAAAAAGGCGGATTTCAAAAGCCGGTTTGGGCTGAGGGGGAGGAAGGCCACCTCATCACCGTCGCGCCCACGGGCGCGGGCAAGGGCGTGGGCTGCATCATCCCGGCGCTGCTGACTTGGCGCGGGCCCGCCATCGTCATCGACCCCAAGGGCGAGAACTACGCGGTGACCGCGCGGAGAAGGCGCGACATGGGCCAGAAGGTGCACGTGCTCGACCCCTTCGGTGTCACCGACTGCATCCAGCGCGCCTCGCTCAATCCCTTCGACATGCTGGGCCCCCTGAAGCAGGCGAGCTACGACGACATGCGCGTGCTGGCGCACGCGGTGATCCAGGAAAAGGTGCTCAGCACCAAGAATGATCCCTACTGGGACTCGCGCGCCGCGAGTTTGGTGACCGACGCCATCGAATATTGCGTGGACCACCTTATCAAGCCCACGCTCATGGACGTCAGGACCGTCATCGAGAACTACGACCGGTATTCGGTCTGCGCCACGAGCTTCTCGCCGGCGCCCGTCGCCTCGGCCCATCACGGCATCCTGGAGCCCTTTGCGCCGTTGGGCATGGGCACCGAGCGGACCCGCACCTCCATCACGTCCACCGCGATGGACCAGCTCAACTTCATTACCGGCGGCGCCGTGGCGAACAGCCTCTTCCACTCGACCATCGACCTCAAAAAGGTCGAACGCGGCGATCCCATCACCATCTACCTCGTGCTGCCCCCCAACAAGCTTTTTACCCACGCCAAGCTGCTGCGGCTCTGGCTCATCACCTTGCTTGGCGCGATCGGGCGACGGGAGGCGGCGCCCAAACTGCCCACCCTGATGCTAGTGGACGAGGCGGCGCAGCTGGGCGAGGTGAAGGAGATCACCACCGCCATCACGCTGATGCGCGGCTATGGGGTGAAGGTGTGGACATTCTGGCAAGATCTCACGCAGCTCGCCAAGGTCTACCCCCACGACTGGCAATCCATCCTCAACAACAGCGCCTTTCATCAATACTTCGGCGCATCGACGCCGATGGCGGCCCGGGTGCTTCAGGAGTATCTCGCCGATACCTGCCCGCGCCCGATCACGTCCCTCAAGAACAACCAGCTGGCGCTCTACCGGCCGGGGCACAAGGGCACGGTGGCGCGGATGCCCAACTACCTCACCGACGCGATGTTCGCGGGGCAGTTCGATGCCAATCCCTTCTACACATCCGAGCCGGAGCTCGCCCTCGTGGACGAGGACTACGAGGTCCATGAAGACAAAGGCGGCGTGCTGCTCCACTTCCCCGCAAGGGAGCACACATGACGAAAACGGTTGTCCGAATACTACTGAACGCCTGCCGCGAAGGCGTCGACGCAGTCGTCGTGCTTTTCATCTTGGCCTTTGCGGCGGTCGGATTCTGCATCACGCCGCTGCTCATCGTCAGTCCCCAACAGTTCGGACGAAGCTCGCTTGACGGATGGCGGGCACTGCTCGCGCCGCCGCCATGCGGCGGGGACTGCCGCATCCCGATCCCCCTCCATGGAGGTCGCGGATGACCACGTTCCCCATCGACGACGGAACGCTGCGGGCCTGTGAGACCGTCGAGCAGATCATCGACTGGCTTGGGCTCCACTCGAGCTACGTCGACCACCACGCCCGCATGGCCTCCTTCGACCACCTGCGCGACGCGCTCCGCCAGGCTTACGCGCTTGGCCGCCGCGATGCTTCGACGGAGGCCCCACGTGGGTAGGCTTAAGCAGAATGACCCCATCCGCCGCGCCTCGCTCTTCCACGAGCAGGACGGCCTTTGCTTCTATTGCACGTCGCCGATGCTGGTGACCCGCCATCGACCCCGACACCCGCGCGAGGTCACGCTCGAGCACCTAATTTCCTTCGCCGAGGGCGGACGGCGGGGTTTCCCGAACGAAGTCGCGGCCTGCAACGCGTGCAACAATCGCCGGGGCACGACGCCGTGGCTCCTGTTCTTCTGCCTGATGGAAATCGAGCGCGCCGAGACACCGCCACGCCCAGCAAAGCTTGTCCCGTCGCACGCCGGAGCAACCTCATGAACAGCATCGACATCCGCGCCGAAGTCCACCGCGTCATCGGCGGAAAGGTGGGCGGACCCGCCATCGCCTTTCCCCACGATCCCCGCGCCCTCGATGTCGTGGTCCACACCACGCGCACGTTCGTCAACCACGCGCGGGCGATCACCGACGCGCAACGCGTGCAGTTCATCCGCAAGTTCGCGATCTACATCATCCGCACCGGTTGGGGCGAAACCGACACCATCCAGCACATGGCGGGCGTCATTTGGTTTTCAAACCACCCAGAGCAGCTCACCACGCGGCTGGGATTCGGCAGCGCCATCTACACGCAGTACCAGGCTTTCCAGCACAGAGAAAAAGACCAGCAGTATCTCACCGAGGACGCAGTCATCGCCGACCTCACACGTCTTCCGATTCCGGCCAAACCCGTCCAGCTCACGGTTGGGGACTTCGTCCTCGAGCAGCTCGTGCACGCCGCGCATCTCCTGGAGATCGGCACCACGCTCACGAATTGCCTCAGAACCCCGCACGGCAACGGGTTTTTGCCGAACACCATGTACTGGACACCGGTGAAGCGGAAACAGCGCCACCTCTTCACCATCCGCCACCGCACCTTGGTCTGCCTCCTGCTGCAGATCACCAAGGACCGAATCACCCAGGTCCAATTCAACAAGCCGCCGAAGGATTTCTTCGTGGTCTTTCCCCACTTCGCGGACCGCATCCAGGAGATGCTCGGGCCCGTTGACGCCGGCGCATTCCCGGCCTTGTGGCCGACGGCGGCGGGGTTCCTGCAGCCCACCGACCCCGGGCAGCTCGCGCTTTTCAAAAACGGCGACACCGGGGAGCAAACCGATGGACAGCTTTGAGGTGCCGATCAACATCCAGCTCAAACATGTGCTCGACGGCATGACCGCCGACGGGACAGCGCGGCATTTGCTTTGGCCGCTTCCGCGCATCGTCCCCTCCAAAAAGCCCCGGATCATCGCACTCGCCTATTGGCACCTGCTGCGCGCGGGAAAATACCTCCATGAGCGGGAGGATGTCCGCACCTACGCCCTCTGGATCACCGCCGCGCACATGGACCGGCTCGACCGCCTCGGCCACACCGCGCAGAGGGTGGACCAGGAAATCGGTTGGCTTGCCGCCATCATGACGGAAGACCTGGATTTCTCGCGGACCTCGTCCTTTGCCATGCGGCTGATGCCCGGCTTCATGCCGCGCGTGACCTCCAAGGAACGCGCCAGAACACGCGCGCCGGTCCTCGAGCGGCTCCGCGATCGACGTCGGGCATCGGGCCGCCCCGCCGCGCTGACCGACGAGCCCGGATATACAGTGGTCCGCTACCAGGGGCTGCGCACTTTCGCGACCAACCCGTCCCTCGATGCGGCCTGGCAATCGCACGTCGCGGCCCTCGCGCGCGGCGCAGATGTCGACCACCAATTTTGGGACGAGGTGGCCTCCGAGGACCGGCTGCTGTTCGGGCTGCTCATCGGTGGAACCTGCGTGGCGACATTTGAATGCCATGGCGGCACCCTCGAGCACCTCATTGCCGATCCGTCTGCACACGAAGGGGTTTTCGAGGCGCTGGCGGGCGCCCTTCAAAAACTCCGCACCACACACGGCAACATCTGCAAGGTGGAGGGCGGCGCAACACCGGCCGCGCTCCGACAACTCGCGACCCACGAACGCCCAACGAAGGAGCCCAAGGACCCCATGCCAACAAGCGACGCCGCCAGCAACTGCAAACAGCCGGAGATACCGCCCACGCGTCACGCCTTTCTCACGGCCGCACACAAATGGCTGGGATATCTGATGATGGCCATCCTGTTATCGTTTCTCCTGCCCCTCAGCGTCGTCATGGCGCCGATGATCGCCCGCACCTACGTCCACGTGTGGAAAGTCGCCTTGGGGCTTGAACCGGACTGCGCTTATCCCTCACGAACCTACTCACCGGGCATGGTCGACTGCGACATGCCCTCGGCGCCTTCGAAGAAGGGCGATGCTCTGCCTCGCGCAAGCTCACCATGACAACGAAACCTTCAGTTCGAAACTGCCCGCCACTCCTGATTAATCTGCTTTACCGGGGGATTTCCCATCATCCGGATGACGTTAAACCACCGTGGTGATAACGGGCATTAGCGCTCCCTTGGAGCGGTAGGGGACTGCTTTTCATTCTCGATTTTCCAATCCCGCGAACAGCGCTGTTCGCGGGCACAGGGTGGATTTTGCCCGATCACCATGAAACCCGAACCATACGCCACATCCATGAACATCAACCCCGGTCCGCAACGCCCGCGCAGCGACCCTTTCCTCCAGCGCGTCCACGCCATCATCGACGAATGGATCGAAGGCGAATGGGAAAGGAAGGAAGCCATCAGGGCGGAGGCCCTTGCCCTCGGATGGAATCCCGAGCGCGCCGCCCGATACCAAGATGCAATCCTCACCACCCACCGGCTCGCCATGCGCGTCGACGGGATGAGTGAAGCCACGTTCCGCCGCGAACTGCAGAAGCTCAAGGCGCCCCGCCCCGGGGAACTCATCCGCAAGGCGCGCATCCGCTTCGCCGCGAAGTTGCTGACCGATACACGGCTCCGCGTGAACAAGGTCGCCAAGCGCGCCGGGTACGACAACGAAAAACACTTCACCGACGCGTTCCGCGCGGAATTCAAGACCACGCCCTCGGACTACCGGCGGCGCTTCATCAACGGCGACGAAACCCAAGACTGATTCAACCGGAGCTTCCCCGTGCCCTTGCGTGCCGACGTCATCATGCCCATCAGGAACGGGGCGCGCTTCATTGCCCCGGCGCTTCAAAGCATTCTCGCCGACGAGACGCTGGGCACCCTCATCATCATCGATGACGGTTCCACCGATAATTGGGAATACGCGGCGGGGGGATTGCTGGGCGCTCCCAACGTCATGGTCCTCCGCCAACAGCCGACCGGTGTCGCCGCCTCGCTGAACCGGGGCCTCGCCGCCAGCACCAGCACCTATGTCGCGCGCATGGACGCCGACGACATTTCGCTTGCAGGACGGTTGTCGGCCCAGATCGCCTACCTCGACCGGCACCCCCACATCCTCGCGGTCGGGACACAGGCCAGCTTCATCGACGCTGCAGGACGTGAAACCGGCAAAAGCGATTATCCCTGCACGCCCGCCTCGCTCCGCCACACCCTTTTCTCACGCGGCACCTGCGCCGTCGTCCACCCCAGCATCATGATGCGCAGGAAACCCATCATGGAGATGGGAGGATACCGTGAGGCCATCGCGCATGCCGAGGATTATGACCTCTGGCTGCGGCTTTCGGAAACGAATGCCGTGGCCAACATGCCCGACGTGCATTTCAAGTACCGGATCCATCCCGACCAGGTTTCGCAAAGCACAAAGCTCCCCCAATCGTTCTACCGCGACCTCGCGCTTTTCTCCGCCCGGGAGCGCGCCGCCGGCCGTGCCGACCCCGCCGCCACCTGGACCATGCCGCCGACAAGGCGCGACGCGCAGCGCCATGACCACCCCACATGCCGCGACCTCGGCCTCGCCCATGAGGCAATCGCGCAATTCCGCGCCCGCGCGTCTTTCGTCCCCGATGCGAACCTCGTCCCCGTCATGCGCGCATGCAGACGGTAACATCCCTCGCCATGACGTTGGTGCTTATGGTGACGCCCACCGTCAAGATCGACCCCAAGCTGGAATCCTTCTGCAAGGATGCGGCGTGGTTCGACCAGTATCTGCGCAAGAACGGCTTCGTCCCCGACGATGAGATAACCTTCCAAAGTGGCGCCGTCATCAAACGCTACCGCTTCCTGAGCGACATGCTGTGGTTGGCGGTGACGCCGGATGGCCGGGGTTGCCTGCTGCCGATGGGAATGCTTCGGCAGCCTCCGCTCATCCACCCTTGATGCCAAATCCTGCTTGGTTCTGCTCGCCCACTTTGAGCACCGCGCACCATACGACTGTCACACCTTCCCCCGGGAATGACGGGTCATGCGCTCCCGGCGTGACATTGCCCATGCCCCCGCCGCAACTCCAGACAAATCCCGCCGGCGTTTCTGTGATGATGACGTAGGTGTTGCCGGGGACGAGCTTGCGCCCCACCACGTTGTTTTCTGCTTCGGGCAGCAGGGACACCTGCCGGGAACCGCACAAAGTGCATCTGAGCAATCCTGTGAGGAAGTGCGGCTTCGAGGTTGTACCGACTCGCCAACCCGGTGATTGCTCGTGCGGCTCCGCAGATCATTGCATGACGTGCGGGCCCCGTCCGGAATAGACGGCGCTGGACCCTCCGGCGTCGGGCTTTTTCCTTTGAGGTCAATTCTTGTCACGGGACGTGAACTTGCCGGCCGCGTCGATGACGGTGCCCGGGTCGCGGCGTTCCGCGATCATCCTGGTGGCCTCCACCAACTCCTGCTCGACCTGGTTGAGTTCGCGCTTGACCTGCCCCAGGCGGTAGGTGGACATGAAGGCGATCAGCTCCTCCAGCACGTGGGGGGCGTACTCTCCGCAGCGCGCCACATCCACGGTGGACCAGCAGTAAGAGAAATCCTGCAGCCGCTCGAGGGCTTCAGCCACCTCCTCCTCGTCTTCGCTGACGCCCACCGCTTCGAGGTCCGCGAGCGCGGCGTCCATCTCCTCGTGCGTGAGCATCCTGGTGACGACCGCCATAGCAGGTCCTTCGTTCCCGGCTTTGGCCAACTCGGCCTGCAGGTAGGTAAGCCAGTCATCCTCTCGCTTCATGGCGGAATTCTATCAGCGTACGGTGTTTAGCGCCAAGTGTATGCCCACGGGGCGCTCATTTGAGCCGTTTCGAAACTGGCTTTGCTGGGCCGCGCTAGAGCGGGTATCAGATGTACCAAACGCTAGAGAAAGCGCTAATTCGCCCTGGGGGATCGGGCTTATCCACAGGCTTGGTCGGTAAGCTGTGCAACCGGGGCGTAGGGACCCGGTTGTCTCCTTGCACGGTGAGTTACCGCGTACGTGCAGACGGGGGGATTGGACGGCCGGATTGTACCGCGTCGAATGCGTCCATCCCCAACCCCACGGGCGTCTTAAAAAAGCGTGAGCGTTGCCGCTCATGCCATGAAAACAAATGCAGTGTGATCCTCGGAACGAGAGGGGATAGCCCCCTTGCCCCGACCGGGGCGGTCGATCGTGTTGCGTGCGTCCGCTTTCCGGGGCTCCGGATGAAAGGACACCGGTTCGCCGGTGTCCTTTCCCTTGCCACCCTAACGGCGGCGCCCAAACAAGGCGCCCAAGATGAACGCGCCAATCCCGGCCATCACCATCGCCTCCACGGGATTGGCCTTGGCATAGTTCGTGACCTTGTCGATGTAGGGCTTCGCCTCATCGAGATACGGCTTGGCGCTTTCCGCAATCTCGTTCGCCTTGTCGACCAGCTGCTGCTTGTTGCGTTCCAGGATGTCGTCGGTGTCCATGGGCGGTGCTCCTTTGCCAGCGAACTGGCTGAAGGCGCCTTTGTTCCTGGCAAGAGCAGGAGATTGGCCCGTGTTCAGCTGAGGCATGGTCGTCCGCCAGCGTACCAAATTAGGCCAGGAAAGCGGCCAGCGTTTCCACTAGCATTCCGTCACGATTGCCAACGGGCATAAGGGCAGCGGGGTGGAAACCGGACGGGTTCTGCAGATCGTCCGGTTTTCTTCTTCCTGCATCCGCTTGAACCTCCTCCATCATCTGCCTTCGCTCCAGCCTTCCTCCAGCGCGGCGATGACTTTCTCGCACTCTGGATCGCCGTTCTCGATGATGAGGCGGTTGTGGGCAGCGCTCACCTGGTTGTCGTTGGCTTCCTCACGTCGCTGCCAGCGCCGGTATGCCTCCATGCCGATGAAGTCGAAGAACAGGTCGGGTTGTTCGGGGTGGCTCAGCGCATGCGGCTTTCCTTGAGGCAGCCGTCCTTGTTGAGGGATCTGGCGAGGCGGTAATAGGCATCTTGAAAATCCGCGTGCAGCATCTCGTCGGCGAAGGGCGAAACCCCATCGAGCAGATCACGTGCGTGCCAGGTGAGTTCGGCATAATCAGTGATGAAGCGCTTCGCGTCCTTCCTGACGGGTGCGAGCAGGTTGGCCACCACGCTCAATCCACCGTAGCGGCCGGTGCGGAGCGAAGCGCCCAGCGAGAGCCTGCCCGCAGCGGGATCGGCCACCTGCCGCGCGGCCATCTTCGCCATCACGATCCAGTAGGTGCGGTCGTAGGAAAATGACTGGAATGCTTCGTCGATGCAGCCCGCCATCTCATCCAGCCGGTGGCGAAGGCGCACTTCAATCAGCTGCACCACGTTGGACGTGGGCGTGACGGTGGAGAGGGCAGTGCCGGTGCTCACTTCTCGAAGGAGTATTTTTCTAAGCCCTGGTGGCGACGGAACAGGCGGAGGCCATCGCGGAAGATTTGGGATTCGATCTCTTCCCCATCGACGCCTTGATGGACCGGGATCATGCGCGCCATCTTGATGAGCTCGGGAAAGGCTTCCCGTTCACCGATGGCCTTATCGACATCAACTTCCGCCACCGTGCCGGCGAGCCGGTTAAGCGCGCCAATCGGTCCCTTGTCGAACCAGCCAGTGAGGCCTTCCTGGCCAATGGTCCGGCCGAACGCGTGGGCCAGCACCATGTAGTGCCGTTGCATGTCTTTCTCGGCCGTCCAGCACATCTCCTCAAGCATGTCGGCCATTTTCTCGAGGGTGAGCCGGCAAAGATTATCGCGCTGCGTTTCCATCCTGATCCTGCCTTCCGCTTGGCGCGCGGCGTCGAGGTCGCATACCGCCAGGCGAGAATAAACGCGGCTCAGGTCATGGAACAGCGCCGCGCGATCGGCGCCAAGCTTGGTCGCATGGATCTCTTCAATGAGGATTTCCGCGTTTGAACGGAGGTTTTCAGAAATGCGGGCGCGGTGCACAGGGTCTGCCCAGTTCAAGGCGGAGGAGGCGTCGTGCGCGAGACTGGGCTTCAAAGCAGGGCTTTCGTTCTGCCCTTATTGTATACCGTCAGGATTCCGGCGGCAAACCTTTTGCACGCCATTTCATCGCCGACACCTGACGTCTCTCAGAAATGAGAGAGCTGCAGCCCATTGCTCATGGTTTATGAAGAACTCCGCCAAACAGCACCACCAGAATTGTTCCTGCCACGCCCAGAGCAAGGACGAACATCAACATGCACTGCCAAGGCCCTTTGCGCTGGTCCGGCTTTTGATTTTCATCCGTCATCGCTCCGTGCGCACCCCTTTGTATTTCTTCTTGGCGGGTGCCTTCTTCTGACTCAGAAACTCGCCGGTTTCCCTGCTGCGCTTGGTGAAAGTAGGTTCCCCCTGGATTCTGCCGGGAAGTTGGGAGCGCTTCTTGACAGCGCCCTTGCGGGCGTTGTCGCCAGTGGGTTTGTTGACGGCCATGCTTGTTCTCCTTTGCTGCTGCAACGGAGATCACGCGGGTGTTGTTCCCGCTCGGTCTAATGCGATACGGCCTTGACACCTTCGGCGCGCTGCAAGGCCTGCCGGAGATCGCGGGACAACGTCGCCTTGTCGAATTTCGGGAACACCTCGATCAATGCCACGCCCGCTGACCGGCAGGCCTCGCGTTTGACCGCATCCCTCAGCTCGGCCGTGCCCTGGTAGTGGCCAGAGCCTTGGTATTCGACAACGACAACAGGGTAACCCGCCGCGTCGATGATGACGAAATCCGCGCGCTTGCTGTTGATAGAGCGGTAGGCGCGGTCGGTGTCGTCGTTCCTCTCGCGGCTCTTCAGCTTGAGGAACTCGCCGTAGCAGGTTTGGGCCATCACACGGTGGCCGCCATTGAGGAGGCGGACAGCTTCTTCAAGGGCCAGCAGCACTTGGAACTCACTCCTGTTGAGAAGGGGCCGTCCCTCGAACTCCACCCTGGAGACAAAACCCAACTGCTTCTTTGGATCAGCGACCTCGTTCGCGCGGCGGCTGCGGAAAAGCGCCCGCAGCAGAATTATGCACACCGCCACAGCAAGGGCGAGCAGCAGCCACATCATCGCATTTCCGTTCATGGGTCACCTAGAATCCCAAAGCATCATCCTTGGCAAACAAATTCGGCAGCGAGGTGGAGAGAGAGGAGGCGGGGGCGCGCCGCCGAGCCCGGCGCCTAGTCCGGCCCCCCTTCCCGTCAAAGCTTCGCCTCTCGCGCTTCGCGCTCGCCCCTTCGGGGTGACGGGGCCCTTTGTGGCCCGGCCTTGAACGGCGCGGGCGGCGCGCCTGATGCGCCCGCCCTTGCCAAACAAGGAGACGAGAAAGATGAGCAGCTCTCAACCGCTAAGAAAAGACCGCACCGACCTCGATGACCGGGATGAGGACATCCTGTTCGAGCGCGTCACCCGGCGCGCCCACATCGCTGGCCCACGCGTCGGCGACTTCTGTATCCTCAAGACCGGCGAAGTGCGCCGCTTCACCCATGACCATGGCGACAGCCTCCAGGTGACGGTGAAGGACCAGGCGGGGTCGTTCTATTTCGATGCCAGCGGCGCGCTGGATTATTCCGGCAGCCTCGATCCCTCCATCAAGAGGGCCAACCTCAAGGAGCGCCTCGAGCTCCGCGAAGGCGCTTGCTGGTTCTTCCACCATGGCGTTTCCCGCGCACACAACGGCGTCACGGCGATGATCCCGTGCCGTGTCTATGACGAGGTCGATGTGAAGACCGAGCCTGTCTTCGAGGACGTGACCATCCCCGACATCGTCCCCGTCACGGAGGACATCGTCTTCGACGAAAAGGACGCTGCCATCCTCGGCACGGCGATGAAGTTTCGCGCCATCCATTTCAAGCCGTTGGTTGGCGACTACGTCATCCTGGCAAGCGGCGAGGTTCAGCGACTGGCATTCGCCTACAGCAACCGGTTCCAAATCACCACACCGCGCTTCACGTGCAGCTTTCACCTCCACGACGTAGGGACGATGAGCTGTTCGGGCGCTTTCCCGGAGTCCCTGGCGACAGCCGATCTCGAGGACACCGGTATCACGCGCGCCGCAAGGGCCTGGATCTTTCACCATGGCAAGTCCGGCGGCGGGCGCGGGGTCGACTCCGGTCCGTGTGTGGCGGGAGGTGGTCCGATGAGCAAGCAACTGGACATCCACCAGACCGTCACCGACACCATCGTCGCCGCCATCGAGCGTGGCGTCGGCGAATGGAAGATGCCATGGCACCAGGGCAACGGCTTGTCCTTCATCCCCGCCAACATCGAAGGCCACAGCTACCACGGCGTCAACTGCATCCACTTGTTTTGCTGCGCCCTTCACAAACACTACAGCACCAACACGTGGGGCTCCTTCCGCCAGCTCCAGAAAGCCGGTCTTCAAGTCCGCAAGGGCGAGAAAGCTTCCATCGTCGTGTTCTACAAATCCATCACCGTCGAACCCGATGCCGAGCGCGAGGAGGATGACGGCACGCGGCGGGTGCTGAAGCATTACTCGGTCTTCAACGTCGAGCAGTGCGATGGCTGGGTGCCGAAGGTGGCGCCGCCGCTTGCGCCCGCCTTTGAGCGCCTTGATCACGCCGAGCGCGTGTTTGGGGCGACAGGTGCCACGGTGGTCGTTGGCGGCGATAGCGCCTGCTATGTCCGCGATGCCGATTTCATCAAGATGCCGGATGCTGGTCTGTTCCACGGCGACATGGAACAACGGCGCGAAGCATTTTACGCGACCTTGGCACACGAACTGGTCCATTGGACCGGCGCGCCTCACCGCCTGAACCGTGAAAAGGGCAAGACCTTCAGTGATGCGGTCTATGCCTTCGAAGAGCTCATTGCCGACGCCGGCGCCGCGATGGTCTGTGCCGAACTCGGCATTTCGCCGGTGGTCAGGGAGGAGCACGCGGAATACATCAGCCACTGGTTGAAGCACTTGAAAGAGGACAAGAAGGCGATCTTCCGCGCCGCAGCCCGAGCCTCCGAGGCCGTGCGCTACATCACCTCTTTCTCGGAAAGCGGGGCGCACCATGCCAAGGCCGCCTGAAACCTTTTCCTTCACCTGGCGGGACGTCGCCTGCCGGGTGGAGCACATCCGGGATTGGCGCATCGACGGCTGGTCACGCCTCGTCATCAAGGTGGTGCATCCGCGCGGTGCCCCCCTCCCCTTCACCGAGAACGGATACCACGTCCATGAACTCGATGAAGACAACGTCGCCGCGGCGGGCGGCGTGGTCACCTACCTCATCGCCTGGATGGACCGGGATGCCGTTCATTCGCGCTATGCCATTGCGCTCGCGCGCTGGAAACAGGGTGATTTGTTCCGCTAGGCGCTCGCATTTCCTAACCTTGGCTCTGCACCAACTTCGGGCTCGTGTGCTGTTTGATGAGAGCGTCCAACTCCCCCAGGCTCATGCCCTGGGCCCCGCCACCCAACCACTCCACCCCATACCACCGCTCAACCTGTGTCCCCTTTCCCCATCGGCACACCCATGTGAATGAGGCCAGGCCTGCCGTCGACTGCTGCAAGCTCAGAGCGACCCATCGGCACCCTTTCTCTGCATGCTGCCACGCTCACGTCTGACAGAGAATTCCAAAGCGATATCCCCGTGCTTGCTGTTGAACACCTGCCCTTCCGGCGTCGCCCCGAAGGGGTCGGCATCCTCGGGAAGCCGCTTCGCACACCAGGCAAGATTGGCGAGCTCATCCGCCGCATCGGCATCGACGAACGCCGCATTGCCCGCCAGCATCATCGCCACATGGGCAAGCGCCGCATACGGTCCCCGCGTCAGTTTGATATTCGTACAGGCGACGGCATTCTCCGCGAACATCACGGCGAGGCTCAAAAAGGGCTGCACGCTGCCTACCTCCAACAGCGCGGCGTTCCCCTCGTCCAACATGCCCACCATCTTATCGAGGTTGTAGCGAACGCCCTTTTCTTCACGGACCATCACCTGGCGCTGGTATTCCGCCTCATCCCGGGCACTCGCCAGATCCGCCATCGCGATGCGGACATAGATCCTCAAGAGGCTGTCGAGAGAACCCTTGACCTCAGCTGCCCCCTTGGCCTTCAGCACGCGGAGCGACGCGTCGCGTACCTTCTCGAAGTGGCGTTGAACCAATTCTTCCCTGTCTTCCACTTCGCCCATGTCAGGCTCACGCCCATTGCTTCATCTCCATTGCACATCTCCTATCGACCTATCAGTTTGACGTTCTGGTAGACCCTGCCCTTCCGGTCCGTGAGACAGGGCATGCCCACTTCCCGCGCCAGCTCATCAAACTGCCGCGCGAATTCCTTCTCGATAAAAGGGACGACGCTCCGCCAACGGCACCACGCCTGGTAATCCTGGTAGAGTTCACGGAAGCCAAGCGTCGCCTGCGCCGGTTCCAGCCGCTGCAAGACATACGTGTCGATCATGCCGAGGCCTGTCGCATCCTTTGATTGTTTCATGGAACGTCCTCGCGGCGTGACTTGCGTGGGCGGAGGTGGAGGGTCTTTTGCCCGCCATGGCGTGGTGACGACGTAAAGGCCAAGGCCGCTTCCCAATTCCACAAGCAGCGCGAGCAGCATCGACAGGCCGAACACCACGTTTTCCTTCTTGACCTCCCGCCTCGTGAGATCCGCCAGCTGCCGCACCGCGTCGACCTGGGCATCGTCACTCGACGCCGTGCCGTTCGTGAGCCCATCAAGTTCCTTCCTCAGCTCGTGCTCTTCCGCTTCTAAGCGTTCCCTTTCTTGCGTGCGGGCCAGCTCCTCCCCCAACGTGGCAACATCCGCGCACGCCGCCCGCGTCGCCAACCTGTTCAAGGTGCAGTTGTCGGAGACTTTGCCCACAGTGCTCTTGCCCACGGGGCTCTGCAGTTTGGCCTCCATTTCCTTGGAGACTTCCGCCGAGGACCTTTGTTGTCCAAGCGCCGCCAGCCGCTTATCGTCCCGGTCCAACTGGCGCCGAAGGTCGCCATGCCTTTCGATGTCGCGGGCGATACCGGATGTCTTGTTGGCCCGGTGCTGTGCGGCAAACCCCAAGGCCGCCGTGAAGGAATAGGAGGTCAGCACGGTGAAAAGCACAGCCGCGCAGGCCACTGCCAGATAATCACCGTTGCGCCAGCCCCACGCTCCCATGAAGGGGCTGATGGCCTTGATGCCGTCGGCCAACCCCGCGCCAGAACCATAGATGATGCCGTCGATCTCGGTGTCCGCGCTCCTGTAGCCCATGCGGTAATTGAGGGTTGCCGACACCGCAATCAAACCCACGCTCAACGCGATCCCGATTGTCACCAGCGCATCCACTCCCATCGATCTATCCCCTCCCCTCGCGGGCGACGCGGATGAGGACTTGCCAGTCAGACGGGTCATGCTTCTCCTTCTCCTGTTTCAGGGCTTCCACCACGCGCGCCTTCAGCACGCGCACACAAAACGCATTCTTGTTCTCACCACTGACGACCTTAAGCAGCTGCAGCTCGGCCATGAGCTCGTTGTCGACTCGGATGACGAGCTTACGGCGGTAGCCTTTGAAGTCGGCGCGACGCGTCGCTTCCGGAGCTTCTCGCACCCGCAGGAACCTCTGCCTTACCGCATCCCGGCTCGTCGCCATTCCTCGCCCATCTCCCGTGTTGGCGATGGAGAAAAGGACGAGAAAAATGGGATGTAAAGTGATGCCCCGAAAGCTACCTGTTCCTTACCGAGAGCTACTAAGTGAACGCTTACCGAGGCCTCGATCGGGTCAACTTTCAACCACAGTTGATACCGCGAGGGAGACTCTCACCTTCGATTTAGACTACCCGTTCGCCCCAACAGGCGTTGTTCCGTTGATGCGTTGGTCCGTTCGCCTCAACGGATGTTGTTCCGTTCGCTTCTTGTGCCGTTGTTCCGTTCGACCGTTGTCTTCTTGGGGCGTTGTGGCGAACGCCCCAGGGCCCGTTGTTCCGAACGCGTTGGGGCGAACGCCCGTTCGCTTGTACAAGCGTTGTTCCGTTCGGACCTATATACCAACGGGCGTTGTTCCGTTCGCCCCAACGGGCGTTGGGGCGTTGATGCGAACGGGCGTTGGGGCGTTGGCTGCTTAACCCCTTGTTATGCGGGCTCCCCCGACACCCACACCCGTTGTTCCGTTCGCTTACCTATCCCAACGGGCGTTGTTCCGTTCGTCCCATGAGGCGTTCGCTTCAACGGCCGTTCGCTTCTATAAATCAATAGGCGTTGGGGCGTTGAGGCGTTGGTCCGTTCTTCTTGCAACACCCCCTCATGATGATTGCACGGTATGGAGGCGGTATACGTTGACGCGGTCCGTCCGTGTACGCACTATCCCGTCATGACAAACCACAAGCCGCCCTGCATCATCGCCTTCGCCTCATCTAAAGGAGGGGCGGGGAAGTCCACCAATTGCCTCAACGTTGCCGGCGCACTCGCGGCCATGGGCAACAGCGTGCTGGTGGTGGACTGCGACATCTCCGAAACCCTGCACCGCTGGTACCAGGACAACCCGACAGCCCAAACCATCAAGGGACTGTCGGTGGAGAAGCCGCCGGAGACCAACTTCGGCGACTACATGCGCGCCATCGCGCGCAACGAGTCGGACAAGGACTTCGTGCTCTTCGATCTCCCCGGGCAGTTCACCAAGGACCTGCTTTGGGTTGCCACCGCCGCGCACCTGGTCGTCACGCCGTGCAAGGTGAGCGAGCCCGACATCATGCAGGCCAACAAGCTCTACCTGGAACTGATCGAGATCGGGCGGGACTACAACAAGACCATCGTCCAGCGGATTCTGTTCAACGAGTACCCCAACTCAATCAGCAAGCACGAGACCGCATTCCTTGAGGACGTGAAGACTTCCGTCCTTCCGAACTTCAACACCGTCATCCGGCGCCGGGGCGCGTACACCGAATCCTTTGGCAAGGGCACAACCCCGCACTATGCGTCGCCATTCAATCCGTCCGCCATCGCCGAAATCGACGCTTTGGTCGGCGAGATCTACGACCTCCTCAATACTCAAACCCAAAACCAAGAAGAAAGCATCGCCGCATGAGCAACCTCGCACCCACCGCGCCCATCCCCCAAGTGCGCAAACTCAAGCTGGGCGCGATGCCCGCGCCTGACGTGGACAAGATCGACAAGACCATCGAAACCTACTCCGAGCGCAAGGACACGCCCTACATGACCAAGCCCTCTGAGCAGCGCGCAGCCTCAGAGACGGCTGCACCCGCCCCGGCTGCAGCACCGCTGGCTAAAGACAACGTGACCACCATCAAGCACAGACCGAAGAAAACCGCCGCAGAAACCAAGCGCGTGTCGCATGACTTCCCGCTCTACCTGATCAAGGAGCTTCGGATGGCGGCAGCACAAAGCGGCAAGACGCAGAAGTTCCTCATCCTGAATGCGCTCAAGGCCGGAGGCTTCACCGTCCACGATGCCGACCTCGAAGAGGATGGCCGCCGTGGGCAATAACAACACCCGTTCGCTTCAACGCCCGTTGTTCCGTTGTTTCCAACGGGTCGATGGAGCGCCCCGCCGGGGAAGGGGGTCGCCATGAGCGCGGTCATCGACCTTTCATCCGGCTACACCATCCGCGACAAGGACCTGCTTGAACGCCTGGCGCAGGCGAAGCCCATCGTGCGCGACGTCGTCACCCGCGAGTGCGAACAGATCCAGGCCAAACGGGACAACCGGGCAGCACTCTCGACCATCAAGCGGCGCCGCGTCCAAACGGCCGACCTCTTCCGCGAAGAGAAGGGGGCCTCCCGCGATGATCTCCAGCACATCCACAGCGTGCTCGCGATTTGCTCTCTTCCCTACACACGCCAGGACATCAGCGTGCGGGAATGGGAGAGGAAGCAAGGCGACATGAAACTGCTCGTCCAAGCGGGCAAGCTGATGGACCCCACCGGCAACTGGGTTGAGCAGCCACTTCCGTTCGGATCGCGGTCGCGCCTCATTTTGCTTCACACTTGCAGCGAAGCCATCCGCACCAAATCCGCCACCATCGAAATCGAGGACAGCCTCTCCGGTTTCATGAAGGCGATGGGCCTCCAGGTGACGGGCGGCAAGAACGGCTCCCTCAATTCCTTCAAGCAGCAGATCAACGCCCTGGCCGCGTGCTCCATGACCTTCGGCTTCTTCAACGGCAAGCAGTCGAGCACGATGAGCGCAAAACCCTTCAAGAAGATCGACGTGTTCTACATGAAGGATCCCGCCCAGCCGCCGCTGTGGCCCTCGCAGATCACCTTCAGCCCGGAATTCTTCGATACCCTCGCCAAGCATGCACTGCCCGTCAACATGCACGCGGTGCGCGCCTTCTCCGGCTCAGCCCGCAAGCTCGACATCATTTTTTGGCTGGGATTCCGAATCCGCGGCGAAGGCATCACCCGCATCAGCTGGGAAGCCCTCGCCGAACAGTTCGGAGAGGGTTACGCACGCCTGGACAACTTCAAGCGCGACTTCGTGCGCGAGATTGCGGAGATCAAGGAAGTCTTTGAAAAGCTGCCGGTCAGATTCAGTGACACCGGCATAGAAGTCTCCCACAGCGTTTCCGAGGTCCTGGCCATCCCGACGAAAGGCCGGAAGGCATGACGGGCACGGGAGCCATCAAGGCGTTGGGAGAGGGTGGTTAGCCCAAGACACGGATATTGTGCAGGAAACTTACGCATAAACGCTAGGGCCGAACATTTTCGGCTACGCATATTCACTAGGAACAGATGGCGCCGAATGGCGCCTCTCGCCGTTGCGGCACCAGCTTGGCATCCCCTCGCATAACCACTAGGACGCAAGCAACGCATAACCACTAGGAGCCCAGCGCGGCGGCACGCATAACCACCAGGATAGGCCCGCGCATAACCAATAGGAGCCCACCCTTCACGAGCACGCATAACCACTAGGTTGACCCGCGCATAACCGCTAGGACAGCGGCAGGCCGCCCTGCGCGCATATCCACTAGGAAGGGGGGATTTTGCGCGCCGCAGGAATCCGCCACTCTTCGGACCCCGCACGCATGGCCACTAGGGGCTTCGCGCATAACCGCTAGGGAAGCGCAAGAAGACCACGCATAAGCACTAGGGCAGGGCACGCATAGCCACTCCCGTTTCCGCGCATAACCGCTAGGCCCCTATATAGAACAGAACAACAGAACATCCCCGAACACTCTCTTCAAAACACTTTCCAGAATTCCAGAAAAAGGTTTTTGCGGGAGGGAAGAGGAGTGACGCTTGGTTGTCAGCAGGCCTCCTGCCGGGCCCCATAGGGGGGCATGACACCTTCGCCCGACGACTATGCCAAGCTCGCCGAGAAACTCATCGAGACGTTCGCCTGGGCAGGCGGCCCCGACTATGCCTTCGACCGCCATTGGCGCCTGGTCGGGGCGCTCGAAGCGTTTTGCGCGCAAGCCGGGGGCGAGTTCGAGCAGGAGGTCGGAAACGCTTTAAGGGCCGTCCTGGAGCGTCGCCTCAAGGAGACCGCGCCACGCTCCTTCCACCCCGATGCGGCGTCGGCCCAGATCGCCCTGCTCGCGAAACCGTACAAACCCAAAAAGTAGGACGGCCACGTGCCGCCCTTCGTCCTGTCCATCCTCGTGGCGGTTCTTCATTGGCTTTGAAAATCGGCCCCCTGCGCAAAGCTGGGATGCGGCGGGCATGATCGGATGTGTTTCCACCTGGGAGGAATTGCCGGGCGCATGCGCGAGGCCGACTGGTCTTCCAGGGTGAACACCTTTCGGTGCTCATTGGCTGGGCCTTGGCTTCTCAGCTGTACCGTGAGTGCACCATCTCACGGACTTGGCCATGCCCTCCGCACCCTGCTCACGCCATCATCAACAAGCGACGACGCGTCACTGAACCGCTCGACCGGTGTGCTGAATTTGAAACATTAGCTGGACGAAACCTAGACGCAAAATTTGGCGTGGAATTAGGCGTGGAATCAGGAGTGGAATCCGCTTGCAATGTTGTCGCCTTTCGTGCACTAACTCGCGCATATCACTTGGATTTTTCAATACACAAAAAATACGGTTCAATCCCCTCCGGCAGCACCATCTCAAATCATCCTAAAAGCCCTTAAATTTTGTGCATGTCGCGGCTCAGCGTTACCTTTCCGCGCGAGGTGCAGCACGCGCGGTAGGAGCTTGCGTTCCGCAATGAATGAAAGGGCTGATGCTCATCTCCCATTCACGCATCAAGCGCATCGTTTAACGTCCAGCGGGTTTCTCGCCCGTTGTGAGGACCACGGAAGCCTCCGTCGTTAATACGCGAAAAGTGAAGCTCTCCTGGAAATAGAGTTCTACGCTCGTCGCGGAATGGCTCAAATATCCGATTGAAATATCCTGCCCAATATCCAATGCGAAATCGCCTCCGCGCTTCGTGAGCACGAACGCTCCCTTGATTGCGGGAGCCCAGAATATCCCTCCATCCACGATACGTTCGAGGTGATGGAAGACAGGATAACCCTCTTCGTTACCGCCACTGGCCGTCGTGTACGCATCAGCTCCGAGCACGAGTGCATAGGGGCCGTTAACTCCCGCAAGCTTTAACTGGCTAACGGCTTGCGCCACTGCAGCAGGATATCCCTGCACATTGGGGGGAAGAGGAATATTCGCATTGCTGCTGCCTTCGCGAATACCCTGAATGGCAGCGGCGGCATAGCCATCGAAAATGGAGCGGTCTTCCGCATATGCGATTTTCCGCGCGGCTTCCTTTACAGGCGACCAATCCGAATCTTCCGCGCCACGATCAACGTCATCGATCGCTTGGCGCGAGAGCTCGAAGGGGACGCGCAATTCCACCAGGGGTTTCGCTTCTCGCTGCGACGCCTGAATTCCGTCGCCTGGAGCCTTGATCTGTCGAAGATGACCGGTGCCGACAGCGGCGAGTTCCGGCCCTTTCGTATCCGACACGTCCACGACCCGTCGGGCCGCCATGTGGCGCTTCAAGGTGCGAGACGCCTCCTCTTCGATTTGCGCCCAGGCCTTGTCGGAGATGGGGGCGAGTTCGCGATGAAGATTATTCATGTTCTGCCTCATTTTTCAGAGAACCAATACCGAGTGAGCCATCAGCGCGGGAGGAAGGCGACGGACCATCGCTTGCCGATACGGCCATACTCTGGCTCGTTTCGTTCGCGGACGCGGGCGCTCCATCTGCTGTGACGTTGTCGAGGAATGTTGCCGACGGCGCAAAAAACAACGTGCCGGTAACCGCGCGGCTGAAGTCGAGCAGGCGATCATAATTGCCGGGTGGGAGGCCGATGAACATGTTGTCGAGCATTTGCTCTATTCTGTGGGGAGAGCGGGCATAGCCAATGAAATAGGTGCCGAATTCTCCGCTTCCGATTTCGCCGAAAGGCATGTTATCGCGCACGATCTGGAGCTGTTCACCGTTCTCTTCAATCGACGTCAGAACATTGTGCGCATAGGGTTTCTTGACGGAATCGAGTTGCTCGATATCCGACAGCTTGTGGCGGCCGATGATGTTCTCCTGCTCCTCGACAGGCAGTGCGTTCCATCCCTTCAGGTCATGCAGGTACTTCTGTACGATGACGTAACTGCCGCCCATGAAGACGGGATCCTCGTCGCCGATAATAACGGCATCGACACAGGCCTGACCCACGGGGTTTTCGGTGCCATCAACAAATCCAATCAAGTCGCGGTCATCGAAATATTTAAAGCCATGCACTTCGTCGACGGTGGAAACCGCGGAGCGAAGCCGCTCCATGATCTGCGCCGCAAGTTCAAAACACAGATCCATCCGCTCGGCGCGGATATGAAAGAGTATATCGCCCGGGGTCGAAGGGGCGTGGTGCACACCATGAATTTCACGAAAAGGGTGCAAGTCTTTCGGCCTGGGAGCGCCGAAGAGTCGATCCCAGGCCGCCGCGCCAAAAGCCATGACGCAGGACAACCGTCCGTCGAGGTCACGAAAACCCACTGCGCGCAAAAGAGAGGAGAGGTCGCCACACAGCCCGCGCACGGCGACATCATGCTCCTTCCCGGAGTTGATGGTCACGACGAGAAATAGCGCGGATCGCGTGAGAGTGGCGACAGCGGGTTGCGGCACGACGGATGGCAAAGTGAACTCCTTGCTGACCTGCTCGGGATATTCAGTGTAAATGTCTAGCGACTAGGCGGCAAATATTCTGAATATTGTCCGTGTGTGTGTGTTAACTCCTTCAGCCCATATTTCTGAAGGCGTGACCATTCGATATTGAACTATATTGGCATGCCATTGGGAGGCGCCGATGCGCTACGACACCAATGCCGACCTTCCTCCTGACGTGAGGCGGCAACTGCCGCAAACCGCGCAAGATATCTACCGGTCCGCATTCAATGCAGCCATTGATAACGCGGCGCGCGACCCGATCGAGGATGCGGACGCGCATAATCTCGCCTGGGAGGCGGTTATGCGCGTCTACGTGAAGGAAGGTGACGTCTGGATTCGGCGCGGAGTTCCGGGCTAGACATCGTACCACGCCCGGACGATGACGCCCCAATTTCACATGTAAATTGCCGCCCCGTCCATTCCGCCTTTATTGCGTCACAAGTGCCTTTAATGTCCCGTACGTCATCCACGAGGATGCGTGGGGAAGCGCGATGTGGCAGCATTATTTTGAACAGTTTGCGCAATTGCCGTGGCTGTCGCAGGCCGCACCCTGGATAGATACTCTTAAGTCTGCTTGGGGGGCTTTGAACAGCCTTCTCATGGTTGGCGGGCTCTTCTGGATCAGCCAGCGCCTTAAAAGCGAGCGCCGCAAAATCGGTGCGTTGGTCTCCGAGTTTGCCGGTGAATTGAACGACAAGATCGTCGTAACGGCCGAGATCGCGAAGGCCGCTCGCAACTCCGCGGATGCGGCCGCAGCGGCAATGCACGCACACGCCCCGCCGCAAGCGATCGCGGCGCACGCCCTCTGGCAGAACCTCCACAGCGATTGGCAACGCGTCCGCGACCGCATCGACCTCGCGGTGACGAACATTCAGCACCCGCTGCTGCGTAAGAAATACGCGGGCCTCGGCCGCGACAGCTATCATCACATCATCCAAGCCCTGAAGCAGGACGGGCACATCGCACCCCATACGGCGGCGGCGTTGATGGCAATGAATGATCGGATCCAGACCTTGCGAGGGCTCCCTGCGCATACGTCGGCGACCGACGCCGCCGATTTCCAGCACTGGATGGCCGCGGCGGATGCGGGACTGCCTGTCCACCCCGCAGATGACAGTGGCGGCCTGGTGCAACGGACCAGCACGGCTGCCGAATAGCCAACGCGCACCCGCGTTTGTCATCCGCCCCTTGAGTGGGCGGTTCTCGAGTTCTCCACCGAGGCACACGCTAGCACGAAATTCCCCGGGAGGTTAAGCTGCCACAATATTGACATCGCAGCAGACTGCGCGCCAACTGTGACAATGGGGGACGCGAAGGACCATGGGTAAGTATGTCAAATGGGCACTCCTCGGAGTGTCGGCCCTGGCGCTTTTCATCGTCGGTGCGGGCACAGCGCTTGTTGGCCAGCGGCTTTACAGAAATTACACCGGGTTGAAAGCGAACAACGCGGCGCTCAATCAGCAATTGGCAGAGTATGCCGTGCTGATCGAAAATCAGAAGGCCGCAATTGCTCAGTTAAGCAGCGCAGCTCCAGTTCTGAGCAGACTCAATGTTCGACAGCTCGCGATAGATCATGACAGCATTCTGAGAGCCTTCGATCGAGATGGGTTTCCGGACTCGGCATTAGAGAGCTTCGATAAATTCCACGAGTATGTCAGCGGTCTCTATGTTGCTGCAGAGCCGGCGATCGCGGAGCGATGGGGACTGCAATCTCAAAAACTCAGAAGGGTTCTTTTTTTCGCTGCGACCGTCGGAACGCTTTTCGAGTATGGCAACCGGACGAAAAGGGATTTGCCAGGATGCTCCTATTGGAGCGAACGGACCGGACACGCGAAGGTGACGGTCGCTCTCTCGCAAAAACAGTTTCTCAACGCGGTTATCGGCTGTTGCGATGATTACGCCATCATGATGGGCGCCATTCTCCGTCGCGAAAAGATCGAGAACAGACGTCTCGCGGGCTCAGGACACACGTGGAATGAATTCGATCTGGATGGGCAAACTTATCTTATCGACGCAAACGTCGGCCTCTTAACCGCCTCTTCGTGGGCTGACCTCGCCGACGCCAAGCAGGTGTCCGTCTGGCAAATTCCGCTTGCCGGCGCGATGCCCACGGCAGGGGACAGGTATCGTCCCTCACTTGGTTTCTTTGCTGCGTACATGCTGAACAAAATGGCGGCGGGTGGATTCCCGGTAAATATTGCAGACGATGGTCCTGAACTTGCCTTGGAGCAAGTTAGCCAAGAGTAGTAACAGCTCAAAGAGAATGGCATTGAGATCGTGCTGCAAGGCTTTAGGCCATCTCAACCACTAAGGTCATTTGGCCGCCGCTGGGCGTTCGCTGATGAATGCGATCAATTCTTTCGAACGCGCTAGCGTATCGCGATAGCCAAGCTCGATCAGGGCGCGGCAATAGCCGGGCTCGAACATCAGATAGCTCGGCAGGCGCCAGTCCTCTCCCCAAACGCCCAGCCTGCGCAGCAGCATCCGGACGGTCCACGGCATCTCCGCAGCATGACGGCGCGCGATCTCGCGAATATCCTCCGACGGATCGAGCGCGATGACATCGATGTCGCGCAACGACGTTTCGCCGAGTCGGCGCTCAGCAACCAGCGACAGCGTGTGATCGATACGCTGCGCGCGTTCGATGTCGGCGTCGACGTTGTCCATGAAAATAATGTCGAGCATGCTGCCGCCAATCGTGCCTAGCGGCGGGTATTGAACTTCATCCGGCCGTGTCGGCGGATCGACATCGCGATCGCGGGTGGTGATGACGATGATCTTATCCGCTCCGGCGTGGATTGCCGGGCTCAGCGGCGATGTCAGCCGAAGCGAGCCGTCGCCATAGTGCTCGGATCCCAAGCGCTGCGCCGGAAACACAAGCGGCAGCGCGGACGACGCAAGCAGGTGGTCGACCGTCAAGCGGGTCGCAACACCATCGCGGCGGGCGCGGCTCCATTCAGCGATATCGGGCGCGCCTTCAAAGAAGGTGACCGCGCGCCCACGATCGTAAGACGAAGCCGTGACACATAAGGCTTTGAGCGCCCCTGCCTTCACCGCTTCCGAGATGCGCTCGAACTCGGTGTGGTCGATGAGGAATTGGCGCAGCGGGTCGTTGTCGAGGAGCGAGCGCGGATTGGGCAGTCCCAGGGACGCAATCGGCGTCAGAGACAGAACCCAATGCAGCCCGTGCAAGGAAATCGATACGAAATCGGTACGGTAGACATCCCTACAATGAAGGTTCTGCCAAAGCTCGACGAGCTTGGCGACGCCTTCGTTGAAGCGCGTGGCATGGGCCGCGAGGAATGCCGCGCTGATCGCTCCGACGGACGAGCCGACGATGACGGGAAACGGGTTGCGATTAGGCGGAGTGAGCTCGGCGAGAGCCTTGATGACGCCGACCTGATAGGCACCCCTGGCACCGCCACCAGGCAGAACGACTCCAAGCGTGGCGGCCGTGTTTTCGTTCATGCTTATCCTCTGCGATCCCGCGTGTATCACGACCGTATCGCCGACGCCTTGACCGGCCTCGGCCGCGGATCGAATGCGAAACTGTATGCAACAACGTCGGCGGCCGCATTATCGATTTCGGCTTCCGGGACACGCTCCATTCTCAATCCCGCTCGCCAGAACCCAACGCACAGAAACAATCTCGATCTCTCCTTGACAGGTCATCCTGATCGGCCCATGTGACCGCAACGGCACTCGATGACCTCGATGCCGTGAATTCGAAGGAACCCAACCCTTGTCTAGCGACAGTAGTTGTCGAACTCCCCGGCCGTCGCGGCCCGTGGTCTGACCGTTGGGTCGGCTCGCCACGGTCCGTTTTGACGGCGGATCGCGAGGTGAGCCATGGAAGAAGTCCACTACGTGTCGGGCGACGATGTCGATCCGATCCTGCTGGTCGAACTGCTCGATGAGCACGATGCTGACATCGTCGCGCAGCTCAACGAGCAAGATCTCGAAACGACCGCCTCGATCCTTTCGCAATTTCCGCTGGAACGCGCGGTCGATATTTTCGACCGGCCGGAATTGTCGCGCGCGGGCGACATCATCCTCGAACTTCCCGAGGACCTTGCCGGACGCATTCTGAAAGGCATGTCCGCCGACCGCGCCGCCAACATGCTGCGCCAGCTCGACGGGACTGACCGCACAGATCTTCTCGCGCGCGTCGATTTCGAGACGGCGCAATCGCTGAAGCTGCTGCTCGCTTATCCCGAGGGCACCGCGGGCAGCATCATGACGACGGAATTCGTCAGCGTTCCGTCAACATATACCGTCGCGGAAACGCTGAAGCATATTCGCGAAGTGCAGCACACGCGAGAAACGGTCTACGCCATCTACGTTCTCGATCCTGCATCGCGCGAGCTACGTCAGGTCGTATCGTTGCGGCAGCTGATCTCCAGCGAGCCCGACAGCAACATTCTCGACGTCGCATCCGATCGCGATCCCATCTGGGTCGAGCCCGACGCCGATCGGGAAGAAGTCGCGCGGCTGATCTCCATTCACGACCTTCTGGCCGTGCCGGTTCTCAACGCCCGCCATCGCGTGCTCGGCATCGTCACGTTCGATGACGTCATCGACGCGATCCTCGCGGAAAGCACGGAAGACGTGCAGCGCTTCGGTGGCGTCGAAGGCATGGCCGAACCATATATGGAGATCGGCTTCGTCGAGATGATCAAGAAGCGCGCGGGATGGCTGTGCGCGCTCTTTATCGGCGAAATGCTGACTGCGAGCGCCATGCAGCATTACTCCGACGAGCTTGAAAAAGCCGTGGTGCTGACGCTGTTCATCCCTCTCATCATGAGCTCGGGCGGCAACTCGGGATCGCAGGCGACGTCGCTTCTGATCCGCGCGCTTGCGCTCGGACAGTTGCGTCTCAGGGATTGGTGGCGCGTCGCGGTCAGAGAAATTCCCACGGGCCTGACGCTCGGCACCATCCTCGGCGTCATCGGCATCGCACGCATCAGCTTGTGGCAGTATCTCGGAATTTTCGACTACGGCGAGCACTGGATGCTGGTCGCGCTGACCGTCGGATTGGGCCTCGTCGGGATCGTCACATTCGGTTCGCTCGCGGGCTCTATGCTTCCGTTTGTGCTGAAGCGGCTTGGGTTCGACCCTGCAAGCGCATCAGCGCCGTTCGTTGCGACGCTCGTCGACGTCACCGGCCTGATGATCTACTTCAGCGTCGCGCTGCTGATCCTGCGCGGCACGCTGCTATGAATGCGTGACACATCAAACCGCCGGTACGCTCATTTACATCGTAGCGTACCGGTGGTTCAGTTTGCGCAATCGTCGACAGCGATACATTTGTTGCGCGTACAGTGACACCGACGCGCGATGATAACGTCCGCTAAAACGACTGATCAGCGAAATTCGAGTAGCACGTTGGCGCTGCTGTGATACGTTCCCGGCCTCACCATGCCGGCGGGCGGGAACGCCGGAATTCATTTACTCATAAGATTTTTGGCGCAATCCATGACGATACATGAGCCTTTGCGATCCGCGCTGCGGCGGCATTCTTTCATGCCTTGCTTGGCGCTGATAACTGCTGTTCTTGCCGGCGCAGTTGCGCCGGTCAAAGCACAAGAAGGACCGCCGGCGTTTCCGGTGACGGTCGCGCCGCCGCTCTCCGAGCACATCAAGACGTGGGATGAATATCCCGGCCGCTTCGAAGCGTTTCAGCGCGTCGAGTTGCGACCGCGCGTCAGCGGTTACGTCGATCAGGTGAATTTCAAGGAAGGCTCCGACGTCAAGTTCGGCGATCTTCTATTCACGCTCGACAAGCGGCCGTTCGAAATTGCCGTCGAGGCTGCGAAGGCCGAAGTCGCGCGCGCTCACGCGCAAGTCGAATTCGCGAAGGCCGATCTGCAGCGCGCGGCACCGCTGGTCGAATCCAAGGCGCTGAGCGAGCAGGTTTACGAGCAGCGCAAATCAAGTCTCGGCGTCGCTGAAGCGCAGGTCATGTCGGCGGCGGCGCAACTCAAGTCGGCGGAACTCAATCTCGAGTGGGCCGAGGTTCGCGCTCCGATCTCGGGACGCATCTCGGATAAGAAAATCGACGTCGGCAATCTCGTGATCGGCGGACAGGTCAACGCGACGCTGATGGCGACGATCGTCTCGACCGACCCCATTCACTTCGTGTTCGACACGTCGGAAGCAGACTACCTGCGCTACCAGCGTCTCAATCAATCGGGCAAGCGCGATTCCTCGCCGAACTCGCCGACACCCGTGCGCCTGAAACTCGCGGACGAGAAAGACTGGAGCCATCAGGGCACGATGGACTTCATCGATAATGCGTTCAACGAACATTCCGGCACGCTACGCGGCCGGGCCATCTTTCCGAACAAGAACGGATTGATGACTCCCGGCGTCTTCGCGCGCCTTGCTCTTTATGCTGGCGATATCGATGCGTTTCTCATTCCCGACGATGCCATCGTTTCGGATCAGGCGCACAAGATCGTCTACACCGTCAACGCCGACGACGTGGTCGTCGCGACGCCGGTGGAGCTTGGCCCGATCTACGAGGGGCTGCGCGTCATCAAATCAGGGCTCAAAGCCGACGATCGCGTGGTGATCGAAGGCGTCGCCAATCCGGCCATCCGACCCGGATCGAAAGTTGCGCCGACCTTGGGCGCAATCAAGCCGCCTGAAAAAACCGCTCAGAAATAGTTCGCGCTCAAACGCAGAAAACGTCCAATGCGCCTCACCCATTTCTTCATAGACCGGCCGATTTTCGCATCCGTCGTATCGCTGATCATCACGATCCTCGGATTGATCTCGGTGAATTTCCTGCCGATCGCCGAGTATCCGGAGATCGCGCCACCGACAGTCAGCATTCACGCGACGTATCCGGGCGCCTCCGCGCAGGTGATCGCGGAGACGGTCGCGACGCCGATCGAGCAGGAAGTCAACGGCGTTGACGACATGCTCTACATCAACTCGCAGTCGACGGGTGACGGGCAGGTGACGATCAGCGTCATCTTCAAGCCGGGCACCGATGTCGATCAGGCGCAGGTGCTGGTGCAGAACCGCGTGTCGGTGGCGGAGCCGCGCCTGCCGGAAGACGTGCGCCGTCTCGGCATTTCGGTGCGCAAGGCGTCGCCCGACCTGATGATGGTCGTGCACATGGTGTCGCCCGACGGCACGCGCGATCAACAGTACATTTCGAACTACGCGACGCTCTATGTGAAAGACGTGCTGACGCGCATCGACGGCGTCGGCGACGTCAACGTGTTCGGCGCACGCGACTACTCGATGCGCATCTGGCTCGATCCGGACAAGGTGTCGTCGCGCGGACTGACGGCGGGCGATGTCGTGGCTGCGTTGCAAGCAGCGAACTTGCAGGTTGCGGCAGGCTCTATCAACCAGCCGCCTGCCACATCGGACGGCGCGTTCACGCTCAACGTTCAGACGCTCGGGCGCCTGAAAGCCACGAGCGAGTTCGAAGACATCGTGGTCAGGGCCGAGCCGGGCGGGCAAGTCATCCGCGTTCGCGACATCGCGCGCGTCGAGCTCGGCGCGCAGGACTACACCGTCAATGCGTATCTCGACAATCGCAACGCGACGGCGCTTGTGCTGTTTCAGAAGCCGGGCTCGAATGCGCTCGCGACGGCGTCCGCCGTCAAGCACCAGATGGAACTGCTGAAGAAGAGCTTCCCGCCGGGCCTCGACTACACGGTCGTCTATAATCCGACCGAATTTATTCAGTTCTCGATCGATGCCGTCGTCAAGACGCTCGCCGAAGCGATCCTGCTCGTCGTTCTGGTCGTCATTCTGTTTCTGCAAACGTGGCGTGCGGCGATCATTCCGATCCTGGCCATTCCGGTATCGCTGATCGGCACGTTCTTCATCATGAGCCTGCTCGGCATCACGTTTAACACGCTGTCGCTGTTCGGACTGGTGCTTGCGATCGGCATCGTCGTCGACGACGCGATCGTCGTGGTCGAGAACGTCGAACGCTACATCGAGCAAGGCATGAGCCCGAAGGCCGCGGCTCATAAAACGATGGACGAAGTCGGCACGGCGCTGATCGCGATCTCGCTCGTGCTTATCGGCGTATTCCTGCCGACGGCTTTCATCACGGGCCTGCAGGGAACGTTCTTCAAGCAGTTCGCCATCACGATCGCCGCGTCCACGGCGTTGTCGCTGATCGTGTCGCTCACGCTGTCGCCCGCCATGGCGGCACTGCTGCTGAAGCCGCATCGCGCCACGCACGAGAAGCAGAATATTCTTGCGAGAATTCTCGGCGCGCCGCTTAGGCTGTTCTTTCGCGCCTTCAACGCAGCGTTCGGTGCGCTGTCGCATGGCTATGCGTGGCTGACGAGCAAGCTCATCAAAATCAGCTTGCTTCTGATCCTCGTCTATTGCGGCCTGCTGTTCGCGACGTACACGCGCTTGACTTCGACGCCGACGGGTCTCATCCCGCCGCTCGATCGCGCGTATCTGATCGTTGCGTTGCAGCTGCCGCCGGGGTCGACGCTTAGCCGCACGGATGCCGTCGTGCGCAAGGCCGGTGATATTCTGCTGTCGCGACCGGGCATCAACCACTCCGTCGCGTTCGTAGGCTTCGACGGCGCGACATTCACCAACGCGCCGAACACGGGCGTGATCTTCGTCAGTCTGGCGCCATTCGCCGAGCGGGCGCATACCGGTTTAGCGAAAGACGCGATCTTAAACGACCTGCGGCAGCAGATGGCGCAGATCAAGGAAGCGTTCGTGCTCGTCATCGAGCCACCATCGGTACCGGGCATCGGCACGGGCGGCGGTCTCAAGGGCTACGTTCAGGATAAGGGCGGACGCGGGCTGCCGGCGCTCGAGGGCGCAGCGTGGGCGATGGCCGGTGCATCCGGACAACAGCCCGGCTTCGCGCAGGCGTTCACGCTCTTCAACGTGCGCACGCCGGAGATCTACGCCGACATCAATCGCACCAAGGCCGAGCAGCTCGGCGTTCCGATCAGCCGCGTGTTCGAGACGCTGTCGGTCTACATGGGGTCGGCGTTCGTCAACGACTTCAACATTCTCGGCCGCACGTATCGCGTCACGGCGCAGGCCGACAATCCGTTCCGCCTGTCGTTGCGCGACGTCGCAAATCTCAAGACGCGAAGCAACACGGGCGAGATGGTGCCGATCGGATCGGTCGCCACATTCAACGACACGACGGGCGCGTATCGCGTGCCGCGCTACAATCTCTATCCGGCGGCCGAAGTTCAGGTTCAGTTGCTGCGCGGCTATTCGACGGGCGAAGCCATCAAGACGATGGAAGCCATCGCGGACAAGGTGCTGCCGTCCGGTTTCGGTTTCGAGTGGACCGAAATCGCGTTGCAGGAAAAACTTGCGGGCAATACGGCGATCCTCGCGTTCGGCCTTTCGGTCGTGTTCGTGTTCCTCCTTCTGTCAGCGCTGTATGAAAGCTGGATGCTGCCGCTGTCGGTCATCCTGATCGTGCCGATGTGCATTCTGGCGGCGATGATCGGCGTGAACATTCGCGGGCTCGACCGCAACATCCTGGTCGAGATCGGCTTGATCGTGCTCGTCGGCCTCGCGGCGAAGAACGCCATTCTGATCGTCGAATTTGCGAAGCAGGGTGAAGATCAGGGGCTGTCGCGCAGCGAAGCGGCGGTCGAAGCCGCGCGCACGCGCTTGAGGCCCATCCTGATGACGTCGCTGGCATTCATTCTCGGCGTCGTGCCGTTGGTATTCGCGGAAGGCGCGGGCGCTGAAATGCGGCAATCGCTCGGAACCGCCGTGTTCTCCGGCATGCTCGGCGTGACGCTATTCGGCCTGATCTTCACGCCGGTGTTCTACGTCGTCGTCCGCAAGCTCTCGCCTAAGCCGCGCGACAGCGCGGATATTGAAGCCGGCGAGGCCACAAGATAGTTAGCGGACGGAGATCATCCGCGGTAAACGCGCCCCACGACGCGTAGTGTCGCATCTTTCGTCCGCTCAAAAATTGGGCCAAACTCGGTCCAGATATTTTTCAGTCGAACCTCGAAATTTAGTGATCCTATGAGCTCAGATAAGAAGCCGACCCGCGCCGAAGTCGAGGCTGCGGTCAGAACCATTCTCCGCTGGAGCGGCGACGATCCGACCCGCGATGGGCTGCTGGAAACGCCCGCGCGCGTGGTGCGCGCGTATGAGGAATATTTCCGCGGCTACAACGACGATCCGAAAGCTATTCTGCAAAAGACCTTCGAGGAGATCGAAGGCTACGACGAGATGATCGTGCTGCGCGGCATCCGGTTCGAAAGCCATTGCGAGCATCACATGGCGCCGATCATCGGGCGCGCCTGGGTCGCCTACATCCCGCGCGGGCGCGTGGTCGGCATCTCGAAGCTGGCGCGCGCCGTCGATGCGTTTGCGAAGCGGCTTCAGATTCAGGAAAAGATGACGGCGCAGATCGCGAACACGATCCAGGAAGTGCTCGATCCGGAAGGCGTCGCGGTCGTGCTCAAGGCGGAGCATCACTGCATGACGACGCGCGGCGCCCACAAGCCCGGCACCGACATGGTGACGAGCCGCATGCTCGGCGTGTTCCGCGATAACCCGATCACGCGGCAGGAATTCCTGGCGCTCGTCACCGAGGATCAGAGACACGACTGACGCGCCTGCTGTTCTATTCGTAATCGACGCCGACGAGATAGAGACCGGCCGCGGGCGCGACCGGTCCGCAGGCTTCGCGATTGGCGGCGGCGAGCGCGGACGCAAGATCAGCGCGGCTCCATTTGCCTTCGCCGACAAGCTTCAGGCTGCCGACCATCGAGCGAACCTGATGATGCAGGAACGAGCGAGCCGAGACGCGGCAGACGATTTCCTCGCCTTCCCGTGAGACATCAAAAACGTCGAGTGTCTTGATTGGCGATTTCGCCTGGCACTGAGCGGCGCGAAACGTCGTGAAATCGTGCTTTCCGACGAGTTCTTGCGCGGCGGCGTGCATTGCGGCGGCGTCGAGGTTCTGCATCGTCCACCAGACGCGATGGCGCTGCAGGATCGGCGGCGCGCGGCGCGTCAGCAGGCGATATTCGTAGTGGCGCTTCACGGCGCTGAAGCGCGCGTCGAACGCGTCGTCAACCTGAGCGGCGGCAACCACGCCAATCGGATTTGGACGCAGGTGGAAATTCATCGCATCGCGGATGCGTCCCGGTTCCCATGTCTTTTCGAGATCGAAGTGCGCGACTTGCCCGAGCGCGTGCACCCCCGCGTCGGTTCGCCCAGCGCCGCGCACGCCCGGCGCTTCGCCAGAGAATTTGCGGATCGCCGTTTCGAGCGCGCCTTGAATAGATACGCCTTCGGCCTGGCGCTGCCAGCCGATGAAGGGCGTGCCGTCATATTCGATGGTGATGCGGTAGCGGGGCATTCAGGACCAGTGCGCAGCGTCGGAACGCGCCATCCCTAACGGGTGTCGCGCCGTCGCTCAATGCGCTCCGATAGCGCCGGGGCTGCCTTTACCGCGCGGACCGCCAGCGAAATGGCCGTTGTGGCCGTTTCGAAAATACCAGCCGCCGTTGCGGTGTTTCCAGTAGCCCGGACCATAAGACGGGCGGGTATAGATCGGGCCGTCGGGATCGACGACGCCGAGATCGCCGCCGCTGCTCGTTGCGTTCGAGCTGTAGTCGTAGACGTTATTCTCGTTGAAGCTCAGCGCCAGCGGCGTGCGGTTCGGATTGACGATGACATAGCGTTCCGGCGGCAACGGGCGAATGACGCGCACGCCATGCTCGAGCGTGGTGACTGCGCCGTAGTACGGCTGCGTTACGATGCGGGCCGTGAAGCCGTCGGCAGAAGCCGCACCCGTCATCGCCAGCATGGCCGACGCGAGCGCAATCAGAAACATTGGAAACGAACGGCGCATCTCAAGTCCTCGAAACAGAACGAACGAGAACGTGAGATTAGCCTTACCGCGCGAATTCCGCAGAGCGATTTCCCAGCATCCTTAATTCACGATCCGGGAAACGTCAGGCCAGCCGCGTGCCGGGCTCGAGACGTGCGCCGCGCAGGAAATCTGCGGCTTTCATCGGCTGCTTTCCGGCGCGCTGCAGCTCTTCGATGCGGATGGCTCCCTCGCCGCAAGCGATCGTGAGTTCGCCGTCGAGCAGCACGCCCGGCTCGCCGTCTTTTGCGATCGACGAGGCGCGCAACACCTTGATGCGTTCGGGCTTGCCGCCGAGGTTCGCTTCGAACCATGCGCCGGGGAACGGCGACAATCCGCGAATGTGGTTTGCAACTTCGGTCGCGGTTTTTGCGAAATCGATGCGCGTTTCGCGCTTGTCGATTTTCGCGGCGTAGGTCACGCCCTCTTGCGGTTGCGGGACAGCGCGCAGCGTGCCGGCTTCAAGTTCGGCCAAGGCTGCGACTATTAGCTCGGCACCCAATGCCGAGAGCGTGTCGTGCAGCTCTCCGGCGGTCATGTCTGGGGTAATCGCAACGTCGCGCCCGAGGCAGACGGGGCCGGTGTCGAGACCTTCGTCCATACGCATAATGTTGACGGCGGTCACGGCGTCGCCCGCCATGATGGCGCGCTGGATCGGCGCCGCCCCGCGCCAGCGCGGCAGCTTCGAGGCGTGGACGTTGAAGCATCCGAGACGCGGCGCGTCGAGCACGGCGGCCGGCAGCAACAGCCCGTAGGCCACGACGACGGCGGCGTCAGCTTTGAGGTCCGCGAACGCGGCGCGATCTTCGTCCGTCTTGAAATTCTTCGGCGTGCGCACGGGAATTCCAAGCGCCTCGGCGCGGCGATGAACTGGTGATTTTAGTTCGGCGAGGCCGCGCCCGGCCGGTCGTGGCGGCTGGCTATAGACCGCGACGACGCGATGTCCGGCCGCAACGAGCGCATCCAGAACCGGTACGGAAAAGTCCGGCGTACCCATGAACACGATGTCGAGCGGCATCCGGCAGTCCTCACTTGCGCGCGAATGATCGGCGTCGCCAGTCCGCTCGCACCGCGAGACGAGCGGGGCTCGTTAGCTCCGCGCCTCGCGTACCTGTTTCTTGAATTTGCGGATGACCATGTCGCGTTTCAGGCGCGACAGGAAATCGATGATGAGCTGCCCGTCGAGGTGGTCGAGCTCGTGCTGAATGGCGGTTGCGAGCAAGCCTTCGGCGGCGAGTTCCTGCTCTTTGCCGTGGCGATCGATGTAGCGAACCGTCACGCTCGCCGGACGTTCGATCTCGACGTGTACGTCGGGGATCGAGAGGCAGCCTTCTTCATGCAGCCGGGTCGTCGAGCCGAGCGCGACAAGCTCCGGGTTCGCCATAGCGATCGGGTTCGGCGGTGCGCCGTCTTCCGCAGCATCGACGACGAGGACGCGCTTCAGCACGCCGACCTGCACGGCGGCGAGGCCGATGCCCGGCGCGTCGTACATCGTCTCCAGCATGTCATCCATCAACTTGACGACGGCGTCGTCAACGCGCTCGACGGGATCGGAGATCTTGCGGAGCACGGGATCGGGAATTGTTATGATCGGTAGAATGGCCATGACGCTCACATATGGAAGGCCGTGGCGGCGGTCAATGGCGCGTGCGGTCCGTATCCGTCGCTGCGGCGCGCTCGCGCATGGCCGATGCCAGAGCGTCGGCGGTGGCTTCGGCGGGCTGCCAGCCCGTTTGCCTTAACCGGGCGGCGTCAACGATAAGGTCGCCCCCCAGAAGCTCGGCGATTTCGCCCTTCCCGGCCTTCCGGAGCGCGGCCACGATCGCAGCCTCCGGCATCGGCACCAGCATTGACGGCCGGCCGCGGCCCTTGCGCAATGCCCGGATCATATCCGCGATCGTAACCGGGGCACTATCGGCGACGATGAAGGTCCCGTCCCTGGCGGCCTCAGCCTGCAGCACGTGTTCGATCGCCGCGATAAGGTTGCTGATGCTCAGCAGCGATCGCCGCCCTTTCATGGCCGCGAAGGGCAACGGATAGGGGCTGGCCGCCAGGCGCATCAGCGTCGCCATGTTGCCGCGGACGCCGGACCCATACACAAGCACCGGCCGGAGCACCGTCCACTGCGTGTTCGAACCAGCGAGGAGATCGGCAGTCAGCGCTTCCGCCGCGATCTTGGAGCGTCCGTAGGCGTTCGTCGGATTGGCTGGCGTGTCCTCGGTGACGATGCCGTCATGCACGGCGCCGACTTGTGCGCGGACGGATGACATCAGCACGAAGCGTTTGACGCGCGCGGCGCGAGCTGCACGCGCAAGCTGGCGGGTGGCGTCGACGTTGATCGCCGTATAGGCGGCGTCCGGCAGTCCCGGCCGGGCATGCGCCATTCCGGCGGCGTGAATGACGGCGTCGACGCCGCGCACGACGTATTCCGCCGCGAACGAGCGTGACATGTCGCCGAGCGCGATGCCCTCGACATTCGGGTCGTCGAAGATGACCGGCTGGCGCGAGGCGGCGCGGACGAGATAGCCGCGCTCCGACAGCCTGCGGACGAGATGCTGCCCGATGAACCCGGACGCGCCCGTGACGAGAATTCGCGGCTTGGCGGTCATCATCAGACTGCTCCCCTCCGGCGCGTTCTCAAATGAGAGACCTAGATCACCTCGTGCGCCACGGGATTTGGCGGCGGCTTGAAGGTCTCTCCAATCGCATCGATCAGCTTGTAGGCCGAAAAAGTGGCGATGATACCGAAGGCGACGCCGCCGATCATGTTGCCCGCGAGCACGCCCGCCGCGCCGAAGAACTTGCCGCCGAGCAGCACGAACGGGACCGTGCCGAGCGTCGCCCGGCCCCAGTTCAGCATCGTCGAAAAATGCGCACGTCCGAGCGTGTTGAAGGCAGCGTTGGCGACGAACAGCGCGCCCATGAACACAAACAGCGGCGATAGCCAACGGCAGAAGAAGACGATCAGGTCGCGCGCTTCGCCGCCGGCATTGAAGAGCGCCGCGATCTCGTTGGCGAGGACGCCGAGGCATAGCCATGCGATGCCGGTGAATGCCGTCATCGTCAGCAGCGAGAACGTGAACACGTCGCGCATGCGCTCGGAGGATCGAGCGCCGAAGTTCTGGCCGATGATCGGGCCGACCGCGCCGGACAGCGCGTAGATTGCGCCGAAGGCGACCGGCGTCAGACGCGCGAGGATCGCCCAGGCAGCGACCGCCGCATCGCCATAGGCTGCGATGGCGTAGGTCACGTAACCGTTGCCGACGGCTGGCGCGATGTTCGTCAAAACGGCAGGACCGGCGATCTGAATGAAGGCGGGCGTGTCCTGCGCCAGCGTCGCGATTTTCGGACGCGCGAGAAGATCGTGGACCTTGTAGACGCTGTAGAAGCCGATACCCATCATCACGAGGCGCGCGATCAGCGAGGATATCGCCGCGCCTTCGATGCCCAAGCCGAAATGGACAATCAGGATCACGTCGAGGATCGTGTTGACGATGGCGCCGAACAGCGTGACGAACATTGCGCGGCGTGCGTCGCCAGCGGAGCGCAACACGGCGGAGGCCGTGATCGCCAGCGCAAGCACCGGCAGCGTCGGCACGAGGATGCGCAAATACAGAGCCGCAAGATCGAGCGTTCGGCCGCGGGCTCCGATCAGTTCGAGCAGCGGTTCGATCGCAAACCACAGCACGAGCGTGATCGCGACTGAAGCGATAAGCGACAGCAAGTGCGCGTTGGTCGCGAGACGCCGCGCCCGCATACGCCGCCCGGCTCCGAGCGCGGGCGCAACCAGCGAGGTCGCGGCGATCGACAGGCCGATCCCGACCGAGGTCGCGAAGAACAGGATCGAACTCGCATAGCCGACGGCCGCGACGACGGCTTCATCGTTCAGCCGCGAAAGAAAGTAGATGTTGGCGAGGTCGCCAACGAAGATCGCCATGAGGCCGAGTGCGCCCGCGCCCGTCATCGCAAGGATGTGGCGCAGGAGGGAGCCGGTGACAAAGCGCGGCTGCTGTTGGGCGGAACGCCGGGGCGTTTCGATATTGCTCATCGTGTTTTTCTGCCTCGGCGGCCAGTGCGGTCCTGGCTCTCGTGGTACGCCGTTCTACAGCTTGCGCCGCGCTTTGAAAGCCGCAGCGAGCGTGCCGTCGTCGAGATAATCGAGTTCGCCGCCAATCGGGACGCCTTGCGCAAGTCGCGAGACCGTCACATCGGTCGCGGCGAGTTGATCGGAAATGTAATGGGCAGTCGACTGGCCTTCGACGGTGGCGTTGAGCGCGAGCAGGATCTCTTTGACTTCGGACGCTGCGGCTCTCGCCAAAAGATTGGCGACGTTGAGCTGCTCCGGCCCGATGCCGTCGAGCGGCGACAGGTGGCCGCCGAGCACGTGATAGCGCGCCGAGACGATATTCGCGCGCTCGAGCGCCCAGAGGTCGCCGACCTCTTCGACAACGACGATGAGGCTTTGATCGCGGCGCGGATCGCTGCAGACGCTGCACGGCGAGACCGTATCGAGATTGCCGCAGACGGGGCATTCGGAAATTTTTTCGACGGCCTGCTGGAGCGCGTCCGACAACGGCAGCAGCAAATCGTTGCGCCGCTTCAGAAGTGACAGCACCGCCTTGCGCGCCGAGCGCGGTCCAAGCCCCGGCAAGCGCGACAGGAGCTGCACGAGGCGCTCGATTTCAGGTCCTGCGATTTTCCGGGACATCGTATGATTATTTATGCGACCGCTTTTCAGAACGCCAGGACTGCCGCTGGTCCTTGGCACTGGATGGCCGCCTGGAGGGCGGCCATGACGCGGGAGGCGACGTTTCCAAGTGTACCTGGCTAGAACAGCTTCATTCCCGGAGGCAACGGAATTCCGCCGGTGATTTCGGCCATTTTCGACTGCATCGCGCTATCGGCCTTGGCTCGCGCATCAGCGGCAGCGGCGACGATCAGGTCTTCGAGAATCTCGACCTCATCGGGCTTCATCAGGCTTGGATCGATACGGACGCGCTTGACCTCGCCCTTGCCGTCAACGGTGAGGTGAACGAGGCCGCCGCCCGACTGGCCTTCGATCTCGGCGCGCGCAAGCTCCTCCTGCATCTCTTTGAAACGGGCCTGCATCTGGCCCATCTGCTTCATCATGCCCATCAGGTCTTTCATGCAATCCTCTGCGTTGCGGCAATTGTCAGCGAAGGGCGTCAGCCGGCTTCGCTTTCCTTATCGTCGGCGTCCAGCGTTCTGCCAGGCAAGCGGCGCACTTCCGCGATCTTCGCGTCGGGGAAGGCTTGAAGGACGGCGCGCATGGCGGGGTGCTGCTTCAGCTGCTCAAGCTCGGCGGCTTCGCGCTCCCGGCGCACGACGCCGATCGGGCGTTGACCGGCGTCTTTCGACAGCACAACGACCCAGCGCCGGCCCGTCCATAGATTAAGTTTCTCGCGGAGATCGTTGGCAAGCTCGGGCGGCGCATCCGGCAGCAGGAAGATATCGATCGAGCCCGCCACCGCATCGAACTTCACGAGGCTGACGTCGTTCTCGAGATGCATCTTGAGTTTGACGTCGCGCTTCTCGCCGACGAGCGTCACGACGTCGACGAACGAACGCGGATCAGGCAGTCGCGGCGCCGATGAGAGAGACGTCTGCTCATCGTCGTCGAGAGCGTCGCCGTCGCCGATTCCGTCGTCGAGGTTGCCTTCGTCACCGGCAAAATCGAAGACGTCGCCGGTTGCGAGGTCGTCATGCTCCGCACGCGGAGCGGTCGTCGTCGTGTTGACGGTCGGCCGCGTGTCCGACGTGCGCGTTTCGGCGGGCGCCAAAGCCGGGCGGCGTGCGGGCATTGCCGAGCCGCCGAGGCCTCTGATCAATTCATCGGGCGTCGGCAGGTCCGCTGTGTACGCGAGGCGGATCAGGACCATCTCGGCGGCAACGTCCGGGTTCGGCGTGCGCCCGACTTCTTCGAGACCTTTGATCAGCATCTGCCAGGCGCGCGAGAGATACGGCATCGACAGGCGGCTCGCGAGATCGCTCAGCCGTTTCTTTTCTTCCGCCGTCAGACTTTCGCCGGCCGGTTCTTCGCCGACGGCTTTGACGCGCGCGATCGCGTGCACCGCCTCGGCGAGATCGCCGATCACTTCGGAAGCTTCGGCGCCGTCGCGATGCAGGCTCGCAAAGCCGTTGAGCGCGGCGGGAAGATCGCCACGGAAAATGGCTTCGGCGAGATCGAAGATGCGGCCGCGATCGGCGAGGCCGAGCATGTCGCGCACGCTCGCCGCGGTGACGTGGCCCTCGCCCATCGCGATTGCCTGATCGAGGATCGAGAGGCCGTCGCGAACGGAGCCTTCGGCGGCGCGGGCGATGAGCTGCAACGCATCGGTGTCGGCCTCGGCGCCTTCGCTCTCCGAAATCTTCTTGAAGTGCGCCGCAAGCACGGGCTGCTCGACGCGGCGGAGATCGAAGCGCTGGCAGCGCGACAACACAGTGACGGGGACTTTACGGATTTCGGTCGTCGCGAAAATGAAGCGGACGTGCGCGGGCGGTTCCTCGAGCGTCTTCAGCAGCGCGTTGAACGCGCCCTTCGACAGCATGTGAACCTCGTCGATGATGAAGACCTTCGTGCGCGCGACGAGCGGCGTATACTGCGCGCTTTCGATGATCTCGCGGATGTTGTCGACGCCGGTGTTCGAGGCGGCGTCGATTTCGAGCACGTCGGGATGACGGCCTTCCATGATGTCCTTGCAGTGGACACCGAGGCCCGGCATGTCGATCGTCGGCTTGTCTATGCCAGGGGCCTCGTAATTCAGCGCGCGGGCGAGGATGCGGGCGGTCGTCGTCTTGCCGACGCCGCGCACGCCGGTCAGCATATAGCCTTGCGCGATGCGCCCTGATGCAAAGGCGTTGCGGAGCGTCGTCACCATCGCCGACTGGCCGATCAGATCGTCGAAGGTCGCGGGGCGGTATTTGCGCGCCAGCACGACGTAGGGCTTCGGCGCTTCGGAACCAGCCGAGCCCGTCACGCCCTCGGACGCATCTGATTTCTTTTTCGCCATGTTCTCCGGATCGATATTTTCGCCCGCGGGGCGAGGGAGCAAGGCGACCCGCGCCGAACCTTGTCCAAAAATTCCGCGCCGCCAAGGGCCTCGTGGCCCCGGCGCGCAAGCAATAAAGGCTGGCGAACGACCCGACTTCTGATCGTTAGGGCTGCTTCCTTCCGGACCTGACCCGGTTGGCGACGAATTCGTCCGTCGCCAGCCCACGGCTATAATGGGGCGAACGGCGGAGAAGTACAACCCCGTGTTAGGGCTGTGACATTGCTGCTGGAATTGGGTTCGGCGTGTGTATCCGAATGATCGCGGTCAGGTGCGGAGGCGATGAGCCGCCGAATGATTGCACTGAGCTTTGGAGGGGCGGACGTAGACGCCCCGCCGAGAGATTTCTCCTAGTCTTCACCCCACCCCTCCCTGAGTGGAGGGGAAAGCGGAAGGCGAGTCTGTCGACAACTTCCAGGTGAAGGCCAAGCGAAGGCTTTTGGCTCGTCAGATGAGCGTGACGGCAGATCAGATGCAGCGGCCACCGTCGACTTCGATGGCGACGCCGGTGATGAAGGCGCTGGCGGGATCGGCGAGGAATAGTGCGGCGTTGGCGATGTCGAGCGGCTTCGACATGCGGCCGAGCGGAATTCCGGCGACGAACTTGGCGCGGTTCTCGGGCGTATCGGGCAGGCCCATGAACTGTTCGAGCATGCCGGTCTCGCCGATGACCGGGTTGATGGCGTTGACGCGAATGTTCTTCGGCGCGAGCTCGGCGGCCATCGACTTGGTCAGCGTGATCGCCGCGCCCTTCGAGCCGTTGTACCAAGTCAATCCCGGACGCGGACGAATGCCGGCGGTCGAAGCGGTCGTGATGATCGAACCGCCGCCGCGCTTTTCCATCACCGGCACGACAGCGAGCGTCGTCAGATAAATGGATTTGACGTTGACGGCGTAGATGCGGTCGAAGTCGTCTTCGCTGACGGTCAGCAGCGACTGGTTCTTGTGCGTCACGCCGGCGTTATTGACGAGAATGTCGACGCCGCCGAAGCGATCGACGGCCGCTGCGATCATCGCGTCCACGTCGGCGCGCCTGGTGACATCGGTTGCCGTCGCGATGGCGCGGTCCGGACCAATCTCAGCAGCGAGCGCGGAGGCCGGCCCGTCGTTGATGTCGGCGATGACGACGCGCGCGCCTTCAGCCGCAAACAACTCAGCGATGCCGCGGCCAAAGCCCGAAGCTGCGCCAGTGACGACCGCGACTTTATCCCTGAGACGCATGCGGATCAGCTCGAACGCTTCAGCGGAATCTGGCCGCTGGCGGCAAGCTCGGCGGCTTCCTTGCGGAACGGGCTCGCGGGATAGGTTCCGAAGATCGTGATCTGCGTCGAGAAGAACGACAATTCCTCAAGCGCTAGCTGCACGGATCGGTCGACCGGATGGCCTTCGATATCGGCGAAGAACATCGTGGCGTTGAACGTGCCCTCTTCCTGATAGCTTTCGAGCTTCGTCATGTTGACGCCGTTGGTCGCGAAGCCGCCAAGCGCTTTGTAAAGCGCGGCTGGCACGTTGCGCACGCGAAACAGGAACGTCGTCATGACCGGCCCGTTGCCGGGTTCCGCGTCATCGGGATCTTTGGCCAGAATGACGAAACGCGTCGTGTTGTGCGTTTCGTCCTCCATGTCGCTTTTCAGGATTTTGAGGCCGTAGATCTCGGCGGCGAGGCGCGAGGCGATGGCCGCCGTCGTCGGATCCTTGCCTTCGGCGACAAGCCGCGCGGAGCCTGCCGTGTCAGCTTCCGGCACCGGCTTCAGTCCGAGCCTGCGCAGCGTCGCACGGCACTGGCCGAGCGCCTGCGTGTGGCTCATCACGCGCTTGATGGTTTCGAGGCTCGCGTCTTCCGTCGCCATCAGCTGATGACGAACACGCAGGAAGTGCTCGGCAACGATATAGAGACCGGCATCGGGCAGCAGATAATGGATATCGGCGACGCGGCCTGCGACGGAGTTTTCGATCGGGATCATCGCGTAGCGCGTCTCGCCGGATTTCACCGCCGACAGCGCATCTTCGAAGGTCGGATAAGCGACGGGTTCGAGATCGGGATAAGCCTCGCGCGCCGCGAGATGCGAATTGGCGCCGGGCTCTCCCTGATATGAAATCTTGGCAGGCGTGTCGGCAGGCTCGGTTCGATGCGGCATGGCGTGTCAGCGCTTAAGGTTAGGAGATCAACAGGATTGTGAGAGGCGGACGGATCATGTCGCGATGAGACTGCGGGCGCGCTCAAGATCGGCGGGAGTATCGACACCGAGAGGAACGGTGTCAACGATCGCAACATCGATGCGCATTCCGGCTTCGAGAGCGCGCAATTGCTCAAGCTTTTCGCGCTTTTCGAGTGGCGACGGCGGCAGCGACACGAAGCGTTCGAGGCTTGCGCGACGATACGCGTAAATGCCGATGTGATGGTAAAGCGGGCCATCGCCCGACGGCGCCGACGCGCGCGTGAAATAGAGCGCACGGAGACGGTCGTCCGCGATCGGCGTGCCGACGACCTTGACGACGTTCGGGTTCGTGCGCTCTTCGGGTTCGCTGATGACGGCCGTGAGGGTCGCGATGTCGACTTCGGGATCGGAAAGCGGCGCAAGGCAGCGCGTAACGAGATCGGGATCGAGCGTCGGAAGGTCGCCCTGCAGGTTGACGATGATACCTGCGCGCTGGCCGGGATCGGCTTTCGTCACGGCCTCGAAAACCCTGTCGGAGCCCGACGCATGATCGGCTCGCGTCATGATCGCCTTGCCGCCCGCGGCCGTGACGGCATCGGCGATTTCCCCGCTGTCGGTCGCGACGACGACGTCTCCGGCGTTGGCTGCCACGGCACGGCGCCAGACGTGGACGATCATGGGGGTGCCCGCGATATCGGCGAGCGGTTTGCCAGGCAGGCGGGTCGCCTGCATGCGGGCGGGAATAACGATCAGATTATGGTGGGACACTGGCTCGAGAATCATCATTCGGTGACAAACTGTCTCGCCACCCTAGCAGGTGCGAAATGGTTTGTACGCTTGCATGAGAGAGGTGAGCTTATATACCTCTGCCGGTGGACTCGTACCAGTTGTATAGAACTTTCTTTTCGCACCTATACTTGCGTAACACCATCTGGCCAAATCCGGGGGCTTTGAAATGAGAATTGACGAATTCGAGTTCACCAAGATCGCCGGTGCGGTTCTTTCCGCGCTGCTGCTGATCTTCGGGACGAAAACAATCATCGAGATGAACGTCGGACACGGCGCGTTCAAGCCGGGCTTTACGCTTCCGGCTCCGAGCGAGGGCGGTGGTGCCGAAGCGCCAGGTGGCGCGGCGCCGGCTGCAGCCGAAACGCCTGAAGAAGCCGCGAAAAAGATCGTCGCGCTGCTTCCCAAAGCCAACGCCGAGAACGGCAAGGCGACCTTCAAGAAGTGCGCATCCTGCCACGTTGCCGAAAAGGACAAGAAAGCGACCGTCGGCCCGAACCTTTGGGATGTGGTCAATCGTAAACGGGCGTCATTCCCAGGCTTCGCCTACTCGGATGCCATGAAGACCAAGGGCGGCGAGTGGTCGTTCGAGGAACTGGCGAAATTCATCCACAGCCCGAAGACCTACATTCCGGGAACGAAAATGGTTTTCGCGGGCCTCTCGTCTGATACCGACGAAGCGGATCTGCTCGCTTATCTGGCAACGCTTGCCGATACGCCCGTTCCCTTGCCAAAATGACGGCAAGTTAACTCGCTATACCACCTAAAGTTTGCGACCCTGCCGAGCTGTTGGCGGGGTCGCTTCATATCCGGCGTGGGCTTATCCCCCGCGCCTCTAGGCTATGGTAGGCTTTCGAGCCCGAGGAGAAAGGTCGAAATCGAAAATGCGGATGCGCCTGACGACGTTTGCCTTTGCCGCCATGGCGTTTCTCAGTTCTCCGCTGCTTTCGAATGGAGCGCGGGCCGACGAAACACAGTGCCGCCCGGCGCTCTCGCTCATCGGCGAGCCGAAGTACGGCGCCGATTTCAAGCATTTCGATTGGGTCAATCCTGACGCGCCGAAGGGCGGCACGCTTCGTCAGTGGGCTGACGGCACGTTCGATACGCTCAATCCGTTTTCGGACAAGGGTGTGAAGGCAGGCGGTCTGAACCTCATCTACGACAGCCTGTTCGCGAACAGTCCCGACGAACCCGAAACACAATACGGCCTGATCGCCGAATGCGCGTCCTATCCGGACGACTTCTCGTCCGTGACGTTCAAGCTGCGGCCGGAAGCCAAGTTCAACGACGGCACGCCGATCACGCCCGAGGACGTGATTTTCTCGTTCGACGAGTTCAAGAAAGTCAATCCGTTCTACGCGTTTTATTACAAGAACGTCGTGAAGGCGGAAAAGACCGGCGATCACGAGGTCAAGTTCTCATTCGACTCGAAGGGCAACCGCGAGCTGCCGATGATCGTCGGCCAGATCAGCGTCGTGCCGAAGGCGTATTGGGAAGGCAAGGACGCCAACGGACGCCAGCGCAGCCTCGGCGAAACGACGGTCGAGGTTCCGCTCGGCAACGGCGTCTACAAGATCAAGTCGGTCGATATGGGTCGCCGCATTACGTACGAGCGCGTCGCCGATTATTGGGCGAAAGATCTGCCGGTGATGCGCGGGCAGTATAATTTCGACACGCTGGAAGTGACCTACTACCGCGACCGTTCACCGGCGTTCGAAGATTTCAAGACGGGCAAGCTCGATTTCTGGATGGAGAACCGCGCTGCGGCGTGGGCCGCGCAATACGATTTCGATGCGCTGAAAAAGGGCCTCGTGAAGAAAGAGGCGTTGCCGGTGAAGCGCGTCGCCGGAATGCAGTCATTCGCGTTCAATACGCGGCGCGCGCAATTCCAGGACCCGCGCGTGCGGCAGGCGTTCAACCTGCTGTTCAATTTCGAAGAGACGAACAAAAAGCTGTTTTACGGGTCCTATGTGCGGCTCAACAGCTTTTTTGAGAACTCGGATCTTGCGTCCAAGGGTTTGCCCGAGGGGCGCGAGCTCGAGATCCTGAACGAGATCAAATCCGAGGTGCCGCCTGAAGTTTTCACGACGGAATGGAAAAATCCGGTCAACGACAAGGACGGCGATTATCGCAAGCATCAGCAGGATGCGCTGAAGCTCTTCGAAGCCGCCGGATGGCAGATCAAGAGCGAAGCAACCGACGACGGCTCGTGCGGATTTTTCTGCAAGGCGATGCGCGCGATTGGTTTGTCGTCTGCCAAGACGGCGCGCGTGCTCCGTAACGACAAGGGCGAGCAGTTGACCGCCGAATTCCTGATCAACGGCGATACGTTCCAGAATATCATTCTGCCGTACATCCAGAACCTGAAGGCGATCGGCATCAACGCTTCGGTGCGGGCGGTTGACGACGCGCAATACAAGCAGCGCGAAGACAACCGCGACTTCGACATCATCGTCGACACATTCGCGCAGTCGAATTCGCCCGGTAACGAGCAGCGCGACTTCTGGGGATCGGCCGCCGCAGACAAGACCGGCAGCCGCAACACCATCGGCATCAAGAATCCCGCCGTCGACAAACTCATTGATAAGATCGTGTTCGCGAAGGATCGTGCCGACCTCGTCGCCGCCACGCACGCGCTCGATCGTGTGCTGCTGTGGAACTTCTACGTCGTTCCGCAATGGTACTATCCTTATGAGCGCATTGCGTACTGGGATATTTTCGGCCGGCCGCAGACGCTGCCGTCGCAATCGGCTTCGTTGTTGCAAGTGTGGTGGCTCGATGCCGACAAACAGAAGGCCGTCGCAACAGCAAAGGCGAAATGATCCGGTGCCGGTCTTCTCTCAGATGCGAATGATTGCGACGCCGAGACTGGCGACGTTGAGCGCAGTGGCGGCGGCGCTGTTGTTGCCGCTCAGTGCGAGCGTTGCCGGCGCCGAACCGCGCCACGGGCTTTCCGTTTTCGGCGAGCTGAAATATCCGGCCGACTTCCAGCATTTCGACTACGTCAACGCGGATGCGCCGAAGGGCGGCCGGATCATTACGCTCGGCACCGGTGGCGCGAACACGTTCGACAATCTCAATCCGCACATCCTGAAGGGCGACTCGGCGCAAGGACTGGATTTGCTCTTCGACGCGCTGATGGTGCGCGCGATGGACGAGCCCGACGCGGTCTACGGTCTGGTTGCGCAGTCGGCGGACGTCGCGCCGGATCGGATGTCGGTGACGTTCAAGCTACGCCCCGAAGCGAAGTTCGCGGACGGCACGAAGATCACGGCGGACGACGTCGTCTTCTCGTTCAAGACAATCAAGGAAAAGGGCCATCCGGCGCTGTCGCAGCCGCTGCACGACGTCGTGTCGGCGGAGGCGCTGGACCCCGAAACGGTGCGCTACACATTTCAGGGAGCGCTGACGCGCGATCTGCCGATCACCGTCGCGCAGCTTCCAGTGCTGTCCAAGGCCTACTATGCGACGCAGCCGTTCGAGGAAACGTCGCTGAAGCCGCCGCTCGGGTCGGGTCCGTACAAGATCAAGGACTTCAAGCCGGGCACGTTCATTTCCTACGCGCGGCGCGAGGATTATTGGGCGAAGGATCTGCCGGTCAATCGCGGGCGCTTCAACTTCGACGAGATCCGCTACGATTACTATCGCGACCGGAACATCGAACTCGAGGCGCTTAAGTCCGGGCAGATCGATTTTCGCGAGGAGTTCTCAAGCGTCTCGTGGGCCACGGGCTACGATATTCCAGCCGTGCGTAACGGCCGCCTGATCAAGACGTCGCTTCCCGACAATCGTCCATCCGGCGCGCAGGGATTTTTCATCAATACGCGGCGCGATGCGTTCAAAGATCCGCGCGTGCGGCAAGCACTCGATCTGGTTTTCGATTTCGAATGGTCGAACAAGAAGCTGTTCTACGGGCTCTATAAGCGCACAACGAGCTACTTCGAAAATTCCGACATGAAGGCGACAGGCGCGCCGCGACCGGAAGAATTGACGCTACTCGAACCGTACAAGGACAAGCTCTCGCCGGAAGTCTTCGGCGAACCGTATGTGCCGCCTGTGACCGACGGCAGCGGCAACAATCGCGACAACCTCAAAAAGGCGCGGGAGCTGCTGATCGCGGCCGGCTGGAAGCCCGGCGCGGATCACATGCTGCACAACGCCAAGGGCGAGGTGCTGACGATCGAATTCCTGGACTTCGAAGCCGCGTTCGAGCGCATCACCGTTCCCTATACGGACAATCTCAAGCGCATCGGCGTCAACGCCTCCTGGCGCCTCGTCGATCCGAGCCAGTACGAGCGGCGCGTCAAATCCTTCGACTTCGACGCGACGACGCAGCGCTATTCGCTTCGCCTGACGCCCGGCATCGAAATGCGCAGCTTTTGGGGATCGGATGCGGCCAAGCTCGACGGGTCGTTCAATCTCGCGGGCATTTCAGATCCGGCCATCGACGGCTTGATCGACAAGGTGACGGCCGCCAAATCACGCGCCGAACTCGTCAGCGCGACCAACGCCATCGACCGCGTTCTCCGCGCCGGACATTACTGGGTGCCGCACTGGTACAAGGCGTCGTACGGGATCGCGTATTGGAACAAGTATTCGCATCCGGACGTGCAGCCGAAATATGATGCGGGCGTGCTCGATACATGGTGGTTCGATGCGAAGAAAGCCGAGGCGCTGGCGTCCGGCAAACCCGAAACTCAACCGCAACAACAACAGCAACCGGCGAAGCCCTGATGGCCATCTATCTTCTGAAACGGGTGCTGCTCGTGATACCGACGCTGTTCGGGATCATGCTGTTTTCCTTCATCATCATTCAGTTTGCGCCGGGCGGGCCCGTTGAGCAGATGATCGCGCAGCTGACCGGGAACTCCTCGTCGATCATCAGCCGTATGGGCGGTGGAGGCGGCGACGCGCTCGGCGGCGGCAATGCCGCGACGGCGCAGCTCGGACAAGGCGCCGACGCGATCACGTCGAAGTATCGCGGCGCGCAGGGACTCGATCCCGCCTTCATTAAGAGTCTGGAAAAGCAGTTCGGCTTCGACAAGCCGGCGCATGAGCGCTTTTTCCTGATGATGAAGAACTATGCGACGTTCGATTTCGGCAAGAGCTATTTCCGCGACGTGTCCGTGCTGGAGCTGATCAAGGAGAAGCTGCCGGTTTCGATTTCCCTCGGCATTTGGATGACGCTGCTGACGTACCTGATCTCGATCCCGCTCGGCATTCGCAAGGCGGTGAAGGACGGCGAGCCGTTCGATACGTGGTCAAGCGCGGTGCTGGTGATCGGTTATGCCATCCCCGGATTTCTGTTTGCGGTTCTGCTGCTCATTCTGTTTGCCGGTTCGTCGTTCTTCCAGTGGTTCCCGTCGCGCGGACTGTTCTCGGACAACTGGGATCAGCTTTCCCTGTTCGGCAAAGTCACGGATTACCTTTGGCACCTGACGCTGCCGATCATCGCGATGGCGGTCGGCTCCTTCACGGCGATGACGTTCCTCACCAAGAACTCGTTCCTCGATGAAATCCGCAAGCAGTATGTCGTGGCGGCGCGCGCCAAGGGCTTGACCGAAAATCAGGTGCTTTACGGGCACGTGTTCCGCAACGCGATGCTGCTCGTGATTTCCGGCTTCCCGTCGGCGTTCATCAGCGCATTCTTCTCCGGAGCCCTGCTGATCGAAACGATCTTCTCGCTGGATGGGCTCGGGCTGCTGTCGTTCGAAAGCATAGAGAAGCGCGACTATCCAGTCGTATTCGCGTCGCTCTTTATCTTCTCGCTGGTCGGGCTGTTCGTCGGCATCCTTTCCGACTTCGTCTACACTCTCGTCGATCCGCGCATCGATTTCGAGACGCGCGAGGTTTGAGCCGGATGGACCAGAAAACCGAAAGCTCTCCGATCGAAAGCACCACGCCGGTTGCGACGACGCGCTGGCAGCGGTTCAAGCGGCGGTTTCATCTATCGCCCGTCAACCGCCGCAGGCTCGCGCGCTTCAAGGCGCACAAGCTCGGTTATCGCTCGTTCCTGCTGTTCGCGGGGCTGTTCCTGGTTTCTCTGTTCGCGGAGTTCATCGCCAACGACCGTCCGCTGATGGTCAGCTACAAAGGCGAAATCCTGTTTCCGGTTCTCGTCGATTATCCGGAAGAGAAGTTCGGTGGGTTCCTCGCTGTCACGGATTACAGGACACCCGACATCGCCAACGAGATCAAAGCCAACGGCTGGATGATCTGGCCGCCGATCCGCTATTCCTACGACACGATCAACAAGGATTATCCGGGCCGCATCGGCACGGGCGGCATTTGTCTCGGCTATCCGTCGCCGCCGCCGTGGTCGTCGTCGATGAAGCTCTGCGACGCGCCAGCGGATCAACTGGCGCGCTTTCATGAGCTTGGGAATACAAACTGGCTTGGACTCGACAGCCAGGGACGCGACGTCGTCGCGCGCGTCATTTACGGATTCCGGATTTCTGTTTTGTTCGGGCTCATTCTGACCATCGTATCCTCGGCGCTCGGCATTATCGCGGGCGCGGTGCAGGGGTACTTCGGCGGCAAGGTCGATCTCATCTTTCAGCGGCTGCTCGAAATCTGGAACTCGATTCCGGAACTGTTCGTGTTGTTGATCATTTCGTCGCTGTTCATTCCGGGATTCTGGACGCTGCTCGGCATCCTGATGATCTTCAGCTGGACGTCGCTCGTCGGGCTCGTGCGCGCGGAATTCCTGCGTGGCCGCAATCTCGAATACGTGCGCGCGGCGCGGGCGCTCGGACTTTCCGATTGGCAGATCATTTTCAAGCATCTGTTGCCTAACGCGACCGTCGCGACGCTGACGTTCCTTCCGTTCAAACTGTCGGGCGGCATCGCGGCGTTGACGGCGCTCGACTTCCTCGGTCTCGGCATGCCGCCCGGCTCGCCGTCGCTGGGAGAGCTGCTGCTCGAAGGCAAAAAGCATCTCGAAGCACCGTGGCTCGGCATTTCGGGCTTCGTCGCGGTGTCGATCATTCTTTCGCTCGCGATCTTCATGGGTGAGGCCGTGCGCGACGCGCTCGATCCGCGCAAGACGTTCCGGATGCAGGGGAAAGAATAATGGCCGACACCGCCCCGCTCGTGGACGTGCGCAATCTCTCCGTTGCTTTCGGCGACGGCGCGGAGGCGACGCGCGTCGTCAAGGACGTTTCGTTTCATATCGACAAGCGCGAGATCGTTGCGCTCGTCGGCGAGTCGGGATCGGGCAAAACCGTTTCCGCGATGTCCATCCTGCAGCTTCTGCCGGCATCCGCCTCGTATCCGACGGGAGAGATCCTGTTCGAGGGCAAGGATATTCTGAAGGCCAACGAGGCGCAGCTTCGCGGCATCCGCGGCAAACGCATTTCGATCATCTTCCAAGAGCCGATGACGACGCTCAATCCGCTGCACACCATCGAGGTGCAGGTGGGCGAGATCATCAAGCTGCACCAGAAACTGTCCGACAGCGATACGAGGGCCCGCGTCGTCGAGCTTCTGACTAAGGTCGGCATTCGCGATCCGGAAAAGCGGCTGTCCGCCTATCCGCATCAGCTTTCCGGCGGCCAGCGGCAGCGCGTGATGATCGCGATTGCGCTTGCCAATCAACCCGATCTGCTGATCGCGGACGAACCGACGACGGCGCTCGACGTTACGATCCAGGCGCAGATCCTGGAGCTGCTCAAGGCGCTGCAAAAAGAGATGGGCATGGCGATGCTGCTCATCACGCACGACCTCGGAATCGTGCGGCGCATGGCCGAGCGCGTGTACGTCATGAAGAGCGGCGAGATCGTCGAGACCGGAAATACCGAAGACGTGTTCACCGCGCCGAAGCATTCCTACACGCGGCATCTGATCGAAGCGGAGCCGAAGGGCGAGCCGCCCGCGGTCGATACGTCCCGCCCCGTCGTGGTCGAGACGGATAATCTCAAGGTCTGGTTTCCGATCAAGCGCGGCTTGCTGCAGCGGACGGTCGATTACGTCAAAGCCGTCGATGGCCTGTCGGTGAAGTTGCGCGCGGGCGAAACGCTCGGCGTCGTCGGCGAGTCCGGTTCCGGCAAGACGACGCTCGGGCTGGCGCTGTTGCGGCTGCTCTCGTCCGAGGGCGCGATCGCCTACGTCGGCAAACGCATCGACGGCCTCACCAACAAACAGATGCGGCCGCTGCGCAAGGAAATGCAGATCGTTTTCCAGGACCCTTACGGGTCGCTGTCGCCGCGTCTGACGATCGGGCAGATCATCGAGGAAGGGCTTCTCATTCAGAATCCCGAACTCGATGAAGACGGCCGCAATGAACGCGTCGCGACGGCGCTGCAGGAAGTCGGACTCGATCCGGCCACGCGCGATCGCTATCCGCACGAGTTCTCGGGCGGACAGCGGCAGCGCATCGCCATCGCGCGCGCGATGGTCCTGAAGCCGAAGTTCGTCATGCTCGATGAGCCGACGAGCGCGCTCGACATGAGCGTGCAGGCGCAGATCGTCGATCTCTTGCGAGACCTGCAGAAGAAGCGCGATCTGGCGTATCTCTTCATCAGCCATGACCTCAAAGTGGTCAGGGCCTTGTGCAACTACGTCATCGTGATGAAAAACGGCAAAGTCGTCGAGGAAGGTCCGTCGCGGGAGATCTTCAATCATCCGAAGGACGACTATACGAAGGCGCTGCTCGCAGCCGCTTTCGACATCAAGGTCACGCATCGGGCGGCGCTCGCGACGTAACTTCGGCCCAGGTTAATATCGATTATTCAGGCGAGGGACAGCTCTCTGCCGCAGAATTGCCGTACCGGCCGCGCTTTTGCTCGCGAGGTGAGCGCCCCGCGCGCCGATTCGTGTTGGCGGCGTGCGATGGCTTCGGATTTCGCTTCGAGAGGAACTCAATGATTTCGCACCGAAAGGCGGCTGTTGCAGCGGCTTCCCTCCTGTCGGCCTTCGTCATGGTGCCGACGGTATCCTTTGCGGATCCGCCGCAAGGCGACGCAGCAACTGAGCAGGACAAAAAGCATCGCGGACGCGAGGGCGGCGAGCGGCGTGCGCCGCGCGAAGACGGCCAAGGCGGCGGCCCGGGCATGCAAGGCAGGGAGCCGCGCGAGAACCGGCGTGGCGGCGACCGTCAGGGGCAAGTGCCGCGAGAGGAGCGACGCGGCGGCGGCCAGCAGGAGATGAAGCCGCAAGGTCAGTTCGGGCAGCCGCAACGGCCACAGCGCAATCAGGGCTTCGACAACGCTCCGCCGTCGAACAAGCCGGCGTTTGCACCGGGTAGAAACGACGACGGCAACAAGCCTTCGTTTACGAAGCAGCCGCGAATTCAAGAAGCTCCGCCCGTCAACAACGCCGCTCCGAAAGAAACGGCGCCTCCGACTCCGAACACGTTCTCCAAGGACCGCGGACCGGATCGATTCAATCCCGATCGCGGCTCGCGGGATAAGAAACGGTTCGGCGATCGGCATCCGGACTCCAGAGGCGGACCCGATGCTGGCCCAGGTGGGGCTCCGAACGCGGTTTCGCCAACGGGCAACCCGCCGGACTTCAGACCGGGCGATCGTCCGAGGCCATCGGTCGGCGGCTTCGGGGCAGCAGCGGATCGCGCCAGAAATCTTCCACGACCGCCGTCACCCGCTGACGCGCGCGTGCGTTTCGAAAACCTGCGCAAGCAGCGGACCGAGAAAACTTTTTCGGGCGGCGGCGTCGAGATCAAGGAACCCGGCAACCGGACGATCTTCAAGCAGAACAATCGTTTCGTCATTCAGCATGACGAGACCGAGCGTCTGCGTCGCGTCGCTCCGAATGCGCGTTTCGAGAAGGGTCGCAGCGGCACGAACATCGCCGTCATTGACCGGCCAGGCAACGTCAAGATCTATTCCGAGACGGATGCGAACGGACGCCTGCTCCGGCGCTACCGGCGCGGGCCTGACGGTCGCGATGTGATCATCATCGACAACCGGCGCCGCGATCGCCGTGGCGTCAGAGGCCGTGATATCGCGGCGGGCGTCGGGATCGGTATCGGCGTGGTGGCTGGCGCAGCCATCCTCAACTCCATGCTCGATGTGCCGCCGCCGCGCGTCCGTATCCCGCGCGATCAGTACATCGTCGAGTACGAAGGCGCGAGCGATGAGGCCGTCTACGACGCTCTGAGCGCGCCGCCGGTGGACGAATTCAGCGATCGCTATACGCTGGACGAAATCCGCGCCACGGCAACGCTGCGCGATCGCATGCGCCGCATCGACCTCGATGACATCAACTTCGAGTTCGGCTCGTGGGAAGTCGATCCGGGCGAGTATAACAAGCTCGAACGCGTCGCCCGTGCGATGAAGCGCGTGATCTCCCGCAACCCGAACGAGGTCTTCATGATCGAAGGCTACACGGATGCGGTCGGCTCGCAGGAAGACAATCTCTCGCTGTCAGACCGACGCGCGGAATCGGTCGCAGAAGTTCTCACCGAAGAGTTCCAGGTGCCGTTCGAGAACCTCGTCACGCAGGGTTACGGCGAGGACTATCTCAAGGTGCCGACGCAGGCGCCTGAGCGTCTGAACCGGCGCGTTGCTGTCCGGCGCATCACGCCGCTGCTGGCACGCGGAGACGAGCCGCCAGGCCGGGCCGTGCCGCCGCCACGCCGCGACGACGATCGCTATGACCAGGGCCCCGACGATCGCGGCGGACCAGACAGATACTGATCCCATAAAAAGGCGCATCTTAATGGTGCGCCTTTTTTTCATTCGGTGTGCAGCATGAAAGACGAGCCGATGCGCCCCGTCGTATTGATCGGCGCGACCGGCTTTTTCGGTCGGCGACTGGCTGATCGGCTGGCGACCATTCCACAGATCGCACTTGTCGTGACGTCGCGTGATGAGGCGCGGGCGCGACACGCGGCCGAAGCGATCCTAATCTCGCACAAGTCGGCGTCCGTGGACTTTCTTGCGTTCGAGCGCGATGATCCTGAGAGCCTTGAGCGATTGCGGGCTCTCCCGCCGTGGCTCGTCATCGATGCGTCGGGACCATTCCAATCGGCGGATTACCGTCTGGCGCGCGCCGTTCTCGACATGGGCGCGCACTGGATCGATCTTGCCGACGCGCGCGATTATCTTCTTGAGTTCGAAGCAACGCTCGATGGGTTCGCGCGCAGTCGCGGATTGGTGGCGCGGGCCGGAGCGAGTTCGACGCCCGCGCTCTCGGATGCCGTCGTCGCGAGTTTGACGCGCGGCTGGCGGCGCATCGATACCGTCGATATCGCCATCACACCTGGCGGCGCGGGTGACGTCGGCGAGGCGGTGATCGGCACGATCTTGAGTTATGCCGGATCGCCGGTCGCGATTTTCTCGGAAGGCCAGCCCGTGGCGACATACGGATGGGGCAGCGTGCGGCGCTCTCGCATCGATGGGCTCGGAGTTCGCTATCTGTCGCCGGTCGAGACGGCAGACGCGGACCTGCTTCCGGCGCGGGTCGCGATCACGTCGCGGGTCGCGTTTTATGCCGGACTTGAATCGCGCGTCGAGCAGTTCGGGTTGCTCTGCCTCGCGAAGCTTCGCCAGATCGGCGTCGCCGGAGATTTGCGGCGGCTTGCGCCGCTTCTCCGATCCGCACGGAAGCTGACGAGCGTAACGGCTTCCGATCGCGGCGGCATGACGGTCGATTGCGCGGGCGTTGATAGTGATGGCCGCCAGATTTGCGCACAATGGAAGCTGATTGCTGAACAAGGCGCGGGGCCGAACGTGCCGATATTGCCCGCTTTAGCGTTGGTTCGCGCTCTTCTCAAAGGCGAGGTTGCCAGTGGCGCTGGTCCCGCAGTCGGGATTCTCTCGTTGGATGCAATCGAAGCGGAAATGCTGCCGCCGTCGCTGCGCACCTCGCGTTCGAGTAGCGTCAACGATCACGGTTCGAGTTTATTCGCTGAAGCGTGCGGAGCGGACGCTTATCGCGCGCTGCCGTGTCCGTTGCGTGCCTTCCACGACAACGACGGCGTTCCGGTCTGGGCCGGAAAAGTTGACATTGACGTTTCGCGCAATCTCCTGGCGCGATGCGTCCGGTTTGCGTTCGGGTTTCCTCCTGCCGGACGTGACGTTCCGATCACCGTCAGCGTCGACCGGCGCGCGGGGCAGGAGACTTGGACGCGAAACTTCGCAGGGCAGCGTTTCGCATCGCGCCTGACGCACGAAAGCGGCAATGTTGTCTCGGAGCGCTTTGGGCCGTTCAAGATTTTGCTCGCAATCAAAGCAGTCGGCGAGCGGATCGAAATGCCGGTCATCGGCTGGCGTCTCGGTCAGATCGCGCTGCCGCGTGCTCTGGCGCCGAAATCGGACACACGCGAATTCGTCGACGATCGCGGCCGCTTTCGCTTCGACGTCGCGATTGGCTTGCCGCTCATCGGTCAGCTTGCGCATTATCGCGGCTGGCTCGAGCCCAAAATCTTACCGGCGCGAGATTTCCAGGATGGCGAAGTCGCGGCCGTGAGGCTGTGAGCAGGTGATCAATCGGGCGACGCGGGACGCCAGCCGGCGGCGAGCGCTTCGGCTTCCGAGCAGAACCATCGCTCGCCGCGCGCGGTGTCGATCTTCACGCGGCCGTACCACGGGCTCCACGGCATGTGATAGATATGGCCGTGCGATGAGATGTTGCCCTTGATCGCGCAGCCGCCCGGCGCGGTCGCTTCGGCGACCTTCCATCCGGCACGCCGGAAGTCCCAAGGCGCTTCGGCGGGGCCTTGCCAGACTCCAGTCTGTCGCGCGCGCGCTTCGGCTTCCACGTCCACGTAGGTGCGCGCGTATTTGACAAACGCCCACGCCATGCCGGCGCGAACCATCGCTTCGTTGATGTCGATGCCGTCCTCGATGCAGACCGCGAGCGTGCGGTGGTAGACGTCGCTTCCGGTTCGGTCGCAGGTCAGGTCCTTGTGTTGGACCAACGAGCGAAGGAACGCCGCCGAGACCTTGCCGCAGTCCCAACTCTCGCCGCTCGCGGTCAGGCACGTCTGCGCCAGTTCCGGCGCGTCGATGCCTTCGAGACGGACGCGCGTCGGCCCGACATCGAGCGTATCGCCGTCGACGACTTGGGCTTGTCCTGTGATGATCGCCGGATCGTTCGTGGCTGATGGTCCTGTCACTGCGACGGCAATCGCCGGCACAAGAAGCAGTACCGCGAGCGCAGCGAAAAACGCACCGGCCGAGAGACCGGTGCGGCTAAGTTTTACGGACAGGACGGACGCCAAAACATTCATCGGCGTCGAGACTCGGTGAGTCGTGTGTCACAACCTGGGCGGACTCGTGTCCGAGTTATGCAATCTTATATTGCAATAACAACCGTCCGCGCTGGCAATCATCGGGTTGCAGATAGGCCGATTGCCGATTGCAGGCCGCGAGCTTCGGAAAGGTTGGCGCCGACGGTGGCCGTGCCCGTCAGATCCGCGCCGTCAAGTGTCGCGCCAGAGAAATTCGCGCCGCCAAGCCGCGCGCCTCGCAAATTGGCTCGCGCCAGATTGGCGTCGCGGAAGTTCGCGTGCTCGAGACTGTTCATGCTGAGATTGGCTTCCGTCAGATTGGCGCGGCTGAAGTTCGCTGCGGCGAGGCTCGCCATCGGCGTGATCAGAACCTCTTCGCGCGGATCGCGCGGGCCGAATGTCGCCGACGTCAGATCAGCGTCGCTGAAATCGACAGAATCGAACCGGCCGTTCAGATGCGCGGCAACCAGACGTGCGTTTCGGAACGACAGGATTGGCGCGCGAGGCGTCGCCATATCGACAAAGACATTCGGCCTTAAAATACTGGCGCCGGAGAGATCGGCGCGCGATAAATCCGTTCCGATCAGCGTGGCGCGATCGAGGCGCGCGGCTTTGAGGCTCGCGCCGGAGAGATCGGCTCCCGTCAGATCCGCACCATAGAAATTGACGCCGTCGAGCTTGGCTTTCTTGAAATTGAGGCCGCTCAGATCGAGGTCAGAAAGATCCTTGTTCGAGAGATTGGGCGGTTGGCCCGAGGGTGTGGCAAACAGAAGGGCCGTGACCTGTCGCGCGGTCATATCGGCGGCGCGCGCAGCAGCCGGAACCGCGCAGCAGAGGATCATCCACAATATTGCTTTGCGCCCAACCAACATTCGTCCTCCGCCGAGCAAAAAAACGTCCGACGCCCAAGCGACGGATCATATAATGGCCTGAAGTTTCACGTACCAGCTACTAACCGAATTCCGAGGATTTGAATGGCACCGCAACCTCCTGGGCCACCTCCACAGTTTCCCGGCTCTAGGGGGGACTACGTTCGTGCGCCGCTCGGTTCCGGTCCGCGCCGGCGGCCGCCCCCTCCGCCGCCGCCCCGACGCAACGGCCTCCTGCTTGGCATCGTCTATTTCTTCCTCTTCGTGCTTCTCGTTGGCGGCGCGGGCGTCGCCTATCTCGCGTTTAATCCGCCGAGCGACTTCATCCGGCAGCGGATCGCCGACGAAGTTCGCTCGCGCACCGGGCGCGAACTCGTAATGGCCGGACCGGCGTCTTTCACGTTCTATCCTGCGGTCGGCATCTCGCTCAAAGACGTGTCGTTGTCGGGACCGCCGGGCATGGACGGCAAGCTCGCGCAGATGCAGGCGCTGGACGTCAGCATCAACGCGTCGGCGCTGTTATCCCGTCGCGCGGAGATTCAGTCGCTCGTGCTCAGAAATCCGACGTTCGATTTCCGCATCGACAAGGACGGGCGCAAGAACTGGCGATTTGCGTCAGGCCCAGAGCCCGTGCGCTATGCCGAGCTTCAGGCACAAGGTACGCGCGCCGACGTCGCGCCGTTCGTGATGGCTGCGGCGGACGCTGCACCTGCTGCGCAGAGCGGCATCGCAATTCATGATCTGAAGCTCGATGACGTGAGGATCGAAGGCGGCACGTTCCGCTTCACTGACGAACGCAGCGGCAGAACCGAGCAGGTGCATGGCGTCAACGCGAAGCTCGGGCTTCCGTCACTCAGCAAGCCGTTGACGGCGACGGGCCAGTTCGCCTGGCACGATAAGCTGCTCAATTTCGACGGTTCCGTTTCCGACGTCGGCAATTTCAAGCTGCAGCAACCGGCGCATCTCAAGTTCAAAGCGAAGAACGATGTGCTGGCGGCATCCTACGACGGTAGCGTGACGCTCGACGAAGGCGTCGCGCTTGAAGGTCAGGTCAACGCGCAATCAGACTCTGCACGCGCGCTCGCGCAATGGTTCGGTACGCGGCTGCCTCCGGTTTCCGGATTCGGGCCGCTGTCGATCCAGGGCACGTTGAAAACGAGCAGCAATGTCACCGATTTCCAGAATGCGCAGTTCGGCCTCGACGGCGCGGTCGCGAAGGGAACGATCCGTGTCACGACTGGCGGCGTCCGGCCGTTCGTCGAGGCGGATCTCGCGATCTCCGAACTCGATCTCAACCATTATCTCACAAGCGCCGTCACCGGCGTGCTCGCGACGGAAAGTGCGGGCGAGCCGGATCGCGCGCCCGCATCAGCGCCTCCGGCTAACGCAAACTCGGGTGGCAGCGCAAAGCAGCCAGACGAGATCGAGAAGCTTCTGAACGCGCCCGCTCAGAATCCGGGTGCGAAAGTTTACGGCGCCGTCCAGCGCGCCGGGTGGTCGAGCGAAAAGCTCAATCTGACGCTGCTCAACGTCGCCGACGGCAACATTCGCGCGAGCGCCGGGAAAATCCATTTCAAGAACATGACGCTCGGGCGTTCGTCGGTGGCGATCGCCGTGAAGGACGCCGCGATGCGAGCCGACTTCAACGATGTCGAGTTGTACCAGGGGCGCGGCAAAGGCAGGGTGACACTCGACGGTTCGACGGGTTCGGCCAATCTTGCCGCGAACGTCAACCTGCAAGGCGTTTCGGCGCTGCCGTTCCTGCGGGATGCGGCGAATTTCGAGTGGCTATCCGGCAAGGCCAACGTGGCGCTGAACCTCACCGCGAACGGGCAGAGCCAATTGCAGCTCGTCGAAAACTTGAACGGCAACGCCGCGTTCCGGTTCGCCGATGGCGCGGTCGTCGGCTTCAATCTGCCGGGCGCGCTGCACGGCCTCGCGAACGGCGATTTCTCGGGGCTGAAGAAGTCGCCGTCCGAGAAGACCGACTTCAGTGCGCTCGCGGCCTCGTTCACCGTCGTGAACGGCGTGGCGCAAAATCAGGATTTGCAGCTTCTGAGCCCGCTGCTGCGCGTTTCCGGCGCGGGGATCATCCACATGCCGGAGCGGACGGTCGATTATACCGTTAAGCCCAAGCTCGTGGCGTCTCTCGTAGGCCAGGACGGCAACGCCACGGAGACCGGGATCGAAGTGCCGGTGAGAATCTCGGGCTCGTGGGATCGGCCGAGCTACCGGCCCGACCTTAAGGGCGTGCTTTCCGATCCCGGCAAGGCGGTCGACACGATCAAAGAGCTTGGCAAGAAGTACAAAGGCAAAAGCGTCAACGAGATCGCCGACGATCTGCTCGGCAAGGACGATGGCGACGCTTCCGGCGACAAAGCCAGCACCAAGAAGGCGGCGAAGAATTTGCTGAATAAGCTTTTCGGTAAACAGCAAGAGTAACGACGTCATTTTTGTCGCGATTCTGACGTCAAAAACGGACGCTTCGCCCGTTAAAACGACGCGCGCGGCCAATTGCAAAACATTCGGTTAAGCTCCTGGACCTCCACGACGAAAAAAAATCCGGCATGGGGCAAAAAAAATCTTGCGCAGGGGGGGCATAGGCCTCATATGCACGCTCTCTCGTCTGTCCACCTGCCAACATGGTCGAGGTTTTCCAGAACCAATGAGGTAAGGAGCGGGCGAGTCAAACCTGTCTACTGGTTGGGGAGGGTCATATGGCCTTTAATGACACCCTCTTCCAATTGGGGATGGACTTGACTCGTTCAAGCACCGCCCAAAAGGAAGATCACTCGCGCGCTGAGTTCAACGCGGAAGTGCAGGACTCGATTTCGAGTCCGATCGTCGATCGAAGCGTACACACTGCAGGGACTACGATCTTTATCGATCTCCATGGCGCCAAGCGCCTCGACGACATCAAGTCGGCCGAGCGTGCGACGAAGCGTGCCGTCGAGACCCTGGGCCTCAAGCTCAAGAGTCTCCACCTTGACCGCGTCGCCGGTGGCGGCGTGTCGGGTGTCGCGCTCCTGAGTTCCGGGCACCTCTCTCTGCAGGCATGCTCGCGGACGGGCTTTGCGGCCGTCGACGCGCGTGGATGTGCGGGCGTAAAGCCGGAAGTGGCTTTGCTCGCTCTCGCGGACGCCTTCGGGGCGCGCGAGGCCGTCATCCAGCGCAAGCGGGCGCAGGCAGACCTCGACGTGCCGGCATTGCGCGTGATCGCGAAAGCGCCGCGCAAGACCCAGCGTCAGCGGGCCCAGGCGAAAGCGGCTTAAGAAAGCGACTCTTAATGTTTGCACCGGGCGACTCTCCTTGCGGGGAGCCGGCCGCCCGGCGCGGGTAAGTGTCGTTGCGCTGAGCTGCTCCCCTTGCGGGGAGTTGGCCGCACGCGCGAAGCTGCTTCGACTTTCTTCGTACCAGTGACAGGCGCCGCGATCAGGGTCCTCTGATCGCGGCTTTCGTGCTGTCTGCGCCAAAGCAGAATCGCGAGTGCTCGTTCGCGACTAAAGCGGCTCGCTGAGGCGGGCGGCGTCCTTGGCGGGTTCGGCGGCTTTCATCGCTTCGGTCGGCAGGAGCGAGGCGCCAGCCGATTTCGAAAGCCGCATGAAGATCAGGACCGACGACGCCGAGATCGCGGCGATGAGCAGAAAGACCGGCGGAAAGTGCGAAACTTCGATGGCGTTGCCGCCTTCGACCTTCTGCACGAGTTCCAATCCGATGGCCGCGATGGTGACGCCGACCGAGCCCGAGAGATTCTGGCAAACAGCGGCGAAGCTCGTCGCGCGGCTTAGAAGCTCGGGCGGGATATCGGCGTAGGCGAGCGTGTTGAGGCTCGTGAACTGCAGCGAGCGCGACAATCCCCCGGCGAGAAACAGCAGAATGATCATCAGCGCCGGCGTGTCGATCGTGAACACGGCGGGTAGCAGCGCGAACAGGCTCGAGACGACAGCATTGATGAGCAGCACGCGGCGAAAGCCGAAGCGCCCGAGGATCGTCGCCACCTGCGTTTTCATGAACAGCGCGCCGACGCCCGTCGCGAACGTCAGCATGCCGGATTGAAATGCGGTGAGGCCAAATCCCGCCTGGAACAGCAGCGGCAGCAGGAACGGTCCGGCGCCGAGTCCGACGCGGAACAGAAAGCCTCCGATGACGCCAGCACGATAGGTCGGGATCTTCAGCAGATTGAGGTCGATGAGCGGTTCGGGAACGCGCATCGCGTGCCAGACGTAGGCCGCCAGCAGCGCCGCTCCAAGCAACGTGATGACGCCGATTGTTTGCGGCGTCGCCAGGCCGACGCCCATCAGCGTGACACCGGTGAGGAATAGCGACAGGCCGGGTCCGATCAGCAGGAAGCCGCGCAGATCGAAGCTCGAGGGCGCGTCCTCGCGCACGTCGGGAATGAAGCGCGTGATCAGTGCGAGGCCCAGAAGCGCGACGGGAATGTTGATCCAGAAAATCCAGCGCCAGTTGAAATACGTCGTGATGAAGCCGCCGAGCGGTGGCCCGACGACGGGGCCGACGAGCGCGGGTATCGAAAGCCATGCAATCGCGCCGATGATTTCCGCGCGCGGGATTGTTCGGAGCACGATCAGGCGGCCGACCGGGGTCATCATGGCGCCGCCCATGCCTTGCAGCACACGCGCGGCGACGAGGGTCACGAGGCCGGTCGAGAGCGCGCAGGCGATGGAGCCGATGGCAAAAACGACCATCGCGGCACGAAAGACGTTCTTGGCGCCGAAGCGGTCCGCCATCCATCCCGATGCCGGAATGAAAACGGCCAACGCCAACAGGTATGTCGTCAGCGCGAGCTTGAGGTTAATGGGATTGACGCTGAGGTCTTTCGCGATCGCGGGTAGCGAGGTCGCGAGCACGGTCGCGTCCATGTTCTCCATGAACAGCGCCGTGGCGACGATCAGCGGAATAAGGTTGCGGCGCAGAAGTTCGGTCATCGGGGCTCTCTAACACGCTTACAAACGCCCGTGGGCCCGCATTCCGGCGACATGGCAGCCGTGCTCCAGGGTGCGGCAAAAACCGCTGGAATGCTGCCGGATAGTCCGTCGTTACCCGGTTGAGTGGTGCGTCGACACCCGAGAAAAGCTATTTCGCTGACGTGGGCTCGTCAGAAGTCCGCCGACTACGAACAAAGCAACAACACCTCCCGGTTTGTGCTGGATGAAGGTCCGCGGAACCCGAGCGGGGGAACACCCTGGGAAACGCCAACATGCGCATCAACAAAGTCGTTTCGGCTGATGAAGCCATTGCACGTATCCGCCCGGGTGATGTCATCGCGACAACCGGCTTTGTCCAGAGCTGCATCCCGGAATCGTTGCATGCCGCGCTTGAACGGCGCTTCGTCGAAACGGGCGCGCCGCGCGACCTGACGCTCATCATGTGCGCGGGCGCGGGCGACAGCAAAGGTCTCGGCACCGGACGACTGCATCACGAAGGTTTGCTGAAGCGCGTGATCGCCGCCAACTTCGGACGCATGCCGAAGGTCGCCGCCGCCGCGCAGGAAGACAAGATTCAAGGGTATAATCTTCCGCAGGGCGTGATTTCCAAACTCTACCGGAGCTGCGCATCGGGAAGCCCGGGCCTCTTCACCAAAGTCGGTTTGCACACCTACGTCGATCCGCGTCTCGGCGGCGGCAAGGTGAACTCGGTGACGAAGGAAGACCTCGTCCGGCTCGTCGAGGTCGAAGGCAAGGAGTGGCTGTTCTACAAGGCCACGCCGATCAACGTCGCGCTCATCCGCGCGACGAGCGCCGATCCCAACGGCAATCTCAGCATGGAAAAGGAAGCGCTGACGCTCGACGTGCTGGCGCAGGCGATGGCCGCGCACAACAACGGCGGCGTCGTGATCGCGCAGGTCGAGCGTCTGGTGGCCGATGGCTCGATCAAGCCCAAAGACGTGAAAGTTCCGGGCATTCTCGTCGACTGCGTCGTCGTCGCTGAAACGCCCGAGCTGCACCGCATGAACTACGGCGTGATGTACGATCCTTCGCTCGCAGGCGAAGTGCGCGTGACGGTCGATAATCTGCCGACAATGAACCTCGACGAACGCAAGATCATCGCGCGTCGCGCTTCGTTCGAACTGCCGCCGAATGGCGTCATCAATCTCGGCGTCGGTGCGCCGGACGGCGTTGCGAACGTCGCGAACGAAGAGAAAGTCACGCCTTATCTCGTCATGACGACGGAAGCGGGCGCAGTCGGTGGCGTGCTGGCGGGCGGATCGAGCTTCGGCTCGTCGGCCAACGCGCATTCAATTCTCGATCAGAACCAGATGTTTGACTTCTACCACGGTGGCGGTCTCGACCTGACCTGCCTCGGCATGGCGGAATGCGACAGCATGGGCAACGTCAACACCAGCAAGTTCGGCGGACGGCTGAACGGCTGCGGCGGCTTCATCGACATTTCGCAGAACGCGCGCGCGGTCGTGTTCGCGGGCACGTTCACGGCGGGCGGTCTCGAGATCGCGATCGAAGACGGCAAGCTGCGGATCGTCAAAGAGGGGCGCGCTCGCAAGTTCGTCAACCAGGTCGAGCAGGTGACGTTCTCGGGCAAATATGCGGCGCAGAAATCGCAGCCGGTGATCTACGTGACGGAACGCTGCGTGTTCCAGCTGACCGACCACGGCCTCGAATTGATCGAAGTCGCGCCGGGCATCGACATCGAGCGCGATATTCTTCCGCACATGGCGTTCAAGCCGCACATCCACAATCCGATCCCGATGAATCCCGCGATCTTCCGCGACGGGCCGATGGATCTGCTTTCCGATCTTCTCAATCAGAAACTCGGTGAGCGCATTTCCTACGATGCTGAGCGCAACGTTCTTTCTGTCGACCTCAGCGCGTGGAGCGTGCGCAAGAAGAGCGACATTACCGATCTTCAGAAGGCGATCGCTGGGGCGTGCGAAAAGGCCGGCAAGCGCGTCAACACGCTGATCAACCAGGACAGCTGCCGGATCGCGGAGGACCTCTACGACGATTACGCGAACATGGTCGCGCAACTGTCGAAAGCCTATTACGCGCGAACGGCACGCTATGCGACGAGCGCGCTGACCCGGCAGAAGCTGCAGGATGCTCTGCGGCGGCGCGGGTTGCAGACACGCGTCTATGAAAGCGCCAAGGAAGCTGCCGCTTCTCTCGAAGAAGCGACGGCGGCGGAATAAGTCAGCGACGCGCCGCCGCTTCGTCGTTCACCAAAGCGCGAATACTTCGCATCAAATCGAAGCTTTGGCGGCGCATGAACGGCAAACCAAGAACGGGAGCCCCGCTTACATAAGCGATCGGCTCCTGTATCTTGCTGCTCCGTTCAGCGGGGGTCGCTCTATGATCTGTCCAAAAACAAACACCTTGATGTTGCTAAGCGCTGCGGTTGCCGTCTTGGCGCTTACGATACCCGGGACGTGCGATGCCGACGGCGCCGCTACTCCGTCGCCCCCGGCGTGGACCGTTCCCGACATCGACAAGCTGCCTGACGACGCCTCGGGAAAACTGGTTCGGTACGGCCGCGATCTCGTCAGCAAAACCTCGTCGCTGATAGGTCCGGAAGTCGCGGACGCCGAGAAGCGCTTCGCGGGAAACAACCTCGATTGTCAGAGTTGCCATATCAGCGCCGGGACGCAAAAGTTCGCGCTCCCGCTCGTCGGCGTCTACGCGAATTTTCCGGCGTATGCGGCGCGGATCGGGCGCGTCGAAACGATCGAAGAGCGCGTTCAAAACTGCATGGAGCGCAGTATGAACGGCAAGCCGCTGCCGCCTGAAGGCCCGGAAATGACGGCGCTCGTTGCGTATCTGAAATTTCTATCGTCCGGGCATCCGGCCGGAGGCGCGATCGACGGGCGTGGCAGCGGGCAAATGTCGGAATTGGATCGCGCGGCGGACCCCGACAAGGGAAAGAAAGTCTACGCCACGACGTGCGCGGCCTGTCACGGCAACAATGGCGAAGGTCAGCGCAACGGCAAAGCTGGGGACGCCAAGGGCTATATGTTTCCGCCGCTCTGGGGCGCCGACAGTTTCAACGACGGCGCGGGCATGCACCGTTTGATCGAGTCGGCGAATTTCGTTCACAGCAACATGCCGGCCGGCACGACATGGAATGAACCGGCGCTTTCGCCCAGCGACGCCTGGGACGTTGCCGCGTACATGAACGCGCAACCGCGACCGAAACTGCCGGACCTCAGTCGCGATTATCCGGACAAACTGGAAAAGCCGGTCGACGCGCCCTACGGGCCTTATGCCGACGGCTTTTCGATCGAGCAGCACAAGCTCGGGCCGTTCGCGCCGATCAAAGCTGCCGCTGCGGCACTCAAAAGCAAGGCGCGCCGCTAATTTCGGCAGCTACTCGCGCGTCATGCCTTTGGCGGCGAGTTCTTCGAGGTATTTGCCCCAGCGCTCGTCTTTCTCGCGGCCGAGCAGATGCAGATAACCCCAGGTGTAGAGCCCTGAGTTATGGCCATCGTCGAAGGCAATGCGGACGGCGTAGTTGCCGACCGGCGTCAAGCCCGTGATCTTGACGTGCTTCTTTTTCGGCACGGTGATGCGCTGCGACGGCGAATGGCCCTGCACTTCGGCCGATGGGCTAACGACACGCAAGAATTCCGCCGATAGCTCGAACGTGCGCCCATCAGGGAATGCCGCCTTCAGCATTTTTCCGCCGTCTGCGATTTCGAGATGCGGCGGCGGCGTGAGCGTTCCCTTGGCGCGCTCGACTTCGCTCCAGACCTGACCGGCGATATCACGGAAGAGCTGCGCGTATTTGCTCTCGGGCTCGGCGACCGTGACCGGCTTGCCGGCGTCCGACGCCTCGCGGATTTCCATGCGCAGAGGTACTTCGCCCAGGAACGGAACGCCGAGCTTCCGCGCTTCGTCGCGCGCGCCGCCGTGTCCGAAGATGTCGGAACGTTCGCCGCATTTCGGGCAGAGGAAGTAGCTCATGTTCTCGACGATGCCGAGGATCGGAACTTCGACGCGCTTGAACATCGCGATGCCTTTGCGGGCATCGATCAGGGCCAGGTCCTGCGGCGTCGAGACGATGACAGCACCCGATAGCGGCACGCCTTGCGAAATCGACAACTGGATGTCGCCTGTGCCGGGCGGCATGTCGATGATCAGCGCGTCGAGCTCGCCGCCGTCCCCTCCCCACTCGGTTTCGCGCAGCATCTGGCTCAATGCGGAGACGACCATCGGGCCGCGCCACACGACCGGCGTGTCTTCGTCGACGAGGAAGCCCATCGACATGACTTTGACGCCCCAGCCTTCGAGCGGCTTGATGACCTTGTCGTGCGCGACCTGCGGCTTGCCGGAGACGCCGAGCAGACGTGGCTGCGACGGGCCATAGATATCGGCGTCGATGATGCCGACCTTCAAGCCGATCGCTTGCAGGCCGAGCGCGAGGTTGACGGCGATCGTCGATTTGCCGACGCCGCCCTTGCCGGAGGCGACCGCGATGATCTGCTTAACGCCGGGGACAGCCTGCGCCTTGACGCCCTGACCGGCGGCCGCTGCGGCGGCTGCCTGGCGCGGTCCCGAACCGTCGCCGGTGGCGCCCTTGGCCCGCGCCGCCTGCACGCGCGGGTGCTCGGCACGGCCAATCGGCAGAACCGTCCGTTTCGGCGCTGGCGAGCCTTCGGTCGCCTCTGCCGTCAGAACGGCGGTGACGCCCTGAATGCCCTTGAGTTCGGCGACAACTGCCTCGGCCGCGAGGCGCAACTGCTCCAATTCGTGGGCGCGCGCTGCCGGAACGGTAATCGAAAAATAGGCGCGATTGTCCTTGATCAGGATTTCGGAGACGAGGCCGAGATCGACGATGTTGCTGGTCAGGTCGGGGCCTTTCACCCGGCGAAGTGCTGTCAGCACCTCGGCTTTTTCAATCGCCATGTGGGGAGTCTCCTGGGCGCAGCGAAACGCAGCGCGAAGCGGTCCTGTTTGGAACCGGTATAAATCGATGCGGGAGAGGATGGAAGCGACACGCACGCGGCCAATGGGCCGGGTCATTTGCCGGCGCGCAACTTGCGAGGCGCGGGAGGAATGCTAAAGCGTCGTCCATGACGCAACGCGATCGCATTCTCGGAGTGATCCTCGCAGGCGGGAAGTCGCGCCGCTTCGGTGGCGGCGATAAGGGCTTGGCCGAGCTTGGCGGCAGAAGCGTGCTCGATCACGTCATCGCGCGTTTTCGTCCGCAGGTCGGGCGGCTTGCCCTCAGCATCAACGGCGATCCGCAGCGCTTCGCGCGTTTCGATCTCCCAACCATCGCCGACCAGAAAAACGCCGAGCTTGGACCGCTGAGCGGGCTGCTCGCGGCGCTCGATTGGCAAAGTCAGCATGCGCACGATTGCACGGCGCTCGCGACGGTTTCGACCGACGTGCCGTTCCTGCCGCTCGATCTCGTTCAGAGGCTCGATGCCGGGCGCAACGGCGGCATCGCGGTTGCGACGTCGGCGGATCAGCGACATCCGACGATTGCGATCTGGCCGGTGAATTCGAGGGCTGCGATCGCTGATGCACTGCAACAACGTCGGCTCAGCGTCAACGCGCTGACGAAACAGCTGAACGCGGTTGCGGTGCCGTTCGCGATGCGCGACATTGACGGCATGGCGTTGGACCCGTTTCTCAACGTCAACACACCGGACGATCTCGCCGCTGCACGCGCGTTCGCCGGCAAAGCATAAAAATGACGGAGCAGGAAACACGCATGGCCTCACATTTTCAGTCCGCATCTCCTGCGCTGCCGCTCTTCGGAGTCGCCGGCTGGTCGAACTCCGGCAAGACGACCTTGATCGAAAAGCTGGCCCGGCACTTTGCGGGCAAGGGCCTGCGCGTGGCAACGATCAAGCACACGCATCACAAGTTCGACATCGATGCGCCGGGAAGCGACACGCAGCGGCATCGCGCTGCCGGAGCGGCTGAGACGGCGATCGTTTCCGGCTCGCGCGTCGCGATCATCGAGGAGATCGAAGCCGCCGGAGAGCCGGCGCTCGAAGCCGTGGCGGCAAGGCTGAAGCCCGCCGATATCATTTTGGTCGAAGGCTACAAGTCGGCCGCCATCCCGAAGATCGAAGTGCGGCGAGCGGCCGTCGCGCCGGAAAAGCTGCTTGCGGCGTCCGACGCACTCGTTCTCGCCATTGCGTCAGACTACGAAGTCGATGGGCAAGGGAAACCCGTTTTTAACCTCGATGACATTGCCGGCATCGCCGGACTCATCGAGAAAAAACTGGGTCTCAGCGAGCATATGCGCCAGAGAGCCTGACACCTAGAATCTGGCAACCCTGCGTCCCGGCATACCCTTGCGGCAGGCCACGCAACCTCCGATATTGAAAGAATGGCAGCAGGTTTGGCACAGGCAGCGATTTCCGGTCCGCTGGCCCCGCAGGGAGCACAACTCGTGGACCCGTTCGGGCGCGAGATCGAATATCTGCGTGTATCGGTTACCGATAGATGTGACTTTCGCTGCGTGTACTGTATGTCGGAGCATATGACGTTTCTTCCGAAACGCGACCTCCTGTCGCTGGAAGAACTCGATACGCTCTGCAGCGCCTTTGTGCGACGCGGCGTGAAGAAGCTTCGGATCACCGGCGGAGAGCCGCTGGTTCGCAAGAATATCATGTGGCTGTTCGAGGCGCTCGGCCGGCATCTCGAAAGCGGCGACCTCAAAGAATTGACGCTGACGACGAACGGCAGTCAGCTCGAGAAGTATGCGGGCGAACTCAAGGCCGCAGGCGTCGAGCGGATCAACGTCTCGATCGACACGATCGATCCCGACAAGTTCAAGGCCATCACGCGTTGGGGCAATCTCGCAACCGTGCTGCGCGGTCTCGATGCGGCTGAGAAGGCCGGTATCAAGATCAAGATCAACGCCGTGGCGCTGAAGGGCGTCAACGAGGACGAGATTCCCGATCTCGTCCGTTTCGCGCATGGGCGCGGCGCGGACATCACGCTGATCGAAACGATGCCGCTCGGCGACATCGGCGAAGACCGGACAGCGCAATACCTGCCGCTATCGGTCGTCAGAGCGCGGCTGATGGATCACTTCACGCTGCAAGAGAGCCCGTATCGCACGGGAGGTCCGGCGCGCTACGTCAAGGTTGAGGAGACCGGCGGACGGCTGGGCTTCATTACGCCGCTGACGCATAATTTCTGCGAAAGTTGCAATCGCGTGCGCCTCACCTGCACGGGCACGCTCTATATGTGCCTCGGCCAGAACGATGCCGCGGATCTCCGTGCGCCGCTGCGCGCCTCGGAAGATCCGGCTCTGCTCGACGCTGCGATCACCGACGCGATCGCACGAAAGCCCAAGGGCCACGATTTCATCATCGACCGGCGCACGAAAACGCCGTCGCTTGCGCGCCATATGAGCGTTACGGGCGGCTGATACCGGCGATACTGGGCGTTCGGTCTCCCTAGGCGAGCACGGTGCGCACGACCTGCTTGATCTGATCCAGCGTGAAAGGCTTGGCGATCGACAGCAGACGGCGGGCGCGCAAACCTGCGGCGCGCTCGAGCTGATCGGAAAAGCCGGACATCAGAACAACAGCAAGATTGCTCTGCGCCGTCAGAGCTTTTTCGGCTAGCGAGATGCCGTCGAGCTGAGGCATGTCGACGTCCGTCACTAGCAGATCGATGGGACCACTGTTCGCGTTGAAAAACTCCAGCGCTTCCAATCCGTCCTGAGTGACGTGCACGGTGTGGCCCTCGGCGCTCAAGGCGCGGCGAACCAGGTCGCGCACAGCGGCGTCATCATCTGCAAGCAGGATCGTCGCCATCTCACACCTCATACGCGTGACCCGAAGGTCCGTTCACTCAGTCGACAAGCCGTCCGACAAACGGCAGTTCTCTATAGCGATGCCCCACGTCCATGCCGTAGCCAACGACAAACACGTCAGGGCAGGTGAACGCGCAATAGTCGGGCTCGATCGAGACGGCACGTGCGGCCCGCTTATCGAGCAACACGCAGGTTTCGATCTTCGCCGCGCCGCGCGCCGAAATCAGATCCTTTGCGAAGGCCAGGGTGCGACCGGAATCGAGAACATCGTCGATCAGGATCACGTGACGCTGCTGCACGTCGAGATCGAGATCGCGAAGGATGGAGACTTGCCCGGACGACGACCGGCTCTTCCGGTAGCTGGACAGTGTTAGAAAATCGACTTCAGGGGCAAGTCCCGCAGCATGAAGCGCCCGCAGCAGATCGGCGGCGAAAACGAAGCTGCCCTTGAGTATCGGAACTACGAGCAGATTTTCAGGCCGTTTTGCGGCAATTTCCTGCGCCAGCACCTGCAGCCTGCTGAGGATTTCCTCCGCGGAAAAAATCGTTTCAATGGAATGTCCAACTTCCGTATTCGACATGTTACATCCTGCTTAGTCCCGCGGTGCACCGTGCGGGAGGCTACCAGCTTCCTGTGTACACGACTGCGCCACAATCGTAATCGATTGATCGGTTCGGCTTTGACGTGTCTATACGCGGCTCAGCTTCAAACACGTGACGCAAACTTTTCCTGCCAAGGTTAAACCCCGTGATTCGCTTGACGAACGTCGGATTGAAATACGACAGCGGCCCGGACGTTTTGACCGATGTCACGTTTCATCTGCGGCCCGGCTCATTTCACTTCCTGCATGGCGAATCGGGAGCGGGTAAGACTTCACTGCTCAGACTGATGTTCATGTCGCTGCACCCCAGTCGCGGCGAAATTCGCATGTTCAATGAAGACATAACCGCTGTAAAGCCGCAGAAGCGTGCGCAGATGCGCCGCCGCATCGGCATCGTCTTCCAGGACTTCCGGCTGCTCGATCACCTGACCGTCTGGGAAAACGTCGCGTTGCCGCTACAGGTGCTCGGCAAAAAGCCAGCCGACTACCGCGAAGACGTCACCGATCTTTTGCAATGGGTGGGTCTTGGCGATCGGATGTATGCTAACCCGTCGGTGCTGTCGGGTGGGGAAAAGCAGCGCGCGGCCATAGCCAGAGCGGTCATCGGCAAGCCAGAAGTGCTGCTTGCGGATGAGCCGACTGGCAACGTCGATCCCCAGATGGCACGGCGGCTGCTGCGTCTGTTCGTGGAATTGAACAGGCTTGGCACTTCCGTCGTTATCGCGACGCACGATCATCAACTCATGCGGCAATTCAAAGCGCCGCGCATTGAGGTGCACAGGGGCCATGTCCGGATCATCTAGCCGCTTTCCCGGACGCGCTGAGCCCGCCATGCCGATGCCGGGCAGCTACGATCCTTACGACGAGCCGACGACAATGGTGCCGTCGACGGAGCCGCCGCTCTACGCGCGTCAAGGACCCGCCGGACCCAATGTTCCCCCAGCGCCGGAGGCGGCGGGCGACCTGTACGTTCCGACGCGCGGCAGCGATCGCGGACGCAAGATGAAGGTGATGGCGCCGGTCGTTCCGCCCGGCTCGGTCACCGGCCGCTCGCTGACGCTCGTCATCGCCATCATGTGCTTTCTCGCGTGTCTGACGGCGGGCGCCGTCTGGATGATCAAGGAGTCCTCGGACGCCTGGCTCAATGACATCGCGAGCGAGGTGACGGTTCAAGTCACGCCGCAGGAGAACGGCGATACGGACAAGGCGGTCGCGGACGTCGTCAGCTACCTGCAAAAGCAGAAGGGCATCGCGAACGTCCGGGCCCTCGACCTGGCTGATTCCGCCGACCTGCTGCAGCCCTGGCTCGGCTCGGGCGATGCCCTCAAATCGCTGCCCGTTCCGCGCCTCATCGCGGTGGAGGTGGACCGAAATCAGCCGCCGGATCTCGCGGAAGTCGGACAGGCGCTCACTCGCGATTTCAAAGGCGTGTCACTTGACGACCATCGCCGGTGGCAGCAGCAGATCCGCGCCGTGACCCGCTCTCTCGCATTGGGCGGCCTCGCAATTCTGGCGCTCGTTGCCGCCGCGACAACGGCCATCATCGTTTCAGCGACGCGTAGCGCCATGGCGTCGAACCGCGAAATCGTCGAAGTGCTGCACTTCGTCGGCGCGACCGATAAATTCATATCCCGGGAATTCGAAAAGCATTTTCTGCGGCTTGGGATCAAGGCGGGCATCGTCGGCGCGACGTGCGCGATGATCGTCTTCATGTGCATGCCCTGGCTGACGGAATTGCTCGGGGGCGGGCCGGTTGGCGCCGTCGAAATGCAGCGGCTCGTCGGAACGGGTTCGCTGGACGCGCTTGGCTACCTCATCCTCGGCTTTGTTGTCATTATTATTGCAGGCCTGTGCATGGGCACCTCGCGAGTGGGCGTTCACCGCATCCTCAACGGCAAGCACTGATTTCATTGCAGTGCATGACCGGGGGACTTGCGGCGGTCGGCGAAATGCGAAATGAGAATGCGGCTTGCCGGAACATCGCAACCGACTCAAAAAGCGAGGTTCCGATCCAGCCGTAGACGTGGTTTTCGCATCATCCGCAATCGCACCTTGCACAATGAAGACACTATCGAAAATCATCGTTCTGCTGCTGGCGCTTGGGATCGGGGCGCTGGTCTTCGGCTTCGTGCTTTTCTCCGTGACCGTGACACGGGATGACGTCGGCGGCTGGGACAAGGCGGACGGCATCGTGGTGCTGACCGGCGGCGATCTTCGCGTCGAAGCCGGCGCCAAGCTGTTGAACGAAGGCAGGGCCAAACGTCTGTTGATCTCCGGCGTCAACAGGAAGGTCCGTCGTGAAGAGATGCAGCGGCTTCTCGGGCTCGATGCAAAGACATTCAACTGCTGCGTCGATCTCGGATATGAGGCGCTCGACACGGTCGGGAACGCGGACGAAACGCGGACCTGGGCGCGCAACAACGGCTACACCAAGCTCATCATCGTGACCTCGCGCTATCACATGCCGAGGAGCCTCGCCGAACTCGCGCTCGTGATGCCGAAGGTGACGCTCATTCCCTATCCCGTCACGCCGCGCCATTTCCCCGAGACCGCGTGGTGGCTGCACTCGAGCACGACGCGGGTTCTCGTTTCGGAGTATCTGAAATTTCTGCCCGCCGTCGCGCGCCTCGCGGCGCAGCGCGTTCTGAATTGGCGCAGCGACCGTTCCGTTGCTGCCGTGGGATCGACGAGCTCCAATGGCTGACATCGCAAAGCCTGGGCCAAGCCCTCTCGTCGTCATTCGCTCGCTGATTTACTTCGCGGTGTTCTACATCGTGACGGCGCTCTACCTCGTGCTCGGCTCCTGGCTGCTGCTCGGCCCTCGACGATGGGCGATGAAGGGCCTCGAGTTGCACGGACGGACGTGCGTCTGGCTGCTCGGCCTGATCTGCGGCACCAAGCTTCAGGTGCGCGGCCAGCAGTACGTTCCGAAGAGCGGCTGCCTCGTCATCGCCAAGCATCAATCGGCATGGGATACGTTCGGGCTCATTTCGCTGTTTCGCGATCCGGCGATCGTGCTGAAGGATGAACTGAAGTGGATCCCGTTCTACGGCTGGTTCTGCGTCAAGTTCGAGCACATCCTGGTCAAACGTGAGAAGGCCTCCGCGGCGCTGAAGGCATTGATCCGCGATGCCAGGCAACGCGTCGGGATGGGGCGCGAAGTCGTGATTTTTCCGGAAGGCACGCGCACGGTGCCGGGCGCGCCGCCGGACTACAAGCCGGGCTACGTCGCGCTCTACGAAGCGCTCAACGTCGTTACCGTTCCGATGGCGCTGAACTCGGGCTTGTTCTGGCCGCGGCGGAGCCTGTGGCGGTATCCCGGTACGATCGTCGTCGAGTTTCTGCCGTCGCTGCCGCCTGGGCTGCCGCGCGCCGAATTCCGCTCACGCATCGAGACCGCAATCGAAGACGCGAGCCTGCGGCTGATCAAAGAAGCGGCGATGGCGCCGTCACCGCCGCCTCTGGCGCGCGAGGCTGCGCGCACGTCGGCGTGAAATCGCGCTGAGCCTGCGGGCTGCTTCAGTCCGAACTCGACACCTTCATCAAGACGATCCCGCTGACGATGAGCACGGCAGAGAGAACGCGCATCGCGGTCGCTTCCTCACCGAGCACCATCACGCCGAGAATGAACGCGCCGACCGAGCCAATGCCCGTCCAGACGACATAGGCGCTGCTCAGCGGCAGGGTTTTCATCGACACCGACAACAGCGCGAAGCTCGCGAGCATCGTGACGCCGGTGATGACCGTCGGCCACAGCAGCGTAAAGCCGTCCGACTTCTTCATGTAGAACGCCCAAACGGTTTCGAGCAGTCCTGCGGAAATGAGCAAAAGCCAAGCCATGACCGGCCTCCTTTTGAGAGCCGGGTCGTCCCGGTCGCTGATGTGGAAAATCGGGAGGTCGTCCTCCCTGGACGTCAGATAGCCTGCTTCGGGAGGGTTTCAAAGGTTTCGGAGCTTTTCGGACGTTAGTTCGCAGCGAAATGCGTTGTGATCGGCGGAAAGCGTTGACACCAATGCCTACGGAACATATCATGAACAAGAAATTGAAAAAGTGAGCTCCGTTCCCATATCTGGGGTCACCCCATGAGCGCGATTTTTTCAGATTTGCCCGCGATCTCGACCGCCATTTGGCGGCGCAAGTATCGCTTTGGCGGCTCGCCGAACGTGCCGGCGGATCTGACGCTCGAAGACACGTTCCGGCGGGTGGCTGTTGCGGCCGCGTCCGCGGAGAAGGGCGGCAAACGTCAGCAGCAGAAATGGGCCGGCGCTTTCTACGACGCGATGGCGGACTTCGGCTTTCAGCCTGCGGGGCGCATTTTGGCCGGCGCGGGCACGGACCGTAACGTGACGCTGTTCAACTGCTTCGTGCTCGGCGAAATTGCGGACGATCTGTCGAGCATTTTCGAGAGCGTGAAGGAAGCGGCGCTCACGATGCAGTCAGGCGGCGGCATCGGACATGATTTCTCGACGCTTCGGCCGCGCGGTGCGCCGGTCAAGAGCATTGGCGCGGATGCCTCGGGTCCCGTCAGCTTCATGGATGTCTGGGACGCGATGTGCCGAACGATCATGTCGGCGGGACAGCGGCGCGGCGCGATGATGGCGACGCTCCGGTGCGATCATCCCGATATCGAAGCGTTCATCGCGGCGAAGGCGGACTCGCAGCGGCTGCGCAATTTCAATCTGTCGGTGCTCGTCACGGACGCGTTCATGGATGCCGTGCGCCGCGACGCGCCCTGGGACCTGGTTTTTTCCGGCAAGGTCTACAAGACCGTTCCGGCGCGCGCGTTGTGGGATCAGATCATGCGCGCGACGTTCGACTATGCCGAACCGGGTGTGATCTTCATCGATCGCATCAACGCCGCCAACAACCTGCAATACTGCGAGACGATTTCGGCGACGAATCCGTGCGGGGAGCAACCGCTGCCGCCTTATGGCGCGTGCCTGCTCGGCTCGATCAATCTCGCGCGTCTTGTTGAAGAGCCTTTCACCGCGACGGCGCACATCGATGTCACGAAACTCGAAGCCCGTGTCGCGACGGCGGTTCGCTTTCTCGACAATGTCATCGATATTTCGCGCTATCCGCTGCGGCAGCAAGCGCAGGAGGCGCGGGCGAAGCGGCGCATCGGCCTCGGCGTGACGGGGCTTGCAGACACACTGATCTTCCTCGGCCTGTCCTACGGCAGCGCGGCGGCGCGCGAACAGGCGGCACGGTGGATGGCGATCATCCAGAATGCCGCTTACCGAGCGAGCGCGGCACTCGCCGCGGAAAAGGGCGCGTTCCCACTCTACGATGCGAACGCGATGCTGACGCGCCCCAACATCACGCGACTGGACGATGACGTGCGCGAGGCGATCGCAGCCAACGGGTTGCGCAATGGCTGCCTGACGTCGATCGCGCCGACGGGCACGATCTCGCTGCTCGCGGGCAACGTCTCGAGCGGTATCGAACCCGTTTTCGACTTCGTTTTCCGCAGGCGCGTACTGGGCGATGGCGGTGGCGCAGAGGAAGAGACTGTCGAGGATTTCGCGCACCGCGCGTTCCGGAGTGCATTCGGCGACGATGCCGTGCTTCCCAAGGCCTTCGTAACTGCGGAGACGCTGACGCCGTCGGAGCACGTCGCGATGCAGGCGGCGCTCCAGCCCTACGTCGACAGTGCGATCTCGAAAACGATCAATTGCCCGGAAGACATCCGCTTCGAGAGCTTCCGCGACATCTATATCGAGGCTTACAACTCGGGCCTCAAAGGCTGCACCACGTATCGCCCGAATGCGATCACGGGGTCCGTGCTGTCGCGTGAAGCGCCAGCGAACGGTGACGCGGATCAGTCAGGCAAGCTCGCAACTCCCGTATCCGGGAAGCCCGCAGGTGTCAGCGTTCCGATGGAGGATGCGACGACCCCGGGCGTCGTCTACATGACGAAGCCGCTCGAGCGGGACGCAGCCCTCGAAGGCGTCACCTATAAGATCAAGTGGCCCGCGAGCGCGCACGCGCTCTACGTCACGATCAACGACATCGTGCGCGACGGGCGCAGGCGGCCGTTTGAGGTGTTCATCAATACCAAGAACCTCGAGCATTACGCTTGGACCGTGGCGCTGACACGGATGATCAGCGCCGTGTTCCGCCGCGGCGGCGACGTCGCATTCGTTGCCGAAGAGTTAAAGGCGGTTTTCGATCCCGAGGGCGGGCGCTGGATGGGCGGGCGTTACGTTCCGAGCCTGCTTGCCGCCATCGGTGACGTGATCGAAGAACATATGCTCCGCATCGGCTTTCTCAATCGCGACGAGGCCGAGGGCGTGGACGATCATGGCACGCTTCGTCGACCCGTCGCCCTTGCGCGAGGCTCAGCCGAAGATCGCAGAGCGCCTCTCGCAGACGCGTCGCGGGAAGACGATCGCCAGCATTCCGCGCCAATCCCCGGCGCCCGCGCTTGCCCCAAGTGCGGAGAGCGAGCGCTCCGCCGGATCGAGGGGTGCTGGACCTGCGCCGTCTGCTCCTACTCTCATTGCGGATGATTTCGTCCGTTAACGGATTGCGGCAGCGCGCGGCGGCTTGATCCCTCCTTCGCCGCCGGATTGCCGCATTGTTGCCGCCGCGAAAATCCGTCCGTTAGCAAATGTTGATATTTGCTCGCTCGCTTGTCGCCAATGCTCACCTGGAGTGTGCGCAATTCGCGAGGTTCTCAACACTTCATTGACCACGCGCGCTCGGCTCGAGCCAGCCGGTCAAATTTTCGATCCAAAGTTCACGATTCCTCACATTCCAGCGGGGTATCACAGGCGCAAGGAAATCTACGGCGAGAGTTCGCCGATCAGGGGTGTGCGTTATGAGTGCCGAGATCATCTGGCTTGCCGACGTCCGTACGCGGCGCACCAGCAAAGAAGCCAGTCAGCCGTTCGTGGATACGGCGCCGTTGGTTTCGGAAAATCCGCCGCGCTTCCATTTCTGGACCGGCGCTTCGGGCAAGCGCTACGTGCACACCGTCTACAGTCTTTTCGATTGCCCGGCGATCGAGGACGCGAATTATATCCTCGTGCGCCGCACGAACAAAGCTGCCCGCACCGTGCTTGCGATCGGCCGCCTGCGCAATCAGAACGCCACCTTGAACCTTGCGGAAATCCGCCAGCACGCGTCGGCTCTCGGCGCGGACGAAGTGCATGTCCATCTGCTCGCGGCTTCGGAGCAGGAAGCGCTCGCCGTCGAAGAAGATCTGATCACGGCGCAATTCTCGGCGGGTCCGCGCTCGGCGTAAATCACGTCACGTCGCGTCGCTCACACAAAGCTAACGCTGCGTAACTTTTGCGTCGCCGGTTGCGCGGCGGCCAAAGTCGGGCTGCGGCGTATCCTGGTTGGCATGGATCACGCCGCGCCGGATTGCGCGCGCTTCGGTGAACAGCTTCTCCAGCGTCTCGCCATCTCCGAAACGGATGGCGCGCTGAAGCGCGGACAAGTCCTCCGAGAAGCGGCCGAGCATTTCGAGCACCGCGTCCTTGTTGTTCAGAAAGACGTCGCGCCACATCACAGGATCGGACGCGGCGATGCGCGTGAAATCGCGGAAGCCGCCTGCCGAGAATTTGATGACTTCCGTATCCGTCACGCGCTCAAGGTGCGCGGCGGTGTTGACGATGTTGTAGGCGATGAGATGCGGCAAGTGGCTGGTGATCGCGAGCACCATGTCGTGATGCTCCGGCGCCATGACCTCGACTTCGGAGCCGAGCTTACGCCAGAACTCCTGCAGCTTCGCGAGCGCGTCTTTATCGACGGTGTCGCCGGGGGTCAGAATGCACCAGCGCCCGTCGAAGAGTTCGGCGAAGCCGGCGTCTGGCCCCGATTGCTCGGTGCCCGCGATCGGATGCCCTGCGATGAAGTGCACGCCTTCAGGGACATGCGGCGCGACATCGCGCACGACGGCGCATTTCACCGAGCCGACGTCCGTCACGATCGCGCCCTGTTCGAGGTGCGGGCCAATGGCTTTCGCGACGGCTTCATACGTGCCGACCGGAGAACATAAAATAACGAGATCGGCGCCGCGCACGGCGTCGGCCGGGTCGGCATACATTTTAGCGACGAGGCCAAGCTCTTCGGCGCGCTCGCGTGTGGCAGGTGTCGGCGACGCGCCGACGATCTCGCCGACCAATCCGGCACGGCGCGCGGCATGACTGATCGATGAGCCGATCAAGCCGACGCCGATCAGCGCCAGGCGCTTGAACATCGGCGCGCGCTCGCTCCTCACAGCATTTTCCATCACGCCGCGCCCTTCAGAAATTGCGCCAAGGCTGCGATGGCTCGCTTGTTGTCGGCCTCCGAGCCGATGGTCATACGCAACGCATTGGGGAAGCCGTAAGCGCCGACCTTGCGAACGATGACGCCCTGCGATTTCAGGTATTCGTCGGCCGCCGAGGCGGTTTTGACGGCATCGTCCTTGAAATGGAACAGCACGAAGTTGGTAACGCTCGGCGTCACGTCGAAGCCGAGCTTTGTCAGCTCGTCCACGACCCAGGGCAGCCATTCGTCATTGTGGTGCTTGGCGCGCTCCATGTGCTCGATATCTTCAATCGCCGCCGCGCCGCTGGCGATGGCCGGCGCCGACAGATTGAACGGTCCGCGGATGCGATTGAGCACGTCGGCGACGTTCGCCGGACAATAGGCCCAGCCGATGCGCAACGCCGCGAGGCCGTGAATTTTCGAGAACGTGCGCGTCATCACCGTGTTCGTCGTGGTGGCGACAAGCTCGAGGCCCGCCTCGTAGTCGTTGCGGCTGACGTATTCGGCATAGGCGGCGTCGAGGACGAGCAGGATGTCGTCGCGAAGCCCGGCGCGCAGGCGTCGGACCTCGTCGATCGGAATGTACGTTCCGGTCGGGTTGTTCGGATTGGCGACGAACACGACGCGCGTCCTTGGCGTGACGCGCTCGAGGATCGCATCGACGTCGGTCTTGAGGCCGTGCTCGGGAGCGACGATGGGCGTCGCGCCGTTGGTCAGGATGGCGATGCGGTAAACGAGGAAGCCATGCTCGGTGTAGATCGCTTCATCGCCCGGGCCGAGGTAGCCGCGCGCGAGCAAACCCAGCAGCTCGTCGGAACCCGACCCGCAGACGATGCGCGCGGCGTCGAGCCCGTAGCGGCGGGCCAAGGCATTGCGCAACAGCGTCGCCTGACCGTCCGGATATCGTTCAAGCTCGGAGGCGGCCGCCTGGAAGGCCGCGATGGCGTGCGGGCTCGGACCGAGCGGCGTCTCATTCGACGACAGCTTCGCGGGCTTGACGTTGCCCAGCGCCTTGCTCTCGCCAGGGACATAGGCCTCAATGCTCAGAATGCCTGGGCGTGCAATGGGCGCCGTCGTTACCATATTCTTCTCAAGCTATTGTAGGGATTTGCCATTAGCGGGCGCATTGATAGGGTCTTCACCAGTTGAAATCAAAGTTTAAAGTTGACTTTAATGGCAGCAGGCCTAGCAAGCCGCCACACCCTTAATCCCGGATTCCGGCCGACTCGATGACCGCTGCCCAGTCTGACATTATTGCCTCCGTTGCGCGGCGACAGTCGGAGATTGACGCACCGTCGAGCCAGATCGCGCATTTCGACGTCAGCGCGCCGCTGCATCTGGCCTGCCAGCAGGATCTGGCGCCGTTTTCGGTCGCCTATCAGACGTATGGAACTTTGAATGCGGCGAAATCGAACGCCATTCTCATCTGCCATGCGCTAACCGCGGATCAGTACGTCGCGACGCAGCACCCGATCACCGGCAAGCCCGGGTGGTGGGACATCATGGTCGGCCCCGGCAAGCCGATCGACACCGAGCGGTTTTTCGTCATCTGCTCCAACGTGCTCGGCGGCTGCATGGGATCGACCGGGCCGGCTTCGATCAATCCGAAGACGGGTGCGCCGTATGGGCTCGATTTTCCGGTCATCACCGTCGGAGACATGGTCGAAGCCCAGGCGCGCCTGATCGACTATCTCGGCATCGACCAGCTCTTTGCGGTCGTCGGCGGATCGATGGGCGGCATGCAGGTCGTCGAGTGGGCGTCGCGGTTCAAGGATCGCGTCTTCGCGGCGGTGCCGATCGCGACGACGGCGTGGCATTCCTCGCAGAACATCGCGTTCCACGAAGTCGGGCGACAGGCCGTGATGGCCGATCCCAACTGGCAGAGCGGCAACTATTACGCGACCGACAAAGTCCCGAGGAACGGCCTCGCGGTGGCGCGCATGGCGGCGCACATCACGTACCTTTCGGAAGAGGCGCTGCATCGGAAGTTCGGCCGCAGCCTGCAGGACAGGTCGGAGAAGACGTTCTCGTTCAACGCGGACTTCCAAGTTGAAAGCTACCTACGCCATCAGGGATCGTCGTTCGTCGATCGCTTCGACGCGAACAGCTATCTCTACATCACGCGCGCGATGGATTACTTCGATTTGCGCGAGGGACGCGGCAGTGTGCTTGCCGACGCGTTTCGCGGGACGCAGACGCGATTCTGCGTCGTGTCGTTTACGTCGGACTGGCTTTATCCGACGCGCGAAAGCCGTCGCATCGTGCAGGCGCTGAACGCGGTTGCGGCGAACGTATCGTTTGTCGAAATCGAAAGCGACAAGGGCCACGACGCGTTCCTTCTGGACGAGCCGACGTTTCATGCGACGGTTCGCGGTTTTCTCAATGCGGCGGCGCTCAAGCGCGGTCTTGGAACGGCGGGGAATGGGGCATGAACGCACCGGACCGCTCGCTCGCCAAGGCAAAATCTCCGCGCGTCGATCATGTGCTGATCGCCGAGATGGTCGAAGCCGGGGCACGCGTTCTCGACGTCGGCTGCGGCGATGGCGAGCTGCTTCAGCTTCTGGCGGAGCGCCGGGGCGTCGACGGGCGTGGTGTCGAATTGCAGCGAGACAAGGTCAACCAGGCCGTTGCGCGCGGGCTGTCGGTCATCCAGGGCGACGCCGACCGCGACCTCGACAATTATCCCGATCAGGCGTTCGACTACGCCATTCTTTCACTCACGATTCAGGCGACGCGGCAGCCGATGACCGTGCTCGAAAATCTGCTGCGCATCGGGCGGCGTGCGATCGTGTCGTTTCCGAACTTCGGGCACTGGCGCGTGCGCACCGGCTTGTTGATCGGCGGCCGGATGCCGGTGACGGACAACCTGCCGGACCTCTGGTATCTGACGCCGAACGCGCATCTGTGCACGATCCGCGATTTCGCTGACCTTTGCGAACGCGTCGACGCCACGGTCGAGCGCGCAGTCGCATTCAACGATCATGACCGGCGGCTGCCGATCAAGTGGTCGCTGTCGATGCAAAATCTGTTCGGTGAGAAAGCCGTGTTCCTGCTGCACGGCCCGAAACGATCGAAAACCTGATCGTGCTGCCCTGGATGGCTCGCCTCAAGGGCGGCCATGACGTAAGCCGACTTTTGCAGAAGGTTTCTAGTGGCGGCGGACGCCGGCTGGCCTGGTTGTGTTGACGGGCTTCAAGACCGGCTGCGCAGGAATCGCTTTCACGCTGCCGCTGATCGGCGCCATGACTTCCTTATGCGCTTCGACGATGATGACACCCGCAACGCCGACCGACATGCTCGATCCCATGCGTTCGAGCGTCGGCGCCATGCGCAGCATCAGACGATTGCTGAGAGGCGGAAAATAAAGCGCTTCGCCCCAACGATCGGGCGCGAACAGCGCGTCGGTCAATTGCGTTTCGAGCTGGCCGCGGCTGAACGGGAGCCCGTATCCGAATGGCGTCGCGTCGATGCGCGACCAAAGCCCGCGACGATTGGGAACGACGATGAGCATGCTCCCGCTCGGCTTCAGCACGCGCCACATCTCGCGTAGCAGCGGACCGGTGCGCTCGGCCTGTTCAAGACAATGGATCGCCAGCAGACGGTCGATGGAATTGTCGGGCAACGGCCATTGCGCTTCGTTGACGAGAACGGAATGACACTGGCCCGAATGCGGCCAGACGAGCGCGCCCTGCCGTTCCGGCATCAGACACGCGAGCCGCGCCGCTTCGGTCCGGAAGGCTCCGAGAAACGGCGACGCAAAGCCCGCACCCGCAACGCTCAAACCGTCGAGATTCTTCCAGCGCTGCCGGATGACGAGCGACAGCTGGCGGCGTGCCAGCCTGCCGAGCGGCGAGCGATAAAAATCTCTCAGGTTTGTCGCATCCATCGGCATACGTCTTAACGGCCGCGCTTATCCAATGCTGCCCACGTCGAACCAATCGGTTCTGCGATGTCGGGCGTCGGAAGACCTACTTAGGGAGAAGCGCTGCATTGTTCCGTTTCGTTTGACATGAGCGTTGAGCCCTACCAGACTCTCAGCATGGCAACCTTCGAAATCGTCCTTTTACCTTGCCTCGCGGATAACTATTGCGTGCTGCTGCACGATCCGGTTTCCGGCGAGACGGCAGCGATCGACGCGCCGCAGGCCGCGACTATCAAATCGGCTCTCGACGCGCGCAATTGGCGGCTCAATCATCTGTTCATCACGCATCATCATACCGATCACACGGCGGGAATTGCTGAACTCAAGGGCCATTATGGCGCAAGCGTCACAGGACCGGAAGCCGAAGCAGAACGGATTCCCGGGCTGACGCGCGGCGTCACCGAGGCGACGCAGCTGGAATTTGCGGGACATCCCATCCGCGTGCTCGAGACGCCCGGCCACACGCTCGGCCACGTCACCTTCCATCTGCCCGACGACGGATTGGTCTTTACGGGCGACACGCTGTTTTCGCTCGGATGCGGCCGCATCTTCGAAGGCGACCCGCAGATGATGTGGAATTCGGTCTCGAAGATCGCCGCTCTTCCGGGCGATACGCGCATTTATTGCGGCCACGAATATACGCTCGGCAACGCCCGTTTCGCGATGAATGTCGAGCCGGAGAACGCCGCGCTGCAGGCCCGTGTCGCGGATGTGGAAGCGGCGCGCACGGCCGGAGAAGCGACGATCCCGACGACGATCGATCTGGAAAAAGCGACGAACCCATTTCTGCGGCCGGGATCGCGCATGATCCGTGCGCGGCTCGGTCTGGATGGCGCCCCCGATTGGGAGGTCTTCGCGCGGCTGCGGCAGCTGAAGAACAAAGCGTAGCAGCGAAATCGAGAAGCCGGATGCAGCGCGATCTTTCCGCCGACGAGGTCATCAAGCTACTGGGGCTTACTCCGCATCCGGAGGGTGGCCATTTTCGAGAGACGTTCCGCGACGATGTGCAGGCTGACGAGCGTTCGGCCTCGACTGCGATCTATTTCCTGCTGAAAGCGGGCGAACAGTCGCATTGGCACGCCGTCGATGCCGCCGAGGGGTGGCACTACCACGCCGGCGCGCCGCTGCTGCTGGAGCTTTCACCCGCCGGAGGGCCGATCACCGCCGTTCGGCTCGGATCGGATCTCGCGGCCGGGGAGCGTCCGCAAGCCGTGGTTCCGAAGGATTTCTGGCAGCGGGCGCGCAGTCTCGGCGCCTGGACGCTGGTCGGGTGCACGGTTGCGCCGGGATTCGATTTCGCCGGTTTCAAATTGGCGGCGGCGGACTTCTCCCCGCTCGATTGAGCGGCGAAGCTGCAACAGATCAAAGCCTTTCGATGGCCATCCACACGTCGTCCCCAGAGTCGTTTGACGAGGGCGTGGCGTATCCTCAGTCCATCCACGGCTTATTTGTCTCTTTGGATAGCGGCTTAGCTGGCGCTTCTTGCTGGCGGCCCCAGACTCGTCAACAGTGAGCCTCGAATCACGTTCGGATTCACACGGGGGTTGTAGTCCATGAAACGCGAGTCCTCAGGACCCGTTCTAACAACGGTGTTTGTCGATTACGACAACGTCTATCTTTCTCTGAAGCGCAAAAACGAAGATGCCGCGAAGCGCTTCGCGAAGGACAGCAGCATCTGGCTGCAGGGCATCGCGTCGGGAGAGCTGATTACATCCAAGACTTCGCTGCCCGTGCCGACGGAACGGCGCATCGTCATGAGCCGATGCTACGGAAATTCGCAGCCGCGCCGGAACGCGCACGACAATTCGACGGACATGTGTTCGTTTCCGTTCATCCGGCACCATTTCCAGCGCTCGGGCTTCGAGGTCATCGACTGCCCGCCGCTGACGCAGCAATTGAAGAACTCGGCGGATATCCGCATCGTCATGGATGTCAGCGATATCCTGAACCATCCGACCTTCTTCGATGAATTCATCATTCTGTCGGGCGACGCCGACTTCACGCCGGTGCTGCACCGGCTTCGGGCGCATGCGCGCCGCACCGTCGTTTATGCCAACGATCATACGGCGCTTCCTTACACGGCTATCAGCGACGGCGAGATCAAGGAGTCGGATCTGCTGGCGCTCTTGACGAACAGCCGCGCGATCACGGGCGAAACTCCGCGTGAAATCACGGCTGCCGTGCCGGTGATCGACGTCGAGGCGGCGCGCAAGGCGATCCTGGCGGAAGTTGTCGACTTCGTGCGTAGCGCGCCGCAGGCGGTTCCGCTCGAAACGCTCGCCGACCGTTCGGTGCGCGTCATCGGGCGCGACAAGACTGTCGGGACGAACTGGGGCGGATACGGCTCGTTCCGCGATCTGTTGCTCGCGGATCTTCCCGAGGACATTCATCTCAGCGACACGCCGCCCTACACCGTGTTCGATGCGAACCGGCATATTTCCGCCGCCGGATTGATCGCGCCGCAGCTTGCAGCGCCGACGCCCGAACCTCGGAGCCGCGAAATCTCGGCAGAGATTTCGGCCGCAGAAGCGAAAGCGATTGCGCGCCCGTCAACGCCGAGCATTCCGAAGCCCATCCAGCAATCGACGCCGTTGCAGCAACAGCCGCAGCAGCCGGCGGCTTTCCAGCCGGCTCCGCAGCAGCGTTATGCACCGCCGGCAAGCTCGGCTCCGGTGCCGCCCGCACCGCCGCTGCCGCCGTCGCGCGGTCCTGAAATTTCACCGGCTACGACGCCGATGGCTCGCCAGCCGCTTGGCCAGCAGCGGCCGTCCGCTCCGCCGCCGGGACAGCCCTCCGGATATCAGCCCGAGCGTGGCCGCGAACCGCAACGGCCAGCGGCATCGCAGACACCGCCGCCACCGATGTCCTCAGCGCCGCGCAGCGGCGAGCAGGCAACGCAGATCCAGCAGTCGATCGCACGCATTCACGAGGCTTGCCAGGCTCCGGCTCTGGCGCCGGCGGAATATCGCGTGCTGTTCGACGTCATGGCGCAGGAAGTTACGGCCAACGGACTTCAGGGCGCGCAAACGCTCGTCAACATAACCCAGCGGGCGCGCGAGTTCGGCCTCGACGTCAAGCGCGACGACTTGCGCTTCATCTACGACGTCGTCAGCGAGAGCGATCCGTGGTTCGAGCAGGGAACGAGCGCGACGTTGTTCGCGAGCCGCTTCCGCAATTTCGTGGTTGCACGCTGCCGGAGCCAAGGCTTGAGCCTTTCGGCTGACGAACTCGATCTCGTCGAGGCGTGGTTCTCGGCACCGCAGCCGCCGGCCGCGTCTCGCGCGTTGCCGTACGGCGGCCGTGGCGGAGCACAACCGCAGGCTCCGTCCGCTCCAGCGCCGAAACCGCATGCTCCGGCACAGACCTCCGGCGAGCAGTGGTGGAGCCTCGAAGAGGGCCGCCAGCACATCGTCGAGCAGCGGGATGCGGAGCAGAAGGGGCTCAACCCCTACACGCAGAACCAGAACGAAGAAGAATTTCCGCGCATCGTGAGATCGCGCTTCCGGGGCTAGGGGAGAGTTTCGCTCAACTCGCCCGGTGAAATTCAGACATAAAAAAATGGCCGCCTCAAAAGGCGGCCATTTTAATTTGGTGCTCAGTGACGAGGACGATCAGGCGAAGTACTGACCGCCGTTGGCCGAGAGCGTCGAACCGGTGATGAAGCCCGCTTCGTCCGACGCGAGGAACACGACGGCGCGTGCGATTTCGTTCGGCTCACCGAGGCGGCCGACGGGGATCTGCGGAAGGATCGCCTTGTCGAGCACATCCTGCGGGATCGCCTTGACCATCTCGGTTGCGATGTAGCCAGGGCAGATCACGTTGACGGTGATGCCGGCGCGTGCGCCTTCCTGAGCCAGCGCCTTCGTGAAGCCAATGTCGCCCGCCTTCGATGCGGAATAGTTGACCTGGCCCATCTGGCCCTTCTGGCCGTTGATGGACGAAATGTTGATGACGCGGCCGAACTTGCGCGAACGCATGCCTTCCCAGACCTGGCGCGTGACGTTGAACAGGCCGTTGAGGTTCGTGCCGATGACTTCGTCCCACTGCTGCTTGGTCATCTTGTGGAACATCGTATCGCGCGTGATGCCGGCGTTATTGACGAGCACCTCGATGGGTCCGAGATCCTTTTCGATCTGCTTGACCGCTTTTTCCGTCGTTTCGTAGTTGCCGACGTCGAACTTGTAGACGGGGATGCCGGTCTCGGCCTGGAAAGCCTGAGCTGCAGCGTCGTTTCCTGCGTAGCTTGCCGCGACCCGATAGCCGCTATTCTTCAAGGCGATTGAGATCGCGTGCCCAATGCCGCGCGTGCCTCCGGTGACGAGGGCGACCCTTGCCATACTTTTTCTCCCTGGATTTTTTGTATCGGAAAACTGGATGAGAAGACGCGGCCGGGATTATAGCGATCCGGCCGCGCATGAGACGTTAATCAGTCGCGAGCGACGCACAGAGCGACGCCCATGCCGCCACCGATGCAAAGCGTGGCGAGGCCCTTCTTCGCATCGCGGCGCTGCATTTCGAACAGAAGCGTATTGAGGATGCGCGCGCCGGAAGCACCGATCGGGTGACCGATAGCAATCGCGCCGCCGTTGACGTTGACCTTCTCCGTATCCCAGCCGAGGCCTTTGTTGACGGCGAGCGCCTGTGCGGCGAACGCTTCGTTGGCTTCGATGAGATCGAGATCGGCGACCGTCCAACCGGCTTTTTCGAGCGCCTTCTTAGAAGCCGAGATCGGGCCCGTGCCCATGATCGACGGATCGACGCCGGTCGTGGCCCACGACACGATGCGGGCAAGCGGCTTGATACCGCGCTTCTTGGCTTCTTCGGCGGTCATCAGGACGACGACGGCTGCACCGTCATTGATGCCCGATGCGTTCGCGGCCGTGACCGTGCCTTCCTTCGGATCGAAAGCGGGGCGCAGCTTTGCGACGCTATCGATGGTCACGCCTTCCTTGATGTATTCGTCCTGGTCGACGACGGTCTCGCCCTTCTTCGTCTTGATCGTGACGGGCGTGATCTCGTCCTTGAACTTGCCAGCCTTGCGTGCGGCTTCGGCTTTGTTCTGCGAAGCGACGGCGAACTTGTCCTGATCTTCGCGCGTGATCTGCCACTGGCGCGCGACGTTCTCGGCCGTCGTGCCCATGTGGTAGTTGTTGAAGGCGTCCCAGAGGCCGTCTTTCACCATCGTGTCGATGAGCTTGAAGTCGCCCATCTTGGTGCCATCGCGCATGTGTCCGGCGTGTGCCGACTGGCTCATGCTTTCCTGGCCGCCGGCGACGACGATCTTCGCGTCTCCGGTCTTGATCTGCTGCATGCCGAGCGCGACGGCGCGCAAGCCCGAACCGCAAATCTGATTGACGCTCCAGGCGGGAGAATCCACCGGCACGCCCGCGCCGACAGATGCCTGACGCGCGGGGCCTTGACCCTGAGCGGCCGTCAGAACCTGACCGAGGATGACCTCGGAAACGTCGCCCGGCTGAACATTGGCGCGCTTGAGAGCGGCCTTAATCGCGATTTCGCCGAGCTTGGAAGCCGGCAACGATGCGAGCGCGCCGTTGAATGAACCGACCGGCGTGCGGGCTGCGCTTGCAATCACAATCGTCGAAGAATCTTCGCTCATAAGGCGGCCCCTCCCTGGGCAAACTTCTTTAATTTGTCGAATGTCTCGCGCGACGCCGGAGCGTTCTTGGCATCAGGCAAAAGGCGAGGACACTTTGCAGTGCGGAGATATTTTCAGCAATTGCGACCTCTTGGCTAGACTGCCCAATCGTAGTGCTCCGAGCCCGCCCAAAAGAGTGACAGAATCGGCTGGCGGGCGCCCCCCTCGGTGTGGTACGCTGCCGCAGTGCAGCAACAAGCGCCCAAACATACGAGAAGAGAACGCTAACGCGATGCTGAGCAACCCAGAACCTCAAGCCCAGGCTCCCAAACGCGAAGCCGTCGTCATCAAGAAGTACGCAAACCGGCGTCTATATAACACCGAGACGAGTACATACGTCACGCTCGAGGATCTCGCAAAGATGGTGCGCGGAGATCGTGACTTCGTCGTTTACGATGCCAAGAACGGCGACGACCTGACCCACGCGGTTCTTACCCAGATCATCGTCGAGCAGGAAAGCCGCGAGGGCGGACAGGCGCTACTGCCAATTCCCTTCCTCCGCCAGCTCATTCGTTTTTACGATGACAGCATTGCGCGGATGGTGCCGAGCTACCTACAGTTCAGCCTCGAGCATCTGGCGAAAGAACAGGTGCGCTTCCGCGAGCAGTTCGCTTCGGCGTTCTCAAATCCCGCAGCCGCGTTCGAGTTCTATCAGCAGCAGGCGCGGCAGAACATGGCGATGTTCGAGCAGGCGATGTCGATGTGGGCCTCCTTCGGTTCGGCGGCGAGCGGACAACGCGGCGAAGGCAAGTCGCCCGAGGCCGTACAGCCGCAGGCACCGGCGCAAAGCGATGCTTCTGCCGGTGGTCGCGACGAACTCAGCGAGCTGAAGTCGCAGCTTTCGGCCATGCAGCAAAAGATCGAGAAACTGTCTCAGTCACGGCCCTAGTTTCAGGGCCGTCGACCGAGCGGAAGATCGTTTAAGGTTTCTTCGACACGTAGTCGGCGGCGTCGATCGGGAGGCCGTAGTAGAACCCCTGCATGAAGTCGATGCCGGCATCGGTCAGGTGCTTGACCGAGTGCTCGTCGCCGACCCATTCGGCGACCGTCTCCATGCCGAATATGCGCGCCAGATCGATCATCGTTTTGATGAAGATGCGGTCGCTGCTGTCGTTGGCGAGATTCTTCACGAAAACGCCGTCGATCTTGACGATGTCGACGTTAAGCAGCTTCAAGTTCTTGAATGATGTGTAGCCGGCGCCGAAATCGTCGATCGCGACGCGGCAGCCGAATTCCTTCAGTGTGTCGACGAAGTTAATCGTCTGATCGAGGTCCTCGATCGCGACTGTTTCCGTGATTTCCACGATCAACCGGCTCAGAATATCCTTGCGGCCATCGCTGAGGCGAAGCAGCGCCGCGATCCATTCCTTATCGGAGCAGGTCAATCCTGACACGTTGAGCGAGAGCACCAGATCGTGATGCTTTTTCAGAAGCGCGATCGTCAGTTCCAGCGCTCGCCGGTCGATCAAGCGCGATAATCCGAGTTGCTCCGCGACGGGGACGAATTCGCCCGCCGGTACGATCTGACCGTCAGGCTTCTCCATGCGAAGCAGACACTCGTAGATTTCGGCCTTGCCAGACTTGGCGGACACCATCGGCTGCAGAACCAATCGCATACGGTTGTCGTCGAGGGCTTCGACGACGTTGTTGGCGATCGTCCTGTTGCGGACGCGGACGCTTTCGCTGCCCGGCAGCGGTTCGTAAAGTACGAAGCAATCGATGCGCTGCGAACGCGCCGCGTCGAGCGCGCGAAGGGCAAAATTCACCGCGTCCTGGACCGAATTCGCCTGATGCGGAATCACGACGGCGCCGATCGAAATCGTCGCCGACAGCTGGCCGGCCGATGTCTTGATCGTGGAGTCGCGGACCACTTTCAGGAAGCGCTCGGCGGCAACGCGCAGCGCTTCAGGTCCGCATTTCATCATGATGATGCCGAACTTATTCGACGCATAACGGCCGATGATGTCGCCGCCGCGCAGCTTGCCGCGAATGCGGCGCGCAACTTCCGAAATCGCTTCGTCTCCGGTCGCGATGCCGAAGGTATCGTTGATTACGGCGAGGTTGTTCACCGACACCATCAAGAAGCCGCACGATTGCGGCTCGCGCTCGATACGGCCGAGAACGGAACCCAGTGCTTCAGTGAGGCGGATGCGATTGAGCTGTCCGGTCAGCTCGTCGAAGTCGTTGCGAACGAGCTGGCGTTGCTGTTCGAGATAGTGATCGTCGATGATCCTGATCACGCCGCGGGCGTGAATGGGATGGCCATCGGCGCCGGGCCACCAGCGGCCATGATCTTCGACGCGGATCGTCTTCCAGCTTCGCGGGCCGCCTGGCGTGATGCGGTACTGGACGCGGTAGGGTACGCCGCGAACGCGATCGGCTGCGACGCCGCGTGAGAAGACCTGCAGCCGATCCTTTAAGTTCTCGGGCGCGATGAGGGCATGGTAGGCCGCGCCTGTCGCGATTTTGGCGAGGTCACCGACGCCGAGGATCGCGGCAGCGTTGCTGCCCCATTCGATACGGCCGGAGACGAGGTCCCAGGCGTAAGCGGTTTCCTCAATGGACGAGAGGATGCCGACCAGGTCGAGATTGCCGGATTCTGCCAATGCGTCGCGCTTCTGATCCGGGTCCGGATCAGCCACTTGCTCGTTCCCAGGGACGGGGGTCCGGGACGTCAATTCTACAACCTCAAATCACGTCTTTCAGCGATCGGCACGCAAGCGTGGTCCAATATCGACGAATGCTCTGCCGTAAATCTGGTTTCGCAACAGGCTGGCCTAACAATGCCTGAAGCATTGTTTGAAAACAGATCGAATATCGCACGCGGAATGCGCGGCCGTTCGAGGCCGCGCCGCGTCAATTATTGGTCGGCGCCGATGTTGAGATCACGGCGAGCGACACGAATACCGATGGTGTAACCGCCGATGACGTCGATCATCGTTGCGATCAAGATCAGGAAGAAAATGGACGTGGCCGCCTGCGGGACGGTCAGAAATTCGACGCCGACTGCAACAAACACCACCATCGAAAGCGCGTGATCGATCAGCGTCGATGTGGTCGTGAACGTGGATTTGACGATCTCGATGAACAGCAGGATCAGCGTCGCGAGCAGGATGAAATCACCCCATGTGAAAACCCACTCGCCGCCGCTCAAAAGCCGGAGATGGAAAATTTCTTTTGTCAGGGCTTCCAGTCCCAACGTCAAAACGATGGCGTTGTAGAGGACGAAAGCAAGGACCAAGAGCGGAATGGCTCTAACGGACATAAGTTTCTCCTGACATATGATGCGCAAGCGCGCCCGGCTTTTTGGCACGCGCGCTGTGATTTGCCAAGCAAGCGCGCGCGTCAAAAATCAATAAGGCCGGCATCAAGGACGCCAGCCTAGTCCAATTTAAGGCAACCGGAGAAGTGCTTATTCGTCAGAAGCCGGCGGCAGGATCTGGCGGCCGCGGTACTTGCCCGACTTGAGGTCGATGTGGTGCGGGCGGCGACGCTCACCGCTGTCCTTGTCCTCGACGTAAGCCGGAGCCTTCAGGGCGTCATGCGAACGCCGCTGGCCCCGCTTCATCGGGGACGTCTTCTTGCGCGGAACTGCCATTGTATTGCTCCAAATTGCCCCCGCGCGAAAGCTGCGGAGCCGCCGGACATGCGGCGGGGATGCCGAACGCTATATTGATTGTGGATTAGCCTGGCAACGCCGGACTTGGGCGACGCTCAGAACCCAGGGCGCGGCTTATACGCAAATTAGACGAGAAATGCCAGTCCCCCCGTAAAATCCGGCTGAAAGGCCCAAAAGCGGCGTCAGATGCGGCGTCTTGGCAGAACGCAGCTCGTCTGAACGCTCGCCGCCGCGCGCATCCGCATCTGGATGACGCGGGCGAGGCGCTGCATGCCAGGGCCGGGTTTGGCGGGGTTGCGCATACGCGGGTTTGGAAGCACCACGGCGAGGCGGGAGGCCTCCCCGGCGCTCAGGCTCCTCGCTGGCTTTCGAAAGCGGGCTTGCGCCGCCGCTTCGATCCCGAAGATGCCGGGGCCCCACTCCGCGATGTTGAGGTAAACCTCCATGATCCGCCGCTTCGGCCAAAGCGTTTCCATGAGCAATGTCAGCGGCAGCTCGACGGCCTTGCGCATGTAGCTTCTGGACGACCAGAGGAAGAGATTTTTCACGACCTGCATCGAGATCGTGCTGGCGCCGCGCGCCGCGCCGCTCCCGACGTCCGAGACCGCTCCGGCGAGCGCTTCGAAGTCGATGCCGTGGTGATCGCAGAAGCGGCTGTCCTCGCTTGCGACGACGGCACGAATGACGTTGGGCGAGATTTCCTCGATCGGGACCCATGTGCTCTCGATCCGCTGGCCGGAGAGCCATTGCTGCAGCATCAGCATCGAACCCGGCGGATTGATGAAGCGGTAAGCGGCCATCAGCGTCAGCACGATGGCGAGCCAGCCAACGACGACCCACACGACAATCCTCAGCAGTCTGCGAAATAGAGAGCGAGGTGCAGACTCTCCGGTCGCCGCCGGAAAGCCCGTATGTCCTGTGCTTCCGTCAGCCCTGCCGGCAAAATCGGCTTGCAGCCCGGTAAAGGCGGCGTCCGGACGACGGGATGGCATTTCGAGCCTGGGTGCGCCGGGAATGAGGCTCCCGAGGTTCGGCGGCGGCGCGGCGCTGGTTTCGGACGTCGGTTGCGGAGGTTCGTCCGGTCTTGCCTCGGGCTCTGGTTCTGGTGCCGCGACAGCCGCCAGCGAACGCGCGGCGGCTTCCGCGTCGATGTCAGAGAACAGGGTATCGACAGGAAACTTCTGCTCGGCATCCGGAACCGGCGGCAAAGGCGGCGGGCTTTCCCCGGGCTCAAACGCGGGGCCAGAACGCTGAAAAAAACGTGCCGGCATCGGCACCGGCACGGCGATGTCAGCTTGCGCGTCGAGGTGGGGCGGAGTTCGAAATGCCAGAGGCGGCAAGGGTCGCGGGGGCACGAGCGGCACCTGTTCGCATCGAGCATCCGTGTGCACCCGAGCGAGCACCTCAACCGCCGGCGCAAGCAGCCGATCCTCCGCCGAGGTTTCGACAGGCGGCGCGGCAGTTCGCTCTGATGTCTCCTGCGACCGATCCATGCTTTGCTTATTCTGATTGCAGTGCGATACCGCGACGGCCGGTAACATCGAACAATGGCCATGTTGAGTGCCGGCGCGGCCATACGAGGAAGGTTGAGGGTAGTGTCACAATTTCTTGCCCAGCTTGGCAATGCCGCAACGGCCGTCGAGGGTTTTCTCGCGGAATGCCTGGCGGAACAACAGGCCAATGGGACGCCCCCTCGCCTGGCTGACGCGCTTCGCCACGCCGTGCTCGCAGGTGGCAAGCGGTTTCGGCCGTTCCTCGTTTTCGAAAGTGCCGGGCTTTTCGGCGTGGCTCGCGATGCGGCGCTGCCGGCGGCCGCCGCGCTCGAATGCATCCACTGCTATTCCCTCGTCCATGACGATCTCCCTGCCATGGACAACGACGAACTGCGGCGTGGGCGGCCGACGGTCTGGAAAGCCTACGACGAGTGGACGGCCATCCTCGTCGGCGACGCGCTGCAGGCCATCGCGTTCGAACTCACGAGCGATCCCCGGCGTCATGACGATGCCGAAGCTCGGGCAGAGCTGACGCACGCGCTTGCGATCGCGTCCGGAGCCATCGGCATGGTCGGCGGGCAGATGCTCGATCTCGAGGCCGGGCGTTTGCCGGATCAGCCCGCGGCCACGATTGCAGATATCGTGCGGCTGCAGGCGATGAAAACCGGGTGCCTGATTACGGTCGGATGCGAGATGGGCGCGATCCTCGGGCGCGCCAGTCCGAGCGACAGGGCTGCGCTCAAGACATACGGCGAGCATCTCGGAACCGCGTTCCAGATCAGCGACGATCTTCTCGATGCGGAAGGCAGCGCGGCGGATGTCGGCAAAGCGACCGGCAAGGATGCCGCCGCAGGCAAGGCGACGCTCATCGGGCTGCTCGGAATTCAGGAAGCCCGACGGCATCTCGATCGCACGATCGACGCGGCTGTCGCAGCGCTCGAACCGTTCGGCACAAAAGCAGAGCCCCTGATCGCCGCCGCGCGGCACATGGGCCGACGCGACAGCTGATCAGGGGCTCAGCCGGGATCGATCGATCAGAAGTGGTAGTTGAGACCGACGCGGACGGTCTGAACGTCGTTGTTGATGCGTACGAAGTCGCCGTTGTCCGCCGTCAGCTTGGAATCGCCGAGACCGAGATACAGGTACTCAGCCTTCGCGCTCCAATTCTGCGAGAACTTCCATTCCAGACCGCCGCCGACGGCATAACCCGTCAGAGTATCGCTGCCGCGGAAGCTCTGGCCTTCGAGGTTGGCGCGATGATCGACGTCAGCGACTGCGAGACCGCCCGTCGCGTAGAGCAGCCACGGTCCGCTCGCGAAGCCGAGGCGGCCGCGTACGGTCGAGAACCAGTTCATATCGCTGCGCGCGGTATCACCGTCGAAGGTGTAGGCGCGGCCACTGATGCCAGCGCCCTGGAAGTCGCCTTCGAGACCGAAGACGATGCGATCACGCTGCCAGTTGTAGCCGATCTGGCCGCCACCAAATCCGCCTTCCGGTTCCGTCGGACGCGCATCCGACCAGCCGTAGCCACCGTTGATACCGATATACGCGCCGTCCCAAATCGCTGGCTGATAAATTGGCGCCGCCTCCGGCGGAGGATTGTAGGGCTGATACGGCCCAAGGTCAGCGGCCATGGCGCTGCCGCTCGCAGCTACCAGCGCCGTCGCGCTGCCAAGCAGCATCGACTTCAGATTCAACGCTCTCATAGTTTTTTACCCCGTAAGAACAGCCTCGTGGGCCTGTTGCCCCCGACAACGCCTAACAGAATATAGGGTTCCATTTAGGCGGCACGGATGCGCTAATCGAGTAGCAGTCATGCCGCAAAATAATTGCTATTCCGTGAGTATTATTCTCAGCCCTTTAATGGCGGCTTTTACATTTTCCAGCACTAAGCCCTAATCGGTATGCGTCCCTTTTCCGCGGCGAATGCCTCTTTGCGAGCCATTCTTCTGTCGCGAATTTTGAGCAGCGGCAGAACCAAATGCGCGAGGCGAATTTCGCGGCGCGATTTTTCAGGATCCACGAGATGGGACGTGGGCAGACGTTGTGTAAACGAATGCTCCATCAGTGTGCCAATCGGGAACTCAAACTCGTCCTGCATCGCGATCATGCGCGCATATAAATCCGAGAGCGGCGTGATGAGGCGGCCAAAGCCGTTTCGCGCCTGCGCCCATCCGACAATATAAAGCCCGCGAATTCCTGCCGGAAACGCGCCGCCGTAGACCTGCACGACATTGTCTTTCACTTCGATCAGACCGTCGGGCAAAAACGGATACGATGCGTGAAATCCCGTTGCGGCGATAATCAGATCGTAGGCGCCGCTCGAACCGTCAGTGAACGTCACGATGTTGCCGTCGACGTGATCGATCGCGGGGCGCGGCTTCACGCGTCCCAAGCGAATGGCGCTCAAGAGATCGGTTCCGAATGCCGGGTGGCGGTCGAACAGTTTGTGATTGGGCCGCTGTAATCCGTAGCGGCGATAATCGCCGATGGTGAGCTTGACCATCGTCTTCAAGAGCGCGCGCTGCATGAAGATCGGCAGGCCCCAGATCGGAACATCGGTCAGGGGGCGTCCGAGAAATGTTTTCGGCAGATACCAGTAGCCGGATCTCAGACTGATATCGCAGCTCTCTCCGAAGCGGCCAGCATCGCACGCCATATCGACGCCGGAATTGCCGCCGCCGATGACGAGCACGCGCTTGCCCTGAACCTGCGAGACGTCGCGGTAATCTTTCGAATGAAGAATTTCACCGGTAAACGTGCCGCGGAATTCCGGATATCGCTTATCCCAGTGGTGGCCGTTGCAGACGACGACGCCTTTGTACGTTCGCGTTTCGCCGTCGGCGAATGTCACGGTCCAGCGGCTCGCGTCTTCCGGCACGACGGACGCAACGACCTTATTGAATTCGCATTGCGGAAGCAGTCCGCGATCCCGGGCGAACGCGTTGAGATACGACAGCATCTGGTCGGCGGAAGGGAAATCCGGAAACTCCTCCGGCATCGGATAGTCGGCGTACTCGGTCGCCTTCTTCGACGATACGATATGTGCGGAGCGATAGACGCCGTGCAGCCAGTTGCCTCCGACGCCCGAGCCGGCGTCGACGATGTCGAAAGGAATTCCCCGGTGCTTCAGCGCGGCGCCCATCGCGAGCCCGACCGGACCGGCGCCGATGACGAGGTGGCGTTCGGAGGTGCTACTTCTGTCGCTCATTCCGGATGAAATCCTTCGTGGCCGTTTGACAAGACGAACCGTCTAGCAAACCTGAAAGCGCCTGCGTGGGTTCATCTTCAGAAGTGGTAATCGCCGGATAACACTTAGCCCGGCCCGGCAAACGGTGCGAGCGAAGGATCGTCGCAAATGGCGGCGGCGCCATAAGTTAAAGCCGCTTAAGCGATTGAACGATAAATCTTAATTTACGCGGGATCGACGCCGCCTAGCTATTCGGCAGCGTCCCTTTTCGCGATGCCGGGCGCGGCGAAGCGGCGGGCGATGTAATCCTCGACGATCGCCTTGAACTCGGTCGCGATATTCGGGCCGCGCAGCGTCATCGCCTTCTTGCCGTCGATGAAGACGGGGGCGGCAGGCGACTCCCCGGTGCCCGGAAGCGAAATGCCGACGTCGGCGTGCTTGCTCTCGCCCGGGCCGTTCACGATGCAGCCCATGACGGCGAAGTTCAGCGTTTCGACGCCCGGATACTGTGTCTTCCAGTCCGGCATGCGATCGCGGATCATGTCTTGTATGTCGCGCGCGAGTTCCTGGAACACGGTCGACGTCGTACGGCCGCAACCGGGGCACGCCGCAACGACCGGGACGAATGAGCGAAGGCCCATCGTCTGCAACAGTTCCTGCGCGGTGCGGACTTCTTGAGAGCGGTCACCGCCGGGCTCGGGCGTCAGCGAAAATCGGATCGTATCGCCGATGCCATTCTGCAGCAGAATACCGATGGCGGCCGACGAGGCGACGATGCCCTTCGAACCCATGCCCGCTTCGGTCAAACCGAGGTGCAGCGCGTAACGGCCGCGTTGCGCGAGCATGTGATAAACGGCGATCAGATCCTGGACCGACGAGACCTTGCCGGAGACGACAATGCGGTCGGCACCGAGACCCATTTCCTCGGCGCGTTCGGCCGACAGGAGCGCCGATTGCACCATAGCTTCGTGCATGACGGCGCGCGCAGGCAGCGGTTCCGCGGCCTTGGCGTTCTCGTCCATCAAATGCGTGAGGAGTTCAGCATCGAGCGAACCCCAGTTGACGCCGATGCGCACCGGCTTGCCGTGCTTCATCGCCATATCGATGATGGCGCCGAACTGCTTGTCTTTCTTGTCTTTGAAACCGACGTTGCCGGGGTTGATGCGATATTTGTCGAGTGCTTCGGCGCAGTCGGGATTTTCGCCGAGCAGCTTGTGGCCGATATAGTGGAAATCGCCGATCAGCGGCACGGTCACGCCGCGCTTGCGCAGCTGATCGCGAATATGCGGCACGGCCTTAGCGGCTTCGTCGCGATCGACCGTGATGCGCACGAGCTCGGAGCCGGCGCGGGCCAGATCGGCCACCTGCTTCACCGTCGACGCGATGTCAGCGGTATCGGTGTTCGTCATCGATTGGACGACGACCGGCGCGCCCCCGCCAACGATCACGCCGCCAACGTTGACCGCGATAGTTTGATGACGCGGTTTCATCGTGATGCTGTCGCTGAGCGACATCAGCCAACCTCTCCATGCCCCATTGGCGACGTTCTAGCCTTGTCTGAAGCTTCCCGCCAGAAGGGATATGGCCGCGACAGTGCACATCGCGATGACAATGCTGGGGCCGCCCGGCAAGTCGCTGGAAAGAGACAGCCAAAGCCCGAAAATCGTGCTCGCGACGGCGATTGCGGCAGCCAGAAAAACCATGCGGGCCGGTGTTCCGGATAGCGGCCGCGCGGCCACAGCTGGAACAACCAAAAACGCCATGACCAGCAAAATTCCCACGATCTTCATGGCGACCGCAATAACGACGGCGAGAAGAAGATCGAACGCGGCGCGGGTCAAACGCGGATTGAGACCCTCGGCCGTCGCCAGATCCTCGTGCAGGGACAGCCGGACGAGCGGCTCCCAAAGGTAGAAAATCACCGCCAGGACCACCGCGCCACCGGCATAAACCCAAATCAGGTCGGTCGAGGTCACGGCGAAGACATCGCCGAAAAGGTAGCTCATCAAATCGATGCCCGGGCCTTTGGCGAGCGCGATGGCGACGATGCCGAGCGCTAGCGTCGCGTGGTGGGTGAGCCCGAGAGCCGAGTCGAGCGGCACGACGCGCTGGCGGCCGAGCATGGTCAGCACCCCGACGGCCGCGACCGCCGCGATGACGACGGCCAGCGTCAGATCGATGTGGAGGGCTAGTCCCAGCGCCACGCCGAGAAGCCCGGCTTGCGCCAGCGTTTCGCCGACGTAGGACATTCGGCGCCAGACCACGATGCAGCCGAGCGGCGCCGCGATCAGCGCGAGGCCGACGGCGGCTAAAAATGCGCGCAGGACGAACGGCTCAGGCCAGGACAGCACTCAGGAGCCTCGTCCGTCGGAATCGTCGGGCGCGAGCGGTTTCGGTTCGCCGGCGAGATCGTGGGCATGATCGTGATGGTGGCGATAGACGCTCAACGACGACGCCCCCTTTGGCCCGAAGATGCGCGCGTATTCGGTGTGCTGGGACACATGCTCCGGCTCGCCCGAGCAGCAGACATGACCGTTGAGGCAGATCACCCGATCGCTTTTCGCCATCACGACGTGGAGGTCGTGCGAAACGAGCAGGATGCCGAGGTGACGTTCGTCGCGCAGCTTGCCGACCAATTCATAGAGTTCGGCCTCGCCCGCAAAATCGACGCCACTGGCGGGCTCGTCGAGGATCAACAGATTGGGGCGGCGCAACAGGGCGCGCGCGATCAGAACCCTTTGCGTTTCGCCACCCGAAAGCTTCGACAATTGCTGGTGCGCGGTTCGGCGCGCACCAACGTCTTCCAGGGCTTTTGCAATGTCTTTTGCGGGCGCGGGCCAGCCAAGTGCAAGAAAACCTTCGACCGTCATGGGGATCGCGGCGTCAACTTCGAAGCGCTGCGGGACGTAGCCGATGCGCGTCGAAACCGGACGAATGATCTCGCCGCGATCCGGCTTGTCGATGCCGAGGACGAGGCGCACCAGCGTCGTTTTTCCCGCGCCATTCGGGCCGATCAGGGTAACGATCTCGCCAGGCAGCACGTCGAGATCGACGCCGGCAATCACATCACGGCCGCCGCGGCGCAGCCAAAGACCACGCGCAGAGATGAGCGCGTTGGCGACCGGCGCCGCATCGTGATTATGTGCATGGGCGTGATTGTGGTCGTGTCCACAGCCCGCCGTGGCTGGCGGAGACGCGCGTCCGGTCTGCTGGGATAACGACAAACTCGATCTCTCCATCGGCAAATGCGGGCTCAAGCTTTGCGACGGCCGGCGCATTCATGGCAGGTGCCGGATACCTCAGCGAACCGGACACGCGGCTCGAATTTCGCGGTGTGGGCGGCGGAGTCGATCGCGCGAAAGATGTCGTCGCCGTCGACTTCCTGCACGGTGCCGCATTTCTCGCAGCTGAGGAACATCGGGCGGCGGCCGGTTCGCGGACGGTGGAGCTGGCGGCACGCGAAGTATGCGTTCTTGCTTTCGAGGCGGTGGACGACGCCGGCTTCGAGCAAGGCGTCGAGCGCCCGGTAAATTGAAATGGGGGCCAGCCGCGTGCCCTTCTTCGCAAGGCGATCCAGGACTTCGTAGGCGCCGACGCTCGCCTGCGTCGAGGCGATCTCCTCGAACACCTTGCGCCGCAAGTCGGTAAAACGGAGGTTTTTCTCAGCGAAGATCGCGGTGGCCTGGTCGACGGACAGCTTGACCTTATCCCGTGAGCGTTGCACCTCACCTGTATCTGCTGTCATGAACAGTCCTCTGGACCGCGAAAGTTCAGTCATCATGGCCCGCATTGGGCGGCTGGACAATATAACATGTCGTGACCGGCCGCTATTCGGTTCAACGCTCGGACAGGGCCTTGCGAACCTTTTTTGGTTCTAGAAGCTTGACGTTACCGGCGGATCGACCACATGCGGTTGCATGTCCTTCCCCGAGGATTTGCCCACTTTCAAGAACTTTCGCGCGGGTGCGATATTTAAAGGATGGTCTGCCGCCAATCAGCCGCGTCATTTGCGCAAAATGGCGGCCAGTGATTCGCCCGTGCCCTAGCTGGGATTTTGCCCCCGATGGACGTCAAGCATCTGATTGACCTCATAAGTGAAAACGCCCGGCCGATCGGCACCGCGATTTTCCTGACGGCGGCTATCGCACTTCTCTTGAGAACGCGCGTCGCGCGGCGCTTGCGCGACACAATCGAGGAAACCGTTTTCACGAACTGGCGGCTGGCGCTGCTCGGTACGACCGGCATCGTCCTCTCGGCGGCGGCCGGATGGCGGACCTGGGAAGGAATGTACAATTTCACCGGCGAGCCGCTGCTCTCCGGCATGGTGACGTTCGGCATCCAGGGCATCATGCTGATCGTTGCGTGGCTGATCGGCGAGAGCTTCGCGACGGGCATGAACACCCGTGCGCGTCCCGCCGACTCTTCGCTCGTCAGCGCGTCCGTTCAGCCGTGGCTCGGCAGTGCGATCGGGCTTCTGCTTTTCATCACCGGGTTCGTGCTGTTCCTGCAATGGACGGGGCAGACCGACGTCAAGCATGCGAACGTGGAAGGTCTCGGCTGGGCGAATGCAGGCGACAAGTTCCTGATGATCGGCGCGGGCCTGCTGATGGTGGCGCTGTTCGCGCTCTATGCGGCCAACGATCTGGTGCGGCCATATCTTCAAGTCGCGCGAGTCATCATCCGCAATTCAATGCTGTGGCTGATGTTTCTCGCCTGCATGGCGACGAGCGTGTTCTTCTCGTTCGACAGCTTCTTTACCTCGATCTTCCCGCAGTCGGAGCGCGTTCGCGCCGCGGAGCTTCGCGCGCAGAACCAGGTTTCGGGCATCGTCACCGACATCGAGCATGCCCTCGCATCGCGCACCAACAGTCTAGCTGCGGAAGTCTTCACGACCGACGCGTGGAAAGCCTACGACCAGGAACTCGGCGCGATCACGGAAGCCGCGGCGCAGTCTCAGGGCGCGATCGAGCGTTACGTAAATGCGCAGATCGAGGCGCGCAGCCGGGCCGTCAAGGAGCAGCAGGAGCGGATTGCGTCGGCGGAGGCAGGTCAGGCCGGGCTCGCGGGACGCAAGACATCGCTGACAGATGAAAAGTCTCGCCTCGCCGCAGAGCGTCCGGAGCTTGCCGCCGACTACGCGACGAAGAAATCCGAATTTGATCTGAAGACCAAGGACGTCGATGCGAAACGCGTCGAAGCGCTTGCGGAAGACAAGGGCGTCGAAGGCACGCTGAAAGCGGGCCGAGGTCCGATCTACCGGCAGCGTATGGCCGAACTTGCGATGGCGCAGGGCGCCGCGCAAATCGCGGGCGAGCGCATGAAAGACGCGCAGAAGCGTCTCAATACGGTCGAGACGCGGCTTGCGGCGATCGATGCGGAGTTGGCGACGCTCGACGGCGACCTCGCGAAATACAAAGGCGAAGCCGACACGGCGAAGCAGCGGATCGCGCTTTCCGATACGTCGGCGAAGGATGACAGCGGGCCGAAGATCGATCCGTCGAAAATCATGCCGGCCTTCGACCGCGCGCGCTCAGAATTCCGCGCCGATCCGAATACGGCGCGCCTCGCGACCGTGCAGCGGTTCTGCAACGACATCTACGGCGCGTTGGCGGCAACGCCAGAGACGAAACCGCTGCTCAATGGCATCGACTGCGATCCCAAGACCGTTTCGGATGCCGCATCCGGGCTCTTCGCATTGCAGTCCGGCACCAAGGTTTTCCAGGAGACGTGCGTCGGCGGCGAGCATCTCGTCGAGAACAAGTCGACGGACGATCTGTATGCGTTCGCACGCCGGTGCCTGTCGGACAGCGCGCTGCCGAGCGAGGATACCGCGGCGCTGCGGTCGAAGATCAATCAGATCGAGCTGTCGCGCGATGACAAGGCGCATCGCTTCGTCGTGACGCTCAACGCGTTTCAGGACGGCAACCGTCTCGCGTATCTGGCGCTCGCCATTGCGATCGGTCTCGACGGCTTGATTTTCATGTCCGGTCTGTTCGGCGCGAATGCGGTGCGCTCGCCGCTGTCGGATATCCCGAGCTACAAGTCGCGGTCAGGATCGCAGCTGGAAGCGACGATCAACGCGGCGCTCGGTGCGCATCCCTATGAGACGGCGTGGCTGACGCTCACGTCGTTCAGGCCGATCACGAACCAGGACGGCTTTTCGGCACTTGCGGACTTAAGCGCGATGGAGCGCTCGCAGGCGGATCGCGTGCGCATGGTGCTGACGGCCGGCGCGGATATCGGCGCGGTCGAAACCGTCTCGCACAATCCCGAGCGCTACCGCGTGCGCAGCGAGCTGCGCGAATATCTTTCGAGCGTCGTCGACAAGCAATTCAAGACGGATGCGTCGGCGAAGGATCGGGCGCGCCTCGATCAGCTTGTATCTGCGGCGCTGGCTCCCCATCCGCGAGAACATTCCGAAATCGTGCTCAACACGCTGGAGCCGATCCGCGAAACGGAAGGCTTCACGTCGATGGTGACGCTGACCGAAATCGCGAACGAGTACGACTCGCGCGTCGTGCGGCGCGTGATGAATGCGGGGTCGGCGGTCAAGGCCGTTGCGCCGGATCTCAAGATCGACGATCGCTATTACATCCGGCCGACGCTCTACGAAACGCTGCTGACGATCCGCGCGACGGCACCGGATTCGCCGCAATACCGGATTGAGCGCGCACGCGCCGAAGGCTTCAGGGATCAACCGGCCATCGAAGGCGGAGAACTGCATGCGCTTCAGCCCGAACTTCAGTTCGAGCCTCGTCCGCGCGAGATCGAAAAGCCAAGAACGGCTCTGCCGCGCATCAGTCCGCTGTCGGACGAAGAGCGCGCGCGCCTCGTCACGCATTACCGAGAGGCACTGCTCGATGCGATCCATCTCAGTTCCGATGTCGTTGACAAACGGCTGAGCCTGCCGCAATCGCGCGATGCGATCCTCGAAGCCTGGAAGATGCTCAATTCGCAGAGCAAGAAGAACGAAAGCCTTGGCATTCTGCTGCGCGCCTTCCAAGACGAGCAGGATCGGGTTCTGAGCGAAGTCTATTCGAGGCTGCGCAGGGAAACCGATGGCGACGAGCGCAAGTTATCGGTGCTCGATGGCATCGACGGACGCGTGCGCGACGACCTTCTTCTTTACATGCTGTTCCCGGAAATGGGGCTTGTCCGCTATTTGATCGAGGAACTCGAGGCTGCTGCGCAACCGGACGACGGTCTCGTCCACGGAGAGCAACAGCTCAAGGATCAGCTGAGATCCGTGCACGAGGCGCTCGACACGCTGAACCTCGACAATCCGCAATCGTGGGACGAAATACGAAAGCGGCTCGCCGTGCGGTCTGGACCTGATCTGCGGAATTTCTTCAACAGATCAAACGACCGTGACGAGCCGTCCGATAATGATGACGTGTGATTTCAAGCTTTGATCAGAGGGCGAACGGAACGACGTTCTGGCGCTGTGTTCCCAGCCCCTCGATGTTCAGCTCGACCACGTCCCCCGCCTTCAGGAATTCGCGAGGATTGCGCGCGGTGCCGACGCCTGGCGGCGTGCCGGTCGAAATGATATCGCCGGGTTCGAGAACCATGAATTCCGTGACGTAGGCAAGCAGGAACGGAATGTTGAAAATCATCGTCGCGGTCGAGCCGGTCTGCTTGCGCACGCCGTTGACGTCGAGCGACATGGCGAGATTGTCGACATTCGGGATTTCGTCCGGCGTCACCAGCCAGGGGCCGATCGGACCGAATGTTTCCGCCGATTTTCCCTTCACCCACTGGCCGCCACGCTTGCTCTGGAAGCTGCGCTCGGAAACGTCATTGCAAATGCAGTAGCCGGCGATGTAGTTCGCCCAATCCTTCGCTTCGACATAGCGGGCGCGTGCGCCGATGACGAAAGCGATTTCGCATTCCCAATCGGTGTGGCGGGAGTTGCGCGGGATCATCACATCGTCGTTCGGACCGCAGATCGACGTCGTAGCCTTGTTGAACAGGATGGGCTCGCTCGGAATTTCCTGGCCGGTCTCCTTGGCGTGGTCGGCGTAGTTTAATCCAATGGCGATGAAGTTGTGCGTGCCGGCGACCGGAGGCCCGAGCCGAACGCCGTCCGGCGCCTTCGGCAGAGATGACGGATCGATGGCGGCCAGCTTCGCGAGGGCGGCTGGCGCGAGGTTGGCGCCGGAAAAATCGGGAACATGCGCCGAGAGATCGCGGATGGTTCCGTCGCGGTCCACGATGCCGGGTTTTTCCGCGCCATGCGCGCCAAATCGAACGAGCTTCATTGTTGTTTTATCCCCTAGGCTTGCGGCGGTGCTGGCATAGTCAGGGCAATGACGCCCGCCGGGTGTCATAAACGATGCTCAAAGCGGCAACAATCATTGAAAGCCGACCGAGAACGCCGCGCATTTGGACTTATCGGCGCAGGCTGAGCGTTATTTCATTCGCATGCCGAGTGCGAACATCTTCGCAATTCGCGGGGTGATTGGGTGCTCGTCGCCAGAAAATATTATTGGCGAAATTTTGTCGGTCTCTGATCCGCGCAAGAACGATCGACGAAAAAATTTCCGCGATGCAGACGTGCTGACCTTACCGAAAAGTATATGCGCCGTAAGAACCCGATCAGGCTCGCCGGAGTATCAAGCTCAGGCCTGGGCACCGCCCAGGAAACCCGATTGAGGAGAGATACAATGATTTCCAAGCTTGTGCGCGGCGCGGTTCTCACCGGCGTGCTTGTTGCTTTTTCCGCTCCGATCGTCGCCAACGCTGCCGATGCGCCGATGACGAAGGCCGACTGCAAGAAAGCAAAAGACATGAAGTGGGACAAAACCACAAAAACCTGCGTCAAGAAATAAGACGTCTTCGGTTTGAATTCTATTGAGGCGACGGGCGCAAGCTCGTCGCCTCATTCGTTTTGCGCATCCGGTTCCAAGTGTTTCTCATTATTTTTCTTGCGGCTTTTACTCCTTTGGCGACCTGACACGATGCGGGTGCGCTGCTATCTTTCGATGACGTGCAGCGAGTATGGAGTTCGTCATGACCGCGCGCCGCAGCCTGGCATCGGATATCTCCGGACTTACCAAGAAGCCGCCGCTATCGCGGCGCGATTTCATGAGCGCATCGGCGGCGATTGCCGCCGGCTACACGCTTGCTGCCGGACCTGTTCGCGCCGAGGCGATCAAAACGGATCCGAACGGACTCGACGCAGGCATGAGCAGCGTCAAAGTCGATGGCGGCGAGATGCCGTTATATTTCGCGCGACCCATCAATGCCGCGAAGCCTCCCATCATTCTCGTCGCGATGGAGGTTTTCGGATTGCACGAGTACATCAAAGATGTGACGCGCCGTATCGGCAATCTCGGCGCACTTGCCGTCGCGCCGGACTATTATTTTCGCAAAGGACAACTGGCGGCCATCAGCGAAATTCGGGACCTGATGCCGCTCGTCAATGCGAAGCCCGATGCGGAACTGTTCGCCGATCTCGACGCGACGGTTCGGTGGGCCGAAGCGCAGGGCGGCGACAAGGACAGGATCGGCATCGTCGGATTCTGTCGCGGTGGCCGAACGGTTTGGGAGTATTGCGCCACCAGCGACGACGTGAAGGCGGGCGTCGCGTTTTACGGATCTCTGATCGATCCCCCGACGCAGAAACAGCTTTGGCCGAAAAGCCCGCTCGAGATCGCGCCGGAGATGAAAGCGCCTGTCCTCGGACTTTACGGGGCCGAAGACCAGGGCATTCCGCCGGCGCAAGTCGAGCAGATGAAAGCCGCGCTTGAGGCGGCGGGAAAAACTGCTGAATTCAAAATTTACCCCTCGGCGGGACATGGCTTCCACGCCGATTATCGCCCGAGCTACAATAAGGACGCGGCCGAGGACGCGTGGCAGCAAATGGCGAACTGGTTCAAGAGATGGAAAGTCCTCACATAAGCCGCCCGTCTCTAGTGCTCCAACCATTCGGCAAGAGGAAATGCGATGGCTGACTCAGCGGATCTTATCGAGATCAACAAGCGGATAAGCGTCATCCGCGATAACCTTCGCGAGCTTGTCGAGCAGGCCGCTGCCTATTCCGGAGCAGCCGATGAAGGTTTGACGTCTGAGCGCATCGCACAGCAGGAAGCGCAACTTGCGGCTCTCATCAAGGAACGCGAAAGACTGTCCGGCGGCGCATAACGTCACGATGCCGTTCATGACGACGGGCGGGCCTGAATCTCGCCACGGTGTGCGGCGATAACGCAGGCGAGCGGGACGACACATATCAGGTCTGAGTGCATGCCAATGAGCGATGCAAGCCGTTCGCTGCCCGCTGCTCTAACTATTCCCCGCAAAGCGACCATCGAAGGTTCACTCGAATTTCCCGGGCCGCTCATCATCGAGGGCACGGTGCTCGGCGACGTGCGCTGCACGTCCGTGACCATCGCCGAGCGTGGGATTGTCGACGGCGCGGTCGTTGCCGATGCCGTCACGGTGCTCGGAGAGGTGACCGGAGAAATCTTCGCGAACCATCTGACGCTGAAGAAAGCTTCCTCCGTAGCCGCGAACATATTTCACAAGCATTTGTCGCTCGAAGACGGCTGCTATTTCGAAGGAAAGTCGCGACGTCACGCAGATCCGCTGCAGCTGGCGACCTAAGCCAGCATCCCGTTCTGCGGCTGCGAGGAACTCTAGCGTTTGCGCGAGGCTCGCGTTTTCTCCGCGAGAGCCGGCGCATTGATGTGCTCACGCAAAAGCTCGGTCGCCCACTCTATGAATGCCTGAAGGCGGCCCGACAGATGGCGGCGATGGGGATAGACGATGTGGATGGGCATGGGCGGCGAACAGTGCTTCGGCAAAACCTCCACAAGCTCGCCTCGCCGCAAATGCTCGCGCACGTCATACGATGGCACCTGGATCAGACCGAGTCCGGCCAGGCAGCACGCGATCAGCATTTCTGCGTTATCGACCGCGATCGACGGCGGGACGTTGAGCGATTGCAATCCCTTCCCATCGACGTACTGCCAAGGCTCGGGCTTGCCACCCGAGGGAGGCATATAAGCAATCGTACGATGCTTTCGAAGATCGCTCGGCCGGACCGGCACGCCATTGCGGTCCAGATAATCCCGGCTTGCACAATTGATGATGTCGAGGTCACCGATACGTCGCGCGATGAGATTGGAATCGGCCAGATCTCCGACGCGCACCACGCAATCGATGCCTTCGAGCTGCAAATCAACCGTGCGGTCGGTGATGCCGATTTCGAGCGCGATGTTCGGGTATTTCGAAACGAATTCCGGTACGGCGGGCGCGATGATCATTCGCCCGATGCGCCCCGGAACATTGACCTTCAGCCGTCCGCGCAACTCGGCGTGCGCGGTTCGGAATAGGCCCTCGACTTCCTCATAGTCGTCGACGAGGCGGCTGCACTGTTCGTAGAACGCCACGCCGTCGTGCGTCGGTATTACACTGCGTGTGGTGCGGCTCAGCAGGCGCGCGCCGACAAGCTTTTCCAGCTCCTTGATCGCGATTGAAACCGTGGACCGCGGAATGGCGAGCGTTTCTGCCGCCTTGGTGAAACTTTTGCAGTCCACAACACGAACGAACACACGCAGCCGCCCAAGCCTGTCCATGACGATTTCAATTGTTTGCAAATTTTGACCAGTGATGTCGAACTCAGCATATTTATACATGGATCGCAAACTGGAAAGGTGATGCCCATCGGATAGCCCATTTTCCGGCGACATCAGAGGAGCACGCGCACGCCATGGCGGATCACCAAATCAAAGGCAAAACCGTCATCATCGCGGGAGGCGCCAAAAACCTCGGCGGGCTGATCGCCAAGGATCTCGCAGCGCATGGCGCGAGGGCGATTGCGATTCATTACAATTCGAGCAGCAGCAAAGCCGACGCGGACGATACGCTGGCGGTCATCAAGGCGGCCGGGACCGAGGGCATCGCTTTGCAGGCAGATCTCACGACAGCGGGCGCGATGGAGAAGCTCTTCGCTGACAGCATTGCGGCGATCGGAACACCCGACATCGCGATCAATACCGTCGGCAAGGTGCTGAAGAAGCCGATGGTTGAGATCAGCGAAGCGGAATACGATGAAATGAGCGCAGTGAACGCGAAGACTGCGTTCTTTTTCATCAAGGAAGCAGGCAAGGCGCTCAACGACAACGGCAAGATTTGCACGCTCGTCACGTCACTGCTCGGCGCATACACCCCCTTCTATGCGTCCTACGCCGGAACCAAGGCGCCGGTTGAACACTTCACGCGAGCCGCATCGAAAGAGTTCGGAGATCGTGGAATCTCGGTCACGGCCATCGGGCCGGGGCCGATGGATACGCCGTTCTTCTATCCTGCCGAGGGCGCCGATGCGGTTGCTTATCATAAAACCGCAGCGGCACTGTCTCCGTTCTCGAAAGTCGGACTGACGGATATCGAGGACATCGTTCCGTGGATCAGATTCCTCGTCTCGGACGGATGGTGGATGACGGGCCAGACGATTCTGGTCAATGGCGGCTACACGACGAAATAATGCAGTCGTCCACCCTGCACTGAGCCAGCGCGAACGCCTGCGGCCCTTTCATTCCGCGGCGTTCGCGTAAGTTTCGATCGGTGGGCACGAACATGCGAGATTGCGGTCGCCATAGGCGTTGTCGACGCGGTTGACGGGCGCCCAGTATTTGTCGACACGGAACGCGCCGGGCGGGAAGCACGCGACTTCACGCGAATAGGGACGATCCCACTCGCCGACCAGATCCTCGACGGTGTGCGGCGCATTCTTGAGCGGATTGTTCTTGCGATCGCTTCGCCCTTCTTCAATGGCGCGCGCTTCCTCGCGGATCGACAGCATGGCGTCGCAGAAGCGATCCAGCTCGGCTTTGGTTTCCGACTCTGTCGGCTCGATCATTAAAGTTCCGGCGACCGGCCAGCTCATGGTCGGCGCGTGGAAGCCTGAATCGATCAAGCGTTTCGCGATATCGTCCACCGTCACGCCCGAGGTTTCGAGCAGCGGCCGCGTATCGACGATGCATTCGTGCGCGACGTAGCCGTTTCGACCGCGATAAAGAATGGGGTATGCCTTTTCGAGCCGTTTCGCGATGTAGTTCGCATTGAGAATGGCGATGCGCGTCGCCTGCGTCAGCCCGCGGCCGCCCATCAGCAATGTATAGCTCCAGGAAATCGGCAGGATCGATGCGGAACCGTAGGGAGCTGCCGAAACGGTGGTCTCGCGTCCATCCGTTTCCGGATGACCCGGAAGAAACGGAATGAGGTGCGACTTGACGCCAATCGGACCCATGCCGGGGCCGCCGCCGCCATGCGGGATGCAGAATGTCTTATGCAGATTGAGGTGGCTGACGTCCGAGCCGATCTCTCCGGGCTTCGCCAAGCCGACGAGCGCATTGAGGTTGGCGCCGTCCATATAAACCTGTCCGCCGCATTCGTGCGTGATATCGCAAAGTTCGCGAACGGTCTCCTCGAACACGCCGTGCGTCGACGGATAGGTGATCATGCACGCGGCGAGCTGGTCGCGATGCGCATTGGCCTTGGCGCGAAAATCCTCTACGTCGATGTTCCCGTTCTTGTCGGTGCCGACGACGACAACGGACATGCCGCACATCTGCGCCGACGCGGGATTGGTGCCGTGCGCCGAAGACGGTATGAGGCAGACCGTGCGTTTTTCTTCGCCCCGGCTTCTATGATAGGCGCGGATTGCAAGCAGGCCTGCGTATTCGCCTTGAGCGCCGGAATTCGGCTGCATCGAGATCGCGTCATATCCTGTGATGACGCAAAGCTTGTGCGATAGATCGTCGATCAGCTCCTTGTATCCAACGGCCTGATCGGCCGGTACGAACGGATGCATCTCGGCGAATTCCGGCCATGAGATCGGCAACATCTCGGCCGTTGCATTGAGCTTCATCGTGCACGACCCGAGCGGAATCATAGAACGATCGAGAGCTAGATCGCGGTCGGCGAGGCGGCGCATGTAGCGCGTCATCTCGCTTTCGGCGCGGTTCATGTGGAAGATCGGATGCGTGAGATAGGCCGACGTTCTGATCAGGTTCTCAGGCAAATGGCTGGGCGGATATTCGTCCTTGTAACGGAGATCGAAGGCGCCAAACGCGCGCCAGACGGCTTCCAGCGTATCCGGCCGCGTGCGCTCGTCGACGGAGATGCCGATGCGATCCTTGCCGACCTTGCGCAGATTGACGCCGTTATCGACCGCGTTCTTCATGATCAGGCCTTGGTAAGGTCCGACCTCGACGGTGATGGTGTCGAAGAAGCGCGCGGGGCGAATTTTGAATCCGAGACCGCTCAAACCATCGGCAAGCCGGCAGGCGTCGCGATGGACACGCTGGGCGATCGCTTTGAGACCCGCCGGCCCGTGGAATACCGCATACATCGACGCGATGACGGCGAGCAGCACCTGCGACGTGCAGATGTTCGATGTCGCGCGCTCGCGGCGAATGTGCTGTTCGCGCGTCTGCAGCGCCAGGCGGTAAGCCCGATTGCCCCGCGCATCGACAGAGACTCCAACGAGGCGGCCGGGAAGGCTGCGCTTGTATTCGTCTCGCGTCGCCATGTAGGCGGCGTGCGGACCGCCGTAGCCCATCGGCACGCCGTAGCGCTGCATGGACCCTACCGCAATGTCGGCACCCATTTCGCCGGGTGGCTTCAGAAGCGTGAGCGCGAGAGGATCGGCCGCCACGATGCCGATCGCGCCGGCCGAGTGAAGCGCCTCCATGACCGGTGTGAAATCATGGCAATCGCCGCACACGCCGGGATATTGGAAGATCGCGCCGAAAACTTCCGAGGGATCGAGATCGGCGAATGGGTCGCCGACCTTCACCTGCCAGCCGAGCGGCTCGGCCCGTGTTTTGATGACGGCGATCGTCTGCGGAAAGCAGTCGCGATCGACGAAGAAGATCGATTTTTCGGATTTCGATACGCGATGCGCCATAGCCATCGCTTCCGCCGCGGCAGTCGCTTCGTCGAGCAGCGAAGCGTTTGCAATGTCGAGAGCTGTCAAATCCGCGACGAGCGTTTGAAAGTTGAGCAACGCCTCGAGGCGGCCTTGGCTGATTTCCGGCTGATAGGGCGAATAGGCCGTGTACCACGCCGGGTTCTCGAAAATGTTACGCTGGATCGCAGGCGGCATCGTCGTGCCGTAGTAACCCTGACCGATCAACGACGTCAGCACGCGGTTCTTGCTGGCCGTTTCCCGCAAGCGATCGAGCGCACGCCTTTCCGACAACGATTTCCCGAAGTCGATCCGCTCCGCCTGACGGATCGATTGCGGAACAGTTGCATCGATCATTGCATGCAGATCGGACGCGCCCACGACCGCGAGCATCTCGGCGATTTCTTTCGCGCTCGGACCGATGTGGCGGCGGTTCGCGAAGTCGTAGGGATCGTAGTTGTCGGCAGACATGCGGCATCGCCTCTTATGCAATGAGGTTTGCGTAGGCGGCTTCGTCGAGGAAGCCATCGAGATCGGCCAGGTTGGCGACGCGAAGCTTGTAGAGCCAGCCACGCCCCAGAGGATCGGCCGAGATGATGGTCGGATCGTCGGCGACGGGCTGATTGATCTCGACGACACTGCCGTCGAGCGGCGCATAGACGTCGGATGCCGTTTTCACGGACTCAACGACGGCGGCGGCGGCGCCCTTCTTCAAGTTCGCGCCGACTTTCGGCAACTCGACGAATACGAGATCGCCGAGCTGCGTCGCCGCATGTTGCGTAATTCCGATGGTTGCGATGTCACCTTCGACATTCAGCCATTCATGCTCTTCGGTATATTTCAGCACAGAGCGCTCCTTGATTTGCAGATGATCGATATGTCTTACGCGCGCCGGTAGCGGTGCGGCACGAAAGGCAAGGGCACGACTTTTGCGTCCAGCGGTTCGCCGCGCACGACGACCGTCAATAGCGTGTCCGTGCTCGCGTATTCCGGCGGAACATACGCAAGCGCGATTGGCCGCTTGAGCGTCGGCGAGTATCCGCCGGAAGTTACGACGCCTATTTCATCGCCCATTTTTGATAGTATTTTGGCGCCCTCGCGCGCAGGCGCTCGGCCAGCAAAATGAAGGCCGACGCGTGTGCGCGCAGGCGATGCCGATATCTCGCCGAGGATGCGTTCGGCGCCCGGGAATCCGCCCGTTCGGCGACGTTTGGGTATCGACCACGTCAACCCCGCCTCGACGGGAGAAATCGTTTCGTCGAGTTCATGGCCATAGAGGCAGAGACCCGCTTCGAGACGGAGCGAATCTCTCGCTCCCAATCCGCACGGGCGCACTTCGTCGTTTGCGAGAAGTGCTCGCCACAACGTCACTGCATCGCTTGCGGCGACCGAGATTTCGAAGCCATCCTCGCCCGTGTATCCCGAGCGGCTGATGAAACAATCGCAACCTGCGATCTGCGTGCGCGTCGCCTGCATGAAAGCGAGCTTTCTGCTGTCGGGACATATCGACTCTAGGACATCGCCGCTTTTCGGGCCTTGCAAAGCCAGCAGAGCGAGGTCGGTGCGTGATTCAATCCGCGTACCTTCGCAAAGCAGGCGCGCGATGTGCTCAACATCGATGTCTTTGCGAGACGCGTTCAGAACGAGAATGAGCCGGCCGCTTTCGTTTGGCTCTTGCGGCCGAGTCACCATCAGATCGTCGATGACGCCGCCAGAGGCATTGAGCAGTTGGGAATAGCGTTGCCGCCCGGGCGCGAGCTCAATGATATCAGCTGGAACGAGCGCTTCGAGCGCACGCGCGATGGTCTCGTGCTTGCCGTCGTCCGCCGTAACGACGGCCTGCCCCATGTGGCTGATATCGAAAACGCTCGCATGATTGCGGGTCCAGGTATGCTCGGCAATGATACCGGGTGAATACTGAACCGGCATTTCGTAGCCGGCGAACGGCACCATTCGCGCACCGGCTTCGACATGCGCGTCGTAGAGCGGTGTTCTTGTCAGCAGGGGTTTTGACAGTTCATCAGCGGACATCATACGGCTCCAAAGCGCTCGATAGCGCGTTCAAGAGCCCCCTCTGTCCTGTGACCTGAGATCATGGACGACGGCCGCCGATGGGCCTGCGTCTTACATCCGTCGGTGGGCTGAGTGTGAAAGCTGCTCAGCCTCTTTCCAGAGTGTCGTCGGAATACGGTTTGTTTGCCTGAGAGTTTCCGGGGCGGTTGCTCCTTCGGCGCCGGCTCAAGCTTTAAGCTGTCCGGACTCTTCCGCATTCCAATGCAGTTACGTAACCGCGTCGCACAAATAAGGTCAACCCGACCAAAGTTGGGTGCGGGATGCGGGTCCCGCGCAGCAGCACGTTATCGACTTATATATCGGAACACTTCGCGCAGCGACAGCGTCCTACGAGATGCATATCGAAATATTCCTTGCCGTAGTCATAGGAAAGCTCTTCGCCCGGCTCGATGGCACGGAGTGCGATTACATAAATGCGACGCCTACGGATCTCGATCTCGCAATTCGGCGCGCACGAATGATTGATGAAGCGGGCGACGTTCGCGGGGATGTTGCCGTCGATCATGGTCGTATCGCTCGTCCAGAAGAGATACTTGCCGCGGTTCAACTTCATCTGTCTGGCCGTGGCGGGACGTCCGATATATTCGATGACGCACGAGCCCTTCCGAATGCGCTCTTGAGCGAAAAGGCCCCTGCCGCTGTGCGACCGGTGGACGGAAAGACGAAAGGGTGTAGGCATGAAGCGTTGCTTCATTGGGCGAGGTGACCAAACTTCATTGTCGAACAATCCGCCGTGCATACGGTGAGCACGCGAGCTGCATCAAGCAGAAATATTCCGGGTGACGTTCGCCTGACATCAGCCGTCGAATTGAATACGGACGCTCACCCGCTGTTCGATCCTATCGCGAGCTATAAGGTTAGAGACGTTCCAGATCTCTGCGGCGGTAGATAACTTGACCGATGAATACTATATGGATGCGCTTACGCTCGGGTCATGCCATCGCTGGCTTCAACTTCCTTTGTTTTCTTTTCTAGCTTTAATGAGACCACATCGATGACAGACACTGCCGTTCTGGACAATCCGGCGTCCACGCGCTCAAAGCGGCTGAAAGCGGCGACGCAGGCAACCCATGACAAGCTCGATAAGGCGATCATGTCGGGCGAGCCGTTTGCGAGTCGCGAGCGCTATGCGCTTTTCGTCAAGGTGCAGCACGGCTTTCACCGGGACATCGAGGCACTGTACGACGACGCGACGCTGGATGATCTGCTGCCTGATCTGAAGGGCCGGCGCAGGATCGCGCTCATCGAGCGGGATCTTGCCGATCTTGGAGCGCAAGCTCCGGCAATCGCTGCGCCGCCGGTGTTCAAGGCCGGCGCTCCGGTAGACCTGCCGACGGCGCTCGGCTGGCTGTACGTCGCAGAGGGATCGAACCTCGGCGCCGCGTTCCTGCTGAAGGACGCGCTGAAGCTCGGACTGACGGAAACGTTTGGCGCTTCCCATCTTGCCGGTGCTCCGGAAGGACGCGGGCTGCACTGGCGCACTTTCACAGCAGCCCTCGACGATGTTTCGCTGTCGGATGAGAACGAAGCGCGCGTCATCGCCGGCGCGGAGGCTGCTTTCAATCGCGTGCATGGATTGGTGCGAGAGGTCTTTTCAGCCGCCGGTTGACGCTGATGCATTCCGCCGCGTGACGCCTCAAGGCAGAAATCGTCGCGCGCCGCGCGTCACCATTCCAGAGTAGCGGACATAACTGACCCCACCCGCGATTTCGCGGATGGGGTCAGTCTTCGTGCACGATTGCTATTCGTTAAGCGCCAGCAATCAGAAGTCTTGCCACTCGTCCTTCTTGACGGCGGCGTTGCCGGAGAAAGCGCTGGCGATCTTTCTTCCTAGAGCGCGCACCGGAGACGCCGCAGGCTTTTCCGAGCCGGTTACCGCTCGTACGGCAACTGATCCCTTATGCGTGCCGCCAGAGAGCTTGAACATGGTCAGCAGTTCATTCAGCGAGGTAGCTTCCCGCGACAGGCTGTGCGTGGCGGCGGTCGTTTCCTCGACCATTGCCGCGTTCCTCTGCGTATCCTGGTCCATTTGATTCATGGCCGTGCTGATTTGCTCGAGGCCAGAGGACTGTTCCTGCGCCGCTTCGACAATCGCGGCGACATGGCGGTTGATCTCCTGCACTTCGGCGACGATGGTTTCCAGAGCGCGGCCCGTTTCACCAACGAGTTCGACGCCTTCGCGAACTTGATCGCTGGACGTGCCGATGAGCGCCTTTATCTCTCGGGCGGAATTGGCAGACCGTTGCGCAAGCTCGCGGACTTCCTGCGCCACCACGGCAAAGCCTCTGCCAGCCTCACCTGCACGAGCTGCCTCTACGCCTGCGTTCAGCGCAAGCAAGTTCGTCTGGAAGGCGATCTCGTCGATCACGCCGATGATGTTGGTGATCTCCGAGGACGACTTCTTGATCGCTTCCATCGCCGATACGGCACGTTGCACCACGACGCCTGACTGTTCCGCGCCCGCCTTTGCACGGCCGACGAGTTCACCGGCTTCCTGCGCGCGTTCGGTGGAGTTCTTGACCGTTGTGGTGATCTCTTCCAGCGCGGCAGCGGTTTGCTCCAGGGCAGCGGCCTGCTGCTCGGTGCGCTTCGCCAGATCGTCGGCGGCAGAGCGGATTTCGTCGGAGTTCGACTCGATGGCTCGGGCATTGTCGGCCACCTGCGTCAGAGCCGTTTCCAGCTTCTGCGCCGAATTGTTGAAGTCGTGGCGCACCTGATCAAGGGTGTCCGTGAACGGCGTCGCGATACGGAAAGACATATCGCCATCGGAAAGATGTGACAGACCGGCTGCAAGGCTATCGACTGCAAACTTCACGTTCGCGGCGTCTTTCGCTTCCTGTTCGTGGCGGGCGAGCCGTTCCTTCTCCACCTTTGCTGCGTCCCGGGCTTCCTGCTCCTGGCGGGCAATGCGTTCTCGTTCGGCCAGGTTGCGGTTGGCTTCGGCTTCGCTTTCGAGCCGCGCCTTTTGCCGGTTGTTTTCGAGTAGAACTTCGAGCGAGCGGGCAAGATCGCCGATCTCGTCCTTGCTTTTGCTGTCTTTCAATTCGAGCTGAAGATTGCCTTCGGCGATCTGCGCGGTCTCTCCGATGATGTTGGAGATGCGGCCGATGAAGCGGCGAGCAATGAACCAACCTGCGAGGGCAAGAAGCGCTGCGGCCGTAATGACAATCAACGCTGCGTCCCGCATCATCGCGTTCAATTGCGCGAACACCGTGCTCTTCGGAACAGCGACGATCGCGTACCAGGTTATTTCCGGCGTGAGCGTGACAGGCGACGCGACGGCCAAGTATGCCGTTCCGTCCTTAGCCGCGATTTGCTGCTCGACGCCCGGTTGAGCAATGAGCTTATCCCAGCCGGCCGTTTCCGCGGCTTCGGCCAGTGTCTTGCCGACCAAAGCCTCGTTCGGATGGCCAACGATTTTTCCCCCGCTGCTGACCAGGCTGACGTAGCCGGTGTTCATAGGGTGAAGACTCGCGAGTGCCTTGCTGGTATCGGCCAGCGAAAGATCAATGCCGGCAACGCCGAGCGCCTTGCCGTTCACGACTACGGGCTTGGAGATCGACGTGAGCAGAACCTGCTTCCCGTCAATGTCGTAAGCATAGGGCTCGATAACGACCGTCTTCTGACGGGCGAAAGGCAACTGATAGTAGTCGCCGGGGCCCGGCACCGCATAATCGACGAGCGGCGTGTGGGTTATTTCTCCGTTCGATCCGCGGACGATATAGGGAACATAACGGCCCGTTGCATCGTGGCCCTCTGCTTTGACGAAGTCGGCGTCCTTGCCATCGAACGCGTTCGGCTCCCAGCCCGTCCAGATGCCGAGGATGTCCGGGTTGCTTTCCAGCAGATGACGCATGGTCCGGTCGGCCCTGGCGCGATCGGTCTCGCCACTTGCCTTCATGACCTCCAGAACCGAGCCTAGCGCGTCGGCGATGCGAGCGTTCCGCCCGATCCGTTTCTCAGTGGTCAGAGCTTCTGATTTTGCGATCTCCCGCATGCGGTCAAGGCTCGTGCTCTTGACGTCCTCATACGAGCGGTAGAACAGCACGGACGAAGCCGTGATCGTCGCGATCAGGCCGCATGCCGCGACTGCGAAAATATTACGACCGGTAGCCGAATTCAGCAGCATTTCCATGTCCCTAGCGCCGCGATCGGATGGGTGAATATCCGTCGCGATCATTCCTTGAAGCCAAAAAACTTTCCCGACAGGCTATGCTGTTATCCTTAATGAATTGATTCCGTATACTGATGTTCAAAGCCATCTGCCGTCCGAGAAGGCGGGCAGCAGATGGGCCAACCGCGGTAGTAATGCGGCTCAGCAATCCGACCGAAGGAAGTGCAAGTCGCCGCGACGGCCTCGTTGGCGTCCTCGACCACTGTTCGGCCGAGACTCGGAAATAGCCCCTCGCGGAATTGCCTGTCTGCTTTAAGCGGCTCGCAGGCGGACCGTCGCTATAAGTCCTGGTGCGCCGTTATCGAGCGTCAGGCTTCCATGCCAGGCCTCGAGAATGTCGGTCACGATCGCGAGGCCGAGACCGGTTCCATTTTTTCTCGTGTCCAGACTGCGGCCGCGCACCATTGCATCGGCCTGATGCTCTTCGGCGATGCCTGGGCCGTCATCCGCAACGGTGACGACGACGGCGCCATTGGCTGCACGGGCTGAAATGGAAACCTGTTTGCGGGCGTGACGCGCGGCATTCTCGGTCAGGTTTCCGAGCACTTCGGCGAGATCATCGCCGTGAATAGATGCCATGAGAGTCCGCGGCGTATCCTTCTGCCAAACAACCTTCTGTCCTTGCGGCGTGCGCTCTGCGACGCGCACGACACGATCAATGACCGAGGTGACGTCTGTCGAAGCATCTTTCGCTGCATAGGCGATACGCGCACGTGCGAGTTCATGATCGACGTGACGCCGCATGGCCTCGGCGAGAGAGGCAATATCGGATGCGATCTCGGTTTCGCCTTTGGACTTCAGCCTGTCGATCTCAACGTTGAGAACCTGCAGCGGCGTCTTAAGGCCGTGCGCAAGATCCGCCGCCCGTCCCTTCGCCTTTTCGATCGCCAGATCGCGGGCATCGAGAAGATCGTCGATTTCCGCTGCGAGGGGCTGAACTTCATCGGGAAATCCGTTTCCGAGCCGCTGCGCCGTGCCGGTTCGAATGGAGCTGAGCTTGCCCCGGATTGCCGCAAGCGGCCGCAGACCAACGCTCACCTGCAGCCAGAATGCGGCTGCGAGAAGTGCGCCGATCAATAGAAGAAATGGCAACAAATCGATCGCAAAGTTTCGGATGGAATTGCGAACCTCTTCGGCCTGCAACGCAACTGCTATGAGAACGCGCTCGCCGCCGAGTTCCGCGGGGAGTTCAATATAGCGTTGCAACAGATACAGCTTCGCGCGGTGCGGGCCGACGATCTCACGACGGTGGACTTCGTCATCGATGCTCGTCTCGGCAGGAAGGTCGAGGACATTGTCCCACAGCGATCGCGATCGAAGAACTTTGCCGCCCGGCGTCGCATCTATCTGCCAGTAGAGCCCCGAAAGCGGCACCTCGAATCGCGGATCGGGAGGGCGGTGCGCGACGGCGAGACCACCGGCCGGCGTCCGCGCTATGCCTGATACCAACTGATTGAGATAGACGTTGAGTTCAGAGTCGACCCGGCGTTCGACGTGGCGTCTGAACAGCTCAGTCAGCCCGAACCCTGCGATGCCGAGTGCGATCGAAATCGATACCGCACCAGCCAGAAGGAGCCTGAGACGCAGCGAGCCAAAGCTCATGTCGAAGGTTCCGACACCACGTAACCGAAGCCGCGCCGCGTCTCGATCGTTTCCTGCCCGAGCTTTCGGCGTAACCGCGTCACGACTGCTTCGAGCGCGTTCGCGTCCCGCGCATCATCATCGCCATAAAGATGCTCGATGAGTTCCGTCGGAGAAACGACCCGACCTTTGTGATGCATGAGATAACCGATCAGCCGATATTCCAGCGGCGTTACCGGGACCGGCGCACCATCGAGCACGACCCGCATCTGCCGGGTATCGAGAGCGAGCGGGCCTGCCGTCAGAATTGCCGAACCGTGGCCGACGGATCGACGGATGAGGGAACGCACGCGCGCCATCAGCTCCTCGAGCTGAAACGGCTTGGCGAGATAATCGTCGGCACCGGCATCGATGCCTTCGACGCGCTCTGGCCAAGCGCCGCGCGCGGTGAGGATCAGGACGGGCATCATCCGGCCTGCCGCTCGCCATTTCTTCAGAACGGACAAACCATCGATCTTTGGCAATCCGAGATCGAGAACGATAAGGTCGTAGTTTTCAGTATCTCCGCGGAACCATGCCATCTCGCCGTCGCGCGCCTCGTCAACCTGAAAATGCGCTGCGCTGAGCGCCGTCACAATGCTGTGGGCAATCTTCGGCTCATCCTCGACCACGAGAATTCGCATCAGTCGTCATCCTGGATGGTCAGGATTTTCGACGTCGCAGCGTCGACCTTGACCTCCTTGAGCTTACCGTCCGGCGTCAGAACCTTGAATTCGTAGATGAAGCTATTGACGCCCTTGGATTCGAGTTCCACGCCGAGAATTTGGCCAGGAAACTCTGTCTTCAAAGTCTCAAGTATTTCGGTCAGTGGCCGGATGCGACCCTCGCTCAAGGCCTGACGGGCCAGCTCGTGATCCAGGTCGTCGTCCGCGATCGCTGGCGCCGCAATGGGTGCCGCGGCCAGCGTGAAGAAGAGACAAACGATAAGACAGCGCTTCGATCGATACATGGTACAGACATCGCAAAAATTACCTGACAATAACCTGACGCCGCTCATCAGGTCAGCATCAGCATCAATCCGCGAGTATCGCCACGTGCTCGCAGCCGGCAAGCGGTTGCAGGTTAACCACATGGAGATTTCACGATGCAAAAGTATCTGACGCTGCCGGTCATCGCTATGGCGTTCGCTCTCACGACCTCGGCGCACGCCGGCCATGACGGGCCGCGCCTCAACGTCCCTGCAGACAAATGGCTGTCGGTCTCTGAAGTCATCCAGAAGTTGAAGGCGCAGGGCTACAACGTCACCGAGATCGAAGCCGATGATGGTGCCTACGAGTTCGATGCGATCAACGCCGATGGCGTCCGCGTCGAGGGACATGCCCATCCGGCCACGGGCCAGGTCCTTCTTGGCTACGACGACTAAAGATAAGCACCCACCGGCTTGGCGTCATCCGGCGCCAAGCCGCGACCGGCCCTCATCGTTTCTCGGCCGCATGCGAAGCACCTGCTCCTAGCGCCGCGACTTCATCATCGGGATTTTCCCGTTCGGCGAACGCTCGAGGCTGAGTCCGACGCGCCGGCAATTTTTGCTGGTCCACAACTTGCCCCAGACAATTCCCAACAAACCAACTCGCACGCATCCCAATTTCGCGGCGGCGCTCAGCGAGTGAGAATTCCACGCATAGACGACGGAGATGATGCCGAGCCGTCCCCGCGCCGTGAATTCGTCGAGCGCGCTTTGCTTGCAGATGGCGTGAAGTTGCTTGCCTCTGTATTCCGATCTCGTGAACGCCCAGCGACTGTACGCATACGCCGGGTCGAAGCGCACGAAGACGTCATCGACGAGGTGAGCGGGGCCCGGCGAAAACCAGAGATAGCTCGCCAGTACGCCGTCAACGAACGCGCCGAAGCATTCTTCTCCTGACTTCAACAGGCGCTCGACTTCCTCTGCATCGAGTCCGCTGCCCGTCACCGCCGCTTCCTGGCGCAGACGGTCCGCAGTGACGAATCGGCAATCAGTGCCACTCGGCATCGGGTTCCGAATGACCGTGCTGTCTTGCACCAAGAGGCAACGAAAGATTGAGACATCGAACAGCCGCTGGATAGATCGATAGGCATAGTGAGAGACGACTTGGCCAAGGCTCTGATGTGTGATGGCTTGTCTCAGATAGCCCAGGTTCATTGCGAAACCTGCTGCGCAGCAGTCCTCAACTTTTGGCCATTCGTCGCAAGTTCATGAAGGTCTAGCCCTGGTGCGGGCGGACCGATCACGGCATCGTTCGGCGGGTCCCACCAGCGATTGCCTTCGACAATCACGGGCCCATCGGGCGTCAGAGCTATATCCCAGCCGATCGTGCAAAGCGGCAGGAACGTACGCGCGGCGCGAAGAGCAAGTTCGGTGACCGATGTCCAATCCGGTAGTCGAAAGCCTTCGAGCTCGGCTCCGGTGACTGGGTGGCGGTGAACCTGGGTGGAACCAATCCCGCTCGGGGCGGGGGCTTGCGCGGCACCGGTGGTTCCGTCGGATAGCCGCACGCTCGCGACTAGGTTTCCACCGACACCGCCCGCAAAATTGTCGGTGACACTTTCACCAATCGCGAGTTTCCATTCGGCATAGAGGCATTGGGCTGTGCCGTCCGTATCGATCAAAGTGACCAGACGGACGGTTTGCAGTGTCGACGACCCCGTGAGTTCCACCAGCGCCGGGTGATTGAGCAGCCGCTGCTGGACGACGTACCGATCGAATTTAGGGTCGCCACAGCATTGCTCATAAAGCGCGTCAGCCGACAGAAGACGTCCTTTGTGATCGCGAAAGGATGTGCCTTCTCTCGTCCAGAGAGAGACGCCTGCTCCGTAGACGCCGAGCGCCGGCTTTGTGATGAACTGCGACGGAAGGTTAGGAGCGATATCACGCAGCCACGCTTCACGCGTTGCGATGGCATGGCCCTCGGGTGAGCCGGCTGAGACTCTGCCGAGCGTTGCGAAATGCTTCGGCACCGGAATGGCGCGGGCCGCGCAATACGCATCAAAGACGCTCTTGTCCTCGGTAAGGGAGGTCAGTTCCACCGGGTTCAATCGATTTTGAAGCGCGAAAAGCTCTTCCTTGGTGAAACATCCGTCGAGCGAGGCCGGAACAATCTTCGGGTCGGTCAATCCTAGACGCAGCGCTTCGCCTGGCCGGAACCCCCGCCGCCAATACAGAGAAAGCAGCCTTCCGCCGACCGCACCCCGGCTCAATCCATACTGGTCTGCAGCAACCCCGACATGGCGCGCCAATTTTCTCAGGCGTCCAATGACAGATGGCCGAGCTACCGAGGCATTCATGCTCTCATACCGCCGCGATAAGGTCGAAAATCAACTCTCTAATGCGAGAAGCAAGGACACGTCGATAAAGGCCGTGTACGAAGCTTAATGGAAATGACAAATGGCTGGGTCCGCCCCGGCAATAGGGGTGCGGATCGCCGCCAAACCTACAATGGTTCTACCGCACCTAGCGCCCGGCGGCTGCAATCACTTTCGTAAATAGTTTTTTGCCTGTTTGCCGCAGGATCGGTGAGCTTTAATCATCTGGAGCACGTCGCGAAATCGAGGGTGATCGCCCCTGGCGAGCCACTCGAACAGCACCATTTCCAGGCTGACTACGATAGCTCCGAGTGTTTGCAGCCGCTCTAAGGCGAGTGCTCGATCGATCTGCGAATGCGAGCCCGTAGACGAACTCACAATCCAGACACTGAAGCCAGCGCGCAACAGAGTTACGGCGGTTTGCAAAACGCAAACGTGCGCCTCACAGCCTGAGATTACGATCTGCGTGCGCTTTGGATGATCCCTGATGGCATTCACAAGGCCATCGGCGCAGGCATCGAAGTGCACCTTGGATAAAACGGTGCTGCAAAATTTCCGGACATCCGAATGGAGTGGACCGATTTTTTCGGGCATCTGTTCTGTCCCGATGACCGGGACGCCCAGCACGCGGGCTGCTTCTCCGAGCCACGCCGCGTCCGACAAAACGCGATCGCAATCATCAATAGACGGCAAGAGCCGGGTTTGGTGATCGATAAAAAGAAGTATCGACGTTTGCGCGCAAAGAAGGTCATCTCGTTTATCGAACGAGCGGGACCCAACCGCTTTTTGGCGGACCCCGCTCGGCCGTGGTCTCGACGGGAGACGCATTAGTATTGCAGTTGCAGACCGGCGATGAATTGATCGACCGATGCCAGAGTCGGATCCTCGAAATCCGTTTTCGAATAGAGAAGCGAAACGCGTGCGTCACTGCCGCGGATGATATAGTTCACCCCTGTTTGCAGGCGTGAAATATCATAGGCATTCTTCGTCAGGAACTCTTCATAACGAATGACGGGCTGCAGTTTTCCAGGTCCGAAGTTATGATCGATGAGGAAGCTGGCGAGAACGAAATAGCTGTCGCCATTTGCCAACGGTGTCGCTTTGTCATCGGTGTCATAATGGTAGTACGCGCCTTCAAGCGTAAGGACGTTGTCGCCGAATACCTTCTTCTGCATCAGGCCGTCGACGTTCCATCCAAAATAGTGCCCTGGATCCAGCGCAGTTCCAGTCGCGCGGTCTTGAAATGACGTCGAGAATCCGACGGACAAGATTTCCTTCTTTCCGTAGTAGTCGCTCGCCACATAGTAGCCGGGCTCCGGATCCCAGAAGTCATAACTGGCGCGGCCGACGTAGAGAAGATCTCCGCCTCCAGCCGCGCCAGTTGCACAAGGACTGTCGCCTCTACAGCCCTCGTAAGCACCTGCCCAATATTTGAACTTGCCGCCGCCTGTCTGGCCCCAGATCGTCACGCCATCGTCGCGGCCGTTAAAGCGGTTCGGAAATGCGGAGACGATGGGGTAGTCCCAAATTCCCAAATAGTATGGACCGTCCAGGTTTGACCTGTCCTGCGGCAACACCATTCGGCCTGCCCAAACATTGAAGTAATCGTTGAATTCGAAGCGCGCGGTGGCATCGAGAATGCGAATTCCATCCGGATTGCCGGGCAGATATGGGAACACGCCGCCGCTCGATTCAATTTCAGTGTTGAAGGTGAATCCGACGACCTTATTCAATTGCCCACTTGTGAGGATACGTGCGCTTTCGAGGAAGCCGTCGGTTTCGCCGTCCGTCGATCTGATGGACGCACGAGCCGCCGCACCGATCGTGACGCTTGCACCATTTCCGAGGTCGATGGTCTCGCCTGCATGCGCCGAACCTACGCCAATCAATGCAAGTATGGTCGACGAAACGCAGAGTCGTAGTCTATAGCCGGTAAGCATAAATTCCCCCATTGTTGAGATGTCTATTTTCTTGAGTGGAAGACGTCACATGGCCCCCGCCATGAGACCGGCTCCGACCAACGCCACGCCCGCCCCCAGCGAGCGCAGCACCACATCGCCGTAACGGCTCGTGATTCTTGTAATGAGAAGTCCGATGCTGACACCTGCCGCGTGCAACGTGGCGGTCATCAGCATGAAGCCGGCTGCGTAAGCCAGACCGTTCACGCTCTCGGGCATTTCCGTTCCGTGCGCATGGCCGTGGCAAAGTCCGAACGCTGCGACCAACGCCATCGCCGAGACCAAACCCAAGTGCGATCTGAAAGCGACCAACGCCCCGAGCGTGAATACCGACGCGGCGATGCCAAACTCCGTCAGTCCGAAATTGAAGCCGAGCACGCCAAGCGCTGCGCCAATCATCATCGAACCGACGAAGGACGCCGGCACGAGGTAGATCGCACGGCCCCCGAGCTGAGATGCGAATGCGCCCACCATCACCATCGCAAGGAGATGGTCGATACCGAACAGCGGGTGCGCGAGACCGTTGGAAAATCCGACGGTCGGACCGAAACCGACATGTGCAGACGCTGCGTTCGCGAAAAACATGAAACCAGCAGCTAGGACAAGTCTTCCCATCAATGCATGCATTGGTAATTCCTTTCAGTGATGTCTATTTTCTGCGTTTGTGCGGGACTTTCCCCAATGCCGACTGGACCGCGATGGAGAACAGATCGTCCGTAACCGCGCGCACAGCGGCAGCGCTTGAAGCCAGAACTTTGATGCTCAAACCGGCGTTGTTGGGCAGTTCGCTGACGCCCGCCACGCAGTCCTCTCGGCGCAAAACTTTCGTTGCGATCGCATCAGTCGTGGGCAATCGCGCACGCTTTCCAAGCATGAGAAAATTCGCAACAATCGAGAAAGGGCCGATTGGCGTCGTAGCCGCTGCGAAGTCCTGCCCTCCGATTTGAAAGCATTCCCGTACGAGCAATCGGCCAGACGTGTCCCGGACAACGGTCTCCGAACAAAATCTCCCAAACGTGCGCAGATTGTTCGCGAAGTCATGCTCCGTGAACGACTCGCCAATCATCAGCGCCGACGTCGGGTGCAACGTAATGTCCAATGACGTCGCGTATTCAGCGCCAGGGAAAAACACCAGTGCTTCTGGAACGAGACCTAGAAACGCGTCTTCTTCCATGTCGATCTGCGTGCATTGGCTAGCCTCACAGCCGTAACAATCGTGAACGATTGTTGCCGCCTGCGTTGTGATATGCGCTGCCGTTCCCGTCCCCATCTTGATTTGGGATGTGAGGCGGTCCGAGCGGTAGACACCACCCGACGACGACTGCTGATACACGGTTGTCAGCGCCGGGATGTCGGGATCGAGCGCAAACGGCCGGGTCAGATGAAACGGATACGACACGTACTGGCGTTCGATGATCGTGCGTTCGCCATGGCGCCCGAACGAAAGATCGAAGCGAGATCTACGATCTTGCACTTCGGCTTCAGGTCGCCGGTCGAATTGTCCGTTCCAATAGACGTTCATCGGAACAATACCTCCGACATCAGTCTGTCGGCGACGTCATCAATGCCTTGCTGCTGACGGCAGTTTGTGAATGCGAGAGGCTTTCCTCCGCGCGCCGCCGTTGCCTCGCGATTCATGAGTTCGAGATCAACGCCGACGTGCGGCGCGAGATCGGTTTTGTTGATGACCAGAAGATCGCACTTGATGAGCCCCGGCCCGTTTTTACGCGGGATGTCGTCTCCGCCGGCGACGTCGATCACGAACATCCACCAATCGACGAGATCCAGCGAGAACGTCGATGCGAGGTTATCGCCGCCACTTTCGATCAAGATCAGTTCCACATCCGGAAACTGCGTCTCGAGATCATCGGCTGCTGCGATGTTCAAGGTCGGATCTTCGCGAATGACAGTGTGCGGACAGGCCCCGGCCTCGACGGCAGCGACCCGCTTCGGATCGATCAAACCTGATCGTCGAATGCGGTTCGCGTCCTCCGCCGTCACGAGATCGTTGGTCACGATCGCGAGTGAAACATTGCGGCGCGCAAACGCGGGAATGAGACGCTCGATGAGCGCCGTTTTTCCCGAACCCACGGGACCACCGATGCCCACCCGGGCTGCGCCGATCCTCATATTTTCCGTGCGCGAGTGTTGTGCAGACACGTTCACGGATCACCTCAACATATATCGCTGCGATAACGGCAGCTCATGTGCGGGCTCACACGTCGCCAGCTCGCCGTCGACGAAAACATCGAATGTCTGCGGATCGACGCGAATGTTCGGACAAGCGTCGTTGTGCAGCATGTCCTTTTTCGACAGGCGTCGCGTTCCGCGTGCGGGCAGCAGGTTCTTTTTCAGGTCCAACGTCTTCGCGATGCCGCGATCTATTGCGGCCGGGTTGACGAAGCATGCCGACAACGCCGGGCTGGCGCGGCCGAACGCACCCCATTGCGGACGCAACGCCCTTGGCTCGCACGTCATGAGAGACGCCGCGCTGTCTCCCATCGCGCCCCACGCGATGAAGCCGCCCTTGAGGATCAGCTCCGGCTTGATGCCAAAAAACGCCGGACTCCAGACAACGATATCCGCGAGCTTGCCGTCCTCCAGCGAGCCGATGTGATCGGCGATACCGAAAGTGCGCGCCGGATTGATCGTGTATTTAGCAACGTACCGCTTGATACGCTCGTTATCGCCGAACGGCGTCGATTCCTCCGGCAGACGCCCCCGCTGATTTTTCATCTTGTCGGCGAGCTGCCACGTTCTACAGATGACCTCGTTGATCCGGCCCATGCCCTGACTGTCCGAGCCGAGCATCGAGATCGCGCCGATATCGTGAAGAATATCCTCCGCCGCGATTGTCTGAGCGCGGATACGGCTTTCCGCGAACGCCACGTCTTCCGGAATTGCCGGATTCAAATGGTGACAAACCATCGTCATATCGAGATGTTCGTCGAACGTATTGATCGTGTACGGATTGGTGGGATTTGTTGAAGACGGCAGACACCAGGGAAGGCCCGCGACGCGAATGATGTCGGGCGCGTGCCCGCCTCCGGCACCTTCTGTGTGGTACATGTGAATGGTACGCTCTGCGATCGCCGCTAGCGTATCCTCGACAAACCCTGACTCATTCAGCGTGTCGGTATGAATTTGGACTGGGAAGTCCATGTCATTGGCAAGTGCGAGACAGGTATCGATCGCTGACGGCATCGACCCCCAGTCTTCGTGAAGTTTCAGCCCCAGGCATCCGGCTTCGATCTGCTCGACGAGAGAAGCCGGCTTGTGCGAATTACCGCGACCTAGAAATCCGAAATTGACCGGCCACTGCTCGGCCGCCTGCAGCATTTTCCCAACGTTGAATGCGCCACCGCAGTCGATGCCGACTGTGATGGGGCCGAGAGAGCCACCGAGCAGGGTTGTAACGCCCGACGCAATCGCGTGGTCACACAGCTGCGCGCTGTCGAAATGAACGTGCACGTCGATGCCGCCGGCCGTGGCGATCAATCCCTCGCAGTCGCGCACGGCGGTCGCGGCTGAAACGATCAGTCTCGGATCGACGCCATCCATGATGGCCGGATTTCCTGCTTTGCCGATACCGACAATTTTGCCGTCCTTGATGCCGAGATCGCCTTTGACGATCCCAACGACAGCATCGATGACGGTCACATTGCAAAGCAGGAAATCCAGCGCTCCCTCAGTGCTTGTTACGCCAGCCGCAAGCCCCGCTCCGTCGCGAAGCGTTTTGCCGCCGCCGTGAAGGCATTCGTCGCCGTAGCTCGCGAAATCTTTCTCGACCACCGCAATGAGCGAGGTGTCTCCCAAACGCACGCCATCCCCGACCGTGGGACCGTACATAGCGGCGTAGTCGCGACGTGAAAGTACAGCCAAAGTTACGTCTCCTTATCAGCTCGTCCGGAAGCCGCGCTCGCGCGCGCGTGCGATCGCCGCCGCTTTCACAGCAGGGTCTCGCGCGGATCCGTTGGTGAGTCCGTTCAGCCCAGAAAGGTGCCGGTCGCCGCCGAATTCGGTGAGTTCAACGACCTTCTCTTGTCCCGGCTCGAACCGGACTGCGGTTCCGGCGGGGATATCGAGGCGCATGCCAAATGCGGCCTCCCGGTCGAAATCAAGCGCGCGGTTCACTTCAAAGAAATGATAGTGCGAACCGATCTGCACCGGCCGGTCACCCATGTTCGTGACCTTCATGCTGGTCTTGCGACGACCGGCGTTGAGCTCGATCTCGCCATCAATCGCCAGGATTTCACCTGGCGTGACGGCCGGCTCGGCCGACGCGCCGGGCTTCGGCCGCAGCGGATCGTGGACCGTGACGAGCTTTGTGCCGTCCCTGAATGTCGCTTCCACTTGCAGCATCGGCAGCATCGCAGCCACGCCGGGCATCACGTCGTCTTGCGTGAGAATCTGCGAACCGATCGACATCATGTCTGCAACGGACTTGCCGTCGCGAGCGCCTTCCAGGATTTCATCGGAAATGAGCGCAACAGCTTCCGGATAGTTCAGTTTCAATCCCCGGCTCCGGCGCTTTCTTGCAAGCTCCGCCGCCGTAAAAATCGTTAAGCGTTCGAGTTCGGTAGGAGTAAGCAGCATATGTTGTGACCTATTTCTCGCCCTTCAGTTCGAAAACAAGCGCTGCCCGGTCGCGCCATGCAGTGAGATCGCGATTTCCGAAAGCGGAATGAATGCCCGTAACGGCTCGTTGTCCGATATCGGCGAGCACGACTCCTCCGTGATGACCGGCAGAATTTTTGCGAGGTAGGCCTGCGCATCGATTGCGCCGATCAGGCCGAGACGAATGGCGGCCGTCGTCAGTGATGCCGCCGACTGGTAGCCGCTCATCAGGACTGCATCGTCTTCTTCGATTTCGAGTGCATTCCAGAGCAGGCCCTGCGCGACCGCGACATGGCCGAGCGCTTTGCCATTACGAACCATGCTCCTGTACGCGCTTGCGTGAGGCGTCCCGATTCTTTCGTGGGAGGTGAGCAGCCCCATTCCATTCCGGCGCGATCCGATCCTGAGCGGCTCGCTTATCGTCGACGCCTCAACTTCCGCGTCGAGCTCTGCCAGTGCGTTGAGATCGCTTCCGAGCCTATAGGCTCTCGCAATCACAACGCGTTCGCTTGACGCCCAACGATGCACGATCTGTGCGTAGAGAAAATTCCACAGGTCGAACTTTCCCAGCCGATCCTGTTGTTGCGATAACGCCTCGAGCCCCTGGGAAAACGCGAAAGCGCCAGACGGGAACTGCGTGTCCGCATGCTGAAAGGTCCGCAGAATTTCATCGCGCGCTCTCATTGGACTTCCTCGGCGGTTACACGACCGTCGTGCAACATCGGTTCGATGCGGGCGATATAAGTTTCGACCGGCCCATCGAGGGAGACGAGAATGTGTTCGTCCTCGAACCGCACGCGCCAATGCAGATTGCCGACGAGATAGCCAAGCTCCACCGCATCGCGCTTCGTATTGGGAACGATCCGAAGCCAGCGCTGTTCTTGCGCGCGGAGGACGATCGCCTTGTCATCCGTGAGATAGAGAATTGCGCCGTCGAACAGACGCTCTTGCCGCGATAGTGCGATCGCCAGATCTTCACCTTGCTCCGTGCGAACGCGCAAGCGCCGGCGATCGAGATCGCTCGGTGCGACACGCACCGTATCGACGGCAATGCCGCGATGCTCGTATTCGTGAAGCTTGTGATGGAGATCGGGATCGTTTCGATCTCCGACAATTCGATCAATGAGCAACATGGCGTTCACAAACCCATATGCCGATGAATGAGATCATTGGTGAGCTCGTTCGAAGCACCCGAAACGCGCACGCGGCCCTTCTCCAGAATTGCGAAGCGATGCGCAGCACTGCGCGCAAAGCGGATTTTCTGTTCGATCAGGATGATCGTCAGGCCATGCACGCGGTTGAGCGTCGTGATGGATTTTTCGATGTCCTCGACGACATTCGGCTGAATGCCTTCCGTCGGTTCATCGAGAAGCAGGACGCTCGGATCGGTCGCGAGAGCACGCGCAATTGCCAGCTGCTGCTGCTGTCCGCCGGATAGATTTGTGCCCCTCCGGTGAAGGTGATCCTTCAGCATCGGGAATGTATCCCACACGAGCTGCGGCACGGACTTGCGTCCGTCCTTGCGTGCGTTACATCCGAGCAAGATGTTTTCCAGAACCGTCAAGCCTGGAACAATTTCGCGACCTTGCGGAACGTAACCCAGCCCAAGGCGCGCCCGCGCATGCGTCGGCAGAGTTGAGATGTCCCTGCCCTCGAACTCTATCCGTCCCGTTGTATTGACGGTGATGCCGACAAGACTGCGAAGGAGCGTTGTCTTTCCGACGCCGTTTCGACCGAGAAGACAAAAGATCTCGCCCTCACGTATCTCCAAATCGAGATCGTGAATGATGTGGCTGGTGCCGTAATAGGCATTGAGATGATTCAATTTAAGCATGGCTGAGCGTCGCCGATCCGAGATAGGCCTCAACTACCGCCTGGTTCCGCTCAATTTCAGAAGCGGTGCCTTCGGCGAGAACGGCACCCTGGTGCATCACGGTGATTTTTCGACAGATGCGTTTGACGAACGCCATGTCGTGTTCGATCACCAAAACCGTATGAGAGCCTGCGAGATCGAGAAGAAGCTGTGCGGTCTTGTCGGTCTCGGCCGCCGTCATTCCCGCAGCGGGCTCATCCAGAAGGATGATCTTCGGGTCTTGGCTCAGCACCATCGCAAGCTCCAGCCACTGCAGCTGTCCGTGCGAAAGCTCCGATGCTCTGCGGCCAAGCACGTCGCTTAAGCCTGTCCGGGCGGCAACTTCGGCCTCCACGTCCGTTGGCCTTGGCGACCGCCACGAAAACAAGTTGGCGAACACTCCGGTTCGGCGGTTGCTTGCAACCTGAAGATTTTCAAGCACCGTCATCTCCTTAAAGACGCTCGGCGTTTGAAATTTGCGTCCAACGCCGCTCCGGGCGATCGCGGCTTCTCCGATGCCGGTGATGTTTCGATCCCGCAGCCAAACCTCGCCTTCGGTTGGAAGCGTCTTGCCGCAAAGCAGATCGAGCAACGTCGACTTTCCGGCGCCGTTCGCGCCGATGATGACGCGCAACTCTCCACGAGAGACGGCGAGATTGACTTTGTTCACCGCGGCAAAGCCGTCGAATTTAACGGTGAGGTCTTTCGTGCGCAGCACAGTCTCCGTGCACGGAATGCTGTCGCTTTCGGAGATATTGAGGATTGCGTTCATTGGACGACCTCTTTCAGAGAACGAGGCTGCCTCAGTTTAGCAATCCACCCCTTTGCGATTCCGGCGATTCCTTCCGGCATGACCAGCACGACGAGCACGAACATCAAGCCGAGCACGATCGGCCACACCGGCTGGAGCATGACATTCTCGCTCGCAACTGATCCGATGAAATTGACGATAAGAGCACCGATGCATGCGCCGAGAAGCGAACTTCTTCCGCCCAAGGCCGCCCAGATCACCATCGAGATGCTGAACGACGTCGACATGAGCGATGGCGAGGCGAACTCGGACGTCACCGCGAATAGCAGTCCCGCAATTCCGGCGATAGCGGCTGAAAAGCAGTAGATGAAGAGCTTATAATTCTCGACGTTGTAGCCAAGATATCGAACGCGGGCGTCGTCTTCTCGGACCGCTTTTAGAACGTGCCCCATCCGCGTAGACACGATGAGCCGCGACAGGAGCACGACAACGAGCAACGCCGCCGCCACGAGATAATAGACGCTCTTTCCATAGGGATCGAATTCGATACCGCCGACGCTCAATGGTGCAAGATCGGCAAGTCCATTGAAGCCGCCGGTAAGCGGCTGGTTGTTGATGATGAGCATCTGGCCGATCAGGGCCAACGCCAGCGTGATGATGCTCACATAGACGCCCGACGTGCGGCGCTTGAACATGACGTATCCAAGCACGGCGGCGATGACACAAGGGACCAAGATTCCCGCGAGCACACCTATCGGAAGATACTTAAACGGTTGCCAGAGGAACGAGCCTGGCGTCGCGCAGCAGAGATCCCGCGGCGCATTCGGCTCCATGTTGAGCACCATGAATTGCGGTACGGGATTGTTGTCCGGAAGCGCCAATGTCAGAGACATTGCGATCATGTAGGCGCCAATTCCGAAGAACAGGCCTTGCCCGAGGCTCAAAATTCCCGCGTAGCCCCACGATAGGCTGATGCCGACCGCGCATATGGCATAGACGAGATAGACGGCGATCCTATTTGTCCAGAAGCTGTTCAACGCAAATGGCAATGCGAAAACAACGGCAAAGAACAGAAAATAGGCCGCAAGTGTAATAGTTCGCTCTTTCATAATGTTTCCAAACGTCAGCGATTGCGGCTCACAAAAAGCCCCTGCGGCTTGAACAGCAGAATGAGAATGACGAATGCGAACAGGACGGTGCGGCCGTAGACATCGTTCGACCACGTCGCAACGAAGCTCTGAACTTCGCCGAGGATACCTGCCGACAAAACCGTGCCGAGCAAATGCCCCACTCCGCCTGCGACGACGACCATGAACGCGTCGATGACGTAAGGCGCGCCCATGTCCGGCGAGACTGTCTTGAAGCCGGAGACGAGGACTCCCGCTACGCCTGCAAGGCCAGACCCGTATGCGAACGCCAGTGCGTTGATGCGCTTATCGTTCACGCCGCATGCCGCGGTGATGTCACGAGCCGCCGAAACGGCTCTCAATTGACTGCCAAATCGCGTCTTGTAGATCAGCCACCAGCTCACGATTCCGAGGACGGCAGCGACCCCAAAAACAAAGGCTCGATACACCGGGATGTTCGTTCCCAGGATATGCAGCGTTTGCTGAAGTTCGGCTGGAACCGGCACGTTTTGCAGATCCGAACCGAGACCGTCGATATGGATTCCGAAGAGTCCAAACCCAAAATGGATTCGGATCAGCTGCTGTAGAATGAGCGCGATGCCCCAGGTCGCAAGCAGCGTGTCAAGTAGGCGCCCATAGAGTGGGCGCACTACGAGACGTTCGATTGCGAGACCGAAAAGCGCGGCAACGAGAAAAGCAAGCGGCAGGCAGCTATAGATGCCCAATCCCAAATGCTTTGACGCAAGAACCGTGACGTAAGCACCGATCATCACCATCTCACCGTGAGCGAGATTGATGACTTTCATTGTGCCGTAGACGATGGCCAGGCCGAGAGCAACGATGAATAGAATGGACGCTATGCTCAGCCCAATTACAAAAGTTTCCATGCGAGTTCTCAGACAAAGGAATTACCGCGCAAACGAAGATGGGTGGTGCGCTCAAAGAGCGGCACCACTTACCTTGCAAACGCGCTTGTCTGCGGTTTCTCCGACGCTCGAATACGGCAACGGGACGAGTGGCTCGGTATACTGATCGACGATGTCGAACATGCCGTCTGCGCGTGCTTTGCCGATACGCGGAGTGAGGAACGAATGAAGATTTTCAGAATCAATCGTGACTTTGCCTTGGGGCGCATCGAATGACATTCCGCCCACGGCACCCACGACAGCCTTGGAAGAAACGTCGCCTGCCTTGGCGGCTGCCATGGCCCACATATGGACGCCCGTGTAGACTGCTTCCATAGCCGCGTGCGTGACCGAGTCTGGTCCTGCAAATTCCTTGAACGCCTTTACGAAGGCTTTGTTTTGCGGCGTATCCACTGTCTGGAAGTACGGCAGCGAAACATAGCTGCCTTTTGCATATTCCGGCCCCATCGCCCGGACCTCGACCTCGGTCGTGGTCGAGGCGCAGAGCGGAAGTTTTTCGAAGTCGTAACCTTGGTTCCGCAGCTCGCGATAAAACGCGACGATCGAGTCTCCGACCACGTTGGAGAAAATCACATCGGCACCGCTCGATCCGATTTTGGAAACCATCGACGCCCATTCGGTGTGACCGAGCGGCAAGTATTCGTCACCGACGACTTCCATTCCGATCTTGGCGCAAAGCGTCTTCGACGTCTTCGCCATGCCGCGCGGAAATGCATAGTCGGAGCCAACAATGAAAAGCTTGTTTTTGCCGAGCTTGTTTTTCAACCACGGAATTGAATTCTCAAGCTGCTGATTAGGCACGGCCGAGCCAGCATAGAGAACGTTCTTCGAGCATTCTTCTCCTTCGTACCATGTCGGCCAAACGAGCAGTCCGCTGCGACGCTCGACGACCGGAAGAACAGCTTTCCGGCTTGCCGTCGTGTAGCAACCGAATATCACCGGCACCTTGTCTTCAATCGTCAGCTTACGTGCTTTTTCGCTGTAGGTTCTTGGCTCCGATGCCGGATCTTCAATGACGGGGCGAAGCTGCTTCCCAAGTACGCCGCCTTTCGCGTTGATTTCGGCAATCGCCATCAGCGCGCATTGATTCATCGATTTTTCGACGATCGCGGTCGTTCCCGTCAGCGAGTAAAGAATGCCGACAGGGATCGTTTCTTCAGCTCGGAGCGCGCGAGAGCCAAGTATTGTCGGCGCGGCCAAGCCACCCGCCGCAACTCCGAGAACTTTCATAAATTGACGTCTATCGGGATTTTTCATTTTCCTTATTTCCCTCCCTTGGCGCTGCCGCTTTTTTCGCGGCTTGCGCTGGCCAAAACACAAAAAAGCCCACGTCCCCTCGGTGAAGAGGGAACGTGGGCTTCATAGCCTTGCGATACACGACGGCACTGTCGGGTATCAGAAATGGAATCGCTCGTGTGCTGAGCGTTAGTTCACGCGGATATAGGCACCCTACGGATTATTCGTCAATAGCGTGTGCGCTGCAATAATTGCGTCGGCAAGCTCATCCATTGAGATGCGTTTCGCCATCGCTTGCTGCCTGATGCATTCGTAGGCAGCATCTTCCGCCATCCCGCGAGTTTGCATCAGAATCTCTTTCGCACGGAGGATCTGTTTGCTGCTTCGAACGCGTCGCTCCAGCTTTCTGATGCGTTTGCTTGCGTTCTGCCTCTCGAGCCAAATCGAACGCGTGATCATGAGGTTAGTCAGTAAACCAAAAGGCCTGATCGGTCGTTCGATCACACCGAGCGCGCCACACTCCAAAACAATTTGAACAGTAGACGGATCTTCAAAAGAGATCACCGCCAAGAGCGCTGGATCCAACGGCTCTACAGGGCGAAACAACTTCAAGATTTGCTCACGATGGGACGGCTCAATCGCGATGATGACCACCGATGCCGTCGGACTTATCTCCTCCGGCAGTGGCCATGTGGCCTCACATGTGCAGCCTATGCGGTTAAGATGCTCAATGAGCACTTTGCCTTCCGCATCCGGCGGATGCAGAACCTGAATGCGCAAACCCTTTAGACTTTGAAGCAGCTCTCTGGACACCGGCAACCCGCTAGATTCCGTAATTGGACTGGGCTTTAGGCGTATGGCGGGCTTCGCCCGAGGACGTTACAAAATAAACGTCCGGGCGTATCCTGTTTTCCGATTGCCATACGATGTCGAACTGCCCGGCTTCATTTATGCGGGCAATGCGTGACCAAAGTTCGGTATGATGGTTGTCTGGATCGATCCTTATTCGCCCCTGTGGGGCATTAAATTCCATCCCGCGAAGATGCTTGGCTATGAGTTCAGGATCGTCGTCTCCCGCTAGCGCTAGCGCCTTTGCGAAAAGATGAACCTGACAATAAACGGCTTCGGCGCTCGATGTAATCGGTGCGGAAGCGCCAAATCTCTCTTTAAATGCGGCAACAAATCGTCGTGCTTCGGGAAGATCCAGGTTCTCAAAGAATGAAGCAGACGTTAGATGGCCGGCCACGATCTCGGGCAGGACGTTGGAAACTTCTGCTTCGGTCATCGTCAGGCTCGCGATCGGCGTGTCGCGCGGGTTCAGACCCGCTGCATGAAATCTCTCAAACAATTGCTGCGATCCCGTGCCGACCACGGTCGAGACAATGACGTCCGGCGCATGAATTTTTATGCTCCGTATAATTTTCTCGAAATCTTCGGCCGTCGACTCAACCGGCACGTAAATCTCGTCCACGACTTCCCCTCTGGACAGCTCCACCAGCTCCGAAATCACCCGGTTGTATTCGCGAGGAAACACGTAATTCGAGCCCACCAGAAGAAACCGGCTGCCGAACTTCTCGATAAGGTACTTGGCTAGTGCGACGGCGTTTTGATTGGCGGCGGCGCCTCCGTAAAAACAACGGCTCGAGTACTCAAAACCCTCGTAAAATGTGGGATAAAATAGCAGTCCCCGGAAGGCTTCGATCTGAGGAAGAACGACTTTTCTTTCCGATGACATATAGCAGCCGAAGACGATACGAACTCTATCCTCCTTCAGCAGCCGGATCGCATACTCTTGATACTTGGGCGGCGAACAACCCGGATCATAATGGATAGCGTTAAGATTTCGACCCAGGACACCTCCAGCGGCGTTGATTTCTTCAATTGCCAGGATCGCCGCGTTCAACTCTGACGTTTCCGCGCCCGCTGTAACTCCTGTCTTAGAGAACAGGACGCCGATTTTCCATTCGCCTTCCGCCACAGCCGTCTTCCCAGTAAATTCGTTGATTATTTACGATCCCGTGCGGGGGATCGCTTGAGCCCAGCTTCACACAGTCGTTACACGAATTCAAACTGTGCGTCGGATTTTGAAATCATATTGTCAGCGACTGAGGCTAGACACCTGCAACATCGCTTGTATCCGCCGTCGGCAGCTTGAGCACGACCCAGAGTCCACCCATGCTTGATTTTTGAAGTTTGATATCGCCACCATAGAGCTGCGCAAGATCTTGTACGATGGCAAGCCCGAGGCCGGAGCCCGCCTCGCGAGAATCCCATCGTTCGCCGATGTCAAACACAACCTCGAACGCTTCCGGCGGCAACCCCTTCCCATCATCTTCCACGTGCAGATCGAAAGTCTTGTCGGAGGTCGGCCCGTGGCACGAGATGCGAACACGAGATTTTGCGTGCTTGCAGGCGTTGTCGACAATGTTCGCCAGCATTTCATTGAGGTCTTGAGGATCGCAGGCGACTAGAAGACCATCGGAGACGTCGACGGTAATCGCCACGCCGGTTTCTCCGTACAGCCTGCGAAGGGCGCTTGCGACCTCCTCCGCAGCTTTGCGAACCTCTGCCACAGTGCCCGGTATCGAGCGGAGCGCAACGGCGCGGGCTCGCGATATCTGGTAGTCGATCTGGGTTTGCATTTTGCGACATTGAGTCAGGATCGTCGCCGACGATTGAGGCAGGCCGTTTTCCTCGATGCGATAGGCCTCGTCCGTCAGTACGGCGAGAGGAGTCTTTAATCCGTGTGCCAGATTTCCGGCCTGCGTCCGCGCCCTCTGTATCAGCTCTGAGGTCGAGACGAGCAGGGCATTGAGGTCGTTGACCAAGGGGAGGACTTCCAGCGGGTATGCTCCGTCCAGCTTCCTGGAAGCGCCCGTTCGCACATCCGCCAGCGAGCTTCGCAATGTGTTTAGCGGCTTCAGCGCGTACAAAATCAGGAGTACAGCGCCGGCGATCATGGAAAATCCGAATCCTATCAGAGCCCACGACAGAATGCTGCGGAACCGAGACACGGCGACGTCGACGTGACGTTGATCTGTTCCGACAACGAACCGTACCGGCGAGCCCTCGAGCGTCCCGTCGGTACGCGCGGCAAAGAGAACAGCTCCTGTTGGTCCTGCAGCTTTGCCGGCGTGCGTGCCGGTATCTATCGGAAAATCCGGCGGCATCGAGAGCACCGAATTTTCCAGAGAAGCGGACTTCGCTAGAACTTTATCTGCTGTCTGGATTTCCCAATAGTATCCCGACATCGGGATGTCGTAGCGAGGGTCGCTGAGTTGACGTGAGAGACGAGGCGGCGTGCCGGACTTGAATTCCGCCAAGTGAGCGAGTTCATCCAGATGCTCGTAGATTTCGATATAGATCTGATCGGACACGTGGCGCTTGAATACTCCCGACAGAACGAAACCCGCCGAGATCATTCCGATTGTAATCCACAGCGTGGCGGCCAGGATCAGTCGTTGTTTCAAGCTCGTCATGCCGCCGCTCAGTCCATCCGGTATCCGAGTCCACGAACAGTGGTGATGACGTCGGCGCCGAGCTTCCGCCGTAAACGGCTGATGTAAACTTCGATGGTATTTGACTCCCGGCTGTCCTCGAGCGCGTAGAGATGATCGACCAGCTCGGCCTGCGAAACGATGCGGCCAATGCGATGCATGAAGTAGGTCAGCATCTTGAGTTCACGCGCGGTCAATTCGATGCTCTCGCCATTTTGGCAGACGCGGTTCGACGTCGTATCGAGCGAGATGCCACCGTGCGTGAGCACCGGACTCGCAATTCCCGAGGCGCGTCGGATCAGCGCTTTAAGCCTTGCCGCAACTTCGGGGACGTGGAACGGCTTGGTGATGTAGTCGTCCGCACCTGCGTTAAGACCGTCGACTTTCTCCGCCCATGTGCCCCGTGCACTGAGAATCAAAACGGGGAGCTTGCGATCGGACGCGCGCCAGCGCTTGAGAACATCAAGACCCTGCATCTGCGGAAGTCCGAGGTCGAGGATCGCCGCGGCGTACGTCTCGTCCAATCCCATGGCATAACCATCAGCCCCGTTGTCCGCGCGTTCGACAGTAAATCCTGTTCGCGCAAGACCGGCTACAAGTCGGCCGGCGATTTCATCGTCATCTTCTATCAGCAGTATGCGAATGGGCGCGTCTCCCGCGTATTCACGCTTTCTAGCAGCATCTTCCTGAATTGAACCTGAAAACGGCTGTCAGCCTTACTGCAGGTTCAATTCAGGTTCCTTTCAGCTCGGCATCGCATCTCCCCCTGGCACGGCACTGCCGCGAAAAGGGATGCTTGGATGCCTGGAAGAAGTTTAGTTTTTCGCGTTCTGGCTATCATCGCCGCACTTGCGCCGGAGTCCGTTGCGGCAAAGGACGTGAGCGTTACACCTGAGCAGGTCAGACGCCTCAACATCAAGCTTGAACCCGTTCGATCTGCGAGCACGGAAACGGTCGCTGTCCTTCCCGGTACCGTTGTTCCGCCCTTGAACTCTCGGCTTGTTGCCGCCGCACCCTTCGCGGGAACGGTGAACCAAGTGCACGTGCTGCCGGGTCAACGCGTGGTCAAGGGCATGCCCATGATCACGGTTTCGAGCCGCGAACTGCTCGAAGCTCAAAGCCAGCTCGCTCAATCTGAGGCTGAACTGCAGACGGCTGACGCCGTCGCACGGCGAAGGCGCACGCTTGCCGATAAAAACTATCAAAATCCCACACTGGCAGATGAAGCCGAGGCTCAGGTGGCGAAAGTCCGCGCCGTTCTAGAGCAGCATAAGCGCGCGACGACGCTAAACGGAATAATCGCCGGAGAGAATGGACAATACACCATCCCGGCGCCGTCCGATGGAACGGTGGCGGAAACACGCGTCATGCCCGGCGACAAAATCGAGGCAATGGCCGCGACTGTCACCATCGACACCAGCGATGAGCTATGGGTCGAGATACAGGCGCCCGCCGACGTCATTGCCAACGTCAAACCCGGCGACGTCGTACAGATCACCGACGGACCAGCGGGCAAAGTGGTTTCGGTCGGAGGCTCTCTCGATCGGATGACGCGCTCCACGGTGATGTTTGCAAGCATCCCGGCCGGCTCCCGTCTGCGCACCGGGCAGATGGTCACCGTCAGCATTCTGCGTCCGACCGTTACCGACGCTCTGAATGTGCCCTCCTCGGCCATCGTCAAAATCGGCAATCGGCCAGCGGTATTCGTGCGCAATGAATCGGGATTCACGCTCGTGGCGGTGGAACTGCGCGGCAGCTCTCCCAACAACGCAACGATCTCAGGCTCGGTGACAAGCAAAGCGCAGGTGGCAACGAGCGGTCTACCCCAGCTCGAGCGCATGTTGGCTGGAGAGTAGCGAATGTTGCGCCGTCTGATCGAGTTCGCACTCACGCAGCGGATCTTTATCCTTGCGATGTCCGGCCTTGTCGCGGCTGGCGGCTTCTATGCGTTCCGGACGATTCCAATCGACGCGTTTCCGAACATCTCGCCCGTTCAGGTGAAGATGATTCTGAAAGCGCCGGGCATGACGCCGGAGGAGGTGGAAACAAGGATCATCACGCCGATCGAGATGGAGCTGCTTGGCATCCCGGGGCAAACGATCCTGCGGTCGGCAGCAAAGTACGCGATTGCCGATATCACGCTCGATTTCGCCGATGGGACCGACATCTACTGGGCGCGCCAGCAAGTTGCGGAACGCCTGGCGGGCGTGCGCGGCGATCTGCCCAAGGACGTCACGGGCGGCCTGGCGCCGGTCTCGACACCGCTTTCAGACATCTTCATGTTCACGATCGAGGGCGGAGACCTGACGCTCGAACAGCGCCGAAGTCTACTTGATTGGACGATACGTCCGGCTCTTCGTACCATTCCCGGCGTTGCCGACGTCAATGCGCTCGGGGGCATGGTTCGGACATTCGAAATCATTCCCAATCAAGCCGCGCTTGCGTCTGCAGGTCTCGGCATTCCGGATCTCGCCGCCGCCATCGAGGCGAACAATCGCAACGACGGCGCCGGGCGATTGGTCGAAGGCGAAAAGGCACTCGTCGTCCGCGCTCAGGGCGCCATCGCGACGCCCAACGACCTCGCACAGATTGTCCTGAAACTGGATGGTCCGCGCGTGTTGCGTCTTGGTGACGTTGCGAAGATCCAGATCGGGAGCCTGACGCGATACGGCGCCGTCACCGAAGACGGAAAGGGCGAAGCCGTTGAGGGCTTGGTGTTGTCGTTGCGCGGCGCCGACGCTAGCGCCATCGTCAAGGCTGTTCGACAACGGCTCGATGATCTCAAGGCAAGTCTTCCGCCCGGCGTGCGGATCGACGTCTTCTACGATCGCTCCGATCTCATCGCCAGCGCGGTCGGCACAGTCAAAAAAGCACTGATCGAAGCTACCGTTCTCGTGGTGCTCCTGCTCGTCGCCTTTCTGGGCAACTTGCGCGCGGCGCTCGTCGTCGCTGTTACGTTGCCGTTCGCCGCTCTCATGACGTTCGTCATGATGCATCTCTTCGGCATGTCGGCAAACCTGATGAGCCTCGGCGGACTGGCGATTGCCATCGGCCTCATCGTCGATGCTGCGGTCGTCGTTGTCGAGAACACGGTCGAACGGCTTCAGCACAATCAAGGGCCGGCTGCGGTGCCTAAGCTGCACACTGTCTATCGGGCCGCAAGTGAGGTCGCCGTACCTGTCGCGGCCGGCATTCTGATCATCTGTCTCGTATTTCTGCCGTTGCTGTCGCTGCAGGGCCTCGAAGGCAAGCTCTTCGGCCCGGTCACGCTTACGATCATCTTCGCTCTAAGCAGCTCGCTGATTTTATCACTCACGCTGATCCCCGTTCTTTCCTCGCTGATGCTCAACGCCGGTCCACATTCGGAGCCGCTGCTGATGCGGTTTCTCAATCGGGGTTATCGCGCGCTGCTCAAGTCCTGCCTTGCCTTCCCGCTGCCGGTTTATCTGGTCGCCGTCATGGGTATCGGCCTCATGGCCGTCGCGTACGGCGCAGTCGGAAAATCGTTCATGCCGACGATGGATGAGGGGGCGGTGATTATGCAGATCACCAAGCACCCATCGATCAATTTGCAGGCGAGCATCGAAGGCGATCTTCAAATTCAGCGCGTGCTGAAAGAAAAGGTGCCGGAGATCGAGCGCATCGTTGCGCGCGTCGGTTCAGACGAATTGGGGCTCGATCCTATGGGCCTCAACGAGACTGACACGTTCATGGTTCTTAAGCCGAAGCATGAGTGGCGCGTCCCGGATAAGGCGTGGCTCCTGGAACAGCTTCGCGCCGCAATGGCCGATCTCCCGGGCTATGAATTCGCGTTTACGCAGCCAATCGAGATGCGGACCAATGAAATGCTGACGGGGGCGCGTGGCGACCTCGCCGTCAAAATTTTCGGCCCAGACATCAAAACGCTTTCGGATCTTGCGGGGAAAATTCAGGCGACCCTGAGCAATGTCGCGGGCGCCGCGGAAGTTTCGACAGTCGCCAACGACACCGTCGACTATCTTCAAATCAATGTCGACCGCCTCTCGGCGGGCCGCACTGGCCTTTCGCCGACAAGACTTCAAGACGAGCTTCGCTCAACTCTTGAGGGCTCCGCAGCTGGCATCGTCGCAGAGCCCGGACGCAGAACCAATATCATCCTGCGCGGCGCACAGGCCGTTCGCGAGGCGCCGGAGATTTTTGCCGCGACGCAGCTCTCGTCGGGCGATGGCGGGCTCGTTCGCGTCGGCGATGTTGCAAAGCTCGAGCGCGTCGCAGGCCCTGTCAAGATCGATCGCGAGAATGCGTCGCGTTTTGCCATTGTGCAGGCTTACGTTACCGGCCGCGACCTCGTGGGATTTGTCGAAGAGGCCCAACGCGTCGTCGCCTCTCAAGTGCAGCTGCCCCAAGGCTATTACCTCGTCTGGGGCGGACAGTTCGAGAATCAGCGCCGCGCCGCCGCCCGTCTCGTCATCGTCGTACCGATTGCACTCGGCCTGATCTTTGGCGTCCTCTTCGCCGTGCTCCGCTCGATCCGGCAGGCGCTTCTTATCCTAGTCAACATACCGTTTGCTCTTGTCGGCGGCGTTCTCGCACTCTGGATGTCCGGCGAATATCTGTCGGTCCCTGCTTCGGTCGGCTTCATCGCACTGCTTGGCATAGCGGTGCTGAACGGACTTGTGCTTGTCAGCCACTTCAATGAGCTGCTGGCCGCAGGCGCAAGCGTTGCCGAGGCCGTGTTTGAAGGAGCGCTTCGACGGCTTCGGCCGGTGCTGATGACCGCCAGCATCGCGGCGTTCGGGCTCGTCCCGTTGTTGTTCGCCAACGGCCCAGGGTCCGAAATCCAGAAACCGCTCGCCATCGTAGTCATTGGCGGTCTCGCGACCTCGACCGCGCTCACACTCATTCTGCTGCCGATCCTATTTCGCCGTTTCGGAATATCCGGACAGCGCCCAGCCAACACAATCGGACAACTCGCATGGACAAATTCCTTTGCAGGCTCACGCTCGTCTGCCCTCCGGACAGCACCGAGCGCATCGTCGAACTGATGCTTTCGCTGGATCCGCCGATCCCAGGCTTCACGACATGGGAGGCGAAAGGGCATGGCTTTGGATTCGTCGGCGCTACGGTGAGCGAGCGCGTTCGCGGTCACGTCAAGAGAAGCCTCATAACTACAGTCATCGAGCGGGCCGAAGCAGAGCGTCTTTTGCAACTCGTCGCGCAAAAAGCGGCGGTTCCTCACCTCACCTTTTGGATCGAGCCTGTCGACAGCTTCGGCCGGCTGCAGGCGTTGAAGCCGACCAGCACGCATCCCGCCGATCGGGCGACACACCAATGAGTCTCGATCTGCTCGCCGAAACCATTCTGACCAGCGCCGGGCCGCTTCTGTTTGTGGGGTGTGTTTGGGCTCTGGCGGTTTGGGCGCTCAACCTTCCCGATGCGCGCACCGAGTGGCTCCGCCGGCTTATCCCCGCCAGTCCGCCGCCAAAATCAAAACCGACGACGGCGCGGTCCTTCAAGGACACGACCAAAGACACAACCCGCTAACAGTTTAGGAGAATCAAAGATGCGCAGCATCACCGCACTATTGTTGTTTGGCACAATGGCGAGTCTCAGCGCTGGCGGCGTTCCCTTCGGACAAGCCAACGCTTCACCCTTGAGCCCTTCGGCGAACGGCACACCTCTTGGAGGGTTGGTGCATCTTGCAGACGCGCGCGATTATCGGCACTGCCACAACATCCACACGCGCGTTTACTGCCACCGGCGCGATCGTCTTCCGATGAATTGGCCGCCGCTGTCGGATACGCCGAGCCAAGACAGGCAAAAGCCTCGAGACGCATCCGAGCGTCCGACACGCACTCTGGATAAGTCATAGTTCAAGCGACAGCCGACAATGGCCGAAAAGACCGAGATGGCTCATGCTATATTGCGGTCGCAGGGTTAGCCCTAAGACCTCACGGACTTATGCAGCAAAGTTGCTTGAAACATGCGTGTGATCAAATACTCTTTCTCGATGTTCTTAGCGGCGTTGACGGTGCTGTGGCTTGTCGCCGAGCCGAGGGCATTTGCACCGGATAGTTTCTTCGCTTTCCGCTCGGTGATGGTTCAATACTCGGGCATTCTCACCATCGGCTGCATGAGCCTGGCCATGATACTCGCGCTTCGCCCGCGATGGCCCGAGCCCTGGCTCGGCGGCCTGGACAAGATGTACCGTCTGCACAAGTGGCTGGGCGTCGGCGCTTTAGTTATCGCCGTCTTGCACTGGCTATGGGCCAAAGGTCCAAAATGGGCTGTGAGCCTTGGGGTTCTCGAACGTCCGACCCGCGGACCGAGGCCGCCGGCAACGAGTCAGATCGAGCAGACCTTCGCGAATCTCCGTCAGAGTGCCGAGCAGATTGGAGAATGGGCGTTCTACGCGGCCGTTCTGCTCATCGTCATCGCCCTCATCCAGCGCATTCCTTATCGTTTCTTCTATCAGACCCACAAGCTGCTCGCCGTTGCGTATCTCGTGTTGGTCTTTCACTCCGTCGTTCTGATCAAGTTCACTTACTGGTCGTCTCCGATCGGCATCATCACTGCGGTGTTGTTGGCGGGTGGCGTATGGGCCGCCGTCATCCTTCTCCTGGGACGCGTGGGCATTCACCGGCGCGTGCCGGGCCGCATCGCGTCTCTCGAGTACTATTCCGGTGTGAGAGTTCTCGAAGCCGAGATCGACGTTCCCTCGGGATGGCCTGGCCATCAACCTGGTCAATTCGCCTTCGCCACGTCAGATGCGAGCGAGGGCGCACACCCCTACACGATCGCATCCGCGTGGAACGCAACTCACCACCGCATCAATTTCATTGTGAAGGAACTCGGCGACCATACCCGGCGGCTCAAAGACAAACTTGTCGTAGGACAAGAGGTCAGTATTGAAGGGCCTTACGGTTGCTTCACGTTTGATGACGCCTGCCCGCATCAAATCTGGATCGGTGCCGGCATCGGCATCACGCCGTTCATTGCCCGAATGAAATACCTCGCGCAGCTCCGCAGCAATGGCGAAGAACTTCCCTCTCTGAAGATCGATCTCTTTCATCCGACGGCCGATTACGACGAGGTTGCGGAGCGCAAGCTCAGAGCAGATGCCGAGGCCGCCGGCGTGCGGCTGCATTTTCTTGTCGATGCGCGCGATGGGCGTCTCAATGGCGACCGCATCCGTGCCGAGATCCCGGACTGGCCGGAAGCAAGTATCTGGTTTTGCGGTCCGGTGAAGTTCGGCGACGCCCTGCGAGCGGATTTTGCCCAGAAGCGGTTCCCTGTCCACGAACGGTTTCACCAGGAACTTTTTGAGATGCGCTGAACGCTGGCCTCTTCCTATTGGATTGGGCCATCGAGATATTGGGATCGTATCGCCGTAAGCAGACGGCTGGCGGAGCAATCGGGGCGGTAGGAGCGTGCAAACGATCGGCTCGCGCTACTCTAAAATCATTTAACTCATTGATTTTATTGGTGCGGACGGTGGGAGTCGAACCCACACGACGTTACCGTCTCAGGATTTTAAGTCCTGTGTGTCTACCGGTTCCACCACGTCCGCATCGACGGTCCTTATGACGGCCGAATAACGCGAGCGCAACTGAACAGTGAACGGAATTCGACCCTGCGTCAGGTTCGATCCGCACCGGAGGTGGCCGGTGGCGAAGTCTTCGGCGTCATGTTGAAAACGCCGTGGGCTTTTTTCATCAGCGCCAAGAGTTCGTCGGGCCGGTCGACGGCGAGCGAGTGCGGATACTGCGGGTCCGCGCCGACCAGCTTATCGGAGACGTTGCCTTCGGAATCGATGAAAAGCGTTCGCGGCACGTAGACGCCGTCGGGCGAGAACGCGCCATTCAGTTCCTTTTCGGCGTCGCCATCGACGAGGATCATCACGAAATCACGGGACGCCGCGACAATTCCGGGGTCTTTGAAGATTTCCCTGAAGCGCTTGCACACCGAACACCACGTCGCATGGAAAACCATGATGACGGGACGGCCTGTCTGTGACGATTCATAAATTCCGGAGCGAGCGTCGCGCCAATTGATTTCGGCACCGTTCCAGTCTTCGGCATGATTGGGCGTGCGTGCGAGGGCTGCCGTCGAGATGATCGCGATCAGAAGACAAACAACCGGTACAAGGGCGCGCGGCATACTGAAGGTCCCGTTTTCACTTGCCGAATTGTCCCGCTTTTGCTGGGCAAACACAAGGCCGACTGGAGCGCAGTAGAATTAATGTCCCGTCATGTCTGGTCTCTCAGACTGCGGTTTCCGACGCGCCCTTGAACCTGTTTTGATAGGCCTGAAGATGCACATAGGCGACGTCGAGCAAAGGTGTCGGCATGCCCTGCTCGCGGCCGCGGCGAATGAGATCGCCGACGATATGATCGGACTCGATCTCGCCGCCACGCTGGATATCGCGCAGCATCGATGCGGAAATGTTTGATTGCCGATCCGTCAACGTCGCGCGCGCACCTTCTTGCGCGGCGGGAGAGGGTGGATGACCGCACGCGTCCGCCACGGCTGAGCACTCGGCGAGCATGCTTGAGATCAGGCGCTCGCCTTCGTCGGTTCGCACGATCTCGCCAACGGACGCGCGCATGAGGCAGGTCGAGGCGGCGAGCGTCGCGAGGAAGAACCATTTCTCCCACATCGTGCCGATGACATCGCTGGAAAATCTTGCCTCGAAGCCGCCGCGTTCGAGTTCCTGCTGGAGACGTGTTGCGCCTTCGCGTTGAGCGGCCGTTCTCGGACCCTGAGTCAGCGAGGCGAACGGACTGAGATGGCGGATCGTTCCGTCGGCGTCGAGAACAACGCTGATATGGCAGGTACCTCCGAGCACGTGTTCTGCTCCGAACGCGCGATCGAGATCGTCGAGATGGCGCATGCCGTTGAGCAGCGGAAGGATGAGCGTCTTATCACCGACGGCCGGGCGGATCGTTTCGATCGCGTCCGCGAGGCCATACGCCTTGCTGCTCAAAACGATGGCGTCGTACGTTCCCGAAATCTCGTCGCGCGTGATGGCCTTTACCGGCGTCGTGACATCGCCGAGATGGCTTTTGATCGCGAGGCCGTCACGTTGCAACTGGTCGCGCCGCGTTGGCCGGACCAGAAACGTGACATCTACGCCTGCTTTTGCGAGCAAGGCGCCGAAGTAGCCGCCCGTTGCGCCTGCTCCAAGGATCAGAATTCGCATCGACATGAAATACCCCTCTCGAGATTTATGTCGTATTCCGATCTACGCGTTTCACCAATAGGACGCGCCGCGTTTGATCAGCGCGTCCCGGCTCAACGCTAAGCCTTCTTCTCCGGTGCGACGACGCGGAGGGAAAGTTCGCGCAGCTGCTTCGGCGTGACGTCGCTCGGCGCGCCCATCAGCAGGTCGTTGGCCTGCTGGTTCATCGGGAACAGCGCGACCTCGCGAACCGTCTTGCCGCCGGTCAGCAGCATGACGATGCGTTCGATGCCGGCCGCCATGCCGCCGTGCGGAGGCGCGCCGTACTGGAAGGCGCGGAACAATCCGCCGAAGCGCTGCTCAACGACCTCGGGTCCAAGTCCCGCGATGCCGAAGGCTTTGATCATCACCTCGGGCTTGTGATTGCGGATGCCGCCGGAGGCGATCTCGTAGCCATTGCAGACGATGTCATACTGATAGGCTTTGAGCTTCAGCCGATCTTCGTTCGTCGTTGCGGCATCGAGCGCTTCGCCACCGCCTTGCGGCATCGAGAAGGGATTGTGCGAGAAGTCGATTTTCTTTTCTTCCTCGTTCCACTCGTAGAACGGGAAGTCGACGATCCAGGCGAGCGCGTACTGGTCTTCCTTGACGAGCTTCAATTCCTGACCGGCGCGATCGCGCGCGGCGCCTGCGAACTTGTAGAAGTTCGCCGGGTTGCCAGCCGTGAAAAACACCGCGTCGCCGTCCTTGAGGGAAAGCTGCGCCTTGATTGCACCGGCGCGTTCCGGCCCGATGTTCTTCGCAATTGGACCTGCGCCGCCGTCCTCGCCGTCGCGCCAGAAGATATAGCCCAGGCCCGGCTGGCCTTCGCCCTGCGCCCACGAATTCATGCGATCGCAGAAGGCGCGCGAGCCGCCGGTTGGCGCGGGGATCGCCCAGACGCGGACTTTCGGATCTTTCTCGATCATACCCGCGAAGACCTTGAAGCCTGAGCCGCGGAAATGCTCGGTCACGTCCTGCATTTCGATCGGGTTGCGAAGGTCCGGCTTGTCGGAGCCATACTTCGCGATCGCCGTGTCGTAGGGAATGCGCGGCCAGTTGTTCGTCACCGGCTTGCCGTTGGCGAATTCCTCGAAAAGGCCAGTGAGCACCGGCTCCATCGTCGAGAACACGTCTTCCTGTTCGACGAAGCTCATCTCGACGTCGAGCTGGTAGAACTCTCCGGGAAGGCGATCGGCGCGCGGGTCTTCATCGCGGAAGCAGGGCGCGATCTGAAAATAGCGGTCGAAGCCCGACACCATCAGCAGTTGCTTGTACTGCTGCGGGGCCTGCGGCAGCGCGTAGAATTTGCCCTCGTGAATGCGGCTCGGCACGAGGAAGTCGCGCGCGCCTTCGGGGCTCGATGCCGTCAGGATCGGGGTCGGAAATTCGTTGAAGCCGGCGTCGTGCATACGCTTGCGAATGGCACGCGTGATTTCGAGCCGCTTCATGATGATCGCGTGCAGCGTTTCGCGGCGCAGGTCGAGGAAGCGATACTGCAGGCGCAAGTCTTCCGGATAGTCCGGCTCGCCGAACACGGGAACGGGAAGTTCCTTCGCGGCGGAAAGCACCTCGATCTCGGTCGCGTAGAGTTCGATCTCGCCGGTCGGAAGCTCGACGTTCACCGTGCCGTCGGGCCGGTCGCGGACCTTGCCGTCGACGCGGATGACCCACTCTGAACGGACGGCCTCGGCGGCCTTGAAGGCGGCGCTGTCGGGATCGGCGACGACCTGCGTGACGCCGTAGTGGTCGCGCAAATCGATGAACAGCACGCCGCCGTGGTCACGCACGCGGTGCACCCAGCCCGACAGCCGAACGGTTTCGCCGACATTGGCTTTGCGAAGCGCGCCGCAGGTGTGCGAGCGATAACGATGCAGTTTTGCCTCGGCCATTGCCGGAAACCCTTTGCTCGGTATGGGTGGAAATCGCCGCGGAAAAGCGCATGCGGGCGGGCGAAAGTCAAGGTTACCAGGGAGCGGCCGAAGTACCTGAAGTCCCCGCAAGTTTTAATCAATCGGCCCGCTGGCGCCGGGCGCCGGTGCTAAGCAACCCAAGAACGCCGCGAATCGCCTTCAGATCGGGCCGCGACCAAGCTGATGGCGACAACGGAAAATCGATACGCTATAGGCGTCGCTCAATGCAGACCATTACCACCACGCCGGAGCTGGCCGCACTTTGCGAAACCCTCTCCAGAAGCGACTACGTTGCCGTTGATACCGAATTTCTGCGCGAGCAGACGTTCTGGCCGTTGCTATGCCTGATCCAGCTTGCTGGCCCCGAGGCCGAGGCAATCGTCGATCCGCTGGCGCCGGGGCTCGACCTCACGCCGTTTTACCAGCTGATGGCCGACACCTCGACGGTCAAGGTTTTCCACGCCGCGCGGCAGGACATCGAAATCGTTTTTCTCAAATCCGGGGTTGTACCAACGCCGGTCTTCGACTCGCAGGTTGCGGCGATGGTCTGCGGCTTCGGCGACAGCATCAGCTACGTCAACCTGGTGAAGAAAACGACGGGCGCCGACCTCGACAAAAGCTCGCGCTTCACGGACTGGAGCCGACGGCCGCTCTCGCCGAAGCAGCTCGACTACGCGCTGGCCGACGTCACGTATCTGCGCGACGTCTATCAGCGTTTGCGGCAGACGCTGGATAAGACCGGGCGCACGCCGTGGCTGCAGGAAGAGATGGGCGTTCTCACCAGTCCCGCGACGTATGACACGTCGCCGGAGAACGCCTGGCAACGTCTGAGGCTGCGCGTCAAAGGCCGCAAATCGCTCGGCGTTCTGGTGGAGCTTGCGGCTTGGCGCGAACGCCTGGCGCAACAGCTCGATGTTCCCCGCGGACGCGTGCTGCGCGACGATGCTCTGTACGACATCGCCAACCAGATTCCGGTGAATGTCGAAGCGCTCGGCCAACTGCGCACGCTGTCGGACGGCTTCGCAAGGTCGCAACGCGCGAAGGAAATTCTGGAAGCGGTCAAGGCTGGCGTTGCGCGCGATCCAAAGACGCTGCCGAAAATCGAGCGCAACGAATCCTTGTCGGCCGAGGCAAGCGCGACGCTCGAGCTTTTGAAGGTGCTGCTGAAGGCAGCTGCGGCCGAGCATGGCGTTGCGCCGCGTATTATCGCAAGCAGCGAAGACCTCGAGCAGCTCGCCGTATCGAACGAAGCCGATGTTCTGGCGCTGCAAGGCTGGCGTCGTTCGTTGTTCGGCGAAGCGGCCCTGAAGCTCAAGCGCGGCGAACTCGCGCTCACGCTCGTCAACGGCGAAGTGCGCGCGGTTCCTGCGAGTCTTTAATGTGGCGATTGGCGACTCTCCTCCGGAGAGCCGGCCGCCAATCGCGGACAAGAGAAAATGGCGATTGGCTAAACGCGTTCCGCGAGCCGGCCGCCAATCCTGAGGGTTTTTGATTGCGATTGGCGACTCGCGTTCCGCGAGCCGGCCGCCAATCGCGCATAAACACTAGTGACCGTCGTCATCCTCACGCGTCGCGAGCCGATGCGAGCAAGCGTGGGGATCCAGCACAAAACTGCCGAAGGCTCATTATAGAGGTTGCAGCGAACCTATGCCGAAGTCCCGGCCTTCGAGGCGCCTGCGGCGGACTCGGCCGAGAATAACGGGAGCGCGACCTATTTCCGGCCGGGATCGTAACCGTGCTTCTGGCGCCACTCTGAAAAGAAGTATGAGAGGCTTTCGTCGATGTCGTGCGGCAGGACGATCTTCACAGTGACGAGCTGATCGCCGGAGCCAGCACGCGTGCGGACGCCCTTGCCCTTCAGGCGGAACGTCTTGCCGGAGCTTGTGCCTTTCGGGATCGCCAACTGCACGCGACCGGACGGCGTCGGGACTTCGACGCGGCCGCCAAGCACGGCTTCATCGATCGTAATCGGAAGTTCGAAAAGAATGTCGTCGCCGTCGCGCTTGAAATCGGGATGCGGACGCACCTTGATTTCGATCAGCGCATCGCCTGCCTCAGCGCCGAGCGATCCCTGAGTCCCCTTGCCTTTGAGGCGCAGCGTTTGACCGTCGGTCACACCTTCGGGAACGGCAAGATCGAGAACACCGCCGTCCGGAAGCGTGACGCGCTTCTTCGCACCGAGCACGGCTTCTAGGAAATCGACTTCGAGAGAGTAACGGAGATCCTGCCCGCGCGCCGCGAAGCCGAAGCCCTCGCGGCGACCGGCTCCCGCGCCACCGCCTGCGCTTCCGGCGCCGAAGACGTCAGAAAAAATATCGGAAAAGCTGAAATCCTCGAACGCTCCGGCCTGACCGCCGCGCGCCGCCTGCGGACGCCTCGGACCGCCCGGGCCTGCCCCGGCTCCCGCGCCCGCATGTCCCCAGAACGGCCGGCGCGGATCGCCTTTGCCGTCGATCTCACCCGCGTCGTACTGCCGGCGCTTTTCCGGATCGCTCAGGATGTCGTTTGCTGCGGTGATTTTCTTGAAGCGCTCGCCTGCCGCGGCGTTGCCGGGATTGACGTCCGGATGGTTCGCTTTCGCCAGTTTGCGAAACGCTTTGCGGATGTCCTCGTCGGTCGCGCGTCTTGAGACGCCCAAAATGTCGTAGAGGTCATCCGCCATGGAGGCCGTCTTCATCCTGCAAGCTTGTGCCTGCACTCTATCAGAATTTCTTGCGTCACAAGCGAGGCGTACCGCCTTTTACCCGCTTATTCTAATTTTCGGCTTTTTGCCGAGGAGGTCCGCCAAGGCTTCGAATCTGCGGCGCAGCCGCTCGCCGTCAAGCGCGGCATAGGCTCGCGGAATGGTCAGGACGAGCAGACCGTTTTCGTAGGTCAGGGGCGTCTGGTCGATGATCCCGGCCATGCCGATCGACAGCATATGGGCGGCCCTGATCGCGGCACCGACGATTCGGGCCCGGCGCTGGACCCTTTTGCTGACGAGGCTTCGCAGCCGCTCGGAAAGCTGCTCGCCGTTGGCTTCCGACGTTTCGTGGCGGTGAAAGACCGAGAGGGCAAGGAAAATCCGGCCTTGATGATCGACGCCGCCGAGGCCCGCGTGGGCGACGGTGTTGAGGCTTTGCTCGCCGCGATAATCGGGGTGAGCGCGCCAGCCGACATCCGACAGCAGACAGGCGGCATGGCGAAGGCGCCGCTCGTCGGCCGTCTCTTCGAGTGCGGGATCGGCAAAAATGCGATCCGTCCAGCGGCACAACTCCCAGGCGTGCTCGACGGAGCGCGACCGCAAAGCCGCATAGTCTTCGCAGAAGCTCAGCAACGGATCGCGCGCTTGCTCATGCGGCGGCAGCAGGCCGTAGATCAGTCCCTCGCGGATACCGAACACCGAAAAGACGATCTGGCGCGGCTGCATTCGCTTGATGAGCCGTTCGAGAACGAGAGCGCCGAAGGGCAGAACTTCGCGACGGGCGCGCGCCACGCTTGCGATGCCCGGGATATCGAGCGGCTTCTTCGTCTTGCGGAATTGCTCGCAGAGATCGATCGCTTCGCGCGCCGAGAGCTTGTAGCCCTGCATCACGTGCAGCGGATAACGGATCTGCTCCATGTGCAGCTTGGCGAGCGAGCGCCAGGTTCCGCCGACCGCATAAAATGTTCGACCTTCGCCGTTGCCAAGCCACGGCAGGCTTGCGAGCGCGCTGTCGATCGGATCGCCCGCGCGCTCGATCTTGTTGCCGGTGGTGTCGATGAGGCGCAAGCCGCCGAGCGGCAATGTCGCCTCTTCTTTCAGCCGGTCTTTCGCGAGATCGACGAGTTCAAGACTACCGCCGCCAAGATCGCCGGCGATGCCGTCGTCGTCGACGAAGCCCATCATGATGCCTTGGGCCGCGAGCCGCGCTTCTTTCTCGCCCGAAAGAATTTCGATCGAGGTGTCGAGGATGCGCTCGCCGCGCTGGATGAAGGACGGTCCGTTCTGCGCATCGCGAACGGCGGCGGTCGCAATGACCATCAAGTTTTTGACGCTCAGGATGCGCGCGATGGCCTTGAACCGCGCCAACGCGGCGAGTGCGCGTTCGACGGCTTCTTCGCCGAGACTTCCGGTCGTCGCGACCGAGCGCCCGAGGCCGCACAAGACCTTTTCGTTGAAGACCGGCGTCAGCGCGCGAACGGCGCCTTCATAAACGACGAGACGCACCGAGTTGGAGCCGACGTCGATGACGCCGATAGGCTCCAATTCATTGGTGCGCTCGTTTGCACCCAGGATTTCCTTCCAACGCGTCAAGCAGGCGCCTCAACCTCAATCCGGCTTCAGAAAGCGGAGCGGGAAGCTCTCTTTGAGCGACTGCCCACGACCTGAGAGCGACGGATTGGTCATGAAATATTTATGAGCGTTGAAGGCTTCCTCACCGGGCTCCGGCGCGATCCGCGTTGCGCTTCCGTCCGGATTGATCCGCCAGCTCTGCTGGTTGTCTCTCAAGTTCGCGACCATGATCTGGTTGAGCACCTGCTCGTGGACGGTAGGATTCTTCACCGGCGCCATTGCCTCGACGCGACGGTCGAGATTGCGCGGCATCATATCGGCGGAGCTGATGTAGACGGCGGCATCGGGTGAAGGCAAGGGCCGTCCGTTTGCAAAACAGTAAATGCGGGCATGCTCTAGAAAGCGACCGACGATGCTTTTCACACGGATGTTGCTTGAAAGGCCCGGAATGCCCGGTTTCAGGCAGCAAACGCCGCGCACGATCAGATCAATCGGCACGCCAGCGTTGCTTGCGTCATATAGCGCGGAAATAATCTGCGCATCGACGAGCGAGTTCATTTTCCACCAGATGCCGCTCGGCTTGCCAGCCTTGGCGTGGCGAATCTCTTCCGCGATGTGTGTCATAATCCGATTGCGGATGCCGTGCGGACTTGCCGCCATGCATTCGAGTTCGATCGGCTCGCCGTAGCCTGTCACAAAATTCAGAATGCGCGTGATGTCGCGGGCGATCACCGGATCGGTCGTAAACAGCGAGAGGTCGGTGTAAACGCGCGCCGTCTGCGGGTGATAGTTGCCCGTACCAATATGACAGTACGTCGTCAGCTCGCTGCCTTCGCGGCGGACGATCAGTCCGAGCTTGGCGTGCGTCTTAAGTTCGGTGAAACCATAAACCACATGGACGCCTGCGCTTTCGAGATCGCGCGCCCAGCGGATGTTCGCGGCCTCATCGAAGCGCGCCTTCAGCTCGACCACGGCGGTCACCGATTTACCCGCTTCAACCGCCTCCTTCAGCGCCTGAATGATGGGGCTGTCGCGTGACGTTCTATAAAGCGTCCACTTGATCGCCATGACGTTCGGATCGGCGACGGCCTGACGCAGATATTGAACAACGACGTCGAAGCTCTCGTAAGGGTGATGAACGACGATGTCTTTCTTGCGCACGGCCGCGAAGCAGTCGCCGCTGAATTCCCGGATACGTTCGGGAAAGCGGATCGGGAACGGCTTGAACATCAGATCGGGGCGATCGCCGATGATCAGCTGCGAGGTGTCGGCGAGCGCAAGGATGCCGTCCTTCACGAACACGCTTTCCTCGCGCACCTCCAATTCTTCAATGACGAATTTCTGCAGGCGCTCCGGCATGCGCGCTTCGATCTCGAGGCGGATCACGTTGCCGCGCCGACGCCGCTTCAACTGGCTTTCATAGGAACGAACGAGATCCTCGGCCTCTTCCTGCAATTCGATATCGCTGTCGCGCAGAACGCGGAATGCGCCCTGGCTCTTGATATCGAAGCCCGAGAAAAGCTCGCCGATGAAAAGGCCGATGGCGCTTTCGAGACGGACGAAGCGAATGTCTTTCGGCTTCGCGGGATTCGTTTCGAGGCGAATAAATCGTTCAAGCGCTCCGGGAATCGGGATCAGACCGTTCATGGCCTTGCCGTCCGCCGGGCGGACCAATTCCACGACGATCACCATCGCCTTGTTCGGGATAAACGGGAACGGATGCGCGGGGTCGGCGGCGATCGGTGTCAGAATCGGGAATATGCGTGTCAGAAACAGTTGCTCGAGCCAATCGCGTTCCGAGGTGGACAGCTCTTCCGCCTGCAGGACCGAGAGTCCAGCTTGGGAGAGCTCGGATTTGATCGTCTGCCAGAGCGCCTGCTCTTCCGCGACGAGCTTCGCCGCGAACTTGTTGATGGACGCAAGCTGCTGCATCGGCGTCATGCCGTCTTGTGACAGCGTGGTGATGCCCGCACGGACTTGGCCGTAAACGCCGGCAGCGCGGACCATGTAGAATTCGTCGAGGTTCGCGGCGGCGATCGACAGGAAGCGCAGGCGTTCCAGCAATGGATGCTGCGTGTTGGCCGCTTCCTCGACGACGCGACGGTTGAACTGCAGCCAAGACAGCTCGCGATTGTAAAAGCGATCCGGTCCTTTCGGGACCTCCTCGGCACCTGATTTCGCGACGCCTCTGCTCTTTGCGGTAGCCATGATTGGGATGCACTCTGAGTTCGGCCGAAGGGCCGATCGTTGGTTTACATCTAAATTGCGAAAGCGGCGCAAAACAAGCGCCTGCTGGACTAATATCCGAGTGAATCGAGCGCCGCGGCCGCGATCGCGCGGGTGACACGCCGTTGCAGCACGAGGGCCTGGCGATCCGCTTCGGCGACGAACCGCTCCGCGGCCGACATCGAGCGTTCCATGCGCACCAGGACATAGTCAACAATATGGGGTTCGACGCTCAATTGGCGATCGGCAAATAGTTTGACGAGAACCGCGCGCAAAAGGGCGTCGTCCGGCGCCTCGATCGATGCCAGCGGCAGCGCCTTCAGCCGGGAAAGAAGGTCAGGAAGCGCAATCTTGAGATCGCCCGGCGCGGTGTCGGTCGTCAGCAGGACCTGCAAGCGTTGCTCGCGCACAAGATTGAGCAGGTGAAAGAGAGCGGCTTCGTCAGTCAGCGTCTCGATATTTTCAATTATGACAGCTCCCGCCGACGCGACGGCCGGGACGTTTTCACGTGTCAGCGAAGCCGCCGGGTGCAGCGCCGCCTCGGAGCGAAGTTGCCAGACGTTGGCGAGATGCGTTTTTCCGCTGCCTCTTGGTCCAACAAGGATCGCCGCGCCGATGGGCCAATCCGGCCAGCGGTCGATGAGAGCCACGGCGGCCGCGTTCGAGTCCGAGACGAGAAAGTCCTCGAGCCCCATCGCGGCACGATGCGGCATTTCAAAAACGAGTTGCTCCGGCATGGACGCCATTAGGGTATCGACACTTTATGCTTCAGCGCTGTCGCGGCCGGTGTAGACCGAAGACGATAGATACGTCTTGAGCGCGAAGCGTACGAGCACGCCGATTGCGGCGGAAACCGGCACGGCGACGAGAAGACCAAGAAATCCGAACAGATAGCTGAACGTCAGCAACGCGAAGATCAGCCAGACGGGATGCAGCCCGACCTCGGAGCCGATGATGTTCGGAGACAGGATCGCGGACTCGAGCGCCTGGCCCGCGAGCATGATGCCGATGACGATCAAGATCGGCATCGTCTCGGGCCAGAACTGCAATATCGCAAGCGTGATCGCGGTCGCCGTGCCGAGCGTCCAGCCGACGACAGGGATGAAGGCCGCAAGTCCGGTGAACAATCCGACGAGCAGGCCGTATTCAAGGCCGGCCAAACTCAATGCCACGGCATAAAATGCCGCCAGCAGCACACAGACTGCGCCTTGCCCGCGAATGAAGGCCGAAACGCGCTGATTGATTTCCACCGCGAGCGCGCGAAGCTCTCCTGCGTTGTCGCGCGGCAGCCAGGAGTCGACGCTGGCGATGATCTTCGGCCAGTCCTTCAGCGTGTAGAAAAAGACAATCGGCGTGATCAGAACGAACGAGACGAAGTTAAAGGCCGCAGCGCCCTGGTTCCAGATGCTTTGCGCAACGCCGGCCATGAACGACGGCATCGAAGAGGCAAACGAATCAAGCGCCGAGCGAACGGTTGCTTCCGCTTCGGGGTAGCGTGACCCGAGATAATCGCGGGCGCTCGTCTCGATCATCAGCTTGATACGTTCGATCTGGCGAGGGGCCGCTTCGACGAGACCCGCCGCCTGCTGCACCAGGATCGGAACGAGGAACACAAGCGCCAGGACGATCAGAAACAGGACGAGCGCAAGCAGGAGAATGGATGACGCCCAGCGCGGAATACCTAAACGGCGGAGCGCATCCACGACGGGATTGAAAAAATATGCGAGCACGAGGCCGATGACGAACGGCAGCAGGACCGGCGCGAGAAGTTGCGCGAGATAGAGGAACACGACGGCGGTCACGATCCAGAACAGAGCGTGCCGCTCAATCTGCATGGCTTCTTTTCCTCCAGTCGGCATTTGTGAGCTTCGGGAATGAGCGAGAGGTTCTATGCCTTGGGGTCCGTCGATTCCGAATACGTCATGTGATGCAGCCAGACACGCAGGTAGACTGCGAGAGAGGCGATGGTCGTCGCTGCGGTGAGCAGGATCAGGAGCTGCACCGGTCCGTTGAGGTTCAGAAGGAAGGCTTCGTCGGCCAGCACGGTGCCTGCAAGCACGATCTGTACGAGGGTGTTGATCTTGCTGATGGCCAGCGGCTTCATCGGCGTCGGACGATCGAGCAGCCACGACAGAACGACGGCGATGATGATCAGTAAGTCGCGCGACACTACGAGGATGACAAGCCAGGACGGCAGCCGCGCGGTGACACCAAGTGCGATGAATATGCAGACGATCAGCAGCTTGTCGGCCAGCGGATCGAGGTAGGCGCCGAGTTCGGTTTCCCAGCCGAAACGCTTCGCCAGAAATCCATCGACGGCGTCCGAGATGCCCGCGATGACGAATGCAAGAAACGCCGGCTGCAGTTCTCCCGTCAGCAGCAGCCAGAACACGACGGGCACGAGGATGACGCGACCAAGCGTAATAAGATTAGGGATACTCACGCCGAATTGGATCCTGTGCTCGCGGCCGCCCCCGCGTTCGGTTGCGCGGCTCGTTCAGAACTGCTCGACCCTACCTAGCCTCTTGGAGTTCGTCTCGTCGAGCACATCTGCGAAAATGGATGCAAAAAAACCACCGGTGCGGGGTTTTTATGCCAACAATACGCGCACCTGAGTCTCAATATCGCGGTCTAAGAACCCAGCCTGTCTCAGTATTTGCGAATCTAAGACCGCGCGCACCCAATGTGTTCGCAAGACCACGAATGCCGCCGGTGAATTTCAAAGTGATGTTCGCATCGTGGTCCGACACCGAAAGAATGTTGAGGCTGTCGATGCCCGGGGTGTCGAGGAGCTGGGTGCGAATCTGGTCCCATTGCGCGGGGCTCGAAAACTCGGCGACGAATGTCACATCCTCGCCGCCGCCTCCGGTCGTGGCTTCCCAAACGGGCGTATCAGCCGCAGCCTGCGAAGCCGCCGTCGTGACGCCGGATTTCGTCGCCTTCCATCGGCCTTCAAGAACGCCCAGCGCGACGACGGCTGCGAGCTGCGAGGCATAATCAACGTCGCCGTCCGAGATGCGGTAGGTGCGCTTCAGCAGAATTGTGCCCACCGTATCGCGGCCCGCCAGCGTCACCGTGAGCTTCTTGGCCGCGAGGTCGGGCTCGGTGACGGCCAGGACGATCAGTTTCGTGCCGTAGGCATCGTTCAAGGCGCGCAGGCCTGCGTCGTCGCCAGCAAGCACTTTCGCAACCGTGTCGGATTGTATGTCGGGCTTCAGATCGGCGATGCTGACGGGCGTGATCGTGTGATCGAGATCGAGGCCCGTCCAGGCGCGGTGCCAGACGCCACTGTCGTTCGCTGGTTTCGCGGGTTCGCCTTGTAGCGACGCTGTGACGACGGTGACCGGGGCCGCCTGCTCGTCGACGAACGGAATGCCCTGGTGCGACAGGAGCGATCGCACGCCGTCGGGCTGAAACGAGAAATCCAGGTTCGCGATGTAGGCGGTCGCGGAGTTGCGCTCGGAACGCACGGTCACGCCCGACACGAGATCGGCGGCCTTGACGTTGGAGATGCGCGTGAGTTGCTTATAGGCCGTGACCGGAACGATGCGTTTCAGAAGGGAGCGGAACGCGGCCTGCTGACCATCGGCCAGCGCCTGCTGTTTGGCCGCCACGGCATTGCCGGCCGTCGCCTCGACCGGGTAGTTGGCGACCGTGTAGGCCATATTGGAGCCGGCGGCAGTCGCATGCCCCGTCAAAGCCGCAGCTATCGCCCAGAAGGTTAAAGCAACTGCCAAGGAGCGACCGGCGCGCACTGCATTCCCCTTCGTCGTGGATACCCCGGCCCGAATGCCTCAGTCGGCGGAGGCTTCGTTGCCCTCATTCGTCAGGGCTGCTACGACCGCCATGACGTGTTGGCAATGGGGCAAAAGTGAGTTTAACGACACGCCACGCTCGCTTCGCCCACAAAGATGCTGAGGCTTCCGCCTCGCTCTAATTTTTTCCGAGGATAGATGTCGTCGCCCACAGATAAATCCCAGAAGCCGATGACTTACGCCGACGCCGGTGTCGACATCGATGCCGGGAACGCGCTCGTCGCCGCGATCAAGCCGCTCGCCAAAGCCACGAGCCGGGCGGGCGCGGACGTCGACCTCGGAGGCTTCGGCGGGCTGTTCGATTTGAAGCGGGCGGGATTTCGCGATCCCATTCTCGTTGCCGCCAACGACGGCGTCGGAACCAAGCTCAAGATCGCCATCGACAGCGGGCAGCATTCGACGATCGGCATCGATCTCGTTGCGATGTGCGTCAACGATCTCGTCGTGCAGGGCGCGGAGCCGTTATTCTTTCTCGATTACTTCGCGGTCGGGAAACTCGACACGCATGTAGCGCGCGACGTCATCGCGGGCATCGCGGAAGGCTGCAAGCAAGCGGGCTGCGCACTGATCGGCGGCGAAACGGCCGAAATGCCCGGCATGTATAAGGCGGGCGACTATGACCTCGCGGGCTTCTCAGTCGGAGCGGTAGAGCGCGGGGAAATCCTTCCGCGTGCGGACATTGCCGTCGGCGACGTTCTGATCGGGCTCAAGTCGTCGGGCGTGCATTCCAACGGCTACAGTCTGGTTCGCAAGCTCGCGGAACGTGCGGGGATCGACTGGAGCGCCACGGCGTCCTTCGCGCATGGTCAAACCTATGCGGAAGCGCTGCTGACGCCGACGCGCATTTACGTCAAGCCGCTGCTCGATGCGATCCGCGCGACCGGCGGGTCTGGCGCAAATGGCGCGATCAAGGCCCTGTCGCACATCACCGGCGGCGGTTTGTCGGAAAATCTGCCGCGCGTGATGCCGAAGGATGCTTCTGCGCGGATCGATCTTTCATCGTTCAAAGCACCAGCGGTTTTCGGGTGGCTCGCGAAAGAGGGACAGCTTGACGACGTGGAGATGCTGCGCACCTTCAACTGCGGCATCGGCATGATCGTCATCGTAAGCAAGGCGCGCGCCGATGAGGTCATCGCGGCGCTCAAATCGGCGGGCGAAGATCCGGTCGTTGTCGGAGACGTCGTGCCGCCGACCGGCGAGAAATCCGAGGCCAAGGGCAAGGGCGAGGCCTGGGCTGTGAAATATGACGGGAAGCTTCAGTTCGGCTGAAGCGAGAGAGCCGTTGCGTCAGATTTGAACATCAGCCGTCAAGGCAACGCGAATACGGTGAGCGAGCCGCCTGCGCTTGTGTATGCGGAGAGACTAGCAAATCCGCCGACCGCTCCCGAGCCGTCTTCCGGATTGGTCAGATCGGCAGCGAGGCCGATGCCCGCCCAGCCGCCGACGCCGGAATAAACCGCGACGTACTGTTTGCCGCCGTGCATGTACGTCATCGCGTTGCCGACGATGCCGGACGGCGTCTTGAACTTGAACAGCTCCCGGCCGTCCTTCTGGTCGACGGCTTTGAAATAGCCTTCGAGCGTTCCATAAAACGCGACGCCGCCCGCTGTCGTCAGGGCTCCGGACCAGACCGAAAAGCGCTCAGGTTTCGACCAGACGATTTTGCCTTTCGCGCCATCCCACGCGATGAAGTTACCGAGATCGGGCGTATCGGGCGCTGGATACATCGCGAGCGTCGCGCCGACGTAAGGCTGTCCGGCGGTATAGCGCACCTTGAACGGCTCGTAGTCCATGCAGAGGTGGTTGGTCGGCACGTAGAAAAGGCCCGTCAGCTTCGAATAGGACGCAGGCTGCTGATTTTTTGCGCCGAGCGACGACGGGCAGATGCCTTTGGTGACTTCATCGACGCCGGTTTTGAAAGGCTCATATTTTTCGAGGAGCTTCGGGCGGCCGTAGGTCGGGCTCGACTTGTCCATGTCGATTTCGGACGCCCAATTCACTGAAGCATCGAATTTGTCAGCGACGAGAAGCTCCCCCGTCACGCGATCCAAGGTGTAGGCGAAGCCGTTGCGGTCGAAATGCGTGACCGCCTTGCGCATGCGGCCGTTGATTTCGAGATCCGCCGGGATCGGCTCATTGATTCCGTCGTAGTCCCACTGGTCGAACGGCGTCATTTGATACGCCCACTTCGCAACGCCTGTGTCGAGGTCGCGTGCGAATATCGCCATCGCCCATTTCTGGTCGATCGGCTTGCGATCCGGCCCAGCGCGCTGCGCGGGGTTCCACGTCGATGGGTTTCCAGTGCCGTAGTAGATCAGATTGAACTCGGGATCGTAGGCCATGTAGCCCCACGTCGGACCGCCGCCGATTTCCCACTGATTGCCGTTCCAGGTGTCGAGCGAGGAATTTTCGCCGACCGGCTTGCCAAGCGACGTGGTCTTTTCCGGATCGACCAGAATGTCGGAATCGGGTCCCATCGAATAGGCACGCCAGATCCTGTTGCCCGAATACAGATCGTACGCCGTGAGATAGCCGCGCACACCGAACTCGCCGCCCGATACGCCGACGATGACTTTGTCCTTCGCGATCAGCGGAGCGCCAGTTCCCGTCGCGCCTTGCTTCGGATCGCCATCCATCACCTTCCACAGTTCGGTGCCTGTCTTGGCGTCAAGTGCGATCAGAGACGTGTCCGCCGTGTGCAGCAGGATTTTGCCTTCGGCATACTGGACGCCGCGATTGACCGTATCGCAGCACATCACGGCAATGACGGATGCGTCCTGCTTCGGCTCGTACTTCCAGATGATCTTCTGCTCGTCGTTGAGATCGAGCGCCATCACCGCGTTCGGAAAGGGCGTATGCACGTACATGATATTGCCGATCACGAGCGGGCCGCCCTCGTGACCGCGAAGCGCGCCGGTCGAAAAGGTCCAGGCGACCTTCAGTTCGCCGACGTTGGCGGTCGTGATCTGATCGAGCGCAGAATATCGCGTGCCGGCATAGTCTCCCGACTGGATCGCCCAATTTTCAGGATTGCGTGAAAGCTGGGTGACGTTCTGATTTGCATGTGCACAAGGAGAATATGCGAGCATCGCAACTGCGATCGCGCCCCATCTGCAATCGATCATGCCAGTCTCCGGTCGTGCGCGGCACATCCGCAGCCATTGTTCTCGTCGAAAGTACTGAGCGTTGGCTTGGTCGATCAAGAAGCCGGCGGTTGCCCCCATTGCCGCAAGCCGGGGCGAAACCACGCGCGCGAGCACACTGCCCGCAAAAGCGCCCTTCGACTGCCACCGAATTGAAAGATTTGAAACGTAGCCTCCGCGGACGAATCAACTTCCCCCGAGGTTTCAGATGACGGCCTATCCTTCCACCGCGACTTTGATGGTCGGAGAGCTCATCGAGATTAAATATCGCATCTCCCGTTTGGGACTTAGCGGGTCATCCTCTGATTTTACGGAGAGATGGATCTCGGCTCGCATCGTTCATAACGACAACGACGCGCCGCCCATGGCGCGGCTCGCGGACGGCCAGCTGACCGACATCCGCGCATATATGACCTGGCGGCGACTTCCCGGCTCGGAAGACGCCTTCGCAAGTCCGCTGCAAAGTTAACCGAATATCCGTCAAACCGGCTGCGGACCGGGTTTACGCCGGGGCTGTCATACAAACGAAAAAGGCGGGCGTCACAAGCAGAGGTGTTCGGACAGATTCGGAACAGCCTTTGCAGCAGCGCCCTCAATTCCACAGGCTCTCGTGCTCGGCGGCTGGCCGGGAGCGCGGCTCGTACAAGCCCACCCGCCTCTCCGTGCGCACTGCGTCCCGCCTGGGAGTCGAGCGATGCGCATCCTGATCGCCACCGATGCCTGGCGGCCGCAGATCAACGGCGTCGTTCGGACTTATGAAAATCTGCGGAATGCGCTGGAGGAGTCGGGCCACGAGGTCGTCGTGCTCTCGCCGTCCGACTTCATGACACTGCCTTGTCCCGGATATCGCGAGATACGGCTAGCGGTGCCGAACATGCGCCGGATCTCCGAGTACGTTCTCAGAAGCGGCGTCGAGCATGTGCATATCGCGACGGAAGGACCGATCGGCTGGGCGACGCGCGCAATCTGCCTGCGTTACGGAATTCGCTTCACGACATCGTTTCACACGCGCTTTCCCGAGTACATGGAAACCTACATCGGCTTGCCCGCATCCATCAGCTATCACGTGCAGCGGCGCTTTCATCGTCGCAGCATCGGTACGTTCGTCGCGACGCCGTCGCTCAAGACCGAACTGGAGCGGCGCGGATTCGAGCGGCTGATGCTCTGGGCGCGCGGCGTCGACACGACGTTGTTCCATCCACGATCGAACGTCGAAAGAAATACCGCGATGCCGACGTTTCTCTATGTCGGCCGGGTTTCTCCGGAAAAAAACATCGGTGCCTTCCTCGATCTCGACCTGCCTGGACGCAAGGTGGTCGTCGGCGACGGTCCCCTCCTGAACGCGCTGAAGGAGCAGCATCCGGAGGTCGAATTTAAAGGCGCGAAGACGGGCGACGCGCTCGCGGCTGAGTATAGGGCGGCGGATGTTTTTGTTTTCCCAAGCCGGACCGATACCTTCGGCTTGGTGATGCTGGAGGCCATGGCATCCGGCCTGCCGATTGCGGCTTTTCCGGTGATGGGTCCGATCGATATCGTAACGCCGGGCCTTACCGGCATATTGTCGGAAGACCTCCGCGAGGCGGCGTTGCAGGCGCTTGAACTCGATCCGCTCAAGGTCCGCGCCGAAGCGAAGAATTTCGACTGGTCGAGCGTCGGCGAAATCTTCATCGACAACGTCTACCGGGCACGCGGCGCCGCGAGGCCGGCCGGGCGGTCCGTTAAAGCCAAGGGTAAATCGCCTCAGATCAAAGGGAGCCCTAAGCCGATCGCTTAAGGCTTCGAGGCACGCTCTCGCACTTTCCATTCCGGGTGTGCTAAGCCGCATCCATGACGTTCAAAAAAGTTCGCACCGCTATTCTGATTTCGGGCCGCGGCTCGAACATGCAGTCGCTCGTTGAGGCTGCGCAGGCCGACGATTATCCCGCAGAAATCGTCCTGATCGCATCCAATCGGCCGGACGCTGCTGGCCTCGAATGGGCAAACGCGCGCGGGCTGCCGACACTCGCGATCGATCATAAGAAATATAAAACGCGGGACGCTTTCGAGGCGGCGCTTCAGGATGCACTCGCGGCGGCTGGGACCGAGCTCGTAGCGCTTGCGGGCTTCATGCGGCTGATGACGTCGGACTTCGTCGAACATTGGCGCGACAGGATGATCAACATCCATCCGTCACTGCTGCCGAGCTTCAAGGGGTTGCATACGCACGAGCGCGCGCTAGCTGCAGGCGTGAAGATCGCCGGCTGCACCGTTCACTTCGTGCGGACCGAAATGGATGAGGGTCCGATCATCGGCCAGGCCGCCGTCCCGGTGCTCAGCGGTGATGATCCGGCAACACTTGCGGCGCGCGTCCTTGCCGCAGAGCATCGTCTATACCCGGCATCGTTAAAGCTGGTGGCTTCGGGGCTCGCGCGGGTCGAAGGCGAAAAAGTCATTACACTTCATGAGAGTAACCCGGGTTTGCCGATTTATTCACCAAGTCTATGAAGTGGAAAACTACTTTCTAGTTACCTTGCGCTGGCGGTCGCATGGACAGCTCCCCCCCGAAGCGTGGTATTTTTAAGTTGCCCGATGAGGGATATCCGGGAAATTGAAGTGCCGACCCGAGTTTAGCTGGTTGTTCAAAAGCGCCTAGCGGCTGCGCTCCAAGGCACGGGTTCGCTGCTCCGAAATGGAGGCATGAAAATGGAAACGACACCCAGCCACACCATCGGGCTTGGCGAGGAGTCGAGCATCTGGTTCAAGCTCACGCCGTTGCTGCGGGGCGATCCGGAAAACCCGATGCGTATCCTCATGCACATGATGGATCGCTATGGACCGGTGCTGCCGGTCAACATGGCGAACCAGCGCGTCGTTCTCATTTCAGAGCCCGAATACTTCAAGCATGTGCTGGTCACGAAGGTCGACAACTACGTCAAATACTTCGACGGGTTGAAGCCGATCTTCGGCAAATCGATGATCACGAACGACGGCGTGCTCTGGCAGAAGATCCGTATGCCGCAGCAGCCGGCGTTCCATCCCGATATGTTCGCCGAGTACATCCCGTACTTCCTCAAGGCCATCGATACGAAGATGGCGCTGTGGGGCGATCTCGCGAAAAGCGGCGAGACGGTCGAAATGGTCGAGCAGACGTGGACGCTTGCTGCGGACATGATCTGCAAGGCGCTGTTCGATCGGAACATGCCATTCAATCCGCACGTCGTGTTCAAGTGCGTGAAGACGTACACCGACGTGATGAACCATCGCGACATTCGCTTGCGCAAGCAGGCGGGCGAAGTGTTCGAGATGACGGAAGAAAACGCAGCAAAGGCGATGGAAGTCTGGGCGAGCGTGCCGCCGGCCGTGATCGGCGCGGACCCGCGCGAGGAGCGCGAGCGCACGCTGCTGAAGATGATCCAGGACGCCGTTGACGATCCGTCGGTTCCGGAATTCGACGCCGCGCAGGCGGTCGACGAACTCAAGCAGTACCTCTGGGCCGGCACCGAGACGACGGCCCTGACGCTCGCCTGGGCACTCTACGAAACGTCGCGTCGTCCCGAAGCGGCCGAGCGCATCCGCCGCGAGGGCGAGGAAGTTTATGGCGACCGCGAGCCGACGGCCGCCGACTACTCGGGCCTCGTCTATACGCGCGCCGTCATTCAGGAAACGATGCGTATCTATCCGCCCATCTGGGGCCTGATCCGCGTTGCGGTCGGCGAAGATGAGATCGGCGGCGTCAAGATCAATCCCGGCGATCGCGTCACGCTCTTTGCTTACGCCGCCCACCACAATCCGAAGTTCTGGCCGGATCCCGAGTCGTTCCAGCCCGAGCGTTGGATGGCGGGCAACGCGAAGAAGCAGGTCAAGTACAGCTACATTCCGTTCGGCGGCGGCAAGCGTTCGTGCATCGGCGGCGCGATGAGCCAGGTCGAAAATACGCTGGCGCTGTCGCTGCTGCTTCGCCGGTTCCGGCCGGAATACGTCGGCACCGATCCAGCGCGCCTCAACGCGACCGTGACGCTGACGCCGAAGGGCGGCCTGCCCTTCAAGATCAGAGAGCTGGGCTGATCTGCAAGCTGGAGGCGCGTGTCGCCTCCACTATTTTTGTCTAACGTCCCAACCCGACGAAACGCATCACCTAAACGTGATGGCGCCAAGCCTGCGCGTTTGCAGGCGTTGAGCTGGTTTTCCACAGCTTCATACGGCACTGCATCATCACACCTGCCTCCTGGAAATTCTCAGAGAATTGCAAACCGCCGCTGCCGCAGCCTCGCATCTGCGAGAGTTGCAGGTGTACGCATGAGGTTAATGCTGTCATAGTCTGGGCACGTTATAGATTTATCAAGGAATTCTGAGCGTCAGTTAACTTGTAAATACTTGGTTCCAACTCCAGGAGACCCCCCGGCCATGGAGTCCGTGAAAACCACAGTCCTCGGTAAGCCCGTATTTTTGCTCACGGGAGCGAGATCGCGCAAAACGACATTCCAAGGCAAGCACTCGCATACGCTTGTCGTCGAAGCGCCAGAAAAACTCATCGAAACTGCACGCCGCAATCCCGATGCAGTCGCCTTCGGGTTCGTCGCTGGCAGTTGGGTCGCGGCCGCCTAAGCGCCGGTTACCGTCCGGATCGTTGAGGTGCGTGACCTCCACACCCGTACAGAACCGGGCGAAGCGCCCCGAGGGCCGACCGACGTATAGAGTTCCGGCGGCCCTTGCGGCGATCTAATTCAGAAGCACAATCTGTGAATATTCAGGTTGCCGTTCGACATAGCGAGCGGCCCGATCAGATCCTTTTGACGGCCGAACCAAACGGCAGATCGGTCACGCCAGGATCGATGCCAAATCCGGTCAGCAGCGCATTCACCTGACCGCGATGGTGTGTCTGATGATTGAAGAGATGGGCGACGAGCAGTGCTTTTGAAGCCGATAATTCGCGGCCCGCGACTGCCGAAAACCAGCTGACGTCGCCCGCGAGGGCTGCGTCGTCGATGCCATCAGCCCAGCGTTGGATCTGGTCGTCGAAGCGCAGACGCGCCCTTGCGAGTTCGTCCCAGCCATCGATTGCGATCAGCCCGTCCGGAATTGTCCGCGCGGCAGGCGGGGAAGCCGCGCCGAAGCGCGACAGCCATATCTGATCGGCCCACAAGAGATGGTTCAGCGTGGCGTGGATCGAACCGAAGAATGCGCCGCGATTTTCGCGGCGTTGGGCATCGGTCAATTTTTCCGCCGCATCGTAGACGTTCCGATTTTGCCACGCGTTGTAGCGAGCCATCGTTTGAACGTAGGCGGCTGAGATCATTGCCTGCACCTCGCATCGGAGGCCGGGCGGCACTGCTCATAGCGCCACCCGGAGAATTGTATCGACGCGCTTAGCCGACGATTTCGTCGAGGCGGAAGTTCAGCGCGATTTCGCGATCGGCGGCAGCAGGGCTGTCCGAACCGTGCGTCGAGTTCGAACCCTTCGATTCCGCGAAGAGCTTGCGAACCGTTCCTTCGGCGGCTTCCTTGGGGTCGGTCGCGCCCATGACTTCGCGATACTTGGCGATCGCATTCTCGCCTTCCAGCACCTGCAGAACGATCGGGCCGGACGTCATGAAATCCACGAGTTCGCCGTAGAACGGACGCGCCTTGTGTTCCTCGTAGAATTTCTCGGCCTGCGCCCGGGTCCAGCGCACGCGCTTCTGAGCGACGATGCGGAGGCCGGCCCCTTCGATCACGGCGTTGATCTTGCCGGTCAGATTGCGGCGCGTTGCGTCCGGCTTAATAATTGAAAACGTACGTTCAACGGCCATAAGTCTGCCTCGCTTTGCGGTTTCCTGAGAGTTGGCGGGCTTATAACCGCGAGGGTTCACACCGGCAAGCGCGCGGAGGCGGTCGAGTTGAAGCAGTCGGTTGCACGTCGCACGAAATTTGACCGGTTCACCGCATAATCGCCTGATTGACGCGCGCAACTGGCTGTGAACAGTGTGGCCGGGGGGAACACTCGGTCTCTTGAAACGGGTTGAGAGACCCGCGTGTGCGAAGAAGCGAGAATGACCGGACAAGCCGACGACATTCAGTGGTATATTGCACGGGATGGCAAACAGCACGGTCCCTTGACCGATGTTGAGCTGCGAACCTTCATCGCGCATAGCTACCTTCGCCAAACGGATCTGATCTGGCGCCCTGGCATGTCTGAATGGCAAGCCGCACCCGCTGTTTTCCCGGCGGCGTTTCACGGCGGCAGCGAACAGCCTCAGGCTATCCCGCAAGCGCATCGCGCGGCGCCCGCTCCGACGTATACGGCGCAATCCAATTCGTCGGCGCAGTATGCTCCTCATTCCGGTTTCGACGGCGCAGACGCGCGCCCGCAACGCGGCAATCTCGTCAAGCGTCTTGCCATCGCAAGTGTTGCGCTGACGGTAATCGGCGGCGGCGCGTTTGCGCTTGCGACCTATCATGGCCCGCTGATGGAGATTGTCTCGGGCGCATCCGATCCTGCAAGCGGCGACCAGGCGCCTGTCGTCGCGGCGCCGGACGAGGCGAAGCTTGCCGACGCGCAGCCGAAAGCCGATGCGGCGAATTCCGAGCCGACGCCGCCAGCCCCCAACGATGTCATTCCGGCCGCAACGCCGGAACCTCAGCAGCAGACTGCCGAGAGCCCGGCGCAACCGCAACAGACCCCGTCCTCAAGTGATCCACAAACGACGACGGCTTCCGTCTCGAAGCTCGGCGGAACGAGCGTTGCGCCACAGGGTCGATCGGACATGCAGGTTGCCGCCGTTGAACCCGAGGCGCCGGAGCCTGCGCCTCCGGCCGCCATCGATGGATCGTCGCTCGACGGGCGCCTGCAGAAAGTGCCGGTTTGGGAGCTGATCAAGTCCGAATATCCGGATTGGTACACGTCGCAGATTTCCACGGCGAACAAGATGGTCGCCGATAAGAAGTCCGACAACGAAGTCGCGATGTCGCTCGCGCAGGGCCTTGTCAATCTCCGCCGTCAGAACGCCGACAAGGCGCTCGCGGCCAGCTCTGAAAAGCTGCAGGCCATCGCGGTCGCATTTCTCGCACATCTGAAGTCGCTCCGCTCGCAAAGCGTGAGCGCCTGTTTCGGCTTCATTTCCAAAGGCGAGACGAGCCCTGCCGTCGTGCAAATGATGGAGCATCCGGAAACGGCGACGGCGCTCAATGCCCAGGCTGACGCGATCTTCCAGGCGATTTCCGAAGGCCGCAAGAATCCGGTGAAGCACGACTCGGCCGTCAAGAGCGACTATGACGTGCTGATCAAGGAACTTGCCAAGCTCGGCTGGAAGGAAGACGACCTTCAGGTCTTTTCCAATCCGAAGCTGCTCGCCAAGCGCGAGCCGGAGCAGGTCTGCAAGATGGTGCAGGAGTGGTTCGTCGCTCACCTCGCGGTACAGGACAAAGCAACCCGCGATCGCCTGTTGTATGAGACGCTCAAGCCCGTCGTGTCGGGCTGACGCGTTGTGGCATACGCGGCCATCAAAGTTCTGCTGACCGCCCTGCTCGTCGTTGCAATTTCGGAAGTGGCGAAACGCTCCAGCGTTCTCGGGGGGCTCGTCGCATCGCTGCCGTTGACGTCGCTTCTGGCGATCATCTGGCTTTACGGCGAGACCGGCGACGCGTCGAAGGTCGCCCAGCTCTCGACGAGCGTCTTCTGGTACGTCCTGCCGTCTCTGGTTCTGTTCATCGTCTTGCCGCTGCTGCTGACGCGCGGGTTCGGATTCTGGCCGAGCCTTCTGATCGCGTCGGCTGCGACTTTTGCGGCGTACCTGCTGATGACGGCCGTGCTTGCGCGCTTCGGCATCACCCTGTGAGGCGTGACAGGCGCGGGCGGACAGGCTATCGGCTCGTCCCATGCTTCATATCAACGATCTGACCTATCGGATCGAGGGACGGCCGATCCTCGAGCAGGCGACTGTCGCGATTCCCTCCGGCCACAAAGTCGGCCTCGTCGGGCGCAACGGCGCCGGCAAGACGACCCTGCTGCGTCTTCTCAAGGGTGAGATCGCGCCGGACGATGGGTCGATCTCGATTCCGCGCAACGCGCGCCTCGGCCACGTCGCGCAGGAAGCGCCGGGCGGCGACGACAGCCTGCTCAACTGGGTGCTTTCGTCCGACACCGAGCGCGCCAGCCTGCTCGCGGAAGCCGAACATGCGACCGATCCGCAGCGGATTGCGGAAATCCAGATTCGTCTGACCGACATCGACGCGCATTCCGCGCCCTCGCGCGCGGCGCGCATTCTGTCGGGGCTGGGTTTCGACGAGGAGGCACAGCGACGGGCGTGCCGCGAGTTCTCTGGCGGCTGGCGCATGCGCGTCGCACTCGGCGCCATTTTGTTTCTCAAGCCCGACATTCTGCTGCTCGACGAGCCGACGAACTATCTCGATCTCGAAGGTACGCTCTGGCTCGAAAACCATCTCAAGGCCTATCCGCATACCGTGCTCATCGTCAGCCACGATCGCGATCTGTTGAACCGCGCCGTCGGCTCGATCCTGCATCTCGATCGCGGCAAGCTCACGCTGTACGCAGGCGGCTACGACGACTTCGAGGAAACGCGGCGGGAAAAGCAGCGCCTCGAAATGAAGCTGATGAAGAAGCAGGACGAGCAGCGCCGGCATCTGCAGGCTTTCATCGATCGCTTCAAGGCGAAGGCGAGCAAGGCGGCGCAGGCGCAAAGCCGCGTCAAAGCTCTCGCGAAGATGCAGCCGATCGCGGCGCAGGTCGATGATCGCGTTGTGCCGTTTCGGTTTCCCGATCCGCAGAAGGTGATCGCGAGCCCGCTGCTCAGGATCGAAAAGGCGAGCGCCGGATATGATACAGCGACGCCTATTCTAACCGGCCTCGATCTGCGCATCGACAACGACGATCGCATCGCTCTGCTCGGCCAGAACGGCAACGGCAAGTCAACGTTGGCGAAACTGATCGCAGGTCGGCTGACGCCGCTGTCCGGCAACGTGTTCGGTGCGCAAAAGGTCGAGGTTGGATATTTCGCGCAGCATCAGCTCGACGACTTGCTGCCGACGGCGACGCCCTACGATTACATGCTGAAACTGATGCCTGAGGCAACGGAGGCGCAGCGGCGTACGAAGCTCGGCACGTTCGGTTTCAGTGCCGACAAAGCCGATACACAATGCGGAAAGCTTTCCGGCGGCGAGAAGGCGCGGCTGCTATTGGCGCTGACGGCGTTTCACGGTCCGCACGTCCTCATCCTCGACGAGCCGACGAACCATCTCGACATCGATAGCCGTGAAGCGCTCGTGCATGCGCTGATGGAATACAACGGCACCGTCATCCTCATCAGTCACGACCGGCATCTGATCGAAGCGACGGCGGATCGTCTCTGGCTGGTGCGCAACGGCACGGTGAAATCCTACGACGGCGACATGGAAAGCTATCGCGCGCTGCTTCTCGAAGAGCGCGGGGCGCGGACGGCGGAGCGGCGCGACGATCGCACCGACGGCGAGGCGAAAGCATCGCGTACAGATCAGCGTCGTGCTGCCGCCGAGAAACGGGCCGAGCTTGCGCCCTTGAAGAAAACGATGGTTGCAGCCGAAAAGCTCGTCGACAAGCTGACGAAAGAGATCGCGGCGCTCGATGCGCTGCTTGCCGATCCGGCGCTCTATACAAAGGACCCGGGACGCGCCCAGAGCACGGCGCAAGAACGCGGCCAACTCAGCAAACAGCTTGGTGAGGCGGAAGAGTCCTGGCTGCTGGCGACCGAAGCCTACGAGGACGCCGCGGCCGTCGCGGACGCATAAGCCGCTCAATCCGTTATCGAATCCGGCTTTGGTGGCGGCGCGCACGCGGAGCGTTGCGATTTGCCGCGATTTCCACATCTGGAAAAGAAGCGGTCCGGAACCGATTTTCGGAATGCGGCGTTCATGAGGCGCAGGGCCAGTGCCCCCCGCGTACCTGCGCAACGGGTCTCAACGATGAAACAAGAATTCGTCTATCACAAACTCGCTCCTCGCAATGCCGTGGTACGGCCGGCACGCGTACAGACTGCCGACGCTACGGTCGCAGTGAAGGAATATCTCGCGTATGTCGCGATGCTTTCGATTGCGGTCGTGATTGCGATCATTACCTTCACGTATGCGGCGAACATCACCGTCAAATGGCTTGACGCGGCAGTGAAGCCGAGCTTCCTCGCGGAAACTCGCACCGTACCGGCGCCATCGACACAGCTCGCGATGCTTCCGGTCGTCAAGCCGTTCAAGTCCGCGAACAAGCAAAGCGGACGCTGAGTTCGTCAGCTGCCGATAGATTGATGTGAGGGGTTCGCCGCTGTATCGGTTTCCGAATTCGTCTGTCGTCGGAACCCTGCGCGCATGTCCGCCATTCACCGATCGGATTCGGCTAGGTGCGTTGCCGAAGTTTTCTTTGCATTTTTGAAACTCGGCCTGACGTCGTTCGGTGGGCCGATCGCGCATCTCGGCTATTTCAGGCAGGAGTTCGTCGAGCGGCGTAAATGGCTCGATGAAGCGGCCTATGCCGACGTCGTCGCATTATGCCAGTTTCTTCCTGGGCCCGCCTCGAGCCAAGTCGGTATCGCGATCGGGCTGTCGCGCGCCGGATTCGCGGGCGCTCTCGCGGCATGGACCGCTTTCACGCTGCCGTCGGCGTTGGCGCTCGTTCTGTTCGCGTACGGCATTTCCGCGAGCGGCGTTCCGCTCGATAGCGGCTGGCTGCACGGATTGAAGGTGGCCGCCGTTGCGGTCGTCGCGCTCGCCATTCTCGGCATGGCGCGAACGCTGACGCCGGACCGCCAGCGCGTGGCGCTCGCCATTGTCGCAACGCTCATCGCGTTCGCGGTGCCTTCATCGCTCGGACAGATTGCGGCGATCATTTTCGGTGGCGTTGCAGGAGCGCTGTTGCTTCGCGGCGGCGGTTCGCCCGCAGGCGAGGCGCACTTGCCCCTGACCGTTAATCGTACAGCAGGCACGGTCTGTCTCGCGCTGTTCGCTGGCTTGCTTGTCGGGCTGCCGTTGCTGGCCGCCGCGAGCCACAGCCAAGACCTTGCTCTGTTCGACAAGTTCTTTCGTACGGGGGCGCTGGTATTCGGTGGCGGTCACGTGGTTCTGCCGCTGCTGCAATCCGAAGTCGTGTCGCCAGGGTGGGTGAGCAACGACGCATTTCTCGCGGGTTATGGAGCGGCGCAGGCCGTCCCCGGTCCACTATTTACGTTCGCCGCGTATCTCGGCGCGGTGATCGGCGGAGCGGGCACGGCCGTGCTGTGTCTGGCGGCGATCTTTCTGCCGTCGTTCCTGCTGGTCATCGGGGTTTTGCCGTTCTGGCAGGAACTCAGACGTCTCCCGATTGCGCAGTCAATGTTACGCGGCGTGAACGCCTCCGTCGTCGGCCTTTTGCTGGCGGCCTTTTACGATCCCGTGTGGACATCAGGGATTTTGAGCAAGAGCGATTTTGCGCTCGCCGCGGCGGATTTCGCGCTGCTCTATCTTTGGAAAGCGCCGCCGTGGCTGGTCGTCGTGCTGAGCGCGGTTGCCGGGCAAGCGCTCGCGACGCTTGCCTAGCGAAGGGAACTCAGCCGCTAATTTTCGAGAAGTCGGCGACCGTTTGCGTGGCTGCGCGGATTTCCGACAGCAATCGCAGACGGTTCTCGCGAATTTTCGGATCGTCGGCGTTGACGAGAATTTTCTCGAAGAACGCATCGACCGGCGCTCGGAGTTCCGACAGCGCGCGCATGGCGCCGGCGAAATTCTCGACGTTGATGGCGGCGACGGTGTCCTGCTTCGTCGCCTCGATGGCAGCGGCGAGAGCCGTTTCTTCCTTCTCGGTGATCAGCTTCAGATCGTAGGGGCCAGCGTAGGATTTTTTATCCTTCTTTTCCTCGATGGCGAGGATGTTCGCCGCGCGCTTGACGCCTGCGAGCAGGTTCGCGCCGTCGTCGGTTTTCAGGAACGTGTCGAGCGCTTCGACGCGGCGGACGATGAGCGCGAGGTCGTCCTGGCCGCCGAGCGCGAACACGGCGTCGATCAGGTCATGGCGTTTGCCCTGATCGCGCAGGAAGACTTTCAGGCGGTCGGCGAAGAAGGAGAGGAGGTCATCTGCAGTTCCGACTACTTGCCTATAAACTCCGGGAATTTCCTCCGGCGCAAATGGCTTCAAATGACTATCCGCAATGATGTCCTGAATTTTGCGAGTTTCTTCAGCGCTAACACCCGCTACACGTAGATCATGTGTTATAGATCGTTTTTTTCGGAGTTCGACAGTTTCGACGTAGCCATATAGCCATGCAGCATGCTTGGCTAATATTCCACGAAGGGGAATTCGCAGATCATTCTCCAGCACGATGCGGATAACGCCCAAGGCGGCGCGGCGGAGCTGATAGGGGTCGCCTGAGCCGGTGGGCTTTTCGCCGATGGCCCAGAAGCCGACGAGGGTATCGAGCTTGTCGGCAAGCGCGACGGCGACCGCGACGGCGTCACCCTGATCCTCACGCGGAACCGTATCGGTCGGGCCTTTCGGTTTGTAGTGCAGTTCCAGTGCGCGGGCGATCTCGGGCTTGGTGCCGACGTGTTCGGCGTAGTAGCGGCCCATCAGGCCCTGCAGCTCCGGGAACTCGCCAACCATTCCGGAGACGAGATCGGCTTTCGCCAGGCCCGCGGCGCGGCGCGCGTCTTCAGGAATGGCGTCGCAAGCGCCCGCCAGCTCGAATGCGAGCGCCTCGATGCGGTCAACGCGATCCTTCTGACTGCCGAGCTTTTCGTGGAACGTGATGCCCGAAAGCTTGCCCGCCATCTCGCCGAGCGGATGCTTCAGATCCTGCTCCCAGAAGAACTTGGCGTCGGAGAGCCGCGCGCGAATGACCTTTTCGTTGCCAGACACGATTTCTGCGCCACCGTCTTTCGCGACGAGATTGGAAACGAGCAGAAACTTGTTCGCGAGTTTCTTGGAGCGCGTCTCACGCAGCGAGAAGCATTTCTGATGCGTCTTCATCGAGGTCGTCAGGACTTCGGCGGGCACTTCGAGGAAGGCCTTATCGAACGTGCCCATCAGGACGACGGGCCATTCCGTCAGACCAGCGTTCTCAGCGAGCAGCGCGTCGTCCTCGATCAACTCGAGCTTGGCGTCCTTGGCGAGCGCGTGCGCCTGCTCGGAAATGGCGGCGGCGCGCTTCGCGGGATCGAGCATCACATGATGCGCAGCGAGCTTCGCTTCATAGTCCGCGAAATTCTTGACCTTGAACGGGCCGGGTCCGAGGAACCGATGACCGCGCGTCTCGTTACCCGCTTCAATCCCGTTGAGTTCGAACGGCACGACCTTGCCGTCGAGCAGGCACAGCACCGACTGCAACGGGCGCACCCACTGGAACGATGACGATCCCCAGCGCATGGATTTCGGCCAAGGGAATTTGGCAGCAACTTCGACGATGGTTTCAGCGATGATCTCGGCGGCTGCGCGGCCGGGCTTCTCGATCTTCGCGACGTAGAAGTCGCCTTTCTTCTCGTCCTTGACGACGGTTGCGTCCTCGATCGACGCGAGACCTGCCGACTTCAAAAATCCTTGCACCGCCTGTTCGGGCGCGCCGACGCGCGGACCTTTCTTTTCCTCGGAGATGGCGGGCGATTTCGCCGGAACGCCTTCGATCACGAGCGTCAGACGGCGCGGCGTCGCGAAGCTACGCGCTTCGCCAACATCGAGACCGCGCGCTTTCAGGCCATCAACGATCAGACGCTTCAGATCATCCGAGGCGCGCGCCTGCATACGCGCGGGGATTTCTTCCGACAGAAGCTCAAGCAGCAATTCGGACATTCAGATCAATCTCGTGAGATGCGGGCCGTGAATGCCTTCGCCCCGTGACCCAGCATCACGGGGCGAAAGCTTGTCGTTATGGCGTCGAAGGCTGAGGCTGCGCCGGAGCAGGCTCTGCCGGAGGCGTCGTCTCGGGCGCTGCCGGTGCGGGCGTCGCTTCCGGAGCCGGAGCGGCGGGTTCCTGGGCCGGAGCCGGGGTCGCCTCAGGTGCCGGCGTCGCGGGCTCGGCAGCCGGCGGCGATGCCGGAGCCATTGCCGGGCCATCTGCCGGCGTTTCGGCAGGCGCCATAGCCGGGCCTGCCGCCGGTTCCGTTTCGTGCGTCCTGTGCTTCAGGATGCCCTCAGGCAGCACGGTGCGAACGTTGTGCCCGAAATCGCGGATGGCGCCGGTCGTTTCGAGATAACCGAGACCTACCGCCAGAAGAGCCACAAAGAACGCGAAGATCCAGGGCAGCCGCCGCAGAATGAAAAAGCCGATGATGAGCAGCGGAACGGCCGCCGCGACAAGACCGAGCACTGTATTGTTGACTTCGATCACGCGTGTCCTCCTTCAGTTTTGAGCCACGCGGCGCAACAAGCTTTCGCCAAATCGCGAACGCGCAGAATGTAGCTTTGCCGCTCCGTGACCGAAATCACGCCGCGGGCATCGAGCAGGTTGAAGATGTGGCTCGCTTTGATGCACTGATCGTAGGCGGGAAGCGCGAGCAAGTGCTCCCCATCCGTCGCACCCTTCTCGAGCAGGGCCTTGCACTCAGCCTCTGCGTCCTTGAAGTGGCGAAATAGAATTTCAGTATCGGCGTGCTCGAAGTTGTAGCGAGAATATTCGCGCTCGGCCTGCAGGAAGACGTCGCCGTAGGTCAGGCGTCTGTCGTCGTCGCGGCCGTTGAAATTGAGATCGAAAACGCGGTCGACGCCCTGGACGTACATGGCGAGACGTTCGAGGCCATAGGTAATCTCGCTCGCAACGGGATTGCAGTCGAAGCCGCCGACCTGCTGGAAGTATGTGAACTGCGAAACTTCCATGCCGTTGCACCATACTTCCCAGCCGAGCCCCCAGGCGCCGAGCGTCGGGCTTTCCCAATCGTCCTCGACGAAGCGGATGTCGTTCAGCGCCGTGTCGATGCCGATCGCGTCGAGGCTCGCGAGATAGAGCTCCTGAATGTTCGCAGGCGATGGCTTCATGATGACCTGGAACTGATAGTAGTGCTGCAGGCGGTTCGGGTTCTCGCCGTAGCGGCCGTCCTTGGGGCGGCGCGAGGGCTGAACGTAGGCCGCGGCCCAGGGTTTCGGGCCGAGCGCGCGCAGCGTCGTTGCCGGGTGGAAGGTGCCGGCGCCGACTTCCATGTCGTAGGGCTGGAGTATGGCGCAGCCCTGGTTGCTCCAGAAGGTCTGCAGCGTCAGGATAAGATCTTGGAAGGCTTGCCTGGGGCGCAACGCGGAAGGTCGTGCGGCCTTCATCGAGACCGTCGTCGTTGACATCGTTGGGGTTCTTTCCGGCTTAAGTCGCGGCGCAATATACGCGCTAAAGGGTCCTTGTCACGCGTAGATACCCCGTTTTTGCTCGACTTTTGGCCGAATGCATGGACGGAGACGGCGTTGCTCCAATTTTCGCCGCCCGATTGAAAGAATTCAATGCTCGCGTTTCGGGATCGGGCGGTAAACACCCGCGTCTTCGTCCCATTCGAGCTTGCCGAGGTCGCGTGCCGACGAGGTCGCGCCACGCATCTCTTTCGCCCGGTTGCGGCCAGACGATTTCGAGCTTTCGAGAAGGCTCGAAACAATCCTGTAGCCGGCAAATCCTGCCGCTCCGACGAGGGCGAGCAACATGACTGGCGGCATCGACGCCCTCCAAAGCTAGATCAGAGACCGAAACGCGACCAGAGCGTTCGAGTTTCCACAGCCGACACCAGATCATCGGCAAAAGCAAGAGCCGGCGTTTGAATGCCGATCGCGCCGGGCGTCCGCCGCAGCCGTGCCAGGAGGCCCGGCTTTTCCGGCTCGATGACTTTAAGGCGAATTTTCTCGCCAAAAATGTCCTGCATTTTGGATCGAATGTCGGCAATGCCGTCGACGAGGCCGAACTCCACGGCGCGGGCTGCCGACCAGAAAGCACCAGAGAACAGTTCGGTGTCCGGTGCCCTCAGTTTTCCGAGGCGGCGCTCCTTGACGAGGCCGATGAAGATATCGTGCACGTCGCGCTGAATGGCCTTGAGGCGGGCAACGTCGTCGCCGTCTTCGGGGAGGAACGGGTCGAGCTGGTTCTTGTTGATGCCTGCCGTGTAAACCCGGCGTTCGACACCGATCTTCTCCAGGAGATCGACAAATCCGAAGCTGCGCGACACGACGCCGATCGAGCCGATGATCGACGACGGATCGGCGTAGATTTCATCGCCTGCGATGGCGAGGAAATAGCCGCCGGATGCCGCGACGTCCTCGCAAAAGACGTAGACGCGCTTTTTCTTCTCAACGGCGAGCTGGCGGATGCGCTTGAACAGAAGATTGGATTGAACCGGCGAACCGCCCGGCGAATTCACGATCACGGCCACGGCCGGCAGCTTAGAGACCAAAAACGCTTTCTCGATCGCGTTCGAATAGGCTCCGAGCGTCAAACCCGGCCGCAATGGCGTCGCCATGCCGATCGGCCCGTGAAAGCGCAGAACGGGCACGAAGGGTCGGCGCGAAAATGGCCACATAGAACAGGCTCCTGCACGAGTTCGGGTCTGACATAGAGCGCTGCGGCTCTATTACAAGCGGAGAGGCCTAGCCAGCGATCAGCCTCGGTATTGTGGCGGAAGAGGCGCCCCGTGGCGAAATATCGCTTCGATCTCGGGCACAAATGCCTGCTCGGGCGTGTGCAGCACAAGGCCGGGCCGTATCGACATCGGGGCGCGGCTGCCTTTGATCCCCTCGACGATGACGCGGATGGCGGGTTCGCCGGCGCGGGCATGGATCGGCAGCACGGAGATCGATCCGAAGCGGCCTTCGAACGTCTCGAGAATGCGCGACAGGGCGTCGGCTTTGTGGATCATCGCGACGCGTCCGCCAGGGGCCGCCATCCGACACATGAACCGCGCCCAGACATCCAGCAGGTCGTCCGGCATCTGGTGCGAGACGGCCTTCAGCGGGCTTTCAGCGAGCGTGCTGCGGCGATCGTCGTGATAGGGAGGATTGGCGAGCACAACAGGGAAAGACTCGGATTTGATTTCGGCCACTTCCAGCGCCGCCGTGGCGCGTGCGAGATCCGTCTCGACGACGGAAACGCGGCCGGTCAGTTCGTTCCGCTGGACGTTGTCGCGGGCCAATGCGGCGAGGATTGGATCGCGTTCGAGGAGCACGGCGCGCGCACTTGGGCAACGGCGTGCCACGCAGAGGCCGATCACGCCAACGCCCGCGCCGACGTCGAGCACCGCCCCCGAGCCGAGCGTTTCAGGCGTCAGTATCGATGCCAGCAGAACGGCATCCGTTCCAGCCCGGTAACCATTCCGGGGCTGGAGGACGGTCAGCGCGCCACCCAGGAACAGATCGTCCGTCGTCGGCGCGACCGTTCGTCCGGGCGCCTCAAAGGCGTTCATTCTCGACAATCCATTGACCGAGACCGGCATCCTTCAAAACGCGACTTGCGCGGGACCAATGCTCGTCGGCTACAACCACCCGTCGCGGAAAGGCGCCGATTGACCCTTCCATCAGACTGATATTTCGATCAAATACCACCGCTTCGATACCCTGATCGGCAAGCAGGGCCTCGACGTAGCTGATCAGGACAAGGTCATTCGTCATAACCAGTTCGCGCATATCGACACTCGGCGAAAGACAGGGTCGGACGCGGGGCCGCAACGCGGCAGCGTCATTTCCACTATATAATAGCATGCCAGCATTTGAATGGGGATCAACTTGGGCCGTGTGATACCACTGGACGACCTTCGCGAGACGGGCCAGAAGCTGGAACCGCTTCTCGCCCTGGTCGCGGACGACCTCGAGGCGATTAATCGCATTATCCTCGATAAAGCGGTTTCCGACGTCGAGATGATCCCGGAACTCGCGCACCACTTGATTGACAGCGGCGGCAAGCGGCTGCGTCCGATGCTGGCGCTCGCGTCGGCGAAGCTGTGCGGATACGGCGGCAACGGGCACATCCGGACCGCCTCCGCGGTGGAGTTCATGCACACGGCAACGCTGCTGCATGACGACGTGGTCGACGAAAGCGCGACGCGGCGCGGCCGCAAGACGGCGCGGATGATCTGGGGCAACCAGGCGAGCGTTCTGGTCGGCGATTTCCTTCTCGGACAAGCGTTCAAGATGTTCGTCGACGTCGGATCGCTGCCGGTGCTGCGCATCATGTCGAACGCCGCCGCGACGATCGCGGAAGGCGAAGTGATGCAGCTCGCGGCCGCCAAGAATACCTCGACGACCGAAGACGACTATCTGGCGATCATCAACGCCAAGACGGCCGCGCTGTTTTCGGCAGCGGCGGAGTCGGGCGCGGCGCTGACGCAGCGCCCGCCGGAAGAGCAATCGGCGCTTCGCTCGTATGGCAAGAACCTCGGCTTGGCATTCCAGTTGGTCGACGATGCGCTCGATTATGCGGGCGACAGCTCGCGTCTCGGCAAATCGGTCGGCGACGATTTCCGCGAGGGCAAGATCACGCTGCCGGTCATTCTTTCGTTCCGTCGCGGCTCGCCCGAGGAACGCCAATTCTGGAACCGGACGATTGCCGACGGCGACATCAACGATGGCGATCTCGAGCAGGCCGTCGGCTTCATGCGCAAGCACAAGGCGATCGAAGCGACCTTCGAACGCGCGCGGTCTTACGGTGCAATCGCGCGCGATGCGCTGGCGATTTTCCCGGACAGCCGCGAGAAAGACGCGCTTGAGCAAGTCATCGCATTCTGTATCGGCCGCTCGCACTAAAGCGGCGCGTCGTTCTAGCCAAGCCGTGTCGGTCTGATCCACCAATTGGGCTGCCGTTGCTGGAGCGCCGACGCTCCGGCCTCAGCTTCCTGCTTCGTCGCGAACAGGGCGAAGCACGTCGGGCCTGCGCCGGAAAGCTGAGCGAGCAAAGCGCCTTCGGTGCGATGAAGCTCGGCGAGCACGGTCTCGATCTCAGGAAACAGTTTTTGCGCAGGCGCTTGCAGGTCGTTACCTCGCGCCTTGGCGTAGGCGCCGACGTCATGCACGTCTGACAGGCGGGGCGCCGGTTCGGTTTCAGGCGGAGCGGTGAGTGGCGCCGCGCCCAAGGCCGCGAAGACTTGAGACGTCTTGTTCGCGGGCACGGCAAGGAGCGGATTGACGAGCACCGCATGAAGATCGCGGGGCAGGGCGATTTCTTCGAGCGTTTCGCCGACGCCGGTCATGATGACGGGCTGCGCTCTGACGCAAACGGGCACGTCCGCGCCCAACGTACGTGCGATCGCGTGAAGATCGCGATCGGATAATCCGGGATAAACTTTAGAGAGTAACCGAAGCGTCGCGGCCGCGTCGGCCGAGCCGCCGCCGATGCCGCTCGCCACAGGCAGATTTTTTTCCAGCATCAGCCGGCGCAGCGTCATGTTCGGCGCCTTCGCGGCGAACGCCGAGATGGCTTTGTCGACAAGATTGCTGCCCGAGATGTCGCCCGCGAACGATCCCGTCGTTTCGACGCCTGAAGATGAACCCGGCGCGAGCGTGACCACGTCGCCGGCGTCGTGCGCGAACGCGACGAGACTGCGAAGCTCATGATACCCGTCGGCACGCCGCCCGAGAATTTCCAGCGTGAGGTTGATCTTGGCGGGAGCGAATTCAGACTGCAGCATGGGCTGTTTCGATAGTATCCAGAACATATGAAAACGGGCGCTGCTGCGCCCGTTCGTATTTCTCTAACAGCAGGAGCGACCGTTACTCTACGGCCCGGCCGCTCGGAGCAGTTTTGTTTTCACTACGCCGGCGCGACGACTCCATGCTCTGAACTTGCCGGGTCTTCTCGACGGCCTTGGCCTGAGCTTTGGTATCGAGGCCGCGTTCGATCTTCGCCTTGATCTTGTCGACGTCCTCGGGCTCCGGATTGAGCGACAGCGCCTGGCTCCACTGGAAGCGCGCTTCACGTTCGCGCCCGACTTTCCAGAACGCATCGCCAAGATGATCGTTCAGGGTCGGATCTTCCGGCTTGATCTCGACGGCGCGCTCGAGGAAGCGGACAGCCTCCTTGAAGTTGTTCTGCTTGTAGTGGGCCCAGCCAAGGCTATCGACGATATAGCCATCGTCGGGCTTCAACTGCACGGCCTTCTCGATCAGGCGCATGCCCTCCTTGAGGTTCTTGCCCTGATCGATCCACGAGTAGCCGAGGTAGTTCAGAACCAGCGGCTGATCGGGCGCGAGTGCGAGCGCCTTCTTGAGATCGGCTTCAGCGGCGGGCCAGTTCTTCAGGCGCTCGTAGGACGTTCCACGTGCGTAATAATAGCCCCAGTAGCGCGGATCGTGCTTGCCCAGCGCGGCGAGCGCACGCGTGAAATACTTGATCGCCTCGGCGTACTCCTTGCGCGCGCGCAGGATGTTGCCGAGCGCTTCCAACGGGCGGACGTCCTTCGGATCCTTCGCAGCGAGGCGCTCGAGAATGGCCTTTGCCTCGTCGACGCGGTCGAGCGAATTGAGATTGAACGCCTTGCGGATGTCGATGGCGCTCTGCAGCGGCGTGCCCTTCGGAATTCTATCGTACGTCGCGATCGCATCGTCGTAACGCTTGGCCGCTTCCTGAGCGTTGGCCAGCGCGGCCAAAGCAAAGGCGTGGTCCGGCTTCACGTCGAGGGCAAGCTGCAGATAAATCGTGCCGAGGCTGACGCCGCCTTCGCCGGTCAACGCTTCGCCCAAGCCGTAAAAGAGTTCGGCAAGACCTTCCGATGGTGTTGCGATCAGCAGTTCGGTTTTTTCGCGCTTGTTGATGCGCTCCAGCATTTCCTTCGCGAGCGGATGGGGATCGCCCTGGGTCTTGGAAAGCTGCTCGCGCATGATCTGCTTCGCGAGCTTGAAGTCGCCGTAATGCGCGGCGTGCTGAGCGTAGGCCAACGCCGTTCTGAGAGTCCGGCTGTCCTGGCGGAACATCTTCTCGTAGGTCGCGTTGGCGATTGCCTTGCGCCCGGCGATGTCTGCCATCAGCGCGCGATGGTAGCGCAAATAAAACTGCGCCCAGTCGGGTTGCTTGGGAAGATCGACAGCCTTCAGCGCGCCGTCCGTGTCGCCTGCGGCGAGGCGCGTCCAGCCGAGCGCGATCGCGCTCGTCAGTTCACCGATCGGATTTTCGGCAGCGGCTTTGAAATGGCTTTCGGCTTGCGGATAAGCTGCGGATTTGAACGCCGTCACACCGAGAAGGAATTGGGACATGCGATGCGACTCGCGCGTGCTCGCGAGTTTTTCGGCAAGCGGCACGGCATTCGACCAGTTGCCAGACATCGTCTCCATCTGGAAGGCTTGTTCCAGAAGGACCTCATTCGATGGATCACGCTCGAGCGCGCGGCCGTAAAACTGCGCAGCATCTTTCGTATCCTGAGCCGTGCGTGCGAAGCGCCCAGCGAGGTAATTTCCAAGCGCCGATGTCGTGAGCGAGTCCGGACTGGGGTCCTGATCTTGAGAGCGGGCTGGCGCTTGGCTGAAGAATCCGGCGATCGTCAAGGCGACGGCGCCCAGCCCCACGCTTAGCGCACGTCCGAGGGATCCCCGCATTGAACGTTCCTCTATGTTACGGAGCCGCACTGATTCCGAAGAAGCAAGCCTAGCAAACCTGATACACCCTTGGCGACACGCTTTAGGTGAAAAATAGGAAATGAACGGGTGATGGCTCGCGGACAGCGCTTGCCTTATTCCGCTTCGACCTTGCCCATCACATCAGCCGGATACGCCGGCTCCGCCCTTCGGCCAGGCACCTAGCGCCTCACATTCCGGCATAATTGGGACCGCCGCCGCCTTCCGGGCAAACCCAATTGATATTCTGGCTCGGGTCTTTGATGTCACATGTTTTGCAGTGGACGCAGTTCTGGGCGTTGATCTGAAATCTTGGATCGCCCTTATCGTCGCGGACGATTTCATACACCGCAGCCGGGCAATAGCGCTGCGCAGGCTCGGCGTAGAGCGGCAAATTCACGGCAATCGGGATCTTCGGATCGAGCAGCTTCAAATGAACCGGCTGGTCTTCCTCGTGATTGGTGCCCGAAAACGAGACGTTCGTTAGCCGATCGAACGTCAGCTTGCCGTCAGGCTTCGGGTAGGTGATCGGCTTGAAATCCGCCGCTTTGCCGGTGGCGGCAGCGTCATTCTTTCCATGCTTCAGCGTATAACCAAGGCCGATGCCCGAAATCAGCGTGTTGAGCCATAGGTCGATGCCGCCGAGCATGACGCCGAGAATGGTTCCAAATTTCGACCAATAGGGTTTCATGTTCCGCACGCGCTTCAAATCGCGCGCGATGTCGCCACTGCGGACATCGGCTTCATAGGCGGTCAGCGTGTCGTGCTGGCGGCCGGCTGCAATCGCATCGAACGCGGCGTCGGCCGCAGCGATGCCCGACAGCATAGCGTTGTGACTGCCCTTGATCCGCGGCAGGTTCACCATTCCGGCCGCACATCCCAGAAGCGCGCCGCCCGGGAAAACGAGATCGGGCATCGACTGCCAACCGCCTTCGGTGATGGCGCGGGCGCCGTAGCCGATGCGCTTGCCGCCTTCGAAGACGTCGCGAATGGCGGGATGCGTCTTGAAGCGCTGGAATTCTTCGTAAGGCGAGAGATACGGGTTCTCGTAATTCAGGTGAACGACAAACCCGACGGAGACCAGGTTGTCTCCGTAGTGATAGAGGAACGAGCCACCGCCCGTTCTGTTGTTCAGCGGCCATCCGAACGAGTGCTGAACATATCCGGGGCGATGTTTCTCCGGTGCAACCTGCCACAACTCTTTTAGGCCGATGCCGTACTTTTGCGGTTCGTGTCCTTTGGCGAGATCGAAGCGGCGGATCAGTCCCTTCGACAGTGAGCCGCGCGCGCCTTCCGCGACCAGCGTGTACTTGGCGCGCAGTTCCATGCCGCGCACGAACGCGTCGTTCGGCTGACCGTCGCGGCCGACGCCCATGTCGCCGGTCGCGATACCGACGACCGCGCCATTGTCGTCATAGAGAACTTCCGCGGCGGCAAAGCCCGGATAGATTTCAACGCCCAGTTCGGCCGCCTGCTCGCCGAGCCATTTGCAGAGCGAGCCCAAGCTCACGATGTAGTTGCCGTGGTTCTTCATCAAGGGCGGCATCGGCCAGCTCGGGAGGCGAACGTCGCCTTCCGGTCCGAGCACGAGAAACACGTCTTCGGTAACGGGCGTTTCGACGGGCGCTCCGCGTTCTTTCCAATCCGGGATCAGGCGGTTCAGGCCGATCGGATCGATGACGGCGCCCGACAGGATATGGGCTCCGACCTCGGACCCCTTTTCAACGACGACGACGGAAATTTCCGCGCCCGCGGCTGCAGCTTTCTGCTTGAGGCGAATGGCGGCCGCGAGACCGGCTGGTCCTGCGCCGACGATCACGACGTCGAATTCCATTGCCTCGCGCGGGGGCAAACCCGTTTCCTCCGCGGTCATCGTCATTTTGTATCCGTTTTCTGAAAAACCATCGATTTCGATTAGGTCGCCCGTCTGGAGGCGTCAAGTTGAGCGAAGATCTTGCCGCCAGCGGCGCGCCGCCGCGTGCATCCGGCGAACAATACCTTTATCCTGACCCCGATGACCAAACTGGCTTCCCGAGAGGAAATGCTTGCGCTGCTCGATTGGTTTCAAGCCATGGGGGCCGATGCCGCTGTGGATGAAACGAGTTGCGACTGGCTGGCACGCGGTCCGACGCCCCCCGGCGCGGCGTTCGCCTGGCCTCGGCCGGACGATGCGCCAGCGCGAGTGCCGCCCGAGAGCGCGTCGTCGCGACGTCCCGTGCCACAAAATCCGCCGGCGGACGTAACCCGCCCGAGGGCTGCGACACCGCTCGGCGCCAGCGAAGCCGAGACTGGTGCCCGGCGAATCGCGCGCGAGGCGCCATCGCTCGAAGCGCTCGAAGCCGCGCTCAAGAGCTTCGACGGCTGCGGCCTCAAGGCGACCGCGACGAAACTCTGCTTCTATCGCGGCGCTCCGGCCGCCGACCTCATGATCGTCGGCGAAGCGCCGGGCCGCGATGAGGATCTGGAAGGAAAGCCGTTCGTCGGCCGCGCGGGCCGGCTGTTGGACAAGATGCTCGCCGCCATCGGGCTCAGTGAATCCGACGTGCACATCACCAACATCGTCTACTGGCGGCCGCCGGGCAATCGCACGCCGACGCCACAGGAAGCCCTCGCCTGCCGCCCGTTTCTCGAGCGCCAGATAGAGCTAGTCGCTCCGAAAATCGTCGTGGCCGTCGGCGGGTCCGCCGCAAAGGAGCTTTTCGGAGTTGCCGAAGGCATCATGCGGCTGCGGGGAAAGTGGCGGGAGTTGACGGTCGGCGACCGCAAGATCCAGGCGCTCGCGACGCTGCATCCCGCCTACTTGTTGCGGACTCCGGCCGCAAAAAACCTGGCATGGCTGGATCTGTTGCAGATCCGATCCAAGCTTTGAGCATCCGAAGCATATTCTGTTAATTTGATGCTTCTTTCACCGTGCTTCCGGTTCTTCGCAGTGAAGCGACCCGCATCTCAAAATTCGATAAAATTTTAGACATTCACTTAAGCCGAGGGAAAACTGCACGCGCCTTATGGTGCATACGGACCAATTCACGTATTTCAGTAGGGCGGCCTCCGAGTGGCCGGTGCCGCAATGTACAATCCTCACTCGATCCTGCTCTATCTGCGCCCGACGCGCTTGATCTACGTCCGCGCGACAGGATCCTATGGCGACGTCATTCCTAAAGCCTGGGAGCGTCTGTTCCGGCTGCTCGACGACCGCGGACTCTACGAGTCGATCGGGCGGGGTTACGGCATGGCGCACGATAATCCGCTCGACGTCGGTTCCAAGAATTGCCGATACGACGCCTGCGTTGAAATCCGATCCAGCATCGAAGAGAGGTCGCTGCCCGAGTTCGGGATCACGACGCTTCCCGCCGGTCCCTACGCCTGCCACCGTCTCTCGGGAAGCTACGACCAGATGCGGTCCGCCGTCGAAAATGTTTACGCGCGGTTCCAGCCGTTGCCGGGACTTTGTTTTGATCAACATCGCCCGGTCGTTTCGATCTATATGGACAATCCGAACAATTATGCAGACCAGGATTTGCGCTCCGATATCTGCGTGCCGGTAAGCACCGTCGAAGAGATCATCCCATCACGCATGGCCGCGAACTTTTAGGCCGACGCGGCGCTTTCGCCGCTGGACGAAGATCAGCCATACGGCCAAAGTTCGTGCCTCTGTTCGTCCGTGACGCGAGGACTCTCCAATGGCCGGCATCGACCCAAATCGTACTTTCATTCCGGTCAGGATTGCCGTTCTGACGATGTCGGACACGCGCTCGGCAAGCGAAGACAAATCAGGCGACCTGCTGGCGAAGCTCATCACCGAAGCGGGCCACGTCGTCGCCGATCGCAAACTGGTCCGAGACGACGCGAACGCTATCACAGCCGCCGTCAAAGGTTGGATCGACGACTCGCAGATCGATTGCGTCATCACCACAGGCGGTACCGGCTTTACAGGCCGCGACGTGACGCCGGAAGCCGTGAAGCCGCTGTTCGAAAAGGACATCGAAGGCTTTTCGATCCTGTTTCACATGCTGTCGTATCAGAAAGTCGGTACGTCGACCGTTCAGTCCCGCGCTTGTGCGGGCGTCGCACACGGAACGTATATCTTCTGCCTGCCGGGATCGCCCGGCGCGTGCCGTGACGCGTGGGACGGCATCTTGAAGTTTCAGTTCGACGCGCGGCACCAGCCCTGCAATTTCGTCGAGATCATGCCGAGGCTCGAAGAACACCGGAACGCGGGTTAAGACGCCGCGCCCGCGCGATAGAGCCGCGCGATCACGTTGATCGGAAGCCCCAAGCCAAAGAGCGCGTGACAGATCTGGTTGCGCAGCGAGCGCAACAGATAGCCGTCGCGCCGGTAGAGTTCGGACGACGCGATGGCTTGCGCGTCGAGCATCGCCAAGCGCCGACGGCCGAGGCGGCGCGCCAGATCGACGTCTTCGAGCACCGGCAAGTCCTGATAACCGCCGACGGCGTCAAACAACTGACGCGAAATGAGCAAGCCCTGATCGCCGTACGGCATCGGCGAGAGTTTGCATCGCATTTGGAACAGACGCTCCAACAGGCGCGGCTTGAATCCGGTGTCATCAATGCGAAAAGCGAATGCGGCGGCAGCGGGCGAGCGCTCGCCGAGATCGACGCTGCGCATGAAGGCGGTGGCGCTGCGCTCCCAACATTCCGCGAGAACCGTGTCGGCGCTCAAAAACAATAGCCACGGAAAGCGTGCCCGGGCCGCGCCTTGCGCGAACTGCCGACCGCGTCCTGGCGCGTTCGAGATGAAATCGGCGCCTGCGAGATCTGCGATTTTCGCGGTTTGATCCGTTGAGCCGCCGTCGACGACGATTACCTGGCGGACGATACCGTCGATCGCCGCCGGCACGAGGGCGGTTAGCGCGGCCCCGAGCGTGTGCTCCGAATTATGCGCAGCGACGATAACCGTGATCATGCGTGTTTACTGGCACGCGATCACCCGAGCGACAAGCGCAGTCCTCGCCGCATGCCGCCCAGCGCGAAGATTCCGGAAGAGTTTTGTTCTTTATTTGTTCTCGCTTCTTTGCTACAAGAGGGCATCGCAAATGAAAGGCTGCCGTGGCTTCCTCTCGCGAACCCGAACATCCCAACGATCGCCACGTTCACGTCGTCGATGTGGAGCGCCGGCGCGGCCGGGGTGCGCGCTCGAACGCCAGCGGGCGTTTCGAGAAAGACGTGCACGAGGTCTTTGACGACGGCTGGGAAAGCTTGGCCGAACTCGGCGCGTTCAAGACCGAGGTGTTCGAGGACACCGCGAAATCAATCATCGCGCGCAACGACAGTCCCGACATTTCGTTTGAAGCGTCGATCAATCCGTATCGCGGCTGCGAGCATGGCTGCATTTATTGCTATGCGCGGCCGAGCCATTGCTATCTCGGGCACTCGGCCGGGCTCGATTTTGAAACGAAGCTCTACGCGAAATCGGAAGCCGCCACGCTTTTGGAGCGCGAGTTCGCCAAGCCCGGCTACCGGCCGTCAACGATCGCGCTTGGCGGGAACACTGATCCTTATCAGCCGATCGAGCGGCAGCGAAGGATCACGCGGTCGATCCTCGAAGTCATGGCGCGGACGAACCACCCGGTCGGCATCATCACCAAGTCGGCGCTCGTCGCGCGCGACATCGATATTTTGCAGCCGATGGCGGCGAAGGGCCTTGCGAAAGTCGCCGTCTCGATCACCACGCTCGACCGGCATGTTGCACGGGCGATGGAGCCACGGGCCGCAACCCCGTCCCGGCGCCTCGAAACCGTGCGACAGCTCTCGCAAGCTGGAATTCCAGTCACCGCGATGGTTGCGCCGATCATTCCGGGACTTACCGATCACGAGATCGAGCCCATCCTGGAGGCTGCACGCGAGGCGGGCGCACGGGATGCCGGTTACGTGCTTCTGCGGCTGCCGCTGGAGATCAAGACGCTGTTTCGCGAGTGGCTCGCGGAGGAATTTCCGGGGCGCGCGAGCCGGGTGATCTCGCTTCTACAATCCATGCATGGCGGGCGGGATTACACGCCCGAGTTTGGGATGCGCCAGCGCGGCAAAGGCCCCTATGCGACGCAGATCGCATTGCGCTTCAGGCTCGCGAAGCAGCGGCTCGGGCTCGGCGGCGAACGCGGCGCGATGCGAACAGATCTGTTCGAGGCACCAGGCGACAGGGGAAAACAACTGAAGCTGCTTTGACGGGTGCTTGCGCGATGATCACTCTCGCGCATGAAGATTGCTGATTCGCGCATCAAGCCGACGTTCGAACTCGAAGCCGCCGAGCATCAGCTCGGATCGCGTCCGATCGCGGGCGTCGACGAGGCCGGACGCGGACCTTGGGCCGGGCCGGTCGTGGCGGCGGCAGTCATCCTCGATCCCGACAAGATCCCGGCGAACATCGACGACAGCAAAACGCTCGATGAAGATTCGCGCGCGTTCCTTTACCGGCGTATCATGAAGGTCGCGATCGTCGGCGTCGGCATTGCGGACGTCGAACGCATCGATCGCGAGAACATTCTCGGCGCGACGCTGTGGGCAATGGCTGAGGCCGTCAGCCAGCTCGGCGAAACGCCCAAGCTCGTCCTCGTCGACGGCGACAAGACTCCGCGCATCCCGATGTCGGTCCGCGCCATCGTCAAGGGTGATTCAAAATGTCTCTCCATCGCGGCGGCATCGATCGTCGCCAAGGTTACGCGCGACCGTTTGATGATGGATTTCGCGCGCGCCTATCCGGGCTACGGCTTCGAACGGCATAAAGGTTACGGAACGCCGGAACACCAAGCAGCCATTGCAAAACTTGGCGTCTCGGCGCTGCACCGCCGCTCGTTCCGGCCGGTGCAATTGGCGTTGGGCCTCGTCGACGAAAAGGCTTCGCGACGGCGTGCGCAGCTCGGATTCGGGTTGCAGGTGGAATCGAAAATATAAATTTCTTCGCACCTTGATGCGTATTCCCAGACGCCGCCGATCATGTACAAAGATCGTCGGCACGCCTGTGGATATCTCGCGGCGACGCCTCAGTGATCGTAGCGTTACGGGTAGTGTGTATGGTGTCGCGTCGCGTCAAGGGCCGCTCCGAGAGCGGACGGATTCTCGTTGGTGATTGCATCAACGAACTGAAGAAGATCGCCACGGCAAGTGTCGATCTCGTTTTTGCCGACCCGCCTTACAATCTGCAACTCGCGGGCGACCTGCTCCGGCCCAACAACACGAAAGTCGACGGCGTCGACGACGCCTGGGACAAGTTCCAGGACTTCGCCGAGTATGACTCGTTCTGCCGCGCGTGGCTGAAGGAATGCCGGCGCGTGCTGAAGCCCGACGGCGCGATCTGGGTCATCGGCTCCTATCACAACATCTTCCGCCTCGGCGTCGCGATCCAGGATCTCGGCTTCTGGATTCAGAACGACGTCATCTGGCGCAAAGTGAACCCGATGCCGAACTTCCGCGGCAAGCGCTTCACCAACGCGCATGAGACGATGATCTGGGCGGGCCGCGATCGCAAATCGCGCGTGACGTTCAATTACGAAAGCCTCAAGGCGTCGAACGACGACCTGCAGATGCGCTCCGACTGGCTGTTCCCGATCTGCTCGGGCCCTGAGCGGCTGAAAGACGACGGCGGACGCAAGGCGCATCCAACGCAGAAACCGGAAGCGCTTCTGCATCGCATTATGATCGCGTCAACGAAGCCGGGCGACACCGTCCTCGATCCCTTCTTCGGAACGGGCACGACGGGCGCGGTTGCGAAGCGCCTCGGACGCAAGTTCATCGGCATCGAGCGCGACACCGACTATGCGCGCGCCGCCGATGAGCGCATCGCGAAAGTCCGGCCGCTCGATCTCGACGCGATCGAGGCGATCCCGTCGAAGCGCAACGAACCGCGCATTCCGTTCGGGCAAATTCTCGAGCTTGGCATTCTCGAACCCGGACAGAAACTGTTCGGACCGCGTCGTGAAGTGCGCGCTGAAGTTCGCGCCGACGGAACGCTCGCGTGCGCCGGTCAGCAAGCATCGATCCATCGCCTCGGCGCGATGGTGCAGGGCAAGGCTGCGTGCAACGGTTGGACGTACTGGCACTTCGAGGCGGAAGGGAAACTGAGGCCGATCGACGTGCTGCGCGGCGAAGCCAAGCGGCAGCTCGGGCTCGGCGGTTCAAGCTCGGCATCGATGGGCAAATAACCGATCTCACTCGGCGTTCATCCCGTGCGCGATGACTTTTTTCATCACGCTCGGGAGCGCCTGGGCGTGCAGATAGCGACGCTGAACCCAGCGGCAGCGATCCTGCTCGGCCCAAAGCGTGAAGCTCGCATCGACCGGCACGATCGCGCGATAGACGACGAGTTCGAGCCGGAAATGCGTGAACACGTGCACGACCGATCCCGGCACCGTGATCCACGACGTGGTCACGGGCGCTGAGCGCAGAGCTTCTCGCTTCGAGGGGGACGCATCACCCCAATGGGTCGAAGGAACTTCCAGCATGCCGCCGAGCAATCCCGCTTCGGGCCGCTGGCGGAGGAGCACCGCGCCGTCCTCGCGCTGGACCAGGAACGCGATGCCGAAGCGCGACGGACGTGCCAGTTTCTGGGCTTTGATCGGCAGGGTCTCCGCAATTCCGCGCGCGCTCGCGGCGCAATCGGGCTGTACGGGACACACAAGGCAGGAGGGATTTTTCGGCGTGCAGATTTCCGCACCCAAGTCCATCACCGCCTGCGCAAAGTCTCCGGCGCGCCGGGCTGGCGTCAGCGTGGCGGCGAGATTGCGGATTTCCGACTTTGCCGCAGGAAGCGGCTGCTGAACCGCAAACAATCGCGAGACGACGCGTTCAATATTACCATCGACGGGCGTCGCCTTCTCGCCGAAGGCAATCGCCGCAATCGCCGCTGCCGTGTAGGGGCCGATGCCCGGTAGCTCACGCAGTTCGCCTTCAGTGCGTGGAAACACGCCGTCAAAGTCGCGGACGACGGCGTCGGCGCAGGCTTTGAGATTGCGCGCGCGGGAATAATAGCCGAGGCCCGCCCACTGCTGCAGGACTTCCTCAAGCTGAGCGGCGGCGAGCGCGGCGACGTTCGGCCAGCGTGCGACGAACTTCTGAAAGTATGGAATGACGGCCTTCACCGTCGTCTGCTGGAGCATGATCTCCGACAGCCAGACGCGATAGGGATCAGCTTTCTTGCGCGGTCCGTAACGCCAGGGAAGATCGCGGCGCTCGGCCTCGTACCAGCGGAGCAACGCCGCGACGGTGTCCGGACCTGCCGGCCGGAGAGGCAACTGCTTCTGAGTTTTCTGAGGAGCGCCCATGCGTCTCCCGATCTCTGGTTGCGCCGGACTCTCGAATCGCGTCGACAATGGTAGTTGTCCTGTACGATACCACAAGCCAACTCGAGCGTCGGATTGCCATGAACGGCAAACAACCCACAGCCGTTGCGCGGCCGCTGCCGGCCGACAAGCGCGTGTCCAAGGGCTATTTCGCCCGCTCGGTTGGTGCATATGTGCCGAAAGTTGTAGCGGCGGCATTCGAAAAATACGGATTTCACACTGCCGAAATCATGACGTCGTGGGAAACGATTGTCGGTGCCGATCTTGCGCGGCTGACACGTCCCGACGCCATCAAGTGGCCGCGCGGCGCCAAGGGGCGGGTTGCGTCCGACGATGACGCACAGACGGCCGGGGCGACGCTCATCCTCGCCTCCAACCCCGCGTTTGCGCTCGAGGTTTCGTACCGGACGCAGGAAATCATCGACCGGATCAACCGCTACTTCGGCTACCGCGCGATCGCGCAGCTGCGCATCGTTCAGGCGCCAAAGGCGGAAACACCGGCCAAGACCGAGCCAGTTCGCTATGCGCCAGCCGTCCCTGCTCAGGGCGCGACATCGCCGATCGCAGAAGGTCTGAGCGGGGCGCTCGCGTCGCTTGCGAACAATATCAAGGCCGCCTCGCAACCGCGCTGAGCCGCCGCAACTTCATTAAATAAGCGTTCAGTTGCTATTCAGCGCGCTTTCGGCTTATTCGAGCGCGATAAACGTGCCAGCGCCGGACGTGCGGTCCTGTGCGCGACATAACCCGAAGAGGAGTCACGACCTTGAGCGCATTCAATGACCTTCTTTCGGGGCGTTCCGTGTCGCGCCGTGCAGCATGGCTCGGCTTGGCGGCAACCATCGCCGTCAGCGGTTTCGCGATTGCCGCGTCCGGACCTTCGTATGCTCAGCGCAAACAGGGCCCGTCCGAAGTTTCGGTCGATGAGCTGATGAAGGCGTCGGACCTTCCCGATCTCACGCTCGGATCGGCGGACGCAAAAGTTACGATCGTCGAATATGCATCGATGACTTGCCCGCACTGCGCGCATTTCGAAAACGACGTTTTCGACAACCTCAAAAAGAAATACATCGACAGCGGCAAAGTTCGCTTCGTCTATCGCGAGTTCCCGCTCGACAACCTCGCGGCCGCCGTCTCGATGCTCGCTCGCTGCGCAGGCGGCGATAAGACGTTCCCGCTGATCCAGACGTTCTACGCCAAGCAGGCCGACTGGGCGTTTACGCAAGGCAACCCGGTGCCGAAGCTTTTCGACATTGCCAAGCAGGCTGGGTTTACGCAGGAAAGCTTCGACAAGTGCCTGACCGACCAGAAGCTTCTGGATCAGATCACGGCCCAGCGCACGCGCGCCAGCGACACGTTTGGCGTCAATGCCACACCTACATTCTTTATCAACGGCAAGAAGCTTCAGGAAACGCCAACGCTCGAAGCTTTCGATAAGGTGATCGAGCCGCTGCTGGCGGCGAAGTAACCTCGGGACTTCTTCATGCCGCTGATCCGCGTTCTGGCCTTTTGCACCGCCATTGCCGTGGCGGCAGCGGTCGGCGGATGCGGCGCGACGCTTCCGCAAACGGCGAGCATAACGAGCGACGGAAACGCAGGCGCTGCTTATCCGTCGATCGCATCGGAGCAGCCGGAAGGCGTTCCGAAGCCGTTCGGCGCGGCTGACGAACCCGCACGCACGGGCCGCGAGGTCATTGCGAATCCGACGATCGCCGACGTGATGGCGCCGAGTCCGCTTCCGGAAATGAGCTGGGGCAACGCCAATGCGCCGGTGACGATCGTCGAATATGCGTCGCTCACCTGCCCGCATTGCCGGAACTTCCACCTGACCGTCTATCCGGATTTCAAGCGGCGCTTCATCGACACGGGGAAGGTCCGGTACATCCTGCGCGAGTTCCCCATCGGGAAAACGTCCGGGAACGCGACGATCGCACTCAGGTGTGCGCCGCCCGATAAGTACCTAGATCTCTTCGGGAAATTCATGGAGCAGCAGTCTTCGTGGGTGTCCCAGGAAGTGCGGCTCGACGCGATTTATGCCGTGGCGCGACAGGTGGGGATGACTCGCCCGCAGTTTGACGCCTGCTTGCAGAATCAAGGCATGATCGAAAACCTCAAGTGGGTAAAGGATCGTGGGCGCAAGCTCGGCATCGTTGGAACGCCGAACTTTTTCATCGGCAGCAAGCTCATCAAGAAAGAGCTGACGATCGCGGAGATTGCCGACTACGTCCAACAAGCCGAGCAGCACGGTGGGACGCCAACGGCGGCGGCAAGTCCTTAGCGCTGATCTCGCGACAGGTCCTTGGCCACTCTGAGCAGGCATTGAGGACACTACGGCGAAATGAAAATTACGCGTCTCCGGATTCTCGGATTTAAATCGTTCGTCGATCCGACCGAGCTCGTCATCGAGCCCGGATTGACAGGCGTGGTCGGTCCGAACGGATGCGGAAAGTCGAACCTGCTCGAAGCGCTTCGCTGGGTGATGGGCGAGTCGTCGCATAAATCCATGCGCGCCGCGGCGATGGACGACGTGATTTTTTCGGGTTCCGGAGGACGTCCCGAGCGTCAGAGCGCCGAAGTCACGATGTTCCTCGACAACAGCGCGCGACGGGCGCCGGCCGAATTCAACGACAACGATACGATTGAAATCACGCGCCGCATCGAGCGCGAGGCGGGGTCCGCTTACCGTATCAACGGCCGCGAAGTTCGCGCTCGCGACGTCAAAGTTCTGTTCGAGGATGCGGCGACGGGCGCGCGCTCGCCCGCTCTCGTGCGACAAGGACAGATCGGCGAACTCGTCAACGCCAAGCCGGAGCATCGGCGGCGCATTCTTGAAGATGCGGCGGGCATCGCCGGTCTGCATACGCGCCGTCATGAAGCGGAACTGAGACTCAAGGCGGCTGAGGCGAACATCGAACGTCTGAGCGATGTCGTCGGACAACTGCAATCGCAATCGGATTCCTTGAAACGGCAAGCACGTCAGGCCCGCCGCTATAAGGAGATTTCGGGCGAAATCCGCCAGCAGGAAGCGCTGGCGATGCATCTGACCTGGCAGGATGCGCAGGCGAGTGTCGACCAGGACGAGGCGCAGCTCGCGCACGCCATGGCGCGTCTTGGAGCCGCGACGGAAGCGGAAGCGAAATCCTTCAACGAGGAACTTCGTCTCGCGGAAGGATTGCCGCCGCTTCGCGAAGCTGAAGCCGAGAAAGCCGCGGCGCTGGCGCGATTCAAAATCGAGCAGGAAAACCTGGAGCGCGAGGCGCAGCGTGCGGCCGATCGCGCGCGCGAACTCGATGCGCGCTTGAAACAGCTCGAAGCCGATCTCACGCGCGAATCCGGATTCATCCGAGAAGCGAAGGAAACGCTCGTTCATCTCGATGCCGATCTGACGGCCATTTCCGAAGCGGACGCCAAGGCGGTGGACGAGGAAGCAAGCGAGCGGAGCAATCTCGAAAAGGCGGAGGCGCGGCGCGTCGAAACGGACGCGCATTTCGCCGACATCACCCACCGCGCGGCGGAAGCGAGAGCGCGTCTCAGAAGCCTCGAGGAAGCGCTGCAAGAGCGCAAGGATCTCGTCACGAAAATCACGCGGCAGGTCGCGTCCTTCGATGCGCAGATCGCCGACATCACAGCCAAGGCGCCGGACCGGCAGCAGCTCGATGAGGTTTCCGAGCGCGGTCATGCGCTGTCGCGGGAAATCACCGACATCGAGGCGCAGACGGTCGCCGCGGAAGAGGCCGTGAAGACGACGCAGGCCGAGGCCAAGTCGCGGCGCGATGAAGCCCAGCGCGTCCGGCTCGCGGCGAATGCGTTCTCGACCGAGCGCGAGACGATCGCCAAGCTTCTGGCCGTTGCCGACGAAGGCGCGTATCCGCCCGCCGTCGATCAGATCCGCGTTTCGCCCGGATATGAAACTGCGCTCGGCGCGGCTCTCGGTGACGATCTCGAAGCGCCGCTGGCAACGGAAGCCAGCGTCCACTGGCGGCATCTCGATGTTCCGGCCGAAGAGCACGCGCTGCCTGCCGAAGCCGAGCCGATGGTGATGCACGTCCAAGCGCCGCAAGAGCTGACGCGCCGCCTACGTCAGATCGGTGTGGTGCACAGGTCCGCCGGGCCGCTGCTGCAGCCGCACTTGAAGCCCGGCCAGCGTCTCGTTTCGCTCGAAGGCGATCTCTGGCGTTGGGATGGCTTTGTCGCGGCTGCGGGTGGCGTGACGCCCGCCGCGCAGCGGCTCGCGCACAAGAACCGGCTGCTCGAACTCGATCGCAAGGCTCAGGCGGTTCTGAACGAAGCCAAGGATACGATCGAATCCGAGCGCGCTGCAGCCGACGCCGCACAAAAAGCCGAAGCGGACGAGCGGCGGCTGCGGCAGTTGTGGCGCGACAAGCAAAACGAACTCGCACAAGTCCGGCAGAAATTGACGTCGCTCGAAAAGCTTCAGCGCGAAAGCGAGACGCGGCTTGCGGCTGTCACCGCGCAACGGGCGCGTGCTGACGAAGACCTGACGAACGCGCAGGCGCGGCACGTCGAGATCGAGGCGCACATCGTCACGATGAGCGCGGGCGAAGATCTCGAACCGCTGCTCAAGACGGCTCAGACCGAAGCCGAGCAGGCGCGGCGCGAGGTCGCCGAAGCGCGCGTGCGTGTCGGAAGCATTGAGCGGGATCGTCAAATCCGAGCGGAACGCATTCGTCACGCCAACGCCGACATCGCGCGCTGGAAAGGCCGGCACGAGAGCGCCGAACAGCAGGTGCAGGCGCTCGAAGCACGGCTCACCGAAACGCGGGGCGAGATCGAAGCCAACGCCGATCTGCCCGCGCGCATCGCGGCTCAGCGCGAGACGCTGCTGTCGGCGCTTTCGCGCGCTGACGAAGATCGTAAATCCGCAGCAGACGCGCTTGCCACTGTCGAAGCTTCGTTGCGCGCGGCGACGGAAGGTTTGCGAGCGGCGCAGACGGAAGTCTCAAGCGCACGCGAAGCCAATGCCCGAATTGAAACGCGGCTCGAAAACGGGCGTCTGCGTCGGCAGGAGGCGGCCCGGCACATTCGCGAGACGTTCGAAGTCGCGCCGGAGGATTGCCTCGCACTTGCTGCGGTGTCCGAATTTTCGACCATTCCTTCGCTTGCGGAAGTCGAAAAGCAACTGACGCGGCTGAAGGCCGATCGCGAACGGCTCGGCGGCGTCAATCTGCAAGCGGATGATGACCTCGCCGAGGTCTCGAAACAGCTCGAAGGTCTTGGCGCGGAGAAGAACGATCTCGAGCAGGGGATTCAAAAGCTGCGCGGCGCCATCCAGCAGTTGAACAAGGAAGGCAAGGCGCGGCTCGACGAAGCCTTCGCGACCGTCAATGCGCACTTCGAGCGGCTGTTCACGCATTTGTTCGGCGGCGGCGAAGCGCGGCTCGAGATGATCGAGAGTCCGGAAGATCCGTTGGAGGGCGGCCTTGAGATCATCGCCAAGCCGCCAGGAAAGAAGCCCGCGACGCTGTCGTTGCTTTCGGGCGGCGAACAAACCCTGACGGCGCTATCACTCATCTTCGCGGTCTTCCTCACCAACCCGTCGCCGATCTGCGTCCTGGACGAGGTCGATGCACCGCTCGACGATGCCAACGTCGATCGTTTCTGCCGCCTGATGGAGCAGATGGCGAGCGAGACAGCCACGCGGTTCCTCGCGATCACGCATCACCCGATGACGATGGCGCGCATGAACCGGTTGTTCGGCGTCACAATGGCGGAAAAGGGCGTGTCGCAGCTCGTCTCGGTCGACCTTCAGACCGCACAGAGCTTCCGGGAAGCGGGTTAATCCCGGCTGTTGTGCACCGGTAAGGCGGAACCGCTATTCCCGGCCGGCGTTCTCCAATCTCACAGGAATGGAGGTCGCCCGTGGAAAGGCCGAAATATTCGCCGACGAAAGGCGAGGTTATCGAACCAACTGACGCGCGGCAGGCCAACCGAAAGACGATGAATTTTCGGGTTCTGCTGATTTCGACCGCATTGATCGTCGCAATATTTGCAGGGTTCGTGATCGTTTTCTTCAATAAGACCTCGAAGCCGATGGATGCGTCGAGCGGCCCGCAGCCGTCGACCAGCGAGCCCGCGACCGGGTCCCAAACGGCTCCGCGGCCCTAATCAGCAGCCGCTTTGCGTTTAGATTTTATCTAATGAACACGCGAAATATGTTATGCGTGTTCAGCGCGGGCGGGGACCTGCTACTTTCAGGCGACAAAGCCGATAGCTGCGCCGTTTCGCCGTACCTGCCGGGGCGGTCGTGCATTCCCATTTTCTTGACACCCCAATACCCCCTATCTATGGTCCGCGCCGTCGATCTCCCGTAGCGGCCGATTTTCCGCAATTTCTGGATGGTTTGAACCATGTCAGGCGATGGCAAGGGTCAGTCTCCGGGCAACGGCGAAATTAGCCCGGAAGACCGTGAAGCAATCCGCAAACGGTCCGAAGAACTTGGTCAAAAGCTCGACGCGCTAAAAACGCAGCGGGCCAAGGCCGAGCGGTCGGTCAAAAACGGAAGCCAGTCCGGTGATTTCGGGGCTGCTTTCAAATTTGCCGCCGAGTTGGTCGTCGGTGTTGTTGTCGGCGGCGCGCTCGGCTGGGCGCTCGACCAGCATCTTGGCACGGCGCCCTGGTTGATGATCGTTCTGGTCATCATGGGCTTCGCTGCAGGTCTTCTGAATGTTGTCCGCGCCGCCCAACAGGCGCAGGCAAAAAATGAGCCGCTGCAAAGAGCAGCGCCTTCGGTAAAAGACGACGACGAATGAGACGCAGGGGGTAGGAACTTGGCTGCCGAAGTTGCTGGAGAAGTTGCCCATCACGGTCCGATGGAGCAGTTCGAGATCCACCGGATCATCTCGCTCAATGTGTTCGGGCACGATGTCTCGTTCACGAACTCGTCGCTGATGATGATCATCGCGCTGTTCCTGGTCACGGCATTCATGGTCTTTGCGATGCGCTCGCGCTCGCTGATACCGTCTCGTGTGCAGTCTCTCGCAGAAATCACGTATGAATACGTCGCCGGCATCGTCAAAGAGAGCCTCGGCGAAGAGGGAATGAAGTACTTCCCTTGGATTTTCTCGATTTTCATCTTCATTCTCTTCCTCAATTTCATGAGCCTGTTGCCCGGCTCCTTCGCCGTCACCAGCCACATCATCGTCACGTTCGCGCTGGCCGCTATGGTGTGGATCACGGCGACGGTCATCGGTTTCTGGAAGCACGGAGCGGGCTATCTCCGGCTCTTCGTTCCGCACGGCGTGCCGCTCTGGCTGCTGGTCGTGATCGTGCCGATCGAGCTCATCTCGTATTTCATCCGCCCCATCAGCCATTCGGTGCGTCTGTTCGCAAACATGATGGCCGGCCACACCATGCTTGAAGTGTTCGCAGGCTTCGCGGTCATGCTGCCGTGGTGGGGCAAGATCGCTCCAGCGGGCTTCATGGTGGCTTTCACGGGCCTCGAGCTCCTGGTCGCGTTCCTGCAGGCTCTGATCTTCACGGTTCTGACCTGCATCTATCTGAACGACGCCATCAACATGCATCACTAACCGGATCGTCCTGATCCGGTGCGCACCTTCAAACTCAAGAGTTACAGCAAAGGGAGACTTTGAAATGGATCTTCAAGCAGCGAAGATGATCGGCGCGGGCCTCGCGTGCAGCGCTTTGATCGGCGCTGGCGTCGGTATCGGCAACATCTTCGGCAACTACCTGTCGGGCGCAATGCGTAACCCGTCGGCTGCTCCGGGACAGTTCACGAACCTTCTGATCGGCTTCGCTCTCGCCGAAGCAACGGGTCTGTTCGGCCTGCTGATCGCACTCATCATTCTCTACGGTTGAGACTGGGTACGGCACACTCAAACCGGAGGCTAACGATGTTTGCCGGCACCACCATGCTTTTTGCGGCCGCCGCCGAGGCGGCCGAGGGGGCCGCGAAGCACGAAGGGGGCGGGCTACCGCAGCTCAACCCCGAACACTTCACGGGTCAGCTCTTTTGGCTGGTTCTGACATTTGTCGCCCTGATGTTCGTCATGAGCAGGATTGCGCTGCCGCGCGTCGGCGACGTTCTGAATGAACGCCGTGACCGCATCAAGCGCGATCTCGAGTCCGCCGCACGCCTGAAGGACGAAACGGACGCTGCCCTCGCCAACTACGAAAAGGCGCTGGCGGATGCACGTTCCAACGCGTCGGGCATTGCCAAGGAAACCCGCGAAAAGCTCGCGGCGGAAACCGAGGCTGAGCGGCACCGGGTCGATGCTCAGATCGCCGTGAAGCTTCAGGACGCCGAAGCGCGTATTTCGACGACGAAGTCGAAGGCCGTGTCGGCGATCGGCGAAGTTGCGACGGAGACGGCGCGGGCGGTGGTTTCTAAGCTCATCGGGCACGATGTTTCGCCCGAGGACGTGAAGAAAGTGCTCCAGCCGGCACCGGCCGAGTAAGGATAAGCAATGTTAGATCCGAACAATCCACTTTTCTGGGTTCTGGTTGCCTTCCTGACATTCGTTGCGCTGGTGCTCTACTATCGTGTGCCCGCGCTGATCGGCAAAATGCTCGACGACCGCGCGGATGCAATCCGCAAGGAACTCGACGAAGCTCGCAAGCTTCGCGAAGACGCTCAGGCGCTTCTCGCAGACTATCAGCGGAAGGCACGCGAGGCGGAAAACGAAGCGCGCTCGATCATCGATCAGGCGAAACGCGAGGCCGAGGCTTTGGCCGTCGATGCCCGCAAGTCGCTTGCCGAAAGCCTCGAACGGCGCTCGAAGATTGCCGAAGAAAAGATCGCACGTGCGGAGACGCAGGCTCTGAGCGAAGTCCGCGCAACCGCAGTCGATACGGCAATTTCCGCAGCGCATGAGCTTTTGAAGACTCGCGCTGGCGGTTCGGTTGGCGATTCACTGATCACTCAGTCGATCAACGACCTTCGCGGCAAGCTGAACTAGGCGACGCCGCCCAATCTGACAGAAAAACAAAAGCCAGGCGTTTTGCCTGGCTTTTTTATTTGTCCGATGACTTGGCTGGGCTGTCGATCTCAGCCAGAGCCCGATGCACGGCTGTCGAACCCAATGACGAGTTCGAATTCACCCGGCCGCGATCCCTCGGGGATGGCGAAGCTGATCGTGTGCACGGCTGAGAAATAGCTGATCGGCTTATCGGCACCGATGTTGACGTCGATCTTCATCGTATCGGCTGCGACCCGGTCACGCTTTGAATTGTTGACGATGACCGCGACGGGCAGGGTCAAAGCACCGGCCTGGCCCTTCGGGCCAAGCAGAACGCGACCGGAAAAGCCGTATTTGACGACGACGCGGCCGGGCTCGACCTGGCATTCGCGCGCCGTCTTCGTGATTTCGCCTCGCTGCGTCACCGACATGGCGTCGCCGACGTGGCCCTGCTCGTAGAAGGTGATGTAGTTGTCGTGCGGCGCGATCCGCAGACGCGGGCAGCCGGCTTCGATTTCGCCGATGTTCGTGCTGCCGGTGGCGCTGGAGTCCGATGACTTGGCCGCATCGAGCAGCTGGTCTTCGGAAACGGTCGAGACCTGCGAACCTGATGATCCGCCGCCGAACATTCCGCCGCCGAGGCCCGACGTCAGCGACGACATTCCGCAGCCGCCGAGCGCGAGCGCCGAAAATCCGGTCACAACCAGTGCCGCCACGGAAACGGGCGTCATCCGGCTGCGTGCTAACCCCGCATCCCTGTCCCAAAGATGCTGCGGACTTGAGTTCTGCAACAATACCCCCTGAGGTTCCGAAGCGCGGCCCCTTGTATTGTCAAAAAAGGACCGTACCATCCGGCCAAGCCTGCATCCAACAGCATTTTCAGATGCGGCGGATGAGTATAAAGACCATCGTTCTTTCATGTCCGGCCTTAACCAATTGAAGTGATCGTGCCGAAGCCACCACTCAAAATCCTGCTCGCTGCGCCCCGCGGCTTCTGTGCCGGCGTTGATCGCGCCATCCAGATCGTGGAACAGGCTTTGACGAAATTCGGAGCCCCCGTCTACGTCCGACACGAAATCGTACACAACCGCTATGTTGTTGATTCCCTGAGAGCTAAAGGCGCCGTTTTTGTGAAGGAGCTGGATGAGATCCCGGATACGACTCAACCCGTGATTTTTTCGGCACACGGAGTGGCCAAGGCTATCCCGGAAAGGGCGAAAAACCGGAACATGTTCGTCGTCGACGCGACTTGTCCACTGGTATCGAAGGTTCACATGGAGGCGGCGCGGCACCACGAGCAGGGCCGCGAAATCATCCTCGTCGGCCATAACGGCCATCCGGAAGTGGTCGGGACGCTGGGGCAGCTGCCTGCGGGAGCCATCCATCTGGTCGAATCACCAGAAGACGCGCGCAGCTTTACGCCGCGCGATGCATCGAAGCTGGCCTATGTCACGCAGACAACGCTGTCGCTCGACGACACAGCGGAGATCGTCGCCGTGCTCAAGGAGCGCTTTCCCGAGATCGGCGGGCCGGTAAAGGAAGACATCTGCTACGCGACGACCAACCGGCAGAACGCGGTCAAGGCGATCGCGCCGAAAATCGACGGGCTGCTGGTGATCGGTGGTCCGAAAAGCTCGAATTCGCTGCGGCTGGTCGAAGTCGCCGCAAAGGCCGGTTGCAAGTTTTCGTATCTGGTCGAGCGCGCCAAGGATATTCCGTGGGGCGATCTTGAGCACGCGCACACGATCGGCATCACGGCCGGCGCATCGGCGCCAGAGGTCATCGTCGAAGAGGTCATCGAAGCCATTCGCGAACGCTACGACCTCGATATCGAAATCGTCACGACGCTCGAAGAGCGCGTTGTCTTCAACGTGCCACGGGAAGTCAGGGCGCCACGCGCCCCGGCCGAGCAGCATTAGACCTCCATCCGGCGTCAAGGACAGAAATGGCGGTCTATACCGAAATCAGCGACGACGAGCTCGCGCGCTTCATTCGTTCCTACGAGCTGGGCAGCCTGCTTTCGTGCAAGGGCATTGCCGAGGGCGTCGAGAATACCAACTATCTCGTGCATACGACGAAGGGTGCCTTCATCCTCACGCTTTACGAAAAGCGCGTCGACCCGAAGGATCTGCCGTTCTTTCTCGGGCTGATGGAGCATCTCTCGGCGCGGGGGGTGACGTGTCCGCTGCCGGTGCGCGACTCCGAGGGCCGCGTTCTGAACGAGCTTGCCGGGCGGCACGCCGCGCTCGTGACATTCCTCGAAGGCATGTGGCCGACGCATCCGAAAGTCGAGCACTGCCTGGAGCTTGGAAAAGCGCTCGCGCGCATGCACATCGCGGGCACAGGCTTCGCGTTGCATCGCGCTAACGCGCTCGGGCTTCCAGGATGGCGGCCGCTGTTCGAGAAGTTCTCGCCGCGTGCTGCGGAAATTCTGCCAGAGCTCAAAACGCTCATTGCCGACGAACTCGCATTCCTCGAAAAATCCTGGCCCGCCGATCTGCCGCAAGGCGTGATCCACGCCGACCTGTTTCCGGACAACGTCTTCTTCATCGACGATAAGCTTTCAGGGCTGATCGACTTCTATTTCGCCTGCGATGACGCGCTCGCCTACGACATTGCCGTGTCAATCAACGCATGGTGCTTCGAGCCGGATTGCGAGTTCAACGCCGGCAAGGGCCGGGCGCTGCTCGAAGGCTACAACAGCGTCAGGCCGTTGACGGACGCCGAGCGAGGGGCGTTTCCCACCCTCGCGCGGGGCGCCGCGATGCGGTTCCTGCTGACCCGTAGTTACGACTGGTTGAATACGCCGAAGGATGCGCTCGTCGCCCGCAAGGACCCGATCGATTATGTGCGCAGGCTGCGCTTTCACCAGACCGTCCGTTGCATCGAGGATTATGGCTTCGAGCTTGCCCGATGACCGCTGAGGCGCCCAAGATTCTGATTTATAGCGACGGCGCGTGCTCGGGGAATCCCGGCCCCGGCGGCTGGGGCGCCGTCCTCATTTCAGGAAAGCATCGCAAGGAAATCAGCGGCGGCGAGGTTCTGACGACCAACAACCGCATGGAGTTGCTGGCAGCGATCTCAGCGCTCGAAGCCTTGAAGAAGCGCAGCGAGGTCGCGCTCTATACCGACAGCGCGTACGTCAAGAACGGCATCACGGGCTGGGTTCACAGCTGGAAAAAGAACGGCTGGCGGACGGCGGACAAGAAGCCAGTCAAAAACGTAGAACTCTGGCAAGCGCTCGACGCATTGCGCAACAAGCACGACGTCGAGTGGCACTGGTTGAAAGGCCATGCCGGGCATCCGGAGAACGAGCGCGCCGATGAGCTGGCGCGCCTCGCCATGGCGCCGTTCAAGCTGGCGCCTCGGCCGTCCAATCCGGCCAAAACCTAAAGCGAGCGATCGATCATCGAACACAGGGTTTCCGCGCTCGATTTTTCAGCGACCGGCGGACTGTCCTCGACGTTCAAGACATTGACGACGCCGTCGTCGACCAGCATGGCATAGCGCTTCGAGCGCAGTCCGAGGCCGAAACCTGAAAGATCGATATCGAGGCCAATGGCCTTCGCGAAATCGCCGGAGCCGTCCGCCAGCATTTCGATCTTGCCCGCGGCGCCCGTATCTTTCGCCCAGTTGGTCAGCACGAAGATATCGTTGACTGCGGTGCAGGCGATCGCATCGATGCCCTTGGCTTTCAGTTCATCGACACGATTGACGAAGCCCGGCATGTGCTTGTTCGAGCATGTGGGCGTATAGGCACCCGGCACCGCGAACAGCGCGACTTTCTTTCCCGCAAAGACTTCGGCGACCGTCTTCGGCGTCGGCCCATCGGGCCCCATCACCGTGAACTTCGCGTCAGGCAGCTTGTCGCCAACGTTGATCATCGTGCGTTTCCTCATGTTTCGATTATCGCGATGCGCTCGCGGGGCGTTCGGTTACTTCAACGTGATCGTCGTTTCGGACTGGCCCTTGCCGTCGACCATCGTGACCGTGAGCGCCTTGCCCTTGAGGTCCTTGAGGTCGACATCGACCGATAGATCGACCTCGAACACAGCTTTGCCGGACGCGTTCGCCACGCGCTTGGGCAGCGGCACGTAAATGCCGCCCGGGGCGACGACGAAGGCATCGGCTTTATCGGGAGCCGACGTCTCAACATTCAGAACCAGCTTTGGCTTCTGCGCCAATGGGTCGAAGTGCCATGTGTCGAGCTTCGGATCGACGCCCGAGCGCGGGCTCGTCTGAGGAACGCGCGCCAATGTGTCGGTCAGTTCCGCCGACGCGCCGACGTTCGGAGGAATGACGACTTTTAAATCGGCTTGTGCGGGAATGCAGATATCCTTGCATAGGCCATATTCGACCTTGCCGCGAAGGACGACCGGCTTCGTGGCATCCTTCGGGACGACGCGCACCGGGAAGATGACGCCGCCCTTGTAGCCGACGGTATCGCCTGCCTTGTCGCTGAGCCTGTGAGGCGCGGGGTAGAGCACATCGGCCGACTGCAAGTTCTCGGATGCGTTCCAATCGAAGTCGGGCGGAACGCCACCGGCGTCGCCGGGCGCGCGCCAATAGGTTTTCCAGCCTTCCGGCATCGCAACTTCAACGCCGGCATAGAGCGCCGTCTGACCGTCGCGAACGGCTTGTCCGGCGACGAGACGCGCCTGGTTATCGAAACCCTTAACCCAATCCGACGACACGGGCGCGCCGGGTTCGCTACGCACCGTCGCCGCATTCAACGACAGACACGCGAAGGCCAAACCGATCGTCAGTCGCATATTTCCGCTCACAAGCGTCACCTTTTGCGGCAAGCGGCCTGAACGTCGGCCCCTTGTCCTTTTCACTATACGGCTCAAAAGCCTGCGCCGTAACATAGGTAGTCATTTTATTGCGTTTCAACCATCTTCACGTCGCCATGCTTCCGGATTAGTCTGGCTGTCATGAAGTCCGTGCGCCAGAGGGGCCTCATAGAAGGCTCCGACATCAAGCTTGAGGGACAACTCCTCATTGCCATGCCGGCGATGTCTGACCGCCGGTTCCAGCGCTCGGTCATTTACATGTGCGCGCATTCGTCCGAAGGCGCGATGGGTCTGGTGATCAACCAGCGCGCCAATCATATCACCGCTCCCGATCTGCTCGAGAAGCTCGGCATCTCTCCGCGCAGCCCTGATGACGAAATCACGAGCGAGGTCTTGTCGCTTTCCATTCAGGTCGGCGGACCGGTCGAGACGGGGCGCGGATTTGTGCTGCACAGCTCGGATTATTTTTCGGAAGATTCGACGCTGGCGATCGAGAACGATGTCTGCCTGACGGCAACGATCGATATTCTGAAGGCGATTGCGCAAGGGCATGGTCCGGCGCGCGCCCTTCTTGCGCTTGGTTACGCGGGTTGGTCGCCCGGCCAGCTCGAAAACGAGATCCAAGCCAACGGCTGGCTGCATTGTCCGGCCGATCCCGATCTGATTTTCGACGATGATCTCGACAACAAATATTCGCGCGCGCTCGCGAAAATCGGGATCGATCTCTCGCATCTCGTCAGTGACGCGGGACACGCCTGAGCACGGCTCGTCGGCGCATTTCTTCGACCCGTCTTCTATCCCTTCGACGCGATCTTCTGTTCGGTTCTCGGCGCGCCGTTCTCCGGCTCACCCGAGGCGGGCGCATTACCTGCGAGCCGCGCGAGACTTGCCGCGATCGAGGGCGGCAGCGTCGAGAAATCCGGTTGCGACGGCGTCACGTTAACTGGCGGCGGTGGCGGCGGCGCTTCATTGCGTCGAGGCTGTGGCTCGCCCTGTTGCACGGGAGGCGTTCCGTTTGCCGGTGGACGTTGCTGCGCGGGTCGTCCAGTCGTCGGATCGGACGCCGCTGCGCGCGCCAATGCTTCCGACAAAGGCGCCAGGATCGCCTGTCGCGGTTGCGCTGCCGGGGCCGGTTCGGCAGCCGGACGGAACGACGGAGCGCCGGGCGCGGCGTGCCCGTTTGCCGGGGCGCGCGGGTTTTGCGGCGGCGCCGATCTGCGTTCCATGGTTTGCAGGAGTTCAGGCGGCAGCGAGGGCGCTGCGGCGGGCGGCAATGCCGGCCCGGAAGCGGCAACTGCCACACGGAGCGCATCGGCCGGTTTCTTCGACGGCATGCCCGGCGCGCCGGGTGCGCCGCCGTTTGCGGCGGGGTTCGGACTTGCGCCGTTCGCCACGGCCTTGGGGTCGGGTTTGTGCCGGTGACGCACGACCGATCCTGCCGGAAGCGCCGCAGCCTTGGCCGCACCCTGGGGCGGCGCGGTCGTCGTCTTCGCCTCGCCGTTGGCGACGGATTTTGCAATCGCTGCCGCCGGGCGCGCCGCTTGTGCGACGACCTTCTTCGCCGCGCTCTTGAACTTCGGGCGGAAGAAGCCGCGCGGCTGCATCTTGCGTTCGGAGCGGCGCACCATCTTCAAGAGCTGCGCGACCGCGCGCTCCGGAATGGGTTCGCCGAAGTGATATCCCTGCGCGTATTCGCAACCGATCGAGCGCAAGAACGTCGCTTCGTCCGCACGCTCGACGCCTTCGGCGACGACGGTCTTCGAAAGCTCGTGCGCGAGCGCCACCATCGATCGCATGATCGCAGCGCCGTTCGCGGTGCCACTGCCGCGCACCAGTCCGCGACAGACCTTGATCGTGTCGAACGGGAAGCGGTTCAAATAGGCGAGCGATGAATAGCCGGTGCCGAATTCATCCAACGAGAGTTCCGCGCCTGAGCCGCGCAGCACCTTCAGCACTTCGATGGCCTGCTCCGGATTGCCCATCAAAAGATTTTCGGCGATCTCTAGACGCAACGTGCCCGGCGGGACGATGTTGCGGCCGAGGATGTGGCGAATCTCCTGGATCGATTCCGGCTTGAAGATGTGCGGGCTCGATATGTTGACGGTGACGAACAACGGCCGTTCAGGACGCGGCAGTTCGGCCAACCAGCGCGAGGCGTCTTTCGCGGCCCGCAGCAGCAGGTATGCGCTGACCTTGACCATCGCGGCCGGCTCGTTGGCCTCATCGATGACCGACGCCGGATTGACGAGGCCGAGTTTCGGATGCTCCCAGCGCGCGAAAGCTTCGAAGCCCGCAAGCTCTTTCGTCGGCAGATAAACGATCGGCTGGTAGACGACCTTCAGCTGACCCTTCTCGATCGCCTTGGCAAGTTCGGCGCCGATGTTCGAGTCGCGGTCGCGGCGCATGGAGGCGTCGAAGACTTCGATGCGATCGGCACCGCTGCGCTTGGCGCGATACATCGCAAGCTCGGCATCCTTCAGCAGATCGCCTTCGGCAGATTGATTTTCGTCCCATGCGGCGACGCCGATAGAGCCCGTCAGGATGACTTCCTGGTTGGCGAACGGGATCGGCGCACGCAGCGAACGGCGGACGCGTTCCGCAAGCGCGGGAAGATTACGCGCTTCCCGTTCGCCGACGAACAGCATCGCGAACTGGTCGCCGCCGACGCGCGCGACGGTGTCGTGCGGCCCGAGGTGGCGCTGCAGGCGGCGCGCGACGGTTAGAAGTAGGCTGTCGCCGCGAACGAGACCGAACGAGGAATTGATGCTCTTGAACTTGTCGAGGTCGATGAAGATCACGGCGGGGCGAACGCCGCCATCGGTCTTGGCGCGGCTGACGACGCCCTTCAGGCGATCGAGAAACAGTTCTCGATTGGGAAGGCCCGTGAGACTGCAATTGACTGCGTCGTGGAGAAGACGCTCGTGGGCGCGCTTCATGTCGGACACGTCGCGCAGCAGGCCGACGCAGCGAAGCGTCCGGCCGTCGGAATTCGGGACGCTCGCGGCCTCGAGTTCAAACCAGCGCCAGCTGTTGTCGGAATGGCGGAGGCGGAAGTCCGTTCTGATACGGACGCCCGATCGTTCCTGCGCCGACATCATCATGACGCGGAAGCGCTCTTTGTCGGTCGGGTGGACGTGGCGCAGAAAATCCTCGACCTTGGTCGAGAGTTCGCCGGGCATCAGCGACAGCGCGATTTCGACTTCGGGGCTGACCTTGATCTCATCGCGGCGGATGTTCCATTCCCAAACCGTCGAACCGGACGCGGCCAGCGCGAGAGAGCGGCCCTGAAGTTCGGTCGGCGCTCCAGCGTAGGCCGCATCGGAAGACCGGAAGGCATACTGCGTAACCGTGAAGCCCATCAGGATCACGACCAGCACGAGGCCGGCGATCAGGCTCGAGACGACGACGTCGCCCGACATGCGTCCGCTGAGCGTCATTCCGGTCGCGAAGATCCAGACGAGCAGCAGCAGCCATGTCGGTACGAGCGACAGCGCGCGATCCTGGCCTTTGAACGCGAGGAAGAGCGTGAACAGTCCGCCGACGCCGCCGATCATCAGGAACGACATGCGCGCGAACGTTGCGGCCAAACGCGGATCGATAACGGCGACGGCGATGAGAGTCAGCTGCGCCACCATCCACACGCCGATCATCATGCGCACCATTCCGTGCCAGAGTCCGAGGCGCAGGAAAGTCGACAGGAAGATCACGAAGCTCGACGCCATCGCGGCTTCGCCGGCGGCGCGATAGACGGCGTTGTCCTCAGGGCGCAGGTTGAACAGCTTGTGGAAGAAACCGAAGTCGACGCACAGGTAGCTCAGCACCGTCCAGGAAACGAGGGCAGCTGCGGGGAAGATCAGCTTGTGATTGGCGGCGAAAATCGCGGTCAGGAAGATCGCGAGCAGGCCGGTCAGGCCAAGCATGGCGCCGTTGAAGAGCTGGCGGTCGCGGCTTTTGATTTCGTAGTCGATCGGCTTCCAAAGATAGAGCCGCGAGAAGTGCTCGCCCGCAAGCTCGGCAACGTAGGTGATCGTCTGGCCGGGCTCGAGCGTGATGCGGAACACGTCCGCCTTGTCGCTCTTGATGCGCTCCGGCACGAAGCCGACCGACGGCGTGACGCTTTCGATGCGCCGCGCGTCGAGATCCGGCCAGACCGTTCCCGATCCGACGATGGAATAGCGGTCGGCTGCGAGCAGGCGTTCGAGCGACTTATCAGTCTTGTTGGTGAGCGCGAACACCATCCAGTTGGGACTGGTGCCCGGCACCGAGGCGCGAACCGTCATGCGGCCCGACACGCCGTCCTGCCCGGCGGAGGTTTCGACTTGCAGGCTATCGCCGCGGCCTTCGTAGGCTTCGCCGAGATTGGTGATTTCAACGCGGTCCTGGTCGTCCTGGACCGGGATCGGGGTCAGAGCGGCGGCGTGCCCGGCGAGGCCGAGCATCCAAAGCATTGCGACGGCCAGCACCGCGAGCCGTGACAATCCCGAATTTTTGTTCCCCCGTCCCCCCTGGATCATCAGGTCCCTCCGCCCTGTGGAACCTCGGACAGAGGCGCACCAGCGACGCGCGCATAAAGGATGTGGTCTTCCCAGCGCCCGTTGATCTTCAAGTATGACCGGGCGATGCCTTCGCGTTCAAAGCCGCATACTTCGAGGACGCGAATGGAGGCGGCGTTGTTCAGCATCGATGCAGCTTCGATGCGGTGCAGGCGAAGCGTTCCGAATGCGACGGGCAACAGCGTCGATACGGCTTCGCGCATGTAGCCGCGCCCCGCATACGTCACGCCCATCCAGTAGCCGAGAGATGCCGTCTGCGCCGAGCCGCGCCGCACGTTCGACAGCGTCGTGCCGCCAACGAGCGCGCCGGACGACGTATCGAAAATGAAATACGGATACGAGGAATCCTCGCGCACGTCCTTGGCGTAGGCGCGCAGGCGGCGGCGATACATGCCGTGAGAGAGATCGTCGTGCGCCCAGGTCGGCTCCCAGGGCGTCAGATGGCTGCGGCTCCGCGCCCTCAGCTCCGCCCATTCCGCATAGTCTCCGGCCGCCGGCTGCCGCAATAACACCGCGCGGCCGCGAATGACCTCGAAATCTTCTTCCGGACGGGTTGTGCGGAGAAAAGCCACGGCGTTGTCACCTCGATCCCTTGCTGATCATAGCGCCGGTGGCGACGGGATTGAACAACGCGGCAACACGGGCGGCCTGGGCCGCGGACTTCCTGCCCGAGCCGATCACCGCGACCGAAGCGGACTCGCTTCGCAGACTGCCGGCGAAATCCCTGATACGATCGCGGTCGACGGCCTCGACTTCGTCAATCAATTCCGACATGGCAACGAAGCGATCCTGCGCCAGAAGTTGCCGCGCCATCTGTTCCGCGTTGACCGAAGAGCTTTCGAGCGCCATCAGCAGGCCTGCCTTCAACTGCGCCTTGGCGCGCAGCAACTCGGCGTCGGTCGGGCCAGCATCCGCAAGCGACGCAAACTCGCCGGCCACAACGGCCGCGAGTTCGTCAACCATCTCAGGTCCCGTTGCTGCGTGAACGGCCAGCATTCCGGTGTCTTTAACTCCCCAAACCGTCGAATAGATCGAATAGCAAAGGCCTCGATCTTCGCGGACTTCCTGAAACAGACGAGAGGACATCCCGCCACCGAGCAGTCCGGAAAAGACCTGAGCGGTGTAGAATGCAGGTTCCAGGCACGACGGCGACGGCAGGCCGATCAGAACGTGGCTCTGTTCGAACGGCTTGGCCGAGGCTGTCGATCCGCCCCGATAGCGCGCTAGCGATTCGGTTCCACGACGGCGTTGAGTGAGCCCCCCGAATAGGGCTTCAACGTGGCGGACGATCTCGTCGTGGTGGACAGCACCTGCGGCAGAAACCACAATCGCTTCAGGGAGATAATGCTCGTCGAGATAGCCGCTCAAGTCGGCGGCGCGAAATCGGCCGACGCTGGCCTTCGTTCCGAGGATCGGGCGACCGATCGCCTGCTCGGGGAATGCCACGCTTTGCATCAGGTCGAAGATAATATCGTCGGGGCTGTCGTCGGTGGAGGCGATTTCCTGCTGGATGACAACGCGCTCGCGGTCAAGGTCTTCGGGCGCGAACTTCGAGTTGAGCAGGATGTCGGCGATCAATTCGAGTGCGACGCCTTCGTCTCCCTTCAGCACGCGCGCATAGTACGCGGTGGTATCGAGGCCCGTCGCCGCGTTGAGATCGCCGCCGACGCTTTCGATCGTCTCGGCGATCATGCGGGCGGACCGAGACTTCGTCCCCTTGAACGCCATATGCTCGAGAAAATGCGACAGGCCGTGCTGGTCGTCGCGCTCGTGACGCGAGCCGACGGCCACCCAGACGCCGAGCGACACCGTTTCAAGATTGGGCATCCGGTGGGTCGCAACGCGGACGCCGTTCGAAAGTGTCGTCAGCTCGGTGGTCATTGCGAGGTTCCGGCCGCCACGCGGCAATGCTTCAAGACGAAATTCTGCACCGACGAGAGACTGTTCGGCAGCGTATCGAATTTCTCGGCATCGGTCATGAGATGCGCCTGATGCGCGGGCAATGGCGGGCGCGCACCGGTAATGGCCTCGATTGCGTCCGGAAACTTCGCGGGGTGAGCAGTCGAGAGAATGACGGTGTTACCTTCCGGAGCGACACGCTCGGCGGCCACGAACGCGCACGCCGTGTGCGGATCGAGAACATAGCCGTATGCAGTTTTCGTGCGGCGGATCGCGTCCGCAACGTCGGCTTCCGATGCCGAGACAGCGGCGAAATCCTGCTTCAGCCGCGAGCCCGTGCGGCCAAGCTCGAAACTCCCCGTGGCGATGAGCGATGTCATCGAACTGCGGACGAAATCGGCGTCACGATCCGACGCCTCGAACAGATAGCGCTCGAAATTCGACGATATCTGAATGTCCATCGAGGGTGACGACGTGGCGATGACGTCCTTCATCGCGTAGACGCCCGTCGCGACGGCGCGCGGCAGGATATCGTTCTCATTGGAGGCGATGATGAGCTTTTCGATCGGAAGACCCAGGCGCTTTGCGACATAGCTCGCGAAAATGTCGCCGAAGTTTCCGGTCGGTACGGAAAACGACAACGGCTCACTCGTTCCGATGCGCGACGCCGCCCAGAAATAGTAAGTGACCTGCGCGACGATGCGGGCCCAGTTGATCGAATTGACGCCGGATAGCTCGACGCGATCCCGAAATGCGTGATCGTTGAACATCGCTTTGACGAGCGCCTGACAGTCGTCGAATGTGCCTTCGATCGCGACGGCATGGACGTTCGGCTCCGTCGGCGTCGTCATCATGCGGCGCTGGACGTCGGACACGCGGCCTTTGGGAAACAGGATCACCACGTCGACGCGCTTCGACGAGCGGAAGGCCTCGATGGCCGCGCCTCCAGTATCGCCCGACGTCGCGCCGACGATGGTGGCGCGGGCGCCGCGCTTCTCGAGCACGTGATCCATCAGCCGCGCCAAGAGTTGCATCGCAACGTCTTTGAAGGCGAGCGTCGGGCCGTGGAAGAGTTCGAGGATGGTCAGGCCGGGTTTGATTTCGACGAGCGGCGTCACCTCGGACGTGTCGAAGGTCGCGTAGGCTTCCGACGCCATGCGGCGCAGTTCATCGCGCGAGATCTCGTCGCCGGTGAAGGGATGGATGACCTCGACAGCGATTTCGACGAACGGCTTGTCGCGAAACGACGCGATCGTGTCAGGCGTCAGCGTCGGCCAGACTTCGGGGACGTACAGACCGCCGTCGCGCGCCAATCCGGCAAGCAGGACATCTTCGAACCCGAGCGCTTCCGCCCCGCCCCGCGTAGAAATGTATTTCAATGATGCGATCTCACAGTCGACGTGTTGAGGAGCCGTGCCAAGGTAGTGGTCTCAATGGTGCGGAACAAGGCGTGAGCCGGTCCGGCACCCGGATTCCCGGTCATTAAGATTGTCGGGGGCCGTTTTCCAGCGCTTTCAGCCGCTGGCGCGCATAGACCACGAAGATGCAGAGCAACGTCAAGGCGAGGCCGTACCACGTCACGACATACTGCAGATGTGAATTGGGGATAACGACCATCGTCGTCCCGCCCTTCGGCCAGCCGCCGGGGTTTTCCGGCAAGGGGTCGGTGTCGATCGAGAACGGCGCGTAGGCCTGCTGGTTTTCGACCGAAAACAGAAGTGGCGACGGTTGGCCCGCAGCGCCCCATCGCATGGCGTCAACGTCGCGCCAGAACCATTGGTTCGTGGCGTAATTGTTGTCGGGCGTGAACCAGCCCTTGTGTTCGGGCAGGCGGACGAGGCCCGTGATCGTCACCGGACCCTGGATCTGACCTTCGGCGCGTTTCGAAGGGTCCTTGAGGGTATCTGGGACCCAACCGCGATTGACGAAGACGGGCGGCAGTCCGCCCTCCGGCTTCAGCGGCGTGTAAACGTGCCAGCCCTGGCTTTCGGCCTCCGGCGCGTAGAGATGGCGTTCCTGGCTGTGATCGAACGTTCCGGTGACGCGGACGTGCAGGTACTCGACGTCGCCGTCTTTGACATATTTGGCGAGAGCGGCGGGATAGGAGATCGGCTCCGCCGTCCGGCGGGCGTCGATCTTCGCGATCAGGTCTTCCTTCCACGCCTTACGATGCCATTGCCAGTTGCCGAGCCCGATCAGCACGGGCAGCAAAGCGAGCGTCAAAAGCGACGGCAGGATGAGACCAGCGGCACGCCAGCGCGCAAACATCTTCACTCCTTGGCGACGCGACCTTCCTCGGCCTTGTTGCTAAACTGCAGGGCGATCAGGGTCGCCTTCAGGAAGCGCAGCAGGAAGACAGCGAAGATCGGCGTCAGGATACCCCACAGAATAATGTGCATCCACCACGGAACGCCGAATTTGAACTCGGCGATCAGCGCTCCACCGACGCAGAGAAATCCCAGTATGAAAATTCCGAAGACAGCCGGGCCATCGCCGGTGTCGACGAATTTATAGTCGAGGCCACACGCGTCGCACTTGTCGCGCATGGCGAGCGGGTTGAGCGGACCGGCGAACAACGGCGCCTTGCCACAGCGCGGGCAAGCGCATTTCAGCCCTGAGACGAACGGGGACGGAGATGTGCTTGAGCTCGACACCAAGGACCTCGATGTTTCTTCCACCGCAAGCTCAGAGAGCCTGCGAGTTCATTTTGACAAACCGCCGCAAGATACGAGACGCGGGGCCCGAAATGCGAGAGGCGGCTCTAGGGCCGCCTCTTACAATATTATTTTCTGTGGGGCCGAGTTAGTGGCCTCCCGCTACGGTCGGACCCGCGCCCCAGACATAGATGCAGGCGAACAGGAACAGCCAGACAACGTCGACGAAGTGCCAGTACCAGGCAGCGGCTTCAAAACCGAAGTGCTGCTTCGGCGTGAAGGCGCCTCTGATCGCGCGGACCAGGCAGACGAACAGGAAGATCGTGCCGATGATCACGTGCGCGCCGTGGAAGCCGGTCGCCATGAAGAACGTCGAACCGTAGTTGTGGCCGGCGAAGCTGAAGCCCGCGTGGCTGTATTCGATCGCCTGGCAGATCGTGAAGGTGATGCCCAGCAGCACCGTCAGAAGCAGACCGATCACCAGACCGCGACGGTCGTTCTTCAGCAGCGAGTGGTGCGCCCACGTCACCGTGCAGCCCGACGTCAACAGAATGAGGGTGTTGACCAGCGGCAGGCCCCAGGGATCGAACGTATGCTTGAAATAACCCGGAATCGCCGCAGCCGTCTCGGCCGGTACCGGCGGCCATTTTCCGCCGAAGACCTGATCGCGTGTGGTCAGTCCGACGAGCTGGCCGGCATTGTTCATCAGTTCGTGGACGCCAGCCGGGAAAAGTGCGCTGTCGAAGTAGGCCCAGAACCAGGCGACGAAGAACATGGCCTCCGACGCGATGAACATGAGCATGCCGTAGCGCAGGTGAAGCTGCACGACCGGCGTCTGATAGCCTTCGTTGGCTTCGCGGATGATGTCGACCCACCAGGCCCACGCGGTCGCAACGAGCGCCGCAAAGCCGATCGCGAACAGATACCAGCCTCTAATTCCGAGCACGCCTTCGCCGTCGACATGCGTGCGCATCCAGGCGATGCCGCCGATGGCGGTGATCAGCGCTGCAACGGACGCGAGGAGCGGCCAAGGACTGGGATTCACCAGATGATAGTCGTGATGTTTCACATGCGTGTCTGCCATTTCGGTCTCCGTCGTCCCCGTTCGTGCTCCCGGATCAAACCTTGAACTTGCTGGGCTTGCGCCCAAGAGATCAATTTTCGATCGCGCTTCTTTTGCTATTTCGGTTCGTTCTCAGTCGTGTCGCTTCTGCTTTTTTAACCGCCCGATTTTGCAGGCTTGGCCGTCATGTCGGCCGTCGCGTGCTCGACGGGATAGAAAATGTAAGACAAGGTCACTTCCGACAAAATTTTAGTGTCGTTGTCATCGACCATTTTCGGATCAATGTAGAAGGTCACCGGCATTTCGACGGTCTCGTGCGGCTTCAAGGTCTGCTCTGTGAAGCAGAAGCACGCGATCTTGTTGAAGTAGATGCCCATGACTTCAGGCGTGACGTTGAACGCCGCCTTGCCGGTCACCGGCTTGTCCGAAAGATTTGTGACCCGGAAATAGGCCATCGAAGTCTCGCCGAGCTTGACGTCCATCTTGTTGACTTCAGGCTCGAACTTCCAGGCGAGGTGCGGGGCGATATTGCTATCGAAGCGCACCGTCATCGTCCGGTCGAGGATCTTGTCGCTATGTGCCTCGGCGCGCTGCGTGGTGCCGCCGTAACCCGTCAGGCTGCAGAACATGCGATAGAGCGTCGGCGAATAGGCCGTTATTCCGCCCATGACGGCGAGCGCGGCAAGGCAGCCGAGAACAACCGTGCGGTTGCTTTTCGAGCCTTTGCTGGAGATTTCGCTGCCGGGATGCACGTCTGGGCTTTCTCGCATTAGAGCATGCCGTTCGCGGCATTGCTGCCGAGGCGGATGAAGGTTGCGATGTAGAATGCGAGGACCATGAAGCCCAACGTCAGGCCAATCGCAATCGACCGGCGCCGGCGAATTTTTTCCGCCGCAGGGTCGAGTTTGCCATTGTTGGGATTGTCGCTCATCAGATCAGGTCTCAAGCCATCAAGCGGTGGAATAGAGCTTCAACGAACAGCGTCGCGAACAGCGCATAGAGATAGAGGATCGAGAAGAGGAACAACCGGCGCGCCGCGGTGTCGGCTTCGCGGCCTTCGCGCGTGACGTAGACGCGAAACGCGAGCGCGAGGAACACCACGCCCAGCACGACCGACACCCCGAGGTACGCCAAGCCGCCCAGTCCAACAAAATAGGGAACGACAGCAAGGGGAACGAGCAGGATCGAATAGATCAGAATCTGGCGACGGGTTGCATCGGGTCCGGCAACGACGGGGAGCATCGGCACGCCGACACGCTCGTAGTCACGGCAGCGGTACAGCGCCAAAGCCCAGAAGTGCGGCGGTGTCCACATGAAGATGATGAGGAAGAGAAGAAGGCTCGGAAGTCCGATGCTGCCGGTCACAACCGCCCAGCCGATCATCGGAGGGAAGGCGCCCGCGGCGCCGCCGATCACGATGTTCTGCGGCGTGCGGCGCTTCAACCACATCGTATAGACGAAGATATAATAGGCGATCGTCAGGGCGAGCAGAGCGCCCGCGGTCCAATTGACGAGGACGCCGAGCGTCACGACCGAACCGACTGACAGCACGCCACCGAAGCTCAGCGCTTCGTCGGCCGTCACGCGACCGCGCGGCAGCGGACGCGCGGCTGTGCGCGCCATGCGGGCGTCGATGTCCGCGTCGTACCACATATTGAGTGCACCGGAAGCGCCTGCGCCGACGGCGATGCAGATGATGCCGATCATCCCGAGAACAGGATTGATGTGTCCCGGCGCGGCCAACATCGCGGCCAACGCAGTGAAGACCACGAGCGCCATGACGCGCGGTTTCATCAGCTGGATGAAATCGCCGACACTCGGCTCCATAACCAGGTCGGCCTGACCAATTTCGCTTTGAATGCTCATCGCCGGTGCGTCGCCTGCGTCAACCGTTTATCTCGGGTTTGCGAGAGCGGCGGGTTTGCTGATTGCTTACCCGCCGCTCGATGCCTTTGCCTGCAACCGATCAGTGATGATCCGTTGCTGCAATCCGCGGCAGCGTCTCATACGAGTGGAATGCCGGCGGCGAGGGCAGGGTCCATTCGAGCGTCGTTGCGCCGACACCCCACGGGTTGCTCGCAGCCTTCTCCTTACGGATGAAGTACGCGTAGTACATCGAGACGAGGAACACGACCAGACCAGCGGTCGTGAGGTAGGAGCCGTACGACGAAATACGGTTCCAGAAAGCGAACGCTTCCGGATAGTCAGCGTAGTGGCGCGGCATGCCCGACAGACCGAGGAAGTGCTGCGGGAAGAAGAGCACGTTGGCGCCGATGAAGGTCATCCAGAAGTGCACTTTGCCCCAGAACTCGCTGTACATGTAGCCCGACATTTTCGGGAACCAGTAGTACCAGCCGGCAAAGATCGAGAAGACCGCGCCGAGCGAGAGCACGTAATGGAAGTGGGCCACGACGTAGTAGGTGTTGTGGATCGAGCGGTCGATGCCGGCGTTGGCGCACATCACGCCCGTCACACCGCCGACGGTGAACAGGAAGATGAAGCCCAGCGCCCAGATCATCGGCACCTTGAACTGGATCGAACCACCCCACATCGTCGCGATCCAGGAGAAGATCTTCACGCCTGTCGGAACGGCGATGACCATGGTCGCGAACATGAAGTAGGCCTGCGTGTCGACGCTCAGACCCGCGGTGTACATGTGGTGCGCCCACACGACGAAGCCGACGAGACCGATGGCGACCATCGCGTACGCCATACCGAGGTAACCGAAGATCGGCTTGCGCGAGAACGTCGAGACGATGTGGCTGATCATGCCGAAGCCCGGCAGGATGAGAATGTAGACTTCGGGGTGACCAAAGAACCAGAACAAGTGCGCGTAGAGCAGCGGGTCGCCGCCGCCTGCGGGGTCATAGAACGTGGTGCCGAAGTTACGATCGGTCAGCAGCATCGTGATCGCGCCAGCGAGAACCGGCAGCGACAGAAGAAGCAGGAAGGCGGTAACGAGAACCGACCAAGCAAAGAGCGGCATCTTGTGCAGCGTCATGCCGGGTGCGCGCATGTTGAAGATCGTGGTGATGAAGTTGATGGCGCCGAGAATCGAGGACGCGCCAGCGACGTGCAGGAACAGGATCGCGAAGTCGACGGACGCACCAGGATGGCCGATCTTGGACGACAGCGGCGCCACGAGAATCCAGCCCGTACCGACACCGTCCGCATCCGCCGTTCCGGGAACGAAGAGCGAGATCAGCAGCAGGATCATCGCAACCGGCAGAAGCCAGAACGAGATGTTGTTCATGCGCGGGAAGGCCATGTCCGGCGCGCCGATCATCAGCGGCACGAACCAGTTGCCGAAGCCGCCCATCATGGCCGGCATGACCATGAGGAACACCATGAACAGGCCGTGGCCCGTGACCAGGACGTTATAGGTGCCGGGATTGGCGAAGTACTGAAGACCGGGCTCCTGAAGCTCCAGCCGCATCATGACCGACAGGATGGTGCCGATGATGCCCGCGAGGATCGCGAACAGGAAATACATCGTGCCGATGTCTTTGTGGTTCGTCGAACAGAACCAACGCCGGAAAAATCCTGGAGCGTGGTCGTGACTGTCTCCAGCTGCGTGTGCTGTGCTTCCCATAATTCCTAGAGCCCTTGTCCCGGAAGTTTCTTCGAGTGTGTGTTTCAGCGCGTTAAGCGGTGGGCGCGACGCCCACCGTTAACAAGACATCGTCTACTGAGCAGCCGCGACGGACTGATTGGCGTGAGCCGCAGCGTCGTCGTTCAAGATCTGCTGGGCCTTCTTCTTGTCCTTGGCCTTCAGAGCGGCCATCCAAGAGTCATAAACCGGCTGATCGACGACGCGGACCACGATCGGCATCGCGGAGTGCAGCTTGCCGCAAAGAACCGAGCACTGGCCGAAGAACGTGCCGAGCTTCGTCGCCTTGAACCAAACGGCTGACGTACGACCCGGAACAGCCTGCATTTTCACGCCGAACGACGGGATCGTCCAGGAGTGGATAACGTCGGCGGACGTGACCAGCATGGTCACAACTTTGTTCACCGGAACCGCGATTTCCTGGTCGACGGACAGACGGCGAATCTTGTGATCCTCAGCCCAAATCGGAGCAGAGTCCTTGTATTGCGCTTCCGTCAGAGCAGTGCCTTCGAGCGCGCCGTATTTCTGGTCATACGCATCGTCGCCGAGCTTGGCGCGCAGGACGTCTTCGTCATTGACCATGTTGGACGTGATCGTGATCTTGTCGTCCACGTACTCATGTTCCCAGAACCAAGCGTTGCCGACGGCCTTGATCGTCACATCGGGCTTGGGGAACGAATACTGATTGAAGAGCAGATGGAAGGAAGGAATGGCGATCCCGACGAGAATGAGGATCGGGACGATCGTCCAAGCAACCTCGAGCATCGTGTTGTGGGTCGTGCGCGAGGGGACCGGGTTGCGCTTCTCGTTGAAGCGGAACATCACCCAGAGCATCAAAACGAGAACGAACAGGGTGATAACGATGATGATCGTGTTCACGACATGGAAGAGAGAGGAAATCTGATCCATGATGGGGCTGGCGGAGGCCTGAAGGCCGAGTTCACCGCTCGTCGGCTGGCCTAGGCCGGCGAAGGCCGCTTCCGTACCACCAAAAGCTAGCGTCATGCAGGCGATCGCCAAAACGGCGATCATGCCGAACATCCTCTTAGACATTCCTTCGCTCCCAATATGTCGGACCGGCAATGGCCTTAGGACCGACAATCTCCCATTTTCCGATATGCCGCCGCGGCCTACCGTCCCCGCCGATTTTTGCCCGGCTTTTTCTGACCGGGAACGCCTTCGTCCAAGCGCCGAACCGTCGTTCATCTGCTAAGGCAGGTTGATACAGAGCACAAGCGCTACGATTGACTCAAGTCAAGTCTATGCGTCATTTGTTCGCGAAAAAACCACATGTGCGGCGGCCGAATCATCTTAGCGAAATCTGAGGATTTGTTCGCCGGGAGGAACAGAATTCGGCCGAAATCCTGGTCGACGAAGCGGCCTCTCGTTCGAACACTCGGGCTCCGTCCGGTGGGCAACGCCCGCCATACCAGGGAAATGCTCTTGTCAATTCTCAAGCGACGCCAACTCGGCCGCGTCTCGAGTCCGCATCGCGACCGAGCCGGAACGCGGATCTTGCGCCGGCTCTTGTCGGCCGCCGCTCTTGGGATCGTCCTCGCAATCGCGCAGGCCGTGCCGTCGCCTCTTCAGTCAAATTCCGCGTTTGCTGTCGAGACCCCGGAAGGATCGGTCAAGTCGCAGCACGGCGACTGGCAGGTCGTCTGCAAAGATCCTCCGGCCGGATCGAAGAGCCCTGTCTGCGCGCTCGTCCAAAGCGTCACCGCTGAGGACAAGAACAACATCGGGCTCACCGTCTACTTCCAGAAGTTTTCAAACGGCACGCGCGTGCTTCGCGTCTTTGCGCCGTTGGGCGTCCTGTTGCCGCCGGGCATTGGGCTGAAGATCGACGATAAAGACGTCGGACATGCGCCGTTCCTGCGCTGTCATAGTTTCGCGTGCTATGCCCAGGTCGTCGTCGACGACCCGCTCATCGAGCGCCTGAAGACAGGTAAAACGGCGATTTTCATCATCTTCCAGACGGAAGAGGCCGGCATCGGAATCCCGATTTCGCTCAAGGGATTCGGCGAGGCGATGGGCGAGCTGAAATAATCGCTCCGCTTCGGCGACGCGCAGAGCGCGTCGTCTTCATCGGCTTCGAAGGCAAGCGTTGAGAAGGTCACGCGACCTTGCGCTGCTCGTAGCTTTCGGTTGGCGCTTGCTCGCGATCCAGAAGGATCAGCGTATCGCGAGAGCGCTTGGCCGGCATCGGTAACACGATTGGAGCAACGGACTGGGTCGCGGTGCTGGCAACCGCGAACATGCGCGGAGCGGCGTCGGTGCAGTTTCCAATCATGGTCTGCCAAAGCTCGGCGCTGAGTTTCGCTGCATCTGCAGGCGAAGATGCCCGACACATCTGATGGGTCCAGCGAAGAACCGCCTGCGCCTGCCGAGCCTGGAGCCCAGCCAGTTCAAGCTGGCTGCCGCCGATGGCTTTCAGATATGGCTGCCAAAAAAAGGACGTCGTATCGATGGTGTCGAATAGAGTTTGGTAAAATGAAAAGTACGGTGAAGTATTTCTCGGAGATTGCTCCGCAAAACCCGCCATTGCGTCCTCCCAGACACAAACAACTTACAGAATACCGACTAACAGACGGCCCTTGTCTCGATCCGTTTCATTCCGCGAGGCTTGAGGCGCGCGATCTTTGAGTATCACGCCTCTACGACGATAGCATTTCACAGCTACGTGCTTCGCATGAACGCCAGCGGCCGTCCTTGATCTGGATCTGGGGTGTCTTGACGGCAAAGCAATGGCGTTCGGTCAAAGAACACAAACTACTCCCCATCGATAAGAATTCGCGCGGACATACTTTGTTCACGTTGACGACTTGATCCGCGTGCCGCGGATATAGTCACCTAATTGAATAGAGTTTTGTTTCGCATTTTGAGTTGTGCAGATGCGGCCGCGTTCGGGGGGTCGAGAACGGTGTCGTCGAGTCGCGATCGTAGGCGCGAGCGCTACGACGTGCCTGCTCTTTTGTTCCGTAAATTCAGCGGTTTCGCAGCCGATCGATCCTCCGCCGGAGGGCGTGCAAGTCGCGTACGGATGGCGGGAAGCCTGGACGGGCGTCGACGCCGCGCGGGATCAATGGCTGGCCTATTCCGGAATGACGATCGCTCCTTGGAGCCGGGATATTTACAGCGACGGGCTGCGCCTGCGCCTCGGCGGGGGATACGGGCAGTACGGCTACGATATCGATCCGTCACGCCATGATACTTGCGAAAAAATTGTTCTCGGAGCCTGCGATGATCCGGGCGGAGGCAAAAAGCATTACAAAGTCGGACAAACCTACGCCGAACTGCTGATCGGCTACTATCTGCGCCTCGGCGCTCTGACTGCGAAAGCGTTCGCAGGAGCGTCCATGTCGCGTCAGAAGCATATTACCGACGTTCCAAAAACTGCAGACGATAACGGCAATGGCGACGGCACCTACGTTGGCGCCAAGGCCGCCCTGGAACTATGGCTGGATATCAATCCCAAAGCATGGACTTCGCTCGATGCCAGCTACGCGACGGCGCGCGATGAAACGTCGTTTCGATGGCGTGCCGGCTGGCGGGTTACGCCGCAGATCTCGGTCGGCCCAGAGCTTCGGTACGATAAAAACAGGGAGACCGACGACGGTTTCTGGGACGACAAAGAAAGCCGGTATGTTCGATACGACTGGGATGGCCGGGCAGGCCTTTTCGGCCGGTACGAATGGCAGGGCGGAGAACTGTCGCTCGCGGGAGGGTTCGCAAGCCCTGTCGAAAACTGGACAGCGCGGGATAGATCAATTTACGGCACCCTGAACGTGCTATTGCAATTCTAGCGAAGCAGAGCGGGACTTGGAGAGCGATGACGAAGCCGATCACGATCGCAGCACTGCTTCTCGCCGCCGCGTCATCTCCGTTTCTGATCTCGAGCCCCGTCAAGGCCGGAGCGTGCTCGCAGACCTCGGTCATGGCTCGGGGCGAGGAATCCCGCTTCGTTTGGATGGCCAAGGTCAAAGCCCGGGCGCTGTGGCGGCAAAAGGTTCGCGCGATGCCGGGTCTCGGTCCCAATTATGCGAACTGGGCGCGGGCGCAGAACACGGAAGAGCGCTGTCTTACGGGCGGTGCGGGCACTGTCTGCATCTTCACCGGCACGCCCTGCCTGCCGTGACCCTTGCGGGGACGTATCCCCTCAGCACCGCATCCACCACATTCGCCATCGCTATCCGCGCGAAACGCGATTTTTGAGTGGCATTAGCAACTGCCGGGCTTTACCTGTTTCCTTGAGCATTCGACCATGCAGACGCCCTCAAAACCGTGGGCTCCACAGGCGAACGCGCCGAGTAGGAGCGATAGGCTGCGGGACCTGTCGCTCCTCTTCGCGCAGAGGCGCGCCGCGTCGCCTTCTTTAGAATTAATCCATTGAAATCATGTTGTTGTGCTGGCGGACCGGTTGCCTCCGTGACGCGCGCAAACGTAGACGGATTCTATAAAACGAACACTTATTCGCCTTGACGCGACCGTATTCTTGCGACAAACAGAACGCGCATTCTTTTATTTATGCCGCAACCGGAAACTCTGTTTTCGCAGATGCCAAAGCTCAAGCCTGACACCCATCGCGCCCGGCGCGAGAATATTCTGGATGCCGCGTTCACCTGTTTCGCGCGTGGCGGCTTCCACGCGACGACCATGCAGGCGATCTGCCGCGAAGCCGGGATCAGCCCGGGCGCTCTCTACGTCTATTTCGACAGCAAGGAAGCGCTCATCGCCGGGCTTTGCGAGCGCGATCGCGCAGAGTTTGCCGAGCGCTTTGCTCGGCTCGCGGAAGCACCCGATTTTCTCGAAGCGCTGGCGGCGATCGGCGAACACTACTTCGTCGCTGAATCGCACGAGAAGCAGCGCTTCGTCGTCGAAATGGGGGTCGAGGCGACACGCAATCCCCGCATCGCCGAGATCTTCATGGGCGTCGACAAATACTGCTCCGCGAGCTTCGAAGCGTTGTTTCAGCGCCTAAAGGACGAGGGGCGCATCGCACCGAATGTCGATATTCCGACGCTTGCGAAAGTTTTCAGCGTGCTCGGCGACGGCATGTTCTGGCGCCGCGCGATCGAACCGAAAGCGGACATGCGATCGGTTCTGCCCGTGATCATCGAAATGGTCGGGGCGCTGCTCAATCCGACTGATGAACTTCCGGTCGCTCGCAAGGCCGCCGCTTTCGAGGTGCGCCGATGACTTTCGGAAAAATCGTAACGACGCTTGCGGTGATCGGCGCCCTCGCCGGTGGCGGGTATCTCTTCATCGAGAAACGGCAGACGGAAGCGATACAGGCCGAGCGAATGGAGGCTGCAAAGCCCACAGCCGCTCCTGCCATCACCGTTTCCAAAGTGACGACGAACGACTTCGTCGAGACGGCCGTCGTTTCCGGCTCGCTCATTCCGCGCGAGGAAATTCTCGTTTCGCCGGAGATCGAAGGCTTGCGCGTGTTGCAGCTGCTCGCCGACGAAGGCGATCGCGTAAAGAAGGGCGACATTCTCGCCCGCCTCGTGTCGGAACAGATCGACGCGCAGATCGCACAGAACCAGGCAAATCTCGCGCGCTCGGTCGCGGCTATCGCGCAGGCGGAAAGCCAGATCGCGCAGGCCGAGGCGCAGGCAAAGGAAGCGGCGGCTCAGCTCGAGCGCGCCGAACCCTTGAAGAAGTCCGGCTATCTGTCGGGCGCCACCTATGACCAACGCGAGAGCGCCGCGCGCACGACTGCCGCGCAACTCGTGGCCGCGCGCGATGGACTGACGGCGGCAAAGGCCGACAAGGCGCAGGTCGAAGCTCAAGGCCGCGAACTGCAATGGCGGCGAAGCAATACAGACGTGACCGCTCCGCAGGATGGCGTCATCAGCCGGCGGAACGCGCGCATGGGTGCGCTCGCATCATCCATCGGCGAGCCGATGTTCCGCATCATTCAAAGAGGCGAAATCGAACTCGATGCGGAGATCGTCGAAACCGAGCTGAAAAACGTCAAGGTCGGACAGAAGGCCGTCGTGAATGTGCCGCAGATCGGCGACTTTGAAGGCAAAGTTCGACTGGTCTCGCCGGAGGTCGACAAGACGACACGTCTTGGGCGCGTGAAGATTTTCCTCGGCTCCAATCCGCAGCTCCGGATCGGATCTTATGCGCGCGGCCTCATTGAAACGGCGCGGAGTCGAGGCCTCGGCATTCCGACGTCTGCCGTCACCTTCGATCAGGGCACAAACTTCGTGCAGCTCGTCGTCGACAACAAAGTCAAGAAGCAGGCCGTTCGGCTTGGTCTGATCAGCGGCGACCTCGTCGAAGTCAAAGACGGCCTCAACAACAGCGATCTCGTCGTGACGCGCGCCGGCACGTTCCTGCGCGACGGCGATACGGTGCGCCCCGTGATACCCGAGGCGAAGCTGAGCGAGGTTCGCTGATGCGGATCAACATTTCGGCTTGGTCGATCCGTCGTCCGGTTCCGGCGATCGTTCTGTTCGCGGTGCTCATGCTGCTCGGCTTGCTGAGCTTCCGGCAACTACCGGTCACGCGCTTTCCCAACATCGACATTCCGCTAATCTCGATCCTCATCACGCAATCGGGCGCGGCACCGGCCGAGCTTGAAACGCAAGTCACGAAGATCGTCGAAGATTCAGTCGCCAACATTACCGGCGTCAAACACATCACGTCGACGCTGACCGACGGAACGTCGACGACGATCATCGAATTCCGGCTCGAAACAAACACGGATCGGGCGCTGAACGACGTCAAGGATGCGCTCGCGAAAGTTCGCGGAGACCTTCCGCGCACGATCGACGAACCAGTGATCGAACGCATCGACGTCGAAGGACAAGCGATCCTGACGTTCGCTGCGACGTCTCCCGGCATGACGCTCGAACAGTTGTCGTGGCACGTGGACGACGTCATCAAGCGTCGGCTGCAGGCGACCAAGGGCGTTGGCCGCGTCGAGCGCTACGGCGGCGTCGATCGCGAGATCCGCGTCAATCTCGATCCAGACAAGCTGCTGGCGTACGGCATCAGCGCCGCGGATGTGAACAAGCAGGTTTTCGCGACGAACGTGGATCTCGGGTCGGGGCGTGGCGAAGTCGGCGGCCAGGAGCAAGCCATCCGCACGCTGGCGGGCGCGCGGCAGGTTACGGCGCTGGCGGATGCAAAGATCATTCTTGCCGGAGGGCGCGAAGTCCGTCTCAAGGATCTCGGCACGGTCGTTGACGGTGCGAGCGAGCAGCGCGCGTTCGGACGTCTCAACGGCGAGCCGGTCGTTTCGTTTTCGGTCTTTCGCACCAAGGGCTCAAGTGAGCTTTCCGTTTCGGACGCCGTCAACGAGTCGCTGAAGGAGCTTCAGGCGGCCGACCCCGAGGTCAAGCTGACGAAGATCGATGACGCGGTCGCCTACACGCGCGGCAACTATGTCGCCGCAATGGAAGCGCTGATCGAAGGCGCGGTGCTCGCGGTGCTCGTCGTGTTCCTGTTTCTGCGCAACATCCGCGCGACGGTCATCTCGGCGATCGCGTTGCCGCTTGCGGCGATCCCGACATTCTGGGCGATCAGCGCGATGGGATTTTCGCTCAATCTCGTCAGCCTGCTCGGCATTACGCTTGCGACCGGCATTCTCGTCGACGACGCCATCGTCGAAATCGAGAACATCGTGCGTCACATGCACATGGGCAAGAAGCCCTACCGCGCCGCGCTCGAAGCAGCCGACGAAATTGGCCTCGCCGTCATCGCCATCACATTGACCATCGTCGCGATTTTCGCGCCCGTCTCGTTCATGGGCGGGATCGCGGGGCAATACTTCCGTCAGTTCGGCATGACCGTCGCCGTCGCGGTGCTGTTTTCGCTTCTGGTCGCGCGCCTTATCACACCGATGATGGCTGCCTACTTGATGCGGCCGATCCCTGAGAAGCCGCATGTCGATGGCCCCCTGATGCGCGCCTACACGCGCTTCCTGCAGTTGACGTTGCGGCATCCCTATCTGACGCTGATCAGCGGCGTGGCGCTCTTTTCCGCTTCCGTGTACGCGACGACGCTGCTTCCGACAGGCTTCCTTCCGGATGAAGACACGTCGCGCGTCGTCGTCGCCGTCGAGCTACCGCCTGGCACGCAGCTCGATGAGACGAGCAGAAAAACCGACCACATGGTGACCGTGCTACGGGCTATTCCCGAAGTGAAACAGGTCTTCGTTCTGGGCGGCACCAGCCCCACGGGACAGCTCGATGTTCGCCGCGCGTCGCTGTTCGTGCAGCTCGTGCCGAAGACGAAACGAAAGCTCACCGAAAAGCAGCTCAAATCGATCATCGCGGCGAAACTTGCCGACGAACCGGACAGCCGCGCCTGGTACATCAACGAGCGCGGCGAGCGCGAGCTTTCCTTCTCAATGTTGTCGCGCAGCGGCGACGATCTCAATCGCGCGATCGGTCAAGTCGAGGGTGCGCTGCGGCTCGTTCCAGGATTCCGCAACGTCGCGGCTTCGGGATCGACGGACCGGCCCGAGATTCAGATCGTTCCGCGTCTCGATGAGGCTGCGCGCCTCGGCGTTGCGCCGGAGCAGATTTCCGAAACCATTCGTGTTGCCACGATCGGCGACGCGGACTTCAACCTCGCGAAATATACGGTCGGCGACCGCCAGGTGCCGATCCGCGTTCAGCTCGACGAAGCGACGCGCACCGACTTGAAGCGGATCGAGCAGCTTCGCCTCACCAACGCGCAGGGCAAGGCCATTCCTCTGACGGCCGTCGCGTCCGTCGAATTCGGGCGCGGGCCGGCCGCGATCGAACGCTTTGACCGGCTACGGCGCGCCGTCGTCGGTGTCGATCTCGATCGTGGCGTGCCGTTGAGCGTTGCGCGCGACCGCTTCCTGAAAGTCATCGAGGAGCAGAATCTACCTGCGTCCGTCACTCTGCAGCCGTCAGGCGACGCGGAGGTGCAAGACGAAGTCGCGAACGGCTTCATCACCGCGATGGGGACCGGCATCCTGATCGTGCTCGGCTTGCTCATTGTGCTGTTCGGGAGCGTCTTCCAGCCGGTGACAATTCTGCTGTCGTTGCCACTGTCGTTCGGCGGCGTGGCGCTGAGCCTACTCGTCACCGATAATTCGATCAGCATGCCGGTTTACATCGGCCTGCTCATGCTGATGGGCATCGTCACCAAGAACGCGATCATGCTCGTCGACTTCGCGATCGAAGAGATTGCGAACGGCATCGAACGCGGCGTGGCGATCGTCGACGCCGGCCGCAAGCGCGCGCGTCCCATCATCATGACGACGCTGGCGATGGCGGCAGGCATGCTGCCCAGCGCCTTCGCGCTCGGAGACGGCGGCGAATTCCGAGCGCCCATGGCGATCGCGGTGATCGGCGGCTTGCTCGTATCGACGTTGCTGTCTCTGATCTTCGTGCCGTCGTTCTTTACCGTAATGGACGACTTCGGCTGGCTGATGCAGCGCATTTTCGGCCGCTTTATTGGTCCTTCGGATGAGGAAGACCAACCAGCCGCCGATCAAGGCAAGGATAATGCCCAGTCGAAACAGGGGCAGCTGCCGCTCGCCGCGGAATAAATCGGAAAGGTTATTTGCGCGGGGAGTTGTGCGTGACAGGCGCGCTCACTACGTTTCCGGCCGTAGCGTTCGCAACGGAAGGACCCCCACCATGTTCGACGCCAAATCCATTCTCGAAAACATCGTGCGCGGTGCAGCATCCTCTCAGCCTTCCGGCGCGACCGGCGGCGGTGGCGGCCTCGGCGATCTGATCAACGAAATCGGCAGGAGCCTGTCGCAACAACAAGGCGGTGCGCCAGCCGGTGGACAGACGCCGGCTTCCGGAACATCGGGAACGAGCATCGGCGACATCCTCGGCGATCTCGCACGGCAGTTCGGCCAGCCGTCATCCAACGCAACGCCGGATTCGCCGCCGCAGGCACCATCATCGTCTCCTGCTTCACGAGGCGGTGCTTCTTCGCCGGACCTCGGAGATGTTCTTGCGCAGATCAAGGATAAGCTCAATCAGGCTGGCGGCGCGGTCTCTGACGGCGGAAGCATTACGGACATCCTCGGCAAGATCCTCACTCAGGCGACGCAGGGCGTGAGCGAAGGCGCATCGCGCGTCGGACAAGCGACCGGTGCGTCGGATGCTCTTGGACGTGCTGCAGCCGATCCCAGAGCCGCAGAAATTCTCAATCAGCTGAAAGGTGTGCTGCAGTCCAATCCGTTCGCTGCTGGCACCGCGGCGGGCGGGCTCGGCGGACTTCTGCTCGGAACGACCGTGGGACGTTCGCTCGCATCGAGCGCCGTCAAGGTCGGCGCGCTCGCGATGATCGGCGGGCTCGCCTACAAGGCGCTGCAAAACTATCAGGCAGGCAAACCGCTCATCACCGGCGCAACGACGCCGGTCGCGCCTCCGGCTGGCTCGGGCTTCGAGCCTTCGGCGGTGACGAACGACGCGGCCGTTCACTACATCCAGGCGATGATCGCGGCTGCGGCGGCGGATGGACGGATCGATGCCAGCGAACATGAAACGCTGGTCGCAAGCCTGACGCAGGCCGGCGCGGGCAGCGACGCGGAAGCGTTCATTGCGCAAGAGCTGAACCGGCCGCGCTCTGTGCAGGAACTCGCCGCGTCGGTGAATTCTCCGCAAGAGGCAATTCAGCTTTATACGGCGGCGCGCATCGCGGTCGCCGACAACTCGCCGGCTGAACAACAATTCCTCGCATCGCTGGCGGCGGCTTTGAATATCGATCCAAAGCTCGCGGCTCACGTCGATGCGACGGCGAAGGCGGCGGCCTGATAGCCCGTCGTCACTCGGATCGCCGGAAACATTCGTGACATGAAAAAGGCGCTGACCGGTTGGTCAGCGCCTTTTGATTGCGTTTCGTCAGGTGGCTTTGTTCAGTTCGTCTTCGACGTGCTGTTCGTCGACGCAGACGCCTGATTGTTGTCGAGCTTGAAGAACGTGTCGACGCGCATGCCGGTGAAGAGCGGCGGATGGCCGTCGAGATCGACCATCACTTCGACGACTTCGACATCGTTCGGGCGTCGGGGTCCGCGCGTTGCGATGCGCGGAGCAGCAAGCGACTGCGAAATCGACGTCACCGTTCCTTCGAACGTTTTATCCGGGAAAGCATCTGCCTTGACGACGACGCGCTGGCCGACGCGAACCTTCGCCGCGTCGCGTTCTTCGACTTCGGCGCGCAGCCTGAGGCTCGACATATCACCGAATACGACGAGCGCGCTGTCGGGCGACGGCACGGCGGTTTCGCCGACCTTGGCCAGCATGTTCAAAACCGTACCATCGGCCGGGGCGCGGATGCGCGTGCGTTCGAGCGCCAGTTCCGCCGATGTGAGATCGGAACGTGCGAGAGCGAGCGACGATTCAAGTCGCTGCGGCAGAGGCATGCCGGGCTTCGCCTCGACTTCGCTCAGCTTGTTCTTGGCGTCTGCTAAAGCTTCCTTTTTCGATACGAGGTCTTTACGCGCCGCTTCAACGGCGTCGTCGCTGCCTTTATCAGCCTTGGCTGAGCGATAGGCCGCGTCGAAGGCTTCATGGGCCGCGAATACCGCGCGCTGCGCCTTTGAGAGATCGTCCTCGGCGTTGCGGCGATCTTGCGCCAGGCCGGAGACCTGTTCCTCGCTGCGCTCGCGCTCACGCACGCCAGCTTCGGAAGCTGCGGCTGCGACCTTCGTGTAGTAGTCGGAATCATCGAGACGGAGCAGCAGATCGCCGGCTTTCACCTGATCGTTCGTCTTGGCGAGGACTTCGACGACCTTGCCGCCGACTTCGCTTGCAATGCGAACTTCACCGTCCTTCGGCTCGACGCGGCCCGTAGCTGAGGCTGCCCACTGCGGAACAGGAACCGGCGTATCGGCGCGCGCAGATCCTGCAAGGTTGCTGAGCGCCGTCCGGTCGCTGAACGTCTGGATTCCCACTCCAAGCGTGACTGCGATGGCAGCCGCGATCAGGATGGTCGAAACCGCGGGATCGATCTTTTTAAGCATGCAGCTTTCGCCTCTTCGTCAAATCGGTGATTTCCGGAGCATTGATGCCCTCGGGTCTGCGTTCTTCGCCGACGATCCGGCCGTCCTCGATGCGGACGACGCGGTCGGCATACCCCAGGGTTCGGGGATCGTGCGTCACGGCAAGGACGCTGCGGCTCTGTTCCTTCGCGATCCGCGACAGCAGCGACATGACGGCATGTCCGTTTTCGCTGTCGAGAGCGGCGGTCGGTTCGTCGGCCAGTACGATCGACGGCGAGCTTGCGATCGCGCGCGCAACCGCGACACGCTGCTGCTCACCGCCGGACAGGTTGCCTGGGTAGTTCGTCAGCCGGTGGCCGAGCCCGACCTCGCGCAGCACCTCCTCGGAGCGGCTTGTGGCTGCGAAACCTTTCACGCCGCGCACGTCGAGCGCTATGCGAACGTTCTCGAGCGCGTTCAGCGTCGGGAAGAGGTTGTAGGACTGGAAGATGAAGCCGATGTGGTCACGCCGGACCTTCGCCAACTCTTCCGCCGAAAGGCCGTCGAGCGACTGATCGGCAATACGGATCGTGCCCGAGGTTGGCTTCATGATGCAGCCGAGAATGGACAGCAGCGTCGTCTTGCCGGAACCCGATGGCCCCATGAGAAGCGTCAACTCGCCGGGGACGAGATCGAGTGTGACGCCTTTGACGGCGACCACCAGACCCGCGCCGGAGCCGAGCTCCTTGACGACATTTTCAGCATGTAAAACGGAGGACGTCGTCATCGCGAGAACACCGTAGCCGGATCAATTTTCGTGACTTTGACGATGGCTGAAAGCGCCGAAATCGAGCACATGAAAAGCGTCAACGCGAACAGCCAAAATGCCAAGCCTGGAGTCATAACGAGCGGTAGCGACGAATTACGGCTGGCGTAGAGAACCAATAACGCGATCGCCATGCCGAGAACGTAACCGATCACCGCGCTGAGACCGGCCTGAGCCAGAATAACTTTGTGAATGTAGGACTTCGACGACCCCAGCGCACGCAAGGTCGCGAATTCGTGAATGTGATCCTTGGTGCTCGAATAGAGCGTCTGGGCGACGATCACCGTGCCGACGAGACTGCCGAGGATCGCGCCGCCGATCAGCGCCAAGCCCGCACCGGTGCGGAACAGCCATTGCAGCAGACTGCGGCTTTCGAACTCGTCCTTTGTCAGCACGTCAGCGGACTCGAGACGGCCGGCGAGATCAGCCTGCACCTTCGCCATGTCAGCGCCGGGCGCCAGTTTCACGAGAAGGAACGTCGATCGGTCCTCGGGCACGCCAAGAAGCTGACGAGCACGATTGAGCGTCGTGTAGGCGTAAGGCGATTGCGTGAACGAGCGGATGCCTTCGGTCAGCGCCCTGATTTTAACGCGGCCGTTGGCGGCCTGCGCGCTGTCGCCGATGCCGGAGACGCCGAGTTCCCCGAGATAGCTGCGATCGATTGCGATGGCGTCGGGCGCCTTGATGTCGTCGAGCGTGCCTTCGACCAGTGACCAGGGGACGAGGCCGCGGTCCTCGGCGTCGGAGCCGACGAGCACGACACGAGACGATCCGCCGGACGGCTTACGCCATTCCGCGAATGAAACGACGAGCGGCACGACGCTTTCGACGCCGGGCGTCGCGAGCGCCTGATGGCGTTCGCGATCCGTGAGCAGTACGCCACCGTCCTCGAAACTCTTCGCACCATAGGTGGTTATAAAGAGATCGGCGTTGGAGCGCGCGATATTGGCGGTGATCATCTCGCTCGAACCGAGGTACAGGCCAAGCTGCACCGCGACCAGCACGATCGAGAACAGGATGCCGATCAGCGTCACGGCGAGGCGCACACGATCGTGCAGCAAGTTGCGAAGCGCGAGAGTAAAGATCATCTCAATGCCGGGTCTCGTGTTGCAAACTGGGATATCGGCTTATTCCGTACAGAGCCTTTCAGCGGCTCCAGCTGCCTGACTTCGTATAGCTCTAATGCGAGCCTGCTGCCATCGCGAACCCCGTGAGAAATGCGCGCGTCCTGATGCCAGGAGCCTGTCGCGGCATTGGGTCCGGCACCGGAAATCGCCGGAAAGGCTTAGCAGCCGGTTAACAGTTTCACTCCAATGTTTCGCCGTTTTCGAGGCATAGGAGTGAAAACGTGGTCTTTACTCTGCGGTTTATTGTCATGCGTTCTAGAACTATTTCCCCGTTTTCAGCTGGTCTGCTTCGCTTGGTTACCGCCGCCGCGGGAGCTGTGCTTTGTTATGTCCCGGCTTTTGCCGATCCGCGCGAGGTGGGCGTCTGGATCGATGACACCGGCAAGGGTGCGGTCAAAATCGAGATTTGCACGCCGACGACGCTCTGCGGCAAAATCTACTGGCTCAAGGAGCCGCTCGGCGCCAACGGCGAACCGAAGATCGATCGCTACAATCCCGAGCCCTCGATGCGGACCCGTCCGATCTGCGGGTTGCCTGTCCTCGGCAATCTGTCGCAACTGGCTGAAGGCGGTTTCGATAACGGCTGGGTTTACGACCCGAAAGAGGGAAAATCCTACAGCGTTGCCCTTGATCTCGTTAATGCAGATACGCTGAAGGTGACCGGCTACAAAGGCATGCGCTTCCTCGGCAAATCCCTCATCTGGACGCGAGCGCCAGCAGACTTGCCGCCGTGCTCTGCGGATGCTGCTGAAGCTCCGGGCGAAACCAGCCCTCATGCCGCAAATGCAAAGGCCGCCTCACCGGCCAAACCCGGCAAGACGGCCTCTAATACAAAACCCAAGCCGAAAAAGGCTGCTACTCCGCAGCACCCAGTTGCTTCGAACTAGTGGATGCCTGCTTGCGGCCGGACTTGACTGCTTCGGCCGCCAAGATGCGATCAACGAATTCCGCCGTTCTATCAACGACATAGTTCCGCTGACGATCGAGCGTGACGAGATGATAGCTATCCTCGAGCACTGAAACTTCGACCACGCCGCCGAGCTTGCGTTGCAGCGTCATCGTATTCTTGATGTCGCTTTGGTCATCGTGGCGGGGGTGGAAAATCAGGGTGTGCAATTTCACCAGCGACAGCATCGGCCGGACATTGCGGACGAGTGAGAAGAATTCATAGACCGTTCCGCCGCCGCGCACCGTGATATCGGCGGGCATGTTGTCGGCGCCGCGCATCGCGTCGAGCGCAAAGTTGCGGATACGCTCATCTTTAATGCCGTAAGGGGCCGGAGTGCGGAACTTGAAGAGGCGCGCCGTCCACTTGTCGGTGACGAGGTGGAACAGCTTGATCATCTTCGGGATCGCCCAGCCGTTCACGGCCAGCGTCGGCGCATAGAGCATCAGGCCCGCAGCCTGATCCTGCCGGTAGGCTGCAAGCCTCAGCGCCAGAATTGAGCCAGCCGAAGCGCCGCCGATGATGACGGTGTCGCACGTGCTGCGCAGATCGTCGAAAGCCTTGGAAACCGTCTGATACCAGTCATGCCACGTCGAAAGACCGGAAACGTCGGTCCCGAATGTCAGACCCGGAACGACAGGGCAGTAAACCGTCATGCCTTTGCGGGAAAGCGCGTGGGCCACCGATTTCATCTCGAGCGGAGATCCGCCCAGAGAGTGAATCAACAATACCCCCGAGGATCCGCCCGGAATGAAGAGACTGCCGCGAGTAGGCTGAAATTTCTGTTTATTTGTCATTGGCTACTTGCACTTGCTGAGGACCAGCCGAACGCTCTTTACGACGCAGCATCCCAAGATGCCAACGCAACTATGTGTCGCGCCACCGTAAATTTTAAGGGTAACCCTGGACGTCCCGCAGTTAAGATTTGGTTCGCGAACTTAGTACGAAGTATCTGAAATGGCCACACCTTTCGACACCGGATCAATACACGTTGGTAAACAAAGACCTGATGCCTATCGGACCATCTCATCGACTGCCAGTTGGCGCCCTAACTCATGATGTTGCAATGCGGCATAAAATGGGTGGGGCGTGCGGCGAATTGATATCGCATCATTCGTGATCCCTCCGTGCCCGATTGTTCGGACCGTGTGAACGTCAGCTCCCCAAGTCGCTTCCGATACTCAAACACCGGTCGTCCGCGAGCGTTCCCGACGTCCCGTGGTGTGCAATTTATCCCTGAGATTCTGACGGATTGGCGGGCCAGTCACTGTTCGCACGCATTCTTTGATTTATACTCGCTGGAACTTTTCTATTGGACGCGCATGCCGACGACGCACGCCGCTGGGATTAGATTGCAGTGATTTTCTCGCCGCGCTCCGCAATTGCGCTTCTCGTGTGCATTGCCGTCGCATCGAGCCAGCTTTCGCTTCCCACGATCGCGGCCGAGATCAGCCGCGCCGAATATGAGGCGTGTCAGGCTCGTGACGACGCCGGATTGAGAACCGCGGTCGTCGCAATCGCGACCGATGCGATCACCAACGGCACCAAGACGATCGACTACGGCGCCCTTGTCGACGCGCAATGGCGCGAGCGAAACCTCGACCAGATCATCGATAACCGGGTCGACATCGCGGTTACCGAGATCACCAACGAGACGAGCTGGACCGATCGGCTGAAGACTCTGGCCGACAATGAAAAAGCCCAGCAGCTTGCGACGGCCGTCGCGGAGCGCGTCTATCGCTCGGACGCGGTGAAGACGGCGATTGCCGATCTTGCCTCCGGGGTCGCGAAGGAAGTCGGCAAAAGCATCGAATTCGCAAGCACTGACGCAACGAACACGCTGCTTCAGTGTCTGAAAGCCTTCGTCGGGCCTCGCTACGGCGGAGCGGTCGCCAATGTGCTCGCAGGAGACGCCAGCCGGAGCGTCAACGTCGATCCCAACAAGGCGTCGGGCAAAGTTTCGGCAGGTTCGGTCCTTAATGAATCGACAGGGGGCCTCGCGGGCGCGACGATCCTGATCGTCCGGAGACAGCTCGCCAACCTCGCCCAGCGCGTCGGCCAGCGGATCGTCGGTAGCGTGCTATCGCGGGTCGTCTCGGTGGTCGCCGGCGGGGTGGGCCTAGTGTTGATCGCCAAGGATCTCTGGGATTTCCGAAACGGCGTTCTGCCGATCATCGCCACGGAGATGAAGTCGCCCGCGACCAAGGTGAAGGTGCGCGAGGAGCTCGCCAACACCCTTGCGACCCAGATGAACGATCACATCAAGGAAATCGCGGCGGCGACCGCCGATCAGGTCATCGAAGTCTGGCAGACCTTCCGCCGGGCCCATGCACTGGTCCTTCAGATCGCCGATCGGAACGGGGACTTCCGGGCGTTTCTCGATCGCGTCGATCCGCAGTCGCTGCCCCGGCTCGACGAAGTGGTGTCGATCCTTGCCGCCTCGGAAGGTCAGGACTCGATCCTGCGCAGGCTGCAGGACGGCTCCCTCAACCAGGCCGTTCACTTGATGCCGGACAAGGGCCTGCAGATTGCGCGGGAAACCAACTCCGTAGCGACCGGCCTCGCCTGGACGGCATTGGCAGGCAAGCGGCTCGACCGCGTCGTCGACTATGAGTTGCATCGGCGAATGTCGCCCAAAGATCTGACGACGGGATCACTCGATCGCATTCTCGACCTCAACGACCGGGCGGCGATCACCAAGATCGCCGGTGTGCCAGCCGCAGCGCGCGATGCTCTATTCAGTCTCGATGTCACCGACCTCAACCTCCTGCTGCGGTCTCTTTCCGAGGACGAAATAGAATCTCTTGCGGGTTATCTCGACGGGCTGAGGCCCGGACCGCGGGAAGCGGTTCTGAAGACGATCGCGGCAAGCCCCGCGAAGATGCAGTTGCTGGCATCGCGGAGCATTCGCGAGGGCATCATCGCGAGCCAGGATCAGGAAATGGCGGCGCGGATGATGCTGGCAGACAGCAGCGGCCTGTCGCCGAGGTCCGTCGTAGACGATGCGCGGCTGGTGTTCGACGGCCGCGTCGCGCCGTCACTCTTATGGTACAAGCATCCGCAAGCAGTCGCCGCCGCGGGGCTGCTGAGCCTCATTGTGCTTGCCTGGTTCGCCCGCCTTTTCCGGCGCAGGCGTCCGCCGCAGGCCTCGGAGAGCAAGACTTAAACCCGACGTTGCAATTCAGCCTTATCCAAAGGCTGTCCACATGCAATCCGCCTTGCCTCGTCCCGGCGGAGGCGGGCTCCTGCTATAACGATTCGACGGTCATTGATGGACCCATAGCGAAGGGGGAAGATCATGCGCGTGCGGTTCAGAAACGAAGAGGGAGTTGGTGACATGGGATTGAAGGCGCCGGGGATCATTACGTTCATGCTCTCCGTTATCCTTACGGTCATCGTTCTGACGTCGAAGTTTTTTGGCGCCGAGATTCCCGGTCTGACCGGTAATGAATCATGGGCGCTTCTTGCTTCCTACGCGATCCTCATGCTCGGCTGCATGGTTCGCGGGATGTAGCGAAATGGATCGCTCGTGCTGCAACGCAACCGAGCTTTGGACATCGCTTTCGATCACTTCATCCCAATGATGTGCGCTCCTGTCGCGCGGCAACCCGCGATATGGAGGTGCGTGTAGCCGCTGGCTATCGAAGGGGGATGCCGAACGAGATGCCTCAGACTTTTGCGCGGCGCGCGCGCCATTCCAGCAAAGCCATCGTGATGGCTGTCGCGCTGACGCTTGCGGCGCTTATCGCGCTCGCCATCGCATCTCGCGACACGCGCCCCATGGGCATGAAGACGTTCAGCCCGGTCTCGACGATGCCGGTCAGCGTCGAGTCAGGCGTGCTGCCGGTGGTCCACCGCTAAACGCGGCACCAGCGGCTCGGCCCGCACCAGTCCGCGGACAGAATTCCCGAGATAAATCTCCGCCGCTCCGTTCAGATCCTGGATCGTCAGCCGAGCTTCCTCGGCGCGTCCCTCATCAAGAAGCGCTGCCCGCAACGTACCGGGCAATACGCCTGCCGCCAGACGCGGCGTCAACAACTTGCCGTCGCGCGCGATAAAGATCGACGTCCGGCTCCCCTCGGCAAGCTCTCCCGCCTCGTTGAGATAGACCACTTCATCGGCGCCGAGCGTGTCGGCGTAATGTTTCCATTCGCGATCGTACAGCTCGCGCCGCGTCGTCTTGTGGTAGAGGAACAGGTCGGAGCTGTTGAGCCGGCTGTCGGACACGACATACCGCATCACCGCATCGGCCGGCGCCGCAGGCTGCGGAGCGGTCGTGACGGTTACGCCGCCGTCTTCATCGAGCAGCAAGCGGACACGCAGACGCTCGTTGGTGTTCCCCGAAATTGCGGCTTCGATCGCGTCGTGAACCTTGCTCGCGTCGAACACAAATCCGAAATAGGCCGCAGACGCCGCCAGCCGTGCGAGATGATAGCCGCGCAGCCAGATCCCTTTCTCCGGCTCATGCAGCATCGTTTCGATGAGTTCAAAGCGGCGCACGGGGTCGGTGAGGAACTTCATCTTCAGCAGGCATTCGGCATATTCCTTGACGCCATCGGAATCCGCGACGATGCCCGAGCCGATCCCCATTTCGCCCGCGCCCTTGCGATCGATGACCGTGGTGCGGATCGCTACGTTCAGAAGCGCTGTGCCGTCGGGGGAGAACCGTCCGATGGCTCCGCAATAAACGCCGCGCGGCTCGGTTTCGAGTTCGCGGATCAGTTCCATAGCGCGGATCTTCGGCGCGCCGGTGATGGAGCCGGGCGGGAAGATCGCCTTCAGGACATCGACAAGGCCTATGCCTGGCTTTAGCTCGGCGCGCACGCCCGACGTCATCTGATGCAACGTCTTGAACGTTTCGACGGTGAAGAGATCAGTGACGCTGACGGAGCCCGGATCGGAAATGCGGCCCAGATCGTTGCGCATCAAATCGACGATCATCAGGTTTTCAGCGCGATTTTTCACGTCCTTCGAAAGCGCAGCGCGCACCTCCGAGTCGGCATCGAGCGTTCCGGCGCGCGGCGCCGTTCCCTTCATCGGACGCGTCTCGATCACCCGGCCGTCCTGCTTGATGAATAGCTCAGGCGACGCCGAAAGAATTGTGACGTCACCGGTATCGACGATGCCGGCGTAAGCGACGCGCTGTTTCAGACGCAGATCGCGGTAGAGCGCGAGCGGCGAACCTTGCAGATTGAACTTCGCCTTGAAGGTCAGATTGAGCTGGTAGATGTCACCGCTCTTGATGTTGTTCTGAACCTGCTCGAACCGCTTCAGATACGAGGCGCTGTCCCAGCTATGGGCAAGCTCACCGAGCGTCGGGTTGCCGATCGCCTCTTGGTTCAACCATTCCTGAACTTCGGAGCCCATCAACTCGCGCGGCGACGTATAAAGCCCGAACCAGAGAAGGGGCATTTTACGCCGTTCGGGCAGAAGCGACGCAAGCCGCGGTTCCAGGAGATAGCCAAGCTCGTAGGAGAAAAAGCCAGCTGCGTGCAGGCCGCGCTCAAGTCCCGAAGTCAACGCGGCCAGCGCGGCGTCGACCTCTTCCGGGCCATCGGCGCGAATGATCTCGGCCGGATGCTCGAACAACTGCGACACCGCCTCGAGCGACGTGCTGTTGTCCAGCAGAACGAAACCTTCGGCCAGCGCGGGCGTCTTATGAGCCGTGGAATTCGCTTGCGCACCGGCGCCGGATGTCGTGGGGGAATTGTTTGCGGAAGAGCGGTATGTCATCGGCTGGTTCTAACGCGGCCGCGCGGGGATTGCCACTCTGACGAGGTCCTTGCGGGATCGTGGCCGTCCTGAAAAATTGTATGTGGCGCGGACGGTTCTGCCGATATGGAACCGACTGAGGACGCCCGCAAAAGGTCGCATGGTGGTGGCGGCGTTGCGATTGAAGTCCCAAATGCTTCCCGACTCCGCGGAGCGCAATGCATACTGAATTGGCATAGATTTTTAAGAAGCGTCGAAACGGGCACAATCGGATGACAGAAAGCGCAGCGTCCAGCGTCGAAACCGGTTGCGCTATCGTCGGAGCCGGCCCGGCGGGGCTGATGCTAGGCCTGATGCTCGCACGAGCTGGCGTCGACGTGACCGTCATCGAGAAGCACGCCGATTTCCTTCGCGACTTTCGCGGCGACACGATTCATCCGTCGACGCTGGAGGTCATGCACGAGCTTGGGCTGCTGGATGGGCTACTGGCGCTTCCGCATACCGAGGCGTCGCGTCTGCACGCAGAGATCGGCGGCAAGGATATCACCATCGCGGACTTCTCGCGCCTGCCGACGAAATGCCGTTTCATCGCGTTCATGCCGCAATGGGAGTTTCTCGACTACTTGGCGGGTGTCGCACGCAAGCTGCCGAATTTCCGGTTGGTGATGCCTGCCACCGTTACGGCGCTGATTTCAGACGGCGGCAAAATTGCCGGCATTCAAGCGACGACAGTGAACGGCGACATCGAAATCCGGTCGCGGCTCGTGATCGGCGCGGATGGACGCAACTCGGTCGTGCGCGAGAAAGCGGGGCTCGAGATCGAGCGCTTCGGAAATCCTAGCGAAGTGCTCTGGATGAAGCTTTCTCATGCTCCCGACGATCCCCCTTACACGATGGGCCACGGCGGGCCGCGCCAGGGCTTCGTCATGGTTGATCGCGGCGATTACTGGCAGTGTGGTTATGTCATTCGCAAGGGCAGCTTCGAGGATCTGAAGGCAGGCGGGCTCGACGCTTTCCGGGCGACGGTCGCCGCCGTCTCGCCGCTGCCGCGCGAGCGCCTTCAGGAAGTTAGCTCGTGGGATGACGTGCATCTTTTGAGTGTGCGCATCGATCGTCTCAAGCAATGGTGGCGGCCGGGGTTGCTGTGCATCGGTGACGCAGCGCATGCGATGTCGCCGATCGGCGGCGTCGGCGTCAATCTCGCGATTCAGGACGCCGTGGCGGCCGCCAATATTCTCGCGGGACCACTCCGCGATGACACGCTGACAGACAAGCACCTCGCCGACGTCGAAGCGCGGCGGTTATTTCCAACGAAGGCCACGCAAAAACTGCAGCTGATGATGCGACGCGACCGGCGAAAGCGCGAGAGCACGGACGCGAAGCGGGACGGCCCCCCAGCCTTCATGCGCAAAATCGCGCGCTGGCCAATACTCGCCCATCTTGCGGGGCGTCTGATCGGTCTAGGCTTTCGCCCGGAGCATGTTCGCAGCGAATGACGGGGGGAGCTTAAGCCGCATGGGGTACGCGGATCAATTTGGCATAAAGTATATTGCTGGTTCTTTTTGCTGACCCGCGCGAAACACTTTCGGATGCGTGGGCGGCGTGTTTAAAGAGCCGGAAAGCCGCTTTTTAAGAACGCAGATACTCCCAACCATGAAATGCCGCCGATTTCTCATCGGCATGAGAATTCGGCACATCAGCATATTGAAGGCTGAGTGTCAGCCTGCTTCCTTCCAACGTAGGACGGTTCATGGAAGTCGCCGCTAGAATGTATGCCGGGATCATTTTTCCGGACGTCAATTCGAAAATTGAACCTCAACTCTCGGCCACGCAAAAAGCAATGCTGGATGCGACACCGGATTGCATCAAGGTCCTGTCGGTTGACGGCAAGCTGGTGACGATGAACAGGGCCGGATGCCTCGCGCTCAACGTTCCCGCAGAATCCGAATTTGGAATGCCTTGGCTGCCATTGCTGCCTGAACAAGTGCATGAACTCGGTCTAGCCGCCCTGCATCAAGCAGCCAAAGGGCATAATGCGCGCTTCCCTGGCCAAAGCGAGTCGGACGGCATCAGATATTGGGACAACCTTCTGACGCCCATCGTCGACAACGCGGGCCAAGTGCAGTCGATCCTTTGCGTATCGCGCGACGTCACCGAAAAGATGCGGATCGAGCGGGAGCTGGAAGCTGCGATTCACCGCGAGAAACTTCTTTCACGTGAGATGCATCACCGCATCAAGAACCTGTTCACGGTGGTTTCTGCGCTGATTTCCATTTCCGAGAAAGAAGCTGCAAGTCTTCAATCCCCCGCTCGTGCCACCAAAATTCTTCGCGAGAAGCTGCAAGCGTTGGGGCGCGCATCGGATGCTGCGTTTGCCGACCGAACTGGCGAGCACTTCGATACGAAGCAGATCGAATTGGGTTCACTTGTCCAATCAGTCCTGAAGCCTTATGGCGATCGCTTCCAGGCGAACGGCTGCCAGATCTATGTCGGCAGCGCTATCATGACGATGCTCGCATTATTCCTGCATGAACTCGCCACCAACTCGGTCAAGTACGGGGCCTTCAGCGCCGACGATGGACTTGTTTCCGTGCAGTGGAACAGCGGAGAAAGCGGACTCTATCTCTCGTGGATTGAAGAGGGCGGTCCGAAGATCGAGGAGGCTCCGCTGCGCCAAGGCTTCGGCAGCGAGATGGTGGACCACCTCGTTCAGAGCGCGGGCGGAACCGTGAACAGAAACTGGCGCAGCCAAGGTCTCGTCACGGAATTGCACTTGCCGCTCTCGGCCCTGATATAATTATCTGGGCACTTCCAGAAGCGCCGTCAGATTAAGCGGCGCAATCAAAAGAGCACGGACCGGAGGTCTAAAACCATCCTCGCCACTTGAACCAGAGCAATGGTATTATCGTGCTCAGAACGATAAGCGCCAAGGCGTACGGATAGCCCCAGCTCCAATTCAGTTCCGGCATATCCTTGAAATTCATTCCGTAGATGCTCGCCACGAGCGTCGGCGGTATTCCCGCGACGGATACGACGGTCAACACCTGGAAGATGTCGTTCTGTTTCGTCGTGATGAAACCGAGAACTGCATCGAGCAAAAACTGCACTTTGCCGTAGAGCTGCGTCTCGAAATCCGCGAGTGAGAGCAGATCGGCTTGCGACGTTTTGAGATCGCCAACGACCGAAGCGCTGACCCACGGCCGTTCTTTCGCGAACGGAAGCGGGACGATGCGCTGCAATCCGAGAATGCTCGCGCGGATATTCGACAGCCGCTCGCCGGCGTTGCCGACTTCGATCAGGATGTTTCTGAGTGTCGCGTTCGATTTCAACTTCGGGCGGCCGCGACGGCTTTTCAATGAGGGGAAAATCTGCCGAGAGAGCATATCCAGCTCATTCCCTATTTGCTCGAGCAGATCCGATATCACGTCGATCATCTCGCCCGTCAGAGACGCGAAGGCTTCGGCACTCGATGTCAGTTGCTTGCCCTCGAGCAACCCGGCTTTGCAGGCATTAAACGCCCTTAGCTCCGAAAATCGGGTGGTGACGAGCACCTTGTCGGACAAAACAAAGCCGATCGGCGAGGGAGGTTCGTCGATCGCACTCGCATTCGTCACAAACGGCATGCTGAGATAGAGCACACCGCCGCGCTCGGATACTCGGCTGGAATTTTCAATTTCAGAGAGCTTCTCCCGGTCAGGGAGCTTCAACCCCGTTGCCGCTTGAGCTTCGGCGAAATCAGCCTGCGATGGATTGACGAGATCATACCAGATCTTCGAACCGCTTTGCGCATCGCCGTAGCTTGACAACATTCGGAAGGTCCATCTCGTTTTGAGGATGGGGCCCTTTTAGAGCATCGGAAACACGGTTGCGAGAGCACATGCAGCGCCTGTCAGAAACGTAAGGCTCATCTTACCAAGCGAATGCGACTGTGCGCTTACGGAAGCGCGCGCGATGACACGTTTGAATACACGCTCATCCGCTAACAACATTTACGAGCATAGCGATCGCCGCTTTGATGCAAGCGGCGCAAGAAGGATTTGCGTGAATCCACAATAAAGAGAGGACATTTGCGCACGCCTTTCGACTGCGCCTTTTTGCTGTTCCTCGCACCTGTTAAACGCATCGCGTCGCGTACATCTCTGGGGCCTTCATGGCGGAATCCTTCCGAAAAGCATTCGAAGTGGTGGACAGAAAACTGCATGCTCCGGCGATCCTGATGACCATTGTCTGGCTCTGGCTGATTGCCGGAGCCGCATGGAGCGGACACGCAAAAGCATTCCCTGGCCTTCTGCTCTTTTTCGGCTGCTCCGCAGTCACATACTTTCTACTCTGCCAACAAAAGGCGCTCGCTGAAGCCGTGAGCCGTGCGGCGGATATTTTCTCAATTCCGCCGTCGCTACGGAACGGCGCGTTGTGGATTGCGGGAGTGATCGCTGTCGCCATTGCACTCCTGCATTTCATTTTGTTCGACGGCTTTACACTGGTGGCCGCCCTCGCCGCAGACGATCAGATCGCCATCGCTTTAATGCGGCAGAACGTTACAGCCTCACTCCCCAGCTTCATGAAATACGCGAGCTCGATTGCCGCGCACGGGCTTTTTCCGATCGTCATCGTACTCGCCATCGCGAACGGACAACGCATGTTGGCGATACTGACGGGAGCTGTCGGCCTGATTTACGCCGTCTGCCTTATGCAAAAATCCGGCCCTATCCTTCTGATGTTGCCGCTCGCCGTCTACCTCCTATCTACACGGCATTTCATCAAGGCGGCGCTCACTAGTGCGGTCGTCGGTGTTGTCGTCATTTTCATGGGCTTTGCCGCAAACCCGCAGGTCCGGCCGGCGGCGATGGTGACTTTAAGCAAGGAGCTTCAGAAGACCAGGATTACAAAACCAGCGGCCGATGTTGCTTCAACGCCTTCCCCGCGCATTTCAGCAGCGGACGACGCGAGCAACGCAAATCTTCTCGGCGCGTCGCTCCTCTACCGCGTCCTGGTGACGCCCGGCGAAGTGGTTGGGCAATGGTTCGATGTCATCCCTGCACAAATTCCATTCGGCGAGGGATGCGGCTATCGCTTCCTCACGTCGCTGCTCCATTGCAATTTTCAGAATTACCCTCGCATCCTGTACGACCATCTTTTCCCCTCTGAGGCCTCAATGGGCCTCAAGGGGACGGTCAACGCCGCATCGATGATGACGGCTTACGCGAATTTTGGCTGGCTGGGCTTGGCGCTGATTGGTGTCTTTCACGCTATCGTGGCGTGGGTCCTGCTAATCATTTTCCAGCGCGATCCAGTGCTGACGCTTCCGATCAACATGACGTTCATCCTCTTGCTCAGCTCGGGGGACATCTTCACGTTGCTGTTCTCGGGAGGCTGGGGGCTATCGATCCTTCTGTTTGCAATGATCGCTCGTGCCGGTGGGCCCCAAAAGGAAATCGGAACCGACTTTCCATCGTCAACGAGACTTCGAACAGTTACCCTGTAGCTAGTGTGCGCGGCCCAGGACGCGCCCGATCTGGCGTTTGATCGTCTTTATGCATTCCTTATACCGGCGTCGCGATTTTCCAATCGAGACTTGATGCCCGTCGCTGCATGTTCCGCTCGTCAGTCACTCGTAGCGGAGCGAAGCGGATGCTCGATATCGCATATCTCGTCCTCGGCCTTGGCTGCTTCGGCCTGATGGCCGGTTACGCCAAGCTGTGCGGCCGGCTGTGAGACGGCCATGAGCGATCCCATCATCGGCCTGATCGTCGCTGTCGGTCTTGGCGCCTATCTCGTCTACACGCTCGTCAGGCCCGAAAAGTTCTAACGGCCCGGAGGGCTAATCCATGACATTGGCTGGTTGGATTCAGATTGCGCTGGTGCTCGCCGCCGTGCTCTTGGCCGCCTGGCCGCTCGGCGACTACATGGCGCGCGTTTTCGCCGGGGAACGCACCGAGCTGTCGTCCATCCTGAGCCCGGTGGAGCGCAGCCTTTACGCGTTGGCGCGGGTCAAGCCGAACTCCGAACAGACTTGGCTTTCCTATACGCTTGCCATGCTCGCCTTCAACGGCATCGGGTTCGTCTTCCTCTACGCGTTGATGCGGCTGCAGCATCTCCTACCGCTCGATGCGCAAGGTTTCGCCGCCGTCGAACCGGGTCTCGCCTTCAATACTTCGATGAGCTTCGTCACCAACACCAACTGGCAATCGTATTCCGGCGAAACCACGATGGGCCATCTCGTCCAGATGACGGGGCTTGCCGTGCAGAATTTCCTTTCGGCTGCGACCGGCATTGCGCTTGCCGTCGCCGTGATCCGCGCGTTTACGCGCAGCGGCGTTCGGGAAATCGGAAATTTCTGGGTCGATGTCACGCGAGCGACGCTCTACGTCCTGCTGCCGCTGTCGATCGTGGTGGCGCTCGTCTACGTCGCATCAGGTGTGCCGCAGACGCTTGCGATCAATATTTCCGCGACCACGCTTGAAGGCATAAAGCAGACGATCGCGCTCGGTCCCGTCGCAAGCCAAGAGGCCATCAAACAACTCGGCACCAATGGCGGCGGCTTCTTCAACGCCAATGCCGCACATCCGTTCGAGAATCCGAACGCCTGGTCGAACATTCTGTCGATCTGGAGCATGCTGCTCATTCCGACGGCGATGACGTTCACGTTCGGCCGCATGGTTGGCGACCGACGGCAGGGCTGGACGCTGCTCGCGGTCATGGGCCTGCTGCTGATCGCCGGGACCGCAGTCATCTATGCGTCCGAGACGGCCGGCAATCCGCTGCTCACGGCGGCGGGCGTCGATCCTTCGGCCGGCAACCTCGAAGGCAAGGAGCTTCGCTTCGGACAAGCGCTGACCGCACTCTATATCGCCGCCACGACCGGGCTTTCGTGCGGCGCCGTCAACGCCATGCACGACTCGCTGACGCCACTCGGCGGCATGGTTCCTTTGTTCATGATCGAGCTTGGCGAGATTCTTCCGGGTGGTGTCGGCTCCGGACTCTACGGCATGATCGTCATGGCGCTGCTTGCCGTGTTCGTCGCCGGCCTGATGGTCGGGCGAACGCCGGAATATCTCGGCAAGAAGATCGAGGCGCGCGAGATGAAGCTCGCGATGCTGGCGCTGATCGTACTGCCGTTTTGCATTCTCAGCTTCACAGCGATTGCGGCGGTACTACCAGCAGCGCTGACGAGCCTCGCGAACGGCGGGCCGCACGGGCTGAGCGAAATCCTTTACGCCTACTCGTCGGCGACCGGCAACAATGGCTCCGCTTTCGCCGGGCTCAACGCCAATACGCCGTGGTTCAATACGACCCTTGGCCTCGCCATGATGTTCGGACGTTTCGCGTACGTCGTGCCGGTGATGGCGATTGCAGGCTCGATCGCAACCAAGACGAAAACAGCGGCATCGGCCGGTACGTTTCCGACAGACGGCGCCTTGTTTTCAGGCCTGCTTACGGGCGTGATCCTGATCCTCGGCGGTCTTCTGTATTTCCCTGCTCTGGCGCTCGGTCCCATCGTCGAACACCTGCTGATGCTGGCTGGCAAAACATTCTAGGGAGGCGACGATGAGCAAGCGCGCAGTTTACGGATTGCTGGACCGCTCTATTCTCCGCCGTGCCGTTGCCGACGCATTTCGCAAGCTCGGACCGCGAAAGCTCGTGCGCAATCCGGTGATGTTCGTCACAGGCGTGGTGGCGGCTTTCGTCACAGCGATCTTCATTCGCGATGTCGCGATGGGCCGGGGCGGGCTTCTCTTCACCGGGCAGATTGCAGCCTGGCTATGGTTCACCGTTCTTTTCGCCAATTTTGCTGAAGCCGTCGCGGAAGGCCGTGGCCGGGCGCAAGCCGATGCACTGAGGCGCACGCGCAGCGACACGATGGCGAAGCTGCTGCTTCATCCGGACGACACCAAAGATGATCCGTGGGAAGCGAAGCCGGCACAAGATCTCGTAGCGGGCGACGTTGTGCTGGTTGAGGCCGGGGACACTATTCCGGCCGACGGCGAGGTCATCGAGGGCATCGCCTCGGTGAACGAGTCCGCCATCACGGGCGAATCCGCGCCTGTCATCCGCGAGTCCGGCGGCGACCGTTCGGCAGTGACCGGCGGCACGGTCGTGTTGTCCGACTGGATCATCGTGCGGATCACGGCGGTTGCGGGGTCGTCGTTCCTCGATCGCATGATCGCGCTCGTCGAAGGCGCCGAGCGGCAGAAGACGCCGAACGAAATCGCGCTTTCGATCCTGCTCTCCGGCATGACATTGATCCTGCTCATTACGGTTGCGACGCTCTGGGGCATCGCTCGCTATTCTGCGACCGACGTTTCGGTGACGGTGCTCGTTGCATTGCTCGTGACGCTCATTCCGACAACCATCGGCGGGCTTTTGTCTGCAATCGGCATCGCCGGGATGGACCGGCTCGTTCGCTTCAACGTCGTCGCAACCTCCGGACGCGCGGTCGAGGCCGCTGGCGATGTCGACACGCTGCTGCTCGACAAGACGGGCACCATTACATACGGCAACCGTCTCGCCAGCGCCTTCATACCTGTTCCCGGACGCTCGGAGCGCGACGTCGCGGAATCCTCATATCTGGCATCGCTTGCCGATGAAACGCCGGAAGGACGTTCGATCGTGGCGCTGGCGCGCGGTCATTACGGACTTTCGGAAATGAGTGAGCTAACGCCGACGAAGGTCATCCCGTTCTCTGCACAAACACGCGTGTCCGGCGTCGATATTGACGGCCGCCGCTTCCGCAAGGGCTCCGTCGATGCGATGCTTGCGCAGGTCGGCCAAACGATCGAACAGGCTCCAGCCGTGTTCCGGCAAGCTGTCGACTCGATCGCGCGGACGGGCGGCACGCCGCTCGCCGTTGCCGAAGGCGCCGATCTCGTCGGCGTCATCCACCTCAAGGATGTCGTCAAGCCCGAGATCAAGACGCGCTTTGCGGCGCTACGCCAGATGGGCATCAAGACCGTGATGGTGACCGGAGACAATCCCGTTACCGCCGCCGCCATCGCTTCCGAGGCTGGCGTCGACGACTACATCGCGGAGGCGACGCCACAGGACAAGCTCGCCTATATCCGCTCCGAGCAGCGCAAGGGCCGGCTGATCGCCATGTGCGGCGACGGCACCAACGATGCGCCGGCGCTTGCCCAGGCCGATGTCGGCGTCGCAATGCAGACGGGCACACAGGCAGCGCGCGAAGCCGGCAATATGGTCGACCTCGACAGCGATCCGACGAAGCTGATCGAGATCACCGAAATCGGCAAACAGTTGCTGATGACACGTGGCTCGTTGACGACGTTTTCCATCGCCAACGATGTCGCGAAATATTTCGCAATCATCCCGGCGTTATTCGTGGCGACATATCCGGAGCTCGGCAAGCTCAACGTCATGGCGCTTGCGACGCCGCAGAGCGCCATCCTTTCCGCCGTCATCTTCAATGCCCTAATCATCATCGCGCTGATCCCTCTGGCCTTGAAAGGCGTCACCTACCGGCCAATCGGCGCGGCGGCGCTGCTAAAGCGCAACCTTCTCGTCTACGGACTCGGCGGCGTCATCGTTCCGTTTGTCGGCATCAAGATCGTCGACTTGGCCGTCTCAGCCTTCGGCCTCGCTTAACTGGGCCTCGCTCAAGGAGCGCTATCCATGTTGTCGTACATCCGCCCCGCAATCATTCTGTTCGTCGTTTTCACGGCGCTGACCGGGCTCGTCTATCCGCTGGCGCTGACCGGCGCCGCGACCGTCATTTTTCCTACGGCATCGTCCGGAAGCCCAATCGTTCGCGACGGAACGGTCGTGGGATCTCGACTGATCGGCCAGGCCTTCGCTTCGGACCGCTATTTTCATGGGCGACCGTCGGCGGCGGGCCAGTCCGGCTATGACGCGTCGGCGTCGTCGGGATCGAACCTCGGACCACTTTCCAAGCAGCTTCTGGATCGCGTTGCGCAGGACTCCGCGAAGCTGCGCGAGGCGGGCGCCACCGTTATTCCGGCAGATGCGGTGACGGCCTCGGGCAGCGGCCTCGATCCGCACATCAGTCCGGCCTATGCTGAGCTGCAGGTCGCTCGCGTCGCGACGGCGCGCGGTGTAGCACCGGATCGCGTTCGCGCCCTCGTCGCGCAAGGCACCGATATGCCGACCTTAGGTTTCGTCGGGGAGCCGCTCGTTAACGTTCTGCTGCTCAATTTGGCTCTTGACCGCGCTTTCGGAGCGGGTTCCGGATAGATCATGGCCAACACGTTGCGGCCGGAAGATGCACGCCGCCCCCCAGCCAAGGCTTTTCTGGAGCTTGCCGCCAACGAACGGCGCGGCAAGCTTAAGGTATTTCTCGGCATGGCGCCGGGCGTCGGCAAGACCTACGCCATGCTGTCTGCGGCACGCGCACTGAAGCGCGAGAGACTCGACGTCGTCGTTGGCGTCGTCGAAACGCACGGGCGCTCCGAGACTGCGGCATTGCTCGACGGGCTGGACGTGCTACCGCGCCGGACCGTCTCCTATCGCAATCGCACACTCATGGAGTTCGATATCGACGCCGCGATCGCGCGCCGCCCGGCGCTGCTCCTCGTCGACGAATTCGCGCACACCAACGCGCCGGGTCTGGTGCATCCCAAGCGCTATCAGGACGTCGAAGGCGTTCTGCAAGCGGGCATCGACGTCTGGACGACGCTCAACATCCAGCATCTCGAAAGCCTGACCGACGTCGTCGAGCGCATCGCCGGAATTACGGTGCGCGAGACAATCCCCGACAAGGTTCTCGAGCGCGCCGACGAAATCGTCGTTGTCGACCTGCCGCCGGAAGACCTGATCCAGCGTCTCAAGGAAGGCAAAGTCTACCTGCCCGACAATGCGCGACGGGCGATGGATCAGTTCTTCCAGATGGGCAATCTCACGGCGTTGCGCGAACTGGCGTTGCGCCGGACGGCCGATCGCGTCGACGAACAAATGCTATCGCAGCTTCGCAGGCAGGGGATCGAAGGGCCGTGGCCGACGGCCGAACGGCTGATGGTTTGCGTCGGCGACGACGAGCTGGCCGAGCCCGTCGTCCGCGCCGCGGCGCGCATGGCGACAGCGCTCAAGTCTGACTGGATCGCAGTTCACGTCGTGCAAAGCGAACGCGAACAGACAGATCGCGGCTCCGTACGACGCATGGAAAAAGCGATGCGTCTCGCGGACCGGCTGGGCGCAACGACGGTACGTCTACGCGCCAAGGACCTGACCGCGGAAGTCCTGGCCTATGCCAAGCGCAACAACATCACTCAGATCATCGTCGGCCGCTCGCGCCCACAACTGCTCGATCGCTGGCGTGGAAAATCGTTTTCGACCGAGCTGGTGGCCGAAGCGGTGGGGCCGTCCGTCACCGTCGTCGCGCCGGATGCGCCGTTGGCAGCACTTTCCTCACCGTGGCATCTTCCCGATATCGGCGAGCTCTGGTCCGGCGGGATCGCGGCTGTCGTTGCCGTTGCGGGCGGCGTCCTTGCGGGCCGGATGCTCGAGAAGATCACGCAGCTTCCCAACCTGTCGATGGTTTTCCTGTTCGCGGTTCTCGTCTGCGCGCTCCGCTTTGGAACCTACTCCGCCGTGGCCGCGGCCGTGCTGTCCTTTCTTGCATTCAACTTCTTCTTTATCGATCCGCGCTACACACTGACGATTGCGTCACCGTACGAACTTTTTGGCCTGCTGATTTTTCTCGTCGTCGCTGCCGCGACCGGCGGCCTGGCGGGACGCCTTCGCGAGCAGGCCAATGCCACGCGCGAACGGGCGGAAGCGACGCAAGCGCTGTACGAATTTTCGGGAAAACTTTCGGCGACGACGGAGATCGATGACGTGCTGTGGCTGCTCGCTGCGCAATCGGCGACGCTCGTCAAAGGCAAGTCGATCATCCTTCTCGAACGCGCGAACGAGCTTTCCATCGCAGGCGGCTGGCCACCGGACGACACGCTCGGAACCGCCGATTGGGCGGCGGCCCGGTGGGCGCATCGCAATGGCGAGCCCGCAGGCTACCTGACGGAGACGATGCCTTCGGCGGCGTTTCAATTCCGTCCGTTGATCGCATCTGCAGGACCTGTGGGCGTACTCGGGGTCGTGCCGGGAGACGCCGACGAGGCGCTGCCGTCGGCGACCGGGAGCGCGCTTCAATCCTTCGCCGATCAAGCTGCAGTCGCCATCGAGCGCACGCGGCTGTTCGAGCAGGCTGCCAAGGCTGCGACCGCTGCCGAAAGCGAGCGGCTGCGCGGCGTGCTCTTATCGTCAATCTCTCATGATCTGCGGACGCCGCTCGCATCCATTCTGGGCTCCGCGACAAGCCTCAGACAACTCGGCGACCGCATGCGCAAGCAAGACCGCGCCGATCTTCTGGCAACCATCGAAGAGGAAGCGACCCGGCTGTCCACCTTCGTATCCAACCTGCTCGACATGACGAAAGTCGAAACCGGCCTTCTCGACATCCGGCGCGACTGGGTGGACGTGGCCGACGCCGTTCGCGGCGCCGCCGCGCGAGCCAGAAAGATCTTTCCGGCACGACACATCGAGACTGTCATCGCCGCCAACCTGCCGCTCATTCGCGGCGATGCGGCGATGCTCGAGCAGGTTATGTTCAATCTGATCGACAACGCACACAAATACAGTCCGCCGGAGTCGGTGACCCGCGTCAGCATCACGCCTGCCACCGGAGGCGGATTGCACGTCCGCGTGACCGACGACGGCATCGGCATTCCACCCGAGGCATTGAACAAGGTCTTCGACAAGTTCTATCGTGCACATGTCGGCGACGGCCGTGCGCCCGGCACCGGCTTAGGATTGTCAATCTGCGCTGGAATCGTGTCTGCGATGGGCGGAACGATATCGGCACAGAGTCCTATCGCCGACGGAAAGGGCACCGAGATTTCGATCCTGCTTCCTGCCGGCGAAGAGAGCGTATCTACTAAAATGGCTCCCAAGGATACCGCATGACCGGCTCGCGCATTCTCGTCGTCGACGACGAACCGCAAATCCTGCGCTTCCTGAAGCCGAGCCTGACAGCTGCGGGTTACGAGGTCGTCGTGGCGACGACCGGCAAGGAGGCATTGAAGGCTGCCGCCACGCAATCGCCCGACATCATCCTGCTCGATCTCGGTCTCCCCGACATGGACGGCAAGGACGTGATCCGCGATCTTCGCAGCTGGTCAAAGACTCCGATCCTGGTGCTTTCGGCGCGCGACCGGGAGAGCGAAAAGATCGCTGCATTGGATCTCGGCGCCGACGATTACGTCAACAAGCCGTTCGGCATCGGCGAACTCACCGCGCGCTTGCGGACGGCCCTCCGCCACGCCGCACAACAAGCTTCCGAACAAACGCATCTGAAATCGGGAGCCCTCGAGGTCGATGTTCTGGCGCACACGGTGACGCTCAACGGCGCGGCGGTGAAGCTGACGCCGAAGGAGTTCGATCTGCTCGCGATCCTGGTTCGCAACGCCGGACGCCTGCTGACGCACCGCCAGCTTCTCGCGGCCGTCTGGGGAGCCGCGCACACCGAAGACCTGCAATATCTGCGCGTTTTCGTTGGTCAGCTCCGGCAAAAGCTCAAAGCTTCGCCCGATGCACCAGAATTCATCGTGACCGAACCGGGGATCGGCTACCGCCTGCAAATCGACGCAAGTTGACCTCTGCTCAAATGCTAACGCAATCTGGCGATCGTAACGCAGTGTACGTTCATCTCGTCCGCCACCAAATGCTCGTCTTTTGAAAGTTATTCCGACGTTGGCGCTCCAGCCCAGAACGGGCGATATCCGCTAGTGCGAATTGAATGAATTTGTTTGGAGTCGCGCCAAGCTATTATTCGGCGCCGAACCATTCAAAGAGGATAGTGTTCGGCATTTATTTCTTAGTATTTCTATTATTGCGGATAACTCTCTCGATCGAATTTGTTCTTTTCGAGCGAGACAAGAGCGTAACCTCAACAAAGCACGGCGAGCCCTAGTGTATTTCGTAGAGTAGAGATGATTTCGCGAATGCTTCGGCAACGCTGGCGCGCGACGGCCTGGACCTCGATGCGGACGGGTAGCCTTTTCTTTTTTGAACATTCGTTTTCGTTTACCAGACGCTCATGCGTTTCGCGATGCAACGACGAATTCAATTGACTTAAAACATCCGCAAGCGCCCTTTCGCCCACGGACGGGTGGGTTGCTACGCATGCGAGCGCGAGTTCGGCGATGCTATTGCGCGTCAAAAGCAGACCAGTAGCGAGCTACTGCCAGCGTGCCGCTCCGTTTTATTTCTCGCCTTCATCGCAATTGATGTTTTTCGCGTTGTTCTTCAACTCCGCCGGGTCGCGATGCACATCGCATCTTCGGGGGAGCGCAAAGCGATGAGTCAAAGCCTTCCATCGCACGATCTCGGAATTTCACAACGTCACGATGGCAGCGCTGACCGATTACATAGCGGCATGGTCTTCGTTCCTGGCGGGACGTTCCGCATGGGATCCGATCATCACTATCCCGAGGAAGCGCCCGCGCATCGTGTCAGCGTCGATTCATTCTGGATTGATGAGGCGCCGATTACGAACGCCGAGTTTCGACGCTTCGTGGACGCAACAAACTACGTAACTTTTGCCGAGTTGACGCCGAACGCGAGCGATTATCCAGGCGCGTTGCCGCACATGTTGAGGGCAGGCTCACTCGTCTTCAAGCCGCCGGCGGGAGAAATCGATCTCAGGAATTGGGGGCAGTGGTGGGAATTTCGCTTCGGCGCGAATTGGCGCCTTCCCTACGGCCCTGGAAGTTCAATCAAGGGACTTGACGAACATCCTGTCGTGCACGTCGCCTATTGCGATGCGGAGGCCTATGCGCATTGGGCAGGAAAGGAATTGCCAACCGAGGCGGAATGGGAATTCGCCGCGCGTGGCGGCATCGAAGGGGCCGAATTCGCATGGGGGGATGAGTTGACGCCAGGCGGCAAGTACATGGCCAACACCTGGCAAGGCATTTTCCCGCGCGAGAACCTGAAGCTCGATGGCTATGAGCGCACTTCTCCGACCAAGGCCTTTCCACCCAACGGCTACGGCATCCACGATATGATCGGCAACGTCTGGGAATGGACGAGCGATTGGTATGCGCCGAAGCATCCTGCGGATGCTCAGAAGGCGTGTTGCATTCCGAAGAATCCTCGCGGCCCAGGGCGAGATCAAAGCTTGGATCCTTGTCAGCCTCAGATCCGCATACCCCGCAAGGTTCTCAAAGGCGGGTCTCATCTCTGTGCGCCAAACTATTGCCGGCGCTACAGGCCAGCGGCACGCCACGCCGAGCCGATCGATACGTCGACAAGCCATGTTGGATTTCGCTGCATCGTCCGGACAAGCGCAGAAAGCTGATTTTTGAGTGAGGATTGATGAAAATATTCGTCACGTCTTTAGTGGTGCTGTTCGCGCTAGCCGTAACTGGAGTCGTACCATCACGAGCAGAGGGGGAAAAATTCACAAAGCAGCAGCTCGACCAGATGCTGGCGCCGATCGCGCTCTATCCTGATGATCTTCTGTCGAATGTCCTTATGGCATCGACATATCCGCTCGATGTCGTCGAGGCACAGCGGTGGCGAAGCGTGCCTGGAAACGCCAGCTTGCAGGGGGACGCACTTGTCGATGCGCTCAAGTCAAAAGACTGGGACCCGAGCATCAAAGCCCTGGTGCAATTTCCTGACGTTCTAAAGATGATGAGCGATCAGCTCGATTGGACGCAAAATCTCGGGAATGCCTTTCTTGCTCAGCAAGATCAGGTGATGGATCAGGTCCAGTTTCTGCGATCGAAGGCTGATTCAAGCGGTCATCTGAAAAGCAACTCACAACAGACAGTGAAACAACAGGATGGCGCGTATGTCATCCAGCCCGCCAATCCCGATACCGTCTATGTGCCGGTCTATGAGCCGTCGGTCGTCTACGGGACATGGTGGTATCCCGATTATCCTCCCTATTACTGGGGTTATCCTGGCGCCGTGTTCACGGATGGGTTTTTCTGGGGCGCGGCCGGCATCGCGATCGCTGGCGGTATCTGGGGGTGGAATCATTGGGATTGGCACAATCGCCGTATCGATATCGATGCCAACCGTTGGAACCGGATCGACGTCAACCGCCGCAACATCAGCAACAACGTCTGGAAACACGATCCGAAACATCGCGGAGATCTCCGGCGCGGCGACAAGAATTTCAACCGCGCAGACATCGAACGCCGGCTGCACGACGGCAACCGTCCGGATGCCAAGCAGAAATTCGAGCACGGCGCTCAGCTGCCGAATAACGCGAGAAATATATCAAAAGCTAAGACAGGTGCCGTTCGATCCGCGCACGCCCGCGGTGGTAGCGCGGCTAAAAAATTTCAAAAGAGAGCGGGCGGTCGGGCGACGCGGCCAGCGGCTCATTTCAAAAAGCCCGCCGTTCAGCATCGCGGCGCGGGCCGTCGCGGTAGACGAAGGTGATTGAAGCAGGACATCATTTTTTAAACGTCACTATGCGGAGTTTTGTGCCGGGGAACGCTGAGGGCAGTAGCTAAAAGAATGAGGTAGCGAAAATGACTGCCAATATTTCATTGCATGAGAAGGATACTGAAACCGCTCTTAATCGTCGAAGCATCCTCCTGAGCGGAGCCTCGCTCGTTACGCTTGTGGCAACTTGCACCAGCTCAGCGCTCGGTCAGGATGCAAAGCCATCGGGCGCTCCCGGCGCAGTTCCCGCGTCGGGCAATGGTAAGCCGAACATCCTCGTCCTTTGGGGAGACGACATAGGTGTTGCGAATGTCAGCGCGTATTCGAACGGATTGATGGGGTATGAGACCCCGAATATTGATCGCATCGCGAAAGAGGGGCTTAAACTCCAGCACTATTACGGCGAACAGTCGTGCACTGCGGGTCGCTCGGCGTTCCTGACTGGCCAGCACATCATGCGCAGCGGCCTGAGCAAAGTCGGCTTCCCCGGCGCTCCGATGGGAATGAGCCAACTGGATCCCTCCATCGGCGGGCTCCTCAAAAATCTCGGCTACACGACGGGCCAGTTTGGCAAGAACCATGTTGGCGACCGCAACGAATCTCTTCCCACCGTCAATGGCTTCGACGAATTTTTCGGCAACCTCTATCATCTTAACGCCGAAGAAGAGCCGGAACTTCCGGATTACCCGAAAGACCCGGCTTATCGTGCCAAATTTGGCCCCCGAGGCGTTTTGAAATGCAAAGCAACGGATACTGACGATCCGACCGTCGATCCTCGCTTCGGCAAAATCGGCAAACAGATCATCGAGGATACCGGTCCTCTGACGAAGAAGCGAATGGAGACGGTCGACGACGAGACATCGAGTGCCGCCATCGACTTCATCAAGCGGCAGAACGCGGCCGGAAAGCCGTTCTTCTGCTGGTTCAATTCGACACGTATGCACTTGCGAACGCATGTCCGGTCTGGTCATCGGGGCCGCTATACGCACGGCGACAGCGAGTACATCGACGGAATGATCGAGCATGACGACACGATTGGCTCATTACTCAAAGTGCTGGATGACCTGGGCATCGCCGACAACACCATCGTCGTCTATTCGACGGACAACGGTCCACACATGAACACATGGCCTGACGGCGCCATGACGTGGTTCCGCTCCGAAAAGAATACGAACTGGGACGGCGCATTTCGTGTTCCGTGTCTTATCCGCTGGCCTGGCCACATTAAGCCCGGAACAGTCAGCAACGAGCTTATGAGTCACAACGATTGGATTCCGACGCTTTGTTCAATCGCGGGCGAGCCTGACATCGTCAACAAGCTCAAAGCCGGCTACACCGCCAATGGCATCGCCTACAAAGTACATCTCGACGGCTACGACCAATCGGCGTTTTTGCAAACCGTCAGTGGCAGTGCCGCCAACAACAACGGCTTCAAGAGCGCGCGCAACAGTTTCTTCTATTCGAACGATGATGGACTGCTCGTGGCTTTCCGGCAGGGAGACTACAAGTACGTCTTTTCCGAGCAACGATCCCCTGGCACGATGGAAGTATGGGCGGAGCCGTTCACGACACTCCGTTTGCAGAAGATCTTCAACATCTTCCAGGATCCGTTCGAGCGCGCCGATATCACATCCAATACCTTCTGGGATTGGCAGCTCGACCACGTCGGATCTATGTATGGCGTGATGGACGATGTCTTCCAATTTGCGTCGACATTTAAGGATTTCCCGCCCCGCTCATTCCCGCCGAGCTTCAATCCGGCAAACATCATGGAGGATGAGATGGATGGCATAAAGCGGAGGGAAACCTTCAAGAAAAACCTAGACCTCGATCGCATACGCGGCGGCTTAAACAGGATGATCGACGAGCGTTTGCAAGGCGTCCAGTAGGCGGCAAGCGGAGAACGGCCAATGGCCGTGATCACCTTACGAAAATACGGGACGTGGATGCTGGGCATTCTCGCATCCATATTCATGTGCATGGCGGTAGCGGCCGCTTCGGAGCCGCTTCCGTCGTGGAACGACGGTGCAACCAAACAAGCCATCATGGACTTCGTCGTCAGGGTGACGAGGGACGGCAGCGCGGACTACGTGCCCGAGGCACAACGCGTTGCCGTTTTCGATAACGACGGCACGCTGTGGACCGAGCAACCGATGTACGTTCAGGCGCTGTTCGTCGCAGACCGCGTGAAGACGCTCGCTTCGCAACATCCCGAATGGACGACCAAAGAGCCTTTCGCATCGCTACTCAAGGGTGACGCAACGGGAATTGCGGCGTCAGGCGAGTCCGGTATCGCCGAGCTGATGGCGATTACGCATGCGGGAATGAGCACGGACGAGTTTGCGGTAATTGTCAGCGACTGGATCGCGACGGCCCGGCATCCGAAAACCGGGCGGCTTTACACCGAGATGGTCTACCAGCCGATGCTCGAGCTGCTGGCGTATCTGCGTGAAAACGGATTCAAGACGTTCATTGTTTCTGGCGGCGGTATCGAGTTCATGCGGCCCTGGGCCGAGCGCGTCTACGGCATCCCCCCCGAACAGGTCATCGGCAGCACGGGCGGTCTCAAATTCGAGATGCGCGATGGAGTTCCCCTGATCATGAAGACGCCCGACCTCGTGCTCAACGACGACAAGGAGGGCAAGCCCGTCGGAATCCAGCGTCATATCGGCCGACGACCGATCGCGGCTTTCGGCAATTCCGACGGCGACCTTCAGATGCTCGAATGGACCTGCACTCCACCTGGCGCGCGACTTTGCCTTCTCGTGCATCACACCGATGCCGAACGCGAGTGGGCCTACGACCGGACGTCTCGTGTTGGCCGTCTCGACAAGGCGCTCGATGAAGCGACCGCCAGAGGATGGACGATCGTCGACATGAAGCAGGACTGGAAGACGGTGTTTTCCAGGGAGGACGCGCGATGAAGAAGCTGCTGCTTTCTGCGCTGGTGTTGCTTCTCCCGCTTTCTGCCGTCCAAGGACAGACGCTCACTGCCGAAGACGTGAAAGCTCGCCTGCTTCGGAGCCGTGCGGTGGAGGCGGTTATCTGGGGCATGCCTGCGGTCAACTACGATCTCATGCTGCAAGAGATGCTGAGCAAGACCTCGGGCAAGGTGAACCAGTTCATCTATTGGGGGCGTCCGCTCGACTGGAAAAACCAGACGCTAACGCCCAATCCTGACACGCTCTATTTCATGTCCTTCTTCGACACACGAGAGGCCGGTCCGATCGTAGTGGAGATTCCGCCTGCGGATGAAAACGGGTCGCTCAACGCAAACTTTGTCAATGTTTGGCAATTGCCACTCGAGGACGCCGGACGACTTGGGATCGACAAAGGCAAGGGGATCAAGTTCCTCATCTTGCCGCCTGGGTACGCGGAAGAAATTCCTGACGGCTATACGCCGCTCAAGCCGGATTCTTTCGGCAGCTACGTCCTGCTCCGCTCCAATCTCTCGAGCCATGACGACGCCGATGTCTCGAAATCGGCGGCCTATGCCAAGCAAGCCAAAGTCTATCCGCTTTCGCAGGCGTCAAATCCGCCGCCGACCGTGTTCACTGACGTCAAGGACGTCACGTTCGATTCGACGATCCGCTATGACGAAAGCTTTTTCGAGCATCTAAACCGTATTGTACAAAGCGAACCCTGGCTCGATCGCGATCGCGCCTTAATCGATCAGCTGCGCTCGATCGGCATCGAGAAGGGGAAAGCATTCGCTCCGGACGACGCAACAAAGGAAGCGCTCGCGACAGGCGTGCGCGAAGCACAGCTGCTGCTCGCGGCGAAATACGATGCCGGCATGCCGCCGTTCTACGAGGGCACGCATTGGACCTACCCGGGCCATCCCGAATTCATCAAGGCAATTGGCGAGGGCTTGAGCGATCCCAACGACTATCCTGTCGATCAGCGTGGGCTCACCTATACTTACGCCTATATCGGCATCAAGCGCGTCGGCGCGGGCCAGTTCTATCTCATCAACATCAAGGACAAGAACGGCGATAGCTACGATGGGGCGAAGACGTTCCGCCTGCATGTTCCGCCGAATGTGCCGGTCGATCAGTATTGGTCCGTGACTGCGTACGACCGTGAAACTCACGCGCTCATTAAAAATGTCGATCGCGCCAGCCGCGCGTCGAATGCCGCCGAGTTGAGGAAGAACGAGGACGGCTCGGTTGATATCTATATCGGAGCCATGGCGCCTCCTGGCCAGCAGACAAACTGGATTCCGACGGATCCTGCCAGAAAGTTCGAGCTGATGTTTCGTGTCTATGGGCCCAAGCCGGAATTCTTTCAGAAGACGTGGAGGCTCCCTGACCTTCAGAGCGTGGAATCGGCCACGGAGGGTTCGGGTTCGGGCGACGGAAGAAAGTGAGCAATCTCGCGAGGAGACAAAGTCATGGCAAGCAGTTCGCCGAATTGGACGATCGCTGCAACGGCCATCTGTGCAGCGCTCGCCGTCACCGGTGCGGTGCATCAGGTGTCGGCAGAAGAGGGATTATCGACTTCGTCGAAAGACGTTCCCGTTACGGTCGATAATTTCCCCCGCGCTGAGTCCGACGTCTACATGGCAAATGCCATCAAGGGCGGCGACTTCGGGAAGTTGAAACACAATCGCGAGCCGACGCCGATCGATAAGCAGACCGTCATCCGAATGAACCGCGATACGCTATATTCCTTCGGCGTATTCGACCTCGACGCAGGGCCGGTGACAATCGCGATGCCCGACGCGGGCAAACGCTTCATGACGCTGCAGGTCATCAACGAGGATCATTACGTTCCCGCCGTCTATTACGGACAGGGCGCGCACACGCTGACGCGCGAGAACGTTGGAACACGCTATATGACGGTTGGCATTCGAACGCTGGTCGATCCTAATGATGCCCAAGATGTGAAGGAAGTCCACGCTCTGCAGGATGCGATCAAGGTCGAACAGAAATCCGCCGGCACATTCGACGTGCCGAACTGGGATCAAGCCTCGCAAAAGAAGATTCGTGACGCCCTTCTTGTGCTGTCGCAATTCACTGGCGGCTTCAAGAATGCTTTCGGCACCAAGAGCGAAGTCGATCCAGTACGGCACCTGATCGCCACCGCCGCCGGATGGGGTGGAAATCCCGACAAAGACGCAACGTACCTCAGCTTTGTACCCGCGAAGAACGATGGCGCGGCGATCTACAAGCTCAACGTCAAAGATGTCCCGGTCGACGGCTTCTGGTCGGTCACGGTCTATAACGCCAAGGGCTATCTGCAAAAGAACGAATACAACGCCTATTCGCTCAACGACATCACGGCGAGCAAGGCAGCCGACGGATCGATCGGCATTCAGTTTGGCGGCTGCGATGGCAAGACCGTCAATTGCCTGCCGATCATGCCCGGCTGGAACTACACCGTGCGGCTCTATCGTCCCCAGGCATCGATTCTGGACGGCTCGTGGAAATTCCCCGAAGCGCAACTCGCTGGAACGGCAAGTTCGGCAACCGGAGCAAGCAGCGGCGAGGGAAAGAACTAGCGCAAAACGAATAGACCGCGGAGAAAGCCGTGTCTTTCATCGATTATTTTGCTTGGTTCGTTTTAATTTTCCTTCTTCTCACGGCTGTGGCGGCATTCGTCGCGATGGCCATGGCGCCCGGCTACATTGCAAAATCTCGGAACCATCCCTGGACGCAAGCCGTCACGGTTGCGGGGTGGGTCACGCTGATTTGCGGCTTTGTGCTTTGGCCCGTCGCATTGATCTGGGCCTATGTCGATACGCCGAAGAAGGAGGAGGGCCGATGATCGCCTTCCTGTTCAACGGTTATCTGTTTCTGCTTTTTCTGCTCGTCTGGTTCAAGGTCGTTCCCTTCAATCTCTTTTGGAAGATCTCGCCAGTCCTCGTCATGCTCGCATTGCTCGTCGGGCTTTTCATTCCCATGGGCTGGGGCGCGCCTTCGGGGCAACTCGTGGTCGGACGACATTCCGTTGCGATAACGCCCGACATCGCTGGCGAGGTCGTCGATGTTCCAGTGCAGCCGAATGCGCCGCTGAAGCAGGGAGACATACTATTCCGCATCGATCCCGTTCCATTCGAAGCGCAAGTGAAGGCTCTTGAAGCGCAGCTCAAACTTTCAACCCAACGGTTGGGACAGATGACAGAGCTCGTCGAAAGGGCCGCGGGCAGACAATTCGACGTAGAGCAAAGGCGGGCGGAGGTCGATCAGCTCAACGCGCAAATAGAGGGCGCAAAATGGAATCTTGAGAAGACGATCGTACGTGCTCCGGCGGACGGTTACGTAACCAATCTCGCCCTACGCAAGGGCGCACGAGTCGCTTCGCTTCCGCTATCACCTGTGATGGCCTTCATCGACACATCGGACACCATTGTCGCGGCTGAGATACCGCAGATCTACGCTCGATACGTTATGCCGGGCCAAAACGCAGAGGTGACGTTCAAATTTCTCCCAGGTCAGGTCTTCACCGGCAAAGTGGAAACTGTCCTGCAAGCTGTATCGACAGGCCAGACTCAGGTTTCCGGCCTCGCCGTCACACCAAAGCAAGTCGCGTCAGCGCCGTTCATCGTTCGAATTGCGCTCGACGATCCGTCGCTCGCCGCAAGCCTTCCCGCTGGCAGTACCGGAGATGCCGCGATCTTCACCGATCACGCCAAGGTCACACACGTGATCCGCCGCGTGATGCTGCGCATGAGCGCAATTATGAATTATGTGAATCCCTATTGAACTCAGCATTTCCGAGTGAGCAATCCGTGTAGGCTCCCGTGCCAGCCCGGGGGTGACTTGATGAATCCGAATGCTCAATCGATGCTTAAAATCAGTCTGCCGTGACCGTACCGCAACAGATTGAACGACCATTAGAAGATAAGCGTACTGTGTAAGCGGTTTGCGTTTTCGACGGGATGGGGGTCTCGGAATGCGCACACAATCTGCTTTCGCGGTCATTGCGGTTTTTGCTCTGTCCGGCGTCTCGTCCGCACGCGCAGATGAAGCGGGCTTCTCTTCTTACGGGCTCGGCGGATCGGCGTTTGGCGCGGGCGTAACGCCGCCGCCCGGTACCTATTTAACCGTCGGAAGCGGCTTCTATTCAGGAAAGATCGGCCGCGCGGTGACGTTGGGAAACGTGACTCTCAACGCAGGCGCTCGCGTTGATTTCTTCCAGGCTTTTATCAACGGCCTCTACGTGCCGGATCGAAAAATCCTTGGCGGTAATTTCGGTCTTGCCGTGACGGTGCCCGCCGGCCACATCAGCATGAGAGCCAATGTGAGTGCTCCCCCTCTACCGCCGGTCGAGCGCGAAACCGCGGGCTGGGGATTGGGCGATATCACCACGAGAGCACAACTCGGATGGCAGAGCGGAGATTTTGCTCATACTGCCTATGTGCAGGTCGTTGCGCCAAGCGGTCGGTACGAGGTGGGGTTCAAACCGGACATCGGCCTCAACCGGCCGGGCATCGATACGGGCTGGAGCTTCACGTGGACTGAGAAGACCTCAAAGCTCCAATTTAATGGCACCGTTGGCGTGACATTCAATTTCGAGAACACGGCAACGGATTATCAAAGCGGCACGGATTTCCACTTCGAGTGGGCAATCGGGCGGGAAGTCTGCACCGGACTGGTCATTGGCGTCGCCGGCTATGACTATCGCCAGTTGACTGGTGACTCCGGTACTGGCGCCGTGCTCGGGCCGTTTGAAGGAAGCGTCGACGCCATAGGTCCGGCGCTCACGTACACGACGCTTGTCGATAAGACACCGGTCATCCTCAGCGCGCGCTTTTATCAGGAATTCAACGCAGACAAGCGTTGGGAGGGTAGTTCGACAATGATCTCCGGAACGGTGAAGTTCTAGGCTGTCCTTCAACAATTGACAGCGAGCGAAACGTGACTGGCCGCCGTCGAGCGCAAGATCAAGGCGCTCGTGACAATGGTCGAGAATGGGAGTGACCCTCGGGCAGCGGCCGTCCGTATGAACGAACTCGAGGCTGGAGCAGCGCATGCTGGAACAGGCCAAGCCGGGCAACCCCGATATCGTCACCGTTCACCCGTCAACGGCTCCGCATCCGGGTTTTCCGTTGCCGCATCGCGGCGCTTCGATCGCCGATGCGATCGAGGGCAGCGGCGATACGAAGATCAAGGCGGCAACGAAGCTCGGAATTAGCCGCAGAGCCCCTTTATGACCTGCTCGACGGCAAGACGGCTATAACCGCTCCGATGGCACTCCGCCTCGAGCGCATGTTTGGTGGCTCGGCAGAATTCTGGCTAGGCCTGCAGGTCCAATATAATCTCTGGCGGGCTGGAAGAGATCTGAAGGCTGCATAGGATTAAACCGATCGACCTAGCGCGGAGGTCGGACTCAACGCGATGCTGGCGCTTCCCTTACCGTCACGGGCCGCACGGCGGGCCCGGGACACCGACCGATAGCCGCTTTGCAGAGCAAGCGGCCGTTGCGAATGTGTCCTCTACAGTGGCGCTGCATGAACGCCAGACCCGGCCCCAACGGCCGCATGCACCGTAACAACGACTGCGCCGCTACGCCAATGCCTCCAATTTATCAAATGAGCCGGTCCAGCCCATTGTCATGCCGCCACGTTGCTTGATGAACTCTGCGATGTCAGCGGCGGACGCTTCCTGAGGTTCCCAGCGTAAAGACACTCGGGTTCGATCTGGCGCTTCTGAAACCAACTCTACTTCCGTGAGCATGGCTCGCGGCCAGTGTGTGAAGAACGGCGCCACGATTACCTGCTCCTTGTCGTCACAGAATTGCTGCCTGTAGACGATGCGGGTCGGCCTTTCGAGTGCCAGGTAGGATACCCGACCAAACAGAACTGTGCCGTTTGCCATCGTCATGGAATAGAACGACGTGCCTCCGATACGTGGTTCGGCTCGCAGGAACCGCATGGTGGCGCCAGTCGGCGGCAGCCATTGTGCGAGATGATCGGGATCGGTCCACATCTCGTACACCCGCTCGATGGGAGCATCGAACGTGCGCGCGATGAAGAACTGCTCCACTCCCGCGTGCCGTTTCCCCAGATACTCGGCCAAGCGATCCCACGTTGCTTCGCCGCCAGCTTTCTTGATGAAACCGCGCATTTCGGTCGTGACTTCGGGCGTCGCGAACTCCATGCTCATGTCGAGCTGGGTCCGGCCGTTGCGTTCGGTAAAAAGCGCCGTCACACGGAACAGCGGCGGGCGATCCTTATGGCCGCCGTGGTCGTAGATCATGCGCTGCATGGGCACGACCTCGAGATACTGTGTCGTATTCTCGTAGTCGGTGCCGTCCGGCCCATGCATGGTGTAGTGCCAGTGGCCGCCGGTACGCAGGTCGTGGTTGTGAGTTGTCAGCGTGAAGCCGCGCGGGCCCCACCACTGCGCCACCTCCTCTGGAATGGTCCACGCTTCCCAGACAGCCCGCAGCGGCGCGTCGTAGACGCGCGTGAGCGAGATGATGTTTGACTTCTTATGTGTGGCCACGACGAGTTCCTTTGCTTTTCGATTTCAGATAGGCGCCGAGCCGATCGAGCTGCTCTTCCCCTGCAACCCGGTGCTGCTCCATCCAATCCACTGCCTCGCGCAGTGGCTCGCCGTTGAGGTGGCAGGGACGCCATTGCGCTTTGCGCCCCTTGGTGATGAGCCCGGCGTTTTCCAGCACCTTCAGATGTTTGGTCACCGCGGAAGGGCTCATGTATGTGAGGAACGGCTCGGCGAGGTCGGATACGTTGGCTTCACCCTCGGACAACCTGGCGAGCATCGCGCGCCGAGTCGGATCGGCGAGCGCGGCGAAGGTGCGGCTTAGAGGGTCTTTCACGGTAGGACACCAGAATGTTAATTAACCATTTGGTGTTTTTACGAGCAAATTATCCCGTTGTCCAGCGACGACCAAAGACGCCTTAGGCATCCAATTGGAACGCAGACACGCCTTGGCCCGGGTCGTCGATTTGCAGACGCGGAAAGCACACACCGTTTGGCTATCCGTGTCGCCGAACGGTCTGTATTGGACCAAAGCACCCGCATCTGACGAAAGCTATCCGCCTGCTGGCCAGCAGGCGCCGGCGTCTTGGCAGCGTCGATGGTTGCTCCCATGTGTGGACGGCACTCGCGCTTCACGATAGCCTTAGCGTTTCCTTCAAGGACCGTCTCGATGCCGTCATGGCCTCGGCGAACGACCACCTCAACCAAAAGCTTCCGTACGGTTTCCGGCGTGAAGGTCATCTCGCAATCAACACGCTGGAGGGCATTGCTGTACTGCCCGATCGCATTCGCATTACGGCCAATGCCCATGGAAATTTGAGGTTCGTCTATGAGCGGTAAGATCCTGTGGGCGGTGGTCGCCGCGCTTCTTTCGTTGGACGCAGTATTTTTGCCATCACCCGCAGGTGCACAGACGCTGTTTTATCAGGCATCGCCGAAGGAGATATCGGGGCCGCCGGGTTCGATCATCCGCACAGAGCCGATGAGCGACAGCTGGTTCGGCGCGCGGACGGTGCGGGTGCTTTACCGCTCAGTAGGTCTCAAGGGCGAACCGATCGCCGTGTCCGGCGCCGTCATCGTGCCCAATGGAACGCCGCCAACAGGAGGCTGGCCGGTCGTCGGCTGGGCGCATCCTACCACGGGCATCGTTCCCCGCTGTGCGCCGACGCTCGCGATCTTCTTTCACCAGCAGATTCCCGGGCTGCACATGATGTTGGAGCGCGGCTTCGCCATCGCGGCGAGCGACTACCCAGGCTTAGGAACGCCCGGACCGCATCCCTATCTCGTCGGCGACAGCGAAGGGCGCGCGGTGCTTGACTCAATCCGAGCGGCGCATACGCTCGCCGATGCAGGGATTGGAACTCGCACCGTCCTTTGGGGACACTCGCAGGGCGGCCAAGCCGTTCTCTACGCCGCAAAGATCGCGAAATCATACGCACCGGATATCAGCGTACTTGGTCTCGTCGCGGCCGCCCCCGCGACAGATCTCGGAACACTACTGCGCGACGATATCACGACCGCCGGCGGCAAGAACCTTCTCGCGATGACACTGTGGTCTTGGCAGCGTGTGTTCGGGGCACAAATGAGCGAAATTATCGTCCCGGACGCTGTTCCCCATGTCGACCGTCTGGCGAATATCTGCCTCGAATCCATCATCGATATTCGACCGCGCGCAGCGATCGGCAAAGACCTCTCGCAGGACTTTCTGAAGGTCAAAGATCCGACCGCGCTTCAACCGTGGAAGGATCTGCTCGCACAAAATACGATCGGAAAACTCCCGCCCGATATTCCCGTCCTGATTGCCCAGGGTTCCGTTGACAACGTCGTCGACCCTCCCGTCACGAAAGCCTATGCGAAATTACTTTGCGAAGCGGGCTCGCGCATCGAAATGCTGACCTACGACGGCGTCGGCCATGGCATGATCAGTCGCGATGCCGCACAACCCTCCGTCGATTGGATCGCGGACCGCTTCGCAGGAAAGTCTGCGCCGACGGATTGCAGCAACTAATTTCATCGAATGACCGATACCTCGCACTTGAAGGTGCTGCAGTCGTTGCACGAACGGCTATGCCCGTGGCAACCGGCACCAAAAACGACTTCTGCTTTCTCGGCACTGCTCATCGCCAGCACCGCTCGGTTGGGCCCAAAGCCAGCACGACGAGAAGCCCAAGGCGATCATGGGACCGTTCTACGAGACGTTCATGTCCCAACTCGCTAGATGCGCTGCGCACTGAAAGGCGGCAAGTCTCGTCGACGGAGCGACGGATGCGGAACCTCAGGCGAGGGCGCGGCTTGGGTACACCGTTCAGGCGGCAGTGGTCGGTGGCATAGATTCTCGCACGCGTCGTCAGCGGTGGAGAAACTCGTGAGCCACCGCGTCGGCTCAACTGAAATCCCAACTGTATAAGGCTGAAATTCCGCTTCTGGTCCGACGCAGGCCTTCGCGGGGCCGCTCACGTAGACCGCCGTCGAGTGCAAAGCGGTCGTCTCTCTTTCGCTGGTTCCACTTCGGAGCGAACCTTCGTCCCCGACCCTGAGCGGTCTTCACTGGAAAGCGGACATTTGACTACTTAAATCTACGTCCATGCTTGACTCTCTCGGACCAGAAGTTTGGGTTGCCGATGGCGGCATTGTCTCGTTTCACGGTTTCGAGTACCCGACACGGATGGTGATCGTGCGGCTTGCCGACGGTGGGCTCTGGCTGTGGTCGCCAATCAAGAAAAATGCGAAAATTGAAGGTGCGGTACGAGCCTTGGGGCCGGTTCGGCACATCGTCAGCCCTAACAAACTGCACTACCTCTTCCTGGGTGAATGGCAGGCGGCGTTTCCAACTGCGAAGTTGTGGGCCACGGCATCGACGATCGCTAGATGTCGCGACCTCAAATTCTGGGATGCGCTTGCCGACGACCCGCCGTTGGACTGGGCCGGACAGATCGATCAAGCCTACTTCACCAACTCGCCATTTTTGGACGAACTCATGTTCTTCCACCGTGTTTCTCGAACGGTCATCATTGCCGATCTATCGCAGACCTTTAGCGAGCGGTTTCTGAAACTTCACTGGCCATGGTGGATGCGGCGCATCGCGAGGCTGTCGAAGATGATTGATGGGTGCGGCTATCCGCCAATCGATTATCGGATCAGCTTTCGTCACCGCGCGAGCGCGCGGCCTAAAATCCAGGCTTTGATGGACAAGCATCCCGAGCATGTGGTGGTCGCGCATGGAGAGATTATTCGGAAGGACGGCGAGGCATTTCTGCGACGCGCCTTTTCATGGCTGCACTAGTGAAATCATCCGCGACCGGTCGCAAGCTAACATCGACGAGCGATCCGCAGTTGTCTGCTATGGCCCTAGCAGACAAGGCGGCCACAAAGTCCGCTTTCGGTAAACCGCGGATGGTTGGCAATTACCCTACTTGGATGTTGGCTGACGTCCGCTTTCTCTGCATCACGCCATAGCCGCCATAAGTCATCGGCAGGGACCGGCCAAACGCGCGAGTGCTTGATGTCCGTTGTTGGCACCCCGCGGAAGCACAAATCCATTTGCGCCAACTGACGCTCCAAATCGAGAACCCCGTGATCAGATCCTGCAGCCACACTTCGGTGAATGGCGTGGTCCCTCATATTGATCTGCGTCAATGTCCGCGAGCGTTGTCGCCATCAGCAATAGTCACGTTTTTGAGGGGAATTGGGGGCGATGCCAATGAAAAACGGCGGCGAACGGCGCGGCGGCAAGAAGGGGCGCGAGAAAGTATTTTTGAGAGGGACGCTCGAAATGCCTGGGCGGCAGCCCGTTGAATGCATCGTGATTGATCTCTCTGAAACCGGAGCGCGCATCGCCTCGGCGGAAGCCGAGGGTATGCACGGCCGGGTGCGATTGAGTGTTCCCGCCCGCAATGTGCTGAAGGATTGCCTCATCGTTCATCGGGATACTGACGACACGATCGGCGTGACATTCGTTCCCCTTGAGCGTCATTGAGCCAGAATTTACGCACTCCGCCGTACATCAAATAATCCATTAAGTTTGGGGATTAATAACCTCTTCGCTCGATCGCTCGATGGAGCGTATCCTCGCATTAAACATCAAGGTCTAATCCTCTTCGCCAACGCGAGGAGGTTCCATGCGCCGGCGGTCTGCAAGGTACAAGTCTCTTTTAAATGGCGTCATTTCCACCAAGGCCGATGTGCTGTACGCAAGCTGCGTCGTGACTGACGTCTCAGCCGTTGGCGCGAAGCTCATCATCATGGGTCGAACGAACAATACCCGACGATTGCGTTCTGCATATCGAGTCGCTGCAAATCCGTCTCGGTTGCCGGATCATACACAGGTCAGTGGACGGCATTGGCGTTCAATTTCAGCGACCTGACTTGCCAATGCTGCAGGATGCTAGTGAGAGTTTTCTGCGTGCAAGCTGAGCGAACTTGTATCGCAGAAATCTTTAAGTTCAGACGCATAGCCGCTTAGCCGAGAGGCTATGCGAGAACGCACAAGTAGTGAGCTTGCCAGAGGTTCGGGCCGCAGTTGCTAGCCTCAGATGGCACGCCCTAAGACGTCGCATCGGCTAAGTCCTTAGAATTGCCCTTTGTGCCAATACGCAGCGCATTGCAAATCCGCTAGTTCACCGAGGCATAAGGGTGCGAATCGGCCGTTCTGCGCACCTCGTAAGCCGATAGAAGACGCGCGGTCAGTTGCATTGTTGCCGCCCAAGCCTTCAACCCGCAGCGAAAGGATTTTCGCCGGTGTCTCAATTCGACAGTGCAAAAATTCCGGCCTTGCCCACGCTCGATCCCCAGGATGCGAGCACCGCCGCAGTGCCCCGTGCTAGTGAGATCGGCGATAGGGCGGGGCGTCTTGGACTTGAGATCGCTGATATCGCCGGGATTGTCGAAGATCTCGCCGGCCTTAACAACCACCTTCGCGAAACGCTCGAAAACGTCGTCGACTCGGTCGATCGCAGCACTGAGACCAATAACCGGATCAGGACGGCGATGGGCGAGCTGAAGACCACAGCCGATCAGACGCGGCACGTCCTCAGTAAGAGTTCGGAGCAGGTATCCGATACTCTCGCGACTGCCATAGATAACATGCAGGCACTGGGCGAGGGCATAATTGGCATCACACGCTCGGCCGAACAAGCACGCGATACAATAGCTAAAGTGCAAGAGGCAAGTGCCGCGATCGAGTCGATCTCGATGGAAACCCAGATGATCGCAATCAACGCCGGCGTGGAGGCAGCGCGGGCCAGCGACGCGGGTCGCGGCTTTGCGGTGATTGCCCAGTCGATCAAGGCCCTCGCAAATCAGGTTCGTAAATTCTCTCTCGAGAACAGGGCGAACCTACAAGCGTTGCAAGGAACACTCGATCAAATGCTCGCAGTCGCGCGTCACAATTCTGAGTGGGCACAATCTGCCATCGAGGCTTCGAACAGCGCGAAGGGCTCGACGCAACAAATCCAGTCACTGGTCAGTAGCGTCCAGCAATTGACCAGCGGCATCGAGGATCTGGGTGATCCTGTCCACAGCAATGCCACGAATTCTCGACAGGTCAGCGAGCGGGTCAGCGATCTCGTGACAGTTGTTGGAACCGCCGGTACTCAACTTAGCAAGACGCGGGAGCGGTCTGAGAACATCCTGAGCATCAGCGAAGACCTGATGTTGTTCATCGCCCAGGCAGGGTTTGAGACGAAAGACAGCGCCCTCATCTTGACCTGCCAAAAAGCCGCCGCCGAAATAAAAGCGGTTTTTGAGCGAGGCCTGGACAAAGGCGAGATTACCCAGGACGCGCTCTTTGACGAGCAATATAAGCCAATTCCGGGCACAAACCCGCAGCAGGTGGCAACGCGCTTCATGGACTACACGGATCGCGTTCTTCCTGCGATTCAGGAACAAGTTTTGGCGAGTTCGAGCCGGATTGCATTTTGTGCGGCCGTCGATCGCAATGGCTATCTGCCGACTCACAATCTTGCGTATTCGAAGCCACAGGGTTCCGATCCGTCCTGGAATGCCGCGAACTCGCGCAACCGCAGGATCTTTAACGACCGTACCGGGCTTCGCGCGGGACGCAACACTCAACCCTTCCTGCTACAAACTTACCGTCGAGACATGGGCGGCGGTCAGCATGCGCTAATGAAAGATATCTCGGCACCGATTGTCATTCGCGGACGGCACTGGGGTGGATTTCGCATGGGTCTGAAGTCTTGAGGCGAAACCGCCAAAGCGTCATCCTCTCTCACTCCGGATCTCATTCCGAACCTCGCGGGTGACCCAGACGCTACCATACTCCCCAATCGACCAGTTCACGTCTCATAACGCCGGCTAGAAACCAAACATTCGGCGGAGCTTCGCATCTCTACGAACAAAGTGATGGAAAATGGCCGCCCCTGTGTGCACGAATAAAAAAATAGTCAAAAGCACAGCGGCAACGTTGTGGGTTAGCGATGCCACGCTGTGCCAGAATTCAATCTTTTTGTCTAAGAGCTGCGGGATAATGTTGAAACCAAAAACGGCAACAGGGCGCGCATAGGTGATCGATTTGGCGATCCCCGACAGCGGCAGAATCAAGGTCATTATTAGCAACGCCACATGAACCCAATACGCCAGCAAGGGTTCGCGATCTCTAACATTCGCCGGGATCGCCGTCGGAAATCCCTCATAGATACGAACACAAGCGCGAAGAAGCGCCAGCACGCCAACCACAATACCGAATGATTTGTGAAGCGGTATCAGGGCGGCTTTTGCCGGCCCGCTGGGAATCAACCACAGCTCCAATCCGTAGAGCAGCATCCCAACCATTCCGATAGCCACAACCCAATGGAGCACGATCGTCGCTAAAGGCAGGCGATCGGATGGAGGCGCGAAGAACGTGTGACGTAAATTAGTCATGGCGCATCCTAGCTTCAGGTTCGCCGGCATTCTTTCCGGGATGTCTTACGAACGGGGACTTGCATCCCGCACAATCACGTCGACTCGTTCAGCTGCTATTTCGAAGGAAATGCGCACTGCTGCTTTTCCGCCGCCGGCCTTTCTGTCTCTTTCCATCGCCGAACATCGAATGACTTGAATGTCTTTTTCTGCTCGGCGGTAAGCCATTCGGCATTCGTGACATCGTCTTTCTGAAGATGACGAAGCCAGGCGATGAGCTTCAACAGATCGTCGAGTTCAATATCCTGTCCGTGAGCTGCCATTAGCCCCTTCGCACCGCCGAAAATGGTTTCAAAAATGCCCTTGTCGGTTTTGTTTTTCGAATAGATCCAGACGGAGTCGTTGAGTGCCGGTCCGATCTTGCCCTCCCCCACCGCGCCATGACATCCCGAGCAGGACTCGACGAAAATCGCCTCACCCAACGGCAAGCAGCCTGCAACTTCGACGTAGGCATCTACCCCGGTTTCCCTGAATTTTTTGACTGCTGGTGTATTCCTGCCGCCCCTGCGCGCTGTGCCGTCGACATCAAGAATTTCGTCAGTAGCCGTACTCCGGAAAACCTGTTCCGCGGCTGCCGTTTGCGCGAGAACACTCAATGCAGTGAAAGTCAGAGCGGAAACGAGCAAGGCAAACTTCATCGGCAAATTTTCCCTCTGCAGCGCCCTAATCCATATCGTTGCTGCGGCGAACTCGCGTGAGTGCAATTGCCATTCAATTTGTTGGCCGCATCAATTGAAGCTGATCGAATCTCACGGCGCGGGTCGTGATCATGCACGACCGGTCGTCGACCGGATCGGTGCAGATGATTTCCAATCCTTTGGGGTATGCGGAGATATTATTGCACGTAGCCTTGAATCTCTCCCGTCCCGACGATGCTTCGAGAGTAACAAGACTTTCGAGACCGCAACTCGTTTTAAGATAGACGATCCGTCTGATCTGATACTCCGCGGTTACGGCCTGCGCCGTGCCGCAGATCATGCCGGCCAGGAGCACCACCGCTATCCGGCTCATTGGTCTTTGGGCTGGGATTCGATATATGAGCGTATTGCCCACATCGCCTCCTGGCTGAGAATGTTTTCGAACGGTGGCATCTTAACGCGGCCATCGCGCGTTGCCCCGCTGCGGATGCGCATGAGAAACCATGCATCGCCTTCGTCATCCGACGGCAGCCCCCGGAGATCGGGTGCCATACCTCCCGACTTCACATCGAGCCCATGGCAGCGCGCGCAGTTGGAGTTATATCCTCGCGCACCGATTTCTATGGCTTTCGCATTCCCTCTATAGGGGTTTGTCGCGCGCCATTCTTCTCCGAGCGGTGCGAGTCCGGTTGTATCAACTGGCGACGGAGCCATATCACCGTGAGCAAATGCCCGGCTCGCGCCTGCAACGGCCACCAATATAGCCAATATCGAAACAACAGCTTTCGTCGTTGTCATGCGCAGTTCCCTTAATTTTGTAGAGGTGAAGAAACATTCTGTGGTTCCAGCCAAATTCGCCAGTGGTCACTTCCGTTGATCTGAAGGAAGTACGTGCCTGGCTTGGCGATGAGATAGGTTCCTTCGCCGCCGCCGCCGATGTGAAGATTCTGAATGACTTCGTCGTTGCCGTTCTTGAGATAGAGAACAAAAATTACACCATCACTTTGAAATCGAAGCAGCGTCGGCTTCTCGATCACGAACGGTTCGGTAACGACATTGAGGCGTCCCTCGAATGTCGGCTTGGCGAGCTTGCGGACCTCGCGATCGAAACAGGCTAGCCGATCCGCGCTTTCCGTCCGAAGCAAGCAGGCGCGAACGCCGTCAAGTTCATTATGGGCAAGCGCAGGTGTTTCGACCGCGAGAACCGTCAATACTGCAGCTCCTCTCATGCCTGTGCAGATGACGCGTCTCATTGGCCGGCAGCAGGCTCCCATCGGCTTTCATCCTGCTCCCACGGCTTTTCGCCGTACTGCCAGTTCATGGGGCAGCCCGAACAACCGTCCATGACGGCATCCTGAAATATCGTGAACCTCAATTTCGCGCCTTCGAGCACAGCGTACGTGAGATTTGCTTCGTACAATTTTGTCTCTTGAAGATCGGCATTTCTAAAAATCGCGCCGAGGAAATTGCCGCCTTTCAAGAAGGCCGCTTCGAGGTTTGCCGCGCTAAGATCGGCATTCGTGAAATTGGCTTTGGCACCTCGGACATAAGTGAGATCGGCACCACGCAGTGATGCGCCCGACAAGTTGGCGCCGGGAAGAAATGCATATTGCAGCTTGGCAGCGTCGAGATTGGCGCCTGTAAGATTGGCGTTGGTCAGGTTCGCATGGCGCAAGTCCGCACGCGTAAGCTTGGCATTCTGCAAATTGGCCCCAAAGAGGTTGGCATGCTTCAAATCGGCGTGCCTCAAATCTGCTCCCTCGCAATTGGATTTCGGTACGATTTTGCAACCGTTCACGATCCAGGGATCCGGCCGCTCCTCTTTGTTGACGATGACGGGATAGTCTTGAGCGTGCACCGCCATCATCGTCGGTACCGTCACGATCAGCGCAAGCAAAGCCGCTGACACTCTGCTGAAAGCTGGAAATCGGAACATAGGGTTTCCTCACCCGCAAAAGGAAAAAGGCAGCGGAAGCACGTGCAGAAACCCGCTGCCAGGCTGGTCTAGGGAAAGGCAAGGCGTAGTGTTAAACAGCGCCAGACGAGAGATCAGTTGGACGCGGTGCTCTCTGGAACTTCGAACACCCAGAAGGATCCACCCTGACTGACCTGCTTGGTCTGGTCAGCCATGTCGCCGCCCCAGAGCGGAACCGCACCGCCGTATCCCGAGGCGATGCCGACGTACTGCTTTCCGTCCATTTCCCAGGTGACCGGCTGCGAAACAACGCCGGACCCGGTCTGGAACTTCCATAGTTCCTTACCATTCTTGGCGTCGAAAGCTTTGACGAAGCCATCGCTCGTTCCGGTGATTACAAACCCACCCTTGGTGGTGAGCGTACCGGCCCATAGCGGCATCGGCTCAAGAGATTCCCAGGCAATTTTGCCTGTCACAGGATCAATTGCGCGCAACGCACCGATGTGGTCGTCAAACAGCTTGTGGATGCGGAAACCCTGACCGAGATATGCAGCACCTTTCTTATAGGTGACATTTTCGGTCCAGTAGTCTTCCGTCCAATCGTTGGACGGAATGTAAAACAGCTTCGTTTCAGGATTGTAGGACATCGGCATCCAATTGGTGCCACCAAGGAAATTCGGTGTGACCTTAATGGACTCGCCCTTGTCTTTACCCGGCAGCGGAGCCGGCGGTCGCTTGGAATCCGCTCCCTGCGGCTCATTGGGACGGCCCGTCGCAACATTCCAGCCGTTGGTCCAATTGATATCGCGTACGAAGGGCCATATCGCGAGCGCTCCGCCGGCCTGCCGCGAAATATCGCTGCTCTTGTTACCCTTGCGCTCCGTCATTTTGTCGAGATCGGTGATGAACAAGAAGCCATTGCGATCGGCATGGGCGCCGGCGCGGATCGTCTTACCGTCCTTCTCAAAGTCAAAAAGGAGGATTGGGTTATTGCCCGAATAATCCCATGCATCGTTCGGCGTATGCGAAAAGAAGCCAATCAAGTTACCCGTTGTCGGATCGACATAGGCTTGACCAGATGTGAAAAGGCTGTCGCCGGGGGTACGATAGTGCGCATTCCAAGGCGCCGGGTTGCCAGATCCAACGACGATCGTGTTGGTCTTTGCGTCAAACGAAGCCGTCTGCCACGGCGCGCCTCCGCCGTGATGCCAAGCCTCAACCTTTTCGCCCTTCGCGTTGTTAGGCCAGGATGGCGCGTTCGCATCACCCGTCGTCGTTGAATCCTTGCCGTTCAACCGCCCCATATGCCCTTCAACGAGAGGCCGCATCCAAATTTCTTCCCCAGTGTCGGGATCGCGAGCATAGAGCTTGCCCACCGCACCAAACTCGTCACCAGAGTTCCCGTGGATCAGCAAAACTTTACCGGTCTTCTGATCCTTGATGATCGATGGCGCGCCGGTGAAAGCATAACCAGCTTCATGATCGTCGAACTTTTTCGACCAGATGACTTTGCCCGTATCTTTGTCGAGCGCCGTCATGCTGCCATCGAGCTGGCCGAAGAAAACTTTATCGCCATAGATTGCAGCACCGCGACTGACGACGTCGCAGCACGGGCGGATATCGTCGGGCAAGCGCGCGCTGTAGGACCAAAGCTTTTTACCCGACTTTGCATCAAGCGCGAAGATGCGCGAATAGGATGCCGTGATGTAAATAACGCCGTCGTGCACAAGCGCTTGGCCTTCCTGGCCGCGCTGTTTTTCATCGCCGAACGAGAACGTCCATTTCGGCTTCATCATGCCGATGTTGTTGACGTTGATCTTATCGAGTGTGCTGTAGCGGAGCATGTGCTGCCCCATTCCGTACGTCAGAACGTCGTTGGTGGTCTTATCGTCGTTGGCGAGATCTTCGTAGGTAACGGATTTAGTCGTGTGAGCACCTTCTGCGCTCATCGCTCTAAAATCTGCGGTGGAAATAGCGAGCGTCGCCGTGGCCGCGAATAACGCCGCGCGGCTTACGCAATGGTAAAATTCCCTTGCCATGCGTTTTCTTCTCCCAGTTTTGATTTTTGCCTCGCGTTTGATCTCGATCGCCCGGTCATTGTTTCTTGGGCAGACGATCGACCAAACTCGGAAATGCAGTTTGAAAATAAATTGCAGCCTATGTCATCGGAGCGAGAGACCGCTCGGTGGCTACGTGTCTCGCAATTGAGACAGATGGCAGGTCAAACAATATTGCGACGTTCAGAGACGAACTCTCAGGCGGCGGTTGTGCCGAGGATCCCGAGCTTTTTCATTTTTCGATATAGGGTGGCCCTCCCGATACCGAGATCCCGCGCCGCCGCCGACACATCGCCTTTCGAGCGAGAAAGCGCGCGTTGGAGTTCCGCTCGTTCAGCGGCCTTTAGATCCGATAACTGTCTCTCTGCTGTGAGAATGTCCGAGAGCGGACGACAAAGTGCATCTTCCGAAAGTCTCAGAATCTGGCGCGCTCCTCGAGTCGCACCCATAACGATGTCGTAGCGATCGACGGCAAGCAGTGAGGAATAACGCATGCCGTGACCCGGCGCGACAACGATGCGACAGCTCGGAAATGCTTCACGGAAATTCTCGTTTTCGATTTTTCGCGCGGAATCGGAAACCACCATCGCAATAAGCGCAGCTACCGCTCCTATCTGGTCGTCACCGAGGCAAGACGACACGTCCAAAACCGCCGCCAAACGCGCGTTTTCGTCGAAAATCGGGGCGCCGATGCAGCTCATTGCGGCATTGCGAATATGGAAATGCTGATTGCCAAGAATGGACACGAGACGTTGCTCAGCCAGACAGGTTCCTATGCCGTTTGTACCCTCATTGCCTTCACTCCAGACCGAGCCGGTATAAAGCCCCCATTTTCCGAACATCTGGTCGTCCGTAGGCTTCGCGCGGTGGTCGAGAACCAATCCCTCGGAGTTTGCAAGCAAGACGCAGCAGCCAGAGTAACCCACGCCTTTGAAAACATGATCGAGTATCGGTCCCGCGCTTCTCATCAAACGACCGAGCCGCTCGGTCGACTTTTTTACAATCGATGTCTCGACCCTTTCCGGACGTAAGGCGGCTTCAGGGTCAAGCTTGTGATAAAGCAATGATCGACGCCACGACGCGGCAAGTGACGATCGCGCCGCTGATGAAATAGATTCCACAGCAGCGCGTACATAGTCCCCATGACTTTCGCGGTCATTTCTTCCGAACTCGTTCATCTTGAGCTCTGCGTATGCGGAGGTTCCCAATGGAATAGTCCTGCGCAACAGGCGACGAGGCGAAACTGTTCATCGCCGCTCGAAAAAGCAATTCGACCTACGTAGAGAGAAGCCTTTTCTCTTCCTTATTCAGCAATCAGAGCCATCAATTCGAACAACGACCGCCAATTGTTTACGCGATCGACAGGGAATAATTCCTGGAATGATTTCGAAATATTTTGCGTTGGAAGGAATAGTTCACTCACTGGCTTTTTCGTTGCGCTTCGCTTGACCCAACCGTTTCCCGATAGCGTGAAAATGCCAACAACGTTTGACCTTCCGAAACCGGGCGCGATCATCCCGCCACGCAACGTGGCGCGATTATGAGCCGCGACGGGTTTAACGGCCGCGCCGGAAAGCGTGGCTATGCGGAAAAATAAACCGCATACTTCGAGCAACCCGAGACGATTGAAATATCCGCAGGCGCCGCTGCACCCTGCGATACGTTACCTTCCGCTCCTTGGCTTAGAGCCCCAGGAACTTGAAAGGTTCGGTTTCCTTGAATTGACCGTTGGCCACACCAGCGTAAATGTGCGTCTGGTTAGGACCGAGGTCGAGTTTCATCACCTTACCGGTTTCTTCGGAGAAGTTCAGTTTCGTCAGATCGACCCAGAAGATGTTTGGCGTGAGCACTGATTCAAAAAAGTAGAGCTTGCGCTTCTGATCGGCGACTGTCCGCCAGCGCGTCGAGGATATATTAGGCTGGTCAGGCGTCGAGATGCCGAACGGAACGGAGACATTACGGATTACGCTGAAGGCGCTGGCGATGGCCTCGACCGGATCCTCGCTCTTCGGGATTGCATTCACATAGAAGGCGGCGCGCGCAAAACGATCCGACGCGCGATTTGTGCCGGGCAGCATGACGGTGCCGCCAATGTCTTTCCAGTATTCATTCAGGGCTAGCTGCTTTTCAAAGGTGGGGGAATTGGTCATCACCTGATAGTCGCGGTTGTGATGAATGACCTGCTTGCCATCGATATACTCGATGATCGCGCTGTCGCCGCCGGCATCCGAGAGCGAGAGATGCAAAGTGGCGAGCTTGTTATCGCCGGGCACGTTGTCCGTGACGATAGTGAAGGGTTCCTTTGCCAGCGCATCGACGGCTTCATCCACCGTGGCGAAATTGTCGAGGACATATTGCGCCCAGGCCGCGATCGATAGACCGGGCATCCTACCGTCGTATTTCGGGTAGGAGGATTCGACCAGCCACAGCACATTGGCGACAAGCCCGGCCTCGTTCATGCCATCCGTTGTCGAGATGTCATAACCCGAGGCGATAACGCTGCCGTATTTCGACGTCCATTGGATCGAATTCGGTCCCGCTTCTCCAGACCGCCTCATGCCGCGCGGGAACATCCAAATGTTGGTCCCGACATCGGTCTTCCAGTCCATGGAACGTGCCGTGATCACTTCATCATTGGCTCCGTGGTAGACGAAGCGCGTGCAGGCGTAGGCCGCGGAAGATACCATCACGCCCGCAGACATGAGGACCGCAGTGCAGGTCGTGACCGAACGTCTCATTGTGGCCATCCCGGTTCAGCGATGCCAATTGCTTCTAGCCAAATCCTATGAAGGCGATCCTGCCGAAGAAAGTCAAATCCGCTCAATTGGGCAAGCGTTGCCCGCTCCGACGCCCGCGAGTAGCGCGGTCGAGATTGGCACCTACCGCAAAGCGGAGATGGCCGACGCCGCGTGTCGCCATTTCGCCAGCTCTTGCCGGAAGAGAAGCGCAAACCACACATAGCGCAAAGGCGAAGGACGCAATTCTCATAATGCTGGACCACCGCGGCCAGATCTCAGGCACAAGCAATCTCAGCCCTGCGCGCCGGGCAGAAGATAGTTCTGAAGGAGATAATTGAGGCCCCGCATCCAGGATTCATCCGTATTGTTCCTGAGATCGACGCTATGAATGAACGTCACTTTCCGCTTCGCGACGTCCGCCATATAGACATTAATGTTGAGAATGAGATTCGAGATTTTCTGCACGCGAATCCAGGCGACGTGCTCGACATTGAGATCGCGCCCGTAATCAAATTCACAGCCACCGCAGGCGCCGACAAGCTGTCCGGCATCGATCTTTTGCTGCTCAGAGGCTGGAACAGGGACAAAGGTATACTTGCCGGAGGCTTCGAGCTGTTCTTTGAAAGCCGTCGAAATCATATTCAAACGATTTTTCTCGGCGTCGGTCGTCGGCTCATAGCCCTCGTTGTCATTCTGGAAGTGGACGCCCAGCAACGCGATGCGTTGCGGCTCCGCATAGGCGGTGCCTGCAAAAATTACGGCAGTCATGAGCCCAGCGATTGCCATCGCGCAAAGACTCGACATAACCCGACGAAGCGCTTCGGCGCGCGCGGATTGAAGCGTACTGTCAAACATGATGCCATCCGTTCGCATGGGTTGAAGGAAAGTATCGCCAAATAGCGTTTGGCTAATACTGCCAAGCTATCGTAAAAGTTCACAACGGCGGATCGCCCGACTTTCTTTGGGCATTTCACACGATCTTCGCCGTGCTTTCTTCCCACCTGCGCCTCGTTGCCCTAACCATTGGACTCCTAAGGAGCCCGTGGCTATGGATCTCAAATGGCTATTGGTGCGCCGCATCGTGTTCGTCGCATTGGCTTGCTTTATCGCAGGTTCGGCTTTCACGGTTGTCGCGACTGCCAACAAAGTAAAGCGCCAGAACGAACGGCTCGCGGATTCCGTCGGCCGTCAGCTTGACCTTCAATTGGTCCGCATCGGAACAGCCATAGATACACCCCTGAGATTTCCCGATTGGGATATGGTGACGTCGTTCGTTCTGCAGCCAGGGCAGTGCATCAGATTTCTCGACGTCAACGGCTCGATTTTGAGGTCTAGCTGTCAAGGCGTGAACGCAGCGGCGATCACCGCCCCGGATTGGTTTCTCTCAGCGCACCGCATGTTTCTCGATGCGAAAGCATCTGCGTCTTACCCAATATCATACCGGGGAAAGCTTCACGGAACCGTCGTGAGCAGTTCCGAGCCTCTCGCGACCGCAAACCAGGCCTGGACCACGATAGCTCCAATGCTCGGTCTATCTGCAGCTCTTATCGCAACGCTCTGCATCGTAACTTACTGGGTCATTGATCGCGCCTTGGCGCCGACCAAGGAAATCCTCGGCGGCCTCAATCGCTTGGCCCAGGGCGAACTCGAATGCCGGTTGCCGGCATTTCAACTCGCCGAACTCAATCGGATCAGCGAGGTCTTTAACGCGTTATCGCGTGACCTTTCCAAAGCCACAGCCGATAGAGCCGAATTGGCGCGCAAGCTCGTAGACGCGCAAGAACAAGAAAGACTGCACATCGCACGAGAGCTTCACGATGACGTTGCGCAACAGCTGAGCGGCATAAACGCCGTTGCGGCTTGTGTCCGCAGCAAGGTCAACCGCAATGATCCTTCCGCGACGCAAGACGCGAACGAGCTCGAGACGATGACCTCGGAGCTGATGATCTCCCTGCGAAAGACGCTCACGTACTTGCGCCCTCCCGAAATCGACGATCTCGGGCTTATCGAGAGTCTGCGAAATTTGGTTGAGAAGTATAATAGTCTCGCCCAGGGCAGCACGCGTTATACACTGGAAACGAACGGCAACCTTGAAGACTTGAGCTCCGAAGCAAGCGCTCATGTTTACCGCATTATCCAGGAAGCATTGAACAATGCCGCGCGTCACGCCCACGCTTTGAACGTGAAAGTGATGCTGCACAAATTCAACGAATCCGGAACCGATAAAATCGAAGTCTCGGTCGACGACGATGGTTGCGGGCGGCCTTCGCAAAATACGAGCACATTCGGCGGCTGGGGGATGATCGGCATGCGCGAACGCGTTCTCGCATTGAGCGGACGGTTTGCCGCCGGCCCCAAACCCTCGGGCGGCTTTGGCTTGCGTGTTGAATTTCTAGCCCGGCCGAGAACCTGACGATGGAGAAAATCCGTGTTCTCCTCGTTGATGACCACGCCGTTGTGCGGCAGGGATATCGGCGTCTGATTGAAAGCCAGGACGGAATCGACGTTGTTGGCGAGGCAGGCGATGCCGCCTCCGCCTATCAGTCGTATAAAAATCTTACGCCTGACGTGACTGTCGTCGACATCTCGATGCCCGGAAGAGGCGGCATCGATCTCGTGCGTCAACTCCGTCTCTACGATTCCGAGGCACGAATTCTCATGTTCACGATGCACGCGAACGCATCCTATGCCGAACAAGCATTCAAAGCCGGTGCGCAAGGCTACGTGACCAAAAGCAGTCCGCCTGACGTTCTCATCAGCGCCATCCGCACCGTGTTCTCGGGACGTCCCGCACTCTGCGCAGAAATCAACAGCGCGATCGCAGCCAGCCGGCTGTTCAACGAGGACACCGCGCTCGAAACTCTGTCCCCACGGGAGTTCGAAATTCTGCGTATGATTTTAGATGAGAAAACCACCGACGAAATCGCCCAAGCTTTCAACCTCAGTCCGAAGACCGTTGCCAATTATCATTACGCAATCAAGTCGAAGCTGGGAGTGCGAACGGACATCGAACTTGTCTACTACTGCCTGAGGCAAGGTCTGGCGACGCCACCCATTTCGTAATGTGACGCGATCCTGGAACTCGCTAGGACGGGCAGTTTTCCCAAGCATTAGCAGGCAAATCGCCATTGCCATGAGATCCCCACTCGAATTCTATGAAACGGCCGTGCGGCAGGTCGCACCGAGGACGAGGAGATGAGCATGAGGGTTCTGGTGGCGGGGTTGGCGAGCTTGGTTCTCGCAGTGCTATCCAATTACGCGTTGGCTCAAAACGATCAAATCTCCCGCTTGGCCACCGACAAGATGGAAAATTTCAAGCTCGATAGCATCGCATGGAAAGATGAGCCGCTCCTCCCCCACGGTGCCAAGAGCGCGCTTGTGATCGGCGATCCCGCCAAGCCCGGCGTCTTCATGGCCTATCTCAAGTTCCCCGCGAACTATGAGATCCCCGCCCATACTCACCCCTTTGCCGAAGTCGTCACCGTACTCAAAGGCACGGTCTGGAATGGTATGGGAGAAAAGCTGGATCGGAAGAAGGGCGACAAGATGAGTGTCGGCGGCAGCTTCACATTGCCCGCCAGCCACGCCCACTACCTGTGGAACGAGGATGAGAGCGTCGTTCTACTCACCGCGACAGGTCCGTGGAACATTAAGTACGTCAATCCTGACGACGATCCGCGTAAATAAAGGCTCAGCCCGACTGCATCAGCCGGTTCAGACTGGAGCGACTGCTACATTGATGCTGTGAACAGCGCAGCTATCGGCGAGATCTGCCTTTCTGCCTGGATTAAGCGCGTTGATGTTGACATCAGTACCAGGAGCCGCCCAACGGCTCTTGTGCGCGAGGATGACGCCCATCGGCACGTCTGTTGAAATGGCAAGCCGCAATGTAATTCCGCCGGTTGGGTTTGTGATCCTCACGCGCGCACCATTCGCAATTCCACGCTGCCGCGCATCATCTGGGTGCATGAAGGCCTCTTCCACCCCAAGCTGTTTCAGGTTCTTGGGATCATTTCCGAAGCTGCTGTTCATCAGCCATTTCGATGCCGGAGATAAAAGACGAAGCTCGCCACCCTCAGGCCTCGCCTCGGCCGACGGGAAAGGCGCGCGCGGAAGTCCCGCATCAATGAAAGCGCTACCACTCAGTTCGATTTTGCCTGAGCGCGTTTTGTAATCGTGAAGCTCGAACTGCACCACGGGTTCGACTGGATGAACTATTGTGCCCAATGCTGCCAATTCATCGAACGTCAAACCCGGCTTTGCTTGATCAAGGATCTTACCGAGCATGCTTGTGTCCGATTCAAAAAGCTCCGGCTCCATAAGGCCCATCGCCGCCGCGAGACGCCTGAAGATTTCCTGGTTAGGCAACGTCTCCCCAAGGGCCGGCATTGCCTTCACTTGCGCTGAAATGGAGAAATTGAAATACGACATTACCACGTCGTCGAACTCGAGAAAGCTCGCGGCCGGAAGCACATAATCAGCGTAATTCGCGGTATCCGTCTGAAAGAGGTCCAGCGTAATCTGGAGCATGTCTTCACGCTCGAGCGCTCGCCTCAGCCGCCGTTGTTCGGGGCTCGATACGGCGATGTTATTGTTCCAAGTAAAGAGCGCCTTCGTCTGAGGCGACTCCACGCGACTCGCGAGATCCATGTGGCTGATCGCAGGCACAGGCGTTTGATTGATGTGGGTCGCCGTCAAATAGGCCGGATCGACACCGCGCGCGTCCCAACCATTGAGATAGAGAAAACCGGCCCCACACTTTCCGATGTTGCCAGTAGCTGCCGGTAAAAGTCCGACCGCGCGCATGGCATTGCCGCCGAAGGATTGGCGCTGGAAGCCTTGCCCCATCCATAGCAGCGAAGGTCCCGCTGAATACAAGAGCGCCGCATCTTGGATGAGGCGTGCGGGCACGCCCGTCATCGCTTCACCCCACGCTGGGGTGCAAGCATCCAATTGGCAATCGATCTCGTCCCAGCCGATCGAGTGCGCAGCCAGGAAAGTCTGATCTATTCGACCCGCTGCCCGTATAGCGTGCAACATCGCAAACGCCAGCGAACCATCTGTCCCTGGATAGAGCTGCAAATGAATATCAGCCGCAGCTGCGGTCTCATGGCGAATAGGATCGATGACAATCTTGGTCGCGTGCGTCTCTGAGAGCCAATATTGATGGATATGCGGCGCCGATGTCGACGGATTGGCTCCCCAGATCATCACGCATTCAGAGGCGTCGATGGTGCGCGGATCGAAACCGCGCATCGAGTCTCCGTACATCAATTGCAACGCGACGTGGCCTGCCTTGTTGCACACTGTATCTGGGTCGACCTCGGTCGCACCAATGCGATTGAAGAACCGCATTGGAAATGTGCCAGCGATTAGAGAGCATGTTCCAGTATAATGGGTATGCAGTATCGCCGCTCCACCGTCGCGGTCGCGTATCGCGTTCAGGCGATCTCCGATGTCAGCAAGCGCATCATCCCAGCTTACGGCCTCAAAAGCTCCTGCGCCTTTGGGTCCGATACGTTTTAACGGACGGACCAAACGAACGTCCGGATCCCGCCAAGTACCATTATAGGCAATCGAACATTTTCCGCACAACGCGCCTCTACTGACACTGTGATTGGGATCGCCCACGACGTTAATGACGCCGTCTTCCGACTTTCTCACCACGATCCCGCAGGCATCGTAGCAATCGCGAGGGCATGTCGTGCGGATTGCGGTGCGGTCCGTCATCGCCGAACTCCTGCAGGCCAGTCAGCCCACATTACTAGCGATAATCCCCCGACTCAAACATTCATCGCGGTATTGACGACTTTGGGACAGGCGTGGCGAGGCCCAGCCAAAATCGGACTTCAGGCGCCAGCAACTTTCTAGAAGTCCTCTGGCTGCTGCGGCGCATTCTGCCGATGCTATAAGCGCAATGAAGGCGACGTTCCGCATGCTGCCCCGGCCAACCGCGTTAAATGACGCTCACGCTATAAGTCCAAATTTGCAGTAAGTCTCGCGCTGACTAAAATAAGTCGTTTAAAACCATAACGTGGCGCCGCTATCGTATTGCGATCATATCGCAGAGCGACCTACCGAATAAGCAACCGCCGCCGAATTGATGCGCCGATAAAGAATACAAAAATCAACGTCAGAATTTTCTGCGTAGCCTCAAGTAAAGTCGCGACCATGCCTTGACGTCCTTGCGGTCCGCTGTTGCCCAGGCAGGCATCGATACGAGCGTCGCGGGCTTCATTCTCGGACGCAACAATCAACGCGTTTTTGACCGACAAGTCCAAGGCCGCAGACAGTGCATCGCCCTCCGGACCGTTCCGACAGGGAAGCGTTTGGTGTGAAACGAAATTATCGAAACCCGCTCTGCTTAACGGGAGTGTGCCGCTGTTCACCAAATACAGCGGCGGAAAAATTACAAACGCAAACAAGAAAAGCCAAAGCGTAGGACGAAGCCAGCTCTGCCCGTAATTTGCAATCAACCCATAGAACCTACTAGCGACACCACCACCTAGTTTCAGCTCGCGTACCAGCAAATCTGCCTCGGTTCGTTTCTCGTCCGCTTGTCCGGAAATCGAGCCCGTCTGTCTGAGCCAATACAAACTACACGGGGCCCCGGCCGCAGTTTTGGGTGCCGGGTGCCCTCTCGCCTATTCGCAAAGGGGCGGGTGGCCTTTCGCCTATTGGCCACGCGCACAGCATCTCGGGTGTCTCGCAAGGTCTTAGGCGCGGAGTGATGACGTCTCGCGCTACTGACGGCGTTGTTCGTCGAGAGTTTCCAGCCACGCCTTTATCTCGCGCGCTGGCCAGCCCTTGGCACGTTCGCCTAGACGCATGGCTTTTGGGAAACGCCCGTCCGCTTGCATGCGCTTGATCGTCGTATGTGAGATGCCCGTAAGGCGCACAACGTCCGGCACGCGAAGCATTGTGTCGTCTGCCGGCATTGGCTCAGGCGCGCTTGCAAACGTCATCGCCTGACGTATCGCCATCAGTTTTCGGGACTTTCCAAAAATCTCAGTCCAGCGCTCAACCAAGCAACCGAATTCAAACTTAGTCAGGCGACGGCCGTCCAGGTTCTTCTGGGTGCGCCACGTGTCGACGACGTCAAGCGCAGAAGCCTCTCTGAAGTGGTCGGCGCGCGGCATGCGCTCGTAGTCTCGGCGCTGCGCTTCCCACTCCACAGCACGTGCTTCCGCTTGATCTGCTGTTAGCTTGGACATGTGCGGTCGACCTTCTGTGTCCGCCACACATATTGTCGGTGATTTGCGCTATCAGGCAAAACAGCCTGAGACGCCAAGTTGCGCAAGCTTCCGAAGTCTATTTGCCACGGATACGCCACGGCGCGCGAATTTGACGCCTTTTCAGTATTCCTATAATTTCGAGATTTATCTGTAAAATCAGTTGGTTGCGGGGGCTGGATTTGAACCAACGACCTTCAGGTTATGAGCCTGACGAGCTACCGGGCTGCTCCACCCCGCGTCACCAATCGGCGTGCTGATCGAGCGACGCCATCCGGATAAGTAAGGCCGCTCGTTTCGGAGCGGCCCAGACCGCGGCTATAGCACAAAAAATCCGGGTGGGAACCCCTTGTGACGGTTTTTCTGCAATGGACCGATCGGCGCAGCCGAACGCCGGGAGACCGTGCCGTCGCTGCTCGACCGTGCGCGGTGCAGGGTCGCCTTTTCCGAAGCGTCATCCAACACTGGAAACGCAGCACAGGGGGTGCCGCAATCTAATCTCGCCGCGCTACTGGATCTTGGAGGATAAGCGCCTCGTCTCACGCGCCGCGAACCTGATGCAGGCCATCTTTCACAGGATCAGCGCCGGAATTCGGGGCTTTGCGGCGCTGAACGTTTTCAGCAGTCGGCACGCCCAATTTGCGCGAACTTTTTTCGTCATCCGACGTTGCGAACTTGCGGCGCGAGTCCGGATGGTAACACTTGAAGCGACAACCCACAGGCAATTCGCGCTGCCCCCTCGAAGGCGGCTCGCGGGCATGCCAACATTTCGAAAGTTAGAGTCTTCAAGCGCCCGCAGCTATCGCTTCGAGAGGTTCGCGAGATGACCAATTTGGTACTGCTAAATTCCCAGCGCGCAAAGAAAGACGAGCAGGAACGGGCCGACCTCGTGAATGGCCTCAAAGAGCTGCTTGCAAAAGCCGAACTCGGCGAACTCAAAGCCGTTTGCTACGCTTCCATCGCAACAGACAATGAGAGCATCACGCTCGGCATTTTGAAGGGCGGCTCCACGGGGCTGCACGAGATGGTCGGAGCTTCGCAAATTCTTGCGGATGCGTTGTTAGAGTCGGCGAGGAACTAAGGCACTCTTCGCCCAGCGGCTGCCAAGGCCACATTCATCAGCGTACGACTGCTGACGAATGAATGGACTGCGTGCCCGATCATTTCACGCCGAGCGACTGACGGATCGTTTCAAGCGCCGTTCTGGACGCTTGCAGATGATTGCGGGTTCGTTCCGAGTAATTTTTCATCCGCTCGGCGAACGACAATTCCTGCTTGGAGCGAATATCCTTCGACAGGCGAAAATCGACCCAGATGACATTGTCCTCAGACATGACGTGCTTCCGGCTATTGGCGTCCGTTAATCCTAGCCGGATCGCCATACGTCGCGATCCTGGCCGGATCGAGATGTGCAAGCCGCGTGCCTGTTAACTGTCTGAAATTTCCGTTGCGATTTCGAAGGTCAGTGGGTCACCCGAACGGCGGCATCGTAAATCTGTTCACCGAGAAGGTAGGCGCCGAGCCAGGCAAGGCCGGCCGCCAAGATTAAAAAGATTGCCCACTTCGCGAAGCGTTGGTTTCCGGACGTCGAGGCGCGATCTTCCTGAGGCATGGCATCCCTTCCATCAAGCCTTGCAACACAAGCCGCCGAACATCAGGCGACGCTGCCGTTGCCTTCCCGTTTTTGAAACGTGTTCGATCCCTGCAGCTGGCTCATCACCTTTTCGAGCAGGCTTTCCATCAGCGTGCGCGCGCGGCGATTCAATGTCTGGTCGCTCGTCTCCGTGATCGATTGACCTAGATTGTGCGCGCTACGATAGCCGGAGCGCTCCGGTATCGATCCGACCAACGCTTCGTAACCTGCGGTCTCGATATATTTTCGAGCCGCATGCTCCTCACGCTGCTCGAGGAGGCGGCAGAGCGCGACTGCGAGACGCTCTTTTGGAATCCCCATCTGCTCCAGTTCGTAAAGAAGCAGAACGGTCGGATACAAATCATCGGTGCTCGCTCCCGTTGGCAGGATAACGACTTGCGAAGACCGCGCGATATCGAGCGTAACGGGACTTGCGTGTCCGGGCGTGTCGACGATGATGAGATCGAAACCGTTGATGTTCGCCAGGACATCTTCGAATGTCGTGTAGGCTTCCGCTTCGACGGGATATCCATTCCCGCGCGCGGAGCGCGTCCTGGCCCAGCGCACAGACGTCTGCTGATTTACATCGAGATCGGCAAGCTTCACTTTCAGTTTGCCGCGTGCCGCGATGGCGGCGAACGCCCGCGCGAGGGTACTTTTTCCCACGCCGCCTTTCTGACCCACAAACGATACGACGACCGGCATTGCCTTCCTCTCCCTACCGCCGGCTTAGGACTAGGCGGACCCCTCGCAATGGGTTGAGCTTAGCACGCGGGCGGGCGCTCGCGACGGCCTTGTAAGAGCCGCGCGAGAAAAGTCTCGGCCATAGTTTACTGAGATCGTGCCGACGGCCTGTCCGAGGCTTCTCCTCCGATCCAGACTAAGACTGTCTCAAATTTGCACAGAGTCGCGGCAAAGCGATGGGGCGCTCAGTGCCAGAATGCGGGGTTTGTCAGCATCCCGATGACGCCTGTTTGCCAGCCGAGTTTCGCGCCTGGGACCGTGTCTGGCGTCAGGTCCTTCGCCCGCGCATCGACGGATGACCCTCGCGCTGAGCGTGCAACGGACTTCGCAGACCGGGATTTCGATACGTTCGATTTCGCCGCCTTTGCACGCGTGCTTTTCGGCTTGCTGGAAGCCGAGGACGGCCGCGCTCGCAGCACTGCGACGCGCGCCGAAGTTTGCGCGTCCGTTCGGGGATCGTCTGCAATGGACGGAACAGGTGCCGAGTTCTCGCGATCGGTTGCGACACTCGCTGGCGACGACGCCTGATCGCCGGAAAATTTGGCGCTGAGCTCTTCGGCCGCTTTGCGGGTCTCGTCCGCCGCCAGTCTGGTATTGGCGAGGCCGGCACGAGCTTTCGCTGGCATGAATTGCGGCAGGGGCGCGTTGTCCTGCCGAACCTGTTCAGAACCGACCGCCGGCATGCTGAAGACGCCGACAGCGAAGAGAACTTCCAGAGCAAAAATACGCATGGAACACTGCCCTTCTCCCCAGGAGATTTCACCTAAGAAGCAAGGCGGCAGCGTGACCGAATTATCCGTATCGTGATGATTTCGCGCGTGCTTAAACGCGTCGGATCAATCGGCGTGCGCGCTCGGGAGAAGAAGATACAGTCGAGCCTTGCGCAGCGCCTCGCTCACCCAGGTACGCATCGGCGGAGGCAAGGGCTTCAGATATTTCAGAAGAGATGAAGCACCGGCGCTGAAGTTCAGTTTCAGCGCTTCTCAGCGCATCACGCAACTGCCTGACCAGCGGCTGAAGTGCTGTGTCAGACGACCCATTTACCCACGCCACTCCCGACTCCTATTTCCATGACTGCATACCGCGCCGACTTTCGCGCAGCGCCACAATCAAACGGAAATCATGGGCAACGTATGGCTCGGCGCGCGAGAGAGACAAAAAATTTCGCATGCGCGGGATGGACGCATCCTTCCTTGTTGTCGGTCCGATCAAAAGGACAGCGAGACTAACGGCTTAGCGGAGCGCCCGAGTTCGCGAGCGCTCCGGACGCTTTGCTCAACCGCCGCCCGCAAGCTGCGTCGCCATTGCGGCGATGGTCCGCTGATAGACCTCAGCCTTATTCCATTGGCCGATGACGCCATAGTTTGCCGATCCGGGCTGCCATGAGCCGCCGCGCTGCCAGCCGTGGCTTGCGAGGAAATTCGCGGTCGAGGCCAGGATGTCCGGCACGCTGTGCACGAGATCGCGATGGCCGTTGCCGTCGAAGTCAACGGCATAGCGGACATAGGGCGTCGGCAAAAACTGCGTCTGTCCAATTTCGCCGGCCCAGCCGCCGCGCAATTGGCTCGGCGACAAGTCACCGCGACCGACGATCCGGATCGCATCCAGAAGCTGACTAGTGAAGAATTCGGAACGGCGGCAATCGTAGGCCAGCGTCGCGAGCGACCGCAGGATCGAATAGCGTGCCGAGGCGTCGGCGCCGTAATGCGTTTCCAATCCCCAGATCGCGACGATCACCGCTCCCGGAACGCCGAACCGCTTTTCGATGCGGTCCAGCGTGGCGCGATGCGTGCGCATCAAAGACTTGCCGCGATTGATGAGGGCGCCGTTGACCCGGCGCGCATAGAATTGCTGAAAGCTGAGCTTGAAGGAATGCTGCGAGCGATCAAGGCGAATGACGGTCGGGTCGTACGTAACGCCTGACAATGCGCGCGAAACCGTCTCGGGTTTAATGCCCTGCGCGGCCGCCCGGGATTTGAAGCCTTGCAGCCAGGCATCAAAGCCTTGCGGACCGTTACCACATTGGGCGGCGACGCCGGCCGTTGCCGACGCGCACAGCGAAGCGAATACGAGCGCGACCCGCAACGACGCGCTTCTCGAGAAGCTTGGATTCAAACGCATGAGGACTCTGCTTTTACTGACACAATGGGCGATTACCAGCCACTGTAGCAGATCCGGTGCACGCGCATATCGTAGCCGTTATCGAAATAGCAGCCGGGCTGGATGGGCCTGGACGCGTAATAGTTGTCGAATGTCGGCGGAGGGGGCGGCGGCGGCAGAACCGCGACAACGCTGCGCACACGTGGCGCCGGCCGTACACGTTGAACCGGCTTCACTCTTCGCACGCGTTTCACTCGGACCACGGGAGCACGTCGGACGACGGGCGGACGCACGACGACGACTTCGACGACCGGATCGCAACCTCTGAAGTCCGGCGGGTGATATCCGTAGCGATCGAACCCGCAGCCGCGATAGGTCGCTTCTGCGGTCGCAGAAAGGGCGACGCTGGCCAGCACCGCAGCCAGGGCGGCGATGCCGTGTCTCGCGCTCAACATGCACTTCTCTCCTCTACGCCCGACGGTGCAGATCATAGAGTTGATGGACGAGGTAAATTTATCGCAAAAATGCCGCGTGCATCGCGGATCAGCATTAAGAGAATGCTGAAATCTGGCCGCGCAAAGCGGAGTGATCGCGGCTCGGTCGACACCAAACCGAAACGAGCCCAGCCCGTAGCGAAGCAAGCGGCCGGGCTCGGTCTCATTTGTTACCGGAAAATTACCAGCGGCCGCGGTGGCCCCAGTGGCCGTGGCCGTAATACGCTCCGAAGCGATACGGATAGCCGGCGTAGTAGGGGTATGGCCGACGATAGGGGCGGCTGTAATACGTCACGACCGGTGCGTCGTCTTCATAGTAGTATTCGTCAGCAGGCTCGTAGTAGCGGCGCTCCACAATGCGTTCTCGTTCGACGACGGGGGCGCGCTCTTCGATGACCGTTTCCTGCTCGTCGTAGCCGCCGAAATCAGCGGCCGACGCGACGCCCGGCGCAAAGCTGGCGATTACCGAGGCCGCAACGGCAGAGATCAGAGTTTTCATGGCGATGACTCCAAGTCAAACTGACTGTGAGAAACGCCGTCCGGCCTGAATGGTTGCTGAATGCAGAAGCGCTGGCGAGGGGTGGGCCGTAGTGCTCCCGGCTGAAAAAAGAGAGCGTAAACTATTGTCAGCTACCGGCGTTGGTTCTCCCGGGCCGGCGGGACGACACCCCGGCTGGCTCCCGTTACCATAGGCCAAAGTCACGTTTACGGCGGCAGCCTTTTCCCTGTACTAAGCGTCGGCGCGGGGAGAATAACGTTACATTCCGCGGATAAATTTTATATCGCATTCCGATATATATTCCCAATACCCCGCCTTCCGGCAGCGGCGAATTGGCGCCGCGGAACGCTTGAAAGGCGGCGGCCATTCGCTAATAGGAAGTTGCCGGACTATCAGGCTGGATTCCCGAGTCGTCATCCCTCCGCTCTGCCCGCCAAAACAGGAGCCACCTTTGGTCACCAAAAATCCGAAATCGTCTCCGGCGTCCAAGACGGCGGCGCGGCGCAAAAAGTCGACTGTGACGAAAGCGAATTATGAAGCGCTCGCGGAATTCCGCTGGGAGCTGCGAAAATTTCTTGCCTTCAGCGAGGCGGCCGCGAACGGCGCGGGCGTTACCCCACAGCAGCATCAGCTGATGCTCTCGGTCAAGGGCGCGCCCGGACGAGACTCTCTGAGCGTCGGAGAGATCGCCGACCGGCTGCTGCTTCGCCACCACACCGTCGTCGAGCTTGTCGACAGGCTCTCGGATCTCGGCCTGGTGGAGCGCAATCCCGATCCGACCGACGGGCGGAAAATTCAGGTCTCGCTGACGAAGTCCGGGAACGCGACCATCGACAAGCTGTCGACGATCCATGTCGAAGAACTGAAAAGCATTCGTCCGACGCTGCGCAAGCTGTTGCGGACGTTCCAGCGGCGCTAATGCCGCTTTAGGCCGCTACTCCGCGCCGGCATCCTTCTCCACTTTCGGCTTTGCGAACGTCGAACCCGCTTCCTTGAACTTCATCGCATGCGCATCTTCGGCGGCGCCCGGAACCTCGGCGACAATGCCGAAGGGCAGCGGCTCATCTTGGGCGTAGCGCTTCCCAAGCCGGTAGGCGATTTCGGCGCGCGCCGTTTCAACGCCGAGATAGAAGGCGTGTCCCACGTCGTCGCCAAGCTGAAGGTTCGGATAGAGTTTGAACGGATCGTCTGACACGTAGTGACCGTTGCGGTTGTAGATGTGCACTCCGTCCTCGGCCACTTCGATGCGATAATTCTTATCGCGCAGCACCGCCGCGAGCGCTTCGATTTCGGCGGGCGTAGACGCGAAACCCTTGCGATCGCGAAGCGCCATCAATCCCATGCCGAAACCTTGCGGTAGCGCGTCGGCCTTGCGCGCGGCGAAGAATTCACGGCGGGCGCGATCGAATTCCTTGATCGCCGTACGGCAATGCGGGCTGACTTGCACGGCGAGTACGGCCGTCACGTGCAGTTCCGAGCACATGCCCATGAGCACGGCGTTGATGCCGGTCGTATCGGCGTCGGTCAACTCGGTGACGTTGCCGATGCCCATGAGGATCGGAACATCGGGGCGGCGCTTGCGCAGATCGTAATAGCGCGCGACCGAGGCCGTGAATCCGTAGTGAATGGGATCGAGGATCGGATCGGCATAGAACGGCTTGCCCTTGGCGATCATGATGTCGATCGCGCGGTCGAGGGACTCCATGTCGGCGGCGCCCGCGGACACGAGGATCGGAACGGCCGGCCCCTCGTCCGCAATCGAGATCGTCTTTTCGGACAGGCTCAGAAGATAGTCCGCGCCCGCGCGCGTCGCGCGCGACAGCTCGTCGGCGCGGAAGGAGTCGACGCTGACCTTAGCTCCGTCCGCGTGCAACGCTGCGATCGCATCCTCCAGATGCGGAAATGGACTGTCGGGCAAGCAACCGAGGTCGATCACGTTGGCGCCGTCGGCGCGCAGCTTGCGCGCGCGCTCGACGATCTGATCGCAGGTCATCAGCGTCGCATCGACGATCTCGGCGAAAATCGTGACGTCGTATTCGGTGAGATTGATCTCTCGCTGGGCGTGCCCGAGGTAGGACGGCAGGTCCGCGATCTCTTCAGGCCCCCGCTCGAAGCGCGTTCCGAAGAAGTCCGACAAGCGCTCAAGGTCGCCCCGGAAGCGTCCCGGCATGATGACCCGATCGATATCTTCCGGCAGCTTCAGGCGGCGCTCGACGATGTCCGCCGTCATCAGTGCCGCGACCTTGACGCCGACATTGGCGACGATCGGCTCGATGTCCTTATCGTTCAGATCGTCGACGATACGCTTGACGCGCGGCTCCGCCAACGATCCGGTTACCAAAACGACGCGCTTGGCCATTGGCCGGGGAATTCCCTTTCAAGATCGGTTAAACGGTGCATTGGCACTGAATGACCGCCGTTGCAATCTCTACAGCAGCGTAACGCGGCAAAGTAAAAAAGTATGCGCCTGCGCCGGGCGCGAGAGGCTGGAGCGTCCCCGAACATGAAGACATTGCTGCTCATCGGGATCGGGGCCGGAAATCCGGACTACGTGACGATGCAGGCCGTCAAGGCGCTGAATAGGGTCGACGTGTTCTTCGTTCTCGACAAGGGTGAGGCGAAGGACGATCTCGTCAAGCTCCGGACGACGATCTGCGAGCGTTTCATCACCAACCATGCGTACCGCATCGTCGAGGCCGCGAGCCCGGTGCGCGATGCCGGCACCCCTGATTACAAATCAGGTGTCAAATCCTGGCACGACGAGAAGGCCACGATTTTCAGCCGTCTCATTGCAACGGAACTCAAAGACGGCGAGGTCGGAGGCATTCTCGTCTGGGGCGACCCGTCGCTCTATGACAGCACGATCCGCGTCATTCAGCAGATTGTCGCCGAGGGAAAGATCGCCTTCGACTACGAAGTGATCCCGGGCATCACGAGCGTGCAGGCACTCGCGGCTCAGCACAAGATCGCGCTCAATGCGATTGGCGAACCGGTGCACATCACGACAGGCCGAAAGCTTCTCGAGGGTCTCCCTCAAGGCGTCGATACGGCCGTCGTGATGCTTGATAACGGATCGGGTCTTCGGGCGCTGGCCGACGAGGACGTCGCTATCTATTGGGGCGCCTACCTCGGCACACCGGACGAGGTTCTGGCTTCCGGAAAGCTTGCGGATCAGGTCGACGAGATCGAGCGTGTGCGCGCGGAGGAACGGGCGCGTAAAGGCTGGATCATGGATACATACCTGCTACGCCGGACACCGAGGCAATGAGCTAGCGTTTCGCGAAGCAGACGTCCCACGACGGCGTGTTCCCGAAACGATCGACGAGAAAATCAATAAAGACGCGAGTTTTTGCGGCGAGATAGCGGTTTGGCGCATAGAGCGCGTGGATCGTTAGATCGTCCGGCTGGTTCTCGGGCAAAACGATCTGCAAGCGTTTCGCGGCGATGTCCTTTCCGGCAATGAACGTCGGCAGCAACGCGATGCCAATGCCTTTCAGCGCCGCTTCGCGCAGCACGTCACCGTTGTTCGACGACAGGCAGGCGCCGATCGCCACGGAAACCGGTTCGCCTCTGTCGGTCAGATGCCAGCGCTGCATCGACGTCATATGGCCGTAACTCAGGCAGCGATGCTCCGCGAGGTCGGATGGGCTTTGCGGCGTGCCGTGCGCCTTCAGATAGTCCGGCGACGCAACGAGCACGATGCGAGCCGGAGAAATGCGCCGCGCAATCAAACTCGAATCCACCATTGCACCGATCCGCACGGTCACGTCGACGCCTTCTTCGAGCGGGTCGATGAAACGGTCGGTGAGGGTCAACTCGACTTTCAAATCGCTGTAGCGGATCATGAAGTCGGCGACGGCGTCTCCGAGGTAAAGCGTGCCGAACGACATCGGCGCGTTGACCTTCAGGACACCCTTCGGCTCGTCGTGGAGACGGGAAATCTGGGCTTCCGTCTCGTCCACCTGCGCGAGAATGGCGAGACAGCGCTCGTAGTAGGCGAGGCCCGCCTCGGTTGGCGTCACGCGCCGCGTCGTGCGGTCGAGAAGCCTGGCGCCGAGCGCCTGCTCCAACTCCATGACGGCCTTGCTGACGGCAGAGCGCGTTAAATTGAGCCGTCTTGCCGCCTCCGCGTAGCTGCCGCTCGCGACGACTTTTGCGAAGGCGTTCATCGCTTCCAGCTTATCCATTTTGTATCCAAATTGGAACCAGACTGGCAACTATATCCATGATTGCTCGTTTTTCGTCAACGAACCATATTCCCTCTCATCGAACGAGTTGCATGGACGGAGAAGGCATTCGCAATGACCAAGGTTCTTGTTCTCTACTATTCCAGCTACGGCCACATCGAGACGATGGCTGGGAGCGTTGCGGCGGGCGCGCGAGAAGCCGGCGCCGAGGTCGTGATCAAACGGGTGCCAGAGCTGGTGCCGGAAGAGATCGCACGCAAATCGCATTTCAAGCTCGACCAGGCCGCGCCGATCGCGACCGTCGACGAGCTGCCGAACTACGATGCGATCATTATCGGTGTTCCGACGCGCTTCGGAAACATGCCGGCGCAGATGAAGAACTTTCTCGATCAGACCGGCGGCCTGTGGGCTGGCGGCAAGCTGATCGGAAAGGTCGGCAGCGTATTTACGTCCACCGCGACCCAGCACGGCGGCCAGGAGAGCACGATCCTTTCGACGCACACCGTGCTGCTTCATCACGGCATGGTGGTGGTCGGGCTGCCCTATTCGTTCCAGGGGCAGATGGGCGTGAAGGAGGTGACTGGCGGCTCGCCGTACGGCGCTTCGACGATCGCGGACGGCGATGGCTCGCGACAGCCTTCGGCAAACGAACTGGCCGGGGCGCACTTCCAGGGCCGTCACGTCGCACAGATCGCGGCGCGTCTCGCTGGCTGACAACCGCTGGATCGTCGCCGAATTGGCGACGGTCCGCACACGCCGCCACGTGTTGAAGATCAGAGACTAAGGAGCATTTGAAGTTTCGACCATGAAATCCCGTTTCGTACGGGAGAAAGGATTCGTCATGTCTGGCATTCATCACATCACCGCCATCGCAGGCGACGCATCTCGCAACCTGGATTTTTACACGCGGGTGCTCGGCCTCCGGCTCGTGAAGAAGACGGTCAATTACGACGATCCGGGGACTTATCATCTCTATTTCGGCGATGAGGAAGGACATCCGGGCACGATCCTCACGTTCTTTCCTTGGGCGCATGCGCCGAAAGGGAGAGCAGGCGTCGGGCTTGCGCAGCAGACGATGTTTCGCGTTCCCGAAGCAGCGATCGGTTACTGGGCACATCGGCTCGTTGAGAAGGGCGTGCCGCACGAAGCTATCGAAAAGCGCTTCGGGCAGTCCGTTCTGAGCTTCACCGATCCGGACGGCATGAGCCTGGCGCTTGTCGGCGTCGCAGGTGCCGAAACCGAAGCGGCATGGCTGGGAGGCGGTATCGCCGCCGAACACGCCATTCGCGGGTTTCACGGCATCAGGCTTCTGCTCGAAGACGCAAAGCCGACGGCGGCCATCCTGACCGATGTTCTCGGCTTCAGCGAAGGCGGCGTCGAAGGTCCGGTCACGCGTTTCGTTGCCAACGGAACGACGGCCGGTAGCGTCATCGAGATCCGCGAGGCGAAAGGATTTCTCGCGGGCAACATGGGCCGAGGCTCCGTCCACCACGTCGCGTTCCGCGCGACGACGGACGAAGCGCAGGCCGAAATGCGGCGCAAGCTCGTGGAGGGCCATCGCCTGCACGTCACGGAGCAGATCGATCGCAATTACTTCCGTTCGATCTACTTTCGTGAGCCGGGCGGCGTGATCTTCGAGATTGCAACCGATGAACCGGGCTTCGCGATCGACGAAACGGTGGCAACCCTGGGACAGGCGTTGAAATTGCCTGCATTCCTGGAAAGCCAGCGGCAAGAAATCGAAGCGAGCTTGCAGCCTTTGGAGCAGGCAGCATGACGACATTGAAATCCAATGTCATCCGCGCGGGCGCACCCATCGGTGCCGCCCGTGCGGCCGTTGTTCTGGTACACGGACGCGGGGCGAGCGCCGAGAGCATGCTCGGCCTCGCCAACGCGTTCGCGACGTCGGACATCGCTTACATCGCGCCGCAAGCGCCGTCGGGAAGCTGGTATCCATACTCGTTCATGGCACCCTTCGCGCGGAACGAACCGCATTTCGGTCACGCGCTGACCATGCTTTCCGACATCGTCGATGATCTCGGGAAGCAGGGCCTCCCGGCCGAGCGCATCGCGCTTCTGGGATTTTCCCAAGGCGCATGCCTGGCTCTAGAGTTCGCGGTCCGCAATGCGCGGCGCTACGGCGGAGTCGCGGCGCTCAGCGGTGCATTGATCGGGCCGGAGGGCACGACCTGGGATTATCCCGGTCAGCTCGCAGGCACGCCTGTGTTCCTCGGGTGCAGCGATGTCGATTCTCATATTCCGCTGGCGCGGGTTCATGAATCGGCCAACGTGCTTCGCGCGCACGGCGGCGACGTGACCGAGATCATCTATCCAGGTATCGGTCACACCATCGTGCAGGATGAGATCGACCACGTCGAAAGAATTCTGCGCAGCATAGGCACGTCTGAGGGGTGACGGAATGGAGTTCGACTTCGAACGGCTCGCGGCCGACGACCGTTATAAAATCCTGACGAGCACGATCGTGCCGCGGCCCATCGCCTGGGTCTCGTCAATCTCCAAGAACGGCGTTCGCAATGCGGCGCCGTTCAGCTTTTTCAACGCCATGAGTAAGACGCCGCCGATCATCGCAATCGGAATACAAGCCAATGCCGACGGTTCGATGAAAGACAGCGCGCGCAACATTCTCGACACGCTCGAATTCGTCGTCAACCTCGTGCCCCGCGCTGTGGCCGAGGCCATGAACCTGACATCCGTCGATGCTCCGCCGGATGTCGACGAGCTGTCGATGGCCGATCTTGCAACGTTGCCGTCGGTGAAGGTGAAGCCGGAGCGAATTGCAGCGAGCCCCGTCGCGTTCGAATGCCGTTTGCACACCCCGATCGAAGTTGCGCCGAGCCAGCTCATCGTTCTAGGCGAGATCGTACACGCGCACGTGGCGGACGAATTCGTGCTCGATGCGGAGAAGCGCTACATCGATACGCCAGCGCTTGATCTGATCGGGCGGCTGCATGGACGCGATTGGTATTCGACGACCAGCGATATCTTTCAGATCGAACGGCCGGCGGCCTACAGCGTTCGATCCGCACGCGGCGGCTGAGTTCAGCTGCTCTCGAGTTCGACCTCGGCACGCAGGCTCTCGAGATCACGCGAGACGGTCGCGACGGCGAGCGTGCGGCCGCTTTTCAGATACGTGACTTTGCAATCGCGGGATGACGGGTCGCCGTCGATCTCGATCTTATCCCATTTTTCCGCATGGCCGACGTAAGATACCGTGACGTCGAAATGCTGACTCCAGAAGAATGGCGCGGCATCGAAGGGCTGACGACCACCAAGCATGTTGATTGCGGCCGTCTGCCCCTGACGTTCAGCCACCACCCAGTGTTCGACGCGGATCGGCGCGCCGCTGTGCGGGTCGGGCCAGCGCGCGATATCACCGGCTGCGTAAACGCCCGGCACGCTCGTTTGCAGATACTGATCGACGACGACGCCGTTGTCGATCGTCAGTCCAGCAGCCTTGGCGAGTGCGGTATCCGGCTGAACGCCGATACCCGCGACGACCAGATCAGCGGGAATCCGATCGCCTGACTTCAACGTCACCATGTCTTCGTCGATCGCCACGGCCGTCGTTCCGAAATGGAAGACGACACCGCGCTCTTCATGGATCGCACGGATCATGTCGCCGAGTTCGGCGCCAAGAACGCGTTCGAGCGGGCGCGACTGCGGGCCGACGACGTGAACTTCGATGTCGCGCGCGCGGAGCGATGCGGCCGTTTCAAGCCCGATGAAGCTCGCGCCTATGACAACGGCACGCTTCGCATCTTTGGTTTTGGCGAACAGCGCGCGGCTATCATCCAGCGTACGAAGATAATGCACGTGCGGCAGCCCTGCGCCGGGGATATCGAGGCGAACGGGTGCCGCGCCTGTCGCCAACAATAGCGCGTCGAAAGCTACGTGGCTTCCATCCGCGAGCGTTACCTCGCGCTCAACGGTATCGATCGCAACGACGCGCGTTTTGAGCCGTACGTCGATCTTCTGTTCGTTGTAGAAGTCCGGCGTTCGGAGTGGGATCCAATCCTCGGAGGCGTTTCCCGCAAGATAGTCCTTGGAAAGATTGGGTCTGTCGTAGGGCAGCGCGTCGTCGGCGCTCAGGATCGTAACGGTGCCTTTGAACTCTTGCCGGCGCAGCATTTCTGCTCCCGCATTGCCTGCCGCTCCGCCCCCGACAATCACAACCGAGCGAACATGACTGTCGGGCTTGACCTGCTGCTTTGGTGATTTCTCGATCTTTTCGCGGACGAAAACTGTTTCGCCGCTTTCCTCGATCCGGAAGCAGGATACGGGGTTGAGCGCGGGCGCGCGCAACGCTTCTCCTGTCCGCAGGCTGAAGCACGCATGATGCCAGGGGCAGCGAACCGTGTCGCCGACCAACAATCCCTCGGCGAGCGGCCCATTGTAATGCGTGCACGTGGCGCCGACGGCGAATATTTCGGCGCCAGTTTTCGCGAGCAGAACAGCTTCGCCATCAAAGTGACCGAGCAGCATCTTGCCGTCCACGATGTCCGATGCGGGAACACCGCGCGCGAAATCCGGGCCGGAAAGTTGCTGCTCGTTCGATGACATGCCTATTCTCCGTCGTCGTATTATGCGCCGTTCGGCACCTGCCGCGTTGCTTCAAACAGGAACCAGACGCGACGCTCTGTTTCGTCGATCCAATTCTCGAGCAGGCTCGTGGTTGCCACGTCGTTATGCTCGTCGCAGAGGTCGTGTACTTCCTGCATCGAACGGACGAGCTGCATGTTGTCGTCGCGCAATTCGGACAACATGTCCTCAGGCGTGACGTAATCGGCGTCGTTGTCGAGGACGCGCTGCAGCTTGGCGATCTGGCCGGTCGAACGGAGCGTGGTGCCGCCGATCTTGCGGGCGCGCTCGGCGATGTCGTCGGTCATGTTGAAAATCTGCGTGCCCTGCTCGTCGAGCATCAGGTGATAGTCGCGGAAGTGCGGACCGGACATGTGCCAGTGGAAGTTTTTCGTCTTCACGTAGATTGCGAATACGTCGGCGAGAAGAATGGTCAACGCACCGGCAATGTCCTTGATCGCGTTATCGGAGAAGATCGAAGGCGTATCGAGAGGCGCCTTGCGCCGGGCTTTGGCGGATTCGGGCTTCATGACGGTCTTCCTTATGATGCGGGTTGGCTAACGAGGGGGAGAGTCGATCCAACAGACGTACCGTGACTGGTTCGGCGAGATGGACAACGCGCAACATAATTATTCGCTCCGTTCGTTACGATTAGCTGATCAATTTTTTTTGTTTGAGCTGCCGCTCAACCAGCATCATGCCGCCGCCGGCCCGGCCAGCTGAATCCAGGCATCCGAGCAATTGACGACGATCAAGCTTTGGATGTCCGATTGAACCCGAAGGTTCCTCGGCCCTGCACATGCCCGCGCCAAAATGCGTTAATGCTCGGGGTTTTATTGAAAGGCGATGCAATCGCGTTGAGCCGCTTGTGTCGCGTGCGGGCTCGGCGCGGCGTCAGCGGTCGCTAGTGGCGGCCAGCGCATGGCTCGGTGATTGCGAGATCTCTTGACCCTTCGCGACGCTCATGTCGTTTCCGCGCCAGACGAACGTATCGCCCGACCAGCCTTCGAGCCAAAGCACCGGCAACAGAAGGTCTCGCGTCATCCATGCCAGCGGCGACATCAGGCGGAGATGCCAACCTGCGACGGATGCCAACACTGCTTCGGCTCCGTACCAGACGCCAACGAGAGCCGTCAGAGCCACGAGCGGATCGACATCGAAATTCGCCGCGGCGGCGACGCCTGCCAATATCGGAAAAAAGCTTCCGGTGAAGACCTCCGGCGCATAGAATAGCTGGAACGTCGCGCGCCGCAGGCGGGCCCAGCGCACCTGCCGGTCCCACACTTGACGGAGTTTGCGCGGGCCCAGTGGCTGCTCGAAAGGCCGGTCGACGAGGCGCACGCTCAAGCCGCGCGCGCGGACGATCTTCGTTGCCGCCGCGTCTTCGGCGATTTCGCGGCCCAGCGCTTCGATGCCGCCAACGGCGTCCAGAATATCGCGCCGCCAGAGCATCGATTTTCCTTGCGCGAAGCCGAAGCCGACTGCGTCGGCCGCCGATTGCCATCGCGCCTGATAGGTATTGAGGAACGCGCATTCGAGCTCGGCTTGAAAACCGATCGGACGACTGCCGACCGGCGGCGAGCACACCAATCCGACGCCGGGTCCGAAAGCCGCGAACATATCGTCGAGATAGTCAGGCGGCATCAGGACATTGTTGTCGGCTAGCACGATCCAAGGATGGCGCGCGGCTTCCCAGCCTTTGACGACGTTGTTCAGCTTTGGATTGCTCGTTGGACGATCGTCGCCAATCAGCAGCCGCGCCGGAATGTGCGGATGTTGCGCGATCAGCTTGCGAACCAGAGGCACGGCCGCATCGCCTTCGCGCGCGGCGCAGAAGATGATTTCGTAGGAATCGCTCTGAAGCTCGAATGTCGAGCGCAGAGTCAGCTCGTCGAAATGGTCGATACCGCAGACGGGCCGCACGATGCTGACCGGCGTCGATTCCGGTTCGCGGCGCTTTGTGCGCGCGAGCACGCGGAATAGTGCGAGAGCGATGGTAATGAGATGTATTGCCGTCGCCAGGGCGCAAAAGATCAATGCCGCCGTCGCCAATCCGGCCATCGTGCCTCCGTCGCAAAGCCTATCGCTGAATTTCAGGATTTGATGAAATTTCGACGACGGATCGGCGACGGGTGCATGACAGGAACGCGAGTTGGCACGCAGCGCGGCGAAAGAGGTTTCGTCTCAGCCAGCCGGCGGTCTGTTCGTGAGACGCGTGTAGAGTGACGTTGCTCCGTAAGCGCCGAGTAGCGCCAGCGCCACCATGCCTGCGACCGAAGGGAGTCCTTCGTTGAGACCCGCGTTGACGAGGCCCCAGTATGCAATCGCCGAGCCGATAAGGCCGCCGATTGTGCCGAGCACGATGTTCGCGAAGCCACGCAAGGAAAGGCCGTACAAGAGCCCAACGATGATGCCGGGATAAAGTGCAGGCCAGAAATGATCGCCCATGAGAGCCCCTCGCTCCGAACGCTGAGATAGCTGCATCGTCGATCGGCGCGCCGGATGTCAAGCGACGGCACCAAAGACGCGGCTGATCGCGAGCCGTTGCACGTCACTTCGCAGGACAGGCTCAAACGAAAAGGCCGGAACGAAAAAACCGGCGCGTTGTGCGCCGGTTGAAGTTTCTGCTCGCTCTAACGAGCGGCCAAGTCCAGGAGTGCAAAGCGTGGCTTAATGGAGGTGTCAGAAATCCGGTTCCGGTCCGACGGCCGCGATCGCTGGCAGTGGGTCCCATACCGCCTGGTTGTTCCCGGTTTCAGTCTTCTGCTGGCGCGAAAGAATGTAAACTTCGCGGGAAACGCGCGTTTTAATGCGCTTCGGCTGGCCGCGCAGCCTCTGGAAATAGCTGTAGCGTTCACTCATAGCGACGCGCCCTCCAGTGCAGCTGACGCGTGACGACGCCGGCGACGGCTGACCGCGTGTGCGATGGCTGCACGCTCCGCGAGAAGCGCGTTTGCGAAACGGCGGCCTTCGAGCGCGTGATAGCTGCGAAGAGCCGCATGAAACTGATATTCGCGCTCGCCATCTTCGCGAATGATCACGCCGGCCTGGTCGTCGCCGACTTCAATGACATACGATTTGGACATGAGTTCATCTGTTGCCGGCGGTTGCGCCAGCATCCTCTGGTCATCAAGTTGTTGGGTCAGTGCGTTGAACTGCGGGAACGTGATCAGCAGCCACAACAACAGGACATCGGCGCGAATGCGCCCGGTATCTTGGCCAGGGGATCTTTGATCAGGTCAGTCATAGCGGTCTCCATCTGCGGAGCCCACGGCGTGCGTGAGGCTTAGCGTTTGATGACGCGGCGCAAGTCGCTTCCGAAATCACCGCGGCCGACGCAATGGCGCGCCGACAGATGCAAGAAAGCCGAGTGGCCTCGTAAAGTAAAAGAAGAAGAAGTGGATTGCTTTTCGGGGCGGTTCTGAAACAAATCGCGCACCCGAAACAAACGGCAGTGCAGCAAGGCGTCCGCCTGTCGCCAAGTCATTGTTTCAGCACAGATTTATCGCACCCTGGGGAGCCTTTATGAAGATTTGCATGATCGGAGCGGGTTACGTCGGGCTCGTTTCGGCGGCCTGCTTTTCCGATTTCGGGTGGACCGTAAACTGCGTCGATAACGACCCCAACCGATTGGCCGCACTCAAAGCCGGGCAATCTCCGATCTATGAGCCGGGTCTGGAAGCGCTCATGGAGCGCAACGTCAAAGCCGGACGGCTGGTGTTCACGGACGATCTCAAAACATCTGTCGCAAATGCCGACGTTGTTTTTCTCGCGGTTGGAACGCCGATGCGGCGCGGCGACGGCTATGCGGACCTTTCCTACGTCTTCTCTGCGGTCGAGGAGACAGCGCAATATCTCGACGGCTTCACCGTCATAACGACCAAGTCGACGGTTCCGGTCGGCACAAGCCGCGAGATCGAACGACGACTCAAGGCGAAACGCCCTGATGCGGATGTCGCGGTGTGCTCGAATCCGGAATTCCTGCGCGAAGGTTCGGCGATCCAGGACTTCACGCATCCCGACCGCGTGCTCGTCGGAACCGACGACCCGCGCGCACGCGACGTCATGGAACGCCTTTACAAACCGCTCGCGCTGCGCGGCTCTCCGGTCATGTTCGTCGAACGGGAATCGGCCGAGCTCGCGAAGTATGCCGCGAATGCGTTTCTCGCGCTCAAGATCAGCTTCATCAATGAAATCGCCGACGTGTGCGAAGCCGTCGGCGCCGATGTGCAGGAAGTTGCATCGGCCATCGGCCGGGATCGGCGAATTGGCGACAAGTTTCTGCATCCGGGTCCGGGTTATGGCGGCTCGTGCTTCCCGAAAGATGTCTCGGCGCTGGTCAGAACGGCGCGCGAAGCGCGTGCTCCGGTCTCGATCATCGAGCAGGTCGAACGGGTCAACCACGAGCGTAAACTCGCCATGGCGGTGCGCATCGAGGCGGCTGCCGGCGGATCGGTGCGCGGCAAGACCGTCGCAATCCTCGGCGTGACGTTCAAGCCGAATACCGACGATATGCGCGATGCGCCGAGCCTGCTGATCGTTCCAATGCTGCAGGAACGCGGCGCAACGGTCCGGGCCTGCGATCCGCAAGGCCGCAAGCAAGCCGAGCCGATGCTTCCCGGCGTCACATGGTGCGAAAGCGCCGATGAAGCCGCGACCGGAGCCGACGTGCTCGTGATCGTTACCGAGTGGAACGAATACCGTGCGCTCAATCTCGAAGCTATCAAGTCGCGCATGAGCGGCAGCACGATCGTCGATTTGCGGAACGTCCTCGATCCTGCGGCGGTCCGGGAGCTTGGCATCGCGTACACCGGCATCGGCCGCGGCAGGCACACGGCCAGCCAAAAGACCGGCTGATCGTCGTTCGATTTGGCGTTCCCTATTGGCGGGGCATTGCATCTCGCCAATAGGACAAGTTGCCGATACGCGTCATCGTTATCGCCCTGATCGGTGAGGCGAATCGGCAGCAGAAATCCGATTTAAGGCGGAGTTTCCCGTTCCGGCGACGACCTCGCGCAAGCTTCAGATTGCAAGCTTGCCGGCGCAGCGCATCGGGGACCCTCGCTTTATGGCAGCAACAAAGACCGCAGACAGCGGCATCGGACTCGTATTGGGCCAGCGCGACGCTGGTCTCGCGGTCGGCGTCGTCGCCATTCTGACAATCCTGTTCCTGCCGCTCCCCTCGTTCATGATCGACATGGGGTTGGCGCTGTCGATCGCGCTGTCGATCGTCATTCTGATGGTCGCGTTGTGGATACGACGCCCGCTGGAATTCTCCGCGTTCCCGACCATTCTGCTGATCGCAACGCTATTGCGACTTGCGCTCAACGTGGCGACGACGCGCCTCATTCTTTCGCAAGGCGCGGAAGGACCGACGGCGGCGGGGCACGTCATCGCGGGCTTCGCCCAGTTCGTGATGGGCGGCGATTTCGTCATCGGCATCATCGTCTTCATCATTCTCGTCACCGTCAACTTCGTCGTCATCACCAAGGGCGCGACGCGTATCGCGGAAGTCGGCGCGCGGTTCACGCTCGACTCGCTGCCCGGCAAGCAAATGGCGGTCGACGCCGATCTTTCGTCGGGCGCCATCGACGAAAAGGAAGCGATCCGCCGCCGCCGCGAACTCGAAGAAGAAAGCCAATTCTTCGGCGCCATGGACGGTGCGTCGAAATTCGTTCGCGGCGATGCGATCGCTGGCCTGATCATCACGGCCGTCAACATTTTCGGCGGCGTGATCATCGGTGTGACGCGCCACGATCTGCCGTTCGAGCGGGCGCTAGATACGTTCGTCAAGCTGTCTGTCGGCGACGGTCTCGTCACGCAGATGCCGGCGTTGATCGTGTCGCTTGCAGCCGGCCTGCTCGTTTCCAAGGGCGGCACGCAGGGCTCGACCGAAGGCGTGATCGTCAGCCAGTTCGGCAACTATCCGCGCGCGTTGATGCTGGCGGGCGGCGTCATGGCCGTTCTCGCCACGGCGCCCGGACTCCCGCTGCTGCCGTTCGCTGCCATCGGTGGCGTCCTGGGTTTCATAAGCATCGGCCTGACACGACAGAAGGAAGCCGGAGCCCGCGCTGCCGCATCGGCCAAGACAACCGATCAGGCGTTGTCGCCGGAAGAGCAATCGCGGCAATCCATTCGCGATCAGCTCAAGACGACGGAAATCGAGATCTGCTTCGGCAAGCAGATTTCGACCGTTCTGATGCGTCCGAGCAGCGATCTTCCGCAGCGTGTCGCGAAGATGCGCCGCAAGTTCGCGAAGCAGTACGGCTTCGTCGTTCCGGAAATCAAACTTGCCGAAGATCTTTCGGTGCCGTCGAAGAGCTATCAGATCAAGGTGCACGGCACGGTCGTCGCCAGCGCAGAGCTTCGACTCGGCGACGTCCTGGTCGTTGTCGGCGACGGGCCGAAGCCCGACACGCCAGGCGATGAGACGCGCGAACCGGCGTTCGGCATGAAGGCGATCTGGGTGCCCGATATCTTTACGAACGCGTTGAAGCGCGACGGTTTCGTGCCGGTCGAAAATTCTTCCGTGCTTCTGACGCACGTGGCGGAAGTCATCCGCAACAGCCTCGCGCAGCTTCTCTCCTATCGTGACCTGCGTTCGCTTCTCGATCGGCTCGACCCCGAATACCGCAAGCTGCTCGAAGAAATCTGCCCGTCGCAGATTTCCTATTCGGGCCTGCAAGGCGTTCTGAAGATGCTCCTTGCGGAACGGATTTCCATTCGCAACCTGCATCTCATCCTGGAAGCGGTTGCTGAAATCGCACCGTTCTCGCGCAAGGCCGAGCAGATCACCGAGCATGTGCGCATGCGGCTGGCTTCGCAAATTTGCGGCGACCTCAGCGACAACAACTACCTGAAGATCGTTCGTCTCGGCAACAAATGGGAAGTCGCGTTCCATCAGGCGTTGCGCCGCGACGCCAAGGGCGAGATCATCGAATTCGATATCGATCCGCGTCTCATCGAGCAATTCGGCGCCGACCTCGCGCGCGTCGTACAGCCGCTTATGGATGCCGGTCATCAATTCGTTCTGGTCACGGCCGCCGAGACGCGACCTTACGTCCACACCGTCACAGAACGCCTCTACGGCACGTTGCCGGTGCTCTCGCACCTCGAGATCAGCCGCGGCGTGCAGATTCAGTCGCTCGGCTCGGTTTCATGAGCGAGCTGACGCAGCAAACGCTTCTGGTGCCGCTTATCGTTTTCTGCCGTGTCGGCGCGTGCTTCATGGTGTTGCCGGGGTTTTCGAGCGACCGCATCCCGGTGCAGCTCCGGCTTTTCGTCGCGATCGCCATTTCGCTCGCGATCATGCCGATCGTTTACGACGACGTACGGCCGGTGGCGGCAGGCCCCGCCGAGGGACTGGTTTCGATCATCGTCACTGAAAGCCTGGCGGGCTTATTCCTCGGCTTTATCGTACGCATCTTCTTTCTCGCGCTCGAATTCGCAGCCATCGCGATGGCCAACCTCGCCGGCTACGGATCGGCATTCTCGCACGCGATCGAAGGCAACGATCCATCGACGCCGTACTCCGTCTTCGTAACGCTGCCCGCTGTCGTGATGTTTTTCGTGGCCGATCTGCATATCGCCATCATCCGAATGCTTCAGAATTCCTATGCAGCGCTTAAAGTTGGCTCCGAATTCGCAGCGCCTCCCAATCTTTCTATGATCGTCTCGACGTTCGGCTCGGCGTTCAAGCTGACGCTGCAGCTCAGCGCGGCGCTCGTCGTTTATTCCGTGATGGTGAACCTCGCGTTCGGGTTTCTCAACAAGATGATCCCGCAGATTCCGTCATACTTCGTCTCGACGCCGTTCGTCGTTCTCGGTGGACTCATCATCCTGCTGCAGATCGACGGCGGAATAATCGGCATCTTTTCTTCGCTCGTCATGCAGGCGATCGCAACGCTGGGTCAAAATGGCTAGCCAGACCAAAAAACTTGGCCGCATTGCTGATGTGTTCCACGACCTTGAGACGGTGGAGCGCGTGCGCGTCAGCGATTTGACGCAAGAGATCGCTTCGCTGCGCGCAGCCCAGGACGACATATTTCGCAGCCTAGAAAGTCCGTCGCCCGTCAACGGTCTCTTCACCGCGCTGCTGTCGAGCCGCGTCGGCCGTCTCGAACGGCGAATCCAACAGTTGTCGCGCGAACACGAGATCGCGCTGAAGCGTTATGCCGAGGCAGCCGCCCGCGGACGGAGCGCCGACCGCCTTCTCGCTGAGGCAAAAGGCGAAGATGCGCGCAAGCGCGAACAGGCCGAACTCGAGGCTCTGCTCGAATTTCAGGAAGCCGTCGGCGCGCAAGGCCGGGGTAAGTCTCCGCGTCCAAGCTGAGACAATCTTCCATGTTCGAAGTGATATTTCTTGATGTCCGCCATCCTTCGCACCTCGGCCGCTGACGTCGCGACCTGGACAGCCGGGCAAACAGTCCGGCCGGCGAAGACGGCTGCCGCCAGCACGGAAGCAGCCGCACCGCAGGCCGACCCTGCGGCGACGAAAAAAGCCAAAGAGGTCGCGCAGCAATTCGAGGCTGTCTATCTGCGCCAGATGATCGACGCGTCGATGCCGAAAGATTCCGCATCGCTGTTCGGCGAAGGAACGTCGGGCACGATGTGGCGCTCGATGATGACGGACACGCTCGCGACAAGTCTGTCCAAGACGGGCACGCTCGGCATTGCGAACATGATCCTCAAATCTGAAACCGGACGACTTAAGGACAAGTAGCATGAGCACCGGCGCATTCGGCGAAAAAGTCAAAACGCCTCTTCCGAGCGCCAGGTCCGCCGCGCCAATGGGCGGCCTGGCCGCCGCGAGTGCACGCCGACCCGCCATGCCGCGCGCGGGCACGCACGATGCGGATGTCGCGCGTGCGATGGTCTTTGCGGTGATCGCACGCATCGAGGGCTATCTCGACGAAGAAACGCACGCCTTGGACAAGTCATTGAAGTTCGATTTCAAGACATCGAACGATCGCAAAAGCCAGGGGCTTCTCGACCTCAATCAGGCGCTCCGGCGTTTGCAGAAATCCGACGTCAATACAGACCTGCAGCTTCGCCTTGCGCAATTCCGCGAAAAGCTCTCGGTTAACCTGCGCAAGATCCGCCTGCATCTCGATGCCGTCAAAGAAATCGCAGCGATGCTGTCGGACGCGATCCAGAATGCTGAATCGGACGGCACGTATACGCGCAACATCGGACCTTACAGGAACGCGCCGTGATACGGATGATCCTGCTCGCTTTCGTTGCATGTCTTTCGACGGTCGGCGGCGTCTATGGCGCGGTCGCGTGGAAATCATCGATGAGCGCGGAGCCGAACAAATCCGAAAATCATAAACTGCAGATGCTGAAGACGCCGATGGTCAGCGTCCCCATTCTTTCTGATGGGGAGGTTCTCGGCTACGTGGTGACACGCCTTCAGTTTACTGCGGACGCCGACCTGCTCAAAGAGAGCTCGGTGCAGCCGGAAGCTTTCGTCGCCGATGAAGCGTTTCGACTGATCTACGAAACTGCGCCGAAGGATCTCAAGGCCGGGCGCAAGAATGCCATCAAAGAGCTATCGGCAAACATCGCCTCGGGCACGAACGAGCGCCTTGGCCGCAACGTCGTCAAGGACGTGATGATCGATAGCTGGACCTACCTCTCCAAGCAGGACATGATGAAAAACCATGAACGCGCTCCATAATCGCTACGCCTTCGAGGATGTTCTGCGTCAATCCGAGCTTGCCAACGCGCTGAAGCTCCGCAACGTCGACGAAGCGCTTGCCGACCTCGGCACTCGGCGGACCAACTTCGCCGCTCGCGCCACCACGGTTTCCGTTCTTGCCGGACTTGTCATCGTGTCGGCCGCAATTTTTGTTGCGGGTTATTCGGCGCTGCTTTCCGATACGCCCGCGGTTTGGATTCATCGCCTCATGGCGTTGACGCTGGCGCAGAGCATTCTCATCGGGGCTATCGCGATGAAGGTTCTGCCGATGATCGAAGGCAAAGGGCTTTCGGTTCGCATCGCTTTCCCGGGCGGCGCACGTCGACAACCGTTGCTGGAGCGGAAACAACTCGCACCGGAACAGCCTGCTCCACTGCCGCCGCCGGCGCCCAGACCGCCCTTCATCGGCGGCAAGCTGGCAGGTCGCGAATATATGGAATTTGACGACGGCACGATCGAGATCGACACTCTCATCGGCCGCCGCCGATTCATCTCGATTGATGCAGCGCGCGAATTCGTCGGGGCGTGATGTTCTCGCGATCTCTTTAGGCGGTCAGCTCGAAGTCGTCGAAATCGCCGGCGCCGTTATGTGATGCGTCGTCCCGTTTGATACCGTTCAAACGATCGCTCATTTCGGCGATTCTCACGCAGCGCGAGGCTTCGGCGACATCGATCTTCCAATCCGGCGACGATATTTTCGAAGCGCCTCCGAGATAGTCGGAGATCGCTTCGAGACTTTGCGAGATACGGTCCAGAGACTGCAACTCGTAGAGTGAATGCGATCCGCCGAAAGCTCCGGCAACGACGAGATTCCCGATCAATTCCTGCAGATCGTTGACGCCGTCCGACAGCATGCGGATTTCTTCGCTCACCATCGTCAGGACTTCGGGAACGGGCACGAGCGCGCCTGCTGCACCATTTGTATTGTTTTTGTCGCCGCTCATTTTGTTCCGCGTCCCGTCAGAAAATTCAAAACAGTTCGAGTTCGCCCGCGTTGCTCGCCACGACGCGAGGCGCCGTCACAGGCGGACGTTCGATCTCCACGGTGCCGGTGAGCAGACTCTGCCGTGCGCGTCCGGAAACCGGCCAATACTGTATCCGTCGCCCTTGCAGGCCGCCGGTGCTGCCGCCGACGTAGGCGATGCCTTCGTCGCGCAGAAACCGCTCGGCGAATTCCGCATTGTGCTTGCCGATATCATTGTGGCTTCGCACTGTTCTCGCGCCGCCGAACAGCTTCGCCTCCAGCCGCTCGCGACGGGCGCCGGCCTTGAGCAAACCGTTCACAAGCAGCTCCATCAGGTGAACGCCGAGACGTTCCGCCTCGCCCGCTTTCGTCCGTGTGTTCGTTCCCGGCAAAAGAAAATGGTTGATGCCGCCAACGCCCGCCAGCGGATCGCGAATGCAGGCCGCGACGCATGACCCGAGGATCGTCGTCACCACGAGTTCGCTGTCACCGGTGACGAAGTACTCGCCCTGGATGATGTGAACGCGATTATCTCGCCTCAACCCTGACGTCATGTCAGCTTTCCGACAACAGCCTCGATGCACGTTTTCAATGCCGGGACAGTGAAGGGCTTGGCGAGAAAATTGTTCAGGCCCCACTTTTTGCCTTCATCGATCAGCGCTTTGTCGCCCTTACCCGTCACAAGGATGAAACCGACCTTGCTCGTCGGGCCGTGCTGACGCAAAGCACGCAGCAACTGAATGCCATCGATTTTCGGCATGTTGAAATCGGATATGACGAGATGACATGGCGTCGTCATCATCAGCTTAAGGGCTTCCTCGCCGTCCTTGGCGACTTTGAACGATTTAAGCCCGATTTGATCGAGGCCGTCGGTCAAGAGCGCGCGGCTGACGGACGTATCGTCAACGACCATGATCGAGAGTTGCTGCATTGAGGGCATATTGGCCTCCTAGTGTTTTTTGATTGTTGACGTTTCTGACACTATTGCCGCTGCGAGGCGGTCGAGTGGCAACTGCTTTTCAACTGCGCCGATGTCGAATGCAGCCTTCGGCATTCCGTACACGATGCAGCTGGATTCATTCTGTCCGAATGTTCTGGCGCCTGCTTTGCGCATGGACAACAGTCCGGACGCGCCGTCGCGGCCCATACCGGTCAGTATGAGGCCCACTGAGCGCGATCCGCACGAGCGCGCCACCGATTCAAACAGAACGTCGACCGAAGGGCAGTGACCGTTGACCCGGTCGCCTGCTTTCATAACGCAGCGCAAGTCACCCTTGCCGGCAATTTCGAGATGAAGCGATCCGCCCGGCGCCAGGAATACCTGACCCGGCGCGAGTTTTGCTCCATGCGTCGCTTCCTGCACCTGCGCCGGGCATAGACGATTGAGGCGGTTTGCGAAGCTCTTCGTAAACGACGCCGGCATGTGCTGCGCGATGACGGTCGGCGGACAGTTTTCAGGAAAATGCGACAGAAGTTCGATCAGCGCTTCGACGCCGCCCGTGGAAGCGCCAATCGCGAGCACGCGCCCATCGGAAGCATACTGCCCGTGCGCGGATCTGGCTTCGACCGCATTTTTTTGTCTCTCGCTTTCGGTCGTCAGCGGGCGAACGCGTGCCATCGCAGCGATCTTGACCTTGAACGGCAGCTCCTCAAAATTGTGTTCGTTGCCGGGCCTTGGCTTTTCAATGCAATCGACCGCACCGATCTCGAGCGCGCGCACAGTTTCCTCGGCACCGCGGCTCGTCAGCGTCGACACCATGATGACCGGCATCGGCCGCAGCCGCATGATCTTTTCGAGAAATTCGAGGCCGCTCATATTCGGCATCTCGACGTCGAGCGTCACGACATCTGGATTCAGCGCCTTGATCGCCTGCCGGGCCTGCAGCGGATCTTCCGCTTGTCCGACGACTTCGATTTCGGCATCCGACGAGAGCGCCGTCGCGATCAGACCGCGCATCGTCGAGGAATCGTCAACTACGAGAACTCTTATTCTTTTCATCTCTGTGCGTCGCTTTTCTTGCGATAACTCGTAACGCCGTTTGCGGTCAGGATGTTCATTGCCGGTCCGGACACGCGTTCGGAGTGTCCGATGTAAAGATCGCCGCCGTCCGCGAGCAGGCTCGCGAGGCGCTTCCAGATTTTTCCCTGCGTTTCGTGATCGAAGTAGATCGCGACGTTTCTGCAAAAGATCGCATCGAACGGCCCTTTGAACGGCCAGTTGCCCATCAGATTGAGTTCGCGAAACGCAACCAGTGCACGCGCCGCTTCTCCGACGCGCATGCTGTCGGCGTCGCCTGTCACCGGCTCGAGCCATTTCGTGCGCAGAGCCTGGGGGACTTCGGCGACCTCCTCGTTGCGATAGAGACCGCGCTTGCCATGCGCGACGACGTTCGGATTGAGGTCGGTTGCCAGAATTCGGATATCGAGTTGCCGCGCGTCAGGAAAGACGGAGAGAACCGTGAGCGCCATCGAGTACGGCTCTTGTCCGCTCGAGCAGGCGGACGACCAGAGGCGCAGGCGTCCGCCTTTGCGAATGTGGGCGGCGCGCGGTTCGAGAACGTTTTTCTTGAGATATTCGAAATGATGCGGCTCACGGAAAAAGCGCGTCACGTTGGTCGTCAGCGCGGCGATCATGTTGCCGCGCTCCTGGTCGTCGCCGTGAACCCGGTCGATGTACTCGGTAAAGTTTGGAAGTCCGAGGCTGCGCAATCTCTTGGCCAGCCGCGAGTAAACGAGCGTCGCTTTGGACTCCGGGAGATCGATGCCGGCTTCGGCCTTGGCGATTTCCGCAATCGCGCGGAAGTCCGCCGCGGCAAACGCAAACTCGCCGGTGACAAGTGGCGCATCCGCGGCTCTCGCCGGCGCGCGCTGAACCGCCAGTGTCATGCCGCGGCCTTTGCTGCAATCGGCAATACATTGTCCAGCGCGACGATGCTGATCATGCGCCCGTCCACCGCGTACACGCCCTTGACGAAGGTTTTCGCCATTTCGGACGCGATATCCGGCGTCGGCTGCATCGAGTCTGCCGATGAGGTCAGAATGTCGGACACGGCGTCGACGAGCAACCCCACGATCTGCTGATGAATATGGACGACGATGATGACGCTGCGCGGCGTCGACTCCGTCAGACCCAGTCCAAAACGCATCGCGAGATCGACGATCGGAAGCACAGCTCCGCGCAGATTGATCACGCCACGGACGTAGTCCGGTGCGTGCGGCAACGGGGTTGCCATTGTCCAACCGCGAATTTCACGCACGCACATAATGTCGATACAGAATTCCTGCGCGCCGACGCGAAACGCTACGAATTCACTGTTTGCAGCTTTGGCTGCCGGTCCGTTCTCTTGCACGATCCTAACCTCCCGTTCCATAGCGAAGCTCGCCGGACACTGATTCTTCAAATGAACCCGTCACCAAGGCGTCGACATCGAGAATGAGCGCAACGCGCCCATCGCCGAGAATCGTCGCCGCAGCGATGCCTTCGACGGTGCCGTAATTTGCTTCAAGACTTTTGATGACGACCTGCCGCTGATCCTGAATCGAATCGACGAGCAGCGCATTCCGTGCGCCACCACCCGTTTCGACGAGGATCGCGACGCTGTTTTCCGGCTGCGCGGCGGTCTCACGAAATCCGAGCTGCGTACCGACATCGATCAGCGGCACAAATGTATTGCGAATCGACATGACGCGGCCTTCAGCGCCGAGCGCGTGAATATCGGTCTTCTTCGGCTTGAGCGTTTCGACAATCGCGGTCAACGGTACGACCAGCGTCTGTCCGGCGACGGAAACCGCCATGCCATCGAGCACGGCAAGCGTCAGCGGCAGGCTCATCGAGAACGTGGAACCCTGGCCGGGACGCGATGAAATCGAAATGCGGCCGCCGAGCGCCTGGATGGATCGCTTCACGACGTCCATGCCGACGCCGCGACCGGAAATATTCGAGATCGTCGAAGCGGTCGAGAAGCCTGGCAGAAACAGAAGATTGTCGATTTCGCTATCCGTCAGCTGAGCGTCAGCTGGGATAAGCCCCTTCTTGATTGCCGAAGCTCGCACCTTGGGTCGATCGATGCCGGCGCCGTCGTCAGCAATCTCGATGACGATACGACCCGAGCGATGGGCGGCTGTCAGACGCACCAAACCTTCCGCGGGCTTTCCGGCGGCGAGTCGCTGCTCGGGCGATTCGATGCCATGATCGACTGCATTGCGGATCATATGCGTCAACGGCTCGGCGAGACGCTCGACAACCGTCTTATCGATTTCGGTCGCTTCACCGTCGGTCTTGAGACGGACTTCCTTACCCGTTGCGTCGGCGACTTCGCGAACGATGCGCGACATGCGCTGGAACAGCGGTTTGACCGGCTGCGCGCGGATCGCCATCACGCTTTCCTGAATCTCGCGCGTCAACTGCTCGAGCTCTTCGAGCCCGATAATGACGGACGACGAGCCTGAAAAATTTGCCTCGATGACTCGCTGCGAAAGCATAGCCTGGTTGATGACAAGCTCGCCGACGAGGTTGATCAGGCGATCAACGCGGTCGAACTCAACCCGGATCGTCGTCTGCGCGGGGACGGCAGCCGATTTGGCGTCCGGCTTCGTTGCTTCAACCGCCACAGCCGGAGCCGGAATTATTTCGGCCACTACCGGTGCGATTTCAATTTCCTGCGCTGGCATCGCGCTTTCCGCTACAGCGTCTGCCTCCGGGGCTGCCGGGGCTCCAAGCGCTTTCGCGAGCAGCGCAGCGATGTCGGCATCGGAGACTTCCGGCTGACCGTCGCTTTCAATCGAGAGTTCGGCTTCGCCCTCGACGAACTCGAAGACTTCACGAACGTCCGCGATCTCTTGGCCCGACGTTAGGCGGATAGACCAGGAAAAATATGCGCCGTTCGGATCAATGTTCTCAAGGTCGGGTAGTGCCGAAGCATCGCACGTTGCCTCCATTGACCCGAGCCGATTCAGCTCGCGGAGTACGAGGGCCGTTTCGTTGGCGTTGGCGTAGAGTTCCGGCCGCGGTGTGAAGCCGATGCGATACTCGTGCGAGGCCGATACCTCTTCCTCGGGCGCCGCTTCCACAGAGACGCCAGAAAATCCAAAATCGATTACGGTCGGCTGGAAGTCGATTGCTTCTTCGACCTCTTCTTTGCCGTCGATCAGCGTCAGGCTTTTGATGTCGGAAGCGACGGTTTCATAGCTCGCTTCATTTATTTCTCTACCCTCGCGCGACGCCTCGACAAGGTCGGCAAGAACGTCAGCGGCGCGGAGCATGATTTTCATCATTTCCGACGTCGGATTGAGTTTTCCGCTTCGAACGAAATCGAGCGCCGTCTCGAACGTATGCGCAAACTGCACGAGCTGCGTCAGTTTGAACGCGCCCGCCCCACCCTTGATCGAGTGCACTGCGCGAAAGACCGCATTCACCGTTTCGGAATCGGTGCTGCCTTCGTCCATCGCAAGCAAGCCGATTTCCATTTCGGAGAGCTGTTCTTCGCACTCCTGAAAAAAGGTTTGCCGAATTGCCGCCATTGAGTCCACGACCGTCACCCCCTGATTGCCGTGTTAAGCCGCGACGCGCCGAATGGCGGCGATGAGTTTCGTCGGCTCAAATGGCTTGACGATCCATCCCGTTGCGCCGGCTTCTTTGGCGCGCTGCTTTTTCGCCGCGTCGCTTTCCGTCGTCAGAACGAGAATGGGAACCTTCCGGTACCGATTGTCCTTGCGCACCGCTTCAATTAGACCGAAGCCGTCCATCTTCGGCATGTTGATGTCTGTGACGATGACGTCGGGCGTCGACTGCTGGAGAACGTCGAGGCCGTCGACCCCGTCGACCGCCTGCACGACATTAAAACCAGCTTCGACAAGCGCCATTCGCAGCATGTCGCGCATCGTGCGCGAGTCGTCGACCGTGAGAATCGTTTGCATTACTGATGTCCTTCAAGCAGCAACTCTTGATGCGGCAGTCCAACGAGCGCGATCGTCTCGAGAAATTCAGAACTTGGGTTTTCCAGGCGATAGCCGAGGCCGTCGCGCTGCCATGATCTTGCCGCGGCGACGAGCACCTGCAACGACTGCACGCCGACGCGTCGAACCTGGCTTGCATCGACGGCGATGGCATTGCCACGCTGTGTCAGCAGCATTTCCTTGATCGTGATCGCGGCCGCCGAATCGAGACAATCCGGCAGCATCAACGGCTGCGACGGCTGATCCTCCACAATCGGTGACGCCGTCGAGATTGGTGCTTCGTCCGCGGCGAATTCAAAGGTATCGATCGTAGGCGCTATGGCTTCCGAACTCGCCTTCGTCTTTGATCCTTTGGCGGCAGCCGTTTTCTTGGGACCACGGCTCGGGATAGCTGATTTCTTTTTTGCGCGAGGCATCAGAATTCCTCCCAACCGGCGTCAGCGCCTGCGGCCGCGTACGAGCGACCGCTGCCGTTTGCGGCTACTTTTGCCCGGCCTGCCGAGTTGCTGACACGCACGGCCGGTTTTGCCGCTTCGCGTCGTGGCGCAATGTCAACGACGGTCTCGTCGCCAGTCTTGAAGCGGCTGACCAGCGTCGCGAGTTCTTCGGTCTGCTGCGCCAACGTTTGCGTCGCCGCCGTCGCTTCCTCGACCATCGCCGCGTTCTGCTGCGTCACCTGATCCATTTCGTTGACGGCGGTGTTCACCTGCTCGAGCCCATGCGCCTGCTCGTTTGCGCTTGCTGCAATTTCGCTGACGATCGAATTGATTTCGGCGACTTGCGTCACAATCCGGGTCAGAGCGAGGCCGGTCTCACCGACGAGCTGCACGCCCTGCGAGACTTGTCCCGTGGAAGCCGAGATCAATCCTTTGATCTCTTTCGCGGCTTCGGCGGAGCGTTGCGCCAATGCCCGGACTTCCGACGCGACGACCGCAAATCCACGACCCGCATCGCCAGCCCGCGCGGCTTCGACGCCGGCATTCAAGGCGAGAAGGTTGGTCTGGAATGCGATCTCGTCGATCACGCCGATGATCTGGCTGATTTGCTTCGATGAGCTTTCGATGCCGTTCATCGCTTCGATTGCTCGACGCACCACTTCGCCACTCTTCTCGGCATCCGATTTTGCGACGGAGACCGTCTCACGAGCATGCGTTGCACCGCGCGCCGTCTTGTTGACCGTGTCGGTGATTTCCTTGACCGCTGCCGCCGTCTCTTCGAGGCTGGCCGCCTGGTTTTCAGTCCGGCGCGAAAGATCGTCCGAAGCCTGCGAAATTTCACCCGTGCCAAGCTTGATGCTGGCCGTGCCTTTTTTGACGAGAGAAATCGTACTCTTCAGCGTCGTCGCTGCGGAGTTGAAGTCCGCCTTCAGCTTTGCGAACTCCGGCGCGACGTCGATATAGAGACCCGTTTCGAGATCGCCTGCGGCGAGTTCCGAAAGCGCGGCGCCTAAAGACTCGACGACGACGTTGATCTGCTTTTCAGCTTCGCGCTTCTGAACCTGCGCCTGCTCCAGCTGGCTCATCATCAGGTTCATCTGGCTGATGATCGGCTCATATTCGGAGATGACCTTCTCCGTGATATGATGCTCGAAATCGCCGCGAGAGATGCGATCTGCCGCCATCGTGAACGCATCCATGAAGCGCTCATGTTCGCGGGCATAGTGATCGCCTTGCTCCTGCTGCTGTTTTGCCGCTTCGACAGCCGCATCCGTCATTGCCTTCTGCTCGACCGCAGCCTCTTTGAAGCGTGCGAGCGCCTGGGCGATCTGACCGTTCTCATTGCGATCCGTCAGGCAGGGGATCTCGACGCTGAGATCCTTCTTGCTGATCTGATCCATGGCGCGGACGAGGCTCGCGAGCCGCTTTGACATGCCTCTCGCAAGGACCGTCACAACTCCGACCGCTAGAATGGTCGCCGCGATAAGCAAGGCGAGAGTGCGATACAGCCCGGTTTGCGCCTCGTTATTGCGATCCTCCGCCAGCTGAATGAACAGCTCGCCCGCATTGGCTGCCATGGTACCCGTCGCCTTATGTGCCGCAGACACAGCGGCGATCACATCAGCACCGAGAGCTGGACGCTGGTAGTTGGCGGCCTTGATCGCCGACGCGATTTGATCGATGTGAGCGATGAGCTGAACGCCAGCATCTGCCAGGGCTCGCTGCTCACCGTTAGCGGCATCCATTGTCTTGATATCGGTAAGCGGCTTGCGCAGATTCTCCAGCGCGCCATTTAGCGCGGCATAGTCGATTGCAAGCGCGGCTTCGCTGGCTTGCGGCGCAGTGAGCGTGCTGCGAAGACTGACCAAGTTTTGCGCGATCGCCGACAGGCTTTCAGTGAAAATCTTCTGAGCGTTGTGCGTATCGGCCGACAAATCTGCGGACATTGCCGATGCGTCGGCGATGGTGTTCAGCAATTCCGAGCCGGCCTTGCTTTTGTCGGTCGCGGTTTTGGCATTCGCAAATGTATCGATGGCCGGCTCGACTCCAAGCCCTCGGCCCGTCGTTCGCGCAAGTGTCGCCAACCGGCTGCTCATTCCAGAGGCGCCAGTCTGGTCGCTACTCATCTCGTCCCAGACGGCTCGAGCGAGCTTAGCGCCTTCGACCTCCTTCTGAAGTTCATTGATCTGTGTGCGCTTCTGCTCCGCATACATGTACATCTGACCGAGCGACGGAATCAGAAATACGGCCGATATAAGTGCAAGCCGACGCGGCATTGACCATTTGCTATTGATATGCCCGATGACCATTTTTTTTGACCTGGTTTGATGTGGCGGTGGGGAGGCGGCTTGCTGGAATCGGTAGCCGATGCGCATTCGGAAACGGCCTCACAGTCGAGGCTCGTTGGTTCGTCAGCGCTGCTGGAATGCACGTTCGCTTTGCGATGGAGCGCGCTGGTGCAGCGAAGAGCGGAAGCTGCGACCGCGAATTACGCGGGATCGAAGATCATATCGATCGATTGAATTCGCGCGCATCGGCACGAGGGCCGATGATCGGGTGAAAGGCGCCATCGTCTTGTTCCTGCTTCTTTGAGCTCGGAACATGTCGGGTTGTAGCCGACACGGTTGCGCGGCGTCATGCCTATGATTTCAACTATCAAGCAACCGTTCGGCAAAAATAATTCGCAATGTTATCGAATTGGTTTACGCCGCGAAAATGATGTATTTATTTTTGTGATTTCGTTGCCGACTTGCGATTATGCGAGTCTTTTCAATACCTGACGGCCCATTCCTTCCGACTTTATTTTTCCCACTAGCGCGTCGCCCAGGAAATTCGACGCGGCGGCTTCGTATATTTGACGCCAATATAAACGCCTTCCGAATGCGCCAAACGGCATTTCACGACGAAATCGTCGCCCGGAATTTCGAGTTCCAAATCCGGCCCAACAGCGGCCGTTTCCGTGAGCTTGATTCGCGCGCCAGCATCGGAAAAATCGACAACTGCGCCCGGCAAACGGCGGCCGTCACTCGTGATAATGACTGCCGATTTGAATACCGACCGTCTCCCGAATTGCCGTCGCTCCGGCCTCTTATCAATAGGCAAGACACCCTCACTTCAATATTCGAGGTGACCATTGCGCGAATAACTTGCGGGGCCCTTAAAACGCCTTTTCGCCTTCTATCCAATTGGCTTGCCGGGTTGCATCTGAATCTCCATTCGCGGCCCCAATTTCAATGCAGGCTCTGCTTTTTTAAAATGTCTCTTTCCCCGGCCTGCGTTGCCCCTTTTCGAAACTCGACTAAGGCGACGTTAAGATGTTTCCATCAAATTGTTCGCATCGGATCGGCGTATATCACCTGTGATGGTGAGATCGCTTGTGCGGCATTCCTATCTCGGCACGTGGCGGCATGGCTCTCAATTTCGACGGTTTAGCGTCTAATGCTGCGGTCGCCCGCTCCTCCGGCCGGCGCCGGCCTGCAAACGTGAATTTTGCGGAAACGTCCTGGGGGCGGCGCGGCTTTGCCTCTGCACTCGACCAATTCGGCATTATTTCGATCACCGATCCAAATGGCCGGATTCTTCACGTCAATGACGCTTTTGCGCGGCTTAGCGGATATTCTCGAAGCGAACTCATTGGCCAATCGCACGCGATCCTGAATTCATTGCATCACCCTTCGGCCTTTTGGGCTGATGCCTATCGCACGTTGAAGGCTGGACGGCCTTGGCGCGCGCAGGTGATGAACCGTTGCAAGAAAGGCCGTACATACTGGGTTGACGCCCTGATCGTTCCGCTCATCAGCCGTAACGGCCTCAAAGGGTATCTCTCGGTTCAGCGCGATATCACGGAGCTTCTGCGGCTGCGCAGCGAACTGGACGTCAACGCCGAACTGCTCCGGACCATCGTCGACAATTTCCCCGGAAGCGTTGCTGCCTTCGACAAGGATCACAAGCTTCTTCTTTGTAATGAGCGCCAACTCGACTCCATCAGCTGCTCCAGCGCGGCAATCTCCGACCTCCCGCAGACCGCTGAGGATTTCTATCGCGCTGAGGCGCGACGCAACGAATGTGCGGCGGCCGATATTGAAGCTTACGTCCGCAACCAAATTGCGTCGGCCGCCAGCCCAGCTGCTCAGGGCATCGAGCGCCACCACTCCGACGGTTCCGTCACGGCTACCCGCACCATTCCTCTCGCGCGAGGCGGATTTGTCAGCATAGCGACAGATATCTCTGGTTGCCGACAATCTTTGGCAGCATCTGCCCGGCCGTCTCACGACGATGTTCAAAGCAGGCCGCTCGAACGCCAGACTTCGCTGACCAGCGAACAAGAGAACGCCGCATTTTTTGGAACACCCAATGACGGGCAGCACGACCAGCGCATGCAAATAGAAACGGAGATGCGCGAAGCTCTCGCCAATAATGCGTTCGAGCTTCACTATCAGCCCATCGTCAACATCAAGACGCGCAAGATCGTCGGCTGCGAAGCGTTGATCCGCTGGCGCCACCCCGAGCGCGGCCTGATCCCGGCATCGGAATTCATTCCTGTGGCGGAAGAGTGCGGCATCATTGGACAGATCGGCGACTGGGTTCTCAAGACAGCGTGCGCCGAAGCGAGCCGATGGCCCGACGACATTTGGATCGCAGTCAACATCTCCGCGGCACAGTTCAGCGGCGGGAATCTCGTTGACAAGATCTTGGCACTCTCAAAGCGATTGCCTGCCTCGCGCCTTGTCCTCGAAATCACCGAAACGCTTTTGATGACGGACCGCGAGAGCGCTGCGGCAACGCTCGAGCGTCTCAAGAAGCTCGGCGTGCGGTTTGCAATCGACGATTTCGGAACAGGGTTTTCGTCTCTAAGCTATCTGCAGAGCTTCCCGTTCGACAAAATCAAGATCGATCGTTCGTTTGTTTCGAACACTGCCAACCAAAAGCGGTCGGCAACGCTGCGTCGCTCGATCATTCAGCTTGGCTACAATCTTGGGATGACGAGCGTCGCGGAGGGCGTCGAAACCACGCAACAGCTGGATCTCCTGCGCGCCGAGGGATGCATCGAAGCGCAGGGCTTTCTGTTTTCGCCTGCGGTTCCGTCAGAAAAAATTCGAGAGCTGTTTTCGCAGCCGCTTTGAATCTGGAGGAAGGATCTTCAAGCGCGCTTGCGAAATATGAATCCGTGGGGAATGTCGAAATGCTGGGGGCACTTTTAAAATCGTCCGAGCCTATCAAACCGCGGCGCGCCTCGCCGCCGGTGAGCGGCACGGCGGATGGCTTCGCGCGATTTGAAGCTCTCGTCTGCGAGTTTCATTGGACGGCACTGCAGATCGGTGGGATCGCGTCCTGCATGAATGCGAGCCTGGCGTCGCGGCGAAGCTGGATGCTACGTGCCTGCAATAACCTCATTCCTGTCGAGTCGCCGATCGTCAAGATTGCGTTACGCTCGTGGCAGGACATTGGGCTGCCGCGCGACCTCGCAGCTGCCATTGCACGCGCCTACTTCGATCTCGCGGATGCCAAAAAGCTTACGATGCCGTTGCTCGACAGCGCGGGACTATTCGCCGGTCCGCAAATTCCGCTCGCCAAGCTCGAGCAGATTGCCGTCGTGTGGCGAAAGCTTGCGGAGGATTGTCGCGATGCCGTGTTGGACCTTGAGCCCGAAACGCGCTGGCGGCTCAACGGCGCCTACACCGGAAATGCTCTGCTGCTCAGCCGATTTTTGAAAGAGGCCATCACAGGATCGCAGACGTGCATCAATCAGCAGGGCGAAGTGGCCTTGCCGATCCTGCCGCAACGCCGGCAAAGTCCGAGGTTTTCCGCGGCGCAGCCATGCAAGATCTTCTCGCAGGCGGGTGCATTTTCCGCATTTGTGCGTGATGCTTCGAGGAACGATTTGAACGTCGATTGCGATCAGGAGTTTCGTCTGAAAGATGCTGTCGTCGTCATCCTGCGGAACGGCCGCAAAGTGCCGGGCTTGATCGTGTGGTCGAAGAACGGCAAGGCTGGCGTCCGATTCGACTGCCCGCTCGCCGATGATGATCCTTTGATATCCGGCTGACGCTTTACGCACGGGATGTGCGTCGCGACCGCATTATCTCAGCGGATAGGCTTAATCGCTGTCCGATTTCACGCAATTGCGGCCAGCTGCTTTTGCTTCGTACAGTTTCGCGTCGGCACGCTCAAGCAGAGACTCGGGGCCGTCCTCGGGACGAAGCTCGGCGATGCCGAAGGATGCCGTGACGGTACCGATGGGCTTGCCGGTCCTGTGGTGCATCCATTTCTTTCGTTGCAGTTCGTCGCGAATTTGTTCGCCAAGATTATCCGCGCCCTCGATCTGAGTTTGCGGCAGCACCACGACAAACTCTTCGCCGCCGTAGCGTACCGCCGTGTCGCGGCCCTTGATGTTCTTCGACAGCAGTTCACCAAAGCGTCTGAGGATTTCGTCGCCCACGGTATGGCCAAACGTATCGTTGATTTTCTTGAAGTGATCCACGTCGGCCATGATGAGGCAAAGGGGCTCGTTGAGTTCCGACGCGGCCTTAACTTCACGATGCAGATTTGCTTCGAGCCAATGGCGGTTTTTGAGCTGAGTCACGGCATCGAGCATTCCGAGATGCTGACTCTCGCTCAGGCTGGAGCGTAACTTTTCGATCTGTGTTTGCGAATGCTGCAAGCGCGCGTTCAAAACGTCGACTTCGCTGCGAATCTTTGTGTTTTCGGCAATCAGACGCTGCACGACGCCTCTCACCTGATCCGCCGTCGTCAGCGATGGAAGCGTCTTGTTGACCTTTGCCAGCACTTCGGAGTGCAGGCTGCTGACGTCGGTATGCTGGCGCAACAGGCCCAACAGCACCAAGACCTCGTCATCGAGTTCCTGACCGACCTTTTCGATGCGGTTTGATGCGGCGTCGTTATCCTTTTTGCGGCGGACTTCATTACCGGTCAAAAACTGCCAAGCGCCAAGCATGAAAGCGACGAAGCAAACCGAAACGGTTCCGGCCAATGCCGCAATGGCCATCGGGTGCGATCCGAGGCGAATGATGCGGCCGCGAGAATCGACCTCCGCAACCTGCCAGCTGATGTCGGACCATTCCCCCCAGGTTGTAAGCCCGAAGTCGCTCCGCATCCACAAAGTCCATAGGAAATAAGCGGAGGCTACGGCGACGAGACTCGTAATCATGATCACGGCCGAAAATGGAAATTGCCTTGAAGTTATCGTGCCCATAAACCACCGCTCAATCGAGGTGCAATATATCCGGTTGCGATATCAGTGTACGCCGTAGCCGGTTGGCGTCCGCTTTTCTATTATCATTATCGGCTATTTACGAATTTCGTAGGCTGTAAAAACTAAGCACAGCTGCGACTTATCAAGCGTATTAGCATCATTGTCTGTGCGCTATTTGAATCCCGTCGCAATTCGAAGGTAGAGTTGCTCAGTGAAAACCTTGAGCAGACTTCCGCTGTAACTTCCGGTCATCAGGATAATGAGAAATCCGGCGATGATTTTCGGTACGAACGTCAGCGTCATCTCCTGGACCTGCGTCAACGCCTGAAAAAAGGCCACGCCGACGCCGATGATCATCGCAGATGCGATGACGGGACCGGCGAGGATGATCGTCAGCCAGATCGCCTGTTGGACAATGCCGAGCGCGTCGCCTTCCGTCATTGATACCCCAGCACGACGCCCTGAGTGATCGGAACTTCCTTGCCGTTATTTAGAATCGCTGTGGAGCCCGTCGAATCGATGCGCACGGACGTGACGATGCCGGACACCGAGCCATCCGCAGATGTCAACGACAAGCCGATCATCGTGCTCGCCTGCGAGATATTGGAATTCACAAGCAGCTGGTCGAGTTTCGCGTTTGTATTGATGCCCTGCTCAACGCTCGAGAATTGCGCGATCTGCGACATGTACTCGGTGGAATCGGTCGGGTTCAACGGATCCTGGTTGCGGAGTTGCGCGACCATAAGTTTCAGGAAGTCGTTGTAATTCAGGGTGGAGTTTTTCGTTTTGTCATTCGCGTCGGCGTTTGACGTTCCGGATGTGTTGCCTGTTGGGGGAATCGTGGTCATGCGACCTCCTTGCTCGGTTCCTGCGTGACGGCGCTTGCCGCCTCTAATGGAAGAAGCATTCTTACTTTCTTCAGTGCTTCAAAGGGGCGATCGGCATCGAGCAAATCGCTTGTTTCTATCAAGCCCTGCAGCATTTTTCCGTCGCGGATACTCACAAGAAGATTTGCGACCGACTCCTTCGCCATCGTCCGCGCCTTCATGTGCAGCGCCGGGTCCATGAGCATCATCTGCACCATGAAATAGAGCTGGCGGAGCGGCGTCGTCGTTTCCTCGGGCTTCATGACGTGCTGCTCGAGGAGAAAAATCACGTCGTTCATCAGCTCGATGCTGACTTTGCGATCGACTTTGAGCACGCCGCCATTGACGAAAATCCGCTCGCCGGCACGCAGGGTGATTTTCAATCCACCGGCCATCACAGACCTTCCGCGATGACGCTTGAAACGTCGATCAAGCCTGCGAAATTCTTCGACTTGCCGCTGCTGATGGCGTCCGCTTCCTTCAGCATCCAGATTCCGATAGAAATCAAATTCGCTCTGATATCGTCCGGAAGCGCATTCTCCGGCTTGACGAGATCTTCGAGAAGGAAGCTCCAAAGCCGGTTGAGGAAACAGATCGCGTCGACGGCTTCGCGCGAATTTGCGCCAGCTTTTTCAGCGGATCTCAGCATCGATACGGACTGCTCGAGCGCGAGGCGTTCATTCTCGCGCTTGCGGCCGGCGGAGTCGCTCAACGTCTCTTCGTAAGAGAACTTATACATGTTTCAGTCCGGTCCTTCGGCGCTACATGCGCCGGGTTATCAAGAGAGGAAGTCCATGATGCTTAGTTTGCTCAAACGATTTGTAACGCTGTAGGCCGCTTCGAGTGCCGTTGAGAGATCCGAGATCTGCGTCGTCACTTCCGCTGGATCCACGGATTCGAGGCCGCTGATGGATTTTTCGAGAAAATCGATCTGCGTATCGATCTGCTCATTGGAGTCGGACACGCGCTGCTGTGTTACGCCGAGGAACGCTTGCACCCTCGTCAATCCACCGATGCCGTTGCTGACGAGTTGTGTCGCTTGCTGCAGGACGACTTTCTGCGTCGAGCTATTCAGATTCTGGAACCCGAGGCCCGCCACCATCGCAAATGCTTGCGTCAGTTGCCGGAACGTCTGGTCGTTCGCGGTGACCGACGTATTGGCCGTTTCCGTCCGCGAGATTCTGCTGTTTACCGATTTATCAGAGGCATCCGACCAGTTTGCTGACCAGTTCGGATCCGAGAATAGATCGGCAAACTCATTTTGGAGGAAATCCTGCATGTCGGACGCTGATATCGCCGACACGCCGGGATCGCTCGGGCTCATCCCGAACTTCGCAACGAACGCAGCGTTGACCGCCTGCGCGCTCGCGGACGGCGGATTTGCGAAATAATCGTCGAGTGGTTTGACGTCAGAATTGATGCCGGAAAAAAGATACTGACCATCCAACGACGAATTGAGCTGATCCTGGATCGACTGCATCGCGGCGTTGGCCTGCTGCACGATGGTGCCGGACATTGTGCTGGTGGACTGTGCCGGCGTCAGCGCATTCAGGAACGTTTGGCTCGTCGTCGCGAGCGTATTGAGAGCGGCCTGCGACGCCTGCATGCGCGTCAGCACAAGCGAGTTCGTATCCTTGATCGATTGAATTTGCGAGATGTCCTGGCGCAGCGAAACCGCGACTCCCGTCTGCGCACCGAGCGTCAGGCCGACGTCCGCGTGACGGCCGGTAGCGAGCTCCTTTTGGACATCAACGAGACGATGCTGAATCCTCGCAATCGAGGCTTTCGTTTCGCTCGATAAGGCTGACGTCGATATGAATGTCGGTGTGAGCATCGTCTTAGCTCAATGACTGAATGAGAGTTGAAAGCATTTCGTTGACGGTGTTGATCAACCGCGACGACGCCTGGAACGTCCGTTCGAGATCGAGAAGGTTGGTCATTTCCTCGTCGAGATTGACGCCGGTCGCCTGCGAGAGTGAAGTGGTGGCGCGTTGCGCAACGGTGCTCCGGTAATCGGCCTCGGCGGTCGCGGACTGGCGCAACGCCTCAAGCCAAGAGACCGAGTTCTTTGCGTAGTCCATCACCGAAGAGGATGATGGAAGCTGCGTCGACGCGTCGAATGTTTGCCCAGAATTCAGGCCTGAAATCAGGCTTTGAATGCGATCCGTGAATGCCGGCGCATTGGCCGAATTGTATTTGTAACTGGCGCCTGAGATGCCGCCATCGCGGATCAACTCGGCATTGCCGCCCTGGCCGGGATCGACGCTGGCGTTGATTTTGATCGAGCTTGCGAGGCCTGCGATGGCGCTCCCCGGGATCGCCGGTCCGCCCGAATAGGTGAACAATCCCGTCGCTGCGGGGAGCGTCGGCGTTGCCGACTGATCCGTTTCGGCAAATGCGTTGATCAGACCTCGCGCCATCTCGTCGAGCTGGCTCTGATAGGTCACGGCGATATCATCGCGAACCGACATCAAACCCGCGAGTTTGCCGGACTGGATCTCGAGGATATGCGACGTTCCCGCGATCGGGACACCATCGGCATAGACCGCAGCCCCCGGCGCACCGGCGGCAAGATTCTGCGTTTGCTGGAACGTGACGGCGCGCGGCGCCTTGTCGAACAGCGTCACACCGCTATCGGTGTAGATCGCCATGTCACCGTTATCGCGCGAAACCGTTCGTATCCCGACTTCCGTCGAAAGCTGCTTCAGGACTGCGTCGCGCGCGTCGAGGACGTCGGTGATATCGCGGCCGTTGGTCGAGCCGCGAATGACCTGATTGTTGAGATTCTCAAACTGCGAGAGAAGATCGTTGATATTAGCAACGGACGTCGCAATGTCGGAATCCGCCTGCTGCCGCACCTGCGTAACCGTCGCGGATGCGGAATTCAGCGCATTCGACACGTTCTTCGCGGCGGAAACCACGCTTGCGGCGACGGCCGGATTCTGCGGATCACCGGAATACGTTTGAAGCGTCGCGCTGAGCTTTGCGATCAGCGCGGCGGGCGAGTGTTCCTGATCGGTATCGTCGACGGTGCTTTGCAGCTGGCCGAGCGCCGATGTGATTGACGTCTGCGCCTGGCTCGCCGAATTGGCTGTCAGATACGTATTGAAAAGGAGTTGATCCGACGTGCGATCGATGCGGGGAACGCTGACGCCGACGCCCGGACCGCTGACGAGCGTCGCAATTTTGCGCGTCGCGTCGGGGTCGTGCACGCGCGCGATATTGCGCGACACCACCGAGATTTGCTCGGATGTTGCCTGCAGACTTGACCGCGCTGTGTCCGTACTCAACGTCAACGACATCTGCGGGACCTTCCCCTAGAACTCCCGATTACCGCACGAGATTGACGAGCACATCCAAGAGCTCGGTGCCCGTCTGGAACACCTTCGAGTTTGCTGTGTAGCTGCGTTGAGCTTCGACCATCGTCGTCAGCTCGGAAGCGAGATCGACGCTCGATTTTTCAAGAGCACCGGAAACGATTTTTCCGAGCGAGCCGGAATTGGCCGTTCCAAGCTGAAGGTCACCGGATTCCTTGTTCGTCGCGAACACGTTTCCGGAAATTGCCGTCAGGTTGTCGGGGCTCGCGACGTTCGCAAGCGGAATTTTGAAGGCGTCGACGCGAGAGCCGTCGGCATAGACGGCGGTGACGATACCTTGCGCGCTGATCTCGAGACGATCGACAGCGGACGGTCCGTTGCCATTCGCGCTTGCGTCGACGGGGATGTAGGCGCCGGCGAGCTGCGTGGTATTACCCATATTGAAATTCAACGTTGCGCCATTGGGAACGTTGACCGAAAGCGTCGCGGGCGACGGCGATGTCAATTTTCCGGTAGTTCCGCTGAACGTCAGAGCCTGCGTCGTGAGTTGCGATCCGGCTGCATATGGGAATCCGCCGCCAGCGCTGGCGCCGGCATTGTCATAGACCGAGATTTCCCACTGATTGGGACCAGTCTTCGCCGAGTAAATATCGAGCGTAACCTTGTGACCGAGATTATCGTAAGTGATGATCGACGTCTTGCCGGCGAAATCGGCGCCAGCCGCGTTCGCAGATGGAAGACTGGTCGAGACGGCGGCGTCGGCCGGAAGATTGACCTGGAAGTTGCCGGCCGTTGAGGCGGTGGCCTTCAATCCCAAGTTTGCGGTTCCGACCGGAACCAGACCAGCGGCGCTATTGATGACCGATGAGCTTCCGCCGTTGAGAAGATCGTAGCCGAGCAACGTAAACCCGGCGGCATTGACGAGTTCGCCATTTGTCGAAATGAAACTGCCGGCGCGCGTCAGGTAAGGCGTGCCCGACGGACTCTGAACCATGAAGAAGCCGTTGCCGCTGACCGCGAGATCCGTCGGCGAATTCGTGTAGCTCAAGTCGCCCTGATGCGTCACCGCACGGCGGGCGATGGTCGAGACGGAGCCAGGGACGTATGATGCAACGTGACCTTCAGCGACGAGTGTCGCAAATTCCGCAGAAGCTTCCTTGTAGCCGGTTGTATTGACGTTCGCGATGTTGTCCGCGACGGTTCCCATACGGTCAGACTGGACAGCCATGCCTGAGATGCTGGTAGTCATTAATCCGTAAAGGCCCATCGACGCTCTCCTGCTCGGGAATGATAGTTTGCTCAAGAGAAGCATTCGGGCCTTGCGTGAGACTGTTTGCAGCCTCTTCCGCTGAGGACATCTGTTCGTCCGCCGAAAATTCCTTGAGGCGATATCCGAGGAACCTCTGGGAATCGATTGGGTCGTGGCCGAGCCGCTGCTTCAGGCGTTTACGCAAACGGCTGATGTGGCTTTCGATGACGTTCTCGTGGATCTCGTCGTTGAAAATGCCGTACACGCGATTGAAAATCTGCGTCTTCGTCACGCGCGTGTTGCGGCTGAGAACGAGGCATTCGAGGATTCGGCGTTCGCGGCGCGGCAGGGACAGCACTTCGCCGTTCACCAGCGGATCGCGTCCGTCGAAGAAAATGCGGATGCCGGCGATGTCGACGCACTGCTCCGCCATTTTCATCCGGCGGCGAATCGCGCCGCTGCGCGCCAGGACTTCGCGGACATGAAAAGGCTTGGCGAGGACATCGTCGAACCCGAGTGAAAAAAGTTCGAGCGTTTCATTCAACGCCCTTGCCTCGATCAGGCCGATGAGGGGTGCCCGGCATCGCGAGCGGATGCGGGACGAGATCTGCCGCCGATGCTCGACGGAACCGATCAGAAATCCTTCGATGACGGAGAGGTCGGAATCATTAACTGATTCAAACCATTCAGGAAATTCGTGCGACTCAACCGCAACTGCTGCGATGCCCTCGCGTTCAAAGCACGCGACACAGCCTCCCGCGACCGTGGACCGGTCGTCCAGAACAACGAACATCAAAGTTCCCCCGCATAATTCAGTGCACGCCGCTTCAACGCAGATACAGTGATTCATGTGACTTATTAACAATTATTTCGTAATTGCATGGGTCACAAAAAGCACACCAAATCAATTTGGAGAGGTTTAGTCCGCGATGCGATGGTTGTATCGCCTCGATCGAGGCTGATTTTCCTATATGATTCCAAATAATTAACTCAATGCATTCAATTGGATTCATTTGAATAGCGATATCGTAGCGAATTTGCGTTTCAATACAGAATGATATTCGCCGACATATTCGTAGCCGATCGAGGTCTTGGCCTTACGGCGCATCACAGAAATTGAGTGTGATGAAACAAACGAGAACGCGCAAACTTCGTCGAGATGCATTTGGCCGTGATATCGCTACGGCCGACGACGTGCGGGCGTTCGAGCGGCGCAACGATTTTCGCCATTCGGCAAGCCAACATGCGGCGATGCGCTTTCGCAGCGCCAATATGATTTGCGACCTGGTCGATCTGTCTGAAACCGGTGCAAAGATCCGAATTCTCGACGGTGCCGTCCCGAACATCGACGAGCGGGTTGTACTGACGCTTTTCGATGGAACGCCCGTCGATGGGCATGTGTCTTGGATCCGGGACAAGCACATCGGGATCGCTTTTCGCGCCCCAGTGCCGAATGTCGACGACCGCCTCGACTTCGAGGATCTCGGTAGCGCATTTTTCGGGAAGGCCGTCACGCTGCAGAAGGCGACGCGGCGGTCGTAGCGAAGGCCACGCCGCGTAAGCGTTCCGCAAGGCGTGCCTGCTATTTCTTGCTGAGCCGAGGTCAGCTTTCAGACGTATCATGCGCATTCGCACGCCGTTGCCGTCGAATTTTGAAGCGCTTCTTACGGATTTCTTCAATGACGCCGACGCGCCGAGCGAAGCGCCATCGCCTTCGCATCGGTTCTCGATCAGCAGCCTCGAGGCCGCGTGGGATGTTGCGGCTCAGGCTCGCGCAACGCCTCAGCGCGAGGATCCGGATCGCGATACCCGGCGAACGGCTTATCGCAACGAGAGCGAGAGCACGCTGAGCGGCGCGCTCGATCCGCAAAAAATTCTGAGCGAGCTCGGTCTGCATTCCGCCGCGACGGAACACGAGATCGCCGTACTCCGCAGAGAATTCGCGCTTCGCAATCATCCCGATCGGGTTCCTTCCGACCTAAGAGAGATCGCGACGCAACGCATGATGATTGCAAACGATCTCATGGACAGGCATCTCGCCCGACAGCGTCGCTCGAACGGTTAACAACCGGTAGCCAGACTTTGTTAAAATGCAACCTGCCCCGTTCGCGATGTTGCGACGAATATCGCGTATGGTCTCCGTTATGGTCCGAGACGGCCATATGAAATCACGGGGCCTATGATGAGTGAGAATTCCCTCGACCTGCAGATCCTTCGCGCGCGCATGAGCGGGCTTGGCGAACGTCTCGATAGTCTCTGGTCAAATCAACTGCGCGAGCATCGCCATCTCGATCGCGATACCGCCGAATGCGCGTACTGGCATTCCGGCTATCATCAGGCGCTTGCCGATCTCGTCAGCCTCATCGAAGGGCCGCGCCCTATCTGCGGCAGCGCGGGCAAGTCCAATCCGTCCCTGCCGGCCGGCCAGGGTGTAGAAAGTTTCCAACCGGCATAAACTGGTGGAACATTTCGCACTCTTTTTCGAAAGCCTGCTGCGGCTGCGCGAAGTGGCGAAACTTGAATTGCGATGCCGTGCCAATTCGCTGCTTCAATATGGACTTCAGATCGCTGCCGTCGCTGCCGACGAACGTGATCGAGAAACGGCCTAAATTATCGATGAAGCCGAGGGCGTAGGCCCCCGGGCAGTTTTCGACCAGCTCTTCTTCGATCGTATCGGCGGCCAAATCAAACGGGCCGCGCAATCCCGCTCCGAGCGATTCCTGCTGCGTCATATCAACAGATCCTAAATATAGATCGCGTTTGCCTGCCTGCCGCTTGCAATGTCAGCGCTCGACGGCTGCTGACTGTCATTGCGTCGTCGTTGCTGCGATTGATCCGGCATTTCACCCTCGCGCCGCGGCATCCCCTCGTCCTGGCGGCCACCCAAGTTTGCGCGCGCCTGGCTTCCATCCTGGAACGTCGAACTGCCGTTGTTCAGTGAGCTGTTCAAGTTTGAATTGGAGCTGGACGAGATATCCGAAATCTTCAGATTCTTCACATCGTAGCCGGCGTCGCGCAGACTTTGCTCCAAACCCTTTCGGTCATCGTCGAGCAGCTTGGCTGTCGCCGCTTTGGATGCCTCGGCGTCAATATCGAGAGCGCTGGCTTTGAGGCTGAGTTTCAATCTGACCGTGCCGAGATCGGGCGGTGAAAGCGTCAAATCAATGCTTCGCAAAACGTAGCCTGCAGCCGGAGGCTGATCGGCTGGTTGCCGCGGGGTGAATGGTTCGGCGCTGGTGTGGTCGCCAGCAAGCGCGGTGAGCACGCCGCTGCGAACCTGTTGTGTCGCGGCAGACAGGGGAGGCGGTGTTTCCGGAACATCCTGCGTGATGTTTTCGACAGGCCTGGATGAGGATGCGTCCAGAATCCGGCGCGCGCCTGCGTCCGGCGTTGCGGACTCTTTGTGTGATCCCGCTCCGCCGCCTTGCGTATCGCTGAAGTTTTGCTGCGGCGCTGTACCGGTCGTCGGCTGCGGCTCCGCGCTTCGTGCGGCGCCGATCATATCCGTCGAAAGCTTGGGTGCGCCCGCATCACTTTTCCGCCCGGCAGCAGCGCTCAACGACGAGAGGGCGTTTTCCGCGTTGGACTTGTTCGTCAACGTGTCAAACATCCGGCTGTCCGATCCGGCATTCCTATTGTCAAAAACCCAATGCGCCTCGCGCGATTGAACCGACACGGGCATCGTGACTGTTTCTTCGACGTCGGACTCGGCGGGGCCCCAATGCGGCGCCGGCGTCGTGTCCTGCGCCGCCATCAGGCGCTGCCTCGTCTCGAGCAGCGCAACGACACTGGCTTGTTTGAGGATGTGGCCGGGAATCGCTGCGTTCGTGACACTCGTCGCGGCGCTATCGTCGTTCGATGCCGTCTCCGGCGCAGGCACGGTTGCGGGCGGAGCGCTCCATCCCAGCGGCGGATTTATCGAAGCCGGAGCGGGCTGCGCTTCCTGGCCGCCGAGCGTGTCGACGGTTGCCTCGAACGACGTCAGCGCATCATCGTCCGATCGGCTTTCGCGTTGAGATTTTTCATCTACCTTCGTGGTCTTGTCGACCGATTTGGGATTGGTGCGCTGTTCGCGAACGTTTGCTTGCCCGGCGGGACGATCGCGCACCCGATCGCTAGATACGTCAGTATCCTGCGACTTCGGACTCGGCCTCGACCCGCGATATGTTTGTGCCGGGCTCCGACCTGAAATCGTATCGATGATGCTTTGGCCCTGTGCGGCGCGCGAAGCGACTTCGGTCATTTCTTGGTCCCAGACATGATCATGTTGGCTTCTTCGATGGCGGCATCGGCGCTTTTGACGGCCGTCGATACGCGCGACAGCTCCGTTGCCGCGCGCGAAACGTCCATCTCCGCATTGCGAGCGTCGCCCGCTGCCGCAAATTTATTCTGCGTGACCGTTTGCGCGATGTAGCCCGCAACCTCACGGATTTCGACGTCATTGCCGGTCAGGCGATCGGCCGTGATTTGGCGCAATGCCGACAGCGCTTCGGCCGCGCGCGTGCTCGGCGCGTTCGCAGCGGCCTGATACAGCATGGCCCGGTCGAGATCTTCGGCGTTATCGGGTTTCAATGTCAGCGCTTCGTTCGCGGCGGCCTGAGCCAGACTTATGCGGCCCGACGGCAATGCTGCGGCCGCCATCGCAAGGAGCAGATCGATGCGCGACTGACGGTCTGCCGTTGACGTTGCTTCCGTCAGCTTCTCGACCATATCGCGGCTATCGAATTCGTCGCGCTTGGCGGCCGCAGCCGAAAAATCGCGAAAGAGTTTCCAGGCGTAAATCGATCTTCCGTATCGCCGGAGATAGTCGGTCAGCAGCAGCATGGCGCGATGCGTGTCACCTTTGCTGACAAGCACCGGAATCTCTCGACGAACGGCCGCTTCCTCGATTGCGGTATGCGGACAGGCGAGACGGGCTTCATCGAGGAGCCCGACAGCTTTAGCATCGTCGTTGCCGATATAGAGCGACGCTCGCGCCAGCGCGAATGGTCCGACCAAACTGACATCGACGGATCGCGGTTCGACGTCGGCCCAGAGCTTTCGCGCCGCGCTTGTCTGGCCCTGCGCGTATTTGATTATGCCTTGCGCCAGCGTGCGATCGGCTTCGTAGCGCGTCTCGTCGTTCGCCAGCGGCTTCAGCACCGCGTAATCGCCGCCGCTCAAAACGTAAACGAAAGCGTCGCGAACCTGCGCATAGTTGTCCCAATCGGGCTTCTCAAAAGCGCGCACGATAGTTGAGATTTCCGACAAGAGGCGGCCCTGATCGACCAGTGCGCCATCGTCGCCGTGCACAACGAGATCCTGCACGGCTCCCAAGCGTGCGAGCAGTCGGCGAAGCTCGGCGCCCTTTTCGGTGTTGACGCCCAGATCGCCCGGCGATGCTGCGGCCCTGACTTTGGGTTGCGACGTCGCTGCGTCGCCTGACGTGAACATCGGCAGCACATAAAAATACGCGCCTGCCCCTATGCCGGCAAGCACGACCGCAGCGCCAGCGATCAACGCCAGACGCTTCATTTCTTGGCCTCTTTGATGAGGATATCGATCCTGCGGTTTTCCGGTGCTTCGTGATTGGAGGGATTTTTAGGGTCCCGGTCGGCGCGGCCTTCGATTGCTGAAAATCGCGTTTCAGAAATGCCGCCGCGCACGAGCATGTAATAAGCCATTTGCGCACGCGCCGCGGAAAGACGCCAGTTGTCGTAGTTGCCGTTCTTGTAGGCGCGACTATCGGTGTGCCCGCGGACGACGATGCTGCCAGGCAGAGATTTCAGAACGTCACCCACCTTGCTCATGGCGAGAACCAACGCGGGACGCGGCTTCGCGGAGCCGACCTCGAACATGCCGAAGTCGGCGTCATCGAGCAAACTGACGAGCAAGCCTTCAGACGTCGCCTTCACCTCGATCTCGGGCGCGGCACGGGAACCTTTCGCCAAGGCACTGCTGATGTCGTCCTGCACCTTTTTGGCTTTTGCTTCCTCGGCTACGTCGGCGCTCGCATCTGAAGGTTTCGGCGCATTTGCGGCCTCATTCTGGTCTTTGGCATTGAGCGCGGTAGCGGCCTGTTTCGTATCTTGAGCCTCCAGCGCGCGCGCATTCTTCGCGACGTCCTTGCCTGCCACGCCGGATGGCGGCGGGGACGCCTTCGCAGTTGCCGCTTGTGGTGCCGCAGGCGCGGGATTGGGTTGCGACGCAAGCCTTTCGGTAGCCGACGACTTTCCGGTCCGGCGATCGGCGCGATCAAACGGATCGCTGATATTGTTGTCCGACGCGCTTGGCGCCGTCATGGACTGGCTGGCCTTGGCTTCGTCTGCAAGCTTGTCCAGAAGCTGACCGGGATTGTCGAAGAGCGCTTCTTCTTTCTGCGCCTCCGCGCTCTTGCCGCCGGCGGACGCGCTTTTCTTTTGCGCTTCTTCGTCCATCCCCTCGCCGACGTTTGCCTTGCCCGCCTTGGGCGCACTGCGTTTCTGCGCTTGATCCGGGTGCTCGCTCAGGCCCTTTTCGGTCTTCTCCTCGCTCTGCTTCGCATCGATCTCGTTCAGATCTTCGAGGCCCTTGGGCGCGGCGAAGCGATCCGTCAGCCGCATCGGATTGAAATAAGCCGCGACCTGCACGATCGTCTTTTTATCGGCGGCATTGATCAGCCACATGACGAGAAAGAACGCCATCATGGCCGTCATGAAGTCGGCATAGGCGATCTTCCAGACGCCGCCGTGATGCTCTTCGTCGTGACTGCGACGGCGGCGTACGATGACGAGCGGTTGCGATGAAACGTCTTCCTGGCCGTTGCTCATGTCGCCGCCTCAAGCTCAGAAATCCACGCGGCAATGTTCGCTTCGATGACGGTGTCCTCGATATGCGCTCGAACGTCGGAGGACGTGCTTTCCGAATAGCCGATTTGGAACGCGTCGTTCGGCAGCGAGCTGCGCAGGTGCTCCAGCATTTCCGCCGGAGCCTCGATATGGACTTTGGCGCCCTCGACGAGCGCCCGTGTGATCGCTGCTTCGAGGTCTTGCACGGCGCGCTCCCGCAGTTGTTCGACAATCCAGGGACGAATCAGCGTTGCGACGCGTTCGCCGACCGCGCGCTCAATGAGCTTCACGGCACCTTCCAAGCGGGCCGCAAGGACGTCGGCGCATTCCTGCCGGAAGCCGTTGCGTTCGAGGTTGAGGCGTTCGAGAAACAGCGTCTCCGCTTCCGCCAGCCTCACTTCCGCATCCGCCTGCGCTTCGGCGCGGCCTTCGGACAATCCCTGCTGGTAGCCGTCGTCGAACGCCGTCTTGAGTTCCGTTTCGTGGTCAGGCTTCACTGCAGCGGCATTCGGATGATCGAAGTCCGAAAGCATTGGAAATGCCCGACTGAGCACCCTGGCGGTCATCCGTTCTTGACCCAATGCTTCATGATGGCAGTGGCCTGATCTTCGTCACGATCAATAATCGCGCCAAGCTTCTCGACGGGACCAAACGCAAGCGAGCGGCCGAACGACATTCCATCGCCCGCGAAGCCCGACGAGCCGAAATCGGAATCGAATGGATTGGCCCCGGGTTCAAGCAGCGGCGATGCCATCTCGGGCATGTCGAGAGGCGCCGCGACGCCGCCAGCATCCGCGAGCGCCGGTCCTGCGAGCGCCGCTACCGTGCCATTGCTTTCGATGGCGGTCGCTGCGCTTCCGGTCAGCAACAGACGCATCGCTGGCTTGAAGCCGGCGAAGACGACGATGGCTGCGACCAGAAGAATGGTCAGTGATTTGATTCCGGTTCCCGCAAGACCCATCAGCATCACGCTCCAGTCGGTGCTGGGCGCCGTGATATCGCCAAAGGGTGATTGCGCGAATTCGACAGCCGCAACGCTGATGCGATCGCCGCGCTTGGTGTCGAGACCGGCGGCGGACAGCGCCACTTTCTCAATCTCGGCAACCTGTTTGTCGATATCTTCGGTCTTGGCGTCCTTGCCGATGATTTCAGCGATACGCTTCTTGTTGACGACGACGGCGAGCGAGATGTTGTCGACCTTGTAGCCTTCACTGGTGGTGGAGGCGGAGTGCGAACTGATCTCGTAGTTCGTCGTTTCCTCTTTGCGGTCCTGCGCGCGCTTGTTTTGCTCTTTTGTCGCCGGCGCTTCGTTCGGAATATTCTGCTCGACGCTGACGTCGGTTTTGCCGGAGCCATCGGTCGAACTCTGCGCTTCCTTGATGACGCGCGTCGAGCGTTCGACCTTGGACTCTGGGTCGTATTTCGTTTCCGTCGTCTGGTGCTTGTCGATGTTCAGACGCGCGATTGCGCTCACTTCGAAATTGTCGATGCCGAGGTACGGCGACAGGGCGCGGCGCACGCTGTCCTGCACCTGCGTCGAGATGGTGCGCTCGAGATCGAGCATTTGGACCGGAACATCGCCGGTTGGGCTGCCGCTGCCGCCGAGCAACGTTCCGTCGGTGCCGATGACCTGGACGTCGTCCGGTTTCATATCAGGAATAGCGGCAGCGATGAGATGCTTGATGGCGGGCGCCGCCGTCGCATCGCTCGCGACATCGGTCTTGATGACGACGGACGCCGTCGGAGCCTGCTTTTTCGTCCTCAGACCGTTCTGGTCCGGAAGATAGATGTGGACGCGAGCGGCGCGGATGCCTTTCAAATACTGGATCGTGCGCGACAGTTCGCCTTCGAGTGCGCGCACGCGCGTCACTTCCTGCATGAACGAGGTAAGACCCAGCGCTCCGAGCTTGTCGAACAGCTCGTAACCTGCATTCGGGCTTCCGGGCAGACCTTTTTCCGCGAGCAGGGCGCGCGCCTGCTCGGCTTGCCCGACCGGAACACCGAGCTTGGTTCCGTCGAGACTGGCTTCGAACGGGATACCGGCCTGCGCCAGCTCGCGGCCCATGCTGGAGATGTCAGGCGGCGTCAGGCCGACGTAAAGCGTCTCGAAGCTCGAACGCGACGCGAAGTAGCTTCCGATCGAGATCAGCGCGAAGACGAGGAAACCCGCTGCGCCAAGCGCCATCAGGCGCTGCCGTCCCAAACCTTTGAGACTGCTGTATAGATTCTGGAATTGGCGCCAATCCATCTTTCGGACCCTACCGGCATGGTTCCAAGCCGACGGTAGAGAGCGAACCTTGTGTAAAGGTGACGGGCCGCCAGGTCCTCGCCACGGCTGCAAAGGCAACCAAGGCGCTGACCGGCGACCCGTCTTGATAGAAGGGACGTGAGAGTGGTTCGGCGCCTCAGCGCCGATCCTTATTCATCAGCCGCGGAAGAGCGAGAGGATGTTCTGGCTCGACTGGTTGGCGATGCTGAGCGCCTGGACGCCGAGCTGCTGCTTAACCTGCAGGGCCTGAAGTCTCGTCGATTCTTCGTTCATGTCAGCGTCAACGAGCTGAGAGACGCCCGTCGTGATCGAATCGCGCAGCGTCGACACGAAGTCGCTCTGCAGATTGATACGCGTCTGGTTGGCGCCGAGACCGGTGGCTGCCGAGGTCATCTCGTCGAGTGCCTTGGAAACCGCCTGGACGTAGCCCGAGAGCGTCGCCTGGTCGGCAGCGCTGTTGTCCAGCGAGCTGATGTCGATGTTCATGATCGACGTGCCGCCCGTCGAGACGACGGCGCCGGTCGAGTCGCGCTGCGAGTCGAGGATGCCGCCAGAGCCCGTGCCGGTGCCGGCGTCGAACAGAACGGCTTTCGACGTATCGACCGTGATGTAGCCGATCGAGACTGCGCCGCTCGAGTTGCGCGTGAACGACGAAACGATCGACTTCGTCGCGTTGTAGCCGGTGGCCGACGAGTCGACCGAGAGCCAGTTCTCACCAGAGAAGCTTGCCGAATCGGCAACGCCCTTGAGCTGGTTCTGGAGTTCCGTGATGTCCGACTGGATCTTGCTGCGATCAACGCCCGGTCCGAGAGCTGCAGCAAGCTTCTGCTTCATCTGCGAGACGAGATCGATGCTGCTGTTCATCGCCGTATAGGCGACGTTGACGGTGCCCTTGCCGAGGCCGAGCGCGTCCTGAACCGTCGAAAGAGCGGCGTTGTCGGAGCGCATCGAGGTCGCGATCGACCAATAAGCGGCGTTGTCGGAAGCTGAAGCAACGCGCAAGCCCGTCGAAATGCGGCTCTGCGTGGTCAACATGTCTTTCGACGTCTGCTGCAGCGACTGCAGCGCGGTCATAGCTGCGACGTTCGTGTTAATGCTATTCATGCCCATGTCCCTTGTCCTTCTACTCGGCACTTAATATGCGCGTTACTGGGGACATACCGGGTTTGCCGGCTTGGCAGATCGGCTTCATGCCTGTGGCTCGACTCGACCACTCTGTCATGGGCCCATGAATTACCGGAGAGTTATTTCTTAATGGTTACCAGCGGGGGCGCCGGGCGAAACTATTATGAGGCCCAGGCACAACGGACGCGCGGAAACGTCACCGGCTTTATGTGAAGGATTTGACGAGCGCGCCGACGAGCAAGCTCCAGCCGTCGACTAGAACGAAGAACAATATCTTAAGTGGTAGCGACACCACTGTGGGCGGCATCATCATCATGCCCATCGCGGTCATGATCGTTGCCACCACAAGATCTATGACCAGAAACGGCAGCGTCACCAGAAAACCGATTTCGAAGCCGCGGCGAAGCTCCGAGACCATGAACGCTGGAATGAGGACGCGAAGGTCGTCGGGGCCGGCTTTGTTCGCCTCGCCGAAGCGCTCCGCCGACAGGTCCTGGAAAATCGCGATGTCCTTCTCGCGGACGTTCGCCTTCATGAAGGCGCGGAACGGCTCGGTCGTCCGTGTGTAGCCCTCTTCCTGGCTGATCTTGTTCTCGACCATCGGCTTGACGCCGTTGTCCCAGGCCGCCTGGAACGTGGGCGCCATGACGAACATGGTCATGAACAGCGCAAGGCTGACGAGAATCATATTGCTCGGTGTCGTCTGAAGCCCAAGGCCCGAGCGGAGGAATGACAGCGCGATCACGAACCGCGCGAACGACGTCACCATCATCAGGAGACCGGGGGCGACCGACAGTACGGTCATCACGACCAGCAACTGGACGATACGTCCCGAGACCGATGCGTCGCCTGCCGGGAACAGCGTGTTGAGGTCGATCGTCTGGGCGAACGCCATCGTCGGCGTCAGAGCCGAGAGAGCGAGCGCCAGCAGGAACAGTCGCTTGCTCATTCGATCACGAACCCGCCGATCAACAATCCCAGGATCGCGCCACGACCACGAATCTTCGCGCGATCTTCAAGTTGCTCGCGCAAGTTCTGCAGGCCCCTGACGCCCTGAATGTCCGCGACCGTCAGCCCCTTGAGGTAGGCGATAATATCCTCGCGAACCTCGTTCTTCAGCACACTGCCGTCTGATGTGCCATGCACGGCGACAATCGAAACGTCCAGGCGGACTCGCGCCTTCGGTTCACCACTCAAGTCAACAATGATCGAAGGGATCGAGATTTCCAGCGCATCGCTCGGAAACCGTCCGGCCGAAGGCGCTTCCGGCGCGACGCTCGCAGGTTTTGCTTCTTCGACAGGCGCCGGTGCAGGGCCGACCGGAACAGCGAAATATCCAAATGCGCCGCCGCCCGCGACCCCAAGAATAACCGCCGCGATCATGGATTTGACGAGGTCCGCCGTGCTCGGCGCGGCGCTCGGAGCAGGTCCATTGCTTGGTATGAGCGCCTGCGCCATGCCGATCCGGTCCTAGAACGGCGCTATGATGTCGAGGATCTGCTGGCCGTAAGCAGGCTGCTGAACCTCCATCACGCGACCGCGGCCACCGTAGGACACACGCGCCTCGGCGATCTTGTCGTAGGAAATCTGATTGTCCGTCGAGATATCGCGCGGCCGGATGATGCCCGCGACGCTCAAGACGCGAACCTCAAAGTTGACGCGGACTTCCTGCGTGCCGCTGATGACCAGATTGCCGTTGGGCAGAACTTCGCTGACGACAGCGGCGACGAGCAGGTTGATATTTTCCGACCGCGTGATGCCGCCCTTTGAATCCGTCGACGTCGTGCGATCGAGATTGCCGTTCAGGCTGCCGGAACCGGAACCGCCGGCGCCGCCGAAACCAAGATCATAGTCGAGCGAGGACGTGAGGCCGACGCTCGAATCGCGTTTGCGGTTGAGCGTGTTGCCGAGCGTCGCCTGATCCTTGATCTGGACTTTGACAGTGACGACGTCGCCGTTCTTGAAGGCGCGCGCATCACGGAAAAGATCGGCACCGGAATCGCGCCACGTCGAATTGCCGGAGGTATACGCGGCCTTCGTCACAGGAAGCTGAACATGCGGCAGGCGTTCCGGCAGCAAGCCGCTTCCAACCGGAGACATGACCGGCTCGCGGCTGACTTCTTTCAGCTGGTCTAATGCGCAGGCCGGCAGCAAAAGCGCCAGGCACGTCGCCCAAAGTGCGCTCGGTCTTGGCCTATTTATGCTGCGCATCGGCCATCGACTCCAGCTTCGCCGCGACCTCGCTCGCGCCGGCAATGATTCCCGTAATGCGTGAGGCTTTCGCCGTGTCCATTTCCGCCAAAATGAGGCTGCTGACCTTGGGGGAAAGCTTGGCGATGATCGCCGCGGTAGTCAGCTCATTCATCTCGGTCAGCTGATGCGCCGCCGCGTCCGGCTTCATCTTGCTGTAGATGTCGAGGAGCGCTGTGGTCGCTTTCGCCGTGAAATCTTCACGTTTTTTGACCCAACTTTTCAGCTCCGCCGTCTTGGCGTCGAGAAGGGCGACGCGACCGGCAAGCTCCTTGCTGGCCTTTTCCAGATTGCTGGTCTGCTGCGCGATCTGCGCGGCGGCTGTCGCATCGACGACGCTCGAGCAGTATTGCTCCGCTGGGCTCAACTGCTGCGGCGTGACCGGCGGCAACGGCAGCGAGTCAGCCGCCTGCCTGTCCTTGTCACCTTTGGAGTCTTCCGAAGCAGTGACGGGGGCCGCGCAAAAAAGTACGAGCACAAAAACCGACACGACGGCACGACACCACGCGACGCGCGATAAGCTGGACCGATGATGCTCAGACGTCGTCATTGCACCACCAGCTCCGCCTGCAACGCGCCCGACGTTTTCATCGCCTGGAGAATCGCAATGATGCCGATGGGCTTCAGACCCATGCGGTTGAGCGCCGAGACGAGTTCTCGCAGGCTCGCGCCACGCACGGTTTCGATACTGCCACCGGCTTCGTGGACGTCCACCTCGGTGTCGGGAACCGTCACCGTCTCCCCGTTCGAGAACGGGAGCGGTTGCGAAACCCTTGGCTGCTCCTTCACGCGCACGGTGATGTTGCCGTGCGCCACAGCGACGGTCGAAATGCGCACTTCGCTGCCGATGACGATCGTGCCCGTTCTTTCATCAATGACGACGCGCGCCGTCTGATCGGGATCGACGGTGATCTCGCCGATTTCCGCGAACAGACGCGTCGCAGACAGACCGCGAGGGCGGCTGAGCGTGATGCTTTGGAAATCTTCTGCCCTCGCGACTTTCATGCCGTAGCGCTGGCCTGCGAAGGAATTGATCGCATCCTGAATGCGGATCGCGGTCGTGAAATCCGGATTGCGCAATTCAAGAACCAGCGGCATTCCCTCGACAGGCATTCCCGGAGCGTTCTGTTCGACGATGGCGCCGTTCGGGATGCGTCCGCGGGTCGGAATGCCCGATGTGATACTTTCGGCGGCGCCCTTCGCAAGATAGCCGGAGATCGTGATCTGACCTTGTGCCGCGGCGTAGATCACCTGATCGGCACCCGAAAGCGACGTCAAAATCAGAGATCCGCCCGCAAGCGATTTTGCGTCGCCCATCGACGACACCGTGACGTCGAAGCGCGAGCCTTTGCTCGCAAACGCCGGTAGCTCGGCCGTGACCATCACGGCGGCGACGTTGCGCGTGCGCGGCTCATATTGCGAGCCACGAATATTGACGCCCATTCGGTCGAGCATCGCTTGCACGGATTGCTGCGTGAAGGGCGAGTTGCGGAGCGTGTCGCCTGTGCCGTTCAATCCGACAACGAGGCCGTAACCAACGAGCTGGTTGGTGCGAATGCCTTTGACGTCGGTGATGTCCTTGATACGCGTCGCGGCAGCGGCCGAGCCCGCGCCGAGAATGAACAGCAGCAATGCGACGCAAATTCTCATTGCTCGTCGACCGCCAGCGTTTGATCCGCCTGCACACGTGCCTTGAACATCACGCCGGTGGCGGGATTGCGCACTGAAATGATGTCACCGACCGCGCCGGCTTTTTGCGCGATGCCTTCGCCCACGATCGAGAGCGATTCCGAATTGTAAATGACCTTGTACGGCTTGCCTTGCAGAACGGCGTCCTGCTCGCGCACGGCGGAGCGGGGCACATACTCGTTTCGCAGCAGCGTGCGTCGCGCCATCTTGCCGATCAGGTCTTTCGGATTTTCGCCGAAGACGGCCATATTGCCGGAGCTGACGCGGACTTGGCGTTGGACGAGCGCATCGGCCGTGATCATGTCGCCGGGATAGATGACGTTGTTCGGCACGAAAACCGTGCGCAGGGCATCGTCGGCGAATGCCGCGCCAGCGAACCCCATCATGATAACTGTGCCGAGCGCGAGAGATTTCATCATGGCATGTTCTTGGTGATGGTGCTGAACATGTCGTCGGCGGCGCTGATGACTTTCGAGTTCATCTCATAAGCGCGCTGCGCCGCTATCAGCTCGGTGATTTCCTTCACCGGATCGACGTTCGAGCTTTCGAGATAACCCTGGTGGATTTTCGCAAATCCGGAATCGCCAGGATTGCCGATCACGGCGGCGCCCGACGCCTGGTTTTCACGGAACAGGTTGCCGCCGAGGGCATCGAGACCCGCCTCGTTGGCGAAGTTGGCGATGCTCAACTGACCGAGAAGCTGTTGCTGCCCCGTCGCGCCGATGATCGCGTACACTTGTCCGGACGCATTGATCTGAACGTCCGTTGCGGTGGACGGAATCGTGATGTTGGGAATGACGACGTTGCCGTCGAGCGTCACGAGCTGGCCGTTCGCATCCTTATTGAACGCACCGTCGCGAGTATAAAGAATTTCGTTGTTTTCGCCCTGAACCTGAAAATAGCCCCTGCCATCGAGCGCCAAGTCGAGCTTGTTGCTGGTCGGCGACAACGCGCCCTGCATCGAAAGGTGACGGATCGCGACGGTGCGCACGCCGAGGCCGATCTGGTTGCCTTCGGGGATCATCGTATCATCGTCGCGCGCCATGGTGCCGGCGGCGCGATCGGTCTGATAAAGCAGATCGGTGAACTCGGCACGCGCCCGCTTGAAACCCGTCGTGTTGATGTTCGCGACGTTGTTGGCGATCACTTCGACGTTCGTCTGCTGTGCCGACATGCCGGTTGCGGCAATTGAAAGCGCTCTCATCGATTACGTCCTCAAATCTGCATTCGGCTGATTTCCTGGTACGCGCCCACGACTTTGTCGCGAACCGCCACCACCGTTTGAAGCGTCTGCTCGGCCATCATGACGGCCTGCACGACCTGCTGCAGCGAGGCCTGGCCTTTCATGCCGGCCGTTGCCGTCGTCTCGCCGGCCTTGATCGTCGAAATCGCGTCAGTCGCCATTGACGCAAGCGTGTCGGCGAAACTGGTCTGGGGCGCCGAACCGGCGGATGCGGGCGGGGTGATCGCCGGCGCGGTCGTCGGCGCAGTGCCGCCGATGCGATTGATCTCAGGTGACAGCATCGCAATCGATAAGCTCATGTCGACCTCATAAGATCGATGGTCATGGAAACGAGTTCGCGAACCTGTTTGATGACCTGTGTGTTCGCGGTGTACGAGCGCGAGGCTTCGCGCATGTCGGCGAGCTCAACCATCATGTTGACGTTCGGCATCTTGACCATGCCATTGCTGTCGGCGGCGGCATTGCCGGGCATGTATTGTGTTTCGAACGGCGTTTCATCGCGCGAGATCTGGTCGACCTGAACGAGGTCGGCTCCCGCGTTTTCGTCCATCACGCTCTGAAAGCTGATCGTTTTGCGCTGATACGGATCGGCGCCGGGCGTCTTGCCGGTGGTCGATGCGTTCGCGATGTTTTCCGAGACGACCCGCATGCGCGCCGACTGCGCGAAGAGCCCGGAGGCCGCGGATCTCGTCGATGCGATGAGAGGATCGCTCATCTTCAGCCCTTCGTAACCGAGCGCAGCATGCCGGAGAAGGTCCGCATGATCTGCGTGTTCATGCTATAGCCGCGCATCACCTCGCCCGATTTCAGGAATTCCTGCTCCAGGCTGACGTCGTTGCCGGATACGAGAACCTCGGCCTGGTTTGGATCGTTGTCGCGGGCCTGAACGAGGCCATCGCCCGCGGGCGCGAAGTGATCGGGATTCGTAACCGCCATCGGGACGGCTTTACGCATCGCATCCTCGAAGCTTTCGACGTCGCGCGCTTTGTATCCCGGCGTATTGGCGTTCGCGACGTTCTGGGAAATCACCGACTGGCGCTGTGCTAGCCACTCGTTTTGGCGAAACGCCAGGTCAAAGAGTTGCAGCGGCTGCATTGGGCGATCCTCGATATGGCTCTACCCTTGTTTGCATGCGCCAGCTTGCGTCGGCCTGAACAGATGCCGGCGGACGTGCGCCGCGGCACACGCCGTTGGCTGACATTTCAGTTCAGACGGGCTTCGCCGAGCGCTTCGTGCAGGCGCGTGGTGTTCTGGTCAGGCGCCAGCGATTCGCCATCGAATGAGATGTAGGTAATCTCGACGCCAGCTTCTTCCGCTTCGAGCATCAAACGGAAATAGACATGGATGGCCTGATGATGGAATTCCATGTCGAATGAAACGCGCGGCTCGTCACCCCAGTCGAGATAGACGTCGCCCGAATGGCCGAATTTCAGTGTTTCGGGTTTGAAAGACAGCTCGATCGAGGCCTGCACCAGCGCGCTGACGCAGCCGATCTGGCCGGATTTCAGGAACGTGACGATGTCGGGCAGGTCGATCATCCGCAAATCGGCGGCGACGCTGCGAACGCTATCGCCCAGAATTCGCTCACGTTCGAAAGAGTGATCGACGCGAACCTTTTGTATCATCGACGGGCGCCCTTCAGGTGCGGACAGGGTTCTGGCGATTTCGCCGTGCCTGCAGGCGGATCAGGATTTCCGCGATGGCACGGTAGAACTCGGCAGGGATCATTTGATCCACCTCTACTTTTGCATAGAGGGACCTTGCGAGAGCCTTGTCTTCGATGACCGGAATTGCATTTTCTTCTGCGATCCGGCGGATTTTCAGCGCGATCAGGTCTTGTCCCTTGGCGACGACGCGCGGCGCGCCGCCTTCGGAGCGCACATAACGCAACGCGACGGCGAAGTGGGTCGGGTTGGCGACCACGATGGTCGCCTTCGACACGCCTTTCAACATGCGCTGACGCGAGCGGGCTTTGGCGATGGAGCGGCGCCGCGCCTTCATCAGCGGATCGCCTTCCATCTGCTTCTGCTCGTCCTTGATTTCCTGCCGCGCCATGCGCAACGAGCGCCGCCACAGCACATGCGCGACGGGCAGGTCGAAAATCAGGAGCGTGAACGACAGGAGCGCAAGGGAGATCAGAAGCGCGACGACGCTTTTCTGCGACAGCGTCAGAATGGCGGACGGATCGTTCCAGATCGAATTCGTGAAGTCGTGCCACATATACATCAGGATCGCGACGCTGGTGACGACGACGACGACGAGCCGGAGCGACAGCTTCAGGAACTCGAAAAGCCCGGAAAGACTGAATATCCGCTTCAGGCCCTTGGCCGGCGACAGGCGCGAGATGTCGGGAATGACGCGTTTTGCAATCGGAATGGGCGGATTTTGCGCCACGGATGCAATCACGCCCGCGGCGCCGAATGCCAGAATGATCGGCGCGGTGACGACAGCCGCCGCTTTGCCGACGACATCGAACAGCAGCATCACATCGCCGCCGTTTCCGAGGCGAATCGAGCCGGCGTTCGCGAGCAGTCCGACGAGCAGGCTGCCGAGATGACTTGCGAAGGTTTGTCCGAGGACGGCGATCACGAGCAGCGCCGCCATCAGATACAGGAAGTTCGGGACTTCGCGCGAGGACGGCACGTTGCCATCGTTGCGCGCGTCCAGAAGCTTTTTATCGGTCGCTTCCTCTGTCCGGCTTTGTTGATCTTGTTCGGACACGGGAAGATCCTGTCGCTACCGCGTTAGGCGGCTTCTTGAGACGGAACTTCGATGTTGCCTTCCGCCGAGAGGCGCAGAACAGAATCGACGATTGCGCGACGCGCTTCCGCAACGTCGCGCGCGGCCACGTTGGCAGGGCCTTGCAATTCCGCTTCGGCCATGCGGCGCGCACGCGGCGACAGCGCGGCCAGGACTTTGTTCTGAAGCTCAGAGTCCGCGCCTTGCAGCGCAATCACAGTCCGCTCAACCGGAATGCCGTCCATCAGCACCGTCATGGCGCGCGCGGGCAGCATGATGAGATCTTCGAATTTGAAGAGCATCTTGCGGATGGCTTCGGCGTCTTTCGGCTTGATCGACGTCAGATATTGCAGGATGGCGGCCGACTCATCCTTGTCCATGTTGTTCAGAATGCCGGCCATGGTCAGATGCTTGTCCGAAGAGCGGCGATCGTTGTCGAACAGCTCCGCGTGCAGCGACGTCTCAAGGGCTTCGATAACCTGCGGCGCGACCTGTCCCAGCCCGAGAATGCGATTCATCAAATCGTTGCGCTCGGCGGGCGAAAAACTTTTTAGAATGCCGGAGGCGCGCTCACTACCGAGGCGATCCAGATAATAGGCCGCGACCTGCGGGGACTGCGCCTTCATGTAGCCATGCAGGATATCGTCGGGAAGTCCCGCAAATCGCGCCCAGATATCCTGATGCGTTACGAATGAGTCGGCATCGAGCGACGATTTGTTTTCGGTGATGACATCCGTCACGAGCCGCTTGACGTCTTCGGGGCGTCCGACGAAAGGCGTTCCGAGGCCAAGCTGGCTTTCGAATTCCTCGACAATCTTTTCCAATTCCGAAGCCGAGATCGTCGGCATCACCTCGGTCGAGCGAACGATGATGTTCAGCTCTTCCGGGTTGAATTTTTTGAGGAGGCCGCTTGCCCGCTCCTTGCCGAGCGCGAGCAGCAGTACGCCGACTTTCTCCGCGCCCGTCAGCGGACGAGAAGGATTGTGCGAATCGGGTCCGGCGTCTCGCGGCATCATGCGTTTTGCCTACTTGCCCGGGCTGATCTTGCCGACTTGCGTCAGCACGACGCCGAAGCGCGATGATGCTTCATTGAGGATGACGACTTCGCCGCGCGCAATCAGATGCCCGTTGACGAGAATATCGACCGGATCGCCGACCATCTTGTCGAGCTTGACGACCGAACCCTTGGCGAGCTTCGCGAGTGTCGCGACGGGCATCTTCGCCGAGCCGAGCACGACCTTCATCATCACGGGCAGGCCCGCGATCATGGCGCTATTGTCGACTTCGATGTGCGGTTCTTCCATGCCGCCAGCCTCCGAGCCGGCAGGCATGATGTCCGGGAAACCCACTGAGCTTTCGCCGTCGCCAAAACCGGTCGCGCCCATGCCGGCAAAGGGCTGATCGAAGTCTTGCACGGCAGGCTCGCCCCCATGCTCCGTTTCGTCCATGTCGCTCGCCGCCATTGCCTTGTGCCTTCGATTCGCTAGTCGCCCAATTCGCGATAATTACCGCTCAACCCTGCCGCAGCCTTGTGTCATGTGCACATCTAGAGGCCGTAGAATTCATCGATCGTCTCTTTGTTTTGATCGAAATCGTCTTCGATCCGTAACGTCAGCGTGCCGTCGCGCTTGCCCAATTCACACCAGAACAGCGGGATTTCATCCGCGTCGAGGCGGACGCGCGCCAAGGACGTACTCGTCAGCTCGACGACGGACCCAACGGCAAAGCGCTGGACTTCGCCAAGCGAGATCGGCCGTTCTTCAAGAATGCCGTTGAGCCCGATGAAGGCCCGCGCGATCTCTTCCGAGAGTTGCTTAGACCACGATGTGTCGTCATATGCCCGCGCCGACGGCGGTGCGGCGCCGGCTGCTTCTCCCGCGGAAGCGGCGGCCAGCAAATCGCGGACAGGCTCGATCGCGGCTTGCGGAATGACGATGGTCAAAATTCCGGTTTGGCCGAAATATTCGATCGCAAGGCGCACCGAGATGACGGGCGACGATGTGCTGAGTTGTGGCTCGAGTTCGATCTTATCGACGACATCGCCAAGGTCGAGCTGAACGTCGACGAGCAGCGAAAACGCGTGTGTCAGGGCGCGCGCGACGCGCTTGAACATCACGCGGAGGATGTTGGCGTCGGTCTTCGTCAGATTGCGTTCGGCGAGGCCTCCAGCCGGAAGACCTTCACATCCCAGCGCCGATTCGACGAAAAGCACGGTGAGCGTCGGATCGGAAATGAAATACAGCCAGTTCCGCCAGCGCTCGGCGCGAACAACGCCGGCATAGGTGTTGGGCGGCAGATTGCAGCTTTCTCCGATGGTCGACGCCGAAATATCGAGCAGCCGCGCCTTCAGAGGCGACGACGCAACGCTGCCGAGTTCCTCGACCATGATGCGCGGCAACTGACCGAAGATCGTTTGCAACCCCGGCAGCCGATCCGGCCGGTTTTGCCCAGCCGACAGGGCGCGCTCCAGCGACTTGTGCGCGGCTATCAGCTCGGCGGGAGCATCGACCGTCACGGGCATCCCCGTCCGGTTGAACGAGCGCAGTCACGCTGAGCCGGCAGCGATGGCTTCGAGCTCGGAAGGGCGCTGCGCGACATCATCAGGCTGCCTTCTTGCTCTCGGCTGCCCGCGCACCGCCGCTGATCGTTGCCGCTTCGACTTCGTTGATCGTCGGCCGCTCGTAAGCGGAAATGGCTTTGCGTCCGTGCTCGATCGCAACTTGGGGCATGGCGCCGTTCATGAACGCCAGCAGCGATTGCTTGACGATGACGTACGAGCGCAGCCGCTTTTCGCGCACAATCTTGACCTTCGTCGCGAGGGGGCCGACGACCGCATAAGAGAAGAAGATGCCGGCAAACGTGCCGACGAGGGCCGATGCGATGAGGTGGCCCAGAATCTCCGGCGACTGGTCGATCGCGCCCATCGCCTTCACAACACCCAGCACGGCGGCGATGATGCCGAGAGCCGGAAGGCCGTCGCCGACCGCGACAAGCGCATGATAGGCCTTGAGCTTGTCGTGGCGCGCCGTCTCGATCTCTTCGTCCATCAACGATTCGATCTCGTGGGTGCGGGCATTGCCCATGATGATCAAGCGGAAATAGTCGCAGATGAATGTCGTCAGCTCGTCATTGGCGGTGACGCTCGGCGAGCGCTTGAAGACTTCCGAATCCTGTGGCGCGTCGATGATCATTTCCATCTCGGCCCGGGACTTGTCGCGCAGCTCGCGCATCATGAAAAAGAGCAGCGACAGCAGCTCGATGTGCTCTCCCATCGTCGGCACGTCGTTGCGGAACGCCTGAGTGGTGGCTTTGCCGCAATCTTTGATTGTTTTCATAGGATTTGCGACGACGAACGTGCCGAGCGCGGCGCCACAGATGATGACGTATTCCCAGGGCTGCCAGATGACCATGACGTGCCCGCCCATGGCCGTGAAGCCACCCAACATGCAAGCCAGGGTGATGAATAGGCCGATCAGGATTGTCACGCGGGCACCCTCAAGAGCTTCGTTCGGATATCCCATAAGGGGCGCTTCGCCTTGCGCGGGACTTACCCGGCCGCCTGAGCGGCGTTAGGGCTCACATCGGCGTCAGGCCCCCACAAGCTCGCATCCCTAAATTCGGTGGGCCGAACTCTCGAAGTCCGAACAGCGCCCGCGAGACCAACGAGCCATGCAATCGAACATTTACGTCGGGCTTTCCGCGCAACTCGCGCTGCAGCGCCGGCTCGATACCGTCGCCAACAACGTCGCGAACGCCGGGACGGCCGGATTTCGGGCCGAACAAATGTCGTTCGAAGAGGTGCTCTCGAAATCCGGGCAGACGGCCGTCAGCTTCGTTTCCCAGGGCCGGACCCATCTTTCGAACGAAGGCGGCGAGCTTACTCAGACCGACAATCCCCTGGACATCGCGGTCCGGGGCGATGCCTGGCTTGCGATACAGACGCCGACCGGCCCGGCCTATACGCGCGACGGCCGCATGCAGATGCGCGCCGACGGCATTCTGACCAACCTGTCGGGCGATCCGTTCCTCGACGCGGGCGGTTCGCCGGTGCAGCTCGATCCTGACGGGGGGCGCATCACGATCAACAAGGCCGGTACGATCGTGCAGGACGGCAACAATCTCGGCGCCTTCGGACTTTATCGCATGCCGCAGGGCGCAAATCTGACGCGCGGCCACGGCGCATCCGTCATCACCGATCAGGCCGCAGTGCCGGAGATCGACTTTTTGCGAACGGGCGTCGTCCAGGGATACGTCGAGAAATCGAACGTCAATCCCATCCTCGAAATGACGCATCTGACGACGCTGCAGCGAAGCTTCGACGCCGTCAGCAACGTACTGCGCGAAACGGAATCCTCGTTGCAGGATTCACTGAAGACGATCGCGGGCTCGTAATGACCCATAGGCTCCGCCCGTGACAGCAGCAGCTTCGGCGTCCGCGTTCGACCGGCTCGACGCCATGCTGGCACTCGCGGCGGCGCGCCGGCCGGCGCATCGGGTTTCGGGTCGGGTCGCGCGCATCAGCCCGACGTACATCGTCGTGACCGGGCTGTCGAAATTCGTCTCTATCGGCGATGCGGTCTCGATCGCGGGCATTGGCGGATCGGTGCTGGCCGAGGTCGCGAGCATCGAAGCGCAGGTCATCAACGTCACCCCGTTCATCGCCGATCACAGGATCGAGCTTGGCGCATCCGTCACGGCACTGTCGGGCCAGCTGACGTTGTCGCCACACGAGTCGTGGCTTGGGCGGACGCTGAATGCGCTCGGGCATCCCATCGATGATCAGGGGCCGCTCATCGCGGGCGATCGCGCCGTTCCGATTCAAGGCAGCCCGCCGGCCGCGATGCGCCGGAGCCGCCTCGGCGAACAATTAAAGACCGGCGTCAAGGCGATCGACCTCTTCACGCCGATCTGCGCGGGTCAGCGCATCGGCATCTTCGCCGGCTCGGGCGTCGGCAAATCGACGTTGCTCGCCATGCTCAGCCGCGCCCCTTCGAGCGACGTGACGGTTCTCGCGCTCGTCGGCGAACGTAGTCGCGAAGTTCGCGATTTTCTCGACGATACGCTCAGCGCCTCGCGCGATCGCGTCGTGTCCGTTGTCGCGACTTCGGACGAGAGCCCGATGATGCGCCGCCTGGCGCCCGCCGCCGCGATGTGCATTGCGGAGTATTATCGCGATCAGGGCAAGAACGTCCTGCTGATCATCGACTCGCTGACGCGCTATGCGCACGCCATGCGCGAACTGGCGCTCGCGTCCGATGAACCGCCCGTCGCGCGTGGCTATCCGCCGAGCGTCTTCAGCGCGCTGCCACGACTTCTGGAGCGCGCCGGAACCGGCGAAGAGGGCGCGGGCACGATCACGGCCATTCTTTCAGTGCTCGTCGACGGCGACGATCACAACGATCCGATTGCGGACGCGGCACGCGGAATTCTCGATGGGCACATCGTGCTGGAGCGGAGCATCGCAAGCCAGGGGCGATTGCCGGCTGTCGATCCGCTGGCGTCGCTATCGCGGCTAGCGCCGAAAATTCGAACGAAACAGCAATCGCAATTCACGACACAGCTGATCGAGAGCATTTCCCGTTTCGAAGATACGCGCGATCTCCGCGCCATCGGTGGCTACCGGCCCGGCAGCGACCTGACGCTCGACCGGGCGCTCGAAACCGTGCCGCGCGTCTACGATGCGCTGAAGCAGGATCTCAACGAAACGCCCGTCGAGGATGTTTTTGCGTTTCTCGCTCAAACCCTGTCGAACCCGCGCGCGAATGCTCCGCCATCGCGGTAAAGATCGCGACGCAGGCAGACTTTGAGGTGGACCACGGATGGCGAACACTCCAGAGGCCGTTGGCCGGCTGCTCGCCAACAGCGCCTTGATGAACGGTGAGCGCGAGCTTCTGCGCCGGCGAGACGGTCCGGCAGCAGAAACGTCGCCAACGGCTGCGCAACCGAAAGCGCCTCCGATCGACACGGAAAACAAAGCCGTTACTGCGGTTCTGCTGACACTCCTCGACGAGCAACTGCATGCTGCGGAGAGCGCTGCCGCTCCCCAGTCGAAATCGCAAAGCCCGGCTGACGGCGACACCTCGGCTTCCAAGCTCGCCGCGACCCGGTATGCCACGGATGGGTTCGTTCGCAGCGACGACGCAGGCTTGCCGGAGCCGAAGGCAAGCACCGATCAAGTGCGCATGCAGGCGATGCCCTACGTGGTCTCGGCGGATCTGCAAGCGTTCGTGCAGCGGCAAGCAGCATCCGCCGCCGAACGATCTCGCGCGGCGCAAGAAAATTTAGGCGCTTTCGGCGGCGCCGCGTCCCTATTGGCGTTGGTCAGCCGCGTTTCGCCGTTAGGCTTCGCGGTCATCGCCGCCGTGTTGTTCTGGCTGGTTGCAATGATTGTGCAATGGGCTGGGGGCTAGCGGTCTGCTTGCCGCAATCAGACGGCCTGCGGCTCGGTCCGAGGCTCAGCGCGCTGATCGTCGGCCTCACGCGTCGGCTGACTTTTTCCGATGTGGGCGAGCAGCGCCAGCAACGCGGGATCGCTACCCAAATCGGCGAAGGCGCGATCCGGCGACGAGCGCGGTTCCGAACTGCTGTCGGCGAGACGAACGACGCTTCTCGGATGCGACGCTGCCGTCTGCGGCGCGACAGGGCTTTCGATCTCCGTCGGCGGAGCCGAGTTCGGCTGCTGCGCCATCGCGACGACCGACGTCGATTGCGATTGCGATTGCGCCGCTAACGCTCCTGAACCGAACCAGGCAACTTCCTGCAGACGACGCTGAACGAGGCCGTCGACGGCTTCGCCGCCGGCCTTGTGATATTGCAGGAAAAGCGAGCGCGCCTTGTTCATGTCGCCGTTCGAGACCGCCTCACCGAGGCCGCTCTGGCTCCAGGCCGTTCCGGCGTTGTAGGTCAGCGACGTCAGAGCCGCGCGGCTGCCGTCATCCAGGCCCGGCGCGAACCGATCGACGAAATCGGCGGCTTTCTCGATCTCTCCGGCGAAGCGGCGATCGGCTTCCGCCTTGTCGATGACTTCGCCCGCGTAACGCGCGCGCGTACCATAGCCGTTCGAGTTCTGCGCGTAGTCCCAGCGGGCTTCGGCGGAAAAACCTTCGAATTTTTTAATGGCGTCGAGATAGCTCTGGTCCAGCATGCGCCATGCTTGCCATGCGGACCTTGCAGCAAACTGGTCTGCTTGACGACCCGGCGCGGCCGGGTCAGCGGCGGGCGCGGGCCACGTCTCTCAAAACGTCGGCCTCGAGTTGCACCTCATCCAGACGGTGCTTGAGAACGTCACCGATACTGATGAGGCCGACGACGATGCCGTTCACGACGACGGGCAAATGCCGGATGCGGCGCTGCGTCATGACGTTGGCGACGATCGCAACGCTGTCTTCGGGAGCACAGGTCACGACCGAGCGCGTCATGAGGTCGGATACCCGCATTTCCGGCAAGCCGGTGCCGAAATCATCGATGGCGCGAGCAAGATCGCGCTCCGAAACGATGCCCAGCAGACGCCTTTCGGCATCGAGCACGAGCATGGCGCCGACGGATTCTTTTCTGAAACTGTGCGCCAGTGTCCGCAGGGTTGCGTTCGGCTCGATCGTTTTCACGGCCGAGCCCTTGGTCTTCAAAATATCGGATACACGCATCTGATCAGTCCAATCGAGATCAGCCAGTCCTTCGCAATTGCCGGCGTGCAGTCGTTGCAGCGCCGACAACAGGGCAGCTTTATTTTCAGAGTTCAGAAGATCCAAGCGGTGCCGGTCGGGGCCAGCAATGAGATCCGGGAGATTTTCGACAACCACGCTTCCGGCGCCGAACGCCGGTGTTTCCTTGCAGAATGCGCTGCGGGTCGTGATGACCGGGAACCCCGCCGCGCGCGCGGCTTCGCGGCCGATGCGGCCAGCCTCGATGACGATGCAATGGCCGGGGCCGGTTTCGAGGAGCGCCAGCGTATCGCGATAAAGGCGTTCGCAATCGCCGCTGTAACGGGCCTCGTCGGCGACGACGTGATGGAAGACTTCGCGGCCGCGCTGACCCAAAACCGTTTCAAGAAGCCGATCCGTATCGCGGCGCGACAGTGTGGAGACGAGAACGGGATGGAGTCCTTCGGAGCGCGCGGTGACGAGCAGCTCACGAATTCCAGGCCGCGGTTCGATCCGGCTATCGGCCAGCATTTCGCTGAAGATCTTGCACGCACGCCGGTGCATCGCCTGGATCAGCAGAGTGAAGTCTTCAGTCTCGGGCCGGCCGCGCAGAAGCGAGCGGACGTAATGCGCCATGCGCGCTTCGCTGCCGCCAAGCTTCGTCGTCAGCGCGAAGCCTTCGCGGTCACATGACCATTGATAATCGGATTCCGAGAAGGCTTTCGCGAACGCTCGCCAGCGAACGTCCTCAGTTTCCGCGAGGGCGCCATCTGCCCGAATGATAATGACCTGAAGAGTCATCTGCTGCCGTTCACAACCCAAGGCCTTACCGACTTAAGTACACCTGGCGGCATCCCCCGCCAACGCGACGTAAAGTCTGTAAACAAGGCGCAAATCGTGCGTGACGAACGCGGCGGTCGCGGGCCAATCGACGCGGACGGCGACGCTGCAATGCACACATGCCGGAGCGGTGCGAAACTTTTTTTCCTGATTCAGTCCGCTCGTCAGCGAAGCTCGTCGCGGAGCCACGGCATCGTTTCGCGCAAGCCCGCAAGCACCGAGCGTTCCAACGCCGCCTTGCAAGCGCGGGTCAGTTCGCGCGGTAGCGTACCAAGTTCCTGTCGCCGGCTGACCAATGTCAAGGTCCGCCGGAGGCTTGGACCGGGCAGCGGCGCGGTGCGGATGCGATTGCCGTCGAACGCCGTTTCGGCGACGCAGACCGGCGTCGAAATCGCGAAGCCCTTGCCGCGCGCCACCATATCCGTCACGCCAAACGGCGTATCGAATTCGAGCCCATGCGGAAAATCGATATTCAGCCGGCGGAGATGACGCTCGATGTCGATGCCCGTTCTCGACCTTGCGCTGTAGCGCAGGAACGGCAGCCTGTCCGCTGCCTCGGCAAGATCGGCAATCGAACGCGGCACTTTCGTCTTTTCTGGAAAGACTAAAATGTAGGGCTCGTTCAGCAGCTCGAAGCGATCCAGGCCTTCGATGTCGCTCATGTCGTCGACGCCGATGAAAAGATCGAGATTGCGGGTCAACAGCGAGCCCGCATGCGATGCCGTCAATCCGGACTGGATCGACACCTGCTCGGCGTGCTCGGCAAGGAACGACGCGACAGGTCCGGTCAACGCGCGCGACAAGCTATCGACAAGTCCGGCGCGAATGAGCGCGAGCCTGCCGCGCGCCGTTTGCCGGATCGCCGTCGTGATCTGACGCGCTTCCGACAACAGCCCTGATGCGCGCTGGCGCATGATCTCGCCGGCCGGCGTCAACGCGATCGGACGCACGCTGCGATCGAAGAGCTTAACGCGCGTTCTCGTTTCGAGATCGGCGATGGCCTGCGAGATCGCGGGCTGCGTGAGAGAGAGTTTTTTGGCAGCGGCCGCCATTGAACGTGCTTCGCATACGGCCAGAAAAGCTTCGAGCGCGTGCAGGTCGAACGGGAGCCGGTTTTGGCGAGCTGTCATGGCCTTCACATAATAAGAATGACTTATATTAAGGTCAATTCCCTGCTGATGTACAAGGCATGCCGTTGGTATTACGACGTTCCCATGCCATCCGCGACAGGGACTTGAAGAACAGCCATGGCGTCTAATCGCTATTCCATATTTCCAGTTCTGCTTGAAGCTTTCCGGGGTCAAACCGGATGGCGTCCGGCCTGGCGCAAAGCCACTCCGAAGCCTGCCTACGACGTCGTTCTCGTCGGTGCCGGCGGACATGGCCTTGCAACCGCCTACTACCTCGCAAAACGCTACGGCATCAAAAACATTGCCGTCGTCGAGAAAGGCTGGGTCGGCTCGGGCAACATCGGTCGTAACACGACGATCGTTCGCTCGAACTACCTGCTGCCCGGCAACGTGCCGTTCTACGAAACGAGCATGAAGCTGTGGGAAGGTCTCGAGCAGGACATCAATTACAACGCGATGGTTTCGCAGCGCGGCATCCTCAATCTCTATCACTCGGATGGCCAGCGCGACTCCTATGCGCGTCGCGGCAACTCCATGCGGATGCACGGCGTCGATGCCGAACTCCTCGACGACGAGGGCGTTCGCGCGATGTACCCGTGGTTGAACTTCAACGACGCGCGCTTCCCGATCAAGGGCGGCCTGCTGCAGAAGCGCGGCGGCACGGTTCGCCATGACGCCGTCGCCTGGGGTTATGCGCGCGCTGCCGACCAGCTCGGCGTCGACATCATCGAAAACACGGAAGTTACCGGCTTTCGTGTCGACAACGGCCGCATCAGCGGCGTCGAGACGACCAGCGGCTTCATCGCGGCGAAAAAAGTCGGCCTTGCCTGCGCGGGCAATTCCTCGCGCGTCGCGGCGCTCGCCGGCCTCAATCTCCCGATCGAAAGCCATGTGCTGCAGGCGTTCGTGTCGGAAGGCATCAAGCCGTTCATCGACGGCGTCGTCACCTTCGGCGCGGGTCACTTCTATATCAGCCAGTCCGACAAGGGCGGTCTCGTGTTCGGTGGCGATCTCGACGGTTACAATTCCTACGCGCAGCGCGGTAACCTGCCAGTCGTCGAAGACGTCATCGAAGGCGGCATGGCACTGATGCCGCGTATCGGCCGGGTCCGGCTGCTCCGTTCGTGGGGCGGCATCATGGACATGAGCATGGACGGTTCGCCGATCATCGATCAGACGCCGATCAACGGCCTCTATATCAATGCCGGCTGGTGCTACGGCGGTTTCAAGGCAACGCCTGCCTCGGGTCTCTGCTTCGCGCATCTCATCGCGAAGAACGAGCCGCACGAGGTTGCGCGCAGCTATCGCCTCGATCGGTTCCGCACCGGACACATGATCGACGAAAAAGGCATGGGCAACCAACCCAATCTGCACTGAAGGCTAAAAAACCATGCGCATTCGATGCCCGCATTGCGGCGAACGAGCCCTCGACGAATTCACGTATCTTGGCGACGCGAGCGTGACGCGGCCTGATCCGGCCTCCCCGGACGCGGCCAACGAATTCTACGCCTACGCCTACGAGCGCCGGAACATTGCCGGCCCAACGCAAGAGCTTTGGTATCACCAAGCGGGATGCCACGCCTGGCTGGTCGTGACGCGCGATACGCGCAGCCATGAAATTTCCGACGTGAAACTTGCTGAAGACGTCGCGTCGAAGCGCATCAAACCGACGGCAGGTGCAGCATGAGCGGTAATCAGGCCTTCCGGCTTTCGAAGGGCGGCATCGTCGACCGTTCGAAGCTGTTGAGATTTTCTTTCGACGGCATGGAGTTCGACGGCTACGCGGGAGATACGCTGACGTCGGCGCTTCTCGCGAATGGCGTTCATCTCGTCGGCCGTTCGTTCAAGTATCACCGCCCACGCGGCATCCTGTCGGCCGGATCGGAAGATCCGAACGCGCTTGTCGAGCTGCGCTCCGGCGCGCGCCGCGAGCCCAACACCAAAGCGACGACGATCGAACTCTATGACGGGCTCGAGGCGACCAGCCAGAACCGCTTCCCGTCGCTGCGGCTCGACCTGATGGCCGTCAATGGTCTGCTGTCGCCAGTTTTCTCGGCGGGCTTCTACTACAAGACGTTCATGTGGCCGGCGTCGTTCTGGGAAAAGCTGTACGAGCCGATGATCCGCCGCGCTGCCGGTCTCGGCCGCGCCGCGATGGAAGACGATCCCGATACCTACGACAAGGCCAACGCGTTCTGTGACGTTCTCGTTGTGGGCGCCGGCCCTGCCGGTCTCATGGCGGCGCTGGCTGCGGGCCGCTCCGGCGCGCGTGTCATCCTCGCCGATGAGAGCTTCACGCTCGGCGGACGTCTTCTCGCCGAGAACCGCACGGTCGATGGCAAGAGTTCGGCCGACTGGGCGAAGAGCGCCGTGGCAGAGCTTTCGGCGCTGCCGAATGTCCGCCTTCTTCCGAGAACGACCGTGTTCGGCGCTTATGACGGCGGCACCTTCGGCGCGGTGGAGCGCGTATCCGATCATCTGCTGAAGCCGGCCGAAGGTCAGCCGCGGCAGAGGCTCTGGCGTATCGTCGCGAAGCAGGTCGTCGCCGCACAGGGTTCGACGGAACGGCCGATCGTGTTCGGCAACAACGATCGCCCGGGCGTCATGCTCGCAAGCGCTGCACGGACGTATATCAACCGTCACGGCGTTGCTCCAGGCAGCATCGCGGTCGTCTTCTCGAGCAACGACGACGGCGCTTCGACCATCAACGATCTCACGGCGGCAGGCATCACGGTCGCGGCTCTCGTCGACGCACGTCCGGCGCTGCCGCAGGCGATCAAGTCGCGTGCTGATGCGCTCGGCATTCGCGTCTTCTCCGGCGGCGTCGTCAGCGATGCGATCGGACGCTCGCGGGTCAAGGGCGCGCGTATCGTCGACGCTTCGGGCGGCGTTCATTCGATTTCGTGCGACCTGCTCGTCGTCTCGGGCGGCTTCAGCCCGAACGTCCAGATCACGACGCATCTTGGCGGCCGTTCGCAATGGCGTGACGACATCGCCGCGTTCGTGCCCGGAACGATGCCGAAGAATCTCGCAGCCGCAGGCGCGGCGAACGGGTCCTTCTCGCTGGCATCGTGCCTGGCCGAAGGCGCACGGACCGGAAGCGCGGCAGCCGCCAGCGCCGGATTCGATGCGAAGCCGATCGCCGTTCCGTCGTCCGACGACGAGCCGAGCAGCGTCGCTGCGTTCTGGCATGTCGAGGGCGCGAAGCACAAAGCCTTCGTCGATTTCCAGAACGACGTCACGGCAGCGGACGTCGCCCTCGCCGAACGCGAAGGCTATCGCTCCGTCGAACATCTCAAGCGCTACACTACGCTTGGCATGGCGACCGATCAGGGCCGCACCTCGGGCGTCAACGGCATGGCGATCATGGCGCGGCTGACGGGCAAGTCCATCCCGGAGACGGGAATCACGACTGCGCGTCCGCCGTACACGCCGGTCTCGCTCGGCGCGCTTGCTGGCGAACATCGCGGCAAGCACTTCAAGCCGTTCCGCCTCACCCCGTCGCACAACTGGGCGAAGTCGCAGAATGCTGTTTTCGTCGAAGCGGGATTGTGGCTCCGGTCGCTTTACTTCCCGAAGCCTTTTGAAAAGGACTCGCTGACGTCGGTCATCCGCGAAGTCAACGGCGTGCGCAACGGCGTCGGTTTCTGCGATGTGTCGACGCTCGGCAAGGTCGAAGTGCACGGCGCCGATGCCGGCAAGTTCCTCGACCGCGTCTACATCAACATGATGAGCACGTTGCAGGTCGGCAAAGCGCGTTACGGCGCGATGCTGCGCGAAGACGGCATCATGATGGATGACGGCACGGCTGCGCGTTTCGCGGAGGATCGCTACTTCGTCACGACGACGACGGTCAACGCGATCAAGGTCGTGCAGCATCTCGAGCTGTGCAAGCAGTGGCATTGGCCGGACCTCGACGTGCAGATCATTCCGTCGACGGACCAGTGGGCGCAATACTCGGTCGCAGGTCCGCGGGCGCGCGAACTCATCTCGCGCATCGTCGACAAGCCGTACGACGTTTCGAACGAAGGTCTTCCGTACATGGGCGTCGCCGAAATCACGGCGCTCGGCGGACTGAAGGCCCGGATTTACCGGCTGTCGTTCTCGGGCGAGCTTGCTTACGAGATCGCGGTTCCGGCGCGGCATGGCGATTTGCTTGCCCGCTCGCTGATGGAAAAGGGCGCCGACCTCGGCGTTACCCCGTACGGTACGGAAGCGCTTGGCGTCATGCGTATCGAGAAGGGTCACGTCGGCGGACCGGAAATCAACGGCATGACGACGGCGGCCGATGTCGGCCTCGGAAAAATGGCGTCGAAGAAGAAAGACTATATCGGCCGGACCCTGTCGGAACGCTCAGGTCTGACCGATGCCGACCGTCCGCGTCTCATCGGCTTCCGGCCGGTGGATCGTGCAGAACGGTTGCGAGCCGGCGCGCACTTCGTCAACCGCAATGCGGAGCCGACGGCCGCCAATGATCAAGGCTACCTGACTTCGGTCGCCTACTCGCCGTCGAACGGCCACTGGATCGGTCTTGGCTTCTTAAAGAACGCCGAGTCCCGCATGGGCGAAATCGTCCGCGCATACGATCCGGTTCGCGGCGGCGATATCCTGGTCGAAGTCGTGTCACCCATATTCGTCGATAGCGAAGGAGCGAGACTCCGTGTCTGATCCTCACAACGAAGCGGCTTTGAAGCGCAACGGCATCAAGATTACGAAGCGCGAAGACGTCGCCATGACGCACGTTGCCCTCCGGCGCGGTGCGCAATCTGAACTGGAAAAGCGCGCTGGTGCTTTGTTCGGCGCCGCCCTTCCACCGACGGCACGCGCCGTCGAAGGTGCGGGCAAGCTCGTCGTCTGGGCCGGGCCGGAACAGTGGCTTGTCGTCGAGCCCAAGTCTGGCGGTAAAGATCCGAGCGTCGAGTTGGCGGAAGCCCTCAAAGGCGTCGCCTCCATCGTCGATGTCGGTGACAGTCGGGTTCTTTTCCGGGTCGAAGGTCAAAAAGCGACCGAGATCCTTGCCCCCGGCATGGCGATCGATTTCCACGATCAGGTGTTCAAGCCCGGAGATGTCGCGATTACGCACGCATCTCACCTCGGCGTCATCGTTTGGCGGCTTCCCGACGGAAAAGGCTACGAATTTGCCTGCGCGAGGACTTACGCCGTTGCGTTTTCCGAATGGCTTTATGAGACCTGCGGGAAATTAATACCGGCCTGATTTGACCGATTCCAACCTGCATAGACCACCCGCGACAAAGGCCGGGTAGAATTCTTTTCCGAGACGTGCCAACTTGCGCCCCGCCGTTAGACCAGCACCGCTGGTCTACAGCGGTGTGGAAGGGCATTCATGTCGGATAAGACGCGCAAAACTCAGGTGGCTATCGCCGAGCCGGAGCCTCTAGCGACGGGCTCGAACGCCCCCGGAGCTGCGGAACATACTCTTGAGCAGGCCATCGGGCATCAGGTCCGGCATCATCGCAAGCAGGCGGGATTAACCGTCGCGGAGCTTGCGGTTGCCGCGCAAATTTCGCCCGGCATGTTGTCGAAGATCGAAAACGGCCAGATTTCGCCGTCGCTCAGCACGTTGCAGATGCTTGCGGCTGCGTTGAACGTGCCGCTGACAGTGCTGTTCTCGTCCTTCGAGCAGCGCCGCGACTGTTCTTATGTCAGGTCCGGCGAGGGCGTCGTCATCCGCCGCCGCGGCACCAAGGTCGGCCATCAATATCAGTTGCTTGGGCATTCGCTCGACGGCGACGTCGTGGTCGAGCCCTACTTGATCACGCTGTCCGACGATGCGGTTGCTTATACCGGCTTTCAGCATGAAGGCGTGGAGTTCATCTTCATGCTGACCGGCGAAGTCGAATATGCTCACGCCGATCGCAGCTATCGCTTGAGCGCAGGCGACGCCATTCTGTTCGACAGCGCGGCTCCGCATGGTCCGGCTCGTCTGATCGAAGCGCCGATGACCTACCTGTCCGTGATCATCTATCCGCGCCAGTAGGCTCGCCTTTCGAGACCTTTCCCGCTGAAGGATTATCTCGCCTCGCGCACAGCGCGGCGAGGCCACTCGGCGCTGTTCCAGACTTTAACTCTCTGCCGTTCGCCGAGCTTTTTTTCCAAACGAACCGTCCGGTCATTGACCCGTCACAAAAGCCGTGCCCTTTACATTCGAAGGCGCGCGGGCGCGTCGCCGCATCGATTTTTTTATTGCGTTGCAACGACATGGCAACCGAGCACCTTGCGAGCTACGACGTCTCTTCCTGGAGGCGGTCGCGCGCTTGGCTTCGAGATCTGACTCTTTCTTCGCAAGTCTGCTGGACCTTGACGGCGATCTTCGCCGTGGCTCTCGTCTATTATCATTGGCGCTATGAAGGCTGGCTGCAGACGATCGTTTTTGCGGGGGCGATAACCGCCTCGCTGTTCAGCCTGCTGCTGCTGATTTCCCGGCGCGCGCTTTTTTCCATCGTGCTCATCGCGCTGCTCGTCGCAACGATCGTCATGGCGGCGGACGTCAAGCGGCACTACATCGAGATGGTGCTTCACGCGTATGACGTCGTTTTCTATCTGACGTCGTGGTCGACGCTCGTTTTCCTTTGGGCCGACCATAAGCTCATGCTGCTGGCGCTGGCCGGCATGGCCGCGCTCGCCGCAGGCTCCGGGCTTCTTCTCTGGCAGATCGACGGGACCCGCGTGCGGCGCTCGGTCAGCAGCCTGCTTCTGGTGTTTTGCATTGGCCTCGCTGCCGTTGCGAGCTACGCCAAAGGTGAGCGACGCAACACCTCATTTTTCTGGGACAATCAATATCTTGCGTCGTTTTACTCATCTTGGCCGGAAACGATCTCGACGCTCTGGCGCGGACAGTTGATGGACGCAGTGAAGGCGCAGCCGTTGCCGCCGTTCGCAGTCCCGGCGACGTGCGACCTCACGGAAAAGCCGCCGCACGTCATCCTGATCCATCAGGAAAGCGCGGTGCCGCCGTCGTTTTTCCCGCAGATCGCATACGACACGGCGCTTGATCCGTTCTTCAAATCGTTCGACGGACGCCTGCACAAACTGCGCGTGGAGACGTACGGCGGCGCGTCGTGGCTGACGGAGTTCTCGGTTCTGGCGGGCGTCTCCACCTATTCGTTCGGCGGCATGCGGACATTCGTGCAGTCGCTGATGGAGGGGAAAATTCACGACGCGGTGCCCCAGGTTCTTGCGCGCTGCGGCTACAAGAACAGCCTCTTCTATCCGGTGCCCAAGGATTTCGTGGCGAGCGGCCGGTTCTATTCGACGATCGGCATTCCTGACATTTACGACTACCGCGCCCAGGGCGCGAAGCGCTTCAACGAGCGTGATCGTTTCTACTATCAGCGCGTGCTCGACAACATCGACGGCAATCTCGCGAAATCGGACAGCCCGCTGTTCACTTTCGTCGTCACATCCGCGACTCACCTGCCCTACACCTACAAGTACGCGCCAGACGTCGATGTCCCCGGCGGCGGAGCCGGAACCGATCCGGAAATGAGCGAATATTTGCGCCGCCTTGCGATGGCGCATATGGATTTCGACGAATTCCGGTCGCTGCTGGCGAAGCGTTTCCCGAAGGAGCGCTTCCTGATCGTTCAGTACGGCGACCATCAGCCGATCGCGACGCGGACGCTGCTCGGCTTCGACAAAGGCGCGGCGGCCGAGGATATTCAGCTCACGCCTGAAAGTCCTGGCCTGCTGACCTATTATGCGGTCGATGGCGTCAATTACGAGCCGCCGCCGCTGCCGGACGAGGATGTCGTCGAGGTGCCGTATCTCGGGACAATCCTGCTTAACGCGGCCCGGCTCCCGCTGCCGCCGTCGTACCAGGCGCGGCTCGAACTGATGCGTCTTTGCGACGGGCGCTATTACACCTGCGCGAAGTCGAAAAGCATTCTGTCGTTCCACCGCCGTCTGATGGATTCAGGACTGATCGACGGCCGATGACGCGCCATTGACCATGTTCGGAGCCATTGCCCGGATTTTGGCGCTATGGCACGTTTGCTCTTAAAGTCCGCCACAGAACCTCATTCCAGAAAAATCCGGCGGCAGAGGAAAGCCAAGCGTTTAATGTCGACTAAATCCACTCGCGCCGCTTGCGGCATCCGCGTCGTCGCAAGCTCCCTTCCGACGCGTGAGGCGGTTGCCGCTGCGCGCTCAGAGCTCGCCGGCGAGATCCTGCAGCACATCATCGTCTTTTTCTCCAACGAGCACGACCCCGAAATCCTGCTCGACGCGTTGAAGCGCGATTTCAACGATACGTCGGTTTCGGGCTGCAGCACGTCAGGGGAAATCGGCCCCCTCGGCATGATGAAAGGCGGCATCGTCATCATCGCGTTTCCGGAAAACGGCTTCCGGCTGATGAGCGAAGTCATCACCGACATCGATAAGGGCGGCGTCGAGCGCGCCTCCGAGATCGCACGACGTCTGCGCATTCAGATGATCGGTTCGGCGAGCCGTTCCGCAAAGGAGCATGTGTTCGCGCTGGTCCTGGTCGACGGGTTGTCGAACGCGGAGGAAGCGCTGATCGCGGCGCTCGATCTTTCGCTCAATGGCATCGAACTGGTCGGCGGCTCGGCGGGCGATGGGCTCGATTTCCAGGATACTGTTCTGATCTATCGCGGCAACCTCGTGCGGCGAGGAGCAATTCTTTTCGTCATCGAGACCGAACTCCCGGTACGCATCTTCAAGACGCAGAATTTTGAGCCGACGCCGGTCAAGCTCGTCGTCACCGCCGCCGATACGGCCAATCGGATCGTCTACGAGCTGAATGCGGAGCCGGCGGCCGCCGAGTACGCGGCGGCGATCGGGCTGCGGCCCGATGAGCTCGGGCCTTACACTTTTGCGTCGTATCCACTCGTGGTGAAAGTCGGTGGAAACTATTATTGCCGCTGCATCCGCACCGTGAACCTTGACGGATCTTTATCGTTCTTTTGTGCCATCGACGAAGGTCTGGTTTTCACGGTCGCGCGCCCCCGTGATATGCTGCGAACAACGTTAGAAGCGCTCGAAGGTGTCGATGCCGCGCTCGGCGGCACCGATTTCGTTCTGGGCTTTGATTGCATTTTGCGCCGGCTCGACGCGGAAAGCCGGCAAGTGCGTCACAAAGTTGAAGAAATCTATCAGCGTTTCGGCGTGGCCGGGTTCCATACGTACGGTGAGCAATTCAACGCGATGCATCTCAACCAGACACTCACCGGGATCGCTTTCGCCACGTCGATCGACAAGCCGCGTGAACCATGACCGATGGCACACCGACTGATCGCCAGCCGCAAACGCCTTTAGAGTTCGGCCGGGCGGTCGACAAGCTGCGCAAGATCAACGACGCTTTGATGAAGCGCGTCGAGCGGTCGATGGATCAGCAGGCGAACGCGTTTTCGCTGTTCCAAACCGCGATCAATCAGGAAACGCAGATCCGCATCCGGACGGAAGAGCTGAACAACGCTCTGACGAAGCTCGCGCAGGCCAACGTGGAACTCAGCGCCGCACGCGACGCGGCGGAACGCTCCAACGTTTTCAAGACGCGCTTTTTCACCGCCGTCGGTCACGATCTTCTGCAGCCGCTGCATGCCGCGCGCCTGACGCTGTCCGAGCTGATGGATACGCAGTCGGAGCCCGATCAGAAGCAGCTCACGAACAACATTTCGAGCGCGCTCGTCACGATCGAAGAATTGCTGACGAGCATCCTGGACATTTCGAAGCTGGAAGCAGGCGTGTTCGTGCCGAACATTCAGACGGTCTCGCTCGGTGCGATTTTCGAGCAGCTCGCCTGCAACATCGAACCGGTCACGCGTCGCAAGCGTCTCGATTTTCGCTGGCGGCCGACGAACCTCGGCGTGCGCTCCGATCCGCTTATGCTCCGGCGCATCGTGCAGAATCTCGTTGCCAATGCCGCTCACTACACGGAAGCGGGTGGCGTGCTGCTCGCGGCCCGTCGGCGGGGCTCGCAGGTCGAGATCGAAGTCTGGGATACGGGCCCGGGCGTCGCTCCGCAGGAACGCGAGCGCATCTTCGAGGAATTCCATCGCGGCGAAGCGTCGGAGCGATCGGGCGGCGCCGGCTTCGGGCTTGGGCTCGCGATCGTCCGGCGCATGTCGGAATCGCTTGGGCATGAACTGAAACTGCAATCGCGCGTCGGCGTCGGCTCGCGCTTTTCGATCACGGCGCCGCATGCGGCGCTGCTCTCGCAGGCCGAGCCCAAAGTCCAGTCCGCGCCGTCGAACAACAATTATCTCGTCGCCCGGCCGCTGATCGTCATCGACAATGATCTCAGCGTGCTCGGGGCGATGCAAACGCTGCTATCGCGTTGGGGTGCGGACGTTCGTCTGGCGCGCGATCTCGACGACGTGAACGAAATCCTGTCCGATACGGCCTTCACTCCGGCCATTATTCTCGCTGACTATCACCTCGATGGCAGCGTGCTCGGCATCGAGGCGGTCGTGCGGATCCGGCAAGCGTTTGGACGGGCTATCCCAGCGATCCTGATTACCGCCGATCGCACGCAGGCGACTGCGGAGGCGGCGCGGCAGTTCGATTGCGCGCTGCTTCACAAGCCGGTCCGACCGGCAGAGCTGCGGGCACTCATGCAGCATCTTATCGCGTAAACGTCAGGCCTTATCGTCCGTCTCGCCGAGGACGGCTTCAAAATCGATCTTCTGCGCCTCGATGACGGCTTGCGTTCGCGACGAGACGTTGAGCTTGCGCAGAATTTCCGAGACGTGCGCCTTGACGGTCGTTTCCTCGATCTGAAGCTCGTGCGCGATCTGCTTGTTGAGCAAGCCCTGGCGGAGCATGCGGAGCACGCTCAACTGCTTCGGCGTCAGCATCTTGAGGCGATGCACGAGATCGCCGCGCGCTTCGGCGTTGGTCGGCGCTTCGGGAGGCTTGTAGCCTTTCGGAAGCGTCAGCGAGCCTTCCATGACATCCTTCAGCGCGGATGCGATTTCGGATCGGTCGGCGGACTTCGAGATGAATCCGGCGGCGCCGTAGCGCATGACGTCCTGGACGATGCGCGGATCTTCCAGCGCCGACACGACAACGATCGGCAAGCTCGGATGCAGCTTTCTGAGTTCAAGAAGGCCTTCAAAGCCGCGCGTTCCGGGCAGCGCCAGATCAAGCAAGACGATGTCGAACGGGGTCTTGCTCTCCAGAACCTTCTTCGCCGCATCGATCGAAACGGCATCGCGGGTCTCGGTGTCGGGACACGCGCCGACGATGGCTCGCTGCAGGGCTTCGACAAACAGCGGATGGTCGTCGACGATCAAGATACGTGCCGGTACGGGCAAATTTCACCTCCAGAGCAACGGGCATTTGCCTGCGCGGGCCAGGTTACCACTGCACAAACCACGATCTGCGAGCTGCCATTTCGGGCACTCATGCCCGGTGTGGCAACACTGCCAAATTCGACTTTGGTCGTAGCGCAGGCCGGTACCAACGCGCAATCTCTGGGCAAACAATGACTTAACTCAAAATGCCGTTCAATTCTTTACCATAACGCTTCGAGATGCATCAGCACGGCCGCTCAAACTCCAGGTGTACGACGGGCCCTCCGTCCGGGGTTGCCTCTAAAGCTGCTGCGCGCCCTTGTCGGTGATGCCGTTCACATCGCCAGGGAAATAGGTCGATGCCGATCCGGCGCCGCTCGAATGCAGCACCGCGTTCGTGGTGCCGTAATATCGCGAGCCCGTGGCGGCTCCGCTCATCGTGACGTTCCACATGTAGATCGCAGCGCCGATCGCGAAGCTGATGCCGACGTTCGACCACGCAGGCGTCCCCGAGAACGTGATCGTCATGGAGAACAATTGCACGGAGCAGTTTTCGACAGCGATCAGCCAACTCGGTTTGTTACCGGAGATCAACAGCGAGCCGCCGTTGCTGCTGACGGAAGAAAGCTTGTTGACCGAGATCGCCGTGCCCGATCCGGTGCAGCGCATTCCGACGCCGATCGTCAGCGCGGCCCCTGGGGCTGCTGTGCGCAACGCATAGGACGATCCCTGCGCCTCGAAATTCTGAATCGTGACGTCGCAAGCGGCGGCGACCTCGATGGGGGTCGATCCTGAGACGACGACATTCGCAGGCGTCGTCGCATTGCCGTCGATGATAATTTTGCCGTTCGTCGGGACCGAGAATTTGCCCGGCGTATAGGTGCCGTCGGCCAATCTGATGGTGACGGAGTACAGGCTGAAATCGAGCGCGCACGCGGCGTTGATGGCTTTTTGAAGCGTCTTGAAAGCGCCGCCCGATGTGTTGGCCAAGCCGGTGTTGGTGTCGGCGCCATCGGAGCGGACATAGTAGGTTCGGTTCGCCGCCAGAACCTCGCGCGGGCCGCCGAGTGTTGGGAACGAGACCCGGCCGGTGTTGCGATCGATCTTCATGGCCTCGAACCACGTCGAGCCGTTCGGGCTGACCTTGAAATGAAAATCGTCGTCGCCCGTGAGGCCCATTTCGGCGCGGCCGGAATAGTTGGTCTGATACAGCACTGACGCAGTGTCGCCGCTCGCATGCTTGTTGATCTTTTGCTGATGTCCCGCACCTTCGTTGTCGAAGAGACTTGCGGGAGATTTCAGCGACAGACGGTTGGTGGCATCGGCCGTTGTGTTGATGCCGGCGTGCGTCAGGTTATCGAATGCATCCGGAAGGTCGCCGTCGCCGCTCGATAGCGGAGACCATGCGCCAGCGCGATAGACGAGCAGGGCGCCTTCGGCTGCGCACCACGCGCGCCAGCCTTCCTTGGGTACGTAGAACGCCCATGCTCCGTCCTGATATGCCGCGACCTCGCCATCGTGGCCCGTCCAGCCGCCGGTGGCCGCAGCCGCCAAGATGTAACGGTCGCCATTGGCGGGCGACTCTGGGGGCGCGGTCAGCGTCCGGCTCGCGACGGAGAGCTGCATCAGGCCATCGATGGCGCGGATGGCCTCGTTGTGCGTCACATGCTTCTGCGCCTGAGCCGGCAGAATATAGGGCAGCGCAAGGTTCGGCGTGTCGTTCATATGCAGTACAAATCCCAAAGACCTCTCCTCGGCCTTCAAAATACGGCCGCCCGGTAGGCCGGGGATAACTTTTTTCTGGGAAGACGCATTCACCGGATGCTGCAGCCGGGCGCGCGATTGCGCGCTGGCTCACGACAACCTAAACCCCTGCAGGCAGGAGAACTGATCGCATGAAATTTCTGGTGACGGGGGTTGCGGGCTTCATCGGCTTCCATACGGCGGAGCGATTGCTCGCACGCGGCGATGTCGTCATCGGGGTCGACAACATCAACGATTACTACGATCCGAAGCTCAAAGAAGCGCGCCTCGCAAAGCTCGAAGGACGCAACGGGTTTTCATTTCATCGCCTGAACATTGCTGACGGCGCGGCAATGGCGGAGCTGTTTCAATCGGAACGGCCCGACAAGGTCATTCACCTCGCGGCACAGGCCGGCGTTCGCTATGGCCAGGAAAATCCGGGCGCGTATATCGAGTCCAATATCGTTGGCACGCAGAGCATTCTCGAAGGCTGCCGGCATAATGACGTCAAGCATCTCGTGCTCGCGTCGTCGAGTTCCGTCTACGGCGCGAACACCGCGATGCCGTTCAGCATTCACGACAACGTCGATCATCCGCTGAGCCTTTATGCGGCAACGAAGAAATCGAACGAGCTTACGGCGCACACGTATGCCTACCTCTACCAGCTTCCGGTAACAGCGCTGCGGTTCTTCACGGTGTACGGGCCTTGGGGGCGTCCGGACATGGCGCTGTTCAAATTCACGCGGAGGATTCTTGCGGGCGAGCCGATCGAAGTCTTCAACAACGGCTATCATGCGCGCGATTTCACGTACATCGACGACATCGTCGAGGGCGTGCTGCGGACAGCGGACAAAATCGCGACGCCAAATCCGGACTGGAGCGGCGAGAAGCCCGATCCGGCGACGTCGATGGCGCCCTACCGCGTCTACAATATCGGCAACAACAATCCGGTCGAGCTGATGGATTTCATCGCCGCGATTGAGCGCTCGGTCGGCCGCGAGTCGAAGAAGATTTTCCTTCCGATGCAGCCGGGCGACGTGCCGACGACGTTCGCCAATGTGGACGATCTCGTGCGCGACGTCGGCTTCAAGCCGGCGACGCCGCTGGAAGAGGGCATTGCACGTTTCGTTGCGTGGTATCGGTCATATTACGGCTGACGGTTCGCTCACTTGCCGCGCGGCTTGGCGCGCGACGTCGGTGTCGCGTTCGCCGGATCGTCGGGCCAGACGTGTTTCGGATACTGGCCGCGCATGTCGGCTTTGACCGCCGCCCATGATCCTGCCCAGAAACCCGGCAGGTCGCGCGTGATCTGGATCGGCCGATGCGCGGGCGACAGCAGATAGAGTGTCAACGGCAAGCGGCCGCGCGCAATCGCCGGGTGCTCCTTCAAGCCAAACAGTTCCTGCACACGGATGTGCAACGCCGGAGCGGCGGCGCTCTCGTAATCGAGCGCGTGACTGTTTCCGGTCGGAGCTTCGAAATGCGTCGGCGCTTCGGCGTCGAGACGCTGGCGCATCAGCCACGGAAGCGCCGAAGTAAGCGCCTGCTCGAGCGTCGACGCGTCGATTTCCGAAACGCGCGTTTTTCCGGACAAATAAGGTTGGAGCCATTCGTCGACGGTTGCGGCAAGCGCAGCATCGGACAGGTCCGGCCAGCTTTCATCGTTGGCGCGCAGAAATCCGACGCGGTTACGCAATTGAAGCTGCGCCTTCGACCACGGCAGATTTCCGATGCCGAGTTGCGCGACGCCGTTTGCGAGGACAGGCGCCGAGTCTTCATCCGAACGAACGGGGCGCGACTCGCTTCGGAGTTCGATCGCGCCGAGGCGGCGGACGCTCCGGGCTTTGACCGAACGGGAGTCCTTATCGAATGCCAGCGCGTCGTCGCTCGCGATGCGATCTCCGGCAAAGACCGAAACTTCCGCTTCGTCCGTTGCCGTTGCCAGCATGATCCGCGTTGCAGCGGCACGGCCCTGCAATTCCGCGACGACCAGATAAGGCGCGCCTGCGAGCGGATGGGCCGTATCGAGCAAACCGGCGCGGCCGTTAGCCAGCAGAAAGCTGCCGCGCTTGCCGCGATTTTTCGCGATCCGTTCCGGATAGGCGAGGGCGAGCAATTCGGCAGGCGATAACGTGTCGTCTTTCGGGTTCGTCGTCGCCGCACGCGCCCACTGGCGAGCGAGCGCCCGCATGTCTTGGGAGCGACGGGAGCGATCGCGGCGGAAATTTTCAAGCCGCGTCGCGATATCGAGATCGTTGCCGCCGATGCCGCGTTCGACGAGGACGGCCGCAAGCTCGGCAGCGCCCTCAGCCGCGCCGAGTTCTCCAGCCTTCAACAGCATACGCGCCAAACGCGGCGGCAATGGCAGCGCGCGGAGCCGCCGTCCTTCCTGTGTGATGTGTCCTTCGTCGTCGAGCGCGCCGATGGCCTGCAGTCCGGATCGCGCGGCCGCCAGCGCGCCCTCGCTTGGGGGATCGAGCCAGGCAAGCGATCGCGGATCATTCGCGCCCCATTCGGCGCAATCGAGAAGCAGGCTCGAAAGATCGGCGACGCGGATTTCGGGCTCTGCGAACGGGACGAGGCCTTGCGTCTCGGGTTCATCCCAGAGCCGATAACAAATGCCGGGTTCGGTTCGGCCCGCACGTCCTCGGCGCTGATCGGCGGACGCGCGCGAAACGCGCACGGTTTCGAGCCGCGTCACGCCGACATCCGGCTCGAAGCGCGGGACGCGCGCCAGGCCGCTGTCGATGACAACGCGCACGCCTTCGATCGTGATCGAGGTTTCGGCGATCGATGTCGCGAGCACGATTTTGCGATGCCCGGCATTCGCGGGCGATATCGCACGGTCCTGTGTCGCTGGATCGAGCGCGCCGTAGAGCGGCGCGATGTCGATCGTCACCGGAAGATCGAGCGCGCGCAGGCGTTCGGCAACGCGCGTGATCTCGCCCTGGCCCGGCAGGAACACGAGAACTGAGCCCGTGTCGCGTTCGAGCGCGCGACGGACCGCATCGACAACGTCGTCCTCAATGCGCTGCGCGCGACGTCCGATATGGCGCGTCTCGATCGGGAACGTGCGGCCGTCGCTGGCAATGACCGGCGCGTCGCCCAGGAGCTTCGCAACGCGAGAAGCTTCAAGCGTTGCGGACATCACCAGTATCTTCAAGTCAGGCCGCAACGCGCCGCGCGTGTCGAGCGCCAGCGCCAAGCCGAGATCGGCATCCAGCGAGCGTTCGTGGAATTCGTCGAACAGAACGGCGGCGACGCCGGAAAGCTCCGGATCGTCGAGGATCATGCGCGTGAAGACGCCTTCGGTCACCACCTCGATGGCGACGTTGGCGCTCGTCTTCGATGCGAGCCTTGCTCTGAGGCCGACGCGATCTCCAAGGCGTGTGCCGAGCGCGGCTGCAAGCCGTTCGGCAGCGGCGCGCGCGGCGATCCTGCGCGGTTCGAGGACGATGATCTTGCCGCTATCGCGCCAAGGCTCATCGAGCAGCGCCAGCGGCACGCCCGTCGTCTTACCGGCGCCGGGCGCCGCAACGAGGACGCCGGTTCCGTGCGTGCGGAGCGCATTGCGCACGTCACCAAGAACGGCATCGATCGGCAGCGGCGCGGAGACTATCGGACCGGCCATGATGGAAAGATTGGTTAGACGGACTTCGTCGCGTTGCGGATCGCGGCGATGTTCGCAGCGTAGCTTTTCTCAGATCCACCCTTGAATACGGCGGACCCGGCGACGAGGACGTTGGCTCCGGCTTTGACGACTTCGGGCGCGGTTTCGGGCGTGACACCGCCGTCGACCTCGATGTCGATCGGGCGCGCGCCAACCATCGCCTTCACACGCCGGATCTTTTCGAGCGCCGACGGAATGAAGGACTGGCCGCCGAAACCCGGATTGACCGACATCAGCAAAATGAGATCGATACGGTCGAGGCAATATTCGATGACGTTTTCCGGCGTCGAGGGATTGAGCGATACGCCCGCCTTTTTGCCAAGCGCGCGGATCGCCTGCAGCGAGCGGTCGAGGTGCGGTCCGGCTTCGGCGTGAACGGTGATGATGTCGGCTCCGGCGGCGGCGAAGTCGGCGAGATAGGGATCGGCGGGCGCGATCATCAGGTGCACGTCGAAAATCTTCTTCGATGCGCCGCGCACGGCTTTGATGATCGGCGCCCCGAACGTGATGTTGGGAACGAAGTGGCCGTCCATCACATCGCAATGAATCCAGTCGGCTCCGGCCGCGTCGACGGCGCGGATTTCGTCGGCGAGCTTGCCGAAGTCGGCCGACAGGATGGACGGAGCGATCAAAACGGGGCGGGTCACGGATAACCTTCCAATCTTCGTTCTTGTCTTCGTGCCGGCTGCGTCAAAGCGCGCGACGGCGGCGCTCGACGAGCTGCAAAATGAGTGGCGTCAGAATGAGCTGCATCGCCAGATCGAGCTTGCTGCCCGGAATGACGATCGAGTTGGCGCGGGACATAAAGCTATCGTGCAGCATCGACAAGAGATAGGCGAAATCAATCCCGCGCGGCTCCTTGAACCGAATGATCACCATCGATTCATCAGGCGTCGGAATCCAGCGGGCAATGAAGGGATTGGACGTATCGACCGTCGGGATGCGCTGAAAGTTGATGTCCGTATGGGCGAACTGCGAGCAAATGTATTCCACGTAGTCCGGCATACGGCGCAGGATGGCCTGCGTGACGTCCTCAGTCGTGTAGCCGCGCTCGGACCGATCGCGCTGGATCTTTTGAATCCACTCGAGATTGATCACCGGCACGACGCCGATTTTCAGATCGGCATAACGTGCCACGTCGACCTTGTCGGTCACGATCGCGCCGTGCAGACCTTCGTAGAGCAGCAGATCGCTGTCGGGCTCCAGGTGCGTCCAAGGCGAAAACGTGCCGATGGCCGCGCCGCTCGTCCGTTCATCCTCGGCGTTGTGCGAATAGACGCGCGTTTTGCCGGTTCCGGTTTCGCCATAGGTGCGGAACAGCTGCTCGAGCTCTTCCAGCAAATTGGCTTCGGCGCCGAAATGACTGAAGTGGTGGTTGCCGCGCTCAGCGGCCGCCTTCATTGCCGCGTCCATATCCTCGCGATTGTAGCGATGGAAGGCGTCGCCCTGAATGAACGCGGCTTTCACCTGCTCGCGGCGGAAAATGTACTCGAAGGTATGGCGCACTGACGATGTGCCAGCGCCCGACGAGCCGGTGACCGAGATGATGGGATGCTTGATTGACATCGGCGGAGTTCAAACCGTCATTGCAGGGGAAGGGATGGACGCGATCATGGTAGCGCCCGGAACAAACCGCGGCGTCCGAAAAGCGGCGAGCGATCGCCTTTGAATTCCTGGCCGCTGTAAATGCGCACCACACGATCGACCTCGTAGCGCGAGCCGCAAATCAGCGGTGTCCGTTGATGCAGCGACGACGGGACAACATCGAGCACGCGATCGCGGCCGGTCGTCGCCTTGCCGCCCGCCTGCTCGATCAGCCAGCTGAACGGATTGGCTTCGTAGATCAGGCGAATGCGGCCCTGATGGAAGCCTTTGCGCCGGTCTCCGGGATAAAGATAAATGCCGCCGCGCGTCAGGATGCGTAAGATGTCGGCAACGGGCGAGCCCGTCCAACGCATATTGAAATCGTGGCCGCATGGTCCGTTGGCGCCATTCTCGCAATCGTGGATGTAGATGCGGATCGGATCGTCCCAATGGCGGGCGTTCGATGAGTTGATCGCGTATTCGGTCGTTTCTGCCGGCATCGAAACATTGCGCGACGTCATGTGAAACGTGTTGGTGCTGCGGTCGAGCGTGAAGATCTGGGTTCCGAGGCCGACGGTCAGGACCAGCGCCGTGTGCGGTCCGTAAACGACGAAGCCCGCTGCGAGCTGATGCGATCCGGGCCGCAGGAACGCCGCTTCGCCGACGGATGCCGGATGACGCGGCAGAATTGAAAAGATCGTCCCGAACGATACGTTGGCATCGACGTTCGAAGAGCCGTCGAGCGGATCCGTCGCAACCAGCAGAGGCGCGTCGGGATTCAAGGTGATCGGGTGCTCCGATTCCTCCGAGGCCAACGCTGCGACCGGCGCGGCCTTCAGTGCCTCGGCGATCATGCCGTTCGTCAGGAGATCAATTTCTTTCTGTTCGTCGAACTCGCCCGCCTTCGAAACGATCTGACCTAGTCGGCCGCCAAGTGATCCGCGCGCGACCAGCTCGGAAATCCGAATGCTCGTCTCGGCCAAGGCCAGCACGGTGTCCGCGACGTGGCTGCGCGTGCGACCGTCCAGCGTCCAGTCCGACAGATAGTCTTTGAGCGTCGCGAGACCCATCGCACTCCTTCCGGCAAACCCACTGCCGCGCAGCGTTCGCTTATCTAATCCTACTTACGTCGGAGAAGCGAGCGAACAAGCGCATTCGATGTGCATAGACAAGTGCGTTTAGAGTTTTGCGCGGGTGCGAAACAGAGGGCGAATTGACCGCGCGACGCCGTATCAGCCGCAGGCATCGGAGCCGTTGGAACCTCACGTTAATCATTCGGGGAGGGGCGGGCGAGCGCCCTCGTGAGGACGGGAAGGTTAGACCTTGAACTCGTCGATGGTCGTCACGGCCTGCCGCAGCGCCTCCGACCAGGCATTCGACAGTTTACGGAAGTATGCGTCGTCCGGGCCGATGCGGATCTCGCGTGTGATGTCGAGGGCGTCGCGCTCATAGACGACGAGGTCGATCGGCATGCCGACGGAGAGATTGGACCGAAGCGTCGAGTCGAACGAGAGCAGAACGATTTTCGCGGCTTCGCCGAGGCGCATGTCGGCGCGGGCGACGCGATCGAGGATCGGTTTGCCGTACTTGTGCTCGCCGATTTGGAAGAACGGCGTGTCGCTGGTCGACTCGATGAAGTTGCCTTCCGGATAGACCTGGAAAAGGCGCGGTTTTTCACCCTCGATCTGGCCACCGAAAATGAAATGCGTATTGAAGCCGACACGAGCCGCCTCCAGCGCGGCGCCGTCGATGCGGCGGGCCTCGCGGATCGCGTCACCGACGATGCGCGCCGCCCGGTACATGTTGGCGGCGTTGTAGAGATTGGGCACGTTCGATTCTTCGTCGTCGAGCCGCTCGTTCAAAAGGTTGACGACCGTTTGCGTGACGGCAAGGTTACCGGCGCTCAACAGAACGAAGACGCGATTGCCGGGCTTTCGCCAGATCTGCATCTTGCGATACTGCGCGATGTTGTCGAACCCCGCATTCGTTCGTGTGTCAGAGGCAAAAACCAAACCCCGCTCGAGATTGAGCGCCACGGCATACGTCATTCGTCGTCTCCGGCCGGCAGCTATTGCTGTTGACTGATCTGCTGCTGAACTTCAACGATCACGTCAAGCCTTTCCTCGGCGATGCCGTGACGCATGCCGCGGATCGGTGCTGCGAACGTCGCGTCGAGGCCGGCGGCGAGCCGAACGTAAAGCTCCGTCGGGCAGACGCCGTTGGCCGGGTCGAAGCCGACCCAGCCGAGGTCTTCGATCCAGACTTCCGCCCAGGCATGATTGGCCTCTGCAGGCGCGTCGCCGCCGCTCATCAGGTATCCGCTGACGTAGCGCGCCGGGATGCCCAGCGAGCGCACCGCGGAAATGAAGACGTGGGCGTGGTCCTGGCAGACGCCCGCGCCATCGCGCAAGGCGTCGGCCGCGGTGGTGTGGCTGTTCGTTGCTCCCGTCCTGTAGTCGATGGCTTTACGAACGGCGGTCATCAGCTCATGCATGCCGCTCACGCCGGCGGCTGCTTTCGTTCCGCTTGCGAGGCTGCGAATGTCATCGTTGGCTGCCGTCTTTGCGGTCTGGCGGCGGTAGACCGTCAACGGTGCGATTTCCTTGAGGCCGCGAACGATGCCGGCGCAATCCTCAGTCTCCACGACCCCTTTCGCGATGATGAGCGATTCGGATTGCCGGCCGACGGAGCTCGCAAGATGCACGACGTTTCCGAAGCCGTCTCGAAACGCGTGAGCGGAATCGATGCCCGGCGCAATAATCCGCCAGTCGACAACGCGCTGACCGAGAAACGACGGCGGCGTCAGCCGGAGCGCCATGATCGAATAGTTCGTCGCTTCGCTGTACGTGTAACGCGAAACGTGGCCAATCGAGATGCGCATGGAGCAGGCCTCAATCGATGAAATGGTAAGCGGCAGAGATTTCGTTGCCGAGCCTGCTGTTACGGCCGATGAAGTCCTGAACGAATTCATGCAGCCCGGACTGGAACACGGTTTCGATATCGGCTTCGAGCAGCAGGTCGCGCGTCGCCTCGACGGTCGCATGGCATTCGTGGCGCGCGCCATAAAGCGCGGCGAGATCACGGAGCGCGACGGTCAACTCATCGTAACAGGCGCGTAGCGAACGCGGCATCTGTCGATTGAGAATCATGAAGTCGGCGATCTTCGGCGGGCGGTATTGATCCTTGAACACCCAACGATAGCTGCGATGCGCCGATACCGAGCGCAACAGCACCGACCATTGGAAATTATCCGTTCCGCTTCCGACCATCTCGCTCGATGGAAGCAGGTGATAGTATTTGACGTCGAGAATGCGCGCGGAGCTATCGGCGCGCTCGATAAAGGTGCCGATCTGGCCGAAGTAAAAGGTGTCGTTGCGCAGGATCGTGTTCAGCATCGCGCCGCGATAGAGCGCTGAACGGGCACGCACCCAGTCAAGCAGCTCCGGCAACGAGTTCGACGTGATCGTCGCGGGTTTTATGGCCTGGAATTCGAGCCACGAACTGTTCAGACTTTCCCACATCTCACGCGTTAGCGACGTTCTCTGCGCGCGTCCGTTGCGGCGCGCGCTTGCGAGACACGCCGCGATGCTCGACGGATTCGACGTATCGAACAGCATGTAGTCGATGACTTTGCGCGAGACGAGATCGCCATGGCGCAGCATGTATCCCTGCATGCAGCCCGCGCTTTCGAGCGTCGATCGCCACTCCTCGTGAAAGCCTTCGCCCTCGCGCGGCAGAAGCACGATGCGGTAACCGACCTCCAGCAGGCGCGCTATATTTTCGGCGCGCTCGATGTAACGGGAGAGCCAATAGAGATCGTTTGCAGTTCGTCCAAGCATGCGCGCGTTATTCCTGAAGCACCCACGTATCCTTCGTGCCGCCTCCCTGACTGGAGTTGACGACGAGAGAGCCTTTCTTCAAAGCCACGCGCGTCAAGCCGCCCGGGATCAAGCGCACGCGGTCGCCGACGAGCACGAACGGCCGCAAGTCGAGATGGCGCGGCGAAACGGCGGAGCCGGCAAGTGTCGGGCCTGTCGACAACGCGAGCGTCGGCTGCGCGATATAGTTGGAGGGATTGGCCAGAATTTTTGCGCGGAACGCGGCGATCTCTTCCGCCGTCGAACGCGGTCCGACGAGCATTCCGTATCCGCCGGAGCCATGAACTTCCTTGACGACGAGTTCAGGCAAGCGGGACAAGACGTACTTCAGGCTTTCCGCGTCTCGGCAATTGTAAGTCTCGACGTTGCCGAGGATCGGAGGCTTGCCGGTATAGAATTCGATGATCGCGGGAATATAGCTGTAGATCGCCTTGTCGTCCGCGATGCCTGCGCCCGGCGCGTTGACGATCGTCACGCGGCCTGAACGATAAACGTCGAACAGCCCCGGAACGCCAAGGAGCGACGAGGGATCGAACACCAATGGATCGAGAAACGTATCGTCGATACGACGATAAAGGACGTCGACGCGCTTCAGGCCTTCAGTCGTTTTCATGCGGAGCAGGCCGTCGATCACGATGAGGTCGCTGCTCTCGACGAGCTCGATGCCCATCTGGTCGGCGAGGAATGAATGTTCGAAATAGGCGCTATTGAAAATGCCGGGCGTCAGCAGCGCGACGTTCGGCTCCGCATCGAGGTTGCTCGGCGCGACGCTTTCGAGCGTTTTCATCAGCGCATCGGGATAGTTTTCGACAGGGCGCACGCGGTTGCGGCTGAACAGATCCGGGAAGAGATGCATCATCGTCTCCCGGTTCTCGATCATGTAGGAGACGCCCGACGGCGTCCGCGTGTTGTCCTCCAGCACGAGGAATTCGTCTTCATTCGTGCGCACGAGATCGATGCCGATGATATGGCTGTAGACGCTTCGCGGCGGATCGACGCCAATCATTTCCGGCTGGAAGGCGGCGTTCTGAATGACGAGTTCTTCGGGAACGATGCCGGCTCGCAGAATGTCCTGGCGATGATAGATATCGTATAGAAACGCGTTCAGCGCCCGGACGCGCTGCTCGATTCCCAGCTCGAGCTTGCGCCATTCCTCGCCCGAGATAATGCGCGGAAAAATGTCGAACGGGATGAGGCGTTCGGCAGCGGCCTCATCGCCGTAGACTGCGAAGGTGATGCCCGAACGGCGGAACAGGACTTCGGCCTCGGCGGTTTTCTGGCTCAGCGTGTTCATGTGCTGAACACCCAGCCATTCGACGAAGGCGCGATAGGGCGCGCGCACTTCGCCGCCGAAGCCGTTCATTTCGTCGAACGCTGTGCGCACGAGTTGCCCTCCTCCGCGATCTCCTTTCGAGCGCATCGCAAAGTCTGGGCCAGATTGAAAAAATGCCGCGAAGACTGCGTGATGACAGTCTTCGCGGCATCAGATTGCCGAGCAACTACGCAGGCTGCTCAATTCAGCGGCAGCACAGTGCCGCCGATAAGCGACCTAGAACAGGCCCTGGATGAGGCCCTTGTCGTCGAGGCGGATGTTGTCGGCGGAGGGAACCTTCGGCAGGCCGGGCATGGTCATGATCTCGCCCGTCACGACGACGATGAACTCGGCGCCGGCCGCGAGCCGCAGCTCACGGATCGGCACGATGTGGCCGGTCGGCGCGCCGCGCTTGTTGGGATCGGTCGAGAACGAATACTGCGTCTTCGCCATGCAGACCGGGAAGTGTCCGAAGCCCGCCGCTTCGAAGTCCTTGAACTGCGTCTCGACGCTTGCGTCGCAAGAGATGTCGGCGGCACGATAGATTTCCGTCGCGATCGTCTTCACCTTGTCGCGCAGGCTCATTTCCGACGGGTAGAGCGGCTTGAAGTTCGCCTTGCCCTCGTCGATGACCTTGACGACGTGGTGCGCCAAGTCTTCCGTGCCCTTGCCGCCGTCGGCCCAGTGCGTGCACAGGAACGCCTTCGTGCCCATGCTTTCGGCGGCCTTCTGCACTTCCGCGATCTCGGCGTCGGTGTCGGTGATGAACTTGTTCACCGCCACGACAGCCGGAACGCCGAACTTGTTGACGTTCTCGATGTGGCGCTTGAGGTTCTCGCAGCCCTTGGCCACCGCCGCGGCGTTCTCGGCCTTGAGATCATCCTTGGCGACGCCGCCATGCATCTTGAGCGCGCGCACCGTCGCGACGATGACGACCGCCGACGGCGCGAGGCCGGCCTTGCGGCACTTGATGTCGAAGAACTTCTCCGCGCCCAAGTCAGCGCCGAAGCCGGCTTCGGTCACGACGTAGTCGGCGAGCTTCAGAGCCGTCGTCGTCGCGAGCACCGAGTTGCAACCATGCGCGATGTTGGCGAACGGACCGCCGTGAATGAACACGGGGTTGTTCTCGAGCGTCTGCACGAGGTTCGGCTGCAGCGCGTCTTTCAAGAGTACCGTCATGGCGCCGTCGGCCTTGAGATCGCGGGCGCGGACCGGCTTCTTGTCGCGCGTGTAGCCGACGATGATGTTGCCGAGGCGGGTTTCGAGATCCTTCAGATCCTTCGACAGGCAGAGGATCGCCATGACTTCCGAGGCGACCGTGATGTCGAAGCCGTCCTCGCGCGGGAAGCCGTTCGAGACGCCGCCCAGCGAGTTGACGATCGAGCGCAGCGCGCGATCGTTCATGTCGAGGACGCGCTTCCAGCCGACGCGGCGCTGGTCGATGCCGAGGGCGTTGCCCCAGTAGATGTGGTTGTCGATCAGCGCGGAAAGCAGGTTGTGGGCGCTGGTGATGGCGTGGAAGTCGCCGGTGAAATGCAGGTTGATGTCTTCCATCGGCACGACCTGGGCGTAACCGCCGCCGGCGGCGCCGCCCTTGACGCCGAAGCACGGTCCGAGCGACGGCTCGCGCAGCGCCATGATCGCCTTCTTGCCGATGCGGTTGAGGCCGTCGCCGAGGCCGACCGTCGTCGTCGTCTTGCCTTCGCCCGCTGGCGTCGGGCTGATCGCCGTGACGAGGATCAGGTGGCCGTTGCTGAAGGATTGGATGCTTTCAAGATACTGCGCGGTGACCTTTGCTTTGGTCCAGCCGTAGGGAATGAGAGCGTCTGCCGGAATTCCAAATTTTGCGGCGACGTCGGTGATAGGCTTCAGTTTCGCATGACGCGCTATTTCGATGTCGGATCCTTGGGACATGCAGCTGCTCCGCGGCTATCGCTCAGTAATCGCGGTTTCGTATAGCGAATGTTTTATTCGAGTAAAGCAACATTGTTGGGCCGCGCAGGTCTTTATTATGCTGCACTGCGGTTGTGACAACGAGATGCTGTTTCTACGGCGCGTGTTTTTCTGGCTGTGTCGCGCGTTTGATCGCACTGCGCGATTGTCGCCGCTTATATGGATCCTGCGTTATAATGCAGGGCTTATGAAGTTTTCTTGGTGCTCTGCAGCAAACTCCTTTCGATTTTTTTTGATCGAACGGTGGTTGGAGAGTCCGTGTTGCGGATGGCGTGGCCGAGTTCGAGCGGAGCCGAGGCGAGGGGACCGTAGTTCCGAGACGGCGAAAAATGCGTCGTAGTTCGATGCTATTTGCGGCGGGTCCGAGGGGCGTTTGTGCGAAATCGAACACATATTGAATTCGCTTCAATAGGTGTTTGGTGTGGTATTACCGCGAATGCCAAATTATTCAGCTGAGCAAATCCACATGAAACGCGGAAAGACATGGCCGTAATGGCTATGCATTTTTTCCGGAACTCATTGGATGTCGTTGCAATCTCCAATTCGAATGACTGCAAAATCGAAGGGGCCGTTCCGCTAACCGAAGTGACTGTGGTTTGCAGCCCGAGGCGTTGCTTGCGATCGGCCTGTAATTTCGGTGTCGTCTTCAATGCGCAGCGAAGCTGTAGAGCGTTTCGATGCGCCGTCGCGGCGCGGAGCCGCCCGTTTTCATGTATCGCCACTTCAAACACAAAGAGCATTTGCCAGGTGAAGATCTGCAATCAAACGTGATCGTTTCCGGGATTGCAGTGGCGTTGATTTGGGGTGCTCTCACTGTGTTATAAAACGGACATTGCGGCACGAATTGTGGAGACAGGCCAACCACTAATGGCTTGCATTTCGATCAAAAGAAAATATTGCTAAGCGGTCTAGTTCTATCGGGGTGCCATGAGGAGCCGCATCTTTGAAATGCCGCGCTATCACAAGCGCGCGGTGTTGATTGTCGTCGATTTCGTGCTGCTTATCATTGCGCTGCGGCTGCCGATGGCGATCCGTCTTGGACAGCTCGAGGTTCCGGAAGGCGAAGGCACCTGGGCGCTGGTTCTAGCTGCGCCGCTCATAACCCTCGCGATACTGTGGCGTTTCAACGTCTATCGGGTGGTCACCCGCTTCGTCGGCTATCGCGGCGCGAGCCAGATTGGGCTTGCCGTCGGACTTTCCACGTTGATCTGGGCGCTGCTGGTGTTCCTTTCGGGCCAGAACGGCATTCCGCGCTCGATCATCATCCCCTATGGGGTTCTCGGCGCGCTGGCTCTCATTGCGGTGCGCTATGCGATCAAGGCGATCCTCAACAGCGCCGATATCATGACTGCGCGTGAGTATACGCGCGTGCCACCTAGACCGACGCTGATCTACGGCGCGGGCCGGATGGGAATCGAGCTGCTTAACAACGTGCGGCGCGCGCGCGATCGCGACATCGTCGCGTTCATCGATTCCTCGCCTACGCTTTGGCGTCAGTATGCCGGTGGGGTCAAAGTTTATCCGCCGAGCCGTTTGGCTTCGCTGGTCGAGTCCGAAGCTCCGTGTGAAGTCTTGGTCGCTTTGCCCGGATCGCAAAGGCAGGAGCGGCGCGAGGTTCTGAAGGAACTCGAGAAGCTTCCGGTTACGGTCAAGGTTTTGCCCGCGTACGAGGACTTCACGTCGGGTCATGTCGGCGTCAACAGCTTGCGTAACGTCGATGTCAACGATCTCCTGGGCCGCGATCCTGTGATGCCGCGCCACGAGCTCATGGAACGGAATACGCGGGGCAAGTCGGTTCTGGTGACCGGTGCAGGTGGTTCTATCGGCAGCGAACTGGTGCATCAAGTGGTGCGGCAGCTGCCACGCCTGCTCGTGCTGCTCGAAATCTCGGAGCCGGCGCTCTACAAAATCGGAAATCCGAGACGCGTTGGCAAAGTTGCCGGCAGATGTTGTCAGGCCTCGCGTCGTTACGGTTCTCGGCTCGGTCAGCGATGAAAGGCTGGTCAACGCTCTGCTCAGTGAGCACCGCGTCGAGACGATCTACCATGCGGCTGCCTACAAGCATGTGCCGATGGTGGAGTGCAATCCGACCGCCGGAATCATCAATAACGCGCTTGGCACGCTCGTTATCGCTAAGGCTGCCGTACGCAACCGGGTCGAACGCTTTGTTCTGATCTCGACCGACAAGGCGGTGCGTCCGACGAACGTGATGGGCGCGTCGAAGCGCTTATCGGAACTCGTGGTGCAGGCCGAAGCGGCAAGTCAAAGCGGAACGGTTTTCACGGCGGTACGCTTCGGCAACGTGCTCGACAGTTCCGGGTCCGTGGTGCCGCTTTTCCGTAAGCAAATCGCCGAGGGCGGTCCGCTCACCGTCACGCATCCCGATGTCGTGCGCTATTTCATGTCGATCCATGAGGCTGCCGAGCTGGTGATACAGGCCGGGGCGATGGCGACCGGTGGTGAAGTTTTCGTGCTGCAAATGGGTGAGCCGGTCCGCATTCTCGATCTCGCGCGGCTCATGGTGCGGCTCTCCAATCGCGAAATTCGCGACGATAAAAATCCAGACGGCGATATCGAAATTTGTTTTACCGGCTTGCGGCCAGGCGAGAAGCTGTACGAGGAGCTACTGATCGGCGCCAGCACGAAGCCTACCGAGCACCAGCGCATCTACAAGTCCGACGAGCCGTTTCTGCCGTTGAAGGATCTCGAGCGAGAGTTCGATCTGCTGATGCTGGCGATCGAGGCCGAAGACATGATTGCGCTCAAGAGCGTTTTGACGCGCGTTGTTGAGGGTTATCAGCCGGCGTCTGGTGCGAAGCCTGGCAAAGGTGCGCATCAGAGCCCGGATCAAGAGCCGATCTCGCAAACGATTCATTGATCACATCGCCGCAGCGCCGCGATAAATTGCTTGCGGTTTGGCTGTCGCCCATTCACCGCGAGGATTGTTGTGCTTCCTCGATGTGCGTCTCATCTTGAGCAGCGTGCGGCCGGATCAAGGCCAGAAAAATCGGCGTCCATAAAAACAAATAGTGCGTGTTGAACGAACGCAGCGGCTCGCTCAGATCCGACGCCATAAAGCCATTGGCGAATATGAGCATCGCCACGATGAAAAACTTCTCATCCTTACTCTTGAGCTCGGATGCGCGAGAAAGTGTGACGGCCATCACGGCAATGAAAAAAATGGCAAGCGGAATCCCGTAGTGCAGAGCCATCCCAAGATAGGTATTGTGGGCGTGAGGAATTTCACCTGGGAAGCGAAAGGCGGAGCCTACTCCCCAAAGTGGATGGCTTGCGATCGCATCGAGGCTTTGCATCCAGATGCCGTATCGGTACGGATCACGGCAAGCGAGGTCGATCGCGGGGCAGAGTGCGTCGCGGATCGGGCCATAAAACAAGACGCTGGAAGCTACCAGTCCGTACGCGCCGAACGCGCTGACAATGAGCAGCGTTCGTGATCCGTAAACAATGACCAGGGTCGTCAGGGCGAGCGCAAGTATCAGCGCGAGGAGCGGTCCGCGGCTACCGGTAAGATAAATTGCGGTCAGCGTGATGCAGATCATCGTCGCTGCCAGCAGCGCTTTCAGCGGCGTGCGCCGAATGTCGATGTGGTAGGCGAGCAATGTGACTGCCGCGAGCAGGCCTGCGGCCATGGCTCCAGCCGCGAGAATGGGATTATCGGTTCGACCGACGAGGAGCAATCTGCCGCCGATATGCGTGGCCGCTACGAACGTGACGATCACGCATGCGCAGGCTGCACCGGCTGTTAGCCACAGGATTTCGCGAAAGCGCAGATGCAATTGTGCGTAAAGAATGAGACCGTATAAACCCGCAATGAAAAGCGCGTGAGATATGCCTGAACCGAACGTCGCGGTGGCACTCCCGTAGGGAGGCAAAAGCAGGCGCAACTCGCTCGCGATGAGAAACGCAATGACGATGGGCGCCATCAGCGGCGTCGGTAATTCGGAGCTGCGCGGTTTGCGCAAGATCAAAATCCAACTGACGGCGAAACACGCGACGGCAACGACTTGGGATGCGCCTCCTTTCAGAAAAAAGATCGAGATGAGAAATGCGATGAAGAGTGCGCGTGCTGGATTGTCGCGAATTTTTTGGCTAAGCTTTTCCGCGATGGAATAGACGGATGCTGCTGAAAGCATATGAGCCACGTTGTCGTTTGCCGTCCCGTCCGACTTTGACGGCGAATCGCGACGCATTGCACTGGGATGGTTCAACTGGATAAGTCCTGCCCCGCGCGCATGCAAGTCTTCGTCATCAATCTCGCATCAGCTACAGATCGCCTCGCCTATATCAGCGGCCAGATCGGTGGTCCGTTCGAGCGCATCGAAGCGGTTCGCGGCGACGCAGTGCCTGAGCGATTGGCGGCGAATTTCAGCGGATCAGTATCGCTCCTGGCGGGTGAGATAGGCTGTTACGCCAGTCATCTCATCGCCGCCGAGAACATCGTCGCGCGCGGACTGCCTTACGCCGTTGTGCTCGAGGACGATGCCATCCTGGCGAGCGACTTTCATGAAGTCGTCGAGACTTGCGTCAAGCATTTGCCAGCAGGGTGGGACATCGTCGCCTTATCCGACGTCAAGAGCCTTCCGCACTGCCGCCTTTCGCAATTGAGCGGCGAGCGCTGGCTGGTGCGGTATGCGCATTTTCCGAAAACAACAACCGCCTACGTTCTCAGTCAGTCGGGTTGCCGGAAGCTGCTGGCGTCGCGTCAACGGACGCGTCCGGTGGACGTCGACATTCGCTACGGTTGGGAAATGGGACTCAACGGTTACGGCATTCTGCCGCCGCCTGCCGGGCCGAGCGAGAAATTCGAGTCCTCGATCCCGAAGAGTGTGCGGCGAAGGTACTACTGGAGATCGCATCCCCTGCGTTACCTCAAGGGACGCATCGACGGCGTACGCGGGCTCGGCTTAGCCAACGCGCTTCGCGCTTATCTCGGAAACTCGTAGGGTAGAGCGGTTTATCGATGGTGCGCGGATCTGATGCTTCCGCTCCATTCGAGATCAGTAGCTCGCGGCGTGCAGAACTTCGCCGACCACGGAGCTGGTCCGATTGATCTCTTGCTCGGTCAGCGTTGGGTGAACGAGGAAAGCTAGGCTGGTTTCGCCTAGTTCGCGGGCTACCGGCAGCCTTTCGCGTGGACGCCAGCCCGTGCCGTCAAATGCCTTTTCGAGATAAACTTCCGAGCATGAACCCTGAAAGCAGGGCACACCGCGTTCGGCGATTTCATTCACGATCCGGTCGCGGCTCCACCCCTCGGCCAAGTTCTCGGGCCGCACATAAGCATATAGTCTGTACCACGCATGACTTGAGCCTTCGTCGTGAGGAGGCGTTGGCGTTCGCAGTGGTCCCGTGTCGCCGGTAAACGGAACGAGAGCATTGAGAATCTTCGCCGCATTGGCCGAGCGGGCGGCATTCCAATTCGCCATGCGCGTCAATTGAATGCGGCCGATAGCAGCCTGCATCTCGAGCATGCGCCAATTGCTGCCGAAACTTTCATGCACCCAGCGGAATCCCGGCGGGTGTTTACGCTCATAAACTGCTTTCCAGCTCTTGCCGTGATCTTTGAACGACCACATGCGCGACCATGCTTCTGAATCGTTGGTGGCCACCATGCCGCCCTCGCCGCCGGTGGTGATGATTTTATCCTGGCAGAACGACCAAGCACCGACATGGCCGATCGTGCCAACCGAACGGCCCTTGTAGCGGGCGCCGTGGGCTTGAGCGCAATCCTCGATCACTTTTAATCCGTGGCGAGCAGCAAGCTCCATGATCGGGTCCATATCGCAAGGCCAGCCCGCCAAGTGCACGGGTATAACGGCTCTTGTGCGCGGCGTGAGTACAGCGGCGATGGAAGCGGCAGTGATGTTACCGCTGTCGCGATCGACATCGGCAAAGATCGGGATGGCGCCTGCGCTGACTACGCAGGAAACGGAAGCGAGGAAGGTACGTGGCGTTACGACGACTTCGTCACCTGGTCCGATCCCGAGCCCATGAAGCGCCAGCTCGAGTGCCAGCGTGCCGTTGGCGAGCGCAACGGCGTGGTTCGATCCAGTCCATTGGGCAAATTCGTTCTCGAATTTGCGACATTCGTCGCCGGTCCAGTAGTTGACGCGGTTCGAGCGCATAACACGAGCGACGGCGTCGATCTCTTCTTCAGAATAGGACGGCCAAGGAGAGAAGGGGGTATTGAGCATGCCGCGCCTTATCTGGTTGCTCACTCGAGTATGCGAGCCGGAACGCCGGCAAACGTTTTATCGGCTGCAAGGTCACTGACCACGGCTGCACCGACACCGATCAATGCACCGCTGCCGATCTTGACGCCTTGCCGAACCGCGCAGCCCGTTCCGAGCCAAGCTCGTTCACCGACTACGACGCCACCTGATAAAGTTGCGCCGGGGGCGATGTGGCTTCCCGCCCCGATCTCGCAGTCATGGTCAATCCTGGCTCCGGTGTTGACGATCACGGCGTCGCCGATCTGCACGCCAACGTTGATGATGGCGCCAACTCCGACGAATATGCCTTCACCGAGGGAAGCACCGCGACTGACGACTGCCGAAGGGTGAACAATGCGGGGGGTTTGAAAGCCCATACGACGCAAGTTGTGAAATAACTCCAGCCTCACAGCGCCGTTGCCAACTGCGGCGATGGCGACAGGCCATTCGTTTGCCAGTTCCGTTGCCGCCTTGAAAGGACCGAGTACCCTTAGTCCGGTTGGGCGATCTACAGATGCGGCGTCATCGAGAAATGCGACTTCTTCATAACCGCAGTCGAGCGCGGCATCGGCAACCACGCGGCCATGTCCTCCGCAACCTAAAACGAGAAGGGATCGCGTCACGCCGAATTTCCCTTCCCATTCTCAGTTCCTGTGAAGCGCGGCATGGTTGCCTCGCCCTGCGCCGAAATTCCTGAGCGCTTCAATACGCCAACAATAGTACGTCCAATAATCTTGATATCCAGCCAGAACGACCGATTATCGACATACCACGTGTCCAGTGCGAACTTCTGTTCCCACGACAGCGCATTACGCCCATTGATTTGCGCCCATCCGGTCAATCCGGGCCGCACGTCATGACGGCGTGCCTGATCAGGCGAGTATAGCGGTAGATATTCCATCAGAAGCGGGCGCGGCCCGACCAGGCTCATGTCACCCTTGAGCACGTTCCACAATTCTGGAAGCTCGTCGAGACTGCTTGACCGCAGGAAACGGCCGAACCGTGTCAGCCGGTCGGCGTCTGGCAACAGACGGCCTTCCGTGTCGCGGGTATCCGTCATTGATCGGAACTTCAGTATCTCGAAAGGCTGGGCATCCTTGCCCGGACGCATTTGGCGAAACAGGACAGGACTGCCTAGTCGCCAGCGTACCAATAGCGCGATCATTGCGATGAATGGCGCGAACACGATAACGGCCAAACCGGCAGCGACGATGTCAAACGCTCGCTTCATTGCGAAATCACGCTACATCCAACATAGAGGCAAGCCGACCGGCGAGACGATCCATAGCATAATTTTGTTCGAGATGCCGCCGGCCGGCGAGACCCATTTCCGTGCGCTGTGCCAAGGAAAGCGATGCGACATTCATTATCGCATCGGCGAGCAACTGGGGGTCTTCGGGCGGGATGGTAACTCCGGCACCGGCATCAGCGACGGGATTGTTTGACGAAGCGCAGCAGAACAGCACAGGGCGCCCGGCTGCCAGAAAATCAAAAAGCTTATTTGAGCTTATGCCGTACTTGAAAACCGGCGCATCAATCAGGTTGAATACAAAAGCATCGGCCTGTGCGGCGAGCGCGGGAATGTCGTTCTTAGGAACCGGATCTTCAAATTCGACATTCGTCAGGCCCTTGGCTTTCGCCGCCGCCATAAGAGACGGCTTCAACGGCCCGTCTCCAATCAGCCGCAGGCAAATTCGATCGCCTTTTGGAGTTTTCGCTACGATTTGCATCGCTGACAGCAGATTATCCAGTCCGTTCGCGGCGCCGTGGGCACCGAAATACATCAGCGTGAATTTATCCGTTTCCATGATGGGCATTTGGCGCCCAAAACTATCTGTGTCGGTCCCATTTGGAATCCAGACTATTTTCTCCCGCGCTATTCCGAGCGGCTCGATGTATTCGTGGGCATGCGGCAGGAGCACGATAATTCGCGAAGCAGCGCGATAGAGCGATTTCTCCAGCCATCGAAGTCCGATGGCGGCTGGATGATGATCCGAGAGCCGTCCCATGTCGATCAGCGTTTGCGGCCATAGATCGCGGACCTCGAACACGAATGGCACGCCGTGGCGCTTCGCCAATTTACGTCCGGCCCATGCGGCAAGCGGGTGGACGCTTGAACCGATGATCGCGTCAGGTGGATCAAGCGAAGAGAGATTCCGGCGATTTAGGACAGCGCGAGTGTAGTCGAACATGTTCGCCACGCGGTCCATTCCGTTTCCGGAATACCCGCGCGTTTTCAGCCAAAGAAATGGAACGCCATCGTAGGTCTGGAGTCGCTGCGTCTCTCCAGCGTTCAGGCGCTGCAATCCGGTTGAATGATCGGTGCTGGCGGCGATGATTGTTGCCTTCCAGCCGTAGCTGGATAAGTGACGGGCGAGGGAGAAATGCCGCGTGCCTCCCGCTCCGCCCGGTTCCTGCGCGTAGTGGTTTAGGATCCAGACGTGCTTCATGTCGATTGGAGCAATGTGTGCGTTTGCCGACAGTCGTAGATAGTCGATGCCATCTATTCACTCCCCCTACAATGCTGCTTTGCGTTCCTGCAAGGCGTTTCTGCATTTTCGGTGTGAACCTTGAAAAGGCTTTCGGTTATGGCCCAATTACTGACGAATCCAACTTCGACTAACAGGACGCGCGGGTGTTGCGGTGACGACGACCTATTCGTCATCTGTCCGCCGCAGCGTGCCGCGCTCTTCGGTGTAGCGTTCGCCCGTTCTTGGGCAAGTCAGAGTCTCGTTGAGGATTTCACCTGCTCTTGAGACCCAGCCAATGCGTCGGGCGGGCACGCCGACCATCAACGCGTAGGCTGGCACGTCCTTGGTCACGACGGCGCCGGCGCCGATCATGCAATATTCGCCGAGCTCGTGACCGCAGACGATGGTCGCGTTGGCGCCAATGGTGGCGCCGCGCCGGACGCGGGTTAAGCGAAACTCATCCTTCCGCTCGATCTCGGCGCGCGGGTTGAGCACGTTTGTGAAAACGCAGGACGGACCGCAGAACACGCCCTGCTCCAGTTCGACGCCTTTGTAGAGAGAAACGTTGTTCTGAATCTTGCAATTGTCGCCGATCGTGACGTCCGGGCCTGCGACCACATTTTGTCCGATTGAAACATTGCGGCCGATACGGGTGCGCGAAAGGATGTGGCTGAAGTGCCAGATCTTCGTCCCCTCTCCGAGTTCGACGTCATCGTCGACGTAGGCGCTTTCATGAACGAACGGCGGCTTAGCGGTCATGTAGCAGCTCCTGTCGGGGCGCGATCTGTCCATGCTTGGATGCAGATGTGAAAGCTTGTTCTGTCAGCGGCCAGGTTGATGATATTGAAAAAGTTGCCTTGAGGAAGTGCCGTTCTCGTCTCATCCCTGGCATGGCGTGTTCGCGTCAATGAAACCCCATCCCGCGGGAATGCCGGCTGCGCTGACATTTTGAGCGAAGAACATCCGCGATCGAAACTGATCGCATAGAAAAACAGGATTGAACAACTTCCGCTGGTTGTTTTTTATGTGCCACGGTTTGCTGGCTTCCAATAGAATTGTCGCCTTTCCAATTGCTTTTCCTGTTTCAGGGTCAACTTCAACCATTCCAAGTTTTTGGTTCTGCGAATGATCGGTTCCACTCCATCCTGCAAAAGAAACGTAGGATCGTCCTGATGATTCGAAGAATGCTGGATCTGCTTCTTCGCTAGCATGCCAAGCGTCTCGGTCGTTCTCAAAAATGTGGCCGAGATCATGCCAGGGGCCATCCAGTGACCGAGCTGTAAGCAAGCCAGCGGCTAGTTGCGCGCCTTTCCCGAGGTCTTTGTACACCGCGAAATATTGCCCATTCCGGGCCTTGCGCACGTGGATATCCGCCAAGTTCGCCGGGAGTGTATCGGTCGAGGTGTACGGCCCTTCGAATTTAGACGATGTGAAATGTTGAGTGGCCGATTTCTCTGACAGCCAGAGCCACAGGTGCCAGATGCCGCTTTCATATTGGATAGAGGGATAACGACCGTCGGGCACGGGTGTGTACGACTTTGCAACGGCAAGATCTTTCAGCGACTTTGCAGATCGCAATTCAGTTGTCGTCTTGTTGTCCTGCGCAAAATAATAGACACCGTCGATCAAGAGCAGGTCGAACTCGTTCACGCCGTTCGGCAGTTCGAAAAGTTCGGGGGACTGACTGCCGTTTTGCAGTGCCAAGATGAGCGGAGACACTCTTGGATGGTTGAGCCAAGCCGCGATGGCGACAAGCGTGACGATCACCGATCCGATGATCCAGAATCTCGCATCTTTCCAAGCGCTGGCGACAGTCATTGTTGCTGCCCTCGACTGCGATCTAAATCGACGGAGAACGTTCCGCTCCGTAGTTCGAGTTCGTATTGAACTCACGAGGTATGGCAGATTTGCAGGTGCGGAGTCGTAAGCGGGTGTCCAACGATCACCGGGCGGCGGCTGTTTTTTCGACTGACATGGCGCTTAGAACGTTCTGTAGACCCGCAACGACGGTGTTTTGGTCGGCTTCCGATAGATCCGGTCCCATCGGCAGGCTTATCACGTGCTGTGCCAGCCATGCGCTAACAGGCGTCGGATCGTCGTTGCAAAGATCGCGATAGGCCGGCTGTTCGTTGAGCGGCACTGGATAGTGCACGGCGGTCGGGATGCCGGCGGCGTTGAGGCGTTGTTGCACTTCGGCGCGATGCGGCACGAGTATCGTGTATTGCGCGTGTACCGAGGTTCGGTCGGACAAAACCTTCAACCCGCGAGCGCTGGCGAGAGGAGCTTGAAGGTCCGCAGGTTCGAGAGGACGAAAACTCGGGATGGCTTCCGCGAGAAGCGTACCGTAGCGATGCCCGATCCGCTCGCGCTCCGCGACCTCCCACTCGAAGCGTGGCCATTTCGCGAGGAGAATAGCGCATTGCAGCGTGTCCATGCGGCCTCCGACGCCGATGCGCGTGTGCACATAGCGCTTGCTCTGGCCATGTGTACGGATCTCGCGCGCGGCGGTCGCCAAGGCGTCATCGTTCGTGAACAGGGCGCCGCCGTCGCCGTAGCATCCAAGAGGCTTCGACGGAAAAAAGCTCGTGGCACCGAACGTCGATAGGCCACAACTTTTACGTCCGCGGTAGGTAGCGCCGAAGCTTTGGGCACCGTCCTCGATCACCGGAATGTTTCCGTGAGTTGCCGCGACGGCGTTGATTTCATCGATATCGGCGACCTGACCGTACAGGCTGACTGGGATAATGGCCTTGGTGCGCGATGAAATCTTGCTGGCAATGCTCGCTGCGTTGATGTTCGCCGTGGCCGGTTCGACGTCGACGAAGACCGGCTTGGCACCGAGCAGGACGATGACCTCGGCGGTGGCGACGAACGTGAACGGAGCCGTGATGACCTCGTCTCCCGGGCCCACTCCGAAGGCCATGAGCGCGATCAGTAGTGCTTCGGTGCCGCTCGCGACGCTAATGCAATGGCGCGCGCTAACATAATCGGCGAGCGTCTTTTCGAGCTCCGCGACTTCAGCGCCCATGATGTACTGGCCGTGCGAAAGAACGTCGTGGATGCGGCGTTCGAGGTTCGCTTTGATCGCGGCTTGTTGGGTCTTGAGGTCGATGAACTGCATATCGTTCTTACCTGTTCAGCGCGGCTGGTATGATTTGCTCGCCTGTCAGTATTCCAACGGAAGCGCGACGCGCCGGCCGTCCCTCGCCGAGCGATAAAGCGCGATCAACAGCTCGAGAGATTTCAGCCCTTCGCGCCCGTCTGTTTCCGGTACAGCTTCGTCTCGCAGCACCTTGATGACGTTATCGTAGTAGAGCGGGTGGCCGAAACCATAGACGCTCGTCGTTGCGTAGCTGGCTTGCCGGACTTCGTCGTCCTCGGCTTGCTTGTCTGCAAATTCCCAATGTTGAATTTCGTTGACGGCGACGCCGCCGATGCGCACGGAGCCCTTTTCGCCGAGGATCGTGATCGATCCTTCGAAGTTCTTGGGGTACGTCAGCATCGTGACGTTCAACGTGCCGATGGCGCCGTTGCGCCAGCGGAGGGCGGCGACGCCCGAGTCTTCGACCTCGATGTCGCGGGCAAGGGTGCCGGTGTAAGCCATGACGCTTTCGACGGGACCGATCAACCAATGAAGCAAGTCAATGTAGTGGCTGGCCTGATTCATAAATGCGCCGCCGTCGAATTCCCACGTTCCGCGCCATTTAGCGCTGTCATAGTATTCCTGAGGTCGAGCCCAAAAGACATTGATGGATACGGAATAGATACGGCCGAAGCGGCGCGTTTCGATCGCCTTTTTCAAAAGCTGAAGCGTGGCATTGCGGCGATTTTGTTTGACGACCAGAAGTTTGACGCCGGCGTTATCGCACGCCTCGACCATCGCGAGGCCGTCGCTCCACCGCGTTGCCATTGGCTTCTCCGTCAGAACGTTGAAGCCGGCCCGCGCGCATTGGATCGCCTGTGAGGAATGCAGGCCGCTGGGCGTCGTGAGCACGATGCAATCGGCGTCGGTTTTGGCTAACATATCAGCCAAGTTGGCATGCCCGTTCGCGCCTGTCGCTTCCGTAGCGGCTTTGAGCGTCTCAGGCGACACGTCGCAGACATCGACAATCTCGCATCGCTCGCTATGCGATTTGATCGCGCCGATATGATTGTTTGCAATGCGTCCGCATCCAACGAGTGCAAAACGAACCTTTCGGTCTGTGATCGCCGTCATCGTGTCAATCCTGCTGCGAAGCTCGAGTGATGAATTAGGGTCTTGTTATTCGACGGCGGGGTCGTGAGCAAATGTTCTGGAGCAATCCTACGCGTGACGCCCATAATTTCCAGGCGCCTGCGATCGTGTCGACGTTTACGCGCTTCGCGCGCCTCAGATCTTTCAATTCGCGACATCAGAGTCGAAACACGGTGATGCCGCGCGCGGCAAGGGCGTGTCGGTCGAAGAGGCTCTTCACGTCAGCGACGACCGGCGCCGAACCGCGCAACCGGCTCTTGATCTCGTCAGTCGTCAAGCTGCGGTAGCTGTCGTGTCCCACGGCGATGACAAGTGCATCGACCGGATGTTCGCTCGAGACCTTGCTCAGTTTGATGCCGTATTCGTGGCTCACCTCGTCCGGATCGGCGAGCGGATCCTCGACGACGATTTCCGCCCCGTGTTCAGCCAGCTCCCGCGCCAAGTCGACAACTTTCGAGTTGCGCGTATCAGGGCAGTTTTCCTTGAACGTGATGCCCATCACGCCAATGCGGCTGCGCGGGACATCGATGCCGTTTTTCAGCATGAGCTTGACGGTATTGCGTGCAACATAGCGGCCCATGTTGTCATTGATCCGGCGTCCCGCGAGCACGACCTGCGGAATGTAGCCGAGCTGCTCGGCCTTGTGCGTGAGATAATACGGATCAACGCCGATGCAGTGACCTCCGACCAGCCCGGGCCGGAAGTTTAAGAAGTTCCATTTTGTGCACGAGGCTTTCAGAACTTCGGCGGTATCGATGCCGACGCGCGCAAACACAACCGAGAGTTCGTTCATGAGAGCGATGTTGAGATCGCGCTGCGTGTTCTCGATTACCTTCGATGCCTCGGCAACCTTGATGCTGCTGGCTTTGTGCGTTCCGGCTGTGATGATCGAGGCGTAGAGGGCGTCGACCTGATCGGCGACCTCAGGTGTCGAGCCGCTGGTGACTTTTACGATCGTCGGCAGCTTGTGCTGCTTGTCGGCCGGATTGATGCGCTCGGGACTGTAGCCGCAGAAAAAGTCGCGATTGAAGACGAGGCCAGAAGCTCGGGCCAGAGCAGGGACGCAGACTTCCTCCGTCGCGCCGGGATAGACGGTCGACTCGTAGATGACCGTTGCGCCACGGCGCATCACAGCGCCGATCATTTCCGAAGCCTTGACGAGTGGTGTCAGGTCGGGCCGATTGGCATCGTCGATCGGGGTCGGCACCGTAACGATGAAGACCTGACAGTTGGCGAGATCGGCGGCGTCGTTTGTGAATGTCAGATGACGCGCGCTTGCTAATTCTTCGCGCTCGACCTCGAGTGTCCGGTCGATGCCATTGCGCAGCTCTTCGACACGCGCGGCGTTGATATCGAAACCGAGGACTCGGCGCTTTTTTCCGAATTCGACCGCAAGTGGCAAGCCTACATAGCCAAGACCGATAAGCGCAATATCACCTTCGACGCTATTAGGCATCACGACACGATCCAATTGATTGAGGAGTGAGCAATTGGCTCGTACATGACTAAATTTGATTATGCAAGCGTGGGTCTTGCCATGCTCATCACATCAAATGTCGCCGATGGATTCAAGCGTACCAAGTTTCTACTTTTGCACGTGCTCGCCGACGTCATAAGTAAGCGATGTAGCAGTGCCTCGCCTTGGTAGAGTGGGTGCAATCCTCTATGCAGTTCGGATTTCCATCTCGTGGTCTTGCGACTGATCAAGAGCATACGGCTCAGCGCTATCATCGCGCCCCAATTTTATGGGACTCAGCTGCAGAAAATCCATTGCAGGTATTTCCCGGTGATCGGAGGCCGGTTGCTTCCCAGAACAGAAATAAATGGAGTACGGGAGCAGATTAGGAGTCGGCCAGTCGGGACCTACGGCGGTGGGGAGCGAAATAGCCGGGAAGCAACGAGTCCATTATGCGCAACATAGTTGCCGATCAGGAAAAGACCGACCCGCGATTTGTGTCACGATAGCGACGTTAGGAATGTCGGCACCGTCGTCAATATGATATGGGTCCGGGGTTTGTTGTCGATGAACTCGACTAGGCCGGCGTAGCCGTCGGCTGAGAAGGCAATACTTAATTTTTTGACGCGGTGCTAGATCGATGACGCTTGTGCAGACGCCGTATCGTCGGCTCCGGAGCTCGGCTGCGGCCTCATATGTGTTACCTACGTTAACATTGTTGTTCCTGTTTTCGGGGTTCTACAAGACGACTGTGCCGTCACCGGTCGATTGGACGGTGTTGATGGGGAGCTTCGTGGCTCTCGCGTTGAGCCTGCGTGTTGTCAGGCTGCAGGGCATTGTGCAGCCGTTGGTGGGTTTGATCGTCCTCCTCAATGTTTTTCTCGCATTGCGATTAATTCCGGATTTTGCCCCGTGGGGAATTCGGAAGATCGCCGAAATCTTCAGTTTCGGCTCGGTCGCGCTAATGGCGGGATATGCAATTTTCGTGGAGCCCTCGGAAAGGCTCGCTCTCAAAAAGCTTCTCGTTTGCGTCGGAATTGCCGCTTCGGCTGTTGTCGTGCTGCAGAGTCTAAAAGATCCAACTTCTTTTTCGGCGATCGGAGGCGCGAGCTATCAGCTGACGGGACTTCTGTTGGCGTTTTCGATGGTCGCAAGCGCGTCGCTGAAGAATCCTTTCGGACTGGCCGCTTCAATTACGGGAGCGCTGGTCTGCGGCAACGTGACGGCAGCCATCTTCGGCAGCGCGGCAGTTGCCGTTATGTGGTTTCTGCAACATGACGTGAAGGCGGCCGGCGTGCAGGTGCTGGCGTCCTTGTCACTGATCGGGCTTTACTCAGCTGTCGTTGGCCCGCCGTTGAGTCTCAACCGCATCGTCATCAAAGGTTATGGTGTTGCATTACGGTACGAGCAGAAAACGAGCCGGTCATCGGCGTCCGCCGTTTCGCTCGATCGCTCTCAAACGAGCAGCCAAGCAACGGAATCTGGCAAGGACGATGCTGCACCTCGTCCAGTGGACGCTGGGCCTTTAGAGAAAAGCAGCGTCGGCGAGGAAACTGTCGAGGGAACAAATGACGCCGGCTACGAACATGCGGCTGTAGTGCAAGATGTCGATCTGGCGGACGGTGAGCGAGATCAGGTGCGCGAAGCCACCGCATACACGCCAGAGATCCTCGAGGGACTTTTTAAAGACAAGAAGCACTTCGAGAAACTTGCAAAGGACAGCGTGAACAGACTTGATATTTGGAAGGCAGCGATCAGCCACATCCACCTGAGACCTATCTTGGGGTGGGGGTATGGCAATTTGAATTACAGCATCACGCCTATGGCGCACAACGTGTTGCTGGAGCTGTTTGCGGAGGCTGGACTTATAGCCGTTATCCTTGCAATCGTGATCCTAACTTATGCCGGAACCATAGGCCTAAGAGGGTCCGATCCATTTGCTCTATGCTGCTTCTTGATTGTCGGCTGTGATCTTTTGATGTCCGCGTACTGGGGCGGACGCCTTTCAATGTTTGCGTTGGGCTTGATCGCCGGGGCATGGCATGACGAAAGAGCGTCTCGAGTTGGTTGAGCCCGCCGGATGACGCTGCGTAGGTCACCTGCTCAAGCCGCGACTTCATCATAGATTTGCAACAGCTTACGTTCTTCGTTAGCCCAATTGTAGCGTTCGACGACTGCCCGACGGCCATTCTCGCCCATCCGCTTCGCACGCAAAGGATTTTCGACCAGTTGGTCGATTGCAGCGGCGATTGCCTTCGGGTCGAGGGGATCGACGCACAGACCACACTCGTTTCCTTCGACGATCTCGCGCCAGAGAGGGAAGTTCGACGCGATAACGGGGATTCCGGCCGACATGTACTCGAACATTTTGTTTGGCTGAGCGTCGATATGGTTAGGCAACGGAAGAAACGTAACGATCCCCGCAACGGAACGTCCAAGAGTATCCCGTACCTCGTCGCGCGAAAGGAAGCCAAGCGCGTTAACTCTTGACCAGCCGGGCATCGCCTCCATTTCTATTTTAAGCTCCTGCTCTTGAAATGTGCCGGCGATATTCAGCCGTGTGCCGGATTTGGTCATCGCCATTGCGGCAATTACCTCCCGGATACCCCGGATTTCTGCGATGCCGCCGACATAACAGGCTTCATTCTGTTTGTTGCTCCAGGCAATCTCTGCCTCAAGTTCTCCCTGCAAGGGGAAATTGTTGATGTCGATGGCAGGAATGCCGACGCGCGTGAAGCTATCGCGGATGGCCGGAGTCGCAGTAACAACACGATCGATCTTTCGGCCGACAAAGTTCTGAACTCGATTCGCCACAGCCGCGATGGGATGACGTAGCGGTGCGGGAATGTAAGATTTAGAAAGGATGTCCCCCGGCAAATCCTCATGCGCGTCATAGATCACTCTTTTTCCGCGCCGCTTCAGAGCGAGGCCGATCGGAAGTAATTCCGGATCATGGAAATGATAAATGTCGGCATCAATCGCGACCGCACACCTTAGGACGCGGCGCGTTGCACCAAGCATTCTATCGCGCCGCCCGTATGATTTTCCGATATCGATGATCTGGACGCCATCACGATTAGACTCGCCCTGACCATCTGCGACAACGAGCGTAACTTCGTTGCCCGCCGCAGCCAGCGAACGGCACTGTTTGAGGAAGATGCGTGTATCGAAGCGCGCATGTACCGATGTGAGATGGGCGATCTTCACGGTTGGTGTCGCCTTCGGATGACTGGAGGCTGGAGCCGAATTGGCATTTCAAGCGGCAATCTTGAACTCTTTTTCCCATAACGCGAGGCTATAGAGGCGCCAGCGGCTGCGCTTGTCCAGACGCTTCATGGCGCTCGACAGCGCCGACGCGTTGGTCAGCTCGCGCACGAGCGGTGAGGCAGCCACAACTTTTTCAATCTCGGCCGCATGCGTCCTCAGCCAGATGTCTTCCGGAGCCTCAAAGCCAAATTTATTCTTGCGCCACACGATTTCGGCCGGCATCCGCGTCTCCATCGTCTTGCGAAGGATCCATTTCGACCAGCCGTCCCGGATCTTGTAGGTGTCGGACAAGGACAAGCTCATCTCGAGCAGGCGGTAGTCGAGGAAGGGCAGCCGTGCCTCGATGCTGTGCGCCATCGAGTTTTTGTCCTCGTAGCGCAGCAGGATCGGAAGGTTAGTCGATTCGATCTCGAGCTTTTGCAGTTCGAAGCTGTCGAAGCAGTTGCGCGCGAACGCCGAGAGATGGGGCGGGCGCGCCGCGTGCCGCGTGAAATGGCGGTGGCGCCGCTTATAGAAGGCGTAACGCGCCGGCGCGACCATGCCGCCGACGAGATATTTCGCCATGTTGACCGACCCCATTTTAGAATTGTTGCGGGCCGATGCGCGGATTGCTGCGAGGGTCGCGCCGATGCCCTCGCGGCGGAACGAGGAGGCGATGTAGGCGGCGTAGTACTTTTCGTAGCCGAGCAACGTCTCGTCGCCGCCCTGGCCATCAAGGAGCACGGTGATGCCGTTGTCGCGCGCCGTCTTCATTACGAAATACTGCATCGTCAATGACGGACTGCCGAAAGGCTCCTCCTGCGCGCGCACGACCGCGTCGAGCGTATCGGCGAAGTCGCGATAGCCAGGCTTCACCGGATGCCAATCGAGGTCGCTGGCCTTCACCACCATCTCGGCGTAACGGGCCTCGTTGTTCGATTCCTGCTCGCTCACAGCGGTTATGGCGGCGAAGGCTCCGCCCGCCGATTGCCGGTAGAGGCGAGATGCGAGTGTGGCGACGGTCGAAGAATCCATGCCTCCACTGAGGCAGGTGCCGACCTTCACATCCGAGCGCATTCGAAGCCGGACCGCGTCTTCCAGAAGCGCACCGAAACGCTTGATGGCGGCATCGATGCCCAGGGCCGAGATCTCCTCGCGCCGCTTGATCTCGTAGTAGCGGCGGATGCTGAACTTGTTGGTGGCAAGATCGTAGACGCCGCTGTGCCCGCCCGGCATGCGGCGAATGCCTTTGAAAAACGTTGCGTCGTCGAGTTCGCTTGCGTCCGTCACCAGATACGTGCGCACGACGTCCATGTCGGCCGCCGTGCTTTCGCCGAAGGGCAAGAGCTGCCGGATCTCGGAACTGAAAGCGAAGGCTTTGCCGTCTACTCGATAATAGAACGGTTTGACGCCGAACCGGTCGCGCGAGCAGAACAGTTTCTTCTTCCGGCGGTCCAGAATTGCGAACGACCACATGCCGTTGAAGCGCGTGACGCAGTCTTCGCCCCAGCACGAGTAGGCCGCCAAGATCACTTCCGAGTCGGTTTGAGTGTGAAAGGCATAGCCGTGCGCGCGCAGCTCTTCCCGGATCTCGATATAATTATAAATCTCGCCATTGAAGGTGAGGACGAGCCCGCTGTCGGCGTATTGCATGGGCTGCGCACCATCGTCCGACAGGTCCAGCACCGAGAGCCGACGATGGCCGAGCGCAACGGGCCCATCGATAAAATGCCCGGCTCCGTTTGGGCCGCGGTGACGAACTGCGTCGGTCATCCGCTGTACGACGGCCAATTCCGCGGGGCCTCCATCGGTGCGAATAAAGCCCGCAATCCCACACATAGATTATCGCCCCCGTCAGATCGCGCGTCTCTCGCTCCGCCGCATCTCATAATTGAAGAAAGCGGCGCCCGCCACCCCGCGCCGACTAAGCCATTTTTGCCGTCCAATCGTGCTTTGCTGACAATGCGGCCGGGTGAATTGCATTCGTGCCTCCAGAGTGCTAAGCGGCGGCTCGCGTAGTTCCGATCGGAGAAGCAAGGTGGGTTGCCGAAGAGTTCACGCGCCAGCACGATGATGCAACGCCTCCGCAAAATTCTGCGCATGGAAAATGCCGGCCTGCTGTCGGCAAGTGTAGGCATCCAGATCGTCGGCTACGCCATTTCTCTCGCGCTGACGCCGCTTGCCATTGCCTTCTATACGCCCGCCGAATTCGGCAAGCTCGCGGTCGTCCTTTATGTTGCCAATTTTGTCGGCGGATACGGCGGCCTGAGGCTCGAATGGGCCGTCATCAACGAGCATTCTCGGCGCATAGCGGACCTGCTGATGCGGTTTGCTGCAACCCTCCTCCTTCTGTGGGGAGCAGCGCTGTTCGCCGTTGCTCTATTAGCGCCTTCCGAACTCTACAATCTTCTCGCCATCGAACGTGGCCAGGCGATGATGGCGGCGCCGATCGCCGTTGCTATCGGTCTCGGCATTTTCCAGCAGTCATGGGGGATCCGCGAGCAGGCGTACCGCGATGTCTACCTGTCGCGAAATGTCGTGATGGTTTCGCGGCAGGTGCTGCAGATCGCTTTCGGGATGATCCTGCCGTCCGTCCTGATGCTTCTGGTGACGGAACTCGCCGCGCGCGTGCTCGGCATTCTCGTCATCGTGCGGCGTCTCGGTAAGCCATTGGAAGTTTTGCCGCTCGGGCGCTTCGTGAAGCAGGCGAAGGCTGCGCTTTTGCGCCGATACGGCCACTACACTAAGGTTGCCCTGCCATCGAGCATCGTCGATTTCGCACAATCAGAGAGCTTGCCCGTTATCTTGCTGTTGACGCATGGTCCGGAAGTTGGTGGCGCGTTCTGGCTGGTTCAGCGGATCTTTGGCTTGCCGGTCGCGCTGATCGGCACGGTGGTCGGCGACGTATTCCAAGGTCAGATGGCGCGTCAGCGTGATCGCTCCGTGATCGTAAAGCAATTGTCGCAGACGGCTGCTCTATTGACGTTGTTCGCCATTGTGCTGCTGCCTGCGGTGGCCGTCGCGTTCTGGTTTCTCACTCAGAATCTCTACAATGGAACCTGGGCGCTCAGCGGCGAGATCGGGCTCTATCTCGTTCCGGCGATCTGCCTGCAATTCATAGCGTCGCCGCTCAGCCGGAGCCTGATCGTGCTGAAGTGCATGCAATACAAATATGTTTTCGATGGCGCTCTTTTCCTGGCGTTGGCAAGCTGGTTGGCGGCGACTCAGGTTTTCGGCCTTAGCCTCATGCAATCGATGATCTTTCTCTCTATTGCTCAATCGATTGCATATTCGATTTATATTTTTCTGAGTTTCTATGTTGCAAAGTTGAAATAGGCCGCGCAAATGTGAAAAGCGCAGTCTGGCTTTATCGCGATCGGTCATTTCAGAGTGACGATCGCAGTCCTATCGCATTCTATATCCATGGGCCCGTTCGGGCCGCGCACCGCGCGAGGAAGCTACCAACATCATGAAAACCATTGCTACCATCGTCGGCGCTCGTCCGCAGTTCATCAAGGTTGCGCCGGTAAGCAAAGCGCTCGCGGCGACGGGTACAGTGCGCGAGGTTTTGATTCATACAGGGCAGCATCACGACGCGGGCATGTCGGATGTTTTCTTCGAAGAACTCGGCATCGCCGCGCCGGATCACCACCTGGGCATTCACGGTGGAGGTCATGGCGCGATGACCGGCGCGATGCTTCAGCAAATAGAGCCGGTGTTGCAGGAGTTGAAGCCTGATCGCGTCTTGATCTACGGCGATACCAACTCGACGCTTGCCGGCGCGCTCGTTGCTGCGAAGCTGCATATACCGGTCGCGCACGTCGAGGCGGGTTTGCGCTCGTTCAATCGCGCCATGCCCGAGGAAATCAATCGTATTGTCGCCGACCAGCTGTCTGACATCCTGTTCGCCTCAACTGAGACCGCGGTCGAAAATCTGAAACGGGAAGGCATTGCAGCGGAACGTATCTTTGCGGTTGGCGACGTGATGTATGACGCGGCTCTGCAATTCGCCGACGTTGCTGCGCGCCGGGGCGAACTCCTGACGAAGCTCGGCATCGTGCCGAAAGGTTATGTGCTCGCGACCATTCATCGGGCGGAGAATACCGACGATTTGGCGCGTCTCACCGCCATCGTTTCGGCACTCGAAACGGTCGCGGCGAAACTGCCGGTGGTGCTGCCCCTTCATCCGCGGACTCAAGCGAGGATGAAGGCCGCGGGCCTCGCTTTCGATAAGGTGCGCACGGTGCCGCCGGTTGGCTATCTCGATATGGTGGCGCTTGAATCGCAGGCGAGCTTGATCGCGACAGACTCGGGCGGCGTCCAGAAAGAAGCGTTCTTCTATCGCGTACCCTGCGTGACGCTGCGAGACGAGACGGAATGGGTCGAACTCGTGGATCTTGGCTGGAACAGGCTCGTCTCGCCAGCGACGAGCAACGTGGCGGAGGCCATTCTCGCGGCTATCGGCAGTGCCGGCAAGGATGCGCAGCCCTATGGCGACGGCCGCTCGTCAGAAGCTATTGCACGCGTTCTCGCGGGTTGACGAGGCCGGCACTCGAGCTTGTCCCCGAGTTTTCCAGAAAAGCGGGTACGTGAGCTGATGCGTTATGTTCGGAAGCGTACCAACGGCCGACTGCGACGAGAACCTTGGTGGAGTGAGGCTTGTACCTATTGGTTTCGTTACGCGTGCGGCCTTCGGTGACGCCGCCAGAGACGATAGACTTTCGCTGCTCTGAAGCGGGCTTGCAGCGCCGCGTAGCGTACGCCCATGACGCCGCCGGTGATGTGTCGCCTGACGATGTAGTACTTATAAAAGTTCAGTGGGAATTCGATCGTGAGGCGCGCCAATGTGAGTGCCGGGCTGGTGATCGAAGCGTGTTCGGCCGCAAGCGACATGCGCCTGTCCAGTTTGGCCCTCATGTGATCGAACGAACGGATTGAAAAATGGTGGATGGGCGCAGTGAGGCGGCCTACAGCATGACCGTCTGTCACGACAGTGTCATGAACGTGCGAGTCTCTGAAGCGCACGACCTGGCGGTTGTAGAGCCTGACGCACCAATGGTCCCGAGCCCAGATGCGCGGCTTGCTCCGTTGCGGATAGACGACGTGGATCGGCATGCCATACGCCTCACGCGCTGGCTCGCCCGAACGGAATAGTTCCGTAATTTTCGTACGAAGTTCTGGGGAGACGACTTCGTCGGCGTCCAGGTTCAATACCCAGTCGTGATGGCACTGCTCTTCGGCGAATCGTTTTTGCCTGCCAAAGCCAAGCCACGTCTGTGAAATTACGCGTGCGTGCGCACCCTGGGCAACAGACACCGTATCGTCGGTGCTGCCGCTGTCGACGACCACGACTTCATCAACCCATGGTTCAACCGACCGAATTGTTCTGACAATGCGATCAGCCTCGTTTTGAGCAATAATGAAGCACGATATAGGCAGTCTGGACATATCAGGCGAAATCTCCCCTCCCCCCGGGTGGTTTGAGCGCCATCCGACTAGGCTCGATGTGCATTTCATCGCGTTGCCAGTCAAGATGTCTGAAAAGGGTAGTGCACTTGGCTAACTTTATTATTTCTCGATTTTCTGCTCGTCGCGGCGAGTGGCCGTATATGTCCGACCGCTCAAATGGGCCGCTTTCAGAAATTTGCAGCTAGATCCGAGTGCATTGTATATAAAATTTCTTTTCCTATCGTTGTTTTCGGTCAAACGCTCTTAAGCCCCCCTAATTATATGGACTATTCGTGTAATTCATTACGCGGAATATCCGTATTGCACTAATTGTTATATCGCAATGCGATATGTTGCGGCAGGCGTGCTCGTAAGCTGTCTGTGACCATAGCGCACATACGCCATGAGGGACCGTTTCATCTGGCTACTGGACTCACTGTCCGAGCGCTTGTTTAGGCCCAGAGCAACGGTTATCCTGTGAGTTGACCGAAACTGGCGGCGCTTCGCATGTGCAGCAGAAATCTACCTCCTAAGGAGTAATCGGTCGTGACAATAGACGGGAGGCATCGCGCCATAGCCAATCCTTGGTTCTCGGGAGAACCAAGGAGTCCTAAAAAATGGCAAGAGATCCTCGCTTCGACATCCTCTTCACGCCTCTGAAGCTCGGCTCTAAAACGATACGCAATCGCTTCTATCAGGTGCCTCACTGCAACGGCGCGGGAACGAACTCGCCCGGCATGAACATGGCTCATCGCGGCATCAAGGCCGAAGGCGGCTGGGGCGCCGTCAACACCGAGCAGTGCTCGATCCATCCGGAATGCGACGACACGCTGCGCATCACGGCCCGTATCTGGGACCAGGGCGACATGCGCAACCTGCGCGCCATGGTCGACCACGTGCACAGCCACGGCTCGCTCGCAGGCTGCGAACTTTTCTACGGCGGACCGCACGCGCCGGCCATTGAATCGCGCACGATTTCGCGTGGCCCGAGCCAGTACAACTCCGAATTCGCAACCGTTCCGGGCTGCCCCGGCTTCACCTACAATCATGAAGCCGACATCGACGAACTCGAGCGCCTGCAGCAGCAGTATGTGGACGCGGCACTGCGCGCCCGCGATACCGGCTTCGACCTCGTGAACGTCTACGGCGCTCACGCCTATGGCCCGATGCAGTGGCTCAACCCTTACTACAACCGGCGCACCGACAAATACGGCGGCAGCTTCGATAACCGCGCTCGCTTCTGGATCGAGACGCTCGAGAAGATCCGCCGGGCCGTCAACGATGACGTGGCGCTTGTCACGCGCTGCGCGACCGACACCCTCTATGGAACGAAGGGCGTCGAGCTGACCGAGGACGGCCTGCGCTTCATCGAGCTTGCTTCGCCGTATCTCGACCTCTGGGACGTCAACATCGGCGACATCGCCGAGTGGGGTGAAGACGCGGGTCCCTCGCGCTTCTATCCGATTGCGCACGAAAACGACTGGATCCGCCATATCAAGCAGGCGACCAACAAGCCGGTCGTCGGCGTCGGCCGCTACTATGATCCGGAAAAGATGCTGCAGGTCATCAAGGCAGGCATCATCGACATCATCGGTGCGGCGCGTCCGTCGATCGCCGATCCGTGGCTGCCACGGAAGATCGACGAGGGTCGCGTCGACGACATCCGCACCTGCATCGGCTGCAACGTCTGCATCTCGCGCTGGGAAATGGGCGGCGTGCCGTTCATCTGCACGCAGAATGCGACGGCCGGCGAAGAGTATCGCCGCGGCTGGCATCCGGAGAAGTTCGAACCGAAGAAGTCGGATCACGACGTCCTGATCGTCGGCGCCGGCCCTGCCGGATCGGAATGCGCCCGTGTGCTCATGGAACGCGGCTACACCGTGCATCTTGTCGATACGCGGGAAAAGACCGGCGGTTATGTCAACGACGTCGCCACGCTGCCGGGTCTCGGCGAGTGGAGCTTCCATCGCGACTATCGCCAGACGCAGCTCGAAAAGCTCCTCAAGAAGAACCCCGAGTGCCAGATCGCGCTCAAGCAGAAGCCGATGACTGCCGATGACATTCTGCAGTATGGCGCGTCGCGCGTCGTCATTGCGACGGGCGCGAAGTGGAGCACCACGGGCGTCAATCACCGCACGCACGAGCCGATCCCCGGCGCCGATGCGAGCCTGCCGCACGTCCTGACACCCGAACAGGTGTACGAGGGCAAGAAGGCTGTCGGCAAGCGCGTGATGATCATCAACTACGATCCGTACTACACGGCGCCAAGCCTTGCGGAGAAGTTCGCCCGCGCCGGTCACGACGTAACGGTTGCGACGGTGTGCGGTCTCGGCGCCTACATGGAGTACACGCTCGAGGGCGCGAACATGCAGCGTCTCATCCACGAACTCGGCATCAAGGTTCTGGGCGAGACGGGTTGCTCGCGCGTCGAACAGGGTCGCGTCGAACTCTTCAACATCTGGGGTGAAGGCTACAAGCGCTCTTACAAGGGTGCCGGGCAGCTGCCGCGCAACGAGAACTCCAGTCACGAATGGCACGAGTGCGATACCGTGATCCTCGTCACGTCGCGCCGGTCCGAGGATACGCTCTATCGTCAGCTCAAGGCGCGGAAGAGCGAGTGGGAAGCGAACGGCATCAGCAATGTCTTCGTCATCGGCGATGCCGAGTCGCCCCGTATCATCGCGGACGCGACGTTCGATGGGCATCGGCTGGCACGTGAGATCGAAGATGCCGATCCGCAGCATCAGAAACCATACAAGCGCGAGCAACGCGCCTGGGGCACGGCGTACAACCCGGACGAGAATCCGGATCTGGTGTGGCGCGTCTAGCGCCACTCCTTTCTTGGTGCATACTCCATCGTGTCAACACATTAGGAATAGTCCAATGACCATCACAGCATTCGGAAAATACACAGCACCGAAATCAACGCCGATCACTGCCGACCTCGACGGTTGGAAGCCGGTCTCCGGCACACCTTCGATGAAGACGTGGATCGAAAACAAAACCGCCGACGGCAAGTTTTTGACCGGTTTCTGGGAAGCACAGCCCGGCACCTATCACGTCACCTACAAGGCCGACGAATTGATTCATCTGTTTGAAGGCAAAGTCACGCTGACGGAAGACGGCACCGGCAAGACGGCGCAGTTCTCGGCCGGCGACAGCTTCCAGATCGACGCCGGTTTCGTCGGTACCTGGAAGACGGAAGCAACGATCCGAAAGATCTTCGCCATCCGCATCGCGTGATGTGCTGTGCCGCTCCATCGCGAGATGGAGCGGCCTTTCGTTTCCGAACAAACAACAAAGAAAAATCACGACGATTGGCGTGGCGCGGGCATCCGCGCCATTTGCCGGCAGGTGTCGTTCGCGCCTTGATCGGAGGAGGTCCGGCGGCGCGATAACGATATCGCAAGGGCCGATGGCGTCCGGCGCAGCCAGAGACGAGCTGCTGACGGCGCCAGGCCAAAGAGGATAAATCGGTGGAATCGCGCGAGCTATTTTGGGGCATCAACACGCAGCAGCTGATCATGTTCTACATGCTCGGCACGCTGTCGATGGCGGTGTTCCTGTACGGGGCGTATGCGCACATCGCGAAGTATGCGCGCGGCAAGTCGCTGGTCGAGCCGCTCGAGCTTTATGACCGCGTCGTCCGTGGGCTGAAGGACATCTTCTCGCATCGCACGCTCAGGCGGCGCGATCGCTGGGCGGGCCTCGCGCACAAGGGCATCTTCTACGGCTATCTGTTCGGCGCCATCGCGACGACGCTCTATTTCATCGAGGTCGATCTTCTGAAGCCGCTGACGGGCATCACGTTCGTCAAGGGCAAGTTCTATCTGATCATGAGCCTGCTGCTCGATCTCGGACATCTGTCCCTGATCATCGGCCTCGTCTACATGATCGTGCGCCGGGCGCTCATCAAGCCCAAGAAGCTCGACTACGTGCGCAACTATCGCGGCGAGACGGAGCTGCGCGCCGTCGCCGAAGGCTGGCGCATCGAGGACTGGGTCTTCGTCGTCTCGCTGCTGCTCATCGAATGCTCGGGCTTCCTGCAGGAAGCCTGCGGCCTCATCATCGACAAGCCGGCGTGGGCGGCGTGGTCGCCGGTGGGCCTCGCGCTGTCGAAGGTGCTGACCGGCGCCGGCGTGACGGAAGAAACGGCGGCGGCGATCCGGCATACGAACTGGTGGATGCACGGCATCCTGGCACTGACGTTCACGGCCGCGATCCCGTGGTACAAGGCCAAGCACATCATTGCCGCCGTCGGATCGCTGATCTTCCGCAACAAGCAGCCGCTGGCGCTGTTGCCGGGCGAGCCCAAGGACGCCGAGAAGGCCGGCATTTCCGCGATCGAGGACTTCACCTGGAAGGACATGCTGCATCTCGACGCCTGCACCAAGTGCGGCCGTTGTCATGAAGCCTGTCCGGCGCGGACGGCCGGATATCCGCTCAGCCCGCGCGACTTCATTCTCGATCTGCGCGCCTACAACGACGAGGCCAAGGGCTGCTCGTCGCCGGCGCTCGATCTCGTCGGCGGCGTCATCGCGCCGGAGACGCTCTGGGCCTGCCGCACCTGCGGCGCCTGCCAGGAGATCTGCCCGGTCGGCATCGAACATCCGTCCCTCATCGTGCGCATGCGTCGGCATCTCGTCGAGCAGGGCACGATGGACCCCTTGCTGCGCAACACGATCGTGCAGATCGGCGACACCGGCAACAGCTTCGGCGAGAACTCGCGCAAGCGCTCGCAATGGACGAAGGCGCTCGAGTTCCGCGTCAAGGACATCCGCGAGGATGCCGCCCCGACGCTGTGGTTCGTCGGCGACTTCGCCTCCTTCGATCCGCGCAACCAGAAGGTCAGCCAGACGGTGGCGCGGCTCCTCAAAGCCGCACGCGAAGACTTCGCACTGCTGCACGAGGGCGAGAAGACGGCGGGTAACGACGTGCGCCGCGTCGGCGAAGAGGGCCTTTACGAGGAACTCGCGAGCCACAACATCGAGCAGATGCAGGGCGCGAAGCCGTTCCAGCGCATCATCACCACCGATCCGCACAGCTACAACACGATCAAGAACGAATACCCGGCCTTCGGTGAGGTCGCGCCGATCGAGCACTATTCGAGCGTGCTCGCCGACCTTCTGACCAGCGGCCGCCTCAAAGTCAAAAAGCCGCTCAACAAGCGCGTCACGTTCCATGACCCGTGCCATCTCGGGCGCCTGAACGGCGGCTACGACGCGCCGCGCAAGGTGCTGGAGCTGATCGGCTGCGAGCTGATCGAGATGCCGCGCAATCGCGACAACTCGTTCTGCTGCGGCGCCGGCGGCGGACGCATCTGGATCCCCGATACGCAGGGCACGCAGAAGCCCTCCGAGAACCGCGTGCACGAAGCGGCGGCGCTCAACATCGATATCTTCGTCACTTGCTGTCCAAAGGACCTGACCATGTTTGAGGATGCTCGAAAGACCGGCGGGCACGAGAAGGATTTCGTCGTCCAGGATCTGGCCGAGCTGGTCGCGGAAGCCATCGAGCTGAAGTCGCTCAACCTCAAGGATCTGCCGCCGCTCGCCGACCGCCTCGTCGCCGCGATCGCAACGCACATCTCGGATGCGGTGGCGACGAAGCTCGACGCCGTGATCTCGGCGCGGCTCGCGAGCCTGCCGGTGGCGGCCGCCCCCGTGGCGCTCGCTGCAGCTCCGGCCGCCGTTGCGGAGCAGGCTCCGGCGACACCAGCTGCACCAACGCAAGCTCCCGCCGAAGTAGCACCTGCACCGGAAGCGAAGGCGCCGGATGCTGCACCTGCCGCGGCACCCGCGGCACCGGCCGTCGAACAGAAGCTGACGCCGGTCTCGTGGGACGGACTGAAGCCCGTCACGCCGGCGACGTTCGCCGACTATCAGGCGCCGCCGAAGACCGGCCTGCGCATTCTCGTCACCATCAAGAACGTCGCCAAGCTCGGTGACGAATACGGCTTCACCGCCGACGGCCGCGACGTGCGCCGCGAGTTCATGGAGTTCTCCTTGAACGAGTGGGACGACGCGGCGCTCGAGGAAGCGCTCCGCTGCGTCGAGAAGCAGGGCGGCGGCGAAGTCGTGGCCGTCACCGTCGGCGACGGCGATGCCGATGCGTCGCTGCTCAAGGCGCTCGCTAAAGGCGCGCACCGGGCGGTGCGGATCTGGGACGACTCGCTCGCCAACGCCGATCCGATCACCATCGCGCGCGCCATCGCCGGCGTCGCGAAGGCGGAAGATCCCGATCTCGTGTTCTCGGGCGTGCAGTCGGGCGACCAGGCGCACGGCGCCACCGGTACCGCGCTCGCACGCATTCTCGGCCTGCCGCATGCCGCTGTCGTCGTCGGCTTCGAGTGGGACGGCAAGGGTCCGCTGAAGCTCGCGCGCGAACTCGAAGGCGGCCTCCGGCACAACTTCGATCTCAAGGCGCCGGCCGTCGTCGCCATCCAGACCGGCATCAACACGCCGCGCTTCGCGACCATGAAGATGGTCAAGCAGGCGAAGCAGAAGCCGCTCGTCGTCGTCAGCGGCGCCGGCGTCGTCGACGGTAGCGGCGGCTATGTCGTCAAGCGCATGTACATCCCCGAGCAGTCGAAAGCCGAGATGCTGACCGGCACGCCGGCGGAGATCGCGAAGTTCATCGCCAACCTCATTCGTGAAAAGAAGGGCTGATCATGGCCGGCATTCTCATCGTCGCCGAACATCTGAACGGCGTGGTTCGCGACATCACCCGGGAAGCGATCGGGGCGGCGCAGCAGGTGAAGGCGGGCCTCGGCGGTCCGGTCGTCGTCGCCGTCATCGGCAACGACATCGGCGCGATCGCCGACTCGCTCGACCTCGCGGGCGTCGACGAGATCGTGCAGGTCAAGGCGCCGGCCGATCACTTCGATCCGCACGTCTATGAAGAGTGCGTTCTGGAACTCGGCAAGACGTACCAGCCCGAGCTGATCCTGCTCGGCCATACCGTCAACGGCATGGCGCTCGCGGCGGCCATCGCGGCGCGGCTCGGCGCGGGCTTTGCGAGCGACGTGCTGGCGCTTTCGGCCGACGCCACCGGCCTGACCGCGACGCGCGGCGCCTACGGCAACAAGGTCAACCTCGAGGTGGCGTTCCCGGACCGCAAGATCGTCGTGCTGGCGCTTCGCGGCGCGACGTATCCGGTGCCCGACGCCAAAGGCAGCGCCAAGCGCACGGCGATCGAGCCCAATCTCATCCAGGCCTCCGAGAGCATGCAGCACACGGGCTACATCGAAGCGCCGCAGTCGAACATCGATATCGCGAAAGCCGAATACATTCTCTCCGTCGGCCGCGGCATCCAGGAAAAAGACAACCTCCCGCGCTTCGAAGGGCTCGCCGACCGGCTCGGCTTCACGTTCGGCTGCTCGCGCCCGATCGTCGATTCCGGATGGCTGCCGAAGCCGCATCAGGTCGGGCAATCCGGCAAGGTCGCGAGCGCCTGCAAAGTCTACGTCGCGCTCGGCATCTCAGGCGCCGTGCAGCACCTCTACGGCATGAAGCACGTCGACACCATCATCGCCGTCAACACCGATCCGGAAGCGCCGATCTTCAACGTCGCGACCTACGGCGTCTGCATGGACATCTTCGAATTCGCAAAGGAGCTCGAAGCACAATTCAACTGATTATGGCGAAGATGAAGGTTGCCGGGCGACGGGGGAATTGAGGCTCCGGCATAAGCGAGTTTTTGGATACGAGATCCCGCTCCTTTTCGGAGCGGCGGCGGTGAAGCGCATTCCGCTTTCACTTCACTAGCCTTTTATTCTTCCAGCTTTGATGGACGCTCTGAGTTGATCGGGCGGGAATGAAAGCCGTGCTGGAGCAGCTTGAGTTATGCGCTCGTCGGCGAGCGCCCCGCGGGAAGCATCATCGGCGACGTTCAGCGGCAACGCGCGCCGAATTATTCAATCAGCGGTATTTGGCGGAGAGGGAGGGATTGGAACCCGCTCTCTAAGTCGTTGAATTTAAACAATAATGAATTTTTATTGTTTAAATGGTCCCTCTCCTAGTCCCACTCAAATTGTTATTCCAAGCATATAGTTAGACGAAAAAAATATGGTTGTAGAGGCGAGATTTTCAGAGCATTCCGATGCCTCCTATCCCGATAGTGAGCTTGTCATCAAGTTGCCGCTCGCGAGTTAGGAAGGCCAACCATAAGTTCGCTCATCGACTATCTTCTTCATCCACTCACTGACCTCTGCATCAACCCAAACGCGTCGCCCTGGAGACACCGCGACGGGATTGGGAAAGGTGCCCTGAGAAACCATTCGATAGATTTGAGCACGGCTAAGAGTTGTACGGCGTACCACGTCTCTTGCCGACAGGAAGACAGCCGGCTGCCGCTTGTCTTCTAATCGCGCCTTTATTTCTTCGATCGCAATGTGCGTTTTACTCGGACCCGAGGAACGCCCTGGCCGATTGGAATTTTTAAGCCGCATGCTTCCCCACAACTGTTGGAATGGCATCGAATAGCTTGCTGCATAAAGATCGGCCGCGAGGCCCATTGCGCAAAAACGGTCGTTTTTGTTGCAGCTTCATTGCATGATGGTTAGCAGCACACGTATCTTGGATTTGCGGGCGGTTGGCTTCGTCAGAAACCACTCCTCAGTAATCGAGCAAAAAGGACCCTTTTTGATACTTTTCCACTGCCTTCTTCGGTGCACGCCCCTCGCGGGCAAATTGCTCATGCCGGGTCGATGGGAATGTTGATTGGATACGCTCGGGTCTCAACTGAAGAGCAGAATTTGGATCTGCAGATCGATGCACTTCGGAAGGCGGGATGTGAAAGGGTGTTTTGCGACAAGGGCTTTTCCGGCGCCCTTAGAAGCAGGCCTGCCCTTGACGATGCCTTCGCCTCGCTCAAGCCCGGTGACACCCTCGTCACGTGGAAGCTCGACAGACTGGGGCGCAGTCTATCGCATTTAATCTCACTCATCACCGATCTCGAGAACGGCGCAATCGCCTTCAAGTCGATCTCGGATACCATTGATACGAGCACACCAGGCGGCCGGCTCCAGTTTCACATGCTGGGTGCGTTGGCCGAGTTCGAGAGATCACTCATCAGCGAAAGAACCAAGGCTGGCATAGCGGCTGCACGGGCAAGAGGCACAACAGTCGGACGACCATCGAAGCTGAGCAGCGCTCAAGTCGAAGCATTTGTTCGAGAGGGAGGTTGCTGCCAATTGTCGGAAACTGCTCGGCGTCTAGACGTTTCGTCGTCGACTTTGCGACGCGCAATCTTAAATCGCAGAAAGACGTGCGCGTAAGGCACAAACGGATTCGGTCTTTATTTCTATTCTTCCACCACAACTGAACATCTCTGTCGGATACGCTCACGTCGCTTTGGGGCCAATTGCGGATGTAACGCCAAATGCGAGCCGTGCGGCCGTAACGTCCGCTAAATCCCAATTGCAGACATCTGTGATGAACGCAGATCAATGGCCCGGTGTGAGTTGGCAGATGTCTGCCTTTGGTTAAGGAGCGGGCACCCCAGCGTCTCAGACCTATGTACGCCGCAAACTACCGCAGTGAAATCGGATAAATGAGGGACCGCACTTGGCCCAGTGGGCATGACGGCAAGCGATTGCTTTGTTTGACATGCGGGTTGTGACGCGCCGTAGCGCCAAAACACGTTGGTGCAAACTGCCGTAGTCTCCCAGAAGAGACTAAAGAACACTTTAGGAAAGTTGTGAAACCGGCTTCGTCAATCAGTGCCGTGGCGTGCCCGAGCAGAAGTGCTCATTCCCATCGAGGCGCATTTTGGCTTGCGCGAGTAGGGCTGCATCTCGTACGGCAGATTGAAGTGGAACGTGGCCCGATCGAGCCGCGGTTTAGCCTGGGTCTCTTGCGCTGGCGGCTTCTCCGGGCCAGACAAGATGGAAAAAATGCGTTCAGCCGACGCGTGAGTAAGGATAGGCGGTCCGAATATAGGCGTTCAGAAACTGGCCTTTCGACGGAGCTTCCTTGAACTGCTCATAGAGTCCCACGCCAACGTTGTAATATTGATAAACCGAGCCGTTGGTGAACTCGACCTCAAGCGTCTGTGTCGGCTCGTCGTACCCAATGGACGCGATATTGGTTGATGATACGTATTCGCGATTCATACCTTGCCACCTTGATCATCGGGAGAGTCTTTAACAGATTGTCGCACGATCACCGGGTTGTTCGCGACGGCTCTCGTACTCTGGGCACGCCATGAGGCGACCATACGATCATAACCTTCCGCAACGCGGCGATTGGCCCAGGCTTCGGTCACCTTGGGGTCTGCGCTCCTCGGCTGATACTCCTCGCGAGGCAGCGTTACTCGACATCGCACCGGCAATCTTGCCGCCTCACCGGCAATGATCGCTTCTCCGGTCCGCAGGACCGGCAGCAAATCCATGAGCCCGGCGAGATTATCGGGCAACGCACCTTTGACCCGACTTCGATCTGCGGGGTTTGCCAATCGTAACGCGATGAGCGTTCCACATTGCGAAAGAATCGTTTCGTCAACCTCGGCCGGACGCTGGGAGACGAGCATGGCGCCGACGCCGTATTTCCGTCCTTCTTTAGCGATCCGCTTGACGATGTCGGAGGCAGCGCTGTCGCCTCCCGCTCCGAGGTAACGGTGAGCCTCTTCCATAACGACGAGAAGCGGACGCAGGATTCCTCCCTCCGTCTTTTCGCGGCTCCAAAAGAGCGCCTCATAGACGATGCGCAGAATTGAACTAATCAATCGAACCAGAACGGTGCTCGGAACGCTGGAAAGGTCGAGGATCGTGATCTGCCGATCGTGGCCGAGCCATCCCTGCAACAGCTCCGGGAGGTCCTGCTTGATCTCTCCTTTGAGGTTAGGCTCCCACGGCCCCGGATGCAGGATAAAGTCAAAGCGGCGATCGAGAAGCCGGGAGCGCAGAAGGTTCAATTGCCGCCGGATCCCCTTCGCCGCGGTGTTGAGGTAAGGCCCGGCGCTGCCGATGGCATGCGGTTGATAGCGCGGCGACATCAGCTTGTCGGCGTTGCCTTGCGCGGCGAGCGCAGGCACGTCTCTTTGCGGGCCGGTGTACGTCATGGTTTCGAAATCGATCAATTCATACCAGAGCTGCTTCAAGCTAAACGGCACCGGGGTATCAACGGTCAGCGAGGCCGGATCGACGCCGGCGATTGGTTTGAGAGCTAGCCGCTTTTCCTTGAGCTCCTGGATCTTGTCGGTGAAGGTGATTTCATGGTTGTCGCTCAAGCTGCCGACTAACAGATCCAAGAGCTCACCCGCTTCCAGCGCCCAATAGGGGACGAACAGGGGCAATTCGTTTGTTTGGGGCGAAACACTGTAGACGCGCGCGATATCTGCGAGTGCCGAAGCATACTCCCCATGTATATCGAGCAACAGAATCCGCGCGGCGGGAGACCCGCCCTTGCCGTCGCCGGATTTGACGATCGACCTCAGAAGACTGGCTACGGTCGTGGATTTACCCGATCCGGTCGAACCGAGAATGGCGCTATGGCGGGTAACGAGATTGTCGAGTGAGAGGCGCACGGCGATATTTTCGGCGCTCGCCAGGTGGCCGATCTCGATCTGATCATCGCCCTGGCCGCCATAGATCCGGCGCAGGTCGCCTTCGGTGACAATATGGACGGTGTCATCGATGTTCGGGTGTTGGCTTAATCCCCGTTCAAAGCGATCACCGATCGCTTCGCCTGCCAATTCGACCCGCATCCAGCGGCCCGTTGCGATGGCATCGAGATCGAGGTGCTGAGGTGCGGCGGTCGCACCGACCTCAGAGACGACGCCGTAAAGATGTTGGTAGCCCTGAGGTATGCGAACGAAACTGCCGACCTGGGCGACGCGGTAGGTATGGCCGGCAATGATCGCCAATCCCGAACCGAGCGATTCCGCCAGCCGCACGGAAACGGAAGCGCCCGAAACAGCACTTACGGTCCCGAGGAATGTCGGATCGTTGCTGTTCACTGGGGGGCTTCCGTAAGCGCTTGAGATGGGCCGTCGACGCCGGGAGGTTCCGGTGCGCCCGGGAGAGAAAGATCCGTGGCCTGGGCAAGGGCACAGAAGCGGGTAAAGCGGGCAAAGTCCCCAAGCAAGAAAAGCGGTGGTTCCCCGGAGTTACGCTGGCCCCAGAAACTCGCGCGGATTTCTTCCCAATTCTTTGGCGGTTCGCCCGGTCGCCATTTTCCGGGAACGCCGCTGATCACGGCCCCGTCGGAAGCATAGACGGAAAGATTCGGGTGATCGTAGGCGAGGCGGGACGCGGCTTCCTCATTATCGAGCGACCCGAACTGAAAGGCAAAGACGGCACTGTTGGCATTCATCGCCAGGGTTTCGCCGAGGACGGCGCAAACATGCGCATCGCGAAATGAGAACCCAATGGCCAGCATCAGCGTATCGGGGGTCAGGAGAAATTGCTTCAAACGCTCGAAAAGCGCCGAATAAGGTTGCTTCTGCGTCAGATCGTATTTGAGATGATCGGGATAGACGAGCTGCGTGGCGTCCCGCCCGCGTCCGCGCACGACCGCGTCGTTATCAAGCGCCCAACCGATGGAACCGTGGAGCTTCCAAAGTCTCGACCAACGAGGCGGAAGATCGTCGCCAGCGACGGTGACGGAATCGAAAAAAGGCGCATGACCGCCGGTAAATCCATCGAAGTAGGGAGCCCTGACGCGTTCGAACGCTTCTTCGAAGAGGAGATCATAATTGGTCGTAAAAATCTCGACCGCATGGGCCCGCAGCGTGCCGCTCACCCAGGACACGAGTTCGGAATATCCGGTTCGCCCAGAAGGTAATGTCGCGGAGACGATCTTTCCGATATTCTTGCAAATCTCCTCCCCCAACAGTTGATAGCCCTTGCCGTCGAGCCCGCTTATCTTTGTTGTGCCGAGCGCCATCTCGAGCAATCGGACTTTCGTCAGAACAGCCTCGATATTGGCGCCAGCCCCGATACTGTCGATGATCGCAGTCGCGGCGGCAAGGTTTCCCCCTTTGAGGCCCGCGACCGCTTTCTTGGTCAATTCATCGACGCCCGGGATCAAGGCTTGACCGGTCTCCGACAGGTGTCCGTCTTTCCCGATCCTGATTGCGAGCGGCGCGCCGGCGCCGACGAGCAACGCGATCCTCTTGCGCCCCTGCGAGAGGATTTGGCGCAAGTCCGCCATGAACCGATCGGGATTATGAACCGTTTCCAAGGCAATCCATTCCAATGAAATGGGGGAGAATGAAAGCAAACCTCATATCACCGTCTCTCTTAAGACGGGTTCGGCGCTACTCGGCGTTAGAAGCGTTCGAATGATTGGCAAGACAAAGGCATTCTTCCCTCCCCCGGCAAATCGAAGCCCGTCAACTCGGCTGCTGCGTCAAGGCGATCGCGTTAAGCTCCTTCCAGATCGCGTACATGGCGAAGGTATCGAGCCTGCAATAAGCTCTGAGAGCGTCAGATATTGCGCGGCGGCGATCGCCGTCCGTCGTCGTGACCATTTCGATCCATCGGGCGGAAGCCGTCCCGCCGTTCTGGATATCGAGATGCTCGTAGCTGAGATCCGGGGCAAGAACCGGCAGCACAGCTTTGATCGACGTGCTGCCCTTGAAGCCTTGATGCACATAATGCTGGTCTACAAAGATATCCCGCAGATCCCGGATTTGTCCGTTGATCCGCGCGAGTACGGGCGCCAGGTCAGGGCGCCGCGCCATCATCTCCGCGTTCACGCCACGCTCGAACGGCGCATACCAGACGATGACCGAGCCATCGGGTCCGATACGTTCGTCGAGCAAGCGAACGACGTCTGCCGTCGGATCGCTCAGCTCTTCATGCAGAAATTCAAAGTGCGCAGGCTCAGCCTCCGGAGCGGTCAGAACGTGCAGCGAGAATTGAAAGGGGATGCGCCGATAGGGCCCGTAGCCATCGAACATCGGGATCGCCGGCGCAAACGTCTCGTAGTCAAAGAAATAAAGCGGCCACTGGTAAGAGTGAAGAGCTTCACGGATGGGCGCTCCACTGATGATGGGCTGGCCGGTCTTGGCGACATTGACCTGATTTTTCTGCGCGTCGCTCAGGGCAAAATCCTCAGGAACTTCTGCTAGCGTGAATATCCCGCGATCGACGAGGTCGGCGAGCTTCTTCTTGCTGGCGCCGATACGAACGATGTCGTGCACGGAATAGGCCGGGACGTCTGCATGCGAATAGGGAAAGGTGCTGCACTGGCGGCTGCGTCCTTTATAGTGGCAATCGCATCCGCCTTGAGGCTCGTCCGTTTGCTCGAGATACACGAGGGCTTCATCCATTGCCCGCACCGTATCCGCTTGTTTCGTGGCGACGAGCGGCGAACATTCCGTTTGCTCAAAAAGGCGGTCGACAGCCAATGCGCCGAATCGGACGTAGGTCTTGTTCAAAAGGACGATGGAGCGGTTGCGCAGAGTGACACCGGCGCGCTCGGCGACAATCGCCTGGAACGTGAGATCGGTAATGTGATCACGATCTTCGCTTCCTTCTTTGAGCGCGTTGTTGCCCTTGATCTCAAAGAGATCCCAGGCGCCGCCGGGAGCGGGAGAAATGACATCACACCGTACGAAGAAGTCGCCCGATGCAAACGCCGCTTGAAAGATCGTCGCCCCGTTGGCCATAAGCTCCTGTGTCTGGCAGACAGCGTCCTCACCAGATGTTGCCACAAGTATTCCCGCGGGAAACAGCGTGCGGGCCGCGCTCTCGACCTCGTTTCCCTGCTCGACAAGTTGAAGCTCGAGTTCGGAAAGAGCGAATGCATCCACAAAATCCGGCCTATAAACCTTGAGCCAGCAATTTTTGTGACAAATCAAATAATCAAGAAATATCGTTTTTGTAATCAGCAGAGTGCCCCCCGAAAGATATAAATTGGCCGTCCTCTATAAGGCAATTACGGCCTACCGTCCTTCGACAGGAGTTAGAGAACAGGGTATAAGTCGATTTGCTCCGATGTAAATCCACTCGGTAGCTAAGCTAAACGCTACTATTGGCCCACAGCCAAACAAATAGCGGCGCCTTTTTTCCGAGGACGGCGGATCTATTCGGGAGCCTTTACAAGCTATCCCGTTGCAAAAGACCGCTTTCTCTGCAGCCACTTCGTGACACAGCCGCAAGATCCTAACCGCAGACATTGGGCAGGTAGTCGCCACTTGCTTCGAGAAGCCTCGCCATCGTTTCCAGGTCTGATCCAATCATCGAACCCGCATGATGCGCTCAGACGCAATTAATGTGCATTCCGTGTGGACAACGTGTTGGCAAGGTGTGTACGAATCGGTCAGATTCAACACATGCTGACAATCGAGCAGTTCTCCGCGAAATACTCCACCACATCGGTGCGGCCGCCAATCGTGCTCGATTCCGACCGGCAATGGGCCCTGGGGCGGTACCCGCCTTGGTTGCCGCATGACCTAATCGGCGGAGATGACGATCCGTTTGAGGAGCTGGTCGACGAGGATGTCTCGTGCGATCTCACTGCCTCCAGGAGGCAGCGCAGTTGGGCCGGCGTTATCGCTGATCTCGCCAGTGAGTTCGAATCCCACTACAATGGTCAATTAAAGACCTACGACGAGTGGTCACGTCTCTGGCGCATGACATGGATGCCCAAGATCGACATCCACAAACTGTACCCAAAATTTGCTCCGAAACAACCGCCTCACCCCTTCTTCCGCTCCGGCTCTCGAGCATTTGAGCGAGCGTTAGCTGTCGCGTCCCCCGACGAAGAGAGAATGTGGCGCCGATTCGGGGTGGCACAACTCACACCGGATGATCCACGTCTCGCTGATGTTGAAGGCGACGAAGGAGTGGACATCAAACAACGCGTTCTGCGTTTTGCAGCCTATCGGTACCCGGACGGCATCGTGTGCCTGACGACGGCACTTTTTATTCACGATCTCACCGAGCGTTACAGTCCCGATATCTGGATGTGGGGCACCGAACCGCCGACGGACACACGGGGCCTCAGCCTCTTCACCACGGATCCGAAGGTATTCGCTACGGGCCATGCGCCGTACCTCCTTGATGGCGGTGACGTTAGCGTGCGCGTTACGACGCCCGCACGCTCGATCGTCGACTGCTTCAGCTGGCACGAGAGGGTTGGTCTCAAGGTTGCCGAGGCGGCGCTGCGAAAAGCGATATTGCAAGGGATAGTGACGCCCGACGACGTCACCAGAGTCGCGAGCGATCGTGAGGTCGCCGCGCCCCTCGTTACCGCAGCCCTTTCTAAGTTGAAACGATCACGCAAATGATCGGATCTGCGCACTCACGGTGAGGCCGAAACCCACGCCTCTGCCCACACTGTCCGCTAACAGTAGAACACCGGACGGGTACCCACACGATTTGGCAGCGCGGTTCGCCCTTAGGCGGACGTCTGCTTCCTCGGCAAAGCCGACTTAGACGCGGCGCGCAGATTTCGTACAAATTTCACACGAACCGTTTTTCGGGTGGTTTCTATACCAAGGGCCGCTTCGCCGAGTTTGCTGACGTCATGGACCGCAAGCGAAGCGAGATGCTTAAGGTCGGCCGGCGCGTCCGCATAGCAGCCGGCAGCGGACATGATAGTTCCCTTCATTCCCACTGCATCGATACCTAACCGTCAATGCTGCGACGGTGCGAAGCACGAATTTGTGGTGGAAGTGGGCACTGTGGCCCGCTCAAACATGCAGCTTTTCGAAACCATGTTTACGAGCGCGCGCTGGATCAAGTGCGCGAACCGGTGCGCAAGGCGGTGGTCGAGCTGCCCGCATACGCGTTCGATGAGATCAAACGGCGAGCCCTGGAAAGCCGCTGTTCAGCGCGACATATCGTGCTACGCGCTTAACGCATTGGCATCCGGATCAAAGACGTGGACATGCCGGAAGGCGGGCGACGTTTGCGTTGAGTCTGCCTTTTTAGTCGTCCGCTGTCGCCCACCGCTTCCAGTCTCCGTCTCCATCAATCCATTGATTGAGACGCCTCACGATGCATATCATCTCTACGAACCGCACTGCATCGACCTTACGAGCATGCATGGTCGGCCGACGGGTCGCAACCAGAGCGTTGAGGTCAAACCGCAAGCTCTCCCTGTTGGGAAATACACTCCCAAACACGCTGTCCCAGTTGTCATTGCGCAGGATGATCGCAATGAGGTCGCCAAGATCGAGGTAGGAGATCAGCGATTTCTCCTGCTCGCCATTGGCTAGTGCGGCCGTGCGATTGCTTCGTGCCTTGCTATAAGCGGGCCCATCGACTCGATGCTTCATCCACTTCGGGCCAGCAACTGCCTCAAGTTTTGTGCTGATGAACATTCGCAATGACTGTTCGAACGCACAGATCACTTCGAACGCACCCCGCGAGACATTGTTGGATCGGATCTCCATCGAGATGCCGCAGATGTCCACTACGGCTACAGATACTCCCTCCTCGCAGATACCGGCGGTGAGCCCGCTGCCGATCACGACTTCAAGGGCGACCGCAGGAGTTGCCTCGATCAACCCTCCATCGACGTCAGCATCCCTATAGTGCTGGCGCCGCATCGTGGGGTCGCGCCAAAATCGGACCGGCAAACCTGGACTTGTGTGCCAAGTACCGAACAGGCGGTCATAGGCTGCGAAGCTGGTGCCCGCTGCAAATCCAAGCACATCTCCCGCGCCTGCCAGGGCCGAAAGTTTCAAGCGGGTGTGCTCGATCTCAGAAGAGAATGCGCCCGAGAGCCCCAGTGCTTCAGGCAATCGCAGGCTATCAAACTGAGACGAAATCCCTATTGCGGCCTGACGGACGCGCTCGATCTCGCCCAAAAATGCCGGCTGGGCACCGATCAGTGCCGCAAGCTTTATCGCGCTGCTCTCGTGGAGTTGCATCGCCCATTGGTTAGCACGCGCAAAGGCCGCCAATTGCCCGCTCACAGACGACAGAACATCGTACCTTGCCAATCCGTGGATCTTGCCTATGTCACCGAAGCTGTCCGCCAGCTTTCCGGCTATCGTGCCGGCTGCCGCAAGCTTCGAGTAGTCTTGCAGCACTCCAGCGGCCGCAAACGCACCGGCGAACTGCGACGCCAGCCGCCCGGCGATCGAGAAGTCATGACTGTGGAGATCGCGCATCATCCGCATAGTCGGCGAATCCTCCAACTCGCGCATCAGCCGCATCGTAGGCGAATCCTGAAGCTCACGCGCCATCCTCATGGAGGGCGAATCCATAAGTTCGCGAGCAGCCCTCATCGCGGGAAGCGCATCAACGTCCCGCAATGCCTTTTGCAGCGGTGAGTCCAGGATGCCGCGAATATCGTGACTGATTTTCTTCGGAACCTTCATCGTCCAAGGGACCCACTGACCTTTCTAACCATCGCGAGCGAATCACTAATTATAGGCGGTACGGACACGCGGGTACCGACCTACATCGCGGTCAGTTGCATTTGGACATTTGCATCTTTGCTATCCCACTTGCACAAGCCACTGCGATTGCCAGAGAATCGATCAGATAGCTTTCCGGATGAGACGCATGACGGCGATACAGCACCTCTTAAGAATTGCACACAACGCCAAATCTCATGCGCTCTATAATTACTTTCCAGCCGCCATCGACTGGACCGTCAAAGCGTCCACCTTCGCTTCGCGAAAGCAGATCGTGCAAGCCGGGGCCTCGCGACTTCTGGTCGACAACACGGTTGTCGCTCACGCGGTGACCCACGAGACCGGCTGGATCAGCACCGGTACCAAGATGTGGGGCGGGACGGTACCTTGTGAGACGGGCTACTCGGCGCGTATTCCAGTCCACGACGAGGACGATCAATCTGAGGCCGCACGATCCGTGCGGTATCTCGCAGGAATTGCGAGTCTTGCGCGCCATGGCACGCTGGCCTTGTTCTCTTCACCTGAGCTTCTTGATGAGCAGATGGCGCAACCTATCGGGCGCTACAGCGGCTATGGGTACTATGACCACAGTCTTTTCTCGTCCGTGAAGATTGAGCGACTTCCCGACCCGGCCTACGCGATGACGATCGGTCCGAGATATCTTGGCACCCCATCTCTGGAAGAACAGCGGAAAAAGCGCTTGGCTTCGAAAGCCGATCCGTTGTTCAAGGCCCTCGTCCAGGTCTTGGGACCCAATAACAGCCAGGACGCGTGGCACATTGCGACGGCCGAGCACCACAACTGTTACTGCTTTCTGACCATGGATTTCAGGCTGATAAAGTCAGTCGAAGCTCAGGGCCGGAACTCAACCGTAGCGGCTCTAAAGGCAAGGGTGATGAGCCCTGAAATGTTCGGGAAGACCTTCGGTCTGATGCCGGTTTCGCCCCGACTTTTCAGCTACCACGGGGCGTCATACCCCGTGCGTCCTGAGCTGAATTGGCCTGAGTCCAAGAGGCGCAAGCGATCAAGCTACAAACCCGCCAAGCGCTAGGGGCATCACCGATGCCTCATGTCACCCTTACGGTCATTGCTGGGACGAGTCGGCATTACGAAAGCTGAGCTGCGAACGCGTGTAGCCGTTTAGGGTCATTCGCGCTCGTTGAGCTAAGCTCGGAGTTATAGGGCAGACGTCGCAGTCGACGCGATGCTCGAACCGGCGAGCGAAAGGGACCCTTTTTCTTGCGCCGCTGAAGGGCCGCGCCCTCCTCATCGGGGATCGCATGAACGATCCGGACAAAGGCGCAACAATAACGATTACCCGTGAAGAGTTGCACAGACGTGCCTGGGAAACCCCGCCGCATGAACTGGCGCAAGAGTTTGGAATAACGCACCGTCGCTTAATCGAAGTCTTTAATAAGCTCGCTGTGCCCTATCCACGACGGCTTTATTGGCGACGCAAAACAGCTGGCAAGCCGGTCATCGCACTCAACCATCGTGCCGGTCCGCCCCTTCGAACACGCTCGTTCCAGTCAGAAAGCCTCTTATTTCCACCGGCGGTGCGGAAGCACTCGGCCACTGCCGAATCAATAGAGTTTGCCTAATGTACTTAGGCGCACTTTCTGAGTTGATGCCGCATACCGCAAGTTAGCTGATGCACGCGTTTTCCTGTGTGAAGCCCAGGGATGGGTTCTAGGTTTGCGAATGTTGCCTCTACTGGAGGTGATAGGGGGAGCATGACAGTATGAACGATACCAGCACAGCGTCCGAAACATCACCCGATCCGTTGCAATGGCAGCCCGACTGGCCAGAGAGATGCGTCGCCGAGGCACTCAAGTGCGGTGCAGTGCCAGCATCTGTTGCGACAGCTCTGACCGAAGAGCTGCAAGGCAGAGCGCGTGAGCGCTCGCTCAAAAATTCAGAGCTTGCTGCCCTCGCGCAGAAGCTCATCGAATGTCTCGTGGAGAAGCCTGCCGGAGAAGCGGCACCATGAGGATCGATAAAATCAACCTCAGCTGGTTTCGAGGTGCTGCCGACTCCGCCGTTCTCGACTGCAGTTCCAAATCCCTCGTCGTCTATGGCCAGAACGGCACCGGAAAATCTTCCTTCGTCGACGCCGTCGAGTACGCCATTAGCAAGGCCGGCAAGATCGATCACCTTGCGCACGAGTACAGCGGCACGAAGCAGGAAAAGGCCGTACCCAACACCCACACGCCGGATGATTGTGGCACCAAGTTCAGTATCCGCTTCAAAGATGACGAGGAGTGCAGTGTCGCTATTGGACGCAATGGGACGCACAAGCGTTCCGGCGTCGTCGACATGACGGCCTGGGACTACCGCCGGACGGTCCTGCGACAGGACGAAATCTCGCGGTTCATCCACAGCAGCAAGGGCGACAAATACTCCGATCTTCTACCACTTCTCGGACTGGGAGAGCTGGAGGTTGCCGCCGAAAACGTACGACAGCTTGCGCGCGCAGTCGAACAGCAATCAAAGCTTAAGGAAAAGCGCGGTGTTGCGGGCGAGATCGACCGCAAGCGCAAACTCGCCTTCGACGATGAGAGCAACGACGACATCGAAAAGAAGGTCGCTGACCTTCACGCAGCTTACTGCCCGTCTTCGACGGAGACGGACACGCCGGCCCTGTGCGTTGAAATAATCAACGCGCTGGCTGCCCGACTCAACGAACTGTCAACGGAAAATCTTCGCCATGTCACCCTGCGGGCTATCGCGACATCGAAGCCGGCAAGCGCCTTTGCAGCAGTGCGCGTCGCCAACGCCAAGCTCGCCGGATCGGTGGAACCACTCGTCGCGGAAAGGCTGGTCGTTCTGGAATCGGCTCATGCCTACGGCATAAAGCTGACCACCGAAGACAATATTGCGTGCCCCGCCTGCGGCCAACAGGTCGGTAAAGACCGGTTCAAAGCACATATCAAGGCGGAACAAGACCGCCTTCAGGAGATCAACGCTGTATTTAAAGCGCGTCGCGCAGCGATCAGCACATTGATTGACGAGTTGAAAACGCTCAAGTCGAATTTTGCCAAGACCGAACTCCAGGACTGGCAAGCGGAGTTACGTTCTGGCCCACTGAAGCAGCAGCTGGAATGGTTGGAGGCACTCGACGCTGAGTCGCTGCGGCAGTCGCTCGACGAAGGAGTTCTCGGGGAGGTCGAGGCGAATAGCCTCCCGCTCATCGATGCCGCAGAAACAGCCAGCCAGAACTCACCGCCGGCAGTCAAAACGCTTTCTGACGACAAATCGATTGCTGAGGCCGCCAAGGCGGTACTGGAGGCGAATTCTCTGGCCGCCGAGATCGAGAAACTGGAGAGCCTGCTCGCATTCGTCAGTGCCACGGAAGCAAACGTACGGGAGGAGATCCGCGTTAAATCGGAGGCAGCCATAGCTGATATATCGGACGATATCGGGCAGATGTGGAAGGTCCTGCACCCGGACGAGCCGATCGACGAGGTGCGGCTCTATCTTCCTGACAGCGACAAGGCGATCGATATTGCACTCAAGTTTCACGGCAAGGATCAGGATTCGCCGCGCCTGACCCTCTCAGAGGGATACCGCAACAGCCTAGGGCTCTGCATCTTTCTTGCGCTCGCAAAGCGCGAGGCTGCCAGCGACCGCCCTCTTATCCTGGATGACGTGGTGGTCAGCTTCGACCGCAATCATCGCGGCATGATCGTCGAGCTTCTTGAGAAGGAATTTTCCGGCAGGCAGGTGGTGCTTCTTACGCATGACCGCGACTGGTTTGCGGAGCTGCGTCACCAGCTTGACGGCAAGTCTTGGAACTTCCGGAGTCTCCTGCCGTTCCAGACGCCGCAGCTCGGCATCCGCTGGTCCGGCACGACGACAAACTTTGACGAGGCGCGCGCGCACTTGAAGGAGCGGCCGGACTCTGCCTGCAACGACGCCCGCAAGATTATGGATGTCGAGCTGTCAATTATTGCCGAGAAGCTCCAATTGCGGTTGCCCTACCGACGCGGTGACAGGAACGATCATCGAATGAGCAACGATTTTCTTGAGCGCATAGTTGCCGACGGGAGGAAGTGCTTTCAGAAGAAGGACGTCACAGATTATTCGATCTATGCCGATGCCCTCAACAGGCTGGAAAACGCGCACAAGCTGCTCCTGACGTGGGGCAACAAGGGCTCCCACTCACAAGATGTTACAACCGGCGAGGCGTCGAAGCTTATCGAGGCCTGCGAGCAGGCTCTCGAGGTATTCAAGTGCGTAACCTGCGAGAAGCCCGTCACACTCTCGGAAGCCGGCGGGCCTGAATGGGTTCAGTGCAACTGCGGCGGGCTGAGATGGCGCTATGGCAAAGGTTGATGCTCCTGTCATGCCTACGGCGAAGACGCTGACTTCATCCATAGAAGCCTGCATTACAAACGGCGAGCGGCTTATCGATGACGCCATGTGGCTGGAGTGTCAGGAGCCGCCCGCGAGCAAGCTTGTCCTTGCGATGTTGGCGCAAGAGGAATACGCGAAGGCATTCCTTCTGTTCCTCGTGCGTGAAGATGTGATCCGATGGAGTCCCTATCTTCTACGCGCGATGAATGACCATATCTGCAAACAACTTGTGGGAACGGTAATCGAATACATCAACCCCCTTGAGGATGAGAGCGAAGAGGAGATGGTCAAGCGTATCCGCGAGGAGGTGATGTGCGGATTAGGAATTCCACTTGCCGTAGCGGACGCTATATCAATCCTTCGCCACGAGAAAATCGGCAGATGGGTATCTAACAACTGGCAATGGTCAGAGCCCCCTGACTACGCTGCTCCGGCGTTGCATATTGCCGAAGGCAAGCGCGACCGCCTCAAGCAGGACGCCCTTTATGTCAGGATTGGGCGCGATGGTCGGGCCGTATCGACGCCCACGAGTGCCAATCCAATGGCCAGCGACGAGGAGTTCGAGAGGGCTTGGAGCTACCGCCACCTGATGTCGACCCTATTAAGGAAGGGTGGACACTCTTCGTCGCGGTATCAAAATGCCTTAGAGTTTATCCGGAAACTTTTTGCGCATTACCCAGAAGCCCACGTTATGCGGAATTAGGCCAGCCGGAGAAGAGCAGTCGATCAATCTGGCACCCTCCTTCACGCCCACCTGCGCCAATTCCACACCTCTACCGACTCCTTTATGAGTTACGCGCAATACAACAGACCGAGAGGTTCGCTTGAACAACTACGTCAAAAACGAGCGCATCAGCCTCAAACTGCATCCCCTGCTTACCGAGAAGTGGGTCCAGAACCTTATCGCCCAAGATCCTGCCATCCTGGGCCTAGGCGACCTTGAGCTACGCGACGCCGAACGCACCCAGCCGCGCGCCGGTCGCCTCGACCTCCTGCTGCAAGACGCCGACAACAGGCGCTATGAAGTCGAAATCCAGCTCGGCCAAACCGACGAGACCCACATCATCCGCACCCTCGAATACTGGGACCTTGAACGTAAGCGCTACCCGCAATATGACCATTGCGCCGTCATCATAGCAGAGGACATTACCAGCCGCTTCCTCAACGTCATTTCCCTCTTCAACGGCACCATCCCCCTCATCGCCATCCAGATGCAAGCGCTCAAGGTCGCCGACAACCTGACCCTTGTCTTCACCACCGTAATGAGCGAACTGACGCGCGGTCTCGTCGACGAGGACGAAGACGCCGCTGCCGCCCCCAGCGATCGCCCCTATTGGGAAAACAAGGGTTCCCGCGAAACCCTCCAGCTGGCCGACCAGCTGCTCCTCCTAGTCAAAGCCCACGACCCGTCGCTGGAGCTGAAATACAACAAATTCTACATCGGGCTGGCCCGCGACGGACAGCCTTCCAACTTCGTCACCCTCCGCCCCCGCCGCAATACGCTGAACATGGAGCCGCGCCTTCCGAAAACCGAAGAAACCGACGCCGTCATCGAGGAGGCCGGATTCGATACCCTGCCGTATGATGCTCGGTGGGGGCGCTATAGGTTATCACTGCAAAAGGAAGACCTCACCACGAAGCGCGATGCGCTAGTCGCCTTGATTGCTGCCGCATACGCCAACGGCGCCGACTGAAGTCGGCAAATCTTGCGCGCAGGACGATAATCACAAAGCTCTTTCTGATACGACGAGGCTCGTGTTCCCCGGCGCATTCCACCCACTTTGGTCCCTCAGAGGGTTCAGCATCGAATGCCGATAGGGGGCAAAGTTCAACACCGATTGACATACCGCCCCAGCTCGGTGTCAGCATTTCGCCCAAATGCCGCCCTGCGGACCCATCGATAGGCACATTTCGGATGACCGTCGCCGACGTCCGCTATTGGGATAAATTGGCCTTTTCCAATTTTAATTCGCAAACGGACACAATTCCATCCAACTCAATATAGTCGAATGCGGTCAATTCCGATGTCATTAAATAGTAATTTCGGCAAAACGCCCAATTACATTAGAATTGTTAATTTCAGGAACTCAAGTGCCTGACAAATTATCGGGCCGTATTTTAATTCCCGGAATTAGTTTTCAGAAGCGGGCCCGAGAGACCACTCCGCATTTGGGTCACACTGTCTCAAGCGATCCAAAAGCACGGAAATTGGGACATTTTTACTGGGTTCGAATCCCGGGATCGATTTTTAATAACGATGTAAGTTATTGATTTTAAACGATAATTTAGAGTGGCGGAGAGGGAGGGATTCGAACCCCCGGTACCCTTGCGAGTACTCCGCATTTCGAGTGCGGCGCGATCGACCACTCTGCCACCTCTCCGGAAGCCGTGGCGCCTGACGGCAAGGTGCGGCTTGTAGCTGTGCTTTGCGCGTTAGGCAAGCGGGTCAGGCGGTTGGACGCCAAGTCAAATCGAGCGTTGTCGTCGCGGGGCCGTCCGGCTCGTAGCCGCGCGCGATCATGCGGCCTTCGCTGGCATCGGCAACCATTGCGAGGCGCGTCTTGTCGTTCAGGATGGGTGATATGAGCCAACGGAATTCCGGCTCAAAGGATGTGTCCACGTCGCGCATGAGGCAGGCGCGATCGGTGCTTTGATCGCCGCGCGGATGTCCGTGCCAATCCGGCGTTTCCCAGTGATTGGCGGCGACGTGCGCGCCGTCCCTGGCACGAGCGTCATCCTCGGTGCGTTCGATCACGGCCGTTTCGGAGGGGGCGAGACCCGCGAGCGTGAAGATGGCGGGCGTTGAAATCGGTTCTTCGATCAGCATGAGGCGGGCTTCGGCGAAATCGCGCGCTTCTTCCGCAACTTTGCGCAGCAGGTGGGCAGGCGTCGGGTGCGGCATATGCCAGACGCGGCGGCGATTGGCGGCCCAGTCGAGATAAAAGAGGCCCGTCGCCTTGCGCATCGGAGGTTGATTGATCGCCGCCGAAAAGCGGCCGGGCGCCATGACCTGCAGGACACCCGTGTATCCCGGCCAAGTCAGCAGCGAGAACGGTCCCGCGCCGGCGCCCGATACTTTCGCACAGACGAGGTTGGCGCCGAGGCCCGGGGCTTTCCAGTCCAGAACCCTGATCAGGCGGGCCGACCGGCCGTCGGGAGAGGGTGCTGCGCGGCAGGTGCAGGCCCATTCGTAATTGACGGAGAAAAAGTAGGCTCCGGGGCGGCCGAGCGTGCGGGCGATCTCATCGATTTCAGGAAGATGGCGATTGTTCCAGCGCGCGAGCCAGGCACGGGACACCTTGTCGAGGGCCGTCAGCGCGCTGCGCGGATAGCGCCGCGATGCGGCATCGAGCAGGGCATGGGTGCGGTCTTCGAAGGTGCGGAGCGTTGCGAGCGGGAAATCGCGTCCGGTATCGAGAAGTGGGATTTCGGTGAGGCTCGGTACGCGCGCGCGAATTGCAGCTGCATCGTGCTGAAGCTGTGCCTGCATCGCGTTTCCCGGCTTTCCTCTTGAATGGTCCGGCAGTCTTGCTGCCGGCTTTGCCTATCGCGAGTGAAAATGGTTACTGGGTGGCGTTTTTGCGAGGAGCAGCGAGGTCGCTCAAACAAAAAGCGAAACGCCGCATGGCGATTGACAAGGTGCCTCAGTTCGACAATAAACCGCCACTCGCAGGCGGAATAAAAGTTCCGCCTTCAATGCGCTGCCCGAGGCTCATGCTGATAAATTCAGCATCTCTCTGAAAGTCCATCGTTTTTCGATGGCGCCACAGGGCGCGGAAACAGGCCAAGAAGGCCGGAAGGATTGAACATGTACGCTGTCATCAAGACGGGCGGCAAGCAGTACCGCGTCTCCAAGGACGATGTCGTCACGATCGAACGGGTTGCCGGCGATGCCGGAGCCACCGTTGAATTCGACCAAGTGCTAATGGTCGGCTCGGGCGCCGACGTTAAGATCGGTGCACCGATCATTTCGGGCGCGAAGGTCGTTGCAGAGCTTGTCGAGCAGTCGCGCGGGCCGAAGCTCATCGCATTCAAAAAGCGCCGCCGCAAAAATTCACGCCGCAAGAAGGGACACCGTCAGGACCTTTCGATCGTGCGTATTACCGATATCACCGGCGCGTAACGAGCCGCCGCTTCATTCGAGGATTCTGAAATGGCACAGAAAAAAGCAGGCGGCTCGACGCGTAACGGCCGCGATTCCGAGAGCAAACGTCTCGGCATCAAACGCTACGGCGGCGAGTACGTCATTCCCGGTAACATCCTTTGCCGTCAGCGCGGCACGCAGTGGCATCCGGGTTCGGGTGTCGGCATGGGAACCGATCACACGATCTTCGCAGTCGAAGAAGGTACGGTCGAGTTCGATACCAAGCGCAACGGCCGCATCTATATCTCGGTCAAGCCGGCGAAGGTTGTCGCGGCCGAGTAAGCCGCGAGACCAGATTGCTGCGAATTCGGGGATGGCGCTGCCGTCCCCTTTTGCTTTTCTGGCGGCGGCCTCGTATCCCTTTTCGCCACACACGTTCGTTTAGTTGTCAGGCATGCAGACCGCCCGCCTTCGCCTCAGAGCCGTTGTCGACAGTGACGCCGCCCGGATCGCCGATCTCGCGGGTGACTGGGATGTCGCGAGCATGACGGGCCGCATTCCCTATCCCTACTCGGCGGATGCCGCGCATCATTGGATCAGCGGCGTCGAAGAGGGCGAACAAGTTTTCGGGATCGAACGCGAAGCAGAGTTCATCGGGATTTGCGGCTTCACGATCGACACCAACGGCGATGCCGAGCTTGGCTATTGGATCGGTAAGCCGTATTGGGGTCATGGGTATGCGACCGAAGCGGCGAGCGCCGTGATGGCTTATGGATTCACCAAGGCGGGCGTCAGGCGGTTCGTTTGCAGGCATCTCGCCGGCAATCCCGGCTCGGCGCGCGTGATCCAGAAGCTCGGCTTCAAGTACGTTGGAGATTCCACCGGCTGGTGCGAAGCTCGCCAGTGCGAGCTTCCGGCGCTGAGCTATGAACTGCGCAGGCCGTGGACGATGGCCATTCGAGCTTTGGCGTCATGAAATTTCTCGATCAAGCCAAGATTTACATAAAGTCCGGCGCTGGCGGAAACGGCTGCGTCGCGTTCCGGCGTGAGAAGTTCATCGAGTTCGGTGGGCCGAACGGCGGCGACGGCGGTAATGGCGGCGACGTCTGGGTCGAGTGCGTGCAGAACCTCAACACGCTCATCGACTACCGATATCAGCAGCATTTTTCCGCGCAGAACGGTACGCCCGGCATGGGGCAGAATCGAGCGGGTCCGAACGGGCGCGACTGCACGGTCAAGGTGCCTCCGGGCACGCAGGTGTTCGCCGAAGACGGCGAGACGCTGCTTGCGGATCTGACGGAGCCCGGCGCGCGCGTTCGTCTCGCCAAGGGCGGCAATGGCGGTTTCGGCAACGCGCATTTCAAAAGCTCGACGAACCAGGCGCCGCGTCACGCCAATCCCGGACAGCCGGGCGAAGAACTGACGATCTGGCTGCGGCTGAAGCTGATTGCGGATGCGGCGCTCGTCGGTTTGCCGAACGCTGGAAAATCGACGTTTCTCGCGACAGTGAGCGCCGCGAAGCCGAAGATCGCCGATTATCCGTTCACGACGCTTCACCCGAACCTCGGCGTCGTGCGCGCAGGGGACGTCGATTTCGTTCTCGCCGACATTCCGGGGTTGATCGAGGGTGCGAGTGAAGGCGCGGGGCTCGGCGACCGTTTCCTCGGGCATATCGAACGCTGCCGCGTTCTTCTTCATCTCGTTGATGCAACTTCGGCGGATGTGGCGAGCGACTACAAGACCGTGCGCCGGGAACTCAAAGCCTACGGCGGCGCTCTCGAGAAGAAGAAAGAGATCGTCGCGCTTTCGAAGATCGATGCGCTGGATGAGGAGACGCTTGCGGAACGACGCGAAGCTTTGAAGAAGGCGGCGCGCAAGACGCCTCTGCTGCTTTCTGCGGTGTCCGGCGCTGGCATCAAGGAAGCCCTGTACGCACTGACGCGCGAAATCTCGCGTAAAGATGCGGCGGAAGAGGATGAGGATCGCGACGCAAGCGGGGCGTGGCAGCCTTAAAGAACTTTGCGCTTTGACTTGCGAGATGCCCGCAAGTCGCGCACAATCGCGCATCCGCCTTCAATCCTCATAAAAAAGAGCATCAATGGTTCATTCGACGCGAACGCCGGTTTGGTCGTGGGCACTGCCGATTGTTGGGGTAGCGCTTTTCGTGTTCGCGACATGGGTCGGGTTTGGCGATGATTTTGCGTCGGACCCTCTCGGTATCGCTATTGCGATCATCCTGATCCCTCTTCTTATGGGCGCTGTATTTTCGGCGGTCTATCATGCGGAAGAGGTCGCGCATCTCACCGGCGAGCCTATCGGAACCTTGGTTCTGACGATGGCCGTGACGGTGATCGAACTGGCTTTGATCGTGTCCCTCATGCTGACCGGTAAGGCGGCGCCAACGCTGGTGCGCGATACCGTGTTCTCTGTGGTCATGATCATTACGACGGGGCTCGTGGGAGCGTGTCTTCTCGTCGGCGGTATTCGATATCGCGAGCAGTCGTTCGACGTGACCTCGGCTAAGATCTATCTAGCCATGCTGCTGGTCTTGACGACGCTGTCGATTATCCTGCCGAATTATACCAGCTCGGCTCCGGGTCGCCTGTACTCGACGAGCCAGCTGGCGTTCATGAGCTTCGCGATTATCGCGCTCTATGCGGTCTTCGTCTTTACGCAGACCGTTCGGCACCGGGATTATTTTGCCGGAGATTACGATCCGCCCGATCCCAATGCGCAGACAGGCGGGAAGCTGATCCGCTCGATCCTCTTTCTCTGCGTCGCGCTTGTCGCCGTTGTGCTGCTCGCCAAGCTGTTCGCGATTGAAGTGAACGCCGCCGTTTCGGCTGTTGGCGCCCCACCGGCGTTTAGCGGCGTCGTGATCGCGTTTATCGTGCTGTTACCGGAGTCGATTGCGGCGATCCGGGCGGCGAGCCGCGATAATCTGCAGAAAAGCATCAATCTGGCGCTGGGGTCGTCCTTGGCGACGATCGGGTTGACGATCCCGGCAATCGCTGCGGCCAACATCATTCTGCAAAAGCCGCTCATTCTCGGCCTCGATCCGCGGGACATGGCGCTCGTCGTGATGACGCTTGGCGCCAGCATCCTGACATTCGGCACCGGGCGGACGAATGTGCTTTTCGGCTTCCTGCATCTGGTGCTGTTCGGCACGTTCCTGTTCTTCGCCGTGGTCCCCTAAGGCGGACTTGCAGGCAGTTAATTAGGTAAAAATTGACGTGGCGGGCTGATATGCGGCATCGGCCTCTTGCCCGAATGCGCGCATTTACAGATAAGCACGCGATGCTCCGGTGCCTCGCGCATCGGGTTCGACTTTCAATCCGGGATTGCCATGATCCGCGCTCCGCAGTCCGCCGCTACGATCGCTACCGCGCGCCCTGAATGGGCGAAGGCGCGGCGCATTGTCGTGAAAATCGGTTCGGCGCTGCTGGCGGATAAAAGCACCGGCCGCATCAAGTCGGACTGGCTCAACTCGTTCATGGATGATGTCGCCGAGCTTGCGCGCGCCGGCAAGGACATCGTGCTGGTGTCGTCGGGCTCCATCGCGCTGGGCCGGCATGTGCTGAAGCTGCCGAAGGGACCGCTCGAACTCGAACAGAGTCAGGCTGCGGCATCCGTCGGGCAGATCAGTCTCGCGCACGCCTATCAGGAACTCGCGGCCGCGCGCGGTCTGACGGCGGCGCAGATCCTTCTAACGCTCGGCGATACGGAAGAGCGGCGGCGGTATCTCAACGCGCGCAACACCATTGAAGTTCTGCTGGCGCTGAAGGCCATTCCGGTCGTCAATGAAAACGATACGGTCGCGACGGCGGAAATCCGCTACGGTGATAACGACCGACTGTCAGCGCGCGTCGCGTCGATGGTGTCGGCGGATTGCCTCGTGCTGCTGTCGGATGTTGACGGCCTCTATACCGCGCCTCCGGCCGACGATCAGAACGCCAGGCACATCCCGCTCGTGACCGAGATCACGCCGGAGATCGAGGCCATGGCTGGTGACGCCGGGACCGAGCTTTCCAAAGGCGGCATGAAGACGAAAATCGAGGCGGGCAAGATCGCGCTCTCGGCCGGTACCGATATGGTCATCACGACCGGCAAGGTTCTTCATCCGCTCAAGGCGATCTCGGACGGCGCACGTGTCACGTGGTTCGTCGCCAATTCAGATCCGGTGACGGCGCGAAAGCGTTGGATTTCCGGGCAGCTCGAGCCGAGCGGCCACGTTTACCTCGATGCAGGTGCCGAGAAGGCTCTCACATCGGGAAAAAGCCTTCTGCCGGCGGGTGTCACCCGTATCGACGGCAACTTCGACCGCGGCGATGCGGTTACGATAAGATCGGCGGACGGCCGGGAACTGGGCCGGGGCCTTGTCGCCTATGCGGCGGACGATGCGCGACGTATTATGGGTAAGCGTTCGAGCGAGATCGCCGCGATCCTCGGGTTCAAGGGGCGCGCGACGCTGATCCATCGGGACGACATGGCGCTGACGAGGAAATGAGTATGAACAAACCGGAGCGCATCGAAAACGAGACCGCAGAGCTGATGCGCGGCATCGGACAAGCCGCGAAGGCTGCGAGCCGCAGGCTTGCGATCGCGACGCCGGAGGAAAAGAACGCGGCGCTTGTCGCGGCGGCGAAAGCTCTGCGCGCAGCGACGCCCAAAATCCTCGCGGCGAACGCGCAGGACATCGAAGCCGCGAAAGCCGCAGGCCGACCGGATGCGTTCGTCGATCGGTTGCTGCTCAACGAGAAGCGCATCGACGGCATCGCCGCCGGTCTTGAAGAGATCGCAGCACTTCCCGATCCCGTCGGAACCGTGCTGGCGGAATGGACGCGGCCCAATGGCTTGAAGTTTCAGCGCGTGCGCGTGCCGCTCGGCACGATCGGCATCATCTACGAAAGCCGCCCGAACGTAACGGCCGATGCGGGCGCGCTGGCGCTCAAGGCCGGGAACGCGGCGATCCTGCGCGGTGGTTCGGAAAGCCATCATTCGAGCGTCGCGATTCATGCCTGCCTGGTTGAAGGCCTTCGCGCGGCTGGTTTGCCCGAAGCCGCGATCCAGCTCGTTCCGACAACGGATCGCGAAGCCGTCGGCGCGATGCTGCGCGGCTTGGACGGGTCGGTTGATGTCATCGTACCGCGCGGCGGCAAAGGATTGGTAGAGCGCGTGCAGAGCGAAGCGCGCGTTCCGGTCTTCGCGCATCTCGAAGGTATCTGTCACACCTATGTCGATCAGGGTGCGGACCTGAAGATCGCCGTGCCGCTGGTCGTCAACGCCAAGATGCGGCGCACGGGAATTTGCGGCGCGACCGAGTGCCTGCTCGTCGACAAGAATGCGCGTACCGATCTCTTGTCGCCGATTGTCAAAGCCCTGCTCGACGATGGTTGCGAAGTGCGTGGCGACGAGGCGACGCAAAAGGTCGATCCTCGCGTCAAGGCGGCTCAGCCCGATGACTACGGCAAGGAATTTCTCGATGCCGTTATCGCTGTGAAAACGGTCGATGGAGTCGACGGCGCCATCGAGCACATCGCGCGCTATGGTTCGCAGCATACCGATGCGATCATCACGGAATGCGAGGCGACAGCGGAGCGGTTTTTGAACCGCGTCGACTCCGCGATCGTTCTCGTCAACGCATCGACGCAGTTCGCCGACGGCGGCGAGTTTGGTTTCGGCGGCGAGATCGGCATCGCGACGGGCAAGATGCATGCGCGTGGGCCGGTCGGCGTCGAGCAGCTCACGAGCTTTAAGTACAAGGTGCGAGGCACCGGCCAGACGCGGCCGAAGTAGCGCTACGGATGAGGCACGTCTGATTTGACGCGAAAGATTCCGCAGCAGAGTTTTGGATCGCTTCGCGTCCATCCGCCGATGTGCCTTCCTGGTCAACGGATCGGGATCATGGGCGGCTCTTTCAATCCGCCGCATGCTGGGCATCGCATTGCAGCCGAAGCCGCGATGAAGCGTTTGGGACTCGATCAGCTGTGGTGGCTGATCACGCCCGGCAATCCGCTCAAGTCGCGCGATGGTCTGTCGGCGCTGGACGGCCGGATGGCATCGGTCCGGCAGTTCGCCGTCGGTCCGAAAATGAAAGTGACGAGCTTTGAGCGCGAACTCGGCACGAGTTTCACGGCTGCGACGCTGGCATACTTGAAGCGGCGGTATCCTGGCGTGCGCTTCGTGTGGGTGATGGGCGCCGACAATCTCGCGTTCTTCGACCGTTGGCAGCATTGGCGGAGCATCGCCGATCTGATGCCGATCGCAGTGGTGGACCGGCCCGGCTGGCGGTTGCGAGGCCTGTCGTCGCCAGCCGCTCTCGCGCTTTCGCGCTGGCGCATTCCTGAATCCGAGGCCCATGGACTGGCTGCCAGAAAGCCGCCGGCCTGGGTACTGCTGACGATCCGTCTTTCGGACCTTTCGTCGACGGCGTTGCGTAGCGCCGCGCGCTCTGAGCCAGAGCATGTCAGTTAAGCCATTAAAATTTATGACGTTTTCGCGACAGACGGCTTCCGGATTTCATTTGCGGGCTAGGGCGACGCCGTTTAATATAACGCCAACCCGGAATCGGCCGGGCCGTCTGACATGCGGGACCAATCAGCAAAGGATGCTTACCGCTTGATCCGAACCACAGCCGAGGCCGCCCGCAAGGGTAGCTCTCAAGCCCAGTCCGCCGCCAAGGCGCCGGATTCGGCCGCTCTCCTCGAAGACGTCGTCCATTGGCTTGACGACGCTAAAGCCGAGGAAATCGTTTCCATCCCTCTCAAAGGCAAGTCTTCACTCGGCGACTTCATGGTTGTCGCGTCCGGTCGTAACGACCGGCATGTCGGCGCTATCGCCGAGCAGCTGCGCGACAAGCTCAAAGCGCGCGGTGAGGCTCGCGTGAGGGTCGAGGGATTGAACGCCTGCGATTGGGTCCTGATCGACACGGGCGACATCATCGTCCACGTCTTCCGACCCGAGGTGCGGGAATTCTATACCCTCGAGAAGATGTGGCAGGCGGATATCCCCGCCGATGCCTCGCGCGGCGACAGCTCGCAGCACTGAGCCTCGCGTCGCGCTCCTAATTGTTGTTTTGCGCGGTTCGCTTGGTGACCGCGGGCGGTTTTCATGCGCATTTCGCTCCTCGCCGTCGGCAAGCTGAAAGACGCCGAGGAGCGGGCGATTTCTGATCGTTACGCCAAGCGCTTCAACGGCGCGGGCCGGTCCATCGGATTGGGGCCGATCGATATTCGCGAGTTGAACGAAAGCCGGCAGGCGAGCGCCGATGAGCGCAAGCAAGATGAAGCGGCGCGGCTTTTGAAGGATCTGGCGGCCGACACGTTCGTCGTCGCGCTCGATCCTGCAGGCAAGTCCGTCGGCAGCGAAGCTTTCGCGCGCACGCTCGGCGAAAAACGCGACGGTGCGGTCAAAACGTGCGCGTTCCTGATCGGTGGGCCGGATGGGCACGGTGCGCAGGTTTTGAAGTCAGCTGGAATGACGCTGTCGCTTGGTTCTCTGACGCTGCCACATGGTCTCGCGCGCGTCGTGCTGCTCGAGCAGCTTTACCGGGCGGCGACCATTCTATCAGGGCATCCTTATCATCGGGCGTGATGCGTTATGCCGGGAGCGAAGGCGAAATACAGCTTTCCGCCGATCGTCACGGCGGACGCGCATCTGCTTATTCTCGGCACGCTGCCGGGTGAGGAATCGCTGCGACTGCAGCAATACTACGGGCATCCGCGCAATCATTTCTGGCCGCTGATCGCCGCGATTTTCGGCGAGGCTGTGCCATCCGACTATTCTGCGCGGATCGCTCTTCTAAAGCGCCACGGTTGCGCGCTTTGGGACGTGCTGGAAAGCGCGGAGCGCATCGGAAGCTCGGACGCCGCCATTCGGAATGCGATCGTTAATCCGTTCGCGGCATTTCTCGCCGACTATCCGAACATCCGGACGATCGCGTTCAATGGCCAAAAGGCGCGCGACTTGTTCCGCCGTCATGTCGTGAAGCCGGGACACGTGCCGGAACAGGTTTGCGCGATGATCGATCTACCGTCGTCGAGCCCGCTCTACACGAAATCGCTTGAGGAGAAGCTCGGCGTTTGGCGGGCCAAACTGGCGGGATCGCTGGTGGCTCAGAAGCGCCGGGCGAAATAGTCGATGCCGAACTGCGGCAGCAGGCGGCGCATCGCGGCGGCGATCAGCGTCGGCGTCGTCACGTAGTAATGCGCTTTCGGGCGGCTGCTTTCGACAGCATGGATCAGGCGTTTGCTCACGGCCTCGGGCTCCAGCTTGAACGATATCTGGCCGCCGGCCTTCATCTGCTCGAGCCGCGTTCGATAGACGTCCCGGTGCGGAGAGTTGTCGATGTCGATCGTCGCGAGCAGCCGCGCGACGGAATGCTCGACGAAGCGCGATCGGATCGGGCCAGGCTCGATCAGCGACACGCCGATGCCGGAGCCTTCGAGTTCGAGCCGTAGCGAGGTCGTCAGTGCTTCGAGTGCGAACTTCGACGCGCAGTAGGCACCGCGATACGGCGCGACGACCATTCCCAAGACCGAAGAGCAATTGACGATGCGTCCGGCGCCGTTCTTGCGCATCGACGGAATGAGCCGTCGTGTCAGATCGTGCGTTCCGACGAGATTGACTTCGAGCTGTTCGCGCAGGAGCGCTGGGGTCAAATCCTCGACAGCACCCGGTTGACCGTACGCCGCGTTGTTGAACAACGCATCCAGGTGTCCGTGGGTCAATTCCAGCGCGCGAATGGCGCATGTTGCGATCGATTGCGGATCGGCCAATTCGAGCCGCAGAACTTCGAGGCCTTCGTACGTGTTGAGGCGGTTGAGGTCTTCGGCGTTCCGGGCCGTCGCGATTACGCGCCAGCCGCGCTGTTTCATCGTTCGGGCGGCGTCGAGGCCGATGCCGGACGAGCATCCGGTGATGAGAATTGAGCGTGCCATGAAAGCCCGGTTAGCAACGTGAATCGAGGACGGTGTTCGTCCTCGTGTATAGGCTCACGGACGCAACTGCAAAGGCGCAAAAATTTTGCAGGGTTGGAACGGCTTTAGGCGCGAAGGTCACTTCTTGAATTTCAGGATCACCTTGCCGCTCTCGTCCTTGAGGCTGACGAGAGAGCCGTCGGTCGTGAACGACCGCGCGGCCTCGAGAGCGGCGAAGTATTGCGCTTCCGTTTCGGATTTGCCTTCGCAGAACATCTTCGTCGAGGCCAACGGTCCGATCTGGATCGCGTCGTCCTCGATGCTGATAGGACCGGTGAAGCGATTGCAACCGCCGGTCCCGGAGGCTTTGTCCGACGTAAAGTCGAGCGTCAGTCCATCGACGGCTTTGCCGTTGAGTTCGACGGCGATCCAGCTGGCCGCCGGCGCGCCTTCGTCATCTTCAGCGAGGGCAGGGGCGCCGGCCGCGAAGGTCAGCGCCGCCATGAGGACTGCCGTTGTGAATTTCATCGGGCTCGGCTCCTCATTCCCTTGGTAAGGCTGTCACTCAGTTGGCGTTTTCGAGCAAGCGGCGTGCGATGACCTGTGCCTGAATTTCGGCGGCGCCCTCGAAGATGTTGAGGATGCGCGCATCGCAGAGTACGCGGCTCACCGGATATTCGAGTGCGAAGCCGTTGCCGCCGTGGATCTGCAACGCGTTGTCGGCGTTGGCCCACGCGACGCGAGCACCGAGCAGCTTCGCCATGCCCGCTTCGAGATCGCAGCGGCGTCCGGCGTCCTTCTGGCGTGCGGAGAAGTAGGTGAGCTGGCGCGCGATCATCGTTTCGACGGCCATCATCACGACTTTGTTGCGGACGCGCGGGAAGGCGTAGATCGCCTTGCCGAACTGGTTGCGTTCCAGCGCGTACTTGAGGCCGAGATCCATCGCGCACTGGGCGACGCCGACGGCACGGGCTGCGGTCTGGATGCGCGCGCCTTCAAAGGTGTTCATCAGCTGCTTGAAGCCCTGACCTTCGGCGCCGCCGAGAAGATTGGCCGCCGGGACTTCAAAATTGTCGAAGGAAATGTCGTATTCCTTCATGCCGCGATAACCGAGAACCTCGATCTCGCCGCCGGTCATGCCTTCGGCCGGGAATGGGTCTTTGTCGGAGCCGCGCGGCTTTTCGGCGATGAACATCGACAGGCCCTTGTAGCCCGGCTCGTTCGGGTTGGTGCGCGTCAGCACGGTCATGATGTCGGCGCGGACCGGGTGCGTGATCCACGTCTTCTGGCCGGTGATCTTGTAGACGTCGCCGTCTTTCACAGCGCGCGTTTTGAGCGAGGCGAGGTCGGAGCCGGTGTTCGGCTCTGTGAAGACGGCGGTCGGCAGGATTTCGCCGGATGCGATCTTCGGGAGGTATTTCTCTTTCTGCTCGGGCGTGCCGTTGTGCAGGATCAACTCGCCCGCGATTTCGGCGCGCGTGCCGAGCGAGCCGACGCCGATGTAGCCGCGCGACAGCTCTTCCGAGGCAACGCACATCGATTCCTTGCCGAGCGCCATGCCGCCGAATTCTTCCGGAAGCGACAATCCGAAGACGCCGAGTTCGGCGAGCTTCGCGATGACGTCGAGCGGAATGTATTCGTTCTTCAGGTGCCACTCGTGCGCGTGCGGATAAACTTCATCGAGGCAGAAGCGGCGCATCAGGTCCTGAATCTGAGCGTGCGTTTCGTCGAGGCCGGTGTCGCCGAACGTCATCGCTTCCGGCTGGGCCGCGATCAATTCGCCGAGGCGCGCCTTCACCGGTTCCGAGCCGCCTTCGGCAACGAGATCGGCGATCGAATCCTCGAAGCGGCGGAGATCGGCCTTCGGCACGCCGAGCGCGTCGGGACGGGCGATCTCGAGCTGGCTCATCGGAATGCCGCTGGAGATCTGGGCTCCGTATTCCGCGAATGCGGCGATCAGGAGGAGTTGTTCGAATTCGCCGAAGCGGCCTTCGCCGGAGAGGCGGCTCGCCCAGTCGTGCATCTGGCGAAGGCCTTCGACGGCGGTCGCGAGCCATGCGAGCCCGTGCGCGGTGTGCTGCGCGTTGTCGATGCCGCCGGCTTCCTGAATCTTGACGCGGACGCCGGCTTTCGCTGCCTGCAGGATACGATCGGCGCCGGTGACGGCTTCGCCGCAGCGCTCGATCAGTTTCTCGGAACCGGCGTGCAGAATAGAGGTTCCGGCCTTCAAGGGCGCGACGGACATGGATTTCTCCTGAAAATAGCTGGGAGCGTTGGCTCGAGCCGCGATGCTCATTCGCCACGCCACGAACAGTTTACTAGCGGCCGGAAATAAGCCAACTGGTCGTCCGCCGCAACCGGTACTGAGCCGCAGCTTGGCGGTCCGGGGCTCATGCGGCCGCCTCACTGGGCAGCCTGAGGGCTGGCGGTTAACGGATCGAACGCAGGTAGAAAAACCTGTGTCTGAAATGCAGCCCGAGCGGACCAGCTGCTTTAAGGATTATGGACCTCCGGAACCTCAGCAACTAGGTTCCGCGGCGAACGGCAGGCCGGGAGACCAAACAAACGATGAAGCGCGCGCGCAGATTGTTCGAAGCCATCTATCGGCTCTACGAGCATTCCGGGTTCGCCATGGCGGGTGCAGTCGCGTTTTCCTTCGTGGTGTCGATCTTTCCGTTTTGCATCTTCTTGGGCGCGCTGTCCGGCGTGTTCGGTGGGCGGGAACTGGCGCAGGATGCCATCAACCAGCTCTTCGCCATTCTGCCTGAGCCGGTCGCCAAGGGCATCGCGCCGGAGATCGAGGCGGTGATGGGATCGCGGCGTATCGATCTTCTGACGGCCAGCGGATTTCTGGCGCTGTTCTTCGCGACGAGCGCGATCGAGACGCTGCGTGCGGCGCTCAACGGAGCCTATCGCGTGCACGAAAAGCGGCCGTATCCGCTCTGCCTGCTGATCAGCATGCTGTTTGTTTTCGTCAGCGCGATTTCGACGCTGGTTCTGACGTGGGCGGTCGTCGTCGGCCCGAGCGTCGTCGGTCCGGCAATCGCGTCGCAGTTCCAGTCGGAATGGATCAAGCGCCTCTTCGACTCGACGGCGCTGGGTCCGGGCGTTCGATATGGGCTCGCCGGTGCGGTGATCGCGGCGCAGCTCTGCGCCTTGCATTTATGGCTGGCGGCCGGCCGTCGTCGCCTGGCTGACGTGTGGCCGGGCGTCCTGCTGTCGATCGTGCTCTGGCTGGCGCTGGCGGGACTTTGGTCGCGGTATCTCGCGATTACCAACTACTCGCTATTCTACGCGGGTCTTTCGCAGCTGATGATCGCGCTGATCTTCTTTCAGTTCACGGCGATCACGATTTTGCTTGGCGCGGAGTTCAATCGCGGTGTCAGCGAAATGAAGCGGATGCGGCGTGAAGCGGCCGAGCGTGCAGCCTTTCACGGTGGTTCGCCGAGCTGAGAGCTTGGGGATCTATCCCCTCCCGTCGAGGGGAGGGGATAGAGCATTCGTTTAGGGCCGATGCATAAGCCTTGGCGCGGGCGCCTTAGCCTAGCCGGGGACCGGCTTCGATGACGTCCTCGAGCGTGCGAAGTCCAGTCGTCGGAGCCGAGACAAGAACGGCCATGTTGCCGGGTTTATGCTCGTTACGCATCATCCGCATGTGCGCCTTGGGGATCTGCTCCCAAGACAGAACTTCCGACATGCAGGGATCGATGCGGCGCTCGACGACGAGCTTGTTGGCCTGCGAAGCCTGCGCGAGGTTCGCGAAGTGCGAGCCCTGGACGCGCTTCTGATGCATCCACAAATAGCGCGCGTCCATCGTCAGATTGTAGCCGGTGGTGCCGGCGCAAATGACGACCATGCCGCCGCGCTTCACGACCTGCACCGAGACGGGGATCGTTGTTTCGCCGGGATGCTCGAACACGCAATCGACGTTCACGCCTTTGCCGGTGATGTCCCAAATCGCCTTGCCGAAGTTGCGCATCTCCTTCAGCCAAACATTGTACTCGGGCGAATTGACCTTCGGCAGCTGGCCCCAGCACTTGAAGTTTTTGCGGTTGATGACGCCCTTGGCGCCCAACTGCATGACAAAGTCTCGCTTATCGTCATCCGACACGACGCCGATGGCGTTCGCGCCCGATGTCGCGCAAAGCTGTACGGCGAATGCGCCAAGGCCGCCTGCAGCGCCCCAGACGAGCACGTTATGGCCGGGCCGCAGCACGTGCGGACGATGGCCGAACAACATGCGGTAGGCCGTCGCGAGCGTAAGCGTGTAGCAAGCGCTCTCTTCCCAGGTCAGATGTTTCGGACGCTCGAGAAGCTGGCGGTCCTGTACGCGGCAGAACTGCGCGAACGACCCATCCGGGGTCTCGTAGCCCCAGATGCGCTGGCTCGGCGAAAACATGGGATCGCCGCCGTTGCATTCCTCGTCGTCGCCGTCGTCCTGATTGCAATGAACGACAACCTCATCGCCGACCTTCCAGCGCTTCACCTTGGAGCCGACGGCCCAGACGATGCCGGACGCATCCGAGCCCGCAATGTGGTAGGGCTGCTTGTGAACGTCGAACATCGAAATCGGCTTGCCGAGCGAGGCCCAGACGCCGTTGTAGTTCACGCCCGCCGCCATAACGAGAACCAGCACGTCGTGGCTGTCGAGCTGCCACGTCGGAACGACCTCGACCTGCATGGCTTTATCGGGTTCGCCTTCCCGTTCCTTGCGGATCGTCCAGGCGTACATATTCTTTGGTACGTGTCCGAGAGGCGGGATCTCGCCGATCTCGTAGAGGTCTTTCTTGACCCCTGCCTCTAGCGGGTGGGCAGCGGCCGCCGCCTCATTTTTCGTTGCCACGTTTTGGCTCGCCATTGATATTGCTTCTCCCGACTTTCCCCGCGATGAGGGGCCGTTCTGGCTCGTCTTCTTCGCGCTTCCCCTGCGGTCCGGTAAAGGGGGTCGCAGTATGAAGCACGTTTTTGCGCTGCAATGAAGGGGGCTCAAACCTGACGTTAACCGAGGATCAAGAACTCCTTAACCGGGGACGTCTAGGTTTTAGCGTGTACAAGAACTGATACTTTTTGCCACCCGCACATTCGCCGCACGCCTTTCGACCGGATGATCCGACATGCAAGACCTGCTGTGGCAGATCAGAGAAACTGACGCGTTCACGTTCTATATCGCTATCGCGTTCGCGGCCGCCGTTTTCTGGTTCATCCGGGAAATCGTGAACGCGCCGGTGCTGGCCATTGTGTCCGTGCCGTTTTTGCTGCTCGGAGGCATTCTGGCTCCGATCGGATTTCGGAGGGCGATGGTCTCGCTGACTTATGATCGCGATACCAATACCGCCGCGACCGTGGCGGTCGGGGTGGTGGCCGCACTCCTCGTGATTGTAAGTGTCAAATGGCTCTGGGCGCTGTTGCTCGAACATCAGGCGCGCCGCGCGCGTATCGAGCCGGTCGCCGCCCATTCACCGACCCGGCGCTTGCCGTCGAACCGATAGCTTGATTTTGGTATAAGCCGGGCGTTATCAAGTCGGCAAAACGCGGCGAACTGCCGTTTTTGCGTTTCCGCGACATTCTATTACCTTACAGCCCCTGATCCTAGCGACTGTTCCTGAGCCGAGAGACGCCGTTCGCATGTCCGAATCCAAGACTGCAAGTCCAGCCAAAGCAAAAGACGGCAAGGTCGAGCGCGAGAAGCCTTGGCTGTTTCGGACCTATGCCGGGCACTCGACCGCGGCAAAGTCTAATGAGCTTTATAAGAAAAACCTGGCCAAGGGTCAGACGGGCCTGTCGATCGCTTTCGATCTTCCGACGCAGACGGGCTACGATTCCGATCACGAGCTGGCGCGCGGCGAAGTCGGCAAGGTCGGCGTTCCGGTCTCGCATCTCGGCGATATGCTGACGCTGCTCGACGGCATTCCGCTCGACCAGATGAACACGTCGATGACGATCAACGCGACCGCCGCGTGGCTGCTGTCGCTTTATATCGCCGTCGCCGACCAGACGGGTGCATCGCGGCTGAAGCTTACCGGCACGATCCAGAATGACATCATCAAGGAATATCTGTCGCGCGGCACCTACGTGTTTCCGCCGCAGCCGTCGCTCCGGCTGATCAAGGACACGATCGTCTTTTCGACGAAGAACGTGCCGAAGTGGAATCCGACGAACGTCTGTTCGTACCACTTGCAGGAAGCCGGCGCCTCGCCCGTGCAGGAACTCGCCTACGCGCTGGCGACGGCCATCGCCGTGCTCGACACCGTCAAGGCATCGGGAGAGGTGCCGCCGGAAGAATTCGGCAACGTGGTCGGCCGCATTTCGTTTTTCGTGAACGCGGGCATGCGCTTCATCACCGAGATGTGCAAGATGCGCGCGTTCAACGAGCTTTGGGACGAGATCGCGCGCGATCGCTATGGCGTCGAAGACCCCAAGCACCGGCGTTTCCGCTATGGCGTGCAGGTCAACTCGCTCGGCCTCACCGAGCCGCAGGCTGAGAACAACGTCTATCGTATTCTGCTGGAAATGCTGGCCGTCACGCTGTCGAAAAACGCGCGTGCTCGCGCCGTTCAGTTGCCCGCCTGGAATGAAGCGCTGGGATTGCCGCGGCCGTGGGATCAGCAATGGTCGCTCCGCATGCAGCAGATCGTGGCGTATGAGACGGATCTGCTGGAATATGGCGATATTTTCGACGGGTCGGTCGAGATCGCGAAGAAGGTCGCGGCGCTGAAAGAAGAGGCCAAGGCCGAGCTTGCGACGATCGACAAGATGGGCGGCGCGGTCGCGGCTATCGACTACATGAAGCGCAGGCTCGTCGAAAGCGGTACGGGCCGGCTTTCGCAGATCGAAAGCGGCGAGTTGACCGTCGTCGGCGTCAACCGGTTCAAGGAAACAGAGCCGTCGCCGCTGTCGGGCGGAACGGATGCGATCATGGTCGTCGATCCTGCTGTCGAAGCCGAGCAGATCGGGCGCCTCAAGGCCTGGAAAGCCAATCGCGACGCCAAGAAGGTTGCGGCGGCGCTGGCAGAGGTCGAGCGGGCGGCGAAAGAAGGCATAAACATCATGGATTCGTCCATCGCCGCCGCGAAAGCCGGTGTCACGACGGGCGAGTGGGGCACGACGCTCCGCAAGGTCTTCGGCGAATACCGTGCCCCGACCGGCGTCGCGCAGGCGGCCGTCGTGCGCGAGGGTTCGCAGCTTGCAACCGTTCGCGAGTCCGTGAACGAGGTGTCCGATCGCCTCGGACGCCGCATCAAGTTTCTTGTCGGCAAGCCGGGTCTCGATGGCCATTCAAATGGCGCCGAGCAGATCGCCGTCCGTGCCCGCGACGTCGGCATGGAAGTGGTCTACGAGGGTATCCGGCTGACGCCCGCGCAGATCGTGCGCGCCGCCGTCGACGAAGCGGTGCACGTCGTCGGATTGTCGATCCTGTCGGGGTCGCATGTGCCGCTCGTCAAGGACGTCATGGAGCGGATGCGCAAGGAAGGCCTCGACGATGTGCCGGTGATCGTCGGCGGCATCATTCCGCCAGCAGACGAGAAGGCCTTGAAAGCGTTCGGTGTTGCGGCCGTCTACACGCCGAAAGACTTCCAGCTGAACGACATCATGGCGGATATCGTCCAGCTGGTTGACCAGCACACCAGTGCGGCGGCTTGAGGCCGTACCGATCGGGCGGGGCTAACGCGCCTTTATTCTCGCTTTGATTTTTATCGTGGATTTGCCGCGCCGGGCGATGACGTTCTCAGGCCCGGCGGCCACGCGGCGTCGCCGATCATAGATTTACCCCCATGCAGTGGATGACATGGCGCGGTGAGTTCTGATACAGGCGGCTCGGCTTCAAGGGAGAGACCCGTGCGCGAAGATGTTCGGCGGCGACTGGATCGAGCCATATGGCTCGATCGTGCGAAGTACCTCGGAATTGGTCTCGGCATTGTCGCGGCGATCGGGCTGGCCTTTGGATATGAGACGCTCGACACGAAGGTCGACAACAAAGACGTCCATGGCAAGGTGACCGACATCGAGCCGTTGGTGACGAAATCGAGCGTGGCCGAGGCCGAAGGAGAAAACGTGATCGTTCAACTCGATCACGGGCCGCTGATCCGCGTGCTGGCTTACAAGTCGCGCGGCATCAAGGTTGGCGACGAAATTCAGGTCGTGGAGCACCACCACGGAACGGGCCGCGTCACTCATACGCTGAAATAGCCTGTCTCACGCGTTGACGCAGGCGTGCAGGCCGGTATAGATCGCCCCTTCCGCTCGTTTCGGGCGGCTAAGCCTCAGTGGCGGAACGGTAGACGCGGCAGACTCAAAATCTGCTACTCGCAAGGGTGTGGGGGTTCGAGTCCCTCCTGAGGCACCAACGGCATATTTGGCCATCCGGCTCGGCAACGGTTTATTCGAGCCGGGATGCGGCCCAGCCGGAAGTATCTTTTCGTCAAGCCTGTGAGGTTGTTCGCGAAGGCGTTTCCGCAGCTCCGCGCATTCCGCCTGTTCTCTCGCCCGTGCTGGCCAACGCCAGAACAGCTGCGCTCATACATACCGCCGCAAAATACCAGTGCTGCCAGAGGCCCCAGCTGAATGCCATGATGGCGGTTACTGAGGCGAACGCTGCGATCGCAAACGGGAACGATCGGGCGGGCATCGATGCTATTCGCCGCAAAATCAGGAGACCGGCGATCGAGAACAGCAGCGCTCCGACAGCGCCCAGCTCGTACCAGATTTGCAGGTAGATGTTGTGCGAGTGGTGACCATTGCGTTGCGCGCTCAGCTCGCCAGGAACGACGGTCGCGGTCGGAGCTTGGAGCTGGTCGTAGTATATCACGCTTTGGATCCCCCGGCCGAATAGCCAGGCCTCGGGAATCTGTTGGGCTTCGAAATTCCAGATGACGATGCGGGCTCGCGCCGATCCGGCGAGCACCGTGGAATTTTGTAGGCCGTTGTCGTAGGCGATGCGGGATGCGGGGACGACAGCCAGCGTTGCCAGAATCCAGATGACGGTCATTGCCGATAGCGCCGCCCGCTTCGATAGTTTGCTCAGAACAAAAACGGCGCAGGCAAACACCAGCGCGACCTTCGATGTCTTATGGACCGACAGGAAGGTTGCGCAGAACGTCGCGAAAAACAGGCCATAGACGCAGAGCTTGCTTTTGAGGTCCTTCAAGCGTTCGGCCTCGTTCGCTGCGATGAGCAGAACTGGCCAGAAGAGCAGGTTCAAAACGCCGATGTTGCGATTGAAAACGTACGTGCGGACGGATTGGATCCTATCGTCTGCGATTATGAAATGGCCTTTTCGTCCGCCGGCCAGCAAGGGCACATGATTGAGAATTGATGTGACGATGGATTGCGAGGTCAAGAGTTCGGCAACGAGATACACGGCGCCGACCAAGGTTCCAGCCAGAAGACCTTGAGAGAGTTTTCGCTGATCAATCGGATGAAGCCCGGTGAGCGTACGGCTCATCTGCCAGGCCATCGTCAGGAACGCGCCAAAAACGGCAAGTAGCGCTAAAGCGCTTGCTGGTTGTGGCGCCGTCACTGCGCGAGCGAACAAGTACAGGGCCGCAGCAATAAAATAAATGGGCGTGAAACCGGAGCCGAAGGACATCGGCTGTGCAGTCGTCTGACGGGCGGCCGATCGACCGTGTAACAGCACAAGACAAGCGAATGCGGCCGGCAATAGGGTGTGGCTGAACTTGGGGGCGACGAGCGACATCAGAGCGAACGTGAACGCGACAGGCAGAAGCGCGTCGCGAGCTGTGACCGCCGCAGCAGCCGTTCTTCGTTCGACGTATTCGGTGGCGTCCGAAAGAGATTTGCCCAGCATGCCGCGCTCCGCAAATGCACGGAGCGATTATTAGTGATTCGGAATGGGGTGGATCGTTTGATCCACAACACAGTGACTTTATGAAAGGGATTTTTGGATCGAGTGGAAGAAACAACGGATACGGACGATCTGGCGCCAGAACATCGGCGCGGCGTGGGCTAAGGGTGCTTTGACGCGCGAACAAGCCTGCGAAAAGTCTCTGATTCCAAGTCCTTGCGGATGAGGCCTCCGCTATCCGCGGCGACCAGAGCCGTCATCACGGTATCGAAATGCTTGTCAGAGTTGGACAGCAGCACGAGGTCGACGCCGGCATTGAGTGCCTTGATCGCCGCTTCCCCGATGCCGTCTTTCGACTCAAGGATCGCTCCCATTCCAAAATCATCGGTGACGAGCAAGGCATCGACCTTCCAGCGCGTGCGGAGCAGCCCGTTGATTACCTCTGAAGAATATGAGGCAGGGAGCGTCGGATCTATCGCGTCGACGCGCACGTGGCCGATCATCATTGCGAAACGGGGATCGTTCTTGAGGCGCTGAAACGGCAGCCAGTCCTCGCGCTCGAGTTGCGGTTCCGGCGTCGCCAGTGTGCCGGCTGCGACGTGCGTATCGTTGGCGACGCGCCCGAGGCCCGGGAAGTGCTTCAACGTGCACGTGACATCGAATTCTGCGAGTGTCTCGCAGTACCAGACCGCAACTTTTGCGACGAGGTCGGGATCGCTGGAAATTGCCCGTGAGTAGATCCGGCTTCCGCTGTCGTTGGCGGGAGCGGCCGACGGCTGCAAGTCGACGACCGGCCCGAAGTTCATGTTTACGCCCAGCGTCTGCAGTTCGCGAGCCTGGGGCGCGGCATACGCTTTGACTGCCTTTTCCCGTTCGTCATCGGAACTCAGGTCTGAGATCGTCGCACCAAGTGAAGGTTGAGCCGTCAGAGGCGGCGACAGATGCGAAACGATACCGCCTTCCTGATCGGCGGCAACGATGAGGCGAGGCAAGCCTTGCGCTTTTCGGATCGCCTGCAAGCTCTCGATCTCGGAGCGGATCTGATCGGCGGTGCGATCCTGAGCGTTGCGTGTGGTGAGGAATATGCCGGCGATTGCGCGTTTTTCGACGAGTGCTTTGATCTTTGCGACGTCCTTGTATCCGACGATCAACCGGCGGCCGAGGCGCTCCAGACGTGCGGGGTCAGATTGAAGAATGGACGCGCGCAAGGCATGTTTGCGGAAATGACCGGAGCCGTAAAAAATTGCGAGAGCGACCACGATGAAGAGTATCGCGGAGCCCAACCAGCCGAGCCGTGCGATCATTCCCTTCATCGATGTGAACCTGCCAGAGGGGTTAGAAATTTTTAGAGCGCGCGCCGCGTTATACCGAATTGCGGAAGACTTGGCTGATTGTCTTTATGGCTCCGGCGTCCTTGACGCGATAGCCCGGTAGCGCCGCAATGGCGGCGTGGAATTCCTTCCCGCGCATGATCTCGAGCACGCGCTGCATCGCTGGTAATTTGAGGATCTGTTTGCGGCAGACAAAAACGTAGTCCTCGGTCAGGACCGGAACGAAGTCGAGATTGAACTGGCGTGCCGCGGATTCAACGCCAAAGGCGACATCGGCCAAGCCGCTGGCGACATATGCAGCGACCGCGGCATGGGTGAATTCGGACTGCTCATAGCCTCGGATGGACGAAGTATTTATGCGATGTTGCGCCAGGAGTTGATCAAACAGCAGTCGGGTTCCGGAATCCGGCTCGCGATTGACGAAGCGAACGGCCGGGTTACGAAGACTTTCGAGATTAGAAATTTGCAGTGGATTTCCGCGCTGAACCATCAGGCCCATCTCTCTGGTCACCAGGGAAATAACGCGGTGCGTGTTTGGATTGAGCCACTCCTTGTTCGCGGCGATCGCGCGCTGGCGTAATTTTCCTTGAGGCAAATGCATTCCGGCGAGATCGCATCCGCCGTGCGCGAGAGAAGCGAGCGAGTTTTGATTGCTCACATAACGGAAGTCGATGCCGATCTTGGGTTCCCGACCTAATAGCTCGCGAAGCTTCGGCACGGCAAATCCGTGACTGGCATGGACTCGCAATATCAGAGGACCGTTCGGAAGCAACTCGTTGATTTCGGTTTCAAGTTCTTGCGAGAGGTTCTGCAGCAGCGGTCGCAGCCGCGCCTCCAATCTTTGTCCGGCCCACACCAGCTTTTCGCCGAAGTCGGTCAGTTGTGTTCCCGCTCCTTGCTTGCGGATAACGAGCGGCATCTTGAAGAAATCAGACCACTTCTCAATCAGGTTCCAGGCATGCCGGTAAGAAACGCCGGCTCGGTCGGCCGCTGCCGTAATCTTTCCGGTCGCGCGAATTTCGGTGAGGAATTCGAGCATGATCTTCATTGATTGGGCGTCGCCGTCGCGCTGGAAACGCCATATCGGATCAATCTCGACCTTGATCATGTTTGCTTTCGGGATGCGGCAAGTATGGTTCTTCGTGCCGCAGAAGATTTCATGTTCGCGAGATTTTACAAGCGCGCTGGCGCTTTATCGTCTTCACACTGACGGCAATCGTCGCTGCAATGCGATAGAATATGCAAAATTTATTCATACCATAAGGGTTGGCGGAGCTGATCCGGGCTCAACGTTGCTTGTGTCAGCGCTTGCGGAGGGCCGATTTCCGGCTAACGCGGTTTGCCGTTGGCGCACGCCGGCCGCACTGCGAGCTGATGCCGTGTGAAAGAATCTGGGCAAGCACGGGGCGTGCGTTGTCGGACGGGCTAGACACGTGACGATGCTTGCGAGCATCGGTATGATCTCGCTTGGCTCACTTTGATCCGAGCCCGTTTTATTGCGAGAGCAGGTTCTCGTATTTGCGATCGGTGAGTGTTTTCAGGAACGCCAGGAGAGCGTCGACATCTGAGGAGCTGAGTGAGCGAGATCCGAGATCGGCGATATTGGCCGAAACTTCGGGATTGTCCCAAACGGAACCCGTTTCGGGATTGGTTTTGGCGATGGCGGTATCAGATGAGCGGAGGTGGAAAAGCACCGCGGTTCTCAGGTCCCGAAAAATACCGTTGTGCATGTAGGGTCCGGTGATGGCGACGTTGCGAAGTGTCGGAACCTTGAACTTTCCGTCGAACTCGCCGTGCGCTGCCACGGGATTTTCCATGAGCCCGTGATCAACGCGCTGTGGTTTGCTGTCGTTCAGGCGCCGCGCGACAGCATTCCGCGGCACGCCCAAGTTGAAATAGCCGAAGTTGGTGAACACTTCATCGCGGGTGCCGGCGGCTACGCTTGAGTGGCAGCGATTGCAACCCGCGCCGTCGTTGGAGAAGAACAAGTCGCGGCCACGTGCTTCGGTTTCCGATAGCGAAACTTCGCCGCGCAATGAACGGTCGTACTTCGAAGTGAACGGCGCGAATTCGGGTGTGCTGAGAAATGCCGCAAGTGCGTTTTTGAGCGCTGCGATTGCTTTCGGCGTGCTAGCCAGCGCATCCTCGCCATAGAGCGCGGCGAAGGCAGCGCGGTAGTCTGCATTCTCGCGCAGGCGGGCGACGATGCTTGCCTCGTCCGGCATGGCCATTTCCACCGGATTGAGAATTGGGTCGCGGACTTGATCTTCGAGTGTTCCTGCGCGTCCGTCCCAAAACATTCCGCCGACGGCCTCGCGTGCCGGCGATATATGAAATGCCGGCGTCGTGCGGATGTAGACAAGCGTTGGCGAATTGCGGTCGCCCAGCGAGCGGCCGTCGCCACCGCGTGACACTGCGCCTTGGATTTCGCCTAGAACTCTCGGATCGGTGAATGCCAGTTCTGGCGAGTGGCAGCTGACGCAGTTCTGCTTGCGGCTGAAGGACAGGTTTCTGTCCGAAAACAGCGCTTCCCCGAGTTTTTCGCGCGTCTTTAAGTTTTCAGCCTGCGCAGATTGAAGCGTAATGCAGGACGCTGCCGCGGCCGCGGTGGCCGCGCAGAAGTAAATGCAAGCGATGCTTCGGCGAAGCCAGCGCGCAATCGCGAGTCTTTCGACCCGAACCATCATTTCTTATCGGCCTCGCGGACCGTCAGTTTCATCGTCTTTTCCGCAGAGCCACCGATCTGCACGATCACAGGCCCTGAGCCGAGTTCAAACTGCACGCTCTTTCGCAGCGTCTTGCATTCCGGGTCGCCGGAAAAGGCCGTAGACTGAACGAGTTCGTCGTTCTGCACGACATCGATCCAGGAGTGGTCGGGTATCGTGATCTGGTAGAGACCAGGCTTGGCGATGGCGTCGATCTTGAACCATCCAGAAAAGCTGTTCTGGGGTATCGCCTGCTTTTTGATGCCGGATGCTGCCGGGAATTTGATGCCCGGCGACGGTTCAAGCTGCAACTGAATCGCCTTGCTCGGAACGGACGCGATCGCGCCGCCTGAAGCGACGGTTACAGCTTCCGGCGCCGCCATCAGGGTCAAGTCAGCGGCAACGGACCACTTGAAGGCAGCACACGTTTCTGCCGAGGCGGCGCCCTGAAAACCCGTTGCCGCGAAAACGGCAACGGGCAGGAGCCGCAATGATACGTGCAAACGGGAGATTGAACGTTTCATAGCGAAGAACCTAATCGGGTTAGAATTGCGTGCGCATGTTGGCGTAGAAGCTACGTCCCATCTCAGGATAGCCATCGGTCAGGACATAGTTCTCGTCGAGGATGTTGCGTGCCGTGAACATCAGGCTCGTCTTGTCGGTCAGATCGTATTCGGTCTGGAAGTTCGCCAGAGCGAATGCGCCTGTTTTATAATAGAGCGTGCCGGCTGAATTGACCGTCCAGCGATCCGATGCGAACTCGACGTTCGGCGTGATGCTCCACGCATCGGTGATTTTGTAGGTCAGGTAGCTGATGCCTTTGACCGTAGGCATTCCAGTCAGCTCGAATGCCGCATTCGACGGGTTGTGGATGTCGCGTTGCAACCAAGTGATGTTGCCACCAATCAGCAGCTTGTCGTTGACCGCATAATCGATCGAGTACTCGATGCCATAGTAGTGGCCGTCGCCCACGTTTTGGCTCTGTGAGACGGCATTCCCTTGATAGATGAAGGGAACGGACTGGATGAGATTCGTCACATCACTGTAGAAGACCGCTGCAGACATCTGGCTGTTGCGCGCGAATGCGCTCGTCCAGCCGACTTCGTAATTGATTGACCGCTCGGGTTCGAGGCCTGGGTTCGACGTCGCGCCGCCGAAGCGTGAACTGAAGCGCTCAAAGATTGTCGGGAAGCGCGTGCGATCCGAAACGCTGGCGTGCCAGGTGTTGAAGTCATCGGAACGATAGACGATCGCGCTTTGCCAGTTGAAGGCGTCCGAGTCCTTCTTATTGTACTCGAAGAAAGTGCCTGGATTAGAAGGAGTTGGGGCAGTGGAGGGGGCTGTGAATTCCTCGGCCTTGTAGAGCTTGCGCCAATCGTAGCTCACGCCTGCGACGATATCGAGCCGATTGGTCGCGTGAACAGTATTTTCGAAGGCGATCGAATACGTGTCTTCCAGATCTGTCTGGGTCGGTTCCCGGAAGCACGGCTTTGTCGATCCGCAGGATACGTTTCTGATGTTGTACGCCTGCGTTTCATCGTGCTGGTCGCGGCGATAAAGGAAGGTCGCTTTGAACGTATCCCACGGTGTGACGTCGGTTCCAAAGAGGATGCTGCCGCCGCCGGCCCAGTCGTCATAATTGCTGATGAACGCTTTCGGTAGGCTTTGGGTCGTCTGAGCCGGATTATCGTAGCTTACGAGATTGTCCTGGAACGTCGTGTAATACGCTTTCGTTTCGACGAAGGAAGCTGAGCCGAGCTTGGTGTGCGAGAGCCAGTACAAGTTCTGCTGAGTGGTATCCGGCCAATCCCAATAGCGCTGCTGGGCGACGGGGTCCGTCACGTGGTAGGGCGCGCCTTTGGCATTGTTCATGCGGACGAAGTTGATGGAGTAATCATCCGTTGCGTTCGGGGTTAAGCCGAGCTTGGCGCTGATCTGCCAGTTGTCCTTGTAGGAATGATCGCGTTCGCCGCCGTTTTCGACCGGGGTCGGCTTGAAGTCGTTGGACATGAACCAGCCATCGGTGTCCAACAGCGCGCCGCTGACCTGGGCGTAGTATCCGCGCTGACGTGTTCCAAGCGAGGCGTAGGTCTTGTAGCCCTCGTATTGTCCATCGGTCCCGAACATCATGCCGCCCTGGACTTCGCCTTCGACGGCCTTGGTCGGCTTCTTGGTCACGAGGTTGATTGCGCCGCCCATGCCGCCGGGGCCGTTCAATACCGACGTATAGCCTTTCGCGATTTGAACTTCCGAGATGTCGGCGGTCAAAAAGCTGGAAAAGTCGATGCGGTTGTCGGCGGGTCGATAGATGGTGATGCCATCGATTGAGAGCGGAACCTGCCAGCGATCAAATCCGCGTACGAAAATCAGCTGCTCGTTGCGGCTGCCGCCGGAATTAGACGCCGCGACGCCTGGCGCCAGTGCTAGCGCTTGATCGAGTGTGGACTTCGAGAAGGTCCACATGGCGTCATTGGTGATGGCGCTGCCGCCGACCATGTCGATCTGACCGAGCGTGAAGACGCCTGCCGTTCCAGGCAGGCCGTTGCCGCTCAAGCCTCCGTCGGTGCCCACGCCATCAGCGTCGACGTCTTCGGCTTGGCCGCTTGTCGAGCCTGACTGAGCCGTGTCCGTCCCTTTGGGCTTCGTTTTTGGCTTCTGAGCGATGCGTTGCTTCGGCGCCGCCACCACGACGGGCGGGAGCGTGACTTCCGACGCGCCTTGATTGGTAGCGCCCGCTTCCTGCGCATGCAGGCTGCCAGCAGATGTCATCGCCAGCGCAATGCACGCTGACGCACAGACGTTTTTCGAACGCATAGGACTCCCCCCAGAGACCGCAATATAGCCGAGTGGCTATGTTTTCATAGCCTTGTGGCTATATCGAATTTCTGAAGGGCTCCAAGGCGACATTTTGGATTTATTTTCTTATATGATTGAGCGTTGTATTTTTGCTCCACGGCATCGTATCGCGATAGATATGATCTATGGCAAAATCGATATCGGCCAACTTCAATCAGACCGTGCGAGTCCGTCGATGTTCGATTATCCGCTGCGTGCGGAGTATTGTGGGCTGGCGATCATGGCTCGACGGCCCGGGTAGGAAGGGTTGCGCGTCAGATCCTGCTGCAGGTCTCGGCCCTGACTATTTTCATCCGCCCCGGCGAGGGTCGCCATTTTACGGCTTGAGGCCGTTTAGTTTCCCAAGATTTTCGTGTAAGAGTAGCCGTCGATGGGGATGGGGTTCCCCGATAACCGCCGCTATGGCTGATGACTCCTGGCGAGGCCGCATTCGTTCGGAATGAGGTAAGGGAGAGCCATATGAATTTCACGACATGCCTGATCGTCATGTTCGGCGGCGCGCTCGGAACGCTGATGCGCTATCTGGTGTCGCTGTTTGCGCTGCCGATCAGCAGCCAGCTGCCCTGGGGCACGATCATCGTCAATATCACGGGATCGTTCATCATCGGACTTTTCGGAACGCTCACCTTGGCGCATGGGCGCTTTCCGGTGTCGGAAGAATTCAGGCTGTTCGTGATGATCGGCATCTGCGGCGGCTATACGACGTTTTCATCCTTCAGCCTGCAGACGCTCGATCTGCTGAGAGACGGCGCTCTCGGCCGCGCGGCCCTGAACATCGTCTTGTCGGTGGCGCTTTGCATCGGCGCCGTTGCCGTCGGCCATCTGGTCGGCGCGCACTTCAATGGCGGGGCGACCGAAATCGCGCAGTCGGCGATCGAAGAAGACGCTTGAATTCAGCCGACGCTGCGGCCCGTTTTTGGCCAGATGAGTTCGTGAACGCTGAAGCGATTGTTGGCGTCGGTCCAGACTCGCTTCGCGTTCCAGCCTGATGCGCGTGCGACCTCGCGAAACTGATCGAGCGTGTACTTGTATGAATTCTCGGTGTGGATGGTTTCGTTCTCTCTGAACCGGAACGAGCGGCCACAGATTACGACACGCTGATTGCGAGCGCTGACGAGATGCATTTCGACCCGGCCTTTGGCTGGATCATAGAGCGCGCGATGCCGAAACCCTCGTTCATCGAAGTCGCCGCCAAGTTCGCGATTGATGCGGTGAAGCAGGTTGAGATTGAACGCAGCTGTCACGCCTGCGGCATCGTCGTAGGCCTCGATGAGGACACGCGGATCTTTCTTGAGGTCGACGCCAATGATTAGGCGGCTGCCTTCGCCAAGCGCGCGGCCGAAAAACGACAGAAGAGATTGGGCGTCAGAGGGCGCGAGATTGCCGATGGTCGAGCCGGGAAAGAATCCGGTCTTTCGGCGCGATGCGAGATCCGCGGGCAACGCAATCGCGCGCGAGAAGTCAGCTTCGATCGGCCGAACGTCAAGTTCTGGATAGCGCTTCGCGAGCCTGCATTTTGCGTCGGCCAGCGCCGTTTCCGAGACGTCGATCGGCACGTATGCAATCGAAGATGCGATACGGTCGAGGAGGATTTCGGTTTTCAAGCTCGATCCCGAGCCGAACTCGACGAGCAATTCTCCGTCGCCGATTTCACCGACGATGTCGGCCGCATGATCGCGCAAGATCTGCGTTTCGGTTCGTGTCGGGTAATATTCCGGCAAGCGCGTGATGTCTTCGAACAGTTCGCTGCCGCGTGCATCATAGAAATAGCGGCACGGCAGCGTTTTTTTCTCTTTCGACAAGCCTGTGATTACGGCACGAGCGAACTCGTTCTCGAGCGTGTCGGCATGAGCGCAGGAAGCTTTGGGAAGCGTTTGAGCACGAGACATTAGTGAGCCTCCGATGCCAGCCTGAGGCCGACAAATTGCCAGCGTTGATGAGGGTAGAAGAAGTTGCGATAGGTCGGCCGCGAATGGCCCGCTGGTGTCACGCACGATGCCCCGCGAAGGACCTGCTGGCTGATCATGAACTTGCCGTTGTATTCGCCGATCGCGCCTGTCGGGGGACGATAGCCGGGATAGGGCAGATATGCGCTCGACGTCCATTGCCACACGTCGCCAAAGAGCTGTCGCGGCGTTTGGTGATCCGCGTCTTTCGCTCGTTGGGGCCTGAAATGATTTGCTGGCTGGTCGTGCCGCGCGCTTGCTTGAAGCGCCGCCATTTCCCATTCGAATTCGGTCGGCAGGCGTTTTCCAGCCCAGCGAGCGAACGCATCGGCCTCGAAGTAGGACACGTGCGCGACTGGCTCTGCAGGTACGACCGGTAAAAGTCCGTGTAACGACATTTGGAACCAGCCGGCGTCGCTTTTTTCCCAATAGAGCGGAGCCTGCCAATCCTCGCGGTTGACCGTCGTCCAGCCGTCTGCGAGCCAAAGCGATGCCGTGACGTAGCCGCCGTCGGCAATGAACTCGAGCCACTCGGCATTGGTGACAAGACGGTCTGCGAGCTGAAACGGATGCACAAGCGCGTCATGCTGCGGCCGTTCATTGTCCCAGCAATAGTCATTCGACGCATGTCCGATGCGATGAATTCCGCCCTCAAATTCAAACCAGCGCAGGGGTTCGGGCTGCGATGCGTCGACATTTGAAGGCGACGCCTGATAGGCGGGCTTGAGCGGGCTCGCGGCAAACAGAGCGAGAATGTCCGTCAGGAGCAGTTCCTGATGCTGCTGCTCATGGTTGATGCCGATTTCAATGAGGCGCGCAAGATCTTCGCTCTGGCCTTGTTCAGATGCGAGGAGCATTTCAAGCGCCTCATCGACGTGTGCGCGGTAGGCAAAGATGCGTTCGGCAGAGGGACGTGTCAGCAGCCCTCGTCTCGGACGCGGATGGCGTGGTCCGAGCGCTTCATAGTAAGAATTAAAGCAATAGTTGAAGTTTTCGTCGAACGGTTGGTAGCCATCGAGATGCTGCTTCAGAATGAAGTTCTCGAAAAACCATGTGACGTGCGCGAGGTGCCATTTGGTGGGGCTCGCGTCTTCCATTGCTTGTACGACCATGTCCTCGGACGTGAGCGGTGCAGCAAGCGCAAGCGAATGACGGCGCGTGGCGAATAATCTTTCGGCGATCGTCGTCGCAGCGGACTTTGGGAGAGGGGCGGCGCTCGCAGCGGTGAGCAATGTCGGATGCATAATCATTCTCCTCAGCCGGCTCCTACCGCGCGACGATCATAGAACTAGGATTTGAGATGTGGAATATTGTGCTGTCGGGCGCGTGCAATTAGGCTGCAATGCTTCGCGTTCTGAAGATGCTGGGCCAGAAGTGACGTGCGAAAAACGGCGAGCGGCGGCGTTCTGCCGAAGCTCACCTAACGATGCACAAAACACGCTGCTCAAGAGAGCTCATCCGCTTCGATAACCGTCGCCTGCAGCACGACAAGATCGCAACGCGAAGTCCGATATATTGTTCCAAGCCTTCCGCTGAGGTCTTGAGCGTCGGTGTCAGGGCGTGTTGTTTTCGATGAATTCGACGGCCTTTGCGTCGAATGCCAAGTGCCCGCTGATTTGGCCGACACTCGGGAAGGGCTTCTCGTAGCTCCAGGCCACGTCCGGCGCGGTCGCATCGTCCGAATGCAAAGAAAAGTAAACGGCTTCGCCCTTGAACGGGCAGCGCGTGACGGTCGCAGTCTTCTTCAACATCGTCATGTCGATGTCGGCGCGCGGGATATAGTGCACGGCGGGATATGATCCTTCGTGCAGTATCAATGCGCCTGTGGTGTCGGCGATGACGTGGCCGCGCCAGCAAACGCGCAGGCGCGCCGGATGCGGAAGGATGCGGATCACGCGATCAGTTTTGGGCTGCATCCGATACTCCGCGTTACTGAATGATCTGGTGCGATATGGGAGCGTCAGCGCCAATCGCAACCGGCGATCACGGCGTTTGATGTTTGTTGCGAACCGCGCCTTCACCGTTTCGCAGGTCGGGTCTTGACGTTTGCGCGCTCGCGTCGCTTATGTCGCGGGACCAGCCGGCCGGGCGGCCGCTGCCGGACTTCGTTGTGGCGAAACGCGCTCTAAAGGCGCGCAAGCAAGACATCCGGTGGAGGAAAGTCCGGGCTCCTTGATGACACGGTGGCGGCTAACGGCCGCCGGGGGCGACCCCAGGGAAAGTGCCACAGAGAACATACCGCCCGCCTTCGCTGCTTTGCAGCTTCGGCGAGGTAAGGGTGAAAAGGTGCGGTAAGAGCGCACCGCGCTTCTGGCAACAGAGGCGGCAGGGCAAACCCCACCGGGAGCAAGATCGAATAGGGATGGGCGCGCGGAGCGGGAAACCGCAGACGCGGGGCGTGTCATCGCGCTACTCATCCGGGTTGATTGCACGAGGCGTCTGGCAACAGGCGTCCCAGATGAATGGCCGTCGCGGAGCATTTAGGCCAACACCCGGCATGCCGGTGTTGGGCTGTCTCCAGACAGAACCCGGCTTACAGGCCGGCTGGTAAATTTCTTGCGCAGTGCTTGCTTGCGCGTTTCGGAAGACCGAATGCGTTCGCTGTCTGCACTACTCGTGTCCTTTTTCATCGCCGCAATGTTTGCAGGACCAGCGATGTCATGGTCGGACGAAGATGTGACGCGCGACGGGCTGCGTGGCTCGCTGATTGTGCCGGATCGTGGCGCGCGATCTGCAACCGTTTTGATCCTCGCTGGATCGGGTCCAGTCGATCGAGATGGGAATTTGCCCGGTTTGCGCAACGACAGCCTGAAGCTTCTGGCTCGCGGGCTTGCAGAACGTGGCATCGCTTCTCTCCGTATCGATAAGCGCGGTATCGGCCAAAGCCGAACCGCCGCGATGCGCGAGGAGGACCTGCGTATTCAAACGTATGTCGATGACGCAATCGGCTGGCTGGCGTTTCTTGGCGCGCGTCAGGATACCGGTCCGCTCTTCATTCTCGGTCACAGCGAGGGCGCTTTGATCGCGACGCTCGCGGCGCAGCGGGTGAAGGTTGCAGGCATCATTCTTGTCGCGGGAGCGGGCGAACCTGCCGCAGCGCTCATCGCACGGCAGCTTTCAGATGCTGGCGTTCCGGAACACCTTCAAATCGAGTCGAAAAGAATTTCACAAAGCTTGGCGCGCGGTGTTGCGGTTGCGGACGTGCCGCCGGAACTCACGGCGCTCTATCGCCCCAGCGTGCAGCCCTATCTTATGTCGTGGCTGCCGCTCGATCCCGCCGCAGAGCTTGCGCGCCTCACGGCTCCGGCTCTCATCGTGCAAGGCACGCATGATTTGCAGATCAGAGTGGAGGATGCGCAGCGTTTGGCGGCGGGGCGGCCGAATTCGAAGCTCGTTCTGATAGAAGCGATGAACCACGTCTTGCGAGAAGCTCCAAAGGAGCGCGCCGCGAATCTTGCGATCTACGGCGCGTTCGACAAGCTGCTGGCGCCGGAACTCGTTCCGGCGATTGCGTCGTTCATTGAAGCGCACGCTCGCTAGCTTCGATTTTCTCGGGCACGACCAGCTTCCGATACAAATGCCAGGTCGCGTGTCCGAGGATCGGCAGCACGAAGGCGAGGCCCAACAGGAACGGTATCGCGCCAAGCACGAGTCCGATCACAACGATCAATCCCCACACCGCCACAGGCACGGGATTTTCGAGGGCGGCGCGGATAGACGTTCGGACCGCCGTGCCTGCGCTGACGTCTCGGTCCACGAGCATCGGGAACGAGACGACGCTGGTCACCAACACGACGAGCGCGAAGACGAAGCCGACGACGTTGCCGACGACGATGAGGTGCATGCCTTTCTCTGTTGTCGTGAGTTGATCCCAGAATTGCTGCGGCGTGGAAGCTTCGCCACCGAAGAGCTGGGTGTGGATGAGGTTGGCGGTATAGAGCCATCCGACAAAAATGCCGGTTAGCGCCAAGCCAAGGAGCAGGATCGCGCCGATGCCGGGTCTCTTCAGAACGTCGAACGCTCGGGCGGGCGTATTGTCGAGACCGAGTTCCCGGCGGCGGCTCAATTCGTACAGACCGATCGCGACGAAGGGGCCGAGCAACGCGAAGCCAGCGGCCATCGGATAGATCAACGGCAAAACGTCGTAGCCGAAGAACAGCCGCGCCAGCAGAAGTCCGACGACGGGATAAATGATGCAGGCAAAAAAGGCGTGTGTCGGAAACTCGCGAAAATCCTCGGTGCCTTGGGCGAGCGCATCCCGCACGTCGGCAACGGTGATCTTGCGGACTTCCGGCTCGCCGTCCCGCCAGAGACCGGATGCGGGCCAGCGAAGTTCAGATCCTGGGTTGAGGACGGGATTAAGGATTGCTGACTGTGATCTAGGGCTGTTCATGTGACACCCCATAGGTTGCGGTGCCGAGCCCATACAGGTGCGTCGGCACTCTCATACCCGCCCGCCTCGCCTGATCATCTTAACATGCGCTGTCCGCTTCCACGGTCAATTCAGGAAGCCGTGAGCATGCTCAAGTCCAGCTAAACGCTCCAATCAAGCGCGCGCTTCAGTCCCCGGAACTGGGCTTGTTGGGCCGATCCGGACTGGGCACTGGTGCAAAACCGTGCCTGGGCAGAAATATCCTTAAGAAACCGTTGACGACCGCCTTATCCCATGCGATCCCATATGAGCCCGTCCGCACCGGGCGGATACCGTGGTAGGGCGCCGGTTTGGTTGAGGGCCCAAATCTGAGCGACCGCCACGGCCTCTTTCCTAATTGTCTCTGGCACTTCGCTTCGCGAAGCCGGCCGCCAGAGAACAGGTTTTCCGGCCCTGGCGGCCGGCTCCCCGAAGGGGAGTCGCCAGGGCCAATTCGAAGCGTAGCGACCAGTAGCGAGTGAGGAGGACGAGTTTTCGTTAGCTGGGAGATGGACCGCTTTGTCTCGACATTCACAAACAAGATCGACGCCAAAGGCCGCGTCTCAATTCCGGCCTCGTTTCGCGCCGTCTTGGAGCGCGATGGATACGCGGGCGGCCTCTACTGCTACCCCTCGCTCGATGCTCCTGCGCTCGATGCGGGCGGCGAAAGACTTGCAAAGAAAATCGACGGGCTTCTCGCAGGCCTGCCGGACTATTCGGACGAGCGCGACGAGCTGTCTGTCGCACTCTATGGCGACGTCCAGGTTCTCACGATCGATGGCGACGGCCGCATCGTCCTTCCTGAAAGCCTTCGCGCGCACGCCGGCCTGGGCGCCGCCGTCACGTTTGTTGGCCTCGGTGACAAGTTTCAGATCTGGGAACCCGGACGTTTCGAAAAACGCCGGGCCGAAGCGCGCAGCAAAGTCCAGGTGACGCGCAAGCTTTTCGCAGCGGGTAGTCGCACGTCGAACGACGACGGTGACGCGGGAGCACGGGAATGACGCGCGGTGGCGGGGCAGAGGGAGCCTCGCTGGGGCCGGCTGAAAAGCCTCCGCGCCACATTCCCGTGCTTCGTTCCGAAGTACTCGAGACGCTCGCGCCGAAGGCCGGCGAAACCTACATCGATGGCACGTTCGGCGCAGGCGGGTATACGCGCGCGATTCTTGAAGCTGCCGACTGCCGAGTGCTGGCGCTGGATCGCGATCCCAATGCCATCCGAGGCGCGGCGCCGTTGCAGGCCGAGTTCGGTCCGCGGCTGACGCTCGTCGAGTCACCGTTCAGCCGGCTTGAGGAGGTCGCTCATGACGCGCTCGGCGGCGCGCAAGTGGACGGCGTCGTGCTCGACATCGGCGTCTCGTCGATGCAGCTCGACGATGCGGAGCGCGGCTTTTCATTTCAACACGACGGTCCGCTCGACATGCGCATGTCGAGCAACGGGCAGACGGTCGCCGATTTCGTCAATTCGGCAGCAGAAGAGATAATCGCCAACGTCATTTACGCGTTCGGAGAGGAACACAAGTCGCGGGCGATTGCGCGCGCGATCGTCGGGCGTCGCGCGGAGACGCCGTATGCGCGAACGCGGGAACTCGCCGACACGGTGTCTCGCGTTTTTCACGGACGCAAAGTCGATGGCCGGCACCCGGCGACGCGGACGTTTCAGGCATTGCGGATTTTCATTAACGACGAGCTTGGCGAACTGGCTTCCGCACTATCGGCCGCGGAGCGCGTGCTGAAGCCCGGCGGCCGTCTTGTCGTTGTCTCATTTCACAGTCTGGAAGACCGGATCGTTAAAAAATTCATCGCCGAGCGCAGCGGCAAAACCCAGTCGGTTTCGCGCCATTTGCCAACAGAAACGATAAAAAGCACGCCTCCAAGTTTCCGAATTGTTAACTCGCGGCCGTTAACACCTTCTAAAGGTGAATTGGATGTGAACCCGCGTGCTCGGTCGGCACGTCTCAGAGCAGCATTTCGTACAGACTCGGATCCTTGGCCGCTCAATCGCGAAACGTTAGGTTTTCCAGCGTTCGAGGATTAGTATCTAGGGTTGAGTCCAGAGTAAACGGAGAGAGCCCGCTATGCGTCTCCTGAACATTGCCGCGTTTTTCTTCGCCATCACGAGCGCGCTGCTCCTTTACGGATTGAACTACGACACCCGGCGTCTCGAAGCGGAAGTGCAGTCGAAAGAACGCGCTGCCGAGCGCGCTCGCGACGACATCGCGGTGCTCAAGGCGGAACGCGGAACGCTGGCTCGCCCGGACCGCATCGACGGACTGGCGCGGCAGATCGGTCTTGCGCCTCCGCGTGTCGATCAATTCGCCAATGGGCGCGAAGTGTCCGATCTCGGCGATCAGGATCGTGGCAATGGCCGCTGACGGCACGCTCGCGATCGGCCGTCCGGGGCCTGATGACGTTCGCAAGCGGCGGACGCGCAGCGCGACGGAAACGGTCGTCTATGGCTTTCTCTTTTTCGCGTTCGCGGAAGTCGCGATTCATCTGCTCACGCTGGCGGCTGGTCATCAGTCGGCCGTGACGCTCGCGGTTTCGGAGCCGGTTGCGACGAGCTTCAGCCGTCCCGATATCGTCGATCGCAATGGCCGGCTTCTGGCGACGGATTTGGAAGCGCCGTCGATCTATGCCGATCCGGGCGTCGTGCTCGACCGGGACGAACTCGTTGAAAAGCTCGCGACGGTTTTGCCGGATATCGATCAGAAAGAGCTTCTGCGGGCGCTTTCGGACCGCTCGCGCCGTTTCGTGTGGGTACGCCGGGGCGTGTCGCCGAAAATCGCGCAGCGCGTGCATGATCTCGGCCTTCCGGGGCTTTCCTTCCGCTATGAGTTGAAGCGGGCGTATCCGGCGGGACTGCTCGCAGGCCACGTGCTCGGTACGGTCAACGTCGACAATCGCGGACTGACGGGCATCGAAAAATACATCGACGAGAGCATCGGCACCGATCCGGTTCATGCGGCGTCGCTCTCGACGCGGATGCCTGTGCGGCTTTCGCTCGACATCGGTGTCCAGCATGCGCTCGAAGACGAACTCGACGACGCGGAACAGAAATACCGGGCGGCCGGTTCTGCGGGCATTGTCCTCAACATCAAAACGGGAGAAGTGCTCGCCAGCGCATCGACGCCGCGGATCAATCCGGCGTGGCCGTCGCAGGCGCATGACGACAAGTATCTCGACAAGATGACCGCCGGAACATACGAGCTCGGCTCCGTCTTCAAGACGCTGACGATCGCGATGGCGCTGGATGAAGGTCTCGCCAAGCCGGATACGATCATCGACGTGCGCAAGCCGTTGGAGGTCGGACGTTTCACGGTGACCGACTTCCATCCCGCGAACCGGCCCTTGAGCGTGACAGAAGTTTTCACGCATTCCTCCAACATCGGCGCGGGCATGCTGGCGTTGCAGGCCGGGCCGGACAAATTCGAGGCGTTTCTGCGCAAATTCGGAATGCTGTCGCCGCTCAAGACGGAAGAAGGCCCCGTCGCCGCGCCGCAGTTGCCGCCGAAGTGGGGCAAGGCGTCGACGATCACGATATCCTACGGGCATGGTCTGGCCGTTGCACCGTTGCAATTCGCGGCGGCGACGGCGTCGGTTCTGAATGACGGCAAGCCGGTTCATCCGACCTTTCTCAAGCGCTACGGCGGAGATCAGGCTGCCGAGAAATCGCTCGTCACGCGCACGACGTCCCGCGATATGGCGCGCCTGATGCGGCTCAATGTGACCGCGCCGGATGGGACGGGCAAGGAGGCCGACGTTCCGGGGTATCGCGTCGGCGGGAAGACCGGTACGGCCGACATGCCGGGTCGCGGAGGGTATTCGTCGAAGTCTGTGATCTCGTCGTTTCTCGGAGCGTTCCCGATGGATGATCCGCAGTATGTGACATTCGTCATCCTGTTCGATCCCAAGGGAACGGCAGAGACGAAAGGCCAGCATACGGCCGGCTACACCGCTGCTCCGGTCACCGGCCGCTTGATCTCGCGGATTGCGGGGCAACTCGGCGTGGCACCGATGGACGTGGCGGCGAGCCAATAGGCAGACCAGAGCAAACCCGGTGGCGATTTGACGACCGAGGGGTCGGCCACGTATCTAACTTCCGCGAATTCATCCGCGCGATTTGATGCGGCCGAGACGACACGGGCGAGGGGAAGTATGCGGCTTAGCGACGTGCTGCCGGCCGGCATCGAGCCGCCTCCTGGCACAGGCTCCGTTGAGGTGACAGGAATAACGGCCGCGAGCGCGGCGGTCGGCAAGGGCGCCATTTTCGCGGCGCTGCCGGGATCGAAGGTCGATGGCGCGTCGTACGTTCCGGATGCGCTCCAGCGCGGCGCCAGCGCCATTGTTATCGGTAAGGGAAAAGGCGTCACGGTTCCTGCCGGCGTTGCGCTGATCGAGGTCGATAACCCACGCGCGGCGCTCGCGAAGATTGCCGCGAAATTCGCCGGTCGGCAGCCGCGTTGCGCGGTCGCGGTGACGGGAACGAGCGGCAAGACTTCCGTCGCCGATTTCACGCGGCAGATCTTTACGTCGCTCGGGCGCAAGGCGGCGTCGGTCGGGACAATCGGAATCGTGAAGCCCGATGGGGCCGTCTACGGATCGCTGACAACGCCTGATCCGGTAACGCTGCACGCGACGCTTGCCGCGCTCGCCGATGAAGGCGTGACGCATCTCGCATTCGAGGCGTCGTCGCACGGGCTCGATCAGAACCGTCTCGATGGCGTCGAATTGACAGCGGCGGCATTCACGAATCTCGGCCGCGATCACATGGACTATCATCCGACAGAGGAAGCTTATCTCGCTGCCAAGCTGCGATTGTTCACGGAGCTTTTGCAGCCGGGGCAACCCGCCGTCATCAACACGGACGGAGCGCGATCTGCGGACGTTGCGGCGGCAGCGAAGGCGCGCGGTCTTCGCGTCATGACGGTCGGGCAGTCGGGCGATACGCTTCGACGGACATCGCTGACGCGTGACGGGTTTCAGCAGCGTATCGGAATTCTGTTCGATGGCCGGAGCTTTGACGTGCGGTTGCCCCTCGTCGGCGCTTATCAGGTGGAGAACGCGCTGGTCGCGGCGGGCTTGGCGATTGCGACGGGCGAAAAGGCTGATGCGGTTCTCGCAGCGCTCGAAAGTCTCAAGGGCGTGCCGGGGCGATTGGAAATTATCGGCGAACGGAATAGGGGACTGGCCGTCGTCGATTACGCGCATAAGCCGGAAGCGTTGGCCGCGGCGCTCGATGCATGCCGGCCGTTCGTGACGGGCCGTCTGATTTCTGTTTTCGGCTGCGGCGGCGATCGCGACAAGGGCAAACGGCCGATCATGGGTCGCATTTCGGTCGAGAAAGCTGACGTGACGATTGTGACGGATGATAATCCGCGCAGCGAGGACGCCGCCTCGATCCGCGCCGAAATTCTGGCCGGTGCCACGGGGGCTCGGGAGATCGGTAACCGGGCGGAGGCGATCGCGACGGCCGTCAGCATGATGCAGCCGGGCGACGTTGTGCTGATTGCCGGCAAAGGCCATGAAACGGGCCAGATTGTCGGAGATCGCATCCTGCCGTTTTCCGATCACGATGAAGTCCGCAAGGCGCTCGAGAGCTGACAGTATGCAACCGTTGTGGACGTTTTCCGAATTGAGCGCCGTGTTCGGCGTCGCGCCCGAGGGCGGGACGGACCAGCCGGTTACCGGCGTTTCCATCGATACGCGTACGCTGCAGGCAGGCGATCTTTTCGTGGCGCTGAAGGATCAGCGGGACGGGCATGACTTCGTTTCTCCAGCGTTCAAGGCCGGGGCCGCGGCGGCACTCGTTTCCGAAAGCTATGTGCGGCGCGCGGAAGACGGCGCGCTGTTTCGCGTGTTCGATACGCTGAAGGCGCTCGAAGCGCTGGGCCGTGCGGCGCGAGACCGGCTCAGTCCGGATGCGCGCGTCGTTGCGGTGACCGGCAGCGCGGGTAAGACAGGAACGAAAGAGATGCTGCGCGCATGTCTTTCGCATCTCGCCGCGACGCATGCTTCGGAGAAATCCTATAACAATCATTGGGGCGTGCCGCTGACGCTGGCGCGGATGCCGCGCGAGACACGCTTCGGCGTGTTCGAGATCGGCATGAATCACGCGGGCGAGATTCGGCCGCTGACGAAAATGGTTCGCCCGCATGCTGCGATCATCACGACGGTCGAGGCGGTGCATCTCGAGCACTTTCCATCGGTCGAAGCGATCGCCGATGCGAAGGGCGAGATATTCGAGGGGCTTCTGCCCGGCGGAACTGCCATCATCAAATTCGACAATCCGCATGCGGTGCGGCTCAAGTCGATCGCGGAGCGTTTGGGCGCGAAGGCGGTGACGTTCGGCTTCAGTGAGGGCGCCGACGTTCGCGGAGACGATCTGACGCTCGATCATGACGGCAGCACACTGACTGTGCGGTTGGGCGATCGGCGCATTCCTCTCAAGATCGCGATGCCCGGACGGCATATCGCCGAGAACGCTCTGGCGGTCACGGCTGCCATCGACGCGATCGGGGCGGATGTCGAAACGGCGTTGGCCGTGCTCGCCGGATTGCAGCCGCCCGGCGGCCGGGGAGCACGGAGCGTGCTGCGTCTCGACGGCGGCGAAGCGCTCCTGATCGATGAGAGCTACAACGCGAATCCGGCGTCGATGCGGGCCGCGCTGGCGACGCTCGCGTCCCTGCCGCGGCAGAAATTCCCGCGCAGGATCGCGGTTTTGGGCGATATGCTGGAGCTCGGCGCGGACGCGCCCGGGCTTCACGCAGGGCTCAAAGACGCTGTGGAGGACGCCGGGGTCGACGTCATATTTGCCTGCGGTCCGCATATGAAGGGCCTTTATGATGCCCTACCGAAGTCCAAAAGGGGCGGCTACGCTCAGACGTCGTCCTTGCTGCAGCCTGCGGTTCTGTCCGAACTCAGAGGCGGCGACGCGGTCATGGTCAAGGCGTCGAATGGGACGCGGCTTGGCACGGTCGTGGAAGCGTTGAAGTCCAAGTACGGGAATTAGGTCCGGCACCAGCGGATCGGTAAGAGGGGGAGAATTCGGCGCGCATGCTCTATGAGCTCGTCAATTTCAGCGATCAGATCAGCGCGCTGAACGTTTTCCGCTATATCACCTTCCGCTCCGGCGGGGCGATCTTCACGGCACTGCTGTTCGTGATGATGTTTGGCCCGGCGATCATCGATCTCTTGCGCGTCAAGCAGGGTAAGGGTCAGCCGATCCGCGATGATGGCCCGCAGAGCCATCTCCTCAAGCGCGGCACGCCGACGATGGGTGGGCTCATGATCCTCGCGGGCGTGACCGTTTCGACGCTGCTCTGGGCGCAGCTTTCGAACGGCTACATCTGGGTGGTTCTGGGCGTCGCCATCTGTTACGGCGCGATCGGCTTCTATGACGATTTCCTAAAGGTGACGAAGCGCTCGACAGCCGGGTTTTCCGGAAAGTCGCGGTTTCTGCTTGAAGTACTGGTGGCGGCAGTCGCGGGCTACATCCTGATGAAGCTCGGGCCGAAGGGGCTCGATACTGATCTGACGTTTCCGTTCTTCAAGGATCTCGTCATCGATCTCGGGCCGTTTTTCATTCTCATGGCCGTGCTGGTGATCGCGGGAGCGGGCAACGCCGTCAACCTGACGGACGGGCTCGACGGTCTGGCGATCGTGCCGGTGATGATCGCGGCGGCGACGTTCGGTGTCATCGCCTATCTCTCAGGCAACGCGAAGTTCGCAGGGTATCTGCAGATTCATCACATTCCGGGAACGGGTGAACTGGCGGTGATCTGCGGCGCGCTGATCGGTGCGGGGCTCGGGTTTCTCTGGTTCAACGCTCCGCCGGCGATGATCTTCATGGGCGACACCGGCTCGCTAGCTCTCGGCGGCATCCTCGGCGCCATCGCGGTCGCGATCAAACATGAGATCGTGCTGGCTGTCGTCGGCGGGCTGTTCGTCCTCGAGACGCTTTCGGTCGTCATCCAGGTGATGTCGTTCAAATGGACCGGCAAGCGCGTGTTCAAGATGGCGCCGTTGCACCACCACTATGAGCAAAAGGGCTGGAAGGAATCGACGGTTGTGATCCGCTTCTGGATCATTTCGGTCATTCTGGCTCTGATCGGCCTTTCGACGCTGAAGCTGCGCTAGAGCCTTGCCGAATTTGATGGGGCGCGGAATGGCTCTAGCTTTTTGTTTTATCGTGCTTCTTGCCGGAAAACCGGTTTCCGCTTTTCCGGAAGCACTCAAGGACCTCAGCCAAGCGACCTCAGATGCGGTAGATTTCAGCCGATGATTCGCGCCACGTCCTTCAACGGCAAGACCGTCGCCGTGTTCGGTCTTGGGAGTTCCGGAATCGCGTCCGCCCGTTCACTTCTGGCCGGCGGCGCGACCGTTGCCGCTTGGGATGACGGCGAGGCGGGCCGAAGTGCGGCGGCGCGTGAGGGTGTGCCGCTCGTCGACCTCGCCAAGGCTGACTGGTCGCAGTTTTCAGCACTCGTTCTCGCTCCGGGCGTGCCGCTGACGCATCCCGAGCCGCACTGGACCGTGCGCAAGGCGCAGGACAGCGGCGTCGAGATCATCGGCGACCTCGAGATTTTCGCGCGGGAACGTGCCGCACATGCGCCGGATGCGCCATTCATCGGCATCACCGGCACCAACGGCAAGTCGACGACGACGGCGCTGATCGCGCACATTCTCCGTCACGCGGGCCGCGACGTACAACTCGGCGGTAATATCGGGCGCGCCGTGCTGACGCTCGACGACCCTGCGCCAGAGCGTTTTCACGTGATCGAATTGTCGTCGTTTCAAATCGATCTGACGCCGACGTTGAAGCCGACCATCGGCGTGATGCTGAACGTAACGCCGGATCATCTCGACCGGCACGGCACGATCGAAAATTATGCGGCGGTCAAAGAGCGCCTCGTCGATGGCGCCGAAGTTGCGGCGGTCGGCCTCGACGACGAGTTCGGGCTGGCGATGCTGCAGCGGCGTATTCAGAAGGCTCCGGCGATTGCCTTCAGCGCCGAGAAATCCATCGCTCCGGGTTACAGTCTGCTCGACGATACGATCATCTGCAGCAATCGCGAAGCGCTCGCCGTCAAGCTCGCGTCGCTCGGTGGCATCGCGACGCTCAGGGGCAAGCACAATGCGCAGAATGCGCTCGCGGCAATCGCTGCCGTGCGCGAGTGCCTGAACTGGATCGGGCAATCGTCCGAACTCGATTGGCAGGGCGCGCTTTCGTCGTTCCCAGGACTGCCGCACCGGATGGAAGAGATCGGGCGGATCGGAAACGTGCTGTTCGTCAACGACAGCAAGGCGACGAACGCGGATTCGACCGAGAAGGCGCTGCTGTCGTTTCCGCGCGACGTGTTCTGGATCGTCGGCGGCAAGCCGAAAGCTGGCGGTATCTCGGCGCTCGAAAAATACTTTGGCGGGGTCGCGAAAGCGTATCTCATCGGGGAGTCGAGCGAGGATTTCGCGCAGACGCTCGACGGAAAGGTTACGTTTGAACGTAGCGGCACGCTCGACGCTGCCGTTGCGGCCGCAGCGCGCGATGCGAAAGCGAGCGCAGGCGCCGAGCCCGTCGTCCTGCTGTCGCCAGCGTGCGCGAGCTACGATCAGTTCCGGAACTTCGAGGTTCGCGGGGATGCTTTCCGCAAACTCGTCGAAGCACTCCCCGGCGTCGCGATGCGGGGAGCGAAATGAAACTCTCGCGCGCCGATCGCAGCTTGCTCGCGGATTGGTCGTTTACGATCGATCGCGGGCTGCTGACGGCGTTGCTGGCGCTGGTCGCGCTCGGCGTGGTGCTGTCGTTCGCGGCCTCGCCTGCGGTCGCGATCAAGAAGGGTTTGCCGACATACTACTTTGTCGAGCGGCACGTGACGTTTGCCGCTATCGGCGCGGCGCTGATGCTCATCATTTCGCTGTTCTCGCCAGCGGGCGTGCGCCGGCTTGCCGCCGTGCTGCTGCTCGCGTCCGTCGCAGCCATGATCGTCGTGCTGTTCAAAGGCACGGCGCTCAACGGCGCGCAGCGCTGGCTGATGCTCGGCAGCTATTCGCTGCAGCCGTCGGAATTCGCGAAGCCGGCATTCGTCGTCGTGATTGCCTGGCTCTATGGCGAAGCAGCCAAGCGCTCGGACATGCCCGCGCTGCCGCTGGCGCTTTTGCTGTGGGGCGTCATGGCGGGATTGCTCGTCGCACAGCCGGACGTCGGACAAACCGTTCTGATCAGCGTGACGGCGGGACTTCTTTATCTTCTGGCCGGATTGCCACCGATCGGTGCGGCCATCCTCGTGCTGATCGGCAGCGGCGGCTTTTGGCTCGCGTACATGAATTTCGGACACGTGCAGTCGCGGCTTGAAAAGTTTTTCAGCGCGGCGCCGTTCGAAAATTATCAGGTCGGGCGCGCGATGCAGTCGTTTTCGGAAGGCGGTTTTTTCGGGCGCGGGCCGGGCGAAGGCACGATCAAGTCCGTGCTGCCTGATGCGCACACCGACTATATTTTTGCGGTCATCGGGGAAGAATACGGCGTCATCGCCTGCGTCGCGCTGCTCGCGGTTTTCGCCTACATCGTGATCCGGGCAATGCAGCGCGCCAGCGATGAGCCAACGGCAGCCGATCGATTGGCGGTGCAGGGACTTTCGCTGCTTCTCGGGCTCCAGGCGCTGATCAACATGGGCGTCAACATCGGGCTGCTGCCGCCCAAAGGCATGACGCTGCCGTTCATTTCGGCGGGCGGATCGTCGATGCTGGCGCTGGCGATTACGGCCGGGATGCTGCTCGCGCTGACGCGCTGGCGGCCCGATCCGATGCGGCTAAAAAAGCCGCGCCGCGTGCCGACCATCGACGAGGCACATTTCACAAGTCATACTCCGTCTGTTTGAGCGGGGGAAAATGAGCGGCATTCAATCGATCATGCTGGCTGCCGGCGGAACGGGTGGCCATCTGTTTCCGGCATTCGCGCTAGCTGAAGAACTTGGGCGGCGCGGTGTCGCCGTCGATTTGATCACGGACATGCGCGGCGATCGCTACGGTGGCGGATTTCCCGCACGCAAGATCTATCAGGTGCCATCGGCGACGTTGGCGTCGCGGGCGCCGCGCGATGTCGCCAAGACGGTTTTGACGCTCGCGCGCGGGACAAGCGCCGCTCTGCGGCTGCTGGGCCAAGCAAAGCCTCACGCGGTGATCGGCTTCGGTGGTTATCCGACCTATCCGCCGCTGGTCGCGGCGCGGCTGCGGGGGATTCCAACCGCGATTCACGAGCAAAATGCGGTACTCGGACGCGCCAACAAGATGCTCGCGAAGCGCGTCAATGCCATCGCGACGTCGTTCGAGCGCACGAAGTTTCTCGACGGCGCGCTTGCCGCGAAAGCGGTTCTGACGGGCAATCCGGTGCGTAAGGCGGTGCTCGATGCGGCGGCGATCGGGTTCCTTCCGCCGCTGCCGGACAGCCCCATTCGCATCCTGATTTTCGGCGGCAGCCAGGGCGCGCGGTTCTTTTCCGATATCGTGCCACTGGCACTGTTCGCGTTGCCGGACGGCTTGCGCAAGCGCCTGCGCGTCGTGCAGCAGGCGCGCGAAGAAGACATCGAGCGCGTTCAAACGGCCTATCGCGAATCCGGAATCGATGCCGACGTCGCGCCGTTCTTCAGCGATCTGCCGGCGCGGATGGCGGATGCTCATCTCGTGATCGGACGCGCGGGCGCTTCGACGGTCGCGGAAGTGACTGCAATTGGTCGGCCGTCGATCCTGGTGCCGTTGCCGCACGCGCTCGACAACGACCAGTTGAACAATGCCCGGCGGCTCGAAGAAGCCGGTGGGGCCTGGTGCATCGAGCAACGCAATCTGTCGCCGGAGCGCCTCGCCGATGAACTCGAAAAGCTTCTAAAATCCCCCGATACCCTTGCGGCAACGGCCAAGGCGGCTAAAAACGCAGGGCGTCCGGACGCCGTTCGTAATTTAGCCGATTTCGCATTGGCTCTTGCGGAGGGTCGTCGTCCGGGGGGAAATCGCACAGCGTGAGTATCATTACGCGAGACTTTTCGGAGCGCGGCTCCGGCTTCACGAGGATACCTCTTTTCATGCAAATGCCGCGCGACATTGGCCCATTCCACATCATCGGCATCGGCGGGATCGGCATGAGCGCCATCGCCGAGATTCTGGTCGCCAAGGGCTACACGGTGCAGGGTTCGGACCAGAAGGAAAGCGCGAATGTCAGGCGCTTAAGGTCGAAGGGCATCCGGGTTTTCGTCGGACACGATCCGGTCAACCTGATCGGGGCGCGCTATGTCGTGATCTCGACAGCGGTGAAACCGTTCAATCCGGAGCTGATCGCTGCGCGCCAGAAGGGTCTGACGATCATCCGGCGCGCCGAGATGCTCGCCGAACTGATGCGGCTCTATTCGACGATTTCCGTCACCGGCACACACGGCAAGACGACGACCACGTCGCTGCTCTCGCACATTTTCACGGAAGCAGGCGAAGAACCGACGGTCATAACCGGCGGCATCATCAACTCGTGGGGCTCGAACGCGCGGCTCGGTCAGGGCAAGTGGATGATCGTCGAAGCCGACGAGAGCGACGGCACGTTCACGCGGTTGCCGACCGAGATCGGTATCGTCACGAACATCGATCCCGAACATCTCGACTATTTCGGTTCGGTCGAGGCGATGCATCACGAATACGAAGCGTTCCTGAAAAACATTCCGTTCTTCGGCCTTGCCGTTGCGTGCATTGATCATCCAGTCGTGCGCGACATGATCGAACGGCTGAACCTTCGTGCCGATGGGCGCAGGCTGCTGACATACGGGCAGAGCCAGGACGCCGACCTTGTGCTGCAGTCAATCCGCATTGAAGGCAACACGACGTATTTCGATGCGACGCTTACGGCGTCGGTCAAGGGCGGCGCACGCAAGCTCACCGACTGGTCGGTGCCGATCCCCGGCGCGCACAATGCGCTAAATGCGCTGGCCGCGATTGGGGTCGCGACGCAGGCGGGTCTCGAAGACGCGAAGATCAAAGCCGCGATGGCCGGGTTCTCGGGCGTCAAACGCCGCTTCCAGTTCACGGGCGAGTGGAACGGCGTCGGCATCTACGACGACTACGGTCATCATCCTGCTGAAATTTCGGCCGTGCTCGCTGCGGCGCGCGGCGGCACCAAGGGCAAAGTGATCGCAGTGGTCGAGCCGCATCGCTACACGCGCGTGCGCGATCTGTTCGAGGATTTCGCGCGCTGCTTCAAAGACGCCGATCATGTCATCGTCGCGCCGCTTTACACGGCGGGCGAACCGCCGATCGCGGGCATCGATAATCAGACGCTGGCGGCGCGGATCGCTGCGGCCGGCCGGCGTTCGGCGGAAGCCGTCGACGAGCCGGGCGCGATTGCGCCGGCGATCAAGCGCGTTGCCGGTCCGGGCGATATTGTCGTCTGTCTCGGTGCGGGCAATTCGACCGACTGGGCGCACGCTTTGCCGGACTGGCTCGCGGGAACGGCGCAGCGGGCCGGGAGCGCGGCCTGATGTTCGACGACATCACGAGCGACCTGCGCGCGCTGATGCCGGAACTCCGGGGACGTCTCATCGCCAATGCCTCGCTTGCGGATATCACTTGGTTTCGCGTCGGCGGCCCGGCGCAGGTTCTTTTCACGCCGGCCGATGAAGCGGATCTTGCGTACTTTCTGAAGCGCAAGCCGCGCGATCTGCCGGTTTTCGTCATGGGCCTCGGGTCGAACCTGCTCGTGCGCGACGGTGGCGTCGCGGGCGTGGTGATCCGGCTTGGACGCGGGTTCGGCGAAATCAAGATCGAAGAGGGCGGACGACTGAGAGCCGGAACTGGTGTTCCTGACGTCAAGGTTGCGCGGGCTGCGGCCGAAGCCGGTATCAGCGGATTGGCGTTCTATCGCGGAATTCCCGGCTCGATCGGTGGCGCGCTGCGCATGAACGCGGGCGCGCACGGGCGCGAGACGAAAGATTGTCTGATCGCGGCGCGCGCTGTCGATCTCGAGGGCAACGTGCATGTGCTCTCGCTTGCCGACATGGGGTTCACGTATCGGCATTCGGCCATTCCGGACACCTGGATTTTCACCGAGGCGACGTACCAGGGTGCTCCCGGCGATCCGGCGGAAATCCTGAAAGAGATGGATGCCGTCGCGGAGTACCGTGAGCAGAACCAGCCGATCAAGGAACGCACGGGCGGCTCGACGTTCAAAAATCCACCGGGACACAGCGCCTGGAAGCTCGTCGATGACGCGGGATGCCGTGGCCTGCGCGTCGGCGGTGCGAAGGTGTCCGAGATGCACTGCAACTTTCTGATCAACGACCGGCAGGCCTCGGGCGAGGACGTCGAGCGGCTCGGCGAAACAGTCAGGGCGCGCGTCAAGGCGAAATCCGGCGTCACGCTCAACTGGGAGATTATCCGGCTTGGCAGTCCGCGGCCGGGTGCTGCGGTCGGCGAGGCGCTGGCTATTTTGGACAACACGGTCGATCAAGCCCAATCGTAGGCTTCAGGAAATGATGGGAAGCGAGCCATGACAAATCTCGGCGTGGTGCCGAAGCGCACGCGCGATCACGTGGCCGTTCTCAAGGGCGGGCTTTCCGCCGAGCGCGACGTCAGTCTCAACTCGGGCGCGGCTGTCGGGGAGGCGCTACGCGAGGAAGGCTATCGCGTCACCGAGATCGACGTCGATCGCAACCTTGCGGCGCAGCTCGAAGCGATCAATCCGGACGTCTGTTTCAACGCGCTGCACGGCAAGTTCGGTGAGGATGGGTGCGTTCAGGGCGTCCTCGAAATGCTGGCGATCCCGTACACGCATTCCGGAGTGCTGGCATCGGCGCTCGCGATGCACAAGGAGCGCGCCAAGGACATCATGAAGCTCGCGGGCGTTGCCGTCGCCGAAGCGAAGCTCGTCACGCGGCGCGAAGCTGCGGAGGCCCATGTCCTGCCGCCGCCCTATGTGGTGAAGCCGCCGACAGAAGGTTCGAGCGTCGGGGTCGTGATCGTCCCGCCGGACGCCGATCGGCCCCCCAGTTCGATCGCATCCGGGGGCTCTCCGGACCAGATCGTGATGGTCGAGCGTTACGTGCCGGGACGTGAGCTAACTTGTGCTGTGATCGGAGATTTCGTGACCGACGTCATCGAAATCGTGCCGCTCCGAGGGCTCGCTTTCTACGATTATGAATCGAAATACGGTGCGGGCGGCTCGAAGCACGAGCTGCCGGCACAACTTTTACCGGATGTTTACCAGTCAGTCCGTTCCTTAACGTTAAGGGCGCATCAGGCGCTGGGCTGCCGAGGCGTGTCGCGAGCGGATTTCCGTTTCGACGATACGGCTGGTGGAACCGGCGAGCTGATCTGTCTCGAAGTGAACACCCAACCGGGCATGACGGGAACGTCCCTCGTGCCTGAATTGGCGGGTCATGCGGGCTGGTCGTTCGGTGACCTCGTCCGATGGATGGTCGAGGACGCGAGTTGCAACAGGTAGCGGGCAAGCAACGGTTCTGGTGGCGGGCGCAGGAAGCGCCAACGCCGGAGCCGAAAGCTGTCCAAACCTTCGACGTTCCCAAGGCAATCAGCACGGTTTCACGTTCCTCATCGCGGCGTTCCGAGATGACGCTGAAAATCCCGCGTGGCGAGCGGCGCGTCAGGCGGTCCCGGCGCGCGACGCGGCGGTGGATGAAGTATTCTTTCGCCATGGGCGCGTTGCTGGCAGTGTCCGGGGCAGCGGCGATCATGCTGCCGCTCAATCGCGCGACCTTCTCCAAGATTTCGCATGCTGTCGCTGAGCAGGTGACGGCGCTGACGATTGCGGCCGGGTTCGGCATCAATCAGGTGAATGTCACCGGGCAGCATTTTGCGTCCGATAGCGACATCTACGATGCGATCGATCTCGCGAACGTGCGGACGTTCGCGGCGTTCGACTCGGAAGCGGCGCTGAAACGCATCGAGCGCATACCGTGGATCGATAAAGCGCAGATCACGCGCGTCTATCCCGGCACGCTCGACATTGTCGTTCGCGAACGCACGCCTTCAATCGTCTGGACGCGAGGCAACGAGACGTATCTCGTCGACGCGACGGGCCGTGTGCTTGGGCCGACGCCGGTTGCGAGCAATTGGGCGCTGCCGCGTGTCGTCGGTGAGGGCGCGACCGATGACGCGACGCCGATGCTGGCTGCGCTTCGGCAGTATCCCGAAATCGAAAAGCAATACGCCTATGGTGAGCGCATCGCGGAGCGGCGCTGGCGCATCGTGCTCAAGAGCGGAACAATGATCGATCTCGGCGCGGATCGCGAGATTGAAGGCTTGCAGGAAATTGCGAATGCATCCGCCGCCGCGCCGGCGCTCAAGGGCAAGCCGATGATCATCGATGTGCGCACGCCCGGGCGGATCGCGTTGCGCGCGGCCGATGGCAAGTCGGCGCAGACAGCGGCTCTCGACGCGTCCGCCAGGCCGCCTCTAACCATCAGCTCAAGATAGCAGGATGCCAATGGCTGATAGGCGCACGTACCGGACGTTCGGGCTTCTGGACATCGGCACCAGCAAAACGGTTGCCGCTGTGATGGTGGCTGAGCAGGGCCCGTCACTGTCGGAGCCGTCGCTTCGGCTTGCGGGCCTCGGTCTGCAGCGGTCGCGCGGCGTGAAAGCCGGTGTGCTGACTGATCTCGACGAGGCCGAGTCGGTCGTTCGCGCGGTTCTCGCGCAGGCCGAGCGCGCGGCCGGTGTGTCGGTCGGCAACTACACGGTTTCGGTTGCGGCGGGGCGGCTTGCCTCGGCGCATTGCACGGCGCGTATTGATGTCGAGACAGGGCGCGTCACGCATGACGATCTGCAACGGCTCATGGCGGCGGGCGAAAGCTATGCCGAGCGCGACGGCCGTACGCTCCTGCATCTCAATCGCCTCGGCTATGAGCTCGACGGCGTCGGCGGCGTGCGCGATCCAATCGGTTTTTCGGCGCGGCGCATGGCGGCCGGCCTCCATGCCGTAACGGCGGACGAAGGACCGCTGCGCAATCTCCTCGTCCTCATTGATCGCTGCTACGCCGAATGCGACGGCCTCGTCGCATCGCCCTATGCGAGCGCGCTGGCGGTCACGACGGAAGAGGAACGGCAATTCGGTGTGACATGCATCGATTTCGGCGCGGGAACGACGACCCTCGCGCTTTTTGCCGATGGTGTTTTCGCCGGCGTCGAGGCGATCCCGGTCGGCGGCCAGCATCTGACGTACGACATCGCCAGGGCGTTGCAGACGCCACTCGCAGAAGCCGAGCGAATCAAAACGCTTTATGGCACACTGCTCAATGCCCAGTCCGACGAGCACGAATCGATTTCCTATCCGGTGGCCGGAGAGGAAGACGAGGGAAGCTTCGAAACCACGAAGGCGCGGCTGACGGCGATCATCCGGCCGCGCGTGCAACAGCTCTTGGGACTCGTGCGCGAGCGCTTGGCGCTCAATGCGGCGGGCCGATTCGCGGGAGACAAGATCGTTCTGACGGGCGGAGCCAGCCAACTCCTCGGACTTTCGGAATTCGTCGCCAACGAATTCGGCAGGCACGTGCGTGTCGGTCGGCCTCAGGACCTCGTCGGACTGAACGCCAGCCTCGGGGGACCGCAACTCGCGACACTTTCCGGGCTCGCGGTTCTCAGCGCCCGGGGAAGCAACGAATTGAGTACGCCATCTCAGCGCAAGGCTTCGAAGCAAGGATATCTCGGCCGTGTCGGAACGTGGCTGAAGCACGCATTCTGATTTTTGGACTGACTAAGGTGCCGGAGCCGTTCCGGAGCGACTTCGACGATTATCAAATTTGAGGGTGCCATGAGCATCAAGCTGCAACTGCCGACGCTGGTCGATATGAAGCCGAGGTTGACCGTCATCGGGGTCGGAGGCGCGGGCTGCAACGCAGTCAACAACATGATCGCGGCCGGACTGCAGGGCGTCGAGTTCGTCGTCGCCAACACGGATGCGCAATCGCTCGCGGCATCGAGCGCCGAATACCGGGTTCAGCTCGGAGCCAACCTGACCGAGGGGCTCGGCGCCGGATCGCGGCCGGAAATCGGAGAAGCGGCGGCTGAGGAAGCCATCGCCGAACTTCGTTCGCATATCGCCGGATCGCATATGGTTTTCATCGCTGCTGGAATGGGCGGCGGAACGGGAACCGGGGCCGCGACGGTCATCGCGCGGGCGGCGCGTGAGGTCGGGGCTCTGACGGTCGGGGTAGTCTGCAAGCCCTTCGCGTTCGAAGGCGCGCGGCGGATGCGCATTGCTGAAGCCGGGGTGCAGTCGCTGCGTCAGCACGTCGATACGCTGATCGTCATCCCGAATCAGAACCTGTTCCGGATCGCCAACGAGCGGACGACGTTCGCGGAAGCGTTCGTGCTGGCCGACCAGGTTCTCTATTCCGGCGTCGCCTGCATCGTCGAGCTGGTGCTCAAGGAAGGTCTGATCAATCTCGATTTCGCCGACGTTCGCACCATCATGAGCAATATGGGCGCGGCCATGATGGGAACCGGGGAGGCGACGGGCGAACACCGCGCCACTCTCGCGGCCGAGGAAGCCATCGCCAATCCGCTGCTCGACGACGTGACCTTGCGCGGCGCGCGCGGTCTGCTGCTGTCGATTTCGGGCGGGCGCGACATGACCCTTTACGAGGTCGACGAGGCGGCGAGCCGTATTCGCCAGGAAGTCGACCCCGAGGCCAATATCATCGTCGGCGCTACCTTCGACGAGCAGCTGGGCGACCGAATCCGGGTTTCGATCGTTGCGTCCGGGATGAATCGTCCGAACGAGCAGATCGCAGCGCCGCGTGCGCCGCAGCCGGGATTTGTTCCCAATCATGCGCCGGCTCCGGTCGCGCGCGCCGCTCAGCCGGCTCAGCCCACAGAATCTTTCGCGCCGCAGAATCCCGCGCCGGTTCCTGCACCGCCAGGAGATCTACAGCGTCGACTTGCGGAGGCGTTGCAGCCGGCGGCGCCAACTGTCCAGAACTATTCTAATCCGAGCGAAAGCGAATCACGCCCGACTCAACGCGACAGCTGGATCGCTCCCGGCAACGTGATGATCGAAGATGGGCTCGAGAATTTTCCGCCGCTCACGGGAAATGCATTATTGCGGACGCCGCCGTTGCCTTCAGCAGGTGTTGGATCATCCGCGACTCATTCTTTCGAACCGCAAGCGCCGGCCGAATTTCAGCGTACGTCGCGTCGCCTTCCTGCGATTGAAGATTTTCCTCCGCAAGCGCAGAAGGAATGGAATGCGCATCATACCGGTGCCGCCGCGGGACGTGCAGAATCGTCAACAAAATCGGGCCTTTTTGGACGATTGGCAAATCTCAGCCGCAGTGTGAAATCCGGTCAGCATAGGGACGGCTCGCGGTCGTCCGATGATGACATGGATGCGGGTACGAAGCAGATTGTCGGCAGCAGAGAGCGGCGCTAAATCGGCGCCTGCATCAAGTCGCAAAGAGCGTCAAGTCGAGTTGCTAAGACGTAACAGAGTGTAAGAAAGCGTGATTTGTCGGTGTTAAGCGAAGCAGTTAGCTTTTGTGCATCGACTTCTTGTGCTGAACCTTTAGACAGTGCTGACACGGCCAAACAAGGTCGGCAGGCTGGCAAAAATAAGAAGGCACAGCGCACAGGTCAGGGGGTGGTCGGCCGCATTAATGCTGGGGAGCAGCGGCCCACCAATAAATGAGGGACGGCGCTGTATGTCGAATCGATTCATCGGTGCGCGGCAAACCACGCTTGCCCGCGAAATCCAGTTGACAGGCACGGGGGTGCACAGCGGAGCTCCGGTATCACTTACACTGCATCCAGCAGAAGCTGATACTGGGCTCCGCTTTCTCGTTACGAAACGAGGAAGAGTCATTTCGGAAATCGCGGCGCACGTTGCCAATGTCAAAAATCTGACGCTCTGCACCGTTATTGGTGATGAAGCAGGTACAACGGTCGGAACCGTCGAGCATCTTCTCGCCGCTTTGCGTGGTCTCTCGATCGATAATCTCTATATCGAGATCGACAGCAAAGAAGTTCCGATCATGGACGGCAGCTCGGCGGAATTCGTCGAAGCCATCGACCGGGTCGGCATCCGGGAGCTTTCCGAGCCCCGTAAATACATCAAAGTTCTGAAATCGGTTCGTGTCGAAGAAGGTGGCTGCTGGGGCTCGCTTGAGCCTTACTCCGGCTTCCGCATGGACGTCGAAATCGACTTCACCTCGCCCGTCATCGGCCGCCAGCGGCTCCAGTATGAGATGAGCCCGGGCATTTTCCGTCACGAAATTTCTCGCGCTCGCACGTTCGGCTTCATGAGCGATGTGGAGAAGCTGTGGAAAGCCGGTCTGGCGCTGGGTGCCGACCTCTCCAACACCGTCGCGATCGGCGACGGCAAAGTGATGAACCGCGAGGGACTGCGTTATCCCCAGGAGTTCGTCCGTCACAAAATGCTGGACGCCGTGGGTGATCTGGCGCTCGCCGGTATGCCGTTGCTCGGCGCTTATCGCTCGTACCGTGGCGGTCATCGCCTCAACTCGATGGTGCTGCAGGCGCTCTTCGCCGACGCATCGAACTGGGCGGTCGTGCAGGCCCCCAAGACCCGCGCAACACGCGCGCCGGTCCAGATCACGGCTCCGGCAGCTCTCGCAGCTGCCGAATAGGCCTGAAGGTCGTTGCGATACCGGCGCTTCAAGCCGGTATCGGCCTGGAATGCACCACATTCCACCGATAAAATAACCTGGGGTTACGGGCACTCGGCGGACTTGCTCTAGTCTTTCAGAGCGCCCGGAGAAATGTTATCCGGGATGCTCACTCGTCAGCCCGTTGGCGATGAGTGGGAAAGTGCGATCAGGGTGGGAAGTACACGGCGCATGACATTCGTGGGGAACCTCAGAAGAGCTTTGAGCGCCGTTGCCGTCGTCGCCGCGCTGGCTGGCGCAGGCTGCGCCTCGAACAAGCTCGATACGTCAGCGCTCAATCCCGATCCGCCGTCAAAAATGTTCGCCAATGCCGACGCGAAGATGTCGAGCGGCAATTTTGACGATGCCGCGAAGCAGTTCGAGGCCGTCGACCGCGAGCACCCGTATTCGCCGGAAGCGCGCAAATCGATCGTGATGGCGGCTTACGCCTACTATCGCGCAGGCAAGACGCCTGAGGCGATCGCATCGGCTGAGCGTTACGTTGCGCTGCATCCGGGCACGAAAGAAGCGCCGATGGCGCATCACATCATCGCCATGTCTTACTTCGACGATCTGAAGACGGCGAACCGGGATCAGACGGCTGCTCGCAAGGCGCTCGAGCAATTCAAGATCCTGCGTACGCGTTTCCCGGAGAGCGAATATTCGCGGGATGCCGACAACAAGATCCGCATCTGCATGGACAACCTTGCAGCGCAGGAGATGGAGGTCGGCCGCTACTACCTCAACCAGCACAATTACGTCGCCGCGATCAATCGCTTCAAAACCGTCGTGAGCGATTATCAGACGACGGCGCATGTCGAGGAAGCGCTGGCGCGTCTGGTCGAGTCCTATATGGCGCTCGGCGTCGTCACCGAGGCGCAGAACGCGGCGGCAATCCTCGGGCACAACTATCCCGACAGCAAGTGGTACAAGGATTCCTACGCGCTCCTGCAATCGGGCGGCGTCGGTCCGCGAGACGATTCGGGTTCGTGGCTCTCCAAGGCCTGGAAGTCGGTGCCGAAGTTCGGTTTGGGTAGCGGCTGACGACGCGCGGCTGCTGATATTTCTTTGAAGTTTGACAGCGCGGCGGTTTTTGCCGCGTTTTCTATTTTCCGCAGTATATTCCCAGGCGGCGATGGCTAAGAAAACGCAAAAGCGCTCTTCTGGATCTGCGCGTCCGGCTTCTCCGGGCGCGACAAGCGTTGAAGACGAAATCGCCCGGTTGTCGGCGGAAATTGAGCGCCACGATGAGCTCTATTACCGTAACGATGCGCCGGAAATTTCGGATGCCGACTACGATGCATTGCGCCGCCGTCTCACCGCCCTGGAAGACGCGCATCCTGAGCTGAAGCGTGCCGAAAGTCCGAGTGAGAAGGTCGGTTCCGCGCCAGTCGCGGCATTCGGCAAGATCGCGCACGACGTGCCGATGCTGTCGCTCGGCAATGCCTTCGACGATCAGGACGTCGTCGATTTCGTGCAGCGCGTTCGCCGCTTTCTCAATCTCGGCGAGAGCGATGAACTCGAAATCACGGCGGAGCCGAAGATCGACGGACTTTCGATTTCGATCCGCTACGAAGGCGGCCGGCTCGTGCAGGCTGCGACGCGCGGAGACGGCGCCGAGGGCGAGAACGTCACGGCCAACGTCAAGACGATCAAGGACCTCCCGCACCTTCTCGACGGCGCCGATGTTCCGGACGTTATCGATATCCGTGGCGAGATTTATCTCGGGCACAAGGATTTTGAGAAGCTCAACGCGGCGCAGGCTGGGAGTGGCGGCAAGGTTTTCGCCAACCCACGCAACGCCGCGGCTGGATCGTTGCGGCAATTGGATTCGTCGATCACGGCGCAGCGGCCGTTGCGGTTCTTTGCGTATGCGTGGGGTGCGGCTTCGAAGCTTCCATCAGACACGCAGCGCGGCGTCGTCGCCGCGTTCAAGTCTTGGGGGCTGCCGGTCAATCCGCTGATGGAGATCACGCGAAGCCCGGATGAACTTCTCGATTATTATCGCGGGATCGAGAGCAAGCGCGCCAAGCTCGACTACGACATCGACGGCGTTGTCTACAAGGTCAACCGCCTCGACTATCAAGAGCGGCTCGGGTTCGTGTCGCGCTCGCCGCGTTGGGCGATCGCGCATAAATTTGCGGCCGAACGGGCGACGACGGTTCTCAACAAGATCGATATTCAGGTCGGCCGCACGGGTGCGCTGACGCCGGTCGCGAAACTGGAGCCGGTGACCGTCGGCGGCGTCGTCGTCTCGAACGCGACGCTGCATAACGAAGACGAGATCGCGCGCAAGGACATTCGCGAAGGCGATACGGTCGTCGTGCAGCGCGCGGGCGACGTCATTCCGCAGATCGTCGAGGTCGTGCTCGACAAGCGGCCGAAGGACGCCACGCCTTATAAATTTCCCGTGGTTTGTCCGATATGCGGCAGCCACGCGGTGCGCGAGTCCGATGAAGAGGGAAACGCAGCGGACGTTGTTCGCCGTTGCACGGGCGGCCTCGTTTGCGGCGCGCAGCTCAAAGAGCGTCTGAAACATTTCGTTTCGCGCAACGCTTTCGATATCGAAGGGCTTGGCGGCGAGAAGATCGAGTTTTTCTTCGAGACCGGACGCATCAAATCGGCGGCTGATATTTTCACGCTCGAGAAGCGCGATCAAAAATCCGACGAGCCGCTGACGAAGGTTCGCGGCTTCAAGGAGACTTCCGTCAACAAGCTGTTCGCGGCGATCAATGCGCGGAGGACCGTGCCGCTCGATCGCTTTCTGTTCGCGCTCGGCATCCGTCACATCGGCGAGACGACGGCGAAGGATCTCGCCAAGGCATACGGGACGTTCGAAGCGTTGCGTGCGGCTGTCGATGCGGCCATCCAAGGCGGCAAGGGCAGCGAAGCCTATCAGGATATCGACAACATCGAAGGCATCGGTGAGACGGTCGTCGATGCGTTGATCGACTTTTTCAGCGAGCAGCACAATCAGGAGCAGCTCCACGCGCTGCTGAAGGAAGTGAACGTCACGGCGTTCAATCGCGTGCAGGTCTCCTCGCCGGTGACGGGCAAGACGGTGGTTTTCACCGGCACGCTGACCAAGCTGACGCGCAACGAGGCGAAGGCGCAGGCGGAGCGTTTGGGCGCGAAGGTGTCGGGTTCCGTCTCGAAGAAAACAGACTACGTCGTTGCTGGCGCGGAAGCCGGATCGAAACTCGATAACGCGCGTGCGCTTGGCGTCACAGTCCTCGACGAGGACGGATGGCTGGAGCTGATCGGGAAAGCTTAAAGGCTCGGACGCGCGGTTGCGAGAAGATCAGATCGGAAGCGTCGCTTGTTCGAGCCAGTCGCGCGTCGCGCGATCGAGCCCGAGAGCCAACGTCTCGAAGACGCGCCGGTGATAGGCATTGATCCAGTCGCGTTCGTCTTTATCCAGCATATCGACGGCGATCAGGCGGCGATCGATCGGCGCCAGCGTGATCGTTTCCAGCCCCATCATCGGCCGTTCGCCTTCGCCGATCTGTTCCGGGGGAGTGACGAGCACGACGTTTTCGATGCGGATGCCGTAGGCGCCGACTTTGTAGAAGCCGGGCTCATTTGAAATCAGCATGCCCGGCTGCAACGCGACCATGCCCGCGCGTGAAATCGACTGCGGGCCTTCGTGGACGGAGAGATAGCTTCCGATGCCGTGGCCGGTGCCGTGGTCGAAGTCTTCGCCGATCGCCCATAGCGCGCGGCGTGCAAAGGGATCGAGGTCGATTCCGCGCGTGCCTTTCGGAAAGCGCGCCGTCGCGATCGCGATGTTGCCTTTAAGGACGGCGGTGAAGTGGCGCTTCATGTCGTCGGTCGGTTTGCCGATGGCAACCGTGCGCGTGATATCGGTGGTTCCGTCCTGATATTGCGCGCCGCTGTCGATCAGGAATAGCTCGTTCGGCTCGATCTTGCGATTGGTCGCATCGGTGACGCGGTAGTGCACGATGGCGCCGTTCGGTCCGGAGCCCGAGATCGTCGGGAAGCTGATTTCGCGCAGCATATTCGTCTCGCGGCGAAACGCTTCGAGCTGGCGGACGGCGGTGATCTCGTCGAGCGTGCCGCTCGTTGCATTGTCGTCGAGCCAGGCAAGGAAGCGCGCCATCGCATAGCCGTCGCGGATATGAGCGGCGCGCGTTCCGGCGATTTCGGCTTCCGATTTGATCGCCTTCGGCAAGATGCAGGGATCTTGTCCGCGCGAGATTGCAGCGGCGCCGAGCTTCATTTCGAACCAGAAGCTTGCGGTCTCCGGATCGAGGCGGATTTTCTTTCCTTGCGCCTTGAGCGCGGCGATGCGTTCGGCCATCGCTTTCGGCGGCAGCAGTTTTGCGACCGGCGCGACATGCGCGCGGGTCTCGGCATCCAGTCGCTGCGGATCGATATAGAGTTCGGCCTTGCCGGTTGCGGGCACGATGGCGAATGCGAGGACGACGGGATTGTGCGCGACGTCGCTGCCGCGAATGTTGAACAACCAGCAGATCGAATCCGGCAACGTAAGAATTGCAGCGTGCTGGCCGTCCGTTTTGAGGCGCGCCTGAATGTCGGCGAGCTTGTCCGATGCCGCGCGGCCTGCGAGCGTCAACGGCTGCGCGATGACCGGGTTGGCCGGAGGTTTCGGCCGCGCTTTTCCCCAGAGCGTGTCGATCGGATTTTTCGACAGCGGTTTGAGCTTGATTTTTTTCGGCGCAAGGGCTGCCTTAAGGCGTGCAATCTCGCCTGCCGTGTGGTTCCAGGGATCGAAGCCGATCGTCTGGTTCTTACCGAGGGCGCCAAGAAGCCATTCCGACACTCGCGCGCGGGGCAGGAGCGAGACTTCGAATACGTCCGTGTCGGTTTCAGCCTTCGCCTGCACGGTGTAGCGGCCGTCGATCAACAGCAGGGCGGACTTCTTCGTCACGATCGCAAGGCCGGCGGAGCCTGAAAATCCCGTCAGCCATTGCAAGCGCTCGGCGCAGGCGGGAACGTATTCTCCCTGATGGCAATCGGCGCGCGGCACAAGCACGGCGTCGAGCTTCGCCTTGGTCATCAGCGCGCGAAGCGCCTTGGTGCGTTCCGCGACGTGATCGGGTCCGGACTGCGTTTGGAATGTCTGAAACATGACGACGGTTCTAGGCGGCTGTCGTGGCGCGGGCAACGGCGATTTAACGGCGGGCGAACGTCAGCGTCGACCAGCCGGTGATGCGGTCGTGGCGAAGCAGCGCGAAGCCCTGTGCCAGATAGCTGGCGATTACTTCCGGCGCCTGCGGAATGAGGATTCCGGACAGCACGAGCGTTCCGCCTTGCGCGACGGCGCGAGAAAGGCTCGGCGCCAGTCGGATCAGAGGTCCCGCGAGAATGTTCGCGATCAGGAGATCGAACGGTGCGCGGCTGCGGATGTCAGGATGTGTCGTGGCGCTCGCCTGCGTGACCTTGATCTGCCGGGCGACGCCATTGAGGCGGACGTTTTCAGCTGCAACCTTGACGGACTGCGCGTCCATGTCGGCGGCGACGATGCGGGCGTGCGGGAGCGACTTGGCCACGGCGATCGCGAGCACGCCCGATCCGCAGCCAAGGTCGAGGACGGGACCAAATGTGTGCGATCGCACCAGGCGGTCGATCGCCAGCAGGCAGCCGAGCGTCGTTGCATGGTGGGCTGTGCCGAACGCTTCGCCTGCGTCGATCAAAATCGTGTTGGGTCCGCGCGCGACCCGGTCGCGATCGTGGCTGCCGTGGATCGTGAAGCGTCCTGCCCGGACGGGCGGAAGTGCTGCTTGCGAGATCGCGACCCAGTTCAAATCCGGGACGTCTTCGGTGGTGAACGCCGGCAACGGTTCGGGAATGAACCCGGCCAACTCACTTGCGATATCGCGCGGGCCTTGAGCCATGTCGAAATAGGCTTCAACGCGCCAGCGGTCCGGACCGTTCTCGAATACGGTCAGGGCGTCGGGCGGGGGCTCGAGAAAATCCTGAAGGGCATTGCCGGTCGCGTAGGCTTGCGCGCGATCGGTGAAGTCGGCCGCGAATTTTTTGATCGTCATGGATTTCAAGCCGCCGAGGGTGGGTTCCTTCCTTCGAACTCATAACCCTCGGAAGGAATTGGATCTGGAAGATAGTCGAGGAACTGGTCCCATTTCTCGTCGATGTGTTTCGCGGCCTGGGCCGGCGGCAATGTGACAAATGTTCCGTCGGCTTTTTCGACGACGATGCCGTCGCGGATCAGGCGGTCCAGCGCGTCGTCGATTTCAAAATCAACTTTGATGCCGAATGTCCGCGTTAAATAAGATTCGATGGCCAGATCGATGGACGGAAGGTCGGCGCGCGTCGACTTTTCCTTCGCGAGCACGCTGTAGAGAAGCATTTCTTCCTTCAGGTCTTCCTCGGCGCCGCGCGCGGCGATCTTGAGAATGACGCCGCGGTTGTCGGCCATCGTGTGGAAGTAAAGGTTCTGCGCCATCACGACCATATAGCGCTGCTTCTGATTGAAGAACCCCATAGCCTGTCGGGCCGCGATGCCGCCAAGGCCTGCGAGTGCTCCGGCAGCAGCAATTGGATTGCTCGCGAGAAGCGCGATTTTTCCAGCCGCTCCGAATGCGCCCATGCCGAGACCGCCGCCGGCTGTCACGCCAAGGCGCAGCTTGTCCAACGAGCGGAAGCGCACTTCCGTATTCGGGAAAATCATCTCGACGTCGGTGCGAGGGATGTTCTTGAAGAGTTTGAGATAGATGTTCTTGTCGGAGATGCCCGGTGGCATGTGGTTGCGCGCGCGCTGCACGGCCTTTTCGGCGCTAGCACGGTTGCATCCCTTTTCGCGCATCACTTCTTCCACGCGCATGTCAAACGGCTTCAGCTTGAACATGATGAAGAGGCGCTGGAAGATCGGAACGTCGAATTCTTCCTTGCGCAGGAATTTCCGAATGCTGCGGCGTTCGTATTTCTGGTTGGATGCGCCGCGATAATAAATCACGATGCGTTCGAACGCCTTCATGTCGACGTTCAGGTCGAGGCCGTAATGGCTGTCGCGCGTCAAGATCATCTCGACGTCGGTCGGATCGATGCGCTCGTAGTTGGCGCGCTGCAGAAGGCTTTCCACGCCTTCGAACACACGGTGTTTGAGCACGTCGCGATCGTCATCCGAAAAGCTGCGCGTCATCAGCAGGTCGCTGTCGGGCGAGAACGTTTCGTAGGTCTGCTCGAGATCGAGGAGCAGCGCGAAATATTGCTGCTGGCGCCAATAGTCGAGGTAACGGAAAAAGCGGCGCGCATCGGCGGCCTGGCCCGCGGGCCACAGGTACGGCAACGTCAGGCGATCCAGCAGCGCAAATCTCGTGACGGGAATGAAGCGTTCGCGTTTGCGCTTGTCGTCAGCTTCGAGAACGTCATGGGCCGGCCTGGACTCTTGTCCTTCGCTGACCGGCGCGGGTCTGGCGTCGAGGTCTGTCAGATCATAAAGGCGCTGGAACAGTCCCTGCTTTTGATACAGACGGCCATTCGTCATTTCTGCCGACATTCAACGCAACTCCCGTCGTCTTCCCGTTATCGGGCGAACTCACCCCTCGCCCGGTCCTTACCTCTTAGCGATACGGCAATGCTTGTCGAGAAGTCGCAAATCATCTGCGCGCAAAGATGACCGATCCAGCGTCGAAGCGGCTTTTTTGCAGCGCTAGCGACTCCCGCCTGCCTTGATCCCGAATAGAGCACAAGCTGCCGATGTAGGAAAACAGTTCATAACTTTCGTAATCGCCACAGTGGCGCCCGCGTTACGCTAGGATCATGGCTAAGCGGGACGTATCGAGGGGTGCTTCTTGGGGGCCGCGTATGGGGGCGTTACGAGTACTACTTCTGGTTATCGCAACTGTTGCAGCTGTGTTGCCCGCAGGCGCTGACGACCTCGTCATGCCCTACGCATGCGCCATCGACAGGGGCACGCCGCATCTGACGGCTGCCGAGCCTACAACCTATGAGATTATCGGACCTCGCGAAGACATGCCCTTCTCGGCTTGCCGGTCGGCGGCAGCGGGAAGCTGCGAAACGATGATGGTCCATAAATTCACCATCGACTGCGGGGGACAGAAGATCGCCTGGAGTAAGGTCGCTGCCGCAGGGCGCGCCGCCGGCGTCGATCTTCCGGCACGTTTGCCGCCGGGCTTCGCTCCCGTCAGCCGGTTCAAGGCACGTTTCGTTCTTCCGGGGTTCGGCCGGACGACGCGCCTTCCGAAGGTCGAGACGCGAGCGCTCTCGGCGGACAGCGTGGTGGAGACGAGTTCCATCGCTCACGACGACGAACCGCACTGGGTGACGGTGATCGATCCGGTCATGCAGGCGTCTGCGAGCGGCGGCGCATTCAAGGTCGCCGGCGTGATCTCGACGTTGCTCATTTCGCTGATGGCGGCATGTCTGTTCATGGCGCGCCGCCGGATGCCCCTCTCCTATGATTTTGCCCGGTCGGCGCAATTTTCCGAGGCGTCACCCGAGCCGCTATGGCGTTCGGCAGGACGGAAATTCACCGGCATGGCTGGGGCGCTTCAGCGAAGCTTTGCCGGTGTTTTTGAGCGATCGGCGGCCGATGCGCCAAGGAGCAGCGGCACGGATGGGGTCGCCAGACTTCTGGATGCCGTTCACGCGCGCGTCGTCGAAACGGAGCTTCTCATTGCGTCGCTGCCTACCGATCTGCTTTTGCGCGATGTTCTGCAGACCGAACTCGATGCTCTGCGGAGCCGTGTCGCCGACGTTTCACGGCGGGCCGATCAAATGGGCGAAAAGCGCGCCAGTTCTGTGCTGCGCGCCATGCTGAAGGATCTCGATCGGATCACACGGATCGTGCAGGGGACGACGCGGAAAGACGAAGCCGCGACATCGCGTGTTGCCGATGTTCCTTCGACGATTTTCGATGCCTACCGCATTCTCGGGCTCAATCCCGAAGCTCCGCCTGTCGCGGTGAAGAAGGTCGTCGATGCGCTTCGCATGTCGTGGCACCCTGATCATGCGCGGAGCGAGCCTGACCGGCGGCATCGCGAGGAGCGAATCAAGCAGATCAATGCGGCGTGGGATCTGCTGAAAGGCGTGACGGTCGAGGCGGCCTGAGTTCGCCAAATAGGTTGGCTAAGCAGGATCAAACATCCGGGATATGAAAACGGCGCCATCAGAGCGGCGCCGTTTGAATGGCCTGGGATTTTGCTTCAACGCAGAACGTTGGCAAAGGCGCGGGACGACGCCTTAAGCCGAGCAGCGATGCGCAACCGGCAGATTTCTAATCTGCTCATCGGTTAGCGGGACGATGTCTTGCACAACCATCGTCGCGGCGTTGGACTTGGCTTGCCCTCGCTTCACTACGCCAAGGCGCAGGGCGAGTTGTTCGCTAAGTCCGCGAATGACGCCAATCTTACCTCTCAACGGAAAGCGGTAAGTGCTCATGGATAGCTCCTCTCAAGGACTCTACCCTCCCAAACAAAGATTCCCCATTTCGGTTGCACGCCCGCGCGTTTCACCTCGTGGATTATACGCAGACAAACTAACCTTTGACCGCCGCAGGCAGAGTGCGGCGACAAAACAACGGTCAATTGCTGATGAACCCCCACAGCTCAACGAGCTGTTATACTGTGGCACAAGAATACGGCAAGAAAAAGAAACCTGCGGCGAAAATTAGATCGGGTTTGAGTATTTTGCTGTTATAATTCAGTTATATAAGGTCAACGAAACTAGCGACGACGCGCTTGATCGAGCCGTCATCAAAGTTGATCGTCAGCTTGTTTCCGTCGACCAGCGTGACGGTGCCGTCGCCGAATTTCTCATGGCGAACGCGGCTTCCATTACGAAAATTCGGGGCGTTGGCCGTCGAGGCCGCAACCAGTTCACCTTCGAGCGTAATCGGGGTGCGCGCCCGTTTTTTCGTATCGCGCCCGCTGCTCCAGGACTGCTGAGCCCGTTGCCAGCCCGGTGTCTTATAATTGGAGCCGAAGGGTTCGGAGCCGCTCGCGCGGTCGAAACGGCTCGGACCGAACGGATTGCCGTAGCCGTAGGTCGCCCGGCCGCCGTAGGGCATCTCGCTTTCGATCACGTCGACGGTTGCCGGGGGAAGCTCGTCGACAAATCGCGACGGCATTGCGGATTGATAGAGGCCGTGCGTGCGCCGGTTCTGTGCGAACGAGATCTTGGCGCGGCGGCGCGCGCGGGTCAGCCCGACGTAGGCCAAGCGGCGCTCTTCTTCGAGGCCGGCTTTGCCGCTTTCGTCGAGCGACCGCTGGTGCGGGAAAAGTCCTTCCTCCCAACCGGGCAGGAAGACGATACCGAATTCGAGACCCTTGGCTGCGTGCAGCGTCATCAGCGAAACGCGATCGCCGTCGCTGCCCTGATCCGCGTCCATGACCAGAGAGACGTGCTCGAGGAAGCCTTGCAGCGTTTCGAAGTCGTGCATGAAACGCACGAGTTCCTTAAGGTTTTCCAGGCGCGTTTGAGCTTGCGGGCTTTTGTCGGCCTGCCACATCGCGGTGTAGCCGGACTCGTCGAGGACAAGCTCGGCAAGATCGGTGTGGCGCATGTGATCGAGGTTGCCGCGCCAGCGTTCGAACGCCTGCATCAGGTCGCCGAGCGATTTTCGGGCCTTGTTCGAAAGCTCATCCGTTTCCACGATCTCGCGGGCGGCTTGATAAAGCGGCACGCCTTGCGCGCGTGCGAGTTCATGGATGCGCTTGATGCTCGTGTCGCCAAGGCCGCGTTTCGGCACGTTGACGATGCGTTCGAACTTCAAATCGTTGGATGAGTTGGCGATCACGTCGAAGTAGGCAATCGCGTCCTTGATTTCCTGCCGTTCGTAGAAGCGCGGACCGCCGATGACTCGATACGGCAGGCCGAGCGTAATGAAACGGTCTTCGATGGCGCGCATCTGAGATGACGCCCGCACGAGAACCGCGATGTCGTTCAGCTTTTCCTGGGCGCGCTGAAACTGTTCGATGTCTTCGCCGATGGCGCGCGCCTCGGCTTCATCGTCCCAGAAGTTCGCGACGCCGATTTTTGAACCTGCAGAACCGTCAGTGAAAAGCGTTTTGCCGAGACGGCCGGCATTCTTGGCGATCAGGCCCGAGGCGGCGGCGAGAATGTTCGCCGTCGAGCGATAGTTGCGTTCGAGGCGGATGACTTTCGCGCCGGGGAAGTCCTTTTCAAACCGCAGGATGTTGTCGACCTCGGCGCCGCGCCAGCCGTAGATCGACTGATCGTCGTCGCCGACGCAGCAGACATTCGGGCAGCCTTGCGCCAGGAGCCGCAGCCACAGGTACTGCGCGACGTTGGTGTCCTGATACTCGTCGACGAGGATGTAGCGGAAGCGGCGATGGTAGTCGGCGAGCACGTCCGGGTGCTCGCGGAAGAGCCGAATGCATTCGAGCAGAAGATCGCCAAAATCGCAGGCGTTGAGATCCTTGAGACGCGCCTGGTAGGCGGCATAGAGGGCGGCGCCCTTGCCTGCTGCGAACGAGAACGATTCTCCGTCCGGGACTTTGTCGGGCGTCAGGCCGCGGTTTTTCCAACTGTCGATCAGACCGGCCAGCTGGCGGGCGGGCCAGCGGTCCTTATCGAGACGCGCCGCCTCGATAACCTGCTTCAGCAACCGGACCTGATCGTCGTCATCGAGAATCGTGAAACCGGATTTCAGGCCGACAAGTTCTGCGTGGCGGCGCAAGATCTTGACGCCGATCGAATGGAACGTGCCGAGCCACGACATGCCTTCGAGCGTGCCGCCGATCAGACCGCCGATGCGGTCGCGCATTTCGCGGGCGGCTTTGTTCGTGAACGTGACGGCAAGGATCTGCGATGGATAAGCTTTTCCGGTCGCCAGGATGTGCGCGATGCGTGTCGTTAGCACGCGGGTTTTTCCCGTGCCCGCACCGGCTAGCACGAGCAGCGGACCTTCCGTCGTCTCAACCGCTTCGCGCTGCTCAGGATTGAGGCCATCGAGATATGTCGGTGCGCCGCGCGCAGCCCGGATCGCGCGCGCCGAAATCGATTGGATTTCCTCGGTGCGATTGTCCGGTCGGGCTGGAGCGTTGGCGGACGCAGGCGCTTGCGGCAGATCGAACGGCGGATCATCATCAGCCGGAAAGTCCGGGCCGTCGCCGGCGTTCGGCTTGCGAGTCGAAGTCATGCGGATTGACCTAAACCACCGAGGCTGATCCTACAACCGGCGCGTCCCGGTGACGCGCGCTGCGGTCACAGCAAACGGCGAATCGATCACAAATTGCTCAAACACCTGGAATGAAGCCAAATTTCGAGTTCAGAGTAACGCTGCTCCGTGCCATATAGATGCTCACGGCGGCGTGTATTTCAATCGGATCGCCAGGGGTGCCCAGCATTCGTCCCGCAAGGGCGCCAAGAGACGTTCATGAACAACGGGCTTCTATTTTTCGCCGGGCTTCTCGTCCTTGTGCTTTCCGCGCTCTTCGCGGTGCCGTCGTTCGTCGACTGGAACGGCTATCGCGGCGTGTTCGAGGAAGAAGCTTCCAAAGTTCTCGGCCGGGATGTGCGCGTCGGCGGCGCAGTCAACCTGCGCTTTCTGCCTGCGCCTTACGTTCAGTTCGACAAGGTGCGCATCGCGAACGTCACAGGCCAGACCGGCGAGCCTTTTGTCCGGGCCGACAGCTTCAAGATGTGGCTTTCCGCTTCGGCATTGCTGCGCGGTGTTCTGGAAGCGAGCGAGATTGAACTCAGCAAGCCGGTGCTGACGCTCGTCGCCGACAAATCGGGCGGCGGCAACTGGTCGAACATCACGCTGCGATCAGCCGATCTTCCGTTCGTGCCGCGCGAACTCGCGCTCAAATCGGTCAGACTGAGCGAGGGGACTATTTCGCTCTACAACGCGACGGCCGAGCGCATCGCGCATGTCGAAAGCATCAATGGCGAACTCTCGGCTGAAGGCTTGACCGGGCCGTTCCGCTTCAAAGGCAATGCGTCGTGGCTCGGCGCCGGGCACGGCGTTGCATTCGCGACGGAGGCGCCGGCCCGCGACGGTTCGATCGGGCTCAAGATTTCCGCACGCTCGACGGGCTCCCCCGACGTCTACCTTCTCAACGGTCACATTTCCGATCTCGCGAACAAGCCGTCGTTCAAAGGCGAGTGGACCGGAACCGTCACGATGCCGGTCTACGAAGCATCCGCTCGCGCCGATGCGAGCAAGGACGATGCAACGCTTCTCGATCTCAAGGCGGATGTCTCCGGCGACTTGTCGGCCGCTCAATTCGACAACATCACGCTGTCGCTCAATGCTGGTGCCGAGCCGCAGATGATTACAGGCTCGGCGGTCGCGACATGGGCGTCGCCGGCGCGGCTCGATCTGAAGCTCGCGTCCAAGTGGCTGGACATCGACCGGCTGGCGGGTGCCGGGCAAGGCAGCGCGTCGTTCGCGAAGTTGAAAGAACTCGGCATCGGGCTGATGCAGTCCGTTGCGGGCGACAGCACGGCGAGCACGAAGATCAATCTCGAGCAGGTGAAGATCGGCGGCGAGACGGCAGGCGGTCTCGATATCGACGCCGACCGCGCGGGCAACGTCACGCGCGTCAAGAATTTCAATATCAGTCTGCCGGGTGGATCGCGGCTCGATCTCGCGGGCGATCTGAAGACGGGCGCGGACGGCAAGCACAGCTTTTCCGGTGATCTCTTCGTCGGAGGTTCGAGTCTCGCTCGTCTTAAAGCCTGGGCCGGGAAGTCCGGCGTGCCGATCGATATCATCTCGGATGGTCCGTATTCGGTCAGCGGCAAAGTCGATATCGATGCGACGCGCTTTGCCATCGCGGATGCGTCCGGCGATCTTTCGGGTCGCGCGTTTTCCGGCGATCTCGCCATTTCCAACGGCGCGCGCACGCGCACGGATCTGACGTTGCAGGCGGCGGAACTCGATACCAAAGAGATATTTCCCGAGACGACGAGCGCTCTCGAAGCCGCGCTGCGTAAAACGCTTGGGCTTTCGACGCAGGCGTCCGACAAGGAAGCCGCGCCGAGTGACGACACTCAGGACGTGCGATTGCGCCTCATCGCGGGACGCCTGATCGATCACGGCAGCAAATATCGTGACGTCGACGTGACGGTCGAAACGGAAGGCAAGGACATTCGTCTGCCGTCAGCCAAAATGACCACCGAGAGCGGCCTTCAAATTTCGCTCGAAGGGCGCGCGAAAAAGACCGACGGCGGCCCCGTGGGAACGCTGGCTTATGACGTCGTTGCGCCGACACCGGATGCGATGAGCGATCTCGTGCGCAGGACAGGCTTGGCATTGCAGTTCGGTGACGAGCGATTCAAAGGGCTGCAGACTGCGAAGCTCGCCGGTCTCGTGACCCTCGGGCGTCGTGCGGCCGAAGCCAGCGACGTGACGTTCGATGGCACGCTGAACGGGTCGCGATTTGCTGGTTCGGCGAATTTTGACGGCGGTTTCGGTGCGTGGCGTACAGCGCCGAGCCGGGTGCAGGCGACTGTGGCGGCTCCGTCGCTGGAAGCATTGCTGACGATGCTCGCCCAGGACCGGCGCACGGCGGAGGCCGAGAACAGTGAGGCGGCGGAAGCGTCGCTCATCTCCGTCGGAACGCTCGCTAGCGGCGCGAAAGCGCAGTTCGAGGTGCGCGGCAAAGGGCTCGATTTTGCATTCTCGGGCAACGCAGCGTGGCCGGAGAACTCCAGCTTGGCGCTCAACGGCGCGGCGGGTGTCAAAGCCGACGACCTGACCGACGTGCTGGCAATTGCCGGGCTTTCGCTGCCAGCAGGATCGGCAACAGTCGCGACGCATGGCACGCTGGATATCGCGCGCGGCCAGGACACGTGGTCGATCGCGGCACGAGAGTTCATGCTCGGCACGTCGACGGTGACGGCATTTCTCAACCTGAAAGCCGGAGACGATGGGCGCCGGCATATCGAAGGCAAAATCGGTGCGGATCGTGTTGGCATCGAAGCTCTGGTCGCCGCGCTGACCGACAAATCCTCGCTGCCACCGGAAAGCGGCGATACGGACGCGACGGCGAACGGCGCAGCCGCATCGGAATGGCATTCCGTGTGGCCGAGCGGCGTCTTCAATTTCGGCGCCTTGAAAGGCAGCGATGCCGACATTCTCGTGAGCTTCGGTTCGCTGTCGCTCGGCGGCGATCTCGCGACGCGTGACGGCGAGATGAAACTTTCGATCGCGCCCGGCAAAATCAGCGTCAGCAATCTTTCAGCGGCGGCGGCCGGCGGCAAGCTCACCGGCCAGATCAGTCTCGACAAGGCTTCGAACGGCGTGAAGCTCGTCAGTGATCTGAAGCTCGATCGGGCAAAACTTTCGTCTTTCAGCCCGACGGGGCGGGGCACGGCGACATTCGAACTCGCCGGCGAGGCGACGGCGCAAAGTCCCGCCGGTTTGATCGCGGTGTTGTCGGGCAAGGGCCGAGCGGCGATCGAAGATGCGACGGTGCACGGTCCGGCGCCGGCTGCGCTATCGGAGATCGTCGATACGGTTCTTCGCGGCAAGATGCAGAACGACGTGCGGCCTGTTTCAACGGCCTTCCTGACTTCGCTCACGACTTCGGAAGTGGCGCTCGGAAACCGAGAGGTTGCGATGGCGCTGGAAGACGGGTCGTTGAAGTTCGAAACGCTGGCGTTCGACTCGAAGGATGGAAAACTCGAGGCGACGGTGTCCACCGATCTCACGACGCTCAAGGTCAGCGCCGCGCTGCAAGTGGCGCCAGTGCTCAAGCCGCTGGCTCGGCCTGACATTGCTTTGCCAGGATGGAAACCTGCGCAGTCCAAGGGGCCGTTGCCTCCCGCGATCGTTCTTTACGATGGTCCGCTCGACAATCTCGCGGTCATCAAATCGAGCGTCGATGTCGGCGATCTCCAGCGCGAATTGTCGGTCCGGCTCGTCGAACGCAACGTCGAGGAACTCGAGCTTTCGCGCCGCCTCGACGAGGAACGCGTGCGGCTCGAAAAGGAGCGCCGCAAGGCGCTGGAAGCGCAGCGCGCGCAGGCGGCCAAGAAGCCTCCTGAGATGCCGCCCATCATACCGCAGTCCGCAGGTACCGAGGATAACGGACCGTCCGGTGGCAATTCCGCGCAACCGGACGCAACGTCCAGTCCACCTGTCATCGTGCCGCAAACCGGCCCGCAGAGCAGCTCGAATTCCGCGGCGCCGACGTCTTCGACATTCATGCAGGGTCAAACGATTACGGTCGAACCCATTCCCGACTCTGAAGCGGATGGCGTCGCGGCGCAAAGCTCGGCCGGGCAGATCGATCCCGAGACCGGACTTCCGATTGCGAACAAGGGCGCGGGGGCGGTTCGCTCGACAACGTCGACGCGCCCGGCGCAGCGGCCGCGCGAAAAGCGGCGCACGTCGTCCGACGAAGTGATGAAGCAGCTCGGCGGCTTCCCGTAAACTTAGCGACAGCGCTATTCGGCGGATTTTGCGGCGGCGCGCATTTCGAGGCGCTTCAAAATCCAGACGCGGACCGCGCTCGATAATCCGGCGTTGCCGCGGTCTTTGTCGATCGCGTTGATCAGGCCCGCGAGCGTCAGGCCGTCTTCGGCGGCTGCGGTCTTCAGGGCGGACCAGAACGCAGCTTCGAGCGAAATCGACGTGCGATGGCCCTGGATCGAAAACGAACGTTTCTCAGGCCGCATCAGGAAGCGTTGCTAGGCCCGGTATCATCGTCGTCATCGGATTGGCGCCGCGATGCGTCGAGATCGCCCTGCCATTTGCGCGTGCGCGCCTCGAACAGATTGCGCTCGGATTTCGTCTGTCCGTACTTGATCCGGTTTTCCTGAGCGTCGCGTTCGCGGTTGGCGCGTTCGCGAGCTTTGCGGACCTTGTTGAGATTGACAATCTCTGCGGTCATAAAATGCACTCCGCCTCGAGTGCCAAAGCGGCACTCTGAACTTCATGCATTTTATGTTCAGGAATGCGAAGGCGTCAAACGCTCGCTTTAGTCCGTATGCTCCGATCGATGTCAGTCGGGGCTGATCATCTTCTCGGGCCGCACGATCTCGTCGAACTCCTTGTCGGTGACGTAGCCGCCGCCGACGGCCTCGTCGCGCAACGTCGTGCCCTTCTTGTGCGCGGTCTTCGCGATCTTGGCGGCGTTATCGTAGCCGATTTTCGGAGCCAGCGCCGTCACAAGCATTAACGAGCGTTCGAGCCCGGCCTTGATGTTGTCCTCGCGCGGTTCGATGCCGACGACGCAGTTGTCGGTAAAGGAGACTGCCGCGTCGGCGATCAGGCGTACGGACTGCAGGAAGTTGTAGGCCATGACGGGATTATAGACGTTGAGTTCAAAATGGCCTTGGCTTCCGGCGAACGACAGCGCCGCCTGGTTGCCGAACACCTGCACGCAGACCTGGGTCAGCGCTTCGCACTGTGTCGGATTGACCTTACCGGGCATGATCGAGGAGCCGGGCTCGTTTTCTGGAAGCGCCAGTTCGCCAAGGCCTGAGCGCGGGCCGGAGCCGAGCAAGCGGACGTCGTTGGCGATCTTGAACAGCGAGACGGCGACGGTGTTGATGGCGCCGTGCGAGAAGACCATCGCGTCGTGGGCCGCGAGGGCCTCGAACTTGTTCGGCGCCGAAGTGAACGGCAGCTTGGTGATGGCCGCGACGCGTTCGGCGACTTTTTCGGCGAAACCTTTCGGCGCGTTCAATCCGGTGCCGACAGCGGTTCCGCCCTGCGCGAGCTGCATGAGTGCGGGCAGGGTCGATTCAATGCGCGCGATGCCGTTCTCGACCTGCTGTGCGTAGCCGGAAAATTCCTGACCGAGCGTCAGGGGCGTCGCGTCCTGCGTATGCGTGCGGCCGATCTTGATGATGTGCGACCACGCCTCGGCTTTGTCCTGCAGCGCTTTATGCAGCTTGCGCAGCGCCGGAACCAGGCGATGGACGACTTCCTCGGAGCACGCGATGTGCATCGCCGTCGGGTAGGTGTCGTTCGACGACTGGCTCATGTTGACGTGATCGTTGGGATGCACGGGCTTCTTCGAGCCCATCTCGCCGCCGAGCATTTCGATGGCGCGGTTCGAGATGACTTCGTTGGCGTTCATGTTCGACTGCGTGCCGGAGCCGGTCTGCCAGACGACGAGCGGGAAGTGATCGTCGAGCTTGCCGTCCATCACCTCTTGCGCGGCTTTCACGACAGCATCGCCGATTTTGGGATCGAGCCGGTTGAGCGCCATGTTGGTTTCGGCGGCGGCGCGCTTAACAACGCCGAGCGCGCGGACGATGGCGGCCGGCTGCCTCTCCCAGCCGATCTTGAAATTGCCGAGGCTGCGCTGGGCTTGCGCGCCCCAGTAGCGGTCGGCGGCAACTTCAATCGGGCCAAAGGTGTCGGTCTCGGTGCGCGTCTTGGTCATCTGCTCGGGTTCCGGTGATGGTCGAGAGGGAAATTTCGCTGCTTCGTCGCGCATGGGGGGAGGTTTGTCGAGGTTTTTCCTTCATATGCACGACGTCGGTAGAGTCACGCCTTGTCATGGCAGCTGCGGCGGCCGTCCACGTCTTGGACCCCGAGCCATTGGTCTTTTGTCGTAGACGGCCGCCTTCGCGGTCGTGACGATTTTATCTGGCATTGCCCAATCTCGTTCGTCGAGCCGGGCAGCAATGCCGATGGTGTGTCTTCGACGAGGTTTGCGCTGGATCCTCGGCCTTCGACGCGGCGCTGCCGCGCTCGGTCGACGATGACGAAGGAAATGCGTCCGGCGCAACAGGCCGGCTCCACGGAGTGGAGTCGGTTGCGCCGATCAACAAAGGGACGGGACGGCGTGGCCTCGCTCTTTGCATTTGGATTAAGGATGCGGACCGCGCCGCCCCGTGCATGTCAACTCTCCGCCTCGGCTCCGGCCCTTGCGTCCGGCGCCTCTCGTATGAGTGCGGATCGCAGCGATCGCGATCCCTGAGCCGTCGAACCCGCCATCCGCCGCCGCATCACCTTTTCGAGCGGCGTTTCACCGCGCCGCCTCCTCAGAGGCCCGCGCGCGGCAAGCAGAAAACCCGCGGCATACCGATTTCTCCGCGCGGCCCCACATGCTCTCACCACTCAGGTCTCGCGGCACGAGCTCATGCCCTTTGTCAGCGTGATGAGACGAGCGGAGTATGCGAGCGCGGGAGAGAGCGGGGATAAGTTGCTCGCGGAAAGAGCGAGCATGGTTAGCGGGAGAGATTTGTACCGGCTGAGGTCTGAAAACCGAATTATTTGACGATTTCTTTGCGTAATGTGGTCTGGCGCGATCGTAGGAATTCCGTAATCTGCGTTTTTGGCGCGGGGTATTGCGAGGGCAGGAGCCTGCACGATGCCAGAAAAACCATCCTCAAGAAAAGGCACAGTCGTTAGCGCGATCATTTTAGGTTGGTCGTTTGCCGTAGCGGTCGGTTCCTCTACGGCGGTCAACGCCCAGGCCATCAATCCGCAGGAAGCGCACGACATCGCCGTCAATGCGTACCTGTATTTCTATTCTCCCGTGACGATGGATCTGACCCGTAAGCAGCTGACGAACACTGCACCGGGTAAAGGATCGATTGGTGGTCCGGCGAATACCTTCGCCAATATAGGAGCCTATCCTACCGCCGATATGCGGGCTGTCGTCCGGCCAAATTTCGATACGCTTTATTCGAGTGCGTGGCTCGACTTGACGAAAGAGCCGGTGGTTGTCTCGGTGCCCGATACGCATGGGCGATACTATCTGTTGCCAATGCTCGACATGTGGACCGACGTCTTTGCCTCTCCTGGCTGGCGCACGACGGGAACACAAGCTCATAACTTTGTAATCGTGCCGCCTGGTTGGAAGACCGGTTCGAACGGCGAACTTCCTCACGATGCTCAGCGTATCGATGCGCCGACGCCGTATGTCTGGATTATCGGCCGCACGAAAACGGATGGTCCGGATGATTACGATGCGGTTCACCAGATCCAGGCAGGATATAAGGTCACGCGGCTGTCCGAATGGGGCAAAACGCCGACGCCTATTGAAGCTAAAATTGATTCAAGCGTCGATGTCACAACGCCGCCAAAGACCCTCGTCGACGCAATGCCCGCCGGAAAATTCTTTGCGTATGCCGCCGAACTCCTGAAGCTGCATCCTCCGCACATCACCGATCAACCGATCATCGCGCAGATGCGCCAGATTGGCATCGAGCCTGGCAAGAGCTTCGATATCACGACATTGGATCCTGCTATTCAGAAGACGCTTGAAACGGTCCCGCAGGAAGCGCAGCAGCTCCTAAAATGGAAGCTCCCCACGCTTGCGCGTGTGGCCAACGGCTGGTCGATGAACACGGATACGATGGGGGTCTATGGTAATTACTATCTGAAGCGCGCCCTCATTTCGCAATATGGTCTCGGCGCGAACCTGCCCGAGGACGCGATTTATCCGGCGAACCTTGCCGACGAAACGGGAAAGCCTCTCGACGGCGCCAACAAATATACAATTCATTTCGACAAGGCCGCGCTTCCACCGGTTAATGCCTTCTGGTCCATCACGCTCTATGACGACGAGGGGTTCCAGGTTGCCAACAGCCTCAATCGTTTTGCGGTGAGCAGTTGGATGCCTTTCAAGTATAATCCCGATGGTTCGCTCGATCTTTATTTTCAGAATGAAAGTCCTGGCGCCGAGAACGAAACGAACTGGCTTCCAGCACCAAAAGGGTCGTTCAATCTGACCATGCGTCTTTACGCTCCGAGATCCGATGCGCTGACGGGCAAATGGAATCCGCCGCCGGTCGTGCGACGTTCCGGTATCGCCTCCCTGACTGCACAGTAAAGTCATAGTGACGCCCGGCGTTCGTTCGCCGGGCGTTCCCCCATTGAAAAGCGCCCGCTGTTTTTTCCAAGCGTGAGCGCCGTGCTGTGTCTCGGGCGACACCGCGACCGAGCGATGTCGCGCGGGATGGTTGTCCCGGCGCGTGTGCGTGTTATTTTATAATATTATAACATTCTAATTTCCGAACGGGGCGGTACCTATGAAGCCTGAGAAGGACGATGCGTGGTTGCTGAAGGCGTATTCCGATCCGGATGCAGTCGCGAATTACGCGGATGGGCCGCGCCGTTTCGTTCCGGGCTTGAGCGACCTGCATCGCATGACGGGCTTACTTCTCGAAGAGCGCGTTCCGGAAAATGCGCGTGTTCTGGTTCTCGGCGCGGGCGGCGGGCTTGAGCTCAAAGCGCTGGCGGAAGCTCATACGGGATGGACGTTTGTCGGCGTCGACCCGGCGGCGGAGATGCTGACGCTCGCGGAGAGAATGCTTGGGCCTCTCAACGCACGCGTCCCACTTCAACAAGGTTATATCGATGATGTTTCCGAGACGGCTTTCGATGCTGCCGTCTGCCTGCTCACGCTGCATTTCCTCGATGCCGATGAGCGCCGCAGGACGGAGCAAGAAATCCGGCGGCGATTGAAGCCGGGCGCGCCGTTCGTTGCTGCGCATTCGAGCTTTCCGCAGGCGGATGGGGCTCGCGCACTATGGCTGTCGCGCTATGCGGCGTTCGCCGTGGCGTCGGGTGTCGATCCGAGTTTGGCGGAAAGCGCTCGCGCGAACGTCGATGCCAAGCTGCGGGCGATCACACCGGAGCAAGACCAGGCGATTTTGGAAGAGGCTGGATTCCGCGACGTGGCGCTGTTCTACGCGGCGTTCACGTGGCGGGGATGGGTCGGATATGCGTAGCCTTCGCGCCGCAGTGCAGGGCGGGTGACAGCGCGCAAGCGATGCGTTCAAACGCGCTTGCTTACTTCTTGCGGAACTGATCGAGGCTCAGGATCTTGGCGCCTTCGGACGGAGCCGGCGTCGCGTCGGCGTCGTCTTTCGCGTCGGCTTCGCCAGCGCGCGTGGCGGGCTCGGGCGAGGGCGGAACAGTGGTCGCCGGATCGCGGGATGCTGCATCCTTATCCGCGACGCGGGGCTTTCTCGGTGCGCGCGGTTTCTTCGGTGTCGTGCGCGGAACTTCAGTTCCCGCTTCACCGATCTGATCGTAGGTCGCGTCGGCTGTCAGAGCGTGGCGCGGCTCGTGCATCGGTTCGTTGTCGCTGACGTCGTCGTCGAATTGCAGGCCGTAGCGGACGCTCGGATCGATGAAGACCTTGATCGCGGAGAACGGTACGACGAGGCGTTCGGGGATGCCGTCGAACGTCAGCTTCACTTCAAAGCGATCGTCCGAGACGATCAAGTCCCAGAAGCGGTGCTGAAGCACAATCGTCATCTCGCTCGGGTATTTTTCTTTGAGCCGCTTCGAGACGATGGCGCCCGGGGCCTGGGTCAGAAACGAGATATAAAAATGATGCTCGCCCGGGAGACCGGATTTCACGATCTGCTGGAGAACCGCGCGCACAACGCCGCGCATCGCCTCCTGCTGCAGTTTTGCGTAATCGATCGATGGCCCCGTTGCCATGCTTCCGCCTTCAAGAATGCCGTGCTCTGACCGACCTCTGAAATCAGATTTGCCGCTCAGTCAAGCCCGTTTACCTACTAGCCGCGAGAAGTGGAGGGCTTCTGTTGCCCGGTGCCCTCCGAACCGCGCCTTATCCGGCTAAGGATAAGGGCTTCAAGTTCAGGCTATTCGCACTGCATTACGCAGCGAGAGCGGCCTCAGCATAGTTGTCATTGGCAACTATTCTGTGTGACCCGATAACGGTGGTATCATGCCGGGCAAAAGCTAAGTCCTTTAGACCTTCGTCGATCCTATTTCGCCCCCATAAGTCTTTGCTTGCGCCCTGCGACTCTCCTCCGGAGAGCCGGCCGCAGGGCGCGGCAAAGAGAAAATGGTGGAGGCGCCGGGTACCGCCCCCGGGTCCGATCGGCTTATTACGACCGCGTTTATCACCATAGCTGGCAAGCCAGCCCTTCAGATATAATCACTAGCGAGCCAGAACAAAAGCGTTTCGAAGACCGCATTCGCAAGCCCGTGAAAAAGCTGTTACCGGATGGCCGCGTTTGAGCGTTGCAAACGCCAAGCAGAAAGGGTGCACGTGGCCGTTTCAGTCGAAGACCAGGCTTCCGCGCCCGACGCGACTTTATCGTGGAAATCGGTGGTGCTCGTGCTGGCGGCGACGGCGGCGATCATCGTGTCCGGCATGCTGGCAGGGTTCGGAGCGACGGCGCTTTTCGATGTCTGGGCGCGGACCGAAGAGCCTCGCGCATTTGCCGCAGGCGAGCCGGAAGCGCTGCAGACGGCACGAGTTGCCGTTTCGCTCTTCGGGTTTCAGATCGCGACGGTGGTGCTGGTGCTTCTGGCGAACGCGCTGTTTACGCGAAGGGGCGAGTCTTTTGTCCGTTTATCGGCGCCAAGAGGCGGTCTCAAGACATTCGTCTTGGCGACGGTGGCCCTGATTGCGCTGGCATTTCTTTATGGCGCCGTGGTCTTCGCGCTGGACCGCGATGCGTTCCGCCAGGACATCAGTCCGTTCGCTGATCTGATGAAGGCGCAGACGTGGTGGCTGGTTTTGATCGCCGCCGGAATTGGAGCGCCGATCGCGGAAGAATGCCTGTTTCGCGGGTTGGTTTACGGGGCTTTGCGGCGGTCGTCGCTTGGAATTGGCGGAGCAGCGGCGGCGTCGGCCATCATGTGGGCACTGCTGCACGCGCACTATTCCGTTTACGGCATCGCGGCGATCACGCTGATCGGCATTTATCTGGCCCTGGTCCGCGAGAAGACCGGCACACTTTTGACGCCGATCGTCTGTCATGGTGTTTACAACTCGTTGATCGTTCTCATCCTGGCATTCGCGCCGAACAGCTCAGTTACGACGGGATAGCTAAGCGCGGGTAGCTGAAGCATTTTAGCGAATCGCATATTTGCGTGAACTATGAAGCAATATCATGATCTTTTGCGCCGCGTGCGCACCGAAGGCGTGAAGAAAACGGACCGCACAGGCACCGGGACGCTCAGCGTGTTCGGGCATCAGATGCGCTTCGATTTGGAAGAAGGATTTCCTCTTCTCACAACAAAAAGGCTTCATCTCAAATCAATTATTCACGAGCTCATTTGGTTTCTGAGTGGCGATCCTGATCTCGCGTATCTGAAAGACCATAATGTAACCATTTGGGACGAATGGAAGCGAGAAGAGCTGTGGGTACTAGATGACGCTCAAGATCGCAGTTTGAAGAAACCCGTTGGACCGTTCGAGACATGCGGCCCAATCTACGGTGTCCAGTGGAGATCCTGGCGGGGGCCGGATGGCCAAATCATTGATCAGATTTCGGAAGCGGTAAGTTTGATTATAAATAGTCCCGATAGTCGGCGAATTATTGTGTCTGCGTGGAACCCGGCAGATCTGGAAAAAATGGAGCTTGCGCCGTGTCATTGTCTTTTTCAGTTCTACGTCGCTGACGGCAAGCTCTCGTGTCAGCTGTATCAGCGCTCGGCGGACATTTTTCTCGGCGTGCCATTCAACATTGCGAGCTATGCGCTGCTGACGATGATGATGGCGCAGGTCACGGGGCTGAAGCCGGGCGAGTTTGTGCACTCGTTCGGCGATGCGCATCTTTATTTGAATCACCTGGAGCAGGCAGACTTGCAGCTTTCGCGCACGCCGCGCGCACTGCCGAGGATGAAGATCAATCCGGCGGTGACGTCGATCTTCGATTTCAAGTACGAGGATTTCAGCCTCGAGGGCTACGATCCCTGGCCGCACATCAAGGCGCCGGTGGCGGTTTAAGGACGTCCTGCACACCGTCATCTTGGCGAAGGCCGGGATCTGCCCAAGCCAGTGCAGTCTCGTGCAGGCTAGCTAGCAGCTGTCTCGAGCCTGGATTGATCCCCGCCTGCGCGGGATGACGTTGAGGCGGTGGTTGGTGCGTCTTAATTTGCGGCAACCAGATTTGCTTCTCGCGCGCGGCGTTGCTATCGGTCGGGGATGAATGACTTACCTATTTCCCTGGTCGTCGCTGTTTCGGAAAATGGCGTCATCGGGCGTGACGGCGCGCTGCCGTGGCGGCTCTCGTCAGATCTCAAGCTGTTCCGCAAACTGACGATGGGCAAGCCCATGATCATGGGGCGGCGGACGTTCCAGTCGATCGGCAAGGCGCTCGACGGCCGTGACAACATCGTCGTGACGCGCGATCCGGCGTTCGATGCGGCTGACGTTTCGACTTGCGAAAGCGTCACCGAAGCGCTGACGCTGGCGCGCATCCTGGCCACCACGCGCGGGGCGGATGAGATCATGGTTATCGGCGGGGTCGCCGTGTTCGATGCCACGCTGCCGGTTGCAGATCGCATCTATCTGACGCGCGTTCATGCAAGCGTGGAAGGCGACAGGTATTTTCCGCCGCTTGACGACGCCGTTTGGCAGGAAGTGACGAAAGAAGCCTTGCCGCAAGGGCCGCGCGACGAGTTCGCGTCGACGCTCAGCGTTTACGAACGCAGGTAAAAGAGTGCGCGAGCCGGCGCCTCAAACCCTTGAAGCGCCGCCGCGAAGCCCCAAATTCCGATAATCCAAGGGGTTGGGAATTTGCGATCGAGGGAACCGTACCTTATAAGCTCCCCCGAACCTTGTTTTCTTTTGCGTCCCCGAGGCTTTCACCGTGCACGTCTCAATGTCGTCTTCCGACCGACGCCGCACCGAGGAGCCGGAAGGCGGATGCGTCCCTTCAATTTCAGCTCAGATGCGAGAGAGGCCGTGATTTATGCCCTGGAGTAATCAAGGCGGCGGAAAAGGCAGCGGCGGTGGTGGTGGCGGCGGCGGTCCGTGGGGGCAAGGGCCTTGGGGCTCTGGCGGTGGCGGCGGCAAGGAGCCGCCGGATCTCGATGAGATTTTGCGTCGTGGCCAGGACCGCATGCGCCGTGTCATGCGCGGCGGCGGTGGTGGCGCCGGAGGCAATGGCTCGGGCGGCATCGGCGGCGGCGTTCCGAAGACGTTTATTTTCCTCCTCGGCCTTCTGCTGCTCGCGGGCGCAACGTTCTACGGCTTTTTCTATCGCGTGAATCCGGACGAGCAGGGCATCGTTCTGCGCTTTGGCGAATACAACCGTTGGGACACGCCGGGTCTGCATTGGCGTTTGCCGTATCCGATCGAAGAAGTACGGCTGCCGAAAGTCACGCAGCAGCGGACAATCGAAGTCGGCAGCGCCCGCAGCACACTCGGCGCGCGCGACAGCGGCCTGATGCTGACCGGCGACGGCAGTGTCGTCGATGTCCGCTTCGTCGTGTTCTGGCGCATCAGCCCGGACAAGAGCGAAAACGGCGATACCGGCGTCCAGCAGTTCCTGTTCAACATCGCACAGCCGGAGACGACGGTGCGTGAGGTTGCCGAAAGCGCGATGCGCGAAGTCGTCGGCCAGTCGGCATTGCAGCCGCTGCTGACGGGTGGCCGTCAGAAGATCCAGGAAGAAGTGCAAAAGCTGATGCAGAAGACGCTCGATTATTATCGGGCGGGCATCAAGATCGACCAGATCCAGCTCAAGGAAGTCGATCCGCCGGAAGAAGTCATCGGCGCGTTCCGCGAGGTTGCGGCGGCGGCGCAAGAGAGGGAAACGCTGGTCAAGCAGGCTCAAACCTACGCAGACCAGGTTACGCCGAGAGCGCGAGGCGATGCCGATCGCATCGTAGCCGCGGCCGAAGGCTATCGCGACCAGACCGTCGCCGAGGCAACCGGTCAGGCGGCGCGCTTCCTCAAGGTCTACGACGAATACAAGAAGGCGCCGGACGTCACGCGACAGCGCTTGTTCCTCGAGATGCAGGAACGCGTGCTCGAGGGCACCGACAAGATCATCATCGATCAAAAGAGTGGCCAGGGCGTCGTGCCTTACCTGCCGCTAGATCAGCTGCAGAAGCGTGAAACGTCCGAAGGATCGAAATAATATGCGCGCGTTCTTCGCTTTCATTCTTACGGTATTGGTCCTCGCGGCTGCGGGTCTCTATGCCTCGGCATTCATCGTGCATCAGAACGAGCAGGCGATGGTGCTGCGCTTCGGCAAAACGCAGCAGATCATCGAAACGCCCGGCCTGAAGTGGAAAGTTCCGTTCATCGATACGGTCGAGAAATTCGACAAGCGTATTCTCGATCTCGATACGACGGAGCAGGAAGTCACGGCGGCGGATCAGCAGCGCTTGATCGTCGACGCGTATGCACGTTACCGCATCACGGATCCGCTCAAGTTCTATCAGAACGTGCGCAACGAAGAGCGCGTGCGTGAAGTCGTCGGACCGCTGATCGAATCCGAAATTCGCCGTGTGCTCGGTTCCGCGACGCTGCAGGAGATCGTCAAGGACAAGCGCGAGTCGCTGATGAAGGAGATCGCGGCGCAGGTGAACAAGGAAGGCCGCGATTACGGACTTGAAGTCGTCGACGTGCGTCTCAAGCGCGCCGATCTGCCGAAGGTGAACCTCGTCAAGGTCTATGACCGCATGCGCGCCGACCGCGTTCGTGAGGCAACGGAGCTTCGGGCGCAGGGTGAAGCCGAGAGCAACCGCATTCGCGCCAACGCGGACAAGGCGGTGACGATCATCAAGGCGACGGCGACGCAGAAGTCAGACGAAATCCGCGGTGACGGCGAAGCTCAGCGCAGCCGCATCTTCGCGGACGCGTTCGGAAAGGACCCGGACTTCTTCCAGTTCTACCGTTCGATGCAGGCGTACACGACGGCGATCAAGCCGAGTGACACGCGTCTGCTTCTGTCGCCGAACAGCGACTTCTTCCGCTACTTCGAAGATCCGAACGGTGGCGTGAAACGGGCTCCGGCGCCTTCCGTCACAGTCACGCCTGAGCGATGAACGATCTTCTGGCCGGCCTCGGAATAGCCCTTGTACTTGAAGGGCTACTCTGGGCGGTCGCGCCGGATGCTGCGCGGCGTGTCGTCACGGACATCGCCAGCCGGGGAAACGGCCCGATCCAGGCCGGTGCTCTCGTGGCCGTCGCGTTCGGAGTTTTTCTCGTCTGGCTCGTCCGAGGATAAGGTCCAAAGCCGACTTGTCCCCCCATCCCGGCTATATGCTACGATCGTCACTTTGATGCTGCGATCTTGCGCCACTGAAGCCCCATAGGTCCCGCCGAGCGTCGCGTGGGGTCGGACACTGGAGTTCTGCGATGACCGGAAAAATATCCGTGCTTATGCCTCGGCTGCTGCTCAGCGCGATCATGACGATGGCGCTGTTTTCATGTCCGGCGCAGGCGTTCCAGAACGGCCCGGCGTCGGTTGCGCCGATCGCGAAGAAGCTGGTCGACGCCGTCGTCAACATTTCCACCTCGCAGACCGTCAAGGGACCGAGCGGCGTACCGCTGCCGAAGGTGCCGAAGGGCGCGCCGTTCGAGGACTTCTTCGACGACTTCTTCAACAAGCGCGGCGGCGTTCCCAATTCGGATCGCAAGATTTCGTCACTCGGCTCCGGCTTCGTAATCGACGGCAAGGAAGGCCTGATCGTCACCAATAACCACGTGATCGAAGGCGCCGAAGAAATCGAGATCAATTTTCACGACGGCTCGAAGCTGAAGGTCGACAAGGTGCTCGGCCGCGATACGAAGGCCGATCTCGCGCTTCTGAAGGTCACGCCGAAGAAGCCTCTCTCGGACGTCAAGTTCGGGCCGTCGGCCACGCTCGAAGTCGGCGACTGGGTGATGGCGATTGGCAATCCGTTCGGGCTCGGCGGTTCGGTTTCGCTGGGCATCATCTCGGCGAAGAGCCGTGACATCAATTCCGGGCCTTACGACGATTATCTGCAGACCGATGCCGCGATCAACAAAGGCAACTCGGGCGGGCCGTTGTTCAACATGGACGGCGAAGTGATCGGCGTGAATACGGCCATCATATCGCCGACCGGCGGCTCGATCGGCATCGGCTTTGCTGTTCCCTCGGACACGGTCGCGAACGTCGTCGATCAGTTGAAGCAATTCGGTGAAGTGCGGCGCGGCTGGCTTGGCGTGAAGATCCAGACGGTGACGGACGACATCGCCGAGACGCTCGGCGTGCCGGAAAACAGCGGCGCGTTGATCGCAGCCGTGACGCCCGAGAGTCCGGCCGCGAAAGCAGGACTCGAAGCCGGCGACGTCATTCTGAAGTTCGACAACAAAGATGTGACGTCGATGCGCGGCCTGCCGAGGATCGTGGCGCAGGCGCCGATCGGCAAGGCCGCCGATGTCGAGCTTCTGCGCAAAGGCCAGCGCAAGACGCTGCAAGTGACGGTCGGACGCCTCGACGATGGCGACGACACCGAGAGCGATCTGAAAGAACAGGGCAGCGAGAGCCCGGCGCCGGGATCGTCGATCATCGGGCTCAAGCTTTCGGCGCTGACCTCCGAACTCCGGCGCAAGTACGGACTCGATGACAAGATCAAAGGCGTGGTCGTCGAAAGCATCGATCCGCAGAGCGCGGCAGCGAAAAAGGGCATCAAAACCGGCGATGTGATTGTCGAGGCGGCGCAGGAAGCGGTGAGCGATCCGGGCGACGTCGCGGCGAGCGTCGATAAGGTCAGGAAAGCCGGACGCAAGGCCGTGCTATTCCGCGTCGAAGACGGCAAGGGCGATCTTCGCTTCGTCGCCGTGCCAATCTCGTAATCCCGCGCGATTTTCGCAGTTCACCGCGCGCCAGGAGGTAAACGTGTCTGGAAACCACGGACTTCTCGATACCATCTTTGAATCGTTCGCGCCGGTGCATCCGGACGGGCACAAGTTCATCGCCATCGGCGCGGTGGTTACTTTGATCTTCTTCCTGATCTATCCGCCGCTTGGATGGATCGCGGCGGCCATTACGGCGTGGGTCATTTATTTCTTCCGTGATCCGGCGCGCGTCACGCCGTTGCGTCCGGGGCTCGTCGTCTCGGCGGCGGACGGTAAGATTTCGTCGATCGAGAAAGTGACGCCGCCCGCCGAACTCGGGATGGGGCCGGAAGAGCGCGTGCGCATTTCGACGTTCCTTTCGGTCTTCGATGTGCACATCAACCGCTCGCCGGTGGCGGGGCGCATCGTGCGCTCGCTCTATGTGCCGGGCGCATTTCTCAATGCGGCGCTCGATAAGGCGAGCGAGGACAATGAACGGCGTATTCTTGTGATCGAGACGCCGACCGACGGCGAAATCGGCGTCGTGCAGATTGCCGGGCTTGTCGCGCGCCGGATCGTGACGTTCTCGCAGATCGGGGACGTGATCGGGGCCGGGCAGCGATTCGGATTGATCCGCTTCGGCTCGCGTGTGGATGTTTATCTGCCACCCGGTAAAGTCGCTCTTGTGAGTGTCGGCCAACGAGCGGTTGCGGGCGAAACGGTTTTCGCCGATCTTCAATCGGTCGAGCCGGAGCGCGAGGCGCGTCTCGCTTAGGGCCGCCTGAGCCAGAGGGACCACCCGGCTTTGGAGCCCGAGGCCGTCTCGGGCAAGAGGGTTCGACGGCCGCGCATGCGCCTGGAGGAGGCCTGCCATGGACATGGAAGAACCACGGATCGAAACGGAAACGCGACGCCGCCGCAGGCGATCGCTGTTCCGGCATCGGCAGGTGCCGGTGCGGATGCTGGTGCCGAACTTCTTCACGCTGCTCGGCCTCTGCGCGGGTCTGACATCGATCCGCATGGGGATCGAGGGCCGCTACGATCTGGCTCTCGCTGCGATCGTCTTCGCGGGGTGCCTCGACGGCATCGACGGGCGGATCGCGCGGCTTCTCAAAGCGTCATCGCGTTTCGGGGCCGAGCTCGACAGCCTCGCGGATTTCGTCAACTTCGGCGTCGCTCCGGCGTTTCTTATTTTCAATTGGGGTCTTGGCGATCTCAAAAGCGCGGGCTGGATCTGCGTGATGATTTTTGCGCTGACCTCGGCGCTGAGACTTGCGCGCTTCAATTCGGCGATCGATGACGACAAGCCGAAATGGCAATCGAATTACTTCGTCGGGATGCCGACACCCGCCGCGGCTATCGCAGTGTTGCTGCCGGTTTACATCTATCAATTGGGCTTCGAGGAAATCAAAGCCCATTGGGCGCTGATGGTCGTGCTCGTCTACACGCTTTTCATCGCCTTCATGATGGTCTCAACGATCCCGACCTATTCGGGCAAGCTGCTCGGCGAGCGCGTCGGTCGCGAGTGGGTTCTGCCGATCTTCGTCATTGCGGTCGCGGTGGTCGCGATGCTCTTCACCTATCCGTATCAGACGCTGACGGCGATTACGCTTATCTATCTCGCGTTCATTCCGGTGAGCTGGCGGAATTTCCAGGAGAAGATCGCGCAGGGCGAGGCTGCGGAACCAGCAGCGGTTTCGGAGTCCGTTGTGGCTGAACCGGTGGCGAGCGGCGGTCCGGCTCAGCCCCATCCCGGCGACGAGCCGCCGAAGACGACGGGGCGCATCTTTACGCTCCGCACGCCGGATCAGCCGAAGTAGCCGCGCTTATTTCGTTTCTTCCGGCGCACGGTGATAGATGTCGTCCGTGCGCAGGATGTCGTCCTCGCCGAGATACGATCCGATCTGGACCTCGATGATCTCGACCGGCACCTTGCCGGGGTTTTCGAGGCGATGCCATTGCGTCGCGACGATGTAGACGCTCTCGTTCTCGCGCACGAGCTGCTCGCGCTCGCCGATGACGACGCGTGCCGTACCCTGCACCACGATCCAATGCTCGGAGCGATGATGGTGCATTTGCATGGAAAGCACGCCGCCGGGCTTCACATGCAGCAGCTTCACCTGGAAGCGCGGGCCGATGTTCAGCGTCTCGAAGTAGCCCCACGGGCGGTAGTTTCTAAGATGCTGCTCCTGCTCCTTGCGGTTCGAGGAGCGCAGGCGCTGCACGATCTTGGAGACGTCCTGCGTCCGGTTCTTGTCCGCGACCAGCAGGGCATCGGGCGTATCGACGATGACGAGGTCCTTGACGCCGATGGTCGAGACGATGGCCTTCTCGGAATGAATAAAGCAGTCCGAGGTGTCTTCGAGGATGGCGTCGCCCTTGACGAAGTTGCCGGCGGCGTCGCGCGGAGCAATGTCCCAGAGCGAGGCCCATGAGCCGACATCGTTCCAGCCGACATTGAGCGGCAGAACGGCGGCCGCGCCGGTTTTTTCCATGACCGCATAGTCGACGGAAATGTTCGGCGCCGTTGCGAAGGCGGCCTTGTCGAGGCGCAAAAATCCTAGGTCTTCCTTGGCGCCTGCGAGCGCGGCGCGCGCGGCCTGCAAGATTTCGGGCTGCAGGCGTTCGATTTCGTTCAGGAACGTCCGGGCGTTGAGCACGAAGATGCCGCTGTTCCAGAAGCGATCGCCAGCTGCGAGATATGTTTCCGCGGTGGCGCGATCGGGCTTCTCGGCAAAGGAGTCGACGGCGAATGCCTGGCCTTCGAAATCTTCAAGCGCGCTGCCCTGCTTGATGTAGCCGTAGCCGGTGTGCGGCTCGTTCGGCTTGATTCCGAAGAGCACGAGCTTGCCGGTCGCCGCGACTTCGGCGGCGCGTTTGACGGCGGCTGCAAACACCGCATCGTCCTTTACGACGTGATCGGACGGCATGACGGCGAGCGTCGCCTTGGGACTCGCTTCGAGCGCGACGAGCGCCGCGACGGCGATGGCGGGCGCCGTGTTACGCGCGACGGGTTCGAGGATGATCGCGCGCGGATCGATCCCCAAGCGCTCGACTTCCTCGCGAATGAGAAAACGATGATCGTTATTGCAAAGGAGGATCGGCGCTTTGAAGCCCGACGATTGCTGCAAGCGTCCGAGCGCGGCTGAGAGAAAGCTGCCGTTCTGGCTGTTGAAGAACCGGATGAATTGTTTCGGGTACATGGACCGCGACAGCGGCCACAGACGCGTGCCGGAGCCGCCCGATAGAATTACCGGAAAGATGTCGCTCATCGACTGCCCCAACCCCATTTAACGGAACGAGCCACACTTATGCGCCCGTTCTACGACGCCGCTATTGATAGAATTATAAACAGTTCTGGGGTCGGCCCAGGCGCGCGGCAAGGACTGATTGAGAAGAGTGATAACGGTTAACCGTGTGGGCGAGTTAGCCTTTCCCGCAGCGAACGCAACGAGCTTGGCGGCTCGGAAGGTGCCCGCGCGGGTGCCGGCGACATGCCCGGCGCGTTAACGCGGTCGCCCATCATCGAGGCCGCGGAGGCGCTTCGGGCCGAATGTCCAGCTGGCGGGGTATACGTGGGCGGCATCGCGTCCTTGCGCGAAGCGGGGTGGCCGTTGCCGGGAATCGACGTCCCGGCGCTGCCGCGCGGCGGCGGCGGCGTTTCGCGGCGCGGTTCGCCTTGCGATGCCGGTGCCGGGCTGGCGTTCGTATCGGCGGCAGAGTTGATGCTCAGCGCGTCCGCCATCAAGGCCATGTTGTAGGAATTGTCGCCGGTCGAGGTTCCGGACAGGCGCCAACGCTCGACGATCTGTTCCAAGAAGCCATCGTCGCCCAGAGATTTCTGCCATCTCTCGGAGAAGCGGGCGGTCGAGGAGCGCGGCAGCGCGTGCGGGGGCAATTCGTCGAACTTGATGCGCACGGGCAGCGCCATGCCGTCGCCGAATGCGATCGCTTCGCGCTGACCGAGCGAGGGAAGGAATTCGAGCAGGCCCGCACCGGTGTCGGCAACGGCGGAGGTCACGATTTCCTGGTCGCGATCGTTCGACATGCGGAGTGCGAACACGGTGTTGCACTGGGACAGAATGGTCGGATCGATTTCAGCGGGGCGCTGGGTGACGATGCACAGCGAGGCGCCGTATTTGCGGCCTTCCTTGGCGATCTTGGCGATGGCGCGCTTGCAGGGTTCGAAGCCGAGCGCGCTGTTCGCCGGAACGTAGCGATGCGCTTCCTCGCAGACGAGCGTCACGGGGACCTGGCCTTCGCTCCAGAGCGCGAAGTCGAACGTCAGTCTGCAGAGCACGGAGACGACGACATTGACGATCTCCGACGGAATGCCGGTCAGCTCAAGAATCGTGATCGGCTTGTTGTTGACCGGCACGCGGAAGATGCGGCTCAGGATCTGAGTCATGCTGTCGTAGACGGTCAGCGAGCCGAACATGAAGGAGTATCGGATATCCTTCGAGACCGTTTCGATGCGGTGCTTCAGATTGCGGTAGGGCGTCAGATCCCGTTTGTTTTCGAGGCGGCCCATGCGCTCGTCGATCAGCGCGACGAGCTCGGAGATGCGGTAAGGAACGGGCGTGTCGACGGTAAAGCGGCTCTGGTCGGCGCGGCGGGGTTTCGCGCCTTCACCGGAGCGGCTGTTGGCGTAGCGGGCTTTCGCGACCGGGATGAGATCCTGGAGCACGTCCGTTTCGGTCTTGCGTTCGCCGTCGCCGACGAGCACCTCGACGATTTCCTCGAACGTCAGGAGCCAATAGGGCAGGTGCATGTTCCGCGGCGAGACGACCTCGGCCCATTCGGTGAATGCGGTCGCGTATTCGTTGTGCGGATCGAGCAGAACGATGTGGGCGGCGGGATGCTTTTCGAGGATCGACCGCAGGATCAGCGCCGTGGTGCAGGATTTGCCGGTGCCCGTGGTTCCGAGGATCGCAAAATGCTTGCCGAGCAACTCGTCAACGCGAACCATCGCCGGAATGGAGCTATCCTGACGGATGCAGCCGACGCGGACCGTTTCACCGGCTTCGCCACAGAACGCGCATTGCAGCTCTGACTTCGACGCGACGCGGGCACGATCGCCGAGCGCAGGGTAGTTCGTGACGCCGCGATTGAATTTGAGCGGCTTGCCGTCCAGAGCTTTGACAAGCTCGCCGACAAGGCCGATTTCGGCGATCCAGACTTCGCCGTCGCCTTCGCGTTGCGAGGGAACGGGAACGCTCAGTGCGGAGACGATCGCGAGAACGAGCGCGCTCGATGTTTCGATGGCGATCAGCGTGCCCATGTCGGGGCCGTCTTTGAGGCTGCGCGCGCGCGCGTCCGCGCCGCCGTCGAGCAGGACGATCGCTTTCGATCCGTTGACGGATACGATGCGGCCGATGGAGGTGTCCGCGGCCCGCCGCTGGTCGTCGTTGTGGCTGTTCATGAGCTGTTTTGCTTTTTCTCGTTCAGGCAGCCGAGTTTCTAGCGTCGTGCATCATTGCCGCGCTCGAGGTGGCGACGGTATCTCGCCCGGGAAACGTGATGACGACTTCCGTGCCTTCATTCTGTTGGGAAGCGATGTAGAGCGCTCCGCCGTGCAACTCGACGAGTGCTTTCGCGATTGGAAGTCCGAGACCCGCGCCCTCGCGCCAGCGAGACCTGCCGCCGTCAACCTGGCCGAACGGCGCCATCGCGACGTCGATGTCATCGGGGCTCATGCCGACGCCGCTGTCGCGAATGGAGACGATGGCGCCGTGGTCGGCGGTGCGCTGGGCTTTGACTGCGACCGTGCCGTCGGCGGGTGTGAACTTGATCGCGTTCGAGAGGACGTTGGTGAAGATCTGCTTCAGTTTCACGGCGTCGCCGCGGATCATCGGCAGGTCGGCTGCGATCACCACGTCGACGTCGATGTCGCCGACGCGCGACTGGTGGTGGAACGCATTGATGCTGTCGGCGAGGATGTCGCGCAGATCGATCTCGCGGCTGTCGATCGCGTACTTGCCGCTTTGCAGCTTCGAGATGTCGAGGATGTCGTTGATGACGGACAGAAGATGGCCGGCCGCGTCGTGGATCAGCGTCGCGTATTCAACGATCTCTTTATCGGGGAGGCGGCGCTCCTGATGCTGCGTCAACAATTTCGAGAAGCCGATCACCGTATTGAGCGGCGTTTTCAGCTCGTGGCTCATGTTGGCGATGAATTCGGACTTCACCTTGCTCGCAAGTTCGGTCTCGATGCGCGCGGAATGCTCGGCGACGCGGGCGCGATGGCGCAGAACGGCATCGCTCAACAGCGACGCATACTCGGACATTAGCGAGTTCGTTTTCGGGTTTCCTGCGGAGCCGAAATGCATGGTACAGCCTGACGCGGTGCTGATAACAGCATTCAATCTATGGTCGGGTGCCTAATCCAAGGTTAAGGAGCGGCGCGGTGGCACCATAAGAACGGCCCCTGAGCGGTGACGTTTCACGCCAGCGCAGGCAAACGGCAATCGAAGTGAATAAAGAGTTTATTAAGCGCAATACTTTGTAAATGATTGTGCGCGGCCGTCAGCGCATGACGAATTTGAACGGCTGCGTAAACGCCAGCGGCTTGACGCTGACCTGCGGAGGGATCGGCGGGAACGGCGCGGCCCGGTCGAGCGCCGCGTTCGCAGCGTCGTCGAGGATCTTTGAACCTGAGCTCTTGGCGATTTCCTTCGACAGCAGCTTGCCATCAACATCGATCGTGTAGCGCATGATGACGGTGCCTGCGACCGAAGACCTGGGGTTCACCTTGGCGCGCTGAACGTGGTCGTTGATCTGGCCGAGGTAGAGGCCGAGCATCTTGGCGTTACCGCCCGACTGCGCTTCGCCCGAGCTTTGCTGCGTGACGACAGCGACCTGCTCCGGCTGCGACTGCGCCTGAATGGCCTCAGGCGGGGGCGGTTCCTCGATCGGCGGCGGTTCTTCGGTTTTGACGACCTCCGTCACGACCGAGCTTTCCTCGGAGGCGATGACGTCGCGAAGCTCGTCGGGTTTGACTTGCTCCGGCGGCGGTGGCGGAGCTGCCTGCACCGGCACGATTTCGGCGGTCTCAACCGTCTCCATCGCGTCGCCGAGCTTGGAAATGCCTTCTTCGGCGATACCCTGCTCGACGAGGACGATGTCGGTGCCGCTGCCCATGTCGAGGGCTTCAGAATTCGTTTCCCGAAACGCAGGAAGCATGGCGTAACCGATTGATCCGTGAATTATCACGGACACCACAATCGCGATCAATCGTAGCCAAGACATTTTGGCGGCTCGTGGTTTTAGTTCATTTCCGATTTCGCCGAAGGCGAGGGCTGCGACAGGAGCGAGACACGGGAGAAGCCCGATTCCCCGACCTTGCCCAGCAGCTCCATGACCTCCCCATATGCAATTTTCCTGTCAGCGCGAACATAGACAACGCCGTCGCCCTCACTGGCTTTGATGTCCATCAGCCGCGACACTAGCGTCTGCGCGGTGACCTCTTCGTCGCGGATGTAGAGCTTGCCGTCGGTCGACAGGGAAACGACCATCGGCTTCTTGATCGCGCCGAGCTTCGTGGCCGACGTCTTCGGCAGCTCGAGCGGTACGCCCTGCACCATCAGAGGGGCCGCGACCATAAAAATGATCAGCAGCACCAACATTACGTCGACGAACGGCGTGACGTTGATTTCGGCAAGCGGCTTGTAGCCGTTGTCGTCGTCGCCGGACGAACCGCTTCCGACTGCCATTCCCATCAGTTCGCACCCTCTACGCCGCTACGCGACAGCGAGCGCGCCAGACCGACGATGGCGGGTGCGGCGCGATCGGCTGCACGACCGAGCGCAACCGTGATCTGGTTATAAAAGATGACGGCCGGAATTGCGGCGGCGAGGCCGACCGCCGTTGCAAATAGCGCTTCGGCGATGCCGGGTGCGACGACCGCGAGACTGGTGTCCTTCGACTGCGCGATTGCCGTAAACGAATTCATGATGCCCCAGACGGTGCCGAACAATCCGATGAACGGTGCCGCCGAGCCGAGGGTCGCAAGAAACGGCAAGCCCTGTTCGATGCCTTTCAGCTGGCGCTTCGTGGCGCTGCGCATCGCGATTTCAAGTCGATCGCGGACTTCGCCCGTCGAGCCGTCGTGCGCGCCTTCCGTCCATTCGGTGCGAGCGGCATCGATGATGGCGCGGATCAGGCCGGATGATTTCGCGGCGGGAAGCGTTCCCGTCTGACCGCTTTTTTCCAGCTGCTTGATCTCGCGATTGACGAGCCAGACGCGGATCAGCTTTTCGAACGTCATCGCCCAGCACACCACCGACGCCGAAAGGAGACCGATGATGATGCATTTAACGACGATGTCGGCATGCTGGAACAGTCCGAGTATCGTCAGATCACGGCCGGCAATTTCTTCTGCCAATAAGTACAAGACGGTCACCGCTTACTTTGAAAGTTCAACTTTTGTGAGTGTCGACGTGGTCAGATTCTGAAGGCAGTGTTCGACCGGTCCTGACTCGGATTTGCATTCAAGAACGTCATTGATCAACAGCGATCCGATCCTGTCGCAGGCGATCGAGTCGATATCGAACAGCTTGACCGACTTCTTTTTCGTGCGGAGCGGTCCGAGCTCCAGCGAGAAGCGTTTGCCGATGACGCCGTCGGCCTGGAAGAGCACCAGATCGACCTTGAAGGACTGATACGACGTGGGCGTCGCATTGTTGACGACGAGATAGGCGCGGCAGCCCTTTTCCACGGGTTCGAGCTTGTTCAATTCGATCTTTACAGATTCTGCAGCGGGCTCGGTCGCTTGCGGTTCAGCGACGGCAAACGATGCGCCGGCCGCCGTCGATGCCAGGATTGCGCATGGTAATAGGACACGCTTCAGATTTCTGATCACGGTCAAACTTTCTGTTCCGAAAATGAGCATGGTTGCCAAAAAGCGTGTAGCGATTTTGGCGGTCGGTTGCCAGTATCATTTGCATAACTATTCGCTCTGTGATGTCGCAATCAGAGGCTTGATACTGCTTGTTTTAGAACGATTTTTAGAAAGGTCGCGGGAGCCTGGTCAGCGCCGTCCGCTGCTGCGTCGCATCGAGAAAAATTCCCGATGCAATAAGTCCGGTTTCCTAGTGGCTGCGCCACATGCGCCTTATCTGCAACTTAGAATTCGAACGGATTTTGCGCGATTTTCTCCTGCACGCGCAGCGGCGTCAGGCGGCATGCGCCTTGAAAATGCGGCGCGGCGCAACCGCCTTCATCTCTGCGAGAACCTCGTAAAGGCTCATGATCGCCGTATCTTCCCGCGCGGCTATATCGGTCAAGGCGGCGCCTACGATCTTCGCCTGACAGCCGGCAATCTTGCTTAAGGCCTGCCTTGCGACACGCTTGGGCGTCTTCTGCCAGGCGGTCACGAACACGATGTCGTCGGCCAGATCGGCAAGGATGCGGGCGTCGTCCGCTTTCAGCAGCGGCGGCGCTGCCATGACGATGGTGACGAAGTCCTTGCGTAGCGCGGCGATCGCATCCGCGAACGCTTTCGACCTCAATATGTCGCGCACCGGGATCGGGATCGGCGAGGGTCCGCAGGCCGGGAGAAAATGCAGCCCCGTCGCGCAATCGCGGAGTATGGCGCCTGCGACCAGCTTGCGGCCTGCCATACGGTCCAGAAACCCTGATGCGCTGTTACCGGCAAGCTGCTGGGTCAACGTCGCGGTGCGGAAGTCGGCATCGATCAGCAGCGGGGTATGTCCGGCTACGGCATACTGATGGGCGATGTTGGAGGCGAGGCATTCGGCGCCCTCTCCGGAAAGCGCCGAGACAACGAGCGTCAGGCGCGATGGCGAGCCGCTGCGCCGCTTTTCGAGCTCGCGGCAGGTTTCGCGCACAGCTTCGGCATAGGCCCCCTCTGGTTCAGCGAGGACGAAACGGCAGGCGCGTGACGACGTGGCGTCGCGAGCTTCGATCATGGGCAGCGCGGTCATTCGGGGGCAGGCGAACGCGGATCTGACGCGCGAAGCTCGTGTCGATGTTCTGATCTCCAGCAACAGGGCAAGGCCGGCAGCGGCAAGGGCCGCGACTGCAAACGCGATCGCGGCGGTGCGTGCAGGCCGCGCTGCCGTTGCCTCGCGCGGAGGCACGGCAGCGGTCACGATGCTCGGGCCCGGAACTTCGGAATTCTGGGCGTATTGCGCAAGAAAAGACGCGAAAACGCGCTCGGACTGACTGACGATACCGTCTCCGTCCAAGTCGTCTTTCAGTCTTTGGCCCAGCATCGTAGCGGCGGTTTCGGCGGATGATTTCGTCGCCGACCATTCTTTCAGATACGACGCCGCGACCGCGTTGGCGATGCGGGCGGACTTGGTGGGATCGCCCGATGACATGCGGATGCCGACGAGCAGCGTATTGCGCATTCGCGAGACCGACAGTCGGCTCGCGAGGGCCGCCTCGATATCCTGGGTGGGCGAGGAGCCGAGCGTTCGCGACAGCCATGATGACGGACCGCGCGGCGTGAATTCGGGATCGTTGTCGAGATGCAGCACATCGATGGCGGTGCGAAGAACCGGCGCGGACGTGACTGCGCTGACCTCGGCGTCGATGGTTTCCTGTTTCAGTTCGTGACCGGTTGTGTCCGGTGTCGCCGGTTTTGATTTCTGTCGCGGATCGATCTGGATGACGGCCGTCGCGTCGTAACGAACCGGCAGCGTCATCGCGACGGCGGCAGCGCAGAGTGCGACGACGATTGGAAAGGCCGCGACGGCTTTCGCGCGTTTGTAGATGGCGACGCGCATCAACGCGGCGATCGCCTCGTCGCCGTCTTGCCGTTCGATTTGCCGGTGCTGTTGATCCATAGGTTTGCAGCGCCGATCCGGCGCGATCGCGCCATTCGAAAGGCGCTGGCTCCTAGCCCGAGCGACACGCCTCTGTGATTCGCGCTCTGATTGTCGCGGGCAAAAGTGAACAGGGCGTTTGTGATGATTAACGCGCCGTTAACGAATTCGTTCGCTTGGGCGGCGCGCGCTCGCACGCATTAGGGGGCTTTAGGGGGACAGCGTCGCGACGCCGGCCTGGAGGTCATAGGCGCAGTGGGCGTTCGAATCTCTGGTTCCGGTCAGGACGAGGTGCGGGTTGCGGAAGCGCTGCTGCCAGAGCGGGTTCTCGGTATCCCAGAGAGCGACGTTGACGTCGGATGCGCCGAGGGTGATCTCGGCCGCCGAGGCGACGCTCCAAAGGTCCGCAACCGTGCGCGCCGACGCGACGGGGACCGTCTTCGCCGTCTGTTTGCGGCAAACCTCGATGGCGCGATCGCGGTAGGCCTCGACCAGGGCTTCGCCGACGACAGAGCGATACATGCGATCCTGCGTCCAGACTTTCAGGCTGGCGAGCAGCACCAGAATGATGACAACAAAGCGCATGATCCGAACCGGGCTGAAACGTGGGCCTCTAGGGGGCTCTTTAGCCGGATAGATTGCGGCAAACGTGATGAAGAAATGGTTGCGTATCGAGCGTTCGCGGCGCACTCCGAGCGTCCGACGGACTTGTCAGGCCCGCTCCGGTCGGGCACAAGCGGGATCATGCGACTAAAGTTCGAATGCCGGAGACCCTTCCCCAGATGTCCAAAAAGAAAATCCTGATTACCTGGCCTCTTCCCGAAGCAGCCATGGAGCGTGCGCGCGCCACTTACGACGTCATCGCGCACGGCGACAATCCGCAGATCACCATCGACGAACTGTTGGAGACGGCGAAGTCGGTCGACGCGCTGTTGATCACGCTGAACGAGAAGTGCCGCAAGGACGTCATCGACAGGATCCCGGACAACATCAAGTGCATCTCGACGTATTCGATCGGCTTCGATCATATCGATCTCGAAGCGTGCAAGGCGCGCGGCATCAAGGTCGGCAACGCCCCGCACGGCGTCACGGTCGCAACGGCTGAAATCGCGATGCTGCTTCTGCTCGGCTCGGCGCGCCGTGCGTCCGAAGGCGAGAAAATGATCCGCACGCGGTCGTGGCCGGGCTGGCAGCCGCTGCAGCTCGTTGGCCAGCGTCTCGACGGCAAGACGCTCGGCATCTACGGCTTCGGTAAGATCGGCCAGGCACTGGCGCAGCGCGCGCGCGGCTTCGACATGAACATTCATTACTTCGATATCTACCGCGCGAAGCCCGAGGTCGAAGCGAAGTATAACGCGACGTACCACGACAGCTTGGACAGCCTGCTGAAAGTCTCGCAGTTCTTCTCGATCAACGCGCCGTCGACGCCCGAGACGCGTTACTTCTTCAACAAGGAAACGATCGAAAAGCTGCCGCAGGGCGCAATCGTCGTGAACACGGCGCGTGGCGATCTCGTGAAAGACGACGATATGATCGCGGCGCTGAAGTCCGGTCGTCTCGGATATGCCGGTCTCGACGTTTTCGCGGGCGAGCCGAAGATCAACGAAGGCTATTACGATCTGCCGAACACGTTCCTGTTCCCGCATTTGGGATCGGCCGCGATCGAAGCGCGCAATCAGATGGGCTTCGAAGCGCTCGACAACATCGACGCGTTTTTCGCGGGCAAGGACATGCCGTTCAAGCTGGCCTGATCGCTTCGCATTCGAGCTTCTGCAATGGCCGGGCATGTCCCGGCCATTTTTGTTTTTGGCTCGGAGCCAGTCACGGTGTTGCCGTGGATGGCCGCCTGCGCGGGCATGACGTTGGGAAAGGCTGAAGCGGCGAGGCCGTGATGGCCTCGTCGCAGCAGGTCAGGCGGTGCGCGCGTGCGCCGTCATCATCCAGTCGGCGACGCGGAGGAGATGGGCATCGTTGCCGCGAGCGCCGACGAGTTGAACGCCGACAGGTAGGCCGTCGACTTCGAGCAGCGGCAGCGAGATGCACGGCATGCCGAGGTACGTCCACAGCGCATTGAACATCGGGCTTCCTGTGCCGCTCAAGCCGACCAGCGCGGGGCCCGTGGCGGCGGGCGTCAGGATCGCATCGTAATCGGCGATCGCGGGCTTCAGGATTTCATACAGGCTGTCCTGATCGGCGCGGGCGGCGGCGTAATCGGCGGATGAGAACGTGCGGCCCTCGGCGATGATTTCTTTCAGTTTGCCGGACATGCGATCCGGATTGGCGTCGGCGATTGGGCCGTAGTTGCGTGCGATGTCGTAGAACTGCACGATCTGCGGCAGGCGAAGAATGCCTTCGAATTCCGGCGGCAGAATCGTTTCGACGATCTCGGCGCGGGCTCCGAAGCTGCCGGCGAAGTCTTCGAACGCGGCGCGCGTTGCGGGTTCGGCCTGCGGCCATGCCGGCGTTTTGATGAAGGCAAATCTCGGAACGCGTGGGCCGGGTTCGGCGAGGGCGGCAACGAGCGACGGTTTCTCGCCGGGCTGCATGTCGGTGTCGCCCGCATCGAACGCGCTCATGGCGTCGAACAGAAGCGCGATGTCTTCGATCGAGCGTGCGTAGCCGCCGATCGTATCAAGGGGCGCCGATTGCGCGAGCACGCCCGTGCGCGAGGTGTATCCGAACGTCGGTTTGAAGCCGATCACACCGCAATAGGATGCCGGGCGGATCGTCGAGCCAGCGGTCTGCGTTCCGAGCGCGAGCGGCACTTGGCCATCGGCGACGGCAGCAGCCGAGCCCGACGACGATCCGCCGGGTGTTCGCCCCGGATCGTGCGGGTTACGTGTTTTGCCCGGCCCGAAGAACGCAAGCTCGGTCGTGACCGTTTTGCCGAGAACGATTGCGCCCGCCGCTTTCAGCTGCGTCACGAGGACAGCATCCGTATCGGGCTGACGTCCGGCAAAGACTTCGGAGCCGTACTCGGTCGGAAAGTCCTTGGTGTCGATGACGTCCTTGACGCCGACGGGAATGCCGGACAACGGCGGCAGAGATGCACCGGAGGCGCGCAGCTTGTCGCTCGCGCGTGCGGCTTCGAGCGCCTGCTGAGCATTGACCGTCGTCCAGGCGCCGACCGCAGCGTCGCGGTCCGATATTCGCGCAAGGCAAGACGAAACAAGAGCTTCGGAGGTCAGCTGACCTGAATCGAGCAGCCGTTTCGCCTCGCTCGCCGTACGGGCTGCAAAAAGTGTATGGTTCATGTGCACCGCTTCCCCACAAACCGGTAGACGCCAGGTCGCCGTTTGATGCGCCAGGGCTCGAAAAGTTGCAAGGTAGCGGCCGGCTTCTTGCCTTGTGCGTGAGAGGAAGCGTTTTTTCGCGGCTTATAGCCAGCCGAGACAAAAAGCGCCGTGCCAGGGGCCAGTTGGGCATTTCTGCCAATTGTATCCGGCAGACGGGCGTACTAGGACACCCAACAACGCATTCCCACTTTTTTTGAGGACGACAATGACGAGAGAGCCTCGCAGCCCCGGCAGACATTTCTTGCAGATTCCTGGACCGACGCCCGTTCCGGAACGGGTTTTGGCGGCCATGTCGCGTCAGATGCTCGATCATCGCGGTCTTGAGTTTCAGCAGCTCGGCCGCCGTGTGCTCTCGGGCATCAAAAGCCTTTTCAAGACGCAGAGCCACGTCATCATCTATCCGTCGTCCGGCACCGGCGCATGGGAAGCGGCGCTGACCAATACGCTGTCGCCCGGCGACAAGGTGTTGATGTGCGAGACGGGTCAGTTCGCCGTGCTGTGGGCAGCGATGGCTGCGCGGCTCGGACTCGAAACGGAAGTCATTCCGACCGACTGGCGCATCGGCGCCGACGCGAACCTGATCGAAAAGGCGCTCAAGGCGGACAAGGGTCACAAGATCAAGGCCGTCTGCGTCGTGCATAACGAAACGTCGACGGGCTGCCTGACGCGGGTCGATGAAGTGCGCAAGGCGCTCGACGCCCTGCAGCATCCCGCGCTGCTGATGACGGACAGCATCTCCGGTCTCGTATGCGCCGATCTCCGGCACGACGAATGGGGAATCGACGTTACGGTTTCGGGTTCGCAGAAGGGCATGATGCTGCCGCCGGGCCTGTCGTTCACCGCCATCAGCGCCAAGGCGCTCGAGGCGTCGAAAAAGGCCGGGCTTCGCACCTCGTATTTCTCGTGGAGCGATATGCTGGCGAACAATTCGAACGGCTTCTTCCCGTACACTCCGGCGACCGGCCTGCTCTATGGCCTCGCCGAAGCGATCGACATGATCCACGAGGAAGGGCTCGAGAACGTGTTCGTACGGCACGAGCGTCTTGCGGAAGCGACGCGCCGGGCGGTTGCCGCCTGGGGCTTCGAAACGCAGTGCCGCGAGGCCAAGTACTATTCGCCTGCGGTGACCACCGTGATCATGCCGGAAGGGCATAACGCCGACGCCTACCGCAAAATCGTGCTCGACAATTTCAACATGTCGCTCGGCACCGGCCTCAACAGGCTTGCGGGCAAGGCGTTCCGCATCGGCCATCTCGGCGACACCAACGAGCTGACGGTTCTCGGTGCGTTGACGGGCGTCGAAATGGGCTTCGAGTTGGCGGGCGTGCCCTACAAGAAAGGCGGCGTTCAGGCGGCGATGAGCTACATCGCGGAGACGGCGGAGCAGGCCAAGGCCGTCGCGGCCTGACACTGCTCTCTTTACATTGTGCCGGTGCGCTGGGGACGTGATTACGCCCCAGCGAGGCTGGCGAGTTTGCCGGTCTTTTCGGCGATGAGATAATAGAACGTGACGCGGCTCTTGCGCGTCTCCGCCTTCATCGTCGCGCAAACGTCGGCGATGACCTTGTCGAGCTTGGCATCGTCGTCCGTCAGGCCGAGCTTCTTCTTCAGCCAGCTTTCGCGCACCGTCGCGAGTTCGTCCTTGCTCGAGCACGAGACGAGCGATGCGTCGGCGCTTTTCAGGGCGATGCCGAGGTGCTTGACGATCGCCGCAACGGCTTTCTCGTCGACGTTCGGCTGATAGCGCTTGATGTCATCGGCATAATTGACGCTCATATCGACCTTCCTTCTGACTGTTCCACCAGGGGTGCGACAGTTTAGTCAAATAGAGGAAAGATCGTGCGCTCTCAAGCACTTCGCAGCGAATTGCGGGATGCGCGCTCGGTGTAAGCTCAAGGCGCCGAGGCGATCAGATACTTGATCGAATGAAAGAAGTTCTCAGGCCCCATGTATCCTGAGATCCGCCCGACTTCATGCTGCGACTTCACAATCACGAATGTCGGGACGACATCGACGGTCGACTTCAGATCGAGACGGGCGGTTTCGATGTCGTTGACGTCGAGGAAGCGCACCGGCGCGTCCTTGCCCTGCTTGGAGGCTTCGTAGGCCGGAAGCACGTCGCGTCTGAAGAGCCTGCAGTAAATGCAGCCATCGGCTTCGACGACGACCAATTCGAAATCGACGTTCGACGGCGTGCTGGCGATGTCGAGGTCGGCGCGTGATGCTCCGAGAGGCAGGCTCATCAGGAGCGCAAAGAAAAAGCCAACGAGTAATCTGCGCATGGCGTAATCCGTTGTACGAACCGCGATGCTTCAAATTTAAATCTAATCGGGCCGGGCGACGGCAAAAATTAAAGAGCTAGTTAATCGCTGTCTCAAAATGAAACGGCAGCGATTTTCGTGGTCCGGCCATAGAGGAATAAGCGTGACGTGGCGCGCTGGTTTCCTCGGCAACTATGATTTCTTGCAGTTGAGCGCCACGGTTTTGTAGGAGCCAAATCCGATAGCGGCCCCGCCGAACTGCTGCGCGATCGCGTCGCCGAGCTTTTGCGATTGCGCGTCGGTCTTTTCAGCTTCGGGGTCGATCAGCGTCGCGCTGCATCCTGCGGGAGCGGCCGCGAGCTTCACCGCATCGGTCGCTTCCGGCTCGAAGGCGATGAAATAGGACGGATCGAAAACGGCGATCGTCAGACCCTGTGCATCGGAGAACACGGGCTTCACGAGCGACAGGTGGAAGTGAAGCTTCAAAACCTTGTTCGTGTATTCGAGACGGGCATTCTCGGGTGGTGAAAACTGCAGCGTCTCGCTGCCGAGCTTTGCGACGGTGAAATAGTTGAAGTCTTTGAGGCCATCCATGTTGACCTTCAACAGCGGCTCAAGCTCTGCCTGATCGTATTTGCCGTCGTTGTTGGTATCGAGACCTTCGAGCGCCATGACCGCGTAAGCGTCGTCGAACGACCAGATATGGTCGACGCCGGTGACCATGCCCTTATCGTATTCGACGGTCATCTCGTAAGTGATCCACATATGCGGATGAGCCGACGCCGCTGCCGGCAGTATCAGCCAGGCTGCGAGAGCGAAAAGCACGCTGATCCGTTTATTGCTTAAAATCACTCGCCGACCTCGTATCCTGCCGCAACGTGACGACGCTTCGGCGCCGCCCTTTACCGTCGCATTGCGAACGTGGCGACAATGCGACACCGGGATCAATCATCAGCCGATGGTGTGCACGTGTTTTGGCTTGTGGGCGTTTTATTCGGCTTGTTATATTATACGATGTTTATAGCATTCGACAGGGTTTCGATGGCAAAATTCAGTCCCGCGCGCGTCGGAGCCGGCTTCATACTGCTGGCAGCCGTCTTTTCCGGCGCCGGAGCGGCCGCGGAGACGCCGAAGGTCGTCGTCACCATCAAACCGATCCATGCGCTTGTCAGCGAGGTCATGGCGGGTGTCGGCGTGCCGGTGCTGCTCGTTGACGGCGCGGCGTCGCCGCACACGTTTACGCTCAGACCCTCAACGGCGCGCGCGATCAACGATGCCGATATTTTCATCCGTACGTCAGACGGACTGGAACCCTTCACGCATAAGATCGTGGAAACTCTGCCGCCGAGCGTCAACGTGGTGACGCTCGCGGACGCGCCTGGCATTACGCTGCTGGATCAACGGCGCGGCGGAACGTTCGAGCCGCACGTCCATATGCACGCGATCGACGAAGAGCACGCGGACGTCAAAGCACATGACGGTCACGATGATGAGGAGGGTGGCAAGGACGGTCATATCTGGCTCGATCCGCGCAACGCCAAGGCGATCGTGGCGAGTGTGACGCATGCGCTTTCGGCGCGTTATCCGGAGCATGCCGCCAGGCTCGCCGCCAACGCCGCGGCGCTCGATCGGCGTCTCGATGCGTTGAACCAGGACATCACGACAGAGCTCAGTCGCGCGCGGGATAAACCCTTCATCGTGTTTCACGATGCGACGCAGTACTTCGAGCATCGCTACGGGCTGAACGCCGTCGGTTCGATCACCGTCAGCCCGGACATTCCGCCAAGCGCGCGGCGTCTGACGGAAGTTCGGCGCAAGATCGTCTCGCTCGGTGCCGTCTGCGTGTTCAGCGAGCCGGACTTCCAGCCGAAGCTCATCAGCGCTGTGACGGAAGCAACAAAGGCGCGTTCGGGAACGCTCGACGCCGAAGGGCTGATGCTGACGCCTGGCCCCGATCTCTATTTCGATCTGATGCATGGGCTGGCGCGCAATATCGCGCGCTGCCTCGACGCGGAAAGCTGACGCTGCTGGCGGCGCGGCGTCAGACCGGCGCTTCGGCCTCGCGGCCGTCGAAGACGTAACCCGCGCCGCGAACCGTGCGGATCGGATCACTTTCGTTGCCGCGGATCAGCGATTTCCTCAAACGTCCGATGTGGACGTCGACCGTGCGCTCGTCGACTTCGGACGACTGGCCCCAGACGCGGTCGAGAAGCTGATTTCGCGAGAGTACCCGGCGCGGGCTCTCCATGAAGACTTCGAGCATCCGGTATTCGGTGGGGCCGAGGCGAACTTCGCGTGCGCCGCGGGTGACCTTGTGGGCGCCGCGATCCATGACGATTTCGCCGGAGACGAGGATGTCGCTCATGCGCTCGGGAGCGGCACGGCGAAGAAGCGCCTTGATCCGCGCCATCAGCTCCTGAACCGAGAAAGGCTTGGTGACATAGTCGTCGGCGCCGGTCGTCAGTCCGCGCACACGGTCGGCTTCCTCGCCGCGCGCCGTCAGTAGGATGATCGGCAGGTTCTGCGTCTCGGTGCGATTGCGAAGTCTCCGGCACAACTCGATGCCGGAGATTTTCGGAATCATCCAATCGAGAATCGCGAGGTCGTAGCTCTGTTCCGCCAAGAGCAGTTCGGCTTCCTCGCCGTCGGCTGCGTGCACGACGTCGTAGCCTTCGGATTGGAGATTGTACTTCAGAAGCTCAACGAGCGGTGCTTCGTCTTCGACGACGATGATCTTGGCGGCCATGATATTACGCCTTGGTTCCTTCGATTATTCGCGAGGCGTGATCAGGGTCGACGACGTGCGGTCGCCCTTCGGACGGTCATCGGCGATCGGAACGCCGTGGACGAGGTAATGAATGTTCTCGGCAATGTTGGTGGTGTGATCGCCGATGCGCTCGATGTTCTTGGCGCCGAACAGGAAATGCGTGCACAGGCCGATGTTGCGCGGATCTTCCATCATGTAGGTCAGAAGCTCGCGGAACAGCGAATTATACATCGCGTCGACCTGCTCATCGCTCAGCCAGACCTTCATCGCCTTATCGGCATCGAGGGTGGCGAGCGCGTCGAGAACGTCGCGCAGCTGAGCCTGCACCATTTCCGTCATGTGGCGCATGCCGGTCATCAACGGCTTCGGATAGGCTTCGGAAGCAACGGCCAGCGCGCGCTTGGCGATATTCTTGGCGAGGTCGCCGATGCGCTCGAGGTCGCCCGCGATCTTGAGGACCGTCATGATGTGGCGAAGATCGTTCGCGAGCGGCTGGCGGCGGGCGATCATCAGGATGACCTGCTCCTGCACCTCGCGCTCGAGCTGGTCGAGCATCGCGTCACTCGAAACAGCCGTTTCGGCGAGGTTCGGGTCGCGGCGTTCGAGGGCGTCCATCGCCTGGACGAGAAGCTTTTCTGCGTAGCCGCCCATCTGGGCGATGCGGCGGTCGAGCAGCTTCAGTTCGTCTTCGTATGACTTGACGGTGTGTTCGTTCATCTAAGTCGGTCCTAAAATTCGTTGGCCTCTGGAAGCGGTCACTAGCCGAAGCGGCCGGTGATGTAGTCCTGCGTCCGGGTGTCCGTGGGATTGGTGAACAGCTTTTTCGTATCGCCGAACTCGACCAGTTCGCCGAGATACATGAATGCGGTTTTCTGCGAGACGCGGGCCGCCTGCTGCATGTTGTGCGTAACGATCGCGATCGTGAACTCGTTCTTCAACTCATCGATCAATTCTTCGATGCGTGCCGTGGAGATCGGATCGAGCGCCGAGCACGGTTCGTCGAACAGAATGACTTCAGGACGGATCGCGACGGTGCGCGCGATGCAAAGGCGCTGCTGTTGGCCGCCGGAAAGGCTCAGGCCGCTGCTGTGCAGCTTGTCCTTCACTTCTTTCCAGAGAGCGGCTTTTTCGAGCGCGCTTTCGACGCGGGCGTCGATCTCGGATTTCGGCAAGCGCTCGTAAAGGCGGACGCCGAAGGCGATGTTTTCATAGATCGACATCGGGAACGGCGTCGGCTTCTGGAACACCATGCCGATGCGCGAGCGAAGAAGGTTCAGGTCCTGGCGCGGATTGAGAATGTTCTCGCCATCGAACAGGACTTCGCCTTCGGCGCGCTGGTTCGGATAGAGATCGTACATCCGATTGAGAACGCGCAGCAGTGTGGACTTGCCGCAACCGGACGGTCCGATGAACGCCGTCACCTCACGCTCGTAGAGCGGCATGGAGATCGACTTCAGGGCCAGGGACGACCCGTAGAAGAACTTCAGATCGCGGACGGAAATCTTTTCCGTAAGCGCGGAGTCCACGTCCTTGGACATGACATTCATTGTGGGGACCTCGAAGAACCTAGCCAACGTGCGAGAATACTCATTGTCAGAACCGCGACTGTGATCAGAAGCGCGCCTGTCCAGGCGAGACGCTGCCAATCTTCGTAGGGGCTCAGAGCGTATTGGAAGATGACCACCGGCAAGCTCGCAATCGGAGCATTGAGGTTGGTGGACCAGAACTGGTTGTTCAGCGATGTGAACAACAGCGGTGCGGTTTCGCCGCTGATGCGGGCGATCGCGAGCAGCACGCCCGTGATCATGCCGGCGCGCGCCGCCTTATAGGCAACTTTCCGAATGACCAGCGACTGCGGGAGACCGAGAGCGGACGACGCTTCGCGGAGCGTGTTCGGAACCAGCAGCAGCATGTTCTCGGTCGTGCGGACGACCGTCGGGATGACGAGCGCGGCGAGGGCGGCAGAGCCGGCGATCGCCGAGAAGTGTCCCATCGGGCGCACCAGCAATTCGTAAACGAAGAGGCCCGTCACGATCGACGGCGCGCTCAGCAGAATGTCGTTGATGAAGCGCACGAACGACGTGACTTTGCTGTAGCGTCCGTATTCGGCCATGTAGGTGCCGGCGAGAATGCCGATCGGAGTTCCGATCAGGACGCCGATGACCGTCATGATGAGGCTGCCGACGATGGCGTTCAGAAGGCCGCCGTCGCTGCCTGGCGGCGGGGTCATCTCGGTGAAGACATTGATGCCGAGCCCGGCGAAGCCTTTGTAGAGCAGCGTCGCAAGGATGATGCCGAGGATCGCGAGGCCCAAGCCTGCCGCCGCCCAGCACAGCCAGACGGTGATCCTGCTTCTGATACGCCGGCGCTGATACCGGCCACGGTCGAGTGCCATGTTACGCTCCCGCTTTCTTCTCGATGCGCATCAGCATGAGCCGTGCAAGCGCGAGAACGACGAAGGTGATGAAGAACAGGATGAGGCCGAGGGCGATCAGCGACGAGGTATAGAGGTCGCCGACTGCTTCGGTGAACTCGTTGGCGATGGTCGCGGAGATCGTCGTGCCCGGCGCCAGGATGGAAGCTGAAACGCGGTGTGCGTTGCCGATGACGAAGGTCACGGCCATCGTTTCGCCGAGGGCGCGGCCGAGGCCGAGCATGACGCCGCCGATGATGCCGACGCGGGTATAGGGAATGACGACGTTTTTCACGACTTCGCGCGTCGTCCAGCCCATGCCGTAAGCGGCTTCCTTGAGCACGGTCGGGACGGTGTCGAACACGTCGCGGCAGACGGCGGTCACGAACGGCAGCACCATCATCGCGAGAATGAGCGCGGAGGTCAGGATGCCGATGCCGTAAGGCGGTCCGGCGAAAAGGCTATTCAGGACGGGGACGTCCTTGAACAAGGCAATCAGCTCGGGCTGCACGTTGCGCTGCAGAAAGGGGGCGAAGAAGAAGAGGCCCCAGATGCCGTAGATGATGCTCGGAATGCCGGCGAGCAGTTCGATCGCGATGCCGATCGGCCGGCGCAGCACCATCGGGCAGAGTTCGGTGAGGAATACGGCGATACCGATGCTGATCGGCACGGCGATGAGCATGGCGATCGCGGAGGTGACGATCGTTCCGTAGATTGGCGCGACGGCGCCGAATTTTTCCGTGACCGGGTTCCAGGATTCGGTTGTCAGGAAGCTGAAGCCGAAGGTCGAGAAGGCGAGGTAGCCGCCGGCGATGAGAGACCCGAAAATCGCAGTCAGCAGCGCCAGGACGAAGTAGGCGGACGACTGCGTCAGATACCGGAAGAAGACGTCGGACCTTTGCAAGGCGCCGAGAACGCTCCGCCGTTCTGCCGGAGAGGCTGACGGCTGAACTTGAAGATCGGTGAGGAAACTCAAAATCTATGCTCCAGGTCCAACCGTAAATGGGCAAAGTGAAGGAGGCGCCGATGAGAGCGCCTCCAGTATTGCAGTCGTCTTAGTTCGTTGCGAGGACCGGCTTGTTGTCTTCGCCGACGATCTCGGCCCAGCTCTTCTTGATCTGAGCGACGACGCCGGCGGGCAGCGGGACGTAGTCGAGCGCTTCAGCCTCGGCCGAGCCTTTGGCGTAAGCCCAATCGAAGAACTTGAGTGCGTCCTTCGCGGCGGCAATGTCCTTCGGCTTCTTGTGGATCAGGATGAAGGTCGGGTTGGTGATCGGCCAGGATTCGGCACCCGGCTCGTCCGTCAGGATGACGCCCATGCCGGGAGCAGATGCCCAATCGGCGTTGGCGGCAGCAGCCTGGAAGGCTTCCTTGACCGGCGCAACCGTCTTGCCGTCCTTGTTGATCAGCTTCGTGTGCGAGAGCTTGTTCTGCTTGGCGTAGGCGTATTCGACGTAGCCGATCGAGCCCTTGGTCTGCATCACGTTGTTGGCAACGCCTTCGTTACCCTTGGCGCCGATGCCGGCCGGGAACTGAACCGACGTGTTCGAGCCGATCTTCGACTTGAAGTCTTCGCTGACCTTCGAGAGGTAGTTCGTCCAGACGAACGTCGTGCCCGATCCGTCCGAACGGAAGACGACGGCGATGGCGTCCGAGGGAAGCTTCGCGTCGGGGTTCAGCTTCTTGATCGCCGGGTCGTCCCAGGTCTTGATGTCGCCGAGGTAGATCTTGGCGATGGTCGGGCCGTCGAGGACGAGATCGCCCGGCTTGATGCCGTCGATGTTCACGACCGGAACGATACCGCCCATGACGGTCGGGAACTGGACGAGGCCGTTCTTCTCGAGCTCTTCGCCAGAGAGGGGCTTGTCGGACGCGCCGAAGGTGACCGTGTTGGCGATGATCTGCTTGATGCCGCCGCCGGAACCGATCGACTGATAGTTCAGACCGACGTTGGTTTCCTTTTTGTAGGTGTCAGCCCACTTTGCGTACACGGGGTACGGGAACGTAGCGCCCGCGCCTGAGATGTCGGCTTTGACGGGCGCAGTCGCCGCGGCGGTGGCCGCCAGCGCCGCAAAAAGCGCAACAAAAGACTGTCTCACTCTAAATCTCCTCTTAGCGGGGGCTCGAAGCCTAGTCCCCCATTTGCCGGACCCCCAGGCCCGGCGCGCACTCTGTAGTCCACTTAGTTCAAGAGTATATGAAACGTTAACGCCTTGTTTTTGAACGATTCCTAGCCAGGCTGAGGTGTCGAACGCGACCTCTGTTCCGGCCATCCCCTCGGTTCTGTTCAGTACCCGTCCTTCTTGAATGAGGACTGACAGCGAAATGATCATTTGCGACGGCCAAGCCCTTGCGGGACGGCTGTGTGTCACAAGGCTGTCATTCAGCGCCGGGGCCTTTGTAGGCGTTTGATGCTATGTATTTGTGACAGTTCAGGTCATTGATTTATTTATATTTTGGGAGAGACACCTTGAAGGTCGTACCGCGCCCGACGACCGAGTCGACGGACAGCTCGCCCTGATGGCGGGTCAGGATATGTTTGGCGATGGCGAGGCCTAGGCCGGTGCCGCCGATCCGGCGGCTATGCTCGGTGCTGACGCGGTAAAAGCGTTCCGTCAGGCGCGGGAGATGCTCCGGCGCAATACCGGGGCCGTCGTCTGTAACAGTAACGGCCACACGTTTTCGGCTGGGATCCCGTTCACTTTCCTGGAGATGGACTTTCACCGAGCCGCCGACGCGGCCGTATTTAACAGCGTTTTCGATCAGATTGTGAAAGACCTGGAAAAGTTCGTCGCGCTCGCCCTTTGCGACGAGTGGCGATGATTCCGGCTCGACCGTGATCGTGATCTGCCGCTCTTCCGCTGCGGGTGTCAGCGCACGCACCACCTCGTTGAGCAATTCGCTCAGCCTGACCTGACCGGTCGGATTGAGGTTGGCTTTCTCTTCGACGCGGCTGAGCAAAAGCAGGTCGTCGATGAGGCGCGTCATGCGTTCGGCCTGCTCGGCCATGATCTTGAGAAAGCGGTCGTGCGCGACTTCGTCGTTGCGCGCCGGGCCCTGCAGCGTTTCGATGAAGCCGCGGACGGACGCCAGCGGCGTACGCAATTCGTGACTGGCATTGGCGACGAAATCGGTCCGCATCTCAAGGGCGCGATGCTGTTCCGATTCGTCATGGATCGTGATCAAGGCGGCGACGGCAGGCTGCCCGGCTTCGCCTCCGAACGGCGCGACCGTCGCGATGAAACGCTGACCACCGCCGCCACGGGGCAACAGCTTCGCCTTGCGTTTCTCGGCGGTTTCGAAAGCTCCGGTAACGGCGGCGATGAGTTCCGGATCGCGGCTGATGTGCTCGAGCGGCCGCCCTTGCGTCAGCCTTTCGAAAATGGCGAGCGCCGCCGCGTTGTACTTCAGCACGACCGACGAACGGTTCAGAACGATTGTCGGATCGGGGATCGCGGCGACGAGATCCGGCCAGGAGAAGGGCTCCGTTGCCCCAGCATTTGCAATCGCTTCGGTTATATTTTCAGGGTTTGAGCGGCAATTCCATGCCAGCGCCGCACTGATGCCTGCGAGCAAGCCGCATAGGACTCCAAGGCCTAGGCGCCATTGTTCGCCCGCGTACAGCCACGTTGGGATCAAGGCCAGCAACGCGATCGCGCTCAATGCTGCAAAGCCTGCAGACGCATTCGTCGGGATTGCGGGCGGCAGCCAGTTTTTAATGAGCGACATTGCCTCTCCGGCGGCAATCAGCTCCGTCGCGCGGCACGCGCTGCGGGCTTCTTGGCGCGCGTTTTCGTACCGCGGCTGTCTTCTCCGTCGCGATCGGCATTGGATACCCCGAGAGGCGATTTCTGGCTCGCGAGTTCGGCCAGGGTGTGCTGGTCCAGAACGGAGATGAAAGCGCTCAGGGCGTCGTCGAACATGGCGTTGATGGAGGCCGGATCGTTGTCGACGGTCTTCCGCCCGCGTCCGCCTTCGACCTGCACGCGCGTGACCTCGATCGCCCTTACCACGTCGCCGATCTTGATCGACGTCGCGGGTTTGGCGAGCCGGACGCCGCCATTCGGGCCCCTCACGGCCGACAGGAAGCCAGCGTGAGAGAGAATATGGACAATCTTGAAGACGTTCTGCTTTGTAACGCCAAGCCGCTCGGACACGTCCGCGACCTTCACAAGCTCGTCGTTTGCCAGGGTGCAATCGATCAGAATGCGGATTGCGTGGCCGGTTTGCTTCGTCAAGCGCATATTTGTTTACCCGGTGGCCGCGCGGCCGCAGCTCTAGAGTCTGACGACCGTTTCTTTCAAATTCCTGACTCTATGGCAAGTACCGCGCGGCGGTGCGCCGCTGACAACGTGCCAACGTGAGGCGGAGTTCACTTGACACCGTTCAAGGGTGCTAATGTATACTAACACGGTAAATAATTTTGGGCGATCCGCGACTTACCGCATTCTATCGCCAAACCCAGAAACATGATGGAGAAGGCACGATGTCAAAATTGGCGATTGCGATAGCCTGCGCGACGGGGCTGGCGTTCGCAGGAACGGTTGCTCGTCCGGCTTTCGCTGACGCACCGGCGGTCAAAGACGTCGTCAAGACGTACGGCGATCTCGCCGAGGCGATGTACTCCGACTCGCTCGCCAAGGCAAAAGACCTCGATAAGGCGATCGATGCCTTCCTCGCCGCTCCCGATGCGACGACCCAGAAGGCGGCGCAGGACGCCTGGAAGGCGGCGCGTATCCCCTACATGCAGACCGAAGGTTTTCGCTTCGGCAACAAGATCGTCGATGACTGGGAGGGCAACGTCAACTCGTGGCCGCTCGACGAAGGCCTGATCGATTACGTCGACAAGGCGAGCTACGGCGATGCGAAGGAAGAGAACCCGCTCTACACGGCAAACATCATCGCGAACAAGTCCGTCCGCCTTGGGCCGAAAGTTCTCGACGCCAGCAAGATCGACAAGACGGTGATCGCGCAGCTCAACAGCGCGCTTGAAGTCGAATCCAACGTCGGCACCGGCTACCACGCCATCGAATTCCTGCTATGGGGTCAGAACCTGCACGGCACGAGCGCTGGTGCGGGCGAACGTCCGGCAAGCGATTTCGATCTCAAGAACTGCACGCATGACAACTGCGATCGCCGCCGCGATTACCTCAAGGCCGCGAGCTCGCTTCTGATCGACGATCTCAGCGAGATGGCCGGCAATTGGAAGGCCGGCGGTGCGGCGCGCGAGGCGCTTTCGAAACAGGACGCGAACGCTCAGCTGTCGACGATTCTCACCGGCATCGGATCGCTGTCATACGGCGAACTGGCGGGCGAGCGCATGAAGCTCGGTGTGCTGCTGCATGACCCGGAAGAGGCGCACGACTGCTTCTCCAACAACACGCAGAACAGCCACTACTATGACCAGGTGGGCATGATCGAAATCTGGAACGGCAAGTACGACGGCGCGACCGCTGTTTCGGGTGCGAGCATCGCCGAGCTTGCGCGTGCCAAGGCTCCCGACGCTGCGAAGCGTGTCGACGAGGCGATGGAGAACGCCAAGGCGAAGCTCAATGCCATCAAGGTCAAAGCGGATTCCGGTGAAATGGGCTACAACCAGATGCTGGCAGCCGGAAACGACGCCGGTAACAAGCTCATTCTCGATGGCGTAGACGCGCTCGTGGCGCAGGCCCGCGCCGTCCAGGCGGTTGTTGCGGCGCTGAACCTGAAGATCAAGATCGAAGGTTCCGACAGCCTCGATCATCCGGATCAAGTTGCGACCAAGAAGTAAATTGGCAAAGGCTCCTAAACGAGACCGTTGCGATCGATAACGGGTGGTGGACGAGCCCCATGCTAACACGTCGAGAACTTTTGACGGGCGCCGCGGCATTCTCAGGGAGTGCCGCGGCGGTTTTTGCATTTGGAGGCGGCAAGGCGGTCGCGCGAGCGCCTGTTATTGCGCAGCCGATTGCAAACGACACTAAGAAGCTGGTGCTCGATCTCGCCGAGCGTCCGGCCGCGCTGCCGTGTTTCGACGGCAAGACGCTGCCGCTTTGGACCTTCGAAGACGGGTCGCTCTATCCGATCGTGCGCATGAAGCTCGGCGAGCGGCTGGATACGCAGTACGCAAACCATTTGCCGCGCGCCGGTGAATACGTCTCGCTGCATTGGCACGGATTGAGAATTCCGAACGATCAGGACGGCGTGCCGTTCATGACGCAGAAGCCGGTCGAACCGGGCAGCTCCGGCACGTATTCCTTCGTGCCGCCGGACACGGGCAGCTTCTTTTTTCACACGCACTGCAATACGGATGAACATTTCGGGCGCGGTCTTGTCGGCGCGCTGATCGTCGAAGGCGACGAGATCGAACCGTCGGACGCCGAGTACGTCCTGATGATGAAGGACTGGCGTCTTTCGCCCGAGGGCACGTTCCTGCCGTTTTCGACGGACGCAGGGGCGGCGAAAGCGGGCACGTCCGGCACCGTCCGTTCAGTCAACGGCGAGAAAACGGCGGTCTTCAAGGTGCCGTCATCGGCCAACGTGCGCATTCGATTTTACAACGTCGATCCGACGCGGATTTCCGAAATCGGCTTCGAGGATGGAGAAGCGGCGATCATCGCCATTGACGGTAACGGTCTCGATCCGCTGCCGCTCGTGTCGTGGCGCATGGGGCCGGCGATGCGCATCGACATCCTCCTGCGCACGGCGCCGGAGGGCGGCAAGGTTCGCCTCGTGGACTTTTTCGCGAAGGAGCCGGTCGTGCTGGCGGAGTTCGTCTCCGAAGGACCAGCGAAGCGTAGCGGCGCCTTCGTGCCGACGCCGTTGAAGGTCATGCCGTTTCCGAACGTGGACGTCGGCAACGCGCAGATCATTCCGTTTATTTTCTCGGCTACGGCGACGGGTGAGGCGCTCGCGGAATTTGCCAAGTCCGATATCGAAATCGGCTCGCTTTGTCTGACGAAACGCACGTTCTGGGCGATCAACAAGCAGGCGTGGTCCAGCATGGATCACAGAGATCTCGGGCCGCCGCTCGCGGTGCTCAAGTCGGGGCAGAGTTATATCTTCGATCTGCAGAACACGACCCCGCATTCGCATCCCATTCATATCCACGGGCACACGTTCGAGGTCATGAATTCGAGCATGCGGCATGTGCCGCCGCATCGTGCCGATACCATTCTGCTGCGTCCGAACGAGCGCGTGCAGGCAGGGATCGTCGGGGGACAACCGGGGAAGTGGATGTTCCATTGCCACATCATCGATCACCAGGAAACTGGCATGATGGGCTACATCGAGGTCGCATGACCTCCGGTTTCAGACTCTGGCTCAAGATCGCGCTGTTCGCCTTTGCGGCGGTTTGGCCACGCGTGGCCGATGCCGATCCGCTCGATGCCGCGATGGGCAAGGCGCTGTTCGACCGCATGTGGGTGCCGGCGCCCGCATCGACGGATGCGTCCGACGGCCTCGGGCCGCTGTTCATTTCGCGCTCGTGCACGGGATGTCATGGACGCGGTGAGGGTTCGCACGTCGTGACACGCGAAGATGGATCGCAGGATCTTTCGGGTGCGGTCGTGCGCTTCGGCGATGCTCAGGGAGCGACCGATCCTTTCTATGGGCTCGAACTGCAGACCAACGCCGTTCCGGGGCTGATGCCGGAGGGAACCGCGCGCTATCTGCCGAAGCTCGATCTCAAGCTGAACGACCGGGCGCTGGCGGACGGCATCAAGGCTGGCGTGCGGCAAGCGCCGTCGCTATTCGGCCGCGCGGCGTTCGACAATGTTTCGGACGCCGAAATCCTGAAGCGCGTCGATGCGGACGATCGCGACGGCGACGGCGTCAGGGGGCGTGCGAACATCATTGCGGGACGCATCGGCCGGTATGGCTGGAAAGCGGCGCAGGTGACGCTCGAAGAACAAGTCGCACATGCGTTTGCGTTCGACATGGGTCTGTCGAGCCCGAAGCAGGCGCGGCCTTACGGCGATTGCACAATTCTGGAAACCGCGTGTCTTGTTGCGCCCAACGGTGAGAGCGTCCTGTTCAAGGGCCGCGAACTGTCGGACGATATTCTGAGAGTCGTTTCGGTGTATCTCGGGACTTTGCGGGCGCGGCACAGGGCCGCCGATCCGGAAGCCGCAGATCTCTTTGCCAAAGCCGGCTGCGCCACGTGCCACGTGCCGTCCCTGGCGACGCGCGACGGCGGCACCGTCACCGCATTTACCGATCTGCTGCTTCACGATATGGGATCGGCGCTCGACGATGGCGTCGGTGAGCCGGGGGTCAAGCCGCAGGAATGGCGAACGGCGCCGTTGATCGACGGGCATGTGCGCGAGAAGGAACGCCGCTTCCTTCACGACGGTTCGGCGGCAAACGTGACGGAAGCGGTGGCGAAACACGGCGGCGAAGGCGCGCGGAGCCGGGATCTCTTCAACGCGCTGAAGCCGGAAGACAGACAACGACTGGTCGATTACGTGAGCGGATTATGAATGCGACGATGAAAGTGCTGTTTTCCTTTTTGATCACGCTGACGCTGACGACGGCGGCGATGTCCGCCAACGCGCCCCCGAGCCATTTGGAGCTGACGCGGACGGCGATCGACACGCATATCATTCCGCACATCGACGCTATGAAGCGTGCCGCAGAGGCGCTCCCGCCGGCCGTCGAAGCCGTCTGCAAAACGGGTTCGGAAGAGGCACGGCGCACGCTGGACGAGAAATTCGCAGCCGCCGTCACGGCCTATGCAGGGATCGATTTCCTGCGCTTCGGCCCGATGCTTGAAAATGGACGGCGCGAGCAGATTTCATTCTGGCCCGATCCGCGCGGTTTCGTCGGGCGGCAGTTGCGCATGATCCTCCTGAACAAAGACGAGAAGCTCGGCGAACCCGGTGCGCTTGCGAAGCAGAGCGCGGCCGTGCAGGGGCTTCCGGCGCTCGAATTCCTGATGCGCGACAGCGAGGTTCCTCTCGGGCCGACGGAGCCGGCGCAGTTCCGCTGCGTCATGGCGCAGGCGATTGCGCACAACATCGTGCGGGTGGTGGGCGAAGTTTCCGATGGCTGGGAAAAGCCGGGCGGCTGGAAAGACAAGATGCTGAGTCCCGGACCTGACAACGATACGTACAGGAATGAGAGCGAGTCGGCCGTCGAGATCGTGAAGGCGTTTCTGATGGGGATCTCGTTGACGGCGGATCTGCAACTGAAGCCGCAGGTCGATACGAAGATCAGGCTGTCGCCGCCCTACAACAAATCCGGTTTGCAAAAGCAGGTTTACGCGGCGAGCATCGCGTCGCTGCGGCAGCTCTACGATGCGATGCACCTCGAAGCGTATCTGAAGCCCGACATGGCCTGGATGAAAGGCTGGTCGCAGGGAACGTGGCGGACGATCGAGTCTATCGACGGCGCGGGAGGCCGCTCGTCGCATGCGCAGCGCAAGGATACGCCGACCTCGCGAGAGGTTTTTGATCGCATGAACGGATTGCGCAACATCGTCGCCAATCGCTTGTCGACGGCAGCGGGACTGACGGTAGGATTCAATGAGCTTGACGGTGATTGATCGCAGGTCGTTGCTGCTCGGCACGCTGGCGTTCGTCGGTGCAGCGTACCAGAGCAAGGCGTTGGCTTCGGCCGCCGATCGCGACATCGCGTATGTCGCGACGGCGCGCAAAGGCATGAAGAATTACTGCGTCCTTCTGCTTCGGGCCGACGGATCGATCGTTCGCGAAGTTCCGCTGACGGCGCGGGGGCATGACATCGCCTATCATCGTCCGTCGGGACGGGTCGCGGTGTTCGCGCGGCGGCCGGGCGTGTTCGGTGTGGCCTTCGATATCGACAAGGCGACGCCGCCGCATGTCTTCACCCCCGGCAAAGATCGTCATTACTATGGGCATGGCGGATTTTCGCAGGACGGGCGGCTGCTTTACACATCGGAAGCGGACGTCGAGAGCGAGATCGGTCTCATCGGCATCTACGACGTGGCGCGCGGCTACAAAAAAATCGGCGAGCATCAGAGCTACGGAATCGGGCCGCACGAAATCATGCTGCTGGCGGACGGCAAGACGATCGCGGTCGGGAATGGCGGCCTCGATACGGTGCCCGACGCCGGCCGCGAAAATCTGAATGTCGATACGATGGAGCCGTCGCTGGCTTTCGTTGACGCGGAAAGCGGCAAGCTTGTCGCCAAGCACGCGATGACTGGCGATCTCAAGTCGTTGTCGATCCGGCATGTGACGCAGGACAAGACCGGACTCATCTGGTTCGGCGGACAATGGGAAGGAAGTCCGAGCGAGACGCCGCAGATCGTCGGCAGCGCCGGGGTCGATCGCCAGCTGAAGCTGGTCGATGCGCCGGGCGGCGGTAAGGGTTTGCGCGGGTACATCGGTGCGATGGCGGTCAGCAACGACGGCCGCTTCATTGCCGCGAGCGCGCCGAAGGCGGGACACGTTCTCTACGTCGATTCCGAAACCGGCGCGGTCGTGGGCAAAAGCGATCTCAAGGACGTTTGCGGCCTGTCGTCGGAGGGCGAGCATAACTTCGCCGCGTCGTCGGGGTTCGGCGTCATCCGCTACGAGACGGCGCAAGCGCGGGTCGTTTCCGAGCATACGCTTCAGGACATTGCCTTCGACAACCATTTGCGGCGGATTGCCTGAATTTTCGGGCTGCGGCGCAGCTGGGGGCGCCTACCGCCGGTTGCTACTCTGTCGCGATTGCGCTTTTGGGGCGTCGAGGCTAGAAGCGCGAAATGGCGAACCCCTCGGTCAAAGTAAACGCGAAAGCGCGGCGTGCTGCGCACGGCTCCGACATGGCAGCCGCGCCGAAGGTCGGCTTTGTGTCGCTCGGCTGCCCGAAGGCGCTGGTCGATAGCGAACGGATCATCACCAAGCTCCGAGCCGAAGGCTATATGATCGCGCGCGACTATGAAGGCGCGGATGTCGTCGTCGTCAACACGTGCGGTTTTCTCGATTCCGCGAAGAAGGAAAGCCTGGACGCGATCGGCGAAGCCATGAACGCGAATGGCCGCGTCATCGTCACCGGGTGCTTCGGCGTCGAGGAGAACCGTATTCGCGATGCGCATCCGGGCGTGCTCGCGGTCACAGGTCCGCATCAATACGAGCAGGTGGTCGAGGCGGTGCACGATGCCGTGCCGCCGTTGCACGATCCGTTCGTCGATCTGGTGCCGCCGGAAGGGCTGCGGCTGACGCCGCGCCATTACGCGTATCTGAAAATTTCCGAAGGCTGTAACAACCGCTGCTCGTTCTGCATCATTCCGGCACTGCGCGGCGATCTCGCCAGCCGGCCGTCGAACCATGTGATGAGCGAGGCGGAGCGTCTGGTGAATGCGGGCGTCAAGGAACTGCTCGTCATCAGCCAGGATACGAGCGCGTACGGCCTTGATATCAAATATGCCGAGAGCGCCTGGAAGGGCGCGCCGCTAAAAGCGCGGTTTCTCGATCTGTCGCGGGCGCTGGGCGATCTCGGCGTCTGGGTGCGGATGCATTACGTTTACCCCTATCCGCATGTCGACGAGGTCATTCCGCTGATGGCGGACGGCAAGATCCTGCCGTACCTCGATATCCCGTTCCAGCATGCATCGCCCGCAGTGCTGAAGGCCATGCGGCGGCCGGCGGCGCAGGAGAAAACGGCGGAGCGCATTCGCCGCTGGCGCGAGGTCTGTCCCGATCTTGCGATCCGCTCGACGTTCATCGTCGGATTTCCCGGCGAGACGGAAGAAGATTTCGCGTTTCTGCTCGACTGGCTGAAGGAAGCGGGCATCAATCGCGCCGGATGCTTCAAGTACGAACCTGTCGAGGGCGCGAAGGCGAATGCGATCGATGGCGCGGTGCCCGATGAAGTGAAAGAAGAACGCTGGCATCGCTTCATGGCCGTGCAGAAGGACGTCAGCAGCGCACAGCTGGAGCGCAAACTCGGGCAGACGATCGACGTTCTGATCGACGAAGTCGATGAGGACGGCGCGATCGGGCGCTCGAAGTGGGATGCGCCCGAGATCGACGGCAACGTATTCTTGAACGGCGAGCGCGACGTCAAAGCCGGCGACATCGTGCGTGCCAAAGTCGTCGAAGCCGGAGACTATGATCTCTGGGCCGAACGCGTTTCGGCGAACGGCTAGTTGCCTTCCAGCGGGAGCGCACCAGTCGCTTCGGGCTTGGCCTTGTTTTCCGGCTCGACGTGGATGACGACTTCCGATCCTTCGATTGCGGTTTCGATGGCGTTCTCGAGGCGATCGCAAATGGCGTGCGCGTCATCCACCGTCATCGAGCCGGGAACGATCAGATGAAACTCGATGAAAAGCGCGCGTCCGGCCTGCCTCGTGCGGATGTCGTGCGCCTCGAGCGCGCCGCTGCCGTTGGCCTCGATCACCTTGCGGATATTGCTCTCGATCTCGGGGCTCGCGGCTTCATCCAGGAGATGCGACATCGATTGGACAGCGAGCCTGTAGCCCATCCATAAAATGTTCAGCGCCACGACGGCCGCGATCAGCGGGTCGAGGATGTGCCAGCCCGTCAGAACGGCGAAGGCGACTCCGATGACGACGCCGACAGAGGTGATGACGTCCGTGTAAAGGTGTTTCCCGTCGGCGACGAGCGCTGGAGAGCGCCACGATCGGCCGCGATTGATGAGCAGCCAAGCCCAGGCGCCATTGAGGATCGACGCGACGATATTGAAGACGATGCCGAGCGTGGAATGCTCGAGCTTGACGCCCTCGATCAGCGCGGATCGCGCCTTGAGAAGAATGAGCACAGCCGCGACGGCGATCATCGCGCCTTCAAACATCGCGGCGAGGAATTCCGCCTTGTGGTGCCCGAACGGATGGTCGGAATCGGGCGGCTTGGCGCTCAGGCGGATCGCCGCGAAGGTCGTCACCGCCGTCATAACGTTGACGACGCTTTCGAGCGCGTCGGAGTAGAGGGCAACGGACCCCGACACGAGATAGGCGACGTATTTTATCACGATGACGACAAGCGCGACGGCGATATTTACCGCCGCAAGCCGCTTTACCGTGAGTGAGTCTAGAATCGCCGACATGCCTATCCGTCTTTTCCTCGTCGCAGCCGACCTGCCTGCCGGATGTGCCGGCCATAGCCACCAAAATGGGGAGTAGGGGCGCAAAGGCCCGTCTTATCCACATGGCTCATGGGGCGGCGCCTCGCAGATAGCGGCCGAATCTGTTGCTGACAATAGCGGGGTGAGAATTTGCCGGTCCGCCTGAGCCGGCGTTCAGAGTTTGGGGGACGTCATGGCCAATTTTACGACGCACATCGCGGTAGGGACGGTCGTTTCCGGGGCTCTTGCGACATTGACGCTCGCGGCCAATGTCGTTGCGCCGGAAAACCTCGTTGCGGTGACAATGGCTGGAGTTCTGGGTTCCGTTCTCCCCGATATCGATCTTAAGGATTCCCGTCCGAGCCGGGCCATGTTCGCGGGGCTCGCGATTTTCTTTTCATTTGCGGTGCTGTTCAACGCGGCGACGAAATTCTCAATCGCAGAGCTTTGGATTCTTTGGCTCGGGACGCTGCTGCTTGTGCGGTATGGGCTGCACACGGTCTTTCACCGCCTTTCCGTTCACCGCGGCATTTGGCATTCAATCCTTGCCGCGGCTTTTTGTGCGGTCTTGACGGCAATCGTTTTCAAGAACCTGCTGAACAAGCCTGAGGGCGTTGCGTGGCTCGGCGGCGCGTTCATGTTCCTTGGATATCTCACGCATCTGACTCTCGACGAGATCTATTCCGTCGACGTCATGGACACGCGGCTGAAGTCGTCGTTCGGCACGGCTTTGAAATTCATCGACCGGCGTTACTTCTATTCGTCGCTGGCGATGGCGGCGGCCACATTCGGCGCGATCATGATTTCGCCCTCGACGTCCACGTTCGTCGATGGTCTTGCGTCGCGCAGTCTGTGGACCGGTCTCGAGCAGCGGCTGTTGCCGCCGCATAAATGGTTCGGTCTTGTTGAGACGCCACGGTTTGCGCGCCGTCACGAGGGCGACAAAGGCTCTGATGTCGAGACCGGGTCGGTAAGCAAAGCCCCGGCAGCAGCGGCACCGGTTGCAGCATCTCCGGCCGAGCTGAAAGAGACAGCCCCCGAAGTGGCGTCACCGGATACAGCGCTCGCTCCGGCAGCCGAGGCAGCGCCGAGCGAGGCGGATCAGCCAGCCGCTAGTGCTCCGAGCGATACCGCAAGCCCCTGACGAAGTTGGACGTCAGTTCCTTGGCATAGATCTGCGCGGTAGCGGGCGTCAGATGCGCGCCCTTCTCGCTCGCGGCGACCGCAGATATTCCATGTACGCCGGCGAACAAAGCACGTGCGGTCGTGTCGAGCTCCTCGTGCGTCGCCTCTGGAGCGAGCGGTGCCAGCGCCTTGCGGACGGTGCAGGCAAGATCATTGAGATGCTCGTGAAACGGAGGCGGCACCCGGTTGGGTCCAGTCACGCTGTGTGCGAATAGAAGATTCCACATGCGCTTATTCTCGAGCGCGAATTCGATGTAGGCATGCGTCAGAGCGTCGACGTTCGTTTCGCCGTTCGTTCCAAGCGGCACATCTTTCAGATGATCAGCGATGCGGCCAAGGAGCTGCACCTGCAGCGTGAGCAGGATGTCGTCGAGGTTTTCAAAGATATTGTAGAGCGTTCCGGGCGAGTATCCGATCACGCGCGCGATTTCCCGTGCGGACAGGCCTGAAATGCCGTTGGTTTCAACGATCGTGCGGGACGCATCCAGGATGAGCTGGCGGAGCTCCTCCGGGGAATGAACCGCTCTCCGTCCCACTGCGAGTCCTCGCCTGTGTTCTGTTTATTTTCTGTGGAGTCTGCCGTCGCGGATTACGCGGTATAATTCGATGTCGAAATGCGGCAGGAAAAACCGTTCTGAACGGAAGCATATTTATCAACTGATGATAGCGCCGTCTACGTTCTGCCATCGTACGGCGGCGAATGAGCGGCGGCTTCTGCCTTCCAGGCCGGAGCGAGAATGATTTTCTATTTTTCGGCTTTGCGCCAAATAATTTTGGCTCAACCGCTTCCTGGCGGGCATTTGGTATTCAATTTGTCCTGGGCATAGTAAACGGCGCCCCAACGCGGTGCGAAGGACATTGTGTCGGACCACACCATTGTCTGGGTGATCCCAGGCAGAATGTTCGCCAGAAGCGGCTCGTAGGTATACTTCGCTTCGATGACGACCGCAGCGTCGCCTTTCGAGATCATGTTCTGATCGGGCATCGATTTCGTATCGCCACAGCTTTTGATCGGCATGCTGTGATAGGACCAGGACCATTCCACCTTCGTCACGCTCGCGTCGCTGGCCGACGCTCGAAGCTGCGTGATCGCAATTTGCAATGGCGTGGCACTAAACGGCTTCATAGCGTGCTGAGCAGAAACGAGCATGCCGTCGAGCGTAGTGCTCGCGGTGCTCAGCGAAGATCCGATCTGCTTTTCGCGCGAGACGAGGTCGCCGATCATGGCGGTCGCACGCTGAAATCTTTTGTGTGCGACCAACGCGCGAGACACTTCGAAGGTACCGAAGGTCATCAACATCAACAGCGGAGCGATAAGGGCGAACTCGACGGCTGCCACCGCGCTCGTGTCGGATGTGAAGGTGCGGATGTAAAGCTTGATCCGCGCGGCAAGTGAAAATGTCGACGGCATTGTTTCAGCTTTCGGGATAGGGTTCGCTGCGGAACGCTGTTGCTGATTGAAGCATCATCGAGCCGTTGGACATATTGCCGAGTTTGATAATCGGCAGCTTCGCGGTGAAATCCCATTGGTAGCATGCGGTCACGATGACCACGTCGCTCGCGGTTCCCGAGTAGATCGCAATCAAATCGGTGCCGGGCGCTGAGTTCGTCAAGGGTACGCCGCTGCTATCGATGCAGGGCTTTGGTTTGTACGGCGTGCAGGTGCCGCTTCCGCCATCGGACAAAGCACTCCAACTGTCGCAATGAACCGTGTCGATCTGCAACTTGTTGCAGTCGATCCAAGAGCCCGCGCCATCGCAGATGCTTTGCTTGAACTGGTTGACCGTCATCTTTTTGGAGACGGCTTCGCCCGTGCGAATCAGCCGGCTTGTCTGATCCATGCCTTTTTCAAGCGAGTTCGAGATAAAGAAATAAATCGCGCAGCCGATGAAGCCCAATATGAACATCAGGAATGGAATGGCGACGCTCGAGAATTCCAAAGCCGTCGAGCCGCGATCGTCTGATGTCCAACGCCGCAGCAAACGATTGAATCGTAACGAGTGGGGAAGAAAACCCATTCTGCGCGCTGTGGGCATAGAATTCTCGCGACCGTTGATGATAACGGCCACTAAATAAATTAGCGCGGATTAAGGTGGTATTTATCGGACGGGATTTCGTCGCTGATGGTTGAGCAATCGTGAAAGCGTCCGTACACGCCAAGGGGACTGGACCCTGGCGTTGTGGTCGACCTCGTTTACTGTTTCTTTTATTGCTGGCTATTCGCGCTGCCTGAGGAATCCGACGAGCCTTCAGAGAACTTCGTCTTCTGAGTATTGGCCGTCTGGACCGCTCCAAAGAAGTCCTTGTCGTCGCCAATCGTGAGAGTCGGTTCGCAGTTTGGCGTGCATGCGTATGTAAAGCGCGTGCTGCCTTTGTGCAGATTGACGGTCCTGGTGTCGTCGCGTTCGACCATCACGCGTTGGTCTTGGATGACATTATGAGCGGCATCGAGAGCGATGACGTTGGTGATGCCGAACGTCTTGCCGGTGACGACGAGCAAATTTCCATCCTGAAGCGTGACGTCGGCAATCGACGGATTGCCGACGATGACCTCACTGGCAGGGCGGGGAAGATGCAGAAGCTGCGATTGGTCGTAGCGGACAATCAAGTCGCCGGCCGATGCGCCAGCGGCTGAAAGTGCCGAGATCGCTGCGACGATACCCGTGCGTAGAATGCTGCCGGCGATAGATGACGCAAATTTTTCTGCTCCACGATGCATCCGGCGCGGTCCTTTCAAAGCTCCCGCCTGCCATAAGCTCATCAAATGGTGAAGGAACTGCAAACGGGCGTTCCGATCTGCGGCATTGTGGGACTGCCGCGTTCGAACGGCCCCGGAGCGGATAAAGCCGGTGGTTAATTCGGCGGGCGAGATAGTCTGTCCGCGGGAGAGCGTTGCAGCAAAAGTGGGAAGATCGGAGGAGATATTCCGATGTTTGGTCAAAGGGGTCTGTCCGCGAGTCCTTTGAAATATACTTGGCAATATTTCGCGAAATACTTTTGTAAGTACAGTATTAACTTATACTTCCACGTATTATTTTCTTTTGTTCGTTCTGATCGATGTACAAATAGGCGATGTGCGACGTTTTAAACTTGTATTCTCGGAGAAAAGCATTGGATAATATTTGTTTATTTGTCGGCAAAGTGCGGCTTGGCGCGTTTTACCTGACTTTAATTTTTCCAATCTACAGTCCCCGTTAGTTCAGCGGCGAGGACAAACCTCTCCCGAGGAACGGGATCGATAAAAAGTTTTAGCGTAGATCGGAACAAACCAATGAACATTTTTTCGCGTTTCATGAACGATGAGTCGGGTGCAACGGCCATCGAATACGGCTTGATCGCTGCTCTCATCGGCGTCGCCCTCGTTACGATTCTTACTCAAGTCGGTACCAGCCTCAGCGGTACCTTCCAGAAAGTTGATGACGCGCTGACAGGTAAATAAGTCTGGCGGCTGATCAACTCTTATTTGCGTTAGCCTATTATCAAAGTGCATTGAGCGCGCTCGGAGACGAGTTCTTCGAGCGCGCTTTTTTATCAGGGGTATGCAATGCTGCCTTCCAGCGTCCGTGAATTTGCAGCCGACGAGAATGGGGCAACCTCGATCGAATACGCACTGATCGCAAGCATCGTCAGCATTGCGATCGTCGGTGCGCTGATGGGGGTCAGGGGATCTCTAGTCAACGTCTTCGAATCCGTCGTAGCGGGGTTCAGCTCCATCAAATAATCGAGCGCCGGCGCACCAACACTGCGTTAGGCCGGCCTTTACCGAGTTTCGTCATAATCCGTCAGCGGTCGTGCTTCTGGTGCAGGTGTAAATAATGTCGGTGCTGACTTTTCTTCTCGTGGCGATCTTCCCGATTGCTATGGCGTTTGCTGCGGCGAACGACCTTTTCACGATGAGAATTCCGAACGTTATCTCACTTGCGCTGATTGGTGGCTTCGTCGGGCTAGCGCTTCTGACGCGAATGCCGCTCGAGACTTTCGGGATGCACGTCGTCTGCGCGCTCGGGGTGCTGCTTCTCACGTTCGCGCTGTTTGCCTTCCATCTGCTTGGCGGCGGCGATGCCAAACTCATGGCGGCCGGGGCGCTTTGGATGGGCTCCGCGCAGGTTCTCCCCTTCATTGCATACACGACTTTGTTCGGCGGCATCCTCTGTCTGGTGATCCTGAGCTATCGGCGCATGGTGCCGGCTGATGCCTGGCCGTTACCCGAATGGGCGCAGCGTCTGCACATGTCAGGCGGCCCGGTACCTTACGGAATCGCGATCGCGGCATCGGGGTTGACGGTGTTCCCCGCAACCGAATTGTTCCGAATGCTGCCGGTCTGAGCGTAGGCTCTTGTTATCGCGGCTGTTTGGCGGCCCCTGATTGGAGCTGCAACTGTTGCCCGCGCACGTCTTTCTGAAACGGCGGTTAACCTCGCATTGACGTTTGTCCGACAGTATCGGCGCAGGAGTGAGAACCCTGAGCTGAAGGATTTACGGCGCAATGAAGCGGGCACAACTTGTCGGTTTCTCCGTAGCGTTTGCTGCGGCGGCGCTCGCTTATTACATCGCAAGCGCATTCATGACGCCGCCCGCGCCCGTGACGGTCGAAAAGCACGTCGACAGCACGGAAGTCCTCGTGGCCGCCACCGATATCTCGGTCGGGCAAATCGTCAATGAAGGCAATTTTCATTGGGCGACCTGGCCAAAGAGCGCGGTTACGCCCGACTATGTGACGAAGGCGAACAGCGGTCCGGGGAAAGTGCACGAGTTTACCGGCGCGGTTGCGCGGTCGGCTATTCTTTCCGGTGAGCCCGTCACGACTCAGAAGCTGATCAAGGCCGGCCAAGGCGGAGTGCTCGCGGCGATCCTGCCGCAAGGCATGCGCGCCATCTCCACCAAGATCAAAGCCGAGACGGCAGCCGGCAGCCTCATTCTTCCGAACGATCATGTCGACGTGATCCTCATCCGTCATGTCCGGGGCCGCAACGGCCAGGAGGAGACCGTCGCGGACACGCTGTTCCGCAATGTGCGGGTGATGGCGATCGGTCAGCAGATCGAAACCAAGGACGGCAAGAAATCGGCGGACATTTCCGCTTCGACAGCGACGCTGGAGTTGATGCCCAAGCAGGCGGAAATGATGGCGCTCGCGAATTCGATGGGAGAGATCACTCTCTCCTTGCGTAGCGTTGCAGATTTGAGTTCCGACCCCGAGCGGGCGGGCAATCTCGATCTCAACAAACCGCAAAACAATTCGGTGCGTATTGTTCGTTACGGTGCCAAGTCGCGTGTGTATGGCGTGAACTGAGTTGGTCAGTCAGTAGTCGTCATAAAGGCGGGAAGCTCATGCGATCTGAAATTGGATTTCCATGGCGCGCGGCCGCACGCGCGATCATGGTTTTTGCCGCTGTGTTGACATCGGTTGCGCCGACGTCGGCGCAGCCGCGTGCGGCTGACCGCCTATCGGTGCGCGCTGACAGGGGCGACCCGGAGTTCAGCAAGAACACGCAATCGATCGTAAGAATTTCAGAGTCGGAAGGCCTTCCGGTTCGCAAGAGCATCAAGATCGGGCTGGGAAAATCCGTTCTCATCGAGTTCCCGAACGGCGTGCGCGACGTGATGGCATCGAATCCGGCCGTCGTCGACGCGGTGGTTCTCAGTTCGAACCGGGTGTTTTTGCTCGGCAAAGCTCCGGGGCAATCGAACGCCTTCTTCTTCTCGAACAAGGGCGAGCAACTCGCGCTCATCGAACTCAACGTCGACCAGGAAGGCGACGGGCTCGAAATGCTGTTGCGGCGGGTTATTCCGGGTTCCGAGATCAAGGTCGAAACGCTCAATCAAACCGCGATTCTGACCGGGCGGGTGAAGAGCCCGTCGGATTCCGCGCGCGCATCGCGGATTGCGGCGCAGTTCATGAGCCAGATGATCGCCAACTGGGCGTCGAACGTCAGTCTCACGAGCAGCGGTGCCGGCCAGCAAGGCAAGTCCGGCGATGTCAAGGACCCCGACGACGTCAAATCCGTCATCAATCTGCTGACAGTCGAGGCGGAAGAGCAGGTGATGCTCAAGGTCACCGTCGCCGAAGTCAAACGGACACTCTTGAAGCAGCTCGGCGTCAACCTCGGCGGCGTGCTGTCGTCCGGCAGCTTCTCGACGACGCTTCTCACCGAAAACTCGTTTCCGATTTCGACCGCGCAAGGTCTCGGATCGCTGCCGACGTTCGGCGTCGGCACCGCCGCGAGCGCGGCGTGTGCTGTCGGTCACATCTGCGCGTTCAATCCTGGTCCGGCAACGGGCGCATTCGGCAACAGCGGTATCGTGTCCGGTTGGGGCAACAGCCGCAATAACATCCAGTCGGCGGTTCGCGCGCTTGAGCGCGATGGTCTGATCAAGACATTGGCGGAGCCGAACCTGACCGCGATCTCGGGCGAACCGGCGGAATTCCTCGCGGGCGGCGAAGTTCCTTACGTCACCGGTGTCGACACGCAGACCGGTGTTTCCGCCGTTGCGTTCAAGAAGTTCGGTGTGCAGCTCGCCTTCACGCCGGTGGTGCTGACGGAAGGCCGCATCAGCCTCAAGATTGATACGAGCGTCAGCGATATCTCGCAGTACGTCGCCGGCAATCCCGTCTTCGACACCCGGCAGGCAAAGACCGTCGTCGAACTTCCGTCTGGCGGTTCGCTGGCGCTGGCGGGCCTGATCTCGACCAAGACGCAGCAGAACATCGACGGACTTCCCGGAGCGAAGGATATCCCGATCCTCGGGACGCTCTTCCGCAGCCGCGATTTCCAGAATGATGAATCGGAGCTGGTGGTCATCGTCACGCCGTATCTCGTGCAGCCCGTGGCGCGCCAGCAGCTTTCGGCGCCGACGGACGGATTGTACCCGGCGACGGATCTCAAGGCCGATTTCCTCGGCCACCTCAACCGCATCTACGGAAAGAGCGAAGTTCAACCGTCGGGTGGCCTGAAGGGCGACTACGGATTCATCGTCGAATAACCGGTTCCGGAGAAACATCATGCAGATGCAAAAGACGATACTCCGCGGACCGGCCAAGGCACGACGCGGGCTTACGAGAATGCTGATCATTGCGTGTCTGCCGATTGCGATGGCAGGCTGCGAACATGATCGGGTTGGTCCGCAGGTGGCGGGCTGGCAGCTGATCGATCCCGAGCAGCGCCATCCGATCCTGGTCTCGCAGCAACCCGCCGTTCTCAATCTGCATGTCGCGGCCGGTTCCGAGGGGCTGACGCCATCGCAGCGCAGCCGTGTCATCGACTTCATCGATCGCCATAGAGCGAGCGACGCCGGTAATAGCCGGTTTGTCATCTCGGCACCCGCCGGTTCGGCGAACGAGGCGGCGGCGATGGATGCGGCCAGCGATGCGCGACGGCTGATGCTTGGCGGCGGCTATGCGGATTCTTCGATCGCGAACGAAGCCTATCATGCGAGCGGGCGCGATGCGCCGTTGCGCATTTCGTATCTGCGCTATGTTGCGGAAGGTCCCGAGTGCGGCCGCGACTGGTCCGAGAATCTGGCGCGCACGTACCAAAACACGCCCTATCCCAATTTTGGCTGCTCGTCGCAGCGCAATCTGGCGGCGATGGTTTCCAATCCCGCCGACCTGCTCGGACCGCGCACGATGACGCCGAGCGACGCCAATCGCCGCTTCAAGATGTACGAGAAGTACGTGAAGGGCGAAACGCTCGGTGCGTCGGACGAAAAAGTAACGTTCGTGAAGCCTATCAGCCAATAAACTGGAGCCGAGATGTCCCAGCATACGCAAGCTGCGCCTGAATTCGACCCAGGGTTTTCCGACAACGGAGAACGGCAGGACGTATATTCGAGCGAACGTGCGCGGCCCGTGCCTCGGATCTCGATCCAGGCGTTCTGTGACGACGTGAGCGTTGCGAATACGATCCAGTTTGCGGCCGAGGACCGGCGGCTTTCAAAGGCGCACGTCAGCGTGCACATGGGCGGTATCGCCGCCGCCATCTCGCATTATGTCGACAGTCCGACGCCTAATCTCATCATCCTGGATTGCGCGCTCGACAGCGGTTCGCTTCTGGCCGAACTCGACCGGCTGGCGGAGAGCTGCGACCCCGGCACCAAGGTCGTCGTCATCGGACGCCAGAACGACGTGATGCTTTATCGCGAGCTTCTGAAGCGCGGCGTCGGCGAATATCTCGTTGCGCCGGTCGATCCGCTCGCGGTGATGGAGAGCATTTCCAATCTCTACAACAATCCGGAAACCGATCCGGTCGGGCACGTGTTTGCTTTCGTCGGCGCCAAGGGCGGCGTCGGCTCCTCGACGGTCTGCCATAACGTCGGCTGGACGATGTCGGAGATCTTGAAGACGGACGTTGCGATCGCCGATCTCGATCTCGCGTTCGGTACGACAGGGCTCGATTTCAATCAGGATCCCGTGCAGGGCATCGCGGAAGCGCTTGCTGCGCCGGAGCGTCTCGACGATCAGCTGCTCGACCGGTTGATGACCAAATGCTCCGAGCATCTGTCGATCTTCGCGGCGCCGGTCGTCATCGATCGCGACTACGAAATTTCGCCGGAAGCCTGCGATACCGTTCTCGACATCGTGCGCCAGAACGTGCCGCTGGTTGCCGTCGACTTGCCGCACGGCTGGTCGCCGTGGTCGAAGCGCGTTCTGCTGCAGGCGGATCAGGTCGTGATTACGGCGGTGCCCGATCTCGCAAATCTCAGGAACGCGAAGAACATCGTCGATTTGCTGAAGACATCGCGCAAGAACGATAATCAGCCGCTTCTGATCCTCAACATGGCGAACACGCCGAAGCGGCAGGAAATCACGATCAAGGAGTTCGAGCAGGCGCTCGACAGCAAGGTGATGGCCGTCATCGACTACGATCCTGAATCGTTCAGCCAGGCATCGAACAACGGTCAGATGCTGGAAGAATTCAGCCCTAAAGCGAAGGCCGTGGAGAAATTCCACGACATCGCGATGAAGATCACGGGACGCAAGGAAGCCAAAGCCGATAAGCGCAATCCGGCGTTGGCGGCGCTTGGCCCCCTCATCGAGAAGCTCAAGTTGAAGCGCTAAGGATTCGCTATGTTCGGTAGGCGTTCAAACGATCCGGCGTCCACGAAAAGGAGCGATCCGCAGGTCGTGCCAGCGGCGCCGCCTGTTGCCCCGCCCGAGATCAAGGCGCCGCCACAAGCGCGTCAGCCGGCGCCGGCAGCGCAGCCACGTCCGGAGCCGCCGGTCGAAGTGAACCGCAGGCATTCGGAAGAATATTACGACGTCAAAACGACCGTCTTTAATGCCCTGATCGATACCATCGATCTGACGCAGCTCGCGAAGCTCGATGCGGTCGCGGCACGCGAAGAAATTCGCGACATCGTCAGCGAGATCATTCAGGTCAAAAACGTCGTCATGTCGATCGCGGAGCAGGAAGAGCTCCTCGAAGATATCTGCAACGACGTCCTGGGCTATGGACCGCTCGAGCCGCTGCTGGCGCGCGACGACATCGCCGACATCATGGTCAACGGGGCTTCGACGACGTTCATCGAAGTCGCGGGCAAGGTGCAGAAGACCAGTGTTCGCTTCGCCGATAACCAGCAGCTGATGAATATCTGCCAGCGCATCGTCAGCCAGGTCGGCCGCCGGGTGGACGAGTCGAGCCCGATTTGCGACGCCCGACTTCCCGACGGCTCTCGCGTCAACGTCATCGCGCCGCCGCTTGCGATCGACGGACCGGCGCTCACAATCCGAAAGTTCAAGAAGGACCGGCTCAAGCTAGAGCAGCTGGTCAAGTTCGGCTCGATCACGCCCGAAGCAAAGACCATCCTCGAAATTATCGGACGAGTCCGCTGCAACGTCGTCATCTCGGGCGGCACGGGCTCCGGCAAGACGACTCTGCTCAATTGTCTGACCGGCTCGATCGACAACGACGAGCGTATCATCACGTGCGAAGACTCGGCTGAACTTCAGCTGCAGCAGCCGCATGTCGTGCGTCTCGAGACGCGCCCGCCGAACATCGAAGGCGAGGGCGAAATCCGGATGCGCGATCTGATCAAGAACTGTCTGCGTATGCGTCCGGAGCGGATCATCGTCGGCGAAGTCCGTGGACCTGAAGCTTTCGATCTTCTTCAGGCGATGAATACGGGTCACGACGGATCGATGGGAACGCTGCACGCCAACAGCCCGCGCGAAGCATTGAGCCGTCTCGAATCCATGATCATGCAGGGCGGCTATGCGCTGCCGATCAAAACCATTCGCGAAATGATCTGCGGATCGGTCGACGTGATCGTGCAGGCGTCGCGTCTGCGTGACGGTTCCCGCAAGATCACGCACATCACCGAAGTTCTCGGCATGGAAGAAGAGACGATCACGCTGCAGAACCTGCTCGTGTACGAGATCACCGGCGAGGACGCGCACGGAAAGCTCACCGGGCGGCATCGCTCGACCGGCATTGCGCGCCCGCGTTTCTGGGACCGTGCTGAATACTACGGCGAGACGGAACGGCTCGCGCTGGCGCTGGCCGCTGCCGAAGTCGACGACGATCTCGGAGGTTCGGGTGATCGCCATGGATAGTCATGAGCTGTTGAGGGTTATTGTTCCTTTGCTCGCGGCGCTGGCGTTCGCCGGCGGCATTTACGCGCTGGCATATCCGTATTTCTCCGGCGATCGCGAGAAGGATAAGCGCCTCGAGAGCGTGGCGGGCCGCAGCCGCAAGGTCGGCGGGGCTCTTTCCGAAATTCAAAGCAGCCGCAAGAAGTCCGTTGCTGACACTTTGAAGGAAATGGAAGACCGGCAGAACGCCAAGAAAAAGATCACCATGGGCCTGCGCCTGGAGCGCGCCGGGGTGAAGTGGACGCCGCGCGACTTCTATATCGGCAGTGCGATCGTCGGCATCGTGCTCGGCGGACTGTGCTTCAACTTTCTGAACCTCCCGATCGCCGCCACCGTCGTCGCGCTGTTCGTCGGCGGGTTCGGAATTCCGCGGTGGGTGCTCGCCAAGTTGACGAAGCGCCGGCAATTCAAGTTTTCGTCTCACCTTGCGAATGCGATCGACGTCGTCGTGCGCGGCGTGAAATCGGGGCTTCCGCTGAATGAATGCTTGCAGGTGATCGCGCGCGAAAGCCCGGAGCCTTTGGCTGGCGAATTCCGCAGCGTCATGGAACAGCAGCGCCTTGGCGTGCCGCTCGCCGACGCGCTTGACCGCATGTACGACCGGATGCCGCTCGCGGAAGTTCGCTTTCTGACGATCGTCATTGCGATCCAGCAGCAGGCGGGCGGCAACCTGTCGGAAGCGCTCAGCAACCTTTCGGGCGTTCTGCGAGACCGACAAATGCTGGCGCTGAAGGTGAAGGCGCTGTCGGCGGAAGCGAAGGCCTCGGCGATGGTGCTCGCTTCGCTGCCGCCGGGCGTGATGTTCATGGTCTACATGTCGTCGCCCGGCTACATGACGCCGCTTTTCACGACGACGCCAGGGCGTTTCATGGTGGCGCTCGGCGCGACCTGGATGACGTTCGGCGTGCTCGTCATGAAGAAGATGATCAACTTCAAATTCTAGGCTGAACTTTCATTCGGCGAGTGCGCCGGCGGTGATTCAATGACGGCTTTCGTCGAGACGATGATGAACCCGCATTTCGTGGCGACGATGCTCGCCGCGGTCTGCGTTTTTGCGACCGTGCTGTCGATCGCGCTGCCGATGCTGCAACGGGATCAGATGAACCGCCGTATGAAGGAGATGGCGGTGGAGCGCAGCAAGATGCGCTCGGCGCGCCTCGCGGAAATGAGTTCCAAGGATCGCCCGTCGACCAAACTGCGTCCGACGGCCAAGGGATTTATGCAGCGCATCGTCGATGAACTTAAGTTGCGCGAGCGCTTCGATAACGACGAAATCCGCGAAAATTTGAAGCGGGCCGGACTTCGCGGACAAGCGAACATCGTGACGTTCCTGTTTTTCCGGGTTGCGGCTCCAATCATCATTTTCTTTCTGGCTCTGTTTTACGTTTTCTTTCTCTACGACACGGGCCATGCGCCGATTGTGAATGTCGGCATCGCGCTCGGCGCAGGTTTTCTCGGCTTCTATCTGCCGAACGTGTTCATCTCCAACCGCGTGCAAAAGCGGCAGACGTCGATCAAGCAGGCGTTTCCCGATGCGCTCGACATGCTGCTGATTTGCGTGCAGTCGGGCATGTCGGTCGAGGCGGCGTTCTCCAAGGTCGGCAAGGAGATCGCCAACCAGTCGATCGAGCTTGCCGAAGAAATGGCGCTGACGACGGCGGAACTTTCGTATCTGCAGGACCGCAGGCAGGCGTATGAAAATCTTGCAAAGCGCACCGGACTTCCGGGCGTCAAAGGCGTGACGACGGCGCTGGTGCAAGCCGAACGCTACGGCACGCCCGTCGGACAGGCACTGCGCACGATGGCCAAGGAGAACCGCGAGATCCGTCAGTCGGAAGCGGAACGCAAGGCGGCCGCGCTGCCGCCGAAGCTGACCGTGCCGATGATCGTGTTCTTCCTGCCCGTGCTGTTCATCGTCATTCTTGGCCCGGCGGGCATCAGCTACATGCAGATGCCGAAATAAGCCCGGCGGCGGCTAATGGTTTGGATAAAATAAAACGCCCCGGTCGGCAAAGACCGGGGCGTCATTGTTTTTGAGCCAGTTCGATCGATGCAAAGCGAAGGCGGCGCTTTGCGCGCGCCACCTCGATCGATGTCAGTGGGTCATGCCGCGGAGCGATGAGGTCGTCGTTACGCTAGCCGGCTGCCAGTTGCTCTGCGCTTCGGACATCGGCGTTGCATTGGCCGCGATGCTTGTCGGGCGGCTCGCTTGAGGCGCCGTCACCGGCTCAACGGAGGTTTGCGCCATGAAGCTCGATGCATCGGGCATTTCGCTCTTCGGCTCGAGTTTGACGAGCTGCTTCAGATAATTGGTGTTGGACGTGGCTGTGTCGGAATCGGTCACGCTCGATGCGACCGATTTGGATTCGTCGTAGCGGCCCTGAAGGCCAAGGACGAGTGCAAGGTTTTCGCGAACCTTCGGTGCCGCGGTCGGAGAGGCGGCGGCTTGGCGCAGGATCTGCTCGGCTTTCTTGGGATTGCCCATCATCGCATTGGCCATCGCCAAGTTGTTCATGACGCCGGGATTGTCGGGCGAAAGGGCGAGCGCGCGCTCATAGAAGGGAATCGCTTCGGCGTATTTGCCCTGCTTGGCCAGAACCGTTCCGCGCGCCGAGACGACGCGCCAGTCCGGTCTCGTCGGATCATCGGCTGCCGCAAGAAGTTGGCCCGCCATGTTGACCTGATTGAGTTCCAGGGCCAGGCGGCCGTACTCGCTGGTCAGTTGCGGATCGTTGGCGTGGAACACGCTCGCCTGTTCGAGAACGGACAGCGCTTTCTGCTTTTCGCCGAGCGCCTTCAGGTTTTTCGCGTAGTTGATGGCGGGCTGCAGCTCCGTCGGCTTCTTCGCGAACTCTTTACCCCAGTAGACGGTGGCTTTCTGAAGCTCCGTCTGGGGAGCGGCCGCGGGGCCGTCCGTGCTTTCCGTCTTATCCGACTTCAGAGCGACGTCTTGCAGCAGGCTCGGTGAAGCGGAGCAGGCGCCGAGCAGCAGCGACGCGGACAGAGCGGCGACCACGCCAATGCGTTTGCAGGCGGATGTTTCGACTGAGGTGGGGCGGGGGCGCTCGGTGCGCGTCATTTCTGTCTCCGTCTGCCGGCGTTCGCGGTCCAATTCCGGCGAATCTGCATGACGGTTAGTTTCTGGGTCAGGCGTCAATAAACGCTTAAGTTTCACTCTCTGTAAGTTATAGCTGATGCAACTCAGAGTCAGGCTGGCTTGCGGCAGCGAGCGGACTCTGGTGGATGCTTATGAACGTGACGTGCTTGCGAGAGGAATGATGGTCGAGACAACAGCCTGGTCGGCAAAAGAGGTTTTCGCAACGGGTGCAGCTGAGGCCAGCGACATACCGATCTATTTTGCGTCGTCGGCCGAGCCCGGCCCGGTCGGCGGTTTCAGCGATCAGCAAAAGGCGTGGCTTGCGGCGCAGAAATTTTCGGGCGCGGCGAAACGGCATCTGCTGTTGCCGGACGCCGGTGGAGGCATCGGTTCCGTTGTCCTCGGTCTTGGAGACGGGCAGCAGGGCGAGCCGAGCGGGCCTTCCGAATTGCTCACCGGATTGCTGGCGGCCAGTCTTCCCGCAGGGACGTACCGTCTGGCCTCTGACGGCGGGACGAGCGATCTTGCCGAACTGGCGTGGGCGCTCGGAGGATATTCGTTTTCGCGCTACCGGAAGAAAGACAAGGCGGGCGAGCGTGCGAAGCTGCGCGTTGCGGGTGCCAGCTCTGCGCCGGTGATCAACACCGCCGAGGCGGTCTGGTTCGGGCGCGATCTCATCAATACGCCGGCTTCCGACATGGGGCCTGCCGACATCGAAGCGGCGGCGCGTGAGCTTGCAGCCCGTCACGGCGCGGCCGTTTCGGTCGTGACCGGCGACGATTTGCTGGCGCAGAATTTTCCCATGATTCATGCCGTGGGGCGGGCCAGTCCGCGTTCGCCGCGTCTGATCGATCTGACGTGGGGGCCAGCAAGCGCGCCGAAGATCACGCTCGTCGGCAAGGGCATCACGTTCGACACCGGCGGTCTCGACATCAAGCCCGCAAGCGCGATGCTGCTGATGAAAAAGGACATGGGCGGCGCTGCGACGGCGCTCGCGCTGGCGCACATGATCATGGGGCAGGGGCTGAAGTGCCGGCTGCGTGTGCTCATTCCGACGGCTGAGAATTCGATCAGCGGAGATGCGTTCCGTCCCGGCGATATCCTGAAGAGCCGCGCGGGTCTGAGCGTCGAGATCGGCAACACGGATGCGGAAGGCCGTCTCGTTCTTGCCGATGCTTTGGCGCTCGCCGACAGCGACGAGCCGGACAGCATTTTTGTGTTCGCGACGCTGACCGGTGCGGCGCGCAGTGCGCTGGGACCAGATCTCCCGGCGTTCTTCACCGATGACGAGCAACTCGGACATGCTCTGCCGCCGCTTGCGGCATCGATCGGTGATCCGCTGTGGCGGATGCCGCTCTGGAGCGGTTATCGCCGTCACCTCGACAGCGATATCGCCGACATGAACAACGTCTGGGAGTCGCCGTTCGCCGGAGCCATTACGGCGGCGCTGTTTCTCAAGCGCTTTGTCGGCAAGGCGCGCCGTTTCGCTCACTTCGATCTCTATGGTTGGCGACCGGCGGCGCGGCCGCTCGGACCCAAAGGCGGAGAGCCGCAAACGGCGCGCGCGGTGATGGAATATCTCAAGCGGGAGTTGGCGTCGTGACGGCCAAGGTTCCGAAGCTCGCATCCGGCGCTCTCGATCCGAGACGGAACGCTTTTCGCAGCGATCTCGCGGCGAAAGCGCTGGAGGGCGCCGTCAAAGCCGATCGCTATGTTGCGGGCGAACCGGCTGTTGTCGCGCGAAGCTCCGTGCCGCTCAGGAAGCTTCCGGACCCCGCTCATGGATTCGAGACTGAGGCGCTGTTCGGCGAGCAGGTTACGATTTTCGATGAGGCAAGCGGATGGGCGTGGGTGCAGCTCGTCCGCGATGGATACGTCGGATATGTGCCGGCGGATGCGTTGCGGCGGGGCACGGCGCGTGCGACGCATAAGATTCATAGTCTCGGGACGTTCGTCTATGGCGCGCCGGACATCAAATCGCCGCCGCTGCTTTATCTCGCGATGAACGCATTACTGACGGTCAGCGCCGGGGACGAGCGGTTTCTGGAACTCGAAGGTGGCGCTTACGTCTATGCGCGGCACGCGGTGTCGCTCGATCGGAATACGCGTGATTTCGTCGAGATCGCGGAACGGTATGTCGGCATGCCTTATCTGTGGGGTGGACGGACGCACATCGGGCTCGATTGCTCGGGCCTTGTCCAAACGTCGCTGCTTGCAGCGGGCATCGTCGCGCCGCGCGATACCGACATGCAGCAGGCGGAACTCGGCGAAAGCGTTCCGGTCGATGACGACCTCGACGGACTGACGCGGGGCGATCTTGTTTTTTGGAAGGGCCACGTCGGCATCATGATCGACAGCGTGCTGATGGTTCACGCCAACGCGCACCATATGCAGGTCGCGATCGAGCCGCTTCATGAGGCGGCGCAGCGCACCAAGAAAGCGTCGGGAGACATCGTTGCGGTGAAGCGGCTCGGCCGGCTGACGGCTGCCTAGCGCTTGTAAGACAGGAAGCGATGGGTCTCGCGTTCCTCGTGCGCTTCGAGCGGGCGGACGAATCGTTGCAGAACTCTGCGGCTTCCGGTCCAGTCCCAGCCGGAGGCGAGTTCGACGCGTGTTGCAACGTCGATCAGGATTCCGGTCTGCGAATTTCGCGTCTCGATGCGCTCCACGTGGCCAGCGGCGATGGCCGCCGCGAGTTTCGGAAACAAGTCGAAGCGTTCGACCGGATGGCTTTCATAGACTTCGCCATTGAGCACGAGATCGAACGTCTGATCGGCTTTGATCAGGAGTTCGAACGGGCAGGCGCTGGGCAGGAACGGCAAGACGGCCATCCGCCAATATTTGTCCGAAGCGATGATGGCGATATCGGCGCTGGCGCGCGTTTCGTTTGCCCAGGATTCAAGCTCGACGAGCGTCTTTTCCAGGCGGTCGCGGTAAACATCGTCTGAAAGCATAGGTTCATTCTCATGCGGCGGAATCGGATGTGCAACATAGCTCATCCGGGGGCGAGAAACTTGTCCGATCGCAAACAAAAACAGTCGCAGAACCGAGTGTTGAGCATTCGTTCAGGGTTGCCGTCTGATGATCGTCGGACGAGCGATACTTTCGGGAGCGCGACTTCGGCTGCGGAGCATGATGGGCTTTATTTCAAAGTTTAAGCTTCTGTTCGGCGGTCTCATCGCTGTTGTTCTGTTCGGGATTGGAAATATGGACGGCAAGGCTCAAGGCGGCGCCACGCACGAGCAGGTACAAGCTCAGGATGCGGATGTATCGCCGCATCGCTCAGGGTTCGCCGAGGGCGATGGCGTACGCTTGAACTATCTGGATTGGGGCGGCGATGGTCCGCCGCTGATCTTGATCCACGGCATCGCCAACAGTCCGCATATTTTCGATGAGCTTGCGCCGCTGTTGCGCGACCGGTTTCATGTCATCGCATACGCGCGACGCGGGCACGGGCAATCCGAAGCTCCGGTTGGGCCATACGATTCCAACGCTCTCGTCGGGGATCTGGTGCACCTGCTCGACAACTTGAAAATCGAGCGAGCCAACTTTCTCGGCTGGTCGATGGGCGGCAACGAGGTGACGGAATTCGCGGGCCGTTATCCGGACCGCGTTGAGAAGATCGTCTATCTCGAAGGCGCCTATGATTGGTCCGACCCGGCGTTCTTCAAGGCCTTCACCGAAATGCTCTCGGTGAATAGTCCAAAGCCCGAGACGCTCGCTTCGTTCGACGCGCTGAAGGCCTGGTATCACGCCGCCTGGATCGGCCGTGATGTGCCATGGACGCCGGCTCTCGAAGCGTTTCTCCGCGATTCCGTGCGCATCGACGCGGATGGGCGCGTGGACCCGGTTCCGACGATCGAGGTATTCGCGGCGCTTCATCAGACGCTTGGGATGTGGCAGCGGGATTATTCGAAGGTCCGCGCGCCAGCGCTCGCAATTTACGGCTCGTCGTTCTTTCCGGAGGATGCGAGCGGCACGGATCTCGCGCGCAAGGTGCGTGATTTCGAGCAAAGTGCGGCAGCACCCTTCCGGCGTGCGAGCATCGAGCGAATCCAACGCGAGCTTCGCGACGTTCAGGTTCTTGAACTTCCAGATCGATCCCATATGTCGATTGGCGTGATTGCGCCGGACGTGCTGGCGGCGTCAATTAGGGCGTTTCTGCTATCGGGTTCTGCGGCGCGCTAGCGTCCGATGCGTCGACCCGTCTCGTACGTCAGCAACTGTCGCGCGGTTCGCGATCGTGATTGAAGCACTCGCGTGGCGAGGGCGGAATTCGCGCGGCCGATAGATGAGAAAAAGGCATAGAAATGAGCGATTCATCGAGCTATTCGCCGCCCAAAGTCTGGCGATGGGAGGAAGCGAGCGGCGGGACGTTCGCCAGCATCAATCGGCCGATTGCCGGGGCGACGCACGAGAAGGCGCTGCCGGTCGGAAAGCATCCGTTGCAGCTTTATTCGCTGGCGACGCCGAATGGCGTCAAAGTGACGGTGATGCTCGAGGAACTGCTCGCGCGCGGTTTTAGCGGTGCCGAGTACGATGCATGGCTGATCCGCATTACCGGCGGGGATCAGTTCGGAAGCGGCTTCGTCGAGATCAATCCCAATTCGAAGATACCGGCACTCGTCGATCACAGCGTCAGCCCGCCGAGACGTGTTTTCGAATCCGGGTCCATTCTGTTTTATCTGGCGGAGAAGTTCGGCGCATTCCTGCCGAGCGATCCGGATAAACGCACGCAAGCGCTGAACTGGCTATTCTGGCAGATGGGAAGCGCACCGTTTCTCGGTGGCGGCTTCGGTCACTTCTACGCCTACGCGCCTGTCAAAATCGAATACGCGATCAACAGATTCGCGATGGAAGCGAAGCGGCAGCTGGACGTACTCGATCGTCATCTTGCGTTACATGAGTTCATGGCAGGCGACGAATATTCGATTGCCGATATGGCGATCTGGCCTTGGTACGGCGGCGTTGTGCTCAACGAGGTTTATGGCGCGTCGGAGTTCCTCGACGGGCCGTCCTATGTTCACCTCATGCGCTGGGCGAATGCGATCGCGGAACGTCCGGCAGTGAAACGCGGCAAGATGGTCAACCGCACGTTCGGAGACCTCGCAGGCCAGCTCCGTGAGCGTCACGATGCCAGTGATTTTGAACTGCGCACGGAGGACAAGCTCGAGAGTTGAACAAAAGCTGAGCAGCCGCTCTGCGCTTTTTACGGCTTTGACTCACGCTTGAGCAGCTCACGTTTGCGTTCTACGCCCCATCGATAGCCGGACAGAGAGCCATCGTTGCGCACGACGCGGTGACACGGGATCACCACGGCGATCTTGTTCGCGCCGCAGGCGTTGGCCACGGCGCGCACCGCTTTCGGCATGCCGAGGCGTTCGGCGATCTCGGTGTAGGTGGTGGTCGTTCCAGACGGAATTTCACGCAGCGCCTGCCAGACGCGATGCTGGAAAGCCGTCCCGCGAACGTCGAGAGGCAGATTGAAGCCTTGATCCGGGGTTTCGACGGCGCTGACGGCCGCCGCGACGATGGCCTCGAAGGCACTGTCGCCGCCGATCAGGTTTGCTTTGGGAAAGCGATCCTGGAGATTTCGGACGAGCGTATCAGGATCGTCGCCGAGAAAGATCGCTGTGATGCCCTTGCTGCTGGCGGCGACAAGGATTGAACCCAGCGAGCATTCGCCAACGGCGAAGCGCATTTCCGCGTTGCTTCCTCCAACGCGGAAGTCGGTCGGCGTCATGCCCAGAAAGTCCGCTGAATTTTCGTAAAAGCGTCCGCTTGAGTTGAAGCCTGACGCATAGATGGCATACGTCACGGAACTACTCCTTGCAAGGTTTTCGCGCACGCGGTTTTGCCGGTGGGCGACCGCGTAGGCCTTTGGCGTAAGGCCGACAATGGTTTTGAATACGCGATGGAAATGATACGTGCTGAGGCCGGTCGCTTGCGCGAGTTCATCCAGCTTCGGTGGTTCATCCGACTGTTCGATCCGGCGGCATGCGTCGAGAATTTTTGCGGCATATTGGTCGCGAAGAGATGACTCGTTCGGTTTGCAGCGCTTGCAGGGACGAAACCCCGCGCGCTCAGCTTCGGCGCATGATGCGTGGAACGCCACGTTCTCTCGTTTTGCAATCCGCGCGGAACACGAGGGCCGGCAATAGACGCCCGTCGTGAGCACGGAATAATAGAACTTACCGTCGAAGGACGCGTCGCGCGCTTTCACGGCCGACCAGCGGGCGGCGTCGGTGAGACGTGCCGGGCGATTGGCGAGCGGAGTTGTTCTGGTCTTTTGCATTGGCGGAGCGATCAGCATCATTGCCGCTTTCGGTGTGGTTCGGACTATACAAAATAAGAGCCGATGACGGGCGTATGCACTCCGTTCCTTGCCTTCGAATTCAGATGTTCAGATTTGCAGTGGAGGTTGGAGAAAACGATGCTCCGATCCACTTGCATCTTGGCGTCATATGTCTTTGAAATTTATTCGTTTTATCCTTGCCTCTTGTCGAGGCGTCCTGCTGACGAGGTCATCTCGGTAGAGATGAGGACCACGATGCGCGCCGATGTGGCGCCCCTGCCTGCTCAGGCGCGACACCGGGTATTCACATGAAGTGTTACGTAGATATACGCGCGCCGCGCCGGCTGGCACATCAGGCGTGGAGTCTGGCGGCGCGGCGGTTTTGATGCGTCGCATGGAGCGCTCACCACTTCCCTGATATTCGTCGCTGGGGTTGTGACTTGAAAGAGCGCGAGGGACATCGAAGTTGGCGATCGAAACTGAATTTACGCCTCTGGCATCGGCTGCGGGTGGTGCGCTGATCGGCGTGTCGGCGGTTCTGCTGCTCTATTCCAGCGGGCGCATCGCAGGCGTCAGTGGCATCATAAGGCGGCTGATCGTACCGGCGAGCGACAGCAAGCCGGAGCTTGCCTTGGCGTTTATCGTCGGCCTTATCGCAGCTCCCTTTGTTTGGACCGCGGCCACGGGAAGCGCCGTCGTACAGTCGGTGTCTGAGAACCTTCCGCTCGCGGCCGTTGCCGGGCTTCTGGTGGGGTTCGGCGCGGCTTTCGGCGGCGGCTGCACGAGTGGTCACGGCGTTTGCGGATTGTCGCGTCTCTCGAAGCGCTCGCTGGTGGCGACGATCGTGTTCATGTCCGTCGCGGCGCTGACGGTGTTCGTCAGCCGCCACATCATCGGAGGTGGCGCATGAGCATCCTCCTCAACCTTGTTGCGGGGCTGATCTTCGGTCTTGGACTCGTGATTTCGGGGATGGCGAATCCCGCGAAGGTTTTGAATTTTCTCGATGTCGCGGGGAATTGGGATCCGAGCCTTGCCTTTGTGATGCTCGGCGCGATCGCGGTAACGGCGACGGGCTTTCGGTTCGTGCTGCGTCGGCCGAAGCCGCTGCTCGATCAGAGATTTCATTTGCCGGGCCAGAGTTCGATCGATCGGCCGCTTGTCATCGGGTCGGCAATCTTCGGATTGGGCTGGGGGCTTTTTGGCTTCTGTCCGGGCCCTGCGATTACATCGCTCGGGCTTGCTGCCACCGGTACGCTGGTCTTTGTCCCGATGATGCTGATCGGCATTGTGGCTGCGGCGCTGATCCGTAAGCGGTTGGGTAGCTGACATCGTGTGAGATGCGAGGCAATCGGGCTGTCACCGAAGGGGGTGACGCTCTAGTGCTTCGCATTCGCGTCTGATGAGGTCGCGGGTCGCGCGTGAAAAGGTTCAGGCTTGGCGTCGATGAGAGTGCCGCCCCAGTCGGTCCAACCGTCTGTGCCTTCGCTCAGCCAATAAATATTCTGGTAGCCCAAGGCCGCAGCGCGACGAACGGCGTTCCACGACATCCAGCAATCAGCCTTGCAGTAAAAAATGATGGCGCGAGACCGATTGCCTTGCGTCAACCTCGCGAGGTTGTCTGAAAAATACTTCGATTGGTCTGAGGTCAGAACACCCTGGCCGACGTCGGCGAGCCAGGTAGATCCGGCAATATTGCTGTGGGCTTTCGGCAGATACCATTGCCCGGTTTTTGGATTGGCTCGGCCGCCTTCCGATGGCATGACGTCGATGAGAATTGCGCGATTGGCTTTGACGAGTTCAGCAACATCGGCGGCCATGATGCGCTTGCCGCCGGGCACGCTTTCCGGTGTCGGCGTGCGATAGCGCGCGATGCGATAACCGGTATCGGGGTCGAACACTGCTTCGTCGGCAAAGCACATCGAGACGCTCGCGACCGACCATGCGAGCAAGAAGGCCACGGACGTCCGCATGTCTCAGCGCGTTTCTGTCTGTTTCTCGCCTTCGAGTGGGACGCTGCCGGCGGTGTGCTCAGGCATGGCGCGGATCGCGATGCCCCAGGGGTAGCGGCCGACCTTGATGGACTTGATTGGGCGCAAGCTTGCCGTATCGACGACGGTGACGTCGTTCGAGACGCCATTCGTCGTGTACAGCATATCTTCTTTCGGCGACAGCTCGAGGTGCCAGACGCGCTGGCCGACGAGCACATAGGATTTCACCTTCGCCGTTTTGACATCGACGACTGCGACGCGGTTTGCCGGACCGAGGGCTATAAACGCGGTCTTCGCGTCGCGCGTCATGCGAATGCCAACAGGCTGGATGGTATCGCGCGCCACGCCGGGAATGGCGAACGTGATCTTCCTTTCGACCTCGCGCTTGGCGACGTCGATGATCGATATGCTGCCACCGACTTCCGAGGATACCCAAAGCTTGGCGCCGTCCGGCGTGAACTGAGCGTATCGCGGGCGCTGATCCACCAGGATATTCGAGATCACGTCGAAGCTTGACGTATCGATCAGGTGGACCATGTTGGTCGTCTCTGAGGTCGTGACGGCAATTTTGTCGTCAGGCGAAACGGCCATGCCTTCGGGCTCGATGCCGACGTCGACCTGTTTCACGACCTGCCGCGTTCCGACGTCGACGACGGTCGTCACGGCATTATCTTCATTCGCGATATAAAGAAGCCGGCCGTCGTGCGAGAGGGCGAACTGCTCAGGGTCTGCGCCTGAGGGCAGGTCGTGCAGCATCGTGCCGGTCGCGGCGTCGTAGACCTGGACGGAGTTGCTATCGCTGGCGCACACGAAAAACTTCGTGAAATCGCGAGAAAACGTGATTCCTCGCGGGCGCTTCCCGACGCTCAGCGTGCGGACGACATTGAGCGTCCGCGAATCGATGACGGAGACCGAATTGTCTTTCTCGTTGGTGACGTAGATCTCATCGGCGATCGCAACGGGCGTCGACATGCTCAGACACCAGCACGCCAGCAAGGCTCGTCGTCCCATCGTAGACCTCCCGTCGCCGGTACCTGTTCGGCCCGCGAAGACGCGAGCCAATCGCGGCCTCTCCTGAAGCGGGGTGTGCACACCTTCTCGGATGCGCGCCGGCCTGCAATACGACGTTCGTACTGGCTGCCCTCGAGGAAACCCCCGGAAACGTAGAGCTAAGCTCAGCACACTGAACTAAAGAGCAATTCGTCGAGGCCCCTGCGCCACGTATATCAAGCAGAAAAAAAATCAGGAAAAATGGGTAGGACTCCAGGGAGCTTAAACATGCCGCTATCACGTGTAGCGATGGCTGTGGCCATCGTATTGGCTGGTGCGACACTCACCGACAAAATCGCGTTTGCTCACGGCGACGTCACGCCGCAACCGATCGATGCCTCCGAGCTGAAACAACTCGGCACAGAATGGCTCGGCGAGAATCCGTATCGTGGAGATCCGAAAGCCATCGCCATCGGGGCTTCCGGCTACAACCAGAATTGCGCCCGCTGCCATGGACTCGAGGCGATTTCCGGCGGTATTGCGCCGGATTTGCGCTACCTCGAGCTAGGCAAGACCGGCGACGAATGGTTCATCGAGCGCATCCGTCACGGCAAGAAAAATTCCGAAGGCACGACAATCATGCCGGCATTCGAAGGCGTGTTTTCGCAGGAAGCCATGTGGGCGATCCGCTCTTTTCTCGAGTCCAAGCACGAAGAGTAAGAGTGCCAGATGCTTGCCAATTCCACATTTCGGTCAGCCATTCGATTGGCGTGCGCTTTGGGATTCGCGATCGGAGTGTTGACGGGGGGAGCTGCCGCACGACCTCTCGATGAGGTCGTCGGCAGCGGCATTCTCCGGGTCATCGCGTATCTCGACAATGCGCCGTTTTCCTGGGACGACAACGGGACGCCGCGGGGCATCGATGTTGATATTGCCGGAGCCGTCGCGGGTGAACTCGGCGTGAAGCCGGAAGTCGTCCTCCGCATGCCAGGCGAGAAGGGCGACGATGATCTCCGGGTCAACGTGTGGAAGGGGCCTTTGACCGGTGGCGGCGTCGGCGATCTGATGATGCATGTGCCGATCGATCGTGAGTTTGCCGCCCGTAACCCCGAGGCGGTGCTTGGAAACCCTTATTTTCAAGAGCGTATCGCGCTCGCCATCGACAGTGATCGCACGGGTCCCAGTCCGTCGTTCGATGTCTTCAAGAAAATCAAGATCGGTGTGCAGCTCGGGACCGTCTCCGACTATTTTCTGATGCGCTATGACGACGGGGCGTTGATCGACAACATTGTCCATCACGTGCGTGCGGAAGACGGCGCCAAGGAATTCAAGAGCAAGGATATTGCTGCTCTCATGGGACAGCGCGCGCGCATCGAGGCTTTGCTGCACGACATCGGCGTCAAGCCGCGTATCGCCGAGCTCAAGATGGATGGCATCGTGCGGGACCAATGGGTCGTCGGCATGGCCTGGAAGGAAAACAGCCGCGACCTGGGATATGCGGTGCAAGCGGCGCTCGAAAAGCTGAAGGCAAACGGCAAGCTTGCCGAGATTTTCAGATCCTACGGCGTCACGTATATTGAGCCCCCGATCGACGACGGTGTGTCCAACCAACAGAATTGAAGTGGCGACGCTACATATGAGGACTTTGTCCCGTCATATCATTCGGCTGGCATCGCTGATGCTGCTGACCGCATCGCCGGCGCGGGCCGAGCCTCCCAAAGATGTCTTCAATTCTCCGATGTGGGAGACGCTGTCCGAGCGGTACTTCGGGCAGGACACGGTTGTATTCGACGATCGTGTACAGGTCGGTGTGCCGCCGATCGTCGAGAACCAAGCGCAGGTGCCTATCACGGCGGACGCGCGCATGCTCGACGGCGTCAAGAAGCTCATCGTATTCGCCGATCTCAATCCGATCCAGCTTGCGTTGGAACTCGAGCCGATCCAGGCGAAAGCGTTTGTCGCGTTCCGAATGAAGATCGAACAGGCGACGCCGGTTCGTGCGGCGGCGTTGACCGAGGATGGCGTCTGGCACGTCGGCGGAATGTTTCTGGATGCGGCGGGCGGGGGCTGCACGGCGCCGCCGAAGGCGAACGGCGGCGTTTCCTGGTACGACACACTCGGCGAAACGCAGGGGCGTCTCTGGCAGGAGAAGGACGGCAGCGTGCGTGCGCGTTTCCGCATCAGCCATCCGATGGATACGGGGCTCGGGCAAGACAACACGCCCGCGTACTATATCGAAAAGGTCGAAGCGAAAGGGACTGCGGGCGGCACGCTGGCGCGACTCTCGATGTACGAGCCTGTCAGCCAAAACCCGACGATCACGCTTGTGGTCGATCTCGGCCGCGACGGGAAGGGTGTCGATATCGATAGCCGTGACAACAACGGTAAGATTTACCGCGCAAGTTTGCTTGCGCCCTGGCGCCAAAGCCAAAGCGACCAACGCGAAGGGGCATTGAACGCCCCATGAAGCCGCTGCTGACACGCCGTCAATCGCTTCTTCTCGGTGGCAGTGCCCTGTCGCTGTTCTGCTGCTGTCCGCCCGGCCGGGCAGAGCCCCATCACTACGAACTCACGCCCCGGAAACTGACTGATGGCGTATGGGTCACGCGCGGCTCTGACGAAGCGATCAACGAGCGGAACGGCGGCGCCATCGCCAACGTCGCCATTCTCGATTCATCGGAAGGCGCGATCCTGATCGATACGGGGCCGTCGCGCCGGTTTGGCGAAGCGCTGATGACGCTCGCCAAGGAACTGACCGGCAAGCCGGTCGCCCGCGTTTATCTCACGCATTTTCATCCCGATCATATGTTCGGGAATCAGGCCTTCGATCCGGCAAAGCTCGCGGCGACCAAGGGCACGATCGACGGCATGAAGGAATACGGAAATGCATTTTCCGATTCCATGTATCGTGCGGCCGGCGACTGGATGCGCGGCACGGAACTCGTTTTGCCGCAAGCGGTCGTCGAAGGCGCGCCGGAAGACATCGGCAACCGCCGTTTGCGGCCGCTGCAGATGCGCGGTCACACACCGTCGGATCTTGCTCTTTTCGACGAAAAGACAGGGATCTTGTTCGCCGGCGATCTTGTGTTTCTGGATCGTGCTCCGACGACGCCGCATGCCGATATCGAACGCTGGCGGATGAGCCTCGCAAACCTTTCGGCTATTCCGAGCGCGATGATCGTGCCGGGACATGGGCCTGTCGAAAGCAGTGTGCGGGGCGTCGAGCAAACGTCGCGCTGGCTTGAAACGATATCGCACATCATCGGCGACGCGTTCGAACGCGGGCTCGATATTTCGGAAGCGATCACTCTTCCGCTTCCCGATTGGACCAAGAGCATCGCGCTCGCACGCTACGAGTACGAGCGTTCGGTGATGCATCTCTATCCGCAATTCGAGGCGGCGCGCTGGCCGAGAATCGATGAACGCGGATGACATTTGTCAAAGGTGCCACTTTAGGCGAATAGACCAATTACCAATTAATCAGCGCACGTCCCCGAGGTAGTTTGCCCCCGCTTTCTTCCCAAATTTCCCGGAATTTGAAGCGGAATAATAATCCGTACAGGGAAGAAGACCTGGAAACGCAAACCCAAAAGGGACCTGCAATGAAAACCTGGAGATGGTTGGCAACGACGAGCGCCTTCGCGCTGTCGTTGGGCATATCGACAGTCGCTCGCGCCGATGTTTCGATCGAAGATATCGTCAACGATGCGAAGACCACCCAAGACGTCGTGACTGCCGGTCTTGGCGGTCAGGGCCAACGCTACAGCCCGCTCAATCAAATCAACAAAGACAACGTCTCAAGCCTGGTTCCTGCATGGGCGATGTCGCTCGGCGGCGAGAAAATGCGCGGTCAGGAATCGCAGCCGCTGGTCAAAGACGGCATCATGTACGTCACCGGCTCGTACAGCCGCATCTGGGCGATCGATATCAAGACCGGTCACGAAATTTGGGAATACAATGCGCGGTTGCCGGAAGGAATTCTTCCCTGCTGCGACGTCGTCAATCGCGGTGCTGCGCTCATCGGCGACAAGGTAATTTTCGGTACGCTCGACGCCAAGCTGGTCGCGCTCAACCAGAAGACCGGCAAGGTCGTCTGGACCAAAGAGATCGACGACTTCAAGGGCGGCTATTCCTATACGGCGCCGCCGTTGATCGTTCCTTCGAAGGCGTTCGGACCTCTGGTCGTCACCGGCGTATCCGGCGGTGAATTCGGTATCGTCGGCCGCGTCGATGCGCGCAAGGCCGATAACGGCGAACTCGTCTGGACGCGTCCCACGATCGAAGGCCACATGGGCACGCTCAACGGCGCCGAGTCGACCATGACGGGCAAGAAGAACGAAACCTGGAAGGGCGATCTCTGGAAGACAGGCGGCGGCGCGACGTGGCTCGGCGGTACCTATGACTCCGAGACGAACACGATCTTCATCGGTTCGGGCAACCCTGCGCCGTGGAACAGCCACATGCGCCCTGGCGACAATCGCTGGTCGTGCTCACGCCTCGCGATCGATCCCGAGACGGGCAACATCAAGTGGGGCTTCCAGACGACGCCAAACGACGGCTGGGACTTCGACGGCGTAAACGAAGTCGTGTCGTTCGATCTCGACGGAACGAAGGCCGCCGCGACCGCGGACCGCAACGGCTTCTTCTATGTGCTCAACCGCGAGAACGGCAAATTCATCCGTGGCTTCCCGTTCGTCGAGAAGATCACGTGGGCGAGCGGTCTCGATGAAAACGGCCGTCCGAAGTTCGTCGCGGACAACCGTCCGGGCGATCCCAAGGATGCCAAGGACGGCAAGCAGGGCAAGTCGGTCTTCGCCGTGCCGAGCTTCCTCGGCGGCAAGAACCAGCAGCCGATGGCGTACAGCCCGGACACGAAGCTGTTCTATGTTCCGGCCAACGAGTGGGGCATGGACATTCACAATGAGCCGGTGACCTACAAGAAGGGTGCCGCGTATCTCGGTGCCGGCTTCACGATCAAGCGGATCTTCGAAGATCATATCGGCTCGTTGAAGGCCATCGATCCAGCGTCGGGCAAGATCGTCTGGCAGGTCAACAACAATGCTCCGCTGTGGGGCGGCGTTCTGACAACAGGCGGCGGTCTCGTCGTCTACGGAACGCCGGAAGGCGATCTGAAGATTGTCGATGACAAGACCGGCAAGGAGCTTTGGCACTTCAACACGGGCTCGGGCATCGTTGCGCCGCCGATCACCTGGGAACAGGACGGCGAGCAGATGATCTCGGTCATCTCGGGTTGGGGCGGCGCGGTTCCGCTCTGGGGCGGCGAAGTTGCCAAAACCATTCAGCACTTGAACCAGGGCGGAATGGTCTGGACCTTCAAGCTGCCGAAAAAGACAGCATCGAACTAAAATCTCCAAAGCCACGTATGCACTCAGAAAGGCAAGTCTTCGGACTTGCCTTTTTTTCATGCCGGTCGGACAAGCGATGATGCGTTTCAATCCATTTTGTTGCTCATATGGACTGCGAGCCGCGATGCCTGCGAGAGATATTGTGGAACGGGCATGCTCGTTCGCGCCGAAGGTTCTCCGAGCCGCTGCCGTGATGCTCGCTTGTCTGGGCGCCGGCGGGCAGGGCGTTCCAAGCGCCGAGCTTATTCCTGTCGATGCGGCGCTGATCCTTGCCGTCGACGTCTCGCAGTCGGTGGATGAAAGCCGGTATCGTCTGCAAAGCGAAGGAATGGCGGAAGCACTCGAAAGTAAAGCCATCGCAGACACGATTGCCTCCGGGCCTTACGGGCGCATCGCCGTCCAGTTCGTCGTTTGGGCTGACGGTGTCGAAACGACGATCCCTTGGCAGATCATCTCCAGCAGCGAGACCGCCTCGGCGTTCGCAGGCAGCATTCGCCAGCAGACGCAACGCAAAGGCGAATACACGTGCATGGCGCGCATGATGCGCACCGTCGAACAAGACATGCTCGACGATTTGCCATTCAAAGCGACGCGCACGATTTTGGATATTTCCGGCGACGGCATCGACAACTGCGCCGATCCGTCGGCGATCGAGGACGCGCGCGATCGTCTGCTGCGGCGTGGCGTTACGATCAATGGTTTGCCGATCATCGTGCACGGAGAAAACGATGTGGTCGGCGCGGGCGCCTATCGCGCGCCGGGCTTCGGCTTGCGGCCGTTGGCGCGCGGACCCGGCATCGAAACGACGCTCGACCGCTGGTTTCAAGATCATGTCATCGGTGGGCAGGGGGCATTCGTTCAGCCATCGCAGGGCTATGAGGAGATCAGCCGCGCCTTCCGGCAGAAATTCCTGAACGAGATCAGCAGCGTTGGTTTTGACCGTGACCGCTTCGCAATTGCTCCAAACCACTTGGCGGATTCCGCGTTATCGCGTCCGGTGAAATGATTTGATCCGCTCGTGCACAGGCTCGCGACGAGGCGGATGCCGTTGTTGCACACTCTGATACTGCAAGGAACTTAAGCGGGACGCTCACGTTCTTCATCGTCGATGGAGGACCCGATAGATGCCGACGCCTCAAGAACTCGAAGCGCAGTTTTGGAAAGCCCTCAAGTCAGACATGACGATGATGGTCGGTCTTGTCGGCGAGGACGACAGTCACATGCGGCCACTGACCGCCCAGATTGAGGGAGATCATGCAGACGGCTATCGCGGGCCGATCTGGTTTTTCTCATCGACGGAAACGACGTTGGTCCGCGAATTGGGTCGCTCGAATTCGGCCGTCGCGACGTTCGCGTCGAAGGGGCATGACCTCTTTGCCACCGTTCACGGCCAATTATGGGTCGACAACGATCGCCGCGTGATCGACGCGTTGTGGAATAGCTTCATCGCGGCTTGGTACGAAGGCGGCAAGGACGATCCGAAACTTGCGGTGTTGCGACTTGATGCGAACAACGCAGAAATATGGCTCAACGCATCGAGCCTCCTGGCAGGCATCAAAATCCTTCTCGGGTCCGATCCGAAGAAGGATTACAAGGAGAATGTCGCGAAGGTGTCACTCAAATGAGCGAGCGCGCTCCGGTTTGGAAGACGAAAAATCCGAAAGCGAAGTCCGGGCAGTCGCGACGCCTAACATCCTCGCAGAAGGCTGCTGCGAAGCAGCGTGCAGCGAAGGCCGGCCGGAAATATCCCAATCTCGTCGACAATATTCGCGCCGCCCGCTCGAAGGCGAAGGAGGTGTCGCGAACATAAGTCATGCGGCTTCGGGGAGGCATGTTCGCGCCAGGTTGAGGTCGGCGACGAACTTTGCAAATTCGATTTCTGCTTGAGCCTTATTCCCCAATCTCAAAATATACGACGGGTGGATCGTGAGCACGGCAGGTGTGGAGTCAAACTTCGTCAGGCCTCGCGATTGAGAAACCTTCACCGGACGGCCCGCAAGCGCGAGCGTTGCGCTGGCGCCAAGCGCTACGACGAGCTTCGGCGACCGCCTAGGTCAAAACCTGGCATAGATCAGCTCTCACTGTGGCGCAAAGCCAGCAGGTGCGATGGGGGCCATCGCATTTCCTGGATTCCGTGCTCGCTCCTCGTCGCATACCTTCAGGTGGATGAACGTCGTGTTCCCCGTTATCCGTTCTGCAGGCGCGCAGGCGGGAACATTCGCTTTCCTGGCAGCCTCGACAAACATGGCAGCCAATTTTTCCGGAAACAGCCCGCTGTCGCTCAGATAGGATTCGACATTCCATGTGGCGTCGCGTCGATCGAGCTCGGCGGCGGCCGCTTTCGCGGCAGGCATGTCATCGAGCATCGCCGAGGCCGAGGCGAGGAAGGCAAAGTCCAAGGGGTTCGGGTTTGGCACCAGCTTGACGAATTTAATGGCTTTGTCGTAGGCGCCGCCGAAGAAATACACATACCGCAATCCCTGATTATACCAGGCTGGATAATTTGGATTGAGGCGCAATGCCCGTTCGACAAGCGCGACGGCACGTTGCGATTGATCAAGCTGCGGCAGAAACCAAGCGATCAAAATCAGTACATCGGCATTGCTCGGGGCAAGAGCTTCTGCCTTCGAGAATTGCTGGAGCGCCTGATCGTTAAGCCCCTGATACGAGAATGCATGACCCAAAACCATCTGAGCCTCGGCGTCGTTCGGATCGAGCGCAATCGCCTTATGTGCATATTCGATGAGTTTTGCCCCGTTCTCAGCGGGCGCGCCAATACCTAGATCAAGTCTGTATTCGCAGACATACGCCAGGCCGACGTAAGCTCTGGTGAGCTGCGGGTCTATCTCAAGTGCCATCAAAAATTGGCGCTCGGCTTCCTCCAGGCCTTCCTTGCTAACGCCGCCAGAGGCGCCGCCGTGCTTGGCTTCCACTCCAAGCAGGTAATGCTCATACGCCATCAGCACATTTGGGGGCTTCCGGCGAATGAGCTTGCGCTCCACCTGTGCCAGCGCACCTTGATAACCTGTGAGCGTCGCCGCGATGGAATCCGTGACGTTGGCCTGAACTTCAAAGATGTCGCCCACGGGACGATAGTAGCGGGTGGCCCAGACGTTCTCGCCTGAGCGGGTATCAATCAACTGGGCTGTAATCCGAATGCGGTTGTCAGATGGTTGAATGCTGCCCTGAAGCACGTAGCGCACACCTAGCTCCCGACCTACATCCCTAACGTCGGTGATTTTGCCTCTGTAGATCTCGGTCGAGTTACGTGCGATGACCAGCAAGTCCTTGGATTGGGATAGATCGATCGTAATATCCTGTGTCATTCCGTCGGCAAGCCAGCGCCACGACGGATCACCGCCGATATTCTCGAATGGCAAGACGGCGAGTGAGGGCTTCTGAGATGTTGGTGTCAGGGGTGGCGTCAGCAGTCGCGAGACGCTCCATCCGACGAGCAAAAGTATCAAGGCAGATGCGATGACGCCGGCAATCCCGATCGGGCCGCGCAAAAAGGCGCGGCGCGATGGCCGCTCCGTCGAGTCCGAAATGAGTGCCTGTGCGCGTGAGGAACGGATTTCGATTTGCGGCGTATAAGCGCCCTTTGGCATTTCGATGCGGACGAGATCTGACTGGCCGCATGTCTCATAATATTCCCGCAGCTTCTCTCGTAACCGCGCTGCCTCAACCCTGACGATCGGATCGGTCAGAGGATCGAATGAGGTTGGTTTGTCGAAGACCTCGATCCCAATAGTATATCCCTTGAGCGCCTCTGCGCGACCCTCGAGTGCCTCGCCGACGATATACTGCAGGAACCGCTGACGGCGATGGGCCTGTTGAAAGGGTGCGCTCGACGCCATTCGAGCGAGCTGAGCCCGGATCGCTAAGATCTCGCTTTCGCTCCATCGGTGGACGGAACCATCAGCCACGGATCAACTCCGGCGCACAAATAGCCAGGGCAGTGAATAGGTTGAGGCTGTTACATACTGTTACACACTACGTCCGACCGCATCCCCCTGTCATCAGTGAAGCGTCACCTCGGGCGAGGTCGTTCACGACGCTCGGCTGATTTGAACGACATTTAACTGAACCAGGAGGATGCCATGAACGTGAAGCTGTTCATGTCGGCAGCGCTGGCCGCCGTTCCTAGTTTGTCAGCCGCCCCAGCGAGCGCCGTAGAGACCCTCAAGGAAGTTGGCGCGCTCGCATGCGTGAACGACAAGTGGGATGAGAAGGAGATCGAAAAGGGCCACAAGCTCGTCGACTACGCCGGCCGGTGCGTACGCATCCCCGACGATCCTGCCGAAGCTAGAGATACCGCAGACTGCGCCGGAAAATACGAGTACTTGCCCGACGAAACTTGGCAGGGTTCGGGAACCTGCACGTGGAACATCAAAGGCGGCGACAAACAGTACGAAGTCTGGGAGGAGAATTCACAGCTCAAGGACTATCCATACAAATGGACGGGAGGCACCGGCAAATTTCAGGGTGCCAAAGGCAGTGGAACGTACACTTACGAAAACCTGACGGATACCCTCGCTGCCGGCCGATACAAGGGCACGATGGAATTGCCGTAACTGCACTCGCGGTATTGGCGTCATTGAGGACACAAACACCCGACCGGCGGCGTCGTCGACACCATCCTGATCAAGGACGGCATGCACGCAAGGAAAAACCGGGGCGCCTGTTCGAGCGCGCAGAACTGAGTGTTCGAACCTTGTTTGGTGAATGGCGCACCCGGTAGGATTCGAACCTACGACCTCTGCCTTCGGAGGGCAGCACTCTATCCAGCTGAGCTACGGGTGCCTAAGAGAGGGAGACTGATACCGCATTCGCCGCCGGGCCGCAAATGCTCACGCCGCGCGAATGGGCGCGGATAGGAAAAGGGGTGAGGCTCGTCGCCTCACCGTTTGCGCGGGTTTCGCGATCGCCTAGTAGCGGCAGGGGCGTGCGACGACGACGCATTTCGCGAGAAGGATCGCGCCCTTCTTGCAGTCCCACTGGCGGCCCTGAGCGTTGCGGAAATCGGAATAACGCGGGCCATAGAGGCGCGCGACGGTCGCTCTCCAATTGTGCCGTGCTTCGATGCGGGCTTTTTCCGATCCAGCGCCCAAGATGCCGGTCGCGGTCGCGAAGCCTTCGACGGGCGCCCGGCAGCGCGGCAGAGCGCTGGCTTCGACTGTTCCCAATCCGGCTGCAACCGTGGCCAGAAATGCAACCGTAAGTTTCCTGGTCATGCGCATAAGCGTAACTCCCTTCTGATGGCGTCGCATTGCGCCGCCCACTTGGCAGGCAGCTCGTTGCCGACGCGGGGCAGATCAGCCATGCGCGTCCCATGCTGTCAACGGAGGCGACGCGCAGCGAGCGGAATGATCCGGCAGTGTGCGATTTGCGCCCGCACTTTTCGACACCTCAGATTGCGGGCTGGCGGAATTCTCGCGCATGAGCGTTGGTCGGGCCGCGCGATGTCCCTATAGTGCGGCCCATGACGACAAAATCCAAACAAGACCAGGCGATTGAACAGACTTCTGCGGCGCTATCGGAGAACGTTCCGGTCGGCAAAGGCAGCCACGTCTATCTGATCGACGGCTCGGGCTACATTTTTCGGGCGTTCCACGCATTGCCGCCGCTGACGCGTCCATCGGACGGACTGCCGGTCGGCGCGGTGCATGGCTTTTGCCAGATGTTGTGGAAGCTGCTGCGCGAAACGAAAGCGTCGGAAGCCCCGACGCACATGGGCGTGATTTTCGATGCGGGGCGGGAGACGTTTCGCAACCAGATCTATCCGCAATACAAGGCGCAGCGGCCGCCGCCGCCAGAAGAACTCATTCCGCAGTTTCCGCTCATTCGCGACGCGGTCAGAGCGTTCAACGTCGCCTGCGTCGAACTCGATGGCTACGAGGCGGACGATCTTATCGCGACGTATTCGCGGAGGGCGGTCGACGTCGGCGGCGATGTGACGGTCGTCTCGTCGGATAAGGATTTGATGCAACTCGTGCGCCCCGGCGTCACGATGTTCGACGGCATGAAGTCGAAGCGCATCGGCCGCGACGAGGTGATCGAGAAATTCGGCGTGCCGCCGGAGAAGGTCGTCGACGTTCAATCCCTCGCGGGCGATTCCGTCGACAACGTTCCGGGCGTGCCGGGGATCGGCATCAAGACGGCGGCCGAGCTCATCGCCGCTTATGGCGATCTCGATACGCTTCTTGCGCGCGCGGGTGAGATCAAGCAACCGAAGCGGCGCGAAAAGCTCATCGAGTTTGCTGAGCAGGCACGCATATCGCGCAGTCTCGTGCTGCTTAAGGACGACGTCGTGCTCGACACGGCGATCGAAGCGCTCGGCGTGCGCGATCCCCAGGTGGATGCGTTGCTCGGGTTTCTGCGCATGATGGAATTCAACACGCTGACGAAGCGCATCGCGGAGGGACTGGGCGCCGAAGCACCGCCGCCGCTCGCGGTGTCCGTTGGAACCAGCGTCAAGGTTTCGCCGCAGCAAGTAAGCCTCGACGTCATCGAGGCAGGCGCGCCGCAGGATTCGTCTCCCGCCGCGGCGGTTGCTGCGGGCGCCGCGATTGCCAGAGCACAGGCGATCGATCGCAGCAAGTACGAGACGGTTACGACGCGAGCCCGGCTCGAAGAGTGGGTTCGCCGGGCGCGGGAAGCCGGACGCGTCGCCTTCGACACAGAGACGACCGATCTCAGCGCGCTCGATGCCGAGCTTGTCGGAATATCTCTCGCGGTTGCGCCGGGGGAAGCCTGCTATATCCCTCTCGGTCATACGGGGCCGAGCGGCGATCTGTTCGGCGGCGATGACAATCGTCCGCAACAGCTCGCCGCGAACGAAGCGTTGGCGCTGATCGGTCCGCTGCTTGAAGACCCGAGCGTTCTGAAGATCGGGCAGAACATCAAGTACGATGCGCTAGTGATGAAGCGGCGCGGCATCGAGATCGTGCCGTTCGACGATACGATGCTTCTGTCCTACGCGCTTGACGGGGGCAGAGGTCAGCACGGCATGGATGCGCTCGCCGAGCGTCATCTCGGCCATATGTGCATGACGTTCGCGCAGGCAATGGGGCATGCGCCGGGCGCGAAGAAATCCGACAAGACGTTCGCCGCGATGCCGCTCGACAAGGCGACGGAGTATGCGGCGGAAGATGCCGACGTGACCATGCGGCTCTGGATGGCGTTGAAGCCTCGCCTCGCGGCTGAGCGCATGGCGACCGTCTACGAGACGCTCGAACGGCCGCTTGTGCCGGTGATCGTCGGCATGGAGCATGCGGGCATCAAGGTCGACCGGGATATTCTCTCGCGGCTGTCGCATGCGTTCGCGCAGCGCACCGTTCGGCTCGAAGAAGAGATCAACGGGCTGGTCGGGCATAAGTTCAATCTCGGATCGCCGAAGCAACTCGGGGAATTGCTGTTCGATCGGCTGAAGCTGCCAGGCGGCAAAAAAACGAAAAGCGGTCAATGGGAGACGCGCGCCAATCTTCTCGATGATCTTGCCGCCAACGAGGAGATCGATGGCGACGCCCGCCGCCTGATTAATACGATGCTCGAATGGCGGCAGATGACGAAGCTGAAGTCGACGTACACCGATGCGCTGCCGGCGTACATCAACGCGGAGACGGGCCGCATTCATACGAGCTACGCGCTGGGTGCGACGACCACCGGCCGGCTCGCGTCGTCCGATCCCAATCTGCAGAACATTCCGATCCGCACGAAGGAAGGGCGCGAAATCCGCACTGCTTTCATCGCGGACAAGGGGATGCAGCTCATCTCGGCGGACTATTCGCAGATCGAGCTGCGCGTGCTCGCGCATGTCGCCGATATTCCGCAGCTGAAAAAGGCGTTCGCGGAAGGTCTCGACATTCACGCGATGACAGCGTCGGAAATGTTCGGCGTGCCGGTGAAGGACATGCCAGCCGAAGTTCGCCGTCGCGCGAAGGCGATCAACTTCGGCATCATCTACGGGATCTCGGCGTTCGGGCTCGCCAATCAGCTCAGCATCAGCAGGGAAGAGGCGAGCGATTACATCAAGACGTACTTCCAGCGCTTTCCCGGTATTCGCGACTATATGGACGCGACGAAGAAGCAGGTGCACGCGCATGGGCACGTCGAGACGATCTTCGGACGGCGCATCCATTACCCGGAGATCAACACGAAGAATCCGTCGATGCGCGGGTTTCTCGAGCGGGCGGCGATCAATGCACCGATCCAGGGTTCAGCGGCTGATATCATTCGCCGGGCGATGATCCGGATGCCGGCGGCCCTCGTGGATGCGAAGCTTTCATCGGCGCGGATGCTGCTTCAGGTTCACGACGAACTCGTGTTCGAGGTTGCCGATAACGAGGCTCCGGCGCTCATTGCGACCGCGCGCCGGGTGATGGAGACGGCGGCTGAACCCGCGATCAAGCTCGCCGTGCCGATTCATGTCGATGCGAAGGCTGCGAACAACTGGGACGAGGCGCACTGACGCCAAGCTACCGGCTCCGGCGCGCTGAGTTCAGCGCGCTGGGTCGGGCGTCGGTGCCGAAGACGTCTGCTTATTTCGCGAGCGTGGTCTCGGGGGCGTGACTGCCGTTGGCGCCGTTCAGACCTGAACCCTTCTTTCGCCATTCGGGAGCAGCATCAAGCGCGTCCTGCAGAACGCGGGTCGGCCGCGACGCACGCGTCGCCTGTTCGTTCGAGCGGTGCTTGTAATTGACGTCGCGAATGAACTCGCGGATGCGCGGCTGGATTTCGGTGCGCCAGCGCGTTCCGTTGAAGACGCCATAGTGGCCGACGCCCGCTTGCACATAATGGACTTTTTCGTCGCTCGGGACGGACGTGCAGAGATCGTGCGCGGCTTCCGTTTGGCCGAGGCCGCAGATGTCGTCGCGCTCGCCTTCGATCGTCATCAGGGCGGTCTTGGTGATGGCCGAACAGTCGACGAGTTCGCCACGATGCATCAGCTTGCGGTCGGGCAGCAGATGCTCCTGGAAGACCGTCTGGACGGTCTGCAGGTAGAACTCTGCGGTCAGGTCCATGACCGAGAGGTATTCCTCATAGAAGGTCTGGTGCTGACGGACGCTGTCGCAGTCGCCCTTGACGAGGTTGTTGAACAGCTCGACGTGCGCGTTCATGTGGCGCTCGAGGTTCATCGTCATGAAGCCGGTGAGCTGCATGAAACCCGGATAGACCGGCCGCATGAAACCGGCGTGCGGAAACGGCACCGTCATGACGACGTTCTGCTCGAACCAGGTGATCGATTTCTGAGCAGCGAGTTCGTTGACCTTGGTCGGGTTGCGCCGGGTATCGATTGGGCCGCCCATCAGAATCAATGAGGCCGGCTGTATGTCTTCATGGCGCGCTGCCATGACAGCGGTTGCAACGAGCGCCGGAACTGCGGGTTGGCAGACGGCGAGAACGTGCGTGTCTTCGCCGATGAAGCGGACGAAATGGGTGAGATATTCGACGAAGTCGTCGAAATCGAAGCGTCCGGCGGCGATGGGAACGTTCCGGGCGTCGGTCCAATCGGTGATGTAGATTTCGTGCTCGGGCAGCATCGCTTCGACCGTGCCGCGCAGCAGGGTCGCGTAGTGCCCTGACATCGGCGCAATGATGAGCACCTTAGGGTCGTTGCGCTTGCCCGACTTCGTCTCGTCGCGAACAAAATGGATCAGATTGCAGAACGGAAGCGCCAGCGCGATCTCTTCGTGAACGGGAACGTCGACGCCGTTCACTGATACATTCTTGATGCCGAACTCCGGCTTGCCGTAGCGGCGCGTGATGCTTTCGAAGACTTCGCAGGCGGCAACCATGTTTTTGCCGGCTGCCGTGTAGGCCATGGGGTTCAAGGGCCAGTCGAGGGTGTTCCGGAGAGCCTGGACACCGAATCGGACGGGAGACATGAACGCGTGGGCCATTTCATAGGCATAGTAGTTCATATCGCTCCGAATCCTTTGATTTAACGCCGTTTTTCGGCAGTTATCTCCAAATCGCAGAGCAGCATGTTGTTGCTGCATTGCATAAGTATAGAACTATTGAAAATTGCGACAATCCTGAAAACGTTAGGTTCCCTAATGCTAAAGCACACCCGTGCAAGAAAGGTACAGTGTCGCAGACACACATTCATGGAGCGATTCTCCGCTGCGGTGCATCAAGGGTCGACACCTTTTTGAACGGTTGAGGCGGCGATTCAGTTCGGAGTAAACAGATTTCTGAACGGTATTCCCTGGCCGCCAGCCTTCCCGGAGATCCATGACGGACGAAACGCCCCTGCCTTCGGCGGAGCAGCCGGCTTCGTGGCTCAAACGCTTCGTCAACGTCGAGCCGGGGGAGGTCGCGGCGCTTCTCGCGTCGTTCGCGATGTTTTTCGCGCTTCTGTCCGCCTACTACATCGTGCGTCCGGTTCGAGACGAGATCGGCGTCAGCCTCGGCAAGGACGCGCTGCACCAGCTGTTCACCGTCGTCTTCTTTGTCATGGTCGCGCTGGTGCCGCTGTTTGGCTTCGTCGCGGCGCGCTTTCCGCGGCGGCTCGTGCTGCCGTCGATCTACATCTTCTTCGTGCTCAACCTGATCGGCTTCTGGCTGGCGATGAGGACGGGCGACAAGAACGTCTGGGTCGCGGGCACGTTTTTCGTTTGGGGCAGCGTCTTCAATCTCTTCGTCGTTTCGCTGTTCTGGAGCTTGATGGCCGAGCTCTGGAGCCACACTGAAGCGAAGCGCCTTTACGGGTTCATTTCAGCCGGCGGCACGGCTGGCGCGCTCGCGGGGCCGCTGCTGACTCAAGGGCTCGTCCGTTTCGTCGAACCCGTCAATCTGCTCTTGGTGTCGGCGGCGCTGCTCACTGCGGCGATGATCGCGGGGCTGGCAGTCAGACGGTTCAAGACCGGCGCCGCGGGGCCTGAGATGGACGCGACCGGCGGCGGCATCCTCGATGGCGCGATCAAGGTGTTCACGACGCCGATGTTCGCGCGCATCGCGATTTTCATCTTTCTCGCGAATGTGGTCGGAACGTTCTTCTATCTCGAGCAGGCGAGGCTCGTGGCGCTGACCATTCCGGACAGTGCGCAGCGGGTCGCGTTTTTCTCGGGCCGCGATCTCGTTGTGAGCATCGTGACGTTTCTCATCGAAGTGTTCGGTACGGCGCGCATTCTGCAGCGCTTCGGCGTGACGGTGGCGCTGCTGGCGCTCCCGGTCACGGCCACCGTCGGGACGGTGCTGTTGAGTTTCGATGCTGCGCTATGGGTGGTTGCTGCCGTGATGGTGGCGGAACGCATCGTGGCGTTCTCGCTCGCAAATCCGGCGATCAAGGTCATCTACACGCTGGCGTCGCCGGACGAAAAATACAAAGTCCAGAACTTCATCGATACGGTCGTGTTCCGTGGCGGCGACGCGGCGTCGGGATGGGTATACGCGGGCCTTGGCGGCGGTTTGGGCTTCGCCGCGGGCGCGATGGGCGCCGTCGCCATGCCCTTGGTGCTCATGTGGATCTGGATCGCGCGGCGCCTGGGCGCCGATCATCATCAGCGTGCGGAAGAAACAGCTTAGGGGCGTTCGCCCCTTGTGACGTACGTTCAGCGTCCACCGCGACGAGGCGGTCCACCAGGACGAGCGCCGCCAGAGAATTCGCCACCGCCCTGTCCAGGACGGCTGTCCTTGTGACGGAAGTTGATGCGCCCTTTGGTGAGGTCGTACGGCGTCATCTCGACGGTGACACGGTCGCCCGCGAGAATGCGGATGCGGTTCTTCTTCATACGGCCCGAGGTGTACGCGATAACCTCATGCCCGTTATCGAGCTTCACGCGGCAACGCGCGTCGGGCAGGACCTCGTCCACCACCCCCTCGAACTCGAGCATCTCTTCTTTTGCCATTCGATCTCCGAACGTCCTGTTCTAGGGTCTGATTGTCCGACTGTGGTCTGACAAGAAAAGCGGGGAGCAGACGAGCTGCTCCCCGCGCGAGTAAAGTGGTCTTCTCGAAATCGTTAGAGCGGACGAAGATTCACGGCAGCGATCTTGCCGTTACGTCCACGTTCGGTTTCGAAGTAGATCTTCTGGCCTTCGCGGAGCGACTGAAGGCCGGCGCGTTCAACCGCCGAGATGTGCACGAATACGTCGTTGCCACCTTCTTCCGGCTGAATAAATCCGTAGCCCTTCTGACCATTAAACCACTTCACAGTCCCATTCGACATTAACTGCCTCCAAAGCAAACGTGCGTCCTCCGGCGGAATGACGGAGGCCATCAAATCGCGCGATGGAGACGTCTTAAAGCAGGCGGTAGCGCTGTCGAAGAGTAAGCCAAGGCGTGTTCGATGGCGACTATATGCCTTGATCAGGCAAGAAAGGCAAGGCGGTGGAGCCTTCCAGAAGCTCTGCCGAATGGCTTAAAGGGGCTTTAAATCCGGGCTGTTTCGAGTTTTGGGACGACGCGTTTACGAATGGCTGGGCGGGGTCGGGGCGGGCGTCTTTCGCCCACCCCCCGTTAGATCAGGTCCGGCCGCTCGGGCGGTTCAAGGCGACGAAATGCGGGCCGATGTCGACGTGGATGTGGTCCATGTCGCGATACGTCATGACCCCACCGTTGTGGTGGTTGGAAATGAGCCAGCTGACAACCTGTCCCTTTTTCCCGGGAACGCGGAAGTCGATGGCTTGACCCGAAGCATGGCGCGACGGGTGACCGGTGCCGGCAATTTTGGCGCCGGGGCGGCAGGTCGATACGATCTCGACGTTGCCGAAGCGCGCGCGGATGCGGTTGAGGAGGGCTCGTGCCTCCCACGTCAGACAGGTGACCGACGACCCCGAAGCGGCGGCGAGGTGGCGGCTGGTCATCGCGCGGTTCTTCAGTTTGGCATCGAACTGCGCAGCATTGACGGTCGCCGGTACGGCAGTCGCAAGCACAACAGAAAGCAGAGCAAAAGATCCCTTACTCATGGGAAGTCCTTGTGTTGGTGGTGATGTCTGAATGTCCAATCGACGCCAGGCCACGCCTCTCTGAGGGGTGGAAACCGCGACCGCATCTCGCGCGGTGGGCATCTCTGGATGTTTGGAAAAGGAAGCCGCGAGCGCCAGCTGCCTTGGTGCCGAGTCCGGGCCTCAGCGTGTCAGGCTGGCCCCCCGTGACGAACGCGTTACGGATGAACCGGTACGCGGCGGAAGCTGAAAACGCGAAGCAGTGGGCGAGAATAAGGCAGCTGGTTAAGATGCCGCATGAGCGTGGTCGTGCGCCAACAGGAGTGGCTTGAAATCTATAATAGGTCCCTGGGCCGTGGCATATTTGGTCGCAGCAGGGTAGCAAGGTCCGTGACGGACGGGGACAGAAGAAGGGGAACGGACATGAATGCCTTGAAGAGTATTATCGTCGGCTTCATCGCAGGGGCGATCGCAGCCGTGACGGTGCAAGAGTTCATCAGCTGGCTTTTTGTGCACTACTGGACGGGATGGAACGTCGAGCCCTGGAGCATGGAGCCGACGCGCAGCCTGATCGCTCCGGATATCGAGGTGCCGTGGCTGGTCGGAACGGCCGTGACGGGCGGGCTCTGGGGCGCGTTGTTCGGGCTGATCCTCGGCTGGCGGCCTGAAGGCATGATGACGATCCGCGGTGCGATCCTCGGGCTGTTCGGGCCCGGCCTCATCAGCGCGTTCACCGTCGTGCCGTACCTCTCACATCAGACGTCGCCGCTTATTGAGGGCAACGTCGAACTCATCGTGCCGATCCTTTGCATTTCGGCGGGGTTCGGGGCCGTGGCAGCGTGGCTTTATGGCTTGTTCAGCTTCGGCCGCCTGCCCTGATCCTTCAGCAGCGATTGCGCAGGAAGACCGCAGGGCCCTGGTGGAGACGCCGGGGCCTTCATATTTGAAGGGCGAGGCATCGCGGTGCTCAGCCGGGAAACATGGCTCATGACGATCTTGGAGGATTGCGTAAATGCGGATGCTGATACCGGCAGTGCTCATCCTCGTCGCGACGTCGTTCGCAGCGTCTGCCGCGCCGCGAGGCAAGGACAGCCATAGGCAGAAGTACGGGCAGTTGCCGCACGCGACGCGAGACTGCACGCCGATCAACGGCTTTTATGGCTACTACGGCAATCCGTGGTGCGACACGGGCTCGTACCGGCCGGCCGATATCGAATTTCGCGAACGTCAGCGCGCCATGCGGCGGCAGGGCTGGTATGGCGGCCGGTGATGCCTAGATCCACTCTCGCCTGCGGCTGGTTCTGAACGAAATCAGGTCCTCGGGCGTTGCCGGTTGTCACACTTGCAAGGAGAGTTTCAATCATGATCCGTAGCATCACCGCTTCCGCGATTTTTGCATCCATGGCGTTGTTTGCCGGCGCGGCATTCGCCGATGGCCGTCCGCCGACGGCTGAGGAAACGACCGCTGTCACGGCTGCACTGACCAAGGCCGGTTTTTCGAAATGGGGCAAAGTCGAGTTCGAAGACGGAAAGTGGGAAGTCGACGATGCCATCGGCGCCGACGGTAAAAAGTACGATGTCGACTTGAGCGCTACCGACATGTCGGTGATCAAGCAAAAAATCGACAACGACTGAGCTCGATCCCAGCTTAAAATCGAAACGGCGATCCCGAGGATCGCCGTTTTTGCTTGTGCGGATTTCCGCCGGTCAGTTGTCGTCCATCTTCAGGGCGTTGATGAACGCCTCCTGCGGAATTTCGACCTTGCCGAATTCGCGCATCTTCTTCTTGCCGGCCTTCTGCTTGTCGAGCAGCTTGCGCTTTCGCGTGATGTCGCCGCCGTAGCACTTCGCAAGCACGTCCTTGCGCAGGGCCTTGATCGTCTCACGGGCGATGACCTTGGCGCCGATCGCGGCCTGAATCGGAATCTGGAACAGATGCGGCGGGATCAGCTCTTTGAGCTTTTCGCACATCGAGCGACCGCGGCTTTCGGCGCGTGAACGATGCACGACGATCGAGAGTGCATCGACAGGCTCGCTGTTGACGAGGATCGACAGCTTGACGAGGTCGCCTTCCTCGTAATCCTTGATGTGATAGTCGAATGACGCATAGCCGCGCGAGACGCTTTTCAGCCGGTCGTAGAAGTCGAACACGACTTCGTTCAGCGGCAGCTCGTAAATCACCATGGCGCGCGAACCGGCGTAGGTGAGCTGCTTCTGACGCCCGCGCCGATCCTGGCAGAGCTTCAGAACGGCGCCGAGATAATCATCGGGCACGAGAATCGTGGCTTCGATCCAGGGTTCCTCGATGTGATCGATCCTGACGACCTCCGGCATGTCGGCCGGGTTGTGCATCTCGATCATCGAGCCGTCGTTCATGTGCAGATGGTAGATGACGCTCGGCGCGGTGGTGATGAGATCGAGGTTGAACTCGCGCTCCAGACGCTCGGTGATGATTTCGAGGTGGAGCAGTCCGAGGAAGCCGCAACGGAAACCGAAACCGAGAGCGGCCGAGCTTTCCGTTTCGAATGAGAAGCTCGCATCGTTGAGGCGGAGCTTGCCCATCGCTTCGCGCAAGTCTTCGAAGTCGGCGGCGTCAACGGGGAACAGGCCGCAGAAGACGACGGGCTGCGCCGGCTTGAAACCCGGCAAAGGTTCGGCGGTCGGATTTTTCTCGTCCGTCACGGTGTCGCCGACGCGGGTGTCGGCAACTTCCTTGATCGCGGCGGTGAAGAAACCGACCTCGCCCGGCCCGAGCTTCTCGAGCATTTCCTGCTTCGGACGGAAGATGCCGACGCGTTCGATTTGATAGTCGGCGCCGCTCGACATCAGCTTGACGCGCTGGCCCTTCTTCAACGTGCCGTCGATGACGCGCACGAGGACGATGACGCCGAGGTAGGCATCGTACCAGCTGTCGATCAGCATGGCTTTGAGCGGCTTCGTGCCATCGCCTTTCGGCGGCGGCAGACGTTCGACGATGGCTTCGAGAACGGCTTCGACGTTGAGGCCCGTCTTCGCGGAAACGCCGATCGCGTCGGATGCATCAATGCCGATCACGTCCTCGATCTGCTGCTTGACGCGGTCGGCATCCGCTGCCGGCAAATCGATCTTGTTCAGAACGGGCAGGATTTCGAGATTGTTGTCGAGCGCCTGATAGACGTTCGCGAGCGTCTGCGCTTCGACGCCCTGGCTCGCATCGACGACGAGGATCGCGCCTTCGCAGGCTGCGAGCGAGCGCGAGACCTCATAGGCAAAGTCGACATGGCCTGGCGTGTCCATCAGATTGAGCTGATAGATCTCGCCGTCCTTCGCCTTGTAATCCAGCCGGACGGTCTGGGCCTTGATCGTGATGCCACGCTCGCGCTCGATATCCATCGAGTCGAGGATCTGGGCCTTCATTTCCCGGTTCGTCACATTGCCGCAAAGCTGAATCAAGCGGTCCGACAATGTCGACTTGCCGTGATCAATGTGGGCAATGATAGAGAAATTTCGTATACGTGAGATATCGGTCATGGGCGGGGCTCATAGCACCCGGAACCTGATGGCAAAAGGGCCGTTAAGCTGTTGAGGCTATTTAGCTGGCGGCTGCTTCGCCGCATGGACCTATAAGATAACTGGCGACTTGGTTGTCAGTGTGCGAAAAAGCTGGGGAAAGCCCGCAAGAGACGTGCGAAATCCGGAGAGACGATATGGCGAACTCACCTTTCGATGCCAATCCCGCTTTCACCAAGCTTGGCGAGGATACACGTAAGGCCGTTGCGCAGGCGTTTGATGCAATGTCGAACTGGCGCTCTGAGCTGGCGGAACTTGGCGAGAAGAACAGCAACGCCGTTTTCGATAAAATGGCGGAAGCGGCGAAGTCGCTGGGCTGGCCGACGGATTTCGTCGAACTCAGCCGCAAACAGATGCAAAACGCCTCGAAACTGCAGCTTCAGGCCGTCGATCAGGTCATGGATGTGTGGGAGAAGCAGGTGAAGTCGATCGGTTCGACCAGCCAGCTGCCGAACTTCCCCAATTTCCCCGGTTTTGGAAATGCCACCGGTCAGTCGGGTTTTCCGGGCGGCGTCTTCCCGGGCATGCCAGACTTCAGTTCGGGCGCAGCCAATCCGATCCAGTTTTGGATGCAGGCCGCAGAGATGTGGCAGAAGGGCTGGCAGCAGGCGATGTCGACCTGGGTCGACGCTCAGCAGAACACCTTCGGCAAGTCGGGCGGCAGTGGAAAGTCCAGCTCGCGTTAACCTCGCGCGATCCAAAGCGGTTACGTGATTCATTCGCCGGCCCTCGCAAGATGGTCGGCGTTTTCGCGTTTGCGAGGCCGGGGTGCGACCGCGCCGCGCGTCAGCAATGCTTGCCGTATCTATAGCTCCACCATATATTAGAACTATTCTAAGTTATTCAGCCTTTGGCTGCGCCTGGAATTCTGCCCGATGCGAAAATTCGCCGATCTCGATGCGCGTGAAATTCTGGCTCTCGCCATTTCGCTGGAGGAGGAGCACGGCCGCATCTACGCCGACTATGCGGCCGGGCTTGGAGAAGACTATCCGGCGTCGGCGAAGATTTTCACGGAGATGGGGCAGGAGGAGAACGATCACAGGCGCTGGCTGATCGATCTCTTCCGGCGGAAGTTCGGCGATCATATTCCGCTGATCCGGCGTCAGGACGTCTCGGGTTTCGTGCGCCACGATCCGATCTGGTTGGTGCGGCCGCTCGGCATCGAGAAAGTGCGGCGGCAAGCGGAAGAGATTGAACTCGAAACGCGCAACTTCTATCGCGCGGCCATTGCGCAAATTACGGACGCCGAAGTGCGCAAGCTGATCGGCGATCTCATCGTTGCGGAAGACCGGCATCTTGGCCTTGCGAAGCGCATCTCAGAAGTGGAGCTGACGTCCTCGGCGAAGTCGGTCGAGGAGCAGGCGGCACGTCGCACGTTCGTGCTCCAGTATGTGCAACCTGGCTTAACGGGTCTGATCGACGGCTCGGTCTCGACGCTGGCGCCGATCTTCGCGGCGGCGTTCGCCACGCATAACACCTGGCAGACGTTTCTCGTCGGCATCGCTGCCTCGATCGGCGCGGGTATCTCGATGGCGTTCGCGGAAGCGCTGGCGGATGACGGCAACATTTCAGGTCGCGGCAGTCCGTGGGTGCGCGGCGGAGTCACGGGGCTGATGACGGCGCTGGGCGGGCTTGGTCACACGCTGCCGTATCTCATCCCGAATTTCTGGACCGCGACGTCGGTCGCGATCGTCGTCGTGTTCATCGAACTTTGGATTATCGCGTTTGTCCGTGCGCGGTTCATGGACACGAAATTCTTCAGAGCGGCGCTGGAAGTCGTGGTCGGAGGCCTGCTCGTTTTCGCGGTCGGAATCCTGATCGGCAGCGCCTAGCGCGCCGATTGCTTGGGCTCGATGCGTGTCAAGCAGATGTTAGCCTCATTCAGGCCATAGTGTCTTGACCCATTCCGGTCTGCCGACACAGTGACGGCGACACACAACCCTCCGAAGGCTTTCCATGCGCGCAGGTTTTTTGATCCTTTCGATCGCAACGATGGCGTTTGCGTCAATGTCCGGCGCGGCGTTCGCGGAAGCCACGCCACCGCCTCCGGCCAATAAACGCAACTGTCAGAACACGGTGCCGTTTCAGCGCTGGCTTGCCGATTTCAAACGGGAAGCGATCGCAGAAGGCATTCATGCGGCAACGATCGATGAGGCGATCGGCGGCATGACGCCCGACATGAGCGTCGTCGCGCGCGACCGCAAGCAAGGATTCTTCTCGCAGACGTTCATCGATTTCTATTTCAAGCTCGCGACCAACGGCCGCGAGAAAATGGGCAAGTCCTATCTCCAGCGTTACAAGTCGATCTTCGATCGCGCGGAACAGCAGTATGGCGTGCCGGGCGCGGTCATCACCGGTTTCTGGGCGCTCGAGAGCGACTTCGGCGGCGGCATGGGAAATCTGTCCGTCATGCGTTCGCTGGTGACGCTCGCCTGGGATTGCCGGCGCGGCGACTTCTTCCGCAACGAACTGAAGGCCGCGCTGAAGATCATCGAGCGTGGCGATCTCACGGCGGACCAGATGATCGGGTCGTGGGCGGGCGAACTTGGGCAGACGCAGTTCCTGCCGCAGCACTACTACAACTACGGCGTCGACTATGACGGCGACGGTCGCGTCGATCTGATCCGCGATATCCCGGACATCATCGGATCCTCGGCGAACTTTATCGCGTCGATGGGCTGGAAGCGCGGCGAGCCGTGGCTGGAACAGGTTCGGGTCACGAAAGAGCTGCCGTGGGAAAAGGCCGATCTCACCGTTTTGTTGCCGCGATCGCAGTGGGTCGCGTGGGGTGTCGAAGGCGTCGGCCACAAGTTGCCGTCGGATGATCTCCAGGCGTCGTTGCTGTTGCCGATGGGGCGGAGCGGCCCGGCTTTCCTCGCGTACAATAATTTCCGTGTCTACACGCAGTGGAACCAGTCGCTGACCTACGCGACGACGGCGGCGCATCTGGCGGCGCGCATGGCGGGTGCTCCGAATCTCAGCCGCGCGAGCGGAAATGTTCCGTCGCTCGGCTATGAGCAGACGAAAGAGCTACAGGCGCTTCTGAAGCGGCGCGGCTTCGATGTCGGCGAAGTCGACGGCAAGCTCGGCGCGGGAACGCGCAAGGCGGTCAAGGAAATGCAGATCAAGCTGGGCTTCCCGGCTGACAGCTATCCGACGTCGGAACTGCTGACAGCGCTGCGCGGGCGGAGCTGATCGTTTCGCTTGGCATTGCCGGCTCGCTTTCGTCGAGCCGGCCGACAATGCCGAAGACAATGTCGCCTAGTGCAGCTTGACCTGCGGTTCGGTGCGCCGAGTCAGGAGGCGAGCCAGCGAGTCGAGCGCGACCTTGATCGGGCCATGCAGCGCGACCTCGTGCATCTTGTAGAGCGAGCGATACATAATTTTCGCAAACCAGCCCTCGATGCGTAACGACTTGCCGGAGACGAAGCCCATCAGGTTGCCGACCGTCGAATATTTGCCAAGCGACACGAGCGATCCGAAATCGCGATACTTGAACGGCGCGAGCTTCGTCTCGCCATGCATGCGGCGCTGGATCTGGCGGACGAGGTGGCTCGATTGCTGGTGTGCGGCCTGAGCACGCGGCGGGATCGGCGCGGTCTCGCCATCCGGCACGAGGTAAGCTGCGTCGCCAATGACGAAGATGTTATCGTCTTTGGTCGTTTGCAGGCTCGGGCGCACGATAAGCGTGTTGCTGCGGCTGACTTCCAAGCCGTCGAGTTTCGACAGAACTTCCGGTCCCTTGACGCCCGCGGCCCAGACGACAAGCTCGGAAGGAATGAAGTCGCCGTTGGCGAGAGTGACGCCTTGATCGGAGACGTTCGTCACCGGGCTTCCGGTGCGCACGTCGACGCCGATGCTCTTTAAGATATTCGTGGTCGCCGTCGAAAGTCTTTCAGGCAGTGCCGGCAGAATGCGCGGAGCGGCTTCGATCAGCGTGATCTTGAAGTCGTTTTCGGGGTCGATCTTGTCGAGGCCAAAGTCGACGAGGCCGCGCGCTGCATGGTGCAGCTCGGCGGAAAGCTCGGAGCCCGTCGCGCCGGCGCCGATGATCGCGACGTGGAGCTGGCCCGGCCGCACGGGGCCCTGCTGCGCGTAGGCGCGGACGCAGGCGTTCAACAGGCGGCGATTGAAACGCCGCGCCTGTTCGGGCGTGTCGAGCGTGATCGCGTGTTCCTTCACGCCGGGCGTGCCGAAATCGTTCGAGATGCTGCCGACCGCGATGACGAGGGTATCGTAGGGGAACCAGCGATCCGGCGTAATCTCGCGGCCGTCTTCGTCGTGAGTTGCGGCAAGGTGCACGCGCTTGTTGGCGCGATCGAGACCGATCATTTCGCCGTAGCGGTAACGGAAGCCGTGCCAGTGCCCCTGCGCCTGATACGCCAGCTCGTGGCGGCCGGTGTCCATGCTGCCGGCAGCGATCTCGTGCAGCAGCGGCTTCCAGATATGCGTGCGCGATTTGTCGACCAGCGTAATTTCGGCTTTGCCCTTTTTGCCGAGCTTGTTGCCGAGCTGGGTTGCGAGTTCCAAGCCGCCCGCGCCGCCACCGATGATGACGATCTTATGCAGCCCAGTCGTCGCATCGGAAGCGGGTGCAGTCGTCGTCATGGTCACCTCCAGCGTTACGTGTGGGGCTGTCCTTCAGGACCGAAGTTCGGCGCCGGTCGCTTTTTTAACATCCGCCACTATTTTTTTGACAATTGTCTCTATGGCCTGATCCGTAAGTGTTTCGTTTCCGGGCTGCAGAGTCACTTCGATCGCGACCGACTTTCTGCCCTCGGCCGCGAGGTTGCCGCCTTCGAAGACGTCGAAAATGTTGACGTTGCGGATCAATGTCTTATCGGCGTTGAGCGCGGCCTTGATGACGTCACCGGCCGCCACGTCCTTCGCCACGACGAACGCAAGGTCGCGTTTGACAGGCAACAGATCGGATGCCGCCAGCGCGGGCTTGGCGCGCGACTTTTTCTTCTCCGGCGGCAGAGCGTCGATAAAGATTTCGAATGCCGCGACAGGAGCCTCGACGTCGAGCGCCTTGAGCGTCGCGGGGTGGACCTCGCCGAAGTAGGCGAGCACGGTTTTGGGTCCGAGCCGCAGCGTGCCGGACCGTCCCGGATGGTACCAGGACGGGCAATCGCGCGTGATCTGGGCTTTGCTGGCGTCGATGCCGAGGGATGCCAAGGCTGCAACGACATCGGCTTTGACGTCGAAGACGCCGACGGGTTCGCCCGAGCCGCTCCATTGCCGGCCGGCGCCGCTGATGCGGGCGGTTCCGGCGCGCACGGCCGCGGCGCTCAGATACTGGTCTTCCGGCTTTTCGCCGCGATAGGCTTGGCCAAGTTCGAACAGCGCAACGTCCGAAGCGCCGCGATTGCGATTGCGCGTGACGGCGGTGAGCAGTCCGGGCAGCAAGCCGGGACGCATCGAGGAGAGTTCCGTCGAGATCGGATTGGCGAGGTCGAGCGCTTCCGAGCCGCCGCCGAAATGCTTCGCCTGATCCTTCGGAATGAAGCTCCAGGTAACGGCTTCGACGAATCCGCGCGACGCAAGCAGTCGGCGGGCTCGGCGCGCGCGCTTCTGCTTTTCGGTCAGCACGGGCCGCGCGACGCCGTCGAGGCGTGGCAGCGGTGTTGCGGGAATGAGCTCGAGACCGGCGATGCGCACGATCTCTTCGACGAGATCGGCCGGTCCATGCACGTCGGGACGCCAGGTTGGCACGGTGATTTTCGCCGCGCTCGGTTCGCCTTCGATCGTGAAGCCGAGAGCCGTCAGGATTTTCGCGATCTCGGCTTCGGGAAGCTTGACGCCGGTCAGCTTCGCGACGCGTGCGAAATCGAATGCGATTACGCGATTTTCGATCGGCTCCTTGCCGGCGACCTTGGCTTTCGAGGCTTCGCCGCCGCAGAATTCGAGGATCATCTCGGTTGCGAGATCGAGCCCGGGGCGAACGGATGCCGGATCGACACCGCGTTCGAAGCGGTAGCGCGCATCGCTCTGCAGTCCGGTTTTGCGGCCAGTGGCGGCGGTGCGCACGGGATCGAACCAGGCGCTTTCGATCAGGACGGCGGTCGTCTCGGGTGTGCAGCCCGTCGACTCTCCGCCCATGATGCCGCCGAGACCGAGCGGGCCGCTATCATCGGCGATGACGCACATGGTGTTATCGACGGCGTATTCCTTGCCGTCGAGTGCGAGGAATTTCTCGCCGGATTTTCCGAGGCGCGCGTGGATCGCGCCCTTGAGCTTATGCGCGTCATAGACGTGCAGCGGACGGCCGCGATCGAGCGAAATGTAATTCGTGACGTCGACAAGGGCGTTGATCGGGCGCAGGCCGACGGCCTTCAAACGGTTTTGCAGCCAATCGGGCGAGGCGCCATTTGAGACGTTGCGGATCGTGCGCGCCGCGAAGACGGGGCAGGCGTTCGCGGTGTCAGCCGAGAAGTCGAGCTTCACCGGAATGGCGCAGTCGAACGCTTCCTTGATGGCTTTGAGTTTCGGCTCCGGTTTCAGCGATCCGAGTCCGGCGGCGGCGAGATCGCGGGCGATGCCGCGCACGCCCGTGCAGTCGGGGCGGTTCGGCGTAAGCTTCACTTCGATGACGGGATCGTTGAGCCCGGCGGCGTCGATGTAGCGTTCGCCGACTTTGCTCGCCCATTCGGCAGGCAGATCGAGAATGCCGGCGCTATCGTCGGCGAGTTCGAGTTCGGCGGCCGAGCACATCATGCCGTTCGAGACGACGCCGCGGACGGGTTTCTTTTCGAGCGTGATCTTCGAGCCCGGAATGTAGGTTCCGAGCGGCGCGAAGACCGATACGAGGCCAGCGCGTGCGTTCGGTGCGCCGCAGACGACCTCCATCAGCGGCTGGCCCTTGGCGATCTCGACCTGCACGACCTGCAGCTTGTCGGCGTTCGGATGCTTCTTGGCTTCGACGATGCGCGCGATGACGAACGCGCCGAGCGCCTTCGCCGGGTCTTCGATGGCTTCGACTTCAAGACCGATGGCCGACAACGTCGTCTCGATCTCGTCGAGCGAGGCGTTGGTATCGAGATGATCCTTGAGCCAGGAGAACGTGAATTTCATTTCGTGCCTCAGAAGCCGTAAGTATCTTTTAGAATTTTATAGAGTTCGAAGGCGGCTTCTTTTCCAAATTGAAGTGTCTGGCTTTGCTTGCCTGGGATTTTGCGTTCTTCCGATCCGTAAGTATCAATCTGAACGATCGGAAGAGAATCTTTCGGGGTGAATACCTTGACGTGTGCGGCGAGTTGGGTTGGTTGCAATTTGCCGTCGCCAGGTGTCCGTTCGATCGCTTTCACCCAAGCCATAATGATCGCTCCATCGCTTTCTACGCTGACAGTCCGCCGCCGAGGGTGGGGACGTCGAGGGTGGAGAAGCCGTAGTGGCTGAGCCAGGTCAAGTCGCCGGAGAAGAAGGCGCGCAGATCGGGGATGCCGTATTTCAGCATCGTCAGGCGGTCGAGGCCGACGCCGAACGCGAAGCCCTGATATTTCTCGGGATCGAGGCCGCAGTTTCTCAGCACGTTCGGATGCACCATGCCGCAGCCGAGAATTTCGAGCCACTGACCGGGCTTGCCGATCGCCTCGGCGCCGATGTCCACTTCCATCGAGGGTTCAGTGAACGGGAAGTGCGAGGCGCGGAAACGCATCTTCACTTCGTCGACCTCGAAGAACGCCTTGCAGAATTCCTGCAGCACCCATTTCAGGTGGCCCATGTGGGTCTTCTCGTCGATGACGAGGCCTTCGACCTGATGGAACATCGGCGTGTGCGTCTGGTCGCTGTCGCAACGATAGACGCGGCCCGGCGCGATGATGCGAAGCGGCGGCTTCTGCGAGACCATCGTGCGGATCTGAACGGGGCTCGTGTGCGTGCGCAGAAGCAGGCGCGAGCCGTCGGGCTTCGGCGAGAAATAGAACGTGTCGTGGTCCTGGCGCGCCGGATGGTCGGCCGGGATGTTCAACTTGTCGAAGTTCATCTCGTCCGTTTCGATGTCCGGACCTTCGGCGACCCTGAAGCCCATGTCGGCGAAGATTTCGATGACTTCGTCGAGGACCTGGCTGACGGGATGAATTCGGCCTTCGGCGACGGGACCGGGGCGAACGGGAAGCGTGACGTCGGCGCGCTCGATTTTCAGCCGTTCATCGAGAGCGGCGGTTTCAAGCGCCGCCTTGCGTTCGTCGAGGGCAGTCGAGATCTTGCCTTTGAGGGTGTTGACCGTCTGGCCGAAGGTCTTGCGCTCTTCCGGCGGGAGCGAACCGAGCTTGCTCATCAGCTCCGAGACGCGGCCCTTTTTGCCGAGAGCCGAAACGCGGACGGCATCCAGTGCGGCGAGATCTTTGGCGCCGTCGATTTCGGCGACTAATTCGCCTTCAAGCTTATTCAGGTCTTGGCTCATGGCACGTCCGACGTCGGTGAGATGGCTGGATTGGCCAATTACCAACGTCATCCCCGCGTAGGCGGGGATCCGTCCAAGTGTCTTTCGCGCAGTTCGGTCCGGCTTGGATGGATCCCGGCCTTCGCCGGGATGACGTCAGCGCAGTAAAGCGAAGGCGATTAGGCCGCCTTCTTGGCTTTGTCCTGGTCAGCTTTGGCGACGGGCGAGGCGGCGGCTTTCGCGGCCTTGTCGACGAGCGCCTTGAAGCCTGCGGGATCGTTGATCGCGATGTCGGACAGGACCTTGCGGTCGACTTCGATGCCGAGGTTCGTCAGGCCGTTGATGAAGCGGCCGTAGGTCAGGCCATGCTCGCGAACGGCGGCGTTGATGCGCTGAATCCAGAGAGCGCGGAAGTTGCGCTTGCGACGCTTGCGGTCACGATATGCGTACTGCTGCGCCTTCTCGACTGCCTGCTTGGCGACGCGGATCGTATTCTTGCGGCGGCCGTAATAGCCTTTGGCGGCCTTGATGACTTTCTTGTGCTTGGCGTGGGCGGTTACGCCACGTTTGACGCGGGCCATGGGATTTCTCCTAATGCTTCAAGATTTGTGCGTGGGGTGGATGAGTCTTCATTGGGCGCTTGCGACTCGCGTTCCGCGAGCCGGCCGCAAGCGCCGAAAAGATCATCGGCTGTAGGGCATGTACTTCTTGACGATCTTCGCGTCAGAATCGTTCAGCACACCCGTGCCGCGCGCTTTCTGAATGAACTTCGCCGTGCGTTTGATCATGCCGTGACGCTTACCGGCCTGGGCGGCAACGACCTTGCCCGTACCGGTCATCTTGAAGCGCTTTTTGGCGCCGCTCTTGGTCTTCATCTTAGGCATTTTGCTTTGTGTCCTTTAGTTCGCTCGCGGGCCCGTCGCCGACCGCTTACGCGTTCGGCTGGCCCTCCGCGGGGGCGGCGCTCGCGCCGGGCCGCCTTGCGTCCCCGGACCTTGCGGTTCGAAGTGCGGCGGTTCGGGTTGCGCTCACGGCTCTTGCGAGCCGAAATGCAGATGCCTTACGGCGTCCGCACTCTCGACAATCGTGAAATTGCCGGTCCTGCGAAGGGTGCTTTTTGCGGTTTCCGCTTGTTTTTCAAAAGCATAAGAACCGCCACGGCATGCCTCGCCGGGCGGCTCTGGGAGGGTTTATACGGAAATGTTGCGGAAATCGCAACATCTTCAGCGGGCATGCGATTTCTGCCACGCAATCTCATGATTTTCTCGCCGGAACGGGAAAGTCACGCTCGTTCCTGCTGAACCAGATAAAACGCTTCCGCGTTGGGAGCGCAGACGCCGAAAAAGGCGTCGTGGGGCGAGGGAGATGCAACCGTGAGAGAAATCATCGATCAGATCGTCAATCTGCTGCAGCAGGGGATCACCGCGATCTTCAGGTTCATCGAACTCGTCTGGCAGTGGTCGTTCGGGCAGATGGTGACGATTTTCCGGTCCGACTGGCAGTCCTTGCCGGTCTGGAAGATCGCGGTACTCGCGATTGCGGTGCTCGCGATCGTCTATGTTCTCTATCGCGGATTTTTCCAGCTCTGGCGCGCGGCGGAACAGATTTTCAGAGCGTTCGTCGATCTGCTGATGGTGCTGATCTCGGTGCTGCCCTACGTCCTGATCGCCGGTCTCATCGCGGCTGGCGGCAGCTACGTGATCCAGCACGTGAATCTCTAGAGGCGATCACGCTCAGCGACCCAGAGCATCAGCCTGCGGGTGAGTTCGCCGGGTTTGCCGTGAACACGATGTGCCGTCTCGCGAAGTATAGCGCGATGAAGCAGAGAAGCAGCGCCGCGGTCTTGCTCTCGACCGCGGACAGTTTCAGTACGTGCACGCCAAACCACACCACAACGGCGGTGATCAGCAGGCCGATAAAGCCGGTGCCGACGAATTCCATGAATAAGCGGTGCTGGCTTTTGTGCGAGGTGTCGACGGTGAAAACGTATCGCTTCGACAGTAGATAATTGACGATGACGCCCGCCGAATAGCCGATGATGCTTTGAACGACGGGCATGCCAAAGAAATGCGTCAGCGTCAGCAGAAGCGTGTAGTCGACGACGGTCGAAACGATGTTCGTGCCCGTGTAGCGCAGCAGGTGTTCGGCTTTGGCTCGCATGTGATGGCTCTTGATACGTCGCCGGTCGGGGAGGCTGGCCGTCAAATCATCAACGCATGATCTCTTAAACCGGGTTGCTCGTTCGCGTCTGCGCTATTTCGACCGGGCTGGGCGGGAGTTCAAGGCGCTTGCAACTGTCAGCAACACTACTTGCCGCTCGTTGCGCCTCTTTTCGCCTTCACGGGTGTTGCAGATTTCAACTTGGAGCGAAGATGTCCGGACTAATCGCCCTGGTCCGTGAGACAGTCCGATGAAACTCGATCCGTTTGTCGTGATGATTTTATCCCTGGCGGCGTTTCCGACGTTCCTCATCAGTGTCCGCTCCGCGAGCGGCTGGCGCGCCGGCGTCGTGTTCGCGGCTTTTTATCCGGCTTTGGTGCTGATCGTCGGCGCATTTATGATTGCGACGTTCATAACGCTGGCATCGCTTGGGATCATCGATCTCGACTGAGGCCATATCACCAATTTGTATATCGTTATTCACGGGTCATTCAGGCGTCGGCTGCGAAGGTCCAGAGCGCTCAACGCCTTGTGCGCCATCAGTTAACGGAGCTTTTTCATGCGCATTGCAACGCTTTCCGCGGCCGTTGTCGTCGCGGCGGGACTTTCCCTCGCAGCAGGTGCCCCTGCCCGGGCAGCGCCAGTTTCGGCCCCTCAGCAGGCTGGCGTCAGCCAGTCGCTTATCCAGCAGGTTCAGTATTGGCGTCGCCCGGGCTGGCGTGGCGGCCGCTGCGTGAAATGGCGCAACATCTGCGCTGATCGTTGGGGCTGGGGCGGTCCGCGTTTCCGCCGCTGCATGATCAGAAACGGCTGCTGACGACCGGATTGGAGCGAGCAGCCGCGCAACAGCTGCTGCTCGTTCCTCAAGCCGCTCCGCATTTCGTTGAATAGCGGATCGACGCTCGGTCTTTGCATCGTCGTGCTTCTTACCGGAAAACCGGTTTCCACTTTTCCGGAAGCACTTAATGTTCCTTGTTCATCCGCCGAAGCCTGTTGGCGAGCAGGCTCATGACCCGCAGCGCGAATTCGGGGTCGTTTCGGATGACAGCGAGAAATGTCTGCTTGTCGATTTGCACGACTTCGGTTGGCTCGGTAGCCATCGCGGCGGCGCTGCGACGACCGTCGTCTATCAGCGCCAATTCGCCGAAAATACCGCCAGCGCGCACGTTTTCGAGGACCGTGCCGTAAGTGATGACGTCGACGCGTCCTGAGCGGACCATGTACATGGCGTCGGCTGCATCGTCCTCGAGGAAGATTTTCTCCCCGGCCTCGAAGAAGCGGTACGGCGCGCCGATTTGATCCAAGATGGAAAAATCAAACGGGCTGTCCTGGCTCATAGCTTTCGCTCCACTGCAGGCCAGACAAAACTAGAGCCCTGCTCATGGCCGAGCAAGGCTCTCGATTGCGTTCGCCGGACTGTCCGTGAACCGGTGGGTGGGGCGGGGATCATTCACCCCGCCGCGGGCGGTCATTTCGGAGCGAGCACCATGACCATCTGCCGGCCTTCAAAGCGAGGCTCGCTTTCGACTTTGGCGATGGCTTCGGTATCGACCTTGACGCGCTGAAGCACGGCCATGCCGAGCTGTGAATGCGCCATCTCGCGGCCGCGGAAGCGAAGGGTGATTTTCACCTTGTCGCCTTCTTCGAAGAAACGTTTGATGGCGCGCAGCTTGACGTCGTAATCGTGATCGTCGATGCCGGGTCGCATCTTGATCTCTTTCAATTCGACGATCTTCTGGTTCTTACGCGCCTCGGCGGCCTTCTTCTGTTCCTGGAATTTGAATTTTCCGAAATCGAGAATCTTGCATACCGGCGGCTCGGCATCCGGCGAGATCTCTACGAGATCAAGTCCAACATCCTCAGCACGGGCAAGGGCATCGAATTTGGCGATGACGCCGATGTTCTGTCCGTTCTCGTCGATGAGACGAACTTCCCGGGCCCGGATTTGATCGTTGATGCGGGGCCCTTGGTTTTCCCGGCTCTGGGGCTCGGGTCGCATAGGTCTACGGATGGGGCATTCTCCTCTACTGTTTCGCGAATTGGACGCAACTCTACTGCCGTGCGCGCAGATTCGAGCATCCCGGCGCAAGATTCTTAAGGTGCGGTGTAAAGTCAAGTCTTATCGGGTGAATACAACGCTCCTTAAAAGGGGTTCAAGATTAAACCATAAATCGTCACAATCGGGCGGCTATGTCCGTTCAACAGCTATTGGATTTTGCGATGCAATCGGACGGCCGTTCGGCGGAACCCCTCAAGGGCCTACTCATTTCCGACGGCCGGCCCGGGAATTATCACCTGGCGGAAGGGTTGGTCGCAGCCATTGAGCGCCTGCGGCCGGTCGAGGTCACGCGGATCGAAATATCTCAGCGTCGCTGGACGCCGACGCGCTTCCTGGCATTTCTGAGCAATCGGGGCGTTCGGCCTGAGGTTGTCCTGCGGCTCGGATACGGGCTGACGCCGGACGCCGTAAGCGGGGCCGACTTCGTCGCGTCGGGGGGCGGCGATACCCTTGGCGCGAATGTTGCTTTTTCACGCCTCTTCGATGCGCCGAATTATTTCTACGGCTCGGGCAAGCATTACGACGTCAACAATTTCGACCTCGTGTTTACGTCTCACGCCAAGGTCGCGACCCATTCGCGGCACGTGCGGACAATGAAGCCCAGTCCGATCGATCCGGATTCGATGATCCAGCCGGCGCTGTCGCAAAGCCAGCCCCCGGCGCTGATCGGCATTCTGATCGGCGGCAACACGTCCAGCATCACGTTTTCGGAATCCGATCTGACGCGCCTCGTCAGCTTCATGCGCGACATGCATGCCGCGACGGGGACGACGTTCTACGTCTCTAACTCGCGGCGGACGCCGCAGAAGTTGAGCGACGCGCTCGTTCGGCTTGCGGAAGAGAACGACAGCGCGATCCATCAGTATATCGACGTGCGCTCGTCCGGAAATGGCACGCTGCGTGCACTCTATGCGGCTTCGTCGGCGATCCTGTGTACGGCGGACAGCAGCTCGATGGTCTCGGAGTCGGTATGGCTGCGCCGTCCGACGATCGCCATCACGCCGAGCGTTTTCAGTCTCGACGCGAGCGAACTCGAATACCGCGGCTTCCTCGAAAGCAACGGTTGGCTGCATACGATGCGCATCGCCGATCTTGCGCCAGACGCGGTGCTGGCAAAGCTTCGTTCGATTAGGCCGCTCGTCGAAAACGGGCTCGATCTCCTGGCTGACGTATTCCGTCAGCGGCAGCCGAGGCTCCTTGCGCCAACGCGCGCAGCGGAAGGTTTGCGCGTCAAAGCATAAGTTTCCGCGGCCGCCGTTCGAGACGTTCTCTTCTTGCGTTTCAGTATTCCGCGGCTGCTTTGTCGGTTCGAGGCGAACCATTGTAGCTGTTTGGCGAGGTCTGCTGGAACAGCACCATGAGCGTGTTGCGAACGCCCTTGAAGTTGCTCAACGTCTCGCGTCCGTGCCAGCTTTGTTTGTCGCGAGAGTCCGAGACGGCAAAGCCGTAGCCGCTGTTGGGACGGAATTCGAAGCGCTTCAATTCTTCAAAAGAGCTGCCGAATAATTTCTTATGCCGGCGATAGACCGATGTGCCGAGATCCATCTGGCTCATGTCGGGCGCGAGATAGAACTGAGTTGTGACGATCTTGTTCAAGCCATCGCAGTGCGGCTTGATCTTGTAATCTTCGGTGTCGCGCACCAGACGAACCTCGTACGCACATGTCTTGTTCACGACGGCGTCTTTCGAGATGCCGAAGCGCTTGGTCAGATCCGGCGCGAGTTTTGCGAATATCGCGCGGCGATATTCTGGGCGCGTCACGACGTCGACGAGGTCGCTCCAGACTTGCTGCGACTTTGGCGGCAGCTTGGCGATTGCGTCTTCCGTAAGATGAAACTGATCGCGGCTGCTCTCTCCGTCCGGGCGAACGTAGAGGCGCATGTTCAGCGGTTCGTAAAGTTTCGGATCAGGGAAGTTCGCGAGCATATCCGCATAAAAGTCATCGGGAAACCAACCGGCGCCGTAGTAGTGGCAGTAGGGGTCGGCTTCGAGCGGAACGCTGTGAAGCTTTGCGATCATGTGATCGAAGATTCGATCGGCGCGCGCGTTCGTTACGAGATGGCTTTCTGCGAACTGCGTTTCGGGCATTGCCATAACAAGCTGTCTCCCCTGAAAGCTCTCAACAGTGCGCCGGCTGGCGCGACGGTGGAACTTGCAGGCCCGCTTGTGGGCGATTTCATGGAATATGCGCCGAAAATGCGCGATTTCTTGCGCGCTGTTCCCTAACGTACAATGCCGCGAATTCGTTTGCGCTTCATGGGCTTGCAGTTATATCGGCGGCTATTGTTTCTCAATTGCCACGGGCAAAAGTGATCTGCATCGACGTTTTCAGCAGCTCATCGTACACGGCGAGAGTCAGACGCTGCATTTTGAACGTTGAGAACATTTCCATCACGTGGCGGCGGGCGCGCGCGCCGATTTCGGCTCGTGCAGCGTCGTCGAGCGAGAGCGCTTCAAGCAGCACGCTTTCGTATTCGTCGATATCGCTCGGCGCGACGAGCCATCCTGTTCGATCGCTCGCAGCAACGTGCGGTGGTGCGAGCACGGTTTCGGGCGGCGCTCCGATGTTGGTCGAGATCACGGGACACGCCATCGCCTGCGCCTCCGCAGCGGCACGGCCGAAAGCCTCTGGTTCGTTCGAGGCGACGAAGGCGATATGCGAGGCTGCAAAAGCAGCGGGTATATCATCGACGTGGCCGACGAGGCGTACGATACCTTCGAGTCCGGCGCTTGCGACCTGGTCCAACAATCCCTGGCGATAATCGTCGCGGCCTTGGGCGTCGCCCGCGAGAATGAAAACGCAATCACGGACCTTGTCGCGGATACGTGCGGCGGCTGCGATGACCTCGCCCTGGCCTTTCCATTTGGTCAGCCGCGCGGCGTGCAGAACGATGCGCTGCTCGTCGGTCACGCCCCACTTGTCGCGCAGATTTTTAACTCGCTCTGCCGAAACGACTGCGGGATCGAACGCATCGAGATCGACGCCGCGATAAATGACGCGGATGCGCTCCTCCGGCGTGGCGTACCTCTTCTTCACGATGTCGGCGGTATAGCGGGAGTTGGCGATCACGATGTCGCCGCGCGCCATGACACTATTATAGAGGCGCTTGGCGCGGCCTTTCTCATTATAGATGCCGTGGTAGGTCGTGACGAACGGCAGTTTCGCGCGCCGCGCTGCGATGAGCGCACTCCACGCGGGTGCGCGGCTTCGCGCGTGAATGAGATCGACGTTCTCCTTGCGCGCGATGCGTTCGATCGCGCTGGCGTTGGCGAGAAGCTTCATCGGATTCTTCGTCGCTGCAGGGAAGATCACCAGCTCGCCGCCGACTGCGGCAAGGCGATCTGCCATGCGTCCGCCCTCGCTCAGTACGATCGCGCGTCCGCCTGCGCGAACGACGGCGGCGGCAATCTCGATCGCCGACAATTCGGCGCCGCCGGTGGCGAGTTCCGGAATGATCTGCAATATGGTAGGGCGCTTCAGGCCCATGAGCTCATGGCCCATGAATCGCTCCAATCGAAATGACGAGGTTGTTTAAGGTGCCAGGCGACGAACCGCAAACGCTGATCGTTGGAGACGGCAAGGGACAGCGCCGCATCGCCTATCGCACGGCGCTCTCCGGCACTGCAAACGCGACGGGGTTGTTCTGGCTTTCCGGCTTCATGTCCGACATGGCTTCGACGAAGGCTGTGGCCGTTGCGGAATGGGCTGCGGCGCGCGGGCTTCCCTCGACGCGTTTCGACTACTCGGGGCATGGCGTCTCCGATGGGCCATTCACGGACGGGACAATCGGACGCTGGCTCGAAGAAGCCTGTGCGGTGTTCACGCGCGTCACGACGGGTCCGCAGGTGATCATCGGGTCGAGCATGGGCGGGCATATCGCACTGTTGCTTCTGCGCAAGCTTCTGCGCGAGCAACCGGCTGATGCTCAGCGCATCAAGGGGCTGGTTCTCATCGCGCCCGCGTGGGACATGACGGAAGAGCTGATGTGGAAGCGCTTCGGCGATGAAGCGCGGCGCGCCATTCTCGAACGCGGTGTTTACGAACAGCCGTCGGCTTATGGTTCGCCGTATCCGATCACGCGCGGGCTGATCGAGGATGGTCGCAACCATCTCCTGGCGCGCGAGCCGTTCGATCCGGGACGGCCGATCGCGATCCTCCAGGGGCTGCAAGATCCGGATGTTCCGGCCGCGCATACGCGCGAGCTAACGGAATTTCTGACCGGCGGTCATGTCAAACTCGTCGAGATCGCGGACGGCGAGCATCGCCTGTCGCGGCCGCAGGATCTGGCGTTGCTGTTCGAGGAAATCGGCAGGCTCGTTTAGCAGTAACGCCGCTATTTGCCGTCGGCGGAATTGTCGTTGTTGCTGTCTTGCAGACCTTCCGCAACGGCATCCTCGAGCGCCGATGCTCCGACCTGTTGTGCTGTCGTTTCAGGCACGACCCACATGCGGAATGCGTGAGTTACGAGTGCATTATCGCAGGTCAGATCGCCGTTGAGCTTCCGGCATGTGGAATCTGCGGCAACGGTATAGGCGCCATCGGAAACGCCGCGGCTTTCGCCGACCTCGACAACCTGAACCTGGGTTTCGGGTCGAAACGCGACGTTGCGGAATGCGCAAGCGGATTTGCCGCTGCAAGAATCGCCGGTTGGCGTTTCCGTCGTCTTGAGCGCGATAGCCTCGGAGCGCGGCATCGGTTTGGCAGGCGAGTCCAAGCCGTTCGAAATCCAGCATTGCTGATCGAAGCAGATGATCGGATCGGATTTCACGTGCGTCTGCTCGGTGTCGTCAGGATCGAGCACGATCAGTACGGTAGCCCGCGTGTCGGGACGCGCGGGCACTGCGTCCGGCGCAGTCGCTAGTTTCGTATCGGCCGTTTGATGAGGCTGGGTCATAGCCGGCAGAGCGGGAGCGACCGGTTTCGCGACGGGTTCGGTTGTTTGTGGCGGCGTCGGAGGCGGATTGACGACGGGTTCCGGCGCTGCGGAGGGAGCAGGCTGCGCGATCACGAGCGGGGCGCGCTCTGCGATTACTTTGCGGCGCTCGGCTTGCTCGGCCCGTGCGTTTTCAAGCATCTCCGTTTCGTAGTCGAGGCCAGGTGCCGCCGGCTCCGATTTGGTGACGCGCGCAGGCTTCGGCTTGGCGCGCGGAGAAGCGGGTGCCGCTCGATCGGCATCAATGAATTTCTGCGCGATGGCCTGCGCCGGATCGATGGGCTCGGCTGCTGCCGGGCGCGATGATAGGGGCGACGCTGCCAGCATGGTCAGCACGGTGCTTATGACAACGATAGCCCGCATAATAATTCGCCCGCATTCGAAACGCCGGCGCTCGAAGTGCGCGGCGTCGATGAGAGCATATGTATGCCTCATTCCGGCGGAATGGCGGAGAACGTGTGACGATCGTAAAAAATTCGGAATTATGAACTGGCGATAGAGTTCAGGCCTTCGATGTAGGTGGGATATGCGAGCTTGACGCCCAACTCGCTTTTCATCCGCGCATTCGAGACTTTCTTGCTTTCGGCGTAGAAGCTGCGCGCCATCGGCGACAGGCTCGCGTCGGTCGGATCGGTGGCCGGAGGGCAAGGGACACCTAAAATTTCCGCGCCGTACGCGATGACGTCCTGAGGCGGGGCGGGCAGATCATCGGTGACGTTGAAGACGTGAATGCCGGAGGCAAGGCCGAGGGCGGCTTCGGTCGCGGTTGCGATGTCGTCGACGTGGACGCGATTGGTGACCTGGCCGGGTTTGAAAATCCGGCGCGCTTTGCCTGCGCGGAGCTGATCGATGGCGCTGCGGCCCGGACCGTAAATTCCGGGGAGGCGCAGGACGACGATCGTCTTGCCGCTCGTGCGGCCAAGTTCGATCCAGGCCTTCTCGGCGTCGAGGCGGCGCTTGCCGCGGTCCGTTACGGGGCCCGGCGGAGTCGTTTCGTCGACCCATTCGCCCTTTGAATCTCCGTAGACGCTGATCGAAGACAAATATCCGATCCACGCAATCGAGGGGCTCGCGGCGATGTCCGATGCGTAGACGCGGTAAGCCGGATCGCCGTCCTCGCCGGGCGGAATGGACAGCAGGACGTGCGTCGACCGGCTGAGTGCATCGGTGATGGCGGAATCGCGTTCGTGTCCGTCGAATACGAAGGCTTCGTACCCGTGCTGCTTCAAGGCATCTGCCTTTTCGGCGGTCGTCGCAGTGCCGGAAATGCTCCAGCCTTTTGCGGCGAGGCGGCGCGAGAGCACACCCGCGCTGTAGCCCAGGCCGAAGCAAAAAAGTCGGTTCATGCGGAATGTCCTTCGAGGGGCTCAGCCCATTCGCGCGCGACCTCGGGATCGGCTTCGCGCGCTTCGTAGCGGGATTTAAAGGGTGCGAACTCTTCTTCGCGCATCAGACGTTTCGCCGACCAGATCGCCATGGCGCGAACAAGCGGAGACTCGTCTTCGAATAGCGGTGTGATCAAGCGCAGCAACGATCGATCGCCTGAGTTGCCGGCTGCGATAAGCGTGTTGCGAAGGATGCGGTTGCGTCCCGTGCGTTTCACCGGCGTTCCCGCAAAGCGTTGGCGAAACGCGGCATCGTCGAGCACCAGCAGATCGGCAAGCGGCGGGTTGTCGGTTGCGGGCTGCGCGGCGAAGCGGATCTCGGTCGCGGCGGAGGCAAATTTATTCCACGGGCAGACGGCGAGACAGTCGTCGCAGCCGAATACGCGATTGCCCATCGGCTCGCGAAATTCCAGCGGGATATGACCTTTGTGCTCGATCGACAGGTAGGCGAGGCAGCGGCGTGCGTCGAGCTGATAGGGAGCCGGAAACGCCTTCGTTGGGCAGATGTCGAGACAACGCGTGCAGGAGCCGCAGCGGCTGACTTCTTCGGCGTCCGGCGCGAGGGCCGCCGTCGTCAGGATTGCGCCGAGAAAGAGCCAGTCGCCATGCTCGCGCGAGACAAGAACTGTATGTTTGCCCTGCCAGCCGAGGCCCGCCTTCATCGCGAGCGGTTTCTCCATCAATGGGGCGGTGTCGACGAAAACCTTGACATCGGCGCCCGACTTCGCCGCGAAGGCGCGCGCCAGTGATTTGATTTTTTTCTTCACGACGTCGTGGTAGTCGCGGCCCTTCGCATAGACCGAGATGACGCCGCGGTCGTGTTCGGCAAGGGCATCGAGCGGATTGTCGGGCGGTGCGTAGGACTGCCCGATCATGATCGCGCTTTTCGCTTCCGGCCAAAGGCGATTGGGATCGCCGCGCCGGTCGGCGTTTTCTTCCATCCAATCCATGTCGCCGTGGCGGCCATGTTTCAGAAAATAATCGAGCCGTTCGGCAAGCTCGCCCGAGGCGTCGAGCCGCGCGATGCCGATGGCGTCGAGGCCGAGCTTGCGCGCCTCGTCGCGGAGCATGACGTTGAGGTCAGTTGCGGCGGTAACGCTATCGAGCACGGTCAACGGCCAAGGCCAAACTATGGGTCAAAAATCGAGGTCCGAATACGCGAGCGGCGGCGAGGACCCCGGCACGCGATCAGCAAGGAGCGCGCGGAACGACGGCCGCGACTTGATCTTCTGATACCAAGCCTTGACCGCGGGATACTCGTGCCAGGGCATCTCGCCCAGATAGTCTACGATGGAGATATGCGCCGCCGCTGCGAAATCGGCAAAGCTCAAATCGTCGCCCGCCAGCCAGCGCCGCGCATCGGCGAGATAACCCGTATAGGCGAGATGGTAGCGAAGATTGGCGCGGACGGCCCGCAAAATGGCCGGATCAGGGGCTGCGCCGCCCGACGGCTGCATCGTCTGGTAAACCTTTTCGTTCAGTAGCTCGCGCGAGACCTCGCGGTCGAATTTGCCGTGAAACCAGTCCACGAGACGGCGCACCTCGGCGCGGTCCTCGCGATTGCCGGGAAATAGCGGCGGCGGTTTCGGGCCCATGACCGAGGCGCTTGGCATGGGCTCGTCGCCGATGAACTCGGAAATCGAATAAGCGCCGCACAGCGTCAGGCCGTTGTCGTATTCCAGAACGGGCATCTCTCCAGCCGGATTTTTTGCCAGGAAGCCTTTCCGCCATTCCCACGGATTTTCGTCGAGCAGCGTCACCTCGACGCCGTACTCGGCGAGCGCGAGGCGGATCGAGCGGGAACGCGGGCAAAGCCGGTATTGTGTCAAGCGTGTGGGCATCGGGCCTCTTCGATTGCGACGCGGCGACTATACCTTCGGCCTAGGCCGATTCGAAGGCATCAGTGCCAAAACCGGAGCTATGGCGCGGAGGCGAATTCTGCTAACGCTCCCGCGGTTGTGCCTGAGGGGGAATAGATTTCATGCATTCTTGGGAAGCCTTGCTGCTTGGGCTGATCGAGGGATTGACCGAGTATCTGCCGGTCTCATCGACCGCGCACCTTCTGCTGACGGAGGAATTGCTCGGCGTCAAATCGACGGGCCGGACGTTCGAGGTGCTCATTCAGCTCGGCGCGATCCTGGCGCTGCTGACGGTTTATTCGGGCCGCCTCTGGCATCTTGTGACCGCGCTGCCGAGCGATGCGAGGTCGCGGCGTTTCGTGATGGCCGTGCTCATCGCCTTCCTGCCGGCGGCGGTCATCGGTGCAGCCGCGCACAGCTTCATCAAGAATTATCTGTTTGAATCGCCGCTGATCATCTGCATCGCGCTGGTGCTCGGCGGCATCGTTTTGCTGTTCATCGACCGGTTGCCGCTGAAGCCACGTTATCATGACGTGATGGATCTTCCGTTGCTCAGTGCGCTGGGTATCGGGTTCTGCCAGTGTCTTGCGATGATCCCGGGCGTATCGCGTTCGGGCTCGTCGATCGTCGGCGCGATGCTTCTCGGCGCGGACAAGCGCACGGCTGCGGAATTCTCGTTCTTTCTCGCCATGCCCACGATGACCGGTGCCTTCGCCTACGATCTTTACAAGAACTGGTCGCTTCTCACACCGGACGATGTCGGGATGATCGCAATCGGCTTCGTTGCGGCGTTCGTCGCGGGTGTCGTGGTCGTGCGCTATGCGCTTGATTTCATTGCGCGACGCGGATTGTCGTTTTTCGGCTGGTGGCGGCTTCTTGTTGGCGGCGTCGGGCTCGGCGCGCTGGCCGTGCTGCATTGATGCATAAAAAAAACGCCCCATTTGCGGGGCGTTTTTTTATCTAAGACATTTGTCGAGCGACAGCATCACGCGGCATTCGACGTCAGCGGCTTCGTCAGCACGAGGCGCAATTCGTTGACATCCTTGGCATTGCGAAGGCCTTCGAGCGTCGCAGGATCGCGGATCAAACGCGAGATGCGTGCGAGCGCTTTCAGATGATCGCCGCCAGCCTGCTCGGGCGCGAGCAGGAAGAACAGCAGGTCGACAGGTTCGCCGTCATGACTGTCGAACGGGATGGGTTTTTCGAGGCGTGCGAACAGGCACGTAATCGCCTTGGCCACAGGGAGTTTGACGTGGGGTATCGCGATCCCACGGCCGAGGCTTGTGGAGCTTAGACGCTCGCGCTGTAACAGAGCGGCGTAGATCTCATGCGCTGGAGCGCCCGTTGCGGCCTCGGCTTTGGTCGCCAGCGCCTGAAGCGCCTGCTTTTTGTCCTCTGCCTTCAGCCGCGGAATTATTCCGTCCGGGGCGAGCATGTCCTCAATATTCATCTAGGCTCCATAGAAAAAACAGCGCCGAGCCAATCGCGTCTTGCGACGCGCCCCACTCTCGCGGCCGGCGCTGGTGATCAAAGATCCGGTTGTCCTCAGTCTACAGGTTTTGCAGCGGCTGACGTTTCTGCGTCTATCCAGCCAATGTGACCATCGTTACGCCGGTAAACGACATTCAGCCCCCCGTGGGCCGCATTCTTGAAAATCATGAAAGGCGCTTCAGACAAATCGAGCTGCATGACCGCTTCGCTGACTGTCATGTGGCCGATATTGCGCTGGCCTTCGGCGATGATAAGCGGATTCGCGTCGTGATGCTCCGGCTGATCCTCTTCGCCTACGCTCACGACATAGTCGCGCGCTTCCATGTCTATCTTGCGGCGCGCGGCTGCTTCCGGAGAGGAATGATTTTTGATCCGGCTCTTGTAGCGGCGGACGCGCGACTCGAGACGGTGCGCGGCGGAATCGACGCTGGTGTAGGCGTCGTCGCCTTCGCCGTGAGCTTCGAGCAGCAGACCGCTCGTCAAGCGCACGGAGCATGACGTTTTGAAGAAACCGCGCTCACGCTCCAGCCGGACGTGCCCATCGGGCACGCGGTCCAGATACTTGTTCAGCACCGTGTGAATCTTATCGCTGGCGTAAGCCTGGAATGCGTTTCCTGCGTCGAGATTCTTTCCGGTTATTTGGATTGTCATGGATGTCTGCACTCGCTGAAATCTGGGCTGTTTTCTACGTGCATTCCCACGCCGCGATGTGGCGACGTTCCCCATACACGATTGCAAGCGCGTCCGTCGGCGACAAGCCCATTATTTCGCCAAAGCGTTAGGCCGTGAGCGGATCGCTGTCAAATCACGCTTGGGTTCATAAATTTATCTAAAAAATATAGTTCAATCAATGCGTTGTTTCTGATCTGCATCAACCGGCGCCGCCTAGTCTTTCGACCAGCCGCTTATCGCGGCGGCGCTGAACTGATGACGGAATGCGCAGCGCCTCGCGATACTTGGCAACAGTGCGGCGAGCGATGTCGATGCCCTCGCCTTTCAACCGATCAACAAGCTGATCATCGGAGAGAACAGCGTCGGCGTGCTCGGCGTCGATCAACTGCTTGATGCGGTGACGAACGGACTCGGAGGAATGAGCTTCGCCGTCGGCGGCCGAGGCGATGGCCGAAGTGAAGAAGTATTTCAATTCAAAGATGCCACGCGGTGTCGCGATGTATTTGTTCGAGGTGACGCGCGAGACAGTCGACTCGTGCATCGAGATCGCGTCGGCGATGGTTCTGAGGTTCAGCGGCCTCAAATGCTGCACGCCGTACATGAAGAAGCTGTCCTGCTGCCTCACGATCTGCTCGGCGACTTTCAGAATCGTGCGCGCGCGCTGATCGAGGCTTTTCACAAGCCAGTTTGCGGTTTGCAGGCAGTCGAAGAGATAGCCTTTGTCACGCTCGTTCGTCGCGGTCTTGGCGATGCGTGTGTAATAGGTGCGGTTGACGAGAACGCGGGGGAGCGTGTCGCTGTTCAGCTCGACGTGCCAGCCGCCATCGGACGCGGCGCGCACGATCACGTCGGGCACGACGGGCTGCATTTGCACGGAGCCGAACTTCAGGCCGGGCTTCGGATTGAGCCGTTTGATCTCGCGGATCATGTCGGCAAGCTCGTCCATATCGACGCCGACGGCTTTCTTCAGCGCCGCGAGATTGCGATTGCCGAGGAGATCGAGGTTGGCCAGCAACTCGGCCATTAACGGATCGTAGCGGTTCTGATCTTTTAGCTGCAACGCGAGACATTCGGCGAGCGACCGCGCGAAAATTCCAGGCGGATCGAATGTCTGCAACTTGTCGAGAACGCTTTCGACGAGCTCGAGCGGGGCGCCGAGACGATCAGAAAGAGGTTCGAGGTTGGCAGGGATGTAGCCCGCTTCGTCGACGAGATCGACGAGGTATTGGCCGATGATGCGTTCGACCGGATCGACGATCGTCAGCGGCAATTGGGCGTTGAGATGATCGCGAAGCGATACCTGATTGGCGACGTAATCCTCGAGATCGCTGTCGTCATCGCCGCCGGAATGCATGCGCTGCGTGAGGTTCGCCCAGCCGAGGCCCGATGAAGGGCCGCCGAGCGGCTCGCCTGTTCCCGGTCCCTGGAAGACGTTGCCGAAATCGGTATCGAGGCCGCCGGAATGATCCTGCACGGGCTGTCTCAGATCGAGCCAGTGTTCTTCGTCGATCGAGGATGTTTTTTCCTCGGCCTGCGCTACGGGATCATCCGAGGTTTTGGCTGCGGCGCTCGTTTCCTCGCGCTCCAGCAGCGGATTTTTTTCCAGTTCGGCGTCGACGAATTCGGTCAGCTCCAGGTTCGAGAGCTGCAAGAGCCGGATGGCCTGCTGCAGCTGTGGTGTCATCACCAGCTGCTGGCCCTGTCTCAGCTCAAGTTTTGCAGAAAGCGCCATGCGCTAACCCGCTGCTCCGTAGGCTAAACCCTGCGGACAGCTGTACTCAACGCGTATTAACGAACATATCGCCAAGGTAGACTCGCCGCACGTCTTCGTTCGATATGATTTCAGAAGGTTTGCCTTGTGTCAGAACCTGACCATCGTAGATAATATAGGCGCGATCGATAAGACTTAACGTTTCGCGAACGTTGTGATCCGTAATCAGCACCCCGATGCCGCGCTCCGTCAAGTGGCGGACGAGCTGCTGGATGTCGCCAACCGCGATCGGGTCGATGCCGGCGAACGGTTCGTCCAGCAACATGAATGAAGGCCGCGAGGCGAGTGCGCGGGCAATTTCGCAGCGCCGCCGCTCGCCGCCCGACAGCGCCAGAGCCGGTGATTTCCGGAGGCGCGTAATCGAAAATTCCTCAAGCAGGCTATCGAGTTGCTCGCGCCGGGCTTTGCGATCGGGCTCGATCAGTTCCAGCACGGCCATGATGTTCTGCTCGACCGTCAGACCGCGGAAGATCGAGGCCTCCTGCGGCAGGTAGCCGACGCCGAGGCGCGCGCGCTGGTACATCGGCAGGCTGGTGACGTTCTCGCCGTCGATCGTGATGCGACCGTCGTCGGCGGCGACGAGCCCGGTGATCATGTAGAAAACCGTCGTCTTGCCGGCGCCGTTCGGTCCCAGAAGTCCGACGGATTCGCCGCGGCCGACCGCGAGGCTGACGCCCTTCACCACGATCCGCTTGCGATAGGATTTCTTAATGTGGAAGGCGGTGAGCCAGCCTTCCGCGCCGATAGCGTGCGGATCGTCTTCGCTCGGAGCGCTCGGCTGAGCATGGCCGTTGGCGTGCGCGTGTCCGTTTGCTCCGGCTTGCGGGGCTGCGGCGCCTTTCGATTTGAGGCGGATCGGTAGGGCCTTGAACACTTATCGCCTCTCCACGCAACACGCGTTTTCGGGACTTGGTCTCAAATCGATGTCGAGGTCAACGTGACGAACGGGCTTGCCAGCCATCAACAGCCTCCGCAGCGCCCTTTATCTTTTTGCCGAACTCACCGGGATAGAAGACTGCGCTCGGCCGGTCAGCCTTGATGATTTGACCGTTTTTGCTGACGTCGCCCGCAGAGACCATCGAGCTTTCGCTCGACGCGGTGGGCTCGGTCTTGATCGTTGCCTGTCCCGTCGTCATGTCGATCAGCAGCTTCGTCCCTCGCACGACGTTCTTTCCTTGCGTCAGTACGACATTGCCGCCGAGTTTCGCCAAGTTGGTTTTGACGTCGACTTCCGCCCAATCGCCCGAGGCTTTCTGGCCGTCCTTGGAGATAACGGTCACGTCTTTCTTGGCGCGGATGTGCGTCAGCGATGCGCCGGACTTGGCTTTGTCGTCGGACATGCCGAGGCCGCTGCGGCCCGTGTAGTAGGCGGTCATTTCACCGGATTGAATCGTGAAGTTGCCTTGCACCGTCACGACGTTTCCGGTGAAGAGAGCGGTCTTCGCGTTGTCGTCGACATCCAGGCGATCGGAGGTGACGTCGTAAGGCGCGTTGGGGTCGGTCTTGAAGGCCTGCCCGAACGGAATTCCTTCCGCGGATTCGGATTGGTCCGAGTCGGCGTTCTTCGCGGGTTGCTTGCCAGCCGGCTTGATGAAGTGCGCCGTTATGCGGCCCGAGGTTGTCTCGGTTTCCGCTGTCAGCTGCATCTTGCTGGTGGCGCGATGATAGACAAGGCGACGGCCTTTGAGAACGTTCTGGCCCTGGGTTACGACGACGGGGCCGGTGAGGGTCAATTTCTGGTTGGCCTCGTCGTATTCGGCGCGATCTCCAACGGCTTTTTTGTCCGCTCCTTGCGTCAGCACGACGTCGCCTTCGAGAACGGCGAGTTGTGCCGCCGTATCGAAGGTTGCGGTTCGGCTCGTCGCCGTTTCGCCGGAGGCTTGCGTCAGCGTCACGGACTCTTTCGCGACGACCCGCTTGACCTTGGTTCCACCTTCGGCCGGTGTCTGCTTGCTCGCGTCCGCACCTGTTTCCGGCGTCACTTGACCTTCGTAGGTCACCGCCATTTCCGGAGCGACCAAGGTGGAGCCGCCTTGCGTTGCGGTCACCTGACCGGTGAACAGCGCAACCTTCTTGTTGTCGTCGACGTCGAGACGGCTCGATGCGACATCAATCGGCTCACCGGATTTGCCGAACGGGAGCGTCGGCTGTGCCGTCTGACCGGCGGATGGAGTTTGCTCCTTCGGCTTGATGTGCGTGCGCACGTTGTCGACGAAGGTATATTCTTTTGTCTTCTGCCGGATCGTCAGCTGATTGGACAGGATCTGGCCGGCGCCCATCGTGATCGTCGAGGGCTGGTCGGACGTGATCACGCCTTCCTTGGTTCTCACCAGCGCGTGGGTCAGCGTTGCGTTCAATCCGCCGTCGCCCGTGACATTGATCGAGTCGTAAAGTTCGAGCGTATTGGCCTTGTTGTCGAAGGTGCCGCGCTTCGCGACGAGATGCGTCTTCTGCTTCTTGACGTCGAGCAGGTCGCCGGTGATGCCGTCCAGGTGCACGACGGTGAGCGTCTTCAGATCCTGCTGCGCCGTTTCAGCTTTGACCCAGTAGCGGCCGCCGTCCGACTGGAACCCTTCGTAGTGCGGGTTCTTCATCTTGAGATTTTCGGCGACGATTTGCGGGATCTGGATGTCGGCGATCTTCGGGCCGATGCCGGCGCCGTTCAAAACCGTCATCAGGAAAACGGCGATCGTTCCGACGGCGATCAGCGGCAGAACAACCTTCAACCGCCGCACAGTCCTGGTATGTTTAGACGCGACGCGGCGGCTCGTCGTGCGATCGGCAGCGAACACGATTTTGCTGCCGGACGCGCGCCCACGGCCGCTCGTTACGGTGCTGTCAGATATGGCAGCCATCGCGGCTCATGATTTTCGCCCCCAAGAAGTCGCCCCAATGTCCGCCGTAATTGGGGAGACTTTGGGACATCCGCAATCCGGACTGTTAAGGCCCCTAAAACCGGCTCCGCGACGTGTGTTGCCCGGGTTCGAGCAACCTTCAGTGGGCGAAAATGTCGTCCTCGAAGCCCAGAAGGTCGAGTTTTGCCCGAATCGGGAGAAATCCGAATGCCGCCTTGGCGAGATCCTGGCGGCCGGTACGCGCCAGCATTTCGTCGAGACGGGTCTTGACCGCGTGGAGATGCAGCACGTCGTTTGCTGCGTAGCTCCGCTGGCTGTCGGACAGTTCGGCGGCGCCCCAATCGCTGCTCTGCTGCTGCTTGGAAATCTCGATCCCCAGAATTTCGCCAACGAGATCCTTGAGGCCGTGGCGGTCGGTATAGGTGCGCGCGAGCTTGGATGCGATCTTGGTGCAATAAATGGGGCTCGTCACGACGCCGAGATAATGCTCGAGCACGGCGACGTCGAAGCGCGCGAAGTGAAAGATTTTCAGCGTCTTCGGATCGGCCAGCAGCGCTTTCAGGTTCGGCGCGTCATAGCTTTTGCCGTCGAACTTGACGAGGTGGGCCGTGCCATCGCCGCCGGAGAGCTGCACAAGGCAGAGGCGGTCGCGGTGCGGATTCAAACCCATGGTTTCGGTGTCGATGGCGATTCCGTTCGGGAACGTCAGCCCGGCGGGGAGATCGCCTTTATGGAGTTTGATTTTCGGTGCGGTCATGTGGGGTCCCAGGCGCCAGCCGGCTCTAAGGCAGGAAGGCCTGACGTGCGAGGGTTTCGGGCTCGTGTCAAGCCGCTGCGTGCCGCGCTCGGGGAACGATGCCCAGGGATTGTAATCGTTCCGGCGCTTGGCGGCGCTTAGGCTGCGGGCGGGAACGTCGTCGCCACGATTGCATCGTGCAGCATTTCGGCCTGGCTGCGCTTCGAGAAGATTTCGAAGGCCTTTTTCTCAAGCGCCAGCCGCCGCGGCTCATCGCGTATCAGCGCGACGCAGCTTGCGACGATGTCCTTGTAGGGCACGGCGATCATGGCCTCGCGGATGTCGTCCTCGATCTCGGTGTCGGGACCGCATTCGCTGACGATCGCCTTGCTGTTTGCCAGCAGATACGACGTGCGTCCGATCTCGTGCAGGCTGTCTTCATAGAAATGCATGTTGAGCACGATCTTGGCGTCGGCGATGGCGGCATCGCGTTCGGCGCCGTAAACGCTGAAGAGATGCTTCACGTTGAGGCCGGCTTCGTGCAGGCCTTTCAGGATCGCCGCGCGGCGGTCGTTGAGACTGCCGTAGAACAGCACGTCGGTCGTCGGCGTCTGCGGCTGGCAACGCGTCATCTCGGGCGTATAGCCGATCTTGAAGCGGCTGACGTACGGCGTGCGCATCAGGCTCTTGATCTGCGCGATGTTGCGCGGGCTGTAGTCCCATACCGCCAGACGGCGCATCAGGCCGGCGTAGACGGGGCGCGCGCCGATGTTGAATCCGCGCAGCTGCTCGAGGTTCACGATCACGGTGTTGGCAGGAAGGCGGTCGGCGCTTTCGGGTGACGCGATGAGGTGCGCGCCGATCAGCAAATTGACGCCTTCAACGCCGACTTCATTCTTGCGTGTGCGAACCGTGATGCCAAGCGCGCGGAGAGCGCTCTCGAAGCTCGACACGAGATCGCTGAACGAGGCCGTATGCGGATTGCCTTCCGGTTCGATGGTGACGAGATTGACGTTATGCCAAGCTGCAGGAATGTCAGCCGGTATCGCTGCGGCGTTCGCTGCCGGTGCGGCAAAGCTCGAGGCGGCCGCGACGATCTGAAGTTTCCGTTCGAGTTCGGGCGAGCCGCCGGGCTGCAACGCCAAAGCGGTGCCGAACGCCTGCGCCGCGTCGTCGGCTTGGCCGAGCGCGACGAACATATCGCCCAGCAATTCCCAGTCGGCGGCGGAATTGTTTCCAAGACCGACGGCCTTGGCTTTCGCCTTGCAGGCATATTCGATGTTGTCCAACGCCAGCAAAACCGTCGCGAGCGCATCGTGCGCTTCGGCCGACTGCGGGTCCTTCAGGATGGATTGCGCGAGTACGTCGGCGGCGGCATTGAGCTGTCCCATCTTCGCGTTCTCAATCCCGAGTTTCAGGAGATCGAGCGCGGAAGGAGGCGGGGCGGCTTTGTCGTTAGCGATGTCCATCACCGGGCCGCCGGGAGCGATCGCAGTGGGTGCGGAGGCTTGATGGAGCGGCGGCATATCTATCTCCGGCGATCGGCGGGCGGGTTGTTCAGGGCTACGCGTGCGCGGACCTTAGGCATCGTTTGGAGCTTAGGGGGATAAGCGTGCGCGAGGCTGTCACACGCGTGCAGGTGCGAAATACGTTTGAAATACAGCCCGTTTTCGCCCATCGGACAGCATTTCAAATGCCGAGAACCGCTCTTGCAGCGCTGGGAATATTTTGGGGTGTTGTTGCAACCTGGTGTCCGATCAACTCCGTGTGCCGATCAGGCCGAATGGGGAGCCTATTCCCAATTCGCCGATTGAATCATTCCGAAGCGCGAAAAACGGAATTGAAACCAATTCGCCCGGAAAACAAATGGCACTCGCTCCGTATCTGTCATAAATTCTGTGCCTCGGTTCGATGCAGGGGCACGCTCATCAGGTAGGTCCGGAGGATTCATGAGAAGCCTTGCTTTCGCGATCGTAGCCGCTTCAGCCATTTTCATGTCTGGCGCCGCGACGGCCGCACCCATCACTCCCGTAGCGCCGGCCAGCGACTCCATCGTCACGCAAGTTCGCCACGGCGGTTGGCATCGCGGCGGCGGTTGGAGACATCGCGGCTGGTACCGTCCAGGCTGGAACGGCCGTCGTTGGCGTCGCGGCTGGTATGGTCCCGGTTGGGGATTCTACGGTGGCGGCGTGGTCGTCGGCAGAAGCTGCGGAGTCGTTCGCCGCAATTGCGCATGGCGCTGGGGCTGGGGTGGTCCGAACTACCGCCGATGCGTGTGGCGTCGCGGTTGCTGATCGCCAACGCTCATTGACAGATCGCATGTGAGAGCAAGCGGAGCGCAAAGCGCCCGCTTGCTTTTTCATTTCAGGATGCGGTGTCGATTGCAGGTCAGAAGGTCGAGCCCGCGCGTTTCGCGTCAAGGCTCCAGGGGCCAGGACCGGCGAAGAAGATGTACAGAAAGACAAAGCAGTAAAGGATCGAAGCGTCGCCGCCATTGAGAACAGGGAAGGCGCTTTTGGGTGCGTGTGCCATCCAATATGCGAACGCCATTTCGCCGGAGAGCACGAAGGCGACGGGCCGCGTAAAGAGTCCGAGGATCAGCAGCGCGCCGCCGACGAGTTCCAGAACTCCGGAAGCGCCGATGAGCGAGAAGATTTCCGGTCCCGCTCCGCCATCGGGACGTGCAGGAAATCCGAGAAGTTTCTGCGTGCCGTGTTCGAAGAAGAGTACGGCAGCCACGATCCGAAGGATGCTGAGCACCCGCGGCGCCCAAGCTTCCAAGGCCTGTTCATTCATCGGCAAACTCCGAGATTTTGATTATTCCAAATCAATTTCGTTTCGTGATTCAAAAGTGAAACGACTATAGGGCACGCGTCTCGCATCTGCTACCCGGGGCGATCGGCATGGAGCACAACGCGATGTGGGCGCGTCGCCGATCAGAACGCCGACCATCCGGTTTCGCGAACGATGAGTTCCAAGGCGCGCGTGCCGAGCAATGAGTTTCCCTGCGCGTTGAGCGCGGGCGACCAGACGGAGATAGATGCCTCTCCCGGAACAATTGCCAATATTCCGCCGCCCACTCCGCTCTTGCCGGGCAAGCCGACGCGATATGCGAAGTCGCCGGAGCCGTCGTAGTGGCCGCAGGTCAGCATTAGCGCGTTGATGCGGCGGGCGCGTTCCTTCGACACGATCGTCAAGCCGCTCCGCGGGTCGCGGCCGCCGTTCGCAAGAAAGACCCCGGCTTCCGAAAGCTGCCGCGCCGTCATCTCGATCGCGCATTGATGGAAATAGACGCCGAGCGTCAGTTCGCTCGGATGATTGAGGTTTCCAAATGCGCGCATGTAGTTTGCCAGCGCGAAATTGCGAAAGCCGGTTGCCTGCTCCGAGCGTGCGACGGCCGGGTCGATCATGATCGTGTCGTCGTTGGCGGCAATCCGGACAAAGCGCAGAATTTCGGCGATCGCTTCGCGTGGGCGGTGGCCCGCGAGCAGGACGTCGGCGACGACGATGGCGCCGGAGTTGATAAAGGGATTTCGGGGAATGCCCTGTTCGTGTTCGAGCTGAACGATTGAATTGAAGGCGCTGCCTGACGGCTCGCGCCCGACGCGTTTCCAGAGTGCGTCACCAACTTTGCCGAGTGCCAATGCAAGTCCGAAGACCTTGGAGATGCTCTGTATCGAAAACGGTTCGACATCGTCTCCGGTCGAGACTGTTTCGCCTTTGAGATTGGTGATCGAGATCGCGAATTTTTTTGGATCAATCTTCGCGAGTTCGGGAATGTAGTCGGCAACCTTGCCGGAATGGTCCGCCGACTGAAGCTCATCGCGCACGGTATCGAGGAGACGTTTGAGGTCGGCCATTTCAATCGTCAAAATCGCGGCTTCCTATTCGCTTGGTGAGGCGGTCGCAGCTTCGCCGCTTGAGGTCAGCGGATCGAGGAGATCGAGCTGAAATAGATAAAGGAGGTTTTTGGCGTGGCAAGCCATCTGGTGGCGCTTGCAATTGTGTGTGTGCATCTCATCGCGGCCCGCAGCATCGGGGCCGGCGACGTTTCGCTTCAAATTCTGAAATATTTGGGGCTGACGCGCAGTTGGGCATCTGAAGGCGTCGCGATAAGAAAATCCCTCATCGCCGGCAGAAAAAGAAAAGCTGACCGGCGGACGGGAGCGCCGGTCAGCTGGCAGTATAACGAAGGCGACTAGCTAGAAGTGAACGTCGACGCGCGCCGAGCCCACGTGTGCGAGGTAGTCTTCGCGAACATTGGCGTCGTAGTTGATCTGGAACGTCGAGTTGAACCCGATATCAGCAATCATTCCGATGCCGAGATCGGCGCTGTCGCGGCCGACGTTGGGTCCGGCAGCCGTAAACGTGCCGCCGCCAGCCGCGAAGCTTGCGGTTACGATCTGAGCGTTGTCGGCGAATTCGTGCAGCCAGAGCGCGCGACCTTCGATGATCGTGTCGTTGGCGATCGGTACCAACGCTTTGACACCCAATCCGGACACGAACGAGTCGTTGTTCTGGCTGCCAACCGAAAGAGCCATCGCGCCATCACTGGTCTCGGAATATCCGTCCTGATGCAGTCGCGAGTAGGTGAGCGAGGCAACCGGCGTAATGATCGTTCCAGAGTGGTTCATGGGCGCGCCGAATTCGATCGAGGCATTGAATTGATCGCCGTTGTGGCTTCCCTTGGCGACATCGTCGAGGGGCTCCGTCATTGCACGCACGGTGTCGTAATCGTGCCATGTAAAGCCGGTGCGTCCAGTTGCGTACCATCCGGAGCCTTTGATCGCGCCATAGGCCTCGACCAGGTAGCTATCGATATCGGTGCTATTTTTGGTCGTGTCGCCGTTGCCGTCGATGCGGGTGTTGGCGTAGCCGCCTGCGATGCCGACGCGCATGCCCGGCGAGATCCAGTTATCGTAACCGACCATGAGGCCATAGATGCGAGCATCATAGGCATCGACGTTCTGACGCTCGTTCTGGTTCATGCCTGCGCCGAACGCCTGCCCCCAGAGAGCGGCGCTACGCGGCGCGATGAAATCCTGATCGTCCTTGAGGCTGCCGCCGAGGTTCGAGCGATTGGGATCGGTTTGCTGCTGTTTCATCCCGAGGCCGTAAGGCGCATTCGTGTAGCCCTGGGATGCGCCGGTGGCTCCGACTGAGTTTAGACGCGTATCGATGTGCTGGCCGATGGCATTGTTCAGCGTGATCGCAGCTTGCTGCGTGGAGAAGTTCGTCTCGGGCGACAGCTGTTTGCCCGCCTTGGCGACATCGTCTTCGTCGGTCAGACTTTGGACGGCGGCGCCGAGTTCACCGAGTTCAGCGCTATCGTCGCTTCCCGCCGCAATCAGAGCGTTAATAGCTGCGGCGCCGGATTTTGAGATGCCTTCGATTTCTGCGGCATCCTTCACCGACGCCTTGACTGCGAGAGCGTCTCCGCTCTGAACGGCACCATTGATGCCGGTTCCGACCTGATAAGCCGACCATTTGACGAGTACCGAATTACTGTTGTCGATGTCGGTTGGAACTTCGGTGCCGTAGAGATGGCTCGCAACCAAGAATGTCTCGTTGTTGCGCACGGTCGAGTCGATCACCGGCTTCAGTGTCGTCGTCGTGGCGATCGTGCTGACGGTGATGCCCTGTCCGTTGGACGTCGTACCATCTTTACCGATTGAGAGAGTGCCGTCGATGTAGCCGCTGTTTTTCGAAGGATTATCGTTGGTCGAGTCGCTGCCTGGGCCAGTGATGTGAGGCATCAGGACAATCTTGCTGTCTCCTGTGTCACATTGGTGTGGATGGTGACATCACCGTCAAATGGCTTGGCGTTGTTGAATTCAAAATAGTGGTCTGGAAGGGCCGCGAGGAAGTCCGACATGGAGTTGAAGACGCGCGAGATGCTCTCGTCGCCATCATCGCCGTCTCCATCGTCTTCATCAGCAGGACCTTCTCCGCCGCGATAGACTTGGGTCGCGCCGGTCGCATACGTGAAATTCCGGCGCTGGTCGACAGTGAGATTGCCTTCGATGTCGCCGGTGTTGACGAGGACGTGGTTTCCGGCGCCGAGATACATGTCGCCAGTGATGCTGCCGCTGTTGACGATGGTGCTGTCGCGGCGTCCGGCTTGGCTCGTGATGGTTCTCGGATCGTAACCGGCGCCAGTGCCTTCATCGACACGCGACGCCATGAGAAATAGACCGTTGACGTCCGAAATCTGAATCGCGGCCGACCCCTCTCCAGTAGCTTTGATTTCGCCTTCGTTGACGACCGATGTGTTGCCGATGATGGCGGTATTTCCCGAGGTGTCTGATCCGTTATGAGCCGCAATCGCGGTCGCGCCAGCGCCGTCGACGCTGATCAGGCCGCCTTCCTCGTTCTCAACTGAGAGAAAATTGCCGCGTGAAAAAATGCCTGCCGTCACTTTTCCTTCCGCGAGGATTTTGCCTCCATCCTTATTCTCGACGAAAGCGGCCTCGTTTTCTTCTTCTTGAATCCAGATGGAGGCAGCATAACCCGAGGATGCGGGATTCGGAGGATTGTTGCGGCTCGACGCGGCAAACCAATAAATGTCTTGCCCGTCGACCTGGCCTCTCAACTGCGTTGCGCTGTTGGTGGTGATGTCGAAGTCGCCGCGCTTGATGCTGATCTCGCCTGTGTTCGTTACCCTGGCTTCACCTGCATCACCGATGACAGCGACGCCCGCGAGATTGCCGAGGCCGGCGCTCTCTCCGTGAATTTTGCCCTTGTTGTCGATCGTCCAGTTTGAGTCATCGATGTCCGTCGTCGCGACGCCATAAACATTGAAGAAGTAGCGGTTTGGAGGTCCGGCGACGTCCGTAATTTTCGACTCGATCGTCGTTTCGTTTTCAAATTTGGTGCCATTCGTGGTCAAGCGCACGCCGACTTGATTGGTCACCGTCGAACCAAAATCCGAGATTGAGACCGTGGGGAAGGTGGTCGTCGGCAGTTCACTCGTATCGGAGCAGTCGACAACAGTGCCAGTCGTCGAGCTTGCCACGCACGCTGCCATCGCTTGATGGGAAAGGCCCATGGTGAGGGTCGCGGTTAGCGTCGCCAGTGCGATGTGTCTGCGGCGTAGGCTCGGTTTTTGGTCGTGTTTTGGCATAAGTTCCCCCTGCCCCCGGGAACGGCCCGGTTGGCTTCTTTCTTGTTGGTTTTGCCGTGAAGTGACGTGGCGGTGGTGTTCGACCGGCGCTGAGATTTTGTGGTCGCGACGTTTGCTATCGTCGCTTCCTAGGATTCCCGTCCCCGTTAGAATTCTTCCAGTACGATATTGCTATCGGGCGGCGCCGCCTGCCGGATATGGGATATGTTCCTGGATGATTTGCCGTCCTGCAATTAAATCCAAATGTTGCAGTTTTGATACGTGTAGCATTTAAGTCTGTGATTTTTTTTGGGATTTGGACTTTTTTATTGAATCGATCAGGCGTGGCGGGGCGATTCGTTGCCGTTGAGCTGGAGCGCTCAGGCATTTTGGGGAAGGCTCGCCGATGTCTGGAAAATCGCTGGAGCGGGCGAAGGGAATCGAACCCTCGTATGCAGCTACTTTTTGCACATGGAAAGGCGTAGCAGGGCGGGCGGTACGGTGCGCGTGAAACCTACCGTGCTTCTCTATTGAGCTCGTAATCCCATCCTTCCGTCACCGGAGGTGATGTTGGTACTGGGTCGGTCTTCTTGCTCGTGATGTCTTGTTGGTTGAGGCCGAGGCCGGGAAGTATTACGGCGAGAGCGATGCCGCCGATGACCGTGCCGAGCGCGCCGACTACGATGTGCGGGCACCAAGGTTTAAACCGCCCCCAACAACGATACAGAAGCGGTTGAGGATGCGGTGCTTGGATTTGATTGATGGGAGGCGCGATGGATTGTTTGCGCTTCTTCGATTTTGGGGCGTGTTGGATAGCCCAATCATAGAATGCATTGAACTTCGGTTTTTCCTCATCAGACACAGAAAGCCCCCTTCTACTTTGGCAGAAGGAAGGCATACGTGAGTCGAGCCGATGCGAGAAGAACCCATCTTCAATTCATGTGATTCTAGGTAGTGCGTCAACGAAATTGTTTCACGGGCGAGAACCCCCATAAAATAAGGAGATTCATGAGGTCGCAATGTCAGCGTAGAGCAGCGTCTTGCCATACTGATTGAGATGCAAGAGCAAAGCCACCAATGCTGCTGAAGAGATCGAGATGTCTCATAGGCCATTACATGTGAAAAATGGAGCGGGCGAAGGGAATCGAACCCTCGTATGCAGCTTGGGAAGCTGCCGTTCTACCATTGAACTACGCCCGCAGGTGCGTGACCGCTGCGGTTTCTGGCACATTTCAGGGGCCTGCGCAAACCTTGGACCAAGGCCGTCAACTCGGCCGCGTGGCTATCCACGCATTTCCCTGACTGGCCTGTTTGTCACCAAAATCTGGCTTTAAGATACAGCGATTGAATCGGTTCAGCCCTCAGTTAGGTCTGCCGTCGACGTCGTGGGGGACGCATGAGGTTGCAAGCGCGGATTATCGGCTTGGCTATGGTCGCGGGTTCGATGCTCGCCAGCGGCGGGGTTGCTGCTGACGACGCTCATACGCGTGCGCTCGATACTTCAATCCCCTCCAGTTCCGTGTCCGCGCCTGCGAGCGGCGACAAGGCCTCCGCCGACGATCTCTCGTCGCGCATCGATCAGTTGGAGGCCAACCGCACAGCAGCCGGGCAAACAAAATCGCCGATCAGTCTCAGCGTCAGTGGATGGGTCAGCCAAGAGGTGACCATCCACAAATGAAAACTGCCGGGCTCGCGCTTGGCGAACTCCGGCAGATTTGGGATGCGCGGCAGGACGCGGCGTCCGTTTATTTCTTGCTGGCGAGAAGGTCGCGGATTTCCTTCAGATAGAGTTCGGTTTGCGTCGGCGCCGGTGCGGCGGCGGTCTTCGGCTTCTGCATCCGGTTGATAGCCTTGACGAGCAGGAAGATCGCGAACGCCGTGATGAGAAACTTGATCAGCGCGTTGAGGAAAACGCCATACTTGATCAGGACCGGATCGGTCGGCGTCGGGATGCCGACGGCGAGGCTCGAAAAATCGATACCGGCGAGCAGGTATCCGATCGGCGGCATGATGATGTTTTCGACGAGCGTCGAGACGATCGGCGCGAAGGCCGCGCCCATGATGACGCCGATGGCAAGGTCTATGACGTTGCCGCGCATCGCAAATTCTTTGAATTCGTCCACGATTTTCATGCGAGATATCCTTTGTGGTCCATTCCGGGGGGCTTACTGAAACAGCCGGAAAGGCTTATGCGATCGGCCCATCCCGTCGTCGCAAGAGCCTCTTGAGTTACGGCCTAGAACGAATTCGACATTCCCTTCTCGAATCGCGCCCCAATTTTAGGGAATGACTTTGGAGCCGCAAAGGGATGCTCGTTGGGCGCCGGATCGTCGCGGTTGGACAAACGGTCATACTGGCGGGCATAATCTCAATTAGCGGTGGTGACGCCGCCCGGGGGACAAGCACATGATTGAACGTAAAGAGCGCAAGCCTTACTGGCGGCATACGAAGTGGCAGGTTCTGGCCAGCCTGATCCCGTTTCTCGCCATCGTCATCGTGCTGCCGCTGTACGCCGACCAGCTGAACGCCAGCCGGTTCTTCGGATTCCCGCTCGGCTACTTCCTCGCGGCGCATGGGTTCTTCGCAATCGCCGTCGTGACGGTGGCGAGCTACGTCAACCGGCAGAACGCGATCGATCACTGGCACGGCGCCCACGAAGAGATGTGAGGGGCAGGCATGGCGTTCGGTGCTCGCGCGCGAGTGGTCAATCCTCGCCTCGGAATCTACTTCAGCATTTTTGCGGCGCTGTTCACGGCGTTGTTTCTGCTCGTCCTGATTTTCGAGCAGCTCAGGCTCAGCGAAGCGCTGCTGCAAGCCGCGTTTTTCGCGGTACCGATCCTCATCTTCGCCGGGATCGGGCTTTCGGTCGGATCGAATGATGCGCTGAACTATTTTGCCGCCGGGCGACGTGTGCCCGCGGCCTATACGGGGCTTCTGCTTGCGGCGTCGTCGCTCGGCGGCACGCTTGTCGTCGCCGGAACTGGGGCGTTCTTTTTCGCTGGTTTCGATGCCGTCGTTCTTCTGATGGGGATCCTGACCGGCTTCGTCGTGATGGCGATCGTGCTCGCGCCCTTCTATCGCAAATTCGGCGCGTTCACGGTGCCGAGCTATCTCGGCGGCCGTTTCGAAAGCCGCGTGCTCAGGATCGTCGCCGCTGTCGTCGTCGCGGTGCCGATGCTTCTCGTTCTTTCGGCAGAGCTGCACATCGGCGCCGGAGTGGCGTCGCGTCTGATCGGTCTCAATTCAAATCTGATCGTGTGCGTGCTGGCGTTCGCCATCGCGATTACGACTGCGGCCGGCGGCAAGCGGTCGTTGACATGGGCGGGCGTCGCACAATCGATCGCGTTGTTTCTGGCGCTGCTCGGCGTTGCGACGACCGTCAGCGTGATCGTGACCAACCTGCCGATCCCGCAGCTCGCCAATGGTCCGATGGTGCGCGGGCTCGTGCGCAACGAAATCAACGAAGGCCTTCAGCTGATCAAGGTCTGGCCGCTGGCGTTCGATTTTCCGGGCGAAGGATTTGCGGCTCTGGTCAAGCCTTATACGCAACCTTTCGGGTCTGTCGGAACCTTCGGTTTCGCGATCGGCACGTTCGCGATTGCGACCGGGATCAGCACCGCCCCCTGGTTGTTGCCGCGCGTTGCTGCGTCGCCGAGCGTTTACGACGCGCGCAAGGCGCTCGGGTGGGCGACGGTGTTTTCCGGCTTGGCGCTGCTCACGATCTCGTCGGTCGCCGTGTTCATGCGCGACGTCGCGCTGGAAGCGGTCGTCAGCGAGCGGCTCGGCCCGCTGCCGAAATGGCTGTTCGACGCGGCGGCGGTTCATCTCGTTTCTTTCGATCAAACAGTGACGCGGCTTGGCTTCAGCGGACTGAAGTTCGATCGCGACGGCGTCTTGTTCGCGCTGCCGATCGCGACGGGACTGCCGCAGGCGTTTTACTACGTCCTTCTTGCAGGGGCGCTCGCTGCGGTGCTGGTCGCGGCGAGTTCGACGACGGTTTCGCTTGCGGCGATCCTCGGTGAGGATGTCGTTCAGGGCATGTCGTGGGAGCCTGTTGCGCCGCAAGCGCGTGTGTGGATCACACGAGGTTTTGTCGGCGTCGTCGCTGCGTGCGGTGCGATCCTGGCGATGATTGCGCCGACGGATCCGCTGCGGCTGGTGCTTTGGGCGCTGTCCATCACGGGGGCCAGCCTGTTTCCTGTCATGATCTTGTCGGTGTGGTGGAAACGGCTGACGGCGAATGCTGCGGTTGCGGGGCTGGTGACGGGATTTGGCGCGGCGGCCTTCGCTATTCTGCTCAGCGAAGTCGGCGCGCTCGGCGTGCCAAGTCCAATCGCCGGCATTTTAGGTTTGCCGCTCTCGTTTGCAGCCGCGATCGGCATCAGCATTTTGCGTCCGGGTGCGTCGCGGCATGCGCTGGAAATCGTGCGTGACATTCGCGTTCCCGGCGGCGAGATCATTTATGACCGGCAGATGCAGCGTTTGCAGCTTCGAAAACACGCGCGGACTTGAAGCCCTACGGGCAAGTGCTTAATGCTTGTGGAGGCGTTGCGTTTCGAGTTCGGAGCGAGCCATCCGCACGCTGCGAGAAACGCGACACCCAATAAGCCTGCCGCGGCTGTGCCGGCGGAGATAACGCGCGCTGCACGGCGCAAATTGAAAGCTGCGAGAATATGACCATTCGGGACCGGCTCGATCTCTATCCGCCGATCTTTCCATATCGGGAACATCGTCTTGAGGTCGGCGGCGGACATACTCTTTACGTCGAGGAGTGCGGAAATCCGAATGGTCAGCCGGTGCTCATCGTGCACGGTGGTCCGGGCGGCGGCAGCAATCCGACAATGCGCAGGTTTCACAATCCCGATCGCTACAAGATCGTGCTGTTCGATCAGCGCGGATGCGGTCAATCCACTCCGAACGCGTCGATTGAAAACAACACGACGCAGGATCTGGTCGAAGACATCGAGCGCATTCGGCAGGAATTCGGCATCGATCGCTGGCAGCTTTTCGGCGGGTCGTGGGGATCGACGCTCGCGCTCGCCTATGCCGAAACCTATCCGGAACGCGTGAGCGCGCTGATCCTGCGCGGGATTTTCCTCAGCACGAAGGCGGAGCTGCGCTGGTTTTATCAGGACGGGTGCAGCTGGATTTTCCCCGAGGCCTTCGCGGAATTCCAGCGCCGGATTCCTCACGACGAGCGTCACGACATGATCGCGGCGTATCATCGGCGCTTAAATTCCGACGATCCCGCAACCGTGATGGCAGCGGCGCGCGCGTGGAGCATCTGGGAAGGTACGACGCTGTCGCTCGTGCCGGAGCCTGATCGCGTCGCGCGGTTCAGCGCCGATGCGTATGCGGTCGCGTTCGCGCGGATCGAAAGCCATTATTTCGTCAACGGCGGTTTTTTTCGCCGCGACGGCGAGCTGCTGTTCAATGCCGAACGGCTGAAGGGGATTCCGGGGATTATCGCGCACGGCCGCTATGACGTCGTGACGCCGATCAAAAGCGCTGTGCTGCTACATCAGGCGTGGGCCGATTCAGAGTTGCGCGTCGCGACCGATGCCGGACACGCGATGACGGAGCCCGGACTTGTGCACGAACTCATCCGCGCGACGCGGCAGTTTTCATCCGGCTACTAGAAGCCGCGAGCTTATAGCGATCCTTTCGGCGGCGGTGCGTCGGCGTGCGGCGGCGCATCGAGAGGCGGAGGCGGCGCCGCGTCGGCAGGTGGCGGCGGCAGAGGCTTGTCGAGATCCTTCACCCGATCGCGGACCTTTTTGTAAACGCGCTCCAGATAGTCGAGCGCCTGATCGATTTCCTGCTCCGTCGGGAGCTCCGCCTTGCCGCCGGGTGGGCCTTCGAGCGGAACTTTCGTTTCCAGAGATTCCTCGAGCGCCTTGACGCGGTCCTTGAGATCGCGGTTCTCGCGTTCGAGTTTGGAGACGTCCGCTGCTGTAGCGGCAGGCGTGCGATCTTCGACCGGCGCGCACGCCCACGCCGTGCCGGAGCGCGCGCACATCGCGACTGCGCCGGTTTCCTTATCGAGACGCAGGAACCCGCCATCGACCGGCGACATCGTAAAGCGGCCGGCGTTGTCTGCGGTATCGGCGACGGCCGTACCCGCCAAAGCGAGTGCCGCAAGCGTTGTGCCCCAGACTATCGTTTTGCGCATCCGAACCGTCCTCCTTCTTCATGTCTGGCCATCTGATACCCGATGAGTGTGGCACATCCAGCTGCGGCCCTTGGAACGAATCACCTCGGGGATATCACGCTTTCGAGACAAAACCCGCCTCAGGAAGCGGGTGGCTAGCCGCCCTTAGTCCCTGAAAATATGTACGTTTTCTCGATTTTCCATACATCTTAACGGGCTATTTACTGCCCTTCTGCAAGGCTCGTCGAAGTGAACAGTGCTGCGTCCGCCAACGATCGCGTTTTTACGCGGCACGGACGACCTCCAACGTGCCCCGCGGATTGAACGCCCTGGTCGTGCCGGACCGGCAACGCCGCGCCGCTTCGAGGGGAACATGCCGAGTCCAGAATTCAATCCATCCGACACGTTCAGCGGCGCTAGGCACGAGTCCTCGGAGCACGAGGAAGAGCACAGCGAGCTTAAAGCGCTGGTCGATGCGATTGCGGTGCAGCTTTCGGACGCGACGCGCCGCCATTCAGAAACGCTTGGCGAAATGCAGGACCGCATCGCGATCATGGGCCGGGAGGCCGAGGTGCTGCGCGAGCATATTCCCGAACAGTACGCGCCGACCTTCGAGCACATCGAGCAAGGCGTCGCCGAGCTTGCGAAACGGCTCGCGAAGGCCAATGACGCGGATGCCGCGGAGCCGGACGCCAGCGCTTGGGATCAGCGCAACGCGGAAGCGCTGACGCATGTCTATGAAGCGCAGGCGCACAAAAGTGCGGAGACCGCGCAAGCCGCTTATGCGACGCCGTCGTCGCGTCCTCAGACGGTCGTCGATCAGGCGTGGTTCGAAGCGCGGTTTGCCGAAATCGCGCGGGACATCGAGCGATCGCTGGAAGAAATCAAGCCCGATCGCGGGTTTCATCAGATCGGCGAACGGCTCGATCAGTTCGAGCAGCGTTTCGGCGGCATGCTCGAAGGCGTCGCGACGCGCGCGGACCTCGACTCCGTGCGGCTGATCGAGGAACACGTGAGCGAGGTGGTCAATCATCTCGTCCAGACGCAGGATCAGCTGGCGCGTCTCAGCGCCATCGAAGAGCAACTCGCTGCGATCACGCAGACGTTGTCGGGCGGGCCCGATGCGCCGCTCTCCGGCGCGCAAGCTGCAATGTCGTTGCCCGGAGCGGGACTTGACGTCGAAGCCATCGCACGGGCCGCCGCCGAACAGACAGCGCTGCGGTTGCAGGGGATGACGCCCGCGTCGCACGAGGCTGCCGAAGAACTGCGTCCGCTGATCGAGCGGATGATGGAAGAAAATCGCAGCGGTGGAGAAAACACTTCGGCGCTGCTCGATACGCTGCAGCAGGCGATGATCCGGCTTCTGGATCGCGTCGATGAAATCGAACTTGCGCAGCGCAACGCGACACCGATTCCGGCGGCGTCGTTTGAGGATTTCGCGGCATCGCCGCCGCTTCCCGAGGGTTCGTTCCATTCGTCCGAGAGCGACCAAGATCCGCTCGATTTCAGCGATGATATTGAACCCGCAATTCCATCCGAGCCGGCGCCTTCAGCACGCGCGCGCGCGGCCGATCCGTTTACGCACGAAAACGCAGCAGAGCCCGGCGTTCGCAAGAACGAGAAGCTGCGGCAGGACTTCATCGCGGAAGCACGTCGCGCAAAAATGCGCCTGTCGTCGGCAGGAGACGATGACATCGTCGTTACGTCGGCAATGCATTCCGATACGTTCACGATGTCGTCGCCGGACGCGGTGCGCGGCCCGCAAGGCAGCAAGCCGATCCGGCCGACGCCCGCGCGCTCCAAAGCTTCCGGCCCGTCGGGACCGTCGCCGCGTCTGATCGTGCTCGCCGTTGCCGCCGTTCTGGCGTTGGGCGGACTGTGGTTCACTGTCGGATCGGAGAATCCGGCGCCGGTTGCGGAGACCTCGTCTTCGGTTTCGCCTGCCGCGGCGAACGACGATGGCAAATCGGGTTCGGGTGCGAAGGCAACGGACCAGAAGGGCAATGATGCGCAGTCGCCTGATGGCGGAGCGCATAAGGACCAGCAGGGCCAGTTGATGCCAGGCGGCACCGGCACGGCAAATACGGACGTGTCGATGCTCGGCGTTGCCGTCGATCTCAACAGTCCGGCGACCGAAGCCAGCATGCAGCAGGCGCAACGGCATCAGGCCATGGCGGCGCTGTCGGGCAAGCTCGGCGACGCGGCTTCGCAGAATAGTAGTGCGGCGTTCGTGCCTGCCTCCATGGTTCCGACGGAAGCCGAAACCGAGGGCGCACCCGCTGCAGCCGCAGCCGCTCCGTCGCGCGACGGAACCGGATCGACGCGTTTTGAATTGCCACCGGCGATGGTTGGCCCGCTGTCGCTGCGTCTTGCCGCGGCCAACGGCGACGCATCGGCTGAATTCGAAGTCGGCGCGCGCCTCGCGGAAGGCAAAGGGACGCCGCAGGATTTCAAGGAAGCCGCGAAATGGTATCGCCGCGCGGCCGATCAGGATCTCGCGCCGGCTCAGTATCGTCTCGGAACTTTCTATGAGCGCGGCCTTGGGATGAAGGCCGACCGTGCGCAGGCGCAAGCGTGGTACAAGCGCGCCGCCGCCCAAGGCAACGTCAAGGCGATGCATAATCTCGCGGTGTTGAGCGCCAATCAGAGCGATAACGCGCCGGACTATACCACCGCGGCACAATGGTTCGAGCAGGCTGCCAAGCGCGGCCTCGCCGACAGCCAGTTCAATCTCGCGATCCTTTATGAGAACGGCCTTGGCGTCACCAAGGACCTGAAGCAAGCCTACATGTGGATCTCATTGGCAGCACAGGACAAGGACGCCGACGCCGTGCGACGGCAAGGCATTCTGCGAAGCAAGCTGTCGGCCAGCGATCTCAGCGAAGCCGAGCGGATGATCAGCGAATGGCGGGCGGTTCCGGTCGATCGCAAGGTCAATGACGCCCGTCTCGCCGGCGAGGAATGGAAGAAAAATCCGACGAAGAGCATCGCGGGCTGACGGCAGTAGGGTATGATTGGGCTCACCGCCAATCCGACTGGCGGCGAGACACGATGTCAGCATGGGCTGGCGCCTTTGTGCGTCGCTTTTGAGCGCTTGCGGTGCGCGGCGCTTTGGTGTCCCTTAGGCGCGCCAATCCGGAGTCTTCCGGAACGCTAGCTCTCGCCATTCAGACCTGATCGATGTCCCTTTATCTGCCGATTGCTGAAATGTCGGTATCCGTCGCCGTTTTCCTGGTGCTCGGAATTGCCGTCGGGTTCATTTCCGGTCTTTTCGGCGTCGGCGGCGGATTTCTGATGACGCCGTTGCTGACATTCCTCGGCGTTCCGCCGGCGGTGGCGGTGGCGACGTGCAATGCACATGTCGTGGCGTCGTCGGTCTCGGGCGCCGTCGTGCACTACCGCCGCAACAACGTCGATGTCAAAATGGCGCTGGTGATGCTGGTGGCGGGTTTTGCCGGTACGGCTGTCGGCGTCGAAGTCGTCCGCTTGCTGCGCAAGGCTGGCCTGTTCGAACTGACGGTCTCCCTGACTTATGTCACATTTCTCGGCGTCGTCGGAACGCTGACGTTGATCGAGGGGATCAATTCGTGGCGGCAAGTGCAGACGACGGGCGTGGCTTCGCCGCGCAAGTCGGGTCAGCACAGTTGGGTGGACCGGCTGCCCTTTAAAATGCGCTTTCAGCGCTCGAAGCTTTACATCAGCGTCGTGCCGCCGATCGTCATCGGTGCGTTCATCGGTTTCATTTCGGCGATCATGGGGATCGGCGGCGGGTTCATCTATATCCCGGCGATGATCTACATCCTGCGTATGCCGACCAGCGTCGTCGTCGGCACATCGCTATTCCAGATCGTATTCGTGGCGGCGTTCGCGACGCTGTTGCATGCCTGGCAGAACCAGACGGTCGACATCGTTCTGGCCGCCATCCTGCTCGTTGGCGGCGTTGTCGGTGCGCAATTCGGCACCGTCGCGAGCGAGAAGCTGAGGGGCGATCAGATGCGCATTCTTCTCGGCTTGCTGGTGCTCGTTGTCGTGGCGCGTATCGCGTATGATCTCGTCGCAACGCCGAACGAGCTCTTTTCACTCGGATCGCTGAAGGGATCGTGATGCGCGTGCGAGCCTTTGTCATCCTTGCTGGACTTCTGAGTTTTGCCAGCGTTGGGCATGCGCGCGACACTCAGGAGAGCGTCGAGGCGGACGCATCGACACGGCAGGTTGCGATCACGTCGAGCTTCACCGGAACCGAAATTCTGCTGTTCGGCACAGTCGAAAACAGCGTGCAGCCAAGTCCGGAAGCCGGAACATACGACATCGTTGCTGTCGTCGAGGGCGTGGGTGTTCCGGCTGTCGTGCGGAAGAAGTCACGCGTCGGCGGACTGTGGATCAATACGTCGTCGCTGCGGTTCATGCCGGTTCCGAGTTATTATGCGATCGTCTCGACGCGGCCGGTCGATGAGATCGCGAATGCCAAAATCCTCGATGCGAACGGTATCGGCTTCGATCACATTCGCATGGTCCCGGCGCATACGTCATGGAACACGCAGCTCGATCCTGCTGAGGTTGAGAGCTTCAAGAAAGCGCTCATCCATCTCAAATCGGAGGAGCGGCTTTACGTCAAATCGGATTTTGGGGTTTCGTTCGTCGGGCGGAGCTTGTTTCGCGCAACCATCGCGTTGCCGCCGAATGTGCCGGTCGCGCTGCTGACCACGAGCGTTTATCTGTTCAAAGACGGAAAGCTTCTCGGGCAAACGAAAAGCCGAGTCATGCTTCAGCGCGAAGGCGTGGAGCGGTTCATTCACGAGTTCGCGTTGAACAAGCCGTTTTCATACGGGCTGCTGACGGTCGCGATGGCCGCGGTCGCCGGGCTTGCAGCCGCCTTCGCCTTCCCGCGCGGGACGTAGCGATCAGTCGTCGCGCAAAAGGCGCGGGGCGACGGGATACAGCCCTTCGTGCCCGAGCATCCAAACCGCAAGTCCATCCAGACCGAACAGCGGCTCGAACGCGAGATCGAGAATGTTGAGGCCGCCGGTGTAAGCGCCGAACGCGGGCATGACGAGCCTCAGCCCGTTGCCGACGAAGCAGGGACGGCGGAGCGAGGTGCCGCGCATGACGAGCCGGGCGGCAGGATGGAAGTGCCCGGCGATTTCGTGCGTGACGGTGCCGGGGCGCGGCTCGTGGCGAAGCGCGATCCCTTCGACGACGATTTCCGGCAGGACATAACCCGCAAGCATGCGATCGATCTTGGGATCGTGATTGCCGGTGATCCAGATCCAGTCGCGATCTTCCTGCAGCATGTGCAGGCTTTCGACGTCGCTCCGGTCCATGCGCGCGGCGCCGTCGGGATCGTGCAGGCTGTCGCCGAGGGCAATGACCGTTTCGGGATTGTAGTGGTCGATCATCGCGGCGAGCTTCATCAGGGTCTCGCGCGTGTCGTAGGGCGGCAGCATCTGACCGCGCGCTGCGAATGCCGAACCTTTTTCGAGGTGCAGGTCAGCGACGATCAGGGCACGTTCCGCCGGCCAGTAGAGCGCGCCGGACTTGTGCGCGAGAAAAGACTTGCCGCAGATCGAAACGGGTTGATCCGCGAAGTCGTCAAGTCCGATGCGTTCCGGCTTCAGAATGCCCATTCTCAGATGTCCCCATCGCCTCTTCGGCGAGCGCCTCGGCGGCTTCGCGCAGCAATGCGTCACGAGCGTGGCCGGCAACGGCCTCGCGGCCGATCTCGAGCAGCACCGGAACAGACAGCGGTGACACTCGCGACAGAGATTGATGCCTGATTCGGTTCTTGATGCGGGCAAGAAAGTCGCCGAGCCGCCGGATGTCCAGCAACCCCGTGGCCGCGTCCGCCCAGGCCGCTTCGAGCAGCAGGTGGCCGGGATCGTGACGGCGCAGGACGTCATAGATCAGGTCGGTCGACATCGTGACCTGACGCCCGGATTTGACCTTGCCGGGATGCCGCCGCTCGATCAGTCCGGCGATGACGGCGGCCAGACGGAACGTCCGCTTCATCAGATTGCTTTCGGCGAGCCAGGCGTCGAGGTCGTCGCCAAGCATGTCTTCGTCGAAGAGGTCGGCGAGCGACAGGCGGCCGTCGGCAATGTGTGCGGAGAGATCGCCTTGCGTCCAGAGACCCAACGCGTAGTCGTTGGCGACGAAGCCGAGCGGATGAAGTCCGGCGCGATCGAGCCGCCGCGTCAGAAGCATGCCGAGCGTTTGATGTGCGAGGCGGCCTTCGAACGGATAGGCCACCAGGAAATGGCGGCCGGATCTCGGAAATGTTTCGATGAGCACTTCGTCGGTTGCGGGGAGTACGGAGCGTTCGCTTTGCAGCGTCAGCCATTGTCCGACGGCGGGCGGCAGACTGGGCCAATCTTTCGGGTTGGCGAGCATGGCCCTCACGCGCGCGGCGAGATGCGTCGAGAGCGGAAATTTGTTGCCGCCATAGCTCGGCACCATCGGGTCTTCGGACGAGGCGCGCGATACGAAAACTTCGGTGTCGCGCATGCCTTCGAAGCGAAGGACTTCGCCCGCGAAGACGAAGGTTGCGCCGGGCGGCAATTGCTCAGCGAAATACTCGTCGACCTCGCCGAGAACGCGGCCGCCCATCGCCGTCCGGCTTTTTGCTCGGCGCGCGGAGACGAGGCGGACCTTGAGCATCGGGGAGTCGACAATCGTTCCGACGTTCAGGCGATATTGCTGCGCGACGCGCGGGTTGGAAACGCGGAGCTTACCGTCAGGCTCGCGCCGTAGCTTCGCGAAGCGTTCGTAGGATTTCAGCGCATAGCCGCCGGTCGAGACGAATTCGACGGCGCGATCGAACTGCTGCCGGGTGAGGTCCGCGTAGGGAAGGGCGGATCGGACCTCGTTGAACAGCACGTCGGGATTGAACGGCGCTTCGCAGGCCATGCCCAAAATATGCTGTGCGAGAACGTCGAGAGTTCCCGAGCGCGAGAGAATGGCGTCCTGCGCGCCCTCCTCGGCGGCCTGTTGCGCCGCGCGGCATTCGAGAACCTCGAAGCGGTTGCCGGGAACCAGAAGGCCGCGCGACGGCTCGTCCATGCGGTGGTTGGAGCGGCCAATGCGTTGCAGGAAACGGCTGGCGCCTTTCGGTGCGCCAAGGTGGATGACGAGATCGACGTCGCCCCAATCGATGCCGAGATCGAGCGTCGATGTTGCGACGACGGCGCGCAGTTTCCCTGCCGCCATCGCGGCTTCGACCTTACGACGCTGAGGCGCTTCGAGCGATCCGTGATGCAAGCCGATCGGCAGATTGTCGTCATTGATGCGCCACAGCTCCTGAAACGCGACTTCGGCCTGCAGGCGTGCGTTGACGAAGACGAGCGTCAGCTTGTGAGCACGGATCGCGTCGTACACTTCGTGCATCGCATAGCGCGCCGTGTGCCCGGACCAGGGGATTTCATCCTCGACCTCGAGGATGCTGATCTCGGGCTTGGCGCCGCCTTCGACGGTGACCAGCTCGGAGAGCAGCGTCATGCTGTCGGGAGCAGTCTGGGGAACGAGGTAGCCGCGAAGTTCGCTCGGACGTGCCACGGTCGCGGACAATCCAACGGTGCGCATGTTCGGTGCGAGCGTTCTAAGCCGCGCGAGATCGAGCGCGAGAAGATCGCCACGCTTCGATGGCGCGAGGGCGTGCAATTCGTCGAGGATGACCGTGTCGAGATCGGCAAACAGATGCGGTGCGTCGGGATGGCTGAGAAGGAGCGCGACCTGCTCCGGCGTCGTCAGCATGATCTGTGGAGGCTTGACGCGCTGGCGCTGGCGGCGCGCAGCCGAGGTGTCGCCGGTGCGCGTCTCGGTGCGGATTTTCAGGCCCATTTCAGCGATGGGCTCGATCAGGTTGCGTTCGACGTCGGTGGCGAGGGCTTTGAGCGGAGAAATGTAGAGGGTGAAGAGTCCGGCGCCGGAGCGCGGCCGCTTCTCGCCGCCGAGCGCGACGAGGCTTGGCAGAAATCCGGCAAGCGTCTTGCCCGCGCCGGTCGGAGCGATCAGGAGTGTCGATTGCCGCTGACGGGCGGCATCCAGGAGCGCCAGCTGGTGTGCTCGGGGTTGCCAGCCACGGCGCGAAAACCACGCGGCGATTTCGGGCGGCAGCACCGGCTTTTTCGGCGCGGGTGGCTGTCGCTTGCGTCCGGCTTTCTTTGGCGTCGTGAGCATCATGCTCCGAGGTGGAACCGCGCGCCTCAGTTTACAATGGTAAGGCGGCCCATTGTTTGGCTTTGGTGCCGCGCAATGCGCCGACGTCCGAATAGCCGCGGCGGCGCACGTCACGCGCAAGTTGCGATTTAATTTCGCCGATGAGGCCCGGTCCGGCATAGACCAATCCGGTATAGACCTGCAGCAACGTCGCGCCGGCCTCGATTTTTTCGAGTGCCGTCTCGCCGCTATCGATGCCGCCGATACCGATCAGCGGAATCCTGCCGCCGGTTTGTTCGAACACGCGGGCGAGCATGACGGTCGAGCGGCGGAACAGCGGGCGGCCAGAGAGACCTCCGGATTTCGTGGATTGAGCGTCGCTCAGCCCGTCGCGCGACAGGGTTGTGTTCGAGACCGCGATGCCGTCGACGGCGTGCGCGACGAGGCGCTCGCAAATCGGGGCAATGTCGTCCGGCGCAACGTCGGGTGCGATTTTCACGATGATCGGTCGTCGTGGGATGCCCTGCGAGACGGCGCGGGCTCTGGCGTCCATGACGCGCGAAAGCAGTTCGTCGAGCGCGGCGGGCGCTTGCAGATCGCGCAGCCCCGGCGTGTTGGGAGACGAAATGTTCACCGTGAAGTAGCTCGCGACATGCGAGAACGTCTCGATGCCTTTCGCATAGTCGCCCGGACGGTCGGTGCTGTCTTTGTTGGCTCCGATGTTGACGCCGACGATGCCGTTCTTATCCTTGCGCGCTTCAAGTCGCGCCAGCGCAGCGGCATGTCCGCCGTTGTTGAAGCCGAGGCTGTTGATCAGGGCGCGGTCGCCGACGAGGCGGAAGACGCGCGGCTTCGGATTCCCCGATTGCGGTCGCGGCGTCACGGTGCCGATCTCGGCGAACCCGCAGCCCATCGCGAGCACGGCGTCGGCGGCGCGCGCGTCCTTGTCGTAGCCTGCGGCAACGCCGATCGGGTTTGGGAATTCGAGGCCGAATACATTTTGGCGGAGCACGGCGTCATCCTCGCCGAGCGAACGAGGATGCAGGCCGCGTTCGAGCGCCTTGATGGTCGCTTCGTGCGCGTCTTCCGGATCGAGCGCAAACAGGGCTGGCCGAGCGAACCGATAAAGGGTGTTCAGCATACGAACCATTCGTCCTGCATAATGTGCGAGCCGGAGGGGCTCATTTCCAGTTTGCGTTCCCACGACGCGCTCGCGACGGGAAGGCGACCGTAATAATGCGGGAAGAGCGCACCGCCGCGGGATGCTTCCCATTTAAGGTGCGGATCCAGCTTTTGTTCCTCGAACGCTATCAGAATGAGATCGGTTTTGCCGCTGAAATGCTTCTCTAAAGTTCCAGAAAGCTGGGACTTCGAGGAGAGGTGGATGAAGCCGTCGCGGACATCGTCGGCCGAGCCGGCGTAAAATCCGTCGGTCACCGCTTGTCGCCAGTCAACGACTGTGGCGATTTTGTAGACGATCTGTTTCATTCAAAAGAACGACTTTGACGCTGCGTCTCACGTGAACCATATTTTGTGACGTGAACGGGAGTAGCGGTTGTTCGCGATCGTTGGTATCACGATCGGATATCTGCACAACCGGGTTTAGCGAATGGCGCGACACATGAACACGCAGGATCAAGGTCCGGCTCGTGCGCGCGCCAGACGAAAAGGTCGAAGTCTCCGTGTATCCAACGGCATCTCTCAGTATTTCCGAGCTTCTGTCCGGCCCTTACCTTCTCAATATTCCGATATTTCAACGCCCATACTCCTGGGGCCGTGAACAAGCAGAACAACTGCTCGACGATTTGATGGAAGCCGCGGGCATCGGGTTCGGAGGCGTGCCCGATCGCGACTATTTTTTGGGCGCCGTCGTGTTGATGGACGAGCCGGGCGTTCTGACGACCAAGCTGTCGGCCCGGATGTCGCCTCGCGAATTCGGTGTCATCGACGGTCAGCAGCGTGTGGTCACGCTGATGACGCTGCTGGCGGTGCTGCGCGATCTCGAGGTCGGTCCGAGGACGGCCTTGATCAAACGCGTTCAAGGCATGCTTCTGGCGCAACAAGGCTCGAGATTTCGCCGTACCGAGCGGTTCCGGCTGCACTTGGCGGGACGTGAGCGCGCGAGCTTCGAGAACAATATTTTACGTCTGGGCAAGTCGGTTCTGCCGCCAGACGTGCTGCCGATTTCGCATGCGGAAGCGACGCTGATCGAGGTCCGCGATCGATTTCGCGCGGTGCTGGCGGATCTGCCGAGGACGGCCCGCAAGGCGCTTGCCGATTTCATCGCGGATCGTTGCTATGTCGTCGTCATCGTCGGGACCGACATCGACCGCTCGCACCAGATGTTCGTCGTCCTGAACGAGCGCGGCAAAAAACTGCAACGCGACGATATTCTGAAATCGGACATCTTGAGCCGGATGACGACCGGAGATGTCGGGTGGGCTGCGCGGACGTGGGACGATCTGAGCCTCGCGATGGGCGAGGATTTCGAGGCGTTTTTCGGACATCTTCGAACGATTTTCGGATATGCGCGACTGCCGATCGTTACCGGCGTGCGGCGGGTGATCCGCGATGCGGGCGGATCGGAAGCATTTTTCAGGGACGTTTTCGTCCCCTACGCCAAGGCCTATGCTCTGGTCCGCAACGAGGGAGACAACGTGCTTCCCGGCGACATGCCGAGGCTGCTCCGGTATTTGAACCGTCTGCCGGATGCGGACTGGGCGCCTGCCGCGATCCTTGCGCTCAAGCAGTGGACGAGCAATCCGGATCGGGCGGCGTTCCTGCTCGCCGAAATCGAGCGCTTGGCAATGCTCACGCGAATGCTTTGCGCGGGCTCAGGCAAGCGGACGCGGCGTTTTGCGGAGCTGATCAAGGTCATCCGGTCGGAAGAGCCGATCGACGAGACGCATCCAGCTTTGCAAATGTCACGGGATGAAGTCCGCAGCATCGCATTTCATCTCAGAGATCTTCACAAGCGCAATCCGAAGATCTGCCGCTTGCTGCTGATGCGTCTCAGCGACGAGATGGGCGATGCCGCGATCATGACCGATCCCGATCTCTATACGATCGAGCACGTCCTGCCGCAGCGGCCGTCGGCGTCGAGCGCGTGGCGGCAGAGCGTTCCGAGTGCCGAAGTGCGCGCCGAGCTCGTCGACTGTCTCGGCAACCTCGTTCTCATCACGCAGCAGGAGAACGACCGGGCGCGCAACGCGTCGTGGGCGGAGAAGAAGGAAATCTACGGCACGATTTCCGTGGGCAATGCACCGTTGCTTGCGGTCACGCGCGATGTTCTTGGCGAGCGCGACTGGCGGCGGCCTGAAATCGAGGCGCGCGAGCAACGTCTGATCGCGCTGATCGAAAAAATCTGGCGCGTTGATCTCAAATCGCAGCGCCCGTCTTCGCGAAACCTCGCGCCGATTGAAGATCAGAAAAAGCCGATGCCGCCCGCCGCTTGATCCAACGTAACGCAATCAAGCGGTTGCGAGGGAACCGCTGAGTGCTTTGGCGATCAGGGCGCGCGTTTCGGGAATTCCATAAAGCGCGACGAACGTCCCGAGACGCGGCCCACGCTCCTGTCCCAGCAGAATTTCGTAGATGGCCTGGAACCAGTCGAGCTTCACGCCGGGGCCGCCGCTGGGGCTGACCTTGGTCGGGTCCTGATACCGCGGGATGGCGCGGCCAACATCGAGCAGCGCGTTCTGAATCGTGTCGCCGTCGGCGCCTGCCGGTAGCGATGCGAGCGTTGCATCCAAGCTTTGCAGCGCCGAGATTTCGACGTCGTCGGGCGCGCGGAACTTCTTCGTCGGTTTGACGAAGTCCTCGTAGTAGCGGATCGCATAGCCCGCGAGGCGATCGAGGATCGGATTATTCTCGGGCGTTGCGCCTGGCGCATAGCGCGCCAGGAAGCCCCAGAGCACGTCCTTGCTGTGCGCGTGCGAAACCGACACCAGATTCAAGAGCAGGCCGAAAGTGATCGGCAGTTCCGGCTTCGGCGGCTGGGCCGCATGGATGTGCCAGACGGGATTGTCGAGCTGCTGCTTGCCGTCCTGCTTCGGATAGGCAGACAGGAACTGCAGGTATTCGTCGACAGCGCGCGGGATGACGTCGAAGTAGAGCTTCTTGGCGCTTCTCGGCTTCTGGAACATGAAGAGCGCGAGGCTTTCCGGCGAAGCATACGTCAGCCACTGGTCGATGGTGATGCCGTTGCCCTTGGACTTCGAAATCTTCTCGCCGTTCTCGTCGAGGAAGAGTTCGTAGACGTAATGCTGAGGCGCGACGCCGCCGAGGATTTCGCAAATCCGGTCGTAGATCGGGGCGTTTGTCTGGTGGTCCTTGCCGAACATCTCGAAGTCGACGCCGAGCGCGGCCCACCGCATGCCGAAGTCGGGCTTCCATTGCAGCTTCACGTGGCCGCCGGTGACGGGGAGCGTTACGTCGCGGCCATCCTCGTCGGCGAAGGTGATCGTGCCGGCCTTGGCGTCGACTTCCTTCATCGGCACGTAAAGCACGCGGCCGCTCGTCGGCGAAATGGGAAGAAACGGGCTGTAGCTTGCCTGGCGTTCGGCGCCGAGCGTCGGCAGCATCACGGCCATGATGTCGTCGTAGCGTTCGACCGCGCGGAGGAGCACTTCGTCGAAGCGGCCGGCCTTATAGTATTCAGTCGCGCTCGCGAATTCGTAATCGAAGCCGAAGGTGTCGAGGAAGCGGCGGAGCATCGCGTTGTTGTGGTCGCCGAAGCTCGGATAATCGCCACCGAAGGGATTGGGCACTTTGGTCAGTGGCATCTGGATGTAGGGTTCCAGCGCCTTCTTGTCCGGTACGGTGTCCGGAATCTTACGCATGCCGTCCATGTCGTCGGAAAAGCAGAGCAGTCGCGTCTTGCGCTTGCCTTCGGTCAGAAGTTCGAAGGCGTGGCGGACCATCGTCGTGCGCGCGACCTCGCCGAAGGTGCCGATGTGCGGCAGGCCGGAGGGTCCGTAGCCGGTTTCGAACAAGACCGTCTTATCGGCGCCGCCCGGAAGCCGTTCGAGCCGCTTGATCAGCCGCCGGGCTTCTTCGAATGGCCATGCCTTCGAGGCTTCGCTGGCGGCGACTTGGTCGGCGGTGAAGGCAAGGGAGGTCATTTGCGGCGGCTATCTTTATTTTTCTGAACGGCTTGAGAAATATGAGCGGGCGGAGGACATGAAGCCGTCTCCGGTCGGCTGGCTAGGCGCGCACCGTAGGTTGCACGCGTGATTGCGTCAACGCGGCTGCGGCAGGCTCGAGATAAATGCCGCAACGGCGTCCGCCGCTTCCGCGAGATTGCCTTTGCGTGTGAAGCCGGAACGCCCGCGCGGGCCGAAATCGTGGTCGCCGTCGTTCATCCAGACCAGCTTGATGCTTTTCGATAGCGGCAAGGCTTCGACCTCGGCGCGGTTGCCGAACGGATCGCGTTCGCCCTGGACGATGAGCGCTGGACATTTCAGCGTTTCGAGATGGGCCGTGCGCAGCTTTTCGGGCATGTGCGGCGGATGAAACGGATAGCCGAGGCAGACGAGGCCGGAGATTTTTCCCTCGGCATAAAGCTCGTCGGCGATCAGGCTTGCGACTCGGCCGCCTAACGACTTTCCGCCGATGACCGGTTTCGATTTTTTCCAGTTTTTCGTCAGGACGTGGACGGTGTCGCGATATTGCGCCGTCAATGCTTCGGCTTTCGGCGGCGGGCGCTTCGAGCCGCCGGTGCGCCGTGCCGACATGTAGCCGAATTCGAAGCCGGTCGTCGCGATGCCGCGCGCCGCCAGAAGCTCCATGATGCTGGCGAAGAATGGCGACTCGACGCCTGCTCCCGCGCCGTGGGCGAGGATAAGGCGATTGCGGGCGGTCGCGGTGCCGGTTTCAATGGAAAATGTCAGAGCTGATCCTTTCGCTCAATCGGGTCTGCTTCATAGCGAGGGAACTTCCGAAATTGAACACTGGTTGTTCGCGCATCGGCGCTGTTTAATGCGCTGATCTGGTTTTCCAATGCCGGTTTTTGGGTCACGCCCGAGCGGCATTGAGGCGTTTCTGGATTGCAGGTCGGATTTTTGCCCGACTATGGAGTAAAAGGGGACTGGTCTTACGCAAAAGCGGGATTGGGCATGAGGGCCGTGAGGCTATTCGCGCTGTTTTTCGCGCCAAGTCTGGCTGGATTATTCCTTGCCGGGGCAGCTGGACTGTCGCCGGTCGCTCCCGCTTATGCCGATCCCACGCAGGCCGATCCGCAATCGAACGCGAAAGGCGGGCAGCCAGCCCTGGCGAAGCCGAGCCCTGATCCGAAAGCGGCTCCAGCGAGCGGCGAACACAAACTGCCTGCGTTCGCACCTGGCAACGGTTTTCTGACGCAAGCGGCGGATGGCTCTTCGGATGCAGAGGGCGGCGGCGCAACAGAGCCCGACAGCGACTCGGCCGCGAAGGATGTGACCACTGCGTCGCCTCCGCCCGAAAGTTCCACCGCACGAACGATTACGCTCACGACGGAGCCGATCGCCGGAACCAGCACGTCGATCACAGCGAGCCTCAAGGCCGGTGGCGCGGCGCCAAAATGGCCGGAATTCGTCGGCGCCAAAAAGCTGTTCGGCGTCGTGAAAAAGCCGGCGCCGCTGGCCGCCCGCGCGATCGGCTATTATTCACGCGGCTGTCTGTCGGGCGCGGAAGCTCTGCCGATCGACGGGCCGGCCTGGCAGGAGATGCGCTTGTCGCGCAATCGCAACTGGGGCCATCCGCAGCTCATTTCGCTGATCAAGACATTTGCCGACGATGCGCAGAAGCAGGACGGCTGGCCGGGTCTTCTGGTTGGCGATATCGCTCAGCCGCGCGGCGGCCCGATGATCACGGGGCACGCGAGCCATCAGGTCGGTCTCGATGCCGACATCTGGTTGACGCCAATGCCGAAGCGGCGGCTGACTCGCAAAGAACGTGAGACGCTCAATGCGACCTCGATGCTCGATGACACGGGCGTCGCCGTCGATCCGAAGGTGTTCACGGACAAGCAGGTGTCGCTGATCAAGCGCGCCGCGTCATATCCGGAAGTCGAGCGCATCTTTGTGCATCCGGCGATCAAGAAGGCGCTGTGCACGGCGGCCGGAACGGACCGTCAGTGGCTCGGCAAAGTGCGGCCGTTCTACGGGCATTACTATCATTTCCATATGCGCATCAAATGCCCGGCGGACTTTGCCGGGTGCAAGCCGCAGCCGCCTCCGACAGGCGACGATGGCTGCGGGAAAGAAGTCGATCAGTGGCTGGCGAAGGTGATCCCGGCTAAGCCGTCGACGTCGCCGCCCATCCCGAAACCGCCCCAGAGTGTCAGCGTGCGTCCGCCGGCGCCTCCGATCATGCTCGCGGATCTGCCGCCGGAGTGCCGCGCGCTTCTTGCCGCCGATCCGGACCCGGTGCCAGTTCCGAAAGAGGCGCTGATGTCGAAGGTCGCCGTGCATCAGGTTCTGGCAAAAGCGGCGGCGGCGCGTGCAGCGTTCGCACGGTCGGCCGGTCTCGCGATTGTTCCAGCGTCAGCGGCCGCGGCGCATCCGGCGCTTCGGCCGCATGTCAAAAAGACGACCACCGCCGAGACGAAGTGATCGTCCCGGCGGCGGGTTATCGAGATGCCTTCCGGTAAATATCAGGCGTTTGGCGACGGGCAGGTAACGCCGGTTCCTGCCAAGCCGCAGTATCCGTGCGGAACCTTCGCCAGATATTGCTGGTGGTAATCTTCGGCCAGATAGACCGGACCGGCGCTTTTGATCTCCGTCGTGATCGGACCGTAGCCCTTGGCGGCAATGGCTTTGGCGTAGGCCTGCTCGGAGGCGCGGGCGGCTCCGAGCTGGCCGGGCGTCGTCGTGTAGATCGCCGAGCGGTATTGGGTGCCGACGTCGTTGCCCTGACGAAAGCCCTGCGTCGGGTCGTGCGCTTCCCAGAACGTCTTCAGCAGTCGCTCGTAGGGGAGCACTTTCGGGTCGTAAACCACGACGACAACTTCCGTGTGACCGCTGTGGCCGGAGCAGACCTCCTCGTAGGTCGGATTTTCGGTGAAGCCGCCGGCATAACCCACCGCCGTGATCCAGATGCCGTCTCCGAGCTGCCAGAACAGCCTCTCGGCACCCCAGAAGCATCCGAGCCCAAAGATCGCAACTTCGAGTCCATTGGGATAGGGCCCGTGGAGAGGGCGCGAGAACAGATAATGCTCGGCGGATGCAGGCAGGATCGGCGTTGACCTGCCGCGCAGAGCGGTCTCAGGCGTCGGCATGGCGGCGCGGCTTTTGGCGAACATGGATTTGCTCCTTTTTCTTCTTGAAACGTTGCGACCTTTATACGGCGCTCAGAGCAAGAACGTTGCAGGGGCGGGACAATTCTGCCGTCAGCCGGGGTGCGGCAGGTCGATCCTATCAGTAGTCGTTGACGAATATGCGGACACGCCGCCTTGGCCGCCCCAGAAACCCGGCTCCAACGGCGAACAGCAGAAATAGCAGCCAAGCCGGGAGCGATAGAAACGACGTAAGCAGCGGGTCCCAAACGAATGCACCTGTTGCATTCTCGATCGTGCGCTGGAGCGCGGCGACGAACGTCGGCGCGAGCGACTGCAAATGCTGCAACAGGGACATCGTGCCCGGACCCTGGCCGTCGACGGCCGGGCGGGAAACGTCGGAGGCGAACGAGATCAGGGCGAACAATGCGAAGAGAGCCGCGAGAAATCGCATCAATATCCGGGGCCGCGTGTCAGGGCTTACGATCGCGACGATCAAGGCTGCGAAGAACGCCAGCCCGGCGATCCGAAACAGCCAGTGATTCGGCGGTTCGCCGGTCGCGTGCCATACCCAGACGGCAGCTGCAACACATGAAATCGATAAAACGGCCAGCGTTTTGAGGAGTTGCGAACTGGTCATGGAGCCCGTTTGCTTAATTACCCGCGCTTTTTTGTGGCTCGGCGGGAGCGCGGTCAAGAGACACAGGCAAAGGATGTCAGGAACCTGTCAGTCACACGTTGCGCTGGGAGCCTCGATGCGTATAGTGCGCGCCGCCTAGCTAGTGCGCCGCGGAGAGATGGCCGAGTGGTTGAAGGCGCACGCCTGGAACGCGTGTAGGCTCGTAAGGGTCTCGTGGGTTCGAATCCCACTCTCTCCGCCATGACCGCCGATCCGCACTAGTCCAAAGCTGTCCAAGCAAGTGCGGAAAAATCAAGGAATATAGACCTAAACCGCTAATTTGGACTGTCCAAGCCGGTGTGGACAGGTTTCGGTTTGTTCTATGCCATCCCCAATCTTTTGTGGGATGAAATGTGGGTCGGTGAGATGGCCCATCATGTCCAGCAAGTCACATCCGAAAACCGCACCTTCGCGCGGCTCGAACGGCCTGACAGCCGTATTCGTCCGTCAGAAAAAAGCGCCCGGTCGCTATGGCGACGGTAATGGTCTCTACCTTGTCGTCGATCCATCTGGCGCGTCGCGCTGGGTGCTGCGCGTCATGTGTAATGGCAAGAGGCGAGACGTCGGTCTTGGTGGTTCTGCAACTGTGTCCTTGGCCGAAGCCCGCGATAAAGCGCATGAGCTTCGAAAGCTCGCAAAGGCAGGCGAAGATCCGGTCGCGGCTCGGCTTGCGCTTCGGGAAGGTGTGCCGACATTCGAGGAATGCGCACGCACCGTGCACAAGAACCGCAAATCGACGTGGCGCAACGGCAAGCACACCAATCAGTGGCTGAAGACGCTCCAACTCTATGCATTCCCGACAATCGGTAAGACGGCGGTCAACCGTATTGGCACGGCAGAAATCCTAAAGCTCCTACTGCCGATCTGGACGACGAAGGCCGAGACGGCTCGGCGAGTGCTTCAACGCGTCTCGACTATCATCGACTACGCCACGGCCTCCGGCATGCGGAGCGGCGAGAACCCGTGCCGGTTGGCCGTCCTTGGCCTCCCGAAGCAAACTGACGAGGTGGTGCACTTTGCGGCGCTGCCTTACTCAGATGTTCCTGGGTTCATTCGAAAGCTTCGAGCCTCTAACGCGGCGGAAATCACTAAGTTGGCGTTCGAGTTTTTGGTGTTGAACGCGTCCCGCAGCGGCGAAGTGAGGCTCGCGCCCAAGGGCGAGATCGATATCGATAGAGCACTCTGGACCATTCCGGCCGAACGGATGAAAGGCGGTAAGGAGCACGTCGTGCCGTTATCGCCGCGTGCGGCCGAGATCGCAAAGGCCGCCATCGCGCTTTTTCCCGAAGCCGAGCTGCTGTTTCCATCTCCCAACAACGCTAAGAAGCCCTTGAGCGACATGGCGCTGACTGAGTTGCTGCGACGGCTCAAGATCGAGGCGACAGCACATGGGTTCCGCAGCAGCTTTCGCGATTGGGCGAGCGAAGAAACGTCTCACTCGCGAGAGGTCGTGGAGATGGCACTCGCTCACACCATCGAGTCAAAGGTGGAAGCCGCGTACCGGAGAGGTAAGCTCCTGGAAAAGCGTCGCGCACTGATGTCGGATTGGGCGAACTTTGCGCTTGGCAACGGAATGTCGGCGGAACCACCTGACTCTTAATCAGCGGGTCCACGGTTCGAGTCCGTGATCACCCACCATTGTTTTCAAGACATTAGCGGATTTCGGCAGATGGCCAAAATTCGTCGGGTGCGATCCCGGTGCGATCCGGTGCAGCGATCGCGCGCAATTTCCGCCAGTCGCGGTGGCTTGATGCCGGCGGTTGGCGCATTGATCACGTCGGTGGCCATCATGCTGGTGTCAGGCATCGCCTTACCGACTGCGATTGCATCCTTGCGATCAACCTTGGAAACAATCGACAGACCGATTGCCCCTTTGGTGTAAACGAAGCGCTCCAAAGAGTGTTGTCCTCCGAAGGCGAAGGTCGATGCGGTCGGTGGATCAAGTCGCCCTCCCGCTACCAATAGCGGAAAACCTCGGCCCATTGTTTCCGAATCAAAGACGCGAGAGCGTTAGGCTGAGTGCATAGTCTGACGCCTAGCTTGAAGTGTCGTCGAACAAGTTGGAGGGCTGGTCCGGTAGAGGAACCTGCACACACGTTTCGAGCTTCACTAGAGAGCTGCAGGAGGTCTCGTGATGGTCCGTCCAAATCCGATGCGAAACGGAACGACCGAAACAGAAGAACGTGTGAAGGGCGCCGACAATTCCAGGGACACGCTCGTGATGCTCGTGGCTGGCTTTATATTGGCGTTTATCGCGGCGGCCGTGCTGTTTTGGATTTTTGGGATTTTCCCCTTTCATCATACGCCGACGGGAATCCCAGGCTAGCGGAAGAGAACATATCGCAGTTTGCGCGTTTAACCTCGAATGGCCGAATTCCGAGGATGCTGGCGGCGTGATCGGCAGCGTTCAGCCGTAATTGTTAGAGTGCATCAGAAGTGACCGCCGCCGCATCTGGAGGTCCAATCCAGAAAGAGTCTTTCTGCGCCGCGGCAATGATCCCGGCATTGAGAAAGTAGGTCTCTCAATGTCCCGAAGATTAACTAATGTGTAGGCCTGTATGCGAGCCCAACAACGGCATTTCGGCAGGCGATCAGGTATAGTACCCAGGTGCATCAGCCGCGACCTGGGGTTGGCTCATGAACCTGGAAGATTTCTACCGCGTTATTCGGAATGGCCATGTTCGCGCGCAGGGCATCGTCGACACTGTTCCAGATCCCCTCCTGGTTTTAGACCAGGAACTCACCGTTGAAACGGCCAATCGTGCTTTCCACGAAACCTTTAACGTCAGCCAGGACGAAACGATCGGAAAGCATCTCTACGAGCTTGGAAATGGCCAATGGGACATTCCAGAGCTTCGCCGACTGTTGGAAGATGTCATTCCCAAAAGCTCTTCGATCGTCGACTATGAAGTGACGCATGATTTTCCGAATCTCGGCCGGCGAACGATGCTTCTTACGGCCCACCGGCTCCACCATCCAGATAACATCAGCCGGACGCTTCTGCTCTCGATGGTTGACGCGACCGATCGCCGAAAGCAGGAGGTGGAAAAGGACGTTCTCATTGGCGAACTCCGTCATCGCGTAAAGAACCTCCTCGCTTTGGTCCAGGCGATGGCACGCCAAACTTCCGTGGAGGGTCGCTCGGGCGCGGAATATCGCGAGGCATTTCTTGGACGGTTCAACGCGCTCGTGCGAGCGCATGAATTTGCTTTTTCAGAAAACAAGGACGTTCCGCTTCAGCGCGTGGTCGAGCGAACGCTTGAGCCCTATACAGGAGTTTCTTCGGCGGTCCTGATAGAACCTGGCCCGCCGATTGTCCTCGCGTCGGAGCAGCTCCAGCCGCTCAGTCTGATTCTTCATGAGCTCGCAACGAATGCCGTTAAGTATGGCGCGCTATCGGCGCCCAACGGCCAGATCCGGGTCCGGTGGTCTTTCCAAGCCGAGGATGCTCAGCGATTGCGGTTGGATTGGGAGGAGGTTGGAGGACCTCCGGCATCGGCGCCGACGTCCACGGGCTTTGGAACGCGTCTCATCCAGGTCGCCGCGGCTGAACTGGGCGGCCATCCGGAACTCGCTTACGGTCCGGCAGGTTTGAAGGCAGAGATACTCATTCCGTTGCGACCATCGTCAGAAGGCTGACGTCGAGTGGGCCTGCGTGTCGAAAACCGTCCTTATTGTCGAAGATGAATTCCTGATCGCGCTGGATCTGACACTGGTGCTGGAGAAGCGCGGATGGTCCGTGCTCGGACCGGTAGCGAGCGTCGAAGAGGCGCTGCGCCTGCTGGAAGTTGAGACGCCGACGATAGCATTACTCGATGTCAATTTGGTGGACGGACCTGTGACATTAGTGGCCGAAGCGCTGAAGGCCCGTAACATCCCATTTGTCATGGCGAGCGCGCACAGCCGACCTGAACTTTACGGAGGCGACGTTCTGGCGGGAGCGCCCAATGTAGGTAAACCCACGGACGAGCTCGTGCTTCTTGCAGCTTTGGAGCGATCGCTGGAGTGAAGCGCGATAAGGCTTTGCCCACGATGGTCGAACACTGTGCTGGATGGGAACGCTGCATCGGAAAAAAACGTTAGCCTCATTCGCCGTGCATGGGCATGCGCGCTTGGCGCGAGATGCAGCACAATGAAAAGTAAAACCCCTACGGCGAAGCCGGACGACGACAGTTCGCAGCAACGGCGCCAACAGCAGCACAGAAGCTGAAGACCGCATCAAAGCCCGCGAAAATCTCTCCGAGAATACTGACAGCAAAAAGCGGCCGCACCAACGCCGGGGCAGATGAGCGCGAATTCGGCTGTTCCGCTAGGCTTTCGCTGCTGGCAGTTCGTCTCCGTCCGACGTGTACGCCGGCGGAACGTAGATGTTCAGCGTCTTAAGTGGCGACCGACCCGTGTTACGAATTTCGTGACGATCACCCCGCTGAATTAATATCAGCGACCCGGCTTCCAGGAGATAGGTGTGCCCATTGATCCGGGCTTCGCCGTCTCCGCTTTCGACGTAGAGCCACTGATCCGCTCCACTGTGGCGGTTGTCGGCGCCGCCCTCTTTGTCACCCACTGCAATCACCATCGACGCCGCCTGAGAATGGTCGTCGCCGATCAAAACGCGGAAGCCTTCAGCATAAGGCACGGAAAGGTGTTTCATCTTCGCCTCGAGAAGAGAGAGTTCGCATTTTGCGCGAAGCTCCGCCGGTCTACGAGAGTTACTATAGCTCGAATTGGAGCAATGCACGTGTTCCTGTCGCCACCGTCGGATAGCTGACGGAGCCCTGCAGTTTGGCGGTCATCGATGCAATCACCTTCGATCCAAGGCCGGTGCCTGCACTGGATGAGAGCTCGGTGAGCCCGACGCCGTCATCTTCGACGAATAAACATATGCTGCTACCGTCTCGCGTAACGCTGATGCGGATGTCGCCTTGGCGATTTGGATAGGCGTATTTATAAGCATTCGTCACAAGCTCGGTTGCGATGATGCCCACGGAGACGGCCTTATCCGTCGGCAAAGAGATGGGCACGCAATTCAGCTGTATCGGGTGCGTTCGTCCCTGATCTGTCATCGCGGCCCGAAGGTCATCGACGAGGCTGCCCAAATACTCCTTGAGATCGACACTACTCACGTCGTGAGATGTGTAGAGACGGCGATGGACTCCTGCGATAGCGATAATGCGAGCGCGCATCTGCTCCAGGAGCTGTTGCGCGGCTTCATCTTGCAGTGATGACTTTTGCAATCCGACCAAACCGGCGACGATCGCGAGAGAATTCGCGACCCTATGATTGACCTCCTTTAAAAGCATCTCTGCGCGGTCGCGGGCAGCGCGAACTTCCTTGTCGGCAGCCTCCTTTTCGCGGCGCAGCCGTTCTTGTTCAATTGCTGTTGAGACGGCTTTGACGAGCAATTCCCGGAAGTGCCCCTGTACATCCTTCCAAACGTAGTCGACGGCGCCCAATTTGAGCGCCGCGACGGCGATGCGACTGTCTTCGGATCCGGTGACATAGATGACGGGGGGATAGTCCGGCAGCGAACGGATATCCTTCATCACGTCGAGGCCGGTGTGACCCGGCATGTGATGGTCGAGAGCAACGATATCGTACGTTTCTGTGCGGAGAAGCGCGATCCCGGCGGATCCGGATTGCGCAAGGGACACATCAAAGCCGTTGGCTTCCAACGTCTTCTGAACAAGTCGCCCAATCCCAGGGTCGTCGTCGATGTACAGGATCTTGGGGCGCGGCATGCTACTGGATTTCCGGAACCTGGATAACGGAGAAGAAAAGACCGAGCTGCCGAATGGCATGCGCGAAATTCTCATAGTCGACGGGTTTTGTAATGTACACGTTGGCGCCGAGATCGTAGCAGCGCTGAATTTCCCGTTGGTCGTCCGTGGTCGTCAAAACCACGACGGGCGTGCGCTTGGTATGGGGATTGGCCTTGATTTTCTCCAAAATGCTGACGCCGCTCATATCGGGAAGATTCAAATCCAGCAGAACGAGGAGATGCCTTCTTGCACTTGCTTCGCCGCTTCCGTCGGCTCCGAATAGATAGGCCAGTGCGTCGGTGCCGTTTGTAAACGGCATAATCTCATTGTTAACGCCGGCTCTTCGGATGTTTCGCTCGATGAGCCGCGCATGCCCCTCGTCGTCCTCAATCATCACGATTCTGACGGGCGTCCCGTTGTTATCCACTCGATTGCTCCGCTACGGTTTGGAGTGTCTTGGGAAGTGTGACGCGGAAGGTCGTGCCATGTCCGAGTTCGGAAGTCATGGTAATTTCGCCGCCGAGGCGCCGAACGAGCGCGCGCACATGTGCCAGCCCGATACCTTCGCCCTGCTGGTCTTGCGGGCCCGCGCGGCGAAAAAGGTCAAATACCCGCTCATGGTCCACGGCAGCTATTCCCCGACCATTATCCTCAACGTCGATGACGACAGATCCCCAGGCGCCAGAGGCTTGCCGGATCGTGATTTCAGGTGGCCTGTCTGAAGCTCTGTATTTGATGGCATTGTCGACCAGATTGACGAAGATCTGCTCAAGCGCAAGACGATCGCTATGGAGGACGGGCAGGCGTGTTGCGATCGTGATCTGTCCTTCCAATTCGGACATCCGGTGCTGCACGTTGGTTAGGATGGACGCAAAGAACTCCTCTAGATTGATTTGTTCGGGAGTAAGGATGCGCTGACCTTCCCGCGATAGCTTCAAAATTGCTTTGATAAGGGCATCCATCTTGCTCGTCGATTTTCGGATGAAGCCGATCGATTCCGGCATGTCCGTTGTGATAACGGCCTTTGCGGTTGGACCAGAAGACAAGGTTTCAAGCTCAGGATCGTTCCCCAATTCCTTAAGAGTATCCAGGCTCGTCTCAAGTTCGCTCGTGTAGCCCATAACGTTGACGAGTGGCGATCGGAGATCGTGGCTCACGATATAGGCAAACCGCTGGATCTCATCATTGGCGCGCTTGAGGTCGCGCGTCCGTTCTGTCACACGGTCCTCTAGTCCAGTATTCAGAGTTTGAAGTTCAGACCGCGCGAACAATAGTTCTCTCGTGTATTTCAAGATGGTGGCGATCGCTCCCAATGCCGCAAGGAGAATGGCAAGCGCTGCACCGATGGCAAACTGGCGCGCTAAAGATGCATTTCCTCGCTGTTTCTCTACGCCCGCACCGAGCATTTGATTGACGCGGTCCGTTTCTTGACCGATCTGAGAGCGAATTTGATCCATCAAATCCTTACCGCGGTCGCTCGTTACAATAGCGAGTGCTTCGGCGGATTTTCCGGATTTCTTGAGTTCGACAGTCTCGGACAGTTCGTCCATCTTTGCTTGAACAGTCGACCGAATGTTATCGACGGCAGATTTTGCCGAGACGTCGTCTTGAAAAACCGCGGCAAGCGATTCCAGCCTCGGCTTGACGTTTCGGCCCGCCGACTCAAAGGGCGCCAAATAGCGGGGTTCACTTGTCAGCAGATAACCTCGCTGGCCCGTCTCAGCATTAAGCGTGGTGACCAACATGTTCGAGAGCGACGTCAGCCGTTCCCGCGCTTTTAAGACGTCAGTGGCGGCTGATTGTGTCTGTGCGACAAGCCAAAATGAAGCTGCTATTAACAGCATCAAGGCGACCAACGCCGCTGCCCCGAAAACATATGTCATACGGAGTGTGCGCTGCGAATTTTCAGTCATGCCTCAGTAAGTCCCCGGTAGTATCGCCGCTCTAACCGCCGATAGTTCTTTCAAAAGATCATCCTCGCCAAGCTGGAACCTAGGTTTCAGGATTGCCGTTACTCTTGAAATAACGAGGAGGTCACATGAATTCGCCTGATGAAACATTTACCCTCATATCGGCCGGTAAAGTGCAAGGTACGCCTGTCCTCTCCGCCGAGGGCGAGACATTGGGTGAAATCTACGACGTGATGCTTGAGAAACGGAGTGGAAAAATCGCTTATGCTCTGATGTCGTTCGGCGGCATTCTCGGTATTGGCACGAAGTATCATCCATTGCCCTGGCATGCGCTCAAATATGTTCCTGATGCTGGCGGCTACGTCGTCGGCATTCCACGGGAAGCGTTGCGATCCGGTCCGACGCTCGATGACACAAATGCGTGGGACAGACGACTGACAGAAACAATCGACGGCTATTATCAGGAATGGCCACGACACTCTGACGTCATTGAGGGGGCAGGGATCAGGTGTAACGATGCATCGCCACGACGCGGCCGAAGGATAAGAGAAAATCCTTTAAGCGTATTCAATTCGTATCGGGGCGATGGAGGCTAGCGTTAGGCCTTCTTTTTCTTGAAGTACTGAACTTGCCGCTCGCGTTTCTCTGCACCGCCTTTGGATTTGTAAGTGCCGAGATTCTTCCCTTTTTTCGAAACAAGGCGGTAGCCGGCCTTGACCTTTCGGATCGTCATTTTGGTGCTCCGCGTGAGATTCCACGTAGCCCATTAACGCGCCAGCGCCAGCGAATGTTTCAAACGAGAGCCAAATGAGCATTGAAGATCTCGTCAACCTTGCGATCCTCGCGCTCGTCATCGGCGTTTCCACGCTATTCAAGGGCATGCGCAAGCTCTGCGAAACAGAACGTCTGGCCATGAAGGTGCGGCGCGAGCTTCAGGAGTTTGCCGTACTGTTCAACTACGGCGCCCAAGAAGAACGACGCTTCAACCCGAGGGGTGCGCCGTTGGCAGCCGATGCGGCCGCTAATGCGCAAGCTGCGCCGCGCAGCGCGTGCAGGCCGACGTCAATGTTCGCTCGACGATCGATCCGATCCAGGTGACGGCATGGTCGCGAGCGTATCGTCGCCGCACAGCGCAAGCGCTGGGAGAAGTATCGCGCGGAAAAAAGGAATGAGCTCACACAAACCAAAGTTGCTGCGTTGCGATGAGCGTGCAGTGCAGAATCGAATTCGCTTGGTGAACGGAGGAACTCTACCCTACCGCTTGGGTTCCGGATCGATACGTTGGAAGGTGCCATGCGCAAGAAAGCGATCAACCGAATTTATACGCTGATCTAAGCGATCGAAGATCGGGTACGCTCATCCGAACAAGCGCTCGTGCCCCGCGATGATGATTACGAGCTCCGCGAAGCGAGGCACCGGCTTAACGTGGCCCTCGCCGATTTGAGGAACTCGGACTTCAGGCAACAGGATGCACCCAACGTTCGGTGACTTGGATAAAGAGCAAGGTCAAAATCGATAGCATCGCGCAATCCGTGCAGCTCTCGTCCGGTCCGGAATTGGCGAGAGTCTTTAACTCACATTACGGGAGCAGTGCCGTCGTACCATGTCTGGCCCGCCCTAATGAGTTGGCGCTGGGCAATCGTCACCGCTTCCTCGTGTGTTTTTGAGTTCGCGATGCCCACGAGTGCCCTGATCAATGCTCTGCGCCCTTGCTCGCGCAGAACGAGTTCCTGTTCTCCGTTCATAATGTGATCTCCCCCGAGAAGATAACGACATGAACCCAATTCTCAGCTTACGGCATTTCGATGACAGCAAAGCGAAGCACGGCAAACTTTAATGTTGTTCGCGAATGCCGATTTGGCGAAGCACTGCCGACTTCGGCGCGCTCGCCGCATCAAGCATCGCGCCTCTCCAAGACGTTACGTGCTCCTTCTTCGGCTTGCCCTGATGCGGAAGTCCTGCAGGCCGCTTATGCTCCTGCCCATGATGAGCAGCCATTTTGGGCGAATGGGGTGCCCATGCGGCGGCATGTCGTGATGTTCGTGAGACGAGATTTGCGAGTGCTGGAAATTGGAATTCGTGGAGGAGTTCGGGTGGATGGATACGAGCGCCTCGCGATCGCGGCAGCCTAAAGACTGCGTTGCGCTGACGAGATCATGTCGCTCGGATGCGCGATCGCCGTAGTCGACGCTGCAACAAAAAATCGATTACACATGCCGACCGTCAATAACGAAATCTCTCGGGTCCGTGAATTTTCGCGTTGACTCCGTGAGGGGTCGGGATAGTTTGGCAACTCGGGAATGGAATCTCCCGTATAACCGCCCCGATGGCTGATGATTCCTACTGCGTTGATGTCCTCACTCTTTGAGTGAGGCCGCGGTAGGGATATTTTCGTATGCCTGCCTCGGGAGAGCGCGTGTCTCTTTCATCAACTCGGAAAGTCGGGGGATGATGGAGACAGTTGAGCGGTTGAGCTTTCCACGCTTGCAACCCCTCTCTTCTGAACTCCCTCATCCTCCGGCGACAGCTGAGTGGGCTCAGCGGCGTCGCATGCTTGCGACGCTAGCATATGGAGGAAGTAATGAGGAAGTGGGCAAACTCCACGGCCGCCGTTGCTCTGCTGGTGTGTTCGTCGCCAGCCTGGGCCAACGAGGACGTGATAAAGCTTTCGAGCGACCCGGCGAACTGGGCGATTCAGTCGGGCGACTATAGCGGTCACCGCTATTCGAAGCTCGACCAGATCACGACGGACAACGTCGGCCAGCTCAAGGTCGCATGGACGTTCTCGACCGGCGTGCTTCGCGGTCACGAAGGCGGACCGATCGTCATCGGCAACACGATGTACGTTCATTCGGCGTTCCCGAACATCGTGTTCGCGCTCGATCTGGCGAACGAGCAGAAGATCATCTGGAAGTATGAGCCGAAGCAGGATCCCTCGGTCATTCCTGTGATGTGCTGCGATACGGTCAACCGCGGTGTCCAGTATGCTGAAGGCAAAATCTTCCTGCACCAGGCCGACACTTCGTTGGTCGCTCTCGATGCGAAGACCGGCAAGGAGCTTTGGAAGGTCGTCGACGGCGACCCGAAGAAAGGCGAGACCGGCACCGGCGCGCCGCTTGTTGTGAAAGACAAGGTGTTGATCGGAATCTCCGGCGCCGAGTTTGGCGTGCGATGCCACTTGACTGCCTATGACATCAATACGGGCAAGAAAGTCTGGCGCGCCTATTCGATGGGGCCGGATTCGGACATACTCGTCGATCCGGAGAAGACGATGTCGCTCGGCAAACCGGTCGGCAAGGACTCGTCCTTGAAGACCTGGAATGGCGATCAGTGGAAGATCGGCGGCGGTTCGACGTGGGGCTACATGGCCTACGATCCGGATCTCAACATGGTCTACTACGGTACGGGCAATCCTTCGACCTGGAACGCCGCTCAGCGCGCTGGGCCGGACGGCAAGCCGATCGACCAGAAGTGGTCGATGACGTACTTCGGGCGTGACGTCGATACCGGCATCGCGAAGTGGGCGTATCAGATGACGCCGTTCGACGAATGGGACTATGACGGCATCAACGAGTCTCTGCTCGCGACCTTGGACATCAAGGGTCAGAAGCACAAGACGCTCACGCACTTCGATCGCAACGGCTTCGGCTACACGATCGATCGCGAGACAGGAGAGCCGCTCGTTGCTGAGAAGTACGACCCGGCCGTGAACTGGGCGTCCGGGATCGATCTCGACAAGTCGAGCCCGAATTACGGCCGTCCGATCCGCGATCCGAAGTATTCGACCTTTGCGGCAGGCAAGGGCACCGATGTGAACCACAAGGGCATCTGCCCTGCGGCTCTCGGCTCCAAGGACCAGCAGCCGGCTTCGTATTCGGAGTTGACGGGCTTGTTCTATGTTCCGACCAACCACGTGTGCATGGACTACGAACCCTTCAAGGTCTCCTACACGGCGGGTCAGCCTTACGTTGGTGCGACGCTGTCGATGTATCCGGCTCCCGACAGCCATGGCGGCATGGGTAACTTCATTGCCTGGGATGGTGCACAGGGCAAGATCGTCTGGTCGAAGCCTGAGCAGTTCTCGGTGTGGTCAGGTGCTCTAACGACCGCTGGCGGCATCGCGTTCTACGGTACGCTCGAGGGCTACTTCAAAGCCGTCGACCAGAAGGATGGCAAGGAGTTGTTCAGGTTCAAGACGCCGTCGGGCATCATCGGCAACGCGATGACCTATCTGCATGATGGGAAACAGTACGTTGCCGTGTACTCGGGTGTTGGCGGTTGGGCCGGTATCGGTCTCGCGGCTGGCCTCACCAATCCGACCGATGGTCTCGGTGCCGTGGGCGGCTACTCCGGCCTCAAACAGTACACCAACCTTGGTGGCTCGCTCACCGTCTTCTCGCTGCCGTAGCGCTTCCTCCATAAAGAGACGTTTTAGGCTGCGAGCAACTTGGCCGGCGCATGACGATGCGCCGGTCCTTTGGGATGAAGGCCCATGGCAAAATCGGTTGGGTTGACGTCCGAACTCTCGGCGTAGTTGGGCGGATCAATGTAATCGTAGCCAAACTCGTCTTGGATCATGGGCGGCCACGCTTGCTATTACTGCCTGCGCAATCCATCAAATTCAGAATGCGCCCAAATCCGTGGGACCCAAGAATTGACCTTCAGATATATGCTGATAATATCCCTTATCGGCATGCAATGCAATGGGCATTTTGGGCCTGTTTTGGAGCTGCAACCCAGGTGATGTCATGACTGGTACTGATCTGCAGATCATCAAACCGAAGCGAACGGAGATCGCTGGCGGCGACGCCGAGCGGTTGCCGACGCTGCACACGACGGCCAAGAAGGACAACGAGCTTGTGGCCGTCTGGCTCAAGTCTCATGCTGATAGCTCGCGTCATACGCTCAGAGCTTACGAGCGGATCGGACATCGGTTCATTGCTGCGATCGAAGCCGCAGGCACCGATCTTCGACATGCAACGATCGACGACGTGCAGTCGGCGCTCGAAGCGATGCGGGTCAAGGTCGATGGTACGCCAGCGAGCGCCGCCACGATCAACACGCAGGTCGCAGCCGTGAAGGCACTTCTCGGGTTCGCCCACCAAGTCGGATACACCCGTTTCAACGTCGGGCCGCTGATCAAGCTCAAGCGCGCGCCGCGGAAACTCGCACAACGGATAATGCCCGAAGTCGATATCCAGCTTCTGATCCGCGCGACCGCTGACTCTCGGCATCCTGAACGCGATCGGTCTCTATTTGAGACCGCGTACTACGGAGGTCTTCGCGTTTCGGAACTCGCGACGCTGACATGGGACGAGATCATTCCGCGTGAGAACGGGGAAGTGCAGCTCGCCGTCATAGGCAAAGGCGACAAGCCGCGCCATGTGCTCTTGCCAGCAGACGTCGCAGCACGGCTGCTCGCGTTGAGAGGCGGAGCACCGGCCAAGGCAAGCGTCTTTGGCATCAAAGAGCGGGAGATCAATTACCTGATCAAGCGCACAGCAAATCGGGCAGGGGTGAACGAAGCCGCCTCTGCGCACTGGTTCCGGCATGCGCATGCTAGCCATGCGATTGACAACGGCGCTCCGATCACACTCGTCTCGCAAACACTCGGCCATGCCGACCTCAAGACGACGAGCGTCTATGCGCATGCGCGTCCGAATGAAAGTTCGAGCCGCTTTCTCAAAAGAAGATAGGGGGGGCACTGGGTATGACGCCACAACAGCTCATCAAAAAGATCAGGGCGCTTCCAGAGCGGGCGCCGCACACCGAGGCGCTGGAGAAGCTTCTTCTAAAGAAGCCGACTTGGTACGTCAGCCAAAAAGAGCATTGGCTTGGCTGGCTGAGCGAATACGGTACATCCGGCGCTTATGGTCGAATAGGTCGAGATTACGACGCGGCGTTTGCCTACAACCATTGTGGTTGTCCACCGATGGTGCTTTGGCTGGGAGAGGCATCGAGAGTCGATGGGTATCTGGTGGCAAGAGCTGCAAGGTTAGCAAGACAAAATACAAGCACGTTTTCGGCGAAATGCGCAGGTATCCGCAAGGTCATCTCGTGGGAAACCGTAGAACGATTTCTCTAAGAAGTTAGGAAAGCGCATATCGTCGGCGTTTGACCATCGATATTATTTCTTCCAATTTGTCTTGAAGTCGAGTTCGATATTGAGTTGGAACGGCGTTATCCAACGCACTCCGAGATCGTTGCATACATCTGGAATTTTGCGGTTCTTTCGCTGCGCTTTCGGCTTCGACTTTTCGCTTGTCACCACCACGCGCTCCTTTCCTGACAACGCGTAAGCGATCAAGAATGGGTCTTTGCCGATGATAATCAATTCATCATCGGTCAAGTTTTTAGCATAGCCACGGTCAAGAACATGCTGCACCAAAGTCGTGTCGGCGTCCTCGCTCAGAACCAGAGACTCGGCGGTGGCCGCGTCCTTTCGCCAGATATAGAAGGGGTCTTTCTTGTCCGGGCCCGGGCTGATCTCTTCAAAGTTTTCAGCCGGAATTTTAAGTCGCCCGGCCTGGCCGTGATGCACTAACCATTCCCAGAATTCTGGAACCCTGTCGATTACGTAATACAAATCTTTGGCGTCGATGATAGAGTTTGCATCGATAAGGTAGAGCATCAACGCGCCCCTTCAGGATGAAGGAAGGTGCGAACTGCACTCGGCTTCACGCCAAGAAGACTCGATGCCTTGGTCGGGGAGAGGCTTCCGGATTCGACGTACTGACGCGCCAGTCCCACAAGGGCAGGTCCGAGACGGTGGCGCAGGATGACGTAACGATTGGGGCCGCGTCGTTCCTCATCTTTGTCCCGCTTCTTCTCCTTTGTCTTGAGCCACGCACCGTAGAAGTGATCGTCGAGATCACGATAGCGCGCTGTAGTTATCTTGCCTTCACGCAAGAGGGAGTAAGCAACCATCGCTCGACTTATATTGCGCTCAGCGGCAAATTCGCCGATCGCATTAACGGTATTTTCCCAATCGCGGAGTCGAGTACGATCGATCGCGCGTACTTCAATTGCTGGCAGAAGTATCGCCCCTGCTACGTCATTGCAGAAGCGTTCGACTGCTGCTTCGTGGGACGCTCCGCTCAATCCGGTTTGTCCGAGCCATACGTGTGCTGCCTCGTGCAATGCGGTGAACGACCAAGCCGAACGCGCGTCATTGTCATTAATGACGATAAATGGAGCGATAGGGTCGGCAATGGCATAGCCTCGAAAAGCCCGCGATTCAATCTTTGAGTGATGCGATCCGAGATCCCCTAACAGAAGCACAAAAATACCAGACTGCTCCAGCCGATCACGCAAATACGCGAATGCTTTGTCAATATCGGAAGATCTCCGGAATTCGGCAAGATCGAACCCTGTCGTCTCGATGATGCCGCGTGCAATGCTATCGACACCGTCGGCGATTTTTGACGATCCCACGAAAGGCAAAGGCTCGCTTTCATCGTCCTCCAGAAGAAACCGCACCACATCCTGTCGTGCCCGGACGTTGCGGATTAATGTGTCGAGCTGCGGATTGAATTCTTGGGGAGCAGTTTTAGGCGAGCGTCGGAAATCCTCGCCTCGCTCCCCTGGGGGCGGGGGCGCAGCAAGATAGAATGTAATCAGAGGCCGTCGATACTTCTCTGCCATTCGCCCGAGCAACTGGCGCGATATCTCAGCATTACCTGCTTCGAGAATCGCAAGGCGTGCGGCACCCGTCTGTCCACGCGCAGCGTTGAGTTCGATTGCCTTGGCAGCCTGCTCAAGGCTCATCCCGGCGGTCTCACGCGCCCATCGCAATATGGCAGGACTTACTTTGGGCATCAGAGGATCCGCGTTTTCCGCATCGCCGGTCGAGAGGTGGTTTGCCGCGTTAGCCTCCCCGCGGAATTTGCAAGCAGGGCAGCGTAGCGCTCAGCGGAAAGCATTACCAGATGGTCACGGCCATGCTTGGTTATAATAACAGGCTCGATTACTGCACGATCGATGGTAGCGCCCAATCGAGTATGGAGTTCGACAGATGTGATGCGAGTTCCGGACATGAGACTCCAGCGGCGCGAAATATGCTAGTTTAGATTATAGCTATTATAGTAATAATGCGCAATGCTTGGTGTCGGTGTGATGTCAAAGCAATCATGCATAGCTCTGATCGACGGGGCCAGGGTGCATCATGCCGTCGAATGTTGCCGCCGATCCGACGTAGATCGCCGACCGCGCTTGATGCATCGTAACCTGCTCCGCAATTTGACGGCCGTCGAGGTGAAGTGCCGTGTGAATAACAACGGGTCGTGACCCGCCTTCCGGTATATAACCCTGCTTTTGCAAAAGGCCGGGTCCGCCCATCGGCATCGTCGGGCCGCTACCTCCTGAGCCGCGCGCCCCGACCGGCCCTTTGCCGGTGCTGCCAGAAAAAAATCCGCCGATCATGCTCGCAGCATTGGCGATGGCGTCGTGGATGGCTTGTCCGAGTTTGCTGCCCAAGTCCCAAATGGCGCCATTGGCTTTTTTCCACGCTGCGCTCATTGCATTGGTAAAGGCTGTTCCGATTGACGTAACGAAGCCTCCGAGCATGTCCGGCGTCACGCGAAAATTCACAATCGAGTTCCACATCGACTTGACGTTATCGATGAGGCCCTTTTGACGGGAGTGCATTCCGCCATTCTTGTCCATCTGCTCGGGCGTGCCGACGATCCAATCCTTGATCGCTCCGAAAAAGTTCTTGATGCCATCCCATTTGACCGCGCCGAGCGCCGTAACACCAGCAGCTAATAGTCCGAGACCAACGATAATCGGGCCGCCGGGGACAAGGCTCGCAAGTGCCAGCAGGCCACCACCAGCAAGGAGCCCGCCAGTGGTCATTCCGATGCCAACGAATGCTCGGCCCAAACCCGGATGCTTGGCGAACGCCTGGGCCATTTCACCGATAGCATCGTTGATAGCCTTGAGCCCGGTAACGGCGTTGGCAACCGCTGGCGAGCCGAGTGACGTCATGAAATCATCCCACTGCTTCGACAAAGCCTTCTTGTTCATTTCCCAATCTTTTTCGAGCATCGTATCTGCAGCAGCCCCACCGGTCTGCGTCTGCTTTAATTTTTCGATGTCACGCTGGATTTTGTAGGTCTCAAGCGTCAGAGCGTCGGCAATCGAGTTTGCCGTCCTGTTCGAGAACAGGGCCGTCAGCTCGTCGACGATCTTTGATCGTGTATCAGCGCCGAGACCTTCCTTGATGTTACCCTTCTGAATTTCCTCCCATCCGGCTTTTGAGATCACGCCGTGCTGGATCATTGCCGGGATCAGGACGCTGGCGGCCCACTGATCGGGATCGGACTTGAACTGTTCAAGCCCTTTCATCGCGTGCGCATCCCAATGCTTGAAGCGGCCCTCGGGCGTTACGTTCCTATCGTTCGCAAGTTTTGGATCGAGCAGCCCCAGCTTCTGCCACTCTGGGATCGCCGATTTGAGCATGTGGCCGCCGACAACGGCCTGCCACATCGACATGAAGCCCGTGCCAACCTTTGAACCGCCGAGCTGCTGCGTCAACGTCGGCAACACATAGGACGTAAAGTCATCCGACCACGAGATCGCAGAGGCGCGACCATATTGCGTCGCCATCAAGATGTCGCTCGGCTTCACCGTACCACCGGTGCCGATGATTATGCGGCTCATCTGATCGAGGTACTTGTCCATGCGAACGTGGCTCATCGAGTTGCCGCTCATTTCGGCTGCCCGAATGGCGGCCATCACCTGGCCGGTCATCGCTGCGCCGCTGTCGACGCCGAGCGCACCTTCGAGGTTCGTCTGCATCTTTGCCATTTCCATCGCGAGTTCGGTCGCGTGTGGCAAAGAGCCGAGCACGAAGCCCATTTCCTTCTGCATTTCGAGGCTTTCGGTGACGGAAATGTTTTTATATTTCGCCGTCACTTCCCAGGCTTTTGCAATCGCTGCCGCCTGATCGGCCTGCGTCGCACCCTGCGTCGTCATTTGATTTTGGATATGCAAAAGCTCGGCGCCGTGGTCGACGAGACCAACGGCGCCCTTGATCAATTCTGTGCCAACAAAAACGCCCGCCATGCCAGCGAGGGCCGTCCTGAACCGGCCTAAAGCCATGTTTGTCCGGTTCGCGACTTCATGCACGTGCATGAGCTGCGCCGCGAGATTTAAAAGTTGCGGCCCGGCGTTGTTGTGAGCAACGAGCCGCAGCCCAATCGTGTACATGGACGACATCGGATTTCGCTCCTTGTGGGAATAAAAAGCCCCACCTAAAATTGGCGGCAGGGAGCATCGATGATGAGCAGAGCTTTTGAGGCGGCGATTTACGAACGGAGACTGAGCCGTGAGCGTGATGAGCGCATCGGTGGCTTTCGTAGACTGCCTCTAGCCATCAAGGGCGTGATCTATGTCGCGCTATTCGTTTTCGGTTGATCTTCGGGCTCGCCGTTCTCGGCGGCCTCACCATACTGGTCGGCTAGATCCTTCGGCCCGCCGAGATCCAAATCGTCGAGGATAGCTTGTCTAAGGAGCCCGTTCGGTCTCTATGGACGAAAGCGCGATTTCGGCGAAGAGGTGGGCGGCGTCCGCGAACGCTAGTTAGCCCATTACGTATCTTGCCTCTTAAACCGCATGTCGTTCCAATCGAAGACGTTGCCCTCGAACTGACCGAGGACAACGCAATAGGCTAAAACTTCGTGTTCGGGGAGCGACCATGCAACGTCATAAGGGACGTTGTTCCGAATAAGCCAAACGCGGTTTACAAATTCGGGGTCGCTGCTGAGTTTTTTGCTTTTTCCTTGCCGTTCCTGTCGAAGGTCAGATCCCCAGTTTCGGGGTCAATCTCGGCCCCGTTGAGTTTTGCAAGACCGACACCGGCCGCCGCCAGACCTTCGTTATCGAGCCGGTCGACCAAAGCTTCGACTTCCCGTTTGGAACTCGGAAATCGCACAGGCTCACCGTCAATTGCGATGACCGAGCAGGCAAGTGAGGCGTGCCCCAGATACATTTCATTGCGGGATAGCGCGCCGATGGCCTCGAACATGCGCATGCGCTGCAAGGCCGTGATGGCGCGCACCTTGATGATACGGCCGAGGCTGTCAGGAACTTCGATGTCCTTCTGAGCAGCTTTGAGGATCTGCGACGAAGGTGTTTCGACCGTGTTGATGCTTTCTTTGATTTCCGGCGCTGGGCCGATCCGACGAACTGCTTTGGTCATGATAACCTCTTTGATGTCGTCAGGAGCCTGACGATCGCATGGGGGCTGTTGATTTAATGGTGAACGGATTTAGCTTTTGGGCCGCCTTTGCCGCCGCATTGGAGCGAACGATGCGACCGGCAAATTTCGCGAGCTTAAGCTTCGTCATGGTCGGCGACGACTTCCAACAGAAGACGGCCGAGAGAGTGTGATGGCTTGAAGCCCATCTTCGAAGCAAGTTCGCTGCTTGCGCGATAGTTGCCCATCACGCGATCGCCAAGACGAAGCTGTAGCGAATTGGGCGCGACTTTGGCGAGGGCCGGCATGTTAAAGCCTAACAACGACGCTACATTTTTTTCGGGATACAGCCAGCAAGCGATATTTTTCATGTGGAGGTTCCTCTCTGGACGCCTCCATGACCGTCAAGGCCCGATGAAGCTACGGCTAGAGTCGTATGTTAGCGTGATTTGCCCGGCGCATGAAGGCGGATCGAACTATCGATTGGGTGTCGACCGGCGATCGAGATGCGCAGCATGGCATCTTTGCGCCACCGCACTCGCCCGCCGATTGCAATGCCCTGCGGAATTGTGCCGTCAGCGAGCAACCGACGGAACGTAGGACATGCCGCCAAGCATCGCCATTGTCTCCCTGCGGCTGAGTAGGACGGGTTCGATCTTCGACATCGATGCCTCCAAAACAAAAAACCCGACAGCGCTGGGAGGCGATGCGGGTTTCGGACGATTTTCTGCGATATTGAGAGAATCGCAGTGATTTGGGGGCGGCGTCAAGCCATATTACGCAACGACGACGCGCGAGGGCGGGGAGATTATTTGAGCTCGGCTACTATGGCGCTTGGCCAGGGCTCTGGCCCGTACGCAAGAAATTGAGATTAGTTCCGTAAATGGTACTTCTTGATGCCAGCCTCACATTTCCTGGCACTTTGGCCATAGGAAACTTGATCGCTTTCAAAGTCTGGATGATCGCTGCTGTTGTTGACGAGCCAGAACTTCAAATTGATTATCGCCGTGCGGCAGGCGTCGACTGCTTCTGCGACGTCAAAAGAAATGATGTCGAACTCGCCATCCTGCGGAACGATCGGCGTCCAATGATTGTGAACGTACCAACCGTTTCTAATCGGAACTCCTAAAATCCTGTTCGCTGCATCTGCATCACCACTCTGCGCAGTAGGTAGAAGCGTCTTCCACGCATCGTATTCCGTAACAATTGCCGACTTGTATTCATTCCACGCGTTTTTTACGCACGTCTTGTCGTTTGAAGCTCGACAGTCATCAATGGAAAATGTGGGCTTCGGAATTTCATCGCCGAAGGCCGGAGCGACGAGTAGTTTAGACGCGACCGGTGGAGCGATGCGGAACAAGATTATGATCCATAAGATGGTCAGTGCAGCGCCACAGTTCGTCAGCAATCTCATTCGCTAATTGACCTTCCTTTGATCGGACTTTTGTCGGTCTCAGCTGCGTTCGGCACGCTCATTCAAAAAGCCCGGAGGTGCCGAACTAGGCCTGGCGTTCTAGCGATGTCCAGGACTATCGGCTTATTACCTGATCAGCTTCCCACAGCTCAAAATCGGATATTGCGTAACATTCTGCACTTCACCTGTGGGCACAACTTTCACACTGAACTTGCAGGTGTTGGAGGAGGTGAAGCCGCTACAGTGTTGCAAGAGGAAACGATATGTTTCTCGTTCCATCGACGAGCCGTCCAGAAGGAATGTTAGATTTCCGCTCCTGAGAATTGCGCCGTTATTGCCAGCGGCCGAGATATCCGCACCGTCGACGACGACCTGCTTATTGATATGCTCATTCAAATCGATGAACAGGTCCGCCAGTGCGACTCGCTGTGTGCCGTCATTATTTTGGTCTGGGCACGCTTCAGGAAGATGAGTCAAAATATCGGCTGCGCCGGTATTCCCATCTGCAGCTGCTTTTCGATACCATGCAATCGCGGCGCTCGTGTCTCGTGGGACACCGTGCCCGCTGAAATATATGGTCCCCAAGTTCGCTTCTGCGATGGGATTTCTTTGCTCCGCCGATTTGCGTATCCATGAAAGACCGGCTACCGCATCTTGTTTTGATCCTTCACCATCCATTAGCATGCTGCCGAAGTTATTCTGAGCAGGTGCATAGCCATGTTCAGCGGAAAATTCGTAGTGCTTAAACGCGTTGTCAAAATCGCGGGCGCTGTAAAATGCTCGCGCCAGCTGGTAGTTCAGGCGAGGATTATCTGGATATTTTGAGATGACCTCCTGGCATGCTTTTATAGCAGCAACTGCGTCGATCTGATCGAGAGGGACGCCACGGCCCTTTCGATCCGGATCGGAATCGCTAGCGGCTAGGCGATCGCAATCATTCATCGGCAAATCATCGGCTATAGCAGGGAAAATGGCGACCGCACAGAGTACGGCAATCGCCCAGACGAATTTCGTTCGCAAACTCATATGTTCATTCCGGATCAATTGATTTCAACCGCTGGCAAAGTCTGAATGGGCGCGAGCTTCGGCCAGAAGCAGTGGGCTCCCCTATTTCTTGTCTACCTCCAGTCCTCGCAACACGAGCCGACGAAGCGCTTCGGGGCGCGTTGGGATGTCGGGCTGAACCCGCCGCCAGTCGTCGACGCGACGTAAAACGTCGTCGGACCATCGCGTGCCGATCTGCTGGCCTTGGCCTGTCGCAGGCCGCCCCATCTTTGTTGATTTTTTGGTATCTTTTTTGTTTGATCTGTTCATAATTTTATGGTACCAATAAATCGGACTGTTGAAAAGGGCTAATTTTCAACAGTCCTAACCTCAATCCATGGAGTGACCATGAATCAGGCTGTTATGGAATTTACATTCGATCGGGAAGAAGTCGAGGCCACCCTCGGTTCTCTCGACAGCAACGCCGACGCGCTGTTGATGCTAGCGGAGAAGGTCGGTCGTCCAGAACTGGAAGGCGCCCTCCGCTACGTTATCCAATTACTTCGCGAGCACCATGCGACTCTCCGCTGGCATTTGGGCTTGCCTCTGACGGGAAAGAGGATGTCACTCGAACTTATTGATGGAGGCGCACATGGATAAACTCCGTATCGAAACGGCTTTGATCGAACTTCAATCAAATATTCGAACGCTCGCGCATGTCGTCAACACTATCAACGACTGCCCAGACGAGGTGGAATTTCTGGTTGACTGCCTTCAGCCTCGTTTGGCGAAGCTCAAAGCTGAATTTGGGTTTGACGGGTCAGACTCAGTTACGGATTGAGCGAGTGATTGTCGATGAAAGAGTGGGCGACCCTTAATCCGGGGTTGCCCATTATTTTTGACCACTCAGAGCATTGGATTGGCAGGAATAGGCTCGTCAGGTCGAAGGATGGGCGCGGGAAGCGGCGTCAACTCGATGATCGGCCTATCGGCATCAAACGATTTTCGGAGCCCTTCGGCTGTCATCGGCATACGATCGCTGCCGAGCTTGTTTGCAGTCGGCACATCGATCAACCCCATGTATTTCGCTCGCGCTCCCATAAGCTTCAAGATGCCGTCGGCAAGAACCGGATCGGGTGTCTCCTGAAACATCTCAAAGAACTTCTGCTGCATCACGTCGAGCCGCGAGAGTTCAAGCTCGCGCGTTGCTTCGATCGAGTCACGCGGGTCTTCTTCGATTGTTTCATTGACCCAACGCCAAACGGTCGAAGGATCAACACCCAGTTCTACGGCGATAGCGCGATAGCTGTAGCCCTGAACGCGATATTCGCGGGCGCTGTTCTTTTTCTGCGCAAGCTCGGCTTGCTTACGCTTCGTTTCCTCGTTCCGCGGCTTTAGCTTTTTCGGGGCGCTGGGTCTTCTCGACTTTGGCGGGCGCGCGCGCACGACGGCGGCGCTGCCGCCTTCGGTGGACGACATGAGAATTCTCCAATCTCAAAGGGAATGGTCGTTCAATCGAAAAAGAAAAAACCCGACGGTGCTAAGGGCACTTCGGGCTTTTCGGACAATCTTTTGCGAGATTGATAAATGTAGGGGTGATTTGGGGGCGGGCGTCAATTGGCAAAATGTAAAGTTTTCTTCGAGCAGGAATGGGCCGCGTTCTGTGCCTACTTGCGCTCCCCGCCCCTAGGACAAAAACGCCGGCGATGGGACCCGCCGACCAATCCAGTGATCAATTTTTGCTCCCGCCTTTTCCATAACTAACTCTTCCATTGCGCTGCGCACCTCTTCTTCGCAGTCCTTGCCGGCTGATTTCCCAAGGCCAGATTCGATCGCCGTCATTGTCGCATCGGCTAACATCCACGCCACGACCTCAAGCTTCGCGCGGGCCGCTTCCGATAGTTCAATTGGCGGGATGAGCGCTTCAAGCGCGTGATAAACCATCTGGACATCATTTTGATCAAATGGAACCGAGAGAATTTCGTCGCGCACTGACTGGCGCTTTTTCATCTTCTCATTCTTTGAACCGCTCATTTCGGATCTCCCTAGCTTAGCGTCTTTAACGCGCCAAGCGCTTCGCGAATAAGCTTGCGAACCGCTCGTCGCGTTTCAATCGCCGTCTTGGTGTGCAGTCCCGTTCGATAACGGCCATTGGCCTCACCGGACGGAGCGCCGCCCTTCGCCCCGTGCAGACGGCAGACGCGCCATCCCTTCACCGCTGGGGCTTGGCATGGCTTGCCTGTCCGGCGGGACTTGGCCGAGCAGCGCGGGGCGCTGTGTGCCTCCGCCATTTTGGAGCTTTGCAACAGGTTGATTGTCAATTTTCCTCTCTCCCCCATCTCCCTGACCGATGCCGACGACGGCCTTGTCCGCGTTGACGGTAACCTGTGGACGATGAACGTGGATGTGCTGCTCGCCCTTCGATCGGTAGCGCTTCAGCGTCTCCAGCTGGAGGGCCGATACCTTCGCGAGCTGCATCGCGAGACCCAGTTCGGACGCTAGCCTGTCAGTAACGACGGCAGAGCCGGCGCGACGAACGGCCTCCATCAAGGCACAGTGAATTGCTACCATCTGCGAAGCCAGGAGCGCCTCGGTCGGATCGCGAGGGCAGATGCCCGCAACGGCGGAGAGAGTGAAGTTCAGCCGATCGACTGGAAGCGACTGGCCAGCGCTGCTGATGTGGGCAAGTTGACGGCAAAGCCCAATCGCCAGAGTCTCATCGGTTGTGCCAAGGGCTTTGGCGATCATGGCGACAGTCTTGGTGCCCGGAACGAGATCGACCAACGAAATCTCATCCAAGTTGATCATGCGGAGGCCTCGGATTGGCGGTGGTAGACACGGAAACCTTTGCAGCTGTGTCGCGATATTTATCGGCGAGACCAAGTTCGGTAATGATATCGGGATGCACGAAGCATTCCTCGTGCCCCGGCGGCGGACCGAGAAGCCACCACGGCCACGTCCCGTTCGACTTCACATCGTCGAGCCGCTTGCGCCAGAACGCTGCTGAGAGTGTTTTCAGTTTTTCGATATCGGGGCGCCAGAAGCCCCACCGCTCGCCGTTCGGACCTATCAGCTCGGGCGTTTCGCTCGCCTTGTCGATCAGTCTGGCGAGCACGTCACCGAGGCCGGAGCCAGTCGATAGCAATGTTTCTAAGCAAAGCCTGAATGGTTTCCGACCGTTGCGGCCGGGAATGCGGCCCATGAGGAAGTCATCATACGGAACTTGATTAAGTGCGAGTACAAACCGATCGAGACCTCCGATCTCGTCGAGCCGCTTCGCCGTATCGGCGAGGCGCTTGTCACTGAACTCCGAAACGACCGACCAGCCGTGCTGCCGAGCGAAGTGGTTGAACTGCTCGATCGCAGAGCGAGCTTGAACTTTTCGGTTGGCCTTCTCCAAAACCAACGAGGGGCGGGCACTCTTACTATCTGTATCTAACTTTGACTCTAGTAGTGGTGCTGCTCTGCTGGAAGGTTTGTTGATTTGGTTGTCTTTTCTGGAAAGTTCTGGTGAACTTGTTTCGAACTTCTTAGAGAAGTTCGGTGCATGTTCGGAAGAGATCCGGCGCTTCTCATCTGCAAACTGATTTTCGCTCTCGGCTCTGCGCCGTGCTTCGCGGGCTTCAGCCCCGCGCACCTTGGCAATATATTTTGAAATTTCCTGACTCATGCGCGCATTCTCGATACCGCGCTCGGTCGCCTTAATTTTATCGATCTCAATCAGGCGCGCGAGGAGCCGCTTCGCGACGCGAATGTCCCAGCCTGCATAGGCAGCAAAGCGCGCCGGATCGCTAACAAGAACACCCATTTTTTCCCACTGTTGGCACATTACCATGATCAAGGCGCCGACCTCGTCGGCAGTCATCCTACCCGTTCGACACGAGTGGACGAAGTCCTGCGAATACAATGGAAACCATGGTGGCGACGTCATGCGGACCCCCTTGGCGTCGCCACGAAAAGTGCTGCTTTTTGGAGTGCAGCCGCGTCGAACCCCGACGCGGCGCATGAGAGCGGAGTGGCACCGGCGGCCCGACGTAGTTCCGTGGGAATGCGGTCTTTGGGCTGGGGACCGTAATCAGCCAGAAATGACGGATTGACCTCCAGCGTCAAAATCAGGGCTTGAACGCGCTGACAAATAGAAAGCGCCGTGACGTTGTCGCCGCCTGTTGCCCACAGGGCGCACTGCGCAATCAGTTCGGTAAAATCACTGCAAGGCCACGACGTCTCTTCCATCTTGTCGAGGCAGGCTTTCATGATGTGCGGATCAACGGCCGGGATCATACCTGGCCCTCCCGTGCGAGATTTGCGGGGGCTTTTTCTTCACGCGGCATCTGCGTAACTAATGTCCTGTGTTTCTCGGGTTTTCTTGCTGGAGACCACATGGAGACCGTCTTCATGCCGGCCCGAGCCCGGCAACAAGTCCGGCTCGCCCGGTACCTGGACCGGCTCCTGTCCGACCTGTACGTTGACGACCGGCAATCGATAGAGAGTACCGCGCTGAGTGCCGGTTCGCTGCCGGACAGCCGCATATTCCGGCGTCATTGTCCGCCGCTTACCGACGCGCAGGTTTCGCTCGGACAGTGCACCACGCACGAAGATCGTCTGAATTTCGGCAAAGCCTAACTCGTTGTTCGCCCGGCGCCATAGCTCGTCAATTTCTGCGGCCGTGAAGAGACCGGTGAGGGCCGCGTCATTCGCCCAGCGGATGAAGTGATCGACGGCTTTGTTAAGCTCGACGGCTGGCCGCAAGGGACGGAAATGGATCGGCTTCTCTCTTGGCTTCAGCGGCCGGTTCGTATCCGTCCAGTCATCGCGCAGGTCATTATCCCTTTCGTGGACCACCTGTATTTGCGCGAGTGATGCTGCGTCGGCCTCGAACTGGGATGGCGCTACCGTGAGGGTTGGCAACTCCATAGGGTAGATTGGCGGCGGCAAGGAACGACCCAGAAACGCCCGGGCGAAGCGTTCAAGACTTACTCTGGACATTTCTCGTTCTTTCCCTCGAACAAGCCAGCACAGTTGATAACTCGATGGCCCAAAGCATCAGATCCCTAAGCTTTTCGCGGCCTCAGGTCGGCTCGCGATGAAGGCGTCGACATCACTCTGTCGCCAGCCGACGCGCTGTTTTGTGATCTGAACGGGTCGGGCAAATTCACCGGCTCGTACAAGCGCGTAGAAGGAAGATCGAGAAATTTGGAGCCGTCCTTCATAAACTTCACGGGCGCGTAGAAGACGCTCCGAGGTCTGCAATTGGGGCAGTCGCTGCCCATCATCGACTTGGATCGCCACGGGATTCTCCTCGCATCGGTGCGGATCACTTTGGACAGAGTGCTGTGATCCGGGGCATCGAAGGAGTGGAGAAAAAAATCGGAGGCGTGGAGAATTTATTCGGTCGGGGACGAAAGGTGAGGAGGAACGAGTAAACGGAGACGAGATGAGGTTAGAACAGCTTCTGGCTTGGCGGGTGGACGCTGAACGTAATCTTGGCCTTCCCAAAAGGCCGTTCTTGCCAACACAATCTCGATAGCCTCACGCACCGTCCGCGAAATGCGAATGGGCCCTTCAACGAGCGCCTCCCGGAGAACTCGCAATCCTTCTACCTCACCGCTATCGAGGTATACGAGCAATGCATAACTGAGGACTTCTATAACGGTCGGTGAATGAGAGGCACAATGGTAGCAGGAGACGAATGAAGCTTCCTGCAACTTACGAAAATCAACTACCTCGATACCCAAGTACTCCAGGAGGAGACGACGGTGCTCATACTCGGTGCCTTGAGAGACTATTTTTTGGAAGCGTCTCGAGTCGAGCGCCCACCTAGACGACACCTCGGTACTGTCCAAATAGAGGAAGCGACTGACAACCGTTCGCCTTAGCTCGGACGCGGGTGTACGCTGCGAGCAAAAAACCATTTCAGCGATGATCTTATTTTTTAAGAACTGCCGCGACTGTCCGCGGCGGTTGCGAATTCGCGCGCTTTCGCCAACCGCATAGCTACGGCCGTTGCTTCTGATCGCTCGAAAACTATCCCTCGTGTAAATGGCCTCGTGCTTTATCTCGTCGATCGGTTTCCCTGTCGGCTCCCAATGCAGGACGGCAATGTTCTCGGCGTGCTCGACTGCGCGGTGGACAGTGGCCTCGACCGCCCGGGAAATGGCAGTCTTTGAAGCACCGACTAGCTTATGGCCGTTGCGTCGCAGTTCGGTCGAAGCGAGCGAATAGCCAAAACGCACTGCTTGCGCGTGCTTGCCAAAAATAGCACCGCTAATCAGTTTTGGAGCGCCCCGGCCGTAGCGGCCTGATCTTTCATTCAATCTGGTCACAAGCTAACTTCCCTTTTAGCTTGTCGTTTATACACCGCATAAGCCTTGGTTGGAACGACATGGATCATTCGCCGCAAAGCGGCGTGTTGTTCGCCCAGACGGAGAAAAGCACGCCCTCATGATGAGAGCGCGCAGGATTTCAATGCTCCGCGTAGGCTGTGGGATAAACTGAGGGACGCGCTTACCGGTGCCTCGAAGGTTGCACGACAGATCAAGCCGTTATGAGACTAATTTGGCGGTCACTCTCTCCGCCAGATTGTCCGGAAAATTCCGTGTTTTTCCGCGACCTAATATGTTCTGTCGCTGACTTACCCATCCCTCAACCCATCTGCAATCGAGGCGCATACGGACTGACGTAAGTCCCGGTTCGAGGCACGCCAATGTCACTTGAATTTCCTAGTCAGGTCGTTGCGGCCAGCCAGTTTCTAATTTCGCAACTGAAGCTTTCAACGCTCACCCATTAGACTACGAAGCGCCGTCGAGGTTGTCGATTACAGCGCCCGACGGAAACCGGCATAAGCACGTTTGACAAAGCGCAAAGGGCAGACCTCACATCTTCGCTAGGTTCCGACGGTTCCGACGGCAAGAACTAATAACGAGGTTCTCATCGTCAAAGACGCAGCACTCCCACCGCCTTGATCGTTTCACTGGTGTGCTCGATGGCCTACCTTCAGTCGCGGTCGACAATTGAAATCAAAGAAATAGGGCCGCGCAGTCTGACGCTCAAATATGCGCCACCAACCCATATTTTGTATCGTGATAGATCAAGGGTGCCATGGCTTTGGTGTCGATATTCGTCACGTGCGCGACAAACACCGTGTGCGTACCAATTGAAATTCTTCGTTGAATTGAGCACTCAAGATGGGCAGCGGCGCCATCGATCAAAGGCATACCCGCAGCACCAAAAGTGTAGCCGCCAATCTTGAATTTATCATCGATTTTCGCGGCAAAATGTTCGGCGATGCCTTTTTGATTGTCCGCCAGAATATTGATGGAGAAAGCACCTCTGCGATCGATGTGCTGATGCGTGCGAACCGATTTGTTGACGGCAATAAGTACGGTAGGTGGGCACACGCACACACTGCAAACGGCCGTTGCCGTGAAGCCATAGCACTTCCCATCCTCCTCAGTTGCGATGACGGTGACGCAACCCGCGAGCCGACGCATGGCGCTTTTGAAGGTGTCTGCATCGACGATAGATGCTTTTCCGACGAGCCTAGCGACGAAGCTGTGCAAGACGTCCTTCACAGTAGCAAATTGCATAGCACTTTCCCTCGTGACTTGGTGAAGACGTGCAGGCAAAAAGAAGTTCACTTGAGCTTTTGTTATATATGACGGTAAAATATGTTTTTAATCAATACGGAGTGTTCTGCTTTGAAAGCTTGGCCATAAATCAGAAGGAAAATCAGATGGCTATCGACTTCACACTGACATCCGATCAGCGAAGATTGCAGCGCAATGCACGTGAGTTTGCCATCGATATTTTGCAGCCCCTCGTCCGGCAGGCAGACGAAATGCACGATCCCCAGAAGGCCTTCGAGGCCATGAAGCCGGCGTACATCGAATGCTACAAACTTGGTTTTGCGACGGGTTTTTTGCCCAAAAAATATGGCGGGGGCGGCATTAGCAACGTCGATTTGCAAGTCGTCGTTGAAGAGATTGCTTCGGTCGATCCTGGTTTCGGGACCGTGCTGCTGGTCAACGGTTTGGCGTTGATGCCTTTAGTTTGGTTCGGTTCCGAAGATCAGAAGCGGCGCTGGATTGGGGAAGCTACCAGCGATCCGCGTGGAGAATATCTCGCTGCCTGGACTATAAGTGAAGCTGCCGGAACTCCGGGGGGTACTGCGAACTTCGACAGTGAATACGGAGCACCAGCGGGGATTGGTCTTGTTGCAAAGCACGACAAAGGGCGTGGCGAATATATTCTGAACGGGAACAAGTATTGGCCTTGCAACGCCGGCGGCTGGGACCTAGCTGGTGCAAATATCAATGTTTGTATCGTCCGCACCGATCCCCTCAAAGGCGGTAAGACTGGGCTGTCTGCGATAATTGTCCCGCGCGGAACGCCTGGCGTGACATATCATGAGCCGATTTCAAAGATCGGCCACCGCCTTTGCCAAAACAACTACATGGTCTTCGAGGACTGCCGGGTGCCCGAGGAAAACGCCTTTGCGATTGGCGACGGCGACCTGGTTATCAGCAAGGCCTTCACTTGGTCTGGTCCCGTCGCTGCGATCGCGGCAGTCGGTGTTGCCCGCTCGGCTTATGAATACATTCTCAAGTGGTCAAAGACCTACACCGCTGGTGGAGGAACGCCGATCATTAATCACCAAGCGGTCGGTTATCTTATGGCAGAAGTTGCGATGAAGATCGAAGCTTGCAGGGCCTTTGCTTGGAAGGCGGCGCACTATCTCGATCTGCACGATGCGGAAGGTCACGCTGTTGCTGCCATGGCGAAAGTCCACTGTGGTGAAACGCTCTTCGGAGCCGTCTTTCGCGCAATGCAGGCAATGGGCGTCAACGCATTGGACAAAGCCCATCCTGTAGAGAAATTTTTGCGCGAGTCACTCGTGTTCCCCCTATACGATGCCGGCAATATCGGCATGCAGATGCGGAAAATTTGGGGGGTAATGAAGGATTCAGAATTTGACCCGCGGGCGATAGCCGACTGTCGGCCTATCCGGTTTGACAAATCCATGGAAGGTGCCGGGACTTGGATATCGAATGAAAGCACCTCTAATTTGTCACGTCAGTCAGCGACGAACCCGGATGGCTGCAAATTTACGAAAGCTGACATTCCCGAAGCTATCACCACTGGTCGAGAGACGAGCAAATGTGCAGGCGGGGATGTTGCGACGCCACGCGCAGCTTTAGCTAAGACACGCAAAACTCGCCAAGGTGCTAGCGATCGCAATCGCATTGGCGAGAAGAACAAATAGACCTCGAAAGGTTCTTAGAGCAGATGAAGCCAAATCCATCGGCAAGATCGCCCTTTCCCCTTGCTGGGGGCGCTGAAACGCTCCTTCCTATTGCGTTTCAAGGTCGCGAGCTTCTTCTTGAAGCTCATGCTTTTCGAGGGGAGTCTGCCGACCACGAGGTTATTGTACTTGTCCATCGTAGCGAACATGCACGCCCTGATTCTGTGCCCGTTGTGAGGGTTCATTCCGGTTGCTTGACGGGTGATATATTCCACTCTCTTCGCTGCGATTGCTATGAGCAGCTTCAGGCAGCGCTTATCGCGATTGCAGACACATCCTTCGGTGCCATCGTCTATGTCCCGTATCACGAAGGTCGAGGTATTGGCCTGTTTAAAAAAATTCAGGCGTATGCTCAGCAGGACAGAGGATTGGATACTATCGAAGCCAATATCAAGATTGGCGCTCCTGTCGACGGTAGAGACTATACGTTAGCCGCTCGTGCGTTGCATGACCTCGGCATGACCAATATCAATCTGCTCTCGAATAGCCCGGCAAAAGAACTGGCGCTTCGGGCATTGGACATCAATATCGTACGACGATTGCCGCTTGTGATTCCGCCCAACAAATTCAATCGGCGATATCTCGAGACGAAGCGCGAACGGATGGCGCACGATCTCTAGGGTAGCGCACTTCAATAGCTTTCAATTGCTGCGGCAAATCCCCGAGTCCTGCAGGGGCCCAAAAAACGACGGCGCTTTCCATGCTCTGGATTGATGAAGGAGCCGATCTCTATACGGCCAGTCGGCGCCCCGTACGTTTAAATGTCTATAGACGATGGACGCGGACATATATCGATTTTGCGCCCTTTATGGGGGACTGCCGCTCTAACCAGCAAGGGTAGGAGTCGGTATGAGGTTACGAAGGCGCCTTAAAGCGAAATCGACACGCATCTTCGCCCTGTTGCATGCATGTTTCATGTTCGACCTCGACTCCCATTAATCCGGACAGGAAGCCAATATCAAATCTGCATACCGCGGTGAATTCCTTCGAGAGATCGTGATACACGCAATTTTTGCATTCGATCCTCGGAAGCTTTTCATTTTTCTTGCCGGGAACGGTGTAGGCGGAAAAGCCCGTTTCGTTCATGATTTTTACAATCTCATCCACGCGCTCCGCACGATTTTTTCCTACCAATCTCGGGATTGCGACTGCGGACATATCCACCCCGAGGTCGAACATGTACTTCGCCAATCCTTCGCTTCCTACGCTCCTTTCAAGTGCCTGGATAAGCACTCTCGAGAACCAGGAATATTTTTTCGGAAAGGTATTCGTGCCTTTTTCCGTGAGGACATAAACGCGGCCGGGACGACCTTTTGTTTTTCGCGCTGTCACCTGCTCTATGTGACCTTCGCGCTCGAGCACCAAAAGATGTTGATTAATGGCGCTTCGGCTTAGTCCGATAGAATCCACGAGCTCATCAACGGTCATGCCAGTCTTATGTTCTAGCAGCCGTCTCAGAACCTGTTGCTGGCTGTCGCCGCCGACAAGCATGTTTGTAGCGCTCTTAGTTTGTAAACCTTCGCCTATTTCAACGATTTATAGCTAAACCTGCGTTCGGCGCAAGGTCTCCGCCGCGACGCACGCCCATCAACATTTAGGTCTATTGGCGGTAAGCCCCCGGGAGTGCACGTCGACCGCCTTATCCATTCCGAGGGGCCAGCGAAAAAGCGGCGCTTTTTTGCAAAAATACTTTTGACTAAATAAACTGCATAAAATATACAAAGGCGGTCTGCACGTCATTTACCTCCTCGGCGTGATTTCACCTGCCACGCGCCGGCGCTAGATCGCAGGGGTCTGCCAAGATCTTTGCGATCCTTCCGGGCTGGCTGTTGATCGAAAAACAACAAGCAATTGGGATGAAATGCCATGATCGATTTTTCGCTGACCCCGGAGCAGCAAACCTTGCAAAAAGTCGCAAGGGAGTTCGCACAGGATATTTTAAAGCCGCTTGTCCGTGCGGCCGATGCCGAACCTGATCCGCTTAAGGGTTTTCAGACGATCAAGCCGGCCTACGAAAAGGCCTATGAGATGGGCTTTGCGACGGGCTATCTGCCGAAAGAATATGGCGGCGGCGGCCTCACGAATATGGACGTTCTAATTGCCGTCGAAGAGATTGCGGCAGTCGATCCAGGTTTCGGTTGCATTTTGCTGGTCAACGGTTTGGCGCTGATGCCGCTGCTTTGGTTCGGCAATGACGCGCAGAAAAAGAAATGGCTAACGCAGGCCTGCACGTCGAAATCAAAGGATTACCTGGCAGGTTGGTTGGTGTCTGAGCCGGCCGGAAGCCCCGGCGGAACGGCGAACTTCGACCATCCCAGCCCGAAAGCTGGCATCCAGGTGACGGCAGATCTCAAGAATGGCGAATACGTCATCAATGGCCGCAAGTACTGGCCATCGAGCGCTGCTGGTTGGGACATGAAAGGCGCTGACGTCAACGTCATGGTCGTTCGCACGGATCGCAATAAGGGCGGTCGCGGTGCCCTGTCGTGCGTCATTATCGAGCGCGGTACCCCAGGCATTACTTACGAACCTCTGATAGACACGATGGGGCAGCGCCTCAACCAGAACGCCGACATCCACTTCAACAACGTCCGTGTTCCGGCTGAGAACGTTTTTGCTCTGGGTGATGGCGATCTTGCTATCAGCAAGGCCTTCACGTGGTCAGGTCCTGTTGCTGGTATTGCCGCCGTCGGCACAGCGCGCGCTGCCTACGAGTATGTTTTGAATTGGGCGAAAACATACACGGCAGGCGGTTTGGATCCGATCATCTATCATCAGAACGTCGGCTATATGCTTACGGATATCGCAATGCGCATCGAAGCATCGCGCTATCTCTCGTATAAAGCCGCGCACTATGCCGACAGCCACAACTACGAGAACCATGCTCTCGGTGCGATGTCGAAGATATACGCAGGCGAGACTTGCTTCCAGGCCGTCTACGACTGCATGCGCGTCATGGGCATCAACAGCTACGATCGCCGTAGCCATCCGTTGGAGAAGTACCTGCGCGACGTGCTGTGCTTCCCGATCTACGACGCCGGCAATATGGGTATGCAGCGTCGTAAGATCTGGGGTGTCATGGCGCAGGAGAACTTTAATCCGCGGGCCTTCATGGACAATGAGCGCATCGAGTTCACGAAGGAGATGGAGGGTATCGGTACAGCGGGAACACCTCCCCCCAAGGGCTAAGTAAAGTCTAAGTCCCACGTTTCCTCTGTACTTGGGGTGTGACTCGCTCCCGCGTCACACCCCTTTTTCATCGCAAGCAGACAAACGATGCCCGTACGCGAAACATTCGGCCTCGTGCCGCCTGGAACAGTGTCGATCTTCTATCTCGTGTTTCTGCCATTCGCAGCCGTATTCGCCTATGGTTTGTGGTTGCGGCTGGGTCGTTCCGGGTTGGTACTTGCAATTCTGCGCGGTCCAGGAGGTCTCACCGGCGCAGTACGGCGTCTGCTGCTCAATGTTTTTCTTCAGAGGCGCGTTGGCCGGCGTGCTCGCGGTTGGCCGCATCTGGCGATTTTTTCCGGCTTCATAACATTGCTTCTGGCGACCACGATTGTCGCTATCGATTGGGATATTGCACGGCCTCTAGGATTTCGCGTGTTGAACGGAGCGCGCTATCTTTATTTCGAATTCATCGTTGACGCCCTCGGTTTGATTTTTGTTGTTGGATTGACCGGCGCCCTCGTTTGGAGGCTCGCGAAGCTGCCGCAAGCAGGGCCGGATCAACGCCGGGTTCAATACCAGTTTTTGGCTTTGACGACGGTCCTTTTGTATCTTGGCGTGACGGGCTTTCTGCTTGAATCTCTGCGCTTGATCATTCGTCCTACGGAGTGGGCAAATTGGTCATTTGTCGGTGCGCATTTGGCAGCAATGCTTTCCGGAACGGGTGTCGAGGCGATCGCGCCGACGCTCTACAACTGGATTTGGTGGGCGCATGGCTTGGTTGTCTTTGCGCTGATTGCGTCGCTTCCATACACCGTTTTTCTTCACGCGGGTGCCGCGCCGCTCAACGTCATGGCGCAGCCTGGCAAACCTAGGCTTGAACTCAGCACGCCGTTCGATCTCCGCGAGGTTTTAGAAAGTGGCAACTTCGACGTAAAGCCTGGGGTAGCGACGTTTGCCGATTTGGAACCAGAAATGCGCTTCGCGGTCCAGGCGTGCACAAATTGCGGACGTTGTGACAGCGTTTGCCCAGCCTTCGCGATGGGTACGGCTTTGTCTCCTCGCAGACTCGTGCAGACGCTCCGCAAAGTGATGCTGCGTGGAAACATTTCAGACGATGTTCTGACGTCAAAAGTCATAACGGCGGAGGAGCTTTGGGCGTGCACCTCATGTGCTGCGTGCGTCGAGGCGTGTCCCGTCTTCATCAGGCCGGTTGATTATATCATTCCGTTTCGACGCGAACTCGTCAGCCGGCAGATTCTTCAAAAACGGCAGAGTGATTTTCTTGCCAATCTTGGCCGCAGCGCAAACCCGTACGGTTTAGCCGCCGAGCGACGAGCGCAGCTCGCCGAAGAACTTGGTTCAAAGCTGGATAGTCAATAGGGAATGGAATTGCGCATGAGCCAAGATGCAGAAACCTTGGACGACTGGATCTATTGGACAGGGTGTGCCGCGAACTACGATCCTCGCATTGCCGCCGTAGTCAAGGCAACGACGAAGGTCCTCCGCGCTGGCGGTCTCAATGTGCGTTTCCTCGGATCTGAGGAGGCGTGTTCTGGAGATGCAGCACGACGCCTCGGCGAAGAAGGTCTTTTCCAACAACTCGCGTTGCAAAATATCGAAACGCTTCAACGGCACCGCGCACGGCGGATCGTGACGCACTGTGCGCACTGCTTTCACGTCATGAAAAACGAATACACCCGCTTCGGTGCGGACTTTGAGGTCATGCATCACGCGGAGCTTATATCTCGTCTTTTGGAAGATGGAAAAATACGGTTGCGCGGCGATGCCGATGTGCAAGTGACAATTCACGATTCCTGTTACGTCGGTCGCTACAACGGAATCTTCGACGCGCCTCGCTCGGTTGTGAAGGCTGTCTACGGTGAAAAGCTTGTCGAGATGCCAAGAAGCCGTAGGGACAGCTTTTGCTGCGGCGCCGGTGGCGCGAATTATTGGTACGACGTCGAGAAGAAAAAGACGCCGGCGGGTGCGCAACGCGTAACTGAGGCGGTTCAGTCGGGAGCTGAGCTCGTCGTTGCTGAATGCCCATTCTGCATAAAAATGCTCGAGCAGGGGGCGCAGATTTCCGGCGCCGACGACAAAATTCGCGTCAAGGACATCGCCGAAGTCGTGGCGGATGCGCTTGACGTTAGCGATACGGATTCACACTCAAAGACCGAAAGCTCCGCCGCGCGGTCTTCGCACGATGGAAGGGAAAATTCATGACGAACACGGACGGCAATCAATCGCTCAAGATCCTGGCTCTTATAAAATTTGTTCCGGATCCTAATCAGTTGAAGGTCAACTCAAACGGTCGTCCGGATTTAGGGGCGGCGCCATTTCGAATCAGCACCTTCGATGAGAATGCCATAGAGGCCGGACTTCAGCTTTGCTCCGCACACGGAGGAGGCGTTTACGGTGTAAGCGTCGTACACGGCAAGGCGCCGCCTCGGGATGTCTTGCTCAGGGCGATGGCTATGGGACTGGAGAAACTTTATCTCATTGTCGATCAGGATCATCTCCTTAATGAGCCTTATCGTCTTGCCGCGGCCCTCGCGTCGGCGAGCCGATTCATCTGTAGCGAGGAAAAGATTTCAGAATGGGATCTGCTTATTTGCGGTGAGGCGTCTGCGGATCAATACAATGCCCAAGTCGGCCCGCGATTGGCGACTGCATTGGACATTCCAGTTATTGCCTATGCTACGCGCATCGAAATCAGGGACAGCACCATCGTAGCGGATCGCGCCCTGGAGGACCGGTCGGAAACCTTGCAGGCAAGCCTCCCGTGTGTGGTGACTGTTGGCATGGAAATCAATCAGGCACGCATTCCCACCGTGCTGCAAGTCATGGGTGCAGGCCGAAAGCCGATCCGCGAAGTCTTGCTTGCCGACTTACCGGGGTTGGACGTCGAATCATTCAACGAAGGCCCCTCGCTTTCGACGCTTGATGTTCTGGCGCCGGTGCGGGCTCGTAAAAACATCATCGTCGAAGGTAATGACATCGCAGCAAAAGCCGCAGAGCTTCTTGCGAAGCTGGGTGCTGATGGAGAGGTAAAGTTCTGATGGACGCTACAGGCATACTGATATTTTCCGAAGATCAGGACCTTGTTCTTGAGCTTCTAACTGTCGCGCTCTCGCTGAGAGGCGATGCCAACGATCCGATCTTCGTAGCCGCGATCGGTGAAGCGCCTCAAGCTATGGCGGAGACGAGCCTGGCGCATGGCGCAGACGAAATTCTAGTAGTGAAGACATCGGCCGAGATTGAGTCCGACGCCGGACAAATGGCTGCAATTCTTCATGAGGTGGTTGAGAAGGTTCATCCGGCGACGATTTTGGTCGGTGCGACGCGCCTCGGAGCGGATACGGTAGCGCGCCTTGCTCAGAAGCTGAAGGCGCCCTGCGCTAGCGATTGCATGACACTAAAACGGATCGCCGATGGTGAGATAGAAATTACACGACGGGTCTATGGCGGTCGCTTCGTCGCGCTGCAGGTTCTGGAGGGCTCGCCGCGGATTGCGTCGATTCCGCCCAATAGATTTGCCAAAGCGAATCCCGTGCAGGCGCCGAAAGCTTCGATCAAAGAAGTTCCCATCACCTCGTCTCCGCCGCGCGTTCGTATTCTAGGGGCGGCCCAGCGTGTGCGAAGTGCCGTCGACGTGACTAAGGCGGAAGTTATTGTGGCAGCGGGTAGAGGAGTGAAGAAGAGGGAAGATCTGGCGTTGCTGAACGGGCTCGCCGACACGTTGGGGGGCGTTCTCGCTGGATCGCGTCCTCTGACGGGCGACGTCGACTGGCTGCCTGTCGATAGCCGCATTGGGCTTTCAGGTCAGACCGTCAAACCCAATCTTTATGTGGCTTGCGGTATTTCCGGGCAGATCGAACACATCGTCGGCATGAAGGATTCGCGCACCGTAGTTGCGATTAACAGCGATGCAAAAGCGCCAATACATGCCGAGGCGGATTATAGTGTCGTCGGTGATCTCTATGAGTTCGTTCCAGCATTTATGGAAGCATGCGCGCGCGCTCGGCAAAGCTGAGTGCACGATAGGTAGATAAGCAATCCATTGCTTCTTGTCCGATGGCGGGTTGGTGGTTGAACGGAAGTTCACCGCCAATTCGTTTGTGGCGCGGGCCAACAGATCATCAGCGGCTTGGCGGGCATGATCTGCTGATCTGCTGGACAGTTTGCTCCGGAGTTAACCTGTCAACAGAAGCTATAGAGAACTCGATATGGTTCGGAGCACGTTGCCAGCGCCTTTGAAGGAAAACGCCGCGTTTCACCTTCGAGCGCATATTCTTTTCATTGAAGCGAGATTTTACGAAGATATTGCAGATTTGCTTGTCGAAGGCGCCGCCCTAGCGTGCGGTCAGCACGGCATTACGTACGAGCGAATCGTTGTTGCAGGTGCGTTAGAAATTCCACAGGCGTTTGCTGCCGCCGTTGCGGCGCGCAAGGCGGGCATCTTGAAATTTGACGGCGTGGTTGCGCTCGGATGTGTCATTCGCGGCGAGACGGCACATTACGATGTCGTTTGCAACAACACCAATCATTGGCTGATGCATGTTGCGGTTCAGCAGGCAGTGCCGGTCGGTAATGCAATTCTCACGGTAGATACTCGTGCCCAAGCGTTAGCCCGTGCTGAAGGCGGTTTGCGCGGCAAAGGTGGCGACGGGGTGCGTGCCTGCGCGCAGCTCATAAAAATCGCACGATCGTTCTAGCTTAAAACGCCTGGCTTTAATGGTCGAAGGCGAGTCCAAAAAAACTTGTGGCATCATCCTTAAATTCTTTTGACACATAAAAGCATTTAAAGTAGCTTATATGGTGATAGCGTAGTGGCTCCGTGCTTGGGGGATCGTAAGACCAAAGAAGTTTTCGAGATGCGGCGCGGTACGCGTTGAAAGTGGGGAACGATCAGCTTTTGGAGAGAGTGAATTCGGCGTCGTCACTAGCCGCCTCAAGGTCGGCTCGTATCGGGGTCGGGATTTCCATTCACGCACTGTCAGAATAAAAAAACGAAAATTGGTATATCTCGAGTACGCTAAACGCAATCACCGAATTGATTGTGGGCAATTGAAGAGTGCTCGTTCGGATTGGTGATTTGGCTCGCGCTGTCTTTGGAAAAGAATACGGCTCGGTTCTAGTGCCAAATGCATCAAAAATGACGAGAAAATCAATAATAATAGCGCCTTTTTGGCGGCTGCCGAGTTTGTATAATTCCAAAAATTTGGAAGGGCTGATCGTAATCAGATTTATGAGTAAGATATTCATTGAATTGTGAATTCAATTTTTAGCAACAGCGAAAAACTGGAATTAAAATGTAGCGGTTTTTATCATGAGAATCGCGAATTAAAGTTAAATAGAAAAGTGAAGATAGTTGGTGGGGAGTGCGAATTGGCCGGAGTAACGGTCGCATTAGGGGCAATGGAAATGAGCAAGATGAAGTTTGGGGCGCCTGTACTACTCAGCCTGGCAGGGCTGTTGGCGTGGGGGGTACCAGCGGATGCCGCTGATCTGGGCGGCAATTGCTGCGCCGATCTTGAGGAACGCATAGCGGAATTGGAGGCCACCACCGCGCGTAAGGGAAACCGCAAGGTTTCACTCACCGTATCGGGATGGATCGGCCAGCAGGTGATGTGGTGGGACGACGGTTCAGAGTCGAACGCCTATGTTCACGATCTCGGATCGGGAATTGCGAGCAATGTGAAGTTTACTGGTGAAGCGACAATCACTCAAGGTTGGACGGCAGGTTATGTTTTGCATCTTGAAACAATTGGATCGGACAGCTTGTCGACCAATCAAGATCGAGCTGACGGGTTCAATGTCGTAAGCCAAACATCGGGGTCCAACGGAGTTTCGGCCCTGCAGTCGTATTGGTTCATCAAGAGCGATCAACTCGGCAAGCTGTCGGTCGGAAAGCAACATACGGCATCGACCCACGCGGCCATTTTCATCGATGGTTCAGGCTCGGCACTTTTTGCGAACTGGGTCGCTTACGATGTTAATAGCTTCGGCATACGGATGAAAAATGGGGCGTTTGTCGGCCCGACAGGTCCTGTACGAACAGCATCCGAATCGGCCTTGATCTGGGGCGGCGGGAGATACTGCCAGAGCGCCGGCGGAGCCCTGGGCGATTGCGATGGTTTTCCAAGGAACGTCGTTCGATATGACTCGCCGACCTTCGCGGGTTTTTCGGGATCGGCCTCTTGGGGCGAGGACGACATCTGGTCGCTTGCCGGGCGATACGCCGGCGAGTGGGCTGATTTCAAGATTACCGCTACGGCGGCATATTTTGAGAGCACTGACGAGAATCTTAATCTAGGAGTGAGCGCTACTCAGCAGTATTTTCAAGCGGCTGCATACCTTCAGCACATTCCCACAGGTTTGTTTGCTTACGGAGCTTATGGACACGATAGCTATGACTCCGCTCCGGGGCAATCGGAGGCATACCACCTGAAAGGCGGAATTAGGCGGAGTTGGAATTCGCTCGGCCATAGCGTCCTCTACAGCGAGTTCTTGCACGTGCATGGCACCGGGGAATTTTCGCAATCAGCGCAAATCGCGAACAACTTCGATGCGACCGAAAACACAACTAAGCTTTGGGGTATTGGAGTCGTGCAGGAAATCGATGCAGCAGCCATGTCGATTTGGTTGAAATATCGTCACCTTGATTATGCGGACGATAACCAAGTCGGAGTGAGCTATAAAGGATTTCAATATGTCGGTGCTGGCGCCATGATTAGCTACTAACGCTGACCTACCCAATCACAGCATGTCAAAGCGCGGAGGGAGTTGAGGGAATAATAAACCCGCAACTCCTTCTCCCGTGACAAAATGCGAATGCGGAGAAGATCCGTTTGGCTTTGACCAGAAAACCGTTGAGAAGGCACCTGCGCTCCAATGGGCTGATGTTCCGAGAGCACTCGATCAAATTTCCCACCTTCTCGGTCGAGGCAATGAGGTTGCCCAATGTGATCTGCAAAGCAGATCTCGCCAATCGAATCCCGCCTCCTCTTCCAGCGCGGGAAATACGCTAGCGGGCTCATTTCGACCATTCGGCGTGGTCCATGCCCGAAATGCCAGAATTCAAAAAATCATCCTTTTTCAGAGGAAACCCTGATGTCGACCGCACCGGCCGCTGGAACTTCGCAGACGTCGCGTTTTTTCAAGGCGCATGTTTCGGAAACCGATCCCGAAATCTTCAGCGCGATCCAGAAAGAGTTTGGTCGCCAGCAGCATGAGATCGAGCTCATCGCCTCCGAGAATATCGTCTCGCAGGCTGTCCTCGACGCCGCTGGCTCGGTGCTGACGAACAAGTATGCCGAAGGCTACCCGGGCAAGCGCTATTACGGCGGCTGCCAGTTCGTCGACATCGCCGAAGAGATCGCAATCGATCGCGCCAAGAAGCTGTTCAACTGCGGCTTCGCCAACGTGCAGCCGAACTCCGGCAGCCAGGCGAACCAGGGCGTATTCAACGCGCTCGCAAAGCCCGGCGACACGATCCTCGGTCTGTCGCTCGCAGCCGGTGGTCACTTGACCCACGGCGCGCCCGTCAACCAGTCGGGCAAGTGGTTCAAGGCCGTGCACTACACGGTGAAGCCGGACACGCACCTCATCGACATGGAGGAAGTGAAGAAGCTGGCGCATGAGCACAAGCCGCGCATCATCATCGCCGGCGGCTCGGCCTATCCGCGCAAGATCGACTTCGCGGCCTTCCGCGCCATCGCTGACGAAGTCGGCGCGACGTTCCTCGTCGACATGGCGCACTTCGCCGGTCTCGTGGCGGCTGGTCTCATCCCGAGCCCGTTCCCGCATGCGCACGTCGTGACGACGACGACGCACAAGACGCTTCGCGGTCCGCGCGGCGGCATGATCCTGACGAACGACGAAGACATCGCGAAGAAGGTCAACTCGGCGATCTTCCCTGGCATTCAGGGCGGCCCGCTGATGCACGTCATCGCTGCCAAGGCCGTTGCATTCGGCGAGGCGCTGCGTCCCGACTACAAGGTCTACATGAAGAACGTGATGGACAACGCCCGCGCTCTTGGCGAGGTGCTGGTGCAGAACGGCTTCGCGCTCGTCTCGGGCGGCACCGACACGCACCTCATCCTCGTCGACCTGCGTCCGAAGAAGATCACGGGCAACAAGGCCGAGAAGGCGCTGGGCCGCGCGCATATCACCTGCAACAAGAACGGCATTCCGTTCGACCCCGAGAAGCCGATGGTGACGTCGGGCATTCGCCTCGGTTCGCCGGCCGGCACGACGCGCGGCTTCGGCGTCGCCGAGTTCCAGGAGATCGGCCGTCTGATCTCGGAAGTGCTCGAAGGCCTCGCAAAGAACGGCGAAGAGAACAACGGCGCCGTCGAGGAAGCCGTCAAGGCCAAGGCGACGGCGCTCTGCGAGCGCTTTCCGATCTACGCCTGAGCCGCACTTAATAACTCACTAGGGTTCCGCGGATGGCTAAGAGCCATAAACTGTCTTTCTTGCGGCTAGGAGTAATCGATGTGCCGTCCGTTCTGAGGAAGGGAGGATAGCCAGGTTAAGGACAGCCGGGCGTGGGGCGAAAACGCTGCGATCCGCCATCGCCGAATTTGTTCGGACAGTAATGGACGTTTCGAGCGCGCGCGGATTCGCGAGTTGGCCGCCGATGCGCGCAGGCATCTCGATATCGGCGAGCGCTGCGGTGTCGAGCTCGACGATGCGGCGAGCCAGAAGAAGCACTAGCAGGGATGTCCCACAATTAGCGTTTTCGACATATGGCCGGCGCGCCGTCCGACGACGAAGCGCTAAGTGCCGTCGCGCGTCAGCTCGGCCCTTGGCGCTTTCGCTCGGGATCGTCGCGTGATGGGGAGTGATCGATGTGGCGGTTTCACCGCTTCACGGCAAAGGAATGACGTTAGGCGATGTTTACAGGATTGAATACGGACGTCGGTGAGGTCACGTCCAAATCGGCCGGTAGGTTTGTCATATGCACGGCCCACGTCCTCCGCCCGGAGGATGCTGGGTTGTCGATCTGCTGCAACGGCGTCTGCCTGACTGCGACTTCGATCAAGCCGCTGGCGACGGGGTCCGAGTTCCGCACAGCCTGACGGTCACGACATGGGGCGGCAAAATCCCCGGCGCGCCGCATGGTCATTCTGGTGGACGCGGAGGACCGCGAGAACGAGGGCGACCTCATTATTCCGACGCAGATGGCGACGCCGGACGCCGTCAACTTCATGGCTAAGCATGGTCGCGGACTTGTCTGCCTGACGTTGACGCAGGCGCGGGCAGGAACTGCATCTGGATTTCATGCATCACCTGCGCATGCGCGCCGGCTGCGTGCTCCTCGCCGAACTCCAACGCGGCTCAAAAATCCGATCAGAAACTGTCGCCAGGTGCTCAATTCAACGGGCTCCATTGGACTGTCTAGCTTGGCTCGCGCGGGAAAAATGCGGCGCGATCTTTACTCAGCGAAACACATTCGACATCGATTCCGTAGAGGCTTCGCAAGCTTGCGCTATTCAGGATTTGGTGAGGACTTCCTTCTTGAGCCAGGCGGCCGTTGATGAGCAATGCGACGCGGCTAGACGCTTGATAAGCGAATTGAGGATCATGACAGGTTATCAGGACCGAATGACCGTCTTTCGCGAGATCCTTCAGATGCTGCGCGATCTTTACTTGATAGCCGAAATCCAAATTTGATAACGGCTCGTCCAGTATTAGGGTGGAAGCCTCCTGGGCGAGTGCGCGTGCGATAAGCACTAGCTGGCGCTCGCCGCCCGAAATACCGCTATAGACCCGGTCCGCAAGATGACGAATCTCGAGTTTATCAAGCGCCGACTGTACGGCGACATGATCAACTTCTCGGGGGCTACTCAATAGGCTTCTTTTTGGCAGCCGTCCCATCAACACCACTTCGCGAACCGTATAAGGAAACGGCGTCGTGTGGACTTGCGGCACATAGGCAATGCGCGTCGCGATCTGTCGGCTACTCAACGACGCGAGACGCAAATTCTCAACGAAGATTTCTCCTTGGGTCGGAGCCAGCAACCCCAGCAGCAGCCGCAGCAGCGTTGTTTTTCCAGCTCCGTTGGCGCCGAGGAGAGATACAACCTCGCCTCGCTCCAAGACGAGGCTGACGCCTTTCAATATCTCACGCTTATCGAAGCAAAAATGCACATCGCGGGCTTCAACGCGTCCTGCCGAAGGAACATCCGATCCGGCTTCTCGCTGCACGTCCGTCAACGTTCCGTTCCGAACTGTTAGAGCCACGCCCGCCGCGTGCGGCCAAGCACCAGAATGAACGCCGGAATCCCGAGCAACTCCGTCACGATGCCGATCGGAATTTCCGCCGTGGTGACGCCGCGCGCAAGACAATCGGCGCACAGTAGGAACAACGCACCCAGCAACGCGGAAAGCGGCAGCAACCGCGCATTGGAAGGCCCAAAGAGCAATCGTGCGAAATTCGGAACCATCAAACCGACCCAACCGATGATGCCAGCAATCGAGACTGAGAGCGCCGAGATCAGCGTTGCCGCAATGATCACGCCGTAACGCACGGCCTTGACGGGAACGCCGAGGGTGCGCGCCTCGTCGTCACCCATCGACAACGCGTCGAGCACCCGGCCACACAGCGTCAATCCGACGATACCCGCCATAATCGGTACGGTCACAACGGAAATATGCTTCATCTCGATCGACTGCAAACTTCCCATCAGCCAATAAACGATCGCGGGCAGCTGATTGTAAGGGTCGGCGGTATATTTGACGATCGATAGCAGCGCGGTGAAGAGTGCTCCGCTGATGATCCCGCCGAGAATGAGCGTGACCATCGTTCCGGGGCCAAACAGATTGGCAATCAGAATGCCGAGCGCCACCGCCAGCAGTGCCATCGCAAACGCCAGCAACTGCACCACGATCCAGTGCCCGGAAATCAGTAGGCCGATCGCTGCACCAAAACCTGCGCCGCCAAGCACGCCCAGAATCCCGGGTGAGACGAGTGGATTGCGGAATATCGCTTGGAACGCCGTGCCGGAAATCGCAAGCGCCGCACCGATCAGCGCGGCGGCGAGTACACGCGGCAGACGAATATCGACAATGATGTTGTGAAGCAGCGCATAGCGTTCGGGCGCAAGCTCGCGCAATCCCAGGCTCGCTTGCACAAATTCTCCGATATCGCTCAGCGTGAGCGGATAGCGTCCGAGCGCCAGAGAAAACGCCATGGCGGCAAGCAGCACAACACCCAACGAAAATATTGGCGCGGCCGCGCCGCCGGGCTTCATGCCGTCAGCCGCGAAGTGAGAGCTTGCTCGACGCGGGGCCGAACTTCGCGCCCGAGAAGCGTGAGCGAGCGATCCAAAAGATCAAACGGCAAAAACCCGAAGAATGCACTCAGTGCGTTGAGGTAGGTGATGCCGAGTTCGTCATGGAGTTCGAGAAAGCGTCGCGCGCAGGTCTCCGGGCTCCCGGCGATCACCATCTCGCGGTAGAACACCTCGGGATCGAGGTCGCCTTCCGTCAAAATCCCCTTGCGATTGAAAAGACCGAAGCCCTTCAGCCTGCCTGCAAGTTTTAAAACCGTCGGCCAGAGCTCTTCTCGCGCGCTGGCATCCGTCTCGCTGACGTAGACGAAACGCCCGAACGGCACGCGGGTGACATCACCGCCCGCGTCCTTGAATGCCCGCATCATGCGCCGCTGGTTCGCCATGTTCGTAATGCCATGACAGATGATCGCGTGCCCCTGGCGCGCCGCCCATGCGGCCGTTTCCTCCGTATACGTTCCGATGAAAACGGGTGGATGCGGCTTCTGAACGGGCTTCGGTTCGATGGAATACGAATTCTCGCCGAAGGGTACTTTGCGATCCTGCCAAGCTTCGAATAAAAACTCCAGCCTCGGCTGAAAACTGATATTCGCCGATTCCGGATCGATGCCGTAAACCTCGAGGTAGCGTGGGTTGGCTCCACGTGAGATTCCGAAGTCCACGCGCCCATCCGAAATGACGTCGAGCGTCGCGATTTCTTCCGCTAGCCGTACCGGATGATGCAGCGCCAGCAGCAACACCGAGAACCCGATTCGAAGGCGCCGCGTACGCGCCAGCATCGCCGAAGCGAGAACAAGCGGCGAAAGACAACGCCGTCCTTCGACTTCGACGATGCTACCCTGAAAGTGCTCTTCATTGAGCCACAAGCCTTCGAAGCCCAACGCCTCGGCCTGTTCCGCCAAGTCGAGCAGCCGCGACGACGATATCGCTTCAAGCCCTCCCGCGCACCCGGAAAGGCCGATGCGGAATGTTGGCGCTGCAGGCTTCATGTATTGCCGCATCATCCCCTCATTATTACAGCGGCGAAAGAATCGCTCGAATGATTGCAAATCATTTCGGTGCTCCGGCGCGACCCGTCAAAATCGTCTCCGCATCATCGCGACTGAGTTCGACCTTGAAGAAGTTGGAATAGAAATTTCGGACTTCGTCTTCGATCGCGACATCGGCAAAGAGATCGGGATGAAATAGCTTCGCCGCCCATAGCACCGTAAGCGGCTGCTCGACGGTTCGATTTCCCCAGGCGTGCACTCCCATTGGAATGGCGAAAACGCGCTTGGTCTTGACGGCCGATACGTTGGCGAGCCGCGCATCACCGTAGACATTTGGGATATCGTTCTCGGTTGTGACGATGATCACCTCCGGATCCCATGCGAGAATTTGCTCGATCGAAAAGTTGAACGCTTCTCCGATCCGTCCATCATCGGTGACGCTGCGCCCGCCCGCCTTGGCGATCCACCACTCGGCGATTTTATGCGGCTGTGTAAGACTTCTGTAATTGGCATAAAGCACTCGCGGATGCTGATCGTCCCGCAATGCATCCGTGCGGTCGGCGACCCTCTTCATCGTTTGATCAAAATATTTGTTATAGGCGTCCGCCGCATCGTGCCTTCCAAATAGCTCGCCAAGCAGATGCATCACGGATTTGACGTCGTCGGGTTTTTGCCACGACAAGTACAGCGCCGGAACATGCGTGCGCGCGAGCTGATCGATCGTCGCGCGATCCATCGTCAGGACGACATCCGGCGACGCCTCGATCACACCTTCGATGTTCGGACCCTGTCCAGTCTGGATGACTGGACGGCTCGCCAGACCCGGCGCGACGACGTACTGAAACCGCCAGCGCGGACCGCCGAGATTTGGCGGCAGGTTATTTGCGATCGATCCCGCTTCCCCGATCGCGAAAACGAAGCTGTTGAGAACAGGAACTGGCCCGATCGTTCCAACTCGCGTGATCTTGTCGGGCACCTCAACGGAGCGCCCGGCCATGTCCGTCACGAGTCGACCGGCAAACGACGGCACCGCGGTCGCGACTGCGAGAAGGATGGCAAGCCATAAAGCTCGCAAATGGAGGACGCCTGGGCATCGAACGCGCATGAAGCGGTATCCAGCTATCGACGGACTTTGCCCTCCGTCGTTCAAATGGAAAATGGGGACGCTGGCAGCGTCCCCATTGGCGATCCTCAGAACTTGACCGCGACGGTGCCGATAAAGGTCCGCGGCGCACCGACGTAGTACTGCGCATCCGAACTGAGATCGGTGTCGCTCGGCGAAATCTCCGAGATGTATTCCTTGTTGAACAAGTTCACGACTCCGAACTTGAGCGTAGCTTCTTCCAGGCCGAGCTTCTGTCTGATGTTGTAGGCGACCGTGAAATCGGTGACCGTGTAGGCGGGCACCTTATTTTTGTTCTGCGCGTCGCCGTAACGTTCGCCGATGACGCGAACGACCGGCGTAAACGCGAAGTCATACCAGGAATAGGTGACGCCGGCTTTGAACATTGCGCGCGGCGTATTCGGAATTTGATTGCCTTTCGTCTTGATCGGAGAGCCGCCGCTCAATGTCTGGGTATCGCCGTCGAACGTTTCGGACGACAGCGTCGCCGACGCGAACGCAAAGAGCTGATCGCCGAAATTGTACGAGGCTTGCAGTTCCGCCCCGTATTCGGTGGTCGACCCCGTGCCAACGTAATACGCGAGGTTATTGACAGCCGGATCATTGATCTTGACCTGCTTGTGGTCGTGAAGTGCGTAAAAGACGCCCGGAACGATGGTCAGCCCGTGATTGTTGTAGCGAAGCTGAGCGGAGAATTGATCCGCGATCTCAGGCCGGACGTTGTCGACGAGATCCTGGAGATCGATGCCCTTCGACTGGAATGTGGTGCGATTAGAGATGTAATTGCTTGCCTGTGGGCCCCAATCCGGACGTCCGAAGTTGCGGCCATATTAGAAATTGGCGCTCCAGCCGCCTCCAAATTCGTTCGTGATGCCGAAGTTGGGCAGGAATTCATTGTAGTCGCGCGCCGTCACGAACGCGTCGCTGTATTCCGAAAGGCCGGGATACGACAAAGCTTCATCGAGCGTTCCGTTAGGAACGCCTGCCGTCCGGTAATAACGCATCTCCGGCGCGCCGAGGCTCATGTAACGAACGCCGCCGGTTACGGATACGGTGCCGAATTCCTGCGTCAGTTGAACGTAAGGGCTGTTGACGACGAAGTTGTCGATTTTCGCGATCGTATTCCAGTTCGCGAAGGTCAGCGCGCCGGTATTTGAAATGTTGAACCGGCGCTGATCGGTCGGCGGCGGCGGCGGTGCAAGCGACTGCCACCAGTATCCCGCGACAACATCCGTGCCTGTCCCGAAGTGCCCGTCGTATTCCAGCACGCCACCGAGATTGTCGTTCTGCTGTCGCCAGATCTGGAGCTGACCGTTAGCGCCCGATCCGACACCGGACCATTGCTCACCATCGTTATTCCAATAGTAGGGCTTGAATACGATGTGCTGCCCTTCCGCGAGCCGATAGTCGACGCTGGCGAATACGGCGTAGTCCTCAGAACTTACGCGATTGAATTTGTAGTAGTTCGCTTTGTTCGCCGGATTGAAGGTCTTATCGTAATCGAGTCCGTAGTATTGGCTGAGATTCTGCGTCTGCGCGTAGGTGAGCGCCTTGTAGGGATTGCCCTCGAACTTGCTGTAGACCGCGTTGATGTCGACCTTGAGATCTTTGGTAACTCTCTGGCTCAGTCCGACGGCGAAGTTATCGCGCGATTCATCGCCCGATCCCGACCATTTGTCTGCGCTGGCAGTTGATCCAGAAATGAAAAGCTCCGTGCCCGTGCTGAGCAGACCGGTGTCGACGCGGGCGAACGTTTTATTGAAGTTCCACGAGCCGAAGCTCTGCTCGGCAAAGACCGAGGGCGTGCTCTGCGGCCCAAGAAGAACCTGATTGATTACGCCGGAAGCATTCGAAATTCCCAGGCTTCTATCGGCCGGAATAGGCCCTCGGTACACGTCGAGGCGCGAAACGTTCTGGAGGTCATAGAGGTCATTGCCGCCGACGATTCCCATGATCGGGAGACCGTTGATGGTGCGCGAAAGGTGAAAGTCACCTTTTCCCGCGATATTGATATTTCGCGTGGCGCTGAGACCAAACGGGTCAGGACTTTCGACGTTGACCGACGGTATGATGCTCGCGGCCTGATAGAAGCTCGTCTGCGCCGGACCGCCAAGAATATTGATCCCTTCCCGACTGACGCTGCTCACGCGTCCGAGCGTCGGATCACTCACGATGACGCCACCGACGGTCTGCGCTGTTACGGACGGTGGTCGTATACCCTGGCTGTCGAGTTGTAACCCGTGCGCATCCCCAGCCAATAAATCTTCCTGGCCCGGTGATTGATCCGGCACGTTGGAAGGTGTCGATTTTGCCTTTTTAGATGCGCTGCTTTTCTTGACCTTGCGCTTAGGCGTCTCAGTTTTCTTGTCCGAGAGCACCGTGACTGGAGGAAGATTCTGTTCGGCGTCGCCGGTATTCGCCTGTTGAGCAAGTGCAGCGATCGGAACGAGCAGCAGAGCACCACTGAGCGCAAGTTGTTTCTTTTTCATTGTGCTTCTTCCCAACGGGATACGCGGTTTTACGCAAGCCGCCATGAAGGGCGGAGCGTTTTGATTTGAATGTGTTTGCTTTGGTGATCGGCTTCTTTCGGAAGCCGTTAGCGCCTTATGTCGCGCGGATCTGTGGAGGCGCGTTGGCTTTTGCAGGCGATGTCAAAGAAGCCGTCTCGTCTGGGGCGATGCCAGTTGAGACGGCACGTCCGACGATTGCGTATGTCGCAAGACGATGCACAGCCGGATAAGCGGCGCGTAAAAACTCAGACACGACTTCCCCCAAAGTACCCGGCTCCCCCGAGCCGTAACGTCTACGATATATTTATACAGCTATATCGACGGCCACAAGTGTGAATTCTGAATGCGGTCATTCGTGTCGTCTATGACGAATGATCAAAGACACTAGCGTTCGTTCAGTCTTGCATTTGATTGGAAAACACCGAGCAGGACCAGATGCTTGGTTCCTTCGTTCGTGCAGAGAGCGCCGGTTGGAGCGTTATCGCCCGCTCGTAGGCTTTGGATAAAAAGGGCCTCTCCCATTGCTCCAGCAGCCGCGAATACATTCCGACAAAACGGGAATGGATATGGCGTCCGTAAAGGCTATCGCTGATCAGGACCCTGCCGCTGAATGTGGCAAAGCTTCGAGCGAACCTACATCCCGCTTACAGCAGGGACGTCTTTGACGGCAGCGTCCTTTGCCCGACCAAACCATGCCGCATATACCGTCGGCAGGAACACCAACGTAAGTATTGTCGCCACGAGCAGACCGCCCATGATCGCGAATGCCATGGGACCCCAGAAGACGGTCGGGGCGATCGGGATCATTCCAAGGACTGTCGAAACGGCCGTCAACATAATCGGCCTGAAGCGTAGGCTACTCGCGTCGATAACGGCCTGCACCACCTCTTTGCCCTGTGCACGCTCGTTTTCGATTTGGCCGATTAAGATCACCGCATTCTTGATGATCATGCCGAGCAACGCCAGAATACCTAGGATGGCCACGAAGCCAAGCGGACGTCCGGATAGAAGAAGCGCGCCGACGACACCGATTAATCCGAGCGGAGCAACGCTCAAGACGAGGCCCAGACGCTGAAAGCTTCGGAGTTCGACCATAAGAACCGTCAGCATAATGAGCAGCATGAGCGGAATAACCGCGACGACGGATGCCTGAGACTTCTGGCTTTCTTCGACCGTTCCGCCAATCGTGACGGCATAGCCAGCAGGCAATGTCTTTCTTAACTCATCGATACCGGTTGAAAGCTGATCAGCAACCGTTTCTGGCAGAGATCCTGCTTTGACGTTCGCTTGAACTGTAAGCGTCGGAATGCGGTCGCGACGCCAAACGAGCGGGTAGTCTTGCGCATACTCAAATGTTGCAAATTGGCTTAAGGGTGCGGTCCGGCCGTTGGCCAGAGACACTTGCAGATTGCGCAATGTCGCAAGCGATACGCGCTGCTCATCGGTCGCCCGCGCGACGACATTTATGAGATAGATATCGTCACGCACTTGAGTAACGGTGTCGCCGGAGACAACCGTATTCAATACCGAAGCGAGTGCGCTGGAACTCAAACCCAAAAGTCTTGCTTCATCCTGATTGATCGTGATGCGCACCTCGCGAACGGGCTCGATCCAATCGAAGTTGACCTTTTCCGTTAAAGGATCGGATGAAATCACCTGCGCAAGCTTGAAAGCAATTTCGCGGATTTTCCCGATTTCAGGCCCGCTCACGCGATATTGGATTGGCCAGCCCACGGGTGGCCCAAGTTCCAAAGGCGAAATGCGGCTGACGAGACTTGGAAATTCATTCGCAAGCAATTTTTCAAGCTTCGCTTGCAATCGCTCGCGTGCCTTTACGTCCTTGGCTACGACAACGGCCTGAGAGAAAAAATCGTTGGGAAGCTGAACATCGAGCGGTAAGTAAAATCGTATGGCGCCTCGTCCGACATAAACGCTCCAGCGAAGAACGTCTTCATCGTTCTTCAGCGCTTCGTCAAATCTCTTGGCGACGTCCTCGCTCGCGTAGATGGACGCATTCTGCGGAAGCCTCAGATCAACAAGAAGCTCTGGGCGGTCGGACGCTGGGAAAAACTGATTTGGAATGAGCGGCAAAGCCAGTAGCGATGCCGCAAACAAAGCGACCGTCAGCAGAATGGTCGCCCATTTCATCTTGACCGCTTTACTCAAAAAATTGCGATAGGCTGTTAAAATCTTGCTTGGCTCGGCGGGACCTGTCGTGGCAGGAGGCTTCAGAAGGACCACAGCCAGAAGCGGCGCGAAAATAACCGCGACGAACCAAGACACAATCAACGCGATCGCAACGACGGCAAAGAGCGAGAAGGTGTATTCTCCGGCCGAACTCTGCGCGAAGCCGACAGGAACGAAACCTGCAATAGTCACGAGCGTTCCGGCGAGCATGGAGAAGGCATACGTGCGAAACGCAAACGTTGCGGCCTCCATCTTGTCGTCGCCATGAGACAGTCGATTGAGCGTCGCATCCGTCGTGGTCATCGCATCATCGACGAGCAGGGCGAGCGCGATAATCAGCGCGCCAAGAGAGATGCGCTGCATGTCGATATGCACCAGCTCCATCACCGAAAACACGATTGCAAGCGTCAGCGGTATAGAGAGTGCAATGACCAGTCCCGGGCGCACCCCGAGACTTATGAAACTCACTGCCAGGATAATGGCGATCGCCTGCCAAAGCGACGTCATGAACTCGCCAATGGCGCTTTTCACCGTGACGGCCTGATCAGCCACCAGGATTGGCTCTATACCGATCGGCAAATCGGCGGTCGCTGACGTCATAACTTTTTTAATATTCGTTCCTAACGCCAGGATATCACCGCCGTCGCGCATCGAAATGGCGAGGCCGATCGCCGGTTTGCCATTGACGCGAAAGAGAGGCTGTGGCGGGTCGGCATAGCCTCTCCGTACCTGAGCAATATCACTCAAACGCAGCATGCGCCCGTTCACGGCAAAATTGATGTTCATCAGATCCTGCTCGGATCTGAAAGCGCCTGAAACGCGAAGCGAGACTTTCTCATTACCTGTCTGGATCGTTCCGCCGGGACGAACCACGTTCTGGGCCTGCAATGCGCCGATAAGCGCCGAGCGATCGATACCCAGAGTTGCCAGCTCCTTCACGGAAAATTCGACAAAGATCCGCTCGTCTTGTGCGCCTAGTATTTCGATCTTCGAAACGTCAGTGACCTGCAAGAGTTTTGAGCGAATGTCCTCCACGTAGTCGCGAAGCTCGCGCCCACTGAAACCATCGGCAGTGAACCCATAGATGATGCCGAATGTGTCGCCGAATTTATCGTTGAAGGCAGGGCCGAGCACGCCGTTGGGCAACGTGTGGCGCATGTCGCCGACAATTTCGCGAACGTGCCGCCAAGTATCCGCAACCTGGCGGGCGTTCGTGTCGCCTGTCAGATTGACGAAGATCGTCGTCAGGCCCGCGCTCGTGGAGCTACGCATATAGTCGAGATGCGGAGTCTCCTGCAGAGTGCGCTCAATTCTCTCTGTCACTTGCTTGACGGTGTCGTCAATCGTTGCTCCAGGCCACGCGGCCGAGACAACCATCGTTTTGATAATGAATGCCGGATCCTCGTTTCGGCCCAGCCGGAAGTACGACATTACGCCGGCGACGACCGCGACAATCATCAGATAAACAACGAGCGAGCGGTGCTTCAGCGCCCATTCTGAGAGATTGATGCGCATCAGTTTGACCCGAGAATGCGAATTTTTTGACCGGGATGGAGCGCTTGAACGCCCGCCGTGACGACGATCTCGCCGGAATCGAGCCCCTCCGCAATCGCGACGGTTGCAGGGTCGAAACGCGCAACATCGACGTTGCGCAACGATACGGTATCGGTGGTTTGATCAACGATCCAGACAGCTGGACGATCGTTTATCCTGGTCAAGCTGCTTGCGGGAATCTCGATGACGGGATCGGCGTTCGGGTGCACTGTTCCGGTCACCGTCGCGCCGAGCCGCATGGCCTCGGGCGGATCGGTAAGGCCAATCTTCACCTGAAACGTTCGCGTCGTCGGATCGGCTTGCGGCGCCACCTCCCGCACGCGCCCATTTGCGGTGACCTTCGGATCATCCGTCAAATGGACGAGAACTTCGGTGTCGCCTTCTGCCGCGCGCAACGCTCGCGCAGGTACGTCAAAAACGGCGTCGCGACCTTCGTGCCGTGCCAGGCGAACGATCATTTGTCCGGCCTGAACGACTTCGTGAGAATCCGGGCCTACCGCCGTCACCACACCCGGCGCATCGGCCTTAAGCTCGGTGAAACTTACGAGATCATGTGCCGATTCCACTTGTGCTTCCGCAGCGTCAACCTGAGCCCTCGTCGTTTGCCGCGTTTTTTCCGCCTGATCGTAATTGGCGCGCGTCGTCCAACCTTGCGAGAGAAGCTTCGCCTGACGCTCGTAGCGATTGCTCGCTTCGACGAGCTGCGCCTGAGCAGCGGCAAGATTGGCTTGCGCGGAGCGCAAAGCATTCATTTCATTTTGAGGTTCAAGCCGCGCAATGATCTGCCCGGCCTGAACACGATCACCGACACTCACAGTACGTTCAAACATGCGCCCGGCGATCCGGAAGCCGAGAGATGCTTCGTCGGCCGATTCAATACGGCCGGTCAGGACCAGCGGAATACCGGCGTCCCTTTTCTCGACCGTAATGGTGCGAACGGGGCGGACCTGGGCGTCTTTGTTTTCAGATTGTTGACTGCAGGCTGAAAGAGCGAGAGCGGGCAAAGCCGCCAGCACGCAAAATCGGAGAATACGAGGCATGAAACGAGAAGCGGCAATGACAACGAGCATGGGCTAACCCATCTAAGGAAGGACAACGGTTCCCCCAAATGCTTCGTGTCTTGGCGGCAACCTCTTCCCACGGAGATAGCCGCTGAAAAATGCCGCTACATGACGACATACCTCTCAATGACTTTGCCGCTGCAATGCGCGCTCGTAGATAATAGGGAAGGGAACGTAGACGTCTCGTGAAGACTAGAGAGCTAGCGACCGGTGGCAATGATCACGATCAATACCGTCGTAACTGCCAATAACGAAATACTGCCAGCTTGCCACTGACGCAAGATGGCTTCTGCGCGTTCGACGGTAGAAGCGCAGATCGTCATCACACGTCGAAATATATCCGCCGCAGATGCGACGTCTATTTCCCGTGGTTGCCGCTTTTGATTTAACCAAAGAGCAACCAAACCGCTGCCGATCAATATCGGCCAGATCGCAGACCAGAGATCTGCAATTGAGTTCACCTCGGATATTGGAATTGCATCCGTCAGCGAAAGCGAGAGCCATGGAATAGTGATCGCGAAAAAGGCCGTAGCCAACCACGGCACAAGCAAACCTGAAGCCGTCGGCGTTCCTCTTGGATCGTGCGACGCGCTGCCGAGGCGAGTCACAAAAAAGAGCATCAAAAGCGTTGTGCCTGCGGCGGAGAGAGCCGCAAAGATCGCAAATGCCCCTTCTCCTATAAATGGCTTGACTGCTTCCTTTGCTAGATAACCGCCGGTAAACGGTAAGCCCGCAAGCGCGAAAGCGAGAATTGCCGCCGGTACGAAAACCAGCCATCCGTTACGCCGGTCGGAGACGCCGATACCTGCCGCTAAAAATAGCCCGCCTTTCACCAAGACATGATGAGCGCCATAGAATGCAGCCGCAATCGCCACCCCGGCATTTGCCGTCGCCAGGCCTATGCCGATCAAAGTCGCGATAACGCCCATCTGGCTAATGCTCGAATACGCAAGGATGGTTTTTGGATTGGCTCGAGTGATGCCGACCGCAACGCCATAGAAAGTCGAGACTATACCGACCATCGCCAAACCGGTGCCGACGTTCACTGATCCAGCGTCAAACGGCATGAAGCGAATAAGCCCGATCACACCGGCCTTGACTGCGGCGCCGCTCAGCACGGCAGCGGTGGGGATAGGCGCTGCCGTGTACGCCAGAGGCATCCAGATATGCAACGGCACGAGGCCGATCTTCAGGCCAAAGCCGAGAGCAAGAAAAGCGACGGTGAGATCGCGCCAAGGTGATGTCGATAATCCCGCAACGGCATCGCGGATCAGAAGGCTGTGATCCGGAGAAGCCGCCGCCAGCAATACGAGGCCGATCAAAATGCTCGCTTCGCCTGCCAGGGCAAAGCCGATGTAGGTGACGCTCGCCCGGCGCGCATCGGGCGTCATCGTGTGCATGATCATGCCGTAAGCGCCGATCGTTCCGACTGCGAGAAACAAATAGAAGCTTGCGATGTCGGCTGACATGACGACGCCGAAGTTGCCGAGCATCGCCGTCAGCCACCAGGCGCTGAAGTTGCCCGCATTCCTCGTGCTGCGCATCTCGGTGGCCGCATAGAGACCGGCGCAAATCCAAAGGATCGCTGCAGCGGCAAGCAACAGGGTGCCCGCGATATCGAGCGCGAGATCGACCTGAAAGAAATGGGCTGCAAAGACAGCAGAAGGATCGCGTCCGGCGAAGCATGCCGCCGCGAGAGCGGGAACTGGTGCAATCACCGCGAACTTCGGCATTTGCACCCGTACCGAAGGAAAGAGACAAAACAGCAGCAAAACGCCGGGCAGTGCTAGGGCCGAAGAAAGCAATATCGTTGCATCTGTCATCGGCCGGCGCTCCCGAGAAAATGAGGCAAGCCAACCTGCAGAAGCTCCAGTGATTGCAATGGCAGCAGTCCGAGAAGCATCGCGCAAATCGCCAGCGATAGCGGAAGGGATTGACGCCAACGATCGACCTTTACACTGAGCGTCGGCAGCTCAAGGCGAGGGCTGAGCATGCGCGTCATGACGCGGATCACATATGCGCCAGCGATGAGACCTCCGGCAACGACTGTCACGGCCCACCACCACTGGCCTTCTTCAACGCTTGCCGAAAGCATCAGCCACTTCGCCACGAACCCGCCGCTCGGCGGCACACCCATTAGGGAAATTCCGGAAATTGCAAAGGCCAGAACCGTCAACGGCAACGCTCGCGCGACGCCACCGAGATCGTCGATGCGATCGTGCCCCAGGGCTTGTGCAATCAAACCGGCTGCCATGAACATCGCGGCCTTGGCGAAGGCGTGCGACACGAGCTGAACCCATCCGCTGGTCCAAGCCGTGGCGCTCCAGGGACTTCCTTCAAAGCCCACGACGAGCGGGAACAGCAGGAAGAGATAACCGATTTGCGCGACGGTCGAGTAGGCAATCAGAAGCTTCAATCGCGACTGACGGAAGGCAACGATGCTGCCGAATAGAATGGCTGCCGCGCCCATGGCACCAAGGACCTGCGCCGCCACCAGACTGCGCGAACCGGGCAGAACATCGAACCAGATACGAATGATGAGAAAGAACGATCCCTTCACGACCAAGGCGGAAAGGATTGCGCTTGCGGCAGGCGGCGCGCCGGCGTGGGCCGGAGGCAGCCAGAAATGCAGCGGAAAGAGCGCCGTTTTGGCGAGCAGTCCCGCCGTCATTAACGCGACCGCAAGAGAGACCGCAAGTTCAGGCCGGATTCTGTCGTGCAGAAGGACGATATCGAGCGTTCCATAAGCGCCGTAGAGCAACGCAACTCCGAGCAAATAGAAAATCGATCCGGCGAGCGCGAACAACAGATACCGCAACGCAGTCGTGATTGCTTCGGCACGCCCCGATAAGGCAACGAGAGGCACGGCGGCAAACGTCAGCAACTCGAGCGCTACGTAAAGATTAAAGAGATCGCCGCTTAGAAACACGGTGTTGAGCGCTGCCCATACCGCCAGCAGCAACACCCAAAAGACAAATGGCGCGCGTGCTTCAAGTCCATCGCGCGGTATCGTAAAATCGGCGCGTGCATACAACGCTGTGGCGGCGATGATCAGCGCCGTCGTCACCAGCATCACGGCTGAAATGCCGTCCGCGCGCAGCGTAATTCCAAGAGGCGCCGCCCAATTTCCTAAAACGTACGCCAATGGCCGAGACGTCGTCCAAACGTCCAACAGGATTGCAAATCCGAGGATTAGCCCAGCCGCGATGACAGCAAATGCCGTGCGTTCGGCAGTTCGTCCCCCCACAGCAGTTGCAATCAGAACGCCGCCGACAGGTACGACGATCGCGAGAACCAGCAGATATCCATGTGTGCTTGCGGCGTCCAAACTGCTCGCGGCATCCGCGATCATCCCTCGGCTCCATCTGAATGCGGTTGCTCAGAGGATTGGAATGTGAGCGATACACTTCCTGAGACTTCCGACAGTCTCACGACGAGCGCGACGGCGAGTGCCGTCGCCGAAAATGCAACGACGATGCCGGTGATGACGAGCGCCTGGGGCACGGGATCGCCAAAATATCCGGCCGCGGCTCCTCTGCGCGCGACAACGCCGAGCACGAGGAAAACGCCACCGCCGAGGAGATTAAAACCAAGAATCTTTCGCAGCGGATGCGGATCGGTAATCAGCTCGAACAGGCCAAGCCCGATTAATATCGACCCACACAGTCCGAACAGCGTCGCCGATGTCATGATACGCTTCCCCTTTGCGGCGGTCCGGCGACCAGCATGACCAGCGTCGCGGCGACCGCAATCGTCATCGGTATTTCGACGGCAACGATCAGCGCCTTGGCGTAGTCCGGCGGATAAGCGAGAAACGACCCGGCAATTCCAAAGCCCGCAAATCCCAGCAGCAGAAATGCGCTCGCGCCAGAGACGAGCGTCAACCGCAGGAGATCGTCATTTGTCCGGGGCATCCGCATGAGACCGGCGACGATTGTCAGCATCCACATCGCCGCTAGCATGGCGCTCGCCTGAAAAGCGCCGCCTGGGTGATCGGCTCCCGTCCACAGCATATAAATTGCCACAAGGACGCCAATTGGCGGCAGCGTCTGCGCCAGAAATTTCAGTACGCCGTCCGGGTCGGAATAGCGCCAAAGCACAGGAGTGCCGCCCCAGTCACGATCCGCCGCCAATGACCAGCACCCGACAAGTGCCAAGACCAGGACGACCTTCTCCAAAAATGTATCGAAAGCCCGATAAGAGAGAAGAACGGCCGTCACCGGATTTCCGACGCCGATAGCCGGAAGCCCCGCCGAGGCTTCTGGCGCAAGCGTCGGTGGCGGTTCCGGCAGGGCGACAATGACCGCAGCGATTGCAAGCGAGATAAAAGCGCAGAACAGCCCGGCGATGAAACGAAATGAACCGTTTGCGGAGCGTTCGCTATGCCCGACCGGTAGTCGCGAAAGCGTGCGCAGCAATAGTGCCCCGGTCACGCCGCTGCCGATGGCCGCTTCCGTCAGGGCGATATCGATGGCCCATAAACGAACCCAGACGAGGGACAAAAGTAGTCCGTAAACGACGAACCCGATAATCGCAGCGAATGTGCTGCGAACGGCGACGATCCACCCGGCGACGAACAGGATAAGAATTGCGAGGCCTACATCGACGATAAGAGCAACCGTCATGCTGGCGGCCTCTCCTGCTGCGCCAATCGGGCAATGAGCTGAGAGACCGTTGAGCTTGAGAACTGCACAAGAACCCAGACACAGACGATTTTGAGAGCGAGAATACCGTCGGCCCACGGTAGAAGTCCGAGCGCCACGAGACCGAGCCCCAGATTGTCCGCCTTCGTTAACGCATGCAGACGCGTCAACGTATCTGGAAATCGAATAAGACCGACCGTGCCAGCGAGAAAAAAGAAAGTGCCAAATGTAACTGCGACGATCGTAAAGATGTCTCGCGCCAAGAGTAAGGTCATTGCCGATTTCACTCCTGGTCCTGTCGATCGCCGGAGCTTGTGGCGAACGCGATCGAAGCGAATGCAGCGAGTAACGCCAGCGCGAGCGCGACGTCGATGATTGCGGGTTCGCTCACGGCGGTCGCCATCAATAGAAGCGCTGCGATGCCACTGGTTCCAAGAAGCTGCGCCGACATCATCCGGTCGGCCAATGTCGCGCCCTTCAGAACGCACACGAGTCCGAGGATCAGAAGACCCAATACGAAAGCCGCGACCGCGAAAAGAAAGTTATCCATCGTTTCGCACCGCCCCCGCCGCCGCACGAAAGAGACCGGCATCCTTGGAAAGCTGCTCGACGACCGGCTGACGAGTATCCAGGCAATGAACGAGAACGTTGCCGGTCGCGTCGGATTTTACCGGCATGGTTCCGGGCAAGAGGCTCGAAAGTGCGCAGAACGCGCTTCGGGCGGGCCCGGCTGAAATTGGGCAAGAAAACTGGACAAAGCCCGGATTAAGCGGAAGCTTCGGGTCGAAGGCGCGCTTGGCGACATCAAGGCCGGCGATGACGGACTGCCGAAAGAAATGCAGCGTGAACTTGAGCAATGGCAGCAAAGACGGATGAGTCGTGGCTGGGGGTAGCAGGAACAGGCTGACCCACGTCGCCATGATCGCGGCAAAAATACCAACGGCGAAATCGTTCCGATCACCCAATGTCAGGATGACCCAAAGAGCGAAGAACATCGCTCCTCGAATAGCGGCACTTCTCCAGTAGTTCGACGCGTTGGACGCAATGTCAGTCATGCAAGCAACTCTCGAACGGCAACATCTAGGAGTTCGATGCTTTCAGAAACCCAAAACCTTCGTCGTCTCTCGCGTCTCCTCAGAACGAGCCGAAAAGTGAACCCAGGACAATAACCACCACGAGCGCGACGACCGCCCCGACGATCGCAACCATTGCAAGATCACGGTAGCTTTCGCGATGGCTCGTGCCGCATACGGCAAGCAGTGTCACGACGGCGCCATTGTGCGGGAGACTATCGAGCGTGCCGGCGCTGATGACCGCAACACGGTGCAACAGCGATGGATCGATGCCGGTTTCCGACGCAATACGCACGAACGTTTCACCGAGCGCATCGAGGGCAATCGTCAGGCCACCGGAAGCTGAACCGGTGAGGGCGGCGAGGATGTTGGTCGCTGTCGCAAGAGAAACAAGCGGATTGGAGCCAATCGATAGCACCCAATCGCGGACAACGGCAAAGGCCGGAAGCATGGCAACGACCGCGCCGAATCCGACCAGGCTTGCAACGCTGACCGCTGGCAAGACCGACGCATTGGCGCCAGCGTCAATGCTTGCGCGCAGATTCGGCAAGCGCTCCCGATTGATGAGGATGAGAAGCACCGTTGCGGTCGCGAGCGCCACAACGACTGACCAGACACCCGCCACTGCGGAAAGCGACGTCGATCCCCACTTGTCTTCAGCCAAAAAGGAAAAGTCGAGCCGTGGCAGGATCAGCATCGCCATCAAAAAGTTGACAATCACGACAGTCGCCAATGGCAGAGCCGCCAGCGCCACCGGCGGAAGCGTCTCGCTCGCCTGTCCGTGTTGAAGTTCTGCGGTATCGAATTCGCGCGCGCTCGTTGCACGTTCGCGGATGAACTGGTCATCGGCGACAGCATTTGCCGGAAGCATATCTGCGCCTGCATACCTCTCGCCTGCGCGTTCTGCGGCGGCCTGACTGCGCTTCAGCCACCACATGCCGAACGCCAGCATGATACCGGAGGCAATGATACCGAGAATGGGCGCGGCGAACGGTGTCGTTCCGAAGAACGGCATCGGGATCGCGTTCTGGATTGCCGGAGTTCCAGGCAATGCTGACATCGTAAACGTCGATGTTCCGAGGGCAATCGCGGCGGGCATCAAACGGCGAGGAATGTTTGCGGCGCGGAACAGATCCTGCGCCATTGGAGCAAGCACGAAAAAGGCGACGAACAGGCTGACGCCGCCGTACGTCACTGCGGCGCCCGCAAGCACGACTGCTAACATGGCATGCGAAGGGCCCATGCGTTCGCTCATGTAACGCGAAATCGCCCTGACGGAACCGCTATCATCCATCAGTTTGCCGAATAGCGCACCGAGTAAAAACAGCGGAAAGAACTGAGCAAGAAACTGCGCTGCGCTGCCCATGAACGTCTGGGTCCAATGCGCAAGAAGCGGTTCACGCGAGAAAGCTGCAGCGATGAGCGCCGCCGCCGGAGCCAACAGAAGAATGGTCCAGCCGCGATATGACAGCCAAATTAAGAAACCGAGACCGACCAGTATGCCCAACAAACCCATTGCGCGGTACTCGGCTCAAAAGCACATCGAAATCGGCAGGCGGGAAAAATCACGGAAAGATGCCGATCATCCAAACCGCCGAACGAGATTGATCTCAAAGGCTATCGTGGATTGTGTTCGACATCTTACCAGATGATCTCGCTTCGGCATACGTTCCATTTTCCGCAAGCCGAAGCAATTGATCGTCGTACATCGGTTAATGGCAGTGCAACGCTTGCATTTACATGTGCTGAGATGCCCGTCATTCGTTTGCATCTTAGAGCATGTAAACAGCCGCGCAGAAGATAAGCGGTATCCATATTGATTGAATGTATAATGCGGATTGCTATCGTACCGCTATTACGGCGATATAACGCAAAACGCATGTCTTCGCTCGTCCTCTGCGTTATGCCTCGGCTCTATCTGTTCGTTGTACGCAAAGAGGTCCAACGTGTCCGTCAAGCGCGATGTCGTACTGGTTGACTTGGCGCTGCAGGGCGGCGGATCTCACGGCGCCTTTACCTGGGGCGTGCTTGATAGGCTGCTCGAAGAACCCTGGCTTAAAATAGAAGCCATATCGGGAACGTCGGCTGGAGCCATGAATGCCGCCGTATTGGCTGACGGCTGGACGTCTGGCGGAGTCGAAGGAGCGCGCGCAGCACTCGACAACTATTGGCAGCGCGTTTCGCAAGCGGCGTCATTCAGTCCGTTGCAGCGATCGCCGCTCGACGTGATGATGGGACGCTGGGCGCTCGATACGTCTCCAGCATACCTTGCAATGGATTTGATGTCGCGAGTGCTTTCGCCCTATGATCTGAACCCATTGGGCCTCAATCCGCTGCGCGGCATCCTTTCCGACAGTATCGACTTCTCGCGTCTTCCGAGTTCACCGATCAAGCTGTTCGTGACGGCAACCAATGTCCGGACGGGACGCGGGCGGATATTTCGAAACGCCGAAATTACTGCCGATGTGCTACTGGCCTCTGCCTGTCTCCCGACACTCTTCCAAGCGATTGAAATCGATGGCGAGCACTACTGGGACGGTGGCTACGCAGGCAACCCGACGATCACACCGCTTATTCGTGAAAGTGATGCAATCGATACCATCCTGGTGCAGATCAATCCCCGGGAACGGTCTGAACCGCCACGCACCGCAAGCGATATTCTCAATCGATTGAATGAGATTTCGTTCAACTCCCCGTTAATGAAAGAGCTGCGGATGATTGCGGTTTTGCGTCAGGTCGCCGACCCCGGAAATGGCGAAGGGGCCCGCTGGGCAAGGATGCGGACACACCGAATTCTGACCGACATGCTCGCGGATTTGGGAGCGTCATCCAAGCTTAACGCCGAATGGGCGTTTGTTTCCATGCTGAAGGAGCAGGGTCGAAAGAGCGCCGATGAATTTCTTTCCGCACACGGCAACGACGTCGGCGTCCGCTCGACCGCCGATCTCGACGTGCTTTTGGCAGAGTGTTGATCAGCATCCATAAGTTTCAAAAATTTCTTGTCGATCAACCTCAATTTATGAATTTGACAGGTGATGGCCAAAAAATAGTGCACGTTGATCTACGGTCCCAACTTTAGCTCGTGAATCTCCCGAGTCACGTTTCACCGATAGAAAGGAAAACGATGCGCCCGATCGTCGACCCGCGTCAGGGTGATGTCGAGGATGACGCATCAAGTACGAAGCGGCGAACCCTTATCTCGTTGGCCGGCAGCCTGCTGGCCGAAATCAGCATTCCAAAACTAATTGCCGCCTGGACGATGCTGATCATCCTGCCGGCGTTGTTGCTGGGGGTAGCTCCCCTCTTCGCTTCGATCTGGATCAGCACCGTATCGACAAAGGCGGCAATGCTGTTCACGGGGCTGTTGCCGCCTTTGCTTTTGGTCATCCTCATCGGCATAGGCTGGTTTGGCGGCAAACCGCTGTGGCGACTCATCGAGACGAATTTCTGGTCTTTGAATGCGCTTGCCGTCCAACCCGTTTATGCTGTTTCGCGCGAAGCGTTACGCCAGATCTCGGAATGGTTCTTGCCAAAAACGACTGATCAGCACACACGAAATCTGGTGCGTGCGATCAGCGCCGCGGCGTCCGGCCTATTGATTTGCGGTGTTTCGATCTGGCTCGTCACGCTCGCTTGGCCCGGCTCGCGCTGGACTGGCTCGCTCTCCCATCTTTCGTCATTCTCTACACTCATGCACGTCGCGCTTCACAACAGCGTGGTGATCGTAGCCGCCTATCTTGCCGTCGCGGGCTTAGCTTGGGGCCTCGCGGATGCGACAATGATTCAGCCGTGCGATCTTACGAATTTCGCCACTACGCCTGCGGACGGAAAAACTTGGCGTGTGGTCCATCTTTCCGACATTCATATCGTCGGCGAAAGATTCGGCTTTCGTATCGAAGGTGGCCGCTCCGGCCCCCGTGGCAATGAGCGGCTGGAACTATTGCTTGCCGAACTCGATGCGATTCATGCGCGCGATCCTCTCGATGTCGTCCTCATTACGGGGGACATTACTGACGCGGGACGGTCGTCGGAATGGGCGGAGTTTGCCGAAGCATTGAAGCCCTATCCGCGCCTAGCGGAACGGACGCTTGTACTTCCCGGAAACCACGACTTGAACGTGGTGGACAGAGCCAACCCGGCCCGCCTCGATTTGCCGACGAGTCCCAAGAAGCGACTGCGCGAGATCCGGGCGCTCTCGACGATGGTTGGTCTGCAAGGCGACCGCGTGCGCATCATCGATGACAAAACCGGCAAGCCGGAAACTCTTCTGAAAGACCGCCTGCAAGCTCATGTCACGGAAATCGCATCTTTTGCCGATCGCGGATCGATCGCCCTGACATGGACATTGGCGAACGTCTGGCCACAAGCTTTTCCGATGGTGTTGCCGCCTGAGAGTGACGATGGTCTCGGGGTCATTCTTCTAGATTCAAATGCGCAGACGCATTTTTCATTCACCAACGCGCTCGGTCTCGTGACAAGGGAGCAGATGAAGGCCGTCGAAAAAATCACCGCGCATTTTCCAAAGGCAAAATGGATTGTGGCGCTTCATCATCACGTCGTCGAATATCCAAAGCCCGCAAAAGCGTTGTCGGAACGCATCGGAACCGCGCTGGTCAATGGAACGTGGTTTGTCCGTAAAATGCAGCAGCTTTCCGGGCGCGCCATCATTATGCATGGTCATCGCCACATCGATTGGATCGGAGCGTGCGGTGAACTGATTATCGTATCCGCGCCATCGCCTGTGATGGACGTGACGGACGAACGCGACACTTATTTCTATATTCACACGCTCTGCGTTGACGGCAAGGGCCACCTTAACCTGCTGCAGCCGGAACGGATCGTTTTACCGGGACATCCGATTGCGGAGAGCTAGCGCACATCAACGGTTATGTTTTGATACGCGTCTGGCTAGGTTGAATTTGCTCTAGCTCGGTTCGCCGAAAAGATCCGCGATCCATCGAGTCGAGGGATGCTCCGCGCAAATCGTAAGAATGGCGATGGCGATCGGCACGCCGATGAAGGCCCCGGCGAGTCCCCACAAGTACGTCCAGAAAAAGACCGCGAACAGAACCAGAAATGGTGAAATCGAAAGTGCGTTACCGACGAACCGCGGCTCGAGATAGCTACCAACAACGAATTGGATGACGTTAAGGCAGATAAAAACGAAGAGCACCATCTGCCAGGACTGGAACTGCGCCATGGCGAAGATCGTCGGAAAAACGGTCGCGATTAGCGGGCCGATGAACGGGATGAAGTTGAGCGCGAACGCCGTGACGCCCCACTCGGCAGCAAGCGGCAGTCCGGTAAGGAGCGCGAATGCCCAAATCAGAAAACCCGTCATGACGCTCATCAGCGTCCGCACAAGCATGTACCTGCGAAGTTTGATGGCGGTTTTTTCACCGCCCGCAAGCAAGACCTTGCCGAGCTGTCCGTGCCGCCAAGTCCGGAGCTTGGCTGATGTTTCGTCAACCTCCAGCAGGCCGAGAAGAACATAAATGAAGACGATCACAAGGAAGCTGATTGCCGTGTTGAGGCGTGCAGAAACCTGCTGGACCAAGCGGATCAACTGATCGACGTTGAAATAATTTTCCCAAAGCCCTGCGACAGTAATCCCGTGGCCATCGAGCCAAGCCGTGAGCGAACCATAAAGTTCCTGAAGCCTCGCGGCATCACTGATGACGAAGCGGCCAACCCGGCCCGCAGCCCAGGCCACAAGAGCAGCGAAGATAATAACCACCAGCATGGTTGCGGCCATCGTCACCGCGAGTGCCAAAAGGCGCGGAAGCTTCGCCTGCAATCGACGCTGCAGCGGCCAAGCCATCGCAATAATGAACAGGGCAAATGCGAGCGGCGCGAAGACCGATTCTGCAATCGAAAGTGCGCCTGCGATCAGGATGGCCGCGCACACGCCAAGCATCGCAAAGGATGCGCGGCCGTATTGCGTTCGGGAAACGGGTTCAGGAACAGTCACGCTAAAAGTGTGAGCGTACGGCCATCGCCAGTCAAGATGATCTTCAATCGATCTCGTCCTTGCGAGTCACGATCGGGACATTAAGGATGGGTCATACAATTTGAGTCATCGCCCGCATGCCACCGACGCAGATCGCTAGTATCGATGGATGAACTTCAAGGATATGCCCGAGCCATTTCCGAGAATCCGGAAGTTAGCGGACTAGCGGCGAGGCCCCTCGATAATCTCATTTCCCAAGCCGCTAACCTTCGGATAGGCGGCAGATTTAAACGGACTTCATGAGGCCACTCTCTCTGCGCCACTTCTTTTATCTCGCGCCAGTTCGCTTTGCTCACGGCTCCGATGGGGCGGCCTTTCGGCCGGTCACGCCGTCGCGCTCTGACGTGATCTATTCCGGATAGACTTCATTTCCGGCGGTTGACTTGTTGAAAAGGATGAACGTCAAAGGATTGCCGGGCTCCGCCATGGCATCGCTGCGCTGGCCCGTGATCTCACCCTCGACGGCGCTTGCGTATTCGGCAACGACCTCGCCGAAGCTGTTGCGCTGAATGGCAACCTTCTGTCCGGGCGTCACCTTGTCGTTGAGCTTGACCAGATGCTCAACGAGCCCGCTTTGGGTGGCGAGGATCGGAAACGCACTGTTTCCCGTAAAAACCGTCACATCCTTCGCCGTCCGCCCCATGGCTCCTGCAACGATGCCGTGATGCTTCAGCACGTTGATCGTGCCTTCCACGAACAGCGCGATCATTTCGAGATCGAGGACGCGTGCGGCGCCGATCTCCGGCGTAAAGGACGGAATGCCGGCGTCGATAAACGCGTTATGCAGGACGCCGGGATAGACATGATTGTCGAACACTTGACCAACCGGGTACAGATCAACCATCGCCTTGATTTCCGGCACGTCCATGCCGGCGATGTTGAAAGCGGTGACTTCAAACCCGGTCGTTCCCGTATGGAAGTCGATCGCGAAATCGGCATTGGGCCGTAGCAGCCGGTTGAACACTTGCGCTGCGTGCCGGCTGGCTGCGGTGGCGCCATTCTCGTTGCCCGGCCATTCCCGATTCATATCGATGAGACCGGAGCCTCTTCCGTAGTCCGGCCATCGGCGCTGCATGCTGTTTAACGCGGGCCCGGATATGTCGGTCACCGCCGTCACCGTTCCCGACATCTCGGCAGGATCAAGCTTGTCCATGATCGCATGGATCGTGTGCACCGAACTCATCTCGTCGCCATGGACGCCACTGACAAGGACAGCGCGTTTGCCAGCCTTTGCGCCTTTGGCGACCGTCACCGACACATAGCAATGTTGGCCGGTCGGTAACTGCACGCCCTGAAAGTATAGAAAGTGCTTTTTTCCGGGTTCCAGATCGTTGACGTCGAGTGCGCTGACGACTTTCTTTCCTTGAATGACGTCGCCGGTGAAAACGGTCGGCTTATCGGTTGCCCTGGCGGCGGAGCTATTTTCCACTCCTTCGGCGCGCGCGTCGGCCAGCATCGTGAACGCACCGACAGCAGCGGATGCGATCATGAAGTCGCGGCGATCGACGTCTTTTTTGGTTTTGTTCCACATGGCGGGTCCTTCCGCGGTCAGCGGCAACGTTCTCACGACGATATGGTCTGGCACATAGAAGTCCGCATGCAGCAAGGATGCAAGCGAGATCATGGCTTGTTATCCGAGTGACGGTTCACAAAGCGACAACTCGGGTATCAAAACGGGGGCGCGCAATTTGGAGATCTCGTCGATCTTGTCCTTCGCGCTGGTTATCGGTGTTGCACGATGCTCAAAGAGAAGCCTGAGCTTTTGCAGCAAGCTAATGTGGCGGCGCCGTTGCGGCTCGGCCGAAAGCTTATGGTGCGCCTTGAACCGTTTGCCCGGAAGGCGTGACGCGCCAGATCGTGTTCCCGACGTCATCGGCGACGAGCAAGGCACCGTCTCCTGCAATCGCAACCCCCACCGGGCGGCCTTGCGCCTTGCCATTGGCATTGAGAAAACCGGTCAGAACGTCTTCTGCGGCGCCTGACGGCTTGCCATTCGCGAATGGGACGAAGATGACTTTGTAGCCGCTCGGCGTGCTGCGGTTCCATGAGCCGTGCTGCCCGATAAACGCGCCGGATGAGAAGCGCGAAGGCAACGATTTTCCGGTAGAAAATGCAAGCCCAAGCGAAGCGGTATGGGCGCCGACTGCATAGTCGGGTGCGATGGCATTTTTGACGAGATCCGGCCGCTCGGTCTTCATGCGCGGGTCGAGGTGTTGACCGAAATAGCTGAACGGCCAACCGAAGAATGCGCCGTCGCGCACGGATGTGAGATAATCGGGCACGAGGTCGTCGCCGAGATCGTCACGTTCGTTGACAACTGTCCATAAGGTCTGGCTCGTTGGCTCCCAAGCCATGCCGTTGGGATTGCGCAGACCAGTCGCGAAGGCGCGCGCCGCGCCCGTCTGCGCATTGATTTCGAGGATGCGCGCGCGATCGGATTCCTTGTCGAGGCCGTTTTCAGCGACATTGCTGTTTGATCCGACCGTAACGTAGAGCTTCGAACCATCGGCACTGGCGATGACGTTTTTGGTCCAGTGGTGATTGAGTGGGCCTCCGGGAAGGTCGGCGACTTTCACGGCAGGCGACGTAATTTTGGTATCGCCCGCATGATAGTCGAATTTTACAAGTGAATCGGTATTGGCCACGTAGAACGTATTGCCGACGAGCGCCATTCCGAATGGCGAGTGTAAGCGTTCGACAAAAACCGTGCGCATCTCGGCGGTCCCGTCAGCCTTCAGGCCGCGGAGCAGCGTAATGCGATCGGCACTCAGGGTCTTAGCGCCGGCAAATTTCTGAAAGAGCCCTTGCACCCAGGCTCTCAGTCCTTTGGCATCGTCCGGCCGCTGGGGTGCGTTCGTTTCGGCAACCAAAACGTCGCCGTTCGGCAAGACGTAAAGCCAGCGCGGATGATCGAGGCCTGTCGCGTACGCCGTCACGGCGAGATCGGGCGGCGTTGTCGGCTTCGCGTCCTCGGCCCAGCCGACGGCCGACGCGATATTGACGGTTGGGATTAACCCGGATTGCGGCGCAGGGAGATTGGGGTTTGGACCGTATCCAGGTTGTTTCGCGTCTTTAGCGGTTACGGCGGCGGTCCAGACTGCAAATCCGGCCATGAGGCCTGCGATCAGGTAGATCGAGCGTAAGAGCATGGGCGGAATCCTGCGTACCGGATGACGATCTTACGTCCCGCTCTGCCGAAGGTTCCGTGCTCGAACGCGATTGATCTCACTCGGGCGGAGGACATTGCCGCGTTTGCAAACGATTTAGCGCGGCACGAGCGACCTCCGGCGGAACCAATGGAATTTGTCGTCGTTGGCCGGAGATATTTGCGGAGGATGCCATGAGACTAACAGACGACATGCAGGCTTGTGCGGATCTCTGCACGGCCTGTTCCACGACGTGTTTGAGCGAAGCGATGAACCACTGCCTGGAGGCCGGTGGTGAGCATTTGGAGCCGAAGCATTTCCGCTTGATGATGGCTTGCGCCGAGATTTGCAGGTCGGCCGCGGCGGTGATGCTGATTGGTGTTCCGCAGCATGTGTTCGTTTGTAATGCGTGCGCTGAAATCTGCCGGGCGTGCGCCGACAGCTGCGAGAAAATCGGCGATATGACGGAGTGCGCCAAGATTTGCAGAACGTGCGCTCGAAGCTGCGAAGAGATGAGCCTCAGCGTACAGACCGCCGCGTGAACGCCGAGACTTCGGGTGTTTTAATTGCGAGCTGTGCTACGAATGCTCGGCGATTGGCGTCGCTATGAACATTGCTGGCGCGGGTGTTAGCGCCAGCGATGTTCAAGCTTCGCCATCGCTGCTTATTTCTCGTTTTTCGTGACGACCTCCACCTTGAGCTGAACTTCGGCGTCCGGATCGACAACTCCCAGCAGCCAGACGAGTCGGTCGAGGGAAAACCTGTCGAATTTTCCGCGACGAATACGCGATATCTCCGTCCGGCAGATTCCGGTCGCAGCCTCGAGGGCAACAGCCGTACCCCATTTTTCTTTGACAGACGTAACGATCTGCTCGGCGACGGTGCTTCTCGCGTCATCGACGCGAGAAGCCCACTGCTCGAAGATTTCGACCTCATCGGCGGACGCCTTGTTGGGCGCAGCGCGGCGCGCATGGCCCCGAAGCCTGTTTGAACTGAATTGCGCTTTGCTCATTCAAGTCACCCCTGTGACTTTGGCGTATTGCCGTTGAGGGGCACAAAACTCCTCAACGGCATCGCCTGCTCATCGTTTCCTAGCGAGGAGATTGTTGGCGCAGCGCTCTGGATCGAGCTGGCAATCTCTCTGCGCGCCAGTTTCAGATGCTGTCCGGTGAGGCGTGTCGGTGTTCGGCGGCGAGTTATGCGGCAAGCGATCCGCTTTGTGGCAGTAGGTCCGCTTGAGCTGGTTGTGGCAGTGTCGATAGGAATGCGCGTCGGCGACAACCAACGGACCGTATGTCGGCGCGTTGCCGATGGCAGATGTTGCGTCATCGGCTGCAACGGCGGGAATGCTAAAGTTCAAGCTCAATATTGACGCGATCATGCCGACGCCAAGTCTTGATATCCGGCGGGTTTTTGAAGGTGCCATTGATGATGTCCTCGTGAGAAAATGGATAGAATCTGGGCACCGGGTGCATTGTGTGCGCTCGTTCCGGTAGCCTCGCGAAATTTGGAAAACAGCAAGCGGCTGACGCAGTGAGTGCTTGAAGCCGCGTTTCGAACCCTAGTTCCGCAGCACTATCGTTCGGAGCGTCACCAGCCGAGGATCGACGGCGCGGAGCGGCGCTACCGGGAGGCGGGCACTCGCGAGCTCCTGCGTGTTTGCGCGTGTCGCGAGAGACAATCTCGGGTGCGTTGCAGAAGCGGGATTTCGGCTGAGCGTTTTTGCAAGTCGTTTTTCGGACTTCGCGACAACCGGAATGAGAAGCGTGTCACGACAGCGCGAATGCTGGATTTGGACGTCGGGAAGCGAGGGACCAGCATCCGCCAGATGGTGCTTTTCGGAGAAAGCGCCGTGGCGTGAATTCCCGGAGTGCGCGAGTTCGATCCCTTGGTGCCCGTTATCTCCCAAACAATAGCGAAGCGGCCCCGCGAAGACTCCGGCAGGCAGGAACAGTATGAGCATCAAGGCGGCGATGAAGCGGGCCAACCGTGCCTTTCTCTGCGAAAATTCCTGACGGCGTTCGAGCATCATTGTGGCGCCTCCGCCGATGTCGCGAACGCGGGCACTTTTGGCTCTGGTTTCACGTTTGACGGCGACTTGCTACCGAACCTGGCGCAAAGCGCCGGGAGAACCAGAAGCGTGAGTATCGTCGCACTGATCAGGCCGCCGATGACGACGGTAGCGAGCGGCTTTTGCACTTCGGCGCCCGTGCCGGTCGACAGAGCCATGGGCACGAATCCGAGCGACGCGACCAATGCGGTCATCACGACCGGACGCAGCCGAGTTACGGCGCCCGCGAACACAGCCGCGCGGCGTTCGACGCCTTGCTCGATCAATTGATTGATGCTCGTCATCATCACGAGGCCGTTCAAGACGGCAACGCCGGAGAGGGCGATAAAGCCGACAGCCGCCGATACGGAAAAAGGCATGTCTCTCAGCCATAGAGCGACAATTCCGCCTGTGAGCGCCAATGGAACGGCGGAGAACACCAACAGCGCGTCACGCGGCGATCCGAGCGCCGAGTACAGAAGCAGGAAGATCAAGAAGAAGCACGCCGGTACGACGAGCATCATTCGGCTCTGCGCAGCGGCCAGGTTTTCGAATTGGCCGCCCCAAGCGACGTAATAGCCGGCGGGCAGCTGGACTTGGCTCGCGACCTTTGCTTGTGCCTCGCTCACCACAGAGGCGATGTCGCGGCCTCGCACGTTGGCTGTGACGACGACGCGCCGCTTTCCATTCTCACGGCTGATCTGATTTGGACCTTCGGTGAAGGCGAAACTGGCGACCTGCTCGAGGAGGACAGAAGCGGCTTTGCCGTTGGCGGCCGGAGGCAAGGGAACCGGGAGGTGCTTGAGTTTTTCCAAGTCATCGCGCACGGCGTCCGACAATCGGACGATGACCGGATAGCGGCGGTCGCCCTCGAAAATGACGCCCGCATCGCGGCCTCCTATGGCGCTTCCAATGACGTCCTGGACGGCCATCACGCTCAGCCCAAGGCGTGCAATCTCATCCTGATTGATGGTGATTGCGAGAAATGGAAGGCCGGACGCCTGTTCGACGCTGATGTCAGTGGCGCCTTCCGTGGCACGTAGAATGGATGCAATCTGGTTGGCGGTTTGCAGCATCGGCTCGAACTGTTCGCCGAAGACCTTGACTGCGAGATCGCCGCGCACGCCTGCCAGAAGCTCGTTGAAGCGCATCTGGATCGGTTGCGAGAAAACGAGATTGTTGCCCGGCTGTTTTTCGATCGCAGCTTGAAATTTGGCGACAAGCTCGTCTTTTCCGAGTTTCGGATTGGGCCACTCGTGTGTCGGTTTCAGCATGATGAACGTGTCGGACGCGTTCGGCGGCATGGGATCCGATGCAACTTCAGCCGTACCCGTCTTCGAGTAAATGAATGCGACCTCGGGGAATGTGCTGATGACTTTTTCGAGTTCGCTTTGCATGCTTTGAGATTGCGAAAGCGAGGTGCTCGGAATGCGGATCGCCTGCATGGCGAGGTTTTTCTCGTCGAGCGTCGGAATAAATTCCTGGCCGAGCTTCGAGAACAGCGATCCTGCAAGCACAAGTAAAACCGCGGCGCCGAGCAAACACATCAACGGTCTTGCCAACGCCTTGCGCAGCAAGGGTTCGTAAAACCTTCGGAGGATGCGAACGAGAAGGTTTTCTTTCTCTTCAACCGGCTTTGACAATGCGATGGCGATTGCCGCCGGAACGAACGTCAACGAGAGCACGAATGCGGCAAGCAGTGCGATGATGACCGTTTCGGCCATCGGCAGAAACATTTTACCCTCGACGCCCGTGAAAGTGAGCAACGGAACATAGACGAGGATGATGATCGCCTGTCCGTAGACCGATGGTTTGATCATTTCCTCGGCGGAACTGATGACCGTAGCGAGACGCTCTTCGAGGGCCAGCTTTCGGCCTAGTTCATGCTGACTTTGTGCGATCCGGCGAAGCGTGTTTTCGACGATGATGACGGCGCCGTCGACGATTAGGCCGAAGTCCAACGCGCCAAGGCTCATCAGATTGGCGCTGATTTTCGACTGCACCATTCCCGTCATCGTCAGCAACATCGCCAGCGGAATGACCATTGCGGTGATCAACGCCGCTCGGAAATTGCCGAGCATGAGAAAGAGAACGACGATGACGAGCAACGCGCCTTCGGCGAGGTTCTTGCTGACGGTTGCTACGGTCGCGTCCACCAGCAGCGTGCGGTTCAGAACCGTTTGAGCCTCGATGCCCGGCGGCAGGCTTCGACGGACTTCCGCCATCTTGGCATCGACCGCAGCCGCCACCGTGCGGCTGTTGCCGCCGATCAGCATGAGCGCCGTTCCTACGACCACTTCCTGACCGTTTTCGCTGGCGCTGCCCGATCTGATCTCGCGGCCGATCTCAACTGTCGCGACATCCTTGATGCGGATCGGCAGGCCGTCGCGCGCGGCAATCACGACGTTGGCGATCTGCTCTATACTGGCAAGACGGCCTGTGCTGAGCACAGCAAAGCTCTCGCCGTTCTTTTCGACGTAGCCTGCGCCGCGATTGACGTTGTTCTGTTCGAGCGCCTGGGCGATGTCCGAAAAAGACAATCGAAGCGCCGCCAGACGGATCGGGTCGGGCTGAACGACATACTGTTTCTCATAGCCGCCGATGACGTCGATGCCAGCGACACCGCGAACGGTGATCATCTGCGGACGGATAATCCAGTCTTGGACGGTCCTGAGGTAGGCCGCGCGTTCGACGTCGGTGGTGAGGCGCTGGCCTTCAGGCGTCAGGTAACTTCCGTCGCTCTGAGGTCCGGGTTTCGTGTCTTCGATTTGAACGGTGCCGGCAGGCGCGAACTGCACCGTCCACATGTAGATCTCGCCCAGGCCTGTCGAGATCGGGCCGAGCTTCGGCGTTATTCCATCGGGCAGGGTTTTCTCGGCGTCTCGTAGACGTTCGCCGACCTGCTGGCGGGCAAAATAAACATCCGTCGTCTCGGAGAAGACTGCCGTCACCTGCGAGAAGCCGTTGCGCGACAACGATCTCGTGTATTCCAGACCCGAGATGCCGGCGAGCGCGGTTTCTATGGGAAAGGTGACCTGTTTCTCGATGTCGACAGGGGCAAGCGACGGAGCGACCGTATTGATCTGCACCTGGTTGTTCGTGATGTCGGGCACGGCGTCGATAGGCAGCCTATCGAGCGCATAAATGCCGTACGAGGCTGCGGCGAGCGTCAGCAATATCACGAGCCAACGCTGATGAACGGAAAAGGAAAGCAATCGCGCGATCATATCGGCACCCTCAATGGTCGTGCTGTGCTTCTGATTTGCCTAGCTCGGCTTTGAGCAGGAAGGTGTTCTCAACAGCGATCGGCTCACCGGCTTCAAGACCCGACAGCACCTCGACGGTGCTTCCATCGTCTTTGCCGATAGTGACCTGCCGCGTTTCAAAACCTTCAGCGGTACGGACAAACACGCGGGATTGCCCTTCGATCGTCTGGAGCGCCGTTTTCGGGATGACGAGATTAGCTTTCTCCTCCGATACAGCGATGTCGGCCGTGACGAATGATCCGGGACGCCAGGCACCGTCTTCATTGTCCACCGACGCGATGACACGCGCCGAACGCGTGTCCTGGTTCAGAACTGGGCTAGTAAAAATGATGGTGCCGTTCCCTGTGCCGTTAAGGGAGATATGCTGACCTTCCTTGATCAGAGGCAGATCCTGGGGCGACACGGTCAGCTCAATCCAAACCTTGGAAAGATCCGCGATCGCGTAGAGCTCATGCGCTTGGCCTTCGCCGCCCATGGGCGTGCCGATGTCCACGAGCTGCTCGACAATGCGTCCGCTGATGGGTGCTTTGATCTCGTAGCGCTCGAGGCCCTTCAGTTCTCCTGCGCCGCTTTTGAGACTGGCAATGGACTCGTCGCTGACGCCGAGAGCGGAAAGTTTTTGTTTCGCAAGGTCTCTGCGGACCTGTGCCTCTCGAAATATCGCTTCGGCGCGGAGTAAGCGCTGTTCGGACGAGACGCGCTTGTCCCAAAGCGTTTTTTCGCGTTGAAAAAGAGTTTCCTGCAGTCCGAGATTAACGGTGGCCGCGATGTATTCGCTTTTGGCGTCGGCGACCTCGCGGCTGTCGAGCATCGCTATGACCTCACCCGACTGGACCTGATCCCCAAGTCGCTTTCTCAGTTCGGCAACGGTTCCGACGACCTTGGACGGCACGCGGCCGACGCGGTTGCGGTCTGGGATGACGGTCCCCGGTACACTCAGCCGCGAGCGCAGGACGCCCGGTTCCACGGGCTGCACAGCGATATTCGACTTGGCGATTTGCTCTGTGGCCATCGCAAGCTTGTCGGCTTCCTTCTCATGGTCGTGCTCGGCTTCGTGAGAAGCAGACGTCTCTGACGGCTTATGCTCATGGTCCGGCCCGGTGCGCTCCGAATGTTCAGACACGGGAGAGGACTGCGCATCAGGTTTCGGCGCCAAGGTCGGCTGGACCGCTGGAGCAAAACTCTCTGCATGATAAAAGTATGCGCCTGCGACCGTGCCCAATAGCAGGCAGCCGACGACAAGACCGAGTTTCTTCATTCGGCGGAACAATCCGTACGGAACGCGACGCTCAGAAAAGCGCACGTTCAAGCTTCAGTTCATCAATGAATTGGGGGTGAGAAAGGCTCGCGCAAAAGCGCAATGCGCGAAGCCGAGCGCTTAGGCGCTATAGGTCGAGCGAGGCGGTTTTCGCAGGGGATCTGGTTTAAACGACGCGCGATCGGCGTCCGCATAAATTGGGTAGCGAATGCGCGCTCCCTCGAACGACGCGACAACGTAGTAAGATCGCAAGTGCGGTGTCGAAAGGCACGGCGAGCTGCAAGCGTGGTGCTCTAAGCCGCCAAGCAGTCCAGCCCCGGCGTCAGAATTGGTCTTGTCACCAGACAGGCTGGCGGACGTCCCAATGTTCGAGTGACGATCTACAGAAAAATGCGACGTATGCGCCGACGCAGCTGGCAAGGGGGCCAGAGCGAGGATGCAGACCAGCAATGCTTTAAAAAAGTTTCTGGCTCGCGACACGCGCAATCGGAGAGCGGATGTAACGCTCCTCGAGCCGCGGTTGTTTTGTATCACGGTTGCCATGGCGAAAGGGTGGCTATTGAAAGTGTCGAAGTCAAGATGCGCGTCGAATACGACTAGCCGGAATGACGAAAATTCCATATTTGCCGCATACTTTTTCTAACTGTGCAGATATTCGCCGATCGAAAATTGACGGCTGGGCTCAATTAATTGACGATAGTCGTCAATTAATTTGAACCGAGAAATTGTGATTTCGAATCGCTGTGCTGAATCGAGCGTCGGCTTTTCCAATGCCCCTGGGCCGCGACGCTGCCTGCGCGAAGACCACGCGTGTCGCTGCCGCTGTCAGGCCGCCGGGTTCCACGTTCGACAACCCGGACAGTGTGTTTCCGCGGGATCGGGCGCGATGTCCGGCCGCTGCGAGCATTTGACTTGGGGAGCGCGCCGAAATAGCTTCTCGTGAGCGGGCAAGCCGCATCCGGACTCGCGGGAAGGGCATAGCCCACTTGCTCTGAATGCTTGATACCTCTCCAGCCTTTGTGCAGCCGAGTTGCGAGTCTTCGGCGTCATATGCACGGAGGTATTTATGAAGTCGCTTCCCAGCAGACCCGATATCGATCACCTGAAGCGGCAGGCGAAAGACCTGCTTGCGGACTTCCGGCGCGCCGCTCCGGACGCCGTCGCGCGCTTTCGCAACGCGTTGCCGCTCGCGGCAGGGCGCGATCCAGCATCTGTCAGCAGGTTGAATTTGCGCCTGCACGATGCCCAGTCGTGCATCGCGCGTGAGTACGGCTTTGACTCATGGACCGATCTCAAGGCTTACGTCGATGCGCGGCGTTCGTCAGAAGGCGATCCCGCAATTCTGGCGAAGGCTTTTTGCCGGTTGGTCTATGCCGAGGATCTTGCGGACGGTACGAACCGCGCTAGGCCGCAAGCGGCGTCGCGGCTGCTGACGGAGCATCCCGATCTGCCCGCGCGTGACCCTTGGATCGCGTGTGCAGCCGGAGATGCGGCGTTGGTTCGCCGCCAGCTGGAAGGCGATCCGTCGTGGGTCAATCGCGTCGGTGGACCTTTGGGTTTGACGCCTCTCATCGCCGCGACGCACTCCAGTTTTCTGCGCGTTCCCGAGTATCGCGATGGGCTTCACAAGGTTGTCGATCTGCTGCTCGATGCCGGGGCTGACATCAATCTGAGTGTCAGCAAGAATTCCGCAAGCGTCGCTGATGCGCCTCCCCAGGCGTGGCGTGTTTCCGCGCTTCACGGCGCGGCGGGCGTGAATTTCGATTTCGATCTAACGCGGCGGCTTCTGGCTGCGGGCGCTAATCCGAACGATGGGGAGTCCCTCTATCACTCGCTGGACAAGCCCGTCTGCACGCCTCTGCTGCTCGAATTTGGGGCGACCGTCACCGGCACGAACGCGCTTTTTCGCAGCCTCGACTTCGACGATCTCGACACGTTCAAGCTGCTGTTATCGCACGCGGAAGGAACGGACGAGTTGAAAGGCGGGCGACTGCTGTTCTGGGCAATCCGTCGCCGCCGCTCACCTGCTCATATTAAGGCTTTGCTCGCGGCGGGTGTCGATCCGGCAGTTCAAACGAAGGACGGCGTCAGCGCTTATGTGCAAGCGTTGAGATACGGGTTGCCGGATGTGGCCGCCGCGCTCAAGGCAGCGGGCGCTGCTTCAGATTTGAGTGAAGATGAGCAGTTCATGGCGTCCTGCGCGCGCAATGATGCAGAGGAGGCGCGGCGCATCAGAGCGCGGAGGCCCGATCTTCCTGCCGCTCTCGAAGACACTCAGCTCAAAATGCTTCCGGAGCTCGCTGCTGCGGGCTGCTCAGGGCCTGTCGCGCTGATGGCTGAACTCGGCTGGCCGATCACGATGCGCGGTGGTGACTGGAACGCCAGCGCTCTCAATCACGCGGTGTTTCGCGGCGACGCTGCGATGGCGCGGCAGCTTCTCGCGTGTGGTGCTTCATGGACCGAGGAACACGGTTTTGGAGACAACGTATGCGGGACGCTAAGCTGGGCGTCGTGGAACCAGCCGCTTGACGACGGCGACTGGGTTGGATGCGCCGAGGCGCTCGTCGCGTACGGAATGCCTGGAGCGCAACCAGATAACGAAGATCCCGATTGTGTCGTCGTCGCTGGCAAACGCAGGCGGTTCTCCGAGGACGTGGCGGCATATCTGCTGCAGCGAGGCGCTGAGAACGCGGGCTAAACGTTCGTGTGTCGTGAGGCGGACCATCTATGTAAGTGCGGCCGCCTCGCGTTCTCTTCGGGGCACAGCGGGGCGTATCATCCTGGCTGTGGATTTGATCCGACTGAGTCTTATCAGTATAGCATTTTAGTGTTAGTCCTAATGCTGGAATGCGATTGCGAGGTCCTGCTTGGATGTCGATCGGCGGCGTTGATGGTGTGGAATGGAAGCCCTGCTGGGTCGTGGTGAACGCGCAGGCTCACCGCGAGTTTGTGGCGGCGAGCAATCTGAAAAAGCAGGGCTATGAGGTCTATGCGCCTGTCATTCGAAAGACGACGCGGCACGCTCGGGTGAGCCGCGAGTGTCTAGCGCCGCTTTTCCCGGGCTATCTGTTCGCGCGGTGGACAGCGCCCGACATGCGTTGGCGTCCGATTTTATCGACGGTCGGTATCCGGAGCATTGTGCGCAACGGTGACGAACCTAGCCGGCTCGATGGCGCAATTATCGACGCTCTGAAAGCGCGCGAAAAAGACGGTGTCATCGTGCGTGCGGAGTCTCAGCGTGAAATCGGACAGACCGTACGATTTGCGCGAGGGCCGTTCGATGGGATCGCAGCCGAGATCGTTGAACTCTGCGATAAGGATCGTCTCGTCGTTCTGATGACGCTCTTGAACCGTCAAACGAAGATTACGGTTCTGGAAGAGCAGCTTTCTACCTGCTAGCGCCAGCTTTAGGTTGGCGCGAATGCAGGTTGCCTTGTACGAAGCAAAGTTATTCCGTCAGAACAGTGTCTGTGATCTCCGTACGAAATGTTTGGTCTTCCTCGGCCGCGCTGGGCATTTCTTTAGTGACGGAGAGACCGCGAAGCATGCGTGCCCAGCCTTGGATCGCGATGGATTTATCATAAAAATCTTCGCAGGCGTGTCGTGCGTTATTGCCCATTCGCGAGGTAAGCTGCGGATCGCGCGACAATGCGAGGACAGCATGCGCGAGTGCCTCACCGTCGTCGTTCGCTACCGTCTGTCCGCAGTTGTGCTGTTTCGTCAGTCGGTCGATTTCTCCCCCGGACGCGCCGATGAAGAGAACAGGCCGGCCCGCAGCCGCGGTGCCATAGAACTTGCTTGGCACGATCAGCCCCTCGAGCTCCGGCTTCAGGGTCACGATGTGAATGTCGGCCGCGGACAGGCTTTGAGCAAGCTGCGGTCGCGGCTGGTAAGGACGAAACACGACGGACGTCAATCCGCGCTTGTCGACTTCTCCTTTGAGGCGCTCGAACGCGTGGCCACCGCCGATGAACAGCCAGCGTATCGACGGATGCGTTGAACGATTATCGTGTTCGACCGTTTGGATCGCGGTAAGGATTGGCTCGAACTCATGCGCTCGTCCGAGATTTCCGGAATAGCCTACGACGAAATCGTTCCCGAGGTTCCATTCGGCGCGCAGTGGATTATCGTGCGGTGCGATCGGCGTGACGGCTTTGCAATCGGCCCAATTATGACGCACGCAGAGGCGTTCCGCCGGTATGTCAGATCGCCGAAGGCGTTCGGCCATCAACTCGCCGATGGCGACATTCATGTCCGCTTGGCGCAGCGAAATATTTCGCAGTTTGCGAAGGCTACGGAGCAGGACGGCACTCAGCTTGCCGCCCGAACAAAGCGCGTCGGCGACTTCCGGAAAAAGGTCTTGTAGCCAGTTTACCAGGCGCGCGCCGCGCATTTTTACGATAGGTGCGGCGATGACGGAAAGCATTGGAGGGTCGGTCATCGCGACGACGACGTCGCCGCGCGCCGCAACCCGTAAAAGAGTCCAAGCTGCGCTGATATAGAACGTCAGATAATCGATTGCGCGAAGTTTCAGTCGCGAACGGCCGAAACGCGTTGTCCAGATCCGGTGAACGTCGACGCCGGAGATCGTCTCACGCGCCGTGAGCTTTCTATCATTGCGGTCGTAATGCAGGCGGCTCGTGATGACGGTTACCTCGATGCCGTCCTGCGCTAAGCCAAAGGCGAGATCCGACAACATCTGACTGGTTGCAGAATGGTCAGGATGAAAGAAACGATTGATGAAGATCGCGCGCAAAGCTCGCTCCGCGTGTTGTGAAGTTTCAAATTTTCGGTGGGTTTCGCGCTTTACGGCGCAGGGAAGACTGCCGAGCTGCGACCGGCAACGCGGTAGACGACTAAGCCGATCCATTCTCTTACTGCTAGATCGGCGCGCTGCAGACCTGCTGCGACGCTGATCGGAAAGCGGAGAATGTCACCGGCGTCGCGCGTGCGGAAATCGACGGGGAACGGCGAGATGTTCAATCCTGCTTGGCGAAACGCGCCGACGGCGCGCGGCATGTGATATGCGGATGTCACCAGCAGCCAGCGGTCGTCCGGCGCTAAATTGAGCGTTTGGCGGGTCAAGACAGCATTCTCGTAGGTGTCGCGAGAACCGTTCTCGATGATGACGCGCTCCGGTGCGATGCCGGTGTCGACGACATATTGCCGGATTGCTTCGCTTGCCTCGAAGCCGCCGAACAGGTCGCCGACGCCGCCAGTGAAGACGATTTTTAGTTCAGGACGCTGGCGTGCGATGCGAACGGCTTCGGTGAGGCGCTCCGCAGACTCGTTGATTGCGAGACCGCCGCGATTTGACGTCACCCACCCGTCTTCGAATCCGCCGAGAACGATGATGCCTGTCAGATGACCATCGGGCAGTAGTGGCTGGCGCTGCTCGAAGCGTTGTTCCAAGGGAAGGACGAGCGCATTGCCGAGAGGAAGAAATCCGGCAACAGCGAGCCAGCTAAATCCCAACGCGATTGGCCAGCGTGCTGCAGACGGTCGAAACCGATAGAGCATGAAGCCCGCCGCGATGAGAAGAACGGCGAGGCTCGACGGTTGTGCGAAGAAGGATACAATTTTCGAGACGGCGTGAAACATGCGCAGCCTTCCGTTTCGAAACACCGTGCATGGACTGAAGGAGGCACGTCAAGAGTGATCGGCTTCCTTTGCCAAAGCGGAGCGCGTCTTGATCCGTACCGCCGGAACTCCGGAGTAAATAGACCACGACGCGAGATCGCGTGTCGCGACACTGCCCAAAGCGAGGACGCTGCCCTCGCCGGTCGCGACGCCGGGGCCAACGATGCTTCGCGCGCAGATCCAGCTTTCGTCTTCGATGTTGATCGGCGCTGTGATGAGGTCGAAGCTTGGCTTGCTCCAGTCGTGGCTTCCGGTGCAAAGGTAAGCGGCTTGTGATATGCAACAATGCGAGCCGATTTTCACATCCGCGAGATTGTCGATCCAAACGCCCTCTCCGATCCAACTGTCGTCGCCGACGGTCAGTTTCCAAGGAAATTTAACGCGAACGCGCGGCTTGATGTCGACGCCGTTTCCAATGCGCGCGCCGAACAAACGCAGCAGCCATCGACGATGTGCTGCTCCGGGAAGCGGTGAGCTGACGAGAAGGCATTCGACGACAAGCCATAGCGCTTCGATCCATCGCGGGCGGCCACGGTCGAATGATTTGCGATCGTATGTATCGAGCCGCACGTCGCGAGGTTTCATGAGACTTGTACGCTCGCCGGACGTTCGGCGCCGTTCACGAGCCATTCGTAGACGGCGAGGAATTTCTCGGCCGCGGCGCTCCAGCTGAACTGTCGCTCTACGAGCGCGCGTCCGTTGCGTCCCATTTGCTGCAATTCGGCAGGCTGCGAGGTCAAAAAGCGCGACAGGTCATTCGCCATGTCGAGCGGATCTAGCGAAAGGCGCTCGGCGGCCATTGCGGAGAAGCCTTCGTGCAGATTGCAGGCATCGGTTTTCAGCACAGGCAGCCCATAAGACCATGCCTCTAGCACCGCCATCGGTACGCCTTCGCTCAGCGACGGCAGCACGAAGGCGTCGGCGCGCCTGAACGCAGTCTCTTTATCGACACCGAAAAGCGAGCCGACGAGATGGATGCGATCGGTGAGGCATCGCTGATCAATTTTGTTTGCGATAATTTGGCTGTAACCGACCTGATCCCATCCTGCGATCACGAGATGCCAATCGTTCAATTCGTGCTTGGGCCAGGCATCGATCAGAGCCGTCAGATTCTTTTTCGGGTGCAGGCGCCCGAGAAACAGCATGACCTTCGCACCAGCTGGAACTCGCGCGCCCCACGGCCGAAGCGCAGCGGCACCGGAAGGCAACGGCAGCGCGACGCCGTTGGGAATGACGGCGATTGGGTTTCTGAATCCCAGGCTGCGGATGCTTTGGGCTTCCGCTTCACACAGGGCGTGCAGGCAGGCTGCGCCGCGTAGGTGAGCGTTTTCGTAGAGGCGAGCCGCAATGGCTTTTTTCCATCGCGAATGACTTAGAGCCCAGGTGTCGAGCATGCCGTGCGGTGAGACGATGTAGGGTCGACGCGTTCGTGAGGCCCAAAGCGAGACCGCGCGCGACGGATACGTCCACAGGCCATGCGTATGAACGATCGCCGCGTCGATGTCCTTCAAGCGCGCGAGCGCGGCCGGTGCGTATCCGAGTGCGGACGGTCCGCGAACTGCGAGTGCCGAGGCGGGCGCGCCATTCCATTCGGCGGATTTGATCGGCCATTGCGCGTCGCGCAAGCCGATTACGCGCACGTCCGGAACGACGGCGAGCAAGGCGCGCGACAAGTCTTCGACGACGGCGGATACGCCGCCGCCAGCCTGCGACAGTGAGGAGGTTACAAGAGCGGCCTTCATTCCGGCTGGATCGTGCGGCGCGGATTGCTCGAGGCGCGGTGTGCGCGATAAGAGAGTGCGGTTGCGAGAGCGACAGCGGCGCTCGATCTTCGTCTCGAGCGAAGAGGATAGGCGGCCACTGCTGCTTCGATCATCCCCGAGGAGAATCTATCCAGGTCCCAATCGCGGATTATGCGAAGACTTGCTTCGCCCATCGCCTGCCGCTTCGGAGTCGTCGCGATATCGTCCAGCAGCATCGCAAGCTGCGCCGTATCGGCGGGATCGAAGACGTGGCCGTTGACTCCGTCCTGCACGAGGTCGCGATGACATCCGACGGCTTTCGATACGAGAACGGGCAAGCCTGCAGCCATCGCTTCGTTGATGACGAGGCCCCATGTTTCAGTGAGACTTGGAAAGACAAAAGCGCCAGCGGCGGCGTAAAGCGCGGGCAAATCTTCGTAGGATGCGCGACCGGCCAGATGTACGTGCTCGGTCAGACACAATTCCGCGATGCGGCGCGCGATCGTTGCGTAGAGCGGGCCATCGCCTGCAATCGTGAGGTGCCAGGCGTCGTCCCCGGCCATGTCGCGATAGCGGCGGTAAGCGTTGATCAGAAGGTTGATATTCTTGCCTTCGATGAGACGTGAGCAGCACAGGAAACGGGGGCGAACGAGATTGCTGCTTATGCTTTGAGTCTCGTGCAGCATTCCGACGCTTGAGAAATGGCTGTTGTCGACAACATCATATCCGAGCGAAATCCGGCGCGACGGAAAGCCCAATCCGGCGAGGTAGTCCTTCTGCGGTGTGCCCGCGACGAGTGCGGAATGGAAGAGGGACAATACCCGGCGCTTCAGAGATTCGCGGATGGGATTTCTCTGATCGTTGAGATTGTGAGAGTCGCTCATCAGGAGCGCCGGAATGCCACTTCCTTGGCAGAGGCATGCTGCCAGCAGTGCGAGCGGTTCGGCATAACCGGGAATGGCGACAACATCGGGCGAGAATGTCTTCAGCCAGCCGTCCAAGGCCGTCAAGCTTTGCGCGTGACTGTCTTGGCGTTTCGCTAGCGAGACGACGCCGGCGCTTTTCTTTTCTTCCGATACGCGCCAGTCATATTCGCTGTCGACGTCCGTGAATTCGAGCGCCAAAACCGACGCGCGACGCCGGAGATCGGTGAGGCGCGCCAAGTGATACGGTCCGTAGCTGCGGAATAAAAGCGCGATGCGCATCGGGTTGACGGAGGTGTGGCGGTTTTCCATTGCTATGCCGATTGCCGAAGGCGATACGGCGCGCGCGTAGGCGTCTGGCGCGCAACGATGCGCAGAATGATCAGCGCCGGGAGGCCGAAAAGCAGCGCCCGAAACATCCAGGCTTCGATTGTTTGAGTCAGCAGATAAATCGAGAGAGCGGCGAGCAGCACGTAGGCAGGTTGAACGCGGGGATCGCTGCGGCTCCGTTTCCATAGTCGGCCGTAAAGAAAGCCAACCGCGAAAATTGCAAGTGGCGCGAAATATCCGAACTCGAGGCAGAAATCTCCGACGAAGCTCGGAGCGGCTCCCACCGCGATGTCCCAGCCGGTGATCGTCGCTATGCGATCAACCGGAATGCCGGCGCCTCGCGTCAGATCGATATTCAGGCCCAGCTCGGAAACGACGTCGGCATATTTCGTTGGCCATAACGAGTGCGGGACGATGCGCGCGCTCATGTGCGCGAAAATGCGCCGACCTCCGAAAGTGTCGTCGGTTGCCTCGACGTATCGCACGATCGCGGAACTGAAGAGATATTCGTTGCCGGACCAGTTCTCGAGCATCGTCGATACCGAGCCGTCGAGCTTTTCCTCGGAGCCGAGATAGATTGCGTCGCGGTTGGCGACCAGCCAGAGGAGCAAGACACCGACGGATGCCGCGCCGATGGCCGCGACGACGAACGGAATACGCGGGCGAAAGACGAGAATGTAGCTGCCTGCAAGACAGACCAGCGCAAGGAATGTCGGCCCCCGCCGCGCGCCGAGCAGTCCTTGCAGCAAAAGCGGCGTCAGAAAGATGAGCACGAGTATCCAATGCCTCGGCTGCATTCCTCCGTGGCGCCTGGAGAGTATAATGAGCGGCGTTGCGACAAACCCGAACTGCGCCGCTTCGCGAACGTAGCCGCTATCGTCCCAGCCGCCGCCATATGCATGGCCGTATGCGGCTGCAAATCCGCCGACGTTGATGATTCCGATCAGCCACGTCAGTGCGCCCAGCGATCCGAAGGCGACGCCGACAGCGAGAATGGCGTTTGGATTTTGTTGAAGGATCGGAGCAGAGGCTTTGCGCGCGTGACGGCCGCCGCGCCAGATGCCAAGGATCAGCGCAACGCACATGACGTTTGCGACGAGCTGGAATTTGGCCAGTTCGTCCCAATAGCCGGCTCGAGAGACGAATTCGAATTCGTCGCTGGTTGCGCCGTAGATTGGTAGCCACGTATAAAGGAACAGGCATTGCGGAACGCAGAACATGGTCGGATGAAAAACGTCGCGCCATCGCATCCAGTCACGAAAAATTGCCCACAGTCCGAAGACGGCGAGGAAGCCTGCCAGTCCATAGAATAGACCCGGCATCTAGTTCGTTTGCAGTCGCTGGGTGTGTTGCCGGGATTTCATGGAAGCTTGTCAGCGCAGGCGGGTTCGAGTTTTGAGCACGCATTGATCAGGCGTTCGCCGTATCTCTCCCACGTGAATTCTTGGGCGCGGTCGCGTGCACTCCGAGACATGCGTTGGCGCAGATCGCGATCGGTAACGATACGCTCGATCGCGTCAGCCAAGGCTTCCGGGTTTCGTATTGGGACGATGATGCCGTCTTGTCCATCGCGCACGACGGAGCCGCAGTTCGGTGTCGTGATGACCGGGAGGGCACAGGCAAGAGCCTCGAGATGTGCCAGCGCGAAGCCATCGGACAATGTCGGAAGGACAAACACATCTGCTGCAAGAAACTCGCGCTGGACGGACGTTCGCGGAACTTGTCCGACGTAAGTTGGACCTTGGAATAGCGGGTCGGATTTTTGTGCATTCGTAACGGGACCGATGACGCGAATTTCACAGGGGACGTTGCGTTCGCGGAGCAGACGGGCGGCGGCGGCGAGGTAATGACTTCCTTTGAGAAGCCCGACGGTTCCGACAAATAAGACGCGGCCAGGTATCGGGTTCGGTTGCGTGTCGAGCCAGCTGGCGTCAACGCCGTAAGGAACGAGTTCAACCTTCTTTGGATCGGCGCCGAGTGCGATGACGGAATGATAAACGAACTCGGATGGTACGAGGATCAGGTCCGCGACTTCATACTTGCGCCGGTCGCGCGTGCGGCCTTCACTGATTTCTGCGAACGACGGGATATTCCAGGGGACTTCCGGGAAGCGCTGATGCTCTTCGGTGAGATGCCGGCCGATATCTGGATTGAGCATCACTTCGTGAACGATGCGAAAGCCGCGCGCCTTCGCTTCCTCGCAAAATTCGATGTCGTCGTTGACGATGACGGTATAGATGGCGTTGGCGCCGCCCAACTTGTCGTTCCGCGCACGCTTTATCAAGGCGTGGGAAATCGATCCTCGGATGGCGCTCAATCCGATTTTTCCGGCGATGTGTGCTGCGACGACGGCGCTGCTCACCTGACGCACGTTCGCGGTGGTGAGATTTGCCGGAAGCTTTCGCCCCAGCATACGGCGCGCGAATGATGGTCTAAGGCGCGTGGGCCATATGCGTTCCGCGAAGCGAGCCGGTCCGACGCTGGCGCAGAAATCGGTGTAGAAACGCTGGAGCATTCCTGAGCGTTCGAGGATCGCAGGCACAGCATAATGCAAGCGTGCGCCCGGTTGTAAAACCGCGAATTTTAGTTGGCTTGGTTCAGGCATTGTCTGAATTCAGACGTTCATAGGAATAGTCGGACGATCCGTTCCAAATCGCCGCCAGCTTTTCGACGGCAGACTCCCACGTGAATGTAGCGGAGCGCTCGACGATGCGAGCGCACAGCGCAGCGTAGCTGTCTGGGTCATCGACGTAGCTCGCAATGACGTCGGCAATCTCGTCTGCGCTCGCCTGTGCATCGAACAGATGGCCGCATCCTTCAGGGACCGTATCCGGTATGCCGCCGGTGCGGCTTGCAAGCACTGGAATTCCAAGGCTCAGGCTTTCGCGATTTGAGATTCCGAAGGCTTCTGCGGATGAGAAGAGGCACGTGAAATGGCATGATCGCATGAATTCGAGGAAGCGTTGCGGCTCGCTGTGTTTGTCGATGTATCCGATAGGCCGGAGCAGGTGATGACTCGGCCCGTCGGATTCTGCGAAACCGGCGGCGGCAACTTCGACTTCGAAGCCTCGATCGTGAAGACATTCGGCAATCTCGATGACGAAGTTCAGGTTTTTTCGCCTCCAGTCCTTGCCGAGAAATCCTAACCGCAGTTTCGACAGCGACGCCGGTTTGACATCGGTGAGGTCGGAGAAGTTCGGAGCATCGAAATTCGAGCCGGCGGGAACGACGTGGACGTTCGCGGGATCGACATGATAACGCTCAACCACGGAGCGTGCCGCCCAGCGGCTCATGCAAACAATGTGTTTTGCTGAGCTGTATTGCTCTTTTTCACGTGTCATCGCGTCAGCCATCATATGGCGGCTGACGGTGCGGCTGTCGGCGAGACCGTATTCCTCGAAGTTTTGCGCGAGCGTGGCGTCGATGTAATAGCTCACCGGCCCAGCGTGGTTCGGAGGCGGAAATAGCGGGAAGTGGCTGATAACTTCGGCGTCGCTTTCAACTGTGCTCGCTTGGCTTAATAGGCGGCGCAGAAAATCGGCGCTGTATTGAAACCCGCCGCGTTCGCCGTGACGCAGTTGAGAGCAGATATTCCACATTGCTCTGCGAAGGCGGTAGCGTCTCGGATCGAGCGTCCAGGCGTCGTCGAGAAAACCGGCTCGTTGCGCGGCGCGGAACAAGTGGAATGGCGTGCCGCTCCAGGCCGCGGGTGACGTGGCGTCGCCAATGCACGTCAGGATTCGCATTCGACCAGCCTATCGATAGGTTGTTGTGTGCCAAAAAGCTGTGCTTCCCAGCGTTGGGCGCAACGCTCGATACTGTACTCGGCGCGAACGCGGCGGAGCGAATTTGAACTCATGCGTGCCCGCAGTTCTGGCGTGTTCAGCACGTTGCAAAGCGCTAGCGCCAATGCGTCTGCATCGGACGGCGCGACGAGGAGTCCGGCTTCTCCATTCGCCAGGACTTCGCGACAGGCGGCGACGTCTGTCGCAACGATGGGGATTCCCGCCGCCATCGCTTCGATCAAGACAATGCCGAAGCCTTCGTCTCGGGTCGTGCTGAATGCGAAGACGTCGGCCTGTCCCAGCAGACTTGCGACGTCAGTACGATTGCCAAAAAACGTTGTCGATCTGGAGATGCCGAGGTTGTGCGCGCGTTCTTCGAGTGACGTTCGCAAGCTGCCATCGCCAATGACCCAAAGGCGCGCGTTCGGAATATCGCGGTGTATTTTCGCGAAAGCGTCCAGCAGCGTCGCATGATCCTTGATGACGTCCAGTCTCGAAACCATTGCGATCGTCGGCGTGAGATCGCACCGGCCGTCACGTGACCTGCGGGCTGTTGATAGAATGTCCGCAACGTCGATGGCGTTGGGTACGATTGCGTATCGTGCCGGCATCCCGATGCCGAGCTTGCCGAATTCCTGTGCGACCGCTGAGGAGCATGAAACGACGGGGCATTGCACCACGCGCGAAGCCATTAGAACTGCGCTGAATTGTAGTCGCGATATTAGAGTTCGCGAGGGAGGGTTCCCAGCCCATGCGCTGATGGAATTGACGCCCACGCTGCGAGCTGCGACGGCGGAAATGATGTGCGGAATGCCGAAGCAGTGAATCAAAACGGCATCGGGCTTCACTTGCGCGACTTTGGCTCTGACCCATCGCCATCGTTGCAGGTGTGTTTGCTTGTCGGGTGGGATGACGCTGACGCTGGTTTGCGAGAGCTGTTGAAAATCCCGTTCCAGGCTTCGCGATGATGTTTCCCAAGCGAGAATGTGCTGATCGAAACGGCCTTGCCAGTGGCGTGCGAGGCGCAAGCACATAACTTCGGTACCGCCGGTCCCGAGTCCTGCGATGATATGCATCACGCGTTTCATGCGGCGCGGTCCGGAATTGGAGCGTATTCCGGTTTTGCCGGCAACGGCAGGCCAAGCAACTCGGAATAGCCGCGCGCCATTTCGACCATAGAGAATGTCTGCACAACTTTGGTTTGGGTGAGGTGTGCGCGTGCCTCGGCGAAGGTCGCGTCGGCGATGATCGCGTCGATGGCGTTTGCCATTGCCAATGCATCGCCAGGGGGCACGAGCGTTCCCAGGCGGCCGTCCTCCAAGACTTCGCGGCAGGCTCCCACGTTGCTCGCAACAACCGGCACTCCGATTGCCATGGCCTCGATCAAGGCGATGCCTAGACCTTCGTCCTTCGTCGTCGAGAATGCAAAGACATGCATTTTCGCTACGAGGTCAGGAATGTCTTTGCGCATGCCGAGAAGTTGGACGGTATCATCGACGTCTTCTGCTGCGATCAGGGACTCGAATTCCTCGCGCCGGCTGCCGTCGCCGATGAGCCAGATGCCCACATTGCGTCCACGCATTCGGAGAATGCGCGCGGCCCGGATCAATGTGGGTTGATCCTTGTGCCCTTCCAATCGCGCGACCATGCCGATGATAAATGGCGCGCCGTCGCTTTGCTGATGCGTGTTGCGCGTGCCGTCGCCGAAAGCGACCGGAAATCCGTTGTAAATGACGGCGGTTTCTGAGGCTCTGACGCCGAAGTGGCGCACAGTGCCCGAGCGAACGTAATGACTGCAGCAAACCAAGCAATCTGTGAAGGGGCGGCCCAACTGCACCAAAAGCTTGAACTTTCGGAATGCGTTTCGCGCGCCGGTATTCGGATAATTGCCGACGTGAGCGATGATGCGCTTCACACCAGCCATTCGCGCGCCGAGGGCGATGAGTGCGTGCCAGCCGAGCGGCATTGACAGTATTGCGATCGGACGATGTTCTCGTGCTATCGCGAGTATGCGGTAGGCGAGAGCGAGGTAGCGCGCGTAGCCTCTGTCCGGCAGATCGAGCATGATGCAGGTCAGTCCGAGTGCGGCGAAATCCGAGGCGAGGTCATCGGGAGTTCGCTGCATGACGACGACGAGCGGCTGCACCCCGGCGTCGATCCATTCGCGGCTGAGTTCGAGCGCCAACCGAGGCGTGCCTTCCGCCGCGAGCGACATCAACACGATGAAGACGCAGTCTTTGCGTGGCATCGCTGTGCCTAGACCTTAGCCACGAGGTCGAGATGAAAGTTCGCGTCGTCATTCGCACGTTTGAATGCACTGGCCCAGGCGGCACCGTCGAGCGCGCGGTATCCGATTTGCTCGAGGTTTTTGAGCAGAACGCGAGGATCGTGGTGCTGGCGGCGGATAAAGGCGGGATGGACTTCGAGGTGGATGCGAGGCCGCTGCTGCGCGAGCCAATCCAATGACGCGCGTATGAGGTCCCACTCCATGCCTTCGATGTCGATCTTGAGTAGATCCGGGACGACGCCATGCTCGCGGCATATGCTTTGGAGCGTGGCGCATTCGACTTCGATGCGGGCGAAGGGTCGACCGTTTCTGGCAGCGGTTTGCTGAGTGCCGGCATCTCCGGCTGGCGAATGGCTGCGCGCCACACCGTATCCAGACGATACGAATTCAGCCTTCTGGGCCGATCCGACGGCGCGGCCGTCGATGATCCATTCCGTGTCTGCACGCATATTTCGATCGCGCACATTTGCGAGCACGATGCGAGACGGAGGGTCCGGCTCGATGCTCAGAATCTGGACGGGTTCCTGGCGGCTTGCGGCAAACAGCGCCGAGAAGAAGCCACCGGATGCCCCGATGTCGACGAATGCGCGGCAGCCCGCGGCGAGCTTTAAAAACGATCGCCATTCTTCGGCTTCGAATGCCATGAAGCGGAAGACGTTGTGCGCGAGCGCATCGTCCGGAAGACGTAAGCGAAGCGATCGGTTTAGAAATATGCAATCGACTCCGGCGTTCATGTCGCGCTGGATGAGATCGGACGTTTCCATGCGGTAGTAGATTGAAAGACGCTTCAGGAACCGCGCTCTACGGAACAGCGACGACGGCAACGATGCCTTGACGAGGCTTTTGACGCCATGACCGATTGTGCTCTGCTGAAGCATGTGTGTTTTCCCGTTCGTCAAGCGGCAATCGCGAAACGTGAAACGGCTTCGGAGCGTCCGGCGCGCATCCAAGCCTGCAAGTCGCGATATTGGCGGCGAATGCCGCGGTATCCCATCGAAGCCAGGGGAGCGAGGAAGTCGGACGGGTTGCGGCCTCGCTTTTCAAGCATTTGCCAGTGGACTTCGAGCTGCAGCGCGGGCTTGATCTTTTCGATCGCCGAAAGCGACGAACAAATGATCTCGTGCTCGAACGATTCGACGTCGATTTTCATAATGTCCGGGCGCCAATCGATTTTGCGCAGAAGGTCGGGCAGCGTCGTCACCGGCACGTCGATTTCGGATGCTTTGATGGCCTTCATCGCGTTTTCGTGCAGGCGATTGCTGATCGGCATTATGAGGCGGCCTGAAATGTCGGACACCGCTTCGTTCAGGATGCGCCACTCTGTTTGTGGACCGCTGTTCAGCGTGACGGCGCGTTCCAGTAACGGCAGCACTTGCGGGTCAGGCTCGACCGAGAGGATGCGGCACGCGCTCGGTCGTGAGCGTGCAAAAAGCGCGGACATGAACCCGGTCTGCGCGCCAATGTCGATCAGAGCCGTTCGACCCTTTGAGAGTTCGAGGAACTCACGGGCTTCGAGGGAGGATTCGTTGACCTCGATCCCATGATGCTGCCAGTTGAGGTAGGCTGTCACGCTCTCGGGTGGAAAAACCGTGACGCCATTTTTGATGTACAGCGGCAGGCCCGGCGTGCGGTTTCGGACGCGCAGCGCTTCGCTTCGATCCATGCGCCAATAACTTGGGATGCGTTTGACGAAGCCAAGCGTTTGCCAGACCGCGAATGGAGTTGCTGCGCGGACAGCGGTTCGAAGCGTCGTGTGCGAGTCCATGACGTTGACCTCGAAGTTATTTGCGGAAAAGTTGGGTTGATACGGCGAGTAATTCGGCTTTTCGCGAACTCATTTGTTTCTTGGCGATTAGTGCGCATGCGGTGTCGAGGTATGCCTCGACCATCTGCTCGGTCGAGAAGCGGTTTTCGGCTTCCTTGCGGCAGGTTGAGCGAGAAAGTTCCGGGATCCGCGTGACCGCGCAGGCCATTTCATCTTCGTCATGCGCGAGGAAGCCCGTCACGCCATCGCGGATGAGTTCCGGCATGCAGCCTCGTCGTGTCGTAATCACCGGCGTACCGCAGGCGAGAGACTCCATGACGACGTTTGCGCAGGGCTCGTCCCACTGGATCGGCGCAAGCATGCCTCTGGCCGCGGCCAGAAATTCGAACTTTTGCTTGTCGGCGATTTCACCGATCCACTCGATGTTGCCGCCGATATGAGGACGGATTTCGCGTTCGAAGAATTCGCGGCCGCCCGGCTCGTCCGAGATATTTCCAGCGATCTTGAGCGGAAGCCCGGTCTGCTTCGCGACGCGGATCGCGATGTCGGCGCCTTTGTTTGCCGTGAGACGGCCGACGAAAGCGAGATAGCCTTCGGTGATTTCTTCTGAAAATGCGACCCGCTGGGTGGCGGTGCTGTTATGGATTGTGGTCCATCGCCGCGATGGAAATGCAGCGCGTTGATGATCGCTGACCGAGACGAGTGATAGCGGCCCTTTTGCTGTATTTTGCAATCGGTCGACATCGGACCGGTCAATCGGATTTCCAAACCGGTAGATCAAAGGTGTGCCGGCCAGCAGGAATGGAATCAGGTAATCGGTGCGGCATCCCGCGAGTACGACATCATGGCCGGCGAGGAGTTCGCGCAGGCTTCGGACGGCGAAATTGAATTTGCAGTAGCCTCGCCAGGCAGTGGCGCTTTGGCCGGCCCACGGGTAGGTGACAAGGCGGCCGTAGTTCGTTGATCCTTCGGCGGCCATGAGCGTAACGGCATGGCCGCGCCGCGCGAAGCCTTCACAGAGATGCGCGAATATGCGCTCGGCTCCCCCGTAGCCGTGTGGCGGTACGGTGATCTTCGAATCGGCGATCACGAGGATTCGCAAAAGCCGAGAAGCAGGATTGGGAATGTAGTCTGTCATCTAGCCTAAGCACTTTTCCAGCGAAGTCGATCGACGATCCAGCGGAACTCCGGCGTCAGGCATTGGACGACACCTAGGCCGATGCAGATCTGCAAGCGTCGCAGCAACAGGGCCGATGCCGCGATCTGGCTAAGCATCAGTGACGCCGCGATTCCGGCGAGCCCCAAGTTCGGAATGAGCGTGGCGGCGGAGGGTACAAAAACTGCTAGCGCAGTCATTTGAGCGTAAGGTCCGGCGCGCCAGTCATCGAGCGCGCGGAGCGCGACTGTCGCCGTTTGCACGAAGCACATGGGAATTTGCGCAATACAAAGCAGGATCGCTGCAGGAACAGCTTCTGCGTAGTCCTGCCCGAATAGAAACGGCAGGAGCAACGGGATAGCCAGCGCGATGCTTGTATTGATGAGCAGCGCTACGATGCAGGACGCACCGAGAGCATTGCGAATGAGGTGTCGGCGTGCGGCGAAGCTTTGTGCCGCAGCGAGTTTTGGGAAGATCACGATCGACGTTGCGCTCGAGACAACGCCAAGTCCGGCCCCCGACAGCGCCAGTGCAACGGCATAACGTCCGAGATCGGCGTGCGAGAAATAGGTTATGCAGATGGCACGATCGGCGTTCTGAAAAAGAATGCCCGCGAAGGCAGTCGCGTGAAATTCAATGCCCGTTTTCAGCAGTGCAGCCATTTCGCTCAACCGCGGAAGGTTGATTGCGCCAGGTCTGATCAGACTCCATCTGCCGGCACACACCAATGCGGTTCCGAGCCACGAAGCGACAAGCAACGTAGGAACGCTCAACGCTGATTGCTGCCACAGCACGAGCATTCCGGCGAGATACGTCGCTTGTGGCAGCAAGCGGAATAGATTGTAGCGCGCGAAATCCTGGCGTCCGTGATCGATCGCGACGAGCGTTAGTGCGATGAAGTTTGCAGGCAGGAAGGCCAGCAAGTAGAGAATTTGCAGGTTGCGCTGTTCGGGTCCGACTGCGAAAGCGACAAGAACCAATCCGCCGATCAGCGAGAGTGCGGACAGGGCAACGGCAGACGTCAGCGCGCTCCCTGCCATCGATACACTGCCTTGACCGCGCGCGATGTAATAGCTGAGGGCGCTCGGCAAAGAGCAGATACCCAGGCCGGCGATTGCGCCTGCCCAGAATTGAATCTCGGCGAGCTCTCCGCGCGCCTGCGGACCAAGAAGACGCGCCGCGAGAATGCCGGTCGCTACTCCGAATGCGAGATTGACAACGTTCGTCGCAACGGACCCTGACCATGCTGGAATGGACTTCAAAAGAGATGAAACTCGCTGATGCGACTGATGGATTAGGAATGCGCAAAGCTACCGCACGCTTGGTGAAACTCACCTCGCGGGAGAAAATGGCGCCAATGATTAAAAAGGACTAACACTTAATTCGCTCGTGGAGCAACGAGATGTTTCGTTTGCGGGATAATTTGTGCAGCTCTGTTGTTGATAAGTCGCTTCGTTGCGGCCGCTGCAGCGTGAGCAGTGGGGGACTAATCCCGCGCGATTTTGAGTTCATCGAAATTCGCAAAGCCGGAGATCATGGCTTCGGAGGCTGAGTGAGCATCCAGCGCAAGCTCAAGAGTTTGCGCCGTGCATTCCTTGGGTACCTCGAACGCAACGGCGAAGCGGGTCCACTGGCGTCGCTCGCCCAACAATGGCTCGGTCTTGGCCAGAGCTTTTGCATTCGGCAGGCATCCGATTTTCCAAATCAAGCCGCTGTGGCCTCGGACGCTTCCTTTCAGCATGCCTGTCAGCGTGTATCGGCCTGGCGACAGCGCCAACAGTTGAGACGGCGGCTGGAACTTGGCGCGGCCGGGACCGAGCTCGATTGCGAGAGAATGTTCGCCAGGGCGATCGTCTCTAGGCGTGATTTCGATCGTGGCGCCGTTGCCTGAATTTATCGTCCAGTCATACGGCAATCCGGATGGTGGGGATTCGAAAGACCCATTGTTGAGTAAGCCGGTGCGGGTAAGTTCATCGGCGCTCAGAAATTGCAGCCAGCTATAGTGGGCCAATGGATAAAGCTTGTTGTCCAGCAGAATGCGTAGATAAGCGCCGACTTCTCGTGATGTCGGTGGATGCGAGGTTGCTTTCAGCGCCAGAAGAAGCCGCAGTGGCACGTACGGATTTTCGATGTGGCCTTTGAGATACCAAAAGAACGCCCATCGCCACGGAGGATTTTCGGCTAGCAACTTTTCCAACGCGTCGTGCCCGGATTGACTTGTGGTGAACGCGACGAGCGTTGAAATCAAGAAGGGTATGGATTGTGGTTTGGCGCGCAGCAATGCGTCGGCATAGCCCGCAGCTGCTGTGTAGTCTTGCGCTGCCAATCTGCTTTTCAAGTTCCAGTACGCTGCCGATTGCAGCCGTAACGATTGGCGGGAAGCCGCGGACATGAAGCGTTCCGCCGTTGTAAAATCGGCATCGCTTGCGGCGAGCAAGCCCATCATTTCCAGGCCCTGAGCGTTGAACGGCTCGTCTCGCAAAGCCGAGCTTGTCCAGTCCGTGGCTTGCTGTTTCAAAAGCTGGTCGAGATTTTTCTGCTGAGCTTTGGCGATCGTTTGGTTGGCCAACGCAAACCGAACAGCGGATGATGACTTCGCGAATGCAGCCGCAAGCTCCGGGTTTGCAGACAACAGAGAGACGAGCATCGATTTCGAAAGAATGAGCAGTGCTAACGCCAAGCACGCTGCAGCGGCGGCGAACTTGAAGGCTTGGCGTTGCACTCGTGCGCGCATTCGCAACGGCGTATGTTTTGGATGATGGTCCATTCGCGTCATGAAATGGCGCTTTTTCGCGCCAATGCGATGACGAGCTTCCGTATCCATCTGGGTTTGCGCATGCGCCACCCGTCGGGTGGTACGCGATAGGGCATGCCTCGCTTGGGAGTTGCAAAATAGGCGATGCGATTCTGGGAAGCCGCTGTTTCGATTCCGATGCTCGGTGATCGGCGCGTTGCGCTGCCGGGAGAGTTGATCTGCTTCCAGGCGCGTATAACTTGGCGCGCCATCGCCGATCGGCGCTCATCGCTGTTGATGTCGGGATGCAGCCATTTCATCAGCAGCGCCATGTGGGCCCGCAATTCGGCGATCGAAGCGGTGCGGTCGAGGCCGAGCGTGCGATATTCGTCGGCGCTGTGCTCGAGCAGGATTTGCTCGATAAAAAAAGTCGCGGCTTCATGAATCGCAGCCGAAGGACGGCTGCTCAGATCCTGTGCTGTGAGCATCGCATCGGCATCACCGGCTGCGATCAGCAATAAGAACTTCGTGCCTTCCGGGAGAGGACGTGTGCGTGTCGCACGAACCTGCGACGGCAGATAGAAAAGATCGATTGCGATTTTCAGGGCATCCGCATCGCTCATGACGGATGCTCGCGAGACGGCACCATCGGAGGCGGTGTTTCAAAACGCGGAACGGATTTGCCATATGAGAATGCGTGCTCGCCGTAGGAAAATCCGTAGCCATACCCGTAGCCGTATCTCCCGTATCCGTAGCCCGCTCGTTTGACATCGAACCGCGTTACGACGCTGCCGATGAGCGGACTTTTTGCGACATCGAGCCGTTTGAGTGCGCCGCGGACGGACCCTGTTCTGGCAACGCCGGCGCCGATCACGAAGACCGTCGCTTCCGCCGCGTTGGAAAGCAGGGGGGCGTCGGCGATGCCGAGAACCGGCGGGCCGTCGATGACGACAAGATCAAATGCTTGCAGGCTCAGCGAAAGCAAAGACATCAGGTGCGGGCTGCTTAAAAGGTCTGCCGCATTCGGCGGCAACGGCCCGGATGGGAGGAAAGCCAGATTTTCTATGTCCGTCGTTTGAATTGCATCGGGCGGCTGGCTGACGCCGGCCAAGCATGAACTCAATCCAATGGAATTATCGGCTCGTAATGCTTTGTGAAGTGAAGGGCTTCGCATGTCGGCATCGACAAGAAGAACCTTGAGGCCAAGGCGCGAAAAATGCTGCGCAATGGCGAGGGACGTTATCGATTTTCCTTCGGCGGGATCGGCGCTGGTGATCAGCAGAGATTTCGGCATGCCGCGCGCCGTCGAGAATTGAAGCGACGTGCAAAGCGACCGATAGGCTTCGGACAAGGGCGAACGCGCGTCGTCGAGCGCGGTTTCGGCGCCGCCTGCGATGCTGGTGAACGGAATGACGCCAAGAGTCGGCAGTCCGCCGATGCGCTCGGCTTCTTCGATCGAGTCGATGACATCATCGAACTCTTCGAGGAGATAGGCGACGCCGAACCCGCCGAGAGATCCGATCAAGAGATAGATGAGCATCGCGCGCATGAGTTTCGGCGACGACGGAGCGCCCGGAAGGTTGGCCTTATCGACAATGAAGACGTTGTTGCTTCCGATGCCGCCCGCAACGTCGACTTCCTTGAAGCGCTGCAGCAGATCATTATAGAGGCCGCGGTTGGTGTCGACCTCGCGTTTCAGGATGTTGTATTTGATTGAGCGCTTTTGAACATCGAGAACATCGGCGCGCAGTTGCTCGACGCGTGCCTTGAGCTCCCGCTCCTGACTGACGGACGATTCATAAGCACCTTTCAGAGAGGCCCGGATGGTTTTGACTTCGGCGGCAAGCTGCTTGTCGATCTCCGAAATTTTATTCCTGATCTGAATCATTTCCGGATAACCGGGTTTGAACGTTTCGAGCTTTTCCTGATAGCTGGTCACGAAATCGTTGCGCTTGGCGCGCAGGCCGTCGATCACCGCGTTGCTCAAAAATTGGGGTAAGCTGATCGCGTTGGAGGCATCGACCTGGCGCCAGAGTTGTTCGTTTCGAATGCGCTCTGACGTGATATTTCCCAAGGCGACGTTGGCGTGTCCGAGATCGGCTTCGGTGATGGAGGCGTTCTGGTTCGTCGCGACGATCTGCTCTTTCTCGGCGAAATCGAGCATGGTTTTTTCGGACTGCTCGAGTTTCAATTTCAGCTGTTTGATCTGGTCTTCGAGAAACGTCTTGGCATAGGCGTTGGCTTCAAAACGCTTGTCGAGATTTGAAGCGATGAACGCGTCGGCATAGGCGGACGCGATTTTCTGGCTACGAGCGGGGTCGGGATCGGAATAAGCAACATCGACGAGCCTTGATCCGGCGACGGGCCGTATGGAGACGTTGCCCTGGACGATTGCAGCGGCGGCATCAATCCGTGTGCTGCGGCTTTGTTGGGCCTTGGCAGCGTCTGCCTTTAAGAAACTTCGCACCGCTGCCACGAACGAAAATTCGTGCGGACGAAAGAAATTTGCGTCGTCTGTGAGTCCTGCGGCCGATGCGACGCGCTCCGCCAAGCTCCGGCTTTGAAGCAATTCGTATTGAGTCTTGAGAAATTCGTTATCGGTTCCTTCGACCGGCGTGACGGTTCCACCGTCTACGATTTTTGCGACGTTGCGATCGATCTGCAGGCGGATCGTCGAGGTATACAGCGGCGCCATCATCAGCGTTCTGGTCGTGCCGATTGCCAGCACGCATGCGGCTATCGCGAGAATGAGCCATTTTCGCTTGTTGATGATGTGCAGGTAGTTGCGGATCCTGGTCGCGATGTCGGGGCCGTCGGGCTCGAAATCGCGCCCCACGGGTTGCAAAAGCCGATAGCTTTCTGCGACGTCGCCAGGAACGCCAGATGTGGGTTCGAGCTGCCGCGATTTGGCGTCTTTGGAGTTCTGATTTGCATCGCCGGAAGACGCCATGCGTTTTTCTCGTCCGTCCCAGATCTGGATGACTGGCTTATAGAAGGGTGATGAACATGCTCGTGATCGGCAAAGCCTTGAGCAAGCCTTGGTACGCCGTCTTGAGAGAGGAGTCGGAGACGACGATAAGATCGCCTTCTAGGATCGCGGGATCTTTGGCGTTTCCGGATCTGATCTGATCCAGGTCGAATTTCGCGGCCTGACTTTTTCCGTCTGCTTTACGAAACACCGCGATTTCCGTCTGCGCGGTATCCGTCAGCCCCTCGGCCGTCGCGATCAATTGCAGAAGCGTGGTCTCGCCCCGGATCGGGTAAACGCCGGGCTTTCTCACCGCGCCGTCGATCGTCACGCGTTGACTGTTGTATTCCTTTATCGTGACGTTCACCTGCGGAGACTGCAGGAATTTTCCGCCGAAGCGTTTTGTGAGATCGCGTTCCACGTCGCGCGCCGTGTGTCCTGCGGCCGGGACTTCGCCGACGAGCGGCAGATTGATCGTACCGGTGGCGGCCACCTGCACGGTCTTGGAGAGCTCAGGCACTCGAAACACAGTGACGTCGAGGAGATCCAACGGGCCTATCTTGTAGGCTGAGCTTGTTGGATCGGCGGCTGAGGTTAGGCGAACTGCTTCGAGTGAAGCTTGTTGCGGCAACGCTATGCTGCTGGTTGCAACGGAGTGCATCGGCGCAGGAGTTTCCGTTGGCGCCGTTTTAGCAACCGTTACTTGGGACGGATCGACTTCAACTGTTTCGGAGAGCGTCGTGCCGCAAGCGCTCAGCAAGGTCCCGACGGCGAGCGTCGCGATAGCGAAAAGGCAGCGGAATTTGCGGCGTTGAATGATCGCAGATTGCTCAGGCCATATCTTGCAACGCCGTGTTCTGAAGACCGACTGGCAACGGCAGATTGGATGGCGGTTCATTCTCTAATACACCCCGCGGACGTGTCAAAACCATGTGTGTTGCTTCGCACTCGCCGGCGCGCCGAGCGGCCGTTTCGAAGCCTCTCGACAGATCCGGCGGACGGTGGCGCGTGTCATGCGCGTCGGTTGCGATGACGTGCACGCGTCCCTCGTCGATCATGCGCTCAGCCCAATAACGTGGCTCGCGGCCGAAGCGGCCCGTCAGCGAGCCTGCCGTGATTTGCATCCAGACGCCGCGGCGGGCGAGCCGCTCGAATATCGAGTACCGCTCCGAGACCCATCGTAGACGTTCCGGATGCGTCAGGATCGGCACATATCCTGCGAGAAGGATCTCGAAAAAGAACTGCTCCATGCGGATCGGCGCGACATGGTATGGCGGTTCGACAAGAACGTAGCGGCTGTTGGCGATGGTCGGAATTTCGCGGCGTGAAAGTTTTTGAGCGAACTGCACATCCATGTGAGCATCAGCGCCGCAGACGAGATCGAGGGTTATGTCCGACTGATGCAGAGCGCAGCGCAGATGGTCGGTTGCGGCGAGCAGCTTCGCGGCGGTATTGGGGTAGAGGCCGGGAAGGATGTGCGATGTGCAGGCGATGGTTGTGATGCCGTCGGCGACGGCCATCCGCGCCATTTCAAGCGACGTTTCGAGATCGCGCGGGCCGTCGTCCAGGCCCGGCAATATGTGGCAGTGCAGATCGATCATGGTGTGGAACTCATCGCGAACTGCCACCACTAAAATTCAGACTAGTCTTAACGTACTATTTTGCTTTTGTGTCATGTCAAGACGACCCTCGCGGTTGAGATGCTTCAATGGACGTAGCCAGAACTGCAATTCTGTATTTAGAAATATTCTTTTAAAACAACATATTATTATGATTTTTGCATTTTTCTTCTTGCCCAAATAGATGTTGTCTGGAGTACGAAAATTTGCGTGTGTATCTTTTTTACCCTGAAGCGATGAGGACAATGGATTATGTTTAAATGAATCTTATGTGCTATTATGATGCGTTGGCTTTTTGTGGGGTGGCATCGAATGATTCGCAGAAATTTTTTGGCCGCTGGCGGATTGTTGCTGGTCGCCAACGTGCCGACGGTGCATGCAGCAAACCTTGACGTTCAAAGCGGTGAAGTGCTGCTCAGTCGCGACGGAGCTTACCAATCCGTTCGCGGTTCGCGCGAGGTTGTCGTTGGAGATACGCTCGTCAGCAGAGCGGGAAGCTCGGCGAAGCTCACGTTCTCCGACGGTTGCGTGACGTATCTGGGTATGGGGATGTCGTTCACCGTCGAAGCCGAGTCGCCGTGCGCCACGGGTCGTTCCGGCGCGGTCGAAACGGGCGCGAATTCGAGTTCGGCGTCAAATGCAACGTCGTCAGCACTGTATGACGGATGGATCGAAGGCACGGAGACGCTCGCCGTTTCGCAAACGCCGCAGATCGACTTCATGCCGTATCTGCTGGGTGCAGCCGCGGTCGGCGGTGTCGTCGTCGCTGTGTCAGCGCTAGGCGGTGGCGGCGGAGATTCTCCGCCCGTCAGTCCGTAAGGCCGTGTAGGCGTTGCGGGCTTTCCGACAATCGCTGCGCTCTCGCTGGGGACGTGTACGTCAGCCGATACGGCGCTCCGGTATCAAGCGTGGTGGCGCGCGTGTGGTTATCGAGCGGATTCGTAGTTCCTATTTGACTGCAGGTGTTCTCCTCCTTGCCGTCGTTCTTGGCGGAGCGACGCGCGCCGGCTTTCTCGGTGACGCAGTCTTGCAGATCATTACATTGCCGCTGCTCTGGCTTGGCCTGATCGGACTGATCGAGTCTCGCGAAACGTCGAGTGTGCGATGGGTTTTGTGGGGACTTGCGATGGTCGTTGCATTGCCGTTGCTGCAACTCGTTCCGTTGCCGCCATCGATATGGGCGTCGCTACCCGGGCGATCCGCGATCGTGAGTACGTGTGAGCTGCTAGGCGATCCATTGCCGGCGTTTCCGCTCACAGTGTCGCCGGAAGCCACGTGGATGAGCGCACTTAGCCTAGTGCCACCGATTGCGATATTTCTCTCCGTACTGACGCTCGGCTACGAGCAACGACGGCGCGTCAGTCTTGTCGTCATTGCGGTCGCTGTCGTCAGTGTTTTTCTAGGCCTTCTGCAAGTCGCGGGTGGCCCGAACAGCGGTCTGCGCTTTTATACGGTCACGAATACGAGCGAAGCTGTAGGGTTCTTTGCGAACAGAAATCATTTTGCAGCATTGCTCTATGTGGCGATGCTGTTCTGCCTCTGCTGGCTATTCGGGACGGCGGAGGCGTTGGCAGAAGTGCGGACGGAGAAGTTCGACTCGAAGACGGTCACATCCTTTGCCGTGTTCGCGGTGGCTTTGATCGTCTTGCTGGCTGGGCAATTGATGGCGCGTTCTCGAGCCGGCTTGCTCCTCTCGGTCGTTGCATTGTTGGCGGGTTTCATTGTTGTGATGAGCGGTCGCCGCGCACGAGGTCAGAGATACTTGTCGAAATTTCTGCTCGCGGCGATCGCGATCGTTGTGGCGGTGTGCTCGCCGTTTGCGCTTTTTCGAATCCTGGACCGATTTGGAGCTGAAGCGGTTTCGGATGCTCGTGTTGCGATCGTGCGAAATACGATTTCTGCTGCAGAAGCCTACATGCCGTTCGGCTCGGGTCTCGGCACGTTCGTGCCGGTTTATCAAACGTTCGAAAAGCCGTCCGATATTGCGGTGACGTACGTCAATCACGCACACAACGATCTTCTAGAGTTGTGGGTCGAGACTGGAATTCCGGGGCTTCTGCTTTTATCGGTGTGCATCGTTTGGCTGGTGCGCCGAGGGATCGCGGCGTGGACTGCGGCGGAGACAGATGATACGCGTCGCATCGATCGCAATTTGATGAGATCGGCGGCGGTCGCGACCGGGTTGTTGCTTGCTCACTCCCTTGTCGATTATCCGCTACGAACATCGGCCAATATGGCTGTCTTTGCATTTGCTGCTGGGCTGCTCGTGTCTCCGTTGAGAGCTCGGCGAGCAGATCGTGGAATGGCGGCGGCGAAATCGCGGACGGTTCCGCGTCGCTCATCGCGCACGCCTCAACCTGTTCGACAACGGGCGCTCTGGTATGCCGACGGTGAATGGCCGATCGATCGCAACTGAGATTCGGATAAGCGTGTGTCTGTCGACGCGCGATGATGCGGGAGCACATGCATTTCCGTAACGTCTCAAACGTGTGCTCGCAGATCGTTGCCCGGAGATGAGACGTTATTGCGGTTGAGCGCTTTCTGCCGAGGTAGGCTGTGGCTGAATGCTGACAGTGGCAGGCCACCGGAGCGTTTGTTTTCGGGCACTGAAATCTGATTGCCGTTCGGCCGCCGCGCCTTTCGATGTATCGCCGAGCGCGAGCCATGCCTCGCGAATGGCGTTTTGATCGATGCGCTCACCAAGGAGAACCGTTCGCGCCGTGCTCAGAAGGATGCGCAAATCGAGGAGGAGCGAGGCGTGCCTCGCATACCATAAGTCGAGCACCGCCTTGTCGTCGACGGAGAGGTGTCGGCCGCCATTGATTTGGGCCCAGCCAGTCAGCCCGGGTTTCACGTCGAGACGCCCGCGAAATTGTTGCGATTGATCGATGGGTAACAATGGCCGTGGGCCTACCATCGACATCTCGCCGATCACGACATTATAGACCTGCGGTAGTTCGTCGAGGCGCATGCGGCGCAAGAATTTTCCGATGGGAGAAAGGCGCTGCGTGTCAGGCAGCAGCTGCCCGTCAGCTCTCCGGGCCGCGCGCATCGTGCGGAATTTGAGAATCCGGATTGGACGGCCTAACGCGCCCGGCCGCTGTTGCCAGAATATTATCGGTCGCCCGATATCGAAAAATACGAGCACTCCGACAAGAAGCATCACCGGCGCGACGCAGATGCCGATCAGCGTGCCAGCGGCGATATCGAAAATGCGCTTGCAGCGCAGATAGGCTGTTGGCACTTCAAGTTTTGCTGCGGCCGCGCTTGTAATGTCATTCCGTTTTCTGATGGCGGAATTAGGCGAAGGCATCGCCGAAGTATCGAAGCTCAAACGTTCATTCAGCGTGTCGACGCGTATGTTCAGGTCTGTCTTGGCTTTGAGGATGGCGTCCTGCGCACCCCTGCTTAAACTGTCGAAGGATTGAGCAAGAATGACACGATTGACTTTGACGCCGTGGATATCCAGTTCGTGCACAATTTTCACGATGTCGCCGGGGCGCCCAAGCACGGCGTGTGATCCTAATCTCCGTCTCTGGTGGCGGCGATTTTCAGACAGAATTCCAGCGACGGCGATGTTGCTTCCACCGCTTTCGGTTACGCATCGGAGAAATAGCCCGGTCACCGCGTTGACGCCGACGACGAGGATGTCTTCGCGCTCAGAGGTTGAGCGATTGGCTCGACGGCGACTGCGGCCGGCATACCGTAGCCGCGCCAAGGCGCGAATTCCGACCAGTGCGGCCGTCATCACCAGGAATTGGAGCGCAATCATGAATTGAGGCGCGCCGTGGAAATATGAGAGCACGCCCGCGACTGCGGCAGTGATGGCCATCGTCATCAAAACAGCGACGACAACGCGCGAGCAATCATGCAGCGTCGTGAATCGCCAGACGGTTCTATTCAGACCTGATGCCAGAAGCACGGGAACCGCGATTGCCACCGTCAACGCGCAGTAGGCAAGAGTTTCGGCGAATGCTTCCGGATGTAAGCCGACGCTCAAGAAAAAGACGATGACATTCGCGGTGATCAGAAGAAACAGATCAATGGCGAGGAGGAATGCACAATGCATGCGAACTCCGCTTTCTGGCAGGTTCGCCGTCGGAGGCACCGCCCGGATGCCTTCGGTACTATATTTGATACAAAAGTGTTAATACTAATTTTGATCTTTATCGTGAGCTGTCGCTTTTTCCACAGGCGCCGGGGAATCGCCGGCGCCTAAGGCTGCTTCTTTCAGCGATGTGCGGCGTCTGCCGGCATTTCTTTGTCGGCGAAGACGAGACGGCCTTCTTCGGCCTTGTGAACATACTGGCTAGCGACGAGCCAGCCTTTGATCGGGCGTAGCGGCGGAATGCAGGTCAGCAGGATCGCGGGCAGGCTCGTGACCAAATGGACCCAGAACGGCGGCACGAAGGCGACTTCAATCCAACATGCCAGCGCTGCTGCCGGAATGCATCCGAAGCACATCACGAAGAACGCCGGGCCGTCTGCGGGATCGGCGAACGAGAGGTCCAAACCGCACTCAGGGCACTGTTTTTTCAGCGTGAGGAAGCCGTCGAAGATTTTGCCTTTGCCGCAGCGGGGGCACAGTCCGCGGATGCCCACTTTCATCGGAGAAAGGGTTGGCCATTTATGAGCATGGTCGGCGCACATCAGGAGTTCCTTTCGCTGGCTGGGATCACGCATAAAGACAATTTCTAATGTATGCTTATTGTATGCGTTTACGACAAATGATCTATGCGAATAGTGTCGCAGTGGCAAAGCCGTTGCTCTGAGAATCGCGCAATTACTCGTGATTTTTATAGCTAACTCGTTTGCGCAGTTGATCCATACATGTTAGTCTAGTGTATGGACAGGAAACCAGAAATCTTGGATCGGCCTTCGTGGCGTCCGCGCATGGCGGAAGGCGGCGAGCTGAAATCGATGGGCATCGTCGATGCGCTCGAGGCGGACATCCGTGCGGGGCGCGTCCCTCCCGGCTCCCGGTTGCCGCCCCAGCGGGCGATTGCAAAGGCTTTGGGGGTCGATCTGACAACGGTGACGCGTGCGTTCAACGAAGCGCGCCGCCGGGGATTGATCGATGGAAAGGTCGGGAGCGGCACGTTCGTCCGCCGTCTCGAGAGTGGCGGGTCCGAGCTATTTGCGGCGCCTGCCGTCGATCTCAGTCTGAACATTCCTCCGCAGCCTGCAGCGGCGGGGCTTCGGCATCTCATTCCAGAGACCATCGCAGATCTGCTCGCGAGCGAGCAGGGCATGCTGCATCTTCGTTATCAGGAAAGCGCGGGCAGCGTTCCGGATCGTGCCGCTGGCGCGATCTGGCTCGGCGAGCGGATTGGGGACGTCAAGCCATCGTCGCTGCTACTCGCGAGCGGCGCACAGAGCGCACTGTTCGCCGTATGCGATTGCCTCGTCAGGCCCGGCGAAACCATTGCTGCCGGTCTCGTCACCTATCCTGGCCTCACGGCGATCGCGCAGCAGCGCGGATATGTCCTGCAGCCGGTCGCGATGGATGAAGATGGGATTATCCCGGAGTCATTCGCAGAGCATTGTGAGCGTGCGCCACCGAAGGTGCTCTACGTCGTTCCTTCGATCGACAATCCGACGACAGCGACGCTGCCGGAAGCACGCCGGCGTGAGATCGCGAGAATTGCGCGCGAATACCGTGTTGCGATCATCGAAGACGATCCGTACTCGTCGCTGCTCAAGGACGCTCCGGCTTCCTTTGCGGATCTTGCACCGGAGCTGACGTGGCACATCGAGACGCTTTCCAAATGCGCGACTCCGGCGCTGCGGATCGCATATGTGCTGGTGCCGAGCGACGCTCAAGCTTTGCGTCTCGCCGGAGTGCTGCGGGCCATGAATTTGATGGCTCCGCCACTCAACGCCGCGGTCGCGTCACGCTGGATCACGACGGGGCGGCTCGATGATATCCGGAAGGCGATCCGCGAGGAGGCGACGGCGCGCCAGGCGATCGCGCAATCGCTTCTCGGGCGGTTTGCGTACCAATCCGATCCGCACGGTCACCATGTGTGGTTGATGATGCCGCCCTATTGGCGGGCGGTGGACTTGGCGAGTCATGCCGAACGCGCCGGGTTTGCTGTCGTACCTAGTTCGGAGTTCGCGGTTTCCCGAACGCATCCGGAAGCGGTTCGCATTTCGCTCGGTGTTGCTGGAGACAGAGAGTCGCTAACGCAGGCGTTAAAGCTGTTGGCCGAGCTTCTTGCGCAGCCCGTTCTGCCTTCAAAGGCAATCGTATGAAAGGCGTAGTTGCCGAAGCTGCATAATGGCAGAATAATCGTCGCCCGGCCGGTTTCGGCAAACCTTCGGAGGCGATCCATGAAAGCATTCCTGCTGAAGCGCTTCGGCATCGATGGGCTCGCGCTCGAGGACATCCCGCGGCCCACGCCCAGGCACGGGCAGGTTCTCGTCAAGATGCGCGCCTGGTCAATCAACTATCGCGATCTGCTTGTCGTTCGCGGCATCTATGCGCCGAAGCTCAAGTTCCCGTTTCAAATCCTTTCTGATGGAGTCGGAGAAGTCGTCGAGGTTGGACCCGGCGTCACGCGCGCGAAGCCCGGAGACCGCGTCGCAGGCACATTCATGCAGCGATGGGTCGGCGGCGGTGCAGCAGCGGAAAAATCGGCGAGCGCGCTCGGCGGCGAAATTCCCGGCGTCGCTGCCGAATACGTTATCCTCGACAACAACGGTTTCGTGCCGGTGCCGGCCGGTCTCTCGGATGAGGAAGGCGCGACGCTGCCGTGCGCGGCCGTCACGGCCTGGCATGCGCTGGTCACGTCAGGCGCGCTCGCTGCGGGAGAGACGGTTCTGGTGCAAGGGACAGGTGGCGTTTCACTCTTTGCGCTGCAGTTCGCGCACGCAATGGGGGCGCGTGTCATCGCCACGTCGAGCAGCGATGCCAAACTCGAGCGCGTGCGTGAGATGGGTGCGTCTGAACTCATCAACTACAAGACGACGCCGGAGTGGGGCGCGAAGGCACGTGCGCTGACGAATGGCCGCGGCGTCGATCATGTCGTCGAAGTCGGCGGCGCAGGCACATTGCCGCAATCGCTCGAAGCGGTGCGGATCGGAGGGCGCATCAGCCTCATCGGCGTGCTGACCGGCGGCACGGTCAATCCCATTCCGGTCGTGATGAAGGGCGTTACGGTTCAGGGCATATATGTCGGCAGCCGCGTCATGTTCGAAGCCATGAACGACGCCATTACCGTAAACAAACTGAAGCCTGTCATCGACCGTGTGTTCCCGTTCGCGGAACTTCCGCAAGCTTTGCAGCATATGGAAAGCGGGGCGCATTTCGGCAAAATCGTCCTCAAAGCGTAGCCTGCCGAAACATCCCCTCTGCGATATGCTTCATTTCTGAATGTGGTTGCAAACGCTGCGCGGCTCGATATCTTCCCGGCTATATCGTTTATCGCAAAGGGTGAGATGCCGATGCTCGCAGGGCAGATTCGTTCACGTTCGCCGTTCAAGATGGTTGCCGCATGGGCGCTAGCGCTTGCGCTGCTGTCGGCGCCCGCAGTCGCTCAGAAAACAGAGACGACAACGACGACGGTCTTTGCTGCGGCGAGTCTCAAGACGGCTCTGGATGCGGCGTCCGCTGACTATCAAAAGAACACCGGCAATAAAATCGTTGCGTCTTACGCGGGGTCTTCGGCTCTCGCGAAGCAGATCGAACAGGGCGCGCCAGCCGACATTTTCATTTCCGCCGATCTCGATTGGATGGACTATGTCGCCAAGGCGAAGCTCATCAATGACGAGACCCGCGTCAATCTTTTCGGCAACCGGCTCGTGCTGATCGCGCCACAGGCGAGCACGGCGTCACTGAAAATCGAGCCGGGTTTCAAGCTTGCCGATGCGCTCGGCGACGGACGCCTTGCCATGGCTGACGTCAAGTCGGTTCCAGCCGGCAAATATGGTTCGGCGGCATTGAAGAAGCTCGGGGTCTGGGACGCTGTCGAGGCGAAGATCGCGCAAGCGGAAAACGTGCGCGCGGCATTGGCTCTGGTTGCCCAGGGTGAGGCGCCGTTCGGCATCGTGTACGAGACTGACGCAGCGGCCGAACCGAAGGTCAAGATCGTGGGCGTCTTTCCGGAGGACACGCATCCGCCGATAATCTATCCGATCGCTGTTCTTGCGGCGAGCAAGGATTCAGACGCGGCAAAGGCTTTCATCGCATTCCTGAAGTCGCCGGAAGGACAGGCCGCGTTTGCGAAGCAAGGTTTCACGATCCTGAAGTAAGCCGCGCGGTATTCACAACAGCGGACTGGCGTCGTGCTTGGATTCTCTCAAGACGAATGGACTGCGATATTCCTGAGCCTTCGGGTGGCAACGGTCGCGACGATCTTTGCCGTGCCGTTCGCGGTTCTTGCTGCCTATGCGCTGGCGCGGTGGAAGTTTCCGGGCAAAATCATGCTCGACAGCTTTCTGCATTTGCCGCTCGTGATGCCGCCGGTCGTGACCGGCTACCTGCTGCTTCTGACGTTCGGGAAGCAGGGGGCAGCGGGGAAGTTCTTTTACGACTATTTCGGGCTGTCGTTCTCGTTTCGCTGGACCGGTGCGGCGCTCGCGTGCGGCGTGATGGGTTTTCCGCTGATGCTGCGCGCGATCCGGCTTTCCTTCGATGCCATCGACCGGCGGCTGGAGACAGCGGCGGGGACGCTCGGAGCCAACCGGACTTGGACTTTCTTTCTCGTTACGCTGCCGTTGGCGCTGCCGGGGATCATCGTCGGGGCCATTCTTTGCTTCGCGAAGGCGCTGGGCGAATTCGGCGCGACGATCACATTTGTTTCGAACATTCCCGGTGAGACGCAAACGATCCCATCGGCCATCTACACCTATACGCAGGTGCCCGGCGGCGAAGGGCAGGCGCTCAGGCTGACACTCGTTTCGATCGGAATTGCGATGGCGGCGCTCGTGGCATCGGAAGTGTTGAACCGCCGCGTGCAAAAGCAGATTGCCGTATTCGAATGACGGGTGTCGCGCCATCGCTCAGCCTCAACGTTCGTCAGCAGCGGAAAGATTTTCTGCTCGACGTGGCGTTTGAGGCCGGTTCAGGCATCACGGCGCTGGTTGGTCCGTCGGGATCGGGCAAGACCACGATCCTCAACATCATTGCGGGGACGCTGCGGCCCGACGCGGGGCGTGTCGTCGTCTCGGGGCGTGTGCTGACGGATGTCGCGCAGCGCATCTTTGTGCCCTGTCACCAGCGGCGCGTCGGTTTTGTCTTTCAGGATGCGCAGCTCTTTCCGCATTTGACGGTTGAGCAGAACATCAAGTTCGGGCGCTGGTTCAGGTCGGCGCAGGCCGATGGTCCGGCTGTTGACGTGGTGACGCGTGAGCTTGGGATCGGCGGTCTCTTGAAGCGCCGGCCCGCGACGCTGTCGGGCGGCGAAAAGCAGCGTGTTGCGCTGGCTCGGGCGCTTCTGTCGTCGCCGCAGATCCTGCTGATGGACGAACCGCTTTCCGGTGTCGACGATGCGCGCCGCAATGAAATCATGGGATTGATCGAGCACGTACGCGACGAGTTCAGAGTTCCGATCGTTTATGTGACGCATTCGCGGAACGAAGTGCAGCGGCTCGCATCGCGGGTCGTGCGACTGGAGGCCGGACGGGTTGCGTCCATCGGCAGTGCAGCGGATCTACCTGGCGATGATGCATTGAAGCGCAGGAGCGACTTCGCTTCGACGTAGAGCCTTGGTTTGGCTGTTCTGCTTATCGGAAAACCGGTTCCGACTTTGCCGGAAGCACTCTAACCGGCCTTGCGCACGGCTTTCTGATGCCGAGCGAGGTGCTTTTCCATTGATGCCAGCGGCTTCGCGAAGACGGAGAGCGCTTTCGCTTCCATCTCGCGGTATTGGCGGACGAGCTCCGCGCCGAACGGGGTCAGCTTGGCAGCGCCGCCGCCGCGCCCACCGTGCTGGCGTTCGATCAGCGGGTCGGCAAACATCGAATTGAACTCGTCCATCAAGTACCAGGCGCGCTTGTAGGACATGTCCATGGCTTTCGCGGCCTGGGCGATCGAGCCATGCTCGCCGATCAGCTCAAGAAGCTGGATGCGCCCGTGGCCGATGTAGCGCTCTTTGTCGAAGTCTATCCGAAGCTTGATCTCAGTCATTGAGACACCGCGTTGCCTGAACGTTGCCTATGAATATGGATGCCGGTGCGGGGCATCACCTGTCGACTTGCCGTGGACGGGCGTTCGAATCCGGACCGGGCAATATATGAACGACTAAGCATAACTTGTGCATTTGTAAAAGGCTGCCAGCGGGTTCGGCGGTCGTGTTGCCTGTCGAGAAGCAATTTTTGTGGCGCGCTCTGTGTCTCTCAATGAATGTGAAGTTCGCAGAGGCAAGGCTTCGTCAGGTGTCGCCTTATGCCTTCAGGCGATAGCCGGTTTTGAAGATCCACCACGCTATCGCCATGCAGATCGCGAGGAACACGAACGTCATCAATACGCTGACGCCGACGTTGACGTCCGAGATTTCGAAGAAGCTCCAGCGGAAGCCGCTGATCAGATAGACGACAGGGTTGAGCAGCGTCACGTTCTGCCAGAACGGCGGCAGCATCTTCACGGAATAAAATGTGCCGCCAAGGAACGTCAGCGGCGTGATGACGAGCAGCGGGATGATCTGAAGTTTCTCGAAGCCATCGGCCCAGATGCCGATTATGAATCCGAGCATGCTGAATGTGAGGGCGGTTAATAGCAGAAATGCGATCATCCAGAATGGGTGCGCGATATGGAGCGGCACGAAAAGGCTTGCGGTCGCCAGCACGAGAAGTCCCAGAATGACCGACTTCGTCGCCGCGGCGCCGACATAGCCGAGCACGATCTCGAAGGGTGAGACCGGTGCCGACAGATGCTCATAGATCGTTCCGGTAAAGCGCGGGAAATAGATGCCGAACGAGGCATTCAGCGTGCTCTGCGTCAGCAGCAGCATCATGATCAGGCCGGGCACGATGAAGGCGCCATAGTCCACGCCTTCGACCTGCGAGATCCGCGAGCCGATCGCCGAGCCGAAGACGATGAAGTACAGGCACGTCGAGAGAACGGGCGAGACGATGCTTTGCATCAGCGTTCGGCCCCAGCGGGACATCTCAAAGCCGTAGATGGCTCGGACGGCTTCGATGTTCATTTCTTTTGCCTCACGAGGTCTACGAAGATGTCTTCGAGCGAGCTTTGCGCGGTGCTCAGGTCTTTAAAGACAATTTCGGCAGTGCGCATGTCGTTCAGCAACGCCGTGATGCCGGTGCGCTCGGCGTGGGTATCGTAAGTGTAAATGAGCTCGTGACCGTCATTGACAAGCTGCAGGTCGTAAGCGGCGAGCGATGGCGGGAGCGCGGCCAGCGGTGACTGGAGCTGAAGATTGAGCTGCTTCTTGCCGAGCTTGCGCATCAGCTCGGTTTTTTCTTCCACGAGGATGATCTCGCCCTTGGCGATGACGCCTACGCGGTCGGCCATTTCCTCGGCTTCCTCGATGTAGTGCGTGGTGAGGATGATCGTCACACCGGACGCACGCAAGGCGCGCACAACATCCCACATTTCGCGGCGAAGCTCGACGTCGACACCGGCCGTCGGTTCGTCGAGGAAGAGGATGCGCGGTTCATGTGCGAGCGCTTTGGCGATGAGAAGGCGGCGCTTCATGCCGCCTGACAGCGTCATGATGCGGTTGTCTTTCTTGTCCCACAGAGAAAGGTCTCTCAGGACTTTCTCGACGAACGCATGATTGCGCGGCTTGCCGAACAGGCCACGGCTGAAATTCACGGTCGCCCACGGCGTCTCGAACATGTCGGTCGAGAGTTCCTGCGGAACGAGTCCGATCATCGCGCGCACGGCGCGGTAATCGCGGGCGATGTCCTTGCCGTCGACGGTCACGCGACCTGTGCTGGCGTTGACGATCCCGCAGATGATGCTGATCAGCGTCGTCTTGCCGGCGCCGTTGGGTCCGAGGAGGGCGAAGATTTCACCGTGCCGGATGTCAAGATTGATGTTCTTCAGAGCGTTGAAGCCTGAAGCATACGTCTTGGAAAGATCTGCGACGGAGATGATGGCCGACATGGTGGGGTCTCCGGCGCGTTGATAGCGGCGCTCCGCATCGCAGCGACGGCCTCGCGTGTCAACGATGTTGTCGGGTTGCTTTGCGTGGATGTGAGCAGAAGGCGCGCGGTATACCAGCGGCGGCGGCGGCCTAGATGCGAAACGCGATACGCGCGATGGCGATGCGTTTCGCTGTCGGTCTGAGATCAATCAGGAATAGTTGTCGACGCCGGGTCCGAGCGGCCAGCGATCCCGCTCCTCGGCGAACGGGCGAGTGTCGTCCTCACATCCGCAGGCTGCTACAACTTCAGGCTCCGATGCCTCGACGTCGCTAAGGGCTGATTGGCGGCGGGTGACCCAGCCTTTCAGGCCCTGGACGATTGCGCTGGCGTTCGAGAGGGAGCCTTTCATCGTGCACCTCGTCAATCTATATATGTACCGAGTGGTAAGATATGGACGGAGCTGGCGCTCTGTCAACGAATATTTGTATCGGTAGGTATGGAATTGTATGATTTCGAGTCTGAACACGCGATGACTGGGAGACATACAGTGCAGGCGCACAAAGGCCGGCCGAGGGAATTCGATGCCGACAGCGCGCTCGACAAGGCGCTGCATGTTTTCTGGCAACGCGGCTACGAAGGCGCGTCCCTCAGCGATCTGACGGAGGCGATGGGCATCAATCGTCCAAGTCTTTATGCGGCTTTCGGCAACAAGGAAGAGCTGTTTCGCCGAGCGCTGGATCGGTACGCGGAGCGCGGGCCAGGCCGGGCGTTGAACGAAGCTTTGGCGGAACCGACAGCACGCGATGTTGTTGCGCGGTTGCTCAAGAACGTTGCGATTTCGCTTACTGATCCGAGCAATCCGCGCGGCTGTCTTTCGGTGCAGGCTGCCTTGACGTGTGGCGAAGCATCGGACGCGATCAAGCAGGAGCTGTGCAAACGGCGCGCGGAAGCGGAACAAAAACTGCGTGCTCGCCTTGAACGTGCGATAGACGAGGGCGATCTTTCCTTCGACGCGGATGCAGCTCGACTCGCGCGCTTCGTATCGACTGTCACGCAGGGCATGTCCGTGCAGGCAGCGGGCGGCGCATCGCGCGATGATCTATTACATGTAGCCGACATGGCCATGAGGGCGTGGCCGGGCTAATGTCTTGGCCGGGTGAATCCGACGCTTCCGAAAACTGCAGAGTCTTCGTCTCTCTGCGCCTCAAATAGTGGACTGAATGATGTCTATGAAGTTCGTTACCGGCGTCGCAGCTGCCGCGGCTGTTTCGCTCGCGGCAAGTTCGATTGCTTACGGCCAGGATGCAGCGAACAAAGGTGCGGTGTCGGAGAATGCTGCGGTTTGCCCTGCGGATAACGGCGGATTGATCCTGCCGCGCGGGTTCTGCGCTACTGTATTTGCTGACATTGAAGGCGCGCCGCGCCACATCGCCGTTGCGTCCGACGGGACGGTTTATGTCAATGCCGCCGTCCGGCAAGGAAAAGCGGGCGAGGGCCCTATCGTCGCTCTTAAAGATAGCAACGGTGACGGGCGCGCCGACATCATCGCTCGCTTCGGCGGCGACGTGCCGGGCGGGACAGGCATTTTCCTGTATAAGGATTGGCTCTATGTCGAGAGCCGCGGCAGTATCCTTCGCTATCCGCGCAAGGACGGCGAGGTTGTTTTGCAAGGAGCGCCTGAGACCGTTCTCAAGGACCTGCCCATCGACGGCAATCACACGGCCCGGCCTTTTGCGATCGATGCGCAGGGCAATCTTTTCGTCGATCTCGGCTCGGCGACGAATTCATGCCAGCAGGACGATCGAACGAAAGAGTCGCCCGGACTCGATCCGTGTGAAGAGCTGAAAACGCGCGCGGGCGTCTGGCGTTACGACGCGAACAAAACGGATCAGGTGTTTTCGGAGAACGAGCGTTTCGCGACCGGCATTCGCAACGCTGTCGGCATCACTGTCGACGCGAAAGGGCGCGTGTACGCCACGCAACATGGCCGCGATCAGCTCTATGAGAACTGGCCGAAGTTCTACAATTCGGAGCAAGGTTCGGAACTGCCGGCTGAGGAGCTTTTGTTGCTGCAGGATGGCGGCGATTACGGTTGGCCCTATTGCTATTTCGACGGCGCGCAGGGCAAGCGCGTTCTCGCGCCTGAGTACGGTGGCGACGGCAAGGCCATCGGCCGGTGTGCCGAGAAGATACCTCCAGTCGCGGCGTTTCCCGCGCACTGGGGACCGAACGACGTCAAAATTTACGACGCAACGCAGTTTCCGGAAGCGTATCGCGGAGGCGCGTTCATCGCGTTTCACGGATCATGGAACCGCTCATCGGGACCGCAGGAAGGCTACAACGTCGTGTTTCAGCCTCTTGCAGACGGGAAGGCCGCCGGCGGCTATATGGTGTTTGCCGACGGCTTCCGCTCGGGCAAGGACGGGGCCGACCATCGTCCGACCGGACTTGCGGTGGGGCCGGATGGCTCGCTCTATGTCGCGGACGATGCGGCAGGGCGTATCTGGCGGATCACGTATAAGGGCTGACGAGAACATTCAGGTGGCGTCGCGATAATGCCGCCTGTCGATCGTCAGCAAGGCTTGTGGGGGGAGTCTTGCGTCTTGGAATGTTATCGTTCCGTACAGAGAATAGTCGGGTCGATTACCGAGCGCCTGCGAGCGGGAGGCTGATCGCTTGTCCGACAAGTCTGACAAGGGCATCGCATTTCTGACGGGGGCTTCGGGCTTCGTCGGCTCGGCGGTTGCGCGCCTTCTGCTCGACCAGGGATTTGCGGTCCGTGCGCTCGTCAGACGCAGCAGCAATCCCGCAAATCTTAGCGGCCTTGGACTCGATGTGGTCGAGGGCGACATTCGCGATGCCGATCTCGTCCAGCAGTCGATGCGCGACGTGCGCTATGTTTTTCACGTCGCGGCCGATTACCGGCTCTGGGCTCCTGATCCAAATGAAATCATCCGCACCAACGTCGATGGCACCCGTGCGGTGATGGAGGCGGCGCTCGCAAACAGTGTCGAGCGCATCGTTTATACGTCGAGCGTCGCGACGCTAAGGCCGTCCGGTGACGGCACGCCGGTTGACGAGCAATCGCCTTTGACTGAAGCAGAAGCCATCGGCGCTTACAAGAAAAGCAAGGTTCTGGCCGAGCGTCTTGTCGAGCGCTACGTCGCAAAGTCCAAGCTGCCGGCGGTGATCGTCAATCCATCGACGCCGATTGGTCCGCGCGATGTGCGGCCGACGCCGACAGGGCGCATCGTGATCGAGGCGGCCTGCGGCCGCATGCCTGCGTATGTCGACACGGGACTCAATCTCGTGCACGTCGATGATGTTGCAGCGGGACATCTCGCGGCGCTGACCCAGGGCCGGATCGGCGAACGCTATATTCTGGGCGGCGATGACATGACGCTCGGGCAAATGCTGGCGGAGATTTCGCGGCTCGCCGGACGCCGAGCGCCGACAACACGATTGCCGCGTCAGCTCGTGTATCCGATTGCGTATGGCGCCGAAGCTGCCGCGCGGATCACGGGGCGCGAACCTTTCGCTACCGTCGACGGCATTCGGATGGCAAAGTACAAGATGTATTTTTCATCCGCCAAGGCGAAGCGCGAGCTTTCCTACCGCTCGCGACCGGCACAAGAGGCTCTGGCTGATGCTTACGATTGGTTTCGCGCGGCGGGATACTTGAAATGAGCGCGATCGAAATCATTGCGGTCGCAGGGCTTCTGGCGTGGCTCTATCTCGTTCTGCTACATGGCGGCTTCTGGCGGACGCGCGAGCGCGAAGAAGTGCACGACTTTCGAGATAGTCCGCCGAACTTCGATTGGCCGTCCATTGTCGCCATCATTCCGGCGCGGAACGAAGCCGACGTGCTGCCGCGTTCGTTGGCGTCGCTCGCCGCGCAGAATTATCCCGGCGAGTTTTCGATCGTGCTTGTCGACGATCAGAGCAGTGACGGAACGTCGGATGTGGCGCAGCGCATCGCGAACGAAGCGGGCCGCAAGATCACCGTCGTCAGTGGAGCAGCGCTGCCTTCCGGATGGACGGGCAAAGTCTGGGCGATGCATCAGGGCATCGCGGTCGCGAGCGATCAGGCCGACGCGCCGCAGTACTTCCTGCTGACCGATGCCGACATCGGCTACGAGCCGGATGTTCTGACCTCGCTCGTGCAGCGGGCATCAGGCGAGAACCGCGTTCTGACATCGGTGATGGCCAAGCTCAACTGCGAGAGCTTCGCGGAGAAGGCACTGGTCCCGGCCTTCGTCTTTTTCTTCAAGATGCTCTATCCGTTCGCGTGGGCCAATCGCGCCATCGCGAGGACTGCCGCGGCCGCCGGTGGGTGCATGCTCGTCGAGCGTCTGGCGCTCGAGCGGGCCGGAGGGATCGCGGCGATCCGTGGTGCTCTGATCGACGATTGTACGCTCGCCAAGAACATGAAGGTGCAGGGACCGATCTGGCTTGGAATGTCGGAGCGTGTCGTCAGTCTCCGGTCGTATCCTATGGTTGACGATATTCGCCGCATGGTTGCGCGTTCGGCATATGCGCAGCTTCATTATTCGCCGTTGCTGCTCCTCGGCACCGTCGCCGGGCTGAGCGTTATCTATTTGGCGCCACCAGCCATTTTTCTCGCGGGGAGTTATCCTGCGTGGCTTTTGGCCGGGATTACGTACCTGCTCATGGCGGTTTCGTTTCAGCCAACGTTGCGGTTTTACCACCGTTCCCCACTTTGGGGCTTCGGCTTGCCTCTTATTGCAGCCGCCTATTTAGTCTTTACGCTAGATTCAGCCTACCAGCACAGCGCTGGGCGAGGCGGGCTCTGGAAAGGGCGCGTTCAGGCGCAAGCAGGAAAGCAATGACGGTCGACGCGAAATACAAATCCGGCAAGTCCGAGCACGACGAGAATTTTCCCGTCGCGTCGCGGATCATTGCGTCGCGTTACCGTGCGCCGATCCTCGCGTTCTATCGCTTCGCGCGCGCCGCGGACGATGCCGCCGATCATGCGAGTCTCGATCCGGCGGAGAAGCTCAGAATTCTTTCTGCGCTTGAAGATACGTTGCTCGGCCGCTCCGACGCTGCGGCCGATGCTCTGCCATTGCGTGGTGAGTTACAAAAGCGCGGTCTCAGTCCGCAGCATGCTCTCGATCTTCTCAAGGCGTTTCGCCAGGACGTTACCAAAAACCGGTACGCCGATTGGGCGGAACTGATCGACTATTGCCGGTATTCGGCGATGCCGGTCGGACGTTTCGTTCTCGACGTGCACGGTGAATCGAAATCGACGTGGATTGCGTCGGACGCGCTGTGCGCGGTGCTGCAGATCATCAATCACGTCCAGGACTGCGGCAAAGATTTTCGCAATATCGATCGCGTGTATGTTCCGCTCGATGAGCTGGCGCGGCACGGAGCCGACGTTTCCGATCTCGCGCGGCCGCATTCTTCGCCGCAGTTGCTGGCCTGTCTTCGCGCCATCGTCGCGCGGACGAAAGAGCTGTTGCCGGAAGCCTCGCAATTGCCGCCCGGCGTGTCGGACTTGCGGCTGAGCGTCGAAACGTCGGTTATCGTCGCTCTTGCGCGTGAGCTTCTCAACTTGTTGAGCACGCGTGACCCGCTGTCCGACCGGGTCCATTTCTCGAAAGGACGCGCGGCCTTGATCGCGGGGCGGGCCACGGCTTCGACGCTCGTTGCGCGCGCCACGGGAAGACGCGCGATCTATCAAGCCGTCAGGGATGATGCCGCATGACGTCGCAAGCTCAGACATTGGCGCATGATGAAGCGCCCGCGGCATCGCGCAGCTCGTTCTACGCGGCGATGCGCATGCTGCCGCAAGAGCAGCGTGATGCGATGTATCACGTCTATGCCTTCTGCCGGGCCGTCGATGACGTGGCGGACAACGGCGGCGCGCGCGAGCCGCGGCTGGCGGAACTCGCACGCTATCGCGCCGATCTCGATGAATTCTATGCGACTGGTCGCACGACGCTCAGAACGAGCTATCTTGCGAATGCCATCACCAAGTTCGGATTGAAGAAGGACGATTTCATCGCCGTCGTGGACGGCATGGAAATGGACATCGTCCGCGATATCCATGCTCCCGACTGGGCGACGCTCGACCTTTATTGCGACCGTGCCGCGTCAGCCGTCGGACGGCTGTCGGTTCCCATTTTCGGAATCGAGGGCGAACTTGGCGTCGATCTCGCGCATCATCTCGGCCGCGCCTTGCAGCTGACGAATATCCTGCGCGACATCGACGAAGACGCGACGCTCGGCCGTCTCTATCTTCCGAAAGAGGCGTTGATCGAGGGCGGCATCACCGAGACCGACATCGACGCGATTCTCGTGCATCCGGCACTTGACCGCGTCTGCCGCGGGATTGCACAGAAAACGCGGAACTACTATCGGCGCTCGGAAGCTCTGATGGCGCGATGTCCGCGCCGTTCGGCGCGCTCGCCGCGCATGATGGCGACGGTCTATCGCGGCATTCTCGAGAAGCTTATCACGCGCGGATGGCACGCGCCGCGCGCCGATGTCCGCCGTTCGAAGCGTTACGTCATCTGGGCCGTGCTTCGCGACGGCATTTTCTAATGTCGTCGGGTACGATGCACATCGTCGGGGCCGGTCTTGCCGGGCTCTCGGCGGGGGTTGAGCTGACGCGACGTGGCAAGCGGGTTGTCGTGCACGAGCTGGCGCGGCATGCGGGCGGACGCTGCCGGTCGTTTTTCGAGCCGGCGCTGGGTCTCACGATCGACAACGGCAATCATCTCGTTCTGTCTGGAAACGCGAACGCGCTTGCCTTCCTCGATGTGATCGGCGGTCGCGATGTGCTGGAGATCGCGGATCACGCCGCGTTCACCTTTCACGACGCACAGTCCGGCGAACGCTGGGCGTTGCGGCCGAATGACGGGCCAGTGCCGTGGTGGGTTTTCTCGAAGGGGCGACGCGTGCCGGGAACGCACGCAGGCGATTACTTACGTCTCGGAAATCTTTTGCGCGCAGGTCCGTCCGATACGGTCACGCAGACGATCGACGGCAGCAGTGAGGTCTATCGCAAGCTGCTCTATCCGGTGCTGCTTGCGGCGCTGAATTGCGATCCGAAGGAAGGATCGGCGCGGCTCGCCGGTGCGGTCGTTCGCGAAACCTTGGCGAAGGGCGGGCGTGCGTGCCGGCCGGTGTTCGCGCCGAAAGGTCTTGGACCAGCGCTGGTTGATCCGGCCGTCGCATTCATCCGCGAGAACGGCGGCGAGATTCGCTTCGATGAGGCCGTGCGGGCGTTCGAGTTCGGCGAGGATCGCGTTAATGCGATCCAATTTGCAGACACGACTTTGAGCCTTGCTCCGGACGATCAAGTCATTGTCGCCGTGCCGGGGTGGGTGGCGCGAACGCTTGTTCCGGGCCTCACGGTGCCGACGGATTATCGCGCGATCTTCAACTTGCATTTCAAGATCGCGCCGCCCGCCGGGTTGCCGAAAATCATTGGGGTCGTCAACGGCACGACGGAGTGGCTGTTCGCGTTCGACGATCGCCTGTCGGTGACGGTCAGCGCGGCCGACCGTTTCAATGAGACGGAGCGCGAACCGCTGGCGCGACAGATATGGTCGGAAGTCGCGAAAATCGCCGGGCTCAACGCGCCGTTGCCGCCGTGGCAAATCGTCAAGGAACGGCGCGCAACTTTCGCCGCAACGCCGGAGCAGGATGCGCTCAGACCTGTGACCGAAACGCGATGGTCGAACATGCTGCTCGCCGGTGATTGGACGGCGACCGGACTGCCGGCGACGATCGAAGGCGCGATCCGATCCGGCGCAAAGGCTGCCAAACTGGCGATGGCCAGAGGTTTCTGATAGGACGCAAGGCTTCTGGGAGAGCCTCCATGACGACGAACGCGGCTGCAACTTCTGCACGCTCCAGGGAGGATGCGATCAGGCAAGTTTCGGGTCAGCAACTCGAGACGGCGATCGCGTCGGCGCGCAATTCGCTGCTCGCGCTTCAGCGGCCGGATGGTCATTTCGTTTTCGAGCTCGAAGCGGATGCGACGATCCCCGCCGAATACGTGCTGATGCGCCATTACCTCGCCGAGCCCGTTGACGCGGTGCTGGAAGGGAAGATCGCGCGTTATCTGCGGCGCATTCAGTCGGACGACGGCGGCTGGCCGCTGTTTCGTGACGGCGCGTCGAACATCAGCGCGTCGGTCAAGGCTTACTATGCGCTGAAGATGATCGGCGATGCGCCCGATGCTCCGCATATGCAGAAGGCGCGGGCGTGGATTCTGGCGCAGGGCGGCGCGTCGCACAGCAATGTTTTCACGCGCAATCTGCTGGCGCTGTTCGGCGCCATTCCTTGGTCTGGCGTGCCGGTGATGCCAGTCGAGATCATGCTCCTGCCGAAGTGGTTTCCGTTCCACATCGACAAGATTTCCTATTGGGCGCGGACGGTTCTCATTCCGCTGACGGTGCTCAACGCGTTGAAGCCGGTGGCGCGGAATCCGAAAGGCGTCGGCATTGCCGAATTGTTCGTCACGCCGCCGGATCAGGTTCGCAACTGGCCGAAGGGTCCGCATCAGAAATTTCCGTGGTCGCAGGTTTTCGGCGGCATCGACCGGGTGCTCAGGTTGTTCGAGCCGGCGTTTCCGAAATCGTTGCGTAAAAAATCCATCGATAAAGCCGTGGCGTTCGCGACCGAGCGATTGAATGGTGAAGACGGGCTCGGTGGAATTTTTCCGGCGATGGTCAATGCATTGCTGGTTTATGACGCGCTCGGATATTCGCACGATCATCCGGATTACGTGACGGCGCGCGGATCGATCGAGAAACTTCTCGTGATCAAGGATGACGAAGCGTATTGCCAGCCATGCCTGTCGCCGGTTTGGGATACGGCGCTCGCGGCGCACGCGCTGATGGAATCGGGTGTTGCGCAGGCTGACGAAGATGTTGATCGCGCGCTTGCGTGGCTGAAGCCGCTTCAGGTTCTGGATACGGTCGGGGACTGGGCGGCATCGCGGCCGGACGTGCGCCCGGGCGGATGGGCGTTTCAGTACGCCAACGCCTATTATCCGGATGTCGACGATACGGCCGTCGTCGTGATGGCGATGGATCGCGCAGCGGGAGGCGATGCTGCGAAGCGTGATCACTATCGCGAGTCCATGGCGCGCGGGCGCGAGTGGGTCGTGGGCGTGCAGAGCAAGAACGGCGGCTGGGGTGCGTTCGACGCCGACAACACGTACGAATATCTCAACCAGATTCCGTTTTCGGATCACGGGGCGCTGCTCGACCCGCCGACGGCCGACGTTTCGGCGCGGTGCGTCTCGATGCTGGCGCAGCTCGGCGAACGTCGCGAAACAAGCCCGGTGCTCGACAAGGCGTTGCGCTATCTCGAAAGCACGCAGGAGAAAGACGGAAGCTGGTACGGCCGCTGGGGCATGAATTACGTCTACGGCACGTGGTCGGTGCTCTGCGCGCTGAACGCGGCCGGTGTTGAACCGTCCGCGCCGTCGATGCGTAAGGCGGCCGATTGGCTTTTGTCGATTCAGAACCCAGACGGCGGTTGGGGCGAGGACGGTGAGAGCTACAGTCTCGATTACAAGGGCTATGAGGCTGCGCCGAGCACGGCATCGCAGACCGCCTGGGCGCTGATGGGTTTGATGGCGGCGGGTGAAGTCGATCATCCGGCGGTTCAGCGTGGCGTCGCGTATCTCGCGGCGAAGCAGGGCAGCGATGGTTTCTGGGGTGAAGAGCGATTCACCGCGACAGGTTTTCCGCGCGTTTTCTATCTGCGCTATCACGGCTATTCGAAGTTCTTTCCGCTGTGGGCGCTGGCGCGCTACCGCAATCTTAAAGCAGCGAATTCCAAATCCGTTCTCGTCGGGATGTGAGCCGTGCAAGCTCCGGGCTTCGTCGTCGCTGCGACCGGCCTTCGGGCAGAAGCGCGTATTGCAGAGCGCACGCCGTGCGTGAAAGCGATCGCGGGCGGCGGCGATGAAACGCGGCTTGCTGCGCTGATCGAGCGTGCGATCGAGGACGGTGCGCGCGGTCTCATCAGCTTCGGCATTGCGGGCGCGTTGCAGCCGCGGCTTGAGCCAGGCGCATGCATAGTCGGGAGCTCGGTACTGTTCGATGGGAACCGGTTTGCGACAGATGATGCATGGACCGCGCATTTGCTTGCTGCGCTGTCGGACGCGCGGTGCGAAGCGGTTTTAGGATCTGCGCGTGCTGTTGGTGATGCCGCTGCAAAAGCCGAACTTCATCGTGCGACCGGTGCGGCGATCGTAGATATGGAGAGTCACGTCGTGGCGCGGATCGCCGTAGCGCGAGGATTGCCGTTCACGGTGTTGCGCGTCGTTGCCGATAGCGCTGACCAATCGCTACCGCCTGCGGCGGTCAACGGCATGAAGCCGGACGGAACGCCAGATATTGCCGGAGTTCTGAAGTCGCTGGCGTCGCAGCCGGGACAGCTTCCGGACCTGATGCGGACGGCTTTCGCCGCCCGCCGCGCGATGGCCGGTTTACTCCGCTGCCACCGGCTTCTTGGCCCGGGCCTCGGCTTCGTCGATCTCGGCTAGCTTCGTCTCGACGTGGCGCGAGAACACGAATTCGGCGGGACGCTGATTGTGCAGTGGAATGTCCGGCGCCATTGGGCCATCGGTCTTGACGCCCATCAGCGTGACGGCGGCGATCTTCCACGGACGCTTGACGGCATCGACGACGGCTGTCGCTTCAAAGCCGGAATGCACCATGCAGTCGGCGCACTTCTCGTAATTGCCGGTGCCGTACTTGTCCCAATCGGTGCCTTCCATCAGCTCCTTGAAGGTTTTGGCGTAGCCTTCGCCGAGGAGGTAGCAGGGACGCTGCCAGCCGAAGACGGTGCGCGTAGGGTTGCCCCACGGCGTGCACTGATACGTCTGATTGCCAGCAAGGAAGTCGAGGAACAGAGCCGACTGGAAGAACGGCCACGCCTTACCTCCGCGACCGCGTTTCAGAATGTCGCGGAAGATCTGCTTCGTCTTGGTGCGGTTCAGGAAGTGCTGCTGATCCGGCGCGCGCTCGTAAGCGTAGCCGGGCGAGATCGTGATGCCGCCGATGCCGAGCGCCTTCACGTCATCGAGGAACTTCGCGACGCGTTCTGGCTGGGCGTCGCTGAAAAGCGTGCAGTTGATGTTGACGCGGAAGCCTTTGTCCTTGGCGACCTTGATGGCTTCGACGGCGCGATCGTAAACGCCCTGTTTGCACACCGACTTGTCGTGCATCTCCTTGTCGCCGTCGAGATGGATCGACCAGTTGAAGCGCTTGTGCGGCTTATAGAGATCGATCTTCTTTTCGAGCAGCAGCGCGTTGGTGCAAACGGTGACGAACTTGCCCTTGGCGAGCGCGCCCTCGACGATCTCGGGAAGCTCTTTGTGAAGCAGAGGTTCGCCGCCGGCCATGACGACGACGGGCGCTCCGCATTCGTCCATCGAATGCAAAGCGTCAGCGACCGAGATCCGCTGGTTCAGGATCTTGTCGGGATAATCGATCTTGCCGCAGCCCGCGCATGCGAGGTTGCAGCGAAACAGCGGTTCGAGCATCAGCACGAGTGGATACCGCTTGCGGCCCGTCAGGTGCTGCTTCAGCACGTAGGCACCAATCGACAGTGCCTGGTCTAATGGAATTCCCACCCCTCAAGGCTCCTTCTAGTGATGCCCACGACCTCGATCCCTCACGAGGCTTTGAGCAATTCAGGCGGCAAGCGGAATGTTATCTTTTCTTCGACGCCTTGCAGCGCCTTAATTTCGATCGGGCCGAGCTTAGCTAGCGCACCGATTACGTCATCGACAAGGACGTTCGGCGCAGATGCACCGGCAGTTATGCCGATGGTTTCCTTTCCGGCAAGCCATTCCGGATCGACCTGATGGCCATCTGCGACGAGATAACTCGGGATGCCGCACTCTTCCCCGATTTCCCGAAGCCGGTTGGAGTTCGAACTGTTCGGCGAGCCGACCACCAGCAGCACCTCGACGTGGCGGCAGAGGTCGCGGACGGCCGTCTGGCGGTTCTGGGTGGCATAGCAGATGTCGCGCGTTTCGGGACCGATGACGTCCGAAAAGCGGGCTTTGACGGCCTCGATCGTCTGACGGGTGTCGTCGACGCTGAGGGTCGTCTGCGTGATGTAGGCGATGGGCGTATCGTCGGGGAGGTCGAGGTTAAGGACGTCGTCTCGCGTTTCGACCAGATGGATCGGGCCGGTGATTCGGCCGAGCGTGCCTTCGACCTCGGGATGGCCCGCGTGGCCGATCAGAATGACGGTTCGGCCGAGGGACGAATAGCGCTGGCCCTGATTGTGAACCTTCGTCACCAGCGGGCACGTGGCGTCGATGACGTTCAAGTTGCGCGCGGCAGCATCGTTCTCGACGGCGCGCGAAACGCCGTGAGCGCTGAAAATCGCGATCGCATCGGATGGGATGTCGGAGAGGTTTTCGACGAATGTCGCGCCTTTAGCCTTCAGGCCGTCGACGACGTGCCGATTGTGAACGATCTCATGGCGCACGTAGACCGGCGCGTCGCCGGTGGCGAGCGCCCGCTCCACGATTTCGATGGCCCGAACGACGCCCGCGCAAAAACTGCGCGGCTGCGCCAGGATGATTTTCATGCAGAATTCCCCGTTCTGCCGATGTGCAATCGCGATCGCATTATCCGGTTCGCCGCATTTTCCGGAACGCGTTCGTGCACCGCACTTACTGAAGTCGCATTGCAGCAGACTTTACGCCCGAAATATTTGAATATGGACTCACGGGCATGTTACGTCGCGAAGGGGCCGACTCTGGTGTCTTAAAAGCAACATGACCGTCGGCTTGGGTGCGAAGGCAGGACGCATCTGATAAGCAACGATTTCATCCACTAAGAATTCTGACGAGACGTACCGGGGATGGGCAATCACCTTATTCGAGAAATGAGCAGACAGGGCGAGTCTGCGCCGGCATGATTGAACGTACGGTTGCGAGGATCGTCGCCGCCGCGCTGCGTTTGCCGTGGCTGACTGTTCTGCTCGCGATTGCGCTTACTGCCGGTGCGGTCCAATACATCAGCACGCATTTCGCCATTACGACGGATACGAGCCAGCTCATTTCGTCGGATCTCGACTGGCGGCAGCGCGAACAGCAGTTCGACGCAGCATTTCCTCAGCACAGCGATACGATCGAAGTCGTTATCGATGGGACGACGCCGGAAGTCGCCGAGGCGGCGGCGCGCAAGCTGAACATTGCGCTATCTGCGAAAGTGCCGAAGCCGATCGAAGCAGTGCGGCGGCGCGAGGGCGGCGCATTTTTCGAAAAGAACGGCTTGCTTTATCTGTCGCTCGACGAGGTCAAGCAAACCACGGAAAATCTGATCAAGGCGCAGCCCGTGCTTGGGACGATGGCGGCCGATCCGACGCTCAACGGCTTGGCGAAAGCGCTGTCACTCGTGCCGCAAGGCGTTGAAGCGGAGCGCGCGACGTGGGCCGATTATGACAAACCGCTGAAGGTTCTTTCTGGCGCGATCGATGATGTGTTGGCAGGACGGCCATCGTCTTTTTCGTGGGATGAATTGCTCACGAATACAAAGCCCGCGCCTGCCGACCTGCGCCGTTTTCTCGAAGTGAAGCCGGTGCTCGACTTCGGCGATTTGCAGCCTGGCGCGGAGGCGTCCGACCTCATTCGCGAGACGGCGCGACAACTCGATCTGACGCCCGAGCATGGCGTGCGCGTGCGTCTCACGGGCTCGGTGCCGATGGCTGACGAGGAATTCGGCACCGTCGCCGAAGGCCTTGCGTTGAACACGTTGCTGACGATCGCGGCAGTTCTCGTCATTCTTTGGCTGGCGTTGAAGTCCGGGCGGATCATTTTCGCGGTGATCGTGTCGCTGTTCGTGGGCTTGGCGCTGACGGCGGCGGTGGGGCTCGCGATGGTCGGCGCGCTGAACCTCATTTCGGTGGCGTTCGCGGTGCTGTTCGTCGGCATCGGCGTCGATTTCGGGATTCAGTTTTCGGTTCGATACCGGCACGAGCGGCACAGTCTCGAGGCGTTGCGCGAGGCTTTAGTGGCGGCAGGACGCAACGCGGGCAAGCCGCTGGCGCTGGCTGCGGCTGCGACGATGGCGGGATTTTACGCGTTTTTGCCGACGGCCTATCGCGGCGTTTCGGAACTCGGTCTCATCGCCGGGACGGGCATGGTGATCGCGTTTCTGACGAGCATCACGCTTTTGCCGGCGCTGCTCGTGCTGCTCAATCCGCCGGGCGAGCCCGATGACGTCGGCTATCGCATGTTGGCGCCGGTGGATCGGTTTATGGCGCGGCATCGGATTGCGATTTTGGCGATCACGGCGATCGCGGTTGCCGCCGGGCTGCCATTGCTGCAGCGGCTGACCTTCGATTTCAATCCGATCAATCTCCGGAGCGACAAGGTCGAGTCGGTCGCGACGTTCAACGATCTGATGAAGGACCCGGCGACGGCGCCGAACACGATAGATATTCTCACGCCGTCACTTGCGGATGCGAAAGTGCTTGCTGAAAAAATCGAGCATTTGCCGGAAGTGTCGCGTGTCGTGACGCTTCAGAGCTTCGTGCCGGACCAACAGCCGGAAAAGCTCGCGGTCATTCAGGACGCCGCCGGACTGCTCGGGCCGTCGCTCGATGAGCCGGCGGCGCAGCCTCCTCCGACAGACGAGGCAACGAAGGCGACGCTGAGGGACGCGGCGACGGGCTTTGCCGATGCGGCGAAGAAGGCCGGGACGTCACTAATCGCGGCGCGCATGGCCGACGTGCTCGGACGGCTCGCCGACGCAACGCCTGAGCAGCGTGCCGCCGTGGATCGCGCGCTGATGGATGGTTTCAAGCTACGGCTTTCGCAAATCCGCACGGCGCTCGGCGCGGAGGCCGTTACGCTGCAATCTTTGCCTGAGGACATTGTGTCGGACTGGACCACGAAGGACGGCCGCGCGCGTATTCAGGTCGCGCCGACCGGCGATGGCAACGACAACGCAAATCTCAGGCGCTTTGCGACGGCTGTGCTCGCGGTTGCTCCGGAAGCGACTGGCGTTCCGATCCTCATTCAGGAATCGGCGAAGACCGTCGTCACAGCGTTCATTCAGGCTGGCGCATTAGCGCTGGTCTCGATCACGCTGATCCTGTACGTCGCGCTGCGCCGGGTGAGCGACGTTCTGATGACGCTCGTGCCATTGCTGCTAGCGGGCGTCGTGACGCTTGAACTCTGCGTGCTGCTCGGATTGCCGCTCAATTTCGCGAACATCATCGCGCTGCCGGTGCTGCTCGGTGTCGGCGTCGCGTTCAAGATTTATTACGTGCTCGCATGGCGCGACGGGGAGACGAGCTTGCTCGCCTCATCGCTGACGCGCGCCGTGCTGTTCAGCGCGATGACGACGGCGGTGGCGTTCGGAAGCCTGTTCTTTTCGAGCCATCCCGGAACGTCGAGCATGGGTGAACTGCTGGCGCTGTCGCTGTGCACGACGCTGGCGGCTGCGGTGCTGTTCCAGCCCATTCTGATGGGCCCGCCGCGGGATGCAAAAAAGCCGGATCCCGTCGATGGCGATCCGGCTTCTTCAACGGTTTGAGTTCTCGGACGGCGGCTCAGGCTTCTTCGCGATTGCGCAGAAACTGGAAGAACTCGACGCCTTCGCGCAGACGGCGTTTCATCATCTCGGGCGAGGTGATCATCTCGCCGACGATGGAGGCGATCTTCGACGGGCGGAAATAGAACTTCTTGTAGAAGTCCTCGACCGAGTCGAAGATTTCCGTGTGCCCGAGGTGCGGATAATTGAGCGGCGCGATCTGCCGGCCGTCGTCGGTCAGAAGTGCTGTTTCCTCAGCAAACCAGCCGTTTTCCTTTGCCTGATTGTAGAGGAACGTTCCCGGATAAGGCGCTGCGAGCGACACCTGGATGGTGTGCGGGTTCACTTCCTTGGCGAAGGCCAGCGTTTCCTGAATGGTTTCGCGCGTTTCGCCGGGCAGACCCAGAATGAAGGTGCCGTGGATGACGATGCCAAGTTCGCGGCAATCCTTTGAGAAGCGCTTCGCGACGTCGACGCGCAAGCCCTTCTTGATGTTGTGCAGGATCTGCTGATTGCCGGACTCGTACCCGACGAGCAGCAGCCGCAGGCCGTTGTCCTTCAGGACTTCCAGCGTCGCGCGCGGAACGTTGGCCTTGGCGTTGCACGACCAGACGACGCCAAGCTTGCCCAGTTCCTTGGCCAGCGCTTCGACGCGGGGCAGGTTGTCGGTCAGCGTATCGTCGTCGAAGAAGATCTCTTTGACCTGCGGAAATTCGCGCTGGACGTATTTCACTTCCTCGATGACGTGCTCGATCGAGCGGACGCGGTAGTTGTGTCCGCCGACCGTCTGCGGCCAGAGACAGAACGTGCAGCGCGATTTGCAGCCGCGGCCCGTATAGAACGAAATGTACGGGTGCTTGAGATAGCCGCCGAAGTATTTGTTGATGTCGAGGTCGCGCTTGTAGACCGGCGTCACGAACGGCAGCAGGTCCATGTTGTGAAGGACCTCGCGATCGTCGTTGCGAACGACGACGCCTTCCTTGTTGCGATAGGTGATGCCTTTCACGTTCGCCCAGTCGCGACCGTCGGCGATTTCCTTGATCGTGAAATCGAACTCGTTGCGCGCGACGAAATCGATGGCCGAGGTTTCCGAGAACGCCTTCTCGGGTTCGACCGCGACCTTGGCGCCGATGAAGCCGACTTTCGCGGTCGGGTTCACATCCTTGATCATCTCGGCCGTTTTGACGTCCTGACGGAACGACGGCGTCGAGGTGTGCAGGATGATCAGATCTTTGCTGCGAATGTCGCCTTCGATGTCCTTGAAGGAGAGATCATGCGGCGGCGCGTCGATCAGTTTGGAGCCTTCGACGAGCGCGGCCGGCTGCGCGAGCCATGTCGGATACCAGAACGAGCGCACCTCGCGCTTCATCTGGTAGCGCGCGCCGGCACCGCCGTCGTAGCCGTCGAAAGAGGGAGCCTGCAAAAAGAGCGTGCGCATATCGGCACCTTTCAAAGGGGCGTGACGGAACCGTCGGTTTCGACGCTGTAGCGGCGGCCCCGCCAACTGACGGAGCCAGGCACGAAACTCGCGACGAACACTGCAAAACTTACAAGATCCCGCAAGGGGCTGAGCAGGAGCGCGCTTTTGCCCCCGCCCGGTAATCGCTCAACTTGTATCGGAACGAAAAGGCGCGATGCAAGCGTTGCGGCAAGGATCATGAATGCTATGGCACTGAAGCCACTCAATGGCAGAGCCGCAAGCGCGAACGGTAATGGGTGCGTCACAATCGATCCGGCGTAGCCCATTGGATCGACGAGGCGAATCGTTCGCGCCCAGCGAAGCTCGTGGGAAATCATTTGCGAGAACGATGCGTCGGCGAAGGTATGTCCAAGCGTATTCGGTGGAATCGCGACCTTGAGACCAAGCCGTCGCACGGCCGCACCCATTTCATAATCGTCGGCGAGAGCATCGGCGAAGGCGTCAAAGCCGCCGATCCGCTGCAGTGTTTCGCGCCGTAGCGCGATCGTCGAACCGAAGCACGGCTGCGCGAGCCCAAAGTGCAATCCGACTACGACGCTCGGCAGGAAATGCTGATCGACCGCAGCGGCTGCGAGGCGAGACCAAATTCCTCCAACGGCGCGTCCGCGATAGAGGCAGGTCACGAGACCAACCTCGGGTTGCTGCAAGGCGGCGACGATCTCGGCCACGTAGTAGGGTTCGACCTTCATGTCGCTGTCGCTGAGGATTAGCACATCATGCGCCGCGTTCGGCATCATGTTGATGATGTTCGCGATTTTCGGGTTGCCCAAATTAGGCTTTGAGCCGACGGCAAGGCGAATGTCGCTATTCGGAAATTGCGCGCGCAAGTTTTGGACGAAGAGAATCGCGGGATCGCACGGGTCCTGGACACCGCACACCATCTGAATGTCCGCTGCGTATGCCTGGGCGCAAAACGAGTTCAGATTGGAATCGAGTTCGGGCTCTGATCCGTGCAGCGGTTTCAGGAGGGTGACGTCTTCCGCGTCCCTGAGAGCGGGCTTTTTGCCAGCTGCAAATCGGGCGACGAGCGTGGCCGCAAGCAGAGCATATGCGCTACCGATCACCGCAACGAGGGTGCAAACAAGCCACAGACCGGACGTCATTTCGACGCTACTTTCTGATTTATCAGCGGCATACTCCAACAGTCATAGCAGTTATAGGTAGCATCCGATTCAGAGCTGAGCTAAGCATCAAGGATGCCTGACGGGCGGGGGCCTGCAAGGGGGAAGTTCCAGACGTGACGTCAAGCGCCATCCATACTTGGGTCGGCTGCATGATTGTTGGCATAGCCTTGTCGGGCTGCGCCAGCACCGGCGCGTCCGTGTCCTCACCGACCTATCTCGCTTCGGCCGAAAAAGACGATGAGCCGAAGACGATCGCGGACCCGAACGAGAAGTTCAACCGCTCGGTCTTCGACAGCAATCAAGATTTCAATCACTCGGTCCTGTATCCGACGGCGAAGGCCTACAACGAAAACGTGCCGGAAGAGGTCCGCGATCGCATCGATGCGTTCACGACGAACCTCAACGAGCCGATGGTCTTCGCCAACAACGTGCTGCAGCTGCGGCCGGCGGCTGCGGCTACGACGCTCGGTCGGTTCGCGCTCAACTCGACACTCGGTCTCGGCGGCCTGTTCGACGTTGCTGCAACTCAGGGTATGAGCAAGCAATCCGGCGATTTCGGTCAGACGATGTACGTCTGGGGCTATCGCGAGAGCAGCTATCTTGTGCTGCCGATCATTGGGCCGACGAACGTGCGCGATGCGATCGGCACCGGTGTCGAATTTGCGGCGCAAATTCCGGCTGCGGCCTTGTTCCCGACGAAGGTTGCAACGCTTGCGAGCCGCGTCGATATGGCCGGAACCGTTGCGGGTCCGCTCGCGAACCTCAGCAAGGCTGAGGATATGCAGACGCTCGAGGACAGTTCGGTCGATTTCTATTCGATGCTGAGAAGCGTCACCGACCAGAAGCGCCAGGCTGAGCTGCAGGAGGCTCTGGATACGAGCGCGCTCACGAGCACGCCGCCGCCGCCCGATCCGAATGCCATCGAGCCTGTGATGACGCTGGTTTCGTCTCCGACGATGCTTCAGAGCCGTCAGATGACCGACGTTCCGAAGACAAGGTCGGCCAAGCCGCGCACCGTCGTGATTGTCGGAGCGCCGGCTGCGGAACCAGCCGCGGAAGATGGAACCGCCGTCCGCTGACGCGAACGCGCCTCGCACCAATTATTCGTGAAATAAGCCGAAGACGAGCGATTTAGCTCGCGACCTGTTCGCGGCTCGCGCTCGTGCGCGCATCAAATCAGGCGCGTGCGAGGCTGCGTGTCTGTGGGATGCCGCCACGAGGAAAGAGAGACGTCATGGCTGGCGCTACCAACTACAGCCATGACGTCCAAGCGAAATGCTTACTCAATCAGCCGCCCGATAAAAGCCTGTCGCCCTGTTTTCGCAGCGAGGCGATCAAGGCATCCGGTCCGCCGGCCTTCAATATAGATGTAAATTCGGCCCGGCGGCTTGCAAGCTCGCTGATGGTACCATCGAGGTAGACATCCACCACCCGCCACTCAGGCCCGGATTTCCGCATCAGATAGTTGATCGCGACCGGCTTGCCGTTGTTCTGGATGATCTGGGTCTTGACCATCTTATCGGTTGCCCGATCGGTGACCTCAGTAATCTTGAAGGTTTCGCCAGAAAAGCCGTCGAAACGCTTTGCGTATGTTGCAATCATCATACGTCCGAACGCATCCGTCAACGCGGCTTTCTGCGCAGGCTGCAGCGCTTCCCAATTCGCGCCCACAGCAGCACGGGTCATCGACCCAATGTCGTATGTTTTCGAGAGGACCGGCGAGAGCGCATTGTAGCGGCCCTGAACGCCCAAAGCCTGCGCCTGCTTCATGGTCGCGAGCAACTGCGCGTTCAGTCCGTTGATCGCATCCGGAGCTTCCGCGGCCCATGTCGGCGCGGCGGTGGAAGCGAATAATCCTGCGACCAGGAAGCCGCGCAAAATCATGCTTTTACAAATGGACAGTCTCGTCGGGAGCATTCCCCGTCTCCTTCGCATTGCATTTTCCACTAGAAAGGCCCTCGTGAAGCCACGCATCGCGTAATCGAGCAGAATGGCCTTATTTTGCACATTTTGTTACAGGTGTTTGCCAATTATGAGGCGCAGTTGCAACACCTCCCCGCAGAGTCCCGTGGGTGCGGCATCATTCGTTTTTTGAGCCGCTCTAAAGGTCCATAATTTGCGTGGCGAGGTTTTGAAGCATTGGGGGATGTGGGAATGGATGCAGTTGTAAGCCGGCCATCCAAAACGCCTCTTCTCGACAGGGTCAAGACTCCGGACGACCTGCGTAAGCTGGCGGAAGCGGATCTGGCTCAACTCGCGGCCGAACTGCGAACGGAAACGATCGACGCGGTGTCGGTGACCGGCGGGCATCTCGGCGCCGGACTTGGCGTCGTCGAACTGACCGTCGCTCTGCATTATCTTTTCGATACGCCGCGCGATAGGCTCATCTGGGATGTCAGCCATCAGACCTATCCGCATAAAATTCTGACCGGTCGCCGCGATCGCATTCGGACGTTGCGGCAGCCGAATGGCCTTTCCGGTTTCACGAAGCGCACGGAGAGCGAATTCGATCCGTTCGGCGCGGCGCATTCGTCGACGTCGATTTCGGCTGGGCTCGGCATGGCCGTCGCACGCGACATGAGTGGCGGCGATACGAACGTCGTCTGCGTGATTGGCGACGGCGCGATGAGCGCCGGCATGGCCTACGAAGCGCTGAACAACGCCGGTGCGCGCAACGAGCGGCTGATCGTCATTCTCAACGACAACGACATGTCGATCGCGCCGCCGACCGGCGCGCTTTCATCGTATCTCGCGCGGACGACGTCGAGTGCGTCCTACTTCGCGGTTCGCGATTTCGCCAAGCAGCTTGCGCAGCGGTTACCGAAGAGCTGGGAGCGGCGTGCGGCTCGCGTCGAGGAATACACGCGCAGTCTGTGGCAAGGCGGCGGAGCGTGGTTCGAAGAACTCGGATTCCATTATGTCGGGCCGATCGATGGGCACGACCTCGGGCAACTGGTGCCCGTGCTGAAGAACGTGCGCGATGCCAAGCAGGGTCCGATCCTCGTCCATGTCATGACGAAGAAGGGCAAGGGATACGCGCCCGCGGAAGCTTCACCCGACAAGTATCATGGTGTTGCGAAATTCAACGTCGTCACGGGCGTGCAGTCGAAGCCGCAAGCGGCGGCGCCGTCGTATACGCGCGTGTTTGCGGACAGCCTGATTGCCGAAGCTAAAAAAGATCCGAAGATCGTTGCGATCACGGCGGCGATGCCGGATGGCACGGGGCTCGATGTTTTCGGCCGCGAGTTTCCGGATCGCACGTTCGACGTCGGCATCGCCGAGCAGCATGCCGTGACATTCGCGGCTGGCCTCGCGACGGAAGGCATGAAGCCGTTCGCTGCGATCTATTCGACGTTCCTGCAGCGCGGTTACGATCAGGTCGTGCATGACGTCGCAATCCAGAGCCTGCCGGTTCGGTTCGCGATCGATCGCGCTGGGTTCGTCGGGGCTGACGGCGCGACCCACGCGGGGTCGTTCGATCTTGCCTATCTCGGGTGCCTGCCGAACTTCGTCATCATGGCAGCGGCAGACGAGGCCGAGCTCAAGCACATGGTCGCGACCGCGGCTTCGATCGACGATCGTCCGTCGGCGTTCCGGTATCCGCGCGGGGAAGGCACCGGCGTTCAGATGCCGGAAGTTGGCGAGGTTCTGCCGATCGGCAAGGGCCGCATTCTGCGCGAGGGTTCGACGGTTGCGTTGCTGTCGCTCGGCACGCGGCTCGGCGAGGCGCTGAAAGCTGCCGATCAGCTTGCGGCGCTCGGTCTTTCGACGACGGTGGCGGATGCGCGCTTCATGAAGCCGCTCGATACCGATCTCATCCGGCAGCTGGCACAGAATCACGAGGTTCTCGTCACCATCGAGGAAGGTTCGATCGGCGGCTTCGGCAGCCATGTGCTGCAGTATCTGTCCGACAACGGTCTGCTGGATCACGGCCTCAAGGTGCGCTCGAAGGTGATGCCCGATTGTTTCGTCGATCAGGATAAACCGGAAGTCATGTGCCAGAAGGCGGGGCTGTCGGCGTCCGGCATCGTCGAGACGGTTCGCAGCGCGTTGCAGCTCGACAAAGCAGCGAGCGCGCAGGAACACCGTATCCGCGGTTAGCGGCCTTCCACGTTGCGCGGCGATCTGAGCAGACGCCGCGCTTCGATCGCCTGCCAGACGAGAAGAACCGGCACGCCCGTCAACAGTTCGCGCGCCCGTTTCAGCAGCGACAAGCCGAGCGCGACTTCGGGCGTCAGGCCGAACAGCGCGCCGACCGCGATATAGCCGCCTTCCTGCACGCCTGCGGCCCAGGGCACGATGAATGCGATCGTGCGGAGCGCGAAGACGAGGCTTTCGATCACCAGGATTTCGCCGAAGCCGAGCGGGTGGCCCATGAACGTCAGAGCCACCCAGGCTTCCGCCGCGCCGACGATCCAGGCCACGAAATGCAGGATCGTCGAAACGATCGGGCGGCTCGGCTGCCTGTAGATGTCTTCCATGGCAGCGTGGATGTTCTGCGATTGATCGTCGGCGCTCCAAGGAGCCGTCAGGCCGAGCTTGTCGGGAAGCGACTGCAGGAACTGGAACAGGCCGCTGCGCTGGGCGGCGACGAAGCCTGCCATCGCGACAGCCGATATCGCGAGGCCGGCCAGAGCCCACCATGCGAGAGGTTCGCCTGGGCGGATCCAGGCGAGAAATCCGAGACCGAGCAACGTAAAAAACAGCTGGCTGACGATTTCCATCGTGACGTCGATGACGGTCGTCGCAATTGCGGCGCCCGACTTCATGCCCGAGACGGTCAGCTCACGCGCGGCGATGGCTTCGCCTGCGCCGGGGATGATTGCGAGGATGTTGGCGACGCTGTCGCGCAGAAGGCGTGCCCAATGAAACACGGCGACGGCATTCCCCGGCGGCGTGACCGCGAGAACCTGCCAGGCGAAGGCGCAGAGCGTGACAGAGGCGAGATAGAGCCCGGCCATCGCGGCGAGCCCCTGCCATCCGGCCGCGAGAAAAGCATCTCCGACTTCGGCAGTTCCGAAATAAACGACGAGGATGATCGCCAGCGCGATGCCGGCAAGAGCGCAGAGCGCGACGCCCGTTTTCACGCGGCCCGACCGTGCGGCGCGCTTTTGACCGGTCTCATCAGACATCGTGCGATGCTTTCGAGATGGAGGGGCCGGTTACGGCCGGGGCGTGTGCCGCAGTTTCGGCGGCCATCAGCTTGCGATAAGCGCGGATGCTGAAGGTTTCCTTGCCCCATTTGATGTTGTTTCCGAACATGCCTGCGACCCAGGCGAAAAAGCAGACGCATTCGCGCAGAGGCACGAGCCACGGCTCGGGTGGCGTGGCGATGCGGAGGTTCCGGCGCACGAGGTAATGCAGAATAATCCTGAGCGTGACATGCGCACCGATGATCGAAAGGCCGATGATGCTTGGTTGCGGCAGTAACAAGATCAGCAGCAGCGCGAGCGGCCACGTGACGACGGCCATGAACTGATCGAACGGACGGCAGGCGCGTTCCGAGCGGTGCCAGCGCACTTCGTGCTGAAACATGGATGCGAAATTCGGTTCCGCGACGACGGTATCGCAGGCATAGGGTGAGAGCACGACGCGCCAGCCGCGGCGCGCGACGAAGCGGCCCATCGAGAAATCCTCGGCGAGGCATCCGGCGAGCATGTCAAATCCGCCGATCGCGTCGAGCGCTTCGCGGCGCACGGCGCTCATGGCTCCGAAGACGAAGTCGATGCCGCGCAGATCAACGTCGACCGTGACGGAGGGCACGAACCAATCGTTCAGGTAAAGCGCACCGAAGCGCGAGGGCGTATTGTCGGCGGGCCAGCCCTTGTAGATCGAGGCGACGGCACCGACGGTTTTGTCGTCGAACGGCGCGGCCATCGCGGCGATGCAATCAGGATCGACGCGCACGTCGCTGTCTGCGAGGACGAAAAGGTCATACTTCGCCGTTCGTGCGATGTTGGCGAGGTTCGCCGCCTTGCGGTTCGGTCCGGCAAGCGTTTCATCGACGACGAGGCGGAGATCGAGGCCGGGGTTTTCTGCGATCAGCCGATTGACGACCTCGATCGCGGGATCGTCGGCCGTGTGCGCGCCGAAGATAACCTCGAACTTCGGATAATCCTGCAGACAGAACGAGCGCAGGCTTTCATAGAGTTGCGGGTTAGTGCCGTAGACCGGCTTCAAAACGGAAACCCCGGGGCGTGGTTCGGCGCCAAAAACCGCGCGCTCGCGGAAGCGCGATACGGCGCGCACCGCTAGGATCAGGTAGGCCAATCCGGCGACGCCGAGGGCAACGCCCGCGAACTGCCAGATAGAAAAGACGATGAACGGCATAACGGCTTCAGTCCGAGTTTTACGCCGCGACGCGCCGTCCGGCGGCAAGGGGCATAGCACGGCAGGCATGGCGTTTCGAGCGCTTCGGGCCGCCGCAGATCAAGCGCGGCGAACGGCCTCGCGGAACGGGACGAGCGTGATGCCGAGCGCGTTGGCCTTGCCTTTGACGTTGAGGCTCGTCAGGGCCGCGAATTCCTCCATCGGGCGGTAGTCGTCGGGCAGGTTGTCGACGCCCGGCCAACGGCGCGTGGCGGGATGAAAGTAGAACTCCGTCGTTCCGTTCGGGAGTTTGTCGAGAAACTGGAGAACGCGCGTTTCGGTCATCGCGCCGCTGTCGTTCAGACCGAAGACGCGATCGTTGACGCCGAGGCCTGCAGCGCGCACGCGTCGCCGCAGAAGCCGCGATTGCGCGTAGAAGAACACCCATCCGGACAAGCGGTCGCGAAAACGATCCGACGTTGCCGTGTAGGACGGAAACAGAGGCTCGACCGGAATGCGTACGGGCGGGTTGCCGAAATCCTTGGCGAGCCTGGCGATGATTTTCGAGATCGCCGGATGCATGTGGAAATGCTGGTGGCCGTTGATGTGGTCCATCGTGAGGCCGGTCTTGCGGAAGGCATCGAACTGCGCCGTGATCTCGGCTTCGGCTTGGCGGCGAAGATCTTTCGAGAAGAACAGCGCGGTTCCGAATTTGACAGGGTCTGTCGAAAAGCGTCCGTCCTGTCCGACGAGGCCCGGCACTTCGGTCGGCGGAAGAACGGGGCAGCTGTCGACGAGCGTGAGATGAATTCCGACGCCGAGATGCGGCAGCTTGCGCGCGCGTTCAACGGCGTCGTCGCGGGCCGGTGCTCCCATCATCAGACTGGCCGCTGTCAGGATGCCATGCTGATGCGCCAGATCGACGGCTTCATTGACCGGCAGCGAGAGGCCGAAGTCGTCGGCCGTCACAATGAGTTTCTTCAAAGCCGCTCCTCGAAAACGAGACGCTCGTGGATTCGAGACGCGTTTTACGACTGCGGACGCCGCTCTGCCAACTCGGGCTTTTCAGCGCTTGGCAGGCTTTTTCGCCTTGGGCGGCGGATCGATGACGTTACGGCACGCCTCGCTCAGCCGATCGCGCTTGCGGTTGAGACAGGCGACAATCCGGTCTTCGTTCGGAATTTCAAAGAAGCAGAGGCTCAGGACGTCGCCTGTGCACGCGGCCTGTTCGTCGGCGGTGCCGCTGTGGGCGTGGCCGAGACTCGCGGTTGCGGCGAATGCCACGGTCGCGAATCCAGCCGCGAGAACCCAACTTGTCGCTTTCATCAGAGGTCCCACAATTGCCGCGAGAAGCGTGAATGCCTCATCGCATTTGTAAGATGCTCAATTGACCGGCGCGTGGCGGTGAAACTGTGGCGGTTTTCTGCAAAACGACGATGAAAACCGGTGCGATCGGCGCCGTGCGTTTCGCATGGCGCGCGTTAACCACGCTTAAGGCGTCGTTCCGGGCGGCGGCGGATTGGACGTCGCCTGCGGTTCGGCTGCCGCGCCTTCACGAACTTCGCAAAGCGTCGGTGTATCGAGCGACGTCTTGTTCATGAACGCCCAGTTGGCGAACGCGAGGTAACAGACGGCGACGGACTGCTTGTTCTGCAGCGTCACGATCACGGTATCTGTTCTAACCGACTCGGTGGCGCGCTTGGCGACCTCGAGCGGGACGACCGTGACCGTTTTAATTTCGTAGTCTTTGGCGATCAGAGCCGAAAAGGACGACTGCATCGGCGGCGCGTCCTGCGCGCTGACGGCAAATGAGCCCAAACAGAAAGCGGCAACGAGCAGAGTTCCGAGCCTGGCGCTGCGCATGCGATCCTCTCTTTGTTCTCAATGTGATCCCGTGACTTGCGTACTACGCCGGCGCGGCCGTCTCAACACTGAACGCGCGTAAGCTGCGGCGGGCTGGGGACAAAGGGTGAGAAACTCAGTTTCCTGCCGCGGGCGTGGGATAGAAAATCGCGACGGGCATCGCAAAGGCAGGCAACGCCAGACTTGCGGGAATTTCTTCGCCCGTTTTGAGAAATTCCGGGAGCAAATGAGTATGCGCGCCGGAAGCGGACTTCTGATCCGGTCTCGGAATGGGCGTGTAAACTTCGATACGTACCGCCGCCGATTCGACGACGCGGTGCGGGCTTGCGGCGATGACGTCCGGTCCGATATCGGCCATGAGATCGGACCAGGGCCGGCCGATCTGGCTTGCGAGGCGTTCGGCGAGCGCGCTGTCGCCGGTACGTACGCAGAAGCGCGCATTCTTGCGGCCGATGCCGAAGTCGAACAGGCGGTCGCTCCGATGCGCGGTGCTTATCGCGTCGGTATCGGCTCCGAGATCCTGAATGGTCGTGTGTTCCGTCATGTTTGCGCGCGCGCGCGGCATGGCGAGCACGATCGGTCCGCCGTCGGTAAAGGCAAAGGCGCGAAGCCGTTCGTTGATGCGCAGACGAAATGTGGAATCGTCGGCGCGCGCGATCATCGATCCGTCGCCTGTGTCGATGCCGATACGGCGATCCGGTGTGCACGGAAACTCGGCGACGGCGCCAGGGACGCCGGTGACCCATGTGCCCTGCCGCTCGGAAATCTGTTCGCAGGTCCAGATTGCGATTTCAGCGGGCGTCCAGGGCAGGAGGTGCACGCGGATCGCAAGATTGGCGAGGCGCTCCGGCAGCTGACGCCAGACGTCATCGCGCCGGTCGTCGTCCATTGCCATCCAGTCGGCGATTTCGCCGCCTGTACGCGCGCAACCAATACAAAAGCCGGTAGCGGGATCGAGTTTACAGATGCCTACGCAAGGCGAGTGCCGTGCCAAATCGACTGCCCTAATATGATGATAGCCGTAAATGTTTCGGGCCGCCTTGCGAGCGGCCCGATCATATCGCTCGTCAGTATGCCGTTCGCGTCTGGCTTCGTTCGACCATAGCGCCGAGAGCAAGCCCAATCGTCGCCCAGAGGATGCCCTGGATCGCGAACGAGGCAGTGCGGAATTTCCAGAGGAGATCGGCCGGGAAGTCGTTCGGGACTTCGTTGAGGGTCGGAAGCGCGTAGCCGGCAATCGTGACCAGCACGATGTACGTCAGCACGCCCGCGATCGTCGCGTTCCACGAGCCCAGGCTTGAAGAGAGCGCGCGTCCGAGAGTTACGGCAACGGCCAGGGCTGCCGCGGAAAACACCATCATCGTGAAGTAGAGCTGCGTGCGATAGGCGATGGTGTCCTCGGCGCCCACGGCTGGCGGGTTCGCCGGGTACTTGAGATAGGGCACAACGTAGAGCGCTAGAAATCCGACCGCAGCGATGACGATGGCCGTCGTTCGCGGCGGGAACTTCAGCAGCCTGCCGCTCGCGAACGCGAAGGCGAGTGCGACAAGTCCGCCCAAAGCGGTGCCGAACATCGCGATGCCCGTGAGCAGTCCCAACCCTGCCTGAACTTCGCGGCTGACGAGTTCAGGTTCTTCCGCCGCTGCAGCAGCGCCGTTGGCACTGGCCTGATGTTCAGCGGCGGCGTGCGATTCTTCGAATGCAATCGCGCGATCGACCTGCGGCTCGCCCACGATCTTCGCGAAACCGAATGCCAGAAGCGCAGCAAAAAGGCCCGCGAGCATGCCGCGGAGCAACAATTGTCCCATGATTTTATCTCGCGTCTGATCAGTGGCAGGGGAAGCCGAGAAGGTGGCGACCGTCGTGAACGAATTCGTGCACGTACATGCCATTGAAGATCGCCATCGCGCCTTCCTCGACGCCGATGAAATACATCGCGAGAAGGAACAGCAGTCCGCCGAAGATTGCCCAGGGCAGAATCTCACGGACCGGAATGGGTGTTGCAACGGTGTCTTGGATGACGGAAGAATATGCCATTAAGGGGCCTCCTTGGGATTGCGCGTCCCGATCAAGCGTTGGCCCATCACAAGAGGGTCTGACTTTCGGCTGGAGCTTTGCGGCATCCTCCGATCACAGTGGCGCGACCGTTCCGGAATTTCACCGGTTTCCTACCCATGACGTGCGAAGGTCCACCATAGGTTGATCCGAGCCTTTGTCAATGTAAAGCAACGCCCATGATCCAGCGGCTGACGCTCATTTCCCATGCTCCGACGGCTGCGACGCGTGCGGCGGCCTTCCCCTTGGATGAGGGCATCGACGAGAAGGCGCGGCGCGATACATCCGCGCTTTCCGGCGATTTGCCGCAGTTCTTAAACGCCTGGACCAGCCCGGCGCGGCGAGCGGTCGAAACGGCGGCGGCGCTCAATGTCGATGCTAAGATCGAGCCTCTCATTCGGGACATGGACCTTGGTCGATGGTCGGGGCGGACGTTCGCCGACGTCGAAGCGTCGGAGCCGGAGGCGATGGTCGGCTGGCTCACGGATACGGCAGCGAGCCCGCACGGCGGCGAGTCGGTCGAGGCGCTTCTGGCGCGCGTCGCGAACTGGTTGAGGGCGGCGCCGGAGAGCCAGGGACGGAGCGTCGCCGTTACACATCCCGCTGTCATCCGCGCGGCCGTCGTCGTCGCGCTCGAAGCGAACCCGGTATCGTTCTGGCGGGTCGACATCGCGCCGCTCGGCGTTGTTGAGCTTGGCTCGAACGGCAAGCGTTGGACGCTGAAGTCGCTGAACGGTTGATGACGCGAATTCTCGCTAGCGGAACACGCGGGCAGCGACAGCGCGTGCGAGGAGATGCGGCTTGATGTTGCCGCTCGTCACGCCGCGGGGCGAGGAAAAGATGTAGCGCAGCACGCTCATCTTGGCTTTGTCGGTTGTCTCGAACTGCAGGCCGAAACCTGTTTGCGTCGTTCGCCGGATGTGGGCTTCGAGCGAGATGTCGGCGAAGCTGATCTTCACCGGTGTTCCGACTGGAACCGGTAGATCGCCAATCAGATGCATGCCGCTGACGGAAAGATCGGACGCGAAATAATCGCGCTGCTCGCCGTTGAAGGCAAGCTTCACGGGAACGCGCACGTCGAAGCGGTCTCCCGTACGGCGCTGTTGCTGCTCGGTGCAGACGTAGCAACACAACGTCAGAAGGACGAGATTGTACCAGCTCCAGAAAAACGCGATCGCGCTCGACTCGGCGAGCGGCCGGCTTTGATCGAAGATGAAGGCATTGGCGATGCCGAATGCGGTCAGGAACAGCAGCGCTCCGAAGATGCGCAGAAGCGGCCACTGGATGAATTGCTTGCTGCGGTCGCCGCCTTTTGCCGTCACTTTGAATTTCTGACCGTTGGGGCGCAGCAATCCGGACCAGACGGATTTCAGAACTTCGGAAGCGCAGAGCATCTGATAGAGATCGGTCATCAGAGGCAGCACGCGCCCTTCCGTCAGCCAGACATAGATGGCGGATTGGACGACGATGAAGGGCGCCAGATACCAGATCGCGTCGATGACGTTGGCGTGCACGGCCTGGATATCGAGAATGAGATATAGCGCCGGCACGATGATGCCGAGCACGCGGAAGAGATGCGTCGCCGACCAATGAAGGAAGGTCTCGCAGAGCATGATGCGATCGACGAACGGCAGGCCGTTGCCCCATTTCAGCGGGCCGCTATGGCCCCGGCAGATCTGCACGAAGCCGAGGGACCAGCGCGCGCGCTGGGTGGTGTATTCGGCGAGCCCTTCGGGCGCGAGGCCGAGAGACAGGATCTCGTTCAGATAAACGGTGCGGAAGCCTTTTTCCCTCAGCCGCAGAGAGACGAGATAGTCCTCGGTCACGGAGTCGGTCGGAAAGCCGCCGATGCTCTGCAAGGCGTCGAAGCGAATGACGGACGACGTTCCGCAGCAGAAGGCGGCGTTCCAGGCATCCTTAGAGGCCATGACGATGTCGAAGAAGAAGCGCTGCTCGTCCGGCCAGACTTTCGTTACCGCGAGATTGCTTTGGATCGGATCGGGGTTGAAAAAGTGCTGCGGCGTCTGCACCACGCCGACATCGGGGCCGAGTGCCAGCGAAACGGCGCGCGTCAGGAAATCCGGCAACGGAATAAAGTCGGCATCGAGAATGGAGATGAAATCCGGTTTCTCGTCGAGCGCCGCAAGGTTCTTCAAAGCGGCGTTGATGTTGCCGGCTTTCGCATGCGCATTGTCGGGACGTGTCAGATAGCCAATGCCGCGACGCTCACATAATTCCTTGAGCCAGCTGCGGCGGCCGTCATCGCAAACCCAGATGCGGAAGTTCGGATAGTTGATGTTGAGCGCGCCGATGATCGTTCGATCGAGAATATCTTCGCCTTCGTTATAGGTGCAGATCAGCACGTCGATCTTCGGCACATCCGGCTTGGCGAGAAGACGCTTTACATTCGCATCGGCTTCGGCGGTTCGATTGCGCGTGCGGGTCAGGAAGATTTGAGAGGCTGTGGCGCCGAGCATCGCGATCGCTTCGACGGCGGTGAACGTCAAGCCGGTCAGAAAATCGATCGGGTTTTCAGGCGAGGGAATGGTCTCGAAAATGCGCCACAGCATGTAGCGCCAGCCGAGGAACAGGCAGACGGTGATCGCGATCACACGCACCGTCGTGTTGTTGCGATTGACCCACGGGAGAATTGCGAGCGCAATCAGCAGCAATACGATCGCAGGTGCGAGCGCATCCCAATAGCCCATGCCGGCCGCATACGTCATGACGCCGTCTCCGGTCAGTCAGTTGAAGCCAGGGCACCAGGGGACGACGTGTCGAACTTGACGAGGCCGGAGCGGCCGATCTGACATTCGGCGCCTTCGGTCAGGCCGGGGAAATTCAAGGTGACGTGATAGGGCTCGCGCGCCAGCATGCTCTGCTGGATGGCGCTGTTCGAGGACACCGCTGCCAAACCGTTGAGGCCGACGATGCGACCGTGCAATTCCTTGCCGCCGCCGCGCGGCTGGAAGGTTGCGTTCTGACCGATGCGGAGTTTCTGGTAGGTCGTCTCACTGACGCTCGCGGTGACCATGGCGCTGCCGCAATCGAGCAGGCGCATGAGGTCCTGTCCGGCGTTGACGTGCTCGCCCGGCGCGGTGAGAATTTCCCAGACGCGGCCGTTGACGGTCGAACGGATCGAGGCAGTAGACAGCTCTTCGTTTCGCCGCGTTTCCGCGTCGATGCGTGTCATGAGGACGGCCAGTTCCGCCTTGCTGCCTTCGAGGCGGGCGCGAACGTCGGCCAATTCCAGCGCGACTTCCATCTTGCGCTGTGCGGATTGCGGCGTGTCGTTGTAGCTGTCGCCGATGAAGATGAACTTGCGTGCGGCTTCGAGCTCGACCATCGATCCCTTGCGGCGTTCGGTGAGGCTCTGGATCGTGTTCTTGGTCACGCGTTCGTCCTGCAGCGCCTTATCAAGATAAGCCTGGCTGACGGCGTCCGTTTTTCTCAGTGCGCTGGCGCGCGTCAATGTCTGCAACGCCATGTCGTGTTGCGCTTCGGTGGCGGCCAGGTCGGCGTCGATTTCGCGGATGCGCTGGTCGAGCTGCGTGATGCGTCCGACGCGGAAATTCTCCTGTTGCTCGCTGAGCTCGACGAGGTTTTGCTCGAGGAGCTGCTTCTTGGCTTCAAGTGCCGAGATCGCGGTTCCGAGCTGGTCGCGCTCGCGGCGCAGACTGTCGAGATGCGAATAGTCGGCGCGGCGGTTGCGGATCGTCAGAATTTCCTCGTTGTTGCGGAACGTGCTGCCGATGTCAGTGGCTGTGGCGGCCATCGTCACATCGCCCTCGATCGGCGCGCGAAGTGTGATTACCCGGGCGTTGACCACGGCCTCCGCGCTCGTGGTGGCGAGGAGACGGACGGCAGGCGCCCAGCCCAATATCAGCGCCACAGCAAGCGCCAACGCGGACTTGGCAAGCGTGGACGGCTTGATTTTCGAAAGAGGAGTTCGCCACGAGGATTTCGGAGCAGCGTCAGTTTCGGCTGCGTCGCTGAAAGTCTTCTCGGTTTTGTCGTTGTCTGTCGCGCGCTGAGCTTTCCAATCTTGGATCGCGGACTCGAGAAACGAGAGCTGCATCTTGGCGTTGAAGTCGGCGTCGGCTGCCTCTTCGGCCCGTGCGCTGTCGATCGACTGGCTCTGTGCTGTCTGGCGTAGCCGGGGTGCGCGATGGAGAGAATATTTCATTGCAATTGAACCTTGCGGGCTAACCTGAAGTCAGGCGCTGATCGGAATTCGCAAGTTTCAATTTGTACGTCGGCCGGATAAATAAACGCTGAGAATTTAGTTTAATTTGTCATTATCGGTGGCCGATTCAGAGACGGCTCGGTCGTCGGATTCCTTACGAGATTATTAAGAGTTGCGGAGCGGGTCTGGCGACGACGACCCGTATCGCGAGCCTCGCCCGCTCCGTTGGGAGCGTCAGCCCGAGGCATCCTTGATGCATTTCGTCGTGAAACTTTTTTCGGCCGCGCCGTGAAGGTTCTTTGCCTTGGCGTCCGCGTCGCACTTCGCCTTGGCGTCTTTCTCGCACTTGGTGACGAAGCTATTGAGTGCGGCTCCGTGAAGGTTCTTTTCCTTCGCCGCTGCGTTGCAGGTTACGTCTGCGGCCATAGCGGCAGGCGTCATAATCAGAGTGGCGATCACCGTTATCAGAAGTTTCATTGCATCCTCCATGACAGGCTGGATCGAGTATAGCCGTACGTTCAAAGCACCTATGTCCATCCGAGGATAGTCACCGGCACGTAATTCCTGCTCGGATGGAAGCCGAATAGTTACGCGGTGGGAAGAACGTTGGTTCCGAAGCGTACTCTCCTGCAATAGTGCATGATGTTCACGACCGTTTGACGGCGAAAGGGCGGATGAGCAGCGAAACGACGGGATCCGCTCAGTTTGGTCAACGGACCTTGAGCCTCGGATTGATTTTGACGATGGCCGTCGCCTGCGGGGTCGCCGTTGCGAATATTTATTACAACCAGCCGATGCTCGGCGTCATCAAGCGGGAGTTCTCCGGCTCGTGGTGGGTCGGGCTTATCCCAACCGCGACGCAGATCGGCTACGGGCTCGGGCTTTTTTTGCTTGTGCCGCTCGGTGATCTTATGGATCGCCGACGACTGATCGTTGCGCAGTTCGTCATTCTTGGGCTGGCGTCGTATGCGGCGTCGCTGGCGCCGAATGCTGCGGCGCTGGTTGGCGCGTCGCTGATCGTCGGCGCATGTGCGTCGGTGGCGCAGCAGATCATTCCATTCGCCGCATCGCTCGCCTCCGCTGAGAGACGCGGCAGCACGATCGGCATGGTGATGGCGGGGTTGCTATGCGGAATTTTGCTTAGCCGGCTGCTGTCGGGTGTTGTCGCGACCTATGCCGGTTGGCGCGAGATGTTTCAGCTCGGGTTGCCGATGTCTGTTGCGGGAGCGATCGCCATGGCGATTGCCTTGCCGCGAAATTATCCGCACTCGGGCATCAGATACACGGCGGCGCTCAGATCACTGCTGCATCTCTGGACCTCGGAGCCGAAGCTGCGGCGGGCGAGCCTGATGCAGGCTGCGGCGTTCGGATCTTTTTCGGCGTTCTGGACCGTGCTTGCGCTGCACCTCGAAGAGCCGCATTTCAATCTCGGTGCCGATGCAGCCGGATTATTCGGAATAGTTGGTGCGGCCGGCGTTATTGCGGCGCCGCTTGCCGGGCGTCTGGCGGACACGCGCGGAAGCGGGCTTGTACTTCGCCTCGGAGCGGGTCTTGTCGTCCTATCGTGGCTGCTCTTCGCCGCCTGGGATCAACTCGCCGGATTGGTGGCGGGCGTGATCATCATGGATCTTGGCGCGCAGAGCACGATGATTTCAAACCAGCACGTGATCTACGACCTTCATCCGGGCGCGCGTAGCCGGCTCAACACCGTTTTCATGACCACGATGTTTGCCGGCGGCGCTCTGGGTTCCATCGGCGGGATCATTGCGTGGGATTACGACGGCTGGCTCGCGGTCTGCGGCTTCGGTGCGGTGCTCGCGCTCGCGGCCCTCGCGGTGCAATCGTTCAGTCGCGACGGAGTGCGCGCCGCGCACTAGACGGCGTGGGCCAGCGCATCTTTCTGTTCGGCGTATTTTGCAAACTGGAGCTTGAACAGGCGGCTGTAGGCTCCGCCTTGGGCGAGCAACTCGTCGTGCGTGCCGCTTTCGATGATGCGGCCGGCGTCGATGACGTGAATGAGATCGGCGTGCAGAATTGTCGAGAGTCGGTGGGCGATGACCAGCGTGGTCTTTCCTGTCGTCAACTGCTTCAGCTCACGCTGGATGATTTCCTCGGTGTGGCTGTCGAGTGCCGACGTCGGTTCGTCGAGAAGGATGATCGGGGCGTCCTTCAGGAACGCCCGTGCGAGGGCGATGCGCTGACGCTGTCCGCCGGAAACCTGAGTGCCAAGCTCTCCGACCGGAGAGTCATACTTCATCGGCAGCTTGACGATGAACTCGTCCGCGTTCGCGGACTTCGCGGCGTCGATGCACTGTTGGTCGGACGCGGATTCAAGGCCCGTGCGGATATTGTCGATGATCGTGCCATCGAAGAGGAAGGCATCCTGCCCGACCGTCGAGATGTTGCGGCGGACGGACGGTAGCGACGACGTCGCGATGTTCTGGCCGTCGATCGTGATGTATCCGGAATCGGGTTCGCGGAAGCGCTGCAGCAGCGCGAAGATCGTCGTCTTGCCGCCGCCGGAGAGGCCGACGAGCGCTGTCGTCTTTCCTGCCGGGGCGATCAAGTTCAAGCCGCTGATGATGGGCTTGCCGGGCACGTAAGAGAACGTGACGCCGTGGAATTCAATTTCGCCGCCTTTGACTTCGATCGCAGGCTTGCCAGGGGGCTCGTCTTCTTTCGCGGGGGTGTCCAGCAGTTCATACATCATGCGGACGCCGACCATGGCGGACGCAAGCTGAAGATGCACGCGCGATACGCGCCGCGCCGGATCGGCGCACATCAGCAGCGCCGTGATGAATGCGAAAAACTGGCCGGGCGTATCGCCGTAGTTGAGATTGCGCCAACCAGCGTAGAATACCACACCGGCGACGGCGAAGCCACCTGCGGCTTCCATCATCGGGTTCACTGTCGCCTTGATACGCAGCATCTTGATGTTGAGGCGTTCGACGGCGCTGATGGCGTTCATCGCGCGCGTGCGCATGTGGTTCTCGAGCTGGAACGATTTGACGACCTGCGTTCCCTGGCTCAGCTCGCGGGTCGCCTGAATGACACCAGCGGTCTTGTTCACCTCGCTCTTGGCGGCTTTCTGCACGCGCTTGCGCAGCTTCCGCGATGTGATGGCGATGAGCGGGCCGCCGATGAGCGATATCGCGGTCATGATCGGATCGAGGATGATCATAGTTGCGACCAAGCCGATGATCGTGAACAGGTCGCGGCCGAAGCTCATCGAGATCATGTTCAGGACGTCGCGCGTCGCGGCCGCATTATTTGAAATGCGCGTGACGAGATCGCTCGAGGAATGGTTTTGGAAGAACGCGATGTCCACCTTCAGAAGGTGGTTGAACATGCGCCTCTGCGTTTCCGCGACGAGACGATTGCCGATGGTGCCGACCATCACTTCGGACGCGTAGGCCGCCAAACCTTTGACGAGGAAGATGGCGACGATGCCGAGCGTGATCCCGGTCAGTGCGGCGCGGTTCTGCTGTACGAAGATCGTATCGATCACGTACTTCATCAGGTAGGCGCTGAGCGCCGTCGTGCCCGCGACGAGGATCATCGCGACGATTGCCCAGGCGTACTGAGGCGCATACTCGCGGCCGTAGTCGCGAGCGAGGCGTTTCAGCAAATCCAGCGTATCCGACGGCATGAACCTCTCGCTCAAAGTGCGATGACGAATCCCCGTTTGACCGGCATTCTTCTTAAATGCCGTCCAAGCAATGAATGTGGCGCTGCCTTTCACCGCCCGGCAAAGCCTTTTACCGGCAAATCCCCGTTGCCGTGCGCGGCATTTGGCGGTCGCGCGCCTTATCCCAAATTAAAATTTGTGGCGTGCACGGGCAGGTGTGGCCAGCAACCGGAAAATGTCAATATGCCGGACCGGAACTTGCGGTTCGAATCGGCCGGGTTCTGGGGGCAATTACGCTTCGTACGGACGGACGGGTCCGCGTCGTCAGATTATGACGCCGACTGATTCGGCATGTCGAGTTCGGCGATGACGCCTTCGACGTATCGCGCATAGGTATTGCTTCCGAGATGCGCGACCCATGTCCGCATTTCGTCGGGTGTAACGAATCCGAGGCGCAGCGCGACCTCTTCGGGACAGGAGATTTTCAGACCCTGTCGCCGTTCCATCGTCGACATATACTCGCTCGCATCCTGCAGACTGTCGAACGTACCGGTGTCGAGCCACGCGAAGCCGCGTCCCATCATCACGACGTAGAGGCTTTCCAGCTTCATGTACATTTCGTTGAGCGTGGTGATTTCAAGCTCACCGCGCGCGGAGGGGCGAACCTTCTGCGCCAGATCGACGACGCGATTGTCGTAGAAGTAGAGGCCGGTCACCGCCCAGTTCGATTTTGGGGCTTGTGGTTTCTCTTCGATGGATATGGCTCGCCCGGCGCCGTCAAATGTCACGACGCCGTAGCGTTTGGGTTCCGCAACCTGATAAGCGAAGATCGTTGCGCCGGATGGGCGTGCCGCGGCGTTGCGGACCATGTCGGCGAAGCCGTGGCCGTAGAAGATATTGTCTCCGAGGACGAGAGCGCATCGATCGTCGCCGATGAAGTCGCGGCCGATGATGAAGGCCTGCGCGAGCCCGGCTGGCGTCGGCTGAACGGCATAGCTCAGGCGAACTCCGAATTGCGCGCCGTTGCCAAGCAGTCGCTTGAACTGGTCCTGATCCTGAGGCGTCGTGATAATCAGGATGTCGCGAATGCCCGCCAGCATCAGAGCTGTCAGCGGGTAATAGATCATCGGCTTGTCGTAGACCGGCAGCAGCTGCTTCGAGATTGCGAGGGTCAACGGATAAAGGCGCGTGCCGCTGCCACCTGCCAGAATGATGCCTTTGATCCCACTCACGCGGCGGTACCGATGCGTTGAGTTTCGGCAGGTGCGGTGGGAGTCAGAAGTCCAAGGCGCGATCCCGAGTAAATGCCGTCACGCAGTGGACGCCACCAGCTTTCGTTGTCCAGATACCATTGCACCGTATCCGCGATGCCCGTTGAGAACGATCGCTCGGCGCGCCAGCCAAGCTCGGATTCGATCTTCGACGGATCAATCGCGTAGCGGCGGTCATGGCCCGGGCGATCTTCGACATGAACGATGAGGTCGCGCCGCGGCCGCTGCGACGGACGGAGCGCGTCCAAGGCTTCGCAGATGGCTTCGACGACGGCGATGTTCTCCATCGGTGCGCGGCCGCCAATGTTATAGGTTTCGCCGACGCGTCCGCGTTCGACAACGCGGGTCAGCGCCGTTACATGGTCGTCGACATGAAGCCAATCGCGTACCTGCCGGCCGTCGCCGTAGACTGGCAGAGGCTTGCCTTCCAGCGCATTCAGAATGACGAGCGGAATCAGCTTTTCGGGAAACTGATGCGGACCGTAGTTGTTCGAGCAGTTGGTCGTAATTGTCGGCAGGCCGTAGGTCGCGTGCCAGGCACTCGCGAGATGATCGGAGGCGGCTTTGCTCGCGGAATACGGCGAGCGCGGATCGTAAGCCGTGGTCTCGGTAAAAAAGCCGCCGGGTGGCAGCGAGCCGAAAACTTCATCCGTCGAGACATGGACAAAGCGGAAGCGGCTCTGCGCCGCCTCATCGAGCTTCGAGAAATAGCGCCGCGCGGATTCCAGCAACACGTGCGTGCCGAGGATGTTCGTCGTGATGAATTCCGCCGAGCCGTTGATCGAGCGATCGACATGGGTTTCGGCCGCGAGATGGATAATGGCGTCGGGTTCAACGTCGGCGAAGATGGCGTCCATCGCGGACGCATCGCAGATGTCGGCGGGAAAGAAGCGGTGGTTCGGCGCGCTTGAAACGGACATCAGGGAGTCGAGATTGGCGGCATAGGTCAGCTTGTCGACGTTCGCGACATGCCAATCGCGATCGCGCACGAGATGGCGAACGAGCGCGGAGCCGATAAAGCCTGCGCCGCCGGTTATGATGACTTTCATGCGCGCATCCTTCCCCCGAGAAGCCGCGCGGTCTCAGAAGGCTATGGCCATATTCGCGAAGGAGGGTAGGCGCGCATCCTTGTCGGAAACTGTCACGTCGCTCGGGGCAACGGGCCAGGCGATTGCAAGGGTCGGGTCGGACCAGAGAATTCCGCCCTCGGCTTCGGGGGCGTAGGGTGCGGAGGTTTTGTAGGCAACCTCGGTGTCGTCTTCGAGCGTGCAGAAGCCGTGCGCGAAACCGGCGGGAATGTAGATCTGCGCCCAGTTCTCTCGCGTTAGCTCGATGGCGACGTGCTTGCCGTAGGTGGGCGAGGAGCTCCTGATGTCGACAGCTACGTCGAGGACGCGGCCGCGGTTTACGCGGACGAGCTTGGCCTGGGCACAGGGTGCTTTCTGAAAATGCAGGCCGCGGATCGTGCCCTTGCGCGTCGACAACGAAAAATTGTCCTGAACGAAGGGGGCAGGAATACCGGCCTCCTTCAGAGCCTTTTCGCTATAGGTTTCAGAGAAAAATCCGCGCTCGTCCTCAAAGCGCGGCGGGACGATCAGCTTCAAGCCTGGAATTTCGAGGTTCGTCACCTGCATCGGCGATCCGCGCGTTGAATCGAAAGTGATCGTCAGCTGGATAGGGATGCCCGGCGTCGGCCGTCAATCGGAACTTCTTGGAGAATGTGCGATTGCGTTCCGTCGTGGCGGAACAAGTGCGGCCGATGAGGTGTTCAGGACCAGCGCTTCGTTGGAACCTGCCCTATGCCGCTGCTGGCTAATTCTCTCCGCACATTGTCCGCCGCGTTGGTGGTTGCGGCGCTTGTGATTGCGACGCTCGTGCTTGGGCGGGCGGTCCTTGTCCCGCTGGCGCTCGCGGTCATCGGTTGTTTCATCCTGGTACCGATTGTTCGCTGGCTTGAAGAGCACTCGGTGCCGGAATGGCTTTCGGTGTTCTCGGTGGTCGTGGCGACGACGGGGCTTTTGCTCGGCGCCTCGATTGCACTCAGCTCGCAGCTTTTGTCGTTGACGGCTGAGCTTCCAGCTTATCGCTCCAATGTCATGGATAAGGTTCACGCCGTTGTCGGCAGTTCGGCGCCGTCCGGTGTCGTCACCCGGGCGATCGACGCTGTCGAAACCTACCAGAAAATGCTCAACCGCGAATTGAAGCTTGGCGGCGAGCAGTCGACCAAGCCGGACGGCAAGCCAGAAACGAAAGTCGTCGTCGCGCAGGAAACCACCAGCGATACTTGGTACGGCATCCAAATCCTGGCTGAGCCGCTGGCGCAAATGGCGCTGACCTTCCTGTTCACGCTTTTCCTGTTGGCGCAGTACCGCGATCTCAGGGATCGTATCGTCCGGGTTTTCGGCACCGACAACATGACCGAGACGACGTCGGCGATGTCGGATGCCGGTGAACGGCTGTCCGCCCTCTTCACGGGGCAGGTCATGCTCAATGCTTCGTTCGGCGTGTTCGTTGGCTGTGTGCTGATGATCGTCGGCGTTCCGAACGCGCCGCTCTGGGGCGTCGTGGCCTTCGTCATGAGGTTCGTGCCGTTCATCGGTGTTTACGTCGCTGCGATTCCGCCCATTCTGCTGGCCGCCGCCGTCGATCCCGGCTGGACGAAAGCCATCTGCACGCTTGCGCTCTTTGCTATCGGAGAGCCCGTGATGGGGCAGGTGCTGGAGCCATTCTTTCTCGGCAAGCGCGCGGGCCTGTCGCCGTTCGCGATGATCCTCGCCGCAAGTTTCTGGACGCTGATCTGGGGACCGATCGGGTTGGTGCTCGCGGCGCCTCTGACGCTCGTTGTCGTGGTGCTGGGGCGGTACATCCCAGATCTCGAATTCGTTTCGGTGCTACTTGGCGACGAGCCGCCGTTATCGGAGCAACAGGAATTCTATCACCGCCTGCTTTCAGGCGACTCGTATGCGGCGAACGATCAGATCGAAGAGGCGCGGGACACGTCGTCGTCGGAAGCCGTTCTGGACAATCTCGTCTTTCCATCCTTGCACTTCGCCGTGATCGATCGCCGTCGCGGGCGCTTCGACGATGAGGCGATAAAAGAGCTCGAAGAGTCGATCGGCGATGTCGCTTCGGAGACTTTTCCGGATGTCGGTAAAGATGACGCTGCCGTTCTGATCGTCCCGGTTCGTGGCGTCTTCGATACATTCGCGGCAAGATTTATGGTCGGTGCGATCAATGCGCGTGTGCCGGGTGCGGCCCATGCCGTGCTCAGTGCCTCCGGCTTAACGGCGCTGTCGAGTGTCGATCCAGGCCGCGTTTCGGCTCCGAAGAACCTTGTTTTCATCACAGTAGCGGGTGTCGCAGAGAAAGCTCTCGCTTTCATGGCGAAGAAGGGCGCCGAGAAATTCCCGAACGCGCAAGTTGCGGTTCTCGATCTCACGCGGACGGCGGGACATATCTCCGTCTCGTCACGCGGCGATGCGCAGGCGCAGGTGTTCAACCGCTTAGCGGATCTGATCGTTTCTCTGAACTTGGACACGCTTTCTGAAGCTGCGCATTCGCCGGTCCCCGCGAGTGCGCCGCAGCCGGGCGCCGCCCTCACGGGAACTTACTAAGTCCGGCCGGAACAAAGTCGCCGGACGCAACGTTTGGTCTCTGATTGATGCGGCGCACGATCATTTCAAGCAACGAGGCAAGCAATGGCACGACAGGACACTCCCGAAGGTCGTTCAGACGATATGGTGGAGCGCGTTACTGATGCGGGAACGCGGGCTGCGGACGCCGTTGGACGCGCAGCGGCGCACGTCGAGCAGACACGCGACGAGCTTCTCGCGCAGGGCGCGGAACTCAGTACCAACGTTCAGAAGGTCGGCAAGAATTTCTCCAAGGCGCTCGACAAATCCGTTGCCGATCAACCGATGACGACGCTTGGCCTGGCGGTTGCCGCGGGCTTTGTACTCGGCGCTCTGTGGAAGGCCTAACGACAGGATACATCAATGTTCGCGGCCCTCTTCAAACGTGCTGAACAGACGGTCGATTCAGCGATCGGTGATCTCGGAAACAGGATCGTCATCGCTATCCCGTTTTTGATCGCGCTGGGTTTCGGCGCGACGAGCCTCACGCTCTATCTCGATCGGATTTACGGTTCTGAACTCGGCACGCTGATGGTCGCGGGCGCATTCTGTCTGCTCGGATTCATCGTGGCGCTGGTCGTTCGAATTCGTCGGCGGCAGGCTGAGAGCCGGCAGCAAGCGGTAGCGGCAGATTCGACCCTTGCGAGTGACGCGCCCAAGGATGAGCTTGCGAGCGTGAATGGCTCTCCCTCGATTTTCGACGACGAAACGGTGATGGCGATGGTGACGTCTGCCGCGCCGATCGTTCTTCCTGCCGTTCTCAGAACCGGCATGAAAAACTGGCCGATCCTGCTCGCCGCAGCTGCCGGTCTTTATGTGGTCAGCCGGCCGGGCGGAACTGCCGCCGAAGCTCAACCAGATACGTCTTCTCAAACATCTTGAGGTCATTCACAGATGCAGAGCACCCCAACATCCGATTACGCCACCACCGACGAACACGGCCGAAACCTGACGTCTGATGACGCCAATGGCAACGGCGTCGCCAACGTCGTGCAAGAGGGCGTGGACGTTCTTAAAAACAATCCCGTGCTGACGCTCGTTGCCGTCGGCGTGCTCGGATTTGCGATCGGGACGCTTGCGGGACGATCAACCGTTCGCCGGCGAAGCACGCTCGACGCAAACCTGGATTCGATCCAGCATGCGCTGGAGTCGGCGCGTTCCGGCACGTCCGATACGATCGGTAGCTGGGCGAAGTCGCTTCACAACAGCGGCTATCTGCCGGATCACGTCCCGGCTCGCGTAAAACAGCAAGTCCGGCGGTTACTCTCGTCAGTTTCGTAACGCAATTGGGTTGCGCGCTGCGAGGTTGTTCAGTTCGTCAGCGCGGAAACAGAATCGTCAGCAGCAGCGAAGAATCTTCGATGCTGCTGACGGCATGGCGCTTGCCGCCGTCGAGATAGATCCATTGGCCAGCGGAAAGCTCTACGGTTCGATTGTCGAACGACAGAGCGACGCGTCCCTCAATACAATGCAGCATGATCTCACCCGGCACGTCGTGCGCCGGCAGCTCGCTTCCCGCTTTCAGAACCAAACGGATGGCTTCGAACGCCGCTGTCTTCGCAACGGCGCATGTTTTCGTGCCGACGAGGTTTGGTCCGAGTGGTCCGAGGTCGGCAATTTCTCCCGGGCTTACATGATGCAACGCCATGTATGATCTCCGGTCATCGGTGGTTATTCGGGTTCTGGTCCGCGCTGCCGCAGTTCGAGCAGGCTCAGCGCGGCAATGGCGACGCCCGCGATCATGTGGATGAGGCGAAGACTGCCGCTTGCTGCGTAGTCGAAGATGAAGGGCGATGCCGCAACCCATACGCCCAACGCCAACTGGCAGACTTCGATCCAGCGTCGAAATTTGACGAGATCGGCTTCGGCAAGGACCATAATGAGGATGCCGGCGACGGCGGCGTTAGCGACGACGGAGGAATTTCCGTCCTCTTCGACGATCCACGGCGCCAACGCGATCAAGATCCCGAGGAAGATGCCGAGCCAATCGTCCCATTCGCGACGGGTGCTTCTCAGATTCCAATCGGCCATGCTCTCGACTTCCTTGGTTGGATGCGGGCGGGCGTCTCGAAACTATAGACCTTATTTATCGAAGTTCATACCTGAAGCGGCACAGTCAGCTTACGGCGCAACGCTTCATGCCGCGCGAGCACAAGCCCTGCGATCTGGAACGCATCAGAGGTTGAGATGGTGCAGAGTTATTTTTCGACGAAAGCTTTTTCGATGACGAAATCGCCCGGCTCGCCGGAGTTGCCTTCCTTGAAGCTTTGATCGATGCAGAATGTCTTCAGTTCGCTCAGCATCGAAGGGCTGCCGCAGATCATGACGCGATCGTGCTCGCTCGAAATCACCGGCAGATCGATCTCGGTATAGAACTCCGGCGATTTCAAAAGCTCGGTGACGCGCCCGCGATTTTTGAACGGCTCGCGCGTAACGGTCGGGAAATAGATGAGCTTGGAGCGGATCGCCTCGCCGATATATTCGTCTTGGGGAAGCTCGCGCATGATCCTGTCGCCGTAAGCGAGTTCAGAAACAAGACGGCATCCATGCATGAGGACAACCTTGTCGAAGCGTTCGTAGGCTTCGGGGTCGCGAATGATGCTCATGAACGGTGCGAGACCGGTGCCCGTTCCGAGGAGATAGAGGTTCCTACCGGCCTTCAAGTTCGCAAGGATCAGTGTGCCGGTCGGCTTGCGTCCGACGAGAATACGGTCGCCTTCCTTGATGTGCTGCAGTTTCGATGTCAGCGCGCCGTCTGGAACCTTGATGCTCAAGAATTCGAGGTAGTCATCGTAGGCGGCGCTCACGACGCTATAGGCGCGCGTCAGGGGCCGGCCTTCGATCTCCAGGCCCATCATCACGAATTGGCCGCTGTCGAAGCGGAGGCTCGGGCTTCGCGTTGCCGTGAAGCTGAAAAGAGTGTCGGTCCAATGCGTGACCGAGAGCACTTGTTCGCTGGTGAAAGCCGTCATCTATCCCCATCCCTTTGGACAACGGATGCGCCAAGCTATTGCGAGCGCAGGCAGTGGATTGATTTCCAAAATGATAGTCAAGGAAAGAAAGCTTTGCTCTGACGCAAATCATCGCGGATTTGTAATCTTTTGTACGTCTTTCGTGACGGATTAGAATTTTTCGAAAAGGGCGGCCAGGGTTCGCGCGCCATTGAGCTGCGCCTCGGTGTCCATTTTCGTGTTGGTGGCGGCAATCAGTTTGGCGACCGTGTTGTTGGTGGCGGCGACGGGATTGCGCTCATAGCCGCCGCGCTGGAAGAAATTCGACGTCGGGATCTTCTCGCGCAGGCGGTCCGGCATCATCACCATTTCGAAGCCGCTGCCGTCGCCGGTCAGATTCATCATTTCGAGTTCGGCGGCTGACAGCGATCCATCGAAGCCGTGGCGCTTGGCGAATTCAACCGAGGTCAGAAGTTTTCTCACCTGCAGCAGCGGGCCGATGTCGATGTCGAGATTGAGTGCATGGATGCCGATGCCTTTCGGCGTATCGGCAAGGCGGGCGTGATCGTTCCAGCGATCGGGCACGCTGCGGCTGAAGGCGATCATTCTTTTTAAGATGGCGATCTTGCGCAGGCCTTTTGCGGCGGTTGCCTTGGCTTTCAGGTTCGAGACGAATTCATCGCCGGCTTCCGCGAGAAGTTCGACGCTGTTGGTGCTGAGCAACTGATTGTAGCCGAGGGCTGTCGAGATGGCGCGTGCGGACGGCACATCATATTCTAAGCCGGCCTGTACATCGTATTTGCCGTCGCCGCCGGATTCGAATGCGTAAATTCTGACGCATTGCGCGGCAGTAAGGCCTGCGGCTCGCGCCGCGATGACGTAGGCGCGCTTGTAGTCATTCTCTGATGCTGGCGTCTCGGGTACGAATCCGAATTGCGCTTTGGCTTCTCGTAGAAAGTCAGCGACGACAGGAATGTCTTTTGCTGGCGACGGTGCGCCTTCGGGATTCGTCGGCTTCGGCGGGCCGGAATAAATGGGCGGCTGTTGCAACACGTAATCGCTCGCCGCGAGATGTTCGAAGGAGCCTCGAGCGCGGCGCTTCGCGCGCTTCTTCGAGATCGATTTCCAATACGGCTCGGCGAGAGCATCATAAGCTTCGAAGGCGTGGGCATACGCGGTGAGCTTTTCGCGATAGACGGCCTGGCGTTTTGCGATGTCCTGATCGGCGCCGTGCGCTGCTGGTACATCGAACCATATTGCGGCTGATACGGCGCATGAGAGAGACAACGCGACCGCGGCCCGCGTCGAGCGCTTCATAAAAATTTCATAAGATGTGAAGCTCAGAAGTTTTTTCGAAAGCCCGCAGTTCGCGAAAAATGCGCTCACGAGTTTTGCTCACAACTGTTGCGTGGAACGTATGGTGCTGATGCTAGCGCTGTTCGGTGGCAGCGTCTCGATGTGCTTGGCGACCATCCGCGACCGTAAGCGAACATTGTCGACATCGTTCTGAATCTCGAATTGTAGTTGCGACGTCGTTGTCCCGGCGAGAGCAGATGAGCTGTGCCGCGTCCGCCCCCCACCAAATGGGAGATCATCCGTTTGCGGATGATCTGGTGTTCCGCGTTGGAGCGGGGTCCGCCGCGGCTCGCCGGTGCCCGTAAATCATTCGGGATGCGAAAAAGAAGTGCTTCACAGGCATCGAAGTCTGTGTTTTGAGGACATGTTTTGCTTGGCTGGCCAACGGAGCCCGTCCCACGCTGCCGACAGCCGGATTGTGCCGCAAAATAAATTCCTTGTTCCTCTCGAGAAATAAATGTTCTTACTGGTTGACGGGGGCCTTAAAGTCGCATAAGTCGATGTGTAGCATTCTCAATCAAAAAGGCAGGCCGTCATGTGCGGAATTGTGGGTCTTTTTCTTAAAAATCAGGCGCTTGAACCACAGCTGGGAAGCTTGGTCTCGGGCATGCTGACGACGATGTGCGAACGTGGGCCGGACTCGGCTGGGTTCGCAGTTTATGGCACGCCGAGCAAGGGCAAAGGCAAGATCACGATCCAGTCGGCCGATGCCGACGCCTTCAAGGGTCTCGCTGAGCGGATCAAGAAAGAAGCCGGCGTCGCGGCCGACCTCGCCCTGAAGTCCAGCCATGCCGTCCTGACCGTTCCGTCGGACAAGTCCGACGCGGTTGTGACCTGGCTCCGGGCGAACACCCCGAACATCCGGATCATGGGCTCCGGCGAGGCGATCGAAATCTACAAGGAAGTCGGCTACCCGACCGATGTCGCGAAGCGCTTCGACCTTGCCAAGATGTCCGGCAGCCATGCCATCGGCCACACGCGTATGGCCACCGAGTCGGCGGTTACGACGCTCGGCGCGCATCCGTTCTCGACCGGTCCCGACCAGTGCCTCGTGCACAACGGCTCGCTGTCCAACCATGCCAGCCTCCGGCGCGAACTGCGTCGCGACGGCATCCGCTTCGAGACGGAAAACGACACCGAAGTCGCTGCGGCTTACATCACGTGGCGGATGAAGCAGGGTCTCAACCTCGGCGACGCCCTGCGCGGCACGCTCGATGATCTCGACGGCTTCTTCAATTTCGTCGTCGGCACGAAGAACGGCTTCGGCGTCGTCCGCGACCCGATCGCGTGCAAGCCGGCGGTCATGGCTGAAAACGACGATTACGTCGCGTTCGGGTCGGAATATCGGGCGCTGGTTGATCTGCCCAATATCGATAAGGCGCATGTGTGGGAGCCTGAGCCCGCAACTGTCTATTTCTGGGAACGCTAATCGTCAGCTAGGGTGCCGACATATGAGAACGATCGATCTCGCGAAGAGTTCGCTGCGCGAACTCAATGAAGACCTTCACCGTCAAGACTCGGGCGCCAATGAAGCGTCGTGGGAAGTTTTAAATCCGCGCGGGCAGCACGCCATCGCGGTTGGCGTCGACGCTCCGATTGCCATCGACGTCAAGGGTAGCGTTGGCTACTACTGCGGCGGCATGAACAAGCAGGCGGCAATCACGGTTCACGGTTCGGCCGGTCCGGGCGTTGCCGAGAACATGATGTCGGGCAAGGTCGTCATCAAAGGCGACGCCAGCCAATACGCCGGCGCTACGGGCCGTGGCGGCATGCTGGTCATCGAAGGCAACGCATCCTCGCGTTGCGGCATCTCGATGAAGGGCATCAACATCGTCGTCAATGGCAACATCGGCCATATGTCGGCGTTCATGGCGCAGTCCGGTCATCTCGTCGTGTGCGGCGATGCTGGCGATGCGCTTGGCGACTCGATCTACGAAGCGAAGCTGTTCGTCCGCGGCAAAGTCAAAAGCCTCGGCGCCGACTGCATCGAGAAGGAAATGCGTCCCGAGCATCATGAGACGCTGACGAAGCTTCTCAAGGACGCTGGACTTTCGAACGTCAAGTCGAGCGAATTCAAGCGCTACGGTTCGGCCCGTAAGCTTTATAACTTCAACATCGATAACGCGGACGCATACTGATGAGCTATCATAACCCCCAGACCACGCCGCGGAAATCCTGGACGTTCGACGATTATACGTTGTCGGAAATCCGTCGTGCATCAGCGACCGGCATCTATGACATCCGTGGCGGCGGCTCGAAACGCCACCTGCCGCACTTCGACGACCTCCTGTTCCTCGGCGCGTCGGTTTCACGTTATCCGCTCGAAGGATACCGTGAGAAATGCTCGACGACGGTTACGCTCGGAACGCGCTTCGCGAAGAAGCCGATCGAACTCAAGATCCCGATCACGATCGCGGGCATGAGCTTCGGCGCGCTCTCGGCTAACGCCAAGGAAGCGCTGGGCCGCGGTGCAAGCATCGCCGGCACGTCGACGACGACGGGCGACGGCGGCATGACGCCGGAAGAACGCGGACAGTCCAAGACGCTCGTCTATCAGTACCTGCCGTCACGCTACGGCATGAACCCGGACGATCTTCGCAAAGCCGACGCGATCGAAGTCGTTGTCGGTCAGGGTGCGAAGCCCGGCGGCGGCGGCATGCTGCTCGGCCAGAAGATCTCGGATCGCGTCGCAGAGATGCGCAACCTTCCGAAAGGCATCGACCAGCGCTCGGCTTGCCGTCACCCGGACTGGACGGGACCGGACGATCTTGAAATCAAGATCCTCGAGCTGCGCGAAATCACGGAATGGGAAAAGCCGATCTATGTGAAGGTCGGTGGTACGCGCCCGTACTATGACACGGCTCTCGCGGTCAAAGCCGGCGCCGACGTCATCGTTCTCGATGGCATGCAGGGCGGCACTGCCGCAACGCAGGAAGTCTTCATCGAGCACGTCGGTCTGCCGATCCTCGCATGTATCCGTCCGGCGGTGCAGGCACTGCAGGATCTCGGTATGCATCGCAAGGTTCAGCTCATCGTTTCGGGCGGAATCAGAAACGGTGCCGACGCGGCCAAGGCTCTCGCTCTTGGTGCGGACGCGGTTTCGATCGGTATGGCCGCTCTGGTAGCGCTCGGCGATAACGATCCGGCCCTCAACGCCGAGTATGCGAAGATCGGCACCGAAGCCGGCGCCTATGACGACTGGCACGAGGGCAAAGACCCTGCCGGCATCACGACGCAGGATCCGGAGCTGTCGAAGCTTCTCGATCCGGTTCGTGCCGGCCGCCGTCTCGCCAACTACCTCAAGGTGATGACCCTCGAGATTCAGACCGTGGCTCGCGCCGCCGGTCACAACAATATTCACAATCTCGAGCCGGAAGATCTTTGCGCACTGACGATGGAAGCCGCTGCGATGGCACGTGTGCCGCTCGCCGGAACGAACTGGATTCCTGGAGTCAATAATGGGGCGGGCGGCTTGTAAGCCGCCCCTTCTATTTAAATAATACAAACGACAAAAATCACGGGAGTGATAAATGCCTTTAGATCTAGCTCCGAGTGCGCAAGATCTCGACTTGGCGACGATCGCGAAAGAACGCGGTATCCGCTATTTCATGATCTCGTTCACCGACCTTTTCGGTTATCAACGCGCTAAACTCGTGCCTGCTTCGGCGATCGCCGATATGCAGAAGGACGGTGCAGGTTTCGCCGGTTTCGCAACCTGGCTCGACATGACGCCGGCGCATCCGGATCTTTTCGGCGTCCCCGATCCGACGTCGCTGATCCAGCTCCCGTGGAACCGTGAGATCGGCTGGGTTGCCGCCGACCTCGTCATGGAAGACAAGCCGGTTGCCCAGGCTCCGCGCGTCATCCTCAAAAAGCTGCGCGAGCAGGCCGCCGCCAAAGGTCTCTACGTCAAGACCGGCGTCGAATGCGAGTTCTTCCTGACCAACTCCGACGGCACGCAGGTGTCGGACGGCAAGGACAACGCCGCGAAGCCCTGCTACGACCAGCAGGCGCTGATGCGCCGTTATGATGTGATCGCCGAAATCTGCGATTACATGCAGGAGCTGAACTGGGGCGCATACCAGAACGACCACGAAGACGCGAACGGCCAGTTCGAGATGAACTGGAACTTCGACGAGTCGCTGCTCACTGCAGACCGCCACGCGTTCTTCAAGTTCATGACGCGTGCGATCGCCGAGAAGCACGGTCTTCGCGCCACGTTCATGCCGAAGCCGTTCATGAACCTCACCGGCAACGGTTGCCACGCGCATATCTCGGTCTGGGATAAGTCGGGCAAGGTCAACGCGTTCTATGATGGGTCCGACGAGATGGGCCTGTCGAAGCAGGGCTATCACTTCCTCGGCGGCATCATGCGCCACGCGGAAGCTCTCGCAGCCATCACCAACCCGACGATCAACTCGTACAAGCGCATCAACGCGCCGAGAACGGCTTCGGGTGCAACGTGGGCGCCGAACTCGGTCACCTGGACCGGCAACAACCGCACGCACATGGTTCGCGTGCCGGGCAAGGGCCGCTTCGAGATCCGTTTGCCGGATGGCGCCGTGAACCCGTACCTGTTGCAGTCGGTCATCATTGCTGCAGGCCTCAGCGGCATCAACAAGTCGGCTGATCCGGGCAAGCGCCAGGACATCGACATGTACCAGGACGGTCATCTCGTGAAGGATGCGCCGAAACTGCCGCTCAATCTGCTCGATGCCTTGAGGAACTTCGACAAGGACACGGAGCTCAAGGAAGCACTCGGCGTGGAATTCTCCGACTCTTACATCAAGATGAAGATGAAGGAGTGGAACTCGTACGTGTCCCACCTCACGCAGTGGGAACGCGACCACACGCTCGACATCTGACGGACGGCAGGGAGGGTGCCAAGATTCTCCCTGATCGATCATCTTTCGAACTCGCAGACGTTTTCCGTCTGCGAGTTCGTGTCGTTTAAGAGCCCTAACGCTCGCGCGCATCGAGATGCAGAAGGTGGATTGAGCCGATGAAAATTCTGGTACTTCAGCACGTCGATGTCGAGCATCCCGGAATTTTTCGGGAGTTCTTCAAAGCCGATGGATGGACGTGGGATACCGTCGAGCTTGATGCCGGAGAGACGGTGCCGGATCTGTCGGCATACGACATGATGGTCGTTATGGGCGGTCCTCAGGACGTCTGGCAGGAAGACAAGTATCCGTGGCTTGTTGCTGAGAAAGCCGCGATCCGAAAATTCGTCGTCGATCTCGGCCGGCCGTATCTCGGCATATGCCTTGGACACCAGCTTCTCGCTGCCGCGATTGGCGGCGAGGTCGCGCTGGGGAAGACTCCGGAAGTCGGTCTATTGACCGTGAAGCAAACCCAGGCGGGTTTGAACGATCGTATTTTCCGAGGCATCTCAGATCCGATCGATGTCTTGCAATGGCATGGCGCCGAAGTCGTCAGCCTGCCCGACGACGCGCATGTGCTGGCATCGTCGGATGCCTGCGCGGTGCAAGCTTTCCGCTATCGCGATAATGCTTACGGCTTCCAATTCCACGTCGAGATCATGGAACAGACGGTGGCGGATTGGGCGGCGATCCCGGTCTACGCGCAGGCTCTTGACGTCGCGCTCGGGAAGGGTGCCGCCGGGCGGCTCAAGTCTGATGTTGCCGAACGGCTGCCGGCGTTCAATCGAACTGCAAAGACGATCTACGATAATTTCAAGAGCGGTCTGCGGTTGGCCTAATCGCGGCGTTCACACGATCCTTTGATCGCGTCGCCTTTGCGGCGCGGTCGTTCGCGACTCGGCAATCGCATTTTCATCGTCCGGCGTCTGCACGACGCTGGCACGCCCTGGCGGCAGAGAATCATTCTCCGCCTTTGATAGGCAACCTCAAAAACACTCACTCAAAAATCGGGAAAAACTTCCCGATTATCCGATGCTGCATTCCTATTATTCCGTGACTTAGTGATGCTTTCGCCACGACTGTGTAGGGAAATCCCGATCGGGAAGTAATCCTATCCGAGCAAGGATTGACCCACCCTGCAAAAGCCCATTTCCGTAGCTTGTGGCGGTTTTTGGGCTTTACCGCTGGGGACGTCCGCTCCTGAACATTTGCCAGTGAAAGGCAAGGGGGGAAGCGGGAACATGGGGGAATACGGGACATGAGGCGTCATCTTTTTGCGTCGGCAGCGGTCATCGCGTTGTTTGCGGTGTGCGATGGCGTCGCTTCTGCGCAGGCACAGGATGCCGGAGCGACCTCACAAAACCCGCCGGCTGCGGCGGATCAGGCGCCAGCTGCCGCGCAACAAGCGCCGGCCGACTCCGGGGGCAACCTCCCTGAAGTCAAAGTGATCCAGCAGCAGGCCAAACCGAAGCCGGTGAAGCAGGCTCAGAAGAAGCCGAAAGCTCAACCGCAACCTGCGCCTCAGCCTGTGGCGGAAGCAGCGCCGCAAGCTCCGGTAGAGACGTCGACGTCAGAAGTTCCGCCGTCCAATGTGAAGATGTCGCCGTTTGGGGCGAGTTCAATTCCTGTCGAGAAGGTTCCTGCAGCCGTTTCGCAGGTCACGGCGACCGACTTCAAGCGCGATGAAACCGTCATTCCGCAGGAAGCGCTGCAAGCTCGCGTGCCGGGCATCATCGTCGGCGACCTGCAGGGCAATCAGTTCCAGACAAACGTTCAATACCGCGGCTTTGAAGCCTCGCCCGTCAACGGCGTAGCGCAGGGTCTCGCCGTCTATCAGAACGGCACCCGCATCAACGAAGCCTTCGGCGATACCGTGAACTGGGATTTCCTGCCGTCGAACGCCATCAACAACATCACGGTGATGAGCGGCAATCCGATCTTCGGTCTCAACGCCCTTGGCGGTGCGATCAATATCGAGATGAAGGACGGCTTCAACTATCAGGGCGCCGAAGTCGACACACGCTTCGGCTCGTTCGGACGCAAGCAGGTTTCGACACAAGCTGGCCAGCAGGTCGGCAACTTCGGGATCTATGGCGCGTTCGAAGCCATCAATGACGACGGCTTCCGCGATTTCTCCGATGCTGAAGTGCGCCGCGGATACCTGGATCTCGGCTTCAAGAACGCCTGGTCGGAGTTCCACTTCAACTTCACCGGCGCGGACAACCATGTCGGCGTGACGGCAGCGGCTCCTGAGGAGCTGCTTGCGGAACGCGGCTGGGATCGCACCTTCACGTCGCCGCAGACGACGGACAATATGCTCCAGCTTTATCAGCTGAACGGCACGGTCAAGGCGACCGACACGCTGTCGATCTCGGGCAACGCCTACTACCGCCGTTTCAAGCAGAAGCACGTTGACGGCAATATCGCCGAGGCAGAGGAGTGCGATGACGCGCCCGGCCTTCTGTGTATCGAAGACGGTATCGCGTTTGGCAAGCCGGGAACGCCGGGCGTTAATCCGGACGGCACGATCAACTTCGATCCAACCGCGCATTATGGCTCCATCGATCGTACGAGCCAGGACGCAGATAGCTGGGGCATCGCCTTGCAGGCGACCGACAAGTCTCGTCTTTTTGGCTACCGCAACCAGTTCACCGTCGGCACGAGCTACGATCACGGCCGTGTCGGTTATACGGCGAACAGTGAGCTTGGCACGTTCCTTCCGCGCTTCGTTGTGGCGGGCACCGGTATCAAGTTCGTCGCTCCGCCGGATGATGACGATTGCCCAGTGCCCGTCGCGCCCGGAGAAGAATGCGGTTCCGACGACGTCACGCCGCGCAACCTGACGACGACGAACGATTATTTCGGCGCGTACTTCCTCAATACGACAGACCTCACCGATCGCCTCGCTTTGACGGTTGGCGGCCGCTTCAACTTCGCGCAGATCAAGATCAAGAACAACACGGACAGCGAAGAACTCGAAGCGCTGAACGGCACCAACACGTACAACCGTTTCAATCCGATGGCTGGTTTGACCTATCAGCTTGCTCCGGGCCTCTCGCTCTATGGCGGCTACTCGGAGGCCAACCGTGCACCGACGCCTGCGGAGATCGCGTGCTCCGATCCGGAACTGCCGTGCATCATCGAGAGCTTCCTGACCGCCGACCCGCCGCTCAAGCAAGTCGTGTCGCGGACGGTTGAGCTCGGTATCCGCGGCGAGCAGGGCCTTGGATGGACGGGGGACCGGCTTAACTGGAGCCTCGGCGTTTTCCGCACGCTCAATACGGACGATATCCTGAGCGTCGCGGATGCGACCTCGAATGGCCGCGGCTACTTCCTGAACGCCGGCGATACGCTGCGCCAGGGCGTCGAGGCGAGCGTCGAATACCGGTCGCGCCGGCTCTATGCCTACGCCAACTACACTTATCTCGATGCGACGTTCAGGGACTCGATCCAGTTGTCGTCGCCTGACAATCCGCATGCGGTGGTATGCGATGGCGCCCCGGATCCTACGGACGATGACGCTCCGCATTGCGTCAACGTGCGTCCCGGCGATACCCTGCCGGGCACGCCGCGGCATCGCTTCAAGGTCGGCTTCGACTATTGGCTGACACAGAAGTGGAAGTTCGGTTCGGACCTCGTCGCTCTGAGCAGCCAGTTCTTCACCGGCGACGAAGGCAACCAGGACAGCCCGCTGCCGGGATTTGCGAGACTTAACCTGCATACGTCCTACGATGTGACGGATCACATCCAGATCTATGGCTTGTTCGAGAACGTCTTCGATCGTCGCTACGGGCTCTATGGCACCTACTACAACGCCGAGCTTGCCAACGTGGGCGGCGCTGCCGACACCCCGCCGATCGAGTTCGAAGAGCCGGACGAGGGTGGCCGTCAACGCTCGATTACACCTGCCCTACCGTTCGCTGCCTACGGTGGCGTGAAGGTGAAGTTCTAACTCTCTCGAGCTTCTTCCCGTGCTGAGGAAACGGCGGACTTCGGTCCGCCGTTTTCTTTTTTGGGGGCGGCGAGAAGGCCTGGCTCGTCAAGTTTCCGCCGAGCTTATTGCGGTGGAGCTGCAGGTGTCATAATGCGGGCTCAGTCCTATTGTGGCGTTCCATATCGTTTCAGCGGCAAGAAGATTTCAGCATGTCCAGCCCCGACCTCGCGAGCGTGGGAGATCATTTCATCGTCGGATTGCGTCCGACGACGTCGCTCGATCCCGCAGATCGCGCGTTGCTTCGCGATCTGCGGCCGGCGGGGATCATTCTTTACAAAAGCAATTTCTGCCACGACCTGCCTTATGAGGCATGGCTCGCCAACCATGCCAAGCTCGTCAGCGACGTCCGGGAAGTGACCGGACGAGGGCGTCTGTTCATCGCCATCGATCATGAAGGCGGCAGGGTTTGCCGGACGCCTGCGCCCATCACGCGGTACACGTATGCGCGTGCGTGGGGCGAAGACGCGGGCGCGGTCGGTGCTGCGATGGGAGCGGAGCTTGCATCGTTGGGCATCAATCTCAGTTTCGCTCCCGTCCTCGACATCGACAGCAATCCGAAAAATCCGGTGATTGGTGCGCGGTCGTTCGATACGACCGTCGAAGGCGTGGTTGCAAAGGCGCTTACCTTCGCAAAGGCGATGGAAGGCCAGGGCGTGCGCGCATGCGGCAAGCACTTTCCCGGTCACGGCGATACGCAGGTCGATTCGCATCTCGAGCTGCCGGTGATCGACGCCACCGTCGATGAACTTCGGCGGCGCGAGTTGCAGCCCTTCGCGGCGGCGATCGGTGCGGGCATCGGCATGATCATGACATCGCACATTCTGTTCCGGGCGATCGATCCGGATTGGCCGGCGACCTTGTCGCGCAAGATCACGCACGGCCTGTTGCGCGAGGAGATGGGTTTCGAAGGCGTGATCGTGTCGGACGATGTCAGCATGCGCGCAGTCAGCCGTCTGTTCGACAATCCGGACATGGCGGTCAATTTCATGGCGGCCGGTAATGACATGCTCATGATCTGTGCGCACTGGGGAGATACGGAGCGTGCACGACCGTTGGCGGAACGGGTGATAGAAGCTCGCCGCTCCGGAGCGCTCAGCGGCGCGGATCTCGATCGTTCCAAAGCGCGCGTCGATCGGATGCTCGCGACGACGTCGCAGAATTCCGTCACTCGTCTTTCCGAGGATGTTCTTCGCGCTCACGCAAAAGCGGGCGCGTTATTTTCAGATGCGACGGTGGAAGTCATCTAGAGCGCGCCGCTGCCTGCGCGGTTGTGCAAATTCACTCGTTTTTATGCGCCAATTCGCCGACGTGGTTGCGGACGGGAGATTTCCTTCTGCCGATATATTTCTTGCGCTCAGCGATCAATTTCGACATAGCGAACTGGGGTTTCGAAGCCAGCTATTGTCTTGGCAGAGGAAGAAATGACAGCAGAAAAGAAAGACGTTCTTCAACCGGTCGATGATACCGCGCGACGGCTCGGCAAAACGCTGATCCGCACGGCGCGGCAGGCGGCGTTAGGAACAATCGATCCCGTCGATGGCTCTCCGTTCGTGTCGCGCGTCAGTCTCGCGACGGCGATGGACGGCTCTCCGATCTTTCTCATTTCCCGCTTATCCGGGCATTTCAACAATCTTGAAAAAGATGCACGCTGTTCGCTGCTGGTCGGCGAACCGGGCAAGGGCGATCCGCTTGCGCACGCGCGCATCACGCTGATCGGTACGGCGGCAATCGTGCCTGCGGGAAGCGAACGCGATAACATTCGGCGGCGCTATCTCAGCCGCCATCCGAAGTCTTCTCTCTATGCGGACTTTCCGGATTTTGCGTTCTGGAAATTCAAGATTGTGCGCGCGTCGCTCAATGGCGGCTTCGGCAAGGCTTTCGCGCCGAAGGTCAGCGATCTTACGACGCCGCTCGAAGGCGTCGAGGGTCTCGCAGATATGGAAGAAGGCGCGGTTTCGCATATGAATTCCGATCATGCGGACGCCGTCGAGAAATATGCAAAGCAGGTGGGCGCCAAGAATTCCGGATGGAAGCTCGCGGCTCTCGATCCGGAGGGGCTCGATCTCACGTCTGGGGACGACGTCGCGCGTTTGTGGTTCGACGCGCCGCTGCAGTCGGCACAGGATCTGAGACCGGTTCTGGTCGCGCTCGCGAAGAAGGCGTGAGACGCATCGGTCGCGTGTTCGGCGTCGGCGGGATACTGCCGGCGCCCGCACGACTTTCGGGGACGGGCGCGCCGTCGCGTTTGCGTGCAACTTTATAATATGCCCACCAGAGGTGCGCGGCGACGCCTCTGAATGGCCGCCAGTCTTCCGCCAAGGGGTTCATTTCCTTGGCGGTTGGACGCGACGGGAGATCAAGCCCGATGCGCATGGCTTCCTGCACGGCAAGGTCGCCCGCGGGCCAGGCATCGCCGTGGCCAAGGCAGAACAAGAGATAGATATCGGCAGTCCACGGTCCGACGCCATGCAGCGACGTTAGGATGCGGTGGGCTTCGTCGGCATCGGCGTCAGCGAGCGCATCGAGGTCGAGCCGCTTGTCCGCGATCTCCTGCGCAATATGCTTGAGCGTTTTGATTTTCGCCGCCGACAATCCGAGGCGCGCAAGCCGGTCGTCGCGCGAACGAAGCAACGCGTCGTGATGAAACGGATCGAACGCGATTTCGAGCCGCGACCAGATCGCGGACGCGCTCGCGATCGAGAGCTGTTGGCCGACGACGATTGCCGCCAGTCCGGGCAGTCCCGCGGGCCGGCGCCTGAGTTGAGGCATGCCGGTCTGCGCGAGGATGGGGCGAAGCCTCGGATCACGCCGCGCAAGTTTTTTCACGGCGTGTTCGAGATCGGCTTGCGTGTCGAGGCGATAAATCGCGTTATTTCGCACGAAGCGTGCCTCGCCCTTACTTGAATGGCTCGCGGATCATTCTCTCGGATGCCGCGCGGTCAGCGAATATCCTGCACTTGATCAAGATAGGCGGCGTAGCCTTGCGCTTCCATGTCATCGCGATGAATGAAGCGAAGCGACGCCGAGTTGATGCAATAGCGAAGCCCGCCTTTGTCGCGAGGACCGTCGGGAAACACGTGGCCGAGGTGACTGTCGCCGTGCTTGGAGCGGACTTCGGTGCGCACCATGCCGTGGGTCGCGTCGTGCTTTTCGTTGATGTTCGTTGCGACGATGGGCTTGGTGAAGCTCGGCCAGCCGCAGCCGGATTCGTATTTGTCGGACGATGCGAACAACGGTTCGCCCGATACGACATCGACGTAAATGCCCGGCTCCTTATTGTACAAATACTCGCCCGTGCCGGGGCGCTCGGTGCCGCTCTCCTGCGTCACGCGATATTGCTCCGGCGAAAGACGGGCGATGGCATCCTTGTCTTTCGAGTACTTCATTCTGCGTTCCTCCAGTGTCGCCGCCGTTCCGGGGTGTTTTTCGATGTGGCGGGCGTCCTTGTTACATGGCCCGCTTATGGCGTGATGACGCAATTACGGGCGAGCGCAAGACACGATTTCGCGCCAGCATAACCGCCAACCGGCTTATTTGAAAATCGAGGTCAGCGAGAACGAGGATGCAACGACGATTGGGGGATTTTCCGCAACCTGCGGATAGGGCTCGTCGACGTAGACGCTGAGGCCGTTGGCGCGCGCATTCTTGATCAGCGAGGCGACATAAGCCCAGCCATTGGGTTCAAGGCCGAGGCAGGCCTCCGACATTTCACCCTTCAGGCGTTCGTGGATTGCGATATTGCCGCGCGCAAGGATGGCTGACGTCTGCTGCGGCGTATACTGCTCCTTGCCCCAGAGCTTCTTGAGGTAAACGCCGATGACGTAGCGCTTTATCGTCGGCCCCCAGGTGACGCGCTGATCCTTGTTCGCCGAGAACGTGTATTCGCCGGGCGGCAAAGGCCCGACTGCACGCGTCGCAAGGCAGTCGGGGTCGGGATTGTTTCTGCAGACTTCGCGGCCGGAGATGGCCCAGGCGATCGTCTGGCCGCGTGCGCCGCCTTCGGTGATGACGAACAGGCGGCCGGTTTTGATCGTATAGCCCAAGCGGAAGTTTCCGACCGCAGCCGGGACTTCATGCACGACGTCCTGGAACGGATTGCAGATCTCGCCGCCGGTCAGCTTTCGAGGATAACCCTTGTGCTGGATCGTGACGTAGTCGACGCCTTCGGCGCAATCCCACTGCGGCAAAACTTTCTTGCTCGCGAGGCTGATGGCGCGTGCGGGCGGTATTGGCGACGGCGCCGGTGTTGTTTTGGCTTTCGGCGTCGCCGCGACTTTCGGTTCCCAGGCACCGGGCGGAAGCGCGGCTTCCGTCGGCGGAGGCTGTGCCATGCGCGGCATATTCCGGATTTGCTCGCATTCGGCTGACAGCTTCGGTGGCTGGATCTGTTTCGCGGCGAGTTTTCTTGCCGACGCACCGCTCGCGCCGTGCTCGATGTAAGCTTTAACGAGCGCGTGCTGAACCTCGATCTGCTCGTCGGAAAGCTCGAAAATGCAGTTCTCGTAGATCTGGTCGCCGACTTTGCCGAAAAAGTCTGCGATCTGGCCAGCTGCTTCGGCAGGATTCGGGGGCTGCTGAGCGCGTCCGGGCGAACCCGTCAGCAGCATGCCAGCGGCGGCGAGGACGAGCAGTCTCGACAGAGATGTTGTTGGTTTGTCGATCACGTGGTTCCGCCCGGCCCGATTCACTCGCTAGTCATAGCGCATGAGTCTGGGCAAGAGCGAGGCGCGGTTGCTTCCAAATTTGAATTGAAACTCAATCCGTTATCTCTGCGGGCGAGAAAAATCGTGCGGCGGAGGGCTGGCTCAGCCGGTCTCGTCTTTTTCCGCTCTGCTGTTTCCGAGATAATGGTCGAGCTGTTTGAAAAGGACGGCGAACTGCGTGCTCGCGCCTTTGCAGTAGGGGCATTCCGCGATGTGGCCCTCGAGGTCCTGCAATTCTTCTTTCGAAAGCGTGCGCTCGCGAGATTCACTGACGAGCCAGGTTGAGTCCTTGCAGGTGATCGGGTTCGTCATCGTCAATCTCGCTGCCAATTCAAGTCGAGGCAAAGCCGCAACTGCATCCGCGCCCTGTACAGCAGAATGCGCAGGTTGCCCTGGGTGATCCCGAGTTCCCGGCAAATCTCGGGCGGCTCGAGTTCGAGCCATTCGCGCATCAGAAACGCGCGTGAGGTTCGGGCCGGAAGGCGCGTCATGCACACTTCAAGGACTTTGAAGAATGCATCGCGCTCCGCGACGGTGTGAGGGTTCGTCCAGACGTCCTTGGTGTCGATCCAGCAGCCGCTGTCATTGAACAGCGTGTCGAAGGTGCGGGAATTGTCGTCGTCGATGGCGGCATGTTCGGCGGGGAGCTCGCTGTCACGCCGTCGCGACTTGGACTGATCGCGCATGATGTCGAGAATCTTGAAGCGCAGGATGGAGAAAAGCCACGTTCGCAGCGTCGAGCGGCGTTCGAAACTGTCGGCTTTCTCGATCGCTGCAAGAAGCGCTTCCTGCGTTGCGTCCTCGGCCGCCGCCGCGTTCTTCAGCTGCGTCAGCGCCATCCGATAGAGCAGCGGCCTGTATTCGGCGGCTTCCTCGGCGATCGTTTTGCGAAGGCGGGTGTCCATGTCGATAAAATTCGTCCGAACAGGGCGTAACGTCCGGATGTTCTCGCCCGACTAATCAGCAAACCAAACGCAAATCTACGTGACACGGCTGGCGATCGGCAGTCGCGACCGGTGGTCGTGTGTGCGGGGTGGGTTCGTTCGAATGCGTCGTTCCAAACGGGAGATCGGTTATGAAGGAAGCTGCTATTCCGCTGCTGATTGCCGCCGCGATTTCATTGCTCGCTATCAATGCCAAGGCCGAGGACGTTCCGCCCGACGCGATGGTCGATGCCGTCAACGGCGTATTCGGCGTGCACGAGGGTGCGCGCGCCGTTCATGCCAAAGGCACGGTTCTGACCGGGACGTTCGCTGCCTCGCCCGAAGCCGCCGCGCTGTCGAAGGCGCCGCATTTGCAGGCGGGTTCGACTGTGCCGGTCACTGTGCGGTTGTCGAACTTCGCCGGTATTCCGACGATTGCGGATAATGACGGCTTGGCCAGTCCGCGCGGCATGGCCGTGAAGTTCAAGCTCGCGGATGGTTCGGAGACAGACATCGTCGCGCATTCGTTCAACGGCTTTCCCGTCGCGACTACCGGTGAGTTCCGCCAGCTTCTCATCGCGCTTGGGACGAGCAAGCCCGATACGCCAAAGCCGACGCCGCTCGATACGTTCCTTGGCGATCATCCAATTGCCAAGACCTTCCTGACTGCCGCGAAGCCCAATCCGGTGAGCTTCGCCAGCCTGCCGTACTATGCGGTGAACGCCTTCAAGCTCACGAACAAGGACGGCAAGGCGGCGTTCGTCCGCTACCAAATCGTGCCGACTGGGGGAGAGCACTATCTGAGCGACGCGGATGCGAAGGCGGCGGCCGCTTCCTACCTGAGCGACGAAATCAAAAAGCGCGTCGGCGAAGGTCCGGTGACGTTCACGCTCGTCGCGCAGATCGCGGATGCAGGTGACAAGGTCGACGATCCGTCGCTCGCATGGCCCGCCGATCGCAAGACGGTCCCGCTTGGGACAATCACGCTGACGAAAAGCGCGGGCGACGATGCGGCAAACAAAGAACTCGTCTTCATGCCGAATGCGGTTCCGGCCGGGATAGAGGCTGCCGATCCGATGATTGCGGATCGTGGGGCCGTGTATGCCGCGTCCTTCGCGCGCAGAAATCCTTGAGCCGACGAGAAGGCGGGAGGCTACAGCGCCGAAGGTAGCCCCCGCACCGTGGAGAGAGGCACGGGCTACGTTGCCTCTCTCCATTTTTCTGGACTTCGCGGAGGCTGACCGCGAAGGAGAGCCGTCGCTGGCACGGCCTGGCCCGCTTTTCTTAGCGGCAGCGCAGTTCCAGGCACGAAACTGGCCCAAAGCTGCGTGTCTTGGTGAGGTGGACGGCGCCTGCGGGCTCGTAAGCCGGTTCCGCTTGCGGAGGCTTCCGTTGGCTGAAATATTCCGGCAGCCGAATCGTAATCCACCAGACATCATCGGGTGAGCCTTTGACCGGATCAAAGAACGTCTCGACGCGCCGCGTCCTGTTTGCGAGCCTTGCGGGCACGACGATCGAGTTCTTTGATTTCTACATTTACGCGACGGCGGCGGTTCTCGTTTTTCCGCAATTGTTCTTTCCGAGCGCCGACGCGACGACGGCGACGCTGCAATCCTTTGCGACGTTTTCGATTGCATTTTTCGCGCGCCCCGTCGGCGCTATGCTGTTTGGGCATTTCGGCGATCGCGTCGGACGCAAGGCGACGCTGGTTGCGGCGCTGCTGACGATGGGTCTCGCGACGATCATGATCGGCATCCTGCCGACCTATGAGACGGCGGGCGTCTGGGCTCCATTGCTGCTCGCGCTATGTCGCTTTTTCCAAGGTCTCGGGCTTGGCGGCGAGTGGGGCGGAGCAGTGCTGCTCGCAACGGAAAATGCACCGAAGGATAAGAAGGCGTGGTTCGGCATGTTTCCGCAGCTCGGCGCGCCGATTGGGTTTCTGTGTTCGACGGGCATCTTTCTCGCGATCACTGAACTGCTGACCGATCAGCAATTTCTCACATTCGGCTGGCGGATTCCTTTCATCGCCAGCGCGGTTCTGGTTTTTGTCGGTCTTTATGTGCGCCTGCGCATCTCGGAAACGCCGGCGTTTCAGAAAGCGATCGAGAAGAACGAGCGCGTGCGCGTGCCGTTGGCGACGGTATTTTCGCGGCACTTCGGGCTGCTGATCCTTGGGACATTCGGCGCTTTGGCGACATTCGTTCTGTTTTATCTGATGACGGTTTTTGCCTTGAGCTGGGGGATCAGCAACCTCGGTTATACGCGGCAGCAGTTCCTGCCGATTCAGATGATCGGCGTGATCTTCTTTGGGCTGACTATTCCGCTGTCTGCGTGGCTCGCAGATAAGGTCGGCCGTCAGACGGTTCTGCTTTGGGCGACGGCGCTCATCGGCATCTTCGGGCTGTTGTTTGAACCGCTGTTCGGCGGTGGGAGCGTGGCGAGCGTCGTCGGCTTCATGGTTCTCGGCCTCGCGCTGATGGGCTTTACATACGGCCCGCTCGGCACGGCGCTTTCGGAGCCGTTCCCAGTCGGCGTGCGCTATACGGGGGCGTCGCTGGCGTTCAATCTTGCCGGGATCTTCGGAGCTTCGCTGGCTCCTTACGTTGCGACGACGCTCGCGACGAAGTTCGGCATTCAGGCCGTGGGCTTCTATCTGACGGCGGCGTCGATCATCACATTTCTGGCTCTGTGGGGAATCAGCCGGCATTCACGCGGCGTCCAGACGGCGACTTTGGCCTCGCAGGAGCAGGCTGGCTGATCGTCAGCAGGCGGTCTATTCCGCAGTTTGCCCGTTCATTTGTGAGCATTGATTTGCGGACGCCACATGCGCTCCGCCTATCTGTCTGCGACCATAGTCGACCAATCGCTAAGTTCACTCGCGAATTCAGTTATATCGTGCCAGAGTTCATAAACCTCGTTTTATGGCGCATCGCGAAGTCCCTCTCGCAGATGCAAAATCATTTCTTAGCCAGAAAGTTTTTTTACTTGTGCTCGTGCTCTCCAACATAATACTGCGAGCGGTCGTCAGTACAGATCGCATGTGGTTCCTCATGTCGGGCACGTCAAAAGCACGTCAAGTTCGCGGTGCTTTTTCGAGCGCGCCAAGACCTGCGCGCGATCTGACGGCATCGGAATTCTTCGCGGAACGTGTCGAGGTCCCGTTCAGCCTGGCCTTGGCGCGTGCTCGTGGCGAATGGCCAGGGCGAACGTATTCCTCCTCGATCGTCCTGGTCGATCTGCAAGTGAAGGGGGGTCGTTGTGTTCCACTAGTCCTCGCGGCGCACAAACAGCCTTTTTCCCACTGTGCGTCTAACTCGGCTGGGAGTGACCGCTCTCAGCCGTCTTTTTTCGAGCTCGCAATCGCTAGCGTCGCCCCGGATAGCAAACGTGCGCGCTCTTCGAACCAGTCAGTCCTTCAGCAGCGATCGGGGCGCCATTGAACAGACGCTCATGTCTTTCCGGCTGGCTCAGAGCTGTCCAGCGGTGCCGCGGCTACGTGTGTGAGGCGGATTTTGCGTCCGTGCTTCGCGACGACAGCGAGGTGCAGCCGGACGATGAGCACGCTTCCAGCCAAGATGCCGAGGCAGCGGATGAAGATCGCGCCCGCGTTTGCGTGGGGCTGCCCTGCGCGCTGGCAGGAGCGGAACAGTTTTGCCATTCTCTCGTCGAGTCCGGGCTCGTTCGAAGCGACGAGATCACGCGCGAGACATGTCTGGCACAGTGCTGGCGCGCGCCGGCCATCAGCCGCGACGGACGGATCTACTCAGGCGCTAGCGAGACATCGGACTTCGGACCAGCCGAGTCGTTCGAGCAGTATTGCGCGTCCGGCGGCTATGGGGTTCTGAAAAGCTGTCTGGCCAAGCGGCGCAGTCTCGAAAGCGTTCTCTGCTCACTATCCTCGGCGGCGGTTCGCTCGTTCGAGAAGGCGGATGCGCCATTCGGCGTGCGCATTCGAGAGCTTCGCGCCCGGTACTCGACCGTCAAAATCGTGATGCTCATTGACGAGCATGGGCCCGGCGAAATGGCGCAATCCTTCTTCCTGAGCCAGTTTCCGCAACGGGTTCTTGAAGGCCTGCTGATTGTCGCGCATGCGCTTGGTGCACCGGAGATCGTTCTTTGCTACAGCCGCAGGCATGAGAGTGCGTGTCGCAAGTTCTATAAGGAATTTCTTTTCCTAAAGGACCGTGGACTTGGGGCGAATGTTCGCTTCACGCTGATCGACGCCGAAAGCCAGTCAGAGCAACAGAGCTTGCGCCAGATCTGTCTGACGTCGAACAGCGAGGAGCCGAGCGCGTCGGCACTGATCGCCGATCCCGAGTTCGTCGCTTGGGTGCCTGAAATCGTTGCGACGGGTGATGCGCTCGACGGCGATGCCGCGACCGGTCCGCAAACGCTTTATGCGTTGCTCGGGTGTGTTTCACGACCTGGGATCTACAAGGCGCCGGTGTTCAGCACCGTTCACGAACTCATCGCGCTGGCCGGCGGCATCCGGGCAGGCGAAAGTTTGCATAGCTTCGTTCCAGGCGATTGGGATCGCGTTGCCCTGCCTGCGCATCACAGCAATCTTCGCGTCGATGCAGAAATTCTCGGACACACGGAACGAATGACTTTTCCTATCGTCTTTATTTCAAAAAGCGATAATCTGCAGCGTCAGACGGCGTTTCCCAGTTTCTCAAACTAACGCCGCTGCTCGCAACTGAGCTCAGACAGGGAAGGATTGTTCGATATGAGCGATGCGGACGACAAATCCTCCACCGCAGAAACGAACGAGAGTTTGTTGCAGAGCGCAACGAGCGGCCAAGTTGTGGTTCCGGAAACGGAAAACCTCGAAGGGCCGATGAAGCCGATCATCGTCATGCCGGTCGCGCATCAATACTCGGCTTAAGCGGTCAGGCTTCAGATATTCAGGGCGCAGATATGCTCGCCCAATGCGATGCGCGTGACGTCCGCGACGTCGCGCGGGATCTGACCCAGCTCGCGAAAGCGCGCGACGACCGAGAGTTTTCGCGAGACGATCGGACCGGGTAGCGGGCAGGTGACCAAGCCGTCACTGCCAAGCTGCGATTCCGACACGCAGAGAGCGGTGGAGATCGCGAAGCCTTGTCCTGCAGAAACCATCGCGGCTACGGAATAAGGACTGTCATACTCGAACGATTGCGCCGCCACGATGCCAAGGCGGCGCAAATGACGTTCGATCTCGACGCCCGTTTGTGAGCGCGCGCTGAAGCGGATGAACGGCTTGGTTTCCGCGAGGCGCTTCAGATCGTCGATTGTCTGAACCATGCGCGTGCCTGCGGGCAGCAACAGAACGTAGGGCTCGCGTCCGATCTCCCATCGTTCGAGGCCAGCCGTTTCTTCGAGATCATCGACGCCCAAAAACAAATCGAGTTTGCGCGTCAGCAGTTCGCTCGCATGTGCGGCGGTCAAGCCGGAGAGGATGGCAACCTTGCCGGCGCGAGACTGCAAATATTCCGAGAGTTTGATCGTCAAGGCGCGGTTGAGAGAGTCGACCAGCCCGACGCGAATGAACGTGACTTTTCCTTGCTTTGCATCTTGTAGCAAAGGCGAGATCTGATGTGCGTCGGACAGCAGCGCCGTTGCGCGCTGACGCATCAACGATCCGCTGAGGGTCAGCGCAAGCGGGCGGCACTTTCTGTCGAACAGATCCGTACCCGTGCGCTTCTCGAGCTCGGAAATCGTTTGTGACACGGCAGGCTGCGTCAGCCCGAGTTCGCTAGCAGCAGCGGCCATGCCTCCGGTTTCGCAGACGGCGAGAAATATCTCCAGCGAGCGAAGGTCGAACGGCAATGTTCGGTGCTTGAGTTTCATGGCCTTCGGAAAATTCGTTAGTAAGTTTTCGGCGGCAGGTGCATGATTAGAATTACGGTGCTTACGGACGATCCGATTAGTGCTCGAAGTGGTGGCGGCGATTTCGTCGTGCGCTGATGCTTCGACAGATGGAGCGACCTGGGAACAGCTTGGAGTCGCGCGATGCTTCGACGGCTTTGACCCCAACCCATCTGCAATGATGCGTTCAGATTTCTTGGCTTCGAATTCCATGGGTCACCCGGAATAAAATCGTTTCGGATGCACTTTATCGTGACTATAAAGAAAAAAAGTTTCTTTGCAATTGACTCGTCTGCCGGCTGAAGATATTTTTTGTTCGTCGGGTACTCCCTTCTTCATTCCCGTACCCGATGTCCACGAACGGGTCGGCGCCCTCTGGGCGTCGGCCTTGTTTTTTTCCGGTGAAACGGAATCTGATCGCGCAGGTTCACGCGCTGCGCTCAGACGTTTTTTCTCAAAAGCGATGTTGCTGTAGCTGCCGCCGCTGAACGGCGCTCAGGTTTGCGCGTGCAGGTTCTTCAATCAAATGCGGCCCCATCTTCTTCGTGGCATGGACGTGCAATGGATGGACTCGGCTGAGCTTTGCGCGTCTAATTACCGAGCTTGAGGGGAGTTCTGCATCCGGGGGGCAACCGGAAGGACGGTTCCCATGTCAGCAAATCTGATCTCCAGCATCACCCAAGCTCTCAGCGCTAACATCGTAACACGCATCGCTTCGGGGCTAGGGCTCGACAGGTCACAAGCAGAAAAAGCCTTGCAGGCCGGTATTCCCGGTCTTCTCGCCGCGCTGGTGTCGTTGATTTCCAGGCCGGGCGGCGTCTCTGCACTCGACAACGCAATCGCGCAGCAGCCGCCGGGTCTGCTCTCGAACCTGGGAAACGTGATCGGCAGTCCGACGCAGAATAGTGTGGTCGAAAGCGGCTCGAGCCTGCTCAATTCACTTCTCGGCGGTTCGACGTCATCGGCGCTCACCAATGCCGTCAGCCAATACGCGGGCGTGGGAGGTGGCATCTCGAAAAGTCTGATGGGCTTGCTTGCACCTGTCGTGTTGGGCGTGCTCGGGCAAGAGCAACGCGCGAGAGGGCTCGATGCCGATGGTCTCGCTGACCTCGTCGAGTCTCAAAAGGACGGTATCGCGCGGGCTATCCCTTCAGGCTTTTCGAAATATCTCCAAGGTACGGGAATTCTCGACGGCGTGATGGGTCCTGAGCGCGCCGCCTCAGCTGCGGACCCAGCCTCGCGGCCGCAATACACGACAGCGGAGCGATACAGCGATCAGTCGCGCGAAGCGTCGTCGCCGTGGCGCTGGGCACTTCCGGCGCTTGCTGTGCTTGCATTGCTCGGCATCGCCTGGAGCATGCGGACAGGCTCGGGTCCGGACGTGACTGCGGTCGCACCGCCGCCGGCAACGGAAACTCCCGCGCAGACAGAAGCCAATTCGAACTCGCTGTCGAACACTGGAACGAGCACGGGTGCTGCAGGCACGGACATCATGCCGGCGCCATTCCAGGCGCTCGACAGTATTCGCGGAGTCAAGGTCGGAGATACGGACTTTGGTGCGCAGATCGCAAATGCGGTCGACGGGATGCGTTCGTCGCTTTCGAGCATCAAAGACGAGGCGTCCGCGCAAGCGGTTGCTCAACCTCTGGCGAAATCGGCCGAGGAATTCTCACGGTTGAAAAAGATGCTCGATCAGCTTTCGCCAGACGTTCGTAAAACGGTCGTCAATGCGATCGCCGCGACGCGGCCGATGCTCGATCAGCTGTTCGATAAGGCGCTCGCGATCCCGGGCGTCAGCGCGCTCATCAAGCCGACCGTCGACAGCGTACGCGCTGAATTCGATACGTTGTCCGCGGCTTGATTGCGCAAAAAAAGATTGGCCGGGCGCTGCCGCGTTTTGGCGGTGCCCGGCCGATCGATAGATAGGCCTTAGATAACGCCGAGAGATTCCATCGCTTCCGCAACGCGGACGAAGCTCGCGATGTTGGCTCCGAGGACGTAGTCGCCTGGCGCGCCGTATTCCTTGGCGGTTTCGGCGCAGCTGTCGTGGATGTCGCGCATGATGATCGCGAGACGGGCTTCCGTCTGCTCGAACGTCCAGCTATCGCGCGATGCGTTCTGCTGCATTTCGAGCGCGGAGGTGGCAACGCCGCCAGCGTTGGCTGCTTTGCCGGGCGCGAAGAGCACGCCAGCCTGCTGGAAGATGTGTACCGCTTCCGGCGTGCAAGGCATGTTGGCGCCTTCGCCGACTGCGATAACACCGTTGTTGACGAGAGCCTGCGCGTCCTTGCCGGTCAGTTCGTTCTGCGTCGCCGACGGCATTGCGACATCGCACGGGACATCCCAGATCGATCCGCCTTCGATATAACGGACCGGTGCGCCCTTGATCTTGGCGTAGTCGGAAATGCGGCCGCGCTTGACTTCCTTGATCTCCTTCACGAGGGCGAGATCGATGCCGTTTTCGTCGACGACGTAGCCGTTCGAGTCGGAGCACGCCACGACCTTGCCGCCGAATTCGGCGACCTTCTCGATGGCGTAGATCGCAACATTGCCCGATCCGGATACGACGACGCGGCGTCCCTCGAACGCCTGCTTTTTCGTGGCGAGCATGCTCTGCACGAAATAGGTCGTGCCGTAGCCGGTCGCTTCGGTGCGTGCGCGAGAGCCGCCATATGTCAAGCCTTTGCCCGTCAGGACGCCGGCTTCGTAGCGATTGGTAAGGCGCTTGTACTGACCGAACATGAAGCCGATCTCGCGGCCGCCGACGCCGATGTCACCGGCGGGAACGTCGGTGTATTCGCCGAGGTGGCGATGAAGCTCGGTCATGAAGGACTGGCAGAAGCGCATGATTTCGCCGTCGGAACGGCCGCGCGGATTGAAGTCCGACCCGCCTTTGCCACCGCCGATCGGCATTCCGGTGAGCGCGTTCTTGAACGTCTGCTCGAAACCGAGGAACTTGATGATGCCGACGTTGACCGACGGGTGGAAACGTAGGCCGCCCTTGTAGGGGCCGAGCGCCGAGTTGAACTGCACCCGGAAACCACGATTGATGCGCACGTGTCCGGAGTCATCAACCCACGGAACGCGAAAGATAATCTGTCGCTCCGGCTCACACAGGCGCTCGATCAGAGCGTGATTGTTGGCATATCGGGGATGTTTGGCGACGACGCGGCCGAGACTTCCAAGGACTTCCCTGACGGCTTGATGGAATTCTTCTTCGCCGGCATTCCTGCGGAGAACTTCCGCGAGGATTGGCGCCAGCTTTTCATCAATGTTGACCACTGTTTATGCGTTCCGATTTGAGTTTGAAGCGTAGCGGTCCTAGCCCAATTACTGGGCAATGTGAACAATTTGTTATCATTCGCTGCGGCGCAAATTGGCGCCTCTGCTTGTCTCGCAGGCATAAGAAACTGTGAGTTTTAATTGCTTTGCGAAGACTGAGCCGTGCCGTCGTCGCCTGAGGGGAGGTCGTCGAACCGACGGTTTTGGACTTCGATTGTCTGGTATTCAGCGGCGCGCGTGCGAAGCGTCCGAGCGCGAGATGGGTGCGACGCGTTAAGCCACGTCGCGTTTCGGCTTTTTGTATACAAAAAATGTATAGTATAGAGTGTAACGATGCCTGCGGGTATTGTTCGCGTGTGCGTTGCGCGCAATGTCATCTCGCCCGGCTTCGAAAGGTGGTGTTTCGTACGTTAGGGTGCGAGGAAATTTTCATCGGAGGCCGCGCCGTGCTAGGCGCCGATGCGTTAAACAACGAGCGTCGCTGAATCGTGGCGACCATCGAGAGCGCCGGCTTTAAGAGTCGATGATGCGATCCCAGATAGGGCGCTGGGATGAAAGAAGGCGAGAAATGCGGTCTCCTACCACGGTCACATCAGCGCTATCGCTGGCCTTGCCTCGAACGGTCATCGACGCCGAAAAAGTTATCAAAGTCGGCATGCTCGCGCCGTTGTCCGGAAAAATGAAATCCTGGGCCGAGCCCGGTTTCATGGGCTGTCTCATCTGGAAAGACTGGGTGAACGGAAAGGGCGGAATCCGGATCGGCGACCGCCGTTATCAGGTCGACGTCATTCCCTACGATACTCAGTTCAGGCCTGAAAAGGCGTTGGCGGGTGCACGCAAACTGCTCATGGATCATGGTGTGCAGTTGGTGATGATGCTCGGCGGCAACGACTTTTCCCGGCCGTTGCGCGACTTCGTCAATCAACGCAAGGCGCTGGTGACGACGCTGCTGCCGAGCGATCTATCGCCGAATGCGCGCACGTTGATCGCGCCGTGCGAAGTCCATCCGATCTACAACGTGACCGGCGTCGATTGGCTCGTGCGGGACGATCCGAGCCTGAAGACGGTGGCGATGTGCACGCAGAACGACGAGCACGGATTGCCGTCGATTGCGACGTACCGCGCAGCTTTCGAGGCCGCCGGCCTGACGCTGGTCGACGAACATCTGTTTCCCAATCAGACGAGCGACTTTTCGGAGATCATCGGCCGATTGCTGGAAAAGAACCCGGACGTGCTGTGCTGGGATACGGCGTACGAGCCGTTCGTGCATGCCATGACCATCGAAGCCTACAAGCGCGGCTTCAAGGGCCGGATCATTTCGTGCACGTGCGATAACTATCTGGAGCTGGTTGAGAAGACGAGCCCGGAATTCATGGAGAATTTCGTCTTCCAATTTCCGGATTTCGATGATCCGTTGCTCAACGTTCCGAACATCAATTTCGGCGATCCTGCAGGCTTTTTCGGCGAGTTCTGCCGGCGTTATCCGGGCGAGTGGAGCGCCGTGTCGTGGGAGTATGCGGCAATCCTTCAGATGTGGAAGGTTGCCGTCGAACGTGCGCGCACGATCGAGCCTCTAACGGTGCTCGCGATGATGAAAGTCGGCGGGAAGGGCAAGCACGTTTTCGGCGAAGCCACGTGGTGGGGGCATGAGCTGTTCGGCATCGATAACGCGCTTGTCGGTGACTGGCCGGTCGTCGCCATCCGCAACGGCAAGGCGCGTATCGTCGAGTTTGGCTCGCCTCTCAAGTGGTGGAGCTCGTACGGCTATCTGCTGATCAAGCACATGCGTGCTCTTAATCTGATGTGGGATCAGCGAGAAGAAAAACTGGCGTTGAGCCGCTAACGCGTTTGTCGCTTTCGAAGCGCGGAGACGCACCCGCAATTCTGCGAGCGCTTCGAGGATCAGCGCGCGTTCAACAGGTCATCCTGCGCGCCTGCAATGACGAGCTTCATGAACTCGACCGCGCTTTCGATGTCGTGATTTTCCAACGCCATATAAAGCGATTTCAAACGGTTCTGCGTGTCGCTGATGCGCTCGGGCGTCAAGGATTTCACGCGCGTCGCGCACCAGTGCGGCTGCCGGCGAACTTCCGTCACGATCCGGTAGACGGTGATCAGCAGCCGGTTATGCGTTCCCTCGGCAATCGTCATCAGGAACTTCTTTTCGAGGTGTGCGAAGAGTTCCGCGTCGGTGACGATTTTTTCGATTTCGTCGAACACGCTCCGCAAATTCGCGAGGTCGCGTACCGACATGTAGAGCGCCGCGATCCGGACCATCTCCGGCTCGATGATCGAGCAGAGAATGTTCATTTCGAGCGGTGATGCGGTTTCGGCTATCGCCCGGATGTCCATCAGGTGGCTTTCTCCGGTCTTCGCATTTGCGATGGAGAAGCCATTCTTCGGCGGGACGTAATTCACGAACGTGCCGCTGTTCGGCTGGCGCTTTACGACGGCATAGGTTTCGAGAAAGTCGATGACTTGCCGGATCGCCGCGCGGCTGAGCGAGAATTCCTTGGCGAGATCACGTTCGGAAGCGAGGCGGGTTCCATACGAATACTGGCCGGACGCGATCTGATGAAACAGTGCGTCGGCTGCAGCTTTCACGCGTTCCTTGATGAGCGGATGATTGTCCCTGCTCAATTCCCAAGGCGGTAGGGCTTCGCTCACTCGGTCGTCCATGCTGTGCTTCTTCCAGTTAGGGCATTGCGATCGAACGTTCCCGCATAACCCGTCGGAATGGGCTGCGGCTTGCTCCTGCTCAGTTCTCGTCCGCGAATCTGACCGGTCGTCGATAGCTCACAGGGCCAGCCAACTGGCGCAGGAATAAGCTGTGAGCTGATCTTTTTTGCGTCATTTGGTTTTCCATGGTCGACCAACCGATTTTGCGTTGCGAGAATTTAAAAAATTCTAACATGCTGTTGGCCGATTATCAACCATCTTAAACCAAATGGATTCGACTTTATTTTTCAGTGTTTTTTGGTCGCAGGTGCTAATTTTTTGTGCGATTTTGCTGCCTTTGTTGCGTTGCAATATGCATTTCTGAACGACCATTTTGGGCCCTCAACCACTTTTTTCTGGTTGCCAGGTTGAAAATTTTGGACCTATGGATAGTGACATTATCGACCAAAATGGACAATAATGGTCCAAAGTGGTTCCCTGATGAGGGAGAGGATCGCCCATGGCAAGAAACCCCAAACACGACATTCTTTTTGAGCCGATCAAGATCGGTCCGAAGACGATGAAGAACCGGTTCTACCAGGTGCCGCATTGCATCGGCGCCGGATCGGAGAAGCCCGGAACCCAGGCCGCCCATCGTGGCATGAAGGCTGAAGGGGGATGGGGCGCCTGCTGCACAGAGTACTGCTCGATTTCGCCGGAATCCGACGACTGCCACCGCGTTTCCGCGCGCATCTGGGACGAAGGCGACGTCATCAACCTGCGTCATCTCAACGACAGCCTGCATAAGCACGGCGCACTCGGCGGCGTCGAACTCTGGTACGGCGGCTCGCACGCGCCGTGCATGGAATCGCGCGCGATCTCCTACGGCCCGACTTCGCAGGCATCCGAGTTCGAATATCTGACCTACTGCCACGAAGCTGATCTGGACGACATCAAGCATCTCCAGAACCTGTACGTCGAGGCGGCGAAGCGTTCGGTCCAGGCCGGCTTCGACATCGTGTACGTCTACGGCGCGCACAGCTACCTGCCGCTGCAGTTCCTTTCGAAATACTACAACCATCGCACCGACGGGTACGGCGGCTCGTTCGAAAACCGCGCCCGCTTCTGGGTCGAGACGCTCGAGAAGGTGAAGGCGGCCGTCGGTCATGAAGCCGCGATCGCCACGCGCTTTGCGGTCGACACGCTCTATGGCGCCGACGGCGTCGAAGCTCTGGACGAAGGCATCAAGTTCGTCGAACTCGTCGACAGCAAGGGCCTGCTCGATCTCTGGGACCTCAACGTCGGCGACATCGCTGAGTGGGGCGAAGACGCTGGTCCGTCGCGCTTCTACAAGGCAGGTCATCAGCGCAACTGGACGGACGATTGCAAAAAGGCGGCGAAGGTGCCGGTTCTCGGCGTCAGCCGTGAAACGAGCCCCGACGATATGGCCGCTCGCATTCGCGAAGGCCGTCTCGACATTCTCGGCTTCGCGCGTCCGTCGATCGCCGATCCCTTCATTCCGAAGAAGATCGAAGAAGGCCGCTACGAAGACATCCGCGAATGCATCGGCTGCAACGTCTGCATCTCGCGCTGGGAAATCGGCGGCCCGCCGATGATCTGCACGCAGAACGCTACGGCCAACGAAGAATATCGTCGTGGCTGGCATCCTGAGAAGTTCGCCAAAACCAAAGACACGTGCTCGGTTCTGGTGGTCGGTGCTGGTCCGGCCGGCATGGAATGCGCCCGTGTTCTCGGTGAGCGTGGATATGACGTCCACCTTCGCGAAGCAGACGCCGAAATCGGCGGCCGTATCCGTAAGGTCGTCAAGTATCCGGGTCTCGCAGAGTGGGGTCGCGTTGCGATCTATCGCCAGCTGCAGCTGCAGAAGCTGAAGTCGGTCGAGGTTCACACCGGCATCGGCAAGATGACGGCGGAAGACATCCTCAACTACGGCGCCGACAAGGTTGTGCTCGCCACCGGTTCGCATTGGGCGACCGACGGCACGAACTTCGTCACGCATGGTCCCGTTGAGGGCATCGACGCCTCGCTGCCGTACATCTGCACGCCGGAACAAATCCTGATGCAGAACAAGCCGGTTGGCGACAATGTTCTCGTTGTCGACTGCGACGGTTATTTCACGGGCGTTTCGATCGCGGAATATCTCGCCGATCGCGGCAAGCACGTGAAGATCCTGTCTCCGCTCAAGGGTGTCGCGCCGTACACGCACTTCACGCTTGAAGCGCCGAACCTTCACCGCATGATGTACGAGAAGAAGATCCACGAGCTGACCAGCCATTGGCTGACCAAGGTCGAGCCCGGGAAGGCCACCGCGTACTATCTCTTCCGCGACGGCTACAAGCGCAATCTCGGACCGAAGACGGGCGAGCTTCCGCGTCGCGCAGGTACGGATGTCGTCGAGGTTCCGTTCGATACGCTCGTGGTCTGCACGGCGCGCGTTCCGAACGACAGTCTCTATCGCGAACTCGCGAAGCGTAAAGACGAATGGGAGAAGCGCGACATCCAGGCAGTCTATCAAGCAGGTGACTGTTTCGCTCCCGGCCTCATTGCACAGGCCGTGTTCGAAGGGCATCGCATCGCTCGGGAATTCGAGTCCTCCAACCCGCAGCGTGCGCAGCCTTGGATCCGTGAGCGCCAGGTTTGGGGTCACGAGACCTATCCCAAGATCTCTGACCGCGAAACGGTGGGTTAAGCGCCTATCCTTGCCGAGCCGGCGTCCAGTGCCGGCTCGGCATTTCCATGCGACTGCATTGCTGTCGCCACGCATTCATTTGCATTGATGCATCCGCCACGGCCCACTGCCGTGGATCGATAGGAACAAATCGGTGGAATCGCGCGAGCTATTTTGGGGCATCAACACGCAGCAGCTGATCATGTTCTACATGCTCGGCACGCTGTCGATGGCGGTGTTCCTGTACGGGGCGTATGCGCACATCGCGAAGTATGCGCGTGGCAAGTCGCTGGTCGAGCCGCTCGAGCTTTACGACCGCGTCGTTCGTGGGCTGAAGGACATCTTCTCGCATCGCACGCTCAGGCGGCGCGATCGCTGGGCGGGCCTCGCGCACAAGGGCATCTTCTACGGCTATCTGTTCGGCGCCATCGCGACGACGCTCTATTTCATCGAGGTCGATCTTCTGAAGCCGCTGACGGGCATCACGTTCGTCAAGGGCAAGTTCTATCTGATCATGAGCCTGCTGCTCGATCTCGGACATCTGTCCCTGATCATCGGCCTCGTCTACATGATCGTGCGCCGGGCGCTGATCAAGCCCAAGAAGCTCGACTACGTGCGCAACTATCGCGGCGAGACGGAGCTGCGCGCCGTCGCCGAAGGCTGGCGCATCGAGGACTGGGTCTTCGTCGTCTCGCTGCTGCTCATCGAATGCTCGGGCTTCCTGCAGGAAGCCTGCGGCCTCATCATCGACAAGCCCGCGTGGGCGGCGTGGTCGCCGGTCGGCCTCGCGCTGTCGAAGGTGCTGACCGGCGCCGGCGTGACGGAAGAAACGGCGGCCGCGATCCGGCATACGAACTGGTGGATGCACGGCATCCTGGCGCTGACGTTCACGGCCGCGATCCCGTGGTACAAGGCCAAGCACATCATCGCCGCCGTCGGATCGCTGATCTTCCGCAACAAGCAGCCGCTGGCGCTGTTGCCGGGCGAGCCCAAGGACGCCGAGAAGGCCGGCATTTCCGCGATCGAGGACTTCACCTGGAAGGACATGCTGCATCTCGACGCCTGCACCAAGTGCGGCCGTTGTCATGAAGCCTGTCCGGCGCGGACGGCCGGATATCCGCTCAGCCCGCGCGACTTCATTCTCGATCTGCGCGCCTACAACGACGAGGCCAAGGGCTGCTCGTCGCCGGCGCTCGATCTCGTCGGCGGCGTCATCGCGCCGGAGACGCTCTGGGCCTGCCGCACCTGCGGCGCCTGCCAGGAGATCTGCCCGGTCGGCATCGAACATCCGTCCCTCATCGTGCGCATGCGTCGGCATCTCGTCGAGCAGGGCACGATGGACCCCTTGCTGCGCAACACGATCGTGCAGATCGGCGACACCGGCAACAGCTTCGGCGAGAACTCGCGCAAGCGCTCGCAATGGACGAAGGCGCTCGAGTTCCGCGTCAAGGACATCCGCGAGGATGCCGCCCCGACGCTGTGGTTCGTCGGCGACTTCGCCTCCTTCGATCCGCGCAACCAGAAGGTCAGCCAGACGGTGGCGCGGCTCCTCAAAGCCGCACGCGAAGACTTCGCGCTGCTGCACGAGGGCGAGAAGACGGCGGGCAACGACGTGCGCCGCGTCGGCGAAGAGGGCCTCTATGAGGAACTCGCGAGCCACAACATCGAGCAGATGCAGGGCGCGAAGCCGTTCCAGCGCATCATCACCACCGACCCGCACAGCTACAACACGATCAAGAACGAATACCCGGCCTTCGGCGAGGTCGCGCCGATCGAGCACTATTCGAGCGTGCTCGCCGACCTTCTGACCAGCGGCCGCCTCAAAGTCAAAAAGCCGCTCAACAAGCGCGTCACGTTCCATGACCCGTGCCATCTCGGGCGCCTGAACGGCGGCTACGACGCGCCGCGCAAGGTGCTGGAGCTGATCGGCTGCGAGCTGATCGAGATGCCGCGCAATCGCGACAACTCGTTCTGCTGCGGCGCCGGCGGCGGACGCATCTGGATCCCCGATACGCAGGGCACGCAGAAGCCCTCCGAGAACCGCGTGCACGAAGCGGCGGCGCTCAACATCGATATCTTCGTCACTTGCTGTCCAAAGGACCTGACCATGTTTGAGGATGCTCGAAAGACCGGCGGGCACGAGAAGGATTTCGTCGTCCAGGATCTGGCCGAGCTGGTCGCGGAAGCCATCGAGCTGAAGTCGCTCAACCTCAAGGATCTGCCGCCGCTCGCCGACCGCCTCGTCGCCGCGATCGCAACGCACATCTCGGATGCGGTGGCGACGAAGCTCGACGCCGTGATCTCGGCGCGGCTCGCGAGCCTGCCGGTGGCGGCCGCCCCCGTGGCGCTCGCTGCAGCTCCGGCCGCCGTTGCGGAGCAGGCTCCGGCGACACCAGCTGCACCAACGCAAGCTCCCGCCGAAGTAGCACCTGCACCGGAAGCGAAGGCGCCGGATGCTGCACCTGCCGCGGCACCCGCGGCACCGGCCGTCGAACAGAAGCTGACGCCGGTCTCGTGGGACGGACTGAAGCCCGTCACGCCGGCGACGTTCGCCGACTATCAGGCGCCGCCGAAGACCGGCCTGCGCATTCTCGTCACCATCAAGAACGTCGCCAAGCTCGGTGACGAATACGGCTTCACCGCCGACGGCCGCGACGTGCGCCGCGAGTTCATGGAGTTCTCCTTGAACGAGTGGGACGACGCGGCGCTCGAGGAAGCGCTCCGCTGCGTCGAGAAGCAGGGCGGCGGCGAAGTCGTGGCCGTCACCGTCGGCGACGGCGATGCCGATGCGTCGCTGCTCAAGGCGCTCGCTAAAGGCGCGCACCGGGCGGTGCGGATCTGGGACGACTCGCTCGCCAACGCCGATCCGATCACCATCGCGCGCGCCATCGCCGGCGTCGCGAAGGCGGAAGATCCCGATCTCGTGTTCTCGGGCGTGCAGTCGGGCGACCAGGCGCACGGCGCCACCGGTACCGCGCTCGCACGCATTCTCGGCCTGCCGCATGCCGCTGTCGTCGTCGGCTTCGAGTGGGACGGCAAGGGTCCGCTGAAGCTCGCGCGTGAACTCGAAGGCGGCCTCCGGCACAACTTCGATCTCAAGGCGCCGGCCGTCGTCGCCATCCAGACCGGCATCAACACGCCGCGCTTCGCGACCATGAAGATGGTCAAGCAGGCGAAGCAGAAGCCGCTCGTCGTCGTCAGCGGCGCGGGCGTCGTCGACGGCAGCGGCGGCTACGTCGTCAAGCGCATGTACATCCCCGAGCAGTCGAAAGCCGAGATGCTGACCGGCACGCCGGCGGAGATCGCGAAGTTCATCGCCAACCTCATTCGTGAAAAGAAGGGCTGATCATGGCCGGCATTCTCATCGTCGCCGAACATCTGAACGGCGTGGTTCGCGACATCACCCGGGAAGCGATCGGGGCGGCGCAGCAGGTGAAGGCGGGCCTCGGCGGTCCGGTCGTCGTCGCCGTCATCGGCAACGACATCGGCGCGATCGCCGACTCGCTCGACCTCGCGGGCGTCGACGAGATCGTGCAGGTCAAGGCGCCGGCCGATCACTTCGATCCGCACGTCTATGAAGAGTGCGTTCTGGAACTCGGCAAGACGTACCAGCCCGAGCTGATCCTGCTCGGCCATACCGTCAACGGCATGGCGCTCGCGGCGGCCATCGCGGCGCGGCTCGGCGCGGGCTTTGCGAGCGACGTGCTGGCGCTTTCGGCCGACGCCACCGGCCTGACCGCGACGCGCGGCGCCTACGGCAACAAGGTCAACCTCGAGGTGGCGTTCCCGGACCGCAAGATCGTCGTGCTGGCGCTTCGCGGCGCGACGTATCCGGTGCCCGACGCCAAAGGCAGCGCCAAGCGCACGGCGATCGAGCCCAATCTCATCCAGGCCTCCGAGAGCATGCAGCACACGGGCTACATCGAAGCGCCGCAGTCGAACATCGATATCGCGAAAGCCGAATACATTCTCTCCGTCGGCCGCGGCATCCAGGAAAAAGACAACCTCCCGCGCTTCGAAGGGCTCGCCGACCGGCTCGGCTTCACGTTCGGCTGCTCGCGCCCGATCGTCGATTCCGGATGGCTGCCGAAGCCGCATCAGGTCGGGCAATCCGGCAAGGTCGCGAGCGCCTGCAAAGTCTACGTCGCGCTCGGCATCTCAGGCGCCGTGCAGCACCTCTACGGCATGAAGCACGTCGACACCATCATCGCCGTCAACACCGATCCGGAAGCGCCGATCTTCAACGTCGCAACCTACGGCGTCTGCATGGACATCTTCGAATTCGCAAAGGAGCTCGAAGCACAATTCAACTGATTACGGCACGAAAAACTATCCAAAGCAGGAAAAAATGAAAGAAACCATGGGAGCGAAAAATGGACCATACGGCGAGTCGGGCAATAGGTGAGCCCGCGTCTACAGAACTAGTAAGAGGTATCGATTGGCGGGGGGCGTTCTGGGTTGCGAGCGGCGTTCCTGCTCTGGTGTTGTTCTCGATCGGCGGGATCGCCGGAACGGTCGGCAAGGTTGCTTTCCTTGTCTGGACGGTTTCGATGATCATGGGATTTATCCAATCCTTCACATATGCTGAAATCGCCGGCCTTTTTCCCAACAAGTCAGGTGGTGCCTCCGTTTACGGCGCCGCTGCATGGCTCCGCTATGGAAAGTGGATTGCGCCGCTGTCCGTGTGGTGCAACTGGTTCGCATGGACGCCCGTGCTGTCGCTCGGTTCGTCGATCGCGGCCGCTTACATTCTGAATGCTCTGGCGCCAATTCCGCCAGCTGATGCACCGCAAGTCGCGGCATGGATCAGCGCGCACGCCTCGAGCATCGCTCCGGATAGCCCGCGTGTCATCGAATGGCTCGCAGCCAACAGCGGAAAAACCGCTCAGGATGCGATCTCGGCACTGCTGAGCGCGGATGGCGTCGCGGCCTTCACGCCGGCAATTCGCGAGTGGAGCCTCGCATCCGGCGCGATTGGACCGGTGCATTTCTCGTTCAACTCCGCGTTCTTCATCGGCGCAGCGCTGATGCTGTTGACCTTCGCGATCCAGCACAGAGGCATCGTCGGTACGGCGAACGTCCAGAAGTATATCGGTCTGGTCGTCATCATCCCGATGCTGATCGTCGGTATCGTTCCGATCCTGACGGGCCAAATCGACTGGTCGAACTACTCTCCAATCCTGCCTTTGAAGGAAGCGTACGCTCCGGCTGCAGGCCAGTGGGATATTCCCGGCTGGACGCTGGTGCTCGGCGGTCTCTTCATCGCGGCTTGGTCGACCTACGGGTTCGAGACGGCCGTCTGCTACACGGCTGAGTTCCGCAATCCGGGCAGCGACACGTTCAAAGCGATCTTCTTCTCGGGACTGCTTTGCCTCCTTCTCTTCATCCTCGTTCCGTTCACGTTCCAAGGCGTTCTTGGCCTCGATGGAATGCTCGCTCCGTCGGTTGTCGATGGTTCGGGTGTCGCGGAAGCCATGGGCCGAATGGTCGGCGGAAGCGGCTGGGTTTCCGGCCTCCTCGTGATGATGATGATCATGGCGCTGATGCTGTCGATCATGACCACGATGGCGGGTTCTTCGCGTACGCTCTACCAGGCGTCCGTCGATGGTTGGCTGCCGCGCTATCTCAGCCACACGAACCACCACGGTGCGCCGACCAGCGCCATGTGGACCGACCTTATCGCCAACCTCTGCCTGATGGCGATCGCCTGTGCCGATGCTGCAAGCTTCTTCTTCATTCTTGCGGTTTCGAACTGCGGTTACATCATCTTCAACTTCCTCAACCTGAACTCGGGTTGGATCCATCGTATCGACAACGCCGACCGTCCGCGTCCGTGGAAAGCGCCGACGATCCTCATCGCGCTTGGAGCCATCCTCGCATTCGTCAACGCAACGTTCATGGGCGCTGGCGCGAAGGTCTGGAATCCGAATGCTCTGTGGTCCGGTTTGTTCACCGCGTCGCTGATCCTGCCGGTGTTCTGGTTCCGTCACTACGTCCAGGACAAGGGCCGGTTCCCGGCGCACATGTATGAAGACCTCGGCGTTGCTCCTGGCGAGATGGTCAGCCGCAAGGCCGGAATTCTGCCGTACCTGACGCTTCTCGCGGGCTTGGGCACGGTGCTGTTCGCCAACTGGTTCTTCCATATGTAGCGGCAGCGGGGTCGTCCGTCCGGATCTGGTTCCTCGGTCCGGACGGACAATACCCATCACCCATTCACGCCCACTCAGTATCTGCCTTAGCGAAGTGCACTGACGCCAATTTGTGCGGGCTTGTTCTGAAAAGGCGCGTTCACAGACGAACAACAATCGGTAAGTCGGAGAAGTTCAATGCACGGCACAATTCAGAAAAGAAGTTCCGCTCTCAACGACCGCCATCGCGCGTTGGGTTCAGATCTGTCGTCGTCCTGGAACGACATGCCAATTCCGCAGAATTATAACGCCTGCCCTTATGCCGAGACGGAAATCGTCCGCAGCAAGGCCGGCCTATTCGATGTGTCGGCCCTGAAGATGGTCAACGTCGAGGGTCCCGATGCACTGGCGTTTCTCAATCACTTGCTGACCTCCGATATCTCGAAGGCGAAGCGCGGCGACTCGCACATCAGCAATATCGTCAATGAAGACGGCGCCCTGATCGATGACGTGCTCGTCTATGTCGATGGCGACGGCAAATACCGCGTCTCGCACGGCGGCGGTTCGTTCGAAGAAGCGGCTGCGGCGGCGAAAGGCCGTTTCAACGTTACGGTCGCTCGCGACGACGATGTACATATCCTGTCGCTGCAGGGTCCGAAATCCCTGGAAGTTCTTGCGCCGCACACGCCGATGAAGCTCGCGGAGCTTCCGTATTTCCATCATGAGAAGACAACGCTGTTCGGGCGCCCGGTCGAGATCGCGCGCGGCGGTTATTCGGCAGAGCGCGGCTACGAAGTATTCTGCAGCGCGAAGGATGCGGAATTCATGTGGGATTCGATCCTTGCAGCGGGCAAGGACCAGGGCGTGACGCCGATCTCGTGGTCGTGCCTCGACATCGTCCGGGTAGAAGGCGGCCTTCTGTTCTTCCCCTTCGACATGACGCATGGCGACACGACACCTTGGGAAGTGCGTGCGGACTGGACCGTCGATCTCTCCAAGCCCGACTTCATCGGCAAGAAAGCGCTGACCGCCAAGAAGGGCAAAGAGCGCTCGCTGATCACGGGCCTTGAGGTTTTGCATAACGAAGCGATTGCGCCGCTGTCCAAAATCTTCTCGGACGGCAAAGAGGTCGGCATCGTCACGAGCACGACCTACAGCCAGCATCTGATGAAGTCGCTGGCGATGGCGCAGATCGCGCCGGCGTTCACCAAGCTCGGCACGGAACTCACCATCCGCGACAACGGCCGCGACTTCACCGCAACCGTCGTCCGTATGCCCTTCTATGACCCGATGCGTCTGAGGACGCACCCTGTCGCTTAGCGCGCATTCCTTCCCGTGCGCGCACCTTGGCCGGAGGTCAGCGTCCTCCGGCCATTTTTCTTTTAGCGTCCGCCGCTCGAATGGTTAGCGGCTGTGGCAACGACCGCCATTCTGAGTGAAATCTGCAACACCAGTGGTCGTGGAATAATTCCAGTCTTCTGCCCCGCCACGTGAAGTGAGCGAAAACCCCAACAAAACGCGTATCTGCGATCCAGATGCGACGTTCCGGGCGAGGGTGTTTCTCTGCTCTTTTTGTTGACTTATTCTGTAATGTTTATCAGGGTAATTATGCCCGACCATGCTCGTCATGGTCCGGGGTCTTCGCCCGCATCCCGATGAGTGAGGGTGCGACGAAAACGAGGCAAGCCCGCCCGGTGCGCGACCAGCGCTAGCCAGCCAGCCCGTTTCTCAATTCAGGAACAACGGGGGTTGTTTATCGCGATGTGCCGTATCGATAGTTTTTATAGGTCGCCAAGTTTCAGAACGTTCGCCAGATCGCTGTCTCTCGGTCTCTCCGTTGCTGCGCTGACGGTTGCCGGCGCAGCGCACGCGCAAGAGACCGAGCTGCCGGGCATCAACGTTCAGAGCGCCAAGGCGAAGAAGTCGAGCGCTCCCAAGAGCAAGCCGAAACCGAAGCCTGTGCAGGCTGCGGCGCCCGAGCCGGTGGAGGAGGCGCCTGTTGCGCAGAATTCGGGACCGTCAGTGCAGAACCCTGATGCGCCCTACAACACGCCGGCCGGCATCAGCGTTGTCACGAGCAACGAGCTCTCGACCTACGGCAACGGCGATCTCAACGACGCGCTGCGCTCGCAGCCCGGCACTTTCACGCGCATCAGTCCGCAGAACGCCGGGGTTGCCGTCAATATCCGCGGCTTCGAGGGTAACGGCCGTGTCAACATGTCGATCGATGGCGCTCGGCAGAATTTCCGCTTCCTCGGTCACGAGGCATCCGGATTCGCGTATGTCGATTCCGCTTTGATCGGCGGTATCGATGTTCAGCGCGGTGCTGTGTCGACAGCTGGTGGCGCAGGTGCGCTGGCCGGCGTCGTCAACATGCGCACGCTCGACGTCGAAGACATTCTGAGGCCGGGTCAGAACTTCGGTGGAATTTCGAAGCTGACCTGGGGAAGCAATGGACAAGGCTTCTCCGAGATGGGCGCGGCCGCGGCAGCCGTCGGCGGCATCAGTGTCGCCGGTGCGGTGAGCCACAAAGATCCCGACAGCTATGAGAATGCCAGCGGCGTTGTGATTCCGCGGACATTCCAGGACCTGACGTCAGGTTTGTTCAAAGTGAACTTGGCGCCGGACTCGGAGCAATCGCTTCGCTTTGGCGGCGTTTTCTATAACAATGACTTCTTCGCCAACTCGTACTTCCAGAACGTTCAGACGCAAACTTACACCGCCAAGTATGCCTTCAATCCGATCGGGAACGATCTGATCGATTTGCGGGTGAACGGTTACTATAATCACGCGCTCATGCGCTACGGGACGGATTCCAGTCCGACAGTCGGTACACCACCGCAGGGCACTGCTTGGGGACGTGTCGTCGACGATACCGGCATGGGCGCTGACATTACGAACACGTCGCGATTTAATCTCGGCGGTATTCGAGTCAAATCTCAATACGGCTACGAGTTCTTCGGCGATGACGTCGATACGTACAATCGCTTTAGGCCGGTGGCTGGCGGTGGCGTGAACGGCTCGGGCTATACGTCGACGAGCGCGTTTTTCTCCGAGACTACGTTCTCCAAGAGCATCTTCGACCTGATCGTCGGCCTGCGTTACGACATGTACGGCCTGAACGGTTCGGTCAACATCAATCCCGCTGCGGGATTGCCCAATCCGCCATATGTTCCTGGACGCTATATTTTGGATAAGGACGGCGGCTCGTTCGATCCGAAGGTTACGCTCGCAGCTCAGGTAACGGACTGGCTGCAGCCCTACATCACGTATTCGGAATCGATGCGTGCTCCCTCGGTCAGTGAGCTGTTTGCGGGTGGAACGCATCCGGGTGCAGCCGGTGTCGGGTTTGCTCCGAACCCGTTCCTCAATCCTGAAAGCCAGAAAGGCATCGAAGTCGGCGCCAACATCAGGAAAGATGGACTGTTCACGCCTGCGGACTCGTTCCGGTTCAAGGGCGACTACTATCATATGAACGTCGACAACTATATTGCGTCGTGCACGACAACGCTCGGCAGCAACTACTTCTGCAACACCGAAGGCATTTCGACGGTCCAGGGTGTCGAACTCCAGGGCATGTATGATGCCGGGTATTTCTTTGCGGGATTGAGCTACACCTATACGCACACCAACCTGCCGTCGCAGACGGATGGTTTTGGCGCGCATAGCTACGTTCCGGAGCACACAGTCGTCACGTCCGCGGGCGTTCGACTTCTCGATCGCAGGGTGACGCTCGGCGGCCGCGTTTCCTATTTTTCGGAAAGCGATGTCGGCGACATGAACGTTGGCAGCTTCTATGCCAGCAAGTACATGCCCGGCTATACGCTGGTCGATTTCTTCTCGACCTACAAGGTTACCGAGAACTTCGAGCTCGGCTTCAATATCGATAACGTCTTCAACGAAGACTATACGCCGGCTCTCACGACCGCGTTCTTCGATGGTCCGACCTGCTACGGCTCGAATTTTCCGGGCTGCAATTCGACCGGTATGGGCCGCACGTTCTATCTAACAGCGAAGGCACAGTTCTAAGTCGCGGGCAACCGCGGCTGGAAGGGTCGATCGCTGCAAATGAGTTGAGTATCGGCGGGTTGAATGGCTCGCCGATACGGCGTTTCGGATCGCGATGCGCGGTCTGATGTGTAAAGGAGCGGTGACTATGTTTATTGCCATGAACCGGCTGAAGGTCGTGAAGGGTTCGGAGCATGAGTTCGAACAGGTCTGGTTCAATCGCAAAAGCACGCTCAACGAAGCGCCGGGGTTCGTCGTCTTCCACTTGGTGAAGGGTCCGGAGCGCGACGATCATGTTCTTTACGCTTCGCATACCGTCTGGCGTTCGCGCGCCGACTTCGATGCCTGGACAAAATCCGATCAGTTCCGCCACGCGCACGCAAACGCGGATGGCAAGCAAAAATTCTCTCTGATTTCCGGCCCTGAATTCGAGGGTTTCACCGTGCTTCAAGAAGTTACGCCTGAAGGCGCGCGCTTGGTCGACGCTGCCTAACTCACATGCTCCCCCGGACTCGCACAGGTCAGGTTCAGATGGCTTTTGTGGCCTCCTCCAGTTCCTCGACGCGAAATTCGAATGCGCATGTGCTCGCACGTGACGCGTCATTGCAGCCGCTGCAGCGGATGCCGCGAACGCTGACGCTCGTCAGCGCAGACGGCGGCATGCCGATGCTTCCGACTGCGAGACAGGAGCGACCGGCGCATGCCGATGTGTCGTCGCCAGCGATCAAGTTGGCGTCCGTTTCGGACAGTGCTTCGAAGCAACCGCTGAAATGGCTGCGCACCGCCGCGATCGTCATTTCAATATGCCTGCATACGGCGATCGCTTCGACGATGTTCGACTGGTCGGGAAGCGACGATACGTTCGGAACGCTGTCCGATAAGACCGATGCGATCAGCTTGGCGACAGAGCAAACGGTCGTCTTGGAGTCGATCGAGACAGAGCATGTGCAGACGGCGTCGGCTGCTTCGGCCGAGTCGCAGGCGGGCAGCGTCCAGGCGGCCGAGTCGGTTCCGCAACCTCTGACCGAGGTGAAGGAAGCGGTTGAAGCCACCGAGCCACCGCCGGAGCCGGTCGACGTCGCAGACGTGACGCCGTCCGCGGCCATTCCGACGGACGACCCGCTGCACGTCATTCGCGGGCAGGCACCGCCCGACGAGGTGCACGAGACCAAAGCGATCCAGACCTCGGAAACGATCGAAGAGGTGAAGCCTACCGAGATCGAGTCGAAGGACGTCTCAGAAGAGGATAGCAAGAAGGAAGACGCCGAACGGAAGGAACGGCAGGTTACGGCGCAAGCGGCGTCTCGCGCATCGACGGCCGGCAGCACGACATCGCGTGCGAGCATGGCGCAGTCCGAGGCTAGCGGCAAAGTTTCGGCAAGCCGCGGAAGCATTTTGAACTATGCGGCGCGCATCCGCACTATTCTCTCGCGTAACAAGCCGAGCGGCGATGGCTATACGGGCACGACGCGCATTTCGTTCGGACTGACGCCGTCCGGAGAAATACGTTACGCGGAGATCGCAACTTCATCGGGTAAGGGCAAGCTCGATCAGGCGGCGTTGACGGCGGTTCGAAAAGCCGCGCCGTTTGGCGATCCACCGTCCGGCGCAACGCCGAACCAGCTTCAGTTCACAATTCCCTTCTATTTCCGTTAGTCTGGCGATGTGTCGCCGTCTGATCCCAAGCGCGCGCGAGTGCGTAGAGCAGCGCGATTGCAAATGCGTAGAAGCTGAGCATGAAGAAGATGACAGGAAACGCTTCGCTGGTTGGCATTGCGTAACTCCGTTTACATCATATGGCTCGTTCCGGACTTGAATGAAGCGGTGCGATCGGTGGCGAACACGTTCGCGCTGAAATCTCAGAAATAAAACGCAGTGGTAGCGTGGCGGTTGCAGGCTTCGCTCAGGCGAGACGCTCATCGCCCACCCGCAGAACGCGCGCCGCGAGAAACGACGGAATCCGTTCTTCAGTCGTTGCGAGGGAGCGGTGCTCGTTTCTGGCGTTTCGGACGGACGTTCTTAGTACGCTCCGTATCGGACAGACGTTCCATGAAATTTGAAAGCGACCGGGAATTCACGATCGTCAGTAGCGTCAGCAGGATGGTCGGGATGAGCACGGCGAGGAATGCCCAGATCCGCCAGGGCAGAGGCTCATCGGCCCAAGCCAGGACGTTCATGCCCAGGAAGCCGGTCACCGTCGTGCCAATCAAGCCGAGCGTCGTCACGACGGTCAATCTCGTCATCGTATCGTTCTGCCGGCGCAACGCTTCGTTTTCGAGAAATTCGCTCATTTCCTGAATCTCCTGACGAATGTCGTCATAGAGACGGTCAAGCTCGAGCTGCGAGCGGCAGAGCGTGAAGAGTTCTCGCGCTTGCGTCTGATTGCTGACGGAGTGGAACCAGTAGCGATGGGTAAAGCGGAGGAATGTTTCCAGCGCTCGGCGCGATGCCATCCGGAAGGACAGAACGGCTGATTTGTCGTGCGCATCGAGGCGGCTCATGGCTTCGGTGAGCTGGTCGGAAAACATGAGCAGCGCGGCTTTGTGAAAATGCGCGAGCAAAAAGACGAGAAAATGCTCGTGCCGGAAACTGTTCTGGCAGCCGTGATTGATGTCGGTGAAAAACGGATTGTCGGCGTTGCCGGTGACGACGAGCGTGTGCCCGCAAGACATGTAGCGGCTTTCCGGCCATTCGACGCCGTTGTGCTGTCCGTAATAGCGATCGTAGCAAAAGGCGGATTCGAAACTGGAGAGATGGCTTTCCGAGAAAGGAAGCTCATCGCAGCTGCCGGGGCCTGAGGCAAAGGCGAGCCGAACGTAATCGGCGCGCGTCAGTGCCGTTCCGGCGCTTGCCGCTAGGAAATCCATCTGCGGCATGCGGGAATATTCGAGCTGTTTGTAACGGATCTGTCCGGGGAGATCCGAATGGTGCGGCACCAAAGGGTGCAGCAGGAATTGCCAGTGCGAAGCGACGCGCGCTGCACGCTTCAAACAGACCTGCGCGAGGAATTTCGCTTGATCGTTGTGGTCTGAAACTGCGAGGACGCCGCCGTCGTTGCCGATGAATTCGACCTTGTCGGGGCAGTGTCCGCCGGAGCCGTTTTCCTCCCAGTACGCGGGATAGGTTCGGCCAAGCCGGAACATCAGATCTTGCACGGTGACAAGAGGAAGATCGCTGGCGTGGACCTCGAATGCGAGTATCGCGACGTCGATCTCGTAGAAGAAGTAGAGATCGATGTGCGTTACGTCGAGTTCAAGTGGGGCTGCGCCTGCGCTGAGCGTGATGCGGATTTTGGCAACGTCGCTTCGGCGGAAGGCTTTGATCGGGCTTTCGGCGCAGACCGATCCCGGTTTGCCGCGGCCGCTGCCGTAGAGCAGCCGCTGCACGGGCGGCAGGAACGTCACGAATTCGCTGTAGTGACGCTGCTGGAAATCTTTGGGGTCGCCCGTGAATTCGTCGGCGATTTCATACCAGGGATTGTCTGGGCCGAGCGTCTCCAGGATTGCGGCGTAGTCCTCTACGATCGTGGTGTTGTTTTCGGGAACGAGTTGGATGGGCCAGAGCAGAATCTGGCGAAACGTCTGAATGCGCTTTTCCGCAACGCCTTGCTGCGCGTCCAGTCGGATTTGGTCGGCAGTTCGTACTTCGTCCAGCATCGGCCCACCCGGATGGCAGCGAGGTCAAATCGGGGCAACCCGTATGTCGCTTCTGCGACAGTACCGTGACAGGGATCGAGCAACTTCAAAACAGCCTGCAGACGATGCAGGCTCTGCGCCTTGAAATATACATCAGAGCTGGCGGGAAGGGAAAAAGATCTGCTGCTTTGCTTTCCGTCGCGATAACGGAAGGAGCAAGCAGCAGTCCCGTGACGGCTGTAGAGGCGAGATCGAGGGTCCGATCCCGCCTCAAGCCAATCTTATTTCTGCGGAGAACGGTCCGACGTTCCTTCGTGCGTCTGCCCGGCGTCCGTACCCGTGTTGCCGGTCGAGCTGGCGTTCGGCGTGCGCTCAGGATCGCGTTTGCCGGGGGTGCGATCCGACGTTTTGCCTTGGCTTCCGGGCTCGGTGTTGACTTCACCGCCAGCCGCCGATGGTGTGGTGCTGGAGGAAGACGCCGAAGGTTGAGATGTCGAGGACGGTGCGTCTGCAGCGGATGCTACAGTCGCGCCGATCAGCAGTGCGCCTGCCACGCCGGTCAAGGCGACGATTCCGTGTTTTCCAAGCATAGTAAATCCTCGGGCTGTTTTTGAAGCTAACAGAGGTACGGCCGCGCGCAGGTGAAAGTTCCCGCGAAACTAAGTTGCAGCGCAATAGAGGGGTTTGTGAACGTCGCTTGCGGATCGCGCTTTTTTGATCGTTCAAGACCTAGGATGCGCGATGCCACGCTTTTGTGAGCATCGGGCCATAATTCAACGCGAAGACGGCGAACGCCAACGACCAGAAGATCGCGGATAGCAGCAATAGTTCGGAATACGCCGATGCGATCAACGGTGCGAGCGTGCGCATCAACGCTGCGAGATTTGCGAAACAATAGATCAGCAGCGTCGGACGGTCGGCACGGCGCTCGCGGCCTGTGTGGCTGAGCGTCGTGCGGGTCATCATGGCGAGAGTCATGACGCCGATCGCGCCGGTGGTCAGCGCATGGATTGCGGCCGTCGCAGGTATGTCAGCCGGAAACAGCACCGATGCGCCGAGCATGGCGACGCCAAGCGCGCACCAGAAATAGGCGAGGTGCAGGATCAGAACCATGCCGTCGCGCGCGGCAATCCATCCTCTCCAGCGCGCCAGGCGGATCAGTAGTCCGAGACCCGCGATCAGCAACAGCGTGCCGCTGAGGCGCGAGTCCGGCGAGGCAACCCACACCGCGAGTCCTGCAGCAGTTGCGACGAGCGATAACATATCGAAACGCCCGTAGGGTGCAGGCTGCGATGTGATCTTCCGCTGCGCTAGCCAGTTTCGCGTGAAGCTCGGCAGGAGACGTCCGCCCATCAGCGCGATGAGGAACGTGATAAGGCCGATCGTCATGCGCTCCGACACGGGGCCGATGCCGGGGAAGATCGTGCGTGCGTGGAACGCGATGTTGGCGATCGCGAGCAGCGTTATGACGACGGTGGGAGCAACGACACGCGAGTTCGTCGCGGCGAGAAGTTCGCGCCAGAGCGCAAGTGAAAACAGGACGAGAAAGGCCGAGTCGACGATAGCGGCTGCGAGACCGAGCATCGGATAGGCCAGCATCGCGGCGCGTCCGGCAATCCAAATGGCGACGAGCACGACGATGGGCCGGCCTGCAACGGGATAGTGTCCCGTCCAGTTTGCTCCGGCGATCGTCATGTAACCGACGATGACCGCCGCCGTGTAACCGAACAGCATTTCGTGGACGTGCCAGTCGTGCGTGAAGATCGCCGCTGCCGTGTCACCGGCTGCGAGATAGGACAGCAACCACAACGGCACCGAAAGCGCCGCCCAGATCGAGGCGAGAAGAAAGAAGGGACGAAATCCGAAACTGAAGAGCGCAGGGCCGCGGTAGTCGCGCAGAATCTGTGCGGTCGTCTTCATGGATCGACTCTAGCATCTTCGCTGGCGCAGCGCGAACCGTGGCGGTGTACGACGTACTAAGCGCATTGTCAGCTAGATGCGGTAGCCCACGCTCTGGCGCGTACAAGTTCGGGATCGTCAGCGTGATCGAGCAGGATGCGGGCGACGCGATCTTGCCAGAGCTGTGCGAAACGCTTCTGCTGGCTTTCGTCTGCGCGACCTGACACGGCGTCTGGGAATAATGTTCTCATGCCGGGATCGGGCGGAACACGTGCCCCATTGAAATCGAGACTAACGCCGCGTCCCGTATCGCGCCGCCTGAGTGCGAGGACACCATCGATATCGGCATCGAATTGGAGCAGGTTGCGACGGCCGAACCGTTGCCTTTCGCCGATGCCTCCGAATCCCGTTTCTGATGCCGCGCCGGTCAGCAGTGTCGCGACGGATGCGGTTACTCCGGTTGTTCCGCTCTCGCGTCCGTCGCGCATGTACACTTCGATGCCGCCGCGCTCGGGGAGATCATCGCCGTATAGATAGCGCAGGCCCTCGCGCACCATGAGGTAGGCGGCGGCAACGGTCGGGCAGGAGTGACCGGCGAGCTTAACGGCGTCGGCGTACGTGTAGGTGATCTCGCCGGTCGTCGAAGCGCCGAGGAAAACGGCCAACGGCTCGCGCAGCGAAATCGCTGGCACCTTATCGAAGAAGTCGGGAAAGCTCATGGCGAACCTCTTTGCGTACGCGCTCCGGTGAAGATTTCAAGAACGATAGGGATGTCGGAGGGGCACCCATTTGCTGCACATCAATATGAGTTGACGATGTGTCAGGGCTTCAGAGCTCGGCGAGCATCCGGAGAAGCAGTTGCTTTCCGCCGTCGGCGAATGCGCGGTGAATCTGGACCAGCGATGCTCCGGCGACGAGGCGTGTGCGAATGTCTGCAGCCGTTTGGATGCCGCCGACGGATATCAGGGTCAGCGCGGCCATGTGATTGCTGATCTCTTCAATGCGTCGCAGGCGATCCGATACGAGAACGATGCCGTCGAGGCCATACACGCGCGCTGCTGTCACGGCTGCTGGGATCGGATTGCCGATCGCGCCGCCGTCGAGCTTGACGAGAAGTGGTGTTCGCCTTCCGCGAGCTTCGGAAATTTCGTCACGGACTTTGCTCAGGCGCCTTACGAGCTGTTCGACACGCAGAGAATTTCCACTTCTCTGCATTGCCGGCGCGGTGAGATTTGCGACGACGTAGTCGGCGATGGGTGATGCCTGCCTCAGGCGTGTCTCGAAGTCTGCGATGACGAGATCGTCAAGGCCGGGTCGCAGGCTGCCGATATTGATGCCGAGGCGAGCACCGTTGGCGGAGTGCCGGAGCGGCGCGACCAATCCTGTTTCAGAATTTATGGTGCCGATTTCGACGTGGCCGAAGCCTGAGCCAAGAAGCGATGGAGCGTGTTCCCCAGTGCGATCGATCCCTGCGGCTAATCCAATGGGATTGGGGAAGTGCAAGCCCATCGCTTCCACCGGCGCTGATCGCGTTGACAATGATGGCCGGATGCTTGTCATCCTCGGCGGCGCTTGAAATCGGACATGAAATTCGCGAGCGCCGACGCTGCGTCCGCCGTCACGCCATTGTAGAGACAGGCGCGGATGCCGCCGACGTTGGGATGACCCTTGAGGTGCATGAGGCCAATTTGTTCGGCTTCATCGAGGAACAATTGATCGAGCTTCGGATCGGGAAGGTGAAAGCAGATGCTGATTGTCGAGCGATCGCGAGGGCTAGCGAAACAGCGATAGAAATCGCTTTCGTCGATCACGGCGTAAAGCTCTTTGCTTTTGGCGAGGTTCTTCGCGGCGGCGGCATCGAGCCCGCCTTCCTGACGGAGCCAATGCAACATTCGGAGCGCCACGACGATCGCGAACGTTGGCGGAGTGTTGACCTTCGAGTTTGCTGAGGCCTGGTGCGCGTAGTCGAGCGGGGGTGGAACTTTGCGCTTCGATTTGCCGAGAAGGTTCTCGTCTACGATCACGATCGTCAAACCCGCGGCGCCGAGGTTTTTTTGTGCGCTTGCGTAGACAAGTCCGAAGCGCTCGATCGGGAGGGGACGTGTGAGAAAGTCCGCTGTCATGTCGGCGATCAGGGGAACTCCCGACGTCTCCGGAAACTCGTGATACTGCAACCCTTCGGCGGTTTCGGTGCTGGTGACGTGGCAATACGCTGCGCCGGGCGACCGGCGCCACGATGCGGGGTCGGGCAGGAAGCCGTCGCGTTCGGATACAATGGTGCGGACATCGCGCCAATCTGATGCGACTTCGATTGCGCGGCGCGACCAGTGGCCTGACAGCACATAATCACAAGGTTGATGCTCGGCTGCGAGGTTCATCGGCAAGGCTGCGAATTGTGTCGAGGCGCCGCCCTGAAGAAAGAGAACCTTGTAGCTCTGCGGAAGCTGGAGAAGTGATCTCAGCTCATGCTCGGCTTCGGACAGGATGTCGGCGAAATCGCTTCCGTTGAACGGCAACTCGAGCGCCGACATGCAGCTTGTTCGCCATTCGGCGATATCCGCGGTGAGTTCTGCAAGCACCGGCGGTGGGAGCTTGGACGACGCGGAGGCAAAGCTGAAACGCATCTCACTCCTGCTCAGCCGGGTGGGATGCCGCCGTGCGCTCCCGCGATCATGAGAAAGAGCGTCATCATGGATAGAACCGTATTCACGCGGGACGAGAGAAAGGTGATGCGGGCGCAGCGCAGGCGCTCCTCCGTCGATGCCTCAATGAAGCCGAGGACTTTTTTCTGATGCGGCCAGAGGACGAACCACAGGTTCGAGACCATGAGCGTGCCGGTCCAAGCTCCGAGACCGATGATTGCCGACGATCCTGAAAGCGATAGTGCCTCCACGAAATCTCCCCGCCGCCACAGCATAAAAAGGCCGGTTGCGAGTACGACCAGCGAGGCGTGGCGGAATATTCCGTGCTCGCGTTTTGATGCAGCCATGAATACGCCTTTCACGGCCTCTTGTGGCGCGTCGGGAAGCACGCGGCGAAACTTTGGAATTTGCACAACGTTGACCCAGTTGTGGCCGACCCAGATGATCACGCCGGCAACGTGAAGCACACGTGCCGCGAGATCGAGCAGTGCGATGTCCATTCTATGCGGTCCCGCGCAAAGCCTGATGATGATCGACCGAGGGGCGGTGCATCACTGAGCCTCCGAGCGCTGGCGGCGCTTCGTCTCGCGCATTTTCAACGTGCCGTCGCACGCCGTCTCGGGGATGCCGCGCTGTTCGGCGCGTGCGATGAGATTGTCGATCAGGTGCCTGTGGGACGATTTGGAGCAGACAGGGTCGGTGTTTGCTGCATCACCTGTGAACAGGAACGCCTGGCAGCGGCAGCCGCCGAAGTCCTTTTCCTTTTCGCTGCAGCTTCGGCACGGCTCCGACATCCACGAGTCGCCGCGGAACTTGTTGAATGCCGGGGACTTGTGCCAGATCCAGTCGAGTTCGTGATCGCGTACGCTCGGAAATTCGATGCCTTTGATCAGCCGCGCTTCCTGGCAGGGCAGCGCGGTGCCATCCGGCGCGATTGTCAGATGCACGGCGCCCCAGCCGTTCATGCAGGCTTTCGGACGGTCATCGTAATAGTCAGGAACGACGAAGAAGATCGTCAGCTTTTTGCCGAGCCGCGCGCGGGCGGCGTTGACGGCTGCTTCCGACTTCGCCAGCTGCTCACGCGTCGGCAGAAGTTCCGCGCGGTTGAGCAGGGCCCAATTGTAGTATTGGAGATTGGCGAACTCGAGATACTCAACTCCGAGATCGACTGCGAGGTCGATCAGAGCCTCGGTACGTTCGATGTTGAAGCGGCTGACGGGGACGTTCAGCACCATCGGAAAGCCTTCGGTCTTGATGGAGCGTGCGATATCGATCTTGTGGTCGAGCACGTCGACGCCGACGAGTTTTGTGCTGTGTTGGCGATCGTTCGACTGAATACTGAGCTGGACCTGTTTCAGTCCGGCCTTCTTCAAAGCACGAAGGCGGTCCTTGTTCAGTCCGACGCCCGATGTGATGAGGTTCGTGTAATAGCCGAGGCTGTCAGCTTCAGCGACGAGTTCCTCGAGATCGTTGCGGAGCATGGGCTCGCCGCCGGTGAAGCCCAATTGCAGCGATCCGAGGCGGCGGCCTGCGCGGAGAACCTTCTTCCATTCTTCGGTCGAGAGTTCGTTGCGGTATTGATCGAAATCGACGGGGTTGCTGCACCAGGGGCATTTCAGCGGGCATTTGTACGTCAGCTCAAGCACGAGCCAGAGCGGCAGGCCAAGGCCATCAAGACTTAATCCGGATCCATCCTTTGGCATGCGCAACCTCCAAAAATTTCAATGCGTCGGCGGTGAGATCGGCTTTGCCGTAGCGTTCGGCGAGTTCTGCAACGCCAACCGCGATGGATTGGCCACCTGTGCAGGCTTCCAGAATCGCCGCTGCCGTCTCGTTGAGCTTGACGATGCCTTCAGGGTAGAGAAGTACGTTGGCTTGTTGCGGCTCCTCCCAACGAAAATGAAAATTGGGATTCAACTCCACAACGTCCGACGTTTGGAGCTGCCGGTCGGGTTCCATGTGTTCTCTCCGATGCGCCGGGAGACCAGGCCGACAGAAAGCCCAGCCTCCCGTGCACTGCGCTACCGAACGTAGATGTAGGCCGTGACTTCGAATCCGAGACGCAGATCGCAGTATGCAGGCGCGACCCATGTCTTTGCTTCCGGCTCCTTAAGCAGGCTCTCTTGCATCGTGTTTCCTCCCTTGCATCGAGTCGAATGCCATTGCGCGGGCGTACGTGCCGGCACCGAGCATCCGGCGCGACATTCACATTTGTCGATGCGGTCGAACTTGATTGTTGATAAGCGGCGCCGATCAAAAATGCGTCAGATGGGCGTGATGTGGCGAGCGCAGCGCGCGATCGCGCAGGCGCGCGACCGAGGAGACGCGGCCTCGAAGGCGCAGAGACTGCTTCAACAATTGTCGATCAGGGTGCGGCGATGACCAGCGCCGCGTTCTGTCCGCCGAAGCCGAACGAGTTCGACAGCACCGTTTGAACGCGCGCTTGCCGGGCGACGTTCGGCACGACGTCCATCGGTATCTCGGCGTCGGGAACTGCGTAGTTGATCGTTGGCGGCAATGTGCCGTTGCGGATGGTCAAGAGGGAGAAGACTGCCTCGATCGCGCCGGCTGCTGAGAGCGTATGGCCGATCATGGATTTGTTCGAGCTCATCGGGACGTTTGCGATGCGGTCGCCGATCACGGCCTTCAGCGAAAGATATTCCATCTTGTCGTTTTCCGGCGTGCTCGTGCCATGTGCATTCACGTAATCGATGTCGTCCGGCGACAGACAGGCGTCGTCGATGGCGTTGCGGATCGCGCCGATGATGGCGGTGCCATCCGGCTTGGATCGCGTGCGATGATAGTCATCGGCTTTCTCGCCGCAACCGCGGATGAAGCCTAGGATGCGCGCGCCGCGCCGCTTGGCTCCCTCGTAGGATTCGAGAACCAAGGCTCCGGCGCCTTCGGCCATGACGAAGCCGTCGCGGTTTTTCGAAAATGGCCTGGAGGCTTGCTCGGGCGCGGCGTTGTTGGTCGAGAGGGCCGAGAGAAGCGAAAAACGGATCAGCGCCTCGATCTGGACGGAGCTGTCAGTTCCAATGCAGAGCGCGGCATCGGCTTCGCCACGGCGGATCGCCTCGACGCCGAGCTGGATCGCGGTCGCGCCGGATGCGCAGGCGGTGGAAACGGACGTCGGCAGTCCGCGCGTACCAAGCCGTTCGGCAACGTGATTTGCGACGCTCGAGAACTGAAACAGCGACTGCATCTCGTCCCAGTCGGAGGCGCGCGCCGAGGCGAGAAGGCGCCGGTATCCCGACTCGTTTTTATCCAGCGCGCTCTGATAAAGCGCTCGCCGCTGCGGCCATTCGAGTTCGGCGGGCGGCGTTGCGAGGAAGAGCGGACCCGGGAACTTGCCGTTCGAGCCTGCTTGCGCTTCGTGCAGGGCTTCGTTGGCAGCCTCCAGTGCCATCGCAATGGAGAGCGACGGTGCGGAATACGGCGAGACCTTCAGCGTATCGACTGTGCCGGCGATCGTCGTGCGCAGACCGTCGGTCGGGAAGCGCGTGATGGAGCGGATGCCCGAGCGTCCTTCTGTCAGCGCGGCCCAGTTGTCGGCCTTGCCGTTTCCGAGCGAAGTGACCACGCCCATACCTGTGACGGCGACGAGCGGTCTTCCTTTTTTATCGTGACCTTGAGACATGTTCAGCTCACCCGATTGCTTCGATAAGGGCGAGTGCTTCGCCACGCCAATAGCCGGTACCCGTCACGAGCGCGTTTCTCGCGGCTCCGGGGTTGCGAGACTTGCGCTCGCCTCTGCCATCGGTCGTCAACGCTGCGAGCGCGAGACCGGCGAAAAAGTGAGCTTCGACGGAGTAGCCGAGATCGTCGCCGTAGACGCGAACGTCGGGCGCGATGTCGTAGGCCGGTAAAAGATCGAAGAACGCCAGATCTTCCGTCGTTGACGGGCCTACGCCACTGCTCCCCGCCCATACGGGCAAACGGCCGGCGGGAATGCGAGGAAGGAATGTCTCGAACAGCTGGGTCAACGACCGTGCGATGTCGCCTTGTTTGCGCGCGGTGTAATCGGTTCGGATGTCGGCAATGCGTGCATAGGCTTTTGCACCGCGTGCTTCGGCGTGCGCGCGAGATTCAATCGTCAGAAACGCGCCGACGCTGCCGGGGATGAAGCCGCCGCCGTCTTGCCCGCCTCTTTCCTGAGCCGGCTTGAACGGGCCGCGCCATAGGTTGTGGCCGATTTCGTAGCCAAGCAGCAGGTCTTCGCGCTCTGCGTTGAGTGCGCCGCCAATGAGGATGACGTCGGCCTGACCCGACGAGATCCGCCGGAAGGCGTTTTCGGCTGCGGCGAAGGCACCGGATTCTTCGCCCATGAACGTTCGCGACGAACCGGTGACGTGGTGCACGATGGAGATGTTGCCGGCGAGCATGTTCGACAGCTGCGCCAGAAAGAGCGTCGGACGCAATGCGCTCGGAAGAACGCTCTTGGCGAGGAGCGCGGTTTCATCGTCGGAGTGAATGGCTTCCAGCACGTCGCAGTCCACTTTCGTGTCCCGCTCGCCGCTGCCCGCGGCAACGACGAGATTGGTGCGGTCGAGCAGTTCTGAATTGCCTGCTATGCCGGCGTCGGCGAGGGCGAGGCCTGCGGCATACACGCCGATCCGCTGCCACGTCTCCATCTGCCGCTGGTCGCTATTCTTAGGTATTTGCTTCGACCACTCCAGCGGTGCGAGGGGATGCACGGGGTACGGCGCATAACGTGACTCGTCCAAGACGCGGCCCGTGCCAGTTTCGAAGTGCGTCTTGTGCGTTTCGGCATCAATCCCGAGCGAACTGATAAGCCCGATCCCGGTAATCCAAACCTCGCGTGGCGCTGTCGCTTCGGTCATGCTTCTCTCGTTTAAAATTTGACGATGATTTTGCCGAAGACCCGGCGCTCTTCCAGCCGGCGCAGGCCTTCCTCGATATCGTCGAGCGATATGACGGTGTCGATCACCGGCTCGATGTGGGAGGCGGCCATTCGGCCCATCACGGTTTTCATGTTCTCTATCCGGCACCCGAAGCTGCCGATGAGGCGCAGCTGCTGCTGGAACAGGAGATAGAGGTTGGTTTTAGCAGCGACGCCTGTCGTCGATCCGCAAGTGACGAGGCGACCGCCGCGCGAGAGCGAGAGGATGCTGCCCTCCCACGTGTCCGGTCCGACATGTTCGAAGACGACGTCGACGCCCCGGCGATTGGTGATTTTGCGGACGCGGCCTTCGAAACGTTCGCGGCGATAGTTGATGATGTGATCGGCGCCGAGCGCGCGCACCTTCTCCATCTTGTCGTCGCTGCCGACGGTGGTGATGACGGTCGCGCCGACGGATTTCGCGAGCTGAATTGCCGCCGTGCCGATGCCGCTGCCGCCGGCCTGGACGAGGATCGTCTCACCGGCTTTCAGTTTGGCGTTATCGAACAGCATATGCTCGACGGTTCCGAAGGTGATCGGCGCGCACGCTGCGGAAATCGCGTCCAGGGCTTTCGGAGCTTTGACGGCGAGGCGGGCCGGAATGTTCATGCGGTCGCGCAGGAAGCCGTCGATGTTGAAGCCGTACATCGCGCGCTCGCCTTCGCAGAAGTTGTCGCGTCCTTCGCGGCAAGGCTGGCAGGTGCCGCATGTCTTGGCGCCGTAAAATGCAACGATGTCTCCCGGCGCGAGGTCCTTCACTTCGGAGCCGACCGCGAGGACTTCGCCCGATGCTTCGGCGCCGAGGACGATCGGCAACTCGCGCTTTGCGAAGGCCATGCCGCGCCAGCTCCACACGTCGATGTGGTTGAGCGCGACCGCGCGTATTTGCACTTTGATTTCATCCGGAGCGGGCGCAGGAGGTTCGGCGATGCGCGTCAATGCCAGCGCGCGCTCGCCCGTCAGCTGGACCGCGCGGACTGTCGTTTGTTGAGCGTGAGTGCATTCACACGTTTGCATTACTGTCCTCGGGAAATAGTTTTGATGCTGTGATTTCTGTCCGTCATGCGGGCTCGCTGGAGAAGACGACGCAGACGTTCTGTCCTCCAAAGCCGAAAGAATTCGACAGTACGGTCGAGACGGATTTGGAGCGGCTGGTGTTTGGAACCACGTCGAGCGGCAGGTCAGGATCGGGTTCGTCGTAGTTGATCGTCGGCGGCAGAATACCGGTCTCGATCGTAAGGAGCGAAAACACAGCTTCGACCGAGCCTGCTGCAATCAGTGTGTGACCGATCATGGATTTGTTGGAGCTGACCGGCGTATTTGCGAGATGCTCTCCCAGTACGGCCTTGAGCGAGAGATACTCCATGCGATCGTTTTCGGGCGTGCTGGTACCGTGAGCATTGACGTAGTCGATCTGCTCTGGCGTGGCGCCGGCGTCGTCCAACGTCTTGCGGATCGCGCCAATCATCGCGGCGCCGTCGGGGTTCGAACGTGTGCGGTGAAAGCTGTCGGCTTTCTCTCCGCATCCGCGCACGATGCCAAGGATCGGAGCGCCGCGTGCTTTTGCAGCCCTGAGCGATTCAAGCACGACCGCGCCGGCGCCTTCGGCGATGACAAAGCCGTCCCGACGTTTTGCGAAAGGCTTCGATGCCTTTTGCGGAGCATCGTTTCCGGTTGAGAGCGCGGAGAGAAGCGAAAAGCGGATGAGGCCTTCGGGATGAACGGTGGCGTCGGTGCCGATGCAGAGTGCGGCTTCGGTATCGCCGCGCCGGATCGCTTCGAGGCCAAGCTGGATGGTGGTCGCGCCGGATGCGCACGCCGTGCAGATCGAGAGTGGTTCTCCGCGCGTGGAAAAACGGTCTTTCAAGCGCTCGGCGATTGCGTCAAAGCGAACATGACGTGCGAGGTCGGCGTGCTTGCCGGAGCGCGCGCTGGCGAGCAGGCGCGCATAGCCGGAGACGTCGGAGTCCGGCCGCCCATTGTACAGCTGACGCAAGTGCGGCCATTCCAGTTCAGAGGGCGGCGTCGCGATGATGAGCGGCCCTGGAAACGACGAGCGGCTGCCGATGCGTGCTTCTTCGATGGCCTCGGCGGCTGCGGCTTCCGCCATTGCGGTCGAGAGGTCGAATGCCGAATAGGGATCAATGTCGAAATGATCGACGGTTCCGGCGATCGTTGTTTTCAGGCCGCGCGTATCGAAGCGTTGAATGGGTTTGATGCCGGACTGACCGGCCGTCAACTTCTTCCAGTTGTCGGATTTGCCGATGCCGAGCGAGGTCACGATACCTCGGCCGGTCACGGCAACCAGCGGCCGTCCCTTGTGATCGAGGTTGTCGTTGGACATTCGCTTCGTCCTCACCAGACCGACTGGACGAGGCCCAAGCCCTCGCCGCGCCAATGGCCGAACGTCGTGACGAGGATCTGATCCGCCCATGTCTTGCGTGTATGCTCGACGCCGGACGTGTCGAAGGGCGGATAGAATTCGCTTTTGGACAGCGCCAGGGCCGCGAGCGCGATGCCGACGAGAAAATGCGCTTCGTGCGTGTGACCGAAAATGCTTCCCCAGGCGCGGATAACCGGTTCAATCCCGACTTTCTGCACGTCAGAAAGAAATTGCAATTCCTCGGCGGTCGTTTCGCGCGCGCCGCTTGCGCCGCTCATAACGAACAGTTCGCGATTGTTCGTATCGACGGGGAGTTCTTTAAGAAGTGTGTTCGCGGTCGCCGCGATATCGCCCGGCGCGCGAGGCGAGCGATCCGACGCTATTCCGGCTATTTGCGCGTAGGGCATAGCGCCGCGCGCTTTCGCATGGCTGCTCGATTCCAAAACGAGGAAGATGCCGACGCTACCCGGAATGAAGCCGCCGTTTTCGCCTTGCCGGTCCCAGACGGATTTGTGCGGGCCGCGATGCAGGCTGCCTGTCAGTTCGCAGCCGAGAAGAAAATCTTCGCGTTCGGCGTTGAGTGCGCCGCCGACGAGAAAGAGATCGCCTTGTCCGGCTTTGATGCGATCGACGGCATTCTTGATCGCCGAGACGCCCGCCATCTCCTCGCCCTTGAACGTGCGCGAAGAGCCGGTCGCCTTATGGATGATCGAGATATTGCCTGCGAGCAGGTTCGAGAGCTGAACGAGATAGAGTGTCGGGCGCAAGCCTGTCATCAGCTCGGTGTTGAGACGGGGCGCTGCGTCCCCGTCGGCATCGGCCGTCGCGAGAATGCGAGAGTCGAGCGCAATATCGCGCTCGCCGTTGCCCGCCGCGATGCAAAGATCGGTTTTGTCGAGCAGAGCGTCGTTGCCAGCAATGCCTGCGTCCCGCAGCGCGAGACCTGCGGCATAAACCCCGAATTTCTGCCAGCGATCCATCTGCCGCTGATCGCTTGTGCGCGGGATCTGTTGCGCGACATCGATCTCCGGCATCGGATGCACCGTATACGGTGCGAAGCGGCGTTCATCGATGACAGGGCGGGGCGGGGTTTCGCCGTGAAGTTTGTTCCAGTGCTCGTCTACGCCGACGCCGAGTGAGCTGATCAGGCCAATGCCGGTGATCCAGACCTGCTCGCGCTCGTCCCCGTTCGGCATATCATCGGGCCTCCGTCGCAACGAGGCTCAATCGCCAGCCCTCATTCAACACATGGGCTTGCAGAGCGGGCGACGTGAAGGGCACGCTGCGCATGGTCAGCCGGGCATCGGCGACGCGTTTGCCATTCTGGCTGAGGGTGGCCTGCGTCACCGCATAGCCCGAGCCTTCGTGGATGACTTCGGCCTTCACTTCGAGCGTGCTACCGGGAAGCACGAAGGATCTGAAGTTTGCTTCCTTGGCGCTCGCGAAGAAAATCATGCGCGAGAAGCCGTTCAGCGTCAGCAGGAGATAACCCGAAGCCTGCGCCATCGTCTCAAGCATCAGGACGCCGGGCATTATGGGATGGCCAGGGAAGTGACCTTCGAAAACCGGGCTGTGCTCCGGAACAAATGCTCGTGCGATCAGCGTTCGACGATCAGCCGTTGCCGCTTCGACGATCTCGTCGAGCATCTGAAAATATTCAAGCCGCACTTGTCGATCGCCTCAGACGGTAGCCGGGGCGCGCAAGCCGTCGATTTGCGTGCAGAGATTGCGAAGAACGAAGTAGTCGGCGCCGTTCGCCTTGCCCTCGTTAACCGCCGCGAGCCATTCCTCGACCGGCAGCTGAATTCCGAATTTCTGGTCGATTTCGAACGTTATATCGAGAAACGATAGACTGTCGACTTCGAGGTCTTTCATGACGTGGCTGTCGGGGGTTATTCGCTCGAGAGGAATATCGCTAGCCGACGAAATAATGCCGGCTACGGTTTCGAACGTGGACGCCATCAGGCATTCTCCTGGATCGGGTTCATGCAGCACAGCGCGGGCAATTAGGCCGGAATTGCGCTGTCAACAGCGCGCCAATTCTTGCCTGCGCACTGCATCGGCTTCTAGCAATGGCCGTCTATGTGCCGTTTGACGAATGTCAAATGACGACGCGAATTTTCTGGCTATCGCTGCGCCGTAGTCTCGCACCTCGATAAGGATCACACCGCTGCAGCCAGATCGCCTTAGTGAACTCAGCGTCGGTCAGACGGAAAGCCTCAGCCGAACTATTACAGCGGAAGACGTCGCGGCATTCGCGAGGCTGTCGGGCGACTACAACGCTTTGCATGTCGACGATGAATTTGCCGCGCGGACGGAGTTTTCCGAGCGAGTCGTTCACGGCTTTTTGAATGCGAGTCTCCTGTCGACGTTGGTGGGAATGAAGATCCCCGGACGCGGCGCGCTGTACGTTTCGCAAAGCATCGAATTCACGCGGCCGGTCTTCATCGGTGATACGGTTGAGGCTCGCGGCACGATCGAAGCGATCGACCACGAGACGCGGCTCGTTACGTTGCGAACAGAGATATTGCGTAACGGCGGTGAATGCGTCCTGCGCGGAAAGGCGCAAGTCAAAGTCCTTCGTCTGGCGGAAGCGGAGAAGCGCGTAGAGCGGCCGCAAGTAGCGTCGTCTTCGCTTCTTGCAGGCAAGACCGCGCTGGTGACCGGAGCTTCGCGCGGCATCGGACGGGCGACGGCGCGCCTTTTCGCGCAGCATGGCGCCAATGTCTGGATCAACTATCAGCGGAGTGAAGCAACCGCTCAAAGTCTGGCGCAGGAGCTTTCCGGACTTGGAGGGTTTTGCAGGGCGATCCGCGGCGATGTGACGAGCGATGACGATGTCGCGCGGCTGATGGATGAAATCGTCGCTGCAGGGGGGCTCGATATTCTGGTCAATAACGCCGGGCCAAAAATCCATTCGTCGACGTTCGCCAATCTCCAGTGGCCCGATATGGCGCAGGCTTATGAACTTGTCGTCGGCAGCGTGTTTCGCGTTACGAAGGCCGCGCTTCCGGCATTGAAGAAAAGCAAAGGCCGGGTGATCACGATTGCGTCGGCGGCGGCGATCGGGCGGACGGCCTACAACTGGCTGCCCTACGTTGCGGCGAAGAGCGCGCTTCTGGCGATGAGTAAAAATCTCGCGCAGGAGCTTGGGCCTCACGGCGTCACGGTCAATTCGATATCGCCGTCGATGGTCGATACCGATCTCGTCTCAAACATCCCCGAACGCATGCGTCAGATGACGGTGTCGCGCACGCCGTTACGTAGGTTAGCGACGGCTGACGACGTCGCAGGTGCGGCGCTGATGCTCGCGTCTCCCTATGCCAGCTTCATCACCGGTGAAAACATGCTCGTTACCGGTGGCGAGCATATGATTTGAAGGAATTCCAAGCATGCCTGCGAGCGCGAATGCGCCGTCGATGCCGGTAGTGCAATCGGCAATTGAGACGATCGTCGATGAAGCGATTTCCGCGGCGCCTGATTGCGTGCTGCGCCGGGCGATATTGCCGGCTATCAATTGGGCGGAAGTCGCGCCGGTAAAGGTTGCGCTTCTGATATCGACGCTCGCGGATGCGCGCGTCACGGTGCCGAGGTGGCTTGCAAAGCAATTGCTTTTGGCCGGGCACGTTCTGCCGGAAAATCTCGAAAAGACGTTAACGTCCGCGCTCGTCGCGCTGAACCGCGTCAACGGTCAGGGCAGTTCTTCTGAAAAGCGCGATGACATCGCTGGCATGCTCCCGGCTTTGTGTGCCGACGATCAGATCGAAGCCGATGTCGCTGTTGCACTCGTTCAGAAGTTTACGGCGCTTGGCTGGGCGGACGAAGCGGTTCGCCTCGCGCTGGCGCAGCAGCTTCGCGCGCCAGGCATTCTGAAACGCGCGGGCAAGGCGGTTGCGCCTTATGTCGATAGTCTGCCGGTCGTGCGCGTGCGCCTCATCGGGACGTCGACGACGCAAACGCTGGCGGACGAATTCAAGCCGTCGTTTGCGGCTGTCGGCTGGCGTGCCGACGTAAATCAAGCTGATTTCGGAACCCTGCTTGCCGAACTCATGCGTCCGCCGGAAGGGGCGGATGCGTATATGGTGCTTCTCGATCTCGATGGATTCGCGCCGCAGGATTGGCGGCGCTCGGCGGCGGACGCGTCTGATCTGCTGGCGGAACGCATCATTCATCTTGCGGCGGCGTTGCGTGAGTTCACGGCGCATTCGCAATCACCATTGTTGATCAATACCATCCCGGTGCCTGCGGCGCCTGCGGCCGGATTTCTCGATTGCAGCCATGCTTCGGGACTGCGGCGTGCCGTCGATCGGATCAACCGGCATATTCTCGAAGCTGCGGAGCAATCGAAGCAGATCATCGTCGTCGATGCGGATCAGGCGCTTGCGTCGCTTCCCATTCGCGATCAGTCGGACGCCAAGCTCTGGTACTACGGACGGATCGCGTACTCTGCGGATGCCGTCCGCCTGCTGGCTCGTGCGTTCGCCGAAGCATGGAGCTCGCTGAAGCGCGGGCCTGCGAAAGTTCTGGCGGTCGACTTCGACAACACGCTTTGGGGCGGCGTCTATGGCGACGACGGTGTCGAAGCGTTGGCGTGCGGCGACGATTTTCCTGGCAATGCCTTCCGCGCGCTGCAGGTGGAATGTCTCCGTTTGCGGCAACAGGGGATGCTACTGGTCGCGCTCAGCAAGAATAATCCGGACGCGATCACGGCGTTCCAGACGCACGCCGGCATGCTTTTGCAAGCGGATGATTTTGCTGCGACGGCGATCAACTGGGAGCCGAAGCCCGATAACATCCGCAAAATCGCCGCCGAGCTCAATCTCGGTCTCGACAGCTTCGTCTTTCTCGACGACAGCCCGCATGAACGCGAGGCGATGCGCCGACTCTGTCCTGAGGTCTCGGTTCCCGAGATGCCGGTGGACCCGGCAGAGCGTCCGCTTTGGCTTCGGCGGATGACTCGCACTTGGCCGTTGCGTCTCACCGCTGAAGATGAAACGCGAGCGGCGCTGTATGCGGCGCGACGCGACGCGGAAAACGCAAAGGCAAGTGCTGTAAACTTCGAGGATTATCTCAAGGGACTCGAGCAGCATTTGACGGTCGCTCATGTGAGCAAGGCGACGCTGCCGCGTGTCGTGCAGATGCATGAGAGAACGAACCAGTTCAACCTGACCACTCTGCGTTCGACGGAAGCGGAAATTTCCGCGCTCATAGAGTCCGGCAATCGAGGCGTCGCGCTCGTTGGCCGCGTGCGCGACAAGTTCGGCAATCATGGGCTCGTCATCGCGGCGACGGTCGAGATCAATGGTGCGGAAGCAGTTATTCGGTCGCTGCTGATGAGCTGCCGCGTCATCGGACGCGAGGTCGAGCGGGCGTTTCTCGCTGCGCTGATCGAAGATCTCAAACGTCGCGGAGTCAGGCGCATCAGCGGCGATTATATTCCAACAAGGAAGAATGCAATGGTCAAAGAATTTTACGCCTCCTGCGGCTGGCAATCAGCCGGGGCTGATGGCGAACGAACGAGCTGGACGTTTGATGTGACCGCCATGCAGCCGCCGCGATCGCAGTTCGTCGCTTTGAATTGGGAGGCGTAACATGGATGCTCTCGCTCCGACGGCGTTGTCTTATCCCGATCTTGTGGCGATCTTCGCCGATATATTTCAGTACACCGAGCCTTTGACGCTCGAGACGTCAGCGGACGATATCGCGACGTGGGACTCGTTGCAGCACATCGCGCTCATCCGGACGCTGGAGATGACGTATTCCATCCGCCTGTCGATGGACGAGATGATGGAAATCCGTAGCGTCGGCGATATCGAGAACGTCTTGCGCCGGCACGGCGTTTGACTTGATGTGATCGGAATTAGCTTGGCTCGCCCCAGCGAGTCATCTCCGGTCCGGGCTCGATGCCGGCCCAACCAATGAGGCGTGCAGCGATCTCCTCGATCATGCCCTGCATCGTTTCACGCTTCGTATAAAACGGCGGGACTGGCGGCGCGATGATGGCGCCGAGGCGCGCCAGTTTCAGCATCCCTTCCAGATGGCCTTCGTGGAGCGGCGCTTCGCGCGGGACGACCACGAGCCGGCGCTTCTCCTTCAATGCGACATCGGCGGCCCTGGTAAGCAGGTTGTCGCCGAAGCCGTGCGCCATCGCCGCGAGGCTGCGCATCGAGCACGGTACGACGATCATGCCGTCGGTTCGGAACGATCCGCTGGCGATCGGGGCTGCGAGATTGCGCGGGTCGTGCACGAGGCTTGCGGCACTCGTCAGATCACCCAATCCCGACGATCCTAACTCCTGCGCGATCGTGACGCCGGCGCCTTCCGACACGACAAGATGTGTCTCGACGCCCGCGCGAGAAAGCTGGCGCAGGGTTTCCAGCGCGAGCGCCGAGCCCGATGCGCCGGTGACGCCGACGATCAGTCGTTTGCTCATGTCGTTATCTGGTTCGGAAAGAATTCCTGCCATCGCTCACTCACCTGGCGTTCAATGTTCCGATCCGGCTGGATCGTGCGGCCCCAGTCGCGCGTCGTCTCCGCGCCGATTTTACGTGTCGCGTCAAAACCCGCTTTGCCGCCTAAGCCCTCCAACGGAGATGCGAAGTCGAGAGGGTCGATCGGCGTGCGATCGATCACCATTAGATCACGTCCGGGGTCCATCCGCGTTGCGAGGGCCCACATCACGTCGTTCCAGGAGCGTATGTCGACGTCGTCGTCGACGATGATCAGCATCTTGGTCATCGAGAATTGCGGCAGCAGCGACCAGAATCCCATCATCACGCGGCGAGCTTGCCCCGGATATCGCTTAGCGATGGAAATGACCGCCATTCTGTACGAGCAGGCTTCCGGTGGAAGCCAGATGTCCAGAATTTCTGGGATCAGCTGACGGAGGAGCGGCTTGAAGACGTCGAGGAGCGTATCACCGAGCACAGAGGGTTCGTCCGGCGCGCGGCCGGTGAACGTCGTGAGATAGCTGGCTCGATCGCGGATGCGCATGCCCTTCAAAGTGAAAACCGGATAGGGTTCCGGCGCATTGTAGTAGCCGGTGTGATCTCCGAAGGGACCTTCGAGAGCGGTTTGTGATGCGGACACCGTGCCTTCGAGCAGAATTTCGGCGCTCGTGGGTGCGTGCAGCGGAATGTGCGCGCACGGCGCCATATCGATTCTCTGATTGTTCAGGATGCCGGCCAACGCCAGCTCGGATATCGTCTCCGGCGCGGGCATGACGGCTGCGAGCAGAACCGCGGGATCGGCTCCGATCACGACAGCAGCGGGACAGTTCTGACCCAGTGCCTGCCATTGCCGATAGTGCTTGGCCCCGCCGCGCATCGGCAGCCAGCGCATGATGGCGCTGTCGCGATCGAGCACCTGCATGCGGTAGACACCGAGATTGTAATTCTCGAATTTGTTGTCGCCTGGCGGACGCGTGATTACGACACCCCAGGTGATGAGTGGTCCGGCATCGTCAGGCCAGCAGGTCTGCACCGGCAGTTGTGTGAAATCCGGATCTGCTGTTCGCCATTCGCGCGGCGCCGACGTCGCTCTTGGACGAGCATGCAGCGCGTTGCGGGCGGCAGGCAGAAGCGACCACGCTTGACGTAAGTCACGTGGCGGCTTTGGCGACTGCATCCACGCCAACAATTCGCCGAGAGATGCCAACCCCTCTTGATCTGTGCCAAGTCCCCACGCGACTCGTTGGCGCGTTCCGAAGAGATTGGTCACGACCGGAAGCGGCGACGTTACGCCGTTCGCGTTTAATGGGCGCTCCAATTTCAGGACCGGACCGCCGTTCGCGATGACCCTGCGGTGCAGCTCCGTTGCTTCGAGATGCATCGAAATTGGCGCACTTATCGAAGAAATTTCGTTCTGCTCACTGATGAATGAGAGAAACGACGATAGGCTCTGGAACGATGGAAGACGACGTTGGTGCATGAACGTTCTGCTGCGGTGACGAAGCTGTCGTTATTTTTCGTAGCAGCGTGCGCCTTGCATTCTTTGCTCTGGGACAAAGGTTAATCGGTAGGCAACGCCTATGGTATCGCCTTGCGATGGAGACCGCCGTTGATGGGGCAGATTGCCGACGAAATGAGCTTGCCCGGATTTGTGCGGCGGCTTCTGCCTGCGGCGGTCGGATTTCCGCTCGGCCCGGTGCTGACGCTGTCGCTCAGATCGTTCGCGCGGCGCAGACCTGAGATATTCGAACGGCTCGGTGAGTTTTGCAGCGGGCGCTACCTGATCGATCCGACAGATCTTCCTTTCGTATTTGACGTCGTGCCGAACGGGCAATCGGCGACGGTGCAGATCGCGAGCGGAAGCCAGCCTGAGATCGCCGATGTCGTTTTGCGCGGTCCGATCATGGCGCTGCTCGGCATCGTCGACGGTACATTCGACGGCGACGCTCTGTTTTTCCATCGCACGATTTCAATCACGGGGCGGACGGAGGCGATCGTCGCGCTACGCAATGCGATCGAGGATGCGGAGCTGCAACCATCGGATCTTCTTGGACTCAAAGGTATGGCTGCGAGCATCGCCAACACCGCCATTCTCGGCGGAGTAGATTTTGCGCGGGGCGCGGCGGCGAGCGCGGCACAGCGTCAGAAGGAGCGGGCATGAGCGAGCGAGGCCGTATGGAGCTCGTATGCCCGGCGGGAACTCCGGCGACGCTGCGCGCGGCTGTGCAGGCGGGCGCCGATTCGATCTATTGCGGCTTTCGTGACGAGACCAACGCTCGCAATTTTCCAGGTCTCAACTTCTCAGCTCAGGAGATGGCGGACGGCATCCGCTTCGCGCACGATCACGGCAGTAAAGTTCTGGTGGCGATCAACACGTTCGCGCGCGCCGAGAACACCGAGCCGTGGCGCAGGGCGGCGGACACCGCTGTCGCGAGTGGGGCGGATGCGGTCATCGCGGCCGATATCGCAGTGCTCGATCACATGTCGACGAACCATCCGGACACGCGCCTGCATCTTTCCGTGCAGGCGGCCGCAGCAACTCCGGAGGCCATCGGTTTTTATGCCGATGCGTTCGGTGTTCGACGCGTGGTGTTGCCGCGCGTGCTCTCGGTTCAGGAGATCGCCGCACTCAATCGGGCTATTGCCGTCGAAACGGAAGCCTTCGTCTTTGGCGGATTGTGCGTGATGGTCGAGGGGCGCTGCCATCTGTCGTCCTATGCGACGGGCAAGTCGCCGAATCTCAACGGCGTGTGCTCGCCACCCGAGGCCGTCCATTATGTCGAAGACGCGAACGGGACGACCGCGCAGCTTTCAGGCTTCACGATCGATCGTTACGAAGCCGGTCAACCGACAGGGTATCCGACCCTTTGCAAGGGACGGTTCAAGGCCAGCGGCAAGACGGGGCATCTGTTTGAAGATCCTGTCAGCCTGAATGCCGGAAGCATGATCGTCGCGTTTCGCGAGGCGGGCGTCAAAGCTCTGAAGATCGAAGGGCGGCAGCGGGGCAAGGGATACGTCAGCGAAGTGGTGCGCGCCTTCCGCAGGGCGGTCGATGCCGTCGAGCAAGGCGGTACGCCGACGGAAATCGATAGCATTCTCGCCAGCATGTCAGAGGGCGGCCGGCAAACGACCGGCGCCTATCGAAAGACCTGGAGGTGATGCCCATGCCGCCAGTCGCGCTGACACTCGGTCCCGTGTTTTTTCATTGGCCAGCGGAAAGGCTCAGAGACTTTTATTTTCGCATTGCTGATGAGGCGCCAGTCGAACGTGTTCACGTCGGCGAAGTCGTTTGCGGAAAGCGAATGCCGTTCTCTGATCCGGTCTGGCCGGACGTGATCGAGCGGCTGGAGCAGGCCGGAAAAGAGGTCGTGCTGTCGACGCTTGCGACGCCCATGACGGTGCGCGAGCGGAGGTCGATTGCAGATCTCTGCGGTGACGATCGCCTGGTCGAGATCAACGATTTGACGGCGTTGCCGGTTAGGTCGGGTCAGCCGTTCGTCGCAGGTCCGTTCATCAACGTGTACAACGGCGCGACGGCGCAGTTTCTCGGACGCCGCGGTGCGCGGACGATCTGTCCGCCGGTGGAGCTGTCGCTCGCGCATATCTCTGCCATTGCGCAGACGTGCTCGGATGTGGAGTTCGAAGTCTTCGCGTTCGGACGTTTGCCGCTAGCGCTTTCCGGGCGCTGCTATCATGCGCGACTGCACGGCCTGCACAAGGATTCCTGCCAGTTCACCTGCGAGCAAGACCCAGATGGGCTTCTCGTCGATACGCTCGACGATCAATCATTTCTCGCAATCAACGGCGTGCAGACGATGTCGGCTCAGGTTCATGCTGTGATGCAGCCGGTGAGCGAATTCCTTTCGCGGGGGATTCGACGGCTCCGCCTTTCTCCGCACACATCAGACATGGTGCAAGTGGCGCGCATCTACAGATCCGTCCTGAATGGCGACGAAGACCCGGAACGTGCGCGCACCTTGTTGTCGAACCTCGATTTGCCGGGAACGCTCGTCGACGGATATGCGCGTGGACGCGCAGGTGCGGAGGCGGTCGCAGCGCCATGACAGCTGACGGAAAGCTTTTGGCCCGCGGTGGGCACAATAATGCGAAACAGCAATCGATTTCCATCGCACCAGCGGAATGTTTTCAGGAGATGACGGTGAAGACGGAATTGACCAAACGAGAACAGGATTGGAATCCGCGTTCTGACCTCGTGCTTTCAAATCAGATCAAGGCCTACGATGCGATGCGGCAGCGCTGTCCCGTCGCGTACAGCGATTATCTCGGCTGGTCGCTGTTCCGGCACGAAGATGTCGTGCGCGTGCTCGACGACCACGAAACGTTCAGCAGCGTCGTGTCGCGCCATCTCTCTGTTCCGAGCGGCATGGATCAGCCGGAGCATACGGCCTACCGGAAATTGATCGACCGGCATTTCGAGCCTGCGCGCGTTGAGGCATTCGAACCGCAGTGCCGGGCGATTTCACGGGATCTGGTGTCGCGCCTGCAGCGGAATGCCGAGATCGATCTGGTCGTCGATCTCGCGCGCCTGTTCGCCGTGCGCATTCAGTGCGCATTTCTCGGCTGGCCGGATGAGCTTCACGAACCGCTGCTGCAATGGGTGCGCAAGAATCACGAGGCGACGCTCGCCCGCGATGTCGAGGCGATGGCGGCCGTTGCACTGGAGTTCGACGGATATATCATGGCGCTGCTCGATGCACGGCGCCAGGCTGGCGCTGCCGCGCCGGACGACATCACCACCGATCTGGTCCGGGAAAAGATCAACGGACGTCCGTTGAAGGATGACGAGATCGTAAGCATTCTGCGGAACTGGACGGTCGGCGAACTCGGCACCATCACGGCGTGCGTCGGCATTCTGGCTCATTATCTCGCAGAACATTCGCAGGTTCAGAAGCAGCTGCGCGCGAATTTGGATCAGCTCCCGTCCGCGATCGATGAGATTCTCAGAATCCGTGCCCCGCTTATTTCCAACCGGCGTGTGGCGCATAGGCCGGTTGAAATCGATGGCCGCAAGATTGCCGCCGGCGAGCGCATCACGCTGATGTGGGCATCGGCAAATCGCGATGAGGCCGTCTTTGAGGACACGGATGAGCTTCGTCTCGACCGCGATCCGGAGCAAAATCTTCTCTATGGGCGTGGCATTCATGTCTGCCCGGGTGCGGGACTGTCGCGGCTGGAGTTGCGCGTGATCATGGAGGAGCTGCTTCAGGCAACCGAGACTATGGCGTTCATTCCCGGCCGTCCGGCGACGCTCGCGGTCTATCCGGCGGGCGGGTTTGCGGCGTTGCCGATGCGGATAGCGTAGCTTCGCATGCGGATCGTAACCGGAGCACGTCACGATCGAAATTATAAAGCTGGAACGGGACGCCAAGGCAAATTGGAAGCGTGCCGTCCTCATCACATTTTTAGACGCAGTACATTGATGAAGTTGGATTAGGCGGAAATACATGGAACACAACGATTGGCGGACCATCCGCGCGACACCGTTATTCAGTTCTCTATCGCAAGATGTGACGGAGAGCATTGTTGCCGGGCAAGGCGTGCGGACGTATGAGAAGGGCGCGCTGCTCTTTCAGCAAGATTCACCATCGGACGCGTTCTTCGTCATTCTTGACGGTTGGGTGAAGCTGTTTCGGATCACGCCGAATGGAACGGAAGCCATCGTCGGTGTTCTGAGACGCGGAGAGTCGTTCGGAGAGGCTGCGATTTTCATGGATCGCCAGTATCCCGTCGCGGCCGAGGTCGTGACGACGTCGCGTCTGCTGAAGGTTGACGGCGACAGCTTCCGGCGGCGGATTCGCGTCGAGCCGGATCTGGCGTTGGCGATCCTCGCGTCACTGTCGCAGCATTTGAAGTTTCTTGTTGGGCATATCGAACAGATCAAAGTGCTCGATGCCTCGCAGCGGGTTGCGGATTTTCTCGTCGAGCTCAGCGGTCAAACACAGGGATCGGCGGTGATCGTTCTGCCGTACGAGAAAGCGCTGATTGCCAAACGCCTCGGCATGACGCCGGAGAGCCTATCGCGGGCATTGGCAAAGTTGCGGCCGTTCGGTATTTCTGTGCATCAGGAAAACGTGACGGTCGCGGACGTGGCCGCTTTGCGCAACCATGTCGCGATGGGGCGCAGTCATGCAGCAAACTCCTAATGACGAAACTGGAAAGGCCAGGCGCATGGCGATTGACATCCCCGTACTCGCGGCCATCCGTGCGACGGGCAAAACACCCGTCGATGCGACGCTTGCCGAGGCTGCCGCTGTTCTCCGCTCATGGGGGGTGAACGTGCGCGGCATCGTGCAGGAAGAAGTTGCAGGCGTCGACGGGGCGAAGTCGACCACGCAATTGCGCGACGTCGCGGATGGCTCGTTGATGCAGATTTCTCAGGATCTCGGGCCCAATGCTCGCGGCTGCCGCCTCGATCCCGGAGCGCTCGCGGAGGCGACGCGACGGCTGGAAACGATCGTCGAAGGCGGCGCGGACCTTCTCATTCTCAACCGGTTCGGCCGGTCGGAGTCGGAGGGAACCGGCCTCAGACCGATCATCGAGAATGCAATTCTGTCAGGCATTCCGGTGCTGATCGCCGTGCGCGACGAATACATACCGGCGTGGGATATGTTCCACGAGGGAATGGCGACGTGGCTTCCCGCCGAGACTAACGCGGTTCTGGATTGGTACCGGACGACGGTTGCGAAGCCGTATACGGAAGCGCCCGCTGCTTGAGGCGCGATTGCGTTTGACGATTACTTGTGGGCGTCAGTCTGAGTTGCGTTTCAACGGTTGCGCGGAGAGTGTTTCCAGTTCGCGAAGCGCGTCGGCGGCTTTGTCCGCCTGATCGGCGATTTCATCGAACAGCAGCGCAAGTTCCTTAAAGACCGAGATGTCGGTCTCGTTCTCGGTAATCTCGTCGATATCGGCAAGATATGAAATCTGATCCGCGATCAGATCTCGACGATGCCGCGCTTCCTTTAATGCGCTGCGCAACTGTCGCCGGGCTTCCAGAACCGAGAAGCGGTCGAGCGCCTGATCCAGTTTTGTGCGGCATTCGCAATCCAATTCTGCCGACGACAAAACACGATGCAGCCGCAGGGAAAGATCGGAGCGGCGGGGAGATTTGACGGTCCTGGTCAATTTGCCATTCCCAATGTCGACGTCACGGACGTCAGCGCATTTAAGCCGGGCTGAATGGGTTTCGGGATAACATAAAGCAAGGAACCCGGATTGTTTCAGCGCAAGCGCGATCAGCGATAGGCCGTGCCAAAGGCAAATTGTAATCGCTTGCTTTATTCACCAAATCCAGAACAGAACGAACCATGCGGCGTTGGCGGGAAGCATCGCGCCACAGAATGCGACCAGCGCCGGAATTCTGAGTGTCGTGCGGTCGGAATAGAGTTCGGTGATTTTCCAGCACAAAGTCGCGGACCACAGCGTCGCGAGGACCAGTATGCTTGCGCGGGCTTCGCTGACGTAGGGCAACATTATGCCGTCGGACCGGAGCTGCGTTACGGTCAGCGCCGACAATCCGAGAAAGACTCCGGCGCCTGCGAGTGGGATCAAGGCCTGTGCCAGGTGATGAAATCTGGCCGTATTCCATGAGCCCAAGCTCCGCGTCGCCAGTGCCAGCATCAGCGTGATCGCTCCGCCGCATGCGAGCGCGGCTGCGAAGATGTAGGCAATCAACAACGCTCCATCGAGCAATGTTAGCACGTCGTTTTTCAATGGATAGTTGGTCAAAATCCACCACGGTGCCGTGGCCTCAAGCGGCCAGGTCACATTGGCGGAAATCAAGTTCTGTGCGGCCCATTGTTTGACCGTGATCAGAAACGGGCTCGATGACCACTGGAACGCGCCGACGACGAGACCCATGAGGCCGAAGACGATGAGGATCGTTTCCCAAGGCTTGGGTGTTTCGCCCGCCACGTGGACGATTTCATTATTGGGCGAGCGGCGCGCGAGGCGGATTGCGCCGCGAAAGCCGCTGCAGCGGCCGCACATATGGCATGCGGATGCGCCACGCATGTTCTTTAGCGGCACGAGGGGCGCGCAGTTTACCGGACCGGGCCGGCAGCCTGCCGACTGAGACCCTCGCCACTGTTCCGGATCGACATGAAAATGCAAAGGCGCGAGCTTCGCCAGAAGTGCGAATACGCCGCTGACGGGGCACAAATAGCGGCACCAGACTCGCTTGTTGCGGCCGTAGAGATAGCCGACGGCGGCTGCCGCTACGGTCGATCCGCCGAGAATGAGAAGCGTCGGCAGCGGGTATTGATAGACGCTGACCATTTGGCCGTAGACCGTAGTGCAGGCAAAAGCGACGGTCGGCCAGCCCGCCCATGTGATCCAGCGCGGCGTCGCTCTCGCCCTGCCGACGCTGCTCGCATATTCGGTGATCGCGCCTTCGGGGCAGAGCAACCCGCACCACATGCGTCCGACCAATGCCGTTCCTAAAATCACGAACGGCCACCAGATGCCCCAGAACGCGAATTGTGCGAAGCGCGTTACGTTGGTCCAAATGTAGGCTGCGTTATCGGGCAGGGGCAGCAGTACGGGAACGATGAGCAGAACGACATAGATCGCGACGACGGTCCATTGTGTTTTGTGGATGGTTCGTTGATGACGCTGGAGCCAGTCACCGAGGCGCGCCCAGACGTCCGGCTGCGCGGCGGCAAGAACGGGTGCGTGGTCTCTTTCTGGCAGCGTGCAGATCGTCATCGGGTCGTCTCCCCTGCGCGCGTGCGCGCCGGATGTCGTCGTGCGATCGGTGCAAGCCAGCGGCTGGGCAACGATCGATAGTGTCGCGTCACGGGCTGGCGGGTTCTCGCGCGATCAGCTTGGCGGGGGGCGTGTCGAGGTGAAAATCGTCGAAGAACTGATACTCGCCCGGATCGAGGCGTTTAATGACGATGAACGACGACGTGCCGGCACCCAGAACTTTTTCCCGGCGCAACTCGTTGCTCTCGAACTCGACCGGCGTCGTTCCTTCGTTCTGCAGAATTAGCTTGAAGCGGCGGTTAGCCGGGACCTCGACAACGGGCGGATCGATTTTTCCGTCCGCGAATTTGATGGTGAAGACCGGGTCTTCCTCGGCCAACGCCGCGGCTCCGGAAAAGAGCGCCAGAAAAGCGAGCGACATCAGCCGGACTGGAAATGACATGGTGCTTAGGCCTTCTTTCCTGACATCCACCTAGTCAGCGCAATCAATGCGCTGGACTAGGCGAACGAAACGCAACCGGTCGATCGGCGATCAGTACGCGCCCTTCTTGCCGGTACCGGCGTAAGTGAACTCGTAGTCGACGCTGAACGGTGCGGCCCACGGGCCAACGCCGGTTTCCTTATCGACGTGGCGTCCAAAATGATCGGTGGTTTCAGCGCCGAGCGATTTGATCGTGAAGGTCAGTTTGTATTTTCCCGCGCCCATCAGCTTGACGTTGTCGCCGTAGTGCGGTCCGTCGCTCGCCACCATCGGCATGAACACGCCCGACGCGCGTTCGCCGCCATCGACCTTGACGAGCGTGTATTCGATCTTGAGGTTGGGAATCCAGTCACCTTCGGCGAAGCCGTTTTTGTTGTCCGCCAAGGCGTGGATATCGGCTTCGAGGTGGATGTCGGATTCGGCTGCGGCCCGCATGATATGCGCGGGCTCCATCTCGATCGGCTGAAGATAGACGGCAGCGACTTCGATGCCGTTGGTCTTGTGCGGGCTGCCAATCGGATATTCGGCGGCAAATGCCGAGGGCGCGCTCAGCCCCAGCATTGTCATTGCCAGGGGGAGGATCGAACGTCGTGCCATGTTGGCTCCAATCTCGTGTGCGGTCTTGGCGAATAAGGCGCCACTCATTGGCCCATGGGGGTCTGGCTGGCCGCGATATTCATTACTTATCTAGTAAACTTAGTTGTCGCGTTGCTTGACCCAGGACAAGAGAAGTATGCCCGGATGCTGCGTCAGACTGCCTTGCTGTGCCTTTGGGCAGAGCGGTCAAGGTAGGAGTCGAACGCTGCCGCAACAACACGGACGAGGTAACGATGATCGTTTTCGATTCGGAGGATGTTGCCGTCCATTTGCGCCAAGCCCTCGTCGATGGCGCGCGAAAGCCTTTCGTTTCCGCCCGTCAGCGCCGCGTGGTCGAGGCCGTATCGTGAGCAGATGCCTGGAAGGTCGGCCTCGAAGTCGCACATCAAGCGTTCGATGATTGCGGCACGGCCTCGGTCTTCGGACGTCAGGCTATAGCCTTTCGCAGTGGCGAGCCGGCCGTCGCGAACGCGCGTGGAGTAGTTGCCGATCGCGGTTTCGTTTTGAACATAGCCGTGCTTGGTCTTGCCGATCGCGGATGCGCCGAAGCCGATCAGGGCTTCGCAATCATCCGACGTGTAGCCCTGAAAATTGCGGCGCAAACGGTGCGATGCCTGAGCCAAGCCGAGCTCGTCGTCGGGAAGCGCGAAACAGTCGAGGCCGATCTGCTTATATCCGGCGTTGACCAGCGCGTCAGCGATGGCGATCGTCTGCTCGACCCGCTCGGCACTGTCGGGCAGTGTCTTCGCGTCGATCAGACGCTGATGTTTCTTGACGTCCGGCACGTGCGCATAGCCGAAGACCGCGAGGCGGTCCGGCTTCATTGTGAGGGCCGTTTTGACCGTCTCGATGCAGGATTGAACGGTCTGGTTCGGCAAGCCGTAGATCAGATCGAAGTTGATCCGGTTGATGCCGACGCGCCGTAGCGCCGCCACGGTTTGCGACGTGCATTCCACGCTCTGGATGCGATTGATGCTTTGCTGAACCTTCGGGTCGAATGTCTGTACGCCGAGGCTGGCGCGATTGATCCCGCTGCCGCGCATCGCCGCCAGCATCTCGCGGGTGATGGTTCGCGGATCGATTTCGATCGCCAGCTCGGCATCGTCCACAATGTCGAATGCGTCGCGCAGCAAATGCACGAGCCCGATGAACTGTGCGGGTTTCATGATCGTCGGCGTGCCACCGCCGAAATGTACGTATTTCACGCGCTGGCGGCGTCCGATTTGAGATGCGACCAGCTCGATCTCGCGGTGCAAGATGTCGAGGTAGTTGGCGACCGGCTCGTCGCGGCCGCTGATCGTGGTGTTGCAACCGCAGTACCAGCACATCGATCGGCAATAAGGGATGTGAAGGTAGAGCGAGACCGGGTCGCGGGGTGCAAGCGCCGAAAGCCAGCCTGCATAGACTGTGTCGTCAACGACGGGAGAGAAAAGCGGAGCGGTCGGATAGCTCGTGTAGCGCGGCAGCCGGGCTTCGCCGTAAGCACGAAGGAGTGTCGATTGCAAAGCCCTTCTCCCGATTTCTGCGAAAACGGGAAGAATGCTACTCCGATCTGGGGCAGACTCTTTGCGCTAGGCCAACTGATTTTGGGCGTCAGGTGCGTCCGAATGGCCGTTGCGCCAGTTGTTAACTAGGCGCGCGCTCGCAATCACATTCTGGCGTCCAGCGCAATTCGCGATTGCCGATCAGCGGCCTATGGATTTCAGCCGTTCATTCAGTCCGACCAATGCGATCAAGACGACGGCGGTAATAAGGGAAATGATGGTGCCGCCCGCCATCAGAAGGAGCACGAGCGCGCCTGAAAACGAGAAAATGCTGTCCATGAGTTCGCTCCATGAGATTCGTGACGGCGCCGGATCAACGTCCATCAGCCTGCGGCTAGATTTGCCCAACGAACATGGCGGTTGCAATCGCGATTGACAACAGGGCCGCGACGACCGCGCCCGTCTTCGGGATGGCGCCCTGACGGTACATGAAGAAGATGAAAATCAGAAGGACGGGCGTGAGGGTGACAAGCCCCACCTGCTGCTCGTTCATTGCAATGATCCCGAAATGACATGGGCGCGAGAGGCCAGAACAGTTCCGGCGGTGTAGATCGCGAAGATCGCACCTGAAAGCGCGATGAGATAGATGGCGAATAGCGCACGCCAGCCACCGGGCGCGCTTCGAAGCCCGAGAAAGTGCTGCAGGATCGTCCAGGCTTTGACGCCGGCAACCGTCACCACGACCGCGACCTGCGCAAGGATCGGGATTGCGCCGTCCTGGACCGCACCGGCCCACATCGAGATCAGCGTCAGCACCACCAGGACGACCCAAACCTTCACCAACGTCGCCATGTTCAGCGCACCAGATAGATGATGGGGTAGATCAGCACCCAGACCATATCGAGCATATGCCAGAACGCGGCTCCGGTCTCGAGGTTCTCGATGCTGTCGGCGAAATAGACGATCGCGAAAATTATCAGCCCGAGGATGATGTGGGCCGCGTGAAATCCCGTGATCAGGAAATACAACTGAAAGAAGGTGTTCGTCTCGATGCCTATCCCGGCAGCGATGAGGTCACCGTACTCGACGCCTTTGACGGCGAGGAATATGAGCCCTAGCGCCATTCCTGAGAGCAGGAGCAGGCGGGCATCGCGTCCCTCGTGTCTGCGCCAGATCGCCGCCGCCACCAGAAATCCGCTGGTGACGAGTACGAGCGTATTCAAACCACCGAGCACGCGATGCAGGTGATTTTGCGCGTCGGCGAACGTTGCGGGATTAAGCGTGCGCGCTACGGAGAAGCCCAGCAAAAGCGCGCCAAATACAGCCAGTTCGCCCAGGATCAGGATCCACATCATGGGATTTCCGGGCAGGCCATTAAGGGGGCCCCAATCCGCGGTTTGCGCTTCCGACGTTTGCTCCTCCGGCTCTCGATACGTCTGCGCCAATGTCATCCAATCCCGTGCGGCTACCTGCGACCTATAATATGAATTTAAAATACCTCTTTGTTGTCCGAGCGCAAAGAGGGGACCGCTTCGCCTTTGATAATAAGCCCGCCGATGATCACGGCATGCGTGTGTGCCGGGAGCGGGATCGGGACAAGGCTGGAGGAGACGAAGGGCAATGAGTGAGAGATTCACTAAGGCGGCTGCCCGCAATATTTTCTACGGGGGGTCAATTTTTTTCTTCATTATTTTCGTCGGTTTGACGGCGCAGACGGACTACTACATCCGAACGACGAGCACTGCGAGCGCTGAGCTTTCCGATAGCGTCCGGCGCGGCAAGCACGTTTGGGAAAAGAACTCCTGCATCAATTGTCACACCTTGCTTGGTGAGGGCGCGTACTTCGCACCCGAACTAGGAAATGTCTGGGTGCGATACAACGGTCTCGAGGATCCGAAGGCGGCTCGCGAAGGGCTCTTTGCCTGGATGCACTCCCAGCCCAGCGGCGTCGAAGGCCGCCGGCAGATGCCCGACTTCAAGCTGACCGATCAAGAAACCAACGATCTGATCGATTTTCTGGAATTCACCAGCCGCGTGAAAACACAAGGTTGGCCGCCAAAGGCTTCAGGCTGAGGAGACGCGAACAATGAAATATCCTACGCAACGGGTCGCTTTGGCCTACTTCATCTGCGCCATGGTTTTGTTCGGCGTCCAGATCGTCGTCGGCGTCCTGGCCGGCACCGTATACGTCTTTCCGAATTTCCTATCCGACGTCATTCCCTTCAACGTCCTGCGCATGATCCACACCAACGCGTTGATCGTGTGGCTGCTGATGGGATTTTTCGGATGCGGCTATTATCTCGTTCCGGAAGAAGCGGAGCGCGACATCGAAAGTCCGATGCTGGCCTACGTGCAGCTCGGTCTGTTGATGTTCGGGGCACTGGCGGCAGTCGTCGGCTATGTCTTCGGCATTCATGAAGGCCGCGAATTCCTCGAGCAGCCGCTGTGGATCAAGGCCGCTATCGTCGTGGTGGCGCTGATCTATCTCTACAATATTTCGATGACGATCCTGAAAGGCCGGAAGACGGCAATCGGCAACGTGCTGTTGCTCGGCATGTGGGGCATCGCGGTATTCTGGCTGTTCGCGTTCTACAACCCCGGCAACATCGCGCTCGATAAAGTCTACTGGTGGTACATCGTCCATCTGTGGGTCGAGGGCGTGTGGGAACTCGTGATGGCGTCCGTCCTCGCGTTCCTGATGATCAAGATGACTGGCGTCGACCGCGAGGTGATCGAGAAGTGGCTCTACGCCATCGTCGGTCTGGCGCTGTTCTCGGGCGTGCTCGGCACCGGCCATCACTACTACTGGATCGGTGCGCCGGGATACTGGCAGTGGATCGGCAGCATCTTCTCGACCTTCGAAGTCGCGCCGTTCTTCGCGATGGTGATCTTCGCCTTCACGATGGTTTGGAAAGGCCGCCGCGATCATCCGAACAAAGCGGCTATGCTGTGGTCGCTCGGCTGCACGGTCGGCGCGTTCTTCGGTGCCGGTGTGTGGGGCTTCATGCACACACTGTCGTTCGTCAACTACTACAGCCACGGAACGCAGGTTACGGCGGCGCACGGGCATCTCGCGTTCTTCGGTGCCTACGTGATGCTGAACCTCGCCATGATCACTTATGCGATGCCGTATCTCCGCAAGCGTGCGCCATATAACCAGGTGCTCAACATGTGGAGCTTCTGGATCATGACGTCGGCCATGGCGTTCATGACCTTCACGCTGACGTTCGCGGGCGTCGTGCAGGTCCATCTGCAGCGCGTGCTGGGCATGAGCTACATGGAAGTCCAGGATCAGCTAGCGCTGTTCTACTGGATGCGTCTCGGCGCCGGTGCCTTTGTTGCGATTGCCTGCGTGCTGTTCCTCTATTCGATCTTCGGACCGGTACGGGAAGAGAAGCCGGCTCGTATCGACATGCCGCTGCAGCCGGCAAACTAGCTCAGGTTCGTAACACGAGGGATCATGGCATGTTGAAAAGTGTCAGTACGTCAGCGAAACAGAAAGACTTGCCGTTCTATGCGCCGGTCGGTTCGGAATGTGAGATTTTCGAGCACGCCTATCGCAATCGCCTGCCGGTTCTGCTCAAGGGACCGACGGGCTGCGGCAAGACACGTTTCGTTGCGTATATGGCGGCGCGGCTCGGCCGTCCGCTCTATACGGTGGCATGCCATGATGACCTGACTGCTGCGGATCTGACTGGCCGCTATCTGCTGAAAGGCGGCGACACGGTATGGGTAGACGGGCCGCTGACGCGGGCCGTCCGCGAGGGCGCAATCTGCTATCTCGATGAGGTTGTGGAAGCGCGCAAGGACGTGACGGTCGTCCTGCATCCGGTAACCGACGACCGTCGTACACTACCGCTCGAGCGCACGGGCGAACTGCTGCAGGCGCCGCCGGAGTTCATGCTGGTGGCGTCCTATAATCCAGGCTATCAGAACGTGCTCAAGACGCTGAAGCCGAGCACGCGGCAGCGTTTTCTCGCGATGGAGTTCGGCTTCCCGACGCTCAATACCGAAGCCGACATCGTTGCGCATGAGAGTGGCCTGCCGCACGAGCGTTGCTTGCCGCTCGTTCGTGTCGCGCAGGCATTGCGCGGTTTGAAGGGACAGGACATCGAGGAAGGCGCATCGACGCGGCTCGTCGTCTATTGTGCGACGCTGATCCGCGCTGGCGTCGACTATGACACCGCTTTGCGCGTGGCGCTGATCGAGCCGCTGTCGGACGATCCCGAAATCGTCGATGGGCTGAAGCGCGTCGTGCAGATCGCGCTCGGGTAGTTCGCCATGCCGCTGTTCGAGCCGGAAGAAGCCTTCGGGCAATACTGGCACCGTCTCGTCGGATCGTCGCGTTCCTATCGCGGGCACGCAGACGCTGCGGTGACGCTGGATCCGATCCGTGTCCGGCTTGGATTGCTGTTCCGGGCCGGCGGAGGGGACGGTGCGATCCGCATCGTCGGCAGCGCCGCGACGGCCTCGGGTCACCGGCTCAATCTCAAACAGGCGCTGGGTCTCGGCACCGAGATGATCGAGCGTCCGACGCTCGACGCGAGCGCGCTGCGCTTGCCGGGAAGCGTCGATCTGTTTGCTCAATCGAAAGACAACGAAGCGCTTTACGAGTGGCTGGCCATCTGGTTCGCGCACGCCGCTCCGCCGCAACAGGACGATGATCCGTTGCGAAATGATCTCTACTGCCTGCGCGCTGCCGTACAGACGACGCGCAGGACGCTTGCCGCCTGGCCGGGCCTGCGGCCGGTCTACGATCGCCTTCGCCGCATGACGTTGAACGAGCGGCCTCGGCGCAATCTGCCGGGCATCGAAGGGCAGATCGAAGCTGCGATCGTGCATGTGCTCAGTGAAACAATTCCCGCGTCCGACGCGATTTTCGATGCGATTGCGGGAAATGGCGAGATCAATCCGACTCTCCGCTCGACGCGGGGCTATCGCACGTTTCTCCCAGTGCCGCTGTGGGGCGACGTCAAGGCGGACGCGGCTGGCGCGAGTGGTCCGGATGCGGACGAGCCAGGCGGCGATTCGATTGCCGTCGATGCAAAACGCCGGACCGGCGTGCGCAAATCGACGGACCGCAGCGACCGCAACGATCCGCTGATGCTGCATCGCTTCGAGACGATCTTCAGCATCGCCGAGATGATCAACGTCAGTCGTGACGTTGATGACGACGATGACGAGGGTGCGCGGCAGGCGCTGGAAGATACGCCAGAACTAACGATCGGTTCGAACAAGAAACGTCCGTCGTCGCGGCTGAAGATCGATCTCGATCTTGCGCCGCGCGAGATGGATACGACCGCGCTCGTCGCCGACCATACCTATCCGGAATGGGATTGGAAGCGGCAGGCTTACCGTCCCGACTACTGCCGGGTGATTGCCGGGCAGGCGTCGGAAGAGGGGGAGGACTGGTCGGCGGATGTGGTGACTCAGCGGAATATTCGCCATGTTCGCCGCCAGTTTGAAGCCTTGCGGCCGCGACGCCAGACCTTGCATGCCGAGCCGGACGGCGAGGAACTGGACCTGTCGATGCTGATCCGCTCCATCGCGGATCGAAAAGCCGGAGAGTCCGGCAGCGAACGTATCTTTACCGATGTGCGGCCAGCGGCGCGCGATCTGTCGGTCGCGGTGCTGATGGACGTATCTTTGTCGACCGACGCGTGGATGCAGGAGCGGCGCGTCCTCGATGTCGAGAAGGGCGCGCTTCTCGCGCTGACGCATGGTCTGACTGCGTGCGGCGATGAGCATGCGATCTACACCTTTACGTCGCGCCGTCGCACCAACGTGACGGTGACGACGCTCAAAGACTACGATGAGGCGCTCGATCAACGCATCGTGCGCAGGATTTCAGCGCTGAAGCCCGGGCAGTACACGCGCATCGGCGCTGCCGTCCGTCATGTCACGAGCGAACTCGTCAAGCGTCCGCAGCGGCATCGTCTGCTGCTTCTTCTGACCGACGGCAAGCCGAACGATGTCGATCACTACGAAGGCCGGTTCGGCATCGAGGATACGCGGATGGCGATCCGCGAGGCGCGCAAAGCCGGGTTGCGTGTGTTTGGCGTGACCATCGACGAGAATGCGCGAGATTATTTTCCGCATATCTTCGGGCGCGGCGCCTTTGCGATCGTTCGCGACATCGCGCGTTTGCCTGCGGCGCTGCCTGCGATTTATCGCCAGCTCACGACATAGTGCGAACGGCTCGAGCCCATTGTGTCGCCTAGCGGTGCAGCCACATCTGCGTGACATTTATCAACGTGGCGGTTTTCGGCGACGCTAGCTTCGGACTACATTCGAGTCGGTTCGCAATACTTGAGGGACTATGCGCTTCTCGTGGTCTGCCGCTGCCATGTTGCCGCTCGTCGCGATGATGGTCGCGGGTTCAGTCGTCGCGAAAGATCGCGCCACCGGCAAGGGGGACCAACGCGAGGCGGTGATGCTCAACCGCGAAGAGGCGCAGGAACTGCTCGCCGGCATGCGGACGTATCTGGAGACGATCCAGAGTATCGTCTCGGCTCTCGCAGAGAACAAAACGGCGCGTGTGCCGAAGATTGCGGCGCGTTCGGGCAACAAGATGCTGAGCGGCATTAATCCGATGACCGGTCTCAAAGCGCCGGTCGGGTTCACGATGATGAGCCTCGATACGCATGACAAGTTCGACAAGCTTGCGGGGAAGGCGGGGCGCGGAACATCGCGCACCGAGGTGCTGACGGATCTCGCCGATATTCTCAACAACTGCAGCGGCTGTCACGCGGCCTACAAGCTGGCGCGGTGACCGAACGATCCGGTGACGCGAGGCCGGCGCCGATGTGACGCCAGCCTCCGGATGCAATCAGAACGTAACAGTGACGCCGGCATTGAATGACCGGCCTTGACCGGGAACCGGCGAGATCAAACCCACGCGTCCTCCGGCACTGTAGTCGGCCCAGTCGACGCCGCCGAGCGGCGCGTAGTAAAGCTTGTCGAACAGATTGTTGATGCCGAGATCGAGCCGCACGTTTTCCCACTGGTAGCTCGATCGCAAATCGACGAGCGCGTATCCGGGCGTCGTCGGTTCGTTGCGCAGCTCGTTGACGTCGGTCTTGGCGTTCACCATCGTCACCTGGACGGCATTCGTCCAATTGCCGAGCTGATGATTGAGCGTCATCTGCGCGTTGATCGGCATCATGTGATAGAGCGTGTTGCCGGTGTCGAGGTTCTCGCCGTTGACGTAGCCGATCAGCCCAGAGAGCCCGAACAAGCCGAACCTCTCGCTGTTCCAGAGATCGACGCTGCCGGAGACGTTGACGCCGTACAACTGTGCGTCGTGGTTTGCAAAGCGCAGTGTCACGAACTCGGAGGACGGCATCATGCCGCCCATGCCGCCACCACCCATTCCGCCACCCATGCCCATTCCGCCCTGGGTCTTGACGTAATCGGCGTCGATGTAGTCCTGCGCATAGGTGTAGTAGGGCGTGATCTTGATATCCCACGCGTGGTGCTGATGATCGTGCCAACCTGCGGTCACGCTGAAGGTGTTGGCGACTTCGGGTTTCAGGTCGAGGTTGCCGACGTAGCCGTTGGCGTCGCCATACCAGCCGATCATGTCGGCCGCCATGTCGCCGGTGCTCCAGGCATAGCGCTCATAGAAATTCGGCGAGCGCGTCTTGCGGGCGTAGCCGAATTCGTAGGTTTCGATCGCTGTCGGCTGGTAACGCGCGAGCGCGGTCACGTCGAAATTCGCGTCCGTCTTCTGGTGATTGCGTGCGTTGAAGGCGGCGGCATCGGCGGCGTACATCATGCTGTAGCCTGCGACATCGCCGGTATCCATCCACACCATGTCGTTACGGACGCCGAGCAGCGTGCTCCATGCGCTATCCCAGCGATGCTCCCACTCGACGAACGTTCCGAGGCGCTGGCGCGTGCCGTTATTGATGTTGATGAAGTCGTTCGGCCCCATCATCGGCTCCATGCCGGCGACCGGCGGCCACCAGTCGTCGAGCGTCACACGATGGAACTCGTTGCCGACGCGGAGAACGTCTGCCGTCGTCAGCGGAATTTCCGCCTTTATTGAATAGCCGGCATCCGTGCCTTCGGAGTTCATCGGCATCTTGCCGCTTTTGTCGGCGAGCATGTCCATGCGGTGGTCGGTCTTTTGATAGAAGGCTCGGACGTCGAGCATTCCCCAATCGAAATGCGTCAGATACCGCGCGTTGAAGAGCCAGGCGGTGTTGTCGACCATGTCCATGCGTTGGTTGACATAGCCCTGGTAGGGGATGTGGGCGTAGATCCCCTGCATCGTGAAGACATCGGCGCCGTTCTTGATGCCCAGCGTCACAGCGTGATTCTGCGCTTCATAGAGTGTCGAGCGAACGATCGGACCGTCGTCTCCGCGCCAATAGTCGTTGGCTTTGTTCCAGGCGCCGGAATACCCCAAGCTGACGTTCTGCGTCGCGGCTTCGGCGTGCGCGGCGGTGCTGACGCTATCGCCGTTGCTCCGGTAGAATGTCGACAGGCTTCCCGATGTTCGCACGCCGTCGCCAACGTCGGCAAAGCGCGGAGGCAGGGATTCGACGACGATCGTTCCGCCGAGGCTGTCGCCGCCTTTGCTGACGGGAGTCACGCCTGCGATGACGTCGGCAACCGCGACCTGCGACGGGTCGATGTATGATAGCGGCGGGTTCATGTGGTTGGTGCAGGCCGATGTCACGGCCATGCCGTTGATCAAAATCTTGACGCGGTCGTCGTTCAGTCCGTTGATCGAGGGTAGGCCCGAAATGCCGCCAGACTGGAAGATGCTGACGCCTGGAGCTTTCGTCAGAAGCTGGGCGGTGTCGCTCGTCCCGGGAAGCTGAGACTGAATGGCCTTGCCGGAAATGCGCGTGCTGCTGAGCGGCACTGCGAGGCCGCGTGTGCCGGTGCCTGTGTCAAATTCCGATGCTGCGTGCGATTGCTCGTGCGAAGCGTGCTGCGGTTCGTTTGACACTGACGGCGTTGGTGCTGGGCTCTGGCTCGCGACCGATTTGGCTTTGGGTTTCTTCGCCTTGGTGTTGTGCTGGTGATGCTGATGCGCCTGCTGCTGAACAACGACGTCCGGCAACTCGGTACTGACTCCGGCTTCCTGAGCGAGCGAGCGTGAACTCAAGGCATGTGGCGTGATCGCCATCACAGCGGTTGCACACAGCAACCGGGCTTTCAAATTGATGGACATGGTACGATTCCCCCGTCGACGAGGCATGCGTAAGCGCAGCCAATCGCCGGTATTCAGATTTCACTGGTTTATGGTGGAAGGTGATCGCGAGACGCTGCGATCAGAGCGCGTTCAGCGAAGGGGGATCACGGTTGCGCGTATCGATCGTGAAATCGATGGCGAGAAGCGCGATCGTTGCGGCGCGGATGGTCTGGCCGATATCCTTGGTCGGGCGGACGATCGGAGGCGTCGCGGTGATCGCGAGATGAAACGCAGCCAAGCCTTTACAGAACGGACAATCGGTCGAGTCCTGCCCGCTTGAGCCCTGTTCCGGCGCGGAATGCGTGGAGGCGGAATGGTGTGATTTGCCGGTATGGCAAATGAGATCGGCGAGATTTCCGATATCGATAGCGCGGAGGGTTTGCCGCAATTCGGAGACAAAGTGATTGGGGATGAGCGCGATATAGAAAAGCACGCCCAGCAGCGCGATCGCTGCTGAGAACGTCGAGCGCCTTTTCCCCCCTGCGCGCGTCACGTCTGCCCCTGTGTTCGTCTCCGCGACGAAACCTTTGTCGTCATTGCCGGTCCCGTATTCCGGCAGCGTATTACTCGACTTCTATGCGTCGGCGTGTGCTCTGGCCTTGTTGAAGGTCAAGCTGCACGCGTGACGGTTCGATGCAGCCGCGCGTGATGCTCACAAGCCGGCCGCGCCGAAAATGCTAACTTCCGTTTGTCGGAAAATCAATGGCTTCTGATGCTATCTCAGAATGACTCTAATGTGGAGTGGGGCCTGTGGATACCGGGCTTGCGCTTGGCCAGACATAACCGCCGCCGATGACGATCTGGTGCGATGTCAGACTCGTTTGCAGCGTACCTTCGGGCGGCGTCGTGCCGGTGCGCCAGCGTGTGAATTGCCGCCAAAGATCGCCGGGCATTTCGGTCAAGCCAGAGAACGGTTCGACGAACCAGCGCGGCAGCCAATCGGATTTCAAATCTTTCAGCGACCATGATTTGCCGCCGGTCAGCGCGGCTTCGAGCGCCGACCAGACGAATTTATATTCGACGTAATAGGAGCCGCGCCCGATGCGTAATTCGAGCCCGGCGAGAAATTGAATTGCTGGGCCTGCATACTGATACTCATTTGTTCGTTTCGTGGGGGGCTCACCGGCAAACCATGCCTCGACGTGCGGCACGGCGGCGCCAAGTCCAATACCGAAGTAGGGGCGCAGCTTGGCTGTGATCGGCGCGAGGCGCACGAGACCCGAGGCATAGAGAACGTTGTGGCCGTGCGTGAATTCCAGACGATCGAACAGATCCGTCAAATGCAACGGCGAAGGAGCGGGCGCGCCTTTGAGTGTACCGGTGGTCTCCACGTCCTGGACAACGCCATTCTTGATCTTGCGTCCATGCGCACCTTTGCCGAGGCGGGCGATGGCTTTGCTGTGCATGAAATCGATCATGGTTCCAAACGAACCGGCCCAGCGGATGACGCGGGCTCCGCCATCGATGGGGAAGTAAAAGGTGTCGCCGTCCCAGCTCATGTTCTTGAGCGTGAGATCCGTTCCGTCCGGCCTTTGAATATGCACGTCGCTCTGATGGTAGTACGGCGCGCTGAGATATCCGCTTGCGACGGTTTCCCTGGAGTTGAACCACGATGAGGCAGTGGCCGGTACGGCAGCGTTCCCAGCGGAGTCGTTGTCGCGGTCGCCCGTGAACGATGATGAAAGCATGATCGTGCTGAGCATGAGGATGGCGCCTGCTGCCGCCATCCGGTCGATCATCGTCCAAAGGCCCTGCGGTGGGATGAGATCGAAAGTCGGGATTCTGGCCGTCAACGACGCTGTCATGCTTGCCCGTCTCTGAAATGAGTTCCTCAACCGGCGTCAGATCGCGCAGTGCGCAGTGCCGGTCCCTCGCAGCCGCCGACGTAAATCCGGAGTTCGGTGCTGCGTCAACCTGTTTGCATGCGCTGATGCGTTCCGGCGCAGTTGATATCGGATAATCAGAATCGATTGGAAACGGGGTAGATTTGCAGGCGTGCGATCACCCGGTCTTTGATGCGGGCCGATCGCGGCGATTTTGCCGCGCGTCGCGAGTGTGCGTGAAGTCGCCTGGCAGTCTCCACACACGAGGAACCTATGACCGATCAAGAGCGCGCTCAGATCATCGTGCGGGACGTTTTCCTCCACGATCTGAAGGGAGAAATCGGGACACTGGCACGGCTTGGCGTGCCGCTGGCCGATCGCCAGGACATGATCCAGCGCTTGGCGCAAGCGTTCGGGCGTGTGCGCGAAGAGGAACGCTCCAAGGCCGCGGCTTAGCGTCTTCGCATAAGGCATGATGTATCGCGTGCGCCCGGTGCGCTTCTTGTGTGCCGAGGCGTACGCCGTGCCGCCGTTCCGCATTTTCTTTGTCTTCGCTGCCCTCGATGCGATTGCGGCGATTGCGCCGTGGCTCCCGAGGCTTCTCGGCTACGCGGCAAGCGACGTTGCCGGCGTGCCGCTGGCGGTCTGGCATCGGGACGAACTTCTTCTTGGAATGATGCCGGCGGTTCTCGCCGGCTTTGTGCTCACGGCATTGCCGCGCTGGACGCGATGTGCACCGGCGAGCTCGAGGTTGGTGTTAGCGCTCGCAGGTCTTTGGCTTGCGGGGCGCGTCGCGCACGTCGTGTCGGCGGAAAGCATTCATGGAAGCGCGCTGGTTCCGGCTATCTCTTTCTTGTTCATAGTCGCTTTGAGCCTCATCGCTGCCCGGCAAGTCATCGCGGGTCGTGCATGGCGCGAGATCAAGGTCGTGCTGCTTCTTGCTGCGTTCGCCGCGGTGACAGGATTTCAATCGCTGTATCCGGAGAGTGTGACGGCGCTGCGTCTCGGGCTGGCGAGTGTGCTCGCTCTCGTCGTTGTGTTGGGCGGACGCATCGTGCCGGCGCTTACCGCAGCTTGGTTAGAGGCGAGAGGACAAGCGGCGATAAAGGTTCGCGGCAATTGGTTGGAGCCGACTGCCGCCGTTGCGGTCATAGGTGCGCTTCTGGTCTGGGCGGTTGCGCCTGAGGCCGAGGTCAGCGCGCTGGCTTCGTGGCTCGCTTGCTTCGCTCAAGCGGGACGCTTGGTTCGCTGGCAGGGATGGCGGGCTGCACGTTCGGCGCCGATACTTGCTTTGCACGTTGGCTATAGCTGGATACCCATCGGCTTCGCGCTTCACGCCGCGGCCGTCTTTTGGCCGTCGGCCGTGAGCCAAGCCGCAGCGCTTCATGCCTGGGGTATCGGAGTGATCGGGTTGATGGGCATCGCCGTCATGGCCAGCATGATCCGGCGTCACGCGCGTACGCCGTTCGCGGTCTCAGCGTCTCTGTTGCTGTCTCTCGCCTGCGCGGCTCTCGCGGCTCCGGCGCGCATCGTTGCGGAGGCGACGGCAGATTCAAGACACGCGTGGCTGCCTATTTCCGGATGCAGTTGGATCGCAGCTTTCGCGCTCTTTCTTTTCGCGTTCCGGAAGCTGCTGCTTCGGCCGTCCGGTTCCCGCAAATAAATACGGAGGCCTCAGGTCAACGCTGAGGCCTCCGTTACGCTTTGGACTCTACGCGACGCTACTGCTTCGCAGGTCCCTCATGCATGATCGAGTCGTTCTTCGGACCGTCGACATTCAGGAAGCCGACAAGGCCATGCTCCAGGCGAGAGAGGGCATGATCGACCAGGATGTAGCGCCCGGCGCGATCGAGCTTGAAGTCGACGATCGTGGCGCCACCCGGAGGAACCGAAACCGTCTGCACGCCGATCAGCGGGGGCGAAACAACGCTTCCGAGGGAATAGACGTGGTCGAAGATTTCACCGATGACGTGGAACGACGATGTGAAGTTCGGTCCGCCGACGCCGAAGTAGATGCGCACGGTTTCGCCGACGCTGGCATAAAGCGGATGGCTACGCGTAAGCGAACCGACCGAGCCGTTGAAGAGGAAGTATTCCGGCTTTTCGTTGATCAGCTTTTCGTAGTCCATTTCCTGCTCGCCGGCAGTGCCGAACGATTTGACCGTGTAGACCTCGCCTTGCATGACGTAGAATTCGCGGTCGACCTGCGGCAGGCCACCTTCCGGCTCAACGAGCAGAAGTCCGTACATGCCGTTGGTGATGTGCGTCGGCACGCTCGGCGTTGCGCAGTGATAGACATAGATGCCGGGGATCAGCGCCTTGAACGTCACGACGGTCTCGTCGCCGGGATCGGTCTGCGTGAATGCGGCTGCGCCGCCGGGTCCGGTTGCACCGTGGAAGTCCACGGAGTGAACCATCAAGCTGTCTTTGTGATTTTTGAGATGCAGCTCGACCGTGTCACCGACGCGAACGCGAAGGAAGGGACCCGGGACTTTGCCGTTGAACGTCCAGTACGTGTAGGTCGTGTTGTCGTCGAGCTGTCCCTTGACCTCGACCGTTTCGAGATCGATGCGGACGGTCTTTGCCTGACGCGGACCGATCGGGCCTGGCAGATCGGCGGGGTCGCGCGTGATGTCGGCTCCGGATGATTTCATCTCGGCGCGATTGCCCGGCAGGACCTGAATATTGCCCTCCATGCCGGCTTGGCGATGGCCTGCGATCGAGCAATAATAATTGAATTCACCGACTTTGCTGGCGACGAACGAGAAGGTCGAGCTGGCGTTCTTGCCGTTAACGATCGCCGATCGCGCCGCATACTGATCAACGACGACATCGTGCTGCGCACCTTCGCCGTTCACAAGGTTGATCTGAACGGTTTCGCCTTCGTGGACGACGAGCGTGGGATTGATCTTGTGGTCGATGTCGCCGCCGACGCCGATGTAGACCATGCGTCCTTCAGCGATGCCTGTGCGGAGGGTGAATACGACAGGCGCGTGGGCGCCGGGCGTCGGATCTGTTTTTTCTTCCTCGTGGGATTTCGGCTTTTCTTTCTTGGCTGGCGCGTCGGCGGCCGGGGCGGCCTTTTGCGCCATATGCTGTTGCTGGTCTGCATGTGCAGCCGGTACCGAAAGTAGTGCGGCCATTATTAGGCCGACAACCGCCCCGAAGCGGTGGAATATCATGCAATCTCCTCCTTGTGGCTCTCGCGCCTAAATTTGCCGAGAGCGCTGCGGCCGGTCGATCACAGCGCGCTCGTCACGTAGCCCTGACAGGCCGATTGATCTGTTGACGGATCGTTCGTTCTCGGGCCTCAGGCTGTGTCAAGCACGGCCTCTGAGAGGGAGCCTTGTCTTTGGATAAAAGAGACAAGCTGCGCGTCGAAATCGCTCAGCGCATCATGTCGCGACTACGTTTGACGCAGGTTCCGATGCGTTATCGGAATCGGGTGTTTGCGGGACAGGCAGGTTCGGTCCGCAATGGCGCGGGATTGAAGTTTTCAGGAGATGCACTGTCGCGAGCGGCTCTAGCGAGAGGCGCCAAGCACGGTCTCGATGCGGGAAGCGATTTCGTTGTTTGGAATTTCGGCCGGATCTTCGTCGATCTCGGCGACGACTTTGCTTCGGACTTCCGGCTTGATCATCTTGCGGAGATTGCCCAGCATGGTGCCGGGGGCGATGATCACCAACCGGTCGAATGCTTCCTTGGCGGAGTGTTCCGCGAGCATCGTGGCGAGCTGGCTCGCGAACAAAGCTTCGAGGGCCGTGTTGGAAACTCTGCGCGAAGCGACACCGAGGCGGGCAAGTCCGGCGGAGCCGTAGAGACGCTCCGAAGGCGTCCTGCCGAGTTTACGGTCTGGCGCTTCCTCGCGTCGTGAGTTCGATCCGGAAATGACATGCACACTCTGGCGGTTTGCGGTCGTCTCCAGGATGCGGGCCTTGCCGCCATCCGTCACCAAGATCCATGTCCGCGTGTGTGTCATGCCGAGGCTGCGCGCTCATAGTGTATTTTCGTCCTCCAAATCTTTGCCGCGCATGCCGGGTGACGCCTTGATCGAAATCAGTAGAAATGGGGTGTTACTGGACCATGCATGAAGCAATTCGGCAATGGTTCTGCTAAGCTGAGCCGTTACGTCAGATGCCTATCCAATACGTGAAATGAAGGAAAAAGCCGGCCGATGCTGCAGGCGCTTCTCAAATCCGCCGTCGTGGCGATCCTGGCGATCGATGATCGCGGGCGGGTGCGGACGGTCAATCCGGCCGCCGAGCGCATGTTCGGCTATACGGCGGAAGAGATGCTCGATCGCAACGTCAGCATGTTGATGCCGGAGCCGTACCGCACGCAGCACGACCACTACATGGAGCGGTATGTCCAGACTGGCGAGAAAAGGATCATCGGCATCGGCCGCGAGGTTGCGGGCCAACGCAAGGACGGATCGATATTTCCGATCCACCTTGCGGTTGGTGAATTCGAGATGCAGGGCGAGCGCTTCTTCTCCGGCATTATCACGGATTTGAGCGCGCATGCCCGATTGCAGGCGGAGATCGACCGCCAGTCGCTGCTGTTTCAGGCCGTGTTTGACTACGTGCCAGAGACGCTGGTGATCTCGGCGCCCGAGGGACAGATCGTTCTCATCAATCCCGCCGCAACGCGCATGTTCGGCTATAGCGCGAGCGAAGCGATCGGGCTCGACTGGACGACGCTTTTCGATGCGCCGCCGGATAAGGTGCAACTTGAAAAAGAGATTGCATCGAAACATGCGGCCGACGGCGGAAGCGTTGAGATTTCAACGGTACTCCGCCGCAAGGACGGGCGCACGTTTCCGGCGCAGGGGCATATCGCCGTCATTGCGGGCGCTGACGGGACGCAGATGGCGGTGGTCAGCCTGTTCCGGGATATGACCGATGAGATGAAGCGGCGGGAGAGCTCGCTCAGGCTGCAGAAGCTCGAAGCCGTGGGGCAGTTGACGGGCGGCATCGCGCATGACTTCAACAATCTGCTGACGATCATTTCCGGCAATCTCGAATTGCTGGAAGGAACGATCGAAAATCTTGATGATCGTGAGCTTCTCTCGCGGGCGATGCGGGCTGCCGACTCGGGAGCGCGTCTGACCCGGAGACTGCTGACGTTTGCGCGCCGCCGGCAACTGGCGCCGGAGGTGATCAATCTCAACGAGCAGGTTCGGAGCATGACCGAACTTCTGCATCGCACGCTTGGCGCGACCATCGATCTGCAGACGAGCTTCGCGCGTGATTTGTGGTTGACGCGCGCGGATACGGGTGAGGTCGAATCCGCGGTTATCAACCTCGCGATCAACGCGCGCGATGCGATGCCCAATGGCGGCAAACTCGCCATCCGCACCAGCAATGCGACGCTGGAAGGCGACGAGGTCGGCTTCGAGGGTTCGCTGGCGGCGGGCGACTATGTGCGCGTCTCGGTATCGGACAATGGCGCCGGAATGACGAAGGACGTGCTCGGGCGTGTTTTTGAGCCTTTCTTCACGACGAAGCCACCGGGACGCGGAACGGGATTGGGGCTCAGCACCATCTACGGTTTCATCAAACAATCCGGTGGTAGCATCACGATCTACAGCGAGCCCGGAGCGGGCACGACCGTGAACCTCTATTTCCCGCGATGCCTCGATTATCCGGGCGCCGTCGTTTCCGTGGCGGACGCGGCAAAGGAGGAACGAGGTCGTGGCGAGCGCATCTTGGTCGTTGAAGACAACGGCGACGTACGTGCGTTGACAGTTCAGCGTCTCGAACGTCTCGGCTACGAAGTGGTGGAGTTTCCCACGGGGACGGCGGCGCGCGAAGCGCTCATGGGCGGATTGAAGGCCGACCTCGTATTCAGCGACATCATCATGCCGGGCGGGATGACGGGGGTCGATCTCAGAAACTGGATCGGCGCGTTCGATCCGGCTCTGCCAGTGATCTTGACGACGGGTTTTGCGGGAGACGCCGGCGATATCGCCACGATCGCCGATGAATGGCCGATCCTGCGCAAGCCTTATGGGCAAAGAGACCTTGCTGAAATCGTCCGGAAAACGCTGGAGAAGCGCAAGGCTTGAGCGTGCAGCCGTTGACTATTCGCGGCAGAGTTCATTGAGACGGGGCGCAGACTAGGCTTTTCGTCGCCTGACATCGCAGGTGAACATATATCCGATGCCGCGGATGGATTTGATCTTCGGCGACGCGTTTGACCCGTTGTCGATCTTGCGGCGCACTCTGCTGACCAATGCATCGATCGAACGATCGAGCGGCGAATAGTCGTGCCCCTTCAAGATGTCCATGATCTCGTCGCGCGTCAGAGCGCGATGCGGGCGGCGCGCGAACATCTCAAGGAGGTTGAATTCGGCGGTCGTCAATTCGCGTGACACGCCTTTTTCGTCTTTGAGTTCGCGGCTGGTGGCGTCCAACGACCAACCGCCGAATTCGTAGATCTCGTGCGCCGGGGAGGATGTCGTCGCGGCGGCGCGGTTGCCGCCGTCGTGCCGTCGCAGGACGGAGCGCACGCGGGCGAGAACCTCGCGGAGGTTGAACGGCTTCGAGATGTAATCGTCGGCTCCGATCTCGAGGCCGACAATGCGGTCGACGGTGTCGCCTTTGCCGGAGACCATCACGATCGGGACATCGTGCTTGGCCCGGATTTCGCGGGCGAGGGAGAGTCCATCTTCCTGCCCAAGGGCCAAATCCAGCGTGACGAGGCTGACGATACCCTCATTCAGCGCGGCGCGCGTCGCTGCGGCATCGGCTGCTTCGGCCACGGCATACCCTTCGCGCTCGAAGCACGTCCTCAGCAGACGCCGAATTTCGGGTTCGTCGTCAACAACCAGGATTTTCGTTGTCACGTCAGCTCTCCGAGGGGCATGGCGCGGTGAGTGTATAGATTACAAATTGTTACAATTCTTTACCGTTAAGGCAAACCTGGGCGAAAGCTATCGGCTTCTATGGTCTCGATTGATGCCGCCGTTCGCGAGCCAAGGAGAGCGGATATGCTGGGTGCAACAACTGTTCATGATGCTTTTCCGTACAACCCTCATCAGGGGCTATCGCGAAACTCGGGCGTAAGGAAGCGTGATGGGTTCGAGCATGCCACGATCCGAAGGCTGCGAGCCAAAGAGTACATTTTCTGCGAAGGCGATCCGAGAACGCAGGTCTTTTATGTCGAGCAAGGGGTCGTCGCGCTTTCGAAAGTGCTGGGTGACGGGCGCCGACAGGTCATCGATTTCGCTTATCCCGGTGATTACATTGGGCTTGGCCTTCACGGCGAGTACATTTTCGACGCGCAGGCCACTTGCGCCGCAAAGGTTAAATGCATCCCGGCCACGGCCCTTGAAGAAGCAGCCGCGTCCGATCCTGACCTCGCGCTGACGCTCTATAAGGCGGTATCGGCCGAGCTTGCAACCGCCCGCAACCTGCTTGTTTGCGTCGGCCAGGGCACGGCGATGGAGCGCATTGCCGCTTTTCTCGTCAGGTTGAGTGACCGCGCAGCGAGTTCGGGGCGGAATGGCAGCGCCTTCAGCCTGATGATGCGCCGCTCGGATATCGGCGATCTTCTGGGCCTGACGATCGAGACGGTCAGCAGAACACTGACGAAGTTGCGCAGCATGGGCGTGATCGAGATCGTCAACTCGACCGAGGTACACGTTCTCGATGAGGTGAAGCTCGAGCAACTCTCGGCTTGATCTGATCACCCACGACAGTCGATTGGGACCAAGGCCGCATTCTCAGCGGCCTTTTTTATGAGTGCCGGCTTTCTTCACGACGGCAGCGGCTCGTCGAGAATCAAGTCGTGGAACCCTTCGAGCACGACGCGCGCTTTGGCGCTGTCGTCGGCGATCACTCTGATGAAGCCTTCGAGCGCCAGCAGTTCGCCGCTCACGGAATAGACTCCGCGCCCTTGCTCCCAGATCCATTTTACCCGGCCAGACCTGTCGATGATGCGATAGACGAGCTGGAAGTTGCGCTTCAGCATGACCTGCTTGTGCACGTGGTTCCACGCGTAGTCGCGGTCGTCGGGAAACATGATGTGCTGGAAATACAGGTTGGGGTCGTTCACCAGATGATACGGCTCGTACCCGGTGACTTCGAGGCAGCCGTCGCTGGCAAACTCGAAGCTCCAGTTGCGGTCACTTTTGCATCGATAGACCATGCCCGGAATGCTGTTGAGCAGTGTGCTCAGAGAGCGCCGCACCGCGCGTAGGCGCGCTTCGATTTCCTTCTGCTGATTTATGTCCGTCAATGTTCCGATGACGGTGCGATCCGAACCGCTGACGCTTCTGGCGCGCATATCGAGCCAACGGGATGTGTGATTGCGCGCGATCATGCGCAGCTCCATCCGGCAGGTGTCGCGGCTGCGGCGCAGCAAACCGCTGATCTGGGCGTCGACCAAAGGGCGGTCTTCGGGATGCACGAATGTACCGAAAGGCTGATTGAGGCTGTCGGCGATCGTGTAGTCCAGCAAATTCTCCCACGATGAGCTGAGCATCGAGATGTTTCCATCGCCGTCGATCGTAAAGACGATCTGCTCCATGTGCTCGACGATCTGGCGGTAGTCGACCGGCATAAGGCGATCTCTTGGGAGCGCTTGCGCGGTAGGTCCGGGTGCCTCGTTCGGAGGGTCGAGCTGGGCTGCCGAGCCGAGCGGTTTAATTGTTTGCGGAGTCGAGTCCGGTTTGATCTTTGTCAATACAGGCTGGGCCAGTTCCGGATCATCATCGCTCGATTTTATTTGTTCGCCGCGTCGAACAATCGGGACGAGCACCAGAACGATAACGCCAACGAGTATCGCGATCGCTCCCAGACCGAAGAGGGCGAATGCTTGTATGGTGCTGAAAATGAGCATCGTCATGAGCACGACCAGTCCGATGACCACCGAAACAGCGCGTTCCTTCACGCAGTCCCGCTTCGGCGATCGCGGAAATTATTCTGCTTATATCAGCCGTGTGCGTAAAGCATTAGATCGTTACCCGCTATATTTTCGAACTGTGGGCTTGGTTGTGATCGCAGCGTTTGCGGCGCTGACTCTTTTCACGGCATCGTGGTACTTGTCGAATTACGGCGCGGCTATCGGCGATGCATTGCGCAAGCTGCATGCAGCCGAGGTTTCATTGCTTGCGCAGCCGCTCGAGGGTGCGAAGGATCAAAACGCATCCGCCGTTGCAGATCTCATTGGCTCTGGCGTTTTCGACGATCAGATCATTGTGCGAGAGTCGGACGTCAATCTCGACGTCCTAAAGGACGGTCAGCAGCGCAAAGGCGAAGCAGCCTCTCGCGATGCGATCGAGCTGCTGCGGCAGGCGGGGCTCAATCTTCAACGGAATTTCGAGGCGAGGCGTACGCAGGTCGCGTTTCTGCAGCTGTTGAGCTTTTGCGTTTTGCTGTTTTGCCTCGCTCGTCTGAGCGTTGGGTCTCGGCGGGTTCTCGTTGATCGCGTGGATGGCATCGCGGGTGCGGTGTGCGCTGGCGGCGCACACTCTAACAATCGAGCGCACCGCGATGAGATTGCACGGATCGAGGAACGCGTTGGCCGCTTGCTGACCGAGATCGCAAATTCGGGTGCAAGCAAGGAAACGCGTAACTCCCTCGAGCGCATGACGCGCATTCAAGATTATCTTTCGAATGCCATGAGCGTGATGCTTCGGCATCCGTTTGGCGACGGAATGCTTCGGAAAATTCTCTATGCGCTGGAGCGTACGCTCGATTTGCAGAACACGGCGATCGTTTTTTCCGAGGACGCGGCGGTGTTTCATTCCGGACGATGCCTATTCTCGAACCGGGAGCCGGCGGCGCTGTCGAAGCAGTTCGAAGCGGAGATATCTCAGGCCGGAGCCGGGACCATCGTTGAAGAGCATTCGGAAGAATTGCGCACGCGCAGAGTGGGTCTCGGATTCGTCGATGCGACGGGCGAAACGAGCGTGCTGCTGATCGAGTTGTCGGGCGATCGGACGCTGGAAGCGCTCGAGATCAAGACGCTACGTATTACGGCCAGCCTGCTCTCGATGGCGGCGAAACTCGATGGGCACGATCAGGAGGCCCGACGTATTGCCGTGCTTGAAGAGCGCGCCGCGATCGCGCGAGAGCTGCACGACTCGCTGGCACAGTCCTTGTCCTTCATGAAGATCCAGCTCGCGCGGTTGCAGTCATATCAGAACAACGTGACCAGCGAGTCCCGTGAGCAGACGAAGGCCATCACAAGCGAATTGCGCCATGGGCTGGACAATGCGTACCGGGAATTGCGCGAGCTGCTTGCCACCTTCCGTGTTCACATGGACATCCGGGGGCTCGATTTTGCGATTGCGTCCGCGATCGAAGAATTCAGTCAGAGGTCGGGCCTGCCGATCGCTCTGGATAACAGGCTCACCGGTGCCACGCTAACGGTGAACGAGGAATTTCATGTCCTGCATGTCGTGCGCGAGGCGCTGAGCAACATCCTGCGCCATGCGCGCGCGACCAACGTCTGGATCACGATGGACGTTCGACGGAATGGGGAAGTGACCGTAACAATCGATGACGACGGGATTGGATACCGCCCGGCGGAAACCAAGGAAACGTCGCATCATGGGCAGACGATTATGAAGGAGCGCGCTTTCAGTCTCGGCGGAGCGATCGATATCGGTCCGAGGCCGGAAGCCGGTACGCGCGTGACACTGACGTTCACACCGCAGAAATTGCAGTATCAATGATGTTCAGGTGCCGATCATGATCAAGGTTGTCCTCATTGATGATCATCCGTTGTTTCGCAAAGGCGTTCGGCAAATGATCTCGCAGGACCCAAACTTCAGGGTTGTCGGGGAGGCGGCGTGCGGACAGCAGGGCATCGAACTCGCCCTGGCGTTGAACCCAGATATCGTGCTGATCGACATCAACATGAAGGGCATGACCGGGATCGATACGCTTCGGCACTTGAAGGCGACGCATCTTCTTGCGCGCTATATCATTCTGACGGTCTCGAACTCAGAAGACGATCTGATCGAGGCGCTTCGTGCAGGCGCCGACGGTTATCTGCTCAAGGATATGGAGCCGGAAGACTTGTGCACGAACCTGCTCAAGGCTTCGAGCGGGGCCACGGTTCTACAAGACACGCTGGCGGAAGTTTTGAAAAGTGCGCTGCTTTCGCCGGTCATCGCCGGAAGCTCCGGGGAGGAACTTCTGACGCCGCGCGAGCGCGAGATTCTCGAATGTCTGGCGGAAGGGCTGAACAACAAGACCATTGCGCGCAAACTCGGGATCAGCGATGCGACGGTGAAGGTTCACGTCAAAAACGTTTTGCGCAAGTTAAACCTCGCGAGCCGGCTTGAAGCTGCCGTGTGGAAGCATCGCCTGAAGCAGCCGAACCCAAGCGGAAAGATCGATCGCGGGCTGCACTGACGGCCGCTCGTTCGGTCGGTTGCGATCCCTAAAACGTCATTGCGAATTTGAGCGCAGCTTTGATGCGATGGCGCGCGTTTGCGCCGTTGCGTGAACTTTCGGTGCCGGGCTAGAGAATACGGTGCCGGCCGTTCAGGGGACGATGTCGGTGCAGTTCTTCAACGCCGACGGAGAAGCGATGTTCAAGATTTTTGTTGGGCGCGACAAGGACCGCCACTTCAAGGCCGGTCAGGTCGCGCGGTTCGGGGCGCTCGAAGGCAGATTTGGTTCGGGTGGTGAGGTGTAGATGCGTCCTCTTCTGATTTTCGGCGCAAGCCGTGGTGTCGGCCTCGCGCTGGCCCGGCTGCTGCGCCGGCGGGACGTTCCGGTAACGGCTATGCTGCGTTCCGGCTCTGCGAGAGATGAACTCGCGGCCCTCGGCGTTCGGATTGTGCATGGTGATGCGATGTCGCGCGAGGATGTCGCCGCTGCGTTCGCGTGTCTACCGGCTGGATGCGATGTGGTGTCGACGATCGGTGGGCGCACGCCGGATGGCATCTATGTCGATGAGGTTGGCAACATCAACATCATCGACGCCGCCGCGGCTCATGGCGCCCAACGCTTCGTTTTCGTCACGTCGATCGGTTGTGGCGACATGGCTCCGTTTCGCTCCGAGCGTGTTATCGCCGCGTTTGGCGCGACCGTCGATGCCAAGACGCGGGCCGAGAACCATCTGCGACGCGTGATCCCGTCTGCGACGATCATCCGTCCCGGCGGACTTCGCTCAGATCCGGGAACGGGGCGGGGCATCCTCACGCAGGATCCGGAGACGCATGGCTTCATCAATCGCGATGACGTCGCCGAACTGATCGTCCGTGTGCTGGATGATCCGGCGGCGATCGGGCAGACCTTTGCGGCGGTTGACGCCGATAATGCGCAGTCGGTCAATCCGATCAGGCCGTTCGAGTTGCGGCCCGCGTTGCCATTTGTGTCGTAGGGCGATGATTGTAATTGCGGGGCATCGACGGCTTTATGATGCCCCCGCTCGCTGTTTTAAGTTTATTATCTGTAAACTAATATTCGGATAACTTCAGCACACGGAGCGACTGATCGACACGATCAGGGCATGAAGCCGCCTCTCTCCGTTCCGGTCTGCCCGGGATGATTTGATCCGCCTTCCAACTTTCTCGTGCACGAATCGCCCGATGATCTATCGGCGTCGATCCTTTGCGCGCGTTTTCTTGACGACCACGGCCGCATGATCCTGCGCAGCTCAGACGTTATCCGGAGATGATCCCCCCGATGTTTTTGAAATGGACGCGCCAGGCAGAACCCGAGCAGGCCAAACAGGGGGATGTCGAAACTGTCGTTGTGGATCCGGCAGAAGCGGAGCGAATCAAGGATCTGGAAGCAAAAGTCGCCGCCATGAACCGGTCGCAGGGGGTCATCGAGTTCAACCTCGACGGCACAGTCATTCAGGCCAACGAGAACTTCCTGTCCGTTCTCGGCTATACAGCGGAGGAAGTCGCCGGGCGTCATCACCGCATGTTTGTGGACCGTGAATACGCGGCGAGCGACGATTATCGCAACTTCTGGGACCGTCTCAATCGCGGAGAGTTCGTCGCCGAGAAATTCCGCCGGATCGCCAAGAGCGGCAAGGATGTCTGGATTCAGGCCTCCTACAATCCGATGTTCGATGCCAACGGCAAGGTTTACAAGTTCGTCAAGTTCGCGACTGACATCACGGCTGCCGAAGAGGAGCGCACGCGTAACGAGCACGATCGTGAAGAGCTTGCGGCGCGTCAGGACGAGGTCGTCAAGGCGCTCGGAAACGGGCTGCACCAGCTCACCGAAGGCAAGCTGACGTTCCGTATCAACGAGGCCTTCCCGCAAGAGTATGAGCAACTTCGGAGCGATTTCAACGTCGCGATGAGCAAGCTGCAGGATGCTCTCAAAGGCATCGGCATTAATGCGAACGCGGTCCGTTCCGGCGCCGCTGAACTTGCCGGCGGGTCCGATGATCTTTCGCGGCGTACGGAACAGCAGGCTGCGTCTCTCGAAGAAACCGCAGCTGCGCTGAACGAGATCACGACAACCGTCACCAAGACGGCGGAAGGTTCGAAGCAGGCGAGCGCGACCGTCAGCACGGCACGTTCCGAGGCCGAGCGTAGCGGCGAGATCGTCCGTCAGGCGGTGACGGCGATGCAGCAGATCGAGGCTTCATCGCGCAAGGTTTCGCAGATCATCGGCGTCATTGATGAGATTGCCTTCCAGACCAATCTTCTGGCGCTGAACGCAGGCGTCGAAGCGGCGCGCGCGGGCGATGCCGGACGTGGCTTCGCGGTCGTGGCGAGCGAAGTTCGAGCGCTGGCGCAGCGCTCGGCTGAAGCCGCGAAGGAGATCAAGGGCCTTATTTCCACCAGTTCGCACCAGGTCGAAACCGGGGCAAAGCTGGTCAGCGAGACAGGCGATGCCTTGAACCGCATCGTCCTGCGGGTGAACGAGATCAGCGATCTCGTGCGTCACATCGCGACCGGCGCCGAAGAGCAAGCAACGAGCCTGAGCGAGATCAACAAGGCCATCGCTCAAATGGATGAAGGCACGCAGCAGAACGCGGCGATGGTCGAGGAGAGCACGGCCGCGGTCCATGCCCTGGCGGCGGAAGCCGACACGATGGCGAGTCTCATGGCGAACTTCGACATCGGTGAAAAAGATACCCTGCGCAGGGATCTCGAACGTGCCGCTCCGCATGCCTTCCGGAACGCGCCGAGTTCTGCGGCGGGACGAGCCGCTGCGTCGCGACCGCAACGGGCGGCGGCGCGGTCTGCAGTCAAACCGGCCGCATCGGCCCGCAAGGTCGTCAACGGCGCGGATGATGGCTGGACGGAATTCTAATCGCTACCGGAAATGGAGAGGGTTCGGTTCGGCCGAGCCCTCAAACCTTGTCCAAGGGATGAGATCATGACGACGACGCTAACGAAATCCGACGGGACTCAGGCTCGCGAACTGATCGCGTTTCGGCTGGGACAGCAGGAATTCTGTCTCGATGTGATGAACGTTCGCGAAATTCGCGGCTGGACGCCGGTGACGCCGCTTCCGCACGCGCCGAGCTATATGCTCGGCGTCATCAATCTCCGCGGAACGGTGCTGCCGATCATCGATCTTTCCGCGAGGATGGGGTTCGCTCCCGCCGAACCCTCGACACGCCATGCCATCATGGTCGTCGAAATGGGCAAGCAGGTGATCGGATTTCTGGTCGATGCTGTCTCGGAAATCTTCAGCGGAAAGGACGACGACATTCAGCCGACGCCGGATGTCGCCTCAGCTGCCACGCGCAATCTGATTCAAGGCGTCATCGCAGGCGAGGGGCGGATGATCAGTGTTCTCTCGCTCGACAGGATTGCTGCCACATCGGAAGTGATGGCTGCGTAAGATAAGGGGCTCAACGATCGAGGCGATGCGGAATGGTGTTCCGCATCGTTTGAACTCTGTTGCCGACTGCGCGACGCGCATTAATAGCGATGGAAAATTTCGAGTTCGTGGGTCGTCGCGAACGCATCCAGCCGCTGACCCTGGTGTGGGAAGGCCTTCTCGTCCCAATCAATCCGCCATTCCTGAAACTCTTCATTGAAGTGAGCTTCGGGAAATTCCTTCAGGAGCAGCTCGGTCAGCCCGCCCTCCCTGGGCAATGCAAACGCATGACTTGGAGGTTTGTCGAAATGGTGGGCCTCCTTAGCATGATGCATGCGAGTTCTCCGAGAAAAGCGCCGATTTAAAGGGATTTGGGAATCGCCGGGCGGGTTCCCCAGGACTCAGCACTTATCGACGTGGACTACGGATGCGCCGTTGTCGTGAAAAAACGCCTCGAGGCGTGCGTTGGAGACGGCGTATGTGCCCTTCTTCCAGACCATGCGCCATTCCTGAGCGGACTCGTCGAATGCGGCTGTCGGGAAGGCCTTTTGAAATCGCTCCGCGAGTTCGCCGTCGCGAGGCATCGCGATGGAATGCAGTTCGCACATCTTGGTCAGGGTAACGTGCTTCTCGCTGGCGTCCGTCATCGCGTTCTAAAATCCTTTTCCTTATCGTCTTAAGATGGATCTAGCCGGCTCGGAGAGCGCGCATCGTCCATGCCAGCGTTCGATGCAGAGCAAGGGCTGCGAACGCCTATTCATAGCCTAGCGACTATATTGAATATTTGCAGCGTTCAAAAGCGCGCACCATGAGCCAAATCAAATTGAAAAATGCCGGCCCTGCTGCTGCGTCGCAGCAACGTGACCGGCACTCTAAATATCCATCTTATAATGGCGGTACAGGAGAAGGCGGACGCTAGTCTTCCTTCGTTCCGGTCTCCTGGATGCCTTCCTCGTTACCGTAATACTTGTACGGCAGGAACTTGCCTGACATCGATATTTGCACCCTATCGCCTTTGGCGTGCGGCTGGCGTTCGATGCTCATGTCGAAATCAATCGCCGACATGATGCCGTCGCCGAATTCTTCCTCGATCAAGGCTTTCCAAGCCGGTCCATTGACCATGACGAGTTCGTAGAACCGATAGATCAGCGGATCGGTCGGGGGCATTGGCATGCCGCGGTACGGCACTTCATTGAGCAGGCGCTCCTCGCTTTCCGACAAACCGAAAAGGTTGGCTGCTTTCTTTGCCAGCGGTTTGACGAGCTTCTGCTGTCCGAGCAATGCGCCGACGACAAGGACGGGCGAAATACCTCCGACCGCATCGGTGATGTGCTTCCAGCTCCAACCCTTCGCACGCTTGATATCAAGAATCTTCTCGGTCAATTGATCGCGACGCATGGTGCTCTCCAAGATGGTGATGAGGCGGCGAGCGTCGCCGCTCGCCGCCGATTGTCATGTGACTTGAAGTTCTAGCGCTTGAATTTCGCGGCTTCTTCAGAGCCGCCCGTGGCGTTGCCGGCGCTGTAGGAATGCGCTCCGACGCCCGCAAGCTTGCCGCCCTGGACGATCAGGTATTCGTTGCGGATCGGCTTGTTCGCGAAATAGCACTCGAGGATTTCGCGCGTTCCAGCCGCATAGCGGGCCTGCGCCGACAGCGACGTGCCGGAGATGTGCGGGGTCATACCGTGATGCGGCATCGTCCGCCACGGATGATCCTGCGGAGCCGGCTGCGGGAACCAGACGTCGCCGCCGTATCCTGCGAGCTGACCGCTTTCGAGAGCGCGCACGATCGCGTCGCGATCGCAAAGCTTTCCGCGAGCGGTATTGACCAAGTACGCGCCGCGCTTGAAGTTCTTCAGCGACTTGTCATTGATCATGTGCTCGGTTTCAGGATGCAATGGGCAATTGAGCGTCACCACATCGCAAACCTTCGTCAAGCTTTCGAGGCTCGTGTGATAGGTGAGGTTCAACTCCTTCTCGACGGCTTCGGGCAGACGATGGCGATCGAGATAATGCAGGTGGACATCGTGAGGCTTCAGCAGGCGCAGAACGCGCAGGCCGATGCGGCCGGCGGCGACGGTGCCGATGTGCATTCCTTCGAGGTCGTAGGAGCGGCTTACGCAATCGGCGATGTTCCAGCCGCCTTTGATCACCCAGTTGTAGGACGGGATGTAGTTGCGAACGAGCGCGAGCATCGTCATTACGACGTGCTCGGCAACGCTGTTGCTGTTGCAGTACGTGACTTCAGCAACGGTGATGCCGCGATCCATCGCAGCCTGAAGATCGGTGTGGTCCGATCCGATGCCGGCCGTGACGATCATCTTCAGCTTCGGCGCCTTGGCGATGCGTTCGGCTGTCATGTAGGCGGGCCAGAACGGCTGCGAGATGACGATCTCAGCGTCATGCAGTTCCTGGTCGAGCTTGGAATTTGCGCCGTCCTTGTCGGACGTGACGACGAGTGTGTGGCCGTTGCTTTCTAGAAACTTGCGCAGGCCGAGTTCGCCCGAAACGCTGCCGAGGAGTTCTCCGGGCTTGAAGTCGATGGCCTGGGGCGTGGGCGCGGTTTGCCCGTCAGGGTATTTGGTGATGACGGGGATATCATCCCGCGCGTAGGACTTCGGAAGCCCGCCGATGGGGTCATCGTAGAGGACACAAACGACTTTTGCCATTTTCATATTCCTTCATGGACTAGGGCATGAGGGAGCGCCCCCGCACTCGCGTGCAGGTGGATTACTTTTATGATGAGGGGCTGGTTGCGGATCAGCCCTCGGCTAATCGCGTTTGCTGCTCCTCGCGCTTCCTCACCTCGACGGCGTGGCAATGTCTCTTGCCGTTGTCGCGCGTTAAGGTTGGCGCGACTGTCGGGGCGTGCGCCAAAATCGTCAAACAAATGGATTTTGTCGTTTGATCGATGCCATCGATCACGTCGTTGTCAGCTCGCTGCGAGCAGAGCGTCTTCGAAATCGAGGCGTTTTGCGCATTGCAACAGAGCATGCGCCAGCGGTGGCATTGGATCGCGATCGGATGTGACCAGGCCGATGTTTTGTGAATGAATTGGATCGATGAGGTCGATCGATACGAGATCTTTGCATTCGGAAAACAGGTACGAAAACGTGTGCGGGACGATGCTCGACCACACGCCGCTGCAGACGTAGGAACAGACGGCTAAGAACGAGTTCGTCGTTACGGTCGGAGCGAGCTTGAGCCCAGCTGAACGGGCGATATTGTTAAGGACGCGCCGGTTCTGCATGCTTTCGTTCAGCAGGCACAGATTCTCGTTCGAAGCGTCCTGCCACGTGATGCTCGGCAGTTTTGCGAAGGGGCCGTGTGCGCTCGTAACGAAGACGTATTTTTCTTCGTAAAGCCGGCATTTACGGACGTTCACCAAGGGTTCGTTGTCGAGATAGGTCAAGCCCGCATCGAGTTCGAACTTGTCGAGGCCGCTTTGAATTTCGACCGACGTCATCGAGTTGACGTCGACGGAAACGTGCGGATGCTTGGCACTGAATGCTGCGGTCAGCCTCGCGAGAGCCGGAATGGCTGCCGGAATGACGCCCAGGCGCAACGTGCCTTTGAGGCCGTCGCGCAATCCTTCGACGTCCTGTTTCAGGCTTTCGTAGTCGACGATGATTTGGGCTGCCCACTCGACGACGCGCTCGCCCTCGGGTGTCAGCCCCATGAAGCGAGGCTCGCGAATGACGAGCCGCATATCGAGTTCGCGTTCGAGCGCCTTCAATCCGGCGGAGAGCGTCGATTGGGTAACGTTGCATTTCTCGGCCGCGCGCGCGAAGTGCTTTTCACGAGCCAGCGTCACAAGGTAGGTCAATTGACGAACAAACATCGGTTGCGCGCTCGATTTTGAGGGTAGCGTCGAAACAAACTTATATATAGCGTTTCGGCTATATCGAAGAACAAGTTAAATTATCCATGAAGTTCGTCGAGACCCATGGCTGGCTCCGGATTTAGAACGTTTCGCAATGGCAGCCGGTTTTTGATGAGATAACTTACGACGTTACGATCGACGGCTCCAGCTGTCCCACCGCAGCTTGCAGCGAGCGTCTGCTGCCTTGATCAAGGCCCAACGCTTCAAACGTTCGCTCCAGATATTGGAGAAAAACCCGCCAATCGCTTGCCGTAATCGGGAGGTGCGCGTGGGCGCTTACCATGTCACGCCCGGCGTAACGTGTGGGCCCGCCAAGCTCTGAACAGAGATACTGAATCAGAAGTTTTTCTTCCTGGCGGATACCGACGATGCTGCGATCGGACCAGAACCGGCCGACTTGCGGATCTGCCTGCATGCGGCCAAGAAGGTCACGCGCCAGCGCGGTGATCGTCGCGCGCCCTCCGATCCGCAAATACAGCGAGTCTGCTGCGGGTCGCTGAATGTCCAAAGCTTTGAGACGCGACGCCAGGGTCGATGGATTCATGCGCAGAAGTTCCGCTGCGCCGCCCTTGCCGGATACACGCCATTTCGCGACTTCCAGTGCGGCAATCAGATTATTGCGTTCGAAAGACAGCACTTCATCGGCGGTGACGTAGTCGCCATCGACGGTTTCGGTTGGCGTGCGCGGAAGAGCGGCTGCCCTCGGTTTCGGAGCGGGCGGCAGGACGGCGTCCAAATCCGCGCTGCCAAGAATAATGACGCGCTCGAGGACGTTGCGGAGCTCGCGAATGTTTCCCGGCCAGTCGTAAGCGCAGAGCTGGCGCACTTGCTGCTTAGAAAGACGCGGCGGTTTGCGCCGCAAGCGGCCTGCGATCTCGGCCAGGATGTGATCCGAAAGCATGCCGATGTCGTCGGCGCGCTCTCGCAGAGGAGGAACCTCGATCGGAAACGTACTCAGCCTGTAGTAAAGATCGGGCCGGAATCTTCCGGATGCCGCATCGTCCGCCAGGCATCGATTGGTCGCCGCGATCACCCGGACATCGACTTGCCGGGTCTGGTCGTCGCCGACGCGCTCGAAGGACATTTGCTGAAGCGCGCGCAAAAGCTTTCCCTGCAGCTCAGGTGGGATCTCTCCGACTTCGTCGAGGAGCAGTGTTCCCTGATGCGCGGTTTCGAGCCGCCCCTTGCGGTCGCGCGTTGCGCCGCTGAAGGCGCCCTTCACGTGGCCGAAGAATTCGCTTTCGAACAAGTCTCTCGGGACGGCCGCGCAGTTCACGACGACCAGCGGTTGGCGCGCGCGCCGGCTACGTTCGTGGATGCGGCGGGCGATGAGTTCCTTGCCGACGCCGGACTCGCCGAGGATGAGAACCGTTGCATCGGTCAGCGCGACGGCATCCGCGCGCTCCACACATTGCCGGAGACTTCGGCTTTGTCCGATGATGGCAGAAGAGCTGTTATCGGTCATTGCGAGATTTCGCATTTGTTTGCGATTTCTCACGATAGCGTGGTTATGACATTTCGCAAATGAGTTCGGCGCAAATTTCGTGGAGGGTGTAACTCCGTTATAACGCTGATGATTTTCCGTTGGACGGGATGTGGCACGCAAAATGCTCTCTCACTCACCAAAACTAGGGAGAGGTTGAATGCTCAAAGCATCCATTTTTCTGTCGGCTCTTTTTCTTGCAGCGCAGACCGCGAGCGCGGCTGAGGTCGGATCGAATGTGACGCCGTTGTCCTTCGGCAAGGATCAGACAATCGTCGACATCGGCAAGGCCGTCTGGGGCCCGCTCAAAGTCGAGGGATTGCCGGAAGGGGGCGAGATCGCAGTCCTCAGAGGCGACCTTTCCAAGGGCGACGCCGAGGTGCTTTTGCGGTTTCCGCCGGGATACGTGGTTCCCAATCACAGCCACACGTCGGACGAGGTTTATCTCTGGTTGAGCGGAGCTTTCACGCTCATAGCGCATGATGGAACGAGGACGGCATTCAATGGGCCAGCCTACATCAGCTTTCCCGGCAATGCGCCTCCGCATGGCTTGGAATGCGGAGCCTCCGCGCCGTGCGTTCTCTATCTGAAGTATTCGCGGCCGTTCGATATCCAGTATTTCCCCGAACCGCCGCCGAAGCGATAGGTGTTGCAGCCGTCAGGAAGCAGCGATGGGCTTTCATAATGCGCATTACTTCGGGGCGCTCGCCGTTGTGGCGATGGCGTTCCTGTCGAGCGAAACGCAGGGCACGGGGTTGAACCATGTCCTGCAGCCCGGCAGCTATGAGGTCGAGGTGATCGCAGAAGATCCGGCGACCAAAGCACAGCAGACGGTTCGCAAGGTCGAGCGCTGCCTCGAAGCCCCCGCGATCGTCAAGCACGAGGTCTTTGCCATTCTCAGCGATATGCCGGCGTCGGACTGTCCGAAATACGAGGTCTGTGCCGGGGAAACGCGAACCGGTTTCATCGCGCAGTGTGCGTCGGCGGACATATCGAGCGCGGTTGGCATGTTCGCTCTCGAACCCACGGCCTTTCGTGGCCGCATCGAGATCAAGGATGCGGCCGGAAAATTGAAGAACGTCGAAATCCAGTACGGGCGGCGGACAGGGGCATGCGACGGGGCGGCAGCGCCGTAATCAGGCGAAAATGGCTGCTGTGGTATCGCTAGAACGCCTGCCGCGACGGCGCTGAGCGGGGAGCGGGCATTAGCGCCGCGTTAACCCCCACGGCGTGTTACCGCATTGCCAACACAACTGGTATGCTGCCAATCGTGGTGAAGCACGGTGACAATTGCGTCGCGGCGTGCTCATCCTAAAATCGCTGTTCAACAACACGGACTTTGACATGCCTCCCTATCGTTCACGAACGACGACTCACGGCCGGAACATGGCGGGGGCCCGCGGTCTGTGGCGCGCGACCGGCATGAAGGATGAGGACTTCGGCAAGCCGATCATCGCGGTCGTGAATTCGTTCACGCAGTTTGTTCCGGGGCATGTGCATCTCAAGGACCTCGGTCAGCTGGTTGCGCGCGAGATCGAGCGGGCGGGCGGCGTCGCGAAGGAGTTCAATACCATCGCTGTCGATGACGGCATCGCGATGGGCCACGACGGCATGCTCTATTCGCTTCCCTCGCGAGAGCTGATTGCGGACAGCGTCGAGTACATGGTCAATGCGCACTGCGCCGACGCGATGGTGTGCATTTCCAACTGCGATAAGATCACGCCCGGCATGCTGATGGCGTCGCTGCGCGTCAACATTCCGACCGTCTTCGTTTCCGGCGGACCGATGGAAGCGGGCAAAGTCGTTCTCGGCGGCAAGCAGCACGCGCTCGATCTCGTCGACGCTATGGTCGCGGCGGCCGACGACAGCGTTTCGGATGAAGACGTCAAGACGATCGAGCGATCGGCGTGCCCGACGTGCGGGTCGTGCTCGGGCATGTTCACGGCCAATTCCATGAACTGCCTCACAGAGGCGCTGGGTCTCGCATTGCCGGGCAACGGCTCGACGCTTGCGACGCATGCGGATCGCAAGCGGCTGTTCGTCGAAGCGGGGCACCTCATCGTCGATCTGGCGCGCCGCTATTATGAGCAGAATGACTCCAGCGCTTTGCCGCGCTCGATCGCGAGCTTTGCGGCGTTCGAGAATGCGATGACGCTCGATATCGCGATGGGTGGCTCGACCAACACGGTTCTGCATCTACTTGCGGCGGCGCATGAAGCCGACATTCCTTTCACCATGCAGGATATCGACCGGCTGTCGCGCCGCGTGCCGTGTCTGTGCAAGGTCGCGCCGGCGAAGTCGGACGTTCACATGGAAGATGTGCATCGCGCGGGCGGCATCATGGCGATCCTCGGCGAACTGGATCGTGCCGGGCTGCTCGAGACTGAGCTTCCGACGGTGCATTCGGCAAGTCTCGGCGAAGCTCTAGCGCGCTGGGATATCAAGCAGACCAACGGCGAAACGGCCTATAAATTCTATAGCGCAGCGCCGGGCGGCGTGCCGTCGCAAGTCGCGTTCAGCCAGGAACGCCGGTACTCGGAGCTTGATCTCGATCGCGAGAAGGGCGTCATCCGCGATAAGGCGCATGCGTTCTCGCAGGATGGCGGGCTGGCCGTTCTTTACGGGAACCTCGCCGAGGACGGCTGCATCGTGAAGACGGCTGGCGTGGACGATAGCCTGCTGACGTTCTCGGGCCGCGCGCGCGTGTTCGACAGTCAGGACGCGGCGGTGTCTGCCATTCTCGGGGGCGATATCAAGCCGGGCGACGTCGTCGTCATTCGCTACGAAGGTCCGCGCGGCGGTCCGGGCATGCAGGAGATGCTGTATCCGACGAGCTATCTCAAATCGAAGGGTTTGGGCAAAGCCTGTGCGCTCGTCACCGACGGGCGGTTCTCGGGCGGATCGTCCGGGCTTTCGATCGGGCACGTGTCTCCGGAAGCCGCGGAAGGCGGTGCGATCGGGCTGATCCAAGATGGCGATATGATCGATATCGACATCCCCAATCGCAAGATCGATCTCAGGGTCGATGACAAGGAACTCGGAGAGCGTCGCGCCAAGCAATCGGCGATCGGGTGGCAGCCAACCGTGCCGCGCAAACGGCAGGTTTCGAAAGCACTCCGGGCTTACGCCGCGATGGCGACGAGTGCCGCGAAGGGTGCAATTCGCAACGTCTGATCTCTACGAGCTGGCGCGTGGTGAGTGGATCTATTGTCCAGCCATCACGAAGCAATCGACGCCTTTGCGGCGTAGCTCCGTGCATGTCGATGCGGCGCGACCGGCGTCGAAGCCTGCGAAACGGGCACGGAAAATCTGGCGGCCGTTGGCTGTCGCCGGGTGGGTGACGGACGGAACACCGGCCAGAAGCTTTTTGGCGCGGTCCTGCACGGAATTGAGCGCGCGCTGGGCCTCTGCGATCGAGCCGTATGCGCCGATCTGGACTTCATAAGCCCCGGCTGCGGCGCTGACACGTGTGACCTGCCGTTGCTCGTACTGTGGCTGAGCTGGCGGCGGTTGCGACCGGCCCGTTAAGGCCCACGCCTGCGCATTGAGCGTCGAAGGCGGCAGGCCGCGCTGGCGGGGTTCGGACGGCTGTGCGTCGCCGATAGCCACCGGAGGCGGCGCGGGAGCAGGCTCGGTTTCGGCCACAGGCGTCGAGGCCGCGGCAAAAGCCACGGGTTTCGCGGCGGGTCGCGCGATCGGCTTGGCGGCGGGAGCAGGCTTACGCGCTGCCGTGCCGGACGTGCCGAGCATTTCCGCGCGCTGGCCAAGGCGTTCGGCAGCGGCAAGGAACCCGGCATCGTCGCTGTGATCGGCACTTGCGGTCTGGACGACGCCAGTTTCCGGCGCTTCGCCGGTGTCCGGGCGTGACTCCGGAGCGGAATCCTGAGGCGTGTCCTGCATATCCGTCGTTTCGCCGGCATCCGGCGCGGCGGGTTTCGCCGTCATTGGGACGGGTTTGACCTTGAAAATCTGGATCGGCGTTTCGCGGCTTTTTGCTTCAGCGAAGCGCGGCGCCGGTTTTGCGGATAGCGGTTCCGGCTCGGCGGCCGCAACGTTAGTCGGCTTCGGCGTGCGCAGGGATGGGCGCGGCGCAGCTTTCGGCGCACCTTTGAGTTTGGCAACCAGCATCGGCTTGCGTGTTTTCGCTGTCGAGGCGCGCGTGAAGGCTTTCGTCAACAGAACGCGCATCTCGGCGTTGCGCGCCGCTGCCGTCGAGCCGCCGAATACGACGCCGACGAGATGGCGGCCGCCGCGATGCACGGACGTTACGAGGTTGAACCCGGAAGCTCGCGTATAGCCGGTCTTGATGCCGTCGACGCCCTGGAACGTGTTGAGCATCGTGTTGTGGTTGCGGTACGACTTGCCGCGATACGCGAAGGTGCGGGTCGAGAAGACCTGGTAGTGCACCGGGAAATCGTCCATCAGGCGCAACGCCAGAATTGCCATATCGTGCGCCGTGGAGACGTGATCGTCGTCAGGCAGTCCGGACGGGTTCTCGAAATGCGTCTTCGTCATACCCAGGTCGCGGGCGCGGGTGTTCATCAGCCGGACGAAGTTCGCTTCCGTGCCGCCGATCTTCTCGGCGAGCGCAACGGCTATGTCGTTGGCCGATTTCGTGACGACGGCCTTGATGCTGTCGGCGACAGAAATTTGAGCGCCGGGTTTGAGATCGAGCTTGGATGGCGCAGCGTTCGCGGCGCGCTCTGAAATTGTGATCATGTCCGACATTTTCAGCCGGCCGCTCTCGATGAGCTCGAACGTGAGGTAGAGCGTCATCATCTTGGTGAGGGAAGCCGGATGGCGAATGGCATCGCCGTCGTCATTGTGCAGGACCGCGCCGGAGTTCACGTCCAGCACGAACGCGGCGTGCTTCTGCGGGGCTGCCGCAGCGCGCGCCGGGACGGCTCCGGAAAACGCCAGACATAGGAGCGCAAACGCAAACGCCCGTCGGAACACGACGCTAATCCCTCTAACCGCCCGAAGGAGCGGCCCGCTTGACTGCCTGTTGCGCCGCGAGTTCGCCAAATTTGGCTCCCGCGGGTTTGCCCCACCCAGATTTTCGAGCAGAGCACTGTTTTTAGGCACCTTTTGGGCGCGGGAGCACCGGCCCGCACATTCAAGGAGCTTATAGACTGTATCGCGGAGGGGCTGCGGTAACGTTAAAAACCGCGGTAAATATCGGGTAACGGCACGTCCTGAAACGGGAATGGGCAAATTGTGTCGGGAACGGCGGAGGGGGCGAGCTTGGAAGAATTCAGATCTTTCCAGCAGAGCGGGTGGACGGCTCCTCGGAGACAACCCGCTTGCGGTTGATCGAAAGCTTCGATGACATCATTCGAACGGAAAATTTGCGAATTGCGATGCGACACCCCACTTTGCCCATTCTGTTTTTTGCCTGGGCGATGCTTATATTGAGATCCAAATTCGTGTGGGCGCGTTCTGTTGGATATTTGGCGAAACGCATTGGTAGCCGTCTGGGCCCGGGTCTGGGCAGTGGAGCGCAGCTTTTCTGCCTCGCCCGCGTCCGTATTGGCGGCTAGGTTCCGAAGGATAGAAGGATTCGGGACTTCCTTGAGGCGGGAGATGAAGACGAGAAATTTGCCCATTGCTGCGTTGATCCGGATGGCAGGGAACGACGACCAACCGAATGGTCCGGGTCGCGACGATCGCGATGGGGATTCAAAGACCGGCATCGTCACGAAGACCCGACCGAAAACGAAGAAGCCGAGCCTCTACAAGGTTCTCCTTCTCAATGACGATTTCACGCCGATGGAGTTCGTCGTTCTTGTCCTTCAGCGGTTCTTCAACAAAGGACAGGAAGACGCGACGCGCATCATGCTGCATGTTCACCACAAGGGCGTCGGCATCTGCGGGGTCTACACGTACGAGGTTGCCGAGACCAAGGTGACGCAGGTCATGGACTTTTCGCGGCAACATGGCCACCCTCTACAGTGCACTATGGAGAAAGAGTAGGACTCGATTGACATCGCTCTCCAAAAATCTCGAAGCATCACTGCACCGCGCGGTGCAGTACGCGAATGTGCGCCATCACGAATTTGCAACGCTTGAGCACCTGTTGCTGGCGCTCGTTGACGACCGCGATGCAGCGGCCGTCATGCGCGCCTGCTCGGTCGATCTCGAGCAGCTGCGTGCGCGGCTGATCGAATACCTCGACACCGAGCTTAAGCCGATCGTGTCGAAGTCGGCGCGCGACGCGCATCCGACGAACTCGTTCCAGCGCGTCGTGCAGCGCGCGATCGTCCACGTGCAGACGTCGGGCCGCGAGGAAGTCACCGGCGCCAACGTGCTCGTCGGCATTTTCTCGGAACGGGAAAGTCACGCTGCATACTTCCTGCAGGAACAGGAAATGACGCGGTTCGACGCCGTGCAGTATATCGCGCACGGCATCGCGAAGCGTCCGGGCATGTTCGAGCCGCGCACGGTTCGCGGCGTCGACGAGGATGCCACGGCGACAGAGGGCGAAGAGAGAAAGCCCGGCGACGCGCTGAACACCTACTGCGTGAACCTCAATAAGAAGGCGCGCGACGGCAAGATCGATCCGCTGATCGGCCGCGAGCAGGAAGTCATGCGCACCGTGCAGGTGCTCTGCCGCCGTCAGAAGAACAATCCGTTGTTCGTCGGTGATCCGGGCGTCGGCAAGACGGCGATTGCCGAAGGCTTGGCGCGCAAGATCGTCGGCGGACAGGTACCGGACGTGCTCAAGGGCGCGACCATCTTCGCGCTCGATATGGGCGCGTTGCTTGCCGGAACGCGTTATCGCGGCGACTTTGAGGAACGCCTCAAAGCCGTGATGAAAGAAGTCGAGGCTTTCCCGGGCGCGGTGCTCTTCATCGACGAGATCCACACGGTCATCGGCGCGGGCGCGACGTCCGGCGGCGCGATGGATGCGTCGAACCTGCTGAAGCCGGCCCTGCAGTCGGGTACACTGCGCTGCATCGGCTCGACGACCTACAAGGAATATCGCCAGCACTTCGAGAAGGATCGTGCTCTCGTCCGTCGCTTCCAAAAGATCGACGTGAAGGAGCCGACGGTCGAAGACGCGATCGAGATCCTCAAGGGTCTGAAGACCGTGTTCGAGGATTATCACAAGGTCAAATACACGAACGAAGCCATCAAGGCGGCTGTCGATCTTTCGGCCAAGTACATTCATGACCGCAAGCTGCCCGACAAGGCGATCGACGTGATCGACGAGACGGGTGCGTCGCAGATGTTGCTGCCGGAAGGCAAGCGCAAGCGGAAGATCACGACCAAGGAGATCGAGGCGACGGTCGCCGTGATGGCGCGCATCCCGCCGAAAACGGTCACCAAGAGCGATGCGCAGGTCATCGCGCATATCGATCGCGATCTGAAGCGGCTTGTGTTCGGGCAAGACAAGGCCATCGAGGCTCTGTCGAGCGCGATCAAGCTGGCGCGCGCGGGTCTTCGCGAACCGGAGAAGCCGATCGGCTGCTACCTGTTCTCGGGTCCGACCGGCGTCGGCAAGACCGAAGTCGCGAAGCAGCTCGCCAATCTGATGGGCGTCGAGCTTCTGCGCTTCGACATGTCGGAATACATGGAGAAGCACACGGTCTCGCGTTTGATCGGTGCGCCGCCAGGTTACGTCGGCTTCGACCAGGGCGGTCTTCTGACCGACGGCGTCGATCAGCATCCGCATTGCGTGTTGCTGCTCGACGAAATCGAGAAGGCGCATCCGGATCTGTTCAACATCCTGTTGCAGGTGATGGACCACGGCAAGCTGACGGATCACAACGGCAAGTCGGTCGATTTCCGCAACGTCATTCTGATTATGACGACCAACGCAGGCGCGTCCGACATGGCGCGGCCGCCGATGGGCTTCAACCGTCAGAAGCGCGAGGGTGAAGATACGGAAGCCGTGACGAAGCTGTTCACGCCGGAGTTCCGCAACCGTCTCGACGCCATCGTGCCGTTCTCGGGTCTGTCGCCGGAGATCATCGCGCAGGTCGTCGAGAAGTTCATCTTCCAGCTCGAAGCGCAGCTGGCCGATCGCAGCGTTTCGATCGAGCTGTCGGACGAGGCGACGCGCTGGCTGGCGGAGAAGGGCTACGACGAAAAGTTCGGCGCACGGCCGCTGGCGCGCGTCATTCAGGAGCACATCAAGAAGCCGCTGGCGGAAGAGCTGCTGTTCGGCAAGCTCGAGAACGGTGGAACGGTGAAGGTGCTCGTGAAGGGCAAAGGCCCGGATCGCGAACTGGCGTTCGAGTTCCTGCCGCTCGATCCGTCGAAGCGGGCCCGGTCGGTCGAGGACGAGGAGACGGACGACGACAGTCCGCAGCCCGTGCTCGCCGATGCAACGCCGAAGAAGGCGCTGCCCGGTCCGAAGGAGAAGGGCGAGAAGCCGAAAGAGTCCGGTGCGGTGCCGAGCGTTCCGCGCAAAAAGAAAGAGGAATAGTTGCGCGGATCACCGCGCGACTGGGATTGAAAAGAGCGCGGTCCAGGCCGCGCTCTTTTTCTTTGGCAGGATTTTCTTTGTCAGGTTGTCAATCGACCAGGAGCGGCGTTTTTCCAAAGAGCGTTGCATCGTCGAGATGCTTGACGAGAAAATTCGCGACGTCGGTGCGCGAGATGAAGCCGCCGCGCCAGTCCTTCGGCTCATTCAGGATTTTGTAGCGCCCTGTCGCAGGTCTGTTCGTCAGCCCACCGGGTCGCGCGATCGTCCAGTCGAGCCCGCTTTTTTCGACGATGTCTTCGGCGATGTCCTTGTCGTTATAGGCCCGTTGCAGCACGAGCGGAAAAATCAGGTTGTCATAAAGGAAATTGATGCGGCCGCGGCTGTTTCCGGCACCGGCGCCCGTCACCATCATCAGTCGGCGAACGCCGGCGCCTTGCATCGCCTCGACGAGTGCGCGCGTTGAATCGGAAAACAACGTCGTTCCGAAAAGCAAATCCGATAGGCTGGTCGCTCCGACAGCGTAGATCACAGCGTCGACGCCTTGCACGGCTGCTGCAACCTCGCCCCGCACGCGCGCGTCGCCGGTGATCTTCGTGAGATTGGGATCCGAAATATCGATCGATGGGGCCGATCGTGCGAAGGCGCGCACCTTATGGCCCGCTGCGAGCGCCGCCTTCACTGTTTCCAGTCCGATGCCGCGGCTCGCGCCGATTACAAGGATCAAAGCCATGAGCGTCAACTCCCGTTCAGCCTGATGTCTCGAGCGTATCAGACCAAATCCTTGAAGCCGAGCGCGGTTCCGGCTTACGCCGCGAGCGCCGCCTTCAGCTTTTCGGCATTGGTTGCGAGCACCGCGTTGTCTTCCATGTTGCGCGCGTGCGTGTTCAGCGGCTTGCCTTCGTAACGCGGGATGACGTGGAAATGCAGGTGGAAGACCGTCTGCCCGCCTGCGGTTTCGTTGAATTGCGCGATGCTGACGCCGTCAGCGTCGAAAGCCGATTTCGCGGCGACCGCGACTTTCTGCACGAGCGGGATGATTTTCGCGAGCACAGCCGGATCGGCGTCGAGGAGATTGCGCGAGGCCGATTTAGGAAGGATCAGCGCGTGCCCCGGCGATTGCGGCATCACATCCATGAAGGCGATGGCGTCGGCGTCCTCGTAGACCTTGTGGCATGGGATTTCGCCGCGCAGGATCTTCGCGAAAATGTTGTTCGTGTCATAGGACATGATGAGGCTCGCTCGCGCTGGCTTTTTACACGTCCGGCCCATCCGCACGTGCCCTAGAGCCTTGCCGCTTTTCGCTGAATCGCGGGAGGCTCCAGGCCTTCGTTTTGTCGCGCTTCTTATCGGAAATCCTGTTCCCACTTTTCCGGAAGCACTCTAGGCGTCGTCTTTGCGATAGGGACCAAGGTCGGTCAAGTCGGCAGAGTATTGCGTGACAAGCGCTCGCTCCTTTTTGAGGAACCGCTCGACGGCGCGATGCAGGCCGGGGTCTGAAAGCCAGTGGGCGGAGTAGGTCTCGACCGGGAGATAGCCGCGCGCCAGTTTGTGCTCGCCCTGCGCGCCCGCCTCGACGCGCGCCAGTTTGCGGCTGATCGCGAAATCGATGGCCTGATAGTAGCAGATTTCGAAATGCAGAGCGGGATGATGCTCGGTTGACCCCCAGTAGCGGCCATAGAGGCAATCGCCGCCGATGAGGTTCAACGCGCCGGCGATATAGCGGCCGTCGCGTTTCGCTAGGACGAGCAGACAGCTTTCCGGCATCGTCTGTCCGAGTTCGGAAAAGAACACGCGGTTGAGATAGGGCCGGCCCCACTTGCGATTGCCGGTGTCGATGTAGAACGCGAACATCGCGTCCCAGTGCGCTTCGGTGATGTCGCGGCCGGTGACGTGCTCGATCTCGATCCCCGGCGCGACGGCGGCCTGGCGTTCCTTGCGGATCGCTTTGCGCTTTCGCGAGGCGAGGCTTGCGAGAAAATCGTCGAACGACGTGTAGTCGCGGTTCTGCCAGTGAAACTGCTGGCCGGTGCGCGTCAGAAAACCAATCCCACGCAGGCGCTCGGCGGCATCGGCGGATAGAAACGTCAAGTGCACAGACGACAGCCCGCCCTGACGTGCAAGCTCGATCGATGCCGCTGCGAGCAACTGCTCGTCCGCGTTGGCTCGCGGGCCGGGCTTCACGAGGAGCCGTGGTCCGGGCACCGGCGTGAACGGCACCGCGATCTGCAGCTTCGGATAATAATGTCCGCCGGCCTGTTCGTAGGCTTCCGCCCAGGCATGGTCGAAAACGTATTCGCCCTGGCTGTGCGATTTGACGTAGGCGGGCGCGGCGGCGGCAATGGCGCCGGTGTCATCTTCGAGGATGAGATGGCGCGGCAGCCAGCCGCTTCCACGGCCGACTGAGTTCGAGACTTCCAGCGCCTTCAGGAACGCGTGCGAGACGAACGGATTGAACGTGGTTGGATCAGGATTTGCGCACGCGTCCCATTGCTCAGCGCCGACTGCTGCAATGGACGGTATGAATTTGACTACGGCGTCGGATGATGTCGGCATGAACTCAACGAATTGAACCGGACACAACGGATTTATGCAATGGCGTAATCGCCGATCAAAGCGCCGCGAGGGCAGATCTGGTGTGCGCCGGATGTCCAGCGGAGCCAGTATTTCTGGCGCTGACCTATGGCTCGAAGCCTTCGAAAATCATGGCGTCGGCGAAACTCGCCGCGATGCGCCGCTGTTTCGCGGTTCGGACTGTCCAGGTGAGCAGCGGAAGACCCTGCACGATGCGCGCGTATTCCGTGACCGGCGTCGGAAGCGCGTTCACGTCGTAGGCGTAAAAATCGGGTGCGACGGGAGCGGATTCCAATAGATCGCGCAGTGCGGCTCCGCGCTTCGCGCTGATTTTGCGCGACCACCATCCCGCGCCAACATAGCTGCCCGAGATCATGCCGCGCGGCAGTTTCGGAGCGAGCGAACGGATCACGGTCATCACGGCGGGGTCGAACGACATCAGCGCGATCGGTCCGCGATAGGCGGAGGCGGACGCGGCGAGTTTGGCGAGAAACGATTTCTGCGGCGGATGCCATTCGCTCTTGATTTCGACGAGCAAGGGCACGCGCCCCGAAACCAGTTCGAGCAAATCGTCGAAGGTCAGGATCGGCGCGCCACCGACGCGATGGCGTAGCGATTGAAGCTGCCGTTCCGTGATTTTGGCAACCGGGCCGCGACCGGCGACGAGGCGCGGCAGCGCTTCATCATGAAATACGACCGGCAAGCCGTCGGCGGCCGGACGCACATCGCATTCGATGCCGTAGCCTTTGGCGATCGCCGCTTCGAATGCGGGGCCGGTATTTTCGACGATCCCGCGTTTCGCGTTGTGCAGTCCGCGATGCGCAATGGGACGCAGGAATGTCGCGCGGTCGAGCATGGCCTAACGGACTTTGATGATCGCGTCGATTTCAACGCATGTGTTGAGCGGAAGGTTCGCCACGCCGACGGCGGAACGCGTGTGGCGTCCCGCGTCTCCCAACGCGGCGACGAGCAGATCGGATGCGCCGTTGATCACGGTGGGCTGCTCGTAAAATCCCGGTGCGGAGGCGACGAAGCCGGTCACGCGCAAAACCTGGGCGATGCGGTCCAGGGTTCCAAGTGCGGCCTTGGCTTGCGCCAACAGACTAAGGGCTGCGAAGCGGGCGGCGATGCGCCCGTCCTCGACCGAGACGTCGGTTCCAAGCAAGCCGGTTAACACGCGTCCGGTCTCGTCCTTGGCGATCTGGCCGGAAATGAAAAGTTGGTCGCCGGATACGATGTGAGGCACATAATTGGCGACGGGTTGCGGAGCCTCTGGCAGTTTCAGGCCCAGATCCGCGAGGCGCCGTTCAGCATCCGACATGACTTTTCCTTTAGTTTCCAGCGAGCAGGCGAGAATTGGCCGTCGTGGCGCCTCTTTGCAATGCCTTTATTGACCCTTTAGATTGGGGCAATATGAAATACTGCCTTGTCGCGAAAGTGAGCGAACGCCGATGACCAGCCGGATTGAAATCAGCGCCCGGAGCGTGTTCGCGGCTCTCGCCGGACTGGCGTGGGCGGCTCCGGCAGGAGCGCAAGAGCCGGTGCATTTCGCTCCGCATCGCGCGGTCTATGAACTGTCGCTCGCGGATTCGAGCGCGGGAGCAGGTGTCTCGGGTGTTGCGGGCCGCATGGTGTACGAGCTGAACGGCTCGTCGTGCGACGGCTATACGCAGAACATGCGCTTCGTCACCGTGATGACGAACCAGGAAGGCACCGAAACGCTGAGCGATCTCCGGAATTCGAGCTGGGAAGACGCGGACGGCAAGAAGCTCAGATTTTCTTCGACGCAGTATCAGAATGACGAGTTGGCGGATGCGAGCCAGGGCGATGCCGCCCGCTCGAAAGGCACGACGCCAGTGGTCGGTGTCGATCTCGTGAAGCCGTCGAAGAAGCGCGTGGCGCTGCCGAACGACATTTATTTTCCGATGCAGCACGCCTCGACGCTCGTTCAGGCGGCGAAGAACGGCGTCAAGCTTTTGACGGCCAACCTCTATGACGGCTCGGAAAAGGGCGAGAAGTATTATCTGACGAGCACAGCCATCGGGCGCGAGTACGCGCCGGGCGCCAAGCCGCTTTCGGCCGCTGCCAAGGGCGGTGAGAAACTCGCCGGCGTTGCCTCGTGGCCGATGTCGATCAGCTATTTCGATGCCGGCAAGGATCAGGAAGATCAGCTTCCGGCCTACGAGCTTTCGTTCCGGTATTTCGAGGACGGCGTGACCAGCGATCTGAAGATCGACTACGGCGAGTTCGCGATCAAAGGCGAGCTTAAGGAGCTGACGTTCCTCGAACCGGGTAAGTGCCCGGCGTCGGCCAGCGCTCGCTAAATTCGATCATCGTTAGCACAGGCTGAAGCCTCCGGCTGATGCAACTCCGAGGCGGTAACCTGGTTCAGGTCTGCCCGCTGAGCAGGGCGTGCGCCGGGCCTATCGCGATCGGATCAATCCCCGCCTCCTGGCAGAACGCGAGCAGCAAGCTCTCGTCGCTGAGCATGTAATCCAGCGTTGCCACCTGAAAATCCCGGTTTTTTGCTTCGGCGCGTAGCTGTCTCGGATCGGTCCCGGTCAGCGACAGAAAGCGCGACACGCGTTGCGGGTCGTCAGCCAGGAATCCCAAGGCCTGCAATGCGATCGTCTCAGCGTCGTCGGGAGTGATTCGATCAGGTCTTAACCGAGGCATGCGCGTCCTGCTGTTAACTGTTGGTTACGGCTTTTGGCGTCAAAGTAGGTCAATGGTTTAGCCGAGAATCGGTGCAGAAACTGCCGTAGGGAGTGTGGGCGGTTGCCATGACGTATCAGGAAACCCGAACCAACGTCGAGCGTCGCGGCGCGGAGCCGCGCGTGGCGACGCAATCGGTCCTGATCGTCGAGGACAACGAGCTCAATATGAAGCTCTTCAACGATCTGCTTGCGGCCCACGGCTATAAGACGATCCAGACGCGCAACGGGTTCGAAGCCCTGGAACTGGCGCGGAAGCATCGCCCCGATCTCATCCTCATGGACATTCAGTTGCCCGAGGTCTCTGGGCTCGAGGTCACGAAATGGCTCAAGGACGATGACGAACTGTGCCGGATTCCGGTCGTCGCCGTTACCGCGTTCGCGATGAAAGGCGACGAGGAGCGCATCAGATCAGGTGGCTGCGAGGCGTATGTCTCCAAGCCGATTTCGGTGATGACCTTTCTTGAGACCGTTCGCAAATTCATAGGTCCCTCGAAATCGTAAAGCTCCATGACCGCCCGCGTACTCGTCGTCGATGATATTCTCGCCAATGTGAAGCTTCTCGAGGCGCGGCTGCAGGCCGAGTATTTCGAGGTGCTGACCGCGAACAGCGGCCGACAGGCGCTCGACCTGCTGGAGCGCGAAAGCGTCGACGTCGTGCTGCTCGACGTCATGATGCCGGGAATGGACGGGTTTGAAACCTGCCGCCACATCAAGGCAAGCCACGCAACGCATCATATCCCGGTCGTCATGGTGACTGCGCTGGATCAGCCCTCCGACAAGGTGCAGGGGCTGGAAAGCGGAGCCGATGATTTTCTGACGAAACCCGTCGACGATATCGCATTGGTGACGCGCGTGAAAAACCTCGCGCGCCTGAAAATGCTCAACGATGAAATGATGATGCGGGCCTCGACAGGCCGCGACATGGGCATTCCCGACGACGGTTCGTATGCGCGGGCTTTGTCGGCTCGTTCCGGGCGTGTGTTGCTCGTCGACGACAACGAGCGTTCGGCGGCGCGCCTATTGGATGTTCTTTCGAAAGGCAATGACGCCTTCGCTGAACGCGACATGCACGCGGCGCTGGCGAAGCTTACCGAAAGCAATTTCGACCTGCTGGTTGTCAGCCTATCGCTGGACGGAGCCGATGGATTGCGTTTGTGCTCGCAGGTGCGGTCGCTCGAACGCACGCGGCATTTGCCGATCATCATGTTGGTCGCACCGGGCGACGAAGCGCGGCTGCTGCGCGGGCTCGATATGGGCGTCAACGATTACCTGATGCGTCCCATCGACCGGCATGAGCTTCTCGCTCGCGTCAAAACGCAGATCAAGCGCAAGCGTCATTCGGATTTCCTGCGGCACCGGCTGGCGGAGAGCGTCGAGCTTTCGGTTACGGATTCTCTGACCGGGCTGCACAACCGGCGCTACATGGAAGGGCATCTCAGGACCCTGGTTTCCGAAGCCATTCGCACGGGGCGCAGCCTGTCGATGCTCGTGGCGGACATTGATCACTTCAAGGATGTCAACGATACCCACGGCCACGATGCGGGCGATGCGGTGCTGAAGGAGTTTTCGGTCCGGCTGAAGCGTAATACGCGCGGCGTTGATCTCGCCTGCCGTCTCGGCGGCGAAGAGTTCGTCATCATCATGCCGGATACCGATCTTGAACGCGCGTATCAAATCGGAGAGCGGCTGCGGGCGTGCGTGGCCGCCGATGAGTTCACCATAGAGGGCGGACAGACCGTCCGCGTGACGGCCAGCGTCGGGATCGCGACGCTCGAAAGCCCGCAAGACACACCCGAGTCCATGTTCAAGCGGGCCGACAACGCGCTCTATAAGGCCAAGCGCCGGGGCCGGAACCGGGTCGTTTCAGACGCCGCATAGTCATCCGCAGAGCACAGCTGTTCGGATTGACGGCGCCATATATCCTTGCTCAGGCCGCAGAGCTGCCAAGGAAAAGGCTCACATTTCCAGAATATTAGTCGGGGCGGGAGCGATCAGCGCAAGCGAATCGTGACTGCAGAGCAACAGGTAAAGCAGTTCTTGATTTCTGCACCGTTATCTGGCACCAACTACCCGGTTGACAAAGGGGGGCCACGAGAAATCGAAGAGCCTTTGCGTCACGATGCCCAGTTGGGGTTCGTGGCGTCCTTAGTTCCCGATCTGCCGGGCCCGCCGCATAGCCTGGTAGGACGGGGATGGATCGATCCGAGTGACCACGCGAGTGGCCTCCTCGAACGGTTGCAGAGGGTCGATCGTGAAGCTGGGTGAGGAACAACGCCCTCTTTGAACTTCGCCCGGTTGTGGCCAGGGTCGTGAAGCTGTCTCGGAACGATTTACCCCGCTGCCGAGTTTGCTTTCAGCCCTGGCCACTTATGCGGCCAGCGCTCCCACCAATCTCAAAATACGGAATTCCGAGTAAACGGACGCGGGTTAAATCCCTGCGTCTAATTACTTAATCTTTGTTTCCTTGAACTCGACGTGCTTGCGCGCGACGGGATCGTACTTCTTGAAAACAAGCTTCTCGGTCGACGTGCGCGGGTTCTTCTTCGTGACGTAGAAGAAGCCCGTTCCAGCGGACGACAACAACTTGATCTTTTGTGTAACCGGCTTTGCCATGATTCACGCTTAGAAAGAAAAAGGGCTGACCCAGGTCAGCCGCAGAGCGCGCAACATACGCGCGGGATTTTCTATGTCAAGGTGTAGGCTGCGGCATGGTGCACGAGACCAAGGTGCGCTGAAAGCCGCAGGCATCCTCGAAGTAGAACGGCAAGTCCGAGCCGGTGAAATCTCCCCGGTTCGCGCATTCCAGCCGCTGCGAAACGTCGTCCAGCACCAGTCGCGTGATGTTCGGCAGATCGAGCTTGCGTGCTTCATCGAGCGTAAACCAATCGAGATCGAGCAATTCGCCGTCCGGCGTCGACTGCGCGTTCGCGATCTTCGAACGTGAGGCAGTAAAAAACCACGTATCGTAGCGGCGGACGCGTCCTGGCGGGGTTATGGCGCGCGCCAGCGGCGAAAGATGAACCGGGGCCGGTGCGTAGCCTGCAGCCGAGAATGACGGCCAGAGATCATTCCGCAGATGGCTGGCCGCTTCCGCGCCGATGAGCATTCCGGCTTCCTCGTAGAGTTCGCGCACGGCTGCCAATGCGAAGGGACGAATTTCGGCGACGAGGTCGCGCGGCAGGTAAGGCGTGTCGAACGAACGGGCGAGCGCACGGTCGGCATCGTCGACGCGGCCACCGGGGAAGACCCATTTATCGGGCAAAAAGACCTGATCGGCGTGGCGCCGGCCCATCAGCAGCCTCGGGTCCGGCCTCGCGTCATCGATGACGACCACGCAGGCCGCGTCGCGAATCTCGACATGGCCTGCTGCGGCGAGAGATGACGACGCCTCGATCATTGCGTGATCGCTTTCGGCTTACTTTGCTGCTTCCGGCTCGGCTGGCGGAAGGCGTGAAAGGTCTTCGTTATCGAAAGCGGGATTGCCGAAGCCGTGCATGCGCAGCGCCCACTGATATCCGATGAGCGCACCTTTCACGCGCGGCAGCAGCCAGAGGCTGAGCAGCACGGTGACGGGCAGCCAGATTGCAAGCTCGACCCACACAGGCGGCGCGAACATTTTTTCGGTCATCAGAATACCGCCCACGATGACGTGCCCGGTGATCGTCATCACGAAATAGGGCGGCGCATCGTCGGCGCGATGATGAAACAGTTCGGTGCCGCACGACGAGCATACGTCGTTGACCTTGAGGTATTTTCCGTAGATGCGGCCGTTGCCGCAGCACGGGCACTTCTGACGCCATCCGCGCCTCAACGATTGCCATACATCACGAGGCGGCAGGCTATCGTCGGCTGGTGCTGCCATTTGATTTAAGTCATGCATGCTCATGGTGATGGGCTGTCCAAGCGGCATGGTCAATACGTAGGCGGTTTCTGCGACGTTATCGACGACGCTGGAATTTGCCGAATTTTTTTCTCGGAGCCCCGCGCGCGCCCGCCTTGAGCGCCGCAAAATTCCCGCGCGAGGCGGGCGTCAGCATTTCAAATCGCAGTGCTCCGGCGGACGGGATGGCTTCCAGTAACCGCACTTCGACCGTGTCTCCGAGGCGATAGCCGGCGCCCGTGCGCGCGCCCACCAGCGCGTGGGAGGCTTCAATGTGGTGATAATAATCGTCGCCGAGGCTCGAGATGGGGATGTATCCGTCCGCGCCGGTGTCTTTCAGGCGCACGAACAGGCCGGAGCGCGTCACGCCCGCGATGCGCGCTGGGAACGTTGCGCCGATGCGATCGGCGAGGTGAGCGGCGACGAGACGGTCGGTCGTTTCGCGCTCGGCCGACATGGCGCGCCGTTCCGTGTCGGAGATCGCCTTGGCGACGCTCGCGAGGTGCGGGATTTCTTCGTCCGTCAGTCCGTCGGGGCCGAGGTCCAACGCGCGGATCAGCGCGCGGTGCACGATGAGGTCGGCGTAACGGCGGATAGGTGACGTGAAGTGCGCGTAGCGCACGAGGTTCAGGCCGAAGTGTCCGATGTTCTTCGGCGTGTATTCCGCCTGCGATTGCGAACGCAGGATCACCTCGCTGATGAGATCGGGAACCGGCAGGTTTTTCGCCTGTTCGAGAACTTTGTTGAAGGCTTCGGGCCGAAGCGCGCCCGCGTGCGGAACCTTCATGTCGAGCGTTTCGAGGAAGTCGCGCAGGCCTTTCAGCTTCTCGGCGCTCGGCGCATCGTGCACGCGATAGACGAGCGGCAAGCGCTTTTCTTCGAGCGTCTCGGCGGCCGCGACGTTCGCCTGGATCATGAATTCTTCGATGAGGCGATGTGCGTCGAGACGTTCCGGCGTGACAACGCGTGCGACGCGGCCTTTGTCATCGAGAACAATCCGGCGCTCCGGTAGATCGAGATCGAGAGGCCCGCGCTTGTCGCGTGCGATGGCAACGGCGCGATACGCAGCCCAGAGCGGCTTCAGAGCGCGCTCCATCAGCGGTTCGCATTTTTCCGAAGGCTGCCCGTCGATCGCCGCCTGCGCTTCCTGATAAGAGAGTTTGGCAGCCGAGCGCATCATCGCGCGAACGAACTTGTGGCGACGCTTCTCGCCGTGACGATCGAATACAAGATGCACGGCGAGGCAGGCGCGCTCTTCGCCTTCGCGCAGTGAGCAGAGGTCGTTCGAAATCTTTTCCGGCAACATCGGCACGACGCGATCCGGAAAGTAGACCGAGTTGCCGCGCAGTTGCGCTTCGCGATCGATTTTCGAGCCGGGGCGGATGTAATGCGCGACGTCGGCGATTGCGACGGTCACGATAAAGCCGCCCTCGTTCTTCGGATCGCTGTCGAACTCGGCATGCACGGCGTCGTCATGGTCGCGCGCATCGACAGGATCGATCGTCAGAAGCGGGACTGCGCGCAGGTCTTCGCGGCGATCCATCGTCGGGGCGGAAAGCGTTTCGCATTCCTTCAGCACGCTTTCCGGAAAGTCCTCCGGAATGCCGTGCGCGTGGATGGCGATCAGGGAAATCTGGCGCTGGTCGTCGGGATTGCCGAGGCTTTCGACGATTTCCGCACGCGGCGTCGCAAAGCGGCCGCGCCGGACGAGTTCGAAGCGCACAAGATCGCCGTCGCTGGCTTCGCCCATGTCGTCGGGCAGTATCGGCCAGCTTTTCAGCTCCTTGCGGTCGATCGGCTCGATCGTTCCGCCGCCACGCTTCGACGCGCGGAAGACGCCGAGCAGGCGGCGTTTCTCTTTCGGCAGTTTTTTGATCGGCGTCGCTTCATAGATCGCGCCGCTTCCGGTTCCGCGAGGGAGTCTGGTGAGCTTCGCCAGAACGCGGTCGCCGATGCCAATCTCGCTATCTGCGGAACGCGCCGAAAGCGACAGGCGCACGGTGGGGCGCTTGCCCTCGTCTTCGTCCCATTGCAATGGCTTGGCGATCAGATCGCCGTCGTCGTCACGGCCGGTGACTTCGAGCGTCGTGACGGGCGGAAGCTTGCCCTTTTCCTTGAGGTGCTTCTTGTCGCCGGTGAGCGTGCCGTCGGCGGCCATCTCGGCGAGGATGCGTTTCAGCGCGATGCGCGCGCCGCCCGAGACGCCGAATGCGCGCGCGATCTCGCGCTTGCCTGCTTTGCCTTGCGCAGAGTTCAGAAATTCGAGGATCTGTTCTTTGCTCGGCAGACCGCGATCGGTGGCAACGCGCGCTGCGCCCTGCGGTTTGCCGCGCGGTGTCTTCCCTCGTAGCTTCTGCTTCAGGCTTTGGCCTTTGCGAGTTTTTTAGCGGCGGGTTTGGCTGCTGACTTCTTGGCGGGAGCCGCTTTCTTCGCCGCTGCCGGTTTGGCAGTCCGTTTTGCGGCGGGTGCTGCTTCGTTCTTTGCGGGCTTTGCAGCCTTCGCGGCTTTCGGCTTGGCGGACGAACGCGATGCTTTCGATTTCTTGCCGCCGCCGTTAGCGATGCGTTCGGCGATGAGTGCCACGGCTTCATCCATCGTCAGCGCAGAAGGGTCCTTGCCGCGAGGTACGGTGGCGTTGACCTTATTGTGCGTGACGTAAGGACCGTAGCGGCCTTCGAGCACCTGCACGGGGCCGCCTTCGCTCGGATGCGCGCCGAGGTCTTTCAGAACCTTGGGAGCATTCCGCTGGAAGCGGCTCTTGCCGCCGCCCGCGCGCTTTTCGGCAAGCAGAGTCACGGCGTGATTGATGCCGATCGTGAACACGTCTTCGACGTTGCCGAGATTGACGTAGGTTTTCGCACCGTCGTGCTCGTGCAGGATGAACGGCCCGAAGCGGCCAAGGCTCGCGGTGATCATGCCGCCTTCGGTCGGATGCACACCGACGTCGCGCGGCAGCGAGAGAAGCTGCATCGCCTTTTCGAAGTCGAGCGTCGCCGCGTCGATGCCCTTGGGAATGCTCGAGCGTTTCGGCTTTTCGTCGCCTGCGGCTTCGCCGAGCTGGATGTAGGGACCGAAGCGGCCGGTGCGCAGCGTGACGGCGATGCCATCGTCGTTATATCCGAGCACCTTGCCGTCGAGCGCCGCCTCGCCATTGTTGGCGCTCTGAGAAAGCTGGCGCGTGTAGTTGCATTCGGGATAGTTGCCGCAGCCGATGAAGGCGCCGTATTTGCCTGAAATCTTGAGGCTGAGGCGTCCCTGATTGCACTTCGGGCACAGGCGCGGATCGCTGCCGTCGCCCTTGTCGGGGAAGACGTGCGGCCCGAGCATTTCATTCAGGGCTTCGAGAACGTCGCCGACGCGCAGATCCTTGATCTCGCCGACAGAGGCGATGAACTGCCGCCAGAAATCGCGCAGCACTTCTTTATAGGCCAGCTCGTTGTTGGAGATGAGGTCGAGCTTTTCTTCCAGCTCCGCCGTGAAGTCGTATTCGACGTAGCGCTTGAAGAAGCTTTCGAGGAACGCGATGACGAGGCGGCCCTTGTCCTCAGGAACGAGGCGCTTCTTCTCGATGCGGACATAGTCGCGGTCGACGAGCACGGCCATCGTTGAGGCATAGGTGGAAGGCCGGCCGATGCCGAGTTCTTCCATGCGCTTGACGAGCGTCGCTTCGGAAAAGCGCGGGGGTGGCTGCGTGAAGTGCTGGTCCGCGCTGATTTCCTTGTCTTTCAGATGATCGCCCTGGGCGAGCGCCGGCAGGCGGCGATCCTCGTCTTCGCCTTCCGGATCGTCCTTACCCTTCTCGATGTAGCGGAAGCGGTCGTCGCGGCCTTCCTCGTAGACCTTGAGGAAGCCGTCGAACAGGAGCACCGAGCCGTTGGCGCGCAGGCCGTAATTCTTGCCGTCGCTGCCTTTGGCCTCGATCTCGACGGCGGTTTGTTCCATGTCGGCGGGGGCCATTTGGCTCGCGATCGCGCGCTTCCAGATCAGGTCGTAAAGCGCCGCCTGATCCTTTTCGAGGTACTTGCGAACCTGATCGGGTTTGCGGCGCGGATCGGTCGGACGAATGGCTTCGTGCGCTTCCTGCGCGTTTTTCGCCTTCGTTTTGTATTCGCGCGCGAACGGCGTGTACTGCTTGCCGTATTCGGCCGAGATGACGTCGCGGATCTGGCTCACGGCTTCAGGGACGATCTGAACGCCGTCGGTTCGCATATAAGTAATGAGGCCGACCGTCTCGCCGCCGATGTCGACGCCTTCATAAAGACGCTGCGCGATCTGCATCGTCTGCTTGGCCGAGAAGCCGAGCTTGCGTGACGCGTCCATCTGCAGGGTCGAGGTCGTGAACGGCGGATAGGGGTTGCGCTTTGCCGCCTTCTTCTCGATCGACGCGACGCGGAAATCGCGGCCTTCAAGGGCGGCTTTGATCGCGGTCGCGGATGCCTCATCCTTGATGTCGAGCTTTTTGAGCGCGGTGCCCTCAATGGCAACGAGGCGCGTCTTGACGTCTTCGCCTTTGCTCGTCGTCAGCAGTGCTTCGATCGTCCAGTATTCGTCGGTCTTGAAGGCTTCGATCTCGGCTTCGCGATCGCAGACGAGACGGAGCGCCACCGACTGCACGCGGCCGGCCGAGCGCGCGCCCGGCAGCTTGCGCCAGAGAACCGGCGAGAGCGTGAAGCCGACGAGATAATCGAGCGCGCGACGGGCGAGGTATGCTTCGACGAGCGGTTCGTCGATCTTGCGCGGCTCTTTCAGCGCGGCGAGGATCGACTGCTTGGTGATGGCGTTGAAGGCGACGCGTTCGACTTCGGTGCCCTTCTTCAGCGCCTTCTTATTATTGAGGATCTCCAGGATGTGCCAGGAGATCGCCTCGCCTTCGCGATCAGGGTCGGTCGCGAGGATCAGCTTGTCGGCGTTCTTGAGCGCGTCGGCGATCTCGCGCATGATCTTCTGGGACTTGCTGTCGACTTCCCACTGCATCGCGAAATCGTGGTCCGGCTCCACCGAGCCATCCTTCGCAGGAAGGTCACGGACGTGCCCGTAAGACGCAATGACTTTGTAGCCAGACCCCAAATACTTGTTGATCGTCTTGGCCTTAGCGGCGGATTCGACGATAACGACGTTCATGTGGTGTTTTCGCTCCTGGCCCGCCTGGCCTCAGAGCCAGGTCGAGAATCTGCCGCTTACATCGGTGTCCATGCGGCGGGCGGGGAACATGGTTGATCGCCGCAGCGGTGTCAAATACCGCACGGATGCTACCAGAGATAATTTAACTTGCGTGTTGCAACCTAAGGAAGAATGAGATAACACACGTTCATTACGCTGACGATGCTCAACGTGAGGAAATGGGAATGCCCGAGGCTCAAGCGCGCGCTCTAGCGCCCGACCTGGAAAGGCGTGAGCGCCTTGAATACCTTGCAGATCTCCTGAGCGAACTCAAGACGCTCGCCGAACGCGAACGTTGCGAGAAGCTTCCGGCGTTGATCGCGCAGTCCCGGGAAGAAGCGATTGCGGAATCGCTGAAGGGCTAAATTTCTTAACGATAAATTTCGCCGAAGAGTTCGGTCAGGGGGCTTTCAACGACACGAGGCTAAGTCCGTGACGTTCGACGCGACCTGCCAGATCGAGTTCCAAAAGCGCTATCTGGACGCTCTGAATGGTGAGCCCGGTGCTGCGTGCGATGACATCGATCGCGATAGGCGCGGGACTTAGGGCTTCGAGGACGGCGCTTATGTCTTCTGGTCCGTCCGGTTGACGGCGCACGGCGACGGTCGGCGAAATTGGTTGCAGCGACGTGCGGGGCGTTTCTGACGCCGATGCGAAGTCCGTTTCATCAACAGCCTCGCGAAATGCTTGGCGGCCGATAATCGGTTGCAGCGTTTCAATGACGTCTTCGGCGTCGGTGACGAGGGTGGCACCCTGTTTGATCAGGCGATTGGTGCCTTCCGCGCGCGGGTCGAGCGGGTGACCCGGCACAGCAAATACTTCGCGACCGAGATCGTTGGCGTAGCGGGCTGTCGTCAGGGTTCCGGAGCGCAACGCCGCCTCGACGATGACGACGCCATAAGAGAGCCCAGCGATGAAGCGGTTACGTCTTGGGAAATCCTTTTCGCGCGGATTGAAGCCAGGAGGGCGGTCTGTGAGAAGGCACCCCTGTTCGCCGATGACGCGTTGCAGGTCGGCGTGTTCGCGCGGGTAGATCCAATCCAGTCCGCCAGCAAGGACGGCGATCGTGCCGGACGCGAGCGAAGCCTCGTGCGCGGCGCGGTCGATGCCGCGTGCGAGGCCGGATACCACGACGAGGCCGGACTTTCCCAAGTCATGCCCGAAGCGCTGGGCGAGTTGTGTTCCCGCGGCCGAGCATTGGCGTGATCCGACGATCGCGACGGCCGGCTTATTCAAAAGCTCGAGGCGGCCTTTTACGTAGAGCATCGGCGGCGGCGCATCGATGCGCGCGAGCATGGCAGGGTAGCCCGGCTCGATCGTGAACAAGGAAATAGCGCCGCAGCGGCGGGCGTTTTCGAGTTCTCGCTCGGCGTCGGGCGCCGGGCAAACGCGAACGGGACGGCCGAAGCCGCCGCGCCGCGATAACTCTGGCAATGCGTCAAGCGCGTTCTGGGCGCCGCCGAAATGATTGATCAGTTCGCGAAACGTAACTGGCCCGACGTTCTCGGAGCGGATCAAGCGCAAACAGGCGAGCCGTTCGGCGTCCGAAAGCGCTGCTATCGGCAAGGGTGCGGGACTGAAAAGCTCGGATTGCTCAGGCTTTGGCACCGATCTTCGGCTCCTCGCCCGCCAGAAGCCTGCGGATGTTTGCGCGGTGCTTGACCAGGATGATCGTGCCCATCAGCGCGGCCGCAATAGCAATTTGCTCGTAGCCCATCAGGAACGCCGCGACCGGAACGGCGAAGGTCGCGACGAGGGCCGAAAGCGATGAAATTCGCGTGGTCGCCGCGACGGCCAGCCAGACGATCGCAAAGACCGCCGCCAGGTGCCAGGCCAGCGCGGCCATCACGCCAAGGAACGTCGCGACGCCCTTTCCGCCTTTGAATTTCAGCCAGACCGGAAAGATATGTCCGAGCAGCGCTCCGAAGCCCGCGACGGTCGCGGCTGTCGGTCCGAACGCGGCGTGCGCGATCAGCACTGCGGCTGCGCCTTTGGCAGCATCGAGAAGGAGCGTCGCGGCAGCGAGACCTTTGCGCCCTGTGCGCAGCACGTTGGTCGCGCCGATATTTCCCGATCCGATCTGGCGAACGTCGCCGAGGCCAGCAAGACGCGTCAGCAGCAGTCCGAATGGGATGGAGCCCAAAGCGTATCCGACGCCGAATGCGAGCAGCAGCGTGGGGAGGGACGAGGGGTCCATGTTCGAAGCGAATTCCGTTGAATTGCCGAAAGGCTCAGGTGCGTTCGACGCCAGCGTATTCGTAGACGGTTTCTCCGGCAACAACCGTTCTGAGCACGCGACCTTGCATCTTGGCCTCGTCGAAGGGCGTGTTCTTGGAGCGCGAGCGCAGCAAGTCCTTGTTGACGACCCAGGGCTCGCCGGGATCGAACAGCACGAGATCGGCGATCGCGCCCTTTGCAAGACGGCCGCTGTGCAGCCCGAGCAGACGCGCCGGATTGATGGTCAGCGCCTTCAGCATCGCGGGAAGCGTGACGTCGCCGGAATGCACCAGACGCAAGGCCGCCGAGAGCAGTGTTTCAAGTCCGACGGCGCCGTCGGCCGCTTCCGCGAAGGGTCGCCGCTTGGTGTCGGCGTCCTGCGGATCGTGGCTCGACACGATCACGTCGATGTCGCCGTTTGCGAGCCCTTGCACCATCGCCGCGCGGTCTTCTTCGCGGCGGAGCGGCGGGCGGACCTTGAAGAAGGTGCGATACGGGCCGATGTCGTTTTCGTTGAGCGTCAAGTGATTGATCGAGACGCCGCACGTGACGGGCAGCTTTTTCGCCTTCGCGGCCTTCACGACGTCGAGGCTTTCCTGGCAGCTGATCGTCGCGGCGTGATAGCGGCCGCCGGTCATTTCGACGATGCGCACATCGCGTTCCAGGGTGATCGTCTCGGCGATCTTCGAGATGCCCGGAAGTCCGAGGCGCGAGGCGACTTCGCCGGAATTCATTGCGCCGCTGCCCGAGAGGTAGGGGTCTTCGGTGTGGTGCACGACGAGGGCGTTGAAGTCTTTGGCGTAGCTCAGCACGTTGCGCATGACGCGCGTGTTCACGACGCTCGACTTTCCGTTCGAGAATGCGATCGCTCCGGCCCGTTTCAGGAGGCCGATCTCGGTCATCTCTTCGCCTTTGAGGCCCTTCGTCATCGCCGCCATCGTGTGAACGTGGACGAGGGCGTTGTCGCGGGCGCGGCGCTGGATGAAGTCGACGAGCGAGACTTGGTCGATCACCGGATTGGTGTCCGGCATGACGACGATGGTCGTGACGCCACCGGCAGCAGCGGCGTGGCTGGCGGTTTTCAGTGTTTCGCGGTGCTCGTAACCCGGTTCGCCGGTGAAGACCTGCGCGTCGATCAGGCCGGGCGCCAGAACGTGACCTTTGCAGTCGATGACCGTTGCGCCTTCGGGCGCGTTGCGGCGCAGATGGCTGCCGAGGTCGGCGATGATGCCGTCCTTGACGAGCAGGCCGCCCGGCTCGTCGCGGCTGGACGCGGGATCAAGCAGGCGCGCGTTGATGAAAACGGTTGCCGGCCCGGCGTTCTTCGGTTTCTCGATGGTTTTGCTTGCTGCCTTGCTCATCAGGCGACGTCCTTGAAGCTTGGCAGATGCGCCGAGAGCGCTTCGAGCACGGCCATACGCACGGCAACCCCCATTTCGACCTGTTCGCGAATGACGCTGCGGGAATGATCGGCGACGGTGGATGCGATCTCGACGCCGCGATTCATCGGGCCGGGATGCATCACAAGCGCGTCAGGCTTGGCGCGCGCGAGCTTCTCGTGATCGAGCCCGAAGAAGTGGAAGAACTCGCGGCTGGAGGGAACGTACGATGCGTCCATGCGCTCGCGCTGAAGACGCAGCATCATGACGACGTCGACGCCGTCGATGCCTTTCCACATGTCGGTGTAAACCTCGGTCCCGAGCCGTTCGGGCGACGAAGGAAGAAGCGTCGAGGGTGCGACGAGGCGCACCTGCGCGCCGAGCGCGTTCAGAACATTGATATTGGAGCGTGCGACGCGCGAATGCAGGATGTCGCCGCAGATCGCGACGGTCAGTCCGGCGACCCGGCCCTTGGCGCGGCGGATCGTCAGGGCGTCGAGCAGGGCCTGGGTCGGATGCTGGTGGGCGCCGTCCCCGGCGTTGATGACCGAGCAATCGACCTTTTGCGACAACAGCTCGACCGCGCCGGCGGCATGATGACGGACGACGATGATGTCGGGGCGCATCGCGTTGAGCGTCACGGCCGTATCGACCAGCGTTTCGCCTTTGGTGACCGAGGAGGTCGCGACGTTCATGTTCATGACGTCGGCGCCGAGACGCTTGCCCGCCATTTCGAAGGAGGCCTGCGTTCTGGTCGAGGATTCAAAGAAGAGATTGATCAGCGTGCGCCCGTCGAGGACGTCGCGCTTCTTGCCGTTCTGCCGGATGTGATCAGCGGCCTTGTCGGCAAGATCGAGCACAAAATTGATCTCATTCGCTGACAGCCCCTCGCAGGTCAGCAAATGGCGGCGCGGAAAAACTTTCAGCGCGTTCGAGTTCGGTTTTGATGTCATTAAAGCCGTGTCTATAGGCGGAGTCTGGCGTGCCCGCAAGCGCGGTGCGTCGGCGTAGTGGAAATCCCTTAACGGCTGGTAGAAGGTTCCGTGAAGAGAAAGTTCGCGAGGCTTTTCAGCGCTGGCGTCCGAGACGGTCAAGAGCGCTTTGCAGGATAATCGTAGCCGCGAGCTTATCGATGACCTCGCCACGGCGTTTGCGGCTCTGGTCGGCGTCGATCAGCATGCGCTCGGCCTCCGCCGTCGTCAGGCGCTCATCCCAGAGCAGGATCGGCAGGGGGCTCAGCTTGTTGAGATTGCGCGCCAGGGCCCGCGTCGCTTGCGCGCGGGGGCCCTCGGTGCCGTCGAGGTTGCGCGGCAGGCCGAGAACCAGGCCGGTGACGGCGTGCTCGGTGGCGAGCGCCAGAAGGCGTGCGGCGTCAGCTGTGAACTTCGTCCGCCGGATGGTTTCGAGCGCCGAGGCGATGGTACGAGTCACGTCCGAAAGCGCGAGCCCGAGCGTCTTCGTGCCGCCGTCGATGCCGATCAGGCGGCCCGACGCGGTCGCGGCGGCAATAAATTCCTGTGGGTCTTCCGTGGTGCGCCCGGTTATTTCCGGGGAAGCCGGCTGGCTCATGCGGGTCGCCATTCGCTCTGAATTGATGCTTGCCAAGGAAGTAGCAGCGCCGCGCGCCCAGCGACACCGCAAATGCAAGCGGAAACAAGACGTTTGGTCCCAGTCACGGCGTCGCCGTGCAAGAACGCGCCGGGCAGGTTGCCTCGGAGGCACCGGGACGGGTAAGAGAGCAGCGAAGACCTTTCTCCGAGCTTTTCGAAGGAATTCCAAATGCAGGTCGACGAAGCGACCGTTCGCCGGATCGCGCGCCTCGCCCGGATCCGGATCAGCGATGCTGAGGCCAAGGGCCTGGAAAAAGAACTTTCCGGCATTCTCGATTGGGCGCAGCAACTCGACGAGGTCGATACGTCTGCGGTCGAGCCGATGACGCGTGTCGTCACCCAAGAGCTGGCGATGCGTGACGACGTGGTCAACGACGGCGAAATCGCCGACGCGGTGACGGCCAACGCGCCGCTGACCGAAGATCATTATTTCGTCGTACCGAAAATCGTGGAGTAGCGAATGCTTCGCAGCGCAGTTCTGGCGGCAGGGCTCAGTCTGATTTCGACGGCGGGTTATTGCGCCGAAGAAAAGACTTCGGGCGCATTCGTCGGCGAAGGCATCTACTCGCCGACAACCGGATGCAAGAAGCTCAAGGACATCGAGAGCGGCAAGGCGACGCCCAACATCGCGACGTATCCTTTGACGCTCACGCAAGAGGGCACGCGCAGTTGGGAAGGCGGCTGTAAATTTGAATCGATCCGCGAGACTTCGGCCAACACCTTCGAAACGAAAATGCAATGTTCCGAGGGCGCCGAGGAGTACGAGGAGACGGTGACGTTCACGCGTCTCGATGCCGACCGCATCAAGGTTGCCAGCGACGGCGAGGCTCTCGTTTATGAGCGCTGCAAAGGACTGAAAGGGACTGTTGAGTGACGGATCTCACGAAACTGACGATGGCCGAGGCTCGCGACGGCCTCAAGAACAAGTCCTTTTCTGCCTTGGAATTGACGGACGCATTTCTCGCGGCGATCGATACCGCGAACCCGGCAATCAATGCTTATGTTCTGCAGACGCCGGAGCATGCGCGCGCTCAGGCCAAGGACAGCGACAAGCGGATCGCGGCCGGCCAGGCGCGATCGCTCGAAGGGCTGCCGATCGGCAACAAGGATCTGTTCTGCACGAAGGGCATCCGGACGACCGCGTGCTCGAAGATCCTCGACGATTTCAAACCGCCGTATGAATCGACGGTCGGGCAGAATCTTTGGGATGCCGGGGCGATCATGCTCGGCAAGCTCAATAACGACGAGTTCGCGATGGGCTCGTCGAACGAGACGAGCGCCTTCGGCAACGTCGTCAGCCCGTGGCGCCGCAAAGGCGCGGACGGCAAGCTTTCGGAAGACAAGCTGGTGCCGGGCGGTTCGTCCGGCGGATCGTCGGCGGCGGTTGCGGCCGATCTCTGTCTCGCGGCGACGGCAACCGACACAGGCGGGTCGATCCGGCAGCCTGCGGCGCTGACCGGTACGGTCGGTATGAAGCCGACCTACGGCCGCTGCTCGCGCTGGGGCATCGTCGCGTTCGCGTCGTCGCTCGATCAGGCGGGGCCGATCTCGAAAACCGTCCGCGACAGTGCGATCATGCTGCGCGCAATGGCGAGCCACGATCCGAAGGATACGACGTCGGTCGATGCGCCGGTTCCCGATTACGAAGCGGCGGTCGGCAAAGGCGTCAAAGGCCTGCGCATCGGCATTCCGAAGGAGTACCGCGTCGACGGCATGTCGGCCGAAATTCAGAAGCTCTGGGACGAGGGCATCGCGTGGCTGAAGGCGGCCGGTGCCACGATCCATGAAATCTCGCTGCCGCATACGAAGTACGCGCTGCCTGCCTATTACATCGTCGCGCCGGCGGAGTGTTCCTCGAACCTCGCGCGTTACGACGGCATGCGCTACGGCCTTCGCGTCAGCGGCGACAATCTGACGGACACCTACGAAAAAACGCGCGCGGCCGGGTTCGGCAAGGAAGTGCGCCGCCGTATCCTGATCGGCACCTACGTGCTGTCGGCCGGATATTACGATGCGTACTATCTCAAGGCGCAGAAGGTGCGCACGCTGATCAAGCGTGATTTCGATCTCGCCTGGGACAAGGTCGATGTCGTGCTGACGCCGACGACGCCGTCGCCCGCATTCGCGTTCGGCGAAAAGTCGGGCGATCCGCTGGCGATGTATCTCGAGGATATTTTCACCGTGACGGTGAACATGGCGGGGCTGCCCGGCATGTCGGTTCCGGCGGGGCTTTCCTCGCAGGGAACGCCGCTCGGGCTGCAGCTGATCGGCAAGCCGTTCGATGAGGAAACGCTATTCCGGACGGCGCAGGTGATTGAGGATTCGGCAGGCCGGTTCGCGGTGCCTGCCAAATGGTGGATGAAGGGTTAGACGATGGATCCGAAACGGCCGTGGGAATGCGCAGACATGTCCCAAGTGCGCAGCGAGATCGACCGCATCGACGCGGCGCTCGTCGACCTCATCGCCGAGCGCTACGGCTACGTCGATCGCGCCTGGCAGCTTAAAATGACGACGCAAGAAGGCGCCGTCGTTCAGTGGCGCATCCAGCAGGTCATCGATCGCGTGAAGGCGCGTGCGAGCGAGAAAAACATGCCGCCGGAAATGGTCGATATGGTCGGCGCGCAATGGCGCAACATGATCGGCTGGTTCGTGCAGTACGAGGAAGAGAAGCTTCGGCAGGCGCAGGACGCCAAAGTGAAAAGCGGAGACAACGGCAGTGCCTGACTTCGAACAGACCGTGCCTCTGGTCGAGGTTCTGCTTTACGGAATTCTCAACCCGGCAACGATCGTCGTCGCGTTCATGCTGGGGCAGAAGGCCAATGAAAAGAGCAAGCTACTGATCGCGGCTTTTGCGGGTGCGATCGCGGGCGTCGCGGTGCTCTACGTCGCAACGCTGCTTCGTATCTGGGACGCGCCGACCCTTGGGCGCTCGGTCGCGGGCGTCTTCATCGTCTCGCTGGTGGCCGGCTTCGTCTATGCCGGCGTGGGCTATCTCACGAAGCGCAATCGTAACTAGGAATTGTCTCGCGCTTAGCCTTGGGATGAAGGCGGCGCAGGCTGGAGATGACGAATGAGCTCTCAGAAAGTCGCAGTGAAATCCAAGCCGAACAACCTGATCGCGGGCGCAACCGGCGATTGGGAAGTCATTATCGGCATGGAAGTTCATGCTCAGGTCGCGTCGAATGCGAAGCTGTTTTCGGGAGCTTCGACGGCGTTCGGCGCAGAGCCCAACAGCCATGTGTCGCTGGTCGACGCGGCGATGCCGGGCATGCTGCCGGTCATCAACAAGGAATGCGTGGCGCAGGCGATCCGCACGGGCCTCGGCCTCAAGGCTGAGATCAATCTCAAAAGCGTGTTCGATCGCAAGAACTACTTCTATCCCGATCTGCCGCAGGGCTATCAGATCTCGCAGTACAAGCAGCCTGTGGTCGGCGAAGGCGAGGTCGAGATCGACGCCGATGGCGAGACGCTCAAGGTCGGCATCGAGCGCCTGCATCTCGAGCAGGATGCGGGCAAGTCGCTGCACGACCAGCATCCGGATTATTCCTACGTCGATCTCAATCGCTCCGGCGTGGCGCTGATGGAGATCGTGTCGAAGCCGGATTTGCGATCGTCGAAGCAGGCTCAGGCGTACGTCACGAAGCTGCGCACCATCCTGCGCTATCTCGGGACGTGCGACGGCGACATGGAGAAGGGCAACCTGCGCGCCGACGTCAACGTGTCGGTCCGCAAGCCGGGCGACGAGCTCGGTACGCGCTGCGAGATCAAGAACGTCAACTCCATTCGCTTCATCGGTCAGGCGATCGAAGTGGAAGCGCGGCGCCAGATCGACATCATCGAGGATGGTGGCAAGATCGACCAGGAGACGCGGCTGTTCGACTCGGTCAAAGGCGAGACGCGTTCGATGCGGTCGAAGGAAGAGGCGCACGATTACCGCTACTTCCCCGATCCCGACTTGCTGCCGCTTGAACTGACGCAAGACTACGTGGACGATCTCAAGTCGAAGCTGCCGGAGCTTCCGGACGAAAAGCGCGCGCGCTTCATCAAGTCGTTCGGCCTTTCAGCTTACGACGCGGACGTGCTCGTCGCCGAGCGCTCGTCGGCCGACTACTTCGAGAGTGTCGCGAACGGCCGCGACGGCAAGCTCGCCGCGAACTGGGTGATTAACGAACTGTTCGGCCGCCTGAACAAAGAGGGCAAGGACATCGAGACGTGCCCGGTGTCGGCGCAGCAACTCGGAGCGATCGTCGACCTCATCGCGTCGAATGCGATCTCGGGAAAGATCGCGAAGGATCTTTTCGAGATCGTCTGGACGGAAGGCGGAGACCCGGCCGAGATCGTCGAAAAGCGCGGCATGAAGCAGGTGACCGATACCGGCGCGATCGAAAAGGCCGTCGATGCGATCATCGCTTCCAATCCCGACAAGGTCGAGCAGGCGAAAGCCAAGCCGTCCATGCTCGGATGGTTCGTCGGTCAGGTCATGAAGGCGACAGGCGGAAAAGCCAATCCTGCCGCGGTCAATGACATCCTGAAGGCCAAGCTCGGCATTTGAAGCGCGGCGCGTCGGCGATGACGTCAGGCGGGCAATCCAGCCGTCTGACGCTGCCGGCGTTCACGGAGCCCTACGCGGACGACGTGAAGAATTCCGATGGCTGCGAGAAGGATGAATCCGCCTGGTGCGATTGCAGCTAGGGCATAAAAGATCTTTGCCATTGTCGTTAGCCTCTCCTTTGGAGGCAGCTTTTGCTTGTGCGACAAAACATAGCAGCAAGTGATTGCGATCCCGCTCACGGGATTGCGTGAAATGCGAAATGAAAATTCGCGGAGCGGTAATTTCGGTAAACGAAACACTAACGGCGCGAAGCGCGCCTGCGCGGGCGTCAGAGCGGCTTGACGATCAGCGGCATGCCGCCCTTGGGCCTGAGCGTTACGCGGCTCACGGGCTCCGGAGCATGGCGGCCGTCCCATTCGAACCGTGCGCCTTGCAATAGCGTCGCGAGGATTGCAGTCGCCTCGATCAGCGCGAACGACGATCCGATGCAAATGCGAGGGCCGAAGCCGAACGGCATGAACTGAGTGCGCGGATATTTGGCTTCGTTCTCGGGGAGAAAGCGGTCCGGATCGAAGCGGCCGGGATCGTCCCATAAGCGCTGGTGGCGATGCAGAACGAAAATCGGAATGACGATCAACGAACCTTTCGGCACGTGCGTGCCTTCGAGGTCGAGATCCTGGTTCGCGAGCCGCGTCATGACTGGCGCCGGAGGGTAGAGGCGCAGCGACTCTTTCAGGACGCGTAACGTCAACGGCAAGCGTTCGATGGTTCCGGGGCCGACGCGTGGCGAAGTGCGCAAGGCGTGCTGCACCTCGTCCCTAAGGCGGTCCTGCCATTGCGGAGCGCGTGCGAGCAGATAGAGCGTCCAGGTCAAAGCCTTGGCTGTCGTTTCGTGACCCGCAAACAGGAACGTCGCCAGATTGTCGACGATCGTGGCGTCGGACATCTGCTCGCCGGTCGCGGGATCGTGTGCGCTGATCAAGCGAGCAACGAGATCGTTGCCTGATCCGGGCTGTGCGCGGCGCTGTGCGAGCAGGTGCTCGACGATCGTGCGCACCTCCTTTGCGGAGGTGCACATGTTGGCTTTTCCGGGGTGCCACATCGTCGGAGGCAGACGCAAAATCGCGGCTGCGACTTCCCACGAAATGCGATCCAGATACGTGCGCGCCGCGTGTTTGACTGCGCTCGCTTCGGTCTCGTCGATGCCTGCCAGCACCGTGCGTGCGATGACCGAGAACGTCGTTTCCGTCATCGCGTCTTCGACATCGGTCGTGAACTCGTGCCCGCGCTGCTTCCAGGTGTCGAGGAGTTGCTCGGTCGCTTCCACCATCGCCGGCACGTAAGCCAGGATCTCGGCGTAGCGAAACATCGGGCTCGCGATTTTTCGCTGCCAGCGCCAGCTCTCGCCTTCGGCGGTCAGGATGCCGTTGCCGAGCATTGGGGTGAGCACGCGGCGGTCGAGCGGCGTCTTCGGAAAGTGCTCAGCGTCTTTGAGGAGGATGCGCTCGATCAGCGCCGGATCGGTAACCCAGGTGACCAGCGGGCGCTTCGAGCCGTAGGTGACGACGGGCTCGGTATAGACAGCGCGCGGGAGCGCCTGAAGAGGATTGCGAATGAAGCGAGCAATGAACCGCGGTAACGGCAGCGCTCGCTCGGGCGGCTGAACCGTCGGGGGGTAGAGTTTCTCGGGAGGTGGTATCGTGTTCACGTTGCGAACGCCAACCAACCATGCCGATCCGGCCGGGGCGACTGGTCAGGCACAGCCGATGAATAGCTGAGCCTGATCCAGGTCTTCTGTATCAGTCGCTTAGGCCGATGCCTTAGCGGCGCGGGCCTTGCCAGCAAGCTTCTTCAGACGATTCCGGACGCCTGCGGTATTGCCTTGAATGCGCGATTGTGCCGGACGCGGAATGGTGCGGCTCGCCTTCTTCTTCTGCTTCTGAATGTTCTTGAGAGATGTCTTGGACATGGAAAGGCCTCGGCCATAGCGGGTTGCGAAAGCGCCGGTACGACGCCAAATCGAACCGCTCCTCTAAGGGATTGGCCTTGCCGACGCAAGCTTCCGCAGCGTCCTACCGCCTCACTTCAGCAAATAGCTCAGCCCGAAGTAGGTCGGCGCAATGATGCCTGCGGCCCAAATGAACGCCGATGTCACATTGGCGAGTTGAAACTGCCACTGCGGCACAGCGTACATGCCGGCAACAACGGGGATTACGGCGCGGACGGGTCCAAAGAAGTGCCCGAAGAAGACGCCGATCGCTCCCCATTTCTGGAAAAACTCCTGGCCGCGTTCGACCATCGCCGGGTTCCGGTTAAACGGCCAAATCTCGCGGATGCCGTCTTTGTAATAGAGCCCGATCCAATACGATACGGCATAGCCGAGCGAGCCGCCGACGGCCGCCCAGATGATCGCCGGACCCATGATGCTCATCTCGACGCCGCTCTTGGCGAGAAGCGCCGATATGCCGATCAGAATTGCGGTTCCCGGCCAAAGGATCGAGAGAAAGCAAAAGCTTTCGAGAAAGGCGACGAGGAACGCTACCGGTCCCGTCCAGCCTTCGTTGGCCCGGACGAACGTAACGATGGCATCGACGAAGTCCTGAACGTTCATGAATGTGCTTTCGCGTTGAGGCGGGCGAGGTGCGAACGTCCGCGATGACGGGTGGCCGGGTCGAGCGCTGTCCCGGCGACATAAGGAAACGGAAGCGCTTCTTCAAGGATCGACGGCCTTATCTGCAGCGGCGCGCCATTTCGTTGGCAAGCTCGCGCGATACCTCGCGGGCGAGCATTGCGCCGCGCGCCACCTGCGCTGTCGTGAGCCCGACATAGGAGCCGCCGCTGAGCGAGGCAGGACCGCGGTCGGCTTCCTCCTTGGCGTGGGCAAGCTGTTCACACGACAGGTCCTTTCGCATCTTGCTGTAGGCCATCAGGCGGACGCCGGAGGCATATTCGTGCGGGCCGGCGGGCTGCTTGATCCAGGCGCGGGATTTGTCGGCCATGTAGGAGTCGAACACCATCTTGCGCTGGCTGATGCAGACATTGCTGTCGTCGACACATTTGAGGCCGCGCTGCTGCGCGAATGCCGGGTCCGGAACACCGGCGCAGCCCGCAAGTTCGAAGCACGTCGCGAGCGCTGCGATCAATCGAAGTCCTTTGAGGTCGGACGTAAATCCCAAAATGGTCAAAGCGAATCCCGATTTATAGTTTTATGGGCCGTAGAAAGTGAGCATGGCAGACTCGTGGCGGACGCGCCATGAAGCGGCGAATTGCCTGTTGGCGTGACGAAGGATTCGCCGTCAGGCTGTATGTGACCGAAAATCCTGGAAAAAAGGAGCCGTGATTATGGCGTATGCGGTGCGAGTTCACGCCTATGGCGGGCCAGAGGTTTTGAAATACGAGCAGGTCGACGCCGGACATCCGGGTCCGGGCGAGATTCTGCTCAAGCAGCACGCCATCGGTGTCAACTTCATCGATATCTATCAGCGTGATGGTCTCTACAAGCTGCCGAGTCTGCCGGCGATTCTGGGCTCGGAGGGCGCGGGAGAGGTGCTGGCGGTCGGGCCGGATGTCGAAGGTTTCAAGGTCGGCGACAGAGCAGCCTACGGAAGCGTTCCGGGAGCTTACGTCGACACGCGGCGGGTTCCGGCGGACAAGCTGATCAAGCTTCCGGACGGCATCACCTACGACACAGCCGCAGCCATGATGCTGCAGGGCATGACGGCGCGCTATCTGTTGCGCGAGACGTTCAAGGTCGGTCCGGGGACGGTCATGCTGTTTCACGCCGCGGCAGGCGGAGTCGGGCTGATCGCGTGTCAATGGGCGCGCGCGCTTGGCGCGACAATCATCGGCACGGTCAGCACGGATGAGAAAGCCGAACTGGCGAAAGCCTATGGCTGCACGCACACGATCAATACCAAGCGCGAAGATTTCGTGGCTCGCGTGGCGGAGCTGACGAACGGCGCTGGTTGCGACGTCGTTTATGATTCCGTCGGCAAGGACACGTTTCCGAAATCGCTCGACTGTCTGAAGCCGATGGGACTGTGGGTTTCGTTCGGCAACTCTTCGGGTCCTGTTCCGCCGTTTGAGCTGACGGCGTTGAAGGGCTCGCTGTTCGCCACGCGTCCGTCGCTTTTCGCCTATACCGCGAAACGACAAGATCTCGAGCAAAATGCTGCCGATCTGTTTGCGATGGTGCTGGCGGGAAAAATCAAGATCGCGGTCAACCATCGTTACGCGTTGAAGGCAGCTGACGAAGCTCATCGCGATTTAGCCGGACGCCGCACGACCGGCTCCATCATTCTTGTTCCATAAGGGCAGACATGCAGGACGACGGACTCGACGAGCCGATCAAGTTCTATTTCTGGACGACCCCAAACGGATACAAAATCGCGATCATGCTCGAGGAGCTTGGTACACCTTATCGTACGCAGTTCGTCGATATCACGAAGGGCGAGCAATTCGCGCCGGAGTTTCTTGCGGTCTCACCGAATAACCGCATCCCGGCGATCGTCGATCCCGATGGCCCCGATGGGCAGCCGCTTTCGATTTTTGAATCGGGCGCCATCCTGCAATACCTCGGGCGCAAGTTCGGCGCGTTCTATCCGTCGAATGAACGTACGAAGGCGGAGATCGATCAGTGGCTGTTCTGGCAGGTCGGTGGCCTCGGGCCGATGGCCGGGCAGTACAAGCACTTCAAGAATGTGGCGCCCGACAAGATACCCTACGCCATCGATCGCTATGGGAAAGAGGTCGAGCGGCTGTTCGGCGTCCTTGAAAAGCGCTTGCAGGGCCGCGAGTACATCGCGGGCGCCTACTCGATCGCGGATATCGCGAATTTCACATGGACCCGCGTCTGGGCAGATATCGGCCAGGATGTTCGCAAGTTTCCGAATATCGAAGCCTGGCTCGCACGCGTTGCGGAACGTCCCGCGGTCGTACGTGGTCTGGCGCTCAAGAAGCCCGAAGCCGGTTGATCCGGCGCGGGCGTTATTTTGCGACGACGTCGATCAATTGCTGCTGAGGCGTTCCGGATCGACGGTGCGTCCGGTGATGCGCTGGAATGCCATCGCGCCGAGCACCTTGTTTGATTGCACGTACCGCGTTGCTTCAGACGGCGGCTCGGCCGCGACTGTCTGAGCGCTGGCTTCAGCCGGCGTCAGATCTATGAGGCCGATATAGGACGGCCGGGATGCACCATCTTGAGCGCAGCCCGCAAGCGCCAGGAAACTCGCAAGCGCGAGCGCACGGCAAACGAATGTCTGCTTCATCATCCCTCGTCCGGAACATTCTGTCCCGGCCCTCCGAACCCCCTCGGCGAAGACGTTCTCCGTCAACGCGATCATGGTTAGCGAACCGAGGCTGAACCATCGCTGAATGTCGCGCTGCCCTGCGCGACCGACAGGCTGCCCCATAACCCGATTCAAAACATGGTTAGCTAAAGATGACAACCGTCGTTAAGCAGTCGTAACGGTATGCCGCATTTCGGGCGAAATGTGCCGATTTCCGCCAAAGCTTGTCAGTGCGGAAACGAAGATTCTCTAGGTATTACAGCAATTTTTCGAAGCTTTTTACGAGATTTCATCCATCCGCTGCAATTCTGATTGCGCGCCGCGAGGGCGCGACGCCGGCTTACGGCTCGAAGTCTTCGCAACCCTTCACCAGCGTTGTGGCGCTCAATGGAGACTGAAAAAAATGTCGCGTATGGACATGTTATCGCGTGAGATCGGAGGATACGCAGCCCAAGGCGGCGGTCACCACGACGCGCTTTTCGAACTGGGCCTCAGCTTTTGCACGGGCCGCGATGGAACGCTCGATCTCGTCGAAGCTCACAAGTGGTTCAATATCGCTGCGATGCGCGGCAATGACGAGGCCAAGCGTTATCGCCTCGAACTCGCACGCGATATGAGCAAGGCGGAAATCATGCGGGCGCAGAAGCGCGCGCGCGAATGGCTGTCGACCGTCCACTGAGTGATTGCACGCGTCAGCGATCGACGGCGGACGTTGGCGGCCTTCAGCAGTTCGAGAAAAACGACGAGAGACATTTCCACGATGTCTTGGCGGCGGATCCGACGGCGGACCCTGCTTTCTCGAGAGCCGTTCCGGCCGATTTGGCAGCGTCACCGGCTGACTTCTGCGTCTCCGCAAGGCTCGCGGAGACCTGGCTCTTCTCGACCATGTCCTTCACGGTTTTTGGCGGCGCGTCGTTCGCCGCTTGCGGTGGTGGCTGTTCGCCGACCTGCTCTTGACCCGCGACCGGTGCGACGCCGTTGGCAGGGAGCGCGGGATTGCCGGCGTTTTGCTCGAGCGGGGCTCCGAATGCTCCGTCAACACTCGCCGGAAGCGTGAATTCCTTGCGCTCTCCCTGGCAGGGGGACACGCTGGCGCGGTCAATGGCGCAACTTGCGTGGGGTCCGACTTTCGCCAGCGCCGTGATGCAATAGAGCTTCGTGACCGTATCGGCCGACGCCGAGCCGTTGACGACGCAATCATAGCTTGCATCGGGGCCGGTGCATTTGACGCAAATGTCTGCCGCGCCTGCCGGGCCGGTCACCAGCATCAGCGAAACGACGCAAGTTTGTAATTTCAATGCGGTCGACACGGCGCCTTCCATCCGGCTGAGAGCGACACTGATTTCAGCACAGTAGGACGACTTTACGGCGACGAACAGGACAACTCTTCTGTTTCGGGGAAAGGTCAGGGAAACGAGGGAGGGTTGCTTGCATTGCAGCGGGCGCGCCTCTATAGGGTTGCGACCCACTGGTTTGGGGAGACGTGGCCGAGTGGCTGAAGGCAACGGTTTGCTAAATCGTCATACGCTTTAAAGGCGTATCGAGGGTTCGAATCCCTCCGTCTCCGCCACTTCAGTCCCTGAGTGGGCACTGAGTTTACTCCATTATTCGCCACCAGCGTCTGAAGCAGCCGGGACTTCGATCCCATGATGCGAACCTCGCCGTCTGCGACCTCGACACGCTGCGTCAACGCGCGCAGGTGATCGCGGCGATAGCCGCCACCGTCGAGGCGGATGCGCTGGCGGGCCGTTGAGGCGAACTTGCGCAGCATCTGCGGCGTGACGGCTTTGCTGCCGGAGTTCTGGAGCATAGCCTGTGCCCGCTCGGCATCGGCCTTGGCCTGATCGCGGATGGCCTTGAGGCCGTCGATGCGATCTTTCAGCGCCGGATCGTTGATGTCGGCCACGCCCGCCTCGATGGCGTCATAGAGCCGCTTGAGGCGCAGTTCCGATTCGGCGGAGCGCTTGTTGAGTTCGGCGATATGATCGCGGCGGCGCTCCGATTGCTCCTGCCTGCGGTCGAGAACGCTGGCAAGGATCGTTTCCAGCCGCTCGGGCTGGAGCAACTGTTCCTCCAGATGACTGGCGACCAGATCGTCCAGCTTGTCCATCGGCACGGCCATGCCCTCGCAGGCGGTCGGTCCCTGCCGCGCCTTGATCGAACAGGCATAATAGCGGTAGCGCCCGCCCTTGCCGGTGCGGATGGTCATGGCCCCGCCGCACTTGGCGCAATGGATCATGCCGGTGAGCATGGTCGGGCCGCTGATGACGCGGGACGGCATGACCTTGGGGTTGCGAGCCTTGAGCAGCTTCTGAACCGCCTCGAACGTCTCCTTGTCGATGATCGGCGGGACCGGCACGACAACGATTTCGGTCTTGGGCTTGAGTTCCTTGCTCTTGCTGCGCTTGTTGAACTCATGCTCGCCCATATAGGTGCGCCGGGTCAGGATGCGGTGAACCTGGCCGATGCCCCAGCGCCCGCCGTCGCGGGTGAAGATGCGGCGGCTGTTGAGATAGGAGACGATGTTCTTGACGCCCATCTGGCCGGTGGTGCCGTCGCCCTCCAGTGCGAGGCGATAGATCAGCCGCACCGTGTCGGCGTGCAGCGGATCGATTTCCAGCTTCTTCTTGGTCTTGGCTCCGCGCTGCTCGGCGGCGACGGTGCGATAGCCGATAGGAGGAAGCGAGCCGTTCCAGAAGCCTTGCCGCGCGTTCTCCTTCAAGGCCCGCATGACGTGCTTGGCGTTTTCCTTGGACTGGTATTCATCGAACAGCGCCATGATCTGCCGCATCATGACGTGCATGGGGTCATCCCCCATTTCCTGTGTGATCGAAACCAGCTTCACGCCGTTCTTCGCCAGCTTGCGGACATAGAACTCAAGCTCGAAGTGATCGCGGAAGAAGCGGCTGAACGAATGGACCACGACCACATCGAACGGCGCGGGCTTGCTGGTCCCGGCCTCGATCATGCGCTGGAACTCGGGGCGGCGGTCGTTGGTCGCCGATGCGCCCGGCTCGATGAAGGTCTCGACCAGTTGCAGGCCGCGCGACTCGCAATAGGCTTCGCCCTGCCGCTTCTGGTCGGGAATGGAAACATCATGCTCGGCCTGTCGCGCCGTCGAGACACGGAGATAAAGCGCGGCGCGCAAGGGAACGGTCATGGGGCAATGTCTCCTTCTCGAATGGCAGTTCCGGCCCGAAGCGCGTTCAGGCGGCGTTCTGCAACGGGCGGGCGCGCTCGACGCGCTCGCGCTCCTTGGGCGTGTTCATCACCTCCCAAAGATCATTGCGCCGCTGCACGTTGAGCCAGAAGTCCGGGCTATTGCCGAACACGCGGGCGAGGATCAGCGCCGTCGCTGCCGTCACGTTCCTGCGGTTGCCGCACAATTCGTTGACGTGCTTGCGCTGGACGCCCATCGCCTCGGCGAGCGCGCCCTGCGTCAGCCCCATCGGCTGCATGAACTCTTCGGTCAGTATCTCGCCGACTGTCGCCGGCTTGCGCTTGGTGGTCAGCATGTTTGCCTCGCTTTCATCGGTAGCTGTGATCGTCCAGATAAATCCCGTCCGCCTCACCGCGTTCGCCATCCCAGCGGAAGATCAACCGCCATTGCTGGTTGACGCGGATTGAATGGAAACCTGCGAGATTGCCGCGCAACTTCTCGAAGTGATTACTGGGCGGCACACGCAAGTCCTGATCGGTCACAGCGTCGTCAATCATCTGGAGCTTTCTGAACAATCGGGCTTCCAGATCGGGCGGGATGTTGCGGGAACGGGCATCGTCCACGAAGAAGGCGCGAAGCCAGTCATCCCGAAAGCCTACGTTCATCGTTCACTCCATATATGAGTTTATGTACCACACAATAGCTCACGCAGCAACAGAAAACGGCTCACATATCCTGGCCGAACAGTTCATCGAACAGGTCGCCGAACCATTGCTCGAACACCGCGATCTCGGCTTCCGTCACCGGAACGGGATCGGGCCAGTCGTCGGTGACGGTCCATGTGCTGAGGTCGTGCTTGGGCGGCCTGCCGGGAAACGGCCACGGATAGCCCAGCAATTCCTCAAGCTGTTCCGACGCCGTGGGCGGTCGCTTGGGGCGGCGGGAACGGGATGCGTTGTCCGGGCCGTCATCATTATCCGCGCGGTCATATCCCGGATCAGCAGGCCCGCCGGACTTAGCGGGCTTCATTGGTTGCCCCTTCCGGTCGCCACCTGACCGGATCGGCGACCCAACGGTCGATGTCGGATTCCCGCCATCCCGCGCCGTTGGTGCTGATCTTGAGTTGGGCCGGAAACGTGCCCTCGGCGATCTTGCGGTAGATGGTGGACCGGGACAGGCCGGTGCGGTCGCGGACGGTGTTAAGGCGGATGATACGGTCTGGCTGGCGCATGGCAACAATGCCTCCTGCTGGTTGTTCCTGACGGTTTCTGAGACCAGTCAGAGCAAGGAATTATCGTTGCACAAGAAAGATTTAGCCGTCGTAGGGCTATGGCGTACTATCGGCGGTAAATAGGACGGTTCTACAGTCCAACACTTCGGCCTCTACCTCAGCCGAGATTCATGATTGCAGGTGAATTCACGGCCGAGGCGGCGGCCTGATTCGCCAAAATGTTGCCCGGTTCGCCCTTGCGGTCGGCAAGGATAGTCGTCTTGCTACGAGCTGTGTCAGCCATGCGGGACATACCAGCCGTTAGCATCACTTCAATGAGTTCCCGCAAGGGCGGCCATCGCAAGAATCGCCCCCGTCAAGATATTGGCAAGGAAAAGACGGAAACTAATCTCGGGCCGGTCGAGGTCGAACCGCCAAGCTTGCCAACCGAGATGCGCCGCAATCAATAACATGCCGATTGCGTATGGGGCTGACATATTCAGCATCCAGCCACCAAGCGACCAAGCCAACACCGTCAACACGTAAAACAGACCGATCAGCGCTTTGCCATGAGTTCCGAAAAGGATCGCCGTTGATTTGAGACCAAGGCGCTTGTCGTCCTTCACATCAACATAACCATAAGTGGTGTCGTAGCCGATCTGCCAAGCGATGGCTCCGGCCCACATCAGCACCGCACCCGGGGGCACATGTCCAACGATCTGCGCCCATGCCACCAGCATCCCCCAATTGAAGGCAGCCCCCAAAACTGCCTGAGGCCAATGGGTAAAGCGCTTGCAGAACGGATAGAGCACAACCAGTGGCAAGACGCTTACGGCCAGAAGACGAGCATAGGGCGTGAGGAAGATGAGTAGCGATGCGGCGAACGCAAGCTGCACGGCCAGAAAGATCATTGCCCGGTTCACACTGATTTCGCCATTCGCCAGTGGTCGGAACCGGGTGCGTTCGACATGACCGTCGAAATTGCGATCCGCCATATCATTAATGGTGGAACCCGCGCTGCGCATCAGGAATGCGCCAAGCGTGAACACTATAAGATCGCGCAAATCAGGTAGGCCATGCGCTGCCTGAAACAGCGCAGCCCAGCAGGGAAATAGCGTGAGCCAGATACCAACCGGTCTGTCCAGCCGCGCGAGGCGCGTATAAGGCCGTATCGGCTGCGGCAATAAGCGATCGACCCAATCGCCTCTATGAATATCGGTCAGATCAAGATTTCTCATTGTAGGCATCGGGCAAAACAATCCAGTTCAAGCGTGGCGATCTCCTGACGACGCCATAAATCACACAATATAGAGACCCTGCGGGAATGTCCGTTACGGTTCTTGACGATATCCGCTAAACCGCAACGAAGAAAAGGCTTTGGATGCGTTGCCACAGATAGACCTGAGGTGTGCTTGTTCTACAAGCCGAGATCCCGTCCCCTTCCTCTGCCGAGACCATGACTGAGGGCAAGGTCCCGGCTGATACCCATGCCTGAGTCGAACGAGATGCCGAGATCACGCTTGCGGCCTTCGAGGATGGATTCAAGCTGCGGGTCGCGTTCGAGCCCCATGACCATGTTGCCCATTTCAGCGCGGATGGATTTGTACCCGGAATAATCGCCCGCCGCATATTGGCGCTCCCCTGCCTGCTTGAGTTCCTGAAACCGCTCAACGAAATGATCCGCGCGCAGGTCGGGGTTCTTACGCATCTCGGTTTCCAGTTGCAGGGCGCGTCTTGCAGGCGCGGCACGGTCGGGATCGCCCGAAGCGGCCTCAGTCGCAAGTTCGGGGTTCCTCTTGTAAACGGTCTCGGCGTCGTGGGAGCCATGAGGCCGGAGTTTGTCGAAGCCCGTGCGAGCCTCTTGCAGTTCCTCGATCTGCTCGGGCGTTGCGGCGATGTCCTGCGCCTGTGCCTTGAAGATCGCATCCACGGCACGGGCATGGCGAACGAACGCCTGTCCACGGGCGCGGCGTATCGCCTGTTCCGGGTCGATCTCCGTTTCCCGCATCCTTATTGCGACTTCGCGGTCCGCGCCCTTCCCAGCCATCTCCCTTTCCGCGTGCTGCACGGCATCTGTGCCAGGCACGCCGTCGCCGGGGGAGCGCAACCCGTCGATGATCTCCTCGATCTTGTCGCGGACATTCTCCGGCACGAGCTTGCGCATGATCTCGGCGACACGGGCGCGGAAAGTGATGCCGCGCCGCTCGGCATAATCCTGCGCCGGGTCGATCTGCTGGTCGTAATCGGTCGCCATGTCCTTGGACCGGTTACGCGACAGGGTGTTGATGAGCCTGTCCTGACTGGCGAAGTCGTCGCGACCATAATGCAGGTCTATACCGTCACGGTGACGGGAGAGCGCGACATAGCTGCCGTGAGCATCCAGTCCCGGCGTTGTCAGAACATGGGTGCGGTCCACCGTCATGCCCTGCGACTTGTGGATGGTCGCCGCGTAGCCGTGGTCGATGCGGTCGTAGTCCTTCAGGTCGAAGGCAATGGATCGGCCATCGTCGGTACGCACGGTCATGCTCTGCGCACTGACGTCCTCGATAGTCCCGAGCGTGCCGTTCTTCACGCCAAGCCCGCGTTCGTTTTGCAAGAACATGACGCGGTCGCCGCTGGCAAAGCGTCGTTCGCCACGCTCGACAGTGACACGCACGTCCTCGCCCAGATCGCCAGCTTTTCGCATCCGGTCGCGGGCGGCCTCGTTGAGTTGCCGCACTTCGGCATTGGTATGGGTGAGGATGATACGGCTGCTGTCCGGGGCCGCCTGCCGGTCGCGGTCCCAGCGGTCAATCAGGTCGTCGCGGGCCTGCTCGCGCGTCTGTGCCTGATGCACCATGCCGTGACTGTCATAGGCATGGATCGCCGCGCCGGTCCTGCCGGTCGCCAGATCGCGTGTGGCGTCCCGCTGCCAGTCCTCACGCTGGCGACGAACGGTTTCGATCTCGACACCGCCATGACGCTCATGGATTGAACGGAAGGCGGCTCCCGCCTCGATGGATTGGAGTTGCTGCGGGTCGCCGACCAGCACCACCTTCGCGCCTGCTTCCTGCGCATGGGACAGAACCCTTTCCAACTGCCGGGTGCCGACCATGCCCGCCTCATCGATGACAAGCACATCGCGGGAAGTCAGCATGTCACGGCCCTGTTTCCAGCCGTGTTCCATGCTGGCGATGGTGCGGGACGCAATGCCCGAACCGCCTTCCAGATTTTCCGCTGCAATGCCGGAGAGCGCTACGCCACGAACCTCGTAACCTGCCGCTTCCCACGCCTCGCGCGCCACGCCAAGCATGGCACTCTTTCCCGTTCCGGCATAGCCGACCACGATGCCGAGATCGCGCCCATCGGTGACATGCGCCAGAGCGTCGGCCTGCTCGCCGGAAAGGACAAGGCCGCGCTGTTCGGCGCGGGTAAGTGCTGCCTCTCTGTCGGCTTCGTTCACTTCATGGCGTTCGCGTTCCGCCATCATCTCGGCGGCGCGATGCAGGCGCTGTTCGGTCTCGATCATGTCGCGGGTGGTGAAGCGATCTTCACCGCGTCCGTCCTGTCCAAGCTCGACCAGATCGGGCGAATTGCGCATCGCGCCCATCACCTCGTTGAACTGCTCGATGCCGTCGCTGTGCCGATGCGCGAACATCGCCATCTCTCGGCGCGTGAAGGTCGATTGCTGATGCGTGATCGCGTCCAGCGCAACCGATGGATCGGCGATGATACGCTCGCCATTGTTGCGGGCGATCTCGCGGTGCATGTCGGCGCGGTCGGCGGCCTCGATGCCTTCCCCCTCTATGCGCTGCGCGGGTGCGCCGATCTGTGTTTGCGGTTCCAGCCCGATGCCCTGCGCCTCAAGGCTGCGATGGTCGATGCGGGCGTCTATGTCGAGTTCGGCCAGCCGCTCGTTGACATGATCTGCCCAACGCTCGCGCCAGCGCTCGACCATCTCCGTGCGGTTCCAGTCGCGCTGCTTCTTGCCGAAGCCGTCTTCATCGACTTCGCGCATGGTGAGCATGACATGGGCATGGGGCTTGGGCTGTCCATCCTCGCCAATATCCCAATGCACATTGAGATCGGCAATCATGCCCTGATCGACAAATTCGGCCTGCGCGAAGTCGCGGGCGAGTTCGATGCCCTGCGCCTGCGTCATCTCGCGGGGAATGGCGAATTCCACCTCGCGGGCAAACTGGGCGTCCTTGCGCAACTCGGCGGCTTCGACATCGTTCCACAGCCGTTCACGGTCGGTCCAATGCTCGGGCGCATGATCGGGCAATAGCACTTCGGAATGGACGACGCCGCGCTTGTTGGAAAAGTCCTGATCGCGGTCGAGGCGCTCGTCGCGCATTCGCGAGGCCGAGCGGTAAGCGGCGGACGCCACCGCGCTCGATCCGCTCTTGCGGGAAATGACCTTGACGTGAAGATGATAGATCGCCATCGCGATCCAAGCATTCGCACGGCAAAGCGCACGTCGGAACGACGTATAAGCGCGCCCTCCCTCGAAAAAATCTCGGGATGGACCGGGCCGTGCCAGACCGTCCCGGCAACAATACTGCGTTCTGCCACCTGCGCAACTATCCTTACCGCATCAACCACTTGCGATCGGGAAAGGACACCGCAATGCGCAAACCACGAGACTATGATGCGGAACTGAAGGCCCTTGAGGACAAGGCGCGGGAACTGAAAACTCGAAAGGTGCAGCAACTCGGCGAACTGGTGATCGCCACCGGGGCGGATGCGCTCACCGCCGACGAGTTGGCCGGTGCGCTGATCGTGCTGGCGGAAACGACCGAGGCCGGAAAGAGGGAGGCATGGGCCAAGCGCGGCGCTGTGTTCTTTCAGGGCCGGTCGCGCCGATCTGCGCCAGCGCCTGACCGCGACAACGGCGGCGCTCCGGCGCAACCGGGCGGCGCACAACCGGCATCGGGCAGCACAGGCGCGGCATGACATGCGCACATGGCAGATCGAGCGCCGCAAGCGCACCCGGCATCTCATCGAACTCGGCGGCCTCGTCATCAAATCTGGCGTCGTGGACTTGACCAGCGACGACCGCGCCATGATCTACGGCGCGCTGATCTGGATGGTTGAAAAGCTCAACAGCGAGGACGGCGAACGGGCGCGGGAACTGTGGGCCGGAAAGGGGAAAGAGGCATTCGCTGCGGAACGTGCAGCAGGCTTGCAAGACAGGAGATAACCGTTGCTGAATCGGGCGTGACCGATGGCGGGCGGTGCGGAGACCTCACATATCGCAGCGCCGCCCGCCATCGCGCGGCAACGCCGCGCAAACAATGCAGGGGTGATTTCACCTGATTGACGTAGCAGCTATGACCACTCTTGAAGGAAAGGCGGGTCTTTAGAATCTGGTTCGGGATTTGGCCTGCTGACGGAAAGGCGCGTAGGCACAGGCAGCGCCGCACCAAAAATGATAGCTTCCCCTCTCCCTAGCCCCGCAAGCTGCCGCGATACATTCACCCCCGCTGTTTCTGCTGCGGACGCGACCGCCCGCTGATCGGCTTCGTTGTTGAGGCGAAACACGGCCCATGTTCCGCATTGCGAAAGCACGGTCGGGGAAACCTCAGACGGGCGTTGGGTGCTGATTAGCAGGGACAGGCCAAATTTTCGACCCTCTTTAGCTAGGCGCTCATAAGCAAGCGCCTGCTGTCCGCCGTCCGATTCGCCAGGTAGCTGGCGCAAATAATGGTGTGCTTCCTCCAATGCGAGCATGGTCGGATGGGTATGACCGGGGCCGCGCTTGAATATCTCGGCGGCGAACATTTCGAGGAGCGACCCCAAGACAAATGGCATTAAGTCTTGGGTCAGGCGGCTAAGATCAACTACGTGAACTGACCAATCATTCTGACCAAACACTGGCGGGCCAAAAACCTCCCTAACGAGCGCAGCGCATTCGTCCTGCATACTCAAGGGATTTGCTAGCCCAGCACCGCCTGCGATTTCGACAATAGACGTAAATTGCGGGTCCTCGATCAAACCGCGTATGCGGTTAATCATCGACTGGATATGGCCATATTGAAAGGTGTCGCGGGTCCAGCCTTGGTTGTTTGGCTTAAGGACATACCATTCGGTGGCGAGGCACGACAGTGCGCGCATATGCGGCCACACATTCGCCGAGGGAGCTGTTCCTGCCCTTAGCGCAGCCATCGCCTGATTGGCATGTGCGGCGTTGCCTGTGTGACAGTCATCGAAAAGGACGTTACCCTGACCGCCTACCAGCTTCGCGCCATGCACATCGGCTTCCACAAAACGAAGATGCTCAATCGCAAAACGCAATGTCGGCATTTGCGCTTTCTCGCTCGGTATCAGCAACCGGGACAACCCGTGCCGACCAAGGGCGTAGTACGGAATCCGAAGCCCGCCATTTGGGCCACCTAGCTGCGTGACTTTCACGCGCTGTCCAAGATGGGCGAAGGCGGGTGTGTATTCGCCGTTCACGTCGAATACGACGATCCGCGACTTGGGCAGGCGTACAAGTTGTTGCAGCACCGCCGCAACAAAGTGGGTTTTGCCCTGACCTGTCGAGCCTAAGATCGCCATATGGCGCCCCAGCACTTGGTCGATGTTGGCGCAAACCTCAACGGCGCGATTACGGGAATCTGCGCCTAGCCTGATCTGTTCGGCAGCTAGGCCGTTCGCGCCGATTGTCGCCACGGTTTCGATGTCGGAAAGCGGATAGACGCTGGCCCCGAGAACGGGCAACCGCCATTCCTGCGGCGAAAAGGTTAGACTACCCTCGCGCTTGGCCAGAAAGCCAACAACCCGGCCGCGAAGCTGACGCAGCGGCTCTTGCGGGATATTCGATGATCGGCCACGTCCTGCATGAACTTCGCGCGGCTCGGCGAACGCAACGGTCATGATCCGAAGGATGATGGTTTCTGCACCGGCGTCGATCCCGACCAGATCGCCCGGCTGCTCTACTGTCGACAAGCCATCCCGGTGCCCAGCAACATGCCCACGGGAATCCTCAAGCAAATTTACCAGAAGCTGCGGCCCGTCGATTTCGACCACATAGCCTATGGGGCGACGAGAACTTATCAAAACAAATCCTTGAGATCGTCGCCTGGTGCGGGCGCTGCCTCGGGAGGGGCCGCACCCGCCTCCTCCTTGACCGCCACAGCGGGCTTCTTCGCCACTTGGATATTCGTTGCCTGTTTGAGTAGGGCTTCAAGCTGACGCGCGCGTTCGGACACCTCGTCCAGCATGGCTGGTTCGGGCAAGTCGTTCGCCAATGCGTCAAAAAAGCCACCCGGCCCAAAACCCCGCACCGTTACTTGGGGGAGTTGAGCCAAAAGCAGGCGCTTAAGCTGTTCGTTGGGCTTGATCGCATCGCCCGTCGCGGCAAGCGAATCATAGATGCCCAAACGGTCGATTTCGGGAAGGTAGATGATGAGTTGCAGAGTCGGATTCTGTAGCGCCGAAACAAGAAGGCGATTGATATGATCGTCCGTGAAGCCATAGCCATTGACGATGAGGCAGGCGTTCGGACGCGAGAGAAACTCGGTGAAACGGCGAATGACCTCGCCATACACGAATGCGGTGGTCTGGACGAACTTCGACGCGCCGGGGAAAATCATGAAGCCCGGCCAGTCATCAGATTCATCAGACGCGATGAATTGATCCACTAGCGGTTTCACACTGGCACTGGGCAACTCGCATACGCTGCCCGACTTGCTCGCCGTCCATGAAATCGAGCCGTGTAGCTTCCCAAGATAGAGATTGTATGTGCCGAAACGCGCTTCACCACGTGCCTGCACATTACGAAGGCCAAGATCAAAGCTGCTCGGACGAAAGGTGCGGTCATGCGTTCCTGAAAACCCGTTGACACAATGAAGGCCAAGCGCCTCCGCCGACCATTCCAGCGCAAGATCATAGTTGGTAGTGAACGCCCACGGGGCGGCCTGTCCCGGCTGACGATTCCCAGCAAGGCGCGACACAAGCCTTATGTGGCTCGATAGCTTGGGATGCAAAATCGCCTGATCCGGCTCCGACCATAGCTTTTCGTCAAGAATGGCCGCTCGTAGAACAGCCTTCCGCAAAGCGTGGCGGGCTGCTTTGAGGCCAGTAAGATCAGCGTCAACCCGTTCGCCATCCAGACAAGCGATTTCCAGCTTGTCGAGCAACAATTCGACATTGCCCTGTTCGTCATCCGCTAAAAACTTACTGTCTCGAAGGAATTGAACCTGATCGGGATATTCATTCTCTAGGAGCGCCCAGACATCGGTCATGACCATGCCGCCGACGCCTTTAGACGCACCAGCCCCAAGCAAAACACCGACATTCTCCAGCCGGATCGCGAGGGCTAGGTGAGCCAAGAACTCCTCGGACGTTAGCTGTCGGCTTCCCCGAATAGCGAAAAATGTCATGCCAAGTTCCCCATCCGCACCAGCCGCGCCGCTGCCGGGTCGTAGATATAATCCGTGATCGTGCCGTCCTTGATCCGCTCCACGGCGTCGTCCACAATGAAGCGCGGCACAAGGAACCATTCACGAGGCACTACAGGATTGCCGAAACGGTCCTTGATCTCGATGTCCAGTTGGGCGGGAGCGAATATGCGGTGGATCAGGTTTTCGAGCTTTACGCGGTTGATGTTGTAGAGCGTGTAGGTAGCGACCACCTCGACCTCGGCCATGAGGAAGGTTGGATCAAGTCTAGCATTGGCAAGACGGCGGGTAATGTCACCGCCGGTCACGCCGATCTTGTGCAGCACGTCGCGGTTGGCGGCGACAAGCGGATGGTCGGATTTGCTGCGAAGTACATAGATAGTCCCGCTCGCAATATCCTCGTCGTCGCTTTCCCCGGCGAACAGCGGGCCAGCGCTCGGCTCGGTGATGCGCCGTCCGGCCTCGTCCTTGTAGAGCGCCCGTTGTAGCGAACGGCGTAGGAGGTTGCTTTCCGTCCCGTTGGAATAAACCACGCGCAAGCGGGCATCGGTTTCGCCGTTCGGGGCACGGAAGGTTTCGCCAACTTCGGCGACATAGGCGACCTGACCGCCAAGGATGAAAAACTGTCCCTCGGTGATGTCGGCTTTCAGGAAACCGGCATCCTTCACAAACTGCCGGGTGGCGCGAACACCTGAATCAAGGTCAATCCGCACCTGCTCGAACAGGGGCTTGAACCTCTCGAAATCGGAGCATGGCTCGCGGTTGGCGATCTCCTCGGCGGCGCGTTTCTCGGCGGTGGAACGGACATGGCGTAGTTCGGTAATCTCGGAAGCGCCTGCGGCCCCCGCAAGCTCGGCCATGAGAGCGTCGGCGTCCATTTCCTCGGGTATCGCGGGCGCGGCGATTTCCGCACCGGACAAAAGCCCCTGACGGTCGAGGGGCGCTAGAAGCGAACGGCACTCCTCCAAGGTGCGAAGTCGGTCCAGACGCACGGCATAAAGCCGCTCGAATATATCGCGGTCCTCACCATGCTGCGGCGCGCGACCATTTTCATCGGTGAACCGCTGGATTTCCTCGAACCCGGCGATGATGCGTTCCTCGCGGGGGCCGCGCCCTACTTTCTTTTCCGGCTGGGCGAAGTCGGCCAGCTCGTCGCGCAGTCCGTCAAGGTCAAGGTCACTCATAGCGGCCCTCATCCTTGAACCGCACGAAAGCGGCGGCACCCTCGGCCATGCGCTTCTCCCATGCGTCGGTCGAACTGATAGACGGAAGCCGTCCGCGCTCCTTCTTGAACTGGACTGCCCGAACGGCAAGCTGCTTGGCTTCTTCCGGGGTGAGGCTGGTGCGGCGGGCGGAAATGGCGGCGGCGACTTGTTTCAGGCTTTCCTCGCTCATGGTCTTGGCGAGGATGGCATAGGCTTCCTGAAACGGATTGATCCGGTCGATCAGGTCAATGTCGAGTTCGCGCACGTCCATTGCGAATTTGCGCACGCCGTCGATCAGCGCCGTGTTCGCGCCCGGCTCGTCGCCGGAACCGTCGTCGCCAAGGGCGATCTTCTTGGCCTGCTGGGTGAGATTGAGGGCCGCGATGGCGTGCTGGCGCACGGCCTCTTGGTCCTCCTCGTCCAGCTCGGGATATTTGTCCTTGATGATCTTGCCCAAACGAAGCTGGGTCAGTTCCTCTGGAACAAGCTCCTCATCGAACAGGCCGCGCTCGATAGAAGGCTTGTCCTGCACGAAGCTGGCGATCACCTCGTTCAAATCCTCGCGGCAGATGCGGGCGGCCTCGGGGGTTTTGGGCTCGGCAAGACCCTTGATCTCGATCTGGAAGACGCCGCGCTCCTCGTTGAAGCCGACATTGCACCTGTCCGGCTGATAGCCACCGTCGCCGTAGTCAAAGCCGGGTTCGGCGGTGCTGGTCGCGGGATTCTTCGGCTTGAACTCGAAGCGGGGCGCAAGCACCTGCTCCATGAGCAAGCTGGCGGCGATGGCCTTCAAGGTGTCGTTGACAGCCTCCGTCACGGCGGATTCCGCCGCATCAGGTTCGGCGATCAGGTTGGTAAAGCGGGCGCGGGTCTTGCCCGGCGCGTCGCGGGTGGCGCGACCGATGATCTGCACGATCTCGGTCAGGCTGGACCGATAGCCGACGGTCAGCGCGTGTTCGCACCAAATCCAGTCGAAGCCTTCCTTCGCCATGCCGAGCGCGATGATAATGTCCACATGATCGCGGTTGTTCTTCTGCGCGGGATCTTTGAGCGCGGCGGACACACGATCCCGCTTGGCTGCATCATCGTCCACAAGGTCGGCAATGCGAAGGACGCGGCCTTCCGGCGTCTTGACCAGTTGGAAGCCGGTGGCCGGGTCGATGCCCTGCCATTCGCCAAGCTCCTCGATGATGTGTTCGACTTCCTTGATCTTCTGCCCGGTGCTTTCCCGCGAATTGACATTGGGGATGTGGATGATGGTTTTCTCGGCTGGGTCCAGCACTGCAAGGATGTCGTCGGAATAAGCGCCGGAGTAGAAGAAATAGCCGATGTCGAGAGATTTCAGATACTCATAGCCGTTTAGCTGCTCGTAATAGGTGTAGGTGACGGTATCGAAATTGGCCTCGTCCTGCGGAGCAAGGACGGCTTCGGCATCGCCCCGGAAATAGCTGCCGGTCATGGCGACGATATGCACCTTGTTCCGGGCGATGAACTGGCCCAGGTGCAGGCCCAGCTTGTTGTCCGGGTTCGCCGAAACATGGTGAAACTCATCAACGGCGATCAGCCGGTTGTCGAACGCCTCCGTGCCGAACCTGTCCACCGCGAAGCGGAAGGTGGCATGGGTGCAGACCAGCACCTTGTCATCGCTCTCAAGGAAGGCCCCGACGCTGTTGACCTTGCCGCCGTCCTCACCCGGCGCGTTGCAGAGATTCCATTTAGGGGTCACGGTCCAGTCGGCCCAAAAGCCGAACTTGGTCAGTGGCTCGTCGGCGAAGCTGGAGCCGATACTTTTCTCCGGCACTACGATGATGGTCTGTTTCAGCCCTTGGTTCGCCAGCTTGTCGAGCGCGATGAACATGAGGGCACGGCTCTTGCCGGACGCCGGAGGCGACTTGATAAGAAGATATTGCTCGCCGCGCTTTTCATAAGCGCGTTCCTGCATCGGCCTCATGCCAAGCGCATTGGCCTTGTTGGTGCTGCCATTGCGGGCATAGGACACCGAGACGGAGGGAACTGATTTCTTTTCGATAGTCATGCTGTTGCCCCCGCCTTCCGTTTCTTCGCTGTTCCCGCCGATGCGGTCATCTTGGTATAAAGATCAAACAGCTTCTCAAGCCGCTCGGTATCGTTGCGGAATCGTCGTCCGATATAGATGCGCTCCAGCACCTCATCGTTGCGCTCATGTGCCTCCCGTAAATCGGCGGGCATCTTCTCCGGGTCGTAAAGGTCGGCGATGGTCGCCGGGAAATGTGCCTCTCGCGCCAATAAAATGTCCTCGGCGCAATGGGTTAGGTCGGTCTTCATCTTGTCGGTTAGCGGCGGAACCGGGAAAGTATTCCAGCCGAGCGTGTTGGAATAGCGGTAACGAGTTTCCAACTTACCGCAGACCGTCGCAATCCAGACAAGGTGCAGACGTGAAGCGATAAGAGATAGATTCCAAAGCGGGGCATCGTAAAGAGCGAAGGCAAGGTTAGATACAATAGTCCCACGCGGCAAATAGCCAACGGGTAGATATGCTCTGGACTCGGATGAAACGCTCGGAACGATAATGACAGTCTCGTCACCCTTCTGACGCACCTCGCCGAATCTGAAGGGCACACTGCTAAGTTTCGCTGTTGTAGCCCGACTGCTCGTAGCGCGTTGCTTTCTCACCGCCTCGAAGCGATTATGAAGCCAAGGATTGCTTGAAGCACTGTCGTATTCGGCAACGTTTATCCAGACACATCGGCGCTCAATGCCGTTGATGAACTCTTGAGAGCCGAGGAAGGAGCGCAAAAATGCCGGATTAACGCCAGCACCGATGGCGGCCGCGGCCTCTTGAACAGATAGCAACAGGTGTCCGCCATCGTTCGGCATATTGCCAAAGGTCATCTCATGCTGGTTGCTCAATGGGCGAGAGAGTTGCCCTACTGCTACGCTCGGCCCCGGCACAAGATAGGCGTTGATATTGTCGGCAGTTCTAACCGTTGTGCCATTGCCGCTCGCGTCGGAAAACAAGAGACGGTCTCGCCCAACGTGGTTGGAAATTCCAACAATGACGACAGTTACACCGGCATTGTAGCTGGCAAGGTTTGCCCATTTGAATGATGTATGGGCGAATGCGATTTCATGCCCGGTTGCGAGTATCAGCGACCATAGGGTTTCCACTTGTCGGCCTTGACAGATGGAATTTGTAGACACGAACGCTGCAACGCTAGTGGTTTTGGTGCCATAGTCTGCGGCCTTCATGAACCAGCCCGCCACATAATCGAGCGATTTCCAGTTCGTCGTGCGCCCGTCAAAGATGACTTTTAGGTCGGACTTCTGTTCATCGTCCTGCCACTGGCTGCCCTTATATGGGGGATTCCCACAGATATAGGTTTCGCCGCCCTCGTTCTCGAAGTCGATCTGGGCTTGATCCAGCGGCGTATGAAACAGGTCTTCGGCCTGATACTTCACGCCGGTCCCGGTGGGAGGGCAGATACTCAGCCAGTCCAACCGCAGGGCATTGCCGCAAGTGATCCAGTTCTGAGCATCGAGCGGCAGAAAATCCTGTAGAGCGTCTTTCTGGCCCCGATAGAGCACGTCACACTGATACTCAGCGATAATTAGCGCCAGACGGGCGATCTCGGCGGGGAAGTCACGAAGCTCGATGCCCCGGAAGTTGGTCAGCGGAATATCCGATTTCCACCCTTCCTCGCCTCGACGTTCATTGACGACGGCCTCAATGGCCCGCATCTCCTTGTAGGCGATAACAAGGAAGTTGCCACTGCCGCAGGCGGGATCGAAAACCCGGATGCGGGCCATGCGGTTGCGGAGATTGAGGAGCTTGCGGGGATTATCGCCTGCTTCCTCCAGCTTCTCGCGCAAATCATCCAAAAAGAGCGGATTCAGAACCTTCAGGATGTTGGGGACGGATGTGTAGTGCATCCCCAAGGCCCCGCGCTCATCGTCGTCGGCGACGGCCTGAATCATGGACCCGAAAATATCCGGGTTAATCTTCCGCCAATCGAGACTGCCGATGTGGAGCAGATAGGTTCGCGCGATCTTGCTGAAACGCGGCACGTCCAGACTGCCCGAAAACAGCCCGCCGTTGACATAAGGAAACACGTCGGCCCAGCGGGATAACGCGGCGCTCGCCCGGTCCTTGATCGGCGTGTTCATGGCGCGGAAAATCTCGCCGATCACCTCATGGGTGTTCGCTGAATTCCGTGCGCTCATCTGGTCGATGGTGGCGGTGAACAGGCCGGTGCCGTTGAAGATGTCGGTATCCTCCGCGAAGAAGCAGAAGATCAGCCGCGCCATGAAATGGTTCATGTCCGGGCGACGCGCCGCGCTACCCCAATCGGGATTGTCGTTTAGCAGTTCGACATAGAGCTTGTTGAGACGGCTTGTGGCGCGGATGTCGAATGAACTATCCCGCACTTGTTTGACGGTGGTGATCCCGGCAAGAGGCAAGAAAAATCCGAAATGGTTCGGGAAATCGGCATAGGCGCACGCAACGGTTTCGCCGGTTTCGAGGTCTTCGGCCTCGAAGGTGATGCCATCGGTAGAGAGGATGAACTTGGCCTTGCCGCGCGTCGTGGCCGGGCTGGCTCGTAGCGCGGCAAGCTTTTCCGTCACGCTACCAGCGTCGGCGGTGGCAATATGGATGTTGTTGGTCTGAAGAACGCCGCCCACGTCGGACTTGTTCGATGCGCCCGAACGCAGCCGCTTGATGGTCGTGGCCTTGTTGCCGAAGGCTTCGAGGAAAGCGAACGGGAACTCTGTCGCGTCGAACGGCTGCTCGGCGAGCGCGGATATGGCCTCTTCAATCTCGACGGCGTTCATGCGTTCCTCCGCTTTCCGTGGTCGATGCACGGAAAGGCTCGACCTTGATCTTCTTGGCCCGGCGCATGACCTCGGCCAACTCGTAATCGAGCTGCCGCATCAGCCACTCGCGGGCAGGTGTGCCGAACGCCTTTTCCAGCCGCACGGCCATCTCCGGCGAGATGCCAGACCGGGCGTTCAGCAGATTGCTGAGAGTCTGTCGATCCACCCCAAGAACCCGAGCGGCGTCGGTGACGCTCAATCCGTTCTTTTCAAGGCAATCCTGCCGGACTGTCATTCCTGGGTGCATCGTCAGTGATTCTCACCAAGCCTTCGTGAAAGGAACGCTATAGTGATAATCGACACTCGACAACTTGATTCATGTCGGTTGCCGTAATGATCCACGGTGGCGAGACGCGATCTAGCGATGCAGGATCGACCGGAACGCCGAAGGTGTGTCAGAGTTAAGCGGAAATCATAGGACTATAGCGTAAATGTAGTGATCATCACTATCGGTCGCGGCCCGCCATGACCATTTGATATACAAGAACTTTCTGGCACATTTCTCTTTCAGTCCACAAACAGGTCCACAATTCACCGTCTCCTCCGATCGCCACACCAACTGGGCGGCCGCGCGCGCTTCCATTGGCATCGAGAAATCCGGTCAGCACGTCTTCCGGATCGCCGGACGGCATTCCATTGGCAAACAGGATAAAGTTGACTTTGTAGCCGCTCGGCGTGCTGCGGTCCCATGAGCCATGCTGGCCAATGGGCATGCCGGAAGCGAACCGCGACGGTAACGATTTGCCCGCCGTATTATCATCGACCAACCGCCACTGCGGGTTAGGTCGCTCGACGCCGAGCACAATAATCGGAACTCAATACAAAGACGCTCTATTGCGGTGTGATCGTGATCCGCAGAGTATCCGCATAGTTGCCGGCGGCGAGCGGCTGGGCGTTGACTTGCGGCGTGATCGTTACCCCAAGGATTCCCGTTGGCGACGCGCCTGACGTCGGCGATACGGCGCCGGACTCGATGCCGGTTGCTCCCGGCGAGGTGGCCGTATTGAGAGATGCTGCCGCGCCGGAGAACGACGCCGATGCGGAATAATTGATAAGCCTTTGCAGCCCCCCGCCGGAGCCGCCCGTCGTAACCGCGCCATTGTCCGACGTCAGCTGCACGTTGGCCGGCGAATTGCAGAACACGTTCGAGTAGGAACGATTGATCGGCGCAGTATTGACGTTGCCGCTCGCGGTGATGGGGATGATCGCCGTATCTGTTGCCGGGGTATTGACGCCGCCGATCGTACAGGACTTCAGAACCGTTCCCGTTACGGTGAAGCCCTGAGTCGAAACTCGCCCCTGCAGGATGCCGGCGAGCGTGCTTGTGAAAATGTCGATTGTAATATTGTCGAGGTAGCTTCCCGCTTGTTGTGTGACGCTCGGCTGAGCCTGCGCCCATACCGTGACGTTGATGTTGAAATTATCAATTGAAAGAATCGCTGCGGGAAAAGTGAACATCAATGCATTTGCCGAGCTTGGAACGCCGCCGCCCGTATAAAGCAAAGATTTGCCGCCGTTGCTTGAATCTCTCAGCTGATAGGGCATCGTTGCTGTACCGCCTCCAGAGATCAGCATTGATGCGGGCAACGACGAGCGGTTGAAGGAAATCGCCGCGGCGCATCCGCCGGCGAGATCGCCCAACGCGGCAATGAACGTTCCTTTGACGTTGATGACGACCGGCTGCGCGGACGGCGTGGATCCCGGTGCGAACGTCCCGGTATTTGCTGTCAGCGGCGTAGCGGATGCCGATAGAATTGCGCAAAGGGCATTGGCTGGTTGGGCGTGCGAGCACCCAAACAGCAGGACCAGAAAAAGCACCATCTGATATTGTCTGATCATCATGGCGCGTCCACCGGGTGCAGGATGCCGGCTTTGAACAGGCCGTCGACGGTCTCCGGAATGTTCAGTATGAAGCGCGTCGGAGTGCCGTCCGTCTCCATTTCGATTATCCATCGCCCTGGGGCCAATCCTTCGACGCCGAACCGTCCGGACGCATTCGTAAAAACGGTGGCGGTTCTGTCGGGGTGATCGACCTGATAGGCGGTGCCGGTTAGCAGACTGATCGGTGCGCCGGCGCGAGATTGCAGCGTGCCGTATGCGGAGACGGAGTACGATGATCCGACTTCCAACGCATAGCCGCCTTTCATCGGCGCGAACGTGTCGAATGTTGCCGCGCCTAAGCTGTAGCCGACAGGTATATCTGCCACATCGACGGGAATGTTTGATGGCGCATAGGCGGGTAAGTTCGTAACGACGGCCGGGCCCCATCCATCAGCAATCGCGCGAACGTCGTCGGGGTTGCCGACAACGACTGTTTTGTCTGCGATGCTTTCATGTGGGTAGACGAGCGCAAAGGCATCTCCCGTTATCGGAGCGCCGATCGCAAAGTGGCCGTCGGCAAATGCGAGCGATGTTCCCACTTGCAGCGATGTTCGCTGTTGGCCGGGCTGCACACGGAAATCCGATATGGAAACGCCGTCGAAGCCGGAGTTGTGAATAAGTCGAACCTGCGCGCGATTACCGTAATAGCCGACCACGCCATTCACGGATGCTCGCTCATCGAAGGCGTTTTGCTGAACGTTGACGCTCGTGTCCCAGCGTCCAATACCGTTGCCCGCAGAACGATAAGCGGACAAGTCCGATTGCTGGTTCAATGTGTCATAGCCGACGCTGACATTCGTCGCCGCATCGGGTCTTCCGAACAAGCGGACGGCAGCGCGAAATTCGGTGCCGCTCGGCGCGCGCGGAGAAATGCCCGTGAGATAGGATTCATTTGAGACGCCAAGCGTCAGGCTTCCCGACCAGTCTGCATTCAAGGGTCGAGAAAGCGTGAGATCGAGGCCGTAGCGATTATCCGAGGCGAACAATGCGCTAGCGAAATCCTCGTCGTTGGCGACCTGGTAACGTCCGGACACCGATGCGGTCGTTTGATATCCGATGGGGGCCGAGTACGTTGCGGCCAAGTTCAGCCAATAGTTCCACTGCGGGTAGATAATGCCGGTGAGCGCAGCATCGATATCGCCCGCGGTTTGAAAGCGGCGGCTTCTGTATTCGGCTGAAAGATGGAAGCTCTCGGCGTTGTCCTGCGTCAGGCCGCGAAAATTTAATACCGTCCAATCTACCCCAGCCGCAAAGCCGGAGCCCGCATCTCCTACTGATGCGGCGCCTCGAACGCCGGCAAGTCCAGACGCAAAGTCGGTCAAAACTCCGGCTCCGGCCATGATGACGTGCGTGTCGGCCTGAATGTCGGCCTCGCCTGCCAGGGTGTCTCGCAACCCATAACGATAAAAGGCGCTCGCCATATAGGAATCGGAGAGGTACTCGCGCGACTCGTCGCGCAGATACGACGGCACGCCCGCGGTGATGCCCCATTCGCTCGCGCCGGCAGCAAGAAGATTCGTATCGAAGAATGACGTGAAGGAAACGTGCTGCTCACGCCCGACATCGTCGATGATGACGATGTCCACGTTGTTGGCTCCTGTGACCAGCGGCAAGTCGCGAATGTTGTAAGTTCCAGGGCGCAGCTGGATGCGTCGTTGCGTGATGCCGTTGATGCGGATTTCGACGTCGGAAGGCCTGTTGACCACAAACGTTCCGCCGCCGGTCGGCGCGAACGTATCGCCGGGGCTCAGCTTACGGCCCGATTTTTCAACCGAGACGCCGAGCAGGCTAGGCGTATTCTGAAAGCTCGTTCCCAGAGGCTCGACATCGCCGGCTTCCATGCGAATGCGGTCCTCCGGCATATCGTAGACGAGGCGAGACATGTACCGCTTGATGCCCGGAGTATGCGTATACGCGCAGACCGCAGCCGTCGGGCAAACGTTGATGTCGACGTCTCCGGCGAGAACACCCGCATTCTCGAAGACAAAATTTCCGGCTCGGACGGCGGAGTCGAACTCGAGGCGGCCGCTCGTCTCTTCGGCGAAATTTTCTCCGGCTGACCGCATTGCCCATTGATGATCGACGCTGGCGAAAAGATTGACGTATCCGGACAGTTTTGCCGGAGATGCCAAGACGGAACTCGGCGGAGCTTGGCGGTTGCCCGAAAGCGAAAGGTCCGATGTCGCGCGCTGCTCGGGCGCAACGCTCAGAATGAGTTCCTGCGCCGCCCGGTCAAATCGAAGCCCGATTTCGGCAGACGCCAAAGCGGCGATCGGAAGGAACGTCGCGTCGCCATCGATCGCCGCCAAGCTCTTGCGAGCTGAAGGCCCCAAGCTCGCTTCTATCAGCCGGATAATTCCCGTACGGCTGACCAGAATTGAATCGTCGGCATTGATGCGGATCGCAACATCGCCGAGATCGCGGTCTCCATCTTTCACTGGGACGTCCATGCCGATCGGCTTGCCCGTGGTATTTAACTTAGAGGAGACCGGCACCTGGTACTCGATGCCAGCAGCGATAGCTGTGCCGTTTGGCAGGCCGGCGAAAGCTGCAATCAGAGCTTGAAGTGCAAATATCGTGTAACGCGCTTGAGGCGTTCGCCTTGCCGAGTCCGGAGACAACATGTCGGCGCGAGACTGAAACAGATAATGGTCGCTTCTGCACCGTGCCATCGTAGACAAAGCACGTCGCCTTAAGGCTTGGCGTTAAACTGAATGCTAGCACTCACGGACTTGACGTCCGGCGGCACGACGACAGGCAGAACGAAGCGCCGCCGATGGCCCGGCTGAACAAGCCCGATGCCGATGCTCTGCCCGAGCTCACCGCTTGCGATGGTCTCTGACCAGCTGCCGTCCGAGACTCGCACCGTTGCGCGAGGAAACAGCGCGTGAACGTTGCTCGGATTGAATACGGTCAAAACGGGACGTCGCCGACCGCGCGCGTCCGTCGTTATGTCAGTCTTAGCAACTTCGAGCGCGGCTTGACCGCGGGGCGGAGCGACGTTGACCATCACCCCCATGCCAAAGACGACCTGCACAGCACTGGTCTTCTTCGTCATCTTCACGGGGATCTGGTTGACGTAAATAAGAAACGTCCTGCTGGCCTCGATCAGTGGATCGCCGAGCCACTGAATGCGAAAATTCTGCGTTGCTCCGGGTGGGATCATCGCCTGCGGCGGCATGATCAGAAATTCGTCGTCGGCAGCCGTGGTTTTTGGAACGCCGCTCTCGTCGAGTGTCGCGAGCTTGGCAACGAGTTCGACGGCAAGCGGCGCGACGCTATTGTTGACAACGGTGATTGCTCCGCGGCTGGTCCGTCCCGCCGACGTCATCTCGATTTGCGTAGGCGTCACCGTCATTGCAAAGGCATCGCGCGGTGTAAGTAAATCCCAGCAAAGCAGAGCGAGCAAAACCGTTCGAAGAAGCGGCATGACATGCCTCACCGAGTAAAAATGCGTTGAAAAAAATGTGTCTCGGACGCGGTTACTGCGGTGTCAGCAGGACGAAAAGCGAATCCGCATAATAGCCGCCGATCAGCGGCTGAATGTTAGCTTCCGGCGTAATTGTAACATCGAGCTGGCCCGAGCCGGCCGCCACAGGTTTAGCCGAGCCGGTCTCCTGGCCGGCCGCCGTGGCGATCGTGGCCGTATCTAGTGTTGCGGTTTGGCCATTCCAGGTTGCCGAAGCCTGATAGTCAATGATGCTTGCGAAACCGCTCGCTGTCGCTCCGGTTTTGACGGCGCCCTGGTCGGATCGGAGCTGAAGCGTAGAAGGCGTATTGCAAATAACATTGAGATAAGGCGCATTCGTGGGCGTTACGGGAGCGACGATAACATCGCCGGACGCGTCAATACCGATCGTCGCCGTGTCGACGCCGCTCGAGGTGCCGTTGATCGTGCATGACTTTGGCACCGTCGCAGATATCTGAATTTCCTGTTGCGCCGCTTGCGCGAACGCGCTGCTGCTGCAGGCAAAGCTGCCCAGCAATCCCAAGATCGCAGTCGTTCTTTTTGTCATGGCTTGTAATCCGCATTCGCTGAGACAACGCTCGCACACGGAATTCACGCCATTCAGGTTTCCTCCTTTGCCTAAAAAAATCATTAAGAATATCTCGCAACGGTACGAGTCTGACGCAATGCGTAGCAGGTAATTTTGCGTGTTGATTTCCCCTCGATAGAATTCGTTTCCCTCTAATGAGTGTCAGCAAATTCGATAATGAAACTTTGGATCGAGGACGACCTCGCACCTACATGGGTTTCTCTTGTGCGTAGGTTGCCCTCGAACGTTTCAACCGAGGGCCAAATGGGTATTGAAGATCTCGTCAACCTTGCGGTTCTCGCGCTCGTCATCGGCGTTTGCACGCCGTTCAAGGGCATGCGCAAGCTCTACGAAGCAGAACGTCTGGCCGTGAAGGTTCGGTGCGAGCTCGCAGATTGCGAACAGGCGCGCCGCGAGCTTCAGCTGCAGCCATCCGACAGGATCGAAATCCGTTAACAGCGCCCAATGCCCGCTGTACCTAAATTCGGCCCCCTAAGCACAAAGCCCTGGCTATTCACTCTGACCTTGTGAATTTCAAACCATGTGATTTCACGAACGTATCAGACGAACTCGTTCGCGTGATCCTTACTGATTGGAAGGAGTTGCTGTCCCGTATCTATTTCCTTACACAGGGTCCGCCCTGAGTTTCCTTTCGCGCGCGATGCCGTATCCCAAAAAGGATGTTGCCCGCTTCGGAAGAGCCGGAAAGTGATGGTGGCGGACACCGGTTCGGGTCCGCCATTTTGATAGCTTTGCCGACTATTTTCTTGCGAGCAGATCGCGGATGTCGGTCAAGATTTTCAACTCCGCGCTGGGTTCTGCAGGCTTTTCGACCGCCTTTTCTTTTCTCGTCAGCCTGTTCATCGCCTGGATGACCATGAACAGCACCGCCGCGATGATGAGGAAATTCAGAAGTGCGGTGATGAATGCGCCGTAGCCGAGAACGGCTCCTTCCTTCTTGGCATCCGCATAGGCAACGCCGGTGTGCACCTTGTCGGACAGCGGCAGATAGTAGTTCGAGAAGTCGAGGCCGCCGGTCACTGCGCCGATGATCGGCATAATCAAGTCGGCCACGAGCGACGATACGATTGCGCCGAACGCAACGCCAATGACGACGCCGACAGCGAGGTCGACGACATTTCCGCGAAGCACGAATTTCTTGAATTCCTCAAGCATGACATGCCGTTCCTTTGTCCACGAGAAGATCAGCGAAATAAATCATGAAGCCGGCTGAAGCCGCAACAAGCAGAACTTTGGCGTAATCGCGCCGCGAGTGGCCAATAACCTCAGAAAATGCAAAACTTCCCTGTTGCGGCCATCTGAACGCTCAAAGACGTAGGCCGATCCCTACGATGTTCTCTGATTGGACTGGGTCTGTCCGTCTGCAGTCGTGGCTGGCCGCGCGTGCTTATCAAGGGGCTAAGCGCGGCTTATACGGGGGACGTGGCCACCATCCACAAGGCCGACCGATACGAGTTCGAGGTTCATGACCATTCCCGGCGCAGCGAAGTTGTTTTCTGCCGTTCAAGAGGGCGGACATCAGGATGTCGAAACGCACGGCGGCGACATCGATGCCATCGCCAAAAAGTATCCGAGCGCGCCGCAGCCGTGGATCGATCTCTCGACGGGCATCAATCCGTTTGCGTATCCGATCCCGCCGTTGTCCGCTGAGCTTTGGTCGCGGCTTCCGTTGCGCGAGGAAGATCACGAGCTTCGGCGCATTGCTGGGCAGCGCTATGGCACATTCGATCTCGAGCGGATCGTGGCTGCGCCGGGCACGCAAGCGCTCATCCAGATCGTTCCACGCCTTATCGCGCCGTCCGAGGTTGCGATTGTCGGCCCGACCTATCGCGAGCACGCGCGCTGCTGGCAAAGACTTGGGCATTCTGTCCGCGTTATCGCGGATCTGGATGAGATCGGCGATGCGAAAGCCGTCGTCGTGGTCAACCCGAACAATCCAACGGGACGCCATTATGAGCCAAGTCGATTGCTCGCGCTTGCGGAGGATATGGCGCGCCGTCAAGGTCTGCTTGTCGTTGACGAAGCGTTTGCTGACCTGCTCGGAGCCGAGCAAAGTCTGGTTCCGCTGCAGCCGCCATCCAGCATTATTCTGAGATCGTTCGGGAAGACCTATGGGCTCGCAGGAGTGCGTCTCGGATTTGCGATTGCGGAGCGGCGCATAGCGGAAGTTTTGCGATCATGGCTCGGTCCGTGGGCTGTGTCGGGTCCGGCGATCGCGATCGGGTGTCGCGCACTCGAGGATTCCGTGTGGCTCATGCAAACGCGTGATCGTCTGGCAAATTCGGCCGAGCAACTAGATAGGATGCTGGCGGCTGCCGGCGGACGCATCGCGGGTGCGACGCCTCTGTTCCATTTGGTGGATCATCCGCAGGCGGAAAACATTGCGCATCGGCTGGCGCTGGCGGGGATTCACGTGCGTCAATTCCCCGATCATCGAACCTGGTTGCGTTTTGGCATTCCGAGCGAGACGATGTTGCCGCGTCTCGAAGCCGCTCTCGCCGGACACGCTTAACGTAAGCGCGCTCTCGTTCGTCAGTGTGCGACGGGATCCGGCCGACCGGCATCGTTTTTTATAAGCATTCTTAGTCTGGATCGATCGGCGGCCCGCGTATTGGAGGTCGACCGCGTTTCTATCGTCATGCGATTCTGTGCCGGATTAAGCCGGCGATGTCGTCGGCGTGCCTTTCGGGCAACAGAAGTTATTCCGTGGCCGTCTATTTGATACGGCGCAAATGCACCTTCTCAAAGTTTATTAATTAGGTACACAAATAACGAGGAGAGTGTGAGCGATGGCGCGAGCAATTCGAGCGGCCCGGCGCGGTGAGTTGATCGTCACTAAACCCGAATTTGCACCGGGTTCTATTGAACGTGTGAAGCTCAACGAGGTGCGGGCGAGTCTCGCTGTTCTGGCCATTTTCGCGTTGCTTCCAAATCCGGCCTCGGCTCAGTCCGCGGCGCCGGGTGCAACTGTGGATTTGCCGCCGATCGTGGTAACGACGACGCAGAAGGCGCCGCAGGCGAAGACGAAGAAGAAGGCCGCGACCAAGAAATCGGCGGGCCCGTCTCAGGCGGAGGCGGCTGCTGATCCCGAATTAATCTCGGGCGGCGATGAAACGCAGAGCGGGCTCACCGCTACAGAGCAGGCAACGAAGAGGCTCGAAAAAATTCCCGGCGGTACCGATGTCGTTGGGCGCCAGGACATGCCGGTTGGCGTCAACGCGTCGCTTCAGCAGGCGCTGGCCTATGTTCCGGGCGTCGTCGTGCAGAGCTTTTTCGGCAGCAACGACCAGCCGCGGCTTCAAATTCGCGGGTCGGGACTGCAGCAGAACCCCTCGGAACGTGGCACGCTCGTGCTTCAGGATGGCCTGCCCATCAACCGCGCCGATGGCTCCTATATCGTCGGCTTTGCCGATCCGAAGAGTGCGGAGTTCATCGAAATTTATCGCGGCTACACGGCGAACCGGCTCGGGGCGACAGTGCTTGGCGGCGCGATCAACTTCGTCTCGCCGACGGGCGTTACGTCGCCCGGCGCTGAGGTCAGCGTCGAGGGCGGGAGCTTCGGTCATTTCGCGACCAGCGCGGCGGCCGGGGCGCAGCAAGGTAATGTCGACGCGCACGCGAGCGTCAGCTTTGCGCAGCGCGATGGCTATCGCGAGCACAATGAATCGGAACGGACCAACGTCAACATCAATGTCGGCGCCCGCGTAAACGAGAACATCAATACGCGACTCTTCTTCGGCTACACCGATCTCGGGTTCGATGTCGTCGGGCCGATCTCGCGCGCGATGATGGAGAAAGACCCGACACAGATTTGCTTCGGGCCGCCAAGCTGCACCGGGCCGAACGTGAAACGCGACGATCCGCGGCGCGATGCCGATCAGTTCCGCATCGGGTCGAGGACGTCCGCACGTTATGGTGCAAACCTGTTCGACGTAGCGCTCGGCTACACGTACACCGACGATAGTTTCCGTTTCCCGATTTCCGGCGGCGTTCGCGATACGGATGGCGGCGATTTCACGACCGTCTTGCGTTATGCGTATGCGCCAGATGCCAGCCGTGCGCTGCCTCTGTTCGAGATCACCGGGCAGTATGCGATCGGCAGCGCCGATCGGCATTATTACCTTAATAATCGCGGAAAGAAGGGCGCGCTGGTTGGAGACAACGAGTTCGATTCCAGCACGCTTTCGATCAACGCCGGATTCAATATTCCGCTGACTGACCGCCTGACGCTGTCACCCTCCGTCGCCTACTCGTATGCGACGCGGGATAATGACGACCTGTATACCGACCCGACGCGTCCCTACATGATGTTTTCGGGGGCGAACGTCGTGACCGGGACGCGCCCGTTCGTCGATACGAGTTATGACCGCTCCTATTCCGGATGGAGCCCCAGCGTCGCGCTCAGCTACGAACTCACACGCGATCAGTCCGTGTTCGTGGCGGCAAGCCGCAGCTTCGAGCCGCCGACGCAGGATGACCTGATCGCGACGATCAACGGCAATCCGAATGGCAGCGCAGGCGCGACCGGGGCGGCCGTCTTCGCAACGCCCGATCTCAAGGCGCAGACGGCAACCACGCTCGAGGGCGGATGGAAGGGTCGCAACGGCCTTTTGGCCTGGTCAGCGATTGCGTACTACTCGTGGGTTCACGATGAACTCGTCAACCTGCGTGATGCTTCCGGTGTTGCGCTCGGCGCGGTCAACGCCGATCGTACGACGCATTTTGGCGTGGAAATCGGCGGCGCCGTCGACGTCACGAGAGATATCAACGTGCGGCTCGCCTACACGTATCAGGATTTCCGCTTCGACGATGACGTGCTGTATGGCGATAACCGCCTCGCGGGTGCGCCCAATCATGTCGTGAACGCGGCGCTGCGCTACACGCTGACACCTGGCTTCTGGGTCGAGAGCGAAGTCAACTGGGTGCCGGGCTGGACACCTGTCGATAACGCCAACCTGCTCTTCAATAATCCGTACGTCGTCGTCAATCTGCGCTCGCAGTATGCGCTCAACGACAATCTCAGCCTTTACGGCGAAGTGTTGAACGTGTTCGACGAGACTTATGCGTCGGCGACATTGATCGTTGAGCAGGCTCCCAATCCCGCCCAAGCTGTTTTCCTCCCTGGAGATGGCCGGGCATTCATCGGTGGCATGAAGGCAAGGTTCTAATGATCGAAAAGGCTGATTTAGGCCGATCGAATTCTGGTTTCGTATCTCGTCGCAGCGCATTGATGGGCGGCGTGTCGGTTCTCGGCACGTCCGCCCTTTCGGCGTCGATATTCGGGCGTGCGGCGCAAGCCTCGCCGCTTGCGAGTCTCGAAATCTGGGGGCCGCCCGCCGGTCCTTCGATCGTCGTGCTGCATGCGATTGCGACCGGACGGCTCGATGCCGCCGTACGGAAGCCATCGTTGCGCGTGTGGCGTCAGGTCGATGAGGTTCGGGCCGGGCTTACGTCAAAGAGTTTCGACGTCGGCATCGTGCCGGTTCCGGTCGCCGCAAATCTTTACAATCGCGGTCTCGGTGTGCGCCTCGTCAATGTCATGACGAACGGCATCCTGTACATCATGTCCTCTGATCCGGCGTTGACGACGTTCGAGTCGCTCAAGGGGCGTAAACTTGCGGTGCTGTTTCCAAATGAAATGCCAAGCCTGCTGCTCGAGCGGCTGTTTCGGCATGCGGGCATCGATGCGGCAAAAGATATCACGCTTGTTCCGACGGCGACGCCGCTGGAAGCGATGCAGCTCCTCGTTTTCGGGCGCGTCGATGCTGCGCTCATTCCGGAGCCTGCCGCGTCGGCCGCCGTCGTCAAGGGCAGCGTGGCCGGCAAGACGATCCATCGGACCATCGATCTCCAAGTTGAGTGGGGCAAGATGACGGGCGAGCACAAAACCGTGCCGCAGGCGGGCCTCATTGTCACCGATCGTTTTCGGGATGCTAACGCAGGCATTGTCGAAGCTATGCAAGAGGGGTTGTCGGCGGCTGCAGCCGACGTCAATGCGCACCCGGCGCGGGCTGCGAACAACGCCGCAGGCGCTTTGCAGATGCCGTGGCCGGTCATCGAGAAATCGATTCCATACTGCAATCTCGTGGCGAGGCCTTCGCGGCAAGAACGGCCCGCAATCGAGGCTGTGCTCAAGGCAATGGCGGACGTCAATCCGGGATACATCGGCGGCCGTTTGCCTGATGCCGCCTTCTACCTGTGAGGTGCGGTGGCTGATCTCGTGCTCGATCGGATTGGACGCCTCGGCCGATTTCTGTGGTCGGGGTGGGTCGGCGTCGCCGGGATGGCGGTATTCTGCGCGCTCTGGCAACAGGGTCACGAAGCGTACGGCGATTTCATTCTGCCGTCTCCGATCGCGACGGCGCAGGCGACGCTCGAACTCGTGCGTGCGCCGGAAACGTGGCGGCTTGCGTGGGCGACATCTTCGCGCGCGGTCGAAGGGTTCTTTCTCGTTGCCGTGCTCGGTGGTGCGATGGGTTTGGCGGTCGGCTATTCCGCCGCTGCGATGCGGCTCGCGCGTCCGCTTTTGACGATCATCATGGGCGTGCCGCCGATCGCGTGGATTGTTCTCGCCATGATCTGGTTCGGCTCGACATCGGGAACTGTGCTCGCGACTGTCGTCGTGGCGTGCTTTCCGCTGGTCTTCGCGACTGTCGCCGAGGCGACGGCGACGCGCGATCGTGCGCTCGAGGACATGGCGCGCGCTTTCGGCGCCGGACCTTTGCAACGGCTTTCGACGATCGTCATTCGATCCGTCGCGGGTCAATATTTTCCGGCTTTGGCGATTTCGCTCGGGTCGGCATTCAAAGTCGCGGTGATGGCGGAGCTTCTCGCCAACATCAACGGCATCGGCATCGCGCTGGCGATGGCGCGATCAAATCTCGATGTCGCGCAATCGATTGCTTGGATCGTGCTGACGGTCGCCGCGATTTTCATCGTCGAGTATGGTCTGGTGCAGCCGATCCGCGCCGAGCTTGAGCGTTGGCGCGATGCGGCACGGCCGTGGGGTGTCAAGCGATGACGGCTCTGACACTCGCCGGTGTTTCGCATGCCTATTTCGGCCGGACCATTCTCGATCGCGTCAAGCTCGACGTGCTTGCGGGGCAGCTCGTGGCGCTCGTCGGTCCGTCGGGCTGCGGAAAGAGCACCCTCGTGCACATCGCGGCGGGATTGATCGAACCACAACGCGGCCGCGTCGTCAGCGGCTACCGCAGACACGGCATGATCTTTCAGGAACCTCGCCTGCTGCCATGGGCGACGGTTGAAGATAATATCGCGTATCCGCTGCGTCTTTCGGGTGCTCCAAAGCGGGAGCGGCAGGAGCGCGCCCGGCATGCGGCCGATGTCGTTTCGCTCGATCGCCGCGATCTTGAAAAATATCCGATCGAGCTCTCTGGCGGTATGCGGCAGCGCACCGCCATTGCGCGCGCGCTGGTTCTAGAACCGGATTTCGTTTTCTTCGACGAGCCGTTCACGGCGCTCGACGTGGCTTTGAAGCGGCGCATGCAGGATCTCGTTATTTCATCAGCCGTGCAATCCCGCTTCGCCGGTCTTTTCGTGACGCACGACCTCGCGGAGGCCGTGCGCGTCGCCGATCGCATCGTCGTCCTGGACGAGCGCGTGCGCGGTATCTCGGGCGAGCGCTTCGTTCCGCTCGAACGCGGCGAGAGAGACGACTCGTCCGTCTTCGCGACCGTGCAGAGCTATCTGAAAGACGATCCGCTGTTCAGTCATATCCACGATACCGACGAGCGGCGAAGGCCATGACGATGACCCAGACCGCCCGATCCGGAACGATTGCTCAGACGCTCTCATCTTTGAGCCGCGAGGGGTTTCGCCTTTTCTTCCCTATGGCCGCCATTCACGCGGCGCTCTGGCCGTTGCTGTGGGTGATCGTTTTCAATTTTAACCTGCCGCTTGCAAGCTCGATCCCGCCCGGCATCTGGCACATGCACGAAATGATCATCGGCACGTTCGGAGCTGCGCTGATTGGGTTTATTACGACATCCGTTCCGGAATGGACCGACACCAAACGCTTGCAGGGTAACGCGTTGCTGGCGCTGGCGGCGCTATGGGCCGCGGCGCGCGTGCTTGGTTTGATCGGCGTTACGGCCTTGGATGCCCTGAGCGCCGTTTGCGATATCCTTTGGCTTGGGGCGCTCGTCGCCTATCTTGTTTCGATCTCGATCGAAAAGCGAAGCACACGGCTATCCGCGTTCGTGTTCTGGATAACGGCGTTGCTTCTGACTGAGATCGTCACGCGCTATGCGTTTCTTGATATCGCAACGCATGCCGATCTTGCTCAGCGTGCAGCGCGGCTCTCAGGCTTCGTCTTCCTCGGCATTCTTGGCATCGCGTTGGCGCGCGTAACGGTGCCGGTGACCAATCTGGTGCTTGATCCGAGCGAGGAGACGTCGCCGTTCCGTCCGCATCCTGGGCGCCTCAATCTGGCACCGGGCCTTGTCGGCTTGCTCGTATTGGCCGAGGCGCTTGGGCTGTCGGATGCGACGACCGGGTACCTGTTCGTTGCGGCCGGTGCTGCATTCATGGACCGCATCGCGGAAGCATTCATTGGCAAAAAAATCATTCGGGCCGAAATTCTCGCGCTGGTCGGCTCGAGCGCGTTTGCCGGGCTGGGCCTCATTTTGATCGGCGTTGCGCAGCTCGGTGCGCCGATCTCGGATTATGCCGGGCTGCATCTGGCGTTCATGGGTGGCCTTGGCCTTGGCGTGCTCAGCATTTTCGCCATCGCGGGTTTGCGGCACACGGGCAGGGCTCTCGGGCTTGTCCGGCAGACGCGCTTTGCGATGCTACTGCTCGTAGCTGCAACTCTGCTGCGTGTCGTCCCGGAGGTCTGGCCAACGGAGTTACTGCCTTCGCCGCCATACTATGCGGTGTCGCTTGTCTGGGCGGCGGCGTTTTTGCTGTGGCTCAAAGTTTACTGGCCGTTCTTCCGTGAACTGCCGCGAACGAATGCGTCCTCTGTCGAGGTCGAAGCAAGATGAGCGCAGCCGTTGCCGAACGTCCGCTCCCTGGCGCCAAGGTTGCCGTTCAGCCGCTTTTTCTGGCTGGTGCACTGTATGCGGTTCTGATGATGGCGCTTTGGGTGCCGTGGTTCCTCGGCTTCATCCAAGTGCCGAGCGCGTGGCCTGTGCAAGCGTGGTTCTTGCACGAACTTGCTTTCGGATTTGCGCCGATCATCGTTGCCGGAGCGTTGCTGACGGCGAGTGCTGGGGACACCTCACGCAAGCCGGTGAGCGGTGCGATCCTTGGGTCGATTTTTTTGCTTTGGCTCGCCGGGCGTATCGGCATGGGCCTGTCCGCGCATCTGGCCCCTTGGACGATAGCGGCACTTTCCGTCGCGTTTCCGATCGCTCTAGCCGTGCTGACCGCGCGTGTGCAGCCGCCGAGCGGCGGGTGGCGCGGCCTGGCGATCGTCGCGCTGCTGTTGGGTCTCGGAGCAGCCGATGCACTGTTTCACTACGAGATGTTTGAATTCGGTCGAACGAAGTCAGCCGCCGACATCGCGTTGGCATTTGCCCTTCTGTTGCTGGTGATCATCGCGGGGCGCGTGGTGTCATCGCCAAAGAGGCGACCGACGATATTCTATGCTGCGTGCGGGTTCGTCGTGCTTGGCTCTGTGCTGGCCGCCGTCGGCGTTCTTTGGGACGACTATGATTTTGCGAGTGCCGGGTTGAACGCCTGGACCGTGGGTTCGATCGGAACGCTGGCTCTGGCGATCGCAACGTGGGCCTCGCGTGCGCGGCGGTCGCCGACCGCGTTCGGGACCATCGCGCTTTACGTCCTGGCGGTCGTTTCAGGATTGGCGGCGACGGCAGGAGGTCTTTATCCGCAATGGACGCTGCCGCTGTTGCCGATATCCGGCATCGCTTGGATCGCGGCATTTGCTGGCTTTGCAGCTCTATATGGCCGGGCGGTATCAATTGGTTCGACCGCAGACTTGTCGAACTAATCGGTATTCGCGTTATTGGGCGCCGTCACCGACGCGGCGTTGTCGGACGCCGGCGGAGATACTCTCGGCGCCAGTAGCACGAGGCTGAAATAAACGTACAAGAACGTGGCCGCCGAAATAATGAGCAGGCGAACGGCGATCGGCATGCCTTGCTTGGGCTGAGGCATCTCGTTGAACCTTCATTGAGTGCGCGCTTGCGGCGCGTTTCAATGCTTCATAGTTCAATCAATTGAAACAGTATATTTGAATATAGAAATATATGTGTAAACCGCATGTGGCGGTTCCTCGATCCGTGGCTTGGCATCAGTGGCCGGAGCAGTTTCATTCGAGGTCTATTTCAACGGCAGTGCGGCGGGATGTCTGCGTGGAATTACGGTGTTAGTTCAGCACACATAGCAGCCGTTTTTCCGGATGTCCTCGGCGATGCTCGAAAGCATTTCGGTCAGATCTTCCGGAGCGCCTGAGATGATCGTGTGTCCGCCAACGAAAATCGGCACGCTTGTGAAACGCAATTCGTGCGCCAGGTTTTGCGTTTCCTCGATCGCGGCCTGTATGTCACCGCCTTCAGCGTCTTTCTTAAGCCGCTGAATATCGAAGCCCAGGATGCCCGCGATATCGAGGGCGATCGTTTCAGTCGTCAGGCCTTTCTGGTCCATCAAAGCGTTATGGAGCTCTGCGGTATTTTTCTGCTTGCGGGCGGCGAGCATGATCCTGGCGACTGCGAGCGAATTCTTGCCCAGGAAAGCCACATCTTTGAGAATGATCTGCACGTCCGGATTCTTGTTTAAAAACTCCATCAAGCGCGGCTGCGCTCTTCGGCAAAATGGGCAGTTGTAATCGAAAAATTCGACGATCCTGACTTTCGGCTGCGTTGCACCGAGCGTCAGAGAGTTGGCGTCGTAAAGAGCGGATTTTTGCTTTTGCAGTCTCCACTTGTCCCAAGCGAGCTGCTCTTCCGCTCTGAACTTTGCGACGGCATCGCCATCGGCGCTAAAGGAGGCGCTGTGCGGCGAGCCGATCGCGCAGGCTGCGACTATCGCAATGAATAGGTGGCGCGCCAGCATCGCGAACACTCGCTTCCTGATGTGTTAGTGCGGCTCCGTCGCCTTTGCGTTCTGCCGTTGGAATTCCAACGAGGCGACGGACTCACTCGTCGTCATCTTTCAGCATTTCGCGGCGCATATCCATCTTCTGGCGAATGCCGGAGATATCGAAGCCGATGTGGTGGCATCGCGAAATCAAAGTTTCGGTATCGAGGTCAGCGACGCTCGCCATCGCCCACAAGGAGGCCGACCGCCCGCCGGTTTTGCAGAATGCAAAGATTGGCGGGGGCAGGCTGGTCAGCGCGTCGTGGAAGCGGCGGACATCCTTTTCGAGAGGATTTCGTCCTTCGACGGGAATATGCACGTAGCTCAGTCCGACCGATGCAGCTTCCGTTGCGACCTCGTCGGGGGTCATCAATAGATCTTCGTCGGTCTCCGGCTGATTGTTGATGATGGACCGGAAGCCTGCCTCGGTAAGCTGACGCAACGAGCCAGGGTTCGGCGCGGGGCCGACCCATACCGAAGTCGAAAGCTCGACCGGCTCTGTCGGCTTCGGAAGACTGCAGGTTTCTTGACTCATCGGTGGCCGCCTGTCGTTCTTAAATTTCCGCCATAAGAATGGCTTCCATGCGCTTGATGCCGAAAATGCCGCCGGTGATGATCGCGGCCAAGGTGAGGAACGATCCAACAGCGAGCGTCGAAACGCCGGTCACACCTTGGCCGATGGTGCATCCGAGCGCCATCACGCCGCCGATGCCCATGAGTGCTGCGCCGTAAAGATTGCGAACCGTATCGCTCGGGCTTGCGAAGGACGTGAGCTTGAAGCGTCCGCTGGAGACGGCAGCGATAAAGGCGCCGAAGAGCGCTCCGAGCGTCGTCGTCACGCCGAAACCGGGGACGGGACCTGCAGTGAAGCGTTGCAGCCATTCGACGGCATCGCCCGTCGGGCGAACGAACGTGAGAGAGATTGGCGCGAGCGTTTGCGCCGCCATGTCGTCGTAAGCAAGGCCGGTCAACGCCCAGCCGGCGACTGCGCAGAGGCCAATGCCGAGACCTGCAAAAATGTGCACCGGAGACGAGCGAAACGCCGGATCGACGAAGCAATAGATCAGCGCGATTCCTGCAATGATCGTTGTCGCGACCATACGGGCGTCGGCGGCGCCCAGGCCCGTGAGATATGCGAGGATGTCGTCGATGCCTGTCGAGCCCACGCCCGACAACGTGATTGCGGTCCGATCCGAAAGCTCGGCGCGGATCGGTCCGATTATGCCTCCGATGGACATGTAGGCGAACAGTCCGATGACGAGCAGGACGATCAGCGATCTCAGATCGCCACCGCCCGCGCGGACGAGATTGCGGCTGGCGCAGCCGCCCGCGAACACCATTCCCCACCCGAAAAGGAACCCGCCAACGATATTGCCGAACCATTCGAAGCGGGCGGCCGGGTACATCGACCGGCTGAGGTCTACGATGCCATAGGCATCGAGAATCTGGGCTCCGATCAGCGCGGTCGCAGCTGCAAGTATCCAGGCGCGAAAGCGGCGATAGTCGCCGAATGACATGAAGTCAGAAATCGAGCCCATCGTGCAGAAGTTCGTGCGGTAGACGATCCAGCCGAAGATGAGCCCAATCACTAGTCCGCCGACCGACAGTGCCGTCGCAGCATTCTCAACAACGTATTCCCGCATTGCCCGCCCCGTCCTGGTTTTTTGTTGCTTGCCTACCGAAATACGTATTGAGCGAAGTGCCCTTGAGGCGCTCGATCTCTTCCGGCGAGGGTTCGTGTCGATTGTTCAGCGCACGCCTGGATGACGGCGCCAGCTATCAGATATGAATATTCCTATATGAAAATATAAATCGCAACGGAAGCGCATCGTCAAGGCCGGCCTCTGTGGTGCGGTACGCATTGCAGCGTACGCTTGAGAACGCTGCTTAGTGCGGAAATATATAAAGATATGAATATGTTGATGCTTAGATTTGAGTTGCAAGCTCGCTGCTGCATCGGTAGGTGATGAGCGAATATTCACGCTTTTTTGGATGCAACTCCTATGGCTGTCGTGAAGTCACGCACCAATCGACCTGCTGTACGTAAAGCGCGGACGCGGCAACCGGCGCTGCACTCTACCGACGCGTCGATCGAACAGGCGACGGCATTGCTGCGTGCGTTGGGAAGTCCGCATCGTCTCGCTATTTTGTGTCTCCTGCTCGAGGGAGAAAGAACCGTTTCCGAAATCTGCGACAAGATCGGTGCGCGACAGAGCCTCGTATCGCAGCATCTCACGCGACTTCGGCTCGATGGGTTGGTCAAGGCCGATCGCAACGGCTATTTCGTTTCGTATTCGCTGACGAGCGCGCCTGCGCAAGAGATCATCGCAACGCTGCATAAGTATTATTGCGCAACGAGTGCGGGAAAACGCTCGAATTAGAGCGAGTCTTCAGCCCAATTTTCACATGATCGGATGTCCAGCGCATGCGTGTGCGCTGCGAAGACGCGTTCGCGTTTAAAGCGAGCCTTGTGCGATCGGCAGGGCTGTTATATTCCATCATGCGAATGTTCATATGTTTTTGACGCGACGTGCGCGTCATTTCTCAGAGGGCGGGGCATGCGCTGGGCGGGGCTGCTGCACGAGATCGAAGCGTTCGAAGATGCTGAGTTCGACGGTGAGCTTGTCGAGGAACTCGAGCATCACGCGGCGGCGACGCTTCTGCGGCCGATCCGATTCTCAACGCCCACGTTCAAGTCCTACAACAGCGAGGACGTGAAAGGCTGCGGCAAGAATTCGTTTCCAGCGTTCTCGGTGACAGCGGGCGCGTGTGCGCTCGACTGCGATCATTGTCAGGCTAAAATTCTTGAGCCGATGATCCCGGCGACGACGCCAGAGATGCTCGACCGCAAGGTGCGGGATCTGATTTTGCTGCAAGATCTGCGCGGGTTTCTGCTATCAGGCGGATCGAACCGCCGAAATGAAATCAAATACGAAAAGTACTATCCGATCATCGAAGGTCTTAAGCGCGACTATCCCTATTTGAAGGTTGCGATCCATTCGGCGCTCCTTGACGAGCGCCGTGCCAAGCTCATGGAAAGCGCGGGCGTCGATACGGCGATGATGGACGTGATCGGTTCAGCCGACACGATCAGTGAGGTGTATCACCTCGATCGCCCGGTCGCGGATTTTGAAAACACACTTGCCGCGCTCTGCAGTACGAGCATGAAAATCGTGCCGCATATCGTGATCGGATTGCATTACGGCCGCATCCTCGGAGAGCAAACGGCGCTCGAGATTTGTGCGCGGCATGACATCGAATCGCTCGTGCTCGTCGTGCTCATGCCCTTCTTCGGCAAAGAAGGGAAATTCATCACGCCGAGTTCGCACGACGTCGGGCGAATCTTTTCGGAGGCGCGTCAACGGCTGCCGCATAAACAGGTGCTGCTCGGTTGTGCTCGCCCTGCGGGCATGCACCGGCGCGTGGTCGATGCCTACGCCGTGATGGCGGGTCTCGATGGCATCGCGTTTCCCGCTGATGGAGCGGTTCAAGCCTGCCAGGCTCTCGGCCGAACGTATTTTCAAGAACACGCATGCTGCTCGATCAAGATTGGCGAAACCGCCAATACTCGTTTGGCTGCGTGCGCCGGTTAATTCGATGACTGCTGGCGACACCGAAATGAACACATTCGACGTCATTGTCGTCGGCCTCGGGCCCGCTGGCGCTTCCGCAGCGCAAGCGATTGCCAAGGGCGGCGCGTCGGTTCTTGCTTTGGATCGCAAGGAAGCCGCTGGAACGCCGGTGCAGTGCGCCGAGCTCATCCCGCAGCTGATCGCATCGGAAGCCGGCGACGTGCGCCGATCGCTTCGTCAGCGCGTCGCGGAGATGCTGACGTTCGTGGAAGACGAAGGCGGCGATCGCGTTCCGAATTTTCCCGGGCAGATGATTGATCGCGCCGACTTTGACGCCAAGCTGGTCGAGGATGCGATCGCTGCTGGTGCGACGTGTCGCTTCAAGACGATGGTGCGGGCGATCGACGATGCCGGGCTCATGATCACGAGTTCGAAAGATCGTTTGAAATCCCGCGTCATCATCGCGGCGGACGGCCCGCGCTCGCTGGTTGGGCGCGCTGCTGGCTTCACCAACACAGAGTTTGCGGAAACACGGCAGATCACCGTCAAGCTGTGCGGATCGTATGCGGCGACGGATATATTTTTGTCGGCCGAGATCGCGGGTGGATACGGTTGGCTGTTTCCGAAGGACGACATCGCGAACCTTGGCGTCGGCGTTGCCGCGGGATGCAAGGATCGTTTGAAGCCGCTTCTCAGTGCCCTTCATGACAGGCTCATCGAGCAGAAGCGTGTCGGCCGAAGCGTCTTGAAAGTTACAGGCGGCGCAATCCCGGTGGGCGGCATCCAGGGCCCAGTCGGACAGCTCGGTTCAACGCCGGTGCTGCTGGCGGGTGACGCCGCCGGGCTTACCAATCCGATTACGGGTGCGGGCATCAACGCCGCGGTTATTTCCGGAGCGCTGGCAGGCGAGGCCGCGCTGAGATTCCTGGACGGCGATAAGTTTGCGCTGAACGATTATCGCGACGGGATTGAGGATCTTTTCAAGCCTGCGATCGACCGCGCGCTGGCGCGGCGCAATCGATTGCAAACATTTTACGCGGCGGGTTTGCGTCCGTGCCCGACCACGCTTCGAGAGACGTGGATTGCATACGACGCCTATTGGAGATCGTGAGATCGGTCGGGAAGAGGTCAGATGACGTGTTTAAAGCGAGAACTTGCTCTGCCATCTCGCGTCGGCGCGGGCGGGGCGGATTTCAACGCAGCAGAAGCGATGCAGCCACGCGCGGCGCCGCTCATTCCGCGCGAGGCGAAGAACGGCGCGCGCGTCAAGCTCGCGAACGTTCCGCCGGAAGGCGTTTATCTGCCGAACAATAATCGGCTCGCGCCCCATATGCGCAGTCCTGAGTACGTTCAGATGTCGACGGCCGCGGCGATTACGCTTGGCGTCATGCCGGGCAAGATGCACGGATGCGGGTGTACGCGGTGTCTCAATCTGCTGCTGACATATCCTGAAGGCTGCCGGGCCAATTGCGCCTATTGCGGATTGGCGCGTCACCGCGAAGGCGATCGCGATTATGCGGACCGAAACTTCATCCGCGTCGATTGGCCGGCGGTGCCGATGGCGGAGATTATCGAGAAAGTCCACCGGGACGGCGAAAACACGCCGTTCCATAGAATGTGCATCTCGATGATCACGCATCCGAATTCGGATGCGGATACGATCACGGTGCTCAAGCAGTGGACGGACAAGATCGATCCTTCAACGGTCCCCGTTTCGATTCTGTCGAACCCAACGACGATGACGCGCGATGACGTCAAGCGATTGCACGAGCTGGGTGCTGACATCTTCACCGTCGCAATCGATGGGGCAACACCGGAGATTTTCGATCGAACGCGAGGTAAAGGCGTTCAGTCGCCGCATAGTTGGGCGACGTACTGGGACAGGCTTCAGGATGCGCGCGATATTTTCGGCGATCAGAAGTTTGGGGCGCACATCATCATCGGTATGGGCGAAACAGAGCATGAAGCTCTGACGCTCATCCAGCAGCTTGTCGATATGGGCGGCCACAGTCACCTATTCTGCTTCTTCCCGGAAAAAGGCTCGCTGATGGATCATCTGCCAGCGACTCCGCGCGATCAGTGGCGCAGGGTGCAACTTGCGCGTTATCTCATCGACTATCGCGGCGTGCGCGTCGAGCATATGCGCTTCGACGACGAAGGACGCGTGATCGATTTCGGTATTCCGCTAAGCGAAGTCAACTCAATCATCGATGACGGAACGGCGTTCCGGACGTCGGGCTGCCCGGGCAAGTTCAGAACGGATATTTCCGCCTGTGATCGGCCGTACGGCGACTCGCCGCCATCGAACATTGCAAGCTATCCGTTTCATCCGAAGGACGCGGATCTGCGCAAGATCCGTCATCAGCTGGCGATGGAAAAGCCCGGCGAAACCTACATTCCTGGAGAAGAACTCGAGACGGGTGAGCTTTCGTGAGTAAAGGGCGGCGCGCATTCCGCGTGATCGATACAGGCGTTCGAGAGGGGCGGCGGCAGATCGCATTCGATCAGGCCATGATCGATTTGCACCGGGACGGTATGGTTCGCGATAGCGTGCGTTTTTTGCGCTTTCAGCCGAGCGCTCTCGTCGGGCGGCATCAGTCGATCGGCAAGGAACTGAAGCTCGACTACTGCCGCGAAAACGGCATCGGGATCGTGCGACGTATCACGGGCGGCGGTGCCATTTATCTCGATCCGGGTCAGGTGGGTTGGGAGCTGGTCATTTCGCGAAAGCGCGTCCCGTTGCCGACGCTCCAGGATTACACGAAGGAAATCTGCGAAGCGGTTGCGAGCGGGCTTTCGCAGGCGTTTTCGATCGATGCTCGCTTTCGTCCGCGTAACGATATCGAGGTCGATGGCCGCAAGCTTTGCGGCACCGGCGGCTTCTTCGATGGTGATACGCTTTTCTATCAGGGCACGGTGCTCGTGGACGCGGACCCGGAACGCGTTCTGGCTTGCCTGAATGTGCCGGAAGAGAAACTCCGCAAACGGAATCTCGATAACGCGTCCAACCGGCTCGTTACCCTCAAACATCTTATGGGCGGTGTCGCGCCGGAAATTGAGAGTATTCACGAAGCTATTCTGCGCGGCCTGTCGGAGCGATTCGGTATTGATTTCTCATTGGAGCATCCGAGCGACGACGAAGAAAAGTTGGCGGCGAAAATTCACGATGATGAGACTGGTACCGACGAGTTTGTCTATTCGATCGACGAGAGGCCAGCTCAGGCGGATTGTGGTGCGGCAACGCTGAGCGGGCCTGGGGGCAGCATCACCGCGCTTGTGCGGCTCGAAGGGAAAGAGCAGGCGCTGCGGATTCAGACGGTTCTCCTGACGGGAGACTTCTTCGTTGCGCCGCCGCGCATACTCTTGGATCTGGAAGCTAATCTGCGTGGCGTTCCGTTGGATAGCATCAGCGGCGCGATCGACGAATTTTTTGCCGCGACCAGGCCGGAACTGCTTTCGTTGGCGCCAGGCGACTTCAAAACCGTGGTTCACGCGGCCTTGCGGACACTGAGGCCATGAAGCACGTCTCGGTCATTCAGCACACGCAGTCGGAGTGGTTGGGCCATATTGAAGATCATCTCGAAGCCCGCGGCGTTCGCTTCAGCTATATTCGGCCGTTCGTCAATGGCGGCAAATTTCCGAGCCCAACGGTACTCGGAGACGGTCTCATTCTTGTTGGCGGCGGAAGATGGGGCGCTTCGAGCGCGGGGCATATTCTGCCGACACTCGAGGAGGAAGTTCGTCTCGTTCGCGCGTGTTTGATGCTCGACAAACCTGTGCTTGCGATGGGAGTCGGTTCACAAATTCTGAGCCTCGCCGGAGACGGCCAAGTTGAGGCTGCTCCACTCTCCTTCAAAGTCGGGACGGCCACGCGCGTGTGTGAGGATGCGCTCGAAGGCTTTATGCCGGCAACATTTCCCAACATCGTATTCATGCGGGATCGTCCGTTGCCGCCGAATTACGCAAAAACGCTGGCTGTCGATGAAGACGGTGCGGTCGCTGCATTTCAAATTGGACGCAATGCGTTCGGCTTCTCCGGTCATCCCGGACTTCGGCGCGCGATGATGGAAGATCTTGTCATGGAAATGGACGATGTTCCGGACGGCGTCGCTGCCAATCTCGAGACTCTTGGCGCGTGGAATGTACGCATTGAAGATGCACTCGTGCCAATCATGACCGGCCTCGTACGCCACACCGGTTGGATGACATGACTTCGCTGATCTATCGATCGCGATATATTTGAATAAGTTTTCCAATCCGACGAACATATAGAAAAATGGAATATTCAAACATGCGAATGTAATATTGACTGGTTCTAAAGAGAAAGTTACACAAGATACGAAGTGGCAAAACAAAAAAGCCGCGCTTATCGGGGAGATGGCATTGGCCGAAAAACTTCTGATTGTTATGGCGAATACCGATCCGCGGAACGGCGAGGAGTTGGGCGCGCCGCTGTTTCAAGCCTCTGTCGCTGCCGCGATGGGCTACGATGTCGAGGTTATTTGCACAGCGACTGCCGGACGCCTGATGAAGAAGGGCGAAGCCGAAGCCCTGGTGGTGAAGCAAGGCTCGCCGAAGTCGGTCTATGAATTCATCAAGGACGCCCACGAAGCTGGCGTAAAATTTTTCTGCTGCTCTCCCAATCTCGATCTCTTCGACATGACCAAGGATGACCTCATTCCCGAATGCGCGGGGATCGTCGGAGGTGCCTACATGATCGAAGAAGTCATGGAAGGCGGCTGCAAAGTACTTTCATACTGATTGAATTTTTCGAACGGCTGGGAAAATGGCGCATAGCGAAACATCGCGCGTTCAGGATTTTATCGGAGATCCGATCAGCGAAAAGCCTGCGGTCGATAGGGCTGAGCTCGAGTCTATCTTCAACGACATTCAGACCGATATGCGGTTCGACCACGAGTTGAACGGCTGTTTGAACTGCGGGATCTGCACCGCGACCTGCCCTGCGGCACACTACTATGATTTTTCCCCGCGCGAGATCGTCCAATTGCTTTGGACGGAAAATCTCGAAGGCATCTACGATGCGATGCAGGAAAAGATCTGGTCGTGCGCGCAGTGTTACACGTGCGCGGCGCGCTGTCCGTTCGGGAATTCGCCGGGTGGGTTGGTCATGTTGATGCGCGAAGTCGCGATCAAACACCAGATGCAGTCGGCAAAGGACGTGCTGCGTCCGTTCTCGCGCGTGATGCTCAAGCTGATTTCGACAGGCAATCAGCTGTCGCCGGACATGATCAATCCGCAGCACTTCGCGGATTGGGGGCCGAATATTTCGAAGGTTGATGCGCCGCTGAAGGTGCTGCGTAAGGCGATCCCGATGGCGACGCTCAACACGACAGACACCGCCTGGGAAGTCAATCTGAAGACCTCCGTCGAGCTCTACACGATTTGGGAAATGAGCGGCGTCGTCAATCAGCTCGAGGGTATCGACGAAAATCTATTCGATGTGATCAGCGATATCATGAGTGAAAAGCGGGAAGACTGGAAAGACTTCCTCGAGGATCAGGACGACTGACGACCCTCACAATATTATGTGAAAGAATTTAAGGAGCCGAAACAGATGAAATCAACTGGCGAACCCGGTGTAGTCGGCGAGAATGGCGAACGCTTTACGGGACATGGGTCCGAGTGGCGGCCGACACAGCTGTCCCCGACAGAAGCGCAGCTGGCGACAAGCTGGGTAGAGCAGAAGATCGATCGGCGTTCGATGCTGACCTCGAAGGATCGCGTGCAAGATGTTCGCGATGCGATGTGGGAACTCGAAAAAGATGGACAGATCGTTGTTCATCGCATCACCGACGCGCACAAGCCGCGCATGGCGAAGACGCTTTACGGTTGGGATAAGAAAATTCCGACCAACCAGCTTTGGCATCACAAGAGCTGCGGGCAGTGTGGTAACATCCCGGGCTATCCGGTTTCGCTGCTGTGGCTGCAGAACAAGCTCGGCATATCCTATCTCGATGAGACGGACCAAACGAGCTGCACGGCCTGGAACTATCATGGTTCCGGCATCGGAAACATCGAGAGCCTTGCGGCCGTATTCCTGCGAAATTTCCATCAGGCTTATGTTTCGGCGAAAGCACTTGGCCTGGATCCCGGGCACTTCTATCCGCTCGTTCACTGCGGCACGAGCTTCGGCAACTACAAGGAAGTGCGCCAGTATCTTCTGCTGTCGTCGAAGCTGCGCGAGAGCGTGACGAAGATTCTCGGCAAACTCGGGCGTCTCGTTGACGGCAAGCTGCTCATTCCGGAAGAGGTTGTTCACTATTCGGAATGGCTGCATGTCATGCGCCGTGATGTGCAAAACCATCAGGTGCTCGACTGTTCGAATATTCGGGCGACGATTCATCCTGCCTGCCATGTTTATAAAATGGTACCGCAGGACGTGATTTATGACGACGAGGTTCTGGACGGCAATCGTGTCGCCGTTTCGACCGGAATCGTGCAGGCGCTCGGCGCCAACGTGATCGACTATAAGACGTGGTACGATTGCTGCGGATTTGGCTTCCGCCACATCATCTCGGAACGTGAATTCACTCGTTCGTTCGCGATTGACCGCAAGATCAAAGTCGCGGTTCAAGAGGCGAAGTCCGACGTCATGATCGGGCACGACACGGGCTGCATCACGACGCTCGATAAGAACCAGTGGATTTCGAAAGCCAAGGGTGGAGCAGGCTACGAACTGCCTGTCATGGCGGACTGTCAGTTCGCTGCTCTCGTTTGCGGCGCCGATCCTTATCGGATCGTTCAGACGCACTGGCATGCAAGCCCGATCGAACAATTACTCGAAAAGCTCGGGGTCGATTGGCGGGCGAAAAAGGCTGATTTCGAAGCCTATGTCGAGGGTATCAAGCAAGGCGCTACTCCTGAGCAGCTCTACGATCCGCGATTGAGAATTACGTCGGGTCCGGGCTTCCAGCCTATTCGCCGTGAAGTCATTCCGCCCCCGCCGGCGGAGTAGCTCGCGAAACGCGGAGTGCGCGTGGGCGCGCTTCGTCAGCATGCCGATTGTGTAAGAGGATGATATGAAGCCGATCCTGGTGGTTGGCGGTGGCCCTGCCGGCCTCGCCGCGACTCATGCGCTTGCCAATGTAGGCCAGCCTTCCGTGCTGGTTGAAAAGAGAGATCGCCTGGGCGGCGCGCCGATTTTTTCGGGATACGCCAAGCTCGTGCCTTCGGGCCGGTGGGCGAATGAGGCGATCGGAGGGATGGTTTCGCGCATTGAAACCGACAGCCTCATCAGCATCAAGACGAACACGACAGTTGCGTCATTCGATGGGCAGCCGAACAACTTCACAGCGAAGTTGTCGGACGGCTCGTCGATCGACTGTGCATCCGCGATCCTGACGACGGGCTTTTCACACTTCGATAGCGTGAACAAGCCGGAGTGGGGCTTCGGTATGTTCCCGGACGTCGTGACGACGACGCAGGTCGAGCAGATGATTTCTTCGGGAAAGGGCGTTCGCTGTCTTTCGGATGGCCGCAAGCCCAAGCGCGTTGCAATCCTATTGTGCGTCGGCTCGCGTGATCGGCAGATCGGCCGGGAATGGTGCTCCAAGATCTGCTGTACGGTTTCGGCCAATCTTGCGATGGAAATTCGCGAAGAGCTGCCCGATTGCCATGTCTACATCTACTACATGGATATCCGCACGTTCGGGCACTACGAGTCGGACTATTACTGGCGCTCGCAAGAGGAATTCAAAGTCAAGTATATCAAGGCGCGTATCGCCGAGGTGACGAGCGACGGCAAGCAGCTGATCGTCAAAGGCGAGGACACGCTCGTCAAGCGGCCGATCACCATTCCGTTCGATATGGTGGTGCATGCGATCGGTATGGACCCCAACGTCGACAACATGACGATCTCCGCCATTTTCGGCGTCGAACTGCACAAGCATGGATATATCGCGAGAAAAGACACTTACGGCCTGATGGGCGCGACGTCGCGGCCCGGCGTGTTTGTTGCAGGCTCCGCTATCGGCCCGGAAACAATTGATGACTCTATCGCGCAGGCCAACGCGGCCGCGATGAGCGCGCTCTCGCTCGGTCGCAGCATCCCGAGGGAGGCAGCCGAGTAGGGCTATGGTGCTCAGCGTAGCAACCAATACTCCGGAAATCCCATCTCGCCCGTCGCTTGAACTGTCGGGTGAGAAGCTGCGCTTGGCGGTGGATGCTCTTGTCCATGCCTGCGAGGAGATTGGTGGCATCGAACGCTTCGCAGCCGCCGTGCAATTGAAGTCGGATGTGTTTCGTGAGCGTCTGGCGGCGGGCGCTGCCGAGCGTTTGGAGCTGACGGTATTCGATGAATTGACGCCGTTGATGGCGACCGTGCGGACGCGCATCGGAAAGCAGATCGAGCAGCAGGGGTGGGCCAAGATCCGCAGCGCCATAGCGGAGCTTCTTGCGGACGCGCACGTTCCGGACACGGGCGACGCGCGCATCGCGCGATTTTGCAAGCATTTTCCGGTCGGCAAAGAAACGCGCTTCGTGAGGGATTTTGCTTCGGAGCTGTTGCACAACGTTTATCCGGAACTCTATCCGCTTATGAGCCGCTGGGTGTGGGACGCCAAGGTCAATACGGGCGTACTCAGAGAGATATGGCATGCGGAGAATGTCGATCACGTCGTAATCGATATTCCGGACAACCAATCGACGTTTCTGTGCCTACGCGAAGAGCTCAGCCAGTTTCTCTCTGGATACGGAATTTTTCGCGACATGCTTTGGTATGTCGATCTTCTGTGCGCGCAAATTTACGGCGATTACATCAACGCACAGGGCGGGTCTTATCTGCGATCCGATTTCTCGAGTGCTCCGAATCCGTTGGAGCAAACCCGTCGAATTCTGGGCCTCGATCGCGTCGGGCGCTCGCCGGACCGTGGCAACGTCATTGATGCGGTGACGCATCCTCTCGCGATCAAGCATATTCATTAGGAACTGGGCCGCATGCCGATCCATGAGAAATCGCTAATCCGTCCCGAGAACCTCAAGGTTCACGAGACACTCGCAATCGACGGCATCGACGTCTCCGGTCATTGGTCGACGTTTATCGAGACGCGCGTTGTTCCGGATTATAACGAAAATCTGGAACTCGAAATTGCGGCCTTTCCTGGCGGTTCAAAAATTCATCGTTGCTTCCAATGCGGTTCGTGTACGAACGCCTGCACGATCAACGCAATCGAGCCGCGCTTCAATCCGCGCTACTGGATCTATCTCATCCGCATGGGGATGGAGCAGGAGTTGCTGCGCGACAAGGACATCATCTGGCAGTGCGTCTCGTGTCACAAGTGTACGAACATCTGCCCGCGGAGCGTCGAGCCCGAAGGCGTCATGAAGGCGACGGCGCTCTGGCTCGAAGATAAAGGCTACGTGCCGAAATCGCCGGCGCATGTGTTCGACGAGGAGTTTTCGCGCCAGGTTATCGAGCGCGGCAAGATCGAGGACACAGAGGTCCTTCACAAGTTCCTGAGCAAGACCAAACAGCCTCTCGTCCAGGATTGGCTTGTTGCGATCATGTGGGGCATCGCGCGCAGGCTTCCCGTCAAGTGGGGGATCAAGACGGCCCTGGCGCAGGTCTTCAAACCGAAAGCACGCCGCTGGAAGAACGTTCGCTCTGCCATCTCCGACTATATCTACGAGGAAGACGAGATGCGCCGGCAAAAGCTGCAGACGATCGCTGCAGCTCGAACACCTCAAAAGCCTCAAACGCATCTCGAAGCTGCGGAATAAGCATCCAGCGCAAATCGGAAACAAGAAAAACAAAAGGTAATCGGAACTATGGTCGACGTGACAGACAAGATCATGAAGTACCGCGACGTGGCCTACTATTCCGGTTGCGCGCTCGAGGGCTCCGCCAACGGTTATGATGTGTCGACGCGCGCTGTCGCGAAATCTCTCGGCTTGCGCATCAAGGATGTGACGGATTGGAACTGCTGCGGGGCGATGGAGGTCAAGAACGTCGACCCGGGGCTTCAAACCTATCTGTCGTCGCGCGTGCTATCGAACGCTGTCAATATCGATCACGCCAACGTCGTGATGGCGCCGTGCAACGGCTGCTACCACAACCTGAAAAAAGCTGAGTACGATCTCAAGAACGATCCGAAGTCGAAAGAGACAGTCGACAGGCTGTCCGCGAAAGCCGGCCATGAGGCGTATCAGGCCGGGCAAGCGGAAACGATTCATGCTCTCGATTGGATCAAGGCGGCGATCGGCGAAGAGGGTTTGCGCAAGCGCACCAAGGGACGGCTCGCTGGCCTCAAGGTCGCGAACTACTACGGCTGCATGTACGTGCGCCCAAGGCACATCTTCCCGGAGAAGGACAAGGGTCCGGGCAGCGAAAGCACATCACGGCCGCATTTCATGGATGATCTGCTGGCGGCAGCCGGCGCGGAGAATGTCGATTTTCCGCTGAAGACCGCGTGCTGCGGCGGAGCCCATACGCTGTCGGATTCCGATACGTCGACGAAGCTCGTGCTCAACATCCTGCAAGCGGCTGAAGCGTCAGGCGCCGACGTGATCGCAACGGAATGCCCGACGTGCCACTCAGGTCTCGAGATGCATCAGGTACGTGCGGAAAAGCGCTTCGGCAAGAAGACGCGCATTACGATGCTCTATTTCACGCAATTGCTTGGACTGGCGTTGGGCATCGGTCCTCGCAGGCTCGGCATTCACACCAATATCTCGGATAGCACTGATCTGATCATTGACAAGCGTCTGACGTGACGGCGATGGGCGAGAGTTCGGCGCAAGCGGTCAAAGACCAGATGATCGCGCATCTTGCTCAGATCGAGGTGCGGATTGAGGAGATGGAGTCGTGTCTGGCTCAAGAAGCGCCGTCACAGATCGCGGCCGATCTCCTGAGCTTGAGCGAGGAAGTTCTTCAGGTTTGGATATTGGCTCGTGGGCAAACGCCGACGTCGGACGCGAGAGAGGGTTTTCGCCTGCTGGCTCTCCATCGTCAGGGCGCGCGCGGCGATCCAAGTTTCAATGCTTGTCGCGAGACATGCCGTGAACTCGCGTATCACTACAACCTCATTCATGGAGAGCCGGAGCATCCGCACACGGCGGGTCGTCTTCGGTTGATGATCATGGTTGCCAAGCATCTTTGCCTCTTCGTTTCGGGCAAAATGCGAGTCGCCAGCCTCGGTCAGTTTTGCTGCGCGTCCAAGCCGCTGCGCGAAAACATGAGTTTCGAATGAAGCCCGAGTTTCATCATCAATATCGGAGTGAACTATGCCAGTCGTGAAGGGATGCAATCTACCCGACGAGCTTCTCTATGACGTCGACAACCATATCTGGTTCCAAGAGCAGCCTGATGGAAATGTAAAGCTCGGCATGACCATGGTCGCAACGGCGATGGCTGGGCAGCTCGTGGCGTTCACGCCGAAGAAGGCGGGACGGCAGGTCGAAGCCGGCAAAAGCTGCGCGACGGTCGAAAGCGGAAAATGGGTCGGACCGGCAAAAACCGCTGCTGCGGGTGCGGTTTTGGAGATCAACGACAGCCTCGTCAGCAATCCTCAGATCGCAAATCAGGATCCTTACGGGATAGGCTGGTTCATTATCCTGAAACCTGCGGATTGGCAGTCGGTCAAGCCGACCCTGACGCCGGGCGCTGAGGTTGCGGCCAAATACGAAGCCAAGATGGCGTCTGAAGGTTTCGCAGGTTGCGGCTGAGCTTCAACGTCTGCTCTTCACTCAACGCCGGCGCATGATCGACATTTTCATGCCGTGCTCCGGCCGAAGTGTCACGCGGTGGACGGGAAGCACCGCGTGACCCGGGACCAGATCGAGCCGATAATGGCGCGCGAGCGTCGCAATGGTGATGATCATCTGCTGCATCGCGTAGGCGGCTCCGATGCACACTCTTGGACCAGCGCCGAACGGGATGTAACTGAGGCGTGCGATGTTGCTGCGGTTCTCCGGCAGAAAGCGCGCCGGATCGAAGCAATCGGGATCGTTCCACAACAAGCGATGGCGATGCAGGATCCACGGCGCGATGATGACCGTCGTGCCTGCAACTATTTTTCGCCCTGAAAGCACATGATCGTGCAACGCCGTCCGGCTTAGAATTGCGACCGGCGGATACAGCCGCATTGCCTCTTCAATGAGTGCGCGCGTGTAGATGAATTCATCAGTTTTGACGTTACCCGTCTGTAAATCGGGCAGAAGCCGATCGGATTCTGTCTCAACTTTTCTGCGCCAGGTTTCGTCGATGGATAAAAGATAGAGCGTCCAGCTCAGCGCGTTTGCCGGCGTTTCGAAGCCCGCACCGATGAAGGTGATGATGTTTGCGGCGATTTCTTCTTCCGAAATCGGCGTTCCGGTTGCCTCGTCGCGCGCATTCAGCAGCGTGTCGACAAAATCCCAATCCTCGGGATTTGTGGGTGCGTCAGCAGCACGTCGCCGCTCTTCCAGAATGGCATTCACGACAAGCGGAAAGAACTTGAGAGCTGGGCGTGAAAGAAGACGGCCAATTCGCGGAAGCCAAGCGGGCGCGCCGATGAGATCGAGAGGGTCGATACGGCCCTGCGTTTCGAAGTAGCGCGTCGCCGCGCGGCGGAACTCGGCTGGATCGCGTCCGATGCCGCGCGAAAATAGTGTCGTTGCGAGGGTGTCGAGCATCGATCTCGCCATTTCCTCGCAGATGTCGACGATTTTTCCATCGAGCGATCGCCATCGCGAGGCCAGCGCAGCGGCTTCGTTCAGCATTGGCGGTGCATATGAGGTGACTTTGCGGGGGGAGAAAACTGGCGCGAATGAGCGGCGCTGCATACGCCATTCATTTCCTGACGACGTCAGCAGCCCGTTTCCCAGAGCGGGTCGCAGCAGCAGATTCTGGAGGTCGTCCTTGCGGTAGTTTTCGGTTTTTTCCACGAGAACCTGACGGATTGCGTCAGGGCTGCTGACCATTGCAAAACGCCCGAGAACCGTATTGCCGGTGACAATCGGTTCTTCGTAATGGCTTTGCGGCCAAGCCTCGAGAGGGTTCTTATTGAGCGTCCACAAAAGCGAGAGAAGCTGTTGCGGCCTTTCCGGCGGGCGCGGAGCAGCAGGACGTGGACGCGGTCCCGTGCTGACGTACTCGGATAGGGACAATGTCAAAGACAATTCCGCGGCTCCGCCGTTGGGGAATTCCTTGGCAACGTGAACGCATCCGGCGCGACGATCGACGTGGATCTAGTTTTGGGCGCCGGTTGCGTTGTTCGCTTCCGCAGAAGTCGAACGTGCTATTCGAATACGATCGATGATTTCGATCTCGATTGCGGATTTCCGCAAACTGTCGATCAGGCCGACGTGTGCTTGATCAGGAAGCGGTACGTGCCGGCCGTTTCCTCATGTTCAAGCAGGGTATTGCCGGTCGAGCGGCAGAACGCCTGGAAATCCGGCAGCGCGCCTGGATCGGTTGCCAGGATCTCGAGAACGGCGCCTTTCGGAAGAGTCGTGATGGCTTTCTTGGCCTTCAAAATCGGAATAGGGCAGTTGGTGCCCTTGGCATCAATTGTCAGATCGGCCACGGTTGGTCGTCCCTCCAAAGAGATTATATTGTTATATTCGAATTTTTGCATAAATGCTGCCGGGAAGGGTGTCAACGGGATTGAACTCATCGCATAGTGAGTTCGTTCGCGGGATGCTCTCAGCGCTCAAGCGATCGCCTGCATACCTATCAGCTTTGAGATCTTTCCCGGCCTAAAAAGGGCCGGCCGATGAGGATCGCCAAGCCAATCTTGGCTCCGATGAAAATACCAAGGACCACGATGGGCATGGATAGAGCCAGCACGCTGCCGGCGCTCATGCCTTGGCCGATGGTGCAGCCCTTCGCGAGTACGCCGCCAAACGCCATGAAAAGCGCGCCGAGCATGTGGCGGCGCATTTCGCGCACGTCGTCAAAGGCTTCCCAAAGAACTTCTTGCCGAAGCTTGGCGACGAGAAACGATCCGCAGACGACGCCAATGAGTGAGGCAACGCTGAAACCGGTATCACGCAGGCTTTCGCTCATCAGTTGAAGCAGCGTGCGGCCGCCGGGCATGACGAAGGATAAGCTTTCGACACGCGCGGTTTCGAGCGCCTCATAGGCCAAACCCGTGACGACCCAACCACCCGCTACGGCGAGGCCGAGAAGGGCTGCGGAAATCATAAGGCGAGGTCTGCGCAGCAGCTTCTCATCGAAGGCAGCGCATAAGAAGAGGACGCAAAGCAGAAGACGGCAGATGATTGTCGAGGGCTGTGTCCCAATGAACGCCGCCAGAAGGCCCGGCGCAAAAGCCTGATCCGGTGAGTCGAGGGCGATCGTGGATAATCCCTCAAACTGAAGGCGAAGGGAGGAGAGCGCTCCGTTGTTTACAGAGACGGCAGCGACGCCGGCGATCACCGCAGTGAAAAACGCGCGCAGATCCCCGCTTCCGAGGCGCACGAGCATGCCGAAGCTGCACGTGCCGATGAGCGCCATGCCAACGCCGAACAGGATTCCGCCGAGCAATGCCGCCGGCCAGTCCAATGACGTGGTGGCGTAGATGCTTTTCAGCGGATCGAAGAGGCCAAAATAATAGCTCGTTTGTGTAGCTACGATTGCGGTGGCAAGCGCCAGACCCCAGGCTTTGACCCCTCGCCAATTCCCGCCGAGTTCTGCGTCCTCGATGGCTCCCATGGAACAGAGATGTCCGTAGCGGGCGGCGGCGCCTGCTACGAGACCGCACACGAATCCTCCGGCGGTCAGGATCATCGGAATCGCTCTCTATCGCTTGCGGCTCGGTTCCTCGCGGCAAAACTTGTCGTAGATGGCGCCGATGAAGCGACGCGTAGTTTCATCCGGCAGCGAGTAGATGACGGCCTTTCCCTCGCGGCGCGCTTGCACCAGGCCGTCCAGACGCAGACGCGCCAGCTGCTGCGAGACGGTGGGCTGGTTGATGGAAAGAAGGTTTTCAAGCTCTCCCGCAGAGCGCTCTTTTTCAGCGAGCAGGCAGAGGATCAGCAGGCGGGATTCGTGAGCAAGGGCCTTCAAAAAATCGCTCGCTTTGCGCGCCCTTAGAACGAGCCGCTTGAGCTCTGGAGATACTTCCTCGTCCGCTTCAAGCGCGGCAATCACCTCGTTTGGCAAGATGCCCGACATTCCTATCCCTCGGTCGCGTTAGTGGTCGTTCAACGGGGCAGAGCTTTGCCGAATAAGTCAAGGCTCGTCTCGGGGTACGTCTAGCAGAACGCGCGAAAGGAGGCTCCAGAAAAAGTCGGGTCCGGGGTAGCCGGTGACCCGTCCGACCTCTTGATTATTGCTAACGACGACGAAGGTCGGCGTGTAGACGAGGGGCGACTTCAATTTCAGCGTCGCAGGGGCGCTGCCGATGTCGAGTTCGCGCAAGGGCGCCAATCGGCCCTCCGGCGTTTTCGGATAGATCGGACCGATCTCCTTGCGCCAGAGTTCGCACCAACTGCAGCCGGGTCGGACGAACATCAACACTTCGGCCGCGTCAGCGGAGCGGACTGGCAGCAGGACGGGGAGCAGCATCAAGGCAGCAGACAGGGTTCGCTGAAGCTGAGGCAACAGGCGCACCCTGAACGTCATTTGTTGACAGGGCTGTCCTTGTCGAACAGGAACGCCACCACGTCCTTGATCTGTTGCTCAGTCAGAAATTTGTGCGCGCCGAATCGCGGCATGTTCGAGCAGGCGTTGACCGACTGTGCATTATAGATTTTTGCATAGGCCGCTTTCGCGGCCTCAAGGTTGAACTCACGATCCTTGCCGAAGTTCGTCAGGCTCGGTCCGAGCGTTCCGTATGACAATTCGGTCTTGCTCAGCTGATGACAGGCGTAGCAGTTGCCGCCGTTTTCCGTATTCGGCGGATCGCTGAACTGGCCGCCGCGCCCGCTGCTGGCGATCTTCTCGCCTTGCTTCCAATCGCCGAGAACATTGCCGTCTGCCGGCATCAAGATCGTGGCCGTCTCGCGCTCGACGATCGCGTTGGCTTCGGCCGCGGGCGGATCATTGCGATACTGCGAGCATGTTTTCTGCGTGGCGTCTTGCACGAGACGGTCTTCCCAGCCGCTCTTCACCTCGGTCCACATGCCCTTGAGCACGCCCTCCATGGTGGCCGCGCTCGGGGTGTTTTTTTCCGTCAGCGGGTCAGCGAGCAGTCCAGCGGACAATCCGCCGTAAGTCATTGTAACTGCGAGTGCGGCGGCTCCAGCGAACGCGCGTAGAACGGTCTTAGCGTTTGATCGATGGGACATTGATCTCTCCGCCCTCTGCCTGCTTCGTGAGATAGGTAATCAGCGCCGTCATGCCGTCGGAGGCATAGTCGGGCGGCGGCATTCGCATCTGGCGATAGCAGTCATACAGCCGATTTTGCATCGTTCGGGTTTGGCTTTGCGAGTTGCGGTAGGTGGGCCAGGAGGCGATCGTCTTTTGCGCGTCGACACCGGGCTTCGAAAGGTTCGGTAGTTCCTGAAGCCGAATTCTCTTGCCATCTTCGGAGTGGCACGTGGAGCAGGAGAAATCGAGCAGCGAGGAGCGCCGATAGAACAGCTCCTTTCCGATCGCGTAAGCCTGCTGTTCTTGCGCATTCGACAGGGCGAGATGGAATTTCATGCCATTGGATTTGTTGGCGATGAAGGTTACCAGGTCTTCCATGTCGGAGGTGTGGCCTTCCGAGCCGAATTTACGTGCGAGAACGTCCTTGATATCAAGGTCCTGGATCGTCTGCATGCACCAGAGGAGACGCTGCTCCAGGTCCATTACCTTGTTGGCGTCAGCAAAATACCGCGGCAACTCCGCGTAAGCGCCTTCGAGAACGCCCGGACCTTTCCCAAGATCACAGGTTTCCAATGACACCGATTTCTTGCCCCGCGCGGTCGCCCACAATTGTTCACCGCGGTCGACGTTGAAGTAGCCGGGGTTGGCCATTGGATCATCGAGCATCTCGCGATATCGCTCGAGTTCTTTGTCCGTATTGTCCGTGCCTTGTGCACGTAGTGTTACGATCGTGATGACCGAACTCAGCAGCGTTACAAGGAAAAATAAATAAGGCCTACGGCGCTTCATGGGTCACCAAATTCTGCAGGCCTCAATGCGAATGCGAGGCTGCTCCAGCTAGACGAAAAACAAGTAACGTTGCAATAGATAATTCACATATGATAATTTTCATATGTGTTATAGGATGAACGTTATCGCAGCTTCCGGGAGAGATGGCGTGATGGAAAGTTTAAACGGCGCGCACTCGCGCCGTGCCTTCATTAAATTGGCGGCGGGCGGCGCCCTTGTACTTGCGAGCGGCCTTCCTTCGCTGGCGAGCAGCGCGGACGTCGATGCGCTCATTCAAAAATTTTCCGGCGGGAAGAAGCCGAGCGAAGGGCGCATAACGCTCGATCTGCCGAGCATCGCGGAAAACGGATTGGTCGTTCCGTTGAATTTTGAAGTCCAGAGCCCGATGACCGCGGATGACTATGTGAAATCCGTGCACTTGTTCGCTGAAGCGAACCCGAATGTCCAGCTCGCGGACTTCTCCTTCACGCCGCTTGTGCCGAAGGCTGCCGCTCAGCTTCGGATCCGCCTTGCCCAGACCCAAAATGTAACGGCGCTCGCGGTGATGTCGAATGGCGATGCCTACATCGCGAAAAAGGAAGTGAAGGTGACGATTGGCGGCTGCGGCGGCTGATTCCTTCTCACTCGCAAACTCTTCAGGGACCATAATCATGGCAGCCAATGTTAAGCCCCGCGTGCGTATGCCAGCGACCGCGAAAGCCGGCGATATCATCGAAGTGAAGACGTTGATCAGTCACCCGATGGAAAGTGGTCAGCGCAAGGACAGTGCCGGCAAATTGGTGCCGAGGCACATCATCAATAAGTTCACGGCCTCCTTCAACGGCAAGGAAATCCTGAGCGTCGACTGGTATCCCGCGATTTCGGCCAATCCTTACCAGTCGTTTTTTGTGCGCGTGCCGGAAAGCGGACTTTTCGAGTTCGCTTGGATCGACGACGACGGAACGATTTACAAAGCCGAGCAGCAGGTTTCGGTGAGCTGACGGGCTCGGCGTCGTCGCGGTGTAGCAGATTGGGGATTGGGAATGGTTTCGCGCCGGGAGTTCATCGCGGCTGCTTCTGTAGCTGCTGTCGTTGCGTCACGCGCGGGCCTTTCCGTTCGGGCGCTCGCGGCCGGCGCGAAGCTGACGCAGGACGAGCTGCTGAAGTTCGACAGCGTCGGAAATGTCACTCTCGTTCACCTGACGGACCTGCATGCGCAGGTGATGCCGATATATTTCCGCGAGCCGTCGTTCAATATTGGGGTCGGGGCCGCCAAGGGCATTCCGCCCCATATCGTCGATGCGGAATTTCGCAAGCAATTCGGGATCGATGCAAACTCGGCGCTCGCCTACGCGTTGACGTCCGATGACTTCAAGGAGCTTGCGAAGTCGTACGGCGCGATGGGCGGGCTCGACCGGGTTGCGACAGTCGTCAATGCCATTCGTGCCGAACGCGGCGATCGGATGCTGTTCCTTGACGGCGGCGATACCTGGACCAACAGTTGGGTGTCGCTGAAAACTCAGGGCCAGGACGTCATCGACGCGATGAGCCTGTTGAAGCCGGATGCGATGACTGCGCATTGGGAATTCACACTCGGCGAGCAGCGGGTTCGCGAGATCATTGACAAGCTCGGCTTCCCCTTCCTTGCCCAGAATGTTCGCGACACCGAGTTTGAAGAAAAGGTATTCGAAGCGTCCCACGTTTTTGAGCGTAACGGCGTTAGAATCGGCGTCGTGGGACAGGCGTTCCCGTTCACTCCGATCGCGAACCCGCGCTGGATGTTCCCGAATTGGTCGTTTGGAATTCGTGAGAGAGAGATTGCCGCGGAGGTCGAGGCTCTGCGTTCGGGCGGCGCCGACCTCATCGTCATGCTGTCTCACAACGGGTTCGACGTCGATCGCAAGCTCGCTGAGAAGGTTCCGGGAATTGATGTCATTCTCGCGGGTCACACGCATGATGCGATCCCGCAGCTCACGAAGGTAGGTCAGACGCTTATCGTGGCGTCCGGTTCCAACGGAAAGTTCGTTTCCCGGTTGGATCTCGATGTTCAGGATAAGAAGATCGCGAACTTCAGCTATCGTCTAATCCCGATTTTTTCTGATGCCATCACTCCCGATCCCGCCGTTCGCGCGGCGATTGAAACATCGCGCGCGCCATACAAGACGGAGCTTGAGCGCAATCTGGGGCATGCCAACAGTCTGCTTTATCGTCGTGGAACTTTCGACGGAACGCTCGACGCCATGATCTGCGACGCGATTCTTGCGCAGCGGGATGTCGAGATCGCGCTTTCGCCGGGGTTCAGGTGGGGGCCGAGCATCCTTCCGGAATCGCCTATCACATTCGAGGACATCACGAACGCGACGGCGATGACTTATCCCGCGTGCTATCGGATGAAGATGAGCGGCGAACGCCTCAAGGCTGTGCTCGAGGACGTCGCCGATAATATCTTCAACCCCGATCCCTACTATCAGCAGGGCGGCGATATGGTGCGATGTGGTGGTATCAGCTACACGATCGACGTGTCTGAAGGTATGGGACGCAGAATTTCGAATCTCACGCATCTCAAGACGGGTAAGCCGATAGAGGCAACGAAAGACTATCTGGTTGGCGGCTGGGCAAGCATCAATCAGGATGCGGAGGGTCCGGCGATATGGGATGTCGTCGCGAATTACATCTCCGATAAGAAGACCGTCGATATTTCTTCGCCCTCGTATGTGCGGGTGAAAGAGTAGGTCGTTCCGCAGACAGCGAAGTGTCGCGTCTGTGTTCTCTCATTTTTTGCGGAAAGTGGGAGCGCAGGGAGTTCTGCTTTTCCCGAGGCGCTGGACATTTTTAGCCTTGGCGATGCGCTAGAGCGAATCTCCCGTTGCAGACACCTTTGAGGCCTTCCTCAAGTCTCAATAGCTTCAGCGATATATTTTCAAAATCTATCAAATTCATTCTCTGAATGAATTAGTCGTGTTGATTTATGTCAACATTGCCGCGGATCGATGCGTTTTTCTTATCAGACTTATTTCATTGAGAAATCTGTGTGCTCAATCGTCGACAATGCAGAGGTAAATTGCGGCGTAAGGCGACTTTTGGATATCGACAAATCGTTGCTGCTGTGATATGTGCGATGTAATGCGTACTGATTATGTATTTCGATTGATTATGCCGCCCTAACCTCATTCTCACGGAGTTTCCCTTTCTGTAGGCGAACTTCGAAATGCAAGAACTCAAACTAAAAAAAGGGGGACTTAATGGTGAAACTTCTAAGTACGCGGTGCGTGGCCGCCGCTGCCGGGCTTGCAATTGCGGGCGGCGTTCTCGGCTCGATGTCAGCGAATGCTGCGGATCTCGGCGGGAATTGCTGCGCCGATCTCGAAGAGCGGATTGCGGAGCTTGAAGCAACCACGGCGCGCAAAGGCAATCGCAAGGTCTCGTTGACGGTAACGGGCTCTGTCGCGAATCAGATCATGTGGGTCGATAACGGCGCGGCCAGCAACGCTTACATCACTGGCGTTGGCTCGACGTTGAACTCCCATGTTACATTCACCGGCGCAGCGCAGATCACCAAAGATTGGAGCGCCGGATACGTTCTTCAGCTCGAAGTCGGTTCCTCTGATCCGCTGACGGTCGGAAATACGTCAACTGGTGCGGACGGTCCGTCTGGTTTGCATATTGTCAAAAACAACGGCGAGTTCGTCCGGAACTCGGTCGATGTCCTGTATTCGTTCTGGTACTTGAAGAGCGAGCAGCTTGGTAAGGTGAGCGTCGGCGCCATTCCACAGTCCTCGTCGCATGCAGCGGCGCTCGTCGATGGTTCAGGCTCGCTTGTGCAAGCGAACTGGGTGCCGCTGGACGGCATGGCTGTGAACCTCGCCAGAGGTAAAACGCAGCTTATGTTGCCGAACAACTTTGGCACCGGCAATTCGGGCCCGACTGCCAACTTTGGTATGCCGACCGGCGCTCTGATGTGGTGCGGCTCGACGCAGTTGCCCGTCGCCGGCGATTGTAACGCGATCCCACTGAACGGGGTGCGGTACGACTCGCCGACGCTTGCCGGCTTCTCGATCTCCGCAAGCTGGGGCGAGGACGACTTCTGGGATGTGACCGGAAACTACAGCGGCCAGGTCGGCGGCTTCAAAGTGGCTGGCGTCGTCTCGTATCTTCATAACGGAGACGAAAACAACTCTCCGGGGTTTAACGATGCGGTCGGTCTGAGCTTCTTCACGCCTCTCAAAACCGATGCCAACTACCTGCAGCTCGGTGCTTACGTCGAGCATGTCGCAACCGGCTTGTTCGTCTACGGTGCCTACGGCAAGGAATGGAATAACAACATCTATAATCCAGCGCTGCTTGATACCGTTAGCGCTGGCGGACCGGGAACGGCCGCGTTCATCACAGCGAACCAGCCGAGCGGCGACAACTGGTATCTGAAAGGCGGTATCCGCCAGAAGTGGAATCCGCTCGGTCATACCGTGCTCTACGGCGAGTACGGTGAGCGCAACAATATGTTCCATGAGGCTCTTCTCGGCTTCGGCGTTACCGGAAGCAGTCTCACGCAGTGGGGTCTTGGTGCCGTTCAGGAAATTGACGCGGCCGCGATGTCACTCTGGGTCAACTACAAGAACTATGATCCCAGCGTGTCGGGCCCAGGTGTTGCTAGAAACCAGCTCGATAACCTCAACAATCTTAGCGTTGTGACTGCAGGCGGCATGATCAACTTCTGATGCCATCGGCGTGCTGCAAGTCTGCCAATTTGCAGCACGCCTCCTACTTGTCTTCCCCTGAACGCTTTCTATCTAAACTCACGCAATAAGTTTCCTCGTACCACTCCACGGCTTCGTTCCACGTCCAAACTTGAGGGAGGAGTTCCAACTCCTCCCTTTTTTGTTTCGATGCTTCGAGCTTGTTGGGGATTTGAGGCTCGCGCCTGAATGCTGGCACAACTTGACCCGCTGTCTACCTGTTGGTAGGCAGATGCATGGTTTCCCAGGATACAAAATCAGCGCTGCTTGCGGAAGCGGAGGTCCTTATCCGCACGCGGGGCTATGCTGCGTTCAGTTATGCCGATCTTTCGGAACGCGTCGGGATCAGAAAGGCCAGCATTCATCATCACTTTCCGACGAAGGAGGTGTTGGGCGCGGCACTAATCGATGCTTATCTTGCGCGATTTGAACTTGAACTGCAGTCATTGTCCGAGAAACGTGCGAGCGCAAAAAGCAAGCTGCTGTCCTATTCGGATTTCTTTTCCGGTGGGCTGCGTGATGGCCTGATGCCTCTGTGCGGCGCGCTTGCAGCCGACGCGGCTCAGTTGCCGCCTTCGATGCAAGCTCGCGTGAAGAAGTTCTTCAATATCCATCTCGATTGGCTCGAGGAGATTTTGGAGCAAGGACTGGAGGCCGGCGAGTTCAGGGACAACTTGAAGGCACGGCGTTCGGCGACAGTTCTGTTGAGTACATTGCAGGGCGCCAGTCTCGTCGCCTGGGCGCTGAAGGATCCTTCCGTCATCCGGCCAGCAGCGAAGCAGGCAATCGATAGTTTAGCATTTCCGCTCGATTGATTTGCCGACGGACGCATGACTTATTCGCAATTCTTTCGATCGGCGCCGACGGCGGCCGTTCCTTCGTTGCAATAAGCATTTCCGCTCAACCGTAACATCGTATGTCTCGTGATGATGCGTACACGGTCGTTCTGGCCTATAGGCCAGTGAAATAACAAACATTCTCAAAGAAAATTTTCTGACGCCGGCGATGCGGAGCTAGAGTGTCGCAGCTGGTTCATGCATGCGATGGCATGAAACAAAATTTGCGCGAGCCGTTCACGCATCGGATTATGCGAGGAAACTTGAGAAAATTTCTTATATTAGGCGGTTCACTAATTGCTTTTTCGACACCGTTCGGCGGACCGACAGTCGAGCTCGACGAGCCATCGATGTTGGCTTCAATTTTTGCCGCGTACGCGTCCATTCCAGCGAACTGAGCGCAAATTTCGTTGGCAGCATCAGTGATCTAAGACGCGGTCGCGCACGTCACCCGAAATTTTTGAATTGGATTCGCATTATCCGGCGACCGGACGTCGTCACTACAATTGGTGGCTGGAGGCGAAGCTTCACCCGTCGTCACGCTCTCCACCGCCTCGTCAGTTGCGCCTGTCTTGCCATCGTTTTCGTCCACACCTCCTTGGTAGAAACGAAGATGGGCGCAACTGACGCTTTTTCACTGTCACGGGAGTAGCGTCGGGCGAAGCATTTGTGCGGGAAAAGTACATCGGGCGCGGTAGCCGCTAAAATTTTACACTGCCCAATCGAGCACGTAATCGGCCTCGGGATCTTTTGCAGCGACCACTGGATTGAACTGCTGAAGCATGCTCCACAACTCTGTAAACACCGCGGGAGAAACCGTATTGGGCTTGCCGAGTGCGTAGTAGTCGATCGTCAGCGGCTTTCCGTTCTCCATGATCGCTATAGGATCGACGCCGTTCATGCCGTTCGCGACCTTCGATGCCGGTAATATGGCTGATCCAAGGCTCAAGCCGGCCCATTCTTCAACGGTGGCATAGCTGCTTGCCTCGCCGGGATAGCGCCGGAGTCTGAGAGATGCCTTTTCGAAGTGCTGGCGCGTGACCTGGGTCAGTCCGCACACGTTCGGAACAAGGACAAACGTATCCTCGGCGATCTCTTCCAGACGAACTTGCGTCCGGCTCCGCCAGCGGGTGGCATCGGACTTCTTGGGAACGAACATCAGCGGTTCGCTGCAGAGAAGTCGATATACGCAATTGCTAAGCTGACACGCCTCCAAATTCAGCGGAGCCATCACCAAATCCAAATCGCCGGATTTGAGCGATTCACTGATCGCTTGAAGATTGCCTTCGCGATAGACGATCTCGACGTCCGGGCATTTCTTTCTGAATGCTCTCAGCGATTCTTCTGCTTGAGCTATGCCGACGACCGGCGAGAAGCCGACGTGCACGCAACGTTGACCCGGTCTGGCCTGCGATGCGAGTTCTTTGATTTTGTCGAATGACTTGAGCGTTTCCAGCACTGCCGGCAAGAGGCGTTCGCCGACCGGGGTCAACGACAGGCTTCGTGTCGTTCGCCGGAAAATTCTCTGGCCGAGCTCTGTTTCGAGCTGAGCAATGCCGTTCGATAATGTGGGCTGCGTCACGGAACAGCGCGCGGCAGCAGCGACGAAGGATTTTTCTTCGACGAGGGCGCGAACATACCTGAGTTGCTGCAGATTCATGGAAAACCCTCTGGTATGAAAATCACAACACCACGTGTTGTCGAAATCGCTGTCGCAAGTCGCCCGGCGCAGACAAAAAATCTATGATTTATAGGGCCGGAAAATGGACCGCGAAGTCAAACAAAATGTAGACGACTAGGTGTTTTCACGTGGTCACTTAGGAGTATCCCTAAGTCGCGATCACGCATTTTCAGTTGTGGGCGTTTTATGTGCTACTCATCGTTGTGACCACGAGATTCACTGTCGAGCGGAAGATGTGTGGCGGACCTGGCGGCGCGATCGGCGGTGAAAGCATGTTGAGGTTTCCGGCAATCGCCATTGTATGAGCGTATGCTCTTAACACGCATTTTTGATACGCGCGCGGGTGAAGTTCCGTCTCATTGCAGAGAACGCGAACGCCACAATCCAAATTCAGACTCTGCGAATGCTGTGAACGGTAGTGTCAGCTCCGCTTTGCTCATTGTGCCGGAGTGCAGCTCATTTGAGCGAGTGATCTATTTCTGAAATAGATCAAGCCTATATTTTTTCGATTGAGTTACGCGTTCCGGAATCCCCGCCTATTATGCGCGCGTCCGCTGCTCGAGGCATGGAGTAATTCGGGCTTCACTTTAAATCATCGCGCCAACGATATTTGTAAGGCGCAGCTCACATCTAACGAACCCGGAATTTTATCATGCAAAACGCGCGCGTCTCGACTCCGAACCGTATTGTTATTGTGGGCGGAGGATCCGGAGGCATATCCGTTGCCGCCAGTTTGCTGGCGCGGCAGCGGAGCTTGGAAATCACGATCATCGAGCCGACAGACGTTCACTACTATCAACCCGGTTGGACGATGGTGGGCGGCGGTATTTTTTCGATCGCCGACACGCGGCGGTCGATGGCGAACATGATTCCGAAAGGGGTAAAGTGGGTCAAAGATACGGTTGTTACGTTCGATCCGGCCAACAATTCGGTCGTGCTCGGTTCCGGTTCGAAGGTGCAATACGATCGACTGATCGTGTCGCCGGGGCTCAAGCTTAATTGGGATGGCGTCGACGGGCTGCGCGATTCTCTCGGCAGCAACGGTGTGACGTCCAATTATCGGTATGATCTTGCGCCTTATACTTGGAGATTGGTGCAGGAAATGAAGGCCGGTCACGCTGTCTTCACGCAGCCGGGCATGCCGATCAAATGTGCGGGCGCCCCTCAGAAGGCGATGTATCTATCTGCCGATCATTGGAGACGCAAAGGTCGCCTCAAAGACGTTTCGATCGATTTTTGCAACGCCGGAGGCGTGCTATTCGGCGTAGCAGATTACGTGCCGGCGCTGATGGAATACGTGTCGCGCTACGGCTCCAACCTTCGTTTCGGCGAGACGCTGATCCGCGTGGACGGACCGGCGAAGACCGCATGGTTCCAAAAGAGCGCGGCAGACGGGTCGAAGTCCGTCGTCGAAACCAAGTTTGATTTTCTGCATGTCGTGCCGCCGCAGACGGCGCCCGATTTTATCCGTGAGAGTCCGCTCGCCGATCAGGCGGGATGGATGGATGTCGATCAGCAAACGCTTCGGCACAAGAAGTTCTCCAACATTTATGGGTTGGGCGACGTCACCAATACGCCGAATGCAAAGACGGTGGCGGCAGCGCGAAAGCAGGGTCCAGTCGTTGCCTACAATGTGCTGTCCGACATGGGCATCGGTCGCGGATCGGCGATTTACGACGGCTATGGTGCGTGCCCGCTTACCGTTGAGCGCGGCAAGATCGTGCTCGCGGAATTCTGCTACGGCGGCAAACTCGCTCCGACATTTCCTCCTTCGCTTCTCAAAGGCACGCGGCCGACGCGCACGGCCTGGTGGCTCAAAGCCCATGTTCTGCCGTCCGTGTACTGGAATGGCATGCTGAAGGGGCATGAGTGGCTGGCTAAGCCGGCGATCCGGCCGTAGGGCGACGCAAACCGCTGACCGTCGAATGCGACGACCACTCGTTTGCAATCAATGTCTGCTCGATTGCGCCCGATCTGCGTCGCTTCCGCCGTCTCTCGACATAACGGCTCTTGTCTCACAAGGGCGCTTCGGATGCCGAGATCACCGACAACATCGACCATATGAAGAGCACGTGAGGCTAGACCGATGGAAATAAAAGAGCTCGGCGAAAACTTATTCGTATCGGCGCAAATTTCTCCGGGCGATCTCGAAACGCTGGCGGCGCGCGGTTTTCGATCGATCATAGCAAATCGACCTGATGGCGAAGCTCCCGATCAAACCTCGTTCGCAGATATCAGTCGGGAAGCGCATCGGAACGGGATGGAGGTTCGCTACATCCCTGTCGTTGGAAGCAAGATTGCGCCCGACGATGTTTCGGCGTTTCGGCTGGCCCTCGCTGCGCTCCCCAAGCCTATTCTCGCGTACTGCCGTACCGGCACAAGATCGACGTTTTTGTGGGCACTATCGGAAGCGGCGAGCCGGCCGCTGGAAGAAATCGCGGCTCAGGCAAATGCCGCGGGATACGACCTGAAAAATATCGAGACGCGATTGCAGGAGATCGCGTCGCAGCGCCTCGCTCAAAACGTCGAAGGCTAGGAAATGTTTTTTTCCTTCGACCCTTTGGCGACGTTGTCTGGCACTTTGGTAGGTTTCGTTCTTGGTCTGATCGGCGGCGGTGGATCCGTTCTTGCGGTACCGTTGCTCGTCTACGTCGTTGGCGTGCAGTCTCCTCACATAGCCATAGGTACAAGCGCGGTGGCTGTCGCGCTCAGTGCTCTCGCGGGACTGATCGGGCATGCGCGGCAAAACAAAGTGAAATGGCCGTGCGCGTTGGTTTTCGCGAGCGCTGGTGTGGTGGGAGCTGCGATCGGATCGTCGTTGGGAAAGACGTTCAACGGACAGCATTTGCTCCTGTTGTTTGGAATCCTGATGGTGGTTATCGCCGCCTTCATGGTGTTCAAGAAGAGAGCCGACGGCAATCCGGACGTATGCTTGAACAAGACCAGCGCGAAGAGCTTGCTTCCGCTGCTACTTCTTAACGGCTCCGGCGTCGGCCTGATGTCGGGCTTTTTCGGAATAGGCGGCGGGTTTCTTGTGGTGCCCGGCTTGATGGCCGCGACCGATATGCCTTTGATCTTTGCGATCGGGTCGTCCCTCGTTTCCGTCGTGGCTTTTGGAACGACGACGGCTTTCAATTACGCTTTGTCGGGTTTGGTGGATTGGCCGCTCGCCGCGTGGTTCATCGTTGGCGGGATTGTTGGTGGTGTTTTCGGGCGGCGCTTGGCAACCGCGCTGGCGCCTCATAAGTCGCTCCTCACACAGGTCTTCGCTTTCATTATCGCAGTCGTCGGAAGCTACGTTATTGTGCGCGGCTGGCAGAATCTCGGCAGTTAGGAAGTGCCGCCAGCTTCGCGATGGAGGAATGTGATGCTCTGGCAGATTGTGAGGATGGCTTTACTTCTCGCGATCTGCTGTATCGCATCGGAGCAGGCGAACGCCGAAATCAACATCGCGCAATCCCCCAACGATCCGGTCAAAGCACCACGGTTGACGGTGCTCTATGACGCCTTCGGAAAAGATCCGTTGCTTGAGAAGGATTGGGGTTATGCGGCCCTCATCGAAATCAACGGCAAGCGCATTCTGTTCGATACGGGCAACGATCCGACTGTTCTCGAGCGGAACGTGAAGGCAAAAGGCGTCGACCTATCGCGGCTCGATTTCGTAGTCATTTCGCATCGTCACAGTGACCACATGGGTGGCCTGTCGTATGTTCTGTCAGTCAATCCGGAAGTGAAGATCTATGCGCCGAAGGAGGCGTTCGGCGTGTTCGGTTCTTCCTTGCCGTCGAGCTTTTACCGAAAGGCGCCGGCGCTCGCTCCAGAGCAACGATATTACAATGGCGCGCCTCCGACGACGATGCGGTTCGGAACAGCATGGCCCAAGGCGAATATTCAACTCGTTGACGACACGCTTGAGATTATCCCAGATATTTCGCTGATTTCTCTCGTTTCGGATAAGCCGGGAACGCTGGAACTGAGAGAGTTATCGCTCGCGATCGGAACACCCGAGGGCTTGACTCTCATTGTCGGGTGTTCGCACCCTGGGATTGACCGGATCGTTGAAGCGGCAGTCTCGATCGACAAACGCATTCATATAATCTTGGGCGGAATGCATTTGGCGACGGCGCCGGATGCGGAAATTGCGCGGCTGACGTTCTTGCTTCATGAACAGTATCGCGTGCAATGGGTCGCGCCCGGCCACTGCACGGGCGAGCCGGCGTTCGCGGCTCTCTCGAGCAGCTTCGGAAGCCGATATCTGTATGCTGGATTGGGGTCGGTGATCGATCTCGGGGCAAATCCACGGCGCGCAAGCATGGATCGGCTTGAGCGGCAGGCGATGGATAGTCAAGACGCTGATGGCTATCGCAAGATCAGACGCGATATGCTGATAAATTTCGGCGGCCGGTCGCGAAATAGAACTGCGCACTAGCTTTGTTGAGCGAGAGCGGGCGGCTAATGCCACTCAGTTATTTGGGTTGGCCAAGGCAGTCAGCGCCAACTTGTCCTGCTCAGAAACTCACAGATTAAGATCGGAGCGGACAGCGATCGACAGCATCTCAGCGGTCGTTCGCGCGTTGAGCTTTTTCCGCATAGCTTCGCAATCTCCCGAAACCAACGTCGAGGAAATGTTCAGCTCCGCCGCGATCTGCGTGGAACTGCATCCGTTGAGAAGAAGACTGAGTACGTTTTTCTCGCGGCGCGTGAAGTGAGAATGATATTTCTGCTGGGCTATTCTGGTAAATGCGATCTGCTGGATCAATTCTTCGCCGATCCAGGTCTTGCCGTTGCCGACAGCGTCGACCGCTGAGCGAATTTCGTCGTTGGAGCTGCGTTTGCTGAAAAAGCCTTTTGCGCCGCAGTCGATTGCGCGCATCACCAAGTAGGGATCGTCGCGCATCGAAAAGATGAGCGATCTGAGCTTGGGCCTCTGCTTCGTCAGCCTGCGAACGAAATCAAATCCGGAGCCGTCCGGAAGCTGGGCGTTGATGATGATTACGTCTGGGCGGAGCTTTGCGATCATCGGGCGCGCTTCGACGATCGTTCGCGCGTCGTAGAGCGACACGGCGGGATTTTGCTCGAATATGCTTCGGTATCCCAGCACGATGATGGGATGGCTCTCGACGACCAGAAGATTCATTGACTACGGAGTCCGGGAAGCCCCGTTGCGTATTACAAGCGAGGGATGATGGAATGGCGGTTTGACCTAGCGCAAATACTTAAGAGTTGGGGCGAAGCGCAAATTGAAAGTTCTAATGGCTTTATTCCGAGAATAAATTGATGACTGTCGTCTGTGCGATAAATACGTGTGCTGACTAAAAATTACGCGGCTTGAGAGTCGTGCAACCAATTTTTGATTGCTGAAATAAAAACGCACTGCCGGCAGCAAAGCCGGCAATGCGATGAAGCGGGAGTTACCTGAAAGCCGATATTATTTGAGCGGCAGCATCAGATGCTCGTATGGCGTGCCGGGCCACATCACATAAGGCACGGTTGGGTCCGCCTTGGCATCGCGCGGATAGGTTTCCAGCATCGTCTTTGCGTCCGTTCCAACGATCATGACGTGCGGACCGGTCTGAATCCAATTGTTCGTCGGCGTCGCCTCGGTGTTGTGGTCATACGGATCTGTGTTGCTCACGCCGCTATCGCCATTGAGCATGTACATGAATCCGACTGCGGCAGTCGGCGGCTTTTTGTTTTGCCAAGCGTCGGCCCAGGCCATCGCGGCTGCGTCAGCGCACATCGGTTCGCCCGTGTGATGCGTACCGGGATCCATGCATGTCCAGCCGTTGGTGCCTTTTTGGATGACCTTCATGGTGCCGTCGGCTGCGGTATTCATAATCGTAGCATTGGCGACGATTTTTGCCGGTGCGGCCGTCTGCAGAACTTTGATCAGCTCTTCATCGGTGCGAACGAGGCCATGGGCAAAAGCGAGTGACGGCGCCGCAATGCCGATGGCGATTGCGAGTGCTAATCTACGCTTCATCAAATTGTCTCCTCCGAATATTTGTTTGTTCCGCTGGCGCTTTCCCTCAGCCCTCACGATTGAAATCGAGAGGTATCGATCTTGGGAGGAGGGGCTCGCTATTGCGTGCTTCAGACATGACCTTCGACGACGGGAAAATCTGTCCGTCCCGGCGGTCATCGTCGAATGTTAGTCGAAAAAAAGAGCCAGGTTCACACGTGAAGAACACGCGGAATGCAGCGTATAAATACTGTTCTCGGAAAGCGCGAAGTTCTGCGTCCGAGTGGCGCGCGTTTCAAAATTTTGGAAATGAAATGCAGACGCGAACGTCTAGTTCGTTGCAGACTTTATTCCAGAAAAAGCACGGGTGGTGCTGCACGGCGACGGCCGCGTGACGGTCAGTTTGCTTTCGAGCAGGCAGTCCCATAGTTCCGTGAATTTCTTGCGTGGCAGATTCGATGCTTGTCCAAAAACAATGTATTCGATCGCGACGGGGCGGCCGTTGTCGACAATCGGGATCACAGTGCCGGGGTAGTCCCTTATTTTTGACTCGGGCAGTGTCACGGAGCAAAGAGACGCGTCGACAAAATCGAGCATTGATTGATAGCCTGTGGCACGGTGTTCGTAGGCGTTAATGGCATGGCCTTGTGAGCGGAAAAGATGGCGCGTCGTTCGCGTCAGGCCGCAATTATCCGGAAGCAATACGAAGGCTTCCGCAGCGATGTCGCTGACCGTCACGCATTCCATGGCTTCCCATCGGCTGCGTTCGGAAAAGCGTGGAATAAAGAACAATTGCTCAAGCATGAGCGGCAGGCGCAGGATGTCGGCATCGAGTTCAAAATCGGTGTCGTGCGGTACAATGATAAGATCCGCTTGTCGAAGCTTGAACATGTTTTGAAGCTCCTCGACGCACCCTTCGCGATACTCTAGAGCCACGTCCGGATGCTTGGCTTTAAAGCGGGAAAATATCACTTCTGCTCGCTCGGCGCCGATGAGTGTTGTCACTCCTATCTGTGCTGTTGCGCTCATTCGGGTGAAGTGCCGCCTTATTGATTTTGGAGAGCTGGCTTGTTGTTGGAGTCGAGGGTGTGTCTGCTTTGCAAATTCGGCTCATTATCGGAAATGCGCAGGTGATATTTTTGGTAGCGTTCAATGAATCCGTGAGCGGCTTTCCTCAGATCTTTGATCGTCGATCGGGTGTGCGGCTCGAAGAGAAACCGCAATGCCTAAGAACGACCGCAATAATTTAGAAGTATTGTAGCATGGGTCATGAAATGTGCACGTCAAAGCCCGGAAAAACCCGCGGGCGCGTACGTACTGGGCGGCGCAACGTCGGGCAGAATGCCGCCTAAGTCGTGTGCGCTGGTAATCCATATTCGTGCAGTATACTGAAAAATATGCGCTTCTTTTAAGTCGTCGGTGTTATGCGCCTATGCATGGCTGACCGCACGTCCATCTCGTTTTTGCTGCAGTGCGCCTGCATATATTGACGCTATGAATGCGAGTGCAACATCTCGAATAATTCTCCGAGCGATCGCGATCCCGTCTTGCTCATGATCGTTGCGCGGTGACCTTCCACCGTTCGGACTGATATATTGAGTATGGAAGCGATGACTTTGTTCGGCTTTCCTGCTCGCATCAATCCCAAAACTTCGCGCTCGCGGCTGGTCAGGGACGCGAGGCTTTTATTGGATTTTTCGCGGCGGGCTTCCTGATCCCAGATTGCGCTGTATTTCGTGAGCGCCGATTGGACCGTATCCAGCAGCAGCTGATCGGTGAACGGCTTCTGCAGAAACTCGACAGCACCGGCCTTCATCGCGCGGACGGCGATGGAAACGTCGCCGTGGCCGGTGACGATAATGATGGGAATGAGCGCGCCAGCGGCGTTGAGCTTCTCTTGCAGTTCCAAGCCGCTCATGCCGGGCATGCGAATATCGAGAATTAAGCACCCTCGAACTCCCGGAACGTAGCTCGCGAGAAATTCGTCTGCTGACGAATAGACCTGTGTCTTTAGCTTGACCTGTTCCATGAGCCAACGGATGGCGTCGCGCACGGCTGGGTCATCGTCGACGATGAAAACGGTGTGTGCCGGTTTCTTAGGATGCTCGGTTTGCATTGTCCGAGTTTCTCCAGTTGGGGATCGTAAGGCAGAATGTTGAGCCTTTTGCGGATGAATTTTCGAGCCAGAGCTTGCCGCCGTGATCTTCTATAATGCCTTGGCTGATGCTCAAACCGACGCCGAGGCCGGCTTCTTTCGTTGTGAAAAAAGGGTCGAAAAGGCGCTGCAGCTCCTGCGGGGGACAGCCGCATCCGGTGTCGGCGATAACAATTTTGGTAAAGTGCGATCCTTCCGACGTAACCGTGATCGAAATTTCTTTCTTCTTGCGGGTCACTGTCGAGAGTGCGTCGACGCTGTTACGCACCAAATTCAGCAGGACCTGCTGGATCTGAATGCTGTCAGCGAAAACAAGGCGCTTCTCCTTCAGAAATTTCACCTGCAGCTTGATCTGATTGTGAGCAATCTCTGATTTTATGAAGCCAAGCGTCGTCTCAATGATTTCCTGGATGCTCGCGCGCTGGCGGCGGATCTGACTTTTCTTTGAAAAGTTTCGGATGCGCATGAATATTTCGTCGGCACGCTGGGCCTGGCGGACGATTTGGTCAAGTCCGTGCTGGAGATCCTCGAGACGTGCGTCGCCGGCCTGCATTTTGCGTACGCAGGTCTGCGCATACGTCATGATTGCGCAAAGCGGTTGGTTGAGTTCGTGAGCAAGCCCGGACACCATGCCGCCGAGCGTGCTGAGGCGACCGGCGTGCGCGAGTTCCGCCTGGCGTTTGCGGTCCTGCTCTTTTGCTTCGATCAGCGCAGTGACGTCCTGTCCCGTCGCGATGAGATGAGCCGTCGTTCCTTTGTTGTCCTTGAGGGGGCTGACGGTCATCTGCTCATGATAGAGACGGCCATTCTTGGTTTTATTACTGAGCAGAAACCGATAGATGTTGCCGTTTTGGATGGCCGTCCATAACTCTTCCTGGACTTCCTCATCGCACTGTAAAAAGTGGGCTTTATTGCCCGTTACTTCGTCGCGCGTGTAGCCCGTCAGGACTTCGAAGGACGGGTTTACGTATTCGATCTTGCCGGCGGGATCGGTGATGATGACAGCGTCGGCGGCCTGCTCTATTGCGCTCGATAACTTGCGCATATGAGCTTCCGAGCGTTCGCGAAGCAACTCGCCAGCAATCCATCGCGCGATCAATTTCACGATTTCGCGTTCGGCGGCGGAGAAGGGGATGCGGCGAGGTTCTTCGCCCATGAAGCACAGGGTGCCGTACAGCGTGTTTCCGACGATAATTCGGACGCCGATATAGGATTCCAAGCGCGAGTCTTTGTACGACGAGTGCTCTCGCCAGGGCGTGGACCCAGCATGGCCGAATGCGATGGGTTCGCTCGAGTCGATTGCGGTCGCGCAGTATGTGCGGTTGAGTTTAAGCACGCGGCCAGCTGCAAATCGCGGATTGTCGGAAACGGATTCGACAATGTTGAAGCTGTTGGCTTCGACGCGCGAGACCAAGCCGATCGGGAGTCCAAATTGCTCGCATCCGAGGTGAAGCGAGTGTCGTATTTTCTCGGAAAGATTGTCGTTTCCGGCATTGATGTCGTGAAGCGCGGCGAGTGCGGTCGCGATCAGACGCAGTTCGACGACGGCTTCGGTGCGCTGCTTTTCAGCCTGAATGCGGAGAGTTACCTCCTGCAAAACAAACATCGCGCCACGCCTGCCGCGAGGATGAGAAAAAGACGATGCCGTTACTTCGACGAAGCATGACCGCCCGCCTTCGATCGGGAACTCGAACAGCTCGGGAGGCAACCTGCCGTTCGCTTGGTTTGCGGCAGCGAGCAGTTTGGAAACGCGTGCGCGTTCCTCTTTTGGAAAGAGCTTTGGGAGCGGTGTCCCGAGCGCGCTGTCCTCGGGCAATTGCAGAATGTGCCGCGCCTGGCGATTGATGGTGATGGTCGTACCGTCGGGATCGGTAGCGAGGACGCCGATCGGTTCGTGGTCGAAAAGACCCTCGATGTATTCGGCCGTTTCGGGCTGCAGTAGCGGCAGAACTTCGATCTGGGCGTGCGCGTTGGCAATGACCGCTTCTTGATAGAGCTGCCGCTGTTGCCGCCGTTGCGCGGCGTCGACCAGAACGTCCGTGAGGCCATCGATATCGGTTGTCGGCCAGACAACGATTTCATGTCCGACGAAAGGACTGAACATCAGATCGCGGCGAAGTTGCCCGCATTTCGCCGCCGAGCCCAGGATCACGATCGGCAAATGCTTATCCATAGTATGGATACGCTGCGCCCAGCCGAGCGGGTTATTGAGCTCCGCGCCGATGAGCACCACATCGATCGTCTCGGGTCGCGCCTGAACTTTGGCGACGAGCTGATTATCATCCGAGATGAATTCGATGCGATGGAGTTTGGAAAGGTTGTTCGAGAGATTGAAGGCGAGGTCGCGGGCAACGCTCACAAAAAGCAGGTTGCACACGTCGCTGCGGGAGCCAATTCCTAGGCGGCGAATATTAACGTCTGAGCCGAGATTATTGAAGGACATGTCTCGCCCGCTTATCCGCCGTGCTCCGCCGGTCGTTTGTGAGGTCCATCGACAGGCCGTTCAATGAGGACTCAGTCCGCGAGGAGTGGAACGCCGAGGAGAGATCTTCCAATCCAGGTTCGAAGGAGATCTGTCGTAGGCGACATCAAATGGACGGCTCGCACGTCGCGCAGGTGTCGCGACAGTTTCGATCCTTCGGAATAGCCGCGGCCGCCGGTGAGCGTCATGGCCTCATTGACGATCTCGACGGCGCTATCCGCTACTTCGGCTTTGCTGGCCATGATCGAGATGAGCGCATCCGGATCGCCGTTGTCGAAGCTTGCCGCGGCCCCGTAGACAAGGCGACGCGTGCGATCGAGCATTCCCCACAGCTTGCCGAAGCGATGCTGTATGACCGGCGCGCCCGAAAGCCCACCGGTATGCACGTGCTGGCGTCGCATCACATGCGTCCGCGCTTCATTGAGGGCGCTGTCGGACACGCCGAGATACGTGGCGGCCATGGCGACAAGGAAGAACGGTGTGATGACGTTGAAGATGTACCAGATCTGATCGCCTTCGCGTCCGAGAAGATTGGCGCGCGGGATGCGGACGTCTTGCAAGGTCATGGTGCGGGAAGAGTTGCCACGCATGCCGATGCCGTCCCAAGGCTTGCCCCAGGTCAGTCCTTCGGAATTATTCGGGATGACGACGCACGAGAATTGACCCGCCGGGGCTCCGCGATCGCCTGCGACGGCGGAGACCACATAGGAGTCGGCGTGAGCGCCATTGGTCACGAAGACCTTCGAGCCGGTCAGCGAATAGCAATCCGGCGAAACGGCAGTCAAACTCGTCTGCGGTAGGTAGAAGTGGATACCGGTTCCCAACTCGCTCAGCGAGAGGGAGGTAATGTGTTTGCCCTCGCAAATGGGGTTGAGGAAGTTCTCGCGCTGAGCGTCCGTGGCGTTGACGGACATGACGGAGGTCGCAACGCAATGCATCCCGAAGCAGATGCCGGTCGAAGGACATTCCTTGCTTAGGATTTCGCAGACGCGGGCGAGCATCAGCAAGCCCTGTCCCTTGCCGCCGTATTGCCTTGGAACGACAAGGCCACCAAAGCCTTCGGAGAGCAGCGTCCTCAAGCCTTTCTCAGGCCAAGTCGCATCGCGATCTATTCTTGGCGCTTCGGCTGCAAGAACATCTTTCGCAATCTCTTCAGCCTTCTTCAGAAATGCTGAACCGCCGCCTTGCCAGGGATTCATGCAAGAGTGCTTTCGGAATGTTGACTCAATTAAAGGAGAGAAGCGCCGCCCCTCTCCATTGTTTTGCTTAGGCCGCAATCGGCGTCAGTGATGTTCGACCAGCGAGAACGACAGAACTTTTTCGACTGGTTCGATGCGGTTGGCGCCGGCGCCGACGACGCAGGAACCTTTCTTATCACATCCCCATAGCGGGTAGGCATTGAAATTTTTAAGATCTTCCGGCAGCTGATCGCGATGGGGCATTTCGCGCGGTACGATCTTTTCAGAGCTTTTTTCAGTCGCAAGGGCCTGTCTGATGCGGGTCAATTCGCGCAGCAGGTCTTGTGCCGACTCTCCGTTCCAGGTTCCTACCGTTCGGCCTGTGTTGGTCTTGATTTCGTCGCTCATCTCAATCTCTCCAATTAGAACCGGTCCGCGATCATCCGAAGGACCTTCTTGGGGATGATCCAATCCTGACCCTGCTTCTGCTCTTGGACCGCAATGAGCAGATCAGACTTGGAGAAGCTGATGCCGCGCTCCTTTGCGAGATCGCAGTACATGTCGATGAATGCGCTTTTCGTCGGCGTCGTATCAAGCTTCTCGACAAGAGCCGGCTCTGCCATAAGCACTTCACCGAACTTTTTGATTTCCTTTTCGAAGTACCGGGATTCCGCGTCCCTCTGGAGTGCCTTCTCCAACATTGTATTTCTCTCCCTATCTTCTTTGTTCGCGAAATTCGCTGTTAAGCGCAGATGCATTTTCTGAGATCGGGATCCGTCGATATCAGGCGAGTTTTATCTAGGCGGCGCGCAGGCGGTATACGTAAAAGTACGTCCTGAATGCGCGGGATCCGCCCCTTGCTGAGCCATGACCACAGGCATGGCACATCAATCAGGCAGCCATAGCCGTCGCTTCCGCGATGCCCGATGCCAATGCGGCCGAGCTTGCGTCGGCGCCCATCAGTGTCTTCTCGACCGTGATGGTTTTGATTTCGCCGACGCCGAGGAAGGAGAGCCAGGAAATCAGGTAGGCTTTCTGGTAGTCGAGGTTTTCTTCAGAGACCGGCGTTCCCTCGACATATTCGAGCCCTCGCGCGCAGACGACGACGGCCTTTTGCTTCTTCAGCATTCCGCCGAAACCGTTCTCGTCGAAGGTAAAGGTGACGTCTTTTTGCGTGACCAAGTCGATAAGCTGTTTCAGCTTATAGGGAACGCCGAAATTCCACATCGGAACCGACAGAACGATCTCGTCGGCGTCGCGGAAACGGGCACCAAGCGAACTTATCGCGACCCAGGCCGCTTTCTGCGCCTCGTCGAGAGTTTGGCCGGAAAGTCCAGCATATTTCGCTTCCAGAGCAGGGCCGTCGAAAGCCGGCAAATCGTCTTTCCAGACGTCGAGTAGATCGACGTTCACATCACCTTTCTTCTTCAATGCATCGATGTAGGCCTGCGCGACTTGCGCGGAGGCGGAGCGCGCGCCCCTGGGTGAAGCTTGAATGTAAAGAACTCGGGTCATTTCTCTCCCCAAATGTTTGTTGGTTTGCCTTCCCGGAAGCTGCGGCACGCGACTTCAAGTTAGTGCCGTTCCACGAAAGCATATGGCGTTGGGAGGCGGGAGAGCGTGCAACTACTTGATGCCGCGTAGTCTAACGGATGGTCGCTTCTTCGTAGGCGATGCTATCCAAAACGGGCCTGCCACTCAGATGGTGAGGCGGTTGTGTCTTGGATTCGCTCGGCGGCGAAATCATCAGTGACTATGGGAGCTAAGTGTACGAAATGACGATCATGCTCGGCCAGACAGCGCCGGACTTCACGCAGGAAAGCAGCAGGGGCAAAATCGAATTCCACAAGTGGCTGGGCGATTCCTGGGGTATCTTGTTCAGCCATCCGAAAGACTACACGCCGGTGTGCACGACGGAACTCGCGCAAGCTGCGCGGTTAATGCCGGAGTGGGAGAAGCGCAACGTAAAGGTTATCGGCCTCTCGGTGGATAGCGGCGAAAATCACGTCGGCTGGGAAAAAGATATCGAAGAAACGCAGGGCCAATGTTTGAATTTCCCGGTTCTTGCCGACGAAGATAAGACGGTGAGCAACCTCTACAATATGGTTCATCCGGAGTGCGATCCGACGATCACGGTTCGCACGGTTTTCGTTATCGATCCCAACAAGAAGATCCGTCTGACGATGACGTATCCGCCGAGCGCCGGCAGGAACTTCCAGGAAATCCTGCGCGTCGTCGACAGCTTGCAAACGTCGGACAAGTTCCACGTCGCGACGCCGGTGAACTGGGAAAAGGGACAGCCGGCGATCATTCCGCCGAGCATCTCTAACGAGAAGGCGAAAACGATGTTTCCGCAGGGCTGGAAAGAGCTGAAGCCCTATCTTCGCATCGTCGATCTTCCGGAAGGCTGAGCTGAGGGCAGCGTGAGAAAAAGCGGGCGCGCGCGTTTTCGTTCATCGCGCGCGCCGCGTAATTAAACCGCCTAATTGCGCGTAATCTCACGGATAGATTCTAAAATTCCCAAAGATACACTCAAAAATATGAAGTCTGTTTGATCAATTCCGAGTCTGTCAGCGGCTCGTGATTGGCGAAGATTATCAATAATAAAGTCCATATCTCAAAGGGAGAAGGAAATGAGAAAGCTGATATTCGGCCATCTTGTCTATCTTTACACGCCTATAGGTGTGTTGGCGTGCACGATAGGTCTTTTGCTTGGCGGATACTGGGCATGGCTGGGTCTTGCGATCTTCGGCATGAACATCCTGCTCGATACGCTGACGTCGGGTCTGCATCTGCGCGGCGCCGCTTCCAATGACGACGGTTCGCCGAGCGGCGTTCCGGCGGTACTCAACTTCATGATGTACCTTCAGCTGTTGAATTTCATCGGCTTGCAGCTGGCTCTTGCCTGGCGCGTCTATCAGTACGCGGCTGGCGTGCCGATCGAGACGATGACCTGGAACGGTATCGAATATACCAATGGCATCGACGGTCTGACGCTCATCGCCGCCACGATCGGCGCGGGTATGCACCAGGGTCTTGGCATCATTTTCGGCCATGAGCTTGCTCATACCAAGGGCTTCGGCTTCCTGGTCTCGCGCTGGATGATGGCGCTTTCGGGAACGGCGCACTTCTGCTTCGCTCACGTTTACAATCACCATCTCGAGCTCGGCCGCGCATGGCTTGGCCCGGAGAACAACAAGATGGGCGATGACACGGATCCGGCAACGGCCCCGCGCGGACGCTCGATCTACACGCACTTCCTCGTCTCGCACGTCGGTCAGTCATATTTCGGCATCATGACCGAAGCCAAGCGCCTGAAGCGTATGGGCAAGTCGTTCCTGTCGTTCTCCAACCGCTGGATTCGCGGCTATCTGATGAGCCTGCCGACAGTCGCACTGTTCAGTTACGCAGGTTACGCAGCTACCGGCGATCTCCACGGCGTCATGATCGGCCTCGGCATCATGCTCATCGTCTGGATCATCTCGAACTTCGAGCTCGAAGCGCTGAACTACATGGAGCACTACGGTCTGATCCGCGTGAAGGGCGAGCCGATCGAGTATCGCCATTCGTGGGATAACGACACGCTCTTCACGGGCTGGGCGTTCATCGAAATCGGCCGTCAGGCGGACCACCACGATCGCGGTGAGACGCACTTCTGGGAGCTGACTGGCGTTGGTGGACCTCCGACCGGAGCTCCGAACGCACGCATCGGCTACTACACGGAGTTCATGATCGCACTCGTTCCTCCGCTTTGGCACTACATCATGCGTCGCAAGCTTGCCATCTGGGATCGCGATTTCGCGTCGCCCGAGGAGCGCAAGATTGCCGCCAAGATCAACAAAGCGGTTGGCTATGACCTCGATCCGAACAAGGTCGATGGCAAGTACCTCGAAGTCACCTACGCCTAACTATCGCCTGTAAAAAACATCCAACGACGATCCGCTTCACGGCGGGTCGTCACTCGGGAGGAAATTAAAAATGGGCAGTGAAGCAGCCGTCGCAACCAGCAACGATGCGGGGGCCAATGCGTCTCTCTATGATCGTCTAGGCCGCCGTTCCGGGATTGAAGGTATCGTCGAAGTCATCTGGAGCAATCATACATCGAACCCGACCATCAAGCAGCGCTACGTCAATAGCGATCCAGTCAAGGTGAAGCGGCTAGTGACGGAAATGTGCTGCGCCGGGTTTGGCGGGCCGGAAACCTACAGCGGCCAGGAAATGAAAGCCGCGCACAAGGGCATGAACATCAACGCGGAAGAGTTCGTCGCTGCATGCGATGACGTGCTCGACGCTCTTGAGAAGTGCAATGTCGGAAAACGAGAGAGAGATGAAATTCTTGCGATCCTCTACTCGCTGAAATCGGACGTTGTCCATCTCTGATCCACGCCTCTTAATTCCCATCGGGACTTGCATTGATGTTCGGCTTCTTCAAGAAAAATAAAGGACCGTTTTCTGCAACGATTCAACCTTCCGGACAGGTCATAACTGTCAAAAGTGGATCGTCGGAAAATCTTCTAAAGGCAGCTCTCGAGGCAGGAATTAAGTGGCCCTACAGCTGCCGCGTCGGCAGCTGCGGCACATGCAAATGTCGTCTGGCGAGTGGTCAGATCAAGCCGCTCGCCGACTTCAGCTACGTTCTTTCCGGCGAAGATCTGGACGCGGGTTATATCCTCGCCTGCCAGACGATGTTGAAGAGCGACATCGAGGTCGAACTCGAAACGCTCGACGGTGCCGATGGCGTTGATCTCGCCAAAAGCCGCAAGCTTAACGGAAAGATCGCGCGTCTCAGTCCGCTGACGCACGATATCCTCGAGGTGCAAATCGAGCTCGATGGCGAATTCAAAGACTACCTTGCAGGACAGTATGCGGATGTGCTGCTGCCAGGCGTCGTCGAGCGTGCGCGTTCGTATTCGTTCTCGAAGGCTCCGAACAACGAGAGTCCAAACCAGGTCAGCTTCTTCGTCCGGCGCGTGAAGAATGGTGCGTTGACGGAATGGCTGCACGCCGCGGATCGGGTTGGTGAAAAGGTTGTCCTCGACGGGCCGCACGGCGCGTTCTACCTGCGCCAATCGTCGGGCCCCATCTTGCTCATCGCAGGCGGAAGCGGACTTGCGCCCATTCGCGCGCTTCTTCAGCAAATCGAAAACGAGGGGCGTTCGATCGATATCACGTTGATCTTCGGCGCACGGACGCAGAAAGATCTGTATTGCCTCGACGACATTGAAAAGTTTGCATCGAAGGCCAAGGGCAAGTTCCAGTTTGTCCCGGTGTTGTCGGTCGAGACGAACGAAAGCGGCTGGAACGGCGCGGTTGGCAACTGTCCGGACGCCATCAAGCTCGACATGCTCGAGCCGCAGAGCAGTCAAGCATATCTTTGTGGACCGCCGGTAATGATCGACGCCGCCGTTGATCGCCTGAAGGCGATGGGTCTCAAGGAATCGCAGATCTTTTTCGATAAGTTTCTCGATTCCTCATCCATGCCGGCCGGACGAGCCTGAGCATACGTCTACACGCACTCGAGAATTAGGATTTGTGCCATGACATACAGCGAGAAGATGGCTTCGGGGGTGGAAAGTGCATTTGGGTGTTCGTTGAAGGAAGCCTGCAAGAATTGCGTTCCGTGCTCTGATGTTTGCAAGTCGATGGACGTCAGCCGCAAGCTTCAAGACGCCGGGATGCGGATTACGAGGCAGCGCGTCGAGCTGGCGCAGCTTCTATTCGGAAACGGAGATCGCCACTTCACCGCGGATGCGTTGTACGATGAAGCGATGGGAAGCAAGATTCCGGTTTCGCTTGCGACCGTCTACAATACGCTGCAGCAGTTCGTGACAGCTGGATTGATCCGCAAGCTCGGCATCGAAGGCCAGAAATCCTGGTACGACACCAACATTTCCGAGCATCATCATCTCTTTTTCGAAGACGAAAACTATATCGATGATATCGACGACGCTTCGATCTCGATCGGTAAGTTGCCAGCGGTTCCAGAGGGGATGGTCATTTCCCGCGTGGAGATCGTTGTTCGCCTGAAACGACAGGGAACATGAGCTAAAGAAATGGGAGCCGAAGGGCTCCCATTTTTGTTTGTGGGTACGCGTTCTAGTCAAATGCCGCTATTGGTTTCTCAAACGCGGGCTAGACGTTTTCTTTCCGTACGACAATTGCGTTGCCGTCGAGCAATCCTCGCTTGTGGATCGCGGCAGCAGCGGCTTCGAATTTTGGCCGATGCCGATGGAAGGCTTCCAGATACGAAGCCTTTTCGAGGTCTGGGTTTGCCTCAAGCTTTTCGAGCGCCGCGGCGCGCGCCCAGCATACGATATTCTTCTTGCCGTCGGTCATGATCCAACGCACGGCCAAGCCGTCGACTTCGATAGCCTCAGTCGTTGGCAAAAGAGGTTGCGCTGGATCGTCTGTGCCCTTGCGTTGCGCTGGGCGGTTGAGAAGTTTTCGTAGCATTGAACGTAGATGGCTCTTTCGTTAGGCGGACAGTAGTGCGCTGAGATGCGTATCGATCGCGAGATTGTATGCGGGATCCGTCCCAAACAGAGCGAGGTGGCCCCAAGGCGACGAAATCTTTTTAAGCTCGCTGCTTGCGATCATCTGTTGCTCGGCTTCGATGTCCGCGAGCGGGAAGAAGTGATCTTCCTCGATCGCCAACACAGACACCCGCGCGGTGATTTTCGACAATGCCGTTTTCAGGCAGCCGCCCGTGTTTCGGCTGGCGTCGCCGTTCTGCCATTTACGTAGCATGACAAGCAAATTGTTGGCATCCTGCGGCGCGAAATGTGCTTCCACGAATGCGGTTATGAAATCGTCGGATGATGTAAATCCGATGCCGCGCCAGCCTTCGGTCGCATAGAGCTTGGGCGTGAAGCCGGATGCGGCGAATGCCCGGGCGTGCCGGCTGAGGCCCCGATGCACGGAGCTGCTCTGCGCATACGATCCGGAATTCCAATTGGGATCGCTGGTGATTGCATCGATAAATGTATGTACGAGAAGCTTGTTGTGAGCGGTGGCTCTCGCCGTGCCCGCGATGGGTGCGGCGCGTTTGACGAAGTCGGGATAGCGCACGGCCCATTCGTAGGTCTGCTGCGCGCCCATCGATCCGCCGAGAACGAGCTGAAGTTCCGAGATGCCGAAGTGTCTTGTAAGGAGTGCGTGCTGTGCGTTGACGTCGTCGCCGATCGAGATGCTCGGAAATCCGGCTGCTCCGAATGGTGCCGCCGTGTTGCTCGGTGAGGAGGACAGGCCATTTCCGATTTGATTGGCGATGATGATGAAATATTTGCCTGGATCGAGGGCGCGGCCGCTTCCGACGTATGCTTGCTCGATAATGCCGGATGTTCCGGAATACCAAGTCGGAAACAGGATCGCGTTATCTTTGGCGGCGCCGAGCGAGCCAATGGTTCGGTACGCGATCTTTGCGCCTCTCAGGCGATAGCCAGACTCAAGATCGATGTGGCCGAGATCGAAGGTCTCGAAAGGCCCGTGGAACGCTTGTGAATAGTATGAGCGATCAGACATCGGTTGTTCCGTTTTATATTATTGTTGAACTGGAGCATCGCAGGCGAGCGCGGAGCGCTGCGTCTCGCTGTATATTTTTTAGAAGAACTGTGCCGCTTCCGCAGTCCGTTTAATATCGCTCTTGCCGCGTAGTTCTACTCAAAGCGGAAGGGAACGCGATTAGCGCTATGCGATCCGCGGAACGCTGAGAAAGCGCGTAGTTCTGCGATGCCATTCCGTGAAATCCACAGCCGCGTGCGACGCCACGAATGCGATATTGTGACGTCGTTCCCGCATGTGAAGGAAGCCGATCCGTGAACGAGCGCAATTCAGAAACTCGAGAAGCCGTAAAGCGTATCAAGGAAGCGATCTATGACGTTCAGATCGGTGAAGCTGAGATTCAACCGGCGCGCTCTGAGCCAGGAATGTTCATTGTGATGTTCGATTCCCGCGCTGGAAATGCAGCCAGAGTTACGGTGCATACATCGCAGGACTACGATCTTATCGTGCGCATGCTGAAGCGTGCGCACGAGGATTGATGCCTGTTTAGGCGATGCCGATGGCTCTATGATTTTGTAAGCCGGTAAGAAATTCTATGGAATTTGATTTTGATCTTATGTCGCCGGCGCAGCGTTTTGCGTTTCTGACCGGAGCAGTGGTTCCAAGGCCGATCGCGCTGATCAGCACGTTAAATCCGGCTGGCGACTGTAACGCAGCGCCTTACACGTTCTTTGGTCTTGCCGGTACCGATCCGCCGGTGGTTTCGGTGACGGTTTTTCCGGCACCCGATAATCGCATGAAGGATACTGCTGCGAACATTCTGCAGACGAACGAGTTCGTCGTGAACCTTGTCTCTGAAGAGTTAGCCGCTGCGATGAACGTCACGTGCATCGACGCTCCGGCTGGCGTCAGTGAGTTGGAACTTGCTGGACTCGCGTCTGCGCCGTCGGTCAAGATCGCGACGCCGAGGATTGCGCAAAGTCCGATCTCGCTGGAATGCGTGCTGCACAGTATTGTCCCGCTCGGTGCCAAGCAGTCGATCATCCTTGGGCGGATCGTTCACGCCCACATCCGCGACGAGTTCCTGTTGGATGCAAAAGCGCCGCTGATCGACACGCCTGCGATGCGCCTTATCGGCGGAATGCACGGAACAAGTTGGTACACGAGAACAGCGGACCTGTTCTCGATGGATCGGCCAGCGTGGAGCGATTGGATTAAGGAAGGCAAGGTCAGCTCGTAAGCTGTACCCAGAGCCGCGGCTGGTCGGCGTGCGGGGGCTGCCGTGGCGTCTCCGTGCGGCGCTAAGGCAGGATTGGGATGCCTCAAAGTGCTGGAAAAATAGAAGAAAAATCTTATATCAGTATCCAGGTTAGTCACAGACCGCTGTCGCTTCGATTTCATTGGAAGCGCCGGGCGTGACAGTCTTTGCATTACCGGAGGCTCCCATGGCTGCAATTCCGCACCCTGTCGATCTCACGCTCAAACCCGAAGTCACGGCATTTTTCGATCCACCCACCAATACGGTGAGCTATGTCGTCAAGGATCCGGCATCGAGCGCCTGCGCCATCATCGATAGCGTGATGGACATCGACTATGCAGCCGGGCGCATCAGTTACGAGTCGGCCGACAAGATCATTCGCTTCGTCAAAGAGCATGGTCTGAAGGTGGAATGGTTGATCGAGACGCATGCGCATGCCGACCATCTGTCAGCGGCACCGTATCTACAAGGCAAGCTTGGCGGAAAACTGGGCATCGGCGAGAACATCAAGATCGTCCAGGACGTGTTCGGTAAGATTTTCAACGAAGGCACCGAATTCCAGCGTGACGGAAGCCAGTTCGATCGGCTGTTCAAAGACGGGGACACGTATCAGGTCGGTGGCATGACGGTTTTCGCAATGCATACGCCGGGTCATACGCCCGCGTGCATGACGCACGTCGTGGGAAATGCGGCATTCGTCGGCGATACGCTGTTCATGCCTGATGGCGGTACCGCGCGCGCCGATTTTCCCGGTGGCGACGCGCATGTTCTCTTCCGCTCAATTAAGCGCGTTCTCTCGCTTCCTCCCGAAATGCGGCTTTTCATGTGCCACGACTACGGCCCCGATGGGCGCGACATCAAATGGGAGACAAGCGTCGCGGAGGAGCGCGCAAACAACATTCATGTTCGCGAGGGCATCAGCGAAGACGAGTTCGTCAAAATGCGCACGACGCGCGATGCGACGCTCGGCCTGCCGAAACTGATTATTCCGTCGATCCAGGTCAATATGCGCGGCGGCAACCTGCCGGAGCCTGATCAAGGCGGTAAGCGGCATCTCAAGGTTCCGATCAACGAGCTTTAGTTGGCTCGCGTGATCCGCGCTTCAGCGCGTCGTAGTGCTGAAGTCTTTCTTGTCGGGGCGAAGGGCACATCAAAGCAGGTGCCGTCCGCCCCGACTAAATAGCTAGATCCCCGTTGTCAGCGATAAGGGGAGTGCTTCGCCTTATCTTCGGCCGTCGTGAGCGATTTCAGGAACGCAACCAGGTCGGACTTTTCCTTCTGCGTTAGTCCGAGAGGATGCAAAACGCGTTCTGCGTCGTGCTCGAAGCCACCCTTGTCGTAGAATTCCACGACGTCCTCGAGGGTCGAAAGTGAGCCGTCGTGCATATACGGAAACGTCAGTTCCACGTTGCGCAATCCTGGCGTCTTGTAAGCCCAGCGATCCTTGGCATCGAGCGTTATGGCAAACCGGCCGATGTCGTTGAGAACGGGAGCTGAGTAGGACGTCATGTCCTCATGCTTCACTTCAACGAACTCGCCCGGCGCGAGTTGAACTTTCGACACGCGCGCGCCGGCTCCGATCGCCGTTCGGTAACCGATGCCGGTGACGTAGAAGTTGCCATCGGTGAAGAGCGCGGATTTTTCGCCGACCGTATGGCAGGTCGAGCAATTACCTTTGCCGGTAAAAATCTCGAAGCCGTGCTTTTCGCTATCGGTCAAAGCGTCTGCTTTATTTCCATAACGCCATTGATCGAAGCGCGAGTTGCCCGCGAGCAAGGTTCGCTGATATGAGGCGAGCGCCGTGCCGATTGTCTCCATGGAGACGCCGTGCTCGCCGAATGCAGCCTCGAACAGCCCTTTATAGTCGTCGAATCCTCTGATGCGGTCGACAACATTGCCGATCGAGGGATTAGCCATCTCGAGCGGAGATAGCAGCGGCGCCCATGCCTGCTGTGCGAGGTCAGTCTCGCGCCCATCGTGGAATAGAGTTTTTTCGTAAGCGACATTGTAGAGCGCGGGCGCGTTACGATTGAGACTGCGCCCCTCCATCCCGATCGCGGTCGCCGATTGATTGGAGGTCAAGCCCTGGCTCTCGATGTGGCACATCGCGCAGGAGTTCGTGTTGTTGAATGCAAGGCGCCGGTCGAAGAAGAGTTTCCGGCCGAGCTCAACCTGATTTTTAACAGGCCGTTGATGAGCTTCTAGAGGCGGAAGACCGAGCGGAACGGGAAAGTCGACTTCGCTTGATGCGGGTCTGGACGAAAAATAACCCACCAGCAAAGCGCACGTCAGCGAGATGCATATGGGAACGGCGAGAGGCAAGTGTCGCTTTATTTTCATTTCATTCCTGTGACGTTGTCATTCTTCTTCGAGAAGAAGCGTACCGATGTCCGAGATGATCACATCCGAGTCTAGAAACCGTGTCGTGTAAATCTCTCGCACCCAACCCTCCTTATCTATGAGGAACACTTTGATGAGATGATTGATGACGTCCGTTCGCTTGCCGGCATCGTCAAATTCGCGTGCGGCCGGCACGTAGAGGTCATTCAGTATAGGCGCCAAAAATGACTCGGACCAGGTCGTCAGAAACGACCACGGCGCTTCCGGAGTGCTCATCGACGTCTGAAACATAGACATCATCTCCGGAGTATCCACTTTGGGATCCAGGCTCAAAAAAACCAAGCGGACTTTGGAATGGAATTTTTTGTTTGCCTGAATCGAGGCGTGAACTTTCTGAAACGCTTCCCACGCCTTGGGGCATCCGTCTGGGTCGCGGCAGGTCGAATAGAAGAAAGAGAACAGCGTGATCTTGCCTTTCGTGTAACTCGAAAGGCGACGCGGGAGCCACGGGCTATTCTCGAGAACCCAGCCGGACGGAGCCGGCTGGATTCGCTGTAGTTTGTAAGTTCCGACCTCCGGGTACACAGGACCCGCTATGGCTTGCTGGTTGGCCGCCATCGCAAAAATGATGGCGAGCAACAGGACTATTCCATAGCCATCCTGCGCGCAGCGCGAACGCTGCGCGCGGGGCCGATTTGACAATAGCAACTCTTAATCTCCGAGTGCTGCAGCTTTGGTCGGCTTAGCCGAGAACTTCATGTGATGAGCCCGACCGAGCTTCTCAGCATGGAAGTCGACCGAGAACTTCTCAACAAGTTCCTTGCCGTTCCAGTCGTACGCCTTGAGCCACTGCTCGTTGTCGGCGCCCTTTTTGTCCCAGTTGGCGAGGAGCGAGGTCGTGAAGTACACGCGCTTGCCGTCGAAGCTCTGGGAGACCATGTTGACCTGGCTTCCCATTTTCTTCGAGTAGATTTCTTTCGGAGCGTCGAGATTCGTCAAATCGAAGTATCGCGTCGTTCCGTCCATGAAGGTGTTGACCCAAAGGCCCTTGCCATCAGCGGTGATGGAGATGTCAACCGGCAGCGGCACCTTCGACGGATCGCCGATGTTGCCGACGTCCTTCGCCTGCCACTCACCCTTGTCGTCTTTCTTGACAACCCAGAGCTTCGAGGTCAGCGCGGTCGCGGTGATTGCCCAGTTGTCTTCCGGCTTCAGCGACCAGCGGATCTCGAGCGGTGCGCCCGGGACGTTCATGGTCTTGATGGGCTTCATCGACTTGTAGTCCCACATGACCATCGACGTGCCGAAGCGCTTCATGGCCTCGGGATCTTTGATCAGCTGACCCATGTCCATCATGTAGTTCGTCCAGCCCGTGAAGCTCGACGTCAGCATGACGTTCTGGGCCGGGTTGATGCCGATGTCATACCCATAGCCGTCGCCGCCGTTCTCGAGCGGCATCTTGTGCGTGGAGATCAGTTCGCCGGCGTTGTTGTAAACGGCGATGCCGGTCTGGCCGTCGTGCGAATTCGGATTCGAAAGCGCCTGGATCATCATGCGGCCGGCCGTTGCATAGAACGTGTGCGGGCCGACGAAGCCGGTCTTTTCAGCAAAGTCGGTGATCGTCTTTACGATTTTCGGCTTCGACGGATCGATGAGATCGAAGATGAAAATCTTGTTGTCGTCCAGACGGCCGGCCCAAAGGAAGCGGCGATCGTCAGTAAAGCCAGTGTGATGCGCCTCGCCGCGTCCGCCGACCGACAAGGAGTTGACGACCTTTCCGAAGGTCGGGGAATTCGGCTGCACGTCGATCGTCACGAGCTTGTCGGATTCGTCGCCGATACCGACTTCTCCAAGTGTCCAAACGTGGAGAAAGTCTTCTTGGCCCTTAATCAGCGCCGACGTGTATGGCGAGTTGCAGGTTTCGTCCGCGATCGTCAGCGTCGGCCCGACGACGAACAGGGCCAATGCGCAAACGCTCGATTTAAGTAGCTTCCTCACTTCGTTTCCTCCTCCGCGGCTGCGGTTGCAGCCGGTTTTCATTTTGACATACGTGACCGAAGCTACTGGGACGGCGGGAGGAAGTTAAATTTTGTTTCCCAATACAAATTATTCCATTTTCCTATAGATCAGATCCAAGCGAAGAATGTTCTGGTTTTCGAGCGTCGCTTCGATATTTTACTGAGCTCAATCCCGCGCTTTTCCGGGGATAGAAAAATGATCAGCTCAGGTTGATTTCATGAATTTTCGGCAGCTGCGATATGTTCAGGCGCTTGCTGAGGAAGGATCGTTTCTTGCCGCCGCGCAGCGATGCAAAGTCTCTCAGCCCGCACTTTCGAGCGGGATTGCGCGTCTCGAAGCCAGTCTCGGTCAACGCATATTTGAACGTACGACGCGCAGCGTAGCACTGACCGATTACGGCAAGATCATTTTTCCATCCATTATCGACGCCATCAATGCGGTCGAACGAATGCGTGATCTCGCCGTACCACCAGTACCGCGTGGGCAACTGAAAGTGCGTGAAAGGCGAACCTTTCCGCGTCAGAGTACGGGTTCCGAGTTTGGCAAGCTCAGGGTCCGATGATTTGGCGGACTTCCCGCCAAATCTTCAGGCTTCCGGCGCTTTATTTCTTTGAAGCCGCGTCGACTGCGTCCAGCGCGCGGGCCGAATACACGAGGGCAGCACCTGCGTTCATAGCGATTGCGACGCCAAGTGCTTCGGCGACCTCTTCCGTGGTTGCGCCGCTCTCGACGGCTTTCTGCGAATGCACCGAGATGCAACCGTCGCATCGCGTCGTTACAGCAACGGCGAGCGAAATCAATTGCCGTGTTTTCTCGTCCAAGTGATTGGTCTTCGCGCCCGCGCCGCTGGCCATCATGTATCCTCCGACGGAATCGGGCGAGAGCTTTCCGAGTTCTCCGATGCGGCCCATCAGAGCGCCGCGATAGTTCGACCAATCCATGAGGGACATGCTCAACTCCTTATGAAAGACCCTGCGATGAGGGTATCTGCGCGTTGGTGGGCATTCTGGACGTAGCTCAGAAGAGTATTTGTGCCGGTTCCGGCGAGCAAAACCGTGCGCCTACCTACTACATGGTAGGGTGAATTTCAATCCGTCTGCAATTTTGGTGCGTTCGTCGGCGGCCATGCTTAATCATCCATAGGTTTGCGCCGGCCGCGAATTGAAGGCTTTGCCACCAATCGCGGTGTTGCCGATTTGTCGACGTTGTCGCGGTTGGCGTTGTCTAAGAATAATTTCGTTGACTGCTGCGTGAACGCTGTATGGAATGCGTGCTGTGACGGTGCTCTGATCGGTGCAAGCCGGTACGAGCTAAGAGGGAACACGGTGAGACGTAAGTCGATGCCGTGGCTGCGCCCGCAACTGTAAACGGCAAGTCGTTTCCGCATTACGCCACTGATATTCCGCATCGGAAAATTGGGAAGGCAGGAGACAGACGTTCGAGCCGTGAGCCAGGAGACCTGCCGACACAAGTCGCCCATCCTCAGTGCGGGACGCCTGCAGGAACGGAATGCCGGAGTGGCGGCTGATGTGCAACCGATCGGGAGCAGCGTCAGGGCTGGCAAGAGACATGATCACGAACTAGCAAAAACATTGAGCACGCCTTGATGCGTCAAGGATAACTGCGCTTCGCGTCCTGCGAATTTGCGCACGCTTGGTGTTGTGCTGTGAAATGCGCCACTTCTGCTGAAGCTCCCGTCACTTATTTGAGACGGGGGAACATACATGTCGTTGAATGCGTCGGGAAAAACCGCGAGCCATGCGCTCAAGTCGGTTCTTTTTTCCGCGAGTGCGATCGCCGGCGTCGCCAGCTATGCCGTATCGGCGTCCGCGCAGGTGACCGAGCTGGAAGGCGTGACGATCTATTCGGCAAACCAAACGCCGATGGATGCGTCCAAAGTCGGCTCGAGCGTGGAAATCATCACCCAGAAGGACATTGAGAGCCGCGGCCAGACGTACGTGAAGGACTACCTCGCCACGCTTCCGGGGGTAAATTTCACTCAGAACGGTCCGCCAGGAACGACGTCAGGCATCTACATTCGCGGGGCTTCTTCGAGATACGTCAAAGTGCTTGTCGATGGCATGGATATATCCGATCCGTCGGCGCCGCAGACGGCTGTCTCGTTCGAGCATCTTCTCGTCGGCGACGTTTCACGCATCGAGGTTTTGAAGGGTTCGCAAAGCACGCTCTACGGTGGCGACGCCGTCGGCGGCGTGATTACCATTGAAACAAAGGCCGCGCAGAAGCCCGGTTTCTTTCAGCAGGGCAATATCGAAGGCGGCCAGTACAGCACCGTCAACGGGGCCTACACGGCTGGTTACGCGGCGGCGAACGGCAGCAATATTTCGGCGACGATTCAGGGCGTCGGAACGGATGGCTTTTCGGCCTACGCCTACGGACGCGAAGACGATGGCTATCGCAATCTAACGTTCTCCGGCCGCGGCGAGTATTTTCTGACGCCGTCGTGGAAAGTGTTTTTCGCCGCCCGCGCGCTTGATGCGAAATACAGTTATGACGGTTATCCGCCGCCAACCTATACGTTCGGCGACACGCTCGATAACGGGACGACGACGCAGCAGGCTGGTCGCGTCGGCACTGAATTTTCATTGCTCAACGGCGCGTTTCAGAACACGCTCGCCATCCAGGGCATGAACGTCAAGCGCGAGACATTCAACGATAAGACGCGCGGTGGATGGTATGACGGTGATCGCATCAAGGGCGAATACAAGGGCGTTTTCAAGTTCAACGACTCGCTCTCGTTGCTTGCGGGCGCCGACTGGGAGCGAACTGGAGCTTCAACCAACAGCAATCCGCATCGAGAGACGATGGATCTCAATGGGTATTACGCGCAGTTGATGATGGAGCCCATTCAGGGGCTGTTTCTGACCGGCGGTGGCCGTATCGACGATCACAGCACCTTTGGAACCTTTGATACCTATCGCATAACCGGCGCGTATCTCATTCCGGGAACCGAGACAAAACTTCATAGCAGCGTCGGCACCGGCTTTCGTGCTCCGAGCCTCTACGAGCTTTACGATCCTTACTACGGGAGCACGGCTCTTCAGCCCGAGACGAGTTTCGGTTGGGACGCAGGCGTCGAGCAGGGCTTCGACAAGGGCCGTTATAAGTTCGACGTCACGTATTTCGAACTCGATACGGACAATCTGATCAACTGGAGGCCTACCGGTTATTACAACATTCCCGGCGTCGTGCATCGCAACGGCGTCGAGGTTTCGGGGACGGCCGTGCTCACCAGCTGGCTGTCTCTGACCGGCGGCTATACCTACACAGACGCGACGGATGCGAAAGACAAGCGCTTGGTTCGTATTCCGCGGCATTCGTTTGCTGCAGGTGTCAACGTCGTTCCGATGGATAAGGTCGCGTTGAACGTCACGGCACAGTACGTCGCCGATGTTGTCGACGATTCCTTTGATGCGCGGGGCATCGTCGCGCTCAACGACTACGTGCTCATCGGCGCCAAGGCTTCCTACGAATTTGCTCCTGGATGGAAGGCGTATGTGCGCGGCGAGAACCTTCTCAACGAGAACTATCAAACGGTCCTGGATTACGGAACTCCCGGCGCTTCGGTTTATGGCGGCCTGACCATGGCATTGCCCAGCGACTGAAGCGCAGGAAGGCTCATGCTTAACCCGCATGAGCCTTCCTTCTTTGAATACGAATGTTTGGCAGTAGGGAGCGTTGGAAATGTCAGCACAGATCCATGACAAGAGCCGTCCGCTCTCTCTCGTTGGACCCGAGCCGACGTCAGTCGATCGGAAAGACGACGGAACGCTCAGCAGGGAATATTGGGAGTTGCCGCTCGAGGAAGCCTATCTCGAATCCTTCCTGAGCGATGTGTTTGAGAATTATTGGCAAGGGCTGTGCTTTGGTCCACTCGTGCAAGGCGCGGCGTACGAGCTTCGCTGCATCAGTGCTCCAACGCGAATTTCGCTGCGCGACGGCTATCTGACGATCATGTTCGGGCACGGCGGCCACTTTCACCTCTGCATCGGAGAGAACAAGGGCTCGGAACGGTTTCCGGTCAGCGCTGAACTTCGTGCGCATCGGCGCCCCTCGATGGCGCGCATCTTTCGCGGCTACGGTCGCGACGGAAAGCCGGTGACGTGGGGCTTCGAGATGGCGAACGGCAAGAATGAGCCGATGCTCTCGATCTTTTTTCCGAACCCCTTCATCAACGAAGACGACAGTCTTTCCGACGAACCGCAATGGGCGCGGCTTGAGACTTGGCGCGCCATCGCAAAGACGTGGCTTGGACGAGAGCCCGAGGACATCGACAGTGCAGGCGCAGGCTTTAGGGCGGGCGTCAGTCATTGACGCTGCCGATGCAACGATGACGCGCGCAATTCGAGGCGCTGAACGTCCGAGTTCCGGAGCATCGGGCGGGGTCATGCGCGTGATCACGCTCGGCGGCGGTATTCTGTTGTCACTGCTATTTCACGGCTCGGTCCTGGCGACATTTCTTTATCTGACGAAGCAAAAGCCAGGCGCGATCGAGCAGCCGACCGAAGCGATCAGTGTGGCGTCGCTTCAAAGTGATGTGCTGGAAGCCGTCAGCGCTGCGCAATCGGCAGCCGCGGTATCGGCGTCGTCGGTGGACGAGACGGTCGGTGAAATCAAGGAGAGTGCCGCCGCGCAAGCTTCGCAGGCGCAGGAGTTCGAGGCGGACGAACCGCATACCGTTCCGGCTGCAACTGAGATCAGCAACAGCGCTGTGCAGCCGGAAGGTCTCGATCTCGTGCGTGGTGCGCTCGAAAGCGAGCGCGGCGCCGGCGACGAAACGGGAGCAACAGACGTAACGGCCGAAGCAGGCGCACCTGAACGGAACGTCCGAGAGCAATCGGCGTCACGCAAACCTAGAACGCCTTCGGAAGCTCGGCCGAACCACGACCGCTCGAGTCAGCGCAAACAAAGAGGCGCAGCGAGTGTCAGAGCCAAGAGCGGAGCGCAGGCGAGCGCCGGACGCGTTTCCGCAAGCTCGGGTTCGGCGCTCAACTATGCGGCGCTTGTCCGCGCGCGCGTCGCGGGACGAAGACCTGGAGGCAATGGCGGGCGTGGAACTGTCGTTGTCGCGTTCAGCGTTTCGCGTGCGGGGGCGCTGAACTCAGCGCGTATCGCGCGCTCTTCCGGCAATTCGAGTTTGGACAGCAGCGTGCTGGCGGCGGTGCGAGGCGCCGGTCCGTTTCCGCCGCCGCCGGCTACCGCCAATTTGAGTTTTTCCATGCCGTTCTATTTCAAATGAACGGCAGGCTGCGTTTGTGATGGCTTTCAGAAGGATCGCTCTCGCCGTTGAGAGCGAAGAAAAAAGGAGACTGCGATGACTGAATCTGTACGGGACGATGAAACAGCGATGAAATTCGTCACTCCGATATTGTGGGTCGCGCTCATTGCTGCGTTGAGTGTCGGCGGCAGCTACGTCTATGCCTGCGCCGCTCCATTCGCAGCCGTTGGCGCGCTGGCGGCACGCAAGATGGATCGTGCGACCGGGTTGACGCTCGTTCTGCTCGCGTGGGGCGCAAACCAGATCGTCGGCTATGGCCTTCTCGATTATCCGCAGACGGCAAATTCGTTTGCCTGGGGCGGCGCGATCGGCCTGGGTGCTGTTGCAGCACTCTTCGCAGCGCGCGTCGTCGGCAATTTCGGCTGGAGCAATGTCGTTGCGACTGTCGCCGGCTTTGCCAGTGCGTTTATCGCATATGAGGGCACGCTGTATCTGGCGAGCTTTGGGCTCGGTGGTTCCGATGCCTTCTCGTTCGACATCGTATCGCGCATCCTGGTCATCAACGCCGTCGCGTTTGCGGCCATTCTCGCGCTTTATGCCGTTGCCGGACTGTTGAAGACTGGCCGCGAGAAAGCCGTCGCTGTGCGCGCGTAAGGCCGCGAAAATTCGAAACGCCGCGGGATGATTGTTATTCCGCGGCGGCCGAGTTTTGCAGCAAGGCTTCAAAATTCTTCCGCCAGATTTCCGTGCCGCTTCGGATTGCTTCATATACGGCTGCGCCGGCGGCTTCGCCGATGGCGGTATGCATTCCGGCGTAGCAGGCCTCCGGTTCGGCACGCGGCGCGGCGACGACGATGCAATCGGTTCCAGTTCCGGTTATCGCGATGCCGTTTCGTTGTACGCCGCTATCGAGAATGGCGGTTGTGCGAGCCATCGCGACGATCGAGATCAGTTCAATAAATGCGCCGGGCGAGAGTGGTTGATCGACGTGCAGCAGCGTGTTGATGGTTCCCATCAGCGGCTTTTCGGATTGCCGGTGGCCGACGCGCTCGCCATTGGACAGCCCTACGGTCGCGAGACAACTCGCGGTGGTTTCCTCGACGGTTTTGCGCACGCAATCATGCTGAGCAACGGTGCGAGACGTTATAAGCGCAACTGCATCGGGAATGCCCCGGTCTGAAAGCCTGTCCGCAACGAGTTGCTCGGGGTCTACGCCTGGCGGCAGTTCGGCGTTTCGCACTTCGATCCAGGCAACCTTCGACGCGGTCTGAAATCCCGGCCTGTTGATGGACCAGCTCAGCATGTTCTGCGGCGTTGAAAAGGATGCGAGCAGGAGCCTTGGCTCAAGCGTCATGGAAAAAGGCAGGGTCATTTGGATTTGATACCGGGCGGCAAATGCGAAGGCTAGTGCCTGCCTTCGCGCAACCGAAAAATCTAGTCCGATTGCGAAAGTTGCAAATCGAGTTGGGCGTCGTCGTTGGATGAGAAGTTTGAAACGGACACGCCGACGAGCCTGATACCGATCGTGACCGGATAGATTGATCGAACCAATGCGAGACTGGTTTCGTGCAGTAGTTCGCGCGATGAGATCGGCCGCGATGCCGTGCGGCTGCGTGTGACGATGCGGAAATCGGCGTACTTTATTTTCACGGTGGCGGTCGCGCCGAAGCTCTGGTTCTTTTCGCACCATGCCCAGACGTCGTCGGCCATTTCGAGAACGCCAGCTTCGATTTCGGCCGGTATCACGCGATCTTCGGAAAAGGTCGTTTCGCTTCCCGACGATTTGCGCGGCCGGTTGGGCTCGACGGGCCGGTCGTCCTCGCCGCGCGCGATCGCGTAATACCAGGCTCCCGATTTTCCGAACTGCCCCTGAAGGAACTCCATCGATTGGGCGCGAAGATCGGCGCCCGTCTGAATGCCGAGCGCATTCATCTTGGCGGCCGTCACGGGGCCGATGCCGTGAAATTTCTTGACGGGAAGCGTCGCGATGAATTCGGCGCCGCGCTGGGGCGGTATGACGTACTGGCCGTTGGGCTTGCGCATGTCGGACGCGAGCTTGGCGAGGAACTTGTTATAGGAGACGCCGGCTGAGGCTGTCAGGCCTGTTTCAGAGAGAATGCACGCGCGGATTTCGGTAGCGGTGTCGGACGCGGTCGGAAGTCCGCGCGGATTTGCGGTCACGTCGAGATAGGCTTCGTCGAGCGACAGTGGTTCGATGACGTCCGTGTATCGCGCGAAGATTGCTCGGATTTGCTGCGAGACGGCGCGATAGGCGTCGAACCGGGGCTGCACGAAGATCAGCTCGGGGCATTGGCGAATAGCGGTCGTCGACGGCATGGCGGATCGCACGCCGAACGCCCGGGCTTCATAGCTGGCCGCGGCGACGACACCACGTTTCGCGCCATAGCCGACGGCGAGGGCCTTGCCGCGAAGTTCCGGGTTGTCGCGCTGTTCAACGGATGCGTAAAAGGCATCCATGTCGACATGAATGATTTTGCGGGTTGGAACGTCGGCCATGACGAAGCCTAGCACGGCAACTTTTGGATTTCGATTGGGGGGCGGAAGGTGCGCAGCTTTGGCGCCGAGGCGGGAGAAATTGACAGTTCTCGCAGACGGCATCTGTTCTAAAGATTATACATGTAACCGGATAAGGCTGTCGTAAGTTTAGGCAGCTAGATTGCAACGATGCGGTTCAAGGTGAGGTCAACATATGCTTCAAGCCTGGATGTCGTACGGCTTCATCGTTCTGCTGGCGATCGGCGTGCTTGCGTACATTCTATGGCGCAGGCGTGGCGTGCTTCTGGCCTTGGCTGCGATCGTTGTTGGTCTTCCGCTCTGGTTCGTTTGGGAATACGCGCGTCCGACTTGGACGACGGGCGTCGTGACCGGAACGGAAGTCCGGCGTAGCGAAGCTGATGCGCAGGGCAATACCAGCGACATCCGGTATGTCTATATCCGCAATCAGTCGGACCGGGGCCTCGAGCTCGTCAACGAAGACTCCTGGTGGTGGTTGAAGCGCAATAGCGAACGCGTCTTCAACGACGCCAAGACGGCAGAGCTTCGCAAATCCGAAGTGACCGTGATGTGGAACCGGTGGCGGTCGACACTCTTCTCATTCTATCCGAATGTGATTGCGATCGGCTCCGCAGGCTATTGGCCGTTCTGGTCGTTCAGGGTTGTCGTTTTCTACGGCCTCTCGGTGCTGCTCTGGCTTGGTTACTTCGTCGGCTTCATCCGGCTCGGGCGCTGGGGAGCCTCATCGGCGGCTTCGCCGCCTGTCCAAGGCTCCGGCCCAGCCTAAGTTTGTGTAGCGCCATACCTTCAGCGGGGCTCGACAAAGAAGAGAAAGTCGCCTAGAACAAAGAGAGAACAATTAGGCGGTCTTTTTATCCTGGCCATGTCTTTCCCCTTGGATTCCTTGCTGAATGCATCCTTTTCCCTTCGCGAAGTCATCGCGGGGCCGGGGCATGCGGGGGCTGCTGTCGGCTTCGGTTTGGCGCTCGCAATGCAGGGAAGGGCCGCGGCGCGTCCGGCCGGTCTGTTGTGGGTGCGGGAAACCGCCGCCGTGGCGGAAGCCGGAGGCGTCTATGGTCCGGGGCTCAACGCACTCGGGCTCTCTCCCGACACCTGCATTGTCGTGGAAGCGCGATCTCTTATCGATGGGCTGCGCGCCACTCTCGAAGGTGCGCGGTGCGCCGCGTTGCATGCCGTTGTTCTGGAAACGGTCGCGCCCATCGATCTGACGGCGAGCCGAAGATTGAAACTCGCTTCTGAAAAATCCGGTGTCGAGATCGTGCTCATCCGGCACGGGCTCCGCGTCACGCCGAATGCCGCGCAAGTGCGTTGGCGTGTGCAGGGCGCGCCTCTCATGGACCCGGATGGCAGACGGCCGCCGACCTTCGAGGCAGTCGTGCTGAAAAGCTCGTCGGGTCTCGATGGGAGAAGTTGTATCGTGGAGTGGGATCATGAGCGGCAATGCTTCTCGCAGACGGTATCTCAGTCTGTGGATGCCGTTCCTGTCGTCGGATCGCTGGCAGCGTGAGACTGGAAGCGGCGCCGATCTGCCGCGAGTTTTCGTTGCCAAGGTCCAAGGCGTTTCGCAACTGGCCGCTGTCGATGCGCGGGCTCTGGCGGCGGGCTTGCGGACCGGAATGGCTCTGGCCGATGCGCGCGCACGTCTGCCGCGATTGCATGCGGTTGCCGCCGATCCATCGGCCGACGGCGCTTTCATCTCGCACCTTGGCGATCTTGCGCTGGCTTTCACGCCGTCGGTCGCGTTGGACCCGCCGAACGGGCTCGCGCTCGATATCACGGGATGCAGTCATCTCTTTGCGGGAGAAGCCATGCTCGCCGCGCGACTGCAAAAGACTTTGTGCGCGGCCGGTGTTTCCATCGTGAGACTCGCCGTCGCGCCGACGCCCGACATGGCGCGTGCGTTGACGCGGTTCTCGCCCGCCAATCCGTGTTTTGCCGAGGACGATGCGCTCGTGCGCGCGCTGCCTGTCGCGGCTCTCGAATGCGCCGAAGACGACGCGACGGCCTTAAGGCGCGCGGGGCTCAAAACCATCGCCGAAATTGCCGACCGACCATCTCTGCTCTTCACCGCGCGGTTTACGTCGGCGTTCACGGCCAAGCTCGCCCGCATTCTTGGAGAAGAGGACAATCGCATTACGCCTCGCGACAAGCGCGTGCGTTACAGAGCCGAGCAGCGCTGTGCGGAGCCTGTCGCCAGTCATGATGTCATCGCGAGGCTGCTTGCCGAATTGGTTGCATCCGTCTGCGCGCAGTTGGGAGAACGCAGCGTCGGGGGACGCATCTTTACGGGTATCTTCATGCGGGCGGACGGCGTTGTCCGGCGCATTCGGGTCGAGACGAGCCAGCCGACGCGCAACCCCGATGCGATCCTGCGCCTCTATCGCGATCGCCTCGAGACGCTCGCCGATCCGCTCGATCCCGGATTTGGTTTCGATGTCATCTGTTTCGAAGCCATACGTGTGGAGCCCTGGATCGAAAGCCAAGGCACGTTCAATGCGCAGGACGATCAGAAGGACAAGGTCGCCCAGCTCGTCGATCGTCTGAGCACCATGTTTGGCCGCGAACGCGTGATGCGGTTGCATCCGCTCGATAGTCATGTTCCGGAGCGTGCGCAGACGATGCTTCCGGCCGCACTCTCCGCGCCTTCGCAGGAATGGGGACAGGGAGCGCTTCAAGCTCAAGCGGGATTGCGCCCGCTGCTCATCTATACGCGTCCGCATCCGATCGACGTTAAATCCGATGCCAACGACAGGCCGGAGAGCGTTCGCTGGCGCCGGGTCACGCATCGGATTGCGCAGGCGATTGGTCCGGAACGGATTGCAGAGGAGTGGTGGCGTCCGGCATCGGACTATGGCACGCGCGACTATTATCGCGTCGAAAGCTCAGAGGGTCGCCGGTTCTGGATTTTTTGTGGGGCGTCGGGTGATGAAAAGCAGAGGTGGTTTCTGCATGGAGTTTTCTCATGATCTCCTATGCGGAACTCGCGACGACGACGAATTTCTCGTTTCTGCGCGGCGCATCTAACCCCGAAGATTTTGTCGGACGCGCTGTCCTTCTCGGGCACACGGGCATCGGCATCGCCGATCGCAATACGCTCGCGGGCGTGGTTCGGGCTTATGGCGCTTTGCAGGATTTGAGGCGCGAAGGATTACCGGCACCGCAAAAGGTCCGCGAAGGTTCCGGCCCTGGCGAGTACGCCTGGGTCGTCGATGGCAAGTCGGGAGAATGGGCCGACTTTTCGGATGCCATCAAAGCTCGTGCGGAGAGCTTCACGCTGCTCGCCGGTGCGCGGCTCGTTTTCATGGACGGCACGCCGGATATTATCGCCTATCCGGAAAACCGCGCGGGCTGGGCGCGGCTCTGCCGTCTGCTCACGCATGGAAAGCGTCTGGCAAAGAAGGGCGAATGCAGTCTTTGTCGAGAAGACCTGCTGTCGAATTGCGCCGATCTTCAGTTGATCGTCATGCCGCCTCCGGTGCTCGATGGCTTCGAAGCGCATGTTCGCGTGATCGCGCAAGCTGCGCCGAACAATGTGTGGCTTGCGGTGAGCCTGCATTTGAAAGGCGATGACAGCCGCGTTCTGCAGCGGCTGAGCGGTATTGCGAAGTCTTCGAACGTGCCGCTGATTGCCGTCAATGACGTGCTCTACGACGTTCCGGAACAGCGGCCGGTTCAGGACATCCTCACGTGCATCCGCGAAGGTCTGCGCATCGAGGCGGCCGGCACACGGCTTGAAGCGAATGCTGAGCGCCATTTGAAGAGTTCGGAGGCAATGGAGCGGCTATTCCGCGATTGTCCATCCGCTATTGCTTCTACGCAGGATCTGCTTCGGCGTATCTCGTTTTCTCTCGGTGAACTCAAATACGAGTATCCCGAAGAACCGGTTCCGGCCGGTTGGACGCCGCAAGGTTGGCTCGAACATCTGAGCTGGCAGAAGGCGCGTGAGCGCTATCCGTCCGGCGTGCCGGAAAAAGTTCAGCAGCAAGTCACGGAGGAACTCCAACTTATTGCCAAGTTGGATTATGCACCATACTTCCTGACGGTTTACGACATCGTTCGCTATGCCAATGAAAAAGGCATCCTTTGCCAGGGCAGGGGATCGGCCGCGAATTCAGCTGTCTGCTACGTGCTCGGGATAACGGCGGTCGATCCCGAACAGCACAACCTGCTTTTCGCGCGCTTCATTTCGAGCGAGCGTCGCGAGCCGCCGGATATCGATGTCGATTTCGAGCATGAGCGGCGCGAGGAGGTGATCCAATACATCTATGAGCGTTATGGCCGCGAACGTGCGGGACTGGTTGCGACCGTGATCCGTTATCGTCCGCGCAGCGCCATTCGCGAAGTCGGCAAGGTGCTCGGCTTGAGCGAGGACATCACCAGCCGTATTGCCGGGACCGTTTGGGGAAGCTGGGGGTCGAAACTTTCCGAAACGCACCTTCGGCAAGCTGGGATCGATCATCGCAATCCGGTCATCGGGCAAGCTATCGCGTTTGCGACGCGCATTCTTGGTTTTCCGCGCCATCTCTCGCAGCATGTCGGCGGCTTTGTGCTCGCGCGCGGGCGGCTGGACGAGATCGTTCCGATCGGAAATGCGGCGATGGAAGACAGGACATTCATCGAGTGGGACAAGGACGACATCGATGTTTTGGGCCTGATGAAAGTCGATGTTCTGGCGCTCGGAATGCTGACATGCATTCGCAAAGCGTTCGATCTGATCCGCACGCACGAAGGCGAGAGCTTCGATCTTGCGAGGCTTCCTGCCGAGCAGCCGGATGTCTACGCAATGCTCCAGAAAGGCGACTCGATCGGCGTCTTTCAGGTCGAGAGCCGGGCGCAGATCAACATGCTGCCGCGGCTCAGGCCCGATAAGTTTTACGATCTTGTCATCCAGGTTGCGATCGTGCGGCCGGGACCGATCCAAGGCGACATGGTGCACCCGTATTTGCGCCGCCGGAAAAATCCGGAAGAAGTGACGTTTCCTTCTCCGAAGCCGCCGCACGATCCAGATGAACTCAAGAACGTGTTGTCACGAACGCTCGGCGTTCCGCTTTTTCAAGAGCAGGCGATGCAACTTGCCATGGTCGCAGCGCAGTTCACCGATGCGGAGGCCAATCAGCTTCGCCGCGCGATGGCGACGTTCCGCCATGTCGGCACGATCGGCAAGTTCGAGGCGCTGCTCGTCGAGCGTATGGTCGCGCGGGGATACGATCGTGATTTTGCGGAGCGGTGCTTCGAGCAGATCAAAGGTTTCGGCGAATACGGATTTCCGGAAAGCCACGCGGCGGCGTTTGCCAGGCTCGTCTATATCTCCGCATTCATCAAATGCCGCTATCCGGCGGCGTTCGCGTGCGCGCTTTTGAATTCGCAGCCCATGGGATTTTATGCTCCGGCGCAGATCGTGCGCGACGCGCGCGAGCATGGCGTCGAGGTCTATCCGGCGGATGTCAATGCGAGCGACTGGGACAACACGCTTTGCGCGGGCGCTGGGGGCAAGACGGCTTTGCGTATCGGTTTCCGGCAAATCGACGGATTGTCGGAAGATTGGTGCAAGCGGCTGATCGATATGCGCCGGAATGGCTATGCCGATCTCGATAGCCTGGCGCGGCGTACGCGTCTGCCGCAACGCGCGCTGCGGCTGCTCGCCGATGCCGATTGTTTCCGCTCCGTCGGTATCCATCGCCGGGATGCGCTGTGGTCGGCGCGACGCTTGCCGGACGCAGACGAGTTGCCGTTATTTGCCGCCGCGCGCGAAGCCGATTTGGGTGAGGAAGCGGATGCGCAACTGCCGGCAATGTCGTTGAGCGAGAACATTGCCGTGGACTACCAGACTACCCGCTTGTCGCTCAAAGGGCACCCGATGGAGTGTTTGCGCGACATCTTTCGAGGCGAAGGCATTGCATCCTGTGCCGAGCTTGCGGCGCAGCGAGACGGCAGTTGGGGCCGGGTGGCAGGCGTCGTGCTCGTGCGTCAGCGACCGGGAAAGGGGAACGCGATTTTCATCACTCTGGAAGACGAAACAGGAATTACAAACGCGGTGCTTTGGGCGCGGACGTTCGAGAAATTCCGCAATGAGGTCATGGGCGGGCGGCTGCTGCTGATCGAAGGCAAGGTGCAGCGTAGTCCAGAAAACGTCATTCATCTCATGGCGACGCGCATCGTCGACCGGACGGCGGAGCTTTCCCGGCTTGCGGACGCCTATAATCCGACGATCACATTATCGAATGCCGACGAATTCCTGCATCCGCAGGCTTCCCGCGTCCGCCATCCCCGTAAGGTCCGCATTCTGCCGGGTTCGCGGGATTTTCACTGATCCACGCGCTGCGCGGGTCGCCGCTGGGATTGGGCTTAGGGGGCAATCCCGCTGTTATAACAGACGCGCGTACATAGATTCCGCGAAAGTGTGCAAAGCAAATTTCTTTTTCTTCGTTTGTCCGGTTCCGGGGATTTGGCAAAAACGCCATCTCAGCGACGGGGAGAACGATGATGGCATTGGGACGTGTGGTTTCCTGGTTCAGCTTTTTTGCAGCGTTTCTTTTTATAATCTCGATTTCGGCGTTTGCCGGCACGACCACCATTCTCAATGCTTCATACGACGTATCGCGGGAGCTTTATAAGGAGATCAATCCGGCGTTTGTTGCGGATTGGAAAAAGTCGTCCGGTTCAGACGTTGAGGTGAAGCAGGCGCATGGTGGTTCGACGAAGCAGGCGCAGGCTGTCTCCGAGGGCCTCGAAGCGGATGTCGTAACGCTCAATCAGGCGACCGATCTGGACTTCCTTGCCAAGAGCGGTGTCATAGGAAACGACTGGCGCAGCAAGTTCCCGAACGAAGCCTCGCCCTACACCACGACGACGGTTTTTCTCGTTCGTAAGGGCAATCCGAAAGGCATCAAGGACTGGGACGATCTGGTGAAGTCCGGCATCTCGGTCGTCATTCCGAATCCCAAGACGTCCGGAAACGGCCGCTACAGCTATCTCGCGGCTTGGGGTTACGCGCTCGACAAGCTCGGGTCAGAAGACAAGGCGCGCGATTTCGTTGCGAAGCTCTTCGGCAATGTTCCGGTGTTCGACGGCGGTGGACGCGGTGCGACGACGACTTTCACGCAGCGTGATATCGGCGATGCGCTGATTACGTTCGAGAACGAAGCGGCGCAGATCAAAGCGGAGCTTGCCGACAGCGGTTTTGAAGTCGTCTATCCGTCCGAGAGCATCGAAGCTGCGCCACCGGTTGCGGTCGTCGAGACTGTTGTGACGAAACGCAACACGGGAGCCGTCGCGAAGGCTTATCTCGATTTTCTCTATTCCGACGCTGCGCAACGGATCATTGCCAAGCATCATCTGCGGCCGCGCAATGCAGCTATCCTGACAGAGTTCGCTGCAAGTCTGCCGCCGATCAAGACGTTCAACGTCGAAGCGAAAATCGGCAAGTGGCCGGACGTTCAGAAGACGCATTTTGCTGATGGCGGTGTCTACGATCAAATCACCACAAAGGCGAAATGACCCGCTGCCGACCACCGATGTTAGCTCACGAAAATCTTACAAAATCCTGCGAAGACCTATGAGCCAAACACTGGACTTGATACGTGCAAATGGTGTGGCGGAAGCCGTTGGAGCGTCTGCTCCGCGGCTTCCGACGGCCGCATGGGACATCGATTCCGTCGTGTCCGAATTGGAAGAGGCCAGATCGCGCAGCAAGCGCGTTCTTTCGGCCAGCAACCGACGGGCGCCGTTGCCTAATCCGTCGCGGCTGCGGCAAGCCATCGAACACATTTACGGATCGTTGTTTCCGCGCCATGCCGGCGCTCTGGATCATAGCGAAGACGCGCTTCGCTTCTTTATCGGCGACCGCTTGAACGCCGCTCTGCATATCCTGGTCGAGCAAATTCATCGAGAGCATGCTTTCGTCGATGAAACGCGCGCCGGGCAGGCTGCGCAGAATACGCCGGATGAAATCGTCGGTGCGTTCGCCCGGCAACTTCCTGAACTTTATGCAACGCTCGAAACGGATATTCGCGCTGCTTACGAAGGCGATCCTTCCGCGAAGAGCACGGAAGAAGTCATCCTCAGTTTTCCCGGCGTGAGGGCGGTCATTCATCATCGCGTGGCGCACGCGCTGCACGTTCTCGGTGCGCCCGTCGTTGCACGAATTATCGCCGAACTCGCGCATTCTCAAACGGGAATCGACATTCATCCCGGTGCGCAGATCGGCGCCGGATTCTTCATCGATCATGGAACTGGAGTCGTGATCGGCGAGACCGCCATCATCGGCGAGCGTGTGCGTCTCTACCAAGCCGTGACGCTCGGCGCGAAGCGTTTCTCTGTCGACGAGAGCGGTTCTCTCGTCAAAGGGCAGCCGCGGCATCCGATCATTGAAGACGATGTCGTGATTTATGCCGGCGCGACAATTCTCGGCCGCGTCACGATCGGGCGTGGTTCGTCGATTGGCGGCAATGTCTGGCTTACGCGCAGTGTCCCGCCGAATAGCAATGTCCTGCAGGCTCAGATCCGCAGTGAGACATTTGATAGCGGCGCAGGCATATGAATCCAATATAACGACGTTGACGTCTTGTCCGTCGTTTCGATAAGCAAAAAATCGAAAACGAATTCTCTAGAACCTCAGACAATGGGTAAATCATGGCAGGCGAAGCTCAAACGGCTTTAGGCGATATCGCGGCGCGGCAATTAGCAAATGCGACGAAGACCGTTCCCCAAATGTCGAGCATCACGCCGCGTTGGCTGGTGCATTTCCTGAATTGGGTTCCGGTCGAAGCGGGCATCTATCGCGTCAACAAGGTGCGCGATGCCGACAGCGTCGAGGTTACCTGCTCCGTGCGCGATGAGCGTGTTCTGCCGCAGACCTTCGTCGACTACATCGAAAATCCACGCGAATATCTGTTGAGCGCCGTGCAAACGGTTCTCGATATTCATACGCGCGTTTCGGATCTCTACAGCGTTCCGCACAATCAGATCAAAGAACAGCTTCGTTTGACGATCGAGACGGTGAAAGAGCGTCAGGAAAGCGAACTCATCAACAACAAGGAGTACGGCTTGCTCGCGCACGCCGCTGCTTCTCAGAAGATCAAAACGCGCGGTGGCCCTCCGACGCCGGACGATCTCGACGAACTTATCGCGAAGGTGTGGAAAGAGCCGGCGTTTTTCCTCGCGCATCCTCTTGCGATTGCGGCCTTCGGCCGCGAATGTACGCGCCGTGGCGTGCCGCCGCCGACGGTTACGCTGTTCGGGTCGCCATTCATTACGTGGCGTGGCATTCCGCTCATTCCGTCCGACAAGCTCGAAGTGAAGGGCGGCAAGACCAACATTCTTCTGATCCGCACGGGTGAAGCGAAGCAGGGCGTTGTCGGGCTGTTCCAGCCGGGTCTGCCTGGCGAGCTTTCGAAGGGGCTTTCGGTCCGCTTCATGGGCATCAACGATCAGGCGATCGCCTCCTATCTCGTCTCTCTTTATTGCTCGCTGGCCGTTCTGACGGACGATGCCCTCGGAGTGCTGGAGAACGTCGAGGTGGGCAAGTATCATGTCTATAGCTGATCACGCACGCGAAGCTGCCGATCTCGACGCGCTCGCATCTGCGGCGCGCGGATTCGGGCTCGGGGCCGGGCAGGCGCCAGCAGGCCTGCCCGATGCGACGGCGCTGACAAGGCTCGCGAACGAGCTTTTCGCCGCCGTTCCCGGCCAGTCGGTTCCCGTCTTGGGTGGACCGTCGCTATCGGGTTTCGGAGCGTCGCCCGTCGAGGTTGGCGGTTCGTCTGCGCCGCATGTGGCGTCGGCAGCAACGTCGCCGTTGCCGACTGCCGCGTCACCGGCGCAGCTCGGTGGGCCACAAACTCCGACACCGTTCGATTCATCGGCTCTCGACGAGCGCGTTCTCGATGCGTTGGTCGGTTCTCTCTACCCGGTGCCGACGTCTGCGCTCGGCGGACCGTCGCTACCCGGCGTTGGAGTCTCTCCGGCACAAACGGTTTCTCCGTATGCGCCGAACGCGAACGTACCTGAGGCGACCAACTTTTCGATCGTCCCGGCAGGCAATCCGGCGAGTGGTGTTCCAGTGTCCGGCAGCCAGACGGCTGCTGGCGCTCCGCAGTTCGATCCGTTTGCGGTCAACGTGCTGTCGCAACCGACGACGGATCTGCTTCCGGCCGACGTGGAGGCTGGCCCGTCGCTTTCGGGATTTGGCGGAAGTCGCGATGCGCCGGTGATGCCGCCCAACAGCCGGGTGGAAACGCTGCCGGGCATGACGCAAAGTGCTCCGCCGCAGCCTCCGCCGGCCAATCCGCCGCCGCCCGTGCTCATCGATCATTCCGGCATCGGTGCCCCCGCATCGGGTGGAACGCGGCTGCCGCTGAGCGACATTCCGCTTCCGTTCGAGGCCGAGTTGAAATCGCTGCTGGCGCCGCTGTTCTCGGAGTCGGCCGCGTCCACGCCGCCCGGCGTCGACGGTTCATCGCTCTATTTCCTGAATGGGACTTCGCCAAGCGCGAACGGAATCAACGTTCCGGGTTTGACGCCGACGGCACTTGCGCCGGCAACATCCGGGCGAGGCTTTGATGTTTCGGCCGTGCGTCGCGATTTCCCGATCTTGAACGAAACGGTGAACGGCAAGCCGCTCATCTGGTTCGACAATGCGGCGACGACGCAAAAGCCGAAACAGGTGATCGATCGTCTCAAATATTTCTACGAGCACGAGAATTCCAACATTCATCGTGCGGCTCACGAGTTGGCTGCGCGCGCGACGGACGCTTACGAAGGTGCGCGCTCAAAGGTGGCGCGATTTCTCAATGCGCGTTCGGCGGACGACATCATCTTTACGCGCGGTGCGACTGAAGCGATCAATCTGATCGCGGCGACGTATGGACGGCAGCATGTCGGACCCGGCGACGAAATCGTCATCACGAATCTCGAGCATCATGCCAACATCGTTCCCTGGCAGCAGCTTTGCCTTGCCAAGGGCGCAAAACTTCGCGTTGCGCCCGTGGACGATCACGGCGCATTGCTACTCGACGAATTCGGGAAGTTGCTGAATTCCAAAACCAAGATCGTTGCCTTCGCTCACGTTTCGAATGCGTTGGGTACGGTTACCCCGGCTAAGACGATCATCGAAATGGCGCATCGCGTCGGAGCTCGCGTGCTCGTCGATGGGGCGCAGTCGGTGTCGCACATGAAAGTCGATGTGCAGGATCTCGATGCCGACTTCCTGGTGCTGTCGGGTCACAAGCTGTTTGCTCCGACCGGCATCGGTGCGCTGTTCGCGAAGAAGGAAATCATGGATGCGCTGCCGCCCTATCAGAGCGGCGGCAACATGATCCGCGATGTGACGTTCGAGCGGACCGAATTTCATGGTTCGCCGCAGCGCTTTGAAGCGGGTACGGGCAACATCGCTGATGCGGTCGGCCTCGGCGCTGCGATCGACTATGTCGAGCGCCTTGGACTTCACAATATCGCTGACTACGAGCACAAACTTCTCGTTTACGCGACCGAGCGGCTGCTGCAGATTCCAAATCTGCGGATCATCGGACGGGCGCCGGAAAAGGCGAGCGTCATTTCGCTCACGCTTAAAGGCATTCCGAGTGAAGAGATCGGGGCGCGGCTCAACAAGTACGGTATCGCCGTGCGGTCGGGTCACCACTGCGCGCAGCCGATTCTTCGGCGCTTCGGGCAGGAGACGACCGTTCGTCCATCGTTTGCCTTCTACAACACATGTGGCGAGATCGATGTGCTGGTCGCCGCGTTGAAAGACATTCAAGCGGAGACCGGCCTCGTGCGTGTGTAGGCGCCGGAGACCGGACCGATTGCGAGCAGGTTGGAAAGATAGTTTTGGCTGAAGCGCATATGCGCTTCAGCTTTTTTGTTGCGCGGTGCACTGCATTTCGTTGCATCGTCCAAAATAACGGAATTAGCGGCGTTATCGTTTTTGGTGATTTGCATATTCGAAAAGCGCGCTTAAGCTGCCTCGACGCTATGACAGCGGAGAGCGGTAATGAAACAGACATGTCTGATGATCGGTGCACTCTCGGGATTCATCGCAATTGGCGCCACGGCATCGCAGGCTGATGACGGTATCTCGTCGAGGTCCGCGAATGTGGTCACGGCGTGCAGCCGTTACGGCAACTATCCCTGCTATACGGCTCCGTTGCGCCAAGGCGCTTACGGGAAAAAACTCGAACTTCGTCATGGAACGTTGATCGATTGCGCGCGCGATTGCAAAAATACGCTTCGTGAAGCGACCGTCGATTTTTGGGACACCATGCGTGAGAACAGCGGCTGAGAACACCACGTTGTAGTGAGCAAAAAGAAGGGCCGCATTCCTCACGGAATGCGGCCCTTTTGATCGCAGTTGAATACACCTAGACGGGACGAAAAGGCCTTCAGACTTTGATCAGAACTTTATCTGCGCGCCAGCAGTGAAGAACTGGATTGGTTCCTGAGTGGAGTGAGCGCCGTTGAGTGCAGTCGCGTCAAGCTCGACGTGCTTATAGTCGAGGTAGACGTCGACGACTTCATTCAGGTTCTGGTTGACGCCAAGGCCCCAGCCGCGGATTTCCGAGCTTGCAACCCGGTAGCCTGCGCCTGATGCGCCAGCGAACAAGCTTGAGATGTTCACCGCGCTGATCAGTCCGGTGCTGGAAGATGTAGAGAATCCGGCACCGCGATCGAGATTGAAGTACTCGCCGAAGAGCGTCGTTTTGCCGATCGGGAAGAACTTGCGTTCGATACCGGCCTGGATCGTCCAGAAGCTTGTCACGTCATCGACGTTCTGGCCGTAAAGATTATCCAGTCCAGCGTCATGCAAGCGGCCGTAAGCACCCGAAGCGTAGAGACCGGTTTCGATGTGCAGGATCGAGCCGCTCAGACCGACTTCATCCGTATCGCCAGCGCCACGGTTGACCGCTGTGACGTGGCCAGCGGGACTGTTCGAGACGTCATCCGAATGCGTGTATGCAATACCGGCTGCGAGCTTGAAGCCCGAGTGCTCTCCGGCAAAGCGAAGCGCGACGTTCCAGATGTCGTCCTCGCCCCAAGCTGCTGAGGCTGTGAAGCCAGCAACCGTCGGCGTTTCGTATTTCACGACATTGAAGCGATGCCCTTCGCCAGGCGCCGCCTGCTGTGCACCCTGCGCAACGAACTGACCGTAGCGATTGTTGCTGGTCGAGAGGACGCCGTTGTTGCGATAGAGGTAGAAGCCGTTACCTTGATCGCCGAAGGTGTTGCCCCAACTGTTCGTGAACGAGAAGTGGTTGGTGTTGGCGAGGTTGATTTCGGTAATGCCGTCGGCTGCGTCCGAGGTCTGACCGACCCAGACTTTGCCGTAGTCCTTACCGCTCAAGTACCAGGCGCTATGGCGGACGCTGACGCCGTTGTCAGCATTCGGTCCGAACTGGTTGACCCGATCTTCGCGGGCGCCGCGGATGCCGAGTTCAAGCAGGTAACCGGCGGTCCAGTCCTTGGTGATCTGAGCCGAACCCAGGAAGCGGACGCGATCCTGCGCAGTTTCGTTGGTCACGACGTAAGCGTTGCTTCTGTGACCATCGTCCCAGAACAAAACCGCTTCGTTGACGAAGCCCGACACGGTCAAGGAGACCTTGCGGTTGCCCTTGCGGGCTGTTGTCGCTTCGAGCTCAGCGATGCGCTCTTCAAGGTCCGCGCAGCAATTTCCCCCGAGATCGGCTGCAGAGACCGGCGTGACGCCAAGCAGAATAAGGCTGGCAACGGCTGTTCCCAAAATGGAACGAGCGTGCGTGCTAGTGCCCCCGTACATCTAGAATACCTCCACGTAAAACCCCATTGCTCGGCACCTCGTGGACATGCACATCCCTGCCGGTTGTGATGTCCACGTATCGAATGGATCTGCGCTCCGTATGCTGATCAATGTCGATCGGTGTCCGAGTGCGGGCACTAAGCCGTGGCGGAAAATAAAGATGAAATGAGAATATGTGCGTTGGTTATGAGTGTCTCGGGAATATGCTTATCTTGATTTGTGGTTTGTTCGGGCAAATCTGATTTCTAGATTTGTTTATTAGAAAAGCGTGGCCCGCGCTTTTAGTGTGCGGAAGAATTTTTTATCCGTATGCAGATCGGCGTAGAGAGACCATCGGCTTTCATTCAAATTGAGATTTAAAAACTCGGGGCGTCTCCGACTGTTATAGCGGTCAGTTTGAAGGCTCGCGCGCCCTCCGCTTGAGCAGCTGGAAACTCTGCGAAATTGACGGTGCCGTTGCGCAACATTGTGTGGCTCAGTCGATGACCGTCGCTCCCGTCATGCGCCGCCGTCGGTCGCCTGCCGAATCCAAGCGGCGCGCGCGATGACGAATTTTGGCGACCTCGCGTGCGATCTGCTGACGAGTCGTCGGTGGAATCGACGCTGGTTTCTTCGCGGGCCGTTGTTGGGCAAGCTTCGATAGCTGAGATCCGATTTCAGATGCAGGCAGACAATAATCTATCGTCGTGTTGCGCATGGCGTTCAGCGGCATCGAATCGAAGATGGCGTCAGACGGGTCCTGTATTACGGTCGTGCCGCCGCAAAGTTTTACCGCTCGGAGACCTGCTGAGCCGTCGTTGAGACCGCCCGACAGGACGACGCCGACCGAGCGCTCGCCGAAACCGAGTGCAACGGATCGAAATAGCGGATCAATCGCGGGACGGCTGCAATTTTCGTGGGGTCCTCGTAGCGTTTGTAGTTTGCCATGCTTGTCGACGAGGAGGTGCCTGTCGGGCGGAGCGAAATAGATGCGGCCATTTTCTATGACGGTCCCGTCAATGCCGTTCGTCGCTGGCAGTCGCCCGTTATGCGCCAAGATATCAGGTAAATAGCCAGGACTGTCGGGCGAAATATGCACGACGATGAGGATGGGAGCGGCGAAGTCAGCGGGTAATTGCTGGACAATCGTCAGAAGTGCTTCGATGCCTCCGGCGGACGCGCCTACTGCGAAAACTCTGTTGTAATCCACTCCGCCGCTCCTGCAGTCTGCGTTCTTGGTCAACGCAGAGGCAGCGCAAAAGCTCCGAACCGCCGTTAAAGGCGACGTTATTCCAACAGACAGTCGATTGTGCAGATCACGCCCGTGACGCGGAATTCGCGCTTAACGTCTGCATTGGGCAGGCCTTTTTCCAGCAACGAGCTGCCGAACCCTCTGCGGGTGGGCTCGGAGACCTTTGGGCCTCCCTCTTCCGACCAGGTGATCAAGAGGCGCTTCTTGCCACCTTTCTCACTTTTCTTCCAAATCAGCGTGACCTTGCCGTCCTTATTGCTCAGCGCACCGTATTTGACAGCGTTGGTTTCCAACTCATGCAGAGCTAGAGCAAGCGGCGTCGCCAGTTCGCCAGGAAGTTCGACGTGTGGTCCTTCGAAACGAAAGCGATCTGTCATGCCTGTGAGCTGTTCCGATAACAGCCGCTCGAACGCGACGCTCTGCCATTCGTTCTGCACGAGCAAATCGTGCGATATCGCCAGTGCACGTAAACGTGAGTTCAACGTGTTGCGTGCGCTGTCGGTTGCGCCGCTGTCGCGCAAGCTTTGTCCGGCGATGGCTTGAACGACGGCGTAGATATTCTTGAATCGGTGTGACAGCTCGGCGAGCAGCAGGTGCTGACGCTCCTGCCAGCGTTCTTCCATTTTCCGTTGTTCGGTGATGTCGACAAACGTGACGACGACGCCTTCGATGCGGTCATCAAGCGTCCGGTAGGGCCTGACGCGGAGCAGAAACCAGCGGCCGTCCGTGCTTTCGATCGTTTTCTCGATCGTCGTCAGATCGGCGAGGACACGTTTGCCGTCGCGCGTCAGGTCATTGTATTTCAGTTTGTTCGTAAAATCGGAGATCGGCCGGCCTTCATCTCCGCTGACAACATTGAAAATATGAGCGAGACGCGGCGTGAACCGGTTTATGCGCATATCGGGATCGAGAAACAGCGTCGCCAGATCCGTGGCCGCCATTAGATTCTGAAGATCGTTATGTGCGCGCGAAACGCTTTCGAGCTTGAGCTTGAGTTCATTGTTGAGCGTCTGAAGCTCTTCGTTGATCGACTGGAGCTCTTCCTTGCTTGTCTCCAGTTCTTCGGACGTCGAGCGATACTCTTCGTTCATGGACTGCAGCTCTTCGTTGGAAGCGCGCAGTTCTTCTGTCACGGCCTCATACTGATCGCGGCTCGCCCGTAGGTGCTCGCGCGTCGCCAGAAGTTCTTCTCGAAGTTCGGTGACGACGGTCGTCGATGCGGAATCGTCGGTGGTGCGGCTGTCGTTCTTGCGTTCGACGGGACCGCCTTCGAGAAACAGGACGAGCGCGACCCGTGCGTCGTTTTCCTTTTGCACAGGGCGAATTTGTAGACTTACAGCGTGTTCGTCTCCGTTGAAACGAACGGGGATCGGCATCGTAAGCGTGGGCTGGTTCTGTTCGAATGCGCGATGCAGTCCTGCGCGCAGGTCGAGGCGGTTCGGGGCGGACGATGTCAGGAGCTTCGCTCGTCATCGGACCGCCGGAGTGCAGGAGAAAGCGACCGGCCGTTTCCGACAGCGTGACGATCTGATGCGTCTCGTCGATCATGATGCTGGGAGGCGCAGTTGCTTCAAGAGCTTGTCGATGCATGGACATATCGTTCGTGCTGGGCGACCGTCGCAAGACAGGACGCGTTGGCGGTTCGGCGATCGTCGGGCCGGTAAGAATGCGAGGAAGCGGCGGGAGCTTGTCGCGCGGCCGCTCCAATGCCTGATAAATTCGCGTGTCGCGATCCACGATACGAAAAAGCGTGTTGCCGTCGATCGTTTCGGATGAGCCGAGGAACAAGTATCCGCCGGGTCTCAAAGCATAATGGAATGTAGAGGCGACCTGCTGCTGGAGATCACGATCCAGATAGATCAACAAATTGCGGCACGAGATAAGGTCGATATGTGAAAACGGCGGATCACGAAGCAAGCTGTGCGCAGCAAATACGACGAGATCGCGCACTTCTCGCTTGATGCGATAGCTGTCGCCCTCGCGGGTGAAATATCGTTGAAGCCGTTGTTCGGAGACGTCGGATTTGATCGACAGAGGATAGCAGGCCTCGCGGGCGGTCGCGAGAGCAGTCGAGTCGAGGTCGGACGCGAAAAGCTGGATCTCGGGTTTCAATTCGCGTCGCGCGGCTTCCTCGAGAATGAGAATGCCGAGAGAGTAGACTTCCTCGCCCGTCGCGCAGCCCGGAACCCATACGCGCAGAACGGAATCGGGATCTCTGTTTGCGAACAGTTTTGGGATGATGTCGCGTGATAGGTAGTCGAAGGCCGGAGGGTCTCGGAAAAAACACGTGACTGAGATGAGGAGGTCGGCGAACAAGGCCTGAATTTCTTCTGGCTTGGAGCGCAGGTGAGCCGTGTAGTCCTCGATATTGTCGGAGCGCGTGACCTGCATTCGTCGTGCGAGCCGCCGCACGACGGTCGGGCGTTTGTAGTTCGAGAAATCGTGTCCGGTTTTCAGTCGCAGAAAGCCGAGAATTCGTTTCAGCGCATCCTCGTTGCTGCCCGCAATCTGTTCGGCATGCAACTGTCCCTTCTTCCGGATCAACTCCGGTATTCGTAAGGCGATGTCGCGGATGGGCAGGATGAGATCGGCGACGCCGCTTGCGATGGCGGCCCGCGGCATCGAGGAGAATGAAGCTTCGGCTGGATCCTGCACCAGGACGATGCCGCCGTTTTCCTTGATGTCCTTGACGCCATTCGAGCCGTCGGAACCGGCGCCCGACATGATGATCGCGAATCCGTCACCATGCTGCCTGGCGAGCGAGCGGAAAAAAGAATCGACCGGCGCGCGCTGTCCGCGGGGTTCATCGAATGGCGCGGTCGAGATCTGGGAAGCCGATATGAGAAGCCTGCGGTTCGGGCTTATTACGTAGACGTGGTTGGCAACTATGTCTGTGGCGTCGCCGACTTCGGTGACGGGCATGCTGGTCGCGAGCGACAGGATCCGCGCCAGATCGCTTTGGTGTTCCGGGTCGAGATGAAGAATGACGACATAGGCCGCGCCAGTGTCGCTCGGAAGGGTCTTGAAAAAAGCCTGTAGCGCGGGAATTCCGCCGGCAGAAGCGCCGATGCCCGTGACCGGGACGGCATTGACCGAAGAGGAGGGAGCTAGCGGCGTTGCATCAGAGGTCATGACGTTTGCGCTGAATTCTTTGGAATGCTTCTATCATAACGCGTCGTCAGGCGAAAATCTTGCGTTATTCTCAGCCGTAGCGTGGTGCGAACAGCCGGCTCAACTCCCGTTCAGCGACGCCATACAGACCGTCACAACACTGTTCAAGGCCGCTCCGGTTGATCAGCCGGATATGCCCTCGCGAATTGCAGATCAGTCCTTGGCTTTCGAGGTGCTGGAGGGCAATCGTCACGCCTGCGCGCCGTACTCCGAGCATGAAGGCGAGGAATTCGTGCGTGAGATGAAGGCCGTCGCCCGGCACCCGGTCATCGGCCATCAGCAGCCAGCGGGCGAGGCGCTGATCGAGCCTTCCGCGCGCATTCGCCAAAGCGGTGTTGGCGGCCTGAATCAAGAACACGTAAATATGTTTCAGGAAAGCATCCCTGAGCGTCGAACTCATCGCCATAAGCATCGAAAGATCGCCGGCCAGAACAGCACGTCCGTCACCCGGTATCTGCACGAAGACGTTCGTCAATGCAGGTTCGCTTCGAAGAACAACGGAGGCACCGGTCATTCCTTCCCATCCGATAATGCCGGCTTCGGATTCGTGGCGCTTGTTTTGGCTGACCGCGATAACGGATATCAATCCCCGATAGGGAAAATAGATGCGCTCGACCTTTTTATTTGTCTGCTCAAGGCAATCGCGAGCGCGAAATTGGACGGTCTCGAGATACGGCTCCAAAAGCTCGTAATCGGCAAGGCTAAGACTGGATAAGATAAGGTTTCCACGAGAATTGAGACGGGCAGCATTTTTCATGGCCTTCATCTCCTCCCGCGATAATGGCCGTCACGCAATCAGAGTGTACCTAAGCGTACCGTGTTTCTCACTGGATGTCATGATGTGGGTCGGAAAGCGGACTAAAATCTAACTGTTAACTCCCACAATAGTTGCGGACACTGCCGGGATGCTGATCTTCTTCGACATAATCATGGGGCTGCAGAGGCTCGCCGACGCCGAAGGTGCTGAATTCGATAATATCGAGGCAGCGCGAGCCGAGGCGAGAACGATTGCGTCCGATATTATTATTGAGGAAATCCGGCGTGGTGGCAATGTCGGAGCAGACTGGCGGATCGATGTACGGGACGTTGCGGGGACCATTCTTGCGCAAGTTCTGTTTTATGAAGTCGTCTTTGAGCCAATTGCCAATTCCTATACTGCGACCTCGTTGAGACGCCATCTGCTCGGCGATACATTTCCAATTCCGTCTTATCATCGTTCAATGGCAACCGTCGCTGAGGCTCGAGCCATCGCCGCCAATGTTCGAAATGTCGTCCGAGAGATCAAACAGCGATTGGACGAAATCGCCTGACTCCATCCGCGTTGGGCTTGAGCGGAAACTCGAGATTTTAAGTTAGAATCTATGGGAATCCGCAGTAGCACGCTTCAAAGCTCAACGGCCAGCCGTCGCAGGTGGAAGGTAGAAACGGAGGCGATTGCGAGGCTGGTTTCGCTCGGAAACGGCAAATTTTGAAGAGCGTTCACGCGGTGAGGCGGAACTAGCGTCGGGCTATTCAGGCTCGGTCGAGCGAACGCCGATGGCAAAGCCGGATGCCGGCAGCGTTTCAGCACAGCCGAAGCATGCCGAGCCCGGAGTAAATTTGAGTTCAGGCTCTACGGCACTCTTACTGAGCGCGCGGTGCCACCGTTCCAGATGATCGGCGTGGCAGCATTCGCGATTTCGTTCGTCGGGTCTCTTAAACATATCGCGGGAACAACGGTCACCTCCGAGAGTTGGGCTAAGCGAAGACCAGCCAGAAGGTCCAGCCATGTTCCGTCTTCTCTCGCTTTATCTCTGCATATTCGCGACCTCCGCCATCGCGGCCGATCTTCCGCCAGCAACCAAGACGTTCGTCGACAAGGTTGCGGTTTCCAACAAGTTTGAAATCGATACGAGCGGGCTTGCGCTGAAGTACGGTAAAGCGGCTCTCGTCAATACGTTCGCCCGGCAGATGATCGATGATCACACGAAAGCGGGCGCTGACTTCAAGGCCAGCTTGGCGCAGGCCAACATTGCGCCGCCGTCTGACTCTCTGGATGTCAGCCACACTGCGAAATACGCACAGCTCAGATTGTTCACGACGGAAAAGGGCTTCGATCACGCGTATGTGCAGGCTCAGGTTGAGGCTCACCAAGACGCAGTCGCGACGTTCAAGGATTATGCAGCAAACGGTCCAACGCCTTCGCTGAAGTCCTTTGCTGAGAGAACGTTGCCCACTCTCGAGCATCATCTCGACATGGCGAAGTCCCTGCAGACCAAAATACCAGCCGAGGATTGATCATGCCCATTCTGCTTTGGCTTATCGGAATTCCGATACCGATCATTATTCTTCTTTACCTTCTTTTCTGATGAGGTCGTGATGGCAATGACACCACTGGACAGTCCTATGGCCGTTCTTTCTGAGGACGAAACCAAGTACGTAGATTGGCCTGCGATCTTCGGGGCTACGGCGATCTCCTCGGCAAGCAGCATGTTGCTCGGAGCGGCTGGCGTCGCTCTCGGCCTCGCGGCGGTTTCTCCGTGGAGCTATGACAACCCATCGCCGTCGGCGATGACGGCTGCCGGCGCCGCGTGGTTTGCAATAACCGCATTATATGCCGGCGCAGTCGGCGGATATGTCGTGGGCCGCTTACGAAAGCCAGCGCTCGATGCGTCAGTCGACGAGCGCTCCAATCGAGACGGCTTGAATGCGTTGATCGTCTGGGGTTTCGGCCTGTTGCTGACGACCTTCCTCGCGAGTTCGATCGTTGCGTCGGGCGTCGGCAGAACAGCAACTGTTGCGGCGCAGGCCGCAGGTCCAGTTCTTTCGGAAAGCGTCAAGGCTTCAGCCAATCAGGCCGGCGACTTCGTCGGCTACTACGTCGACCGTGCGTTGAGAACAACGACTGCCAATGCGCCGGGAGGCGCACCCGGGCAGGGTAACGATGCAAAATCGGAAGTCGCCCGTATCGTCACGCACAGCATCGCGGCTGGAAGTTTTTCTCCCGCCGATCGCATGGATCTCGAAAGAGTTGTCGCCCGGCAGACCGGGATCAGCGAACCGGAAGCCAAGGCGCGCGTGGATCAGATGATCCGGGAAGCGAACGAGGCCTACAATAAGACAGTGCAGACAGCCAAAGAGACGGCTGATCAGGCGCGGAAGATAGCGGCCTCCGTCACGACGTGGTTCGTGGTCGTGTCATTGCTGGCCGGCATCCTTGCGTGGTTCGCTGGTATCATCGGCGGGCGGCATCGCGACGAAAACCTTCAGGTCTGAGGAGATTTCGATGAGTTCGATACTGCTCGTCATCATTCTGCTTGCGCTCTTGGCGGCGCTTCCGCGTTGGGAATACAGTCGAGATTGGGGGTATGGTCCATCCGGCGTTCTCGCAGTCGTGCTTGTCTTGCTGGTCATCATGGCGCTTACGCACAGCGGCGCGCCGCTGAGGTGATTGCCGGCGCACACTCTATTCTCGAAGCGCGGGCTAACCGCCTTCGAGCAACGTAAGAAAAATCGAAGCTTTATTTTTTCTTCCGAACCGCCTTGGCGCGCTTTTCCAGGAGATTTTCCGCTGCACGCGCCAAGCGTTCAGCACGGAGCCGCGCCGTCTTTTCTCGCGTCGCTGCGCTCTGAGCCTTTATCTCTTCGAGAGCCTGCTGGCCGTCTGCCGCACGAGCCTGCTTCTTTTCCGCAGCGCGGACTTTTGCAAGCTCGCGCTCGTGCTTCGCCTGAAGCTCGTCGATGAACGCGCGGTGCTTCGCGCTCTTGGGATAGTCCCACATATCAGACACTCGGTTGATCGGAATGCGCAGCGAACAAGCTGCTGTCATGCTGCAGAACGCGAGTCGCGGCATTGGCGCGAGACGCCATGCGATCCAATAGTCAGCGGGTTAGCACCGCCTAAGATCGTGAAAATCGCACGGGGTATGAGAAGACGATCTGCGTGTCGATAACGCGCAAGGAGGCATCGAGTTCCGGTGAAAAATTTCGCACCAAGCGAGAGAGGAGGGCGATCGCGCACGTTCGGCAGGACCGCGCCCACCTTGATCCCCATCGAGAGGGACGAGAAGGCCCGAATGTTCAGGCCGCCTGCCTACCAGCGCAAGAACTCGTTCTGCTCATGGTCATAGCGCATCATGCCGTTCTCGCCTTCGCCTTCAAATTGCGACAACGCTTCAGCAAGCTCGGCCCGAACCGCGGGAGAGACGCGCTTTTCATCGATGATGCTGCGGACCGTGTGCACCAGCTCGTCGACGCCCGAACCGTCGATCGCGGCTTGCGCGTCGCGCCGGAACGTCTGCCACATCGGCTTGCCTTTAAACCGGGCGTCAGTGGGCTTGCCGTTCGCTTGGCAAAGAGCCCGGCTGATCCTCTCGACGAGAGGCGGAAATTGACGAACCAAGGGGTGCTCCTTCACGTGTCAGCAAAGTCTCACCCGCGCGCTTTCTCGCTCCCTTGGAATTCGTTTCGTCCCTGAGGCTGCCGTAGAGCCTCTTCTTTTCTTTATTTGTTGACGCGAAACGCGTTGCGATGTGTACGATGCGTTTCGGGAAGCGTCCAACAATAAAATCTTAGAAACTAAACAATCGCATGACGCTATTGCGTGACGGAACGTCGCGAAGTTTGCTTGTGCCGTCAACACGTGCTGCGGTAATCTTGTTCGTGCGCGCTAAAGAATAACGTTAGTTGGACGGCCGGAACTTACGTCTGGAACCGTGACCGAATGAAGCGCGTTTTGTGCATCATCGTACACAAACGCGAGCAATTTTCTTGCCCAGCTCGGATCTTCAAGTCGATCTCACAAATTGCGACCGCGAGCCCATCCACATGCTGGGGGCCGTTCAGCCTATCGGCTTTTTGTTCGCGGTAACGACGGATTGGATCGTCGCTCGGGCATCCGAGAACATTTCCGATTTCATTGGCTGCCGGGCGACCGACATGATTGGTCACCCGTTGGCGGAGTTCCTACCTTCGCGCGCGCTGCATGACCTTCGCAACCGGGTCAGTCTGCTGCGTGGAGCCGATTCCATAGAACGACTCTTCGCATGCGAGCTTATCAAGGACCGGTTCTTCGACGTCGCTGTCCACATTTCCGGCGCTTACATCGTTGTCGAAGCTGAGGCCGGCAACGAACCGCCTAAGGACATCACCGGCACCGTCCGCACGATGATGGCGCGATTGGACCAGACGCCGGATTTTACTTCGTTCTACCGCGAAGGTGCGCGCCAGGTTCGGGCATTGCTCGGTTACGATCGCGTCATGGTCTATAAGTTCGATACGGACGGATCGGGCGAAGTCGTTGGCGAAGCCTGCAAGAGCGGAATTGGATCGTTCAAAGGTCTGCACTATCCAGCGAGCGATATTCCGCAGCAAGCTCGGGCGCTCTATCGTCGAAACCTGCTGCGCATTATCGCTGATGTTGGCGCCGTGCCGGTCAGGATCACGCCTGAACTCGACGAGTTCGGAAGGCCGATGGATCTTTCCCTGTCGATGCTGCGGTCCGTTTCGCCGATCCACATCGAATATCTGAAGAACATGGGCGTCGGCGCATCGCTCTCAATCTCGATCATCGTGGATGACGAACTTTGGGGATTGTTTGCATGCCATCATTATTCCCGGATGGTTCCGAACTTTCAGATGCGCTCGGTGAGCGAACTCTTCGCGCAGATGTTTGCCATGCGGCTCGAAAGCCGCGAGCGACGCGCGATCGTCGAATACGAGCGTCGGGCGCGCGATATTTCGGATCAGCTGTTGGGCGCCGTTGCGTCTGATGAAACTCTTCTCAAAGATCCGGACTGGCTCGCCGACATCCTCACAAACACAATTCCGGCGGACGGGGTCGGCGTGTGGATCAACGGCAGTTACGCGTTTTCCGGGATCACGCCGTCGACGGAAGCCTTCCGGCAGATCGTTCGCGCGCTGAACGGTACGGCTGCCGGAAAGGTTTTCGCGACAGATCAGATCACCTCATTGATTAGCGCGATCGATAGCAACGGTGTCGCCGGGTTGCTGGCAATTCCCATCTCGCGGTCGCCGCGGGATTATGTGGTTCTATTTCGCTCCGAGATGGTCCGCTCCGTCCGCTGGGCCGGTGACCCGCATAAGCCTGCTGTTTACGGACCGAATGGTCCGCGCCTCACGCCGCGCGAAAGTTTCGCGGAATGGAAGGAGCTTGTCGAAGGTCGCTCGAAGCCGTTCACGTCGTCAGAAATGCGCGTTGCTGAAACATTACGTGCGACGCTCATCGAGGTCGTTCTGCGTCTTGCAGACGAGGCAGCCGCGGAGCGGCATCAGGCAAGTGCGCGTCAGGAGCTGCTCATCGCGGAGCTCAATCATCGCGTTCGCAATATCCTTGGCGTCATCCGCGGATTGATCCGGCAATCGCAGCCCGACGATGAGGCGGTGGCGAAATTCGTGCAGCTCGTCGATGGGCGTATTCATGCTCTCGCGCGCGCACATAATCAGATTACTGACGATCATTGGGGTCCGGCTCCGCTGCAAGCTCTCGTGGATGCGGAGTCTGCGGCGATTTCGGCAGGTGCCGACCGTATAGGCGGCGGCGGCCCTCCTGTACTGCTCAACCCGCAAGCTTATTCGGCGATGGCGCTGGTGGTGCACGAGCTTGTTACGAACTCGACAAAATACGGAAGCCTGACGACCAACGGCCGCGTGGAAATGACGTGGCATCGCAATGGCGCTCGCGATCTCGTCGTGGCGTGGCGCGAATACGGTGGTCCACCCGTGCGCCCTCCGCAGCGTAAGGGGTTCGGCACGACGATCATCGAGCGCTCAGTTCCTTACGATCTCGGAGGAAGCGCGGAGGCGCGATACAGCGAAACCGGGTTCGAGGCCGATTTCATCATTCCGGCGCGGCATGTCTCCGAAGCGAAGTCGTTCGCTGGCAAGGCGATTAAGTTCGCACGCCCGGCGCCAGGACATCCTGTCGAGCCGCCGCCGAAATTTCTAGCAAATCGAAGCGTGTTGCTGGTTGAGGATAGCCTCATCATCTCGCTGGATGCGGAAGACATCCTGACAAGGCTTGGCGCTGACACGGTCATCACTCATGCAACAACGCAGGGAGCGCTCGATTATCTCGAATCCGAGACGCCTTCGTTAGCCGTGCTCGATATCAATCTCGGAGATCGGACGAGCTTTCCCGTGGCTGATCGTCTCCAGGAACTCGGCGTACCGTTCATATTCGCGAGTGGCTATGGCGAGCAGGCTTCGCTGCCGATGGAGCATCGCGCGCGGCAGGTTCTGCAGAAGCCGTACACGATAGAAAATATTGCACGTGCGCTCGTCGAGCTTCTGGAATCCTCCGACTAACTGCCGGCGTGGATGCAGAAGCGCGACGAGCCGCTTCGTGTCAATTCCAGGTATGCAGCAGGATCTGCCAGCCTGACGCCTCGCGGGCCAGAACGTTGACCCAGTTACCGCCGAAGCTAGCGCCTTCGCCTTTCTCGCCAGGTCCAGTCAGATTCCACGTGCCGATGGCAATCACCGTATCGCCGCGATCAATGACGGAAGCGACTTTGATGTCATGTTTCGTCAGGCCATTGGCGCGAATGCCGGCAAAAAACTTCGCGATCGCATCGCGACCCTCGATCGGTGCGCCTCCAGCAGGGATCACGCGGCCCGAGGCGGCATAGAAACTGCCGAGCTTTTCGGTGTCGCCGGAGTTGAATGTGTCGTCCCAGGCTTTTGCAACCTTTTCGAGCGCATTCGTCATTTCAATCTCCAATATAATCGACAAGTTCCGCGACGCGCGGTATTTGTGACCGCGTGGTTACAAGTAGTCACCCTGCGCTGGGAGTCAAATCGAAATGACCAATCGGTCACAAATGCCGCGGCGCGCGGACGCTCCGGTCAGGCTTCACTTGCCCGCCGCGGAGCGCGAGCGTCAGATCATCGAGGCGGCGGCGCAGTTTTTTTCGGACAATGGGTTTGAAGGGCAGACGCGAGAGCTCGCCAAGACGATGGGCATCACGCATTCAGCCATTTTCCGATATTTCCCGACGAAGGATGCGCTGATCGAGCGTGTCTACGAGCATGTGTTTGTTGCGCGTTGGGATTCGGCTTGGAAAGCGCTCATCTGTGATCGATCGCTGCCGCTCGAAGCGCGGCTGATACAATTCTATTCCGAGTATACGGAGCGGATCTTCGATGCTCGCTGGATGCGCATTTTCATGTTCGCCGGCCTCAAGGGCCACCCCATGACGCATCGTTATGTTGCGCTCATCAGGAACCAGTTCATCAAACCGTGCTGCAACGAGCTGCGCGTGGATTTGGCTTTGCCATCCATCGCTTCGGTCGCCATGACGCCACGCGAAGAAGAACTGTTCTGGGGACTGCATGGAGCTGTGTTCTATGTGGGCATCCGGACGTTCATCTACGAGGTGCAGACCTCTCCGAACCGTGCCGAAGTCATCCGCGATCAGGTGCAGACGTTTCTTGCAGGTGCGCCGCGCATTCTGCGCGAGGCTGTAATTGCGTCCAAATGATAAAGGCCGGTTTTCACCGGCCTTTATCAGGAATGCTCACGCGAGCTGGGCGTAGACTTCTATTTCGACTTTCTGCCACGGCCTCAACATTGAAGAGACCTGGATGAGCGTGCTCGCGGGCCGGATCTTATCGAAAGTTTCGAGGTGCGCTTTCGCGACGTCCTCTGCATCGTTGACGTCGCGAAGATAAACGACGGTGCGCACGACGTCCGCGGCGGTCGCGCCGGCTTCGCCCAAAGCTTTTTCGATGATCTCCAGTGCGGCGCGTGCCTGCGCATAGGCGCCGCTCTTTTCATGCCCGGCTGGCGCGCATGTTCCGGAGACATGAATGTCTTTGCCGAAGCGCACGGCTCGCGAGTAGCCGAAAACGGATTCGTATGCGCCGCCGGACGAGATGTTGACGCGCTGTGCTGCATTATTCTTGGGCATTCGTATTTTCCGATCCTCTAGATGTTGGTTGCGTCTCGAAAGCGATACCAAGTCTCGACCGTTGGGACGGCGCGCTTGGCGATAGGGTGGGCGGGAAAAGCGGGGAAGGCCAGATCGTCGAAGGCGGTATGACCCTCGGGTTTGCCGAGGACTTGCAATGCGATCTTGTTGCCGAAGTAGGTGGCGCGCGAAACGCCTGTTCCGCAGTAGCCAACGGCGTAATGCACGCCGGAAGCGGCGCGGCCGAGATGCGGAATTTCATCGAACGTGTAGCCGATGAGGCCGTCCCAGCCGTGCGTAACACGCACGTCTTTCAAATCAGGAAAGACGGAGAGCATGTCGCGTGCGAGGTGACGGTAGGCGACGGGCGATTTGTCGGACGCCAGTCGTCCGATGCGTCCGCCCCAAAGGATGCGACGCGCATCCGGTGCGCCGCGGAAATAGTAGAAAACGCGATTGGTATTGCCGTAGACGCGATTGTTCGGAAGTAGCCGATTGAACAAAGCTTCGGGCAGTTCGTCGGTTGCGATGATCGCTGATCCGATCGAAACGATGCGTCGGCCAAGCTCCGGCACGAGGCCGTCCGTGTAGCCGTTCGTGGCGATGATGACGTTTTTGGCGAAGCATTCTCCGGCGCCGGTTCTAACGTTGAAGCCGCCGTTCGCTGCGGTGATCGCGGTGACGGGCGTGTGGTCGAGGATCGAACCGCCTGCGCCTTGAATTCTTTCCAGCAGCCCAGCGTGATATAATCCGGGATGCAGCGAGGCATCGTTTGGTAGAACGGAGCCGCCGAAGAACATGTCGCTGCCGATTTCGGAAGATTGCTCGGACTTCGGAACCATGAAGCTTTCGACGCCTGCGATCTCTTTGAGATCTTGCATGTCGGCGGCCATCGCTTCGTAGTGTTCAGGACGAATGGCTGCGCGAAAGCGACCGCAGCGGCGAAAATAGCAGTCGATTTTTTCGTCAGCGATCAACTCGGCAATATAGTCGAGCATGCGCGTGCCTTCGCGCAGCATTTCCTCGGCTTTTTTTCGTCCGCGTAATGCAATCAGCTTCTTCACTCTGAACTTCTGATTGCCGCTGCCGACCTGTCCGCCGTTGCGCGTGCTGGCGCCGTATCCTGCGCGATCGCGCTCGAATACGACAACCTGCCGCCCGTTCTTGAGAAGCGTCAACGCCGCCGACAGTCCAGTGAACCCCGAACCTATGATCGCCACATCGCAGTGGCGCGGAACAGGTTTTTGCGAATGCGAAGGGCGCTCCGGCAGCGCATCCCACCAGTACGGTCGATAGTGAAGCGCCTGCGCGGCGTGCACTTTTCCTGTTGCGAGTTCCACGGCCGATGGGTGGTTCGAAACTTCTCCGCTGGCGCTCATGCGTATTCCCCTAAAGTCGCGGTGTTTCATAGGCTACAAATTTATTGCACTGTATGCAATATGCCTTTATAAGTGATGCCACAAGAAAAAGCGGCCGCGCAATTCAGAACGCCGCGGGAGGAAACGAATGTTGCAGGCAGATCACTGGACCTGGCGTCGTGTGCCAGGCCAATACGCGACGCCAACGAACCTTGATGTCGCCGGCGCCAAGCAGTTTCTGGCGCAGAATCATATCCGCTACGTTCTTGCGCAATTCGCCGACATCTATGGTGTCGCGAAAAGCAAGGCGGTTCCCGTCGAACATTTTGAAGACGTGCTTACGGACGGCGTCGGATTTGCCGGCGGCGGCGTGTTCGGCATGCGCCTTGCTCCGCACGAACCCGAATACATGGTCGTGGGCGATCTTTCGACATTGACGCTCGTTCCGTGGGCGCCGGGATACGCGCGGGTGATGGGGACCGGGATGGTCAACGGCAAGCCGCATCCCATCGATACGCGGAATATTCTGAAAGCGCAGATGGCTCGCTTGTCGGAGCGCGGGTGGACGCTGCTCACGGGCATCGAGCCCGAGTTTTCGCTGCTGCAGAAGCTTCCGGACGGATCGATCGCTCCCTTCGACAGCACTGACAGTTTGCAGAAGCCTGCCTACGACTATCGCGGCTTATCTCGCGCCCGGACGTTCCTCGAGCGGGTTACGGAATGCCTGCAATCGCTCGGTATCGATGTTTATCAGATCGATCATGAGGACGCGAACGGCCAATACGAAATCAATTTCAAGTATGCTGACGCGCTGACTTCGGCCGATCAGATTCTTCTGTTCAAGATGGCTGCTGCCGAAATCGCGCACGAGCTTGGCGCGGTCTGTTCGTTCATGCCGAAACCCAAAAGTTCGATGACGGGCAACGGCATGCACATTCATTGCTCAATCGCGGACGCGGCGGGCAAGAATATCTTCCACGACGCCTCCGACAAGAACGGTATGGGACTGTCGCAGCTTGCGTATCACTTCATCGGCGGACTTCTCACGCATGCGCGGGCCCTCACGGCGCTGCTGGCGCCGTCGGTCAATTCCTATAAGCGTCTCGTGATCGGGCGCACGGCATCAGGCACGACGTGGGCGCCGGTGTTCGTTGCTTACGGCGATAACAATCGGACGGCCATGGTGCGCATTCCTTATGGGCGCATCGAACTGCGCGTCGGCGATTCCGGGATGAACCCGTACCTTGCGCAGGCCGCGCTCATCGCAGCGGGCCTTGATGGCGTCGAACGCAAGCTCGATCCGGGTCCGCCGCAGAACATCAACTTCTATGCGCTGACGCCGTCCGAGATCAAAGAGAAGAACATTCAAATTCTTCCGCAGTCTCTCAGCGAGGCTATCGAGGCACTCGATCAGAGCGAACTGTTTCGGAAGACGCTTGGCGGCGACTTCATCGACGAATTCGTGTCGCTCAAGCGGGAGGAGTGGCTGGATTACCACCGGCACGTCTCCGATTGGGAAACACAGCGCTACCTCAGCTTCTTCTAAGGCGGCGTATACAGCAGGAGAAAAACATCATGTGCGGCATCGCCGGACTGTTCATCAAAAATCCAAAGCTCGAACCGCAGCTCGGCGAGCTTCTCACGAAAATGACGTCAACGCTGTGTAGCCGGGGGCCGGACTCGGCCGGCTTTGCGATCTACAGCGGGGGCCAGGATGGCAAGACGAAGCTGACCATCGCAGGGCCGTCGCCAGATTATGATATCGCCACGGCTGCGGAAAAGCTGCGTGCGGCGGTCGCTCCGAAGGCGCCAACGGCCATTCACTATTCGCACGCTGTGCTGACTCTCACGGCCAACGAAGCCCGGCATGCGCGCGAGTGGCTTGAAGCCAATCTGCCGGATGTCAACGTCGTCAGCGAAGGCCACCGGCTCGAAATTTTCAAAGAGGTCGGATATCCCGACGACGTCGCCGCGCTGTTCGGCATTGGCGCGATGTCCGGCTCGCACGGCATTACGCACACCCGCATGGCAACGGAGTCGGCGGTGAGCACGGATGGTGCGCATCCGTTTTCGACGGGCGCCGATCAATGCCTGGTGCATAACGGCTCGCTTTCCAACCACGCGAGTCTGCGGCGGCAGCTGCAGCGCGACGGCATCAAGATCAAAACGCAGAACGATAGCGAGGTCGCGGCCGGCTATCTCACGAAACAGATGCGCAGCGGGCAGACGCTCGAAGGCGCGCTCAAATCCAGCCTCGACGATCTCGATGGGTTCTTCACGTTCGTTGTCGGGACGGAAAAGGGATTTGGCGTCCTTCGCGATCCGATCGCGTGCAAGCCGGCCGTGATGGCGGAGACCGACGACTACGTCGCATTCGCGTCCGAATACAAGAGCCTCGCGGGCCTTCCGGGAATTTCCGGCGCCAAGGTTTGGGAGCCGAAGCCAGCCACAGTTTACTTCTGGGAGCGCAGCTAATGCCGAATATTGATCTTTCAAAAACGCGTGTCCGCGAACTCAACGCGGCGCTGCATCAGCTGAAGCCCGATACGAATGAAACGCTCTGGACGATTACGAACCCCGGCGGCGAGCATTCGATTGCTGCGGGTGTCGACGCCGACGTCACCATCAATATCCAGGGCAACGCCGGGTACTACTGCGGTGGCATGAACAAGAAGGCGACGATCGTCGTTGAGGGAAGCGCCGGGCAGGGTGTCGGCGAAAACATGATGTCGGGGCTCATTCACGTCAAAGGCGACGCGAGCCAGAGCGCAGGCGCCACTGGGCGCGGCGGACGTCTGATCGTCGACGGCAATGCGTCAGCGCGTTGTGGCATTTCGATGAAAGGCATCGATATCGTCGTCAAAGGCGACATCGGTCATCTTTCCGCGTTCATGGGGCAGAACGGACGCCTCGTCGTGTTCGGTGAGGCCGGAGAGGCGCTAGGCGACTCTCTCTATGAAGCGCGCATCTACGTGCGGGGGCCCGTCGCGAGCCTTGGTGCAGACTGCATCGAAAAGCAAATGCGCGACGAGCACAAAGCCGAACTGCACGAACTCCTGAAGCTGTCGGGAGAGGCGTTCAAGGTGGATGTCGCGGAATTTCGCCGCTACGGCTCCGCGCGCAAGCTCTACAACTTTAACATCGATAACGCGGGAGCGTACTGATGACCCAGCATGAACGGTCTTGGCCAACCACGACTCCGCGTCCGTCGGCGACCTTCGATGACTACACGCTGTCGGAAATCCGGCGTGCGGCTGCAACGGGTATCTATGATATCCGTGGCGGCGGCTCGAAGCGAAGGCTCCCGAATTTCGACGATCTGCTTCTTCTCGGCGCGTCGATGTCGCGCTATCCGCTGGAAGGATATCGCGAGAAGTGCGGAACGGAAGTCGTGCTCGGCAATCGCTTTGCGAAGAAGCCGCTGAAGCTTTCGATTCCGATCACGATTGCCGGGATGAGCTTCGGTTCGCTGTCGGCCAACACCAAGGAAGCGCTCGGACGCGGCGCCTCGGCAGCGGGGACGTCGACCACGACGGGCGACGGCGGCATGACGCCGGAAGAGCGCGGGCAGTCGAAATATCTCGTCTATCAATATCTGCCGTCGCGCTACGGCATGAACCCCGACGATCTTCGGAAAGCCGACGCGATCGAGATCGTGATCGGGCAGGGCGCGAAGCCCGGCGGCGGCGGCATGCTGCTCGGTCAGAAGATTTCCGACCGCGTCGCAGAAATGCGTCAGCTTCCGAAGGGCATCGATCAGCGCTCCGCATGCCGGCATCCGGACTGGACGGGTGCGGATGACCTTGAGGTCAAGATTCAGGAGCTGCGTGAAATCACCGATTGGGAGAAGCCCATTTATCTGAAGGTCGGTGCAAGCCGTCCTTACTTCGACGTCAACCTCGCGGTGAAAGCCGGTGCCGACGTCATCGTGCTCGACGGCATGCAGGGCGGCACGGCGGCGACGCAAGAGGTGTTCATCGAGCACGTCGGCATTCCGCTGCTCTCGGCGATCCCGCCTGCGGTGAAGGCGCTTCAGGATCTCGGTATGCATCGCAAGGTGCAGTTGATCGTCTCCGGAGGCATCAGAACAGGTGCTGACGTGGCGAAGGCGCTGGCGCTCGGCGCTGATGCTGTTGCAATCGGTACGGCGGCGCTCGTCGCGCTCGGCGACAACGATCCCAAATGGGAAAAGGAATACGAGAAGCTCGGCACGCGCGCCGGCTGCTACGACGATTGGCACGAGGGGAAGGATCCGGCGGGCATCACGACGCAAACGCCGGAGCTGACCCAGCGGCTCGATCCGGTGGCCGCCGGACGTCGCCTTGCAAACTATCTCAAGGTCTTGACGCTCGAAGCGCAAACGCTGGCGCGTGCGTGCGGCAAGAACCACCTGCATAATCTTGAGCCCGAAGATCTCGTGGCTCTCACGCTGGAAGCTGCGGCGATGGCTCGTGTCCCATTGGCCGGAACTTCCTGGGTCCCAGGAGCGAGGTGACCGTTTCCCCGGTTACCTCCACTTGCCGGAGGCGTCACAGCCTCCGGCCTTTTCATATACTCGGCGTCACGTGTTATAGAAAATGATCGCGAGAAATCTTATGCGGTCATCGAGAAGCTTTTCGGGGCCGTGCACGACGTCGCCGGAGAAGGTGAACGCGTCGCCCGGCTCGACGAGATAGGTTCGATCTCCGAAGCGGTATTCCATTCGCCCCTGAAGCATGTAGATGAATTCAGTTCCCGGATGCGCGAAGCGCGGATAGGACTCGCTTTTCTTGTCCATCTCGATGAAGAACGGCTCGAAAAGCTTGCGCGGTCCTCGATCGTAAGCGAGCAGCCGGTAGGTGTGGCCGAATTTCGTTCCGACGCGCACGACTTCCATCTGCTCGGCGCGTTTGACGAGCTGAGCGCTTCCGCGCTGCGTATCCGTTTCCTTGAAGAGATCGCCGAGTCCGATGCCGACCGCCGCGCAGAGGCGTTCAAGTGCATCGAGGCTGGCCATCGCCATGCCGTTTTCTATTCGGCTCAGCATCGCGCTCGATAGTCCGGCGCCGGCACTGAGGTCGGCGAGAGTCAGATTTGCTTCCGCGCGACGGCGCTTGATGACCGCTCCGATTCGGCTTTCAAGCGGAAGATTCGCGAAATCTCTGTTGTCCGCCAAATCCGGCGTGGGCTTGCGCGCTGCGGGCCGTCGGATTTTCCGCAGCCCCTTCTCTTTGCTCATGTCTTGCTGATGTCCCGTGTTTTTCATCAGCCTAATACGACTGCAGTCCCGGCGCAATTTTTGTGCAGTGCGAGGCCTTGACTAACTCACGAAATGGAGAATGCTGCTTTGCATCTGATACAAAAGTTTATAATGCATCAAATGCAAATGACTTGCGTAGTATGCAATTTTATGAATTCATCGCTCCTCATAAATTCTAAGCCGAAATTGGCATTTGTTCCGTAGGAGGAGCATCGATGACGATGATTAGCGAGACGAGGGCGGCGGCTTTGTCTTCTGCCCCCGACCAAGGAGACGGACTCCATAGAGCGATCGATTGGAAAGGTGCTTTCTGGATTGCGAGCGGCGTGCCGGCGCTCGTGATGATTTCAATCGGCGGTATGGGCGCAGCGGCCGGCAAGCTCGCGTTTGTCGTATGGACCATTTCGGTTCTGATGGGATTTTTACAAGCCTATAGCTACGCAGAAATCGCAGGTCTTTTCGCGAACAAGTCGGGTGGTGCCGCCGTTTACGGTGCAGCGGCGTGGCTTCGCTACAGCAAGCTCATCGCGCCATTGTCGGTGTGGTGTAACTGGTATGCGTGGACACCGGTTCTTTCGCTCGGGTGTACGATCGCGGCTGGTTATATTTTGAACGCGATTGCCCCCATTCCAACTTTCACGGCCTCCTCTCCGGAAGTCGTGGCATGGCTTCATGCGGCTGCCAATGCGGCGGCGATCGACGGCAAGTCCGTCGAGGAAGCAGCCAAGATCGCGATTGCTGCCGTTACGCAAGTCCACACGCCGGCGCTTCGCAGTTTGACCCTTTTGAACTTCTCGTTTTTCGGTGTCGTCAACGTCGAAATCGGTTCGACGTTCTTCATCGGCGCGGCTCTGATGTTGTTGGCATTCGCCATTCAACATCGCGGCATTCTCGGAACCGCGCGCGTGCAGATGTGGATCGGCTTGATGGTGGTCGTGCCGATGCTGATCGTCGGCCTCGTTCCTTTCTTCAACGGCAGTGTCCACTCGGAGAATTACTTCCCGCTCGTTCCGCCGGTCGGGGATTGGAGCAACGGGGGATGGACGCAGTTCTTGGGGGCGCTGTTCATTGCAGGCTGGTCGACGTACGCGTTCGAAACAGCCGTTTGCTACACGCGTGAATTCAAGAATCCGGCGGTCGATACGAAAAAATCGATCGTTCGCGCCGGCCTTCTGTGCGTCGTGCTTTATTCGCTCGTCGCTGCAACCTTCCAAGGCTATCTCGGTCTCGAGGGTATGACCGCTCCGGGGATCGTCGACGGCACTGGCGTTGCGGCTGCGATGGGTCAGATGGTCGGCACGGGATCGACCTTCGTCACGCATCTCCTCGAGATGATGATGGTGCTGGCGCTGATCCTCGCGATCATGATGGCGATGGCCGGTTCATCGCGCACGCTCTATCAGGGCGGCGTTGACGGCTGGCTTCCGAAATACCTCAGTCATGTCAACGAGCACGGCGCGCCGACGAAGGCGATGTGGACCGACCTTGTCTTCAATCTCGGTCTGTTGTCGTTCGCGTCGTCGGACACCAACGCGTACTACTTCATTCTTGCGATCTCAAACGTCGGCTACATGCTGTTCATCTTCTTGAACTTGCAGTCGGTCTGGATCCACCGCATCGACAGCCCGAACATTCCGCGTCCGTATCGCACGCCGAATTGGCTCGTGGCCGTCAACGTTGCGCTTGGCTTCTTCAACCTGCTGCTGATGGGTGCCGGCGCCAAGGTCTGGGGAAATCCGAACTCGCTTTGGTACGGAATTGGCTTCGCGCTCCTGATCCTTCCGGTGTTCTTCTACCGGCACTATGTTCAGGACAAGGGCAGGTTCCCGGATCACATGCTCCAGGATCTCGATCTCAAGAGTCAGGATCTCGGCGAACGCCGGGCGGGCATGCTGCCCTACCTCACACTTGCGCTCGGCGTCGCAGTGATATTGTTCGGTCACTATTACTTCCAGCTCCCGCCTGCCTAACCTACGATCCGCGCGAGGCAACTCGCGCGGATTTTTCCTTCGGGGGCGAGGGCATTTTTTATTTGTTTTATGAAGTGCAGCGTCCGTTTTAGCCTGCACGCTCTTCGGTAAAATCGAACGCACCTTTTTCTTCGTTCAAGCACAATCCAGAAATTCATACGCTCGACTGGCCTTCGGCTCATCTCGTATGGGGCGGCACTGGCGGGAACGATGCCTCTGGTTCGCGGTCGATAGTTCTTGGTGGATCGAAGCGAGCACTTCGCTCCATCTAAGGGCGGCGCAATTTCGCCGGCGATAGACCGTAGTTTGCGACCATGGTCGCGAGTACTCCCGACTTCTCGCCTTTCTATAAGCCGTGTCGCGAGGCGACGGCAGTCGAATGCCGTCGCGCAATTCCTACGGCAGGCTTCCTGATCCAGGAGAATATTCTGCTTCTACCGCCGCGCGTGGTGCCGAACTTGGGATCGGTCCGTCACGATGATCCTGTCCGGGCCGTTTGGTCTTCAGGACGCCAAGGACAAAGACAAAGAACGCGGGCACGAAGATGATAGCAAGGATCGTCGCCGAGATCATGCCGCCAAGAACACCTGTTCCGATCGCGTTCTGGCTCGCGGCGCTAGGGCCTACTGCGATGGCGAGAGGGACGACGCCGAGCGCGAAGGCGAGCGACGTCATGATGATTGGACGTAGCCGTATCCGCGCCGCCTCGACGGCAGCTTCGCGAAGCGATTTGCCTTGAGCATAGTAGTCTTTCGCAAACTCCACGATCAGGATGGCGTTCTTTGCCGACAGGCCAATGATCGCGATGAGGCCGACCTTGAAATAAAGATCGTTGGGCATCCCCCTCAGCATGACCGCGGCCACGGAGCCGATTACCCCAAGGGGAACGACGAGAATAACCGCCAGAGGAATTGACCAGCTTTCATAGAGCCCCGCGAGCAGCAGGAATACGAAGAGGATGCTGAGCGCGAGAAGGAATGGCGCCTGCGCGCCGGACTTAATCTCTTCAAGCGATTGTCCGGTCCACTCGAATGCGAACCCCTTGGGCAGCTGGTAGGCGAGGCGTTCCATCTCCGCGATCGCCGCTCCTGAGGAATATCCCGGAGCCGAAGCACCCGATATGCGCACCGATGGATAGCCATTGTAGCCGACGATCTGCGCGGCGCCTTTTTGCCATTCGATCGTTGCGAACGACGACAATGGCACCATGCCGCCGTTCGCGTTGCGAACGTTGAGCTTCAATAGATCTTCGGCCTGCAGTCGGCTTCGATCCTTCGCCTGCACCACCACGCGCTGCATTCGGCCGTCGTTCGGGTAGTCGTTGATGTAGGACGAGCCGAGGTTTGCGGTGATCGTGTTGTTGATGTCCGCGAACGTCACACCAAACGTGTTGGCCTTCTTGCGATCGATAACCAGCACGATCTGCGCGGCGTCCGGCATGCCTTCCGCGCGAATGCCGGTAATGATGCCGCTTGCCGAAGCCTTCTCGATCAGTTCTCCCGCCGCCTTGTTAAGTGCATCCTGACCCAGGCCGCCGCGATCTTGCAAACGGAATGAAAAGCCGTTGGTGGTGCCGAAGCCTTCGATCGGCGGCGGCGAGAGCGCAAACGTCGTCGCATCCTTGAGTGCGAAGAGCTGCATGTTGACCCGGTTCGCAATTTCTTGCGCCGAGTTTCCGGGCCCGCGTTCCGACCAGTCTTTCAATGTGGGAAACAATAGGGCTGCGTTCGGTCCATTGCCGGAGAAACTGAAGCCCTGAACGGAGAAGACGTTATCGACGGCCGGCTCGGCTTTGAAGACCGCCTCGATCTTTTCAAGGGACGCAATGGTTCTGTTTTGGCTGGCCTCGGGCGGCCCCTGCACGTCGACAATGATGTACCCCTGATCCTCATCGGGAACGAACGCGCTCGGCAGATTGAAAAACAGATATCCGAGCCCGGCGAGGAGCGCGAGGTAGACGACCATCATCCGGCCCGCGCGCTTGACTAGGCCCGCTATGCGCTCTGAATACCCCGACGTCATGCGATCGAAGGTTCGGTTGAACCAGCCGCCGAGTCCCTTCTTCTCGTGATGCCCATGCGGGATCGGCTTGAGGAGCGTTGCGCAGAGCGCAGGCGTCAACGACAAAGCCAAGAACGCCGAGAACAGAATTGAGACGACCATCGTCAGGCTGAACTGACGATAGATGATCCCCGTCGAACCGGGGAAGAACGCCATCGGAATGAAGACGGATGCGAGAACCAGCGTGATGCCGAGAATGGCGCCTGTGATCTGCCCCATCGCTTTCCGTGTGGCGTCTTTTGGCGACAACCCTTCTTCCGCCATGATGCGCTCGACGTTTTCGACGACCACAATGGCGTCGTCGACAAGAATGCCGATGGCAAGCACCATCGCGAACATGGTCAGAACGTTGATCGAAAAGCCCGCAGCATACATGACGGCGAGCGTGCCGAGCAGGGCCACGGGCACCACGAGCGTCGGGATGAGCGTGTAGCGGAAGCTTTGAAGGAAAACGAACATCACGATAAAGACGAGAACAATAGCTTCGACCAGCGTGTGCAGAACCTTTTCGATCGACGCCGAGACGAAGGGGCTGGTGTCATAGGGTATCGAATAGGCGACGCCTTGCGGAAAGAAGCGGGAAAGTTCTTCCATCTTGGCTTTAATGGCCTTGGCCGTCGCAACCGCATTTCCGGACGTCGAAAGCTGAACACCGACGGCGGCGCTGGGCTGGCCGTCCAGACGGCTCGCAAAGCTGTAGGTTTCGGCACCGACTTCGACGCGCGCGACGTCATGCAGGCGAACCGTCGATCCGTCCGGATTGGCGCGGAGAATGATCTCGCCGAATTCCTTCGTATCGCTCAGCTGTCCTTTGACGAGAACGGTGGCAGTCAGATCCTGGGTGATCGGATTGGGAGCAGCGCCGATCTGTCCTGCTGCGACTTGGGCGTTTTGCGCCAGGATCGCGTCGCTGACATCCGAGGCGGTGATGTTGTAACCGACCATCTTGTCCGGATCGATCCACACGCGCATGGCGCGCTGCGCCGAGAAGAGCTGGGCACGGCCGACGCCGTCAATGCGCCGGAGTTCGCCCAGGACGTTGCGGCTCAAATAATCGCCGAGCGCGATCTCGTCCGTCTTTCCATCCGTCGACGTGAGCGCGATGAATAGCAGGAAGCCCGTGCTCGCCTCTTCAACCGTAATGCCTTGGGCCGTTACGGCGCGCGGAAGGCGTGGCTCGACGCGGCGTAGTGCGTTCTGAACGTCGACGGAGGCCTGGTCGATGTCGCTTCCAGGTTTGAAGGTGGCCGTTATGTTGATCGCGCCTGAGGTATCGGACGTCGATTCAAAGTAGACGAGGCGATCGACGCCATTCAGCTCTTCCTCGATCTGCCGCGTGACGCCCTGATAGATCTCCTGCGGTGACGCGCCGGGATAAAGCGTCGAGATCATGACCTGGGGAGGTGCAACCTTGGGATATTGCGAAATCGGGAGAAAGGGCAGGGCAATCAGGCCCGCGATCGCAATGAAGAACGCGAACACCCACGCCAGCACGGGCCGGCCAATGAAGAACTGAGCCATCGAGGCGCCTATCTGATTGCTTGCGTTGCCGCTTTGTCTGCCGGTCGCGCGTTCTCGGCCGGTTTCCAGATCTCGACGGTAACTTTCCCGCCCGGCTGTGCCTTCTGCACGCCGTCGACGATAATTTGCTCGCCGCTCTTGAGACCCGTTTCGACAACCCAGTCAGAGCCGAACGTCTGTCCGAGCGTTATATCGCGCGCCTCGACCGTCCGGTCGTTCGCGACAACGTAAACCTGAGCTTTGCCATCCTGAGCGCGAAGAACGGCTCGTTGTGGAACAGTGATGGCTCCATCGCGAACGGCCTGCTCGATGCGGATACGGACATAGAGGCCCGGCAGCAGGTCGCTTTTGGGATTGGGAAATTCAGCGCGCAGGGTGACCTGTCCGGTCATAGCGTCGACGCTTGCGCTCGAAAACAGCAGTCTTCCCGGCTGCGCATAGATCGTGCCGTCATCGAAGACGAGTTCGACGCGAGCTTGGCCCGGCGCCGGGCTCGCGAGCTTGCCATCAGCAACGGCGCGTTTCAGCGCGAGCAACTCGGCGGACGACTGCGTGAAATCCGCATAAACCGGATCGATCTGCTGGATGAGAGCAAGCTTCTGGTTGGCGTCCAGCGTCGTCACCAGCGCGCCTTCGGTGACAAGGGCTCCGCCGATGATGCCGGTGATCGGAGCACGGACTTCGGTATATCCAAGATTGATCCGCGCTTCTTCCAACGCCGCTTCGGCAAGCGCGACATCTGCATCAGACTGCGCGAGATTTGCGGCTGCCGTGTCGAAGCTGGCACCGCTCGCAACGTCGCGCGCCCGCAATTCCTTTTGGCGATCATATTGCTGCTTGGCGTTGGCCTGAAGGGCTTTCGCTCGCTGCAGCGTGGCCTCGGCGCTTGCTACCCGCACCCGAAACAGGTCGGGATCGATGCGGTAGAGGACATCGCCCTTTCTCACGAACGTACCCTGCTCGAATACCCGTTCTTGCAGAATTCCCGTGACCTGCGCCCGCACTTCTGCAACGCGCGTCGCTGCAATGCGGCCAGGGAGTTCGCTCATGACTGGAACGGGATGTGCGGCAAGCTTGAGCACCGATACCGCCGGCGGCGGCGGGCCTCCTTCTTGAGCATAAGCGGGTCCCACCGCTAGAACTGCAAGTGAGAGCCCACCGAGACATGCTGCACGCCATCGAACTGGGCGAGCAAGAATTTCGCGAACGGTCAACATATCGAAGGCCTTTGAAGTCCTGGGTTCTAAGCGGGTTTGCTTACAAAGAGCAGGCTGGCAAAGAAGGAACTCTTGATGGAGATGCCGTCATCTGCGTGACGTCTTTCGATCGCCTCTGGACGTCGCGATGGGTGCGAAGACATCATAAAAAGCGCAAGTTTCATCCGATCCCTAGTGGATTTACGCGACAAAAACAATAAAGATACCATCCAGACGGTTTTTTCAAGAGCAGCTGTGGACTCGCTCAACCACGCGTGCGGCTCGGAAAGGAAGATATAAACTCCCATGAGCCTTGCTCACCGTAGAAAGAAGCGGCCGGTTGAAGTTCGCAGCCAGTTGCTCGACGTCGCAGCGAGGTTATGCGCGGAGGTTGGGATCGCGAATGCGACCCTCGATGCGATTTCGCAACGCGCCGGCGTCAGTAAGGGCGGCCTCCTCCATCATTTCCCGACAAAGCAGGCGTTGATCGTCGCGCTCGTTGATAAGCTTCTCGATGATCTTTCGGAGAGCATAGAGAGCTACATCGCTAAAGATCCCGACCCTGTGGGCCGCTTCACGCGGGCATACTTATTGACCTGTCTTGACGGTCAAAACAATCCAGATGCAGAGCACTGGAATACGCTGGGGATCATGCTCGCTACCGAAACCGCAATGCGCACGCGCTGGGTTAAATGGCTTTCGAAGCAAATGAGGCAGCACGGCAATTCGGACGATACGATCGGCTGTCTGGTCGTCAGAATGGCAGCTGACGGATTCTGGTTTTCAAAAACAGTCGGTATTACGAGCGTCCCTTCGCGGCAGAAAAATGAGTTTGTTGAGCAGCTGGATCGTATGACGCGTAGCGGAAGTCATCGCGCGCCTGCGCAGCGCAAGGCTCGGTAATTTCATTGGACTGCCCTGATTTGATGCTCCGGCATCATGGGGCGTCTTCCGACCAAGAAATGCTAGCAGAGATAAAACGACCTCATGACCGGAAAGTCTCTTGGCGGAGCAGCCGGAGTGCAGGATCAAAAACATTTGCGCTAAGGGCGTAAATTAAGACCGCATCTGCCTGCCGAAATCGGCACGACGACTGTGGGGACGACCGCCTTGGAGACCGAGCGGCGGGCGTGTTGGCAGCAATCGTCCAATTGAGTCTGTTCAGTCCAGACATTACAAGCGAATCGGGGACATCCGTATTAGATCGCTTGTGCCGACGGCGGCTTCTTGCCAACCTCCGACAATAGCGGCGCAATCCCAGGGAAATATTTTGTCGTAGGTTGGCGTGTGGCACCATGCCAGATTAGTCTGGGCGGAATCGTTTTGGGGGAGTTATCGGTGGCCAATGCAATTGCTCGGCTGTTGGGCGATAGTCCCAACAAGGCTTTTGGAAAGCACCTTCTTGATTTGGCGGACGTTGGAGTCGCATGCGCCGCCCATTTCCGCCAAACCAATGGCCAGGACTTGCCGGGGATCGTGTCGTTTGAAAAGAGCGCCGATAAGATCGTCGATGCGATTCACGAACTGCTCGACAATGCCTTCATCATGCGCTTCGACACGCCCGATGCACTGCGCCTGACAGATGCTCTTGATGATGTGATTGATGGCATGCGGGGTGCGGCCACGCACGTTGATATCTACAAGCGATATCTTAGAGTGTTGCGACCCGAAGCGGAGGAGCTCGTTGTTGCGGCTGAGAGCGCAATCCGGGCCCTGCGCGATCTCGTTAGTGCGGTCAGCGCAGGACCGATGTCACTAAACCGCGCTCGCGAAGGCGCAAAGGCCATCAACGACGCAGAAGCCAATGCCGATAAAATCATCGCGCGGGCGGAACGGAATCTCGTGGACGAGTTCTCGACAATGGAAACAAACACGCTCGAGTTCATCGCCCTCGAGAAGCTTTATTCGATGCTTGAGCAAACAACCGACGACGCGAAACGTTGCGGTAAGTTGATTGTCTCCCTGATCCGCAAGGAGACATGAGCGTGATTTCGATTGCGCTCGTCGTAGCTCTCGCAACTATCCTTGCCGCCGAGTTCGTGAACGGCTGGACAGATGCGCCAAACGTAATAGCAACGGTCGTCGCTACAGGGGTGATGTCGCCGCGCGCAGCTATCGTCATGGCGGTGATCATGAATACCGCTGGGGCTATGTCTGGAACGGCCGTCGCTGCGACCGTCGGCAAGGGCATAGTAGAGCCAAATGCGCTGACGCTTCATTCTATTACAGCAGCAATGCTGAGTATTATCGCGTGGGGAACATTCGCGGCCCGCGCCGGACTTCCCGTGAGCAAGTCGCACGCACTCCTTGCCGGCCTTGCCGGTGCGGCGTACGCGGGCGGGGGTTGGTCGGCGCTGCAATGGTCGGGGTGGGAAAAGGTCATTATCGGCATGGTGATGTCGATCGTGCTTGGCGGGCTTGTCGCTTATGCCATTGGAGCCATCACCGTGAGCATCGCCGGCGGCGCCAAGCCCGGCCCGGCTAAAAGGACTTTCGATAGGCTTTCTGTTGCTGCCGCCTGCTTTCTTGCCTTCAATCACGGATTGAACGACGGACAAAAGTTCATGGGCGTGTTTGCGACGACATTGCTCATAGGCGGTGCGGCCGCCACGTTCACGATACCGTGGTGGGTGATCGTCGTGTGCGCCTTGACGATGGCGGCGGGAACATCGGCGGGTGGCTGGCGGATCATCCGCACCATTGGGTGGCGCATGACGCGGCTGCAAAGTTGGCAAGGTTTTGCAGCCCAGGCCGCCGCCGGTATGACGATCTTTGGCGCGTCGGGGTTTGGAGTTCCGCTGTCGACGACCCACACGATCACGAGTGCCATTGCAGGAGCTGCTGCGAGCCGCCGGACTTCCGATGTTCGGTGGGCTGTTCTTCTCCGGATCGTGCTCGCCTGGATAATTACCTTTCCCGTATGCTTCGTAGCGGCGTACGCGGCTGCCCGCCTCGTGTCCTAGTCGAAAACAATCCGAAAATGCTGTTGCCGGGCAATCCAAAGCCGCCGGGCAGGAATTCTGTCATACAAGTTACAAATGCGCCGGGGCAATCAAACACAGGAACGGCACGTTCCCTACGACAGGAATTTTATCAGATCGTCAAATTGAGCCGCCGCGGCCGCAATGCTGGTGTCGAGGTGTTCTTCAACGGCCCGCAAACGATTAAGCCAGAAGGTTCGATAGCCAGACCACGCCGCTCCAGCTGCATCCCAGCCTGCGAAGGCGACATAGACGATCTCATCTTGCGATAGATTGAGCGCGGCCGGTCCCATCGCATAGGCTTGTGGATCGGGTTTAAATCGACGGACGCGATCCGTCGAAAGACAAACGTCAAGCTTGAGGCCGGCTGCATTTGCGAGATTGGAATCAAGCATGGCGTCGGTGAAGTTCGAAAGGATTCCGAGTTTCAGACCTTTGGATCGCAAAATTTCGATGCCTGCAGGCACGTCCGGCCAAGGTTGCAATTTGAAGTAAGAATCAAGAAGAGACTGTCGGGTATCCGGCTGCAGGCGCAGTCCCAAATGCCGTTCGGCGAAGCCCAATGCATCCTTCGTCACGTCCCAGAAATTCTTGTACACACCGCCTGAATTTCTAAGCCACGTGTACTCGAATTGTTTTGTGCGCCATATTCTCATGAACTCTTCGCTGCGATCGCCAATTGCGTTTTTCGCAGCAAGAGAAACAGGACCCGGATCGAAGATTGCGAATGCATCGAAAAGAACGGCCCGGGTTCGCGGCTCTGCAATCGCCAACGTCTTTGACGCTGCAATCGCCATGAACCCGCCCGCGGCAGATCCTTGCAGCATTCTTCGCCGACTGACAGCCACGCGGTTCAATCCTCGAAAAAGAGAAGCCTTCAATATGAAGGTTTCTCTCAATAATCCAAGCGATAGTGCATTTACTAGTCACTGGTATAGCCAGCGCAAGCCGTCTCGCTTTCCGGCAAGGCGAGTGTGCAAGCTTCGCGTTTGAGGTCGGGGCGGCTGCGAATTTCCGATCCAGTTACTTTCGATCCCTGCTTGCGTTGATGGGCAGCCAAGGCCTCGTCCTGACAGTAGGGCGTCGAGACGCTGGCACCATTGACCATCTGGAAATTGCCGTCGCATCGGATTGCGCCCCGCGCCTGAGAAGCGGCGCACGCCATGCCGACACAGGCCGTGCAGAGTTTGAGACACCGAGACATAAGTCCTCCTGGGATTTGCCGTGAACGATGCCGAGCTGGACTCGTCGGAGCGATGGATTATTCCCGTCACCGCCACTGGTTTTCGAGCGCGTGGTGCAATTTTTTGATGGCGTCGGAATAAAGCGCCGTCTCCCCGAGTCTTGCTCTTCAAACGCCGACAACACGGCTCACAGAAGGGATTTCTCGATGGACGATAGTGCGGATGGTCCCAAGATAAACCGGCGGCATGCATTGGAATGCATGCTTTGGGCGGGAACTGGCGTTCTTTGGACGGTGGCCGGCGGTGTTCCGAAATCCCTGTCTCTGTTGGACGATGCCGAGGCAGCTGCGGCGGCAGCGAGCGGCTTCACCTTCATGCAAATTTCCGACAGTCACGTTGGCTTCGATAAGCCGGCCAATCCGCATGCGATCGACACGCTGAAGGAGGCGGTTGCACGGATCGGCGCGCTCCCGGAAAAACCGCAATTCCTGTTGCACACTGGCGATATTACGCACAGCGCAAAACCATCTGAATTCGATGATGCCAGCCAGATCATCGGCAGCGCCGGTCTCAACGTGCACTACATCCCCGGTGAGCATGACATCACCGACGAGGCGACGGAAAAAGCTTATCTCGAACGCTATGGCAAGAACGCGAAAGGCGGCGGCTGGTATAGCTTCGACGCCAACGGTGTTCACTTCATCGGTCTCAACAATGTGGTGAACCTGAAGCAGTTCGGCCTTGGATTTCTCGGGCGCGAACAGCTCGAATGGCTTGAAGATGATCTGCGGCCGCTGAAGTCTTCGACGCCAATCGTCGTGTTCGCGCATATCCCGCTATGGTCGGTGTATCCGGCTTGGGGATGGGGCACGGACGATGCAGCCGTCGCGCTCACATATCTCAAGCGTTTTGGATCGGTGACCGTCCTCAACGGGCATATTCATCAGCTTATGCAGAAGGTCGAAGGAAACGTGACGTTTCATACCGCACGTTCCACGGCCTTCCCACAGCCGGCGCCCGGTACAGCGCCTTCCCCCGGGCCACTCCGGGTGCCGGCTGACAAACTTCGCAGCGTGCTCGGCGTTACCAGCGTGGCATTCAAGCGAAATAGTTCGCCTTTGGCGATCACCGACACATCGTTGGCCGACTAGGACATTCAGATATGAGACAGATAATACGTTGCGCGGCTGTTGCGGCGCTGAGCTTACTCGTGTCCGGACAAGCGCTCGCGGCGGCGGATGCATCGCACGGCGAGGAGGTTTATCAGAGCTGCCAGGATTGTCATTCGTTGGACACGAACGATCTTGGTCCGAGGCATCGCGGCGTCGTTGGCAGAAAAGCCGGCGCGCTCACCGACTACAGCTATTCTCCCGCTTTGAAGAATTCCGGCTTGACCTGGACCGAGGAGACGCTCGACAAGTGGCTGACGGATCCGCAAAAGCTCGTTCCCGGATCGAAAATGTTTTTTCATCTTGATGCAGCGAAAGATCGAGCGGACGTCATCGAATATTTAAAGGAACAGGCGCACTAGGCCGAAGTTCAATCTGCTATTTTTATTCTGTTCAGGTAATGCCCGCGTGAGGCGGCATGGACGACAAGCAACGATTTTCAGAAGTGGTGTTGCCCCATGTCGACGACGCCTTGGCCTTGGCGCGTTGGCTTACGGGTAATCGCGCCGATGCCGAGGACGTCGTGCAGGAGGCTTGTCTAAGGGCGTTCCGCGCGATCTCATCCGTCGGTTACGCCAATCCCCGCGCGTGGCTCCTCGCCATCGTCCGCAACACTGCCTTTACATGGATTGCCAAGAACAGGTCGAAGGTCATGGTGACAACCGACGACGATGCCACCTTTGAGCGAGCGAGTCTGGAAGCGATCGGATCGCAAGTCTCGCCGGAAACGATGCTCATCGAGAAAGCAGATTCAGAGCAGCTTCATAATGCCATCGCGGCACTCCCCATGGCCTATCGCGAAGCTTTGGTGCTCAGAGAAATCGAAGAGCTCAGCTATCAGGAGATCGCTAAGGCTCTTGCGATCCCCATCGGAACGGTCATGTCGCGGCTTGCGCGTGCCCGCAGCCTGCTCATTCAGAACATCGGGAAGACGGGCGCCGGAAAGGCAGGTGTCGCATGATCAAACCGACATCATGGTCTTCTCGGGAAGAGTCGCTTCTTCTGCTGAATGCCTACATCGATAGCGAACTCGATGCAGCATCGGCGCTGGACGTTGAGCATCGTTTGGAAAGCGATGCGGCGCTTAAAGCCGAATACGACCGCTTGAGGCAATTGCATATCCTGTTGAAATCGGATGCCGCGCGACCGCGAGCTTCGGATGACTTGAGGCGGCGCATCGTGCAGATTGCAGAAGTATCTGGAGCAGAAGTCGTACCGCTTCGGCCCTCTCCTATATCGTTCAAATATCGTGGAAGCTGGCGTCAACTCGCCGTAGCGGCGGCGCTGGCGGCGTTCGTTGCGGGAACAGGGACGTACAGCATTTTGCGCCAGGATCCGGTATCGAACGATGTCGCGGCTATTGTCGCCGATCATCGACGCGCGCTCCTGGCGGCAACTCCCTATGACGTCGCATCAAGCGACCGCCATACGGTGAAGCCTTGGTTTGACAGCAAGCTCGCGCTGTCTCCGCAGGTTGTCGATCTAGCCGCTTCGGGATTTCCCCTTGCCGGCGGCCGAGTGGAAATTTTAAACGGGAAGGCCGTTCCGGTTCTAGTTTACCAGCGCCATGCCCATGTCATCAGTGTGGTCGCGGTGCCCTCTGGCCGAACGAGCGCGTTGAACGGATCGTTGCTCGTAGAAACGCGCGACGGATATTCCGTGATCCGCTGGCGCGGACGGGATTTCGATTACTTCGCCGTTTCCGATATCGCCGAGAACGAACTCGGCGAATTCGTTGCGAGCTGGCGCAATGCCGCCGCCGATCATTGACCGTTGATGTCTGCTGTGGTTCGGAATCGACGGGCTCTAACCATCATATGGGAGAAGAAGGTCGGGATCGGTCGTAAGATTCTCAGCTTAGACGGACGAAGGTGCTGACTAAACTTCGTAAGCTATTGAAATGAAGTATTTTTTTTGGCTGGGGGACTAGGATTCGAACCTAGACAGGCAGAGTCAGAGTCTGCAGTCCTACCATTAGACGATCCCCCAAAGCCGGGACCTAGCGAACGCGAGGCGTCGCCGGAGCGGGGGTCATAGCAGCAGGTCCGGGCATCTGCAAGCGCGGGTACGCGATCCGCGATCTTTTGCCGGTCGTCTGCTCCGCGCCCGGCAAAATCGCCGTTCGTCCGGTGCATCGCCGCTCCGCGCTTTACGCACGGTCGTGACCTGCTACACTCCTGCCAACAGAGGTCCAGATGATTGGCCTGAAGAGCGCGGCGGCAGCATTGTCAGCCGTCGTGATGCCAGGTCCTGGAGAGACAATTTGAAACCAGATCACCCAGGCCCTGGCGCGCCACCTGGTGCCGAGCGTCTGTCGAAAGCGGACGAGTCCGCTGGACTTGGCGGAACCCATGGCGGGAGCGGAAACTCGACGCCTGCCTCCGCAAATCAGCGAAATTCCGCGCAGCAAGCCTCAGTTTCCGACGCCACCGCACGCCGCGATTCTAACGCGCGCGCTGGGGGGAGGGCCGACGATCTTGCCGATCCGATCTACGGCGCGCTCGATCTCGGGACCAACAACTGCCGCTTGCTGCTCGCGCGCCCGTCGCGCAGAGGGTTCCGCGTCGTCGATGCGTTCTCGCGAATCATTCGGCTCGGGGAAGGCGTCAGCCTGTCCGGGCGGCTCTCCGATCAGGCGATGAGCCGGACGATGGAAGCGTTGAAAGTGTGCGCGGGGAAGCTACAGCGGCACCGTGTGGGACGCGCACGCATGGTTGCGACGCAAGCCTGTCGCGTTGCGGAAAACGGGCAGTCGTTCGTCGCAAACGTGCGGGACAATTTCGGCCTTGAGATCGAGGTTCTGACCTCGGAGATGGAAGCGCGGCTCGCGGTGGCGGGATGCGCAACGCTAATCGATCCCGAGGCCGAGTTCGTACTAGTGTTCGACATCGGCGGCGGTTCGTCGGAAATCATCTGGCTCGACATGACGCGGTTCGGTTCGCGCCGGGACGTGCTGACCGGGCGTTACGATATCGACGATGCCATCGTGGCTTGGGAGTCGCTTCCCGTCGGCGTGGTGACGCTTGCGGAACGGTTCGACGGGCGGACCGTGACGCCCGACAGCTTCGCCGCGATGTCCAATGCGGTGATGGAACTGCTCGCGCCGTTCGAGGCGATGCATCGCTTTTGCGAGCGCGTCGCGGGGCGGAAGGTGCATTTCCTCGGCACGTCCGGCACGGTGACGACGATTGCGGGCGTGCTGCTCGATCTCGAACGCTACGATCGCAAGCGCGTCGACGGTATCTGGCTCAACACTGCGCAGATCAACGATGTCACGTCGCGGCTGCTCAATCTGAGCTACGAGGATCGTATTCTCGAACCCTGCATCGGGCGGGAGCGCGCGGACCTCGTGCTTGCCGGCTGCGCCATTCTCGATGCCATTCTGAAGCTTTGGCCGGCCGAGCGCCTTCGGGTCGCCGATCGCGGATTGCGCGAAGGCATTTTGATGCGTCTCATGATGGAGGATGGCGTCTGGCGCACGGGCCGCCGCCGTCGTGGCCGCTCGCGACGATCAGGAAACAGGCCCAACCCATGACGAACAACAAGAGTGGCGGAGGCAAGGGCCGGCAAAGCCTCAGCGGCGGGCAACGGCAATTGCATACGGCGGTGAAGACCGCGCGCAAGCGTTCGGTGTCGTCGGCGCGCTGGCTCGAACGGCAACTGAACGATCCTTATGTTGCCGCGTCGAAGCGCGAAGGTTTGCGATCGCGCGCGGCGTACAAGCTTCGTGAGATCGACGCGCGCTACAATTTCCTGAAGCCCGGACAGCGCGTCATCGATCTTGGGGCCGCGCCTGGCGGCTGGTCGCAGGTCGCGGCGGAAAGCGTCAAGTCGGTCGGCGGCAAAGGACAGGTGGTCGCGATCGACTATCTTAGCTTCGAGCCGATCCCCGGCGTCGATATCATCGAAATGGATTTCACGGACCCGAATGCGGAAGATCTGCTGAAGTCGCGGCTGCGCGGCGGGAAGGCGGACGTCGTGCTGTCGGACATGGCGGCGCCGACCGTTGGGCACGCGAAGACGGATCACCTCCGGATCATGGGACTCGCCGAAGCGGCGGCAGCGTTCGCGGCGGACGTGCTGGAGCCCGGCGGCGTTTTCCTATGCAAGGTGTTCCAAGGCGGAACCGAGCGCGATCTGCTCGATATGTTGAAGCGCGACTTCAAGGTCGTCCGTCATGTGAAGCCGCCCGCGAGCCGCGCGGAGAGTTCCGAGCTTTATGTTCTGGCGACGGGGTTCCGCGGTTCTCAGGGCGACTGAGACGGCCGCGCCAGGGCGACCTGATCGTTCATCGTCATTGTCGCGGGCACGGCAACGGAAGCTGCGAGCGCAACAGCTTTAGTGCAAGCGATGTCGTGGCCTTGCGTTCGTGCCATCTCGTCGAAGTCGGCCGAGAGTTCGATCAGGTCTTCCGTCTGAAGCCTGGGCGTTCCGGGCCGGATCGCGAAGCGCGACTCACAATTGGTCTCGGACCATGCGAGCGCCGCCACCGGATGCTGGCGATCTCCGCGCGACGGTTGCGTCGCAGGAAATGGGTCGATCACGATAAAAGAGGCGCAGAGAGCGGCGAACCCGGCTCCAGCCAGGGTCAGGCCGATCATAGCTCTCGCGCCAACCATATCTAATCCAAGAAGAATCTCATGGGGGCTTTCACCCCGTGCGAGAAAACTCGCAAATTCCGACGACAGCCGTGTGACGATGGCCCCAATCCATTGGCCGCATTACTATTTGACGCGGTATAGACGCTTCCAAGCTTGAAACCTTGGTGCTATAGACCGCGCGACAATGTTCCGCCCCAGGGGGCCTGGACGTGTCGCCCCCCAAAAATTGGAGAAGTCCGCATGACTTCGAGCCTTTCGCTCGATTCGGGGATCGCGCTTACCTTTGACGACGTTCTGCTCGTTCCCGGTCCATCCGACGTCATGCCCGGACAGACGGATGTCTCGACCCAGCTCACGAAATCCGTGCGGCTCAGCATTCCACTGCTGTCCTCGGCAATGGACACCGTCACCGAAGCGCGCCTCGCGATCGCCATGGCGCAGGCCGGCGGCATCGGTGTTCTGCATCGCAATCTGACGATCGAGGATCAGGCACGGCACGTCGCGCTGGTCAAACGCTATGAGAGCGGCATCGTTCTCAATCCGGTTACCATCTCGCCGAGGAAGACACTGGGCGAAGCGCTGAAGCTGATGGCCGACAATGGCGTCACCGGCGTGCCGGTCGTCGAGAGTTCGAGCGAAGGTCCGGACGGCAGCGCCGGTAAGGGCAGGCTCGTCGGCATTCTGACGAACCGCGACGTGCGTTTCGCGGTTCGCGTCGATCAGCCGGTTTCCGAGCTGATGACGAAAACAAATCTTGTGACGGTCAAGCGTAACGTCTCGCAGGACGAGGCCAAGCGCCTGCTGCATCAGAACCGGATCGAGAAGCTGATCGTCGTCGACGAGCACAACAACTGCATCGGTCTCATCACGGTCAAGGATATCGAGAAGGCGGCGAAGTATCCGCACGCATCGAAGGATGCGCATGGCCGGCTTCGTGTCGCGGCTGCGACGACGGTCGGAGAGGACGGCTACGAGCGCACCGAACGGCTGATCGATGCCGGTTGCGATGTGATCGTCGTCGATACGGCTCATGGGCACTCGGCGAAAGTCATCGACGCCGTCACGCGCATCAAAAAGCAGTCGAACAGTGCACAGGTCATCGCCGGCAACGTCGCGACGGCCGACGCGACCAAGGCATTGATCGATGCCGGTGCGGATGCCGTCAAAGTCGGCATCGGGCCGGGCTCGATCTGCACGACGCGGATCGTCGCCGGTGTCGGCGTTCCGCAGCTCACGGCCGTGATGGAATGCTCGAAGGAAGCTTCGCGCGCGGGCGTTCCCGTCATCGCTGACGGCGGCATCCGCTTTTCCGGAGACATCGCGAAGGCGATCGCGGCAGGCGCGTCGTGCGCGATGATCGGCTCCCTGCTGGCGGGTACCGATGAGGCGCCGGGCGAGACCTATCTCTATCAGGGACGGAGCTACAAGTCGTACCGCGGCATGGGGTCGGTCGGCGCAATGGCGCGCGGCTCGGCCGATCGCTACTTCCAGGCGGAAGTCCGCGATACGCTGAAGCTCGTGCCCGAGGGTATCGAGGGACAGGTTCCCTACAAGGGGCCGATGGATTCGGTCGTGCATCAGCTCGTCGGCGGATTGCGCGCGGGCATGGGCTACCTCGGCGCGAAGACGATCCCCGAATTCCAGAAGCGTGCGAAATTCGTGCGCATCTCGCCTGCGGGCATTCGCGAGAGTCACGCGCATGGCGTGCTCATCACGCGCGAAAGTCCGAACTATCCGGGCTCGGGCGTCTAAGGGTATCGTTCCCGGCAATCTCCGGCGGAGGCATCGATGACGGTCACGGATTTTCTGCTGCCGGTGTTCGTTCAGGTCGCGCTGACGTTTGCGTTGCTGATCAGAACGGCGATCGGGCGGGTTTCGAGTTTCCGAAGCGGCGAAGTGAAGCCTGAGGACATCGCGCTCGGCGAACAGGGTTGGCCGAAGAAAGTCACGCAGTATGGCAACGCGTTCAAGAACCAGTTCGAACTGCCGGTGCTGTTCTACGCGCTGATCGCGTTCGTTCTCATTACCAGAGTTGGCGACTTTCTGCTGCTGGTTCTGGCGTGGATCTTCGTCATCCTGCGCCTTCTCCATGCTTACGTTCACACGACCGGCAATAACGTATTTCTGCGCGGCCGCATCTACGGCGGCGGCCTGGTCGTCTTGCTGGCGATGTGGATAATCTTCGCCGTCAAAATCCTGACCGGCGCCTAAAAGGAAATCACATGAGACCTGGAGCCCGCATCGCTGCGGCGATCGAGGTTCTGGAGGCGATCCTCAATCGTTACCAGCCCGTCGCCATGGCATTGACCGACTGGGGCAAGGCGCATCGCTTTGCCGGTTCGGGAGACCGCAACGCCATCGGAGGGCTCGTTTACGACGCTCTTCGCCGCCGCGCTTCGCTGGCGTGGGCGCTGGGTGACGATGGTCCTCGCGCGCTTGCGATCGGAGCCGCGCCGCAGGCGCTCGGGATTTCGGCCGAGGCCGTCATTGCGGCCTGCGATGGCGCGGAACATTCGCCGCCGCCTTTGTCGGACGCCGAGCGAGCGGGTCTGACGCGCGACATGGCGCAGGCTCCGGACGCTGCGCGCGCCGACATCCCGGAATGGCTTTGGCCGTCGTTCTCGGCGCAATTCGGCGGCAACGCTGTCGCGGAAGGCGAGGCGATGGCGCGGCGTGCGCCAGCGGACCTGCGCGTCAACACCCTGAAGTCGACGCAGGAAAAGGTTCTGAAAGCGCTGCTGCCGTTCGGCGCGGCGCCGTGCCCGATCTCGCCCATTGGCATTCGCGTGCCGCCTCCGTCTGGAGCGCAGCGGACGCCCAACCTGCAGGCCGAGGCGGCTTTCCAGGCGGGATGGTTCGAGATCCAGGACGAGGGCTCGCAGATCGCGGCGCTCTTGTCGGGAGCGGGGCCACGAAAGCAGGTGCTCGACCTCTGCGCCGGGGCGGGCGGCAAAACGCTCGCGCTTGCTGCGCTGATGCAGAACACCGGGCAGCTCTACGCCTATGATGCGGATCGCAATCAGCTGAAGCCGATCTTCGATCGCATCAAGCGTGCGAACGTGCGCAACGTGCAGGTGCTGAGGGCGGGTGACGAGACGGCGCTGGCGGCGCTCGGTCCGAGGTTCGACGTCGTTTTGGCGGACGCGCCGTGCACCGGAACGGGAACGTGGCGCAGGCGTCCTGACGCCAAGTGGCGGCTGAAGCCGGAAGCGCTCGCAGCGCGCCAGGCCGAGCAGCGTTCGGTTCTGGAGCGGGCTGCGTCGCTTGTGAAACCGGGCGGGCAGATCGTTTATGTCACCTGCTCGATTTTGCCTGAGGAGAATGTCGAGCAGGTCGCGGCCTTCCTTGACGCGCATCGCGATTTTCGGATCGTGCCGACCGCGGACGCCTGGGCCGCAGCGGGCGTGGCTGGAGAAGTTCCGGAATCGGCGGATGGCCGCTCGGACACGCTCCTGCTTTCTCCCGGCCGTCACGGGACTGACGGCTTCTTCATCGCCGTGCTGGTGCGCTCCGCTTAAGCGAAGTTTCTGTGGATGGTATTTGAGGCGTCTCGCGAGGTCAGTCGCGAGACGGGGAACATCGTGCGTGCTCCGATGTTCAAATTATCCGGCGCTTTCCTCGCCGAACGAATTTGCAGAAACAAAAAGTGAGCAGTATTTGAGCACGCGTTTGCCTAGGTTTCGCCGTTGACATCGCACGAAGCGAAACTATGTGATGCGGCGTTTGCCGTCAGGCTGTCGGCAAACCGAGGGATACAGGCCATGCTTTATTTCGAGCACCAATGGCGTACCCCGCTCGTTGCGGCCAATTGAGGTCAATGAATGAGCGGTAGGGCACACTCCTTCCTCTCTCCGAAATGCGACGTTCATCCGATCCCGAACCGAGGCGGCCATACGGTCGTCGCGCGGGAAGCTATCGCCAAGGGCGAGCTGATCGTCGTGTGGAGCGGTACTCTCGTCACGGGCGAAGAGCTGAACGGTATGCCGCCGACGGTGCGGCGCTATTCGCTGCAGGTCGAAGAGAACCAGTATCTCGTCTCGCTGTCAGACTGCGAGCCGCCGGATTACGTGAACCACAGCTGCAGTCCGAACGCAGGGCTTTCCGGGCAGATTGCGCTGGTCGCGATGCGTGACATCAGTGCTGGCGAAGAAATTACCTACGACTACGCGATGAGCGACGGGTCGCCTTATGATGAGTTCACCTGCTCGTGCGGATCGCCTCATTGCCGAGTCCATGTCTCGGGTGAGGACTGGCGACGGCCGGAACTCTGGCAGCGCTATGAAGGCTATTTCTCGCCGTACCTGCAGCGACGCATCATGGCCGCGCAGGTTCTGAGGGCGCTGGGCGTCAAGCGGCGCCGTGCGAGCCGTAAATCGTCGCCGGGGGCGTCCATCGTTCCGGGCGGCTAACGGTCAGCGTTCTAACCGGGAATGCCGAGTTTCACCCCGACGTGGGCGTCGAACGTCCGGTAATCGCAGGTCAGTTCTTCACCGGCCGCAATATCACGCGTGGCGACATCGTAGCCCTCAATCGATCCGGCGTCATGCACGCCCGCGGTGTTCGGATCGTCGGCATGGTTCATGAACCGGGCATTGTCCGCACAGAGGACGAACAGGCCGCTCGCCGCGTCGAGATAGGCGTGGTCGAGAATGTTCGTCCGCGCCGGTTCGGGCAGATTGGAGATGTCGGCCTCGCTCAGGAGCCGGTCGTACGCGGCCATGAAACGCCACGTCACCGTGCCCTTTTTGATGTCTTCGTCAGCGAACAGACCAATTCCGGCGATGGGGCTCGGCGCCAGGCGAGTCTTGACCAGCAGCATGAAATAGGGTGCCTTCCAGCTTCAGACGGGGGCGGCTTCTTTAGCCGACGAGCAGATAGAGTGTAAGATTTGACGAAGTTCCTATCGTTTTTGGTATTCGCGGCGCTGGTGGTTGCCACGGCGTGGTCGGGTACGCACTTCCTGCCGGGAGAGTGGTACGCATCTCTCAACAAACCGGCCTGGACGCCGCCCAACTGGGTGTTTCCGATTGCCTGGACCATTCTTTACGCCTTGATCGCGGTCGCGGGATGGCTGGTCTGGCAGGCCGTCGGATGGTCTCCTGTTATCCTCATCTGGGGTGTCGGGCTGTTCTTCAACGGCTTCTGGTCGTACCTGATGTTCGGGCGCCACGATCCTCAGATGGCGATGGCGTGTCTCGCGCAGCTTTGGGTGACGATTTTGGCGTTCATCGTGGCGGCGTGGGGCGTCGAGCGGCGCGCGAGCTACCTATATTTACCGTATCTCGCATGGGTTACGTTCGCGGCGGCGCTGAATTTTATGATCTGGCGGTTGAACTGACCGGCGGGTGGGCGAAGTTCGGCTGCGGCTACCAGCGATTTCGGGGTGTGGGTGCTGCTTTTGCGGCCGTTGCGGCGTCGCGCGTATTCGCGTAGGGGATGGCCTGAAATAAAGGGCCTCGCGAACTTTGACCGACAGCGTTCTCATCATCGATTTCGGCAGCCAGGTGACGCAGCTCATCGCGCGACGCGTGCGCGAGGGTGGCGTCTACTCGGAAATCCATCCCTTTCAGAACGCAGCCGAAGCGTTCGCCAAGCTCAAGCCGAAGGCCGTCATTCTATCCGGCGGACCGGCGTCAGTGACTGAGGGTGGGTCGCCGCGCGCGCCGGAGGCGGTGTTCGCGTCGGGCGTGCCGGTGCTCGGTATCTGCTACGGGCAGCAGACGATGGCGGAGCAGCTCGGCGGCAAGGTCGAGGCGGGGCATCATCGCGAGTTCGGGCGGGCGTTTCTGTCGATCGACACGCCGAGCCCGCTGTTCGAGGGCTTCTGGTCGCCGGGAACGAAGCACCAGGTTTGGATGAGCCACGGCGATCGCGTCACGCGTCTGCCCGACGGCTTCGCGGTGATCGCGACGAGCGAGAATGCGCCGTACGCGGCGGTCGCGGACGAGGCGCGGCATTTCTATGCCGTGCAGTTTCACCCCGAGGTCGTGCACACGCCGGACGGCGCGAAGCTGATTTCGAATTTCGTCCATAAGATCGCGGGTCTGAAGTCCGACTGGACGATGGCCGCGTATCGCCGCTCGATGATCGACAAGGTTCGGGCGCAGGTCGGCAACGGGCGTGTGATTTGCGGTCTGTCAGGCGGCGTCGATAGCGCCGTCGCGGCCGTGCTCATTCACGAAGCGATCGGCGATCAGCTGACCTGCGTGTTCGTCGATCACGGTCTGATGCGGCTCGGCGAAGCGGACGAGGTCGTCGGTCTGTTCCGCGATCACTACAACATTCCGCTCGTCCACGTGGATGCGTCGGAGCAATTCCTCACCGCTTTGGCTGGTGTTTCCGATCCTGAGACGAAGCGCAAGACGATCGGCAAGCATTTCATCGATGTCTTCGAGGCTGAGGCCAAGAAAATCGGCGGCGCGGATTTTTTGGCGCAAGGCACGCTTTATCCGGACGTCATCGAGAGCGTGTCGTTCACCGGTGGTCCGTCGGTGACGATCAAATCGCACCATAACGTCGGTGGCCTGCCCGAGCGCATGCACATGAAGCTCGTCGAGCCGCTGCGCGAACTCTTCAAGGACGAGGTTCGCGCGCTCGGCCGTGAACTTGGACTGCCGGAAGCGTTCGTCGGGCGTCATCCGTTTCCGGGGCCGGGACTTGCGATCCGCATTCCGGGTGAGATCACACGCGAGAAGCTCGACATTCTACGCCAGGCCGATGCGGTCTATCTCGATGAAATCCGCAAGGCGGGCCTCTACGATGCGATCTGGCAGGCCTTCGCCGTTCTGCTTCCGGTGCGCACCGTCGGCGTCATGGGCGACGGGCGGACCTACGATCACGTCCTCGGCTTGCGCGCTGTGACGTCGGTGGATGGCATGACGGCCGACTTCTTCCATTTCGACATGGCGTTCCTCGGCCGCGTCGCGACGCGCATCATCAACGAGGTTCGCGGCGTCAATCGCGTCGTCTACGACGTGACGTCCAAGCCCCCCGGCACCATCGAGTGGGAGTAACACGGCGGCTGCCCGGGCCCTCGATTCAATCCTGAGCGATGTTTTGGTTGCTGAGTGCGATGTGGCGCGGACTTCCGCAACGCGTTGCAAGCGCCAGCCACGCGCCAGAACTATGTCGCATGATGGACGCGTGCCGTCCGGAGAAGCGATTTCGATGAAAGTGGACCTCCCAGGAATTACCAACGTGTACGCAAGCCGGCGCCTCGAGGATCGGGCTGGGGATCGTTTGGCTTCGCCGTTCTCAGCCGCAATGGCCTCGGTTCAAGCGGATGACGGCAAGCAGAGGGATCGCGTTCAGCAAACGGACTTCGGGAGCATGACCCGCCAAGAGATGCGCGATTGGGTCAACGATCAAATCCGCAGCGGGAATATGACGCTCGACGAGAGCACACCGTTCGTGTCGATGACGATGAAAATGTCGGTGGGCGGGTTCGCTGAGGTGGACGCCGCGACCGATAGCGAGAGGATCGATTTCATCCAAAGAGCGCGGTCCGGTATCGAAGGCGCACGATCGCGCAACGATGACGTGACGGCGAAGTTGCTCGATGCGGCTTTGCAGATCATGCAACGGTAATCGAGGCTGGGGTCATCGCCGTCGACGTTCGCGCCCAGAAGCGCAAGGGCCGGTTTCCCGACCGTGCAGCTTAGTTCTCTGTAATGGCGATCATTCGATAAAATCGAACAATATAATACGTATTATGAATTGGATCGATTAGTCTGATTCCGTCATCTTGGAGGCGCTTCATTGGAAGGGCGCTTCAAGATGGATACCAACCCTCGGATCGCGGCACAAACTAGCGTCGTTCGACCGTCTGGCGGCAGCTGGGACCTGGTTGAAAACTGGCCCGGGCTTTTGCTGACGGCAGTTATCGCGGCGCTGTCGTTTGGTCTTCGAGACCTTCCGGGCGTAGCGATCTTCAGCCCGATGATCCTGTCGATCCTGCTCGGGATCGTCCTTCATAATTCGATCGGCACACCGAGGATCGCCAAAGCCGGCGTCACGTTCTGCGTGCGCCGCGTGTTGCGCTTCGCGATCATTCTGCTCGGTCTGCAATTGACGGCCTCACAAGTCGTGGAGGTCGGCGCATCTGGCATGTTGGTTCTCGTCGCGACGCTGGTCTGTACATTCGTATTCACGACCTGGCTCGGACGTATGATCGGCGTCGATCGCAAGCTTTCGCAGCTGATTGCGGCCGGCACGTCGATTTGCGGGGCGTCGGCGGTGATCGCGACCAACACCGTCACCGAAGCACATGACGAGGATGTCGCGTATGCCGTGGCGTGCGTCACGGTATTCGGGTCGATCGCGATGTTCGTTTACCCGTTGCTGCCGGGACTTCTGCATCTCGATGCTCATGCTTATGGATTGTGGGCGGGCGCCTCGATCCATGAGATCGCGCAGGTGATGGCAGCGGCCTATCAGGACGGCCAGCAGGCGGGCGATGCGGCGGCTATTGCCAAGCTCACGCGCGTTGCCATGCTGGCGCCGGTGGTCATCGTGCTCGGCATTCTCGCCGCGCGGAACATGAAGTCTAGTGATCGCGCGTGCTCGTCCGCAAAAGCTCCGATGCCCTGGTTCGTGCTGGGTTTCACCGCGCTCGTCGGGCTCAATAGCGTCGTCACCATCCCAGCTGCGGCGAAGGCAGAGATTGTTCTCGTGACGACGTTTCTGATGTCGATGGCGCTTGCGGCGATGGGGCTGGAAACGGATGTCGCCAAGCTCAGGGCAAAAGGCATACGCCCCTTGATTTTAGGGTTTGCTGCCTTTCTTTTCGTGGCAACATTCAGCTTGAGCCTTATCAAAACGATGGGCTGAACCGTCCGAGAGATACTGCATGACGCTCGAGCAGCTTCGCATCTTCGTCGCCGTTGCCGAGCGCGAGCACGTCACCCAGGCGGCAAAGGAGCTGAACCTGACGCAATCTGCAACAAGCGCCGCGGTGTCGGCGCTTGAAGCTCGCTATGCGACCAAGCTTTTCGACCGCATCGGCCGTCGCATCGTATTGACCCAGGCCGGAAAGCTATTTCTCGTCGAGGCGAAGTCGGTGCTGGCGCGTGCCGCTGCGGCGGAGAAAGTGCTCGCCGATCTCGCGGGGCTGGAGCGCGGATCGCTGAGGATCGGCGCCAGTCAGACCGCCGGGAACTACTGGCTGCCGGAGATCATCCATCGCTATCAGTCGCTCTTTCCCGGTATTTCGATAGCGCTGAAGATCGGCAATACGCAAACGGTCGCTGCCGATGTCGAAGTCGGCGTAGCCGATCTCGGATTTATTGAAGGTGAGATCGACAATCCGGTGCTGTCGGTGACGCCGGTTGCCGACGACGACATGGTTCTGGTCGTGGCTCCGAATAATCCGTTGGCGAAACAGCCGTCGTGCGCGCTCTCTCAGATCGCGCAGGCGCGCTGGGTCGTGCGCGAAGCGGGCTCGGGAACGCGTGCCATTCTGGAAGCGGATGTCGCAAAACTCGGCATCGATCCTAAAGCCCTCGATATCGCGCTTGAGCTTCCCTCGAACGAGGCCGTTCGAGGTGCGGTCGTCGCTGGCAGCGGTATCACAATCCTTTCGCGTCTTGTCGTTGCCGCGCCGCTCAAAGCAAAAACACTCGTTGCCCTCGATGTCCCTCTTCCGGCGCGCAAGTTCTTCGCGCTCCGTCACAAGGAGCGCTATTTCACACGCGCCGAACGGACGTTCATCGATGTCGCGACGGGCAAGCAATCCTCGCGCGCGCCGGGAGCGATCGTCGGCTAGGGCTTGTTCTAGTGTTCCTTGGAGATAACCGCGGCAACATCGGCGCCGGTCGCATCGCGAGGCAATGCGAAGAAGTCGGCGTCTTTTTCAAGAGCGCGCTCGAGCTGCGCCTGGAACAGGCCGCGGTCCAGCTCGATGGTGCCGAACTGACGGAGATGCTCGGTCACGAACTGCGTGTCGAGGAGCGTGAAGCCGCCCTTGATCAACCGCGCGGTCAGGTGGACCAGCGCGATCTTGGACGCATCGCGCTCGGTCGAAAACATGCTTTCGCCGAAGAACGCGCTTTTGAGCGCCACGCCGTAAAGTCCGCCGACGATCTGGTCGCCATGCCAGACTTCGACCGTATGACAAGCGCCGAGGTCGAACAGCTCGCGATAGAGCCCACGGATGCGGGAGTTGATCCAGGTCGACATGCGTCCGGCGCGTGGCGCGGCGCATCCGTCGATGACGCGTTCGTAGTCGTTGTCGACTTTCACTTGCAGCGGCGTCGTGCGGACGGTGCGCAAAAGCCGGCGGGGAGCGTGGAAGTTATCGAGCGGCAGGACACCGCGCTGCTGCGGCTCGATCCAGTAGAGCGCGGGGTCGTCCGCACTCTCGGCCATCGGGAAAATGCCACAGCTATAGGCCTTCAGGAGGACCTGCGGCGTAATCTCGAACATTGGATCGTCACGCGACGCCATGCCGGTACTTGCCAAGCGAACTCTCAAGCGCGCGCGGAACAAGTCGCGCAGAGGCAACTCTACTTCATCCCCAAATGTTTTTCGAGCCAATGAATATCGTAGACGCCATCGGCGATGTCGGGGTCTCTGACGAGATCCTGGAACAACGGGATTGTCGTTTCAATGCCATCGATCACGAATTCGGATAATGCGCGCCGCAAGCGCATCAGGCAATCGTTTCGCGTTTTGCCGTAGATGATGAGCTTGCCGATGAGGCTGTCGTAGTAGGGGGGGATGCGATAGCCCTGATAAACGCCGCTGTCGACCCGGACGCCGAGGCCGCCGGGCGGATGCCAGTAAGTGATCTGGCCGGGAGAGGGGCGAAAATCGCGGGGATTTTCGGCGCAGATCCGGCATTCGATGGCATGGCCTTTGAGTTCGATGTCGTCCTGCGTGAAGCTCAGCGGCAGGCCAGCAGCGACGCGGATCTGCTCGAGCACGAGATCGGCGCCCGTCACCATCTCGGTCACCGGATGCTCGACCTGAAGGCGCGTGTTCATCTCGATGAAATAGAACTCGCCGTCCTCGAACAGGAATTCGACCGTACCGGCGCCGCGATACTTGAGCTTGCGCATCGCGTCGGCGACGGTGTTGCCGATTTTCTGGCGCTGAGCTGCGTTGAGGGCGGGCGACGGGCTTTCCTCGAGCACCTTCTGATGGCGGCGCTGCAGAGAGCAATCGCGTTCGCCGAGGTGGACGGCGTTGCCCTTGCCGTCGCCGAAAACCTGAATCTCGATGTGGCGCGGCTTCTGGAGATACTTTTCGATGTAGACGGCGTCGTCGTTGAACGCAGCCTTGGCTTCAGCGCGTGCGGTTGCGAGCGCCGTGCCTAGATCGGCGGCTGATGTCGCGACCTTCATGCCGCGCCCGCCGCCGCCGGCTGCCGCCTTGATCAGGACAGGGAAACCCATGTCCTTGGCGACTTTCATCGCTTCGGTTTCGCTGGTCACCGCGCCATTGGAGCCTGGAACGACCGGAATGCCGAGTCGCTTGGCCGTTTCCTTGGCTTCGATCTTGTCGCCCATGATCCGGATGTGTTCGGACGTCGGGCCGATGAACGTAATCTTGTGTTCTTCGAGGATTTCCGCGAAGCGCGCGTTTTCCGACAGGAAGCCGTAGCCCGGATGCACGGCGTCGGCGCCGGTGATCTCGCAGGCGGTGACGAGCGCCGGAATGTTCAGGTAGCTATCGCGAGCGGGCGGCGGGCCGATGCAGACGCTTTCATCAGCAAGGCGGACGTGCATCGCATCGGCGTCGGCGGTGGAATGAACCGCGACGGTCGCTATGCCGAGTTCACGGCACGCGCGCTGAATGCGTAAGGCGATTTCCCCTCGGTTTGCGATCAAGACTTTATCGAACATTGGTTCTCCAGCGTCCTTGCCCGTGCCGTGCACGTGCAGCGCTTCATTCAATGATGATCAGGGGTTCGCCGTATTCGACGGGCTGTGCGTTTTCGACGAGGATCGCCTTGACGGTGCCGGAGCGCGGCGCGGGGATCTGGTTCATCGTTTTCATCGCTTCAATGATGAGAAGCGTGTCGCCCTGGTTCACCTTGCTGCCGACTTCGCAGAACATCGGCGCGCCGGGTTCGGGCGAACGGTAAGCGGTGCCGACCATCGGCGACTTGACGGCGCCGGGGTGCTTCGAGAGATCGCCCGGCGCAGTCGTCGGCTTCGAGGCTTCGGCAGCAGCGGCTGCGGGCGCCGCTGCTGGAGCCGGCGCGGCGTAAGCGGCTGGGACAGCGTTGATCGAGATTTTCTTCGCGACGCGGATCTTGAGGCCGCTCTTCTCGATCTCGATCTCGGTGAGGCCAGTATCGTTCAAGAGCTCGGCAAGCTCACGGATCAACTGACTTTCGGCGCTCGCGCTCTTGGGGCCTTGGTCTTTTGCGGTCATCAGTCCTCTGTCCTCGAGGTTTATCCGTTTGCGTCCGACTTATAGCCTAGGTCTATACGCGATCGTCACGCCTTGCGGGTCGCCAATATGTTCGCCATGGCTTCAATCGCAAGTTCGTAACCCTTGCCGCCCAGGCCGCAGATGACGCCCGTTGCCGCAAGGGAAACGTAAGAGTGCTGACGAAACTGGTCGCGGCGAAAGATATTCGAAAGGTGAACTTCGATCACCGGCAACTCGGCCGCCTGGAGGGCGTCGAGAATGGCGACCGAGGTGTGCGTATAGGCTCCGGCATTGATAATGATGCCTTTGGCCTTGCCGCGCGCCTCCTGCACCCAATTCACAAGCTCGCCTTCGATATTCGACTGGCGAAAATCGATCTCAAGTCCGTGCGCGGCGGCGGCCTTCCCGGTGCGTGCGCGGAGATCGTCGAGCGTTTCGCTGCCGTAGATCGCCGGCTCGCGGACGCCGAGCAAATTGAGGTTGGGGCCGTTCAGGACGTAGATACGAGTGGTCATGATTTAGGGATTGCTCAAGCGCCGGGCGGTGCCCAAGCCATTTGCGGAGCCAAGGGTCTACCAGTTTTCCCCGCGAGCGCAAAGCATGCCTCGGGCCCCGTACGTCCGGGGCCCGAAAGATTAACAAATTTGCGTCCCGGGCCTGGCTTTAGGCTCCGGCGGCGGCCGATCAGCAGATCGGGCAGCCTTCCTTGCGGAAGCCGGTGACGAGGGCTTCAAGCTGGTCATGCAAGTCGTCCGGAGCGCCCGGGATCGACTTGTCGCCGACCAGAAAGTGCGGGGTGCCGTTGATGCCCATTTTCTTGGCGAGAAGCACGTCGTCGCGCAGTTCGTTTTTGACCTCGTCGCTCGCCATGTCGGCTTTGACCTTGGCGACGTCGGCGCCGAGCGACGCTGCGATCTTGAGGGCGGAAGCTTCGTCGGCATGGCCCTTCGCGGCCAGCATCGCCTGATGGAATTCCCAGTATTTGCCCTGACGCTTCATCGCGAGCGCGACGCGCGCGGCTTCTTCCGAGCCCTTCGACAGGATCGGCAGTTCCTTGAAGACGAAGCGAACCTTCTTGTCGTCCTGGATCAGCTTCTGGACTTCCGGGAGGCCACGTTTGCAGTAGCCGCAGTTGTAGTCGAAGAACTCGACGACGGTGATGTCGCCGTTGACGTCGCCGGCGACGGAGCTGCCGGGGCTGCGGAAGATCGATTTCGCATTCTCAGCCATGAAGGACTTGAGCTTGGCGTCCTGGTCCTTCTGCATCTTTTCATCGAGTGCGGTCTGCACGTCGATCATGATCTCGGGATTCTTGACCAGATAATCCTTGATGATCTCGCCGAGCGCTTTCTTCTGTTCGTCAGAGAAAGCCGAACCGCCGGCGGTCGGGGCGACCGTTTCAGCGTGCGCGCGAGGCGCGACGATCCTGTCGAGATGGCCTGCCGCGTAGGGCAGCGCCAGCGCCGCAGCGATCACGGACATCACAACGGCGGCCTTGTGCCCCGTCGATGCCGAACCGGCGATGTTTCGGACGAAGTTCTTTACGGTCATGAATATGGTCTCGCTCATTGGGCTGGGACGGCTCATGTCTCAGGCTTGTAGTTGATGATGTCGTCGTTCTTCAACCATTCGGGCGATCCGGCGCGCAGGCGGGGCTGCGCTCGTTTCGCAAAGATTTGCGCCTGTTTGACGTCGCCTTCGTAAAAGTACGCCTGAGCCGTCATCGCGTCGGCTTCAGGGCCTTTGCCGAGTTTATAGTAGGCGTTGGCGAGCAGGCGGTAGGCCCTTCCGTTCTGATCGGTGATCAGCGACCGGCGCAAAAGCTCGATCGATTGCTTGGAACTGCCGCCATCGTTGCTGTCTTGCAAAGCGTTGGCGAGTTCGACCTCTATCAATGGGCTCGAAGGCGCCAGTTTCAAGGCTTGCTGCAAGAGCGGCACGGCGCTGGATTTCTTGCCGGCGCGCATAAGCACGTCGGCCTTCAGCTCGTAGAAATACGGGTAGTTCGGGTTTTCCGCGATCAAGCCGTCGATCTGCTTGGTCGAACTTTCGAGCGCACCGGGGCCGCCGCGGAAGAATGTTGCGATGGCGCGGGCGTATCGCGCCGGCAACGATTTGTCGCTTTCGGGGTAGCGATTGAATACGGCGACCGGCGTTTCGAGATAACCCGAAAGCTTGGCGCGCATCAGGTCATGGCGAAGCTGCAGCGAGGGAGGATCTTTCTGGTCCACATACGGACTGGCGGTGACGAGTTGATTCAGTCGCGCCAAGCGGTCGACAGAGAGCGGATGGGACCGGACGAACGGGTCCTGCATATCGGACGAAAGATATTCCTGCTGCTTGAAGCGCTCGAAGGTGTCGAGCATGCCGCGTCCGGATTGTTTGGTCGCGGTGAGATATTTCAGGCCAGCCTGATCTGCCGCCGATTCCTGCGACCGGCGCTCGGCAAGAAGACCCTTCATGATGATGTTGCCGCCGCCCTGCAGAATCGCCTGACCGCCTTGCATGGTCTCGCGTCCGGTGCTGCCGCCGGTCACCCCGCCCGCGACCATCGCGCCGAGTCCGAGAACCTGCGTCAGCAGCATGCGCGTCTGGTCTTTGGCGATGCGCGCGCGGAGCGCCGCCATGTGCCCGCCGGCGATGTGGCCGCTTTCGTGCGCAATGACTCCGATGACTTCGTTCGGTGTTTTCGCCTGCATCAGCGTGCCGGTGTGAACGAAGACGTTCGCACCATCGAGAACGAATGCGTTGAAGGCGTCGTTGTTCACAATCCGGACGGTGACGCGGCCGCCGCCGAATCCGGCCGCCTGAAAAATCGGCTTCGCATAGTCCTGGAGCAGCGCTTCGATCTCGGCGTCGCGGATCAACGGTAGTCCTTGAGCGCGGGCACGCGGCGCGCTTATCGCAATTCCGGTCGCGAGCACGCAAAGCGCCAGCACGAATCGGCACGCGAATGGGGCATTGAAAATTGAGTTGCTCGTCGCGCGCATATCGCCGTGCCTCAACCTCGATGTGTGTCTCGAGACACCGTGACGCTACAGATATTCAGCAAGCCCGGCCCGGTCAAACTCGCGGCCTAGGCCGATATGATCAGACATCATAATAGGGCGCGAGGATGGCGCTATACCGGACGCATCCGCCGCCAGGTACGTAAAAGGCCGCCGCACATATTCGTACGGCGACCTTTTTCTGTTTCCGACGCGCGTAATTTTACTCGCTGCTGAATTTCCGCTGCCACCAGCCTTTGCGCTGCGGAACCGCTGCGGCGGCCGAATCTCCCTCGGCGGCTTTTTCGCCGGGACCGACGACGACGCGTTCGATGCGCGGTTCGCTTGACCCGATTTCATGCCGACGGCGAGCCGGGGCAGCCGGGGCTGCGGCCGGTTCCGACACGACTTCTACTTCGGCCGCGATCGGCTGAGGGGCAGGCTCAGGCGCGAGGACGATGGGTGCAGGTTCTGGCGATTGGTCGACCTCTGCAGGTTCAGGTGCAGCGTCGTCGGCGCCATTGGCGGCGGACGGCACGTCCCAAACCCGGCGCGGACGCCGGCCGGAAGCGGGTGCTTTGACGCGATCCGGTGCGCCGGTCTCGTCAGGCTCGTTTTGCTCCGCAGCTTCGACAACTTCAACGACTTCGACAGCATCGTCGGAGCCTTCGTCATCGAGATCCGGCTGCTCGGTGTCGGATGCAGTTGCGTCAGACGCTGCATCGCGTCCGCGTTCACGACCGCGGCGGCCGCCACGGCGTCCGCGTCTGCGGCGCTTGTTGGGTTTTTCTTCGGAGCCCTGTCCGTTCGACGCTTCGGCGTGCGCACCATCATCGACGGAAGGCTGGTCGCCGAGACCTTCGATATCAGCCGCCTGCTCATCGAAGTCGGAATGCGTGTCGTCCGTCGCGGGCTGATCGCGATCGGAATCGTCCTCACGCTGCTCCAACGAGTAGTTCTCGCCACGATCGTCGCCACGGTCGCGACCGCCTCTGCCGCGGCGTCTGCGGCGGCGGCTGCGACGCTGGCCGTTTTCTTCACCATCGCGGCCGCCGTTGCGCATTTCGCGATCGATGACGTCTTCGTCAGCGTCTCCGGCTTCGTTCGCGGAATCGATGTCCGACGGTGCGTAGGAGGGCGCGTCGCCCTCAGCGTCGAAGCCCCAGTCCATGTTGACGGCAGCGCGTTCGGTCCGGCGTACCGGAAGAGCCGATGCGGCGCTGCGTTCGACGGTGAAGTTGGCACCCTGCACGCGGTCGCTGCCGAGCACCGTCACGGAGTAGCCGTGACGCACTTCCATGTCGGCGATGTAGGCGCGCTTGCTGTTCAGGATGTAGAGCGCAACCGCAGGCGTTGTGGTCGCGACGAGCGGACCATTGGCGCCGGCCGTGATCGTATCCTCGATGCCGCGCAGAACTGCGAGCGCGATGCTTTCGGTCGAGCGGATGATGCCGGTGCCCTGGCAATGCGCGCATTGCGAGGTCGAACCTTCGAGCACGCCGGTTCTGAGACGCTGGCGCGACATTTCCATCAGGCCGAAATGCGAAATGCGGCCGAGCTGGATGCGCGCGCGATCGAAGCGAAGCGCGTCTTTCAGGCGGCGTTCCACCGCGCGATTGTTGCGCTTCTCCTCCATGTCGATGAAGTCGATGACGATGAGGCCAGCGAGGTCGCGAAGCTTCAACTGCCGGGCGATTTCGTCGGCGGCTTCGAGGTTCGTCGCAAGCGCGGTTTCCTCGATCGAGAATTCGCGCGTGGATTTTCCGGAGTTGACGTCGATCGCGACGAGAGCTTCCGTCTGGTTGATGACGATGTAGCCACCCGAGCGCAAGGTCACTTGCGGCTGGAACATCGCATTGAGCTGGCGCTCGACGCCGTAGCGTGTGAACAGCGGCGTCGGCTCGCGATAAGCCACGACGTTCTTCGCGTGGCTCGGCATCAGCATCTTCATGAAGTCGGCAGCTTCCTGATGCCCGGCGTCGCCCGCGACGACGATTTCCTCGACGTCCTTGTTATAAAGATCGCGGATCGAACGCTTGATCAGGTCGCCTTCCTCATAGACGAGGCTCGGCGCGGTCGACTGCAGCGTCAGGTCGCGAACGCTTTCCCAGAGACGCAGCAGATATTCGAAATCGCGCTTGATCTCCTGCTTCGTACGCGCGGCGCCCGCCGTGCGGATGATGAGGCCCATGCCCTCCGGAACCTCGAGTTCCTGGGCGATGGATTTCAGACGGCGGCGATCCTGCGGATTGGTGATCTTGCGCGAGATGCCACCACCGCGGGCGGTGTTCGGCATCAGAACGGTGTAGCGGCCGGCGAGCGACAGATACGTCGTGAGAGCCGCGCCCTTATTGCCGCGTTCTTCCTTGACGACCTGCACCAGGATGATCTGGCGACGCTTGATGACTTCCTGGATCTTGTAGCTGCGCGGGCGGCGACGCTGGCGGGAGCGCGGTCCCTCGCGGAATTCCGGCTGCGAGCCTTCGTCATGATGTTCGTGCTCGACCGAACCGTTGTCGTTCAGAGCGTCCTGATGTCCGGCGTAATCGTCCTCGACCGACGGCTGGTCGGAGAACTCGTGCTCCGGCTGTTCCTCGTTCGCGAAGACCGAAGGCGCGGCTTCGTCGTCTTGGGCGACTTCGCTCGCGGCAGTCGCCGGTTCTTCGCCCTGGTCGGAGGCAGCGGTTTCGTTTTCTTCCGGCGCGCTGAATTCGGCGGTCTCTTCAGGTGCAGGCTCGACGCGAATGTCTTCGACCGAGCGGCGAACGGCCGACGCGACGACCTTTACGGACGTCTCGCTTTCTTCGTCGCCACCGATCTCCTCGATGTGCTCGTCTTCCTCGACGTCGACGATATGGGACACCTCAAGCGACGTGTCGGCAGGGGCAATGTCGCCGAAATCATCGCCGGGCGATTCCGGGCCGGTATCGGAGTCTGAGTGAGACCGCACATTGCGGCGCGCCAGCGCTTCGGCGCGACGGTCGGCAGCGGCCTCGAGTTCGGCTTCCGCGGCGGCTTCCTCATCAAGCAAAGCCTGACGATCGGCGACCGGGATCTGATAATAGTCGGGATGGACTTCGTTGAATGCGAGAAAGCCGTGGCGATTGCCGCCGTAATCCACGAAGGCCGCCTGCAGCGACGGCTCAACGCGTGTCACTTTCGCGAGGTAGATGTTGCCGCGCAGAAGCTTGCGGGCAGCGCTTTCGAAATCGAACTCCTCTACCCGGCCGTTGCGTTGGACCACGACCCGAGTCTCCTCGGGATGCGTGGCATCAATAAGCATTTTTGTATTTGACATTGATTGAATTCCTTGGCGCGCCTGAGCGGCTCGCATGCGGGATCGCCAGTAGCGGCGATCATTGCGAGGTTCGTGCGGCGGCGCATTTTGTTGGCAGAATGTGCGGAAGTGTGAAAAGGCCAGGGCGATTGGCGCAGCATTCCCCGTGCGGCGGCGCGCGTGCGGCTCACCGTTTCAATCGCGCGAACGGTTCGGACGATCGTCCTGCCGCTGCGGTTGTGAATGCTACGAGTTGGCGTCATGGCCCGTCGCGTAGTGCCCGGCTCCGCGCCAAATAGCGGAACGTCAGCCGGGGAATAGGTTTTGCGACGCTTATGGCGTCACGTTGATAGAATGGCCGCCCGGTTACAGGTGATGTACATAACTAACCGGCAGGGGGCGACCGGCTCCAAGTCATCCATCCTTGACGCTGCCATAAGGACACTGCCCTAAGGGCTTGACGCCAAAGCGCATTTTTTCGAGCGACGCCGATACCCGTGCATCCGCTCAAAGCGTGCGATCCGTGCGCGGTTGGTTACCTGTGAACGCAGAAATTTCGTTCTGCAGCAGGCCGACCAAATCACGCGGGCGCTTACTGATCTATCCCGCAGACGGGGGTCTGCAGCGCCATCGAATATAGTGAAAGTCTACGAGGTCGATCTCGGGCTGGCAAGTGCTATAAAGCCGAAGCCGAGACAGGCCCTCATTTCTGGGCTAAGATCTATATTGTCTCTGAAAACAAAGCCTTAACGATCGGGGGGTCTAGGGCGGCGTTGGGGCATCGGGGGTAAGCGTGGAATGAGGGGGTTTTCAGAACGTCTCTGGAACGCTCGGTTTTTCGCGGCCGTGGCGCTGGGGATGGCGCTCTTTTTGGGCGCAGGACCGGGGCAGGCGCGGCCGGGCCGCGCTGTCGAGGCCACGGCCGTCAGACTGCTGGACGACGGCAAGTCGACGACGTTCGAACTGACGATCAGCAAGGATCTGACGGCGCAGGTCTATACGCTGGCGAACCCGTATCGCGTCGTCCTGGACCTGCCGGAGATGGCGTTCCGTCTCGATGCGGCGGCGGGCAAACAGGGGCGCGGCGTCGTCTCGGCTTTCCGCTATGGCCTTTTCGCGCAGAACAAGGCGCGGGTGGTGCTCGACACCACGGGGCCGGTCGGGATCGTATCTGCCGGGATGACGCGCATTCCGGGAAGTAAAGCGCTGAAGCTCGCCGTGGTTCTGGTTCCGATGGATGCCGCTGCTTTTGGCGGGGGAACGGGCGCGTCGCTCGCGGCGGCGACGCCCGGGGAACTCGTGCCCGATAAGGGTTTGCCGGAAACAGCAGAGCGCCAGCGCAGGGACCATGCGAAGCCGGTCATCGTTATCGATCCGGGCCACGGGGGCATCGATCCGGGTGCGCTCGGGGCCAACAATGTCGCGGAGAAATCGGTCGTTCTCGCGGTCGCTCTGCAACTCAAGGCGGCATTGGCCAAGACCCGTCGCTACGAGGTCAAGATGACGCGAACCGACGATGTTTTCGTTTCGCTCGAGCGCCGGCTCAAGTTTTCCGCAGAAACCGATGCCGACCTTTTCATCTCCCTGCACGCCGATTCAATCGAAGAGAAAAGCATCGCGGATTCAGTGCGCGGCGCGACCGTTTATACTCTCTCGGACAAAGCGTCCGACGAGCAGGCGCGGATCATGGCCGATAAGGAAAACGCGTCCGACCTGATCGCCGGTATCGGGTCCGTCAACAACGAGGGCGGGGAAGAGGTCAAAAATATCCTGATCGACCTTCTGAAGCGCGAAACCTCGAATTTTTCTGCCGATTTTTCCAATGTGCTGTCGAAAAAGCTCGGGCAGGCGATCACAATGTCACGCATTCCCAGAAAATCGGCCGCCTTCAAGGTTTTGAAGCAGCCCCATGCGCCATCCGTTCTTGTCGAGCTTGGTTACATGAGCAACACTATGCAAGAGCAAGAAATGATGACCGGCGACTGGCAATCGAAGGTGGCGGAAGCGATTGCGTCGGCGGTCCAAAGCTATTTCAGCAAGCGCACGGCGGCACAGCCTTAACGACAAAGCGGCTGACGACGTGCTGCCACATTCACCGCTAATGTGCGATTGCGACGGGTTGTTTTTGCTGCGCCGCAGAAATAAACCAGCGCTGACACACATCAGAAAACGTAAGCCAGCGATCGACTGACGGAATCTGCGATTTGATGCGCGCGCCAACGCTGCCGCCCCAAGGGGGCAATAGAAGAAGGAAGAAGCGGCGCAAAAGCCTGCTGCTGAGTTTTCTCGGCTTCAGCTTCGCAACGTTCGTTCTGCTGTTCCTCGCCGCGTCGGCGGGCGCTGGATTCATGGTGTGGCAGGCGTCGCGCGATCTGCCCGACTACGAGAGCCTGTCGAAATACGAGCCACCGGTCATGACGCGCATTCATGCGCATGACGGATCTCTGATTGCCGAGTTCGCACGCGAGCGGCGCATCTTCGTCCCGATCAATACCATTCCGAAGCGCGTCATCGGCGCGTTTCTGTCGGCGGAAGACCGCCGCTTCTACGATCATGGCGGCATCGATTTTCAGGGCGTCCTTCGCGCCGTTTACGCGGCGGTCGAATCCAAGATGCACGGTTCGAACAAGCGTGCCCAGGGCGCGTCCACGATCACGCAGCAGGTTGCCAAAAACTTCCTGCTGACCAACGAGCGGTCGATCGAGCGCAAGATCAAAGAAGCCATTCTGGCTGTGCGCATCGAGAGCGCCTATTCGAAGGACAAGATCCTCGAGCTTTACCTCAACGAGATCTATCTCGGGATGAACTCCTACGGCGTCGGCGCGGCGGCGCTGACCTACTTCAACAAAGAGCTGAAAGACCTGAACGTCGAGGAAGCGGCCTACCTTGCGGCGCTTCCCAAAGGTCCGAACAACTATCACCCGTTCCGCCAGAAAGCCCGCGCGACCGAGCGGCGAAACTGGATCATCGGCGAGATGGCCGAGAACGGTTATGTCTCCGCGGAAGAGGCTGCGGCTGCGAAACTGAAACCACTCACCGTCAATCTCCGGCCCGTCGGCGCGCATATTTCGACGGCGGAGTTCTTTGCCGAGGAAGTGCGCCGGACGCTGCTTGCGCGTTATGGCGAAGACAAACTCTATGGCGGCGGGCTTTCGGTCCGCACCACGCTCGATCCGCATCTGCAGCAGCTTGCGAAAAGCGCGCTGATCGACGGCCTCGTGAAATTCGATCGCAAACGCGGCTGGCGCGGGCCGGTTTCGAAGATCGATATTTCCGGTGACTGGGGCGAGGCGCTCGGCGCGATCCGCAGCCCGGCCGATATCCAGCCGTGGCGGCTCGGCGTCGTTCTGGAAACCCAGAAAACGAAAGCGGTCATCGGGTTCAAGCCGGCGCGGCAGCAGGACTCGACGCTCGTCAAGGATCGCGAGGCGGTCGAGGTCACGCTCGAGGACATGAAATGGGCCGCCTACCAGAAGGGCGGGAAAAAGATCGATGCGAAGTCGACGGGCGATATCCTGAAGCCCGGCGACGTCGTCTACGTCGCTCCGAAAGATCCGGCCAACATTCAGGGCGCGTGGTCGCTGATGCAGATCCCTGAAGTCGGCGGCGGTCTCGTTGCGATGGACCCGTATACCGGCCGCGTGCTCGCGGTGGCTGGCGGTTTCTCTTATGACCTCAGCCAGTTCGATCGCGTCATTCAGGCGAAGCGGCAGCCGGGCTCGTCGTTCAAGCCGTTCGTCTACGCGGCAGCCATCGACAACGGCTACAAGCCATCTTCGATCATTCTCGACGCGCCTATCGAAATCGATCAGGGCCCGGGTCAGGACATCTGGAGGCCTGAGAACTACGACGATAAGGACGCCACAGGTCCCGAGACGCTGAGGTTCGGCGTCGAGCACTCGCGCAACCAGATGACGGTGCGGCTGGCGCAAGATCTCGGCATGCCGCTGATCATCGATTACGCCAAGCGCTTCGGCATCTATGACGACATGCTGCCGGTGCTTTCGATGTCGCTTGGCGCAGGTGAGACGACGCTGCTCAGGATGGCGACCGGCTACTGCATGCTGGCGAACGGCGGCAAGGAAGTGAAGTCGACGCTCATCGACCGCATTCAGGATCGCTACGGCCGTACCATCTGGCGGCACGACGAGCGCCAGTGCATGGGCTGCACGGCTGATCGCTGGGCCAATCAGGCGGAGCCCGAGCTGATCGATGATCGGCCGCAGGTCATCGACCCGCATACGGCCTATCAGATAACGTCCATCCTCGAAGGCGTCGTGCAGCGCGGCACGGGACAGGTTCTGAAATCTCTCGACCGGCCGATCGCCGGCAAGACCGGTACGACGAACGAGGAAAAGGACGCCTGGTTCATCGGCTACACGCCGACGCTCGTGGTCGGCGTCTACGTTGGCTACGATACGCCGAAGCCGATGGGCAAGGGCAACACCGGCGGTCTGATCGCGGCGCCGATCTTTGGCGAGTTCGTCAAGAACGCGATGGTCGATACGCCTCCGGCGCCGTTCCGCGTGCCGCCGGGAATCAAATTTGTCCGCGTCGATCTGAAAACCGGGCTCAGGGCGTCGGCCGAGGATAGCAAGACGATCCTCGAAGCCTTCAAGCCGGATGAAGAGCCCGACGACGGCTATTCAATGATAGGTTTTGCGAATGCGACGGCCGATGCGTCGGCTGCCGCTGGCGCGAGCCCGTATCAGGCTCCGCCGCCACCACCTCCGCCGCCGCAACCGCAACCGAGCGCGCGGCAGGACGGCGGTCTTGCGCCAAACGGTTTCTGGTAACGACGCATTGCCGCGTGCAGGAAGCAGTGCGTTTACAGCGGCGCATGATCTTCCTATTACCTTCCGCCCACGATCTTGATTGTTTCATGCCGGCTGCTCGCCGGTTTCCGGAGGCCGCCCGATGCGCGCAGAAGCGCAAAAATTGTCCGACGACATCAAGGAGGCGATCGCCCTCCTGAGGAGGTCTCTTTGACTGGGAGACTGCCGAAGATCGTCTAGCTTCGCTCAACGCGAAGGCCGAAGACCCGAACCTCTGGTCGGATGCGAAGAACGCGCAGAAAGTCATGCGCCAGCGCCAGACGCTCGAGCGCTCGGTCGAAGATTTCAAGCGTCTGCAACGTGACTACGACGACGCGCTGACGCTGATCGAGCTTGGGGAAGCCGAGAGCGACGAAGCGAGCGTCAGCGAGGGCGAGGCTGCGTTGAAGCGCGTCGATCTCGAAGCGCACCGCCGCTCCGTCGAAGCCATGCTGTCGGGCGAAGCGGACGGGATGAGCACGTATGTCGAAGTGCACGCGGGAGCGGGCGGTACCGAGAGCCAGGATTGGGCCTCGATGCTGGCGCGCATGTACGCGCGCTGGGGCGAACGTCGCGGCTACAAGGTGAAGCTGATCGACGAAAGTCCGGGCGAAGAAGCGGGCATCAAATCCGCGACGTTCGAGATCGACGGAGATAATGCGTTCGGCTGGCTGAAGACGGAAGCGGGCGTGCATCGGCTCGTTCGCATCTCGCCGTTTGACAGCAACGCGCGCCGGCACACGAGCTTTGCTTCTGTCACCGTCTATCCGGTGATCGACGATACGATCGAAGTCGATATCAACCCGGCCGACGTCGACATTTCATTCGCGCGCTCGTCGGGCGCCGGCGGTCAGCACGTCAACAGAACGGAATCGGCTGTTCGGCTCGTGCATAAGCCGTCTGGCATCGTGATTTTCGCGCAGGAGCAGCGCTCGCAGCATCAGAACAAGGACATCGCGTTCAGACGCCTCAAGGCGCGTCTTTATGAGATGGAACTGAAGAAGCGCGAGGCCAAGGCCAATGCCGAGCAGGCCGCCAAGACGGACATCGGCTGGGGTCACCAGATCCGTTCGTACGTGCTGCAGCCGTATCAGCTCGTAAAGGATCTCCGGACGGGCGCGCAATCGACCAATCCGTCCGAAGTGCTGGACGGCGATATCGATCCGTTTATCGAAGCGGCGCTGTCGCAGCGGCTCAAGGGTGGCGGGGAAGCGATCGTCGTCGACGATCTCGACTAGGCAGCGGGCGCAGCGCAAGCTTTCGGCTGAACCTAAAGCCATTCCGCTTTTCGTCGAAGTGCGGAGCGGCTTTAGGTGTTTTCTTTCCCGCTTTTCCGGAAGCGTCCTAGAGCTCGCCCGTCAGGAACTGGGCGCGGCCGAGGCCGAACGACCAATCCTCGTCGTTGCACGTCACGAAGTTCATCATCACGTCGGACGGCGCGATGCCGCTGCTTTTCTGCAGCTCTTCCACGATCAGGCGATAGAACTGCTCTTTCTGCTCGCGCGTGCGCGGGCGCGTCGTGACCTGGATCAGCACAAACTTGTCGGTCCGCGGAATGTCGAGGCCGGTGTCCTCGGCGATCAGCGTCGATGCGTCGTGCTCGTGCACCACCTGATAGCGGTCACGCTCCGGCACTTGGAATGCTGCCAGCATGGCGCGATGAACGGCATCGAGAAGCGTCTTCTTCTCGGCGTCGGTGCGGCCTTTGTAGAGATCGAGGCGGAGGAGGGGCATGGGGGGGACAACCTTCTGATGCGCGCGGCGTTCTAGCATGCCTGCGGACGGCGTTCGAGTGCGCCGCTTTCAATGCCATGACAAGCCGGGGCCATGACAAGCCGGGGCGTCGCCGCAGGCCGGTACCGGCATTAACCGTTGTCTGCGTGATTACCGGAACATCGACCGGTCGCCGGGCGAGGAATAGAAGCTGCGCATCGGCGGGGTCGGCTTCAGTTCCCACGGCGGGCGGCCTTCGTCCGACGTGTCCGCGCTGGCGCTACGGCCGTCATTCGCCGAAACGCCGAACTGGAAGCCGCCAACCGCCTTGTCGATGTCTTGTTCGTCAGGCGCCTTGAAATTCGCCGAGCCATCAGAATTTGTGCCGCCGACCGACGTCATCTCGAACGCATAGGACGCGCCGGCGAACGTCATCGCCGCTGCGAATGCCGCGCCTGCGATAAGACGATGAATGCGCATGAGTTTCCCCCATCTGCAATGACGCGCACTTTAACTGGCTAGTAGCCGGTGTTTGCGGACGCATGTTGGCGCGATTTGTCTTTTTTTCAAGGTGTTGCGCATCGGTTACGTGGGCATTCCGTCCGTGCCGGAGGCTCTGGCCTGTCAATCGGCGGCAATCGTGCTAAAGCCGCGAGGACTCGAACGTTTCTGGATCTCCCGCCGCCGATGCCTCCGCCCGACCGTCTGCAACTCATCTCATCCGACGGGTTTCGCGATTATGCGCTTCTCGATTGCGGCGCGGGGCGAAAGCTGGAGCGCTTCGGGTCGATCATCGTCGACCGGCCCGAGCCGCAGGCGCTCTGGCGGGCGAAGCTTCCCAAATCGGAATGGTCGAAGGCGCATGCGGTTTTTTCGGCCTCCGGCGAGGACGATGAAAAAGGCAAGTGGCGCGTGGACAAGCCGGTGCCCGACGCGTGGCCCGTCAAAATCGATGGGGTCACGATGCTCTGCAAGCTCGCGGGGCTCTGGCATCTCGGACTGTTTCCGGAGCAATATCCGCATTGGCAATGGATGCTGGAGCGGATCGCGGCCGTCAAAGGCGAGACGCCGCGCGTTCTCAATCTATTCGGGTACACGGGAGCCGCCTCCCTGATCGCCGCGAAGGCGGGGGCCGAGGTGACGCACGTCGATGCGTCGAAGAAAGCTATTCACTGGGGCAAGGAAAACCAGTCCGCGTCGAAGCTCGATCAGGCCAAAGTCCGCTGGCTGCTCGACGATGCCGCGAAGTTCGTCGCGCGCGATGTTCGCCGTGGGAAGACTTATCACGTCATTCTCGTCGATCCGCCGAAGTTCGGGCGCGGGCCTGAAGGCGAAGTCTGGGATTTGTTCAAGAACCTGCCCGACCTACTTGGCGACGTTGCGAAGCTGCTGGCTCCGAAGGACGCCGCAATGGTGCTGACGGTCTACGCGATCCGTGCCTCGGCGCTGGCCTTCGATCAGTTGCTGCGCGACGCACTCAATGGCAAAGGCGGCGCGTTTGATACCGGCGAACTCGCCATTCGCTCGCAGAGCGGGCCGCTCGTCCCGACGTCGCTGTTCGTGCGCTGGAACGGTCAGTCATGAACGCGCCGAAGATCATCACCAGCCTGACGAACGATCGTGTGAAGGCGATCCGCGCGCTCGAGATGCGTAAGGTGCGCAAGGAAACCGGGCTGTTCGTTGCCGAAGGCGCGTCGCTGCTGATCACGGCGCGCGACAACGGCTTCGTGCCGGAAACGCTAGTCTATCAGTCCGGCACGGCGGAAAGCGGGATTACGCGGGGACTTGTCACACACGCGCTGAACGCCGGCGCGGAGGTCCTCGAAGTTTCCGAAGCCGTGCTCGGCAAGCTCGCATCGAAAGACAATCCGCAAACGGTGCTCGGTGTGTTCCGGCAACGGTTCGCAGAACCGCCCGCGGCGCCGACGGTCAACGCCGAGGAAACGTGGGTGGCGCTCGAAGAAATTCGCGACCCCGGCAATCTCGGCACCATCGTCAGGACGGCAGACGCGACCGGCTGCGCGGGAGTCATTCTCGTCGGGACGACATGCGATCCTTATTCGCTCGACGCCGTCCGCGCCACGATGGGTTCGATTTTTGCCGTGCCGATCGTAAAGATGGAGCGGTCGGCATTTATTTCGCTGCAACGGGCCTGGGCTGGCGATGTCATCGGCACGCATCTCACGGCGCGAGAGGATTTCCGGTCGCTCTACCGCGAACCGCAACTGATCGTCATGGGCGGGGAAGGTCCGGGTCTCTCCAGCGAGGCGGCGGCTTCGTGCACGAAGCTCGTCAAAATTCCGATGGCCGGAAAGCTCGACTCGCTCAATCTCGCAGTTGCGACGGGGCTGATGCTTTATCAGATCCGCGGACCGCAGCTGAAGCTTTGACGCCATGCGCATCGAATATCACCGCACGCTGATTGCAGACACGGCCCGGAACGAAGCGTTTTTCCGTGCGCTGAAGTCGGTCATTGAGCCCGGCAAGACGGTCGTCGCCGACATCGGCGCGGGGACCGGGCTGCTCGGGCTGATGGCGTCGAAGCTCGGCGCGAAAGACGTCTTCCTGTTCGAGACTGCCGAGGTTGCGGGCGTCGCCGCCCAGGTTCTCAAGGCGAACAAGGCCAAGCGCTGCCATCTCATTCCGTGCCACTCGACAGAGTTCGACGACAAGCTTGCGGTTGACGTCATCGTCTCGGAAACGCTCGGCAACTACGCGCTGGAAGAAAACATCATCGCGACGCTGGCCGATGCGCGGCAAAGATTTCTGAAGCCCGGCGGCACGATCATTCCTTCGCGCATCTCGCAGTACGTTGCGCCGGTGATCGCGCCACGGATCGACCATGAGCTTCGCGCGTGGCAGCGCGTCGGCCACGGTCTCGATCTAGCGCCCGCGCAGGCGATGACGCTGAACAACGCTTATGTCCGTCTGCTGAAGCCTGCGGAGCTTCTCGATGGCGGGGTGAGCGCTGCCCTTTGGGATTCGGTCGATCTCACGCGCGAGACGCGTGCGAAACGAAAAGGGCAGGCCGAGTGGCGTCTCACGTCGCCAGCAACGGTCTACGGTTTTGCTGTCTGGTGGACGGCAGAGCTTGCTCCGGGCATTTCGCTTTCGACGGCGCCCGCGGCACCGCGCACGCATTGGGAGCAGCTTTATTTTCCGCTGGCCGCGCCGATCGAGGGCAAGGCGCGCGATCAGGTCGCCGTCGAGCTTCGCTCCAATTCCTCGGAGGAAGGCGGCACCCATCTCGCTTGGACGGCGATCCACAGAAATGCGCATGGCACTGTGGTCAATCGGCACGCGCATGATCTCAATAAAGGCTATCTGCCTTGAGAACCGCCTTTGACGCCCCCAATTATGCGGGGCTTACCGCCCGGCCAACCTAAAGGATACGCCTGTCATGATGGTTCTCGTCGTCGGTCTCATTCTGTTTCTTGGCGTGCATCTGGTGCCTACGTCGCCCGAGCTGCGCGACGGCCTCAAGGAGCGGATCGGCGAGGTGCCCTACAAGGCCATCTTCTCGCTGCTGTCGCTCGTCGGGTTGGTCGTCATCGTGCTTGGCTACCACAAGCTGCAGCTTCATCCCGGAAAGAATCCGATCCTTTGGGACCCGCCGACCTGGACGCGGCACATCGCGGTCGCGTTGATGCTGCCGGCGATGATCCTGCTCGTTGCGTCGGTTATCCCATCGCGCATCCGCACCGCGGTTCGGCATCCGATGCTGATTGCGATCAAGACATGGGCGTTCGCGCATCTGATCGCGAATGGGGATCTTGGCGCGCTGCTGCTGTTCGGGTCCTTCCTCGCGTTCGCTGTCTATGACCGCATCTCGGTAAAGAAGCGCGGTGCGCAGGGGCCGCTCGGCAACGCGACGCCATCCAGCGCGATCAACGACGTCATCGTCGTTGTCGTCGGTGTCGCGCTCTATGCGGCGTTGCTCTACGGCGGGCATCAGTGGCTGATCGGCGTGGCGCCGATTCCAGCGCTCGGCTGATCGCTACGATCAGGCAACAACGGAACTTGCGGGTTTCGCCTTCCGGATCACGGCCGCTATGGCGATCGTGATCCAGGCGCCGATCGCGAGCAGCCACGCCAGCGGATCGATGACGTAGTCCCAGAGGTTGAGACTACGGCCGGCTTCAAGCAGAAATCCGATGATGCCGACGTTCAGCGCAGCGACAATGAAGAAGTAGCGGCGGAAAAGGGCGTAGGCGAGGAGCAAGACGAGCGCGAGCGGCAGCACGTAGCCGCTGTAGCCAAGTGCGTACGGATCGTAATTCAGGAAACCGACCGCGCCTGGGTAGAGCAATACACCCACAAGAACGAGCATCGCGGTCCCGAAGCGAAATTCGCTGCCGCGGTCGAAGCGCTGCCCGGTCACGGCGCTGATCGCGAAGAGTGCGAGAAGCAACAGGCCCGGCGACGAAGGCCGCTCGAGGGCGGACACGATCCAGTCGAATGCTGAGCGCGTCGAGATCGGGATCAGCACGGCCGCCGCGATGGCGATGAGGCCGATTGCAATTCGCCTTGCCGGACTGAGGCGCACGACGTGGCTCAACGCGGCAGCCGCTACGAAAACCAGCAGCGCGGCGCTCGATCGATCGAGAAGGTAGTCGACAGCGGACATCATTTCTGTTCGGCCGATCGTTCGAGGTTCTGTTCGATCCAGGCGCTGGAGACGCGCACGTGATCGATCACGTGTTGTGGCGGAGGACGCGAGAAGACGACATCGAACTGACCCGGCTCCGACTCGAGCAGGAACGGATACGCGGTGGCGTCGCCTTTGACCTGATCGTTGATCTGCACAAGCGTGCCGATCCTGCGAAAGCTGGTTCCGTCGAGATTTGAGAACGCGAGCTTGACGTTCGACTCGTCTTTCGGATCGTCGTTGAACGCGAGCAGAATGCGCGTCTCGTCATAGCGTATCGCGGCGATGGGGCCGCCGGGATTAGGAAGATCGATCGGCGCGACCGGCGTCCACGTGCGTCCGGCATCGGTGGTGCGGGTGAGCAGGATGCTCTGCGGCCTGAAGCTGTTCAGCCTGCGCACGAAGGCGATGGCGGTCGTCGGACTCGTAGGAACGATGGCGGGCTGATAACCGACGGTTCCGCCATTGCCCATGCGCACCTTGTCGATGACGCGTCCGTTGCCGTCGAGAACAAGCATGATCGGATATTTGCGGTTCATCTCGTGATAGGCGGGCAGCGCGATGCGGTCGCCGGAGAGGCGGATCGGTAGTGACTTCGTCAGATGCGACATGTTGAGGAACGGCGACGCGTAAAGCCGCTGCGCCGGTTCCCATGTCTGGCCGTTGTCGGTGCTGCGAACCAGAATGATCTCGCACGTCGCCCAGCCGCTCAGGCGCGAGGCGGCGAAGAACAGCCAGATCTCGTTGGCGGAGCGGCGGAACGCGACGGGATTGGCGAGCGACTTGACTGTCAGGCCGATGTCACGCGTCACGGCGCTGCTATCCTTGACGACAGCAGTCGGCGACCAGCGCGTGCCATCGAAACGCGCGGAGACGATTTCGGCATTGGCGGCGCCTTCGTAGACGGCGCGATACCAGAATGCGAGCAGGCCAGCGGGCGTCTGGATCAGCGACGGGCCGTGGACGAAATCCTTTTCGTCGGGCGGGGTAATGGTCTCGGCGTGGATTTGCAGGTCGCCACGTACCGGCGCCTGCGGGACATCGACGACGAACGTCCACGGTTCGACGCGGTTGGTCATTTTGTAGAGCAACAGTGCCGACAGCACGACTGAACAGGCAATCGCCGTCCACGTGGTCCATGTTCTGGTTGCGCGCCGATCCACCAAGCCTCATCCACGTTCGAGTGCCGCGGGCGGGTATATGCCTGCGCTGTCCGCTGTCAACGAACGGACGCGTGACAGCCGTCGGTTAAACTTGGAAAACCCGAGCCGATGAGGCCGTTTTGTCACTTCGTCAGCACGACGAATTCCGTGCCGCTGCCGTTTTCATGGTCGGGCAGCTCACGGTCGGACACGATCAACGAGGCGCCTGGGCGCGCCCGCTCTGAGATCATCGACATGATGTCGTCGGGAATTGTGAACGCCGACAGCGCGGCGGTCGCCATGCGCACGCTCAGATTGCCCGTGGGAGCCGCGGCATCGCCCCGTCTCTTGCGCACGTCGTCGAGGAACGTCTTACCGGCGGAGGGAACCTGAGCGCTGACCAACCGCCAGTCGAACGTATTGGGGTCTTCGCCATAGCGCATTGCCGTGAAGACATGTGTGCCGACGGAGCCGGGAAGGGGCGCGACGGATATCGGCGCCTCGAGGACCGGCTCGGTGCCCTGGCGCACATAGAGGCGTTGCGCGCGCAGGCTGACGAACACCGAAATCGATTTCGAGCGCAGGCGGACGTCATTGTTTGCATCCGCCAGCTCGCGCTTGGCGGAGATAAGATCGGTCTGCGCGTTGCGTAGCGCGATCGAGACGTTGTCGCGCGCGGCCTTGGCCGCGGAGTAGCGAGCCTGAACCTCAGCAAAACTCCATTCGGTCTTTGCTGCATTGGTGCGCGCGTCGTCGGCATCGCGCGTTGCCTGAAGCACCGCATTTTCGAGGTCGGCTTCGCGATCGAGCATTGCATCGGGCGTCAGAGACGATCCAGTACCGGAGGACATGAATGCCGAGAATGCGCGAATGGCGTCCTGCTGGCGCAATTCGGCGTTCTTGACGGCGGCTCTCAGCGGCTCGCCGGAGCGCTGCGCGTCTTGCAGTTGACGCTCAGCTTGCGCGAATTCCTTGGCAGACTCGTCGATTTTAGCGAGCGCTGCCGTTTGCGCCGCGTCCGCTGATTTTAACGCGGCCTGCAGGCGCGTGACGCGCTCCTGCATCAACTGATCGGCTTCGACGCGTGTCGCCGGACGGCGCTGCGGATCGCGCGGCATGTCGGCGACGGCGCGTGCGAGCGCAGGCGAAATTCCAATCAGAAGCGGAAAATCGGGCAGCGCATCGGTCGTCGTTTCGTCGGGCTTGTCATTGATGGCGACGCGCGGATGACCGGACGATCCGAGCTTCATCGCCGTCTTGTCGTCGAGCGGCAGCGGTTTGAAGAGTTTCGGACTGCTGAAAGCGACAGGTTCAGCATCCGTTGCGGTGATCACGACACGGCCGCCGAGTTTGGTCATGCTGTAAAGCGTGCGCGCGAAGCTGTGAGGCAGGCGAACGCAGCCGTGCGAGGCGCGATAGCCGGGAACGACGCCGGCATGCAGCGCAATTCCAGACCACGTCAGCCGCTCCATGTACGGCATTTCGGCGCCAGCGTAGATGTTGCTGTGGTGCTGAACCTTCTTCTCGAGAATGGAGAAGACGCCAGTCGGAGTCGCAAATCCCGGCCTGCCGCTCGATATGCGCGACGATGTGATCTCACCGTCAACATCGAATACGCGCAGCCGCTGGTTTCGTAGCGAAGCAACGATGATCAGAGGGGAATCCGAGCGCGGCGCGGCGGCCGTTTCCTGGGTTTTCGGCGTTCTCGGTTTGGCGATTGCGACGGGAGCGGCGACAATGGTCAGAGCGACGCCAATAGCCGCTACGGCGTGGCACTTTCCCCGACACAACTGTTTGCCCAAGCGACGCACGCAACCCCACCTGACGCCGAACCGAACCCGTCGCTGACACGAGACAAAAGAAAACGTCCGTCGTCAGCACCCATGAATTCGTTATAGGACCGCGATCAGGAGCGGCAACGAATGTCGCAGCAACGTGCGAAGGTAGGCTCTAATCTGTTGCATGAACTCCACGATTTACCGCGCAAACGCCGCTGGCTGTGCATAGCCTGTGGTTAATTCGCGATTTTGCTGGACTTCGCTCAGGGCTGGCTCTGAGCACGGGGCCTCGCATTCCGAAAACTTCTTTCGGTCAGGCGTTTGCGCTAATATGAGCTGCTCGCTCGGCGTCCATCGATCGCCGCGACGACCGGAGGCCAATGTCGATCCACTTCAAGCATCGCCGGATGATGGCGCCCGATATCACCGCCCGTAAAGGCGGCGACCCCATCGTAGCATTGACGTCCTATCACGCGCACACGGCCGCAATTGCCGACAACCATTGCGATTTCCTGCTGGTTGGCGACAGCCTCGGCATGGTGATGCACGGCTATGAATCGACCGTGCCGGTGCCGCTCGATCTGATGATCATGCACGGTCGCGCGGTGGTCAGAGGTTCGAAGCGTTCGCTCGTCGTGATCGATATGCCGTTCGGCACCTACGAGGAGAGCCCGCCCGTCGCGTTCCGCAATGCGGCTCGGGTGATGAAAGAAACGGACTGCGGTGCGGTCAAGCTCGAAGGCGGGCGGCGCATGGCGGAAACGGTCCGCTATCTCGTCGATCGCGGCATCCCCGTAATGGCGCACATCGGGCTGACGCCGCAATCGGTCAACGTGCTCGGCGGATTCAAAACGCAGGGGCAGAGCGTCGATCAATGGGCGGCGATCGAGGAAGATGCGCGGCTGGTGGCGGAAGCCGGTGCGTTCGCGGTGGTGCTGGAAGCCATGGCCGCGCCGCTCGCGGAGCGGATCACCCAGGCCATTCCCATTCCGACGATCGGGATCGGCGCGTCGCCCGGCTGCGACGGACAGATTCTGGTGATGGAGGATATGCTCGGGCTGTCGCCGAACGTTCCGAAATTCGTGAAGCTATTCGGGGCGATAGGCGGGGCGATCGACAGCGCCATCGGTGCTTATGCTGCCGAAGTCCGGGCACGGACGTTCCCGGCGCCGGAGCACACTTATTCGGTCAAGGGCGAAGATGGGCCTGCTGCCCCCGCTCAGCAACGGGCCACGAAAAAGCCGAAGACTCCGAGCACTTAGCTCGGAGGCCGTATCGGATTTTGCTGCCAACGTCCCCGAATGAATGGGGTGCGGGGGTTGCTCCGGGCGGCTGCTTCGCTATCTATGCCCCCATCGTGGGATTGGCCGCCGGGCCTCCCGCATCACAGACGATCAGGAATTGGCGGAGCTTAGGGACATACGATGGCCGATCAACAAGACAGTCTGCTGCGCGAAGTCGAGGAGGAGATTCGCCGCGAGCGGATGGCGAAGCTCTGGCAGCGCTATAGCGGGTTGATCGTCGCCGTAGTGGTTCTTATCCCGCTGGCGGTTATGGGCTACAAATTCTTCGAGAGCCGCCGCCTCGCAGCTGAACAAGCCGCCGGCGCGGACTATTCCGCCGCCGAAACGCTCAGCGACAACAAGAAAAAAGAAGAGGCCGAGGCAGCTTTCAAGAAGATCGCGGATGAGGGGCCGGCCGGATACGGCTCGCTCGCGCGGCTGCAACTCGCTGCTGCTTTGCTCAAAGACGGCAAGACCGCCGACGCGATCGCGGCGTATGATGCGCTCGCGAAGGAGTCTGGTGCCGATAATCTGTTGAAAAGCTTTGCACAACTGCAAGCCGCATCGCTTCGGATGCCGGATGCGGACTATGCTGAGATACAGAATCGTTTGACACCAATCGCAGGCGACGATGCGCCGTTCAGCAAGAGCGCCCGCGAGTTGCTCGGCGTCGCCGCCTACAAAGCCGGGAAATTTGACGAGGCGCGCAAGTATCTGGAACCGCTGCTGATCGATCCCAATGTTCCGGAAGCGCTGCAAGAACGCGTGAAGATATTGATGACGGGCATTGCAGCGGCCGAGGTCGGCGGCAGCACGAAGGCGTCGGACGCCGGTGCGGCGAAGGCTTCGACGGGCAGCACGGCCGACGCGGGGAAACCGGCTGATGCGGACGCAAGTCCGAAAGCCGATGCGGCGGCTGAAACTAAGAAGTGACGGCGGCGTGACGGGAGAGGAGAGCAGGGCTTGAGCAAGGGGGGGAACGACAAGCGCGGTCGCGTATTGCCGCTTCTTGCGGCTGTGGTCGCAGGGACTTTGCTCGGCGGATGCGCGGGCGGTGGTCCGAGCCTGCCGAAAATGTCCGAGCTCAATCCGTTCAAGACTAAGCAGCAGGCCCTTCCCGGGCGGCGCATTCCGGTCATCGAGACGACCGAAAGCCTTTCCGACAACCTGGCTGACGCCGACAAGCCGATCGTCATCCCGCCGATGCGATCGAACGATGCGTGGTCGCAGCCGGGCGGCGAGCCGAACAATGTCACCGGCAACCTCGCGCTCGCGGGCGCTGTGCGCCAGGCATGGAGTGCAAGCGTCGGCGAAGGATCGTCCAAGACCGGGCGCGTGACGGTCAGTCCCATCGTTTATGACGGGCGCATCTACGCGCTCGACGCGGCCGCTAATCTGTCGGCATTCTCGCTCACCGGCAGCAAGGTCTTTTCTGTTTCGACCAAGCCGGAAGGCACGGTCGGACTTGGCGGATATGGCGGCGGGCTCGCCGCCGAAAACGGTCGTCTCTACGTCGCCAACGGCTACGGCACCGTTGCCGCCGTCGATCCGCAATCCGGAAAGACGATCTGGACCAAGAACCTCGACGTGCCCGTGCGTGCCGCTCCGACGGCTGTCGGCGATCGTCTCTATGTCATTACGATCGACGGACGCTTCTATTGCCTGAGCGGCATTGACGGCGCTGAAGTCTGGACGGCGCGCGGCTTGCCGCAAACGGCCAGTCTGATGAACTCGACCAGTCCGGCGGTCGACGGCGACATCGTCGTCGTGCCGTATCCGTCGGGCGACATCATCGCCTACAAGACGTCGGACGGTTCGGCGGTGTGGACGGAAAACCTTTCGCGCACCCGTCAGACGTCGCAGATCGCCTCGATGAGCGATGCGGCGCGTCCGGCGATCGACAATGGCGTTGTTTTTGCAGTCGGCCATGCCGGCCGCATGATCGCAGCGCAGGCCAAGAACGGCGATCGCCTCTGGTCGGCAACGATCCCGAGTTCGCAGCCGCCTTGCGTCGCCGGTGACACGGTCTTCGTCGTCGACACCTCCGGGCGCTTGCTGGCGCTGGCGCGTTCGACAGGCAAGACGAAATGGACGGTGAAGCTGCCGGATGCCAAGTCCTGGGCTGGGCCGGTCCTTGCCGGCAACAAGCTGTGGCTGGTCTCGAGCGCAGGTCAGGTCGTGAGCGTCGACGGCGCCGCGGGCAAGGTCGACAGCCAGGTCAGCATCGGGGAAGCGTCGTATATTCCGCCGATCGTGGCGCAGAACCGCATGTTCGTGCTAACCGACGCGGCGAAACTGATCGCCCTCAACTAGGAATTGCGCTAGAGACCTGCGGACGGTCGCCGCCGGATGCGTGCGAACGCATCCCGCATTTTGGTTAATCACACGACGGCCATTCCTTGACGTTTGAAGCTCATCTCCCCGTGGTCGCCATAGTCGGCCGCCCCAATGTCGGTAAATCGACGCTGTTCAACCGCCTGACCGGAACGCGGGCAGCGCTTGTCTCCGATCTGCCAGGTCTGACGCGCGACCGGCGCGATGGCGTGACCGAGTTATTCGGCGTCAACCTTCGTCTGATCGATACGGCGGGGCTCGAAGAAGCGCGCCAGGGTTCGATTGCCGATCGCATGCGCAAGCAGACGGAACAGGCGATCGAAGCCGCCGACCTCGTGCTGTTCGTGATCGACGCGCGCGCGGGCGTTACTGCCGCCGATACATCCTTTGCACGGATCGCCCGGCAGTCGGGAAAGCCGGTCGTCCTGGTCGCGAACAAGGCCGAGGGGCGTCAGGGGACCGACGGCGTTCTCGACGCTTTTTCGCTCGGGCTCGGTGCTCCGATCGCGATTTCGGCCGAGCACGGCGAGGGCATCGGCGACCTCGCAACCGACATCTTCGCGGCCCTGGGTTTGAAAATTCCGAAAACGGGCAAGAAGGGCCGGGACGACGACGATTCCGCCGAGGCGGGCGACGCCAAGACGCCGCCGCCTGCGCCGGCACGGCCGATCCGCGTTGCCATCGTCGGCCGTCCGAATGCGGGCAAGTCGACGCTGGTCAATGCACTGCTCGGCGAAGACCGGATGATCACGGGGCCGGAGCCCGGCCTGACGCGCGACAGCGTCGCGAGCGAACTCAGCTACAAAGGGCAATCGATCCTGCTGTTCGATACGGCGGGCTTGAGGCGCAAGGCGAAGATCACCGAGACGGCGGAAAAGCTCGCGGCAAGCGACGCGGTTCGATCCATCCGTTTCGCGGAAGTCGTCGTGCTGCTGATCGATGCGGAACGCCCGTTCGAGCATCAGGATCTCACCATCGGCCATCGCGTCACGGAAGAGGGGCGCGCGCTCGTCGTTGCCATCAATAAATGGGATCTCATTCCGGAGAAGCAGAAGGCGCTCCGTGAACTGAAAAAGACCGTTGCGGAGAGTCTCGCGCAAGTTCCGAACGTCGCTGTCGTTGCGATTTCGGCACGCTCGGAAAGCGGGCTCGATCAACTGATGTCGGCGATCATCAAGACGCACGCGACGTGGAACCGCCGTGTTTCAACTCCGCAGCTCAATCGCTGGCTGGAAGAGGCGCTGAGCCGGCATGCGCCGCCTGCCGCCGCCGGAAGGCGCATCAAAATTCGTTATGTCACGCAGCCGTCGACGCGCCCGCCGACGTTCGTGGCTTTTTGCCAGCGCGCTGACGCATTACCAAAATCGTATATCAAGTACCTCACGAACTCGCTGCGCGAAGCCTTTGACCTGCCGGGCGTGCCGATCCGTTTCAGCTTGCGGAAAGGCGAAAATCCGTACGCCAAAAAATAACGCAAAGCTGGATCAAGTTTCGTATTGCTGCGCTTGCACACGTCTCAACCAGATATCTTGGCATCGGGCGTCGGAGCGGGGTAAATTTCCAACTCGATAGCCTAAGGAACCTACAGGGGCCACGAATGATAAAATCTGAAACTGTTTTGGCCGCTGCCGCCGCGGCGTGCGCTGCCTTTTTCCTCACGGTGCCTGCCATGGCGTATTCGGCCAAGGTCCGAAACGCCTGCGCGGGCGATTACCAGAATTTCTGCGCGCAGTACGCTCCCAACAGCACGGAGCTTCGCCGCTGCTTCGAGAGCAACCGGAAAGGCCTGACGCGCACGTGCGTGACGGCTCTGGTTGATGCCGGCGAAGTGCCTGCCAAATATCGCAAGAAAAAATAGACGGGATGAAATCGCAGCGGGCGGGAGCACAGTGGCGAAAAGCAAGAAGGCCACCGCACTCACCGCCCGCACGGGCGTCAGCTCCAAGAACCAAGCGCCGCTCCGGATAGAGCTAGATAGGTGATGCGCGACGGACTTCAAGAGTTCAACGAGCAGTGCGTGTCCCAGCCGGGCGATCGCTGATGGACGTCTATTTTTATCATCTCGAACATCAGACGCTTGAACGCGTGCTGCCAAGTCTTCTCGAAAAGACGTTGGCGCGCGGATGGCGCGCGGTCGTGCAGGCGGGAAGCGAAGAACGTCTCGATGCGCTCGACCTCGCGCTCTGGACGTACGACGACGAGAGCTTCCTGGCGCATGGAACGGCGCGCATTGGGCACGCGAATTTGCAGCCTGTCTATCTGACGCTCGGCCACGAAAATCCCAACGGCGCGGGCGTTCGTTTTTTCGTCGACGGGGCGGAAGCCGACAAATTCGAAGGCGCCGAACGGTTCGTGTATGTTTTCGACGGACACGATCCGGAAGCGTTGACGTCGGCGCGTGGGCAATGGACAGCCGCGAAAGCGGCAGGCTGCACCGTCGCGTATTGGCAGCAATCGCCAAGCGGACGGTGGGAGCAGAAAGCCTAACCGCGCCGCATATTGCGATGTTTTCCGAGCAGGTTTCCGGTCGCCGACAATGAATTATCGCCACGGCTATCACGCTGGGAATTTCGCCGATGTGGTGAAGCACGTCGTGCTGGCCCGCGTTCTGACGTACATGAAGCAGAAGCCGCGTCCGTTTCGCGTCATCGATACGCATGCGGGCGCGGGGCGCTACGATCTCGCAGGCGTGGAAGCTGGCAAGACGGGCGAATGGCAGGACGGGATCGGCCGCGTCTTCAATGCCGAGTTTGCGCCGCCTGTCGCTGAACTCCTTCAACCCTATCTCGACGCGGTGCGCGCCGACAATGCGAGCGGAGAGCTCGAAGTTTATCCGGGCAGCTCATTGATCGCTCGCCGGATCATGCGGCCCGAAGATGTTCTCGTCGCCAACGAACTCAACGCGTCCGAGTTCGAACGTCTGAAGCGCGAATTCGGCCGGTCGCGCAATACGACCTTTCTCAACATCGATGCATGGCATGCGGTGAAATCGCTCTTGCCGCCCAAGGAACGCCGCGCGGTCATTCTGATCGACCCGCCGTTCGAAGCGAAAAGCGAGTTCGCCGATCTCGTGGTTGGCGTGCGCGAGGCGATGAGCCGGTTCCAGGACGGCGTGTACGTGATCTGGTATCCGCTCAAGGACGTCGAGGCGGCCGATCACTTCGTGGCGGAAGCGACGTCGCGCCCAGGTCTGGAGTTTCTGGACGTCAGACTGGCGGTGTGCGCGCCTTTTCCGGGGCTTGGGCTGACGGCGACGGGGGTGTTGGTCATCAATCCGCCGTACCTGCTCCGGGGTGAGCTAGAGACCGTTTTACCGGCGCTCCGGGACTGCATGGCGGAAGGCGAAGGGTCCGGGTTTGCGATAAAAGACGTCGTGCAATAGTCGTAATCTGCGTTGCTCCGCAGCATTTCGCCTTGCACAAAAGAACCAAACACGAGATAAATTGCCGCACGCTAAGGCGGGCATCGGCGTGCCAGCCCACTCCCGCGTTCCACAATCCGGTCGCGTCTGCACGAGCCGGGGAGCGCGATTGGGTTTTGTGCTCCGAGGTCCGTCCCGGTGATCGCCAAGGGCTCATAGGGAAGAGCCTGAAACCGAGTGCCGGATTGCGCCAGGAGACGCCGCATGCGCCAAACAGGTACCGTTAAGTTCTACAATTCCCAAAAAGGTTATGGATTTATCAAACCCGACACCGGGGGCAATGATGTGTTCGTTCACGTCACCGCCGTCGAAAGATCGGGCATTGGTGAGTTGAATGAAGGTATGCGGATCTCTTTCGAGACCGAACCTGATAAACGCGGCAAGGGACCGAAGGCTGTCGACCTGCAAAAAGCCGGTTGAACCAGTCTTAGCGGTGGCCACGTGCCACCGCATACCATGCTGCGCCGCATATCTGCGTTGATATTGCGCAAGGTCTGCGTACGAACGTGTTGAGCGCCATCTCTTCACGAAACGCCAATTGCGCAATCGGCGATGCCTGGCCACCGTGGCCGTCGAGCCGCAGCCGTCGGAAAGCTGTGTGTTCAGCTTGCTTCGCAACACCTGCGTTTAAATTCCAGCGCTAATGTCGGTCGAAGGCAAGTCTCAGGATCTTGCCTTGCTGGAGGGGTTCGTTTGCGCCGGAAACGAACGCTCGGTCATGGCGACTGCTCGTCTGACCGCGGCGGCGTCGGTCGCGAATTGCGAAACAGGGGAGACTGAGATGAAGACGTTCGTGCGAATGGGGATGATCGCTGCGGCTGGCCTCGCAGTTGCTTCGACGGAAGCATCGGCGAAGTGCGTGCTGGCTGGTGGGCAGGCGACGATGGTGACGCTCGATCTCGCCAAGTTCATGTCGAATGCTGCTTTGAAGAATTCGATCAACGCACACGGATGGAAAGCACACGGCGCAGTCCGGACGCGTTGCGATACGTCGTCCGTCAGCTTGCCGCATTGCGTATCGCGCCAGAAGGCTTGCGGCTGACGCGACGCGTTTCTTTGCGAAGGGCAAAAGAAAAGCCCGCTGGAAATGATCCAGCGGGCTTCAATCGTACCAGAAGAAATTCGATCAGGTTTTTGCCATTGCGTTGCGGATCGCGCCGATGATGGCGAGGAGTACGCCGCCGCCGACACCACCGCCGAGAACCTGGGTGATGATGGCCATCGGGTCCAAGGATCCGCCCGCGACCGCCGTATTAAATACGTGCTCGAGAATTTGGCCGCCGATGCCTCCGCCGACGATGCCGGCGATCGAGTTGCCCAGCGTGCCAAGGCTCAAATTCTTAAGAAGACCGCCGGCGACGTTGCCGCCAACTGCGCCGCTGATCAATTGGATGAGTAGGGTCGCGATGTCCATTATATGACGTCTCCACGATGCGACAGCGACTCCGCGATATTTCGCATTTGAGTCACCGCCATTGAATAGTCCCCAACAGTGGGAATCATATCACACATCCTGTGACAATCCGTACAACTCGACATCGAAGCGGGCGTGTTTCCGGCAGAGGCGTGGTGGATAAGATACAGCCTTGCCGGAATTGGCGGCGGCAACCATTTCTTGAGGGAGTTCAACGACAATTCCGGTATTCTGGGCGCGTCGTGGGGGACGCAACCGCGGCGCCAAAGAGAGGTCTCTTCGATGACGTTCAAGTTCGTTTCAGCCTTGCTGTTCGTTGGAATGCTCGTGTGCGTCGCGGCGCCAGCGAACGCGCAGAAAAAGGGCTATCAGAACTCGAGTCAGGGCGACGGATATACAATTCGGCGTCAGCGCGGCGGCTATTCGTACGGCTACGGCGACTCGATCAACACCGACGCGCGCGGCAAGGCCGGCGGCTCGGGCTATCGCGATCCGCGCCTTTACCGCCAGACACCTGCTGGTCCGTTCGACTCGGGATTCTTTTTCGATTCCGGCATCGGCCTTAACGGCGGTCAATCGCCGTACATGCACTAAGTCCGGCGACGACTTCCGCTCACTGCTTCTGCTCAATCGAGAGCCGTGGAAAGCTGTGGGCGAGGTGCAACAAAGTGTCGAGAACTCCATAGGTTGCAAAAGTCGCCCTCGTCCTGCCACGGTCCCGTCAATATAAAGACAGGCAGGATCGGGTGGGTATCACGGGGGCTTTTCAGTATGCGCGCTATCTTCAACCTCGTTGCAGCGGGTGCAACAGCGGCCGCTTTCATCGCCGCGGTGTCGCTGCCGGCAACGGCTGCGTGCAAGCGGTACGGATTCACCGTCAACGACTACGGCAAGGACGGCCCGACGAAAGACGCGAAGGCGCTGCTCGACAAAACGATCGCGTCGAAGATGTCGGAGCTGGGCGTCAAGGACTATCGCACCGGCAAGAAAAGCGTTTCGTGTGAGCTGTTCCTGAACTTCATCGTCTTCGACGAGCATACGTGCACGGCCGAGGCTACGGTGTGCTGGGGCGGATCGCAGTTGCCGAAGTCCGACGAAACGGCGGCTGCCGATGATGCAGCTGACGCGCCGCAGAAGGCTGCAGTCAACGACAGCGAGTCTGCAGCAGCGAAGAAAAAGGGCGTCGCCAATAAGTCGGAGTCTGGCGCGGAAAAGAAAAAGACCGCGACCGCGAAGACGATCGCCGATCCCAAGAAGCCGATTGAGCATGCTCAGCACACGAGCGCGCCGTCCGCGGCTTCCACGAATGCCGCCGCAGCGACGCCTGAGGCAGCATCGACCGAGACCGAGGCCGCTCCTGTTGAAGCTGCCGCGAAGCCGGAGCACGCAAGCCATTCGGCCAAGCCGGTCGAGACGGGCTCTCTGAATGAAGCGGCGAAGAAGCCGGCACATCACAACGTTGAAAAAGCAGGGCCTGAGGCGAGCGATGGTCCTCCGGTGAAGCTCGACAGCGGCGCAGGTTATCCAACGCCGGAAGCACCGCAGGACGGCGCACAGTAAGCCGCCGACAAGCTGCGTAGATATTTCAGATGGTGCTTGAGGACGTCCTCGAGCACCATTTCTCTTTGTGGGGATTGCGTTTGCGGTCGGAGAGCGTTGCGTGCGGAAGGCACGGCGCGTCTCAGGCCGTCACGCGAATCTCGGCGAGCTTCATCTCGATGATCTCGCGATTGAACGGCTTCAGAAGGAAGCTGTCGGCTCCTGCCGCCAGGGCGCGCTTGATCTCATGCGGTTCGTTTTCCGTCACGAGGTAGATGATGTACGGCCGCTGATCGAGAGGTAGCGTGCGCAGCTTGGCGATGAACTCGATGCTGTTGGTGTCGGGTAAGCGCCAGTCGACAAGAATGTAATCTGGCGACTCCGTACGCAGGCGTTCGAACGCGGCGACGGGGCCGTCAGCTTCGCTCACGCGGAAACCCAGGTTCTCAAATATGAGCCTGGTGAACTTCCGGATAATGTCGGAGTCATCGACGATGAAGCAGTGCAGCATGTGATGGATGTCTCGTACAGCCACACATAGATTGTTACGCAAACACTTAAGGTCTCGTTAAGCTCTGAGGCGCTTTCCAGGCAGCGAAACGTTTCGCCGAACGTCCAGCGATATCACTCGGGCTTGGCGACGAGAAGGATGTCGGCCCCGTCCTTCAGGATCTCGAGCCGCATGCCGGCCGTCGGCGCGATGCGCCACGTATAATAGGCCTGGATCGACATGGCATCGAGCGCCAGCGGATTGCCCGCGACGAAGTCCGTCAGATACTGAGGCGGGCGCGCGCCGGTGCCCTTGCATCGAATTAGAAAGCTCGGCTGCTCGAATGAGCCCGCGATCGCCACGTCGATCTCGCCACCGCGCGGCAGCGCCGTGACCGAGGATGCGATGAGATTGAGCAGCAGCTTGACCTTGTCCTTGGCGACAAAGCCGGGAGCGCCGCGCCAGATCAGCTTATGCTTTCCCTGCGTGATCTTGACGAAGCCGCGGGAGATTTTCTCAGCCGTCGTGAGGTCGATCATGGCGCCCGCGGAGCCGGCGGCTCCGAACGCGAAGCGGGCGAATTCAAGCCGCGCCGACGCCTGTTCCGTGACGTTGCGGATGACGTTCAGGGCGTAGCTTTTGGCTTGCGCGTCATCGTCTTCATCGAGGATTTCCAAGCCGTTGAAAATGGCACCGACGGGATTGATGATGTCGTGACAGATCCGGCTCGAGATCAGCGCTGCGAGTTCGAGATCGGTCGGCGGCACAGGTGCACGTTGGCTCATTATCGACCCTTTTTGATGCAAGCCCGGCGTCGAAGCGTAAGACCGCTCAAGCGCGACAGCGCGACGCGAGCCAATCCGGCCGCTTGCGAAATTGTTGTATGCTCTGATACATGCGCCGCATCGCCGTTGCCAAGCCCTGTGACCGGCGGCTTCTCTGAGACCCGTTTTTCATTGAAGGCCTGAGTCTTACGCGCCACGGTCTCAATTCGTACGAAGGCGCATCGGGCGCGCATGCGGCGCGGACAGAATTCCATTGGTGTTTCATTGCAGGCGAATCCGGAGATCGATTTCACCAACCCTGACGCGTTGATCGCGGCGTTGCTGCCGGCGGTGCGTGAGGCAGGGCGCGTGGAGATGGCGCATTTCCGGAAGGGCGTCGAGATCGAGCAAAAGGCGGACCGGTCGCCGGTGACGGTTGCGGATCGCGAGGCCGAGGCCGTGCTGCTGACGGCATTAGCCGGGATCGCGCCGGGTGTTCAGCTCGTTGCTGAAGAGGATATTGCGGCTGGCGCGACCCATGGCTACGCGCGACGGTTCTTTCTCATCGATGCGCTGGACGGCACGCGTCTTTTCGTTCGCGGCAAGCCGGAGTTTTCGATCAACGTCGCGTACGTGGACGACGGCCGGGCAGCGTTCGGGCTGATCTTCCTGCCGCCGTCCGAACGTCTGTTCGTCACGCGGTCGGACGGCGGTGCATACGAAGCGCGGCTTCCTCTTGCGGGCGACGAAGCATTCTCGGCGCTCAACTGGAAAAAGCTCCAGACGCGTGCTCCGGATCGCAATGCGCTCGTCGCATTCAATAGCCGGTCGACGGGCGGGGCCAGCGCGCATCTGCTCGCGGAACTCAATGTCCACGAGGCGCGACCGCTCGGCTCGGCGATGAAGTTCTGCCTGATTGCGGCGGCCGAAGGCGATCTTTATGCGCGCTTCGGCGAGACGTGCGAATGGGATACCGCGGCGGGGCAGGCGATCCTCGAAGCAGCGGGCGGCTCGGTCACGACGCTCGACGGCAAGCCGTTGACCTACGGACATTTTGCGCGGGGGTTTCGCAATCCGCATTTCGTTGCGTGGGGCCGCCAGCCGCTGTGGCGCAGCGGCGACGAAGCCAGCCCAAATGCGCGTGGCGCATAGGCAACGCGAATCGGCCATACTTTAGCAACAGAATCCCGCGAATCTGCTTACGGATTTCGCTGAGGGGGTAGTCGCGCGCGAAATCCGTCAACCTCTCGAAGGGTGTGCAAGGCGCGTTCGACAAAGCTGGGGTCCTAATGATGAGCCGCGTCTTACAGACGATCTCCAAAACATTCAGAACGCCGGCACGCACGGCTGCGGCGCTTGCGAGCTTGCCGCTCATTGTCTGTATGGCCTTGACGGCGTCGACCGCCGGCGCGGTGGACGATGCCTATCGGCCGCCGTTGGAAAGCTATTCGGGGCAGGGCGGTTACGACACCTATCGCCAGGCGCCGCCGCCAGCGGGCGACTCCTACCAGGCTCCGGCAGGTGCAGGTGGCGACAGCTATTATCAGCCCGCACCGGCGAACCGCGGTTATGGCGGCTCGGATCAGCAGGCTCCCAGAAGCGGCGGGTATGGCGCGTACAATGGCGAGCGCGATTCCGGCGATTCACAAGGGTATGGCGAGCCCTATCGTCCGCCCCAGGAAAGCGCGAGCCGCGAAGACTATTCCAACTCCGGTCCTCCGGCGGATCGCGGTCCCGTTCGCGGCACCTATTCGGAAGACGAAATCGTCCGCGCGGGCAATCATTTCTTCGGCAAAATCAGCGGCGGACTGGCGTCCGCAATCGAATGGACATTCCAGAAAGCCGGCAGGCCGAACGGCTACATCCTCGGCCAGGACGCCGGTGGTGCGTTCGTTGCCGGTCTGGCTTACGGCGAGGGCACGCTCTACACCAAGGACGCGGGCGACTTCAAAGTCTACTGGCAGGGACCTTCGGTCGGCTACGATTTCGGCGCCGACGGCTCCAAAGTCATGACGCTTGTGTACAACCTTCGTGACCCGTCAGACATTTTCGACCGGTTCGGCGGCGTCGAGGGCGCGGCGTATCTGATCGGTGGTGTGAGTGTGCAACTGCAGAAGTCAGGGCATGTCACACTGGCGCCGATTCGGGCGGGCGTCGGACTGCGGCTCGGTGCCAACGTCGGCTATTTGAAGTATACTCGAAACCCAACGTGGAACCCGTTCTGATGGCCGTGTCCATAAACGCGTGTTCGATGTTGCAGAAACCCGCAAAAGCGGGTTTCTCTCGATCTATGGGAATTCCGCGCGCGGCGGGGGCCGCGCTGCCGACCAGTTCAGGACGTGTTGCTTGATCACGCTTTACGCCGCGATGCTCGTGACGCTGGGATTCCTTATCGCGGCCCTGCTTGTCGTTGTCCTTTTGCCGGCCTATCGCCGCCGTATCGAACGGTTCACGACCGAAGCGCTGAAACGCACGCTACCGCTCACCGAGGAGGAAATCCGCGCCGACAAGGATCGAATGCGGGCGGACTTCGCGATGGAAGTGCACCGGCTCGAAACGAAGGTCGAGGAGGCGAGTTTTTCGACCGCCCGGCAAAGCGTCGAAATCAATCGGCGGGATGCCAAGATCCAAGAGCTGACGGAAACGATCGCAGACCACAAGATGAGCGCAGACGAGCATGAGAATGCACGGCGCGTCCTCGAGCAGGCGATCCTCGACCGGTTGCCGAAGGTTGAGCTGCGGCTGACCGAAACGCGCAAGCTGCTCGCAACGCGCGACCGCGAAATCCGTGAGTTGCTCGCGACCAGCGCCAAGCAGGCGACGGCGCTCGAGGAAGCGGCGCAGATCAACGCGCAACGCGAAAAGGAACTCGTCAAGCTGCGCACGACGCTGGACACGCGCGCGTCGCGTTTCCGTAGCAGCCGTTCCGATGATCGGGCCGACGGCAGCGTGGCGCTCAAGTCGGAGCTTGAATCGCTGCGCGCGCAAAATCGTGAGCAAGCCGCGCTCATCACGAGATTGCAATCGCCGAACGGCAAGGCGCAAGCGGCCGCCGGCGAACGCGATCGCAATGCCGAGATCAAGAAGCTGACGCTTGCGCTTGCGAAAGCCGAATCCGATCTGGCCTCAGCCAAGGCGAACGTCGGCAACGAAGACGCGCAACGCATGGCGCTGGAGGATCGTCTCGCAGACCTGCAGGCCGCGAGCGATGCCAAGTCGACGGAACTCGCGAAGCTGAAGGCGGCCGTCAAGGCGTTCGAGGAAAATGCGGCCGGCACGCCGGGCATCGCGCAGAAGGCGGATCTTAGCGCGCTGCAGGTCGAAGTCGACGATCAGCGGCAGACGATTGCGGCTCTCCGTGCCGAGATCGCGGCCGATCAGGAACGTCTGTCGCGACAGGCGCAGCACTTTCACGACGAGTTGCGCCGAATGGGGACCCGTCCCTCCGCCGAAAAGGAAGCCGATGTGGCGAATGCCACACCGCGCAAGCCGCTGGCGGAACGGATCGCCGCGCCGCGGCCCGTCCGGTCTGCGGATCATGAAGCCGTCGCTCCAAGCAACGGCAACGGAGCGGATACGGCGCGGGAGACGCGCGCGCAGCCTTATTTGCGGGCACTCAACGGCAATGACAATGAGGCTTCCAGCGACGGTAAGGGTGCGCCGGATGTCGATCGGCCGCCGCCGCTGCCGGCGGGAGAGCCGGTGAAGGATGCGCTCGGGGCGACGCCGCCGCCCGTCCGGCGTCCGCGCCTGCTGGAACGGATCAGCGGGCTCGACAAGCGTTAGATCGCTGCTGCCGTATTTCAGCGCAGAGCTGCAGTGCGAGTTGCGCCTTTGACAGGGCGGTTCCACATTCTAAGTTATTGCGCGGCAAGTCATTTGGCGCGCGTGCAGCAGGTAAATTGGCGTGACGACGGAACATCAGACCGGCAAGTCTCAGTCTGCCTCTCACGAGGGGCATGATCACGACGATCATGACCATGCCGATCATGAGCATGGCTCAGATGCGCACGGCCACAGTCATGCTCATGGCCATAGCCATGCGCCCAAAGACTTCGGATTTGCGTTCGCGCTGGGCGCCGCGCTGAATGTTGCGTTTATCGTAGTCGAGGCGGGCGCTGGCTTTTATGCGAACTCGATGGCGCTGCTCGCCGACGCCGGGCACAATTTGAGCGACGTTTTGGGGCTTCTGATCGCATGGGGCGCGACGCTTCTCATGAAGCGCCGTCCGACGTTGCGATATACCTATGGCTTTGGATCTTCGACCATTCTCGCGGCATTGGCCAATGCCGTGCTGCTGCTGATTGCGGTTGGTGCGATCATACTGGAGGCCGTTCAGCGCCTCGGCAACTCGGCGCCGCCGGTCAACGACGTGACAATCATCATCGTCGCCAGCATTGGCATTCTGATCAATGGCTTCACCGCATGGTTGTTTGTTTCGGGCACCAAGCATGACGTCAACATCCGCGGCGCTTACCTGCATATGGCGGCGGATGCTGCGGTGTCGCTCGGCGTCGTTCTGGCGGGCTTCGCGATGTTGGCAACGGGATGGGACTGGTTGGATCCGGTCGTCAGCCTCGTCGTCGCCGGGGTGATCGTCTGGGGAACGTGGGGGCTTCTCAAGGATACCATGCGGCTTGCGCTGCATGGCGTGCCGGCCAGGATCAGTACGGATGGCGTCAGGAGCAAGCTGGTAGCGTTGCCGGGCGTTGAAAGCGTTCACGATCTGCATATCTGGCCGATGAGCACCACGGAGACGGCGTTGACCTGTCATCTGGTCATGCCGGCCGGGCATCCGGGTGATGCTTTCATCGTCAGCACGGCCAAGATGTTGCAGAAAGAGTTCGATATCCGGCACAGCACTCTGCAATTCGAGGTTGGCCCGGGGATCGCCTGCGGCTCGGAATGCTCGGTTTAAAAGCTAACCGCCAACAATGCGGAACCGCTTGCCTGGCCTGGCGTATTAACCGGACGTCGCAATGTGTTGGACAAAACCGGCGGAAAAAGCCAGAATGCTCAGTATATTTATATTCCGTTAGGCCTATTCGGATTGCAGACCAATCCTACGTTTCCAACGCTCTAGAATAGCAATCGCGCAGATGAAATCCCCGTCGCCTTCCCGGCGGGTCCCCCGTAGACCGGAGTGCGTGCGTTGAATCTGGTGATTGAAAATTGCGAGCCCGCAGTGCTCGTCCCCTTTTTCAAAGTCGAAGATCTTGAGACGGACGCGACCCTTCGGTCGCTTCAGCGCAACGAGGTGCTTTTCGAAGCAGGCGATCTGAAATCCCATCTCTATAGAATTGAGACGGGAGCGCTCTGCGTTTACGTCACGCATCCGGACAAGACTCGCGAGATCATCGAATTCGCGCTCGCCGGCGACGTCGTCGGAATGGGATTTCTCGAACGGCACGCGACGGCTGCGCGAGCCGTGGTCGACACGAAAGTCAGATGCCTCGCTCTCGACGAGATCGATCGCCTGACCGCCGAGGATGCGCGGGCGAAGAGCCGATTTGACGATGCGGTCGAACGCGAGTTCGCGCTTCGGCGGGATCATATCGTCAATAGCGGAAGTCCGCGTCAGCTCGTGCAGCTCGCGGCGTTTCTCGTCGCCCTCGCACATCAGAACGAAAGCGAAGGGCGCGACCCGGCGTTGATCGACGATTCATTGGAATGCGCAGTCGTAGCCGGTTACCTCGGGATCAGCGTCGATCGTCTTGCGAAGATGCTCTTGGAGCTCGATGAGCTGGGTATGATCGAGGCCGCGCCCGATCATGGAATGCGCATCACGGATATGAAACGTCTCGAAGCTCTTTCGGATGAAATTGCCGATCCGCTGCTTCAGTCGGATTTACCCGATGCGGAACGTCAGCTGCCGGGCAGCTGAGTGTCGTGACGATAGCGTCGCGGGCTGCGGAGGTATCTCCACGACAGCCGGCATTGAACGCGCGACGCCGTTCGAAGGATTTATTTGGTCAGGATCAGCTTGTTGGCCGCCGTAATGCGGAGGCGATAGTCGGCACCATTATGCCGGATCAATAATTCCTTCGCGCCCTTGAATAAATCCAGGCTGCTCAATTCGGGCACTGCGGAATTCGTTCCCTCAGGCAAGGGAACGATAGAGTTCATTGCCGTTTCAGCAGGTTTTTTCGCACGCTGATCTCTCCGACGGTTTTGTGTCGCCGATGTCACGCGTTCGACCCCTGTTCCCACACGCTTGCATTCCAGTTTCAATGTTGACATATATAGTACAGTTTAACTATGCAACAACTAGGTCGTTGGCGACCGAGCTGCGCACGTTTGATGGAGTGACTGCCGTAGGGCGAAACAGACGATAGCGAGCACAGTCTCCAGCCATGATCGGACATGTGTCCGGCAACGCCAGCGCCGACAAAACGTAAAGTCGAAAAATCAAAAAAACCCGTTCGATCGCGATGCTCGCGATTCAGCCGGGACCATGCAAATGAGGGTATGACATGTATATCGCGATGAACCGCTTTAAGGTGATCAAGGGACAAGAGAGCGAATTCGAAGCCGCCTGGAAGGGTCGCGATTCCAATCTCAACCGGATGAAGGGATTCATCGAGTTTCATCTTCTTCGCGGTCCTGAGAACGAGGATCACACGCTCTATTCATCGCATACCACCTGGTCGAGCTTCGCTGATTTCGACGCGTGGACCAAATCGGAAGAGTTCCGCGCGTCGCACCGTGGCGCGGGCGACCGCAAGCCGATGTTCCTCGGTCATCCGCAATTCGAAGGCTTTCATGTGATCCAGTCTCTGAGCCTCAACAACAAAGCTGCGGCTGAGTAAGAGAAGGTTTTGTCGATCATGAACCTCGCCGTGCGAGACAGCGTGTCAGCCGATCCGAATGCGGAAGCCGCAGTGCGTAATGCGCTTCGCGACAATCCAGACGGCGTGCTCGAAGCAGTCGCTGCTGCTCATTCCGTTTCCTACCGTTCCGTTCTCGATTGTCTTCCGGCTAAAAACGCAGCGGTCGCTTCAAAAGACAAGTTCGACCGCATCTGGGACGACCTGACCAGCTGGGGCGACGTTGTCTTTATCGTGCACACGGAAGACGGTGTGTTCGAGACAGCCTGCACCATTCCTGCAGGCACGCACGCGCGAGGTTACTTCAACATTCATGGCGACAGCCCGCTCGGCGGTCACCTCAAAATCGAACGCTGCGCGGCGATCTATTTCGTCGACCGGCCGTTTTTCAAGCGCCGTTCCTGCTCGATCCAGTTTCTCAATGGCGAAGGTCAGGCGATGTTCAAGATCTTCGTCGGTCGCGACGAAGCGAAGAATTTGAAGCCGGAGCAGGTGGCTCGCTTCGAGAAACTTCGGACCGAGACGGCGTCAAAAGGGGAAGCGTAGGCGCCAATGAAAATCGCGATACTGCCTGCTTTGGCGGCGATCCTCGGGCTATCCCTGGCGCCGCTGTCAGCCAATGGCGAACAAGCGCAGCAGACCGAAGCCGCGTCCAAAGCGGCGGCTTCGCAGCCTGCGCGCGTGATCGCGGCGGGCGGCGTCGTAACCGAGATCGTCTACGCGCTCGGGCGGTCCGATATTCTCGTTGGTGTCGATACGACCAGCACGTATCCGGAATCAGCGTTGAAAGAAAAACCGGACGTCGGGTACGTGCGTGCGCTCTCTTCAGAAGGTCTTCTGTCGCTGAAGCCGACGACTCTTATTGCTGTGCAATCGGCCGGGCCGCGTGACGTCCTGAAGACGGTCGAGGAAGCCGGCATCAAGGTCCTCACGATCCCGGAAATTTCGACGCCGGCGGGCATTTCGACGAAGGTCAAGGAAATCTCGGATTTCCTGGGCGAAGGCTCGAAGGGGGCCGCGCTCGTAGCCGATATCGATAAACGGTTTGCGGCAGTCGACGCGCTGCGCGCGCAAATCAAGAAGCCGCGCCGCGCTCTCTTCATTCTCTCGTTCCAAAACGGCCGGGCGATGGTCGGCGGCCGCAACACCTCCGCCGACGGCATCCTGGCTCTTGCCGGATTGGAGAATGTCGCGTCGTCGCTCGAGGGTTGGAAGCCGATCAGTGATGAAGCACTGTTCGAAGCCGCGCCCGATGTCATCATCGCGATGGCGAACGGCCAGCAGGTGACGACGGTCGAGAGCATCATGGCCGTACCCGCGTTTGCTGCAACGCCGGCCGCGAAATCGAAGTCGATCCTGATTTTTGATGGCGGCTATCTCTTGAGCTTCGGTCCGCGCACGCCGAGTGCGGCGCAGGATCTGATCCTCGCAGCCTATCCGGAACTCGCCAAACCGGATAAGCGCTCCGATCTTCAGTGATGCAGCACATTCCGCAAGTAGCGTATCGCAAGACGGTGGCGATGGTGGCGCTCTGCGTCTTGCTGGCCGTCGTGGCGCTCGCTGCGATCTGCTTCGGCTCAGTTCCCATCGCGCCGCGCCGCGTGTTCGAGATTCTGTTTGGGCTTGATCCGAGCGAGCAAACGGATTTCGCGCGCGACACACTGGTGATCACCCAAATCCGATTGCCGCGCTTGTTGCTCGGGGCAGCCGTCGGCGCTGCGCTCGCAGCGTCCGGCGCGGTGATGCAAGGTCTGTTTCGCAATCCGCTCGCCGATCCCGGTTTGATCGGCGTGTCCTCCGGCGCGGGCTTTGCCGCGGCGCTCGCGATCGTGCTCGGCGGAACATTGCTGCCGGAGTCCGTCAACAAGCTTCCGTTCGAGATCCTTCCTATCGCAGCGTTCGTCGGTGCGCTGATGGCGACGTTCCTGCTCTACATGGTTGCGAGCCGGGGCGGGCGGACATCGATGGCGATCATGCTTCTCGCCGGCATCGCATTTGCCGCGCTGGCTGGTGCCGGAACGGGCTTGCTCTCCTACATCAGCGATGATCGCCAGCTTCGCGATCTGACGTTCTGGTCGATGGGAAGCCTCGGCGGCGCGACGTGGAGTAAAGTCTCTGTAGTCGTGCCGATGGTGCTACCGACGCTGATCGCCATTCCGTTTCTCGCGCATGGGCTCAACGCCATGGCGCTCGGAGAAGCGGAAGCCTATCATCTTGGCGTCAACGTCAATCGTCTCAAGGTCGCTGCGATCCTGCTCGTTTCGGTCGCGGTCGGGGCTGCTGTCGCGTGCTCGGGGCTTATCGGCTTCGTGGGCATTATCGTGCCGCACGTGCTTCGCCTTGCGGTCGGCGCGAATTATCGTTTCCTGCTGCCGGCTTCGGCGCTGCTCGGCGCGGCATTGCTTGTCGGCGCGGACATCTGCGCAAGGACGATCGTTTCGCCGAGCGAGTTGCCGATCGGGATCATCATGGCGACGATCGGCGCGCCGTTCTTCATCTGGCTGTTGCTCCGTCGTAGTCCGGAGTTCGCCATATGACAGAGATGATCGCCGTTCATGATCTGTCGTATCAGGTCGGCCCGAAAAAGCTGCTGGAGCGTATCAGCTTCGCCGCCAAGGCGGGTGAGGTTCTGGCGATCGTCGGGCCGAACGGTGCGGGCAAGTCGACGCTGCTGCGCATGTTGTCGGGCGAAGCTCGGCCGAGCGAGGGCACAATCCTGATCCGCGGCGAGGCGCTCGAAGCGATGCCGCAGCGGCAGCTTGCGGCCAGGCGAGCGGTGATGCTGCAGAATTCGCGTGTCGCGTTTCCGTTCACGGCATTCGAGGTCGTGCGTCTCGGGGCGGAAGGTGTCGGCATCGGCCTGTCGCGCAGAGATCGCGATCAAATCGCGCTCTCAGCGTTGGCAAGCGCGGACGCGGCGGAGTTCACGGAGCGTAATTTCCTGACGCTGTCGGGGGGCGAGCAGCAGCGCGTGAGCTTTGCGCGCGCATTGGCGCAGCTGGCTGCGGGAAAGACGCTCGAGGCCGATCAAATTCTCATGCTGGATGAGCCGATCGCCAGCCTCGACATCCGTCATCAGCTGGCGCTTCTGGAGCATGCGCGCATGCTCGCGCACTCCGAGCGCGTGCTTGTGATCGTCGTTCTGCACGATCTCGCGCTAGCGCATTCGTTCGCCGATCGGACACTCGTTCTGCAGAAGGGGCGGCTTGCCACGATAGCGACGAGCGAGGCGCCGCTTTCGCGCGATCTGATCGAACGGATTTTTGAGGTTTCAATCGTTGCGGAGCATTGCCACGGCACGCCGTGGCGGCACCTCGAAGGATCGCAATCCTCTACGGCGTTCTCCCAGCAGCGCCGGGCGGGCGCTTCGAGCTAAACCGAGATCAGCTGGCAGGTGTAAGCGCGGCCATCAGCGGTGACTGCATCGCTATCGCCGAAGGCCGCGTCGTTTTCTTTTCGAGGTGAGATGCCAATCGCAGTCGTTGCCGTTTAGCGTTTGGCTACGGCGTCACTTCTGTTTGGCGACCGGTTCGACTGGCAAGCCTGCCTGCTTCCACGCTTTGAAGCCGCCATCGATATGCGCGACGTGGCTCAGTCCCATGTCTTGCAGAGTCGCCGCAGCGAGGCTCGATCGGCCTGAAGACGCGCAATAGAGAATCAATTCGTTGCCCGAACTGAATACATCCTTGTGATATGGACTGGCGGGATCGGCCAGGAACTCCAGCATTCCGCGCGGCGCAGGCACAGCTCCAGGGATTACTCCATCGGCTTCGAGTTCGTGGGGTTCGCGAATGTCGATGAAGGTGACGTTGGGGCCGTTCAACTTCGCCTTAGCTTCGTCAAGCGTCAGCGTCCGAATTCGATCCCGAGCTTCCGCGATGAGCTGCTTGATGCCTTTGGTAATTCCCATTTCCATCTCGTCCATTTGATTGCGTACGCATACGTCTTTCAACCTGATCGACGTCTGCCGGGGAAATCATAACGGGTAAGTTGGGGACGACATTCTTTTTTCCAATCGATTTGGTCCGCGTCGTTCTGGCGAATTGTAGATATTTTAACCAAAACTGCACGGCCCGCTCGTAGAGTTGCCACGGTTTTGGAGCAAGCCAATCTCCGACGTACCCGTGAAGGTGCTACGATGTTTTGGGGGAAGGGGCGGCATTCTGCCGTCCAACACAGCTTCGCTGATGACGATCATAAGGTGCTGCGAGCCGGTGTGCTTGCCGCGCTCGTATGTCTTTGTCCGCTTTTTGCGCCGAGCGTGGATGCCAAGACGCCGGGAGCGAAGTATTGCTTCAGTGGCTGGTGCCATCGCGTCGGCACGTTGAAGCAAACCGAAAGTCTCGTCGGCTGGCGCGGCTATCTGCAGGCCTCGTTCTACGATGACTGCAGCCGCGATCGCCTGAACCCGTGCGGGTTAACGAGTTCGGGAAGCGTGTTCCGTCCGGATCTTCCAGACAATGCAGCAAGCCCGCTGTTCCCTGATGGGACCGTGATCCTCGCTTACAATCCGCGGACCGGACGCGCGTCCGTTCTGCGCATCACCAATGCCGGCCCCTACAGCGGACAGCGCAAGCTCGATGTTTCGCGCGCCGCCGCCGATAGTCTCGGGTTTCGGAAGGAAGGCGTCGCGCATCTCGTCGTCAGCGTCTTGAAGGCTCCAACCGCGCAAGAGGCGACGTACGCACGGCGGCGCGTTTATCCGAGCGTGCCAGGTTTTCTCGGCAGCTTCGGCAATTTCGATGAGGCTTACGCGGCGGGCTTGAAGAAACTCGATCTCGACGAGCCGCAGGCTGCGGATGCGGAAATGTTCGCGTCAGCCGAGCCGGCCGGCGCGAGTGCTTCAGACGAGGACCCGGTTCCGAAACCGCGCCCGGCCGTGTCGCCGTATCTCGCGCGCGAACTCGTCATGCTGAAATTGTTGCCGCGGCCGGCACGTCGTGCACGTCCCGCCGATGCCGTTGGCGAAGCTGAACTGGAGCCGCAAGCTGAACGTGCTCCTGCGACATCGCCAAGCGCGATTGATTTCGGATTCGGACTACGGAAGTTTATCGGCACGTCACAGGTTGCGGCGAGTTCCAGCAAGTAGCCGCGCGCACTTCGTCGCTGCGCGCATGAACGCGCGCACGGGCTCGCATTTCATCTAGACTTATTGCGATGATTTGGCGTGAACCGACGTGTTCGGCTCGAGTGCCATTGTTTTGTCTGCGGTGAGGGCCGCGGCTTGCTTCCGAGGACGCACGGCGAGCGTCGGAAGCTTGATCAGAACAGGTTCGTCGAGCATCGGCTCATCGACCGGCAAAGCGGGCTCCGATATAGGGCGCTGAATTTGCGCCACATGCTGCTTTTTGACCGGGGTCTTTACGGCCTTGACGATCTTGGTCGGAGCGGCTGGCGCTGGCGGCGCTTTCTGCTGTTCCTCAAGGGTCGCGGTTCCGGTTTCGCCGTCCTCGCGCTGCCAGAAAATCCGTTGTCCGTCGCGTTGAATGGCGAGGCAATGCTGCTCGCCGCTGAACCAGCGGAACCACTTGTAGCAGATGCGGTCTTCCGCGAGCCAATAGCGGCCTCGGTCTTTTTGCGAGCCGAGATACGACGCCAACTGACCGGCATCTCCCGACATCAGGCCATCGCCATCAAACTTGATGGGGACCACCATTCCGAGCGGAGTGTCGAGCTTGAGAACCGATCCGGGGAGCGTCGCTTTGATCGCGTCGGCGTTCAACGGAACCGGCTCGGCGGCAACGGTGTGGGCGTTGAGGACGCAGGACGTGATGGCAATAAAACACAAAGTAATACGCACGATAAAGTCCCCGAAGCCCCGATCTACTTCCGGGATAACTGTGGCGCCATCAAGATCGCTGATTGTTCTCCGTTTCAACACTTCTGCCAATCCAGTTTTCTGGTCTCGACGGTGTCCAAATGCGCGCGAGAAGCGGACTTTCCGAATGGGATAGTCAACTCATGCGATCGCAAAGTTCATGAAATGCAAACTACGATGCAAAGGCTTTTTTTCTCTTAAGACTTCGTTCGCTTTGTCCCGAAGGCGGTCGCCGCCGATCGCGGTGTCGACCACATAATTCGGATGCGACGCGGGCGGATTTTGTCGCCCATCCCGCCGCTTCACCCCATTTCCGCCGCGGCGGAGCCGGACTAAGTTCGGAAACCGAGATAACGGGGAAGTCAGGGGACGTCGATGTTAGGTGGAAGGGCGGAGCGCGCTGATCGTGGTGCGGTGATCGTGACCGTGCACGGCACGAATGATGCGGCTCCGGAAGATGACGGCGGCCGCTGGTGGCAGAAGGGCTCTCCTTTCACCGAGCGTCTTGTCGGTGAGCTGGCGCAGCGGGGCATTGCGGGCGCCGAGATCGTGCCGATGCACTGGTCCGGCGCGAATTCGGACTATGACCGGCTGACCGGGTCGGCGAACCTCGCGCGCTTGCTGCACCGGCTCGACAAGGACGGACGGCCGCACGCCGTCATCGCGCATAGTCACGGTGGAAACGTCACGCAGGAAGCGCTGGCGCAGACATCCCGCGCCGGACGCCGCGGCGGGGTTGTTTCGTTCGGAACGCCGTTCTTTACCCGGCGTCTCAAAGCCGTGCCGCTCGCGATTGCGCTGTTTCAGATCGTCATGGGTGCGGTCGTCGCTCCAATCATGGTCTGGTATCTCATTTCCATTCTCGGCGAAGGCACGGACAAGATCGTCGAGACGATCGTCGTGTTCGGCGGCCTGCTTGCGCTTTCGCTGTGGAGTCTCGTCGCTGGCGTGCGCAAGATTTTTCATCGCGCCTTCGCCATGCGGCGGTTCGCGAAATCGATGTCGCCGAAGGATTGGCTGGTGATTCATAGCCCGCGCGACGAAGCCATGCGCTTGCTCGAACAGGCGGCCGTGCTGTCGCCGCACTACGTCAAGACGGAAGCCGCCGTGCGCGCATTGACGGCGTTCGCGGCGCTCGCGGGTGTCGTGGTGACGACGGCGGTATTCCTGCTCTACGGCGGCTATTTCCTAAGACCGATCATCGACAAGATTTCTGCCGGAGAGTTCGGGCTCGGCATGGCGGCCGATTTCACGTTTCTCCTCCTGGTGCCGGTCGTCTACGGCGCGGTCTTTCTGCTTATCGCCGGGCTGGCGCGAGCCGGTGGCGGATGGCTTTATGCCAAGGTTTTGAGTTCGGCCATTCATGGCGGCGTGCTCGGCGCGGCGTTCGGCGACGACGGCCGTTTCAAGCTGACAGGTATCCGCCGTCTTCCTCCATATCTCAGCGAAGCCAAGGAGCAGCGTATCGATGCACTGAGCTTCGGCGGTGTGGACGATGCAGCGGTGTTCGTGGCGGCGCAGAAACTTTACGACAGCATCGTTGCAGCGGAAGGCCCGGAAGGCGGCATCACCGATGCCGACACGATGTGGAAGCGTCTCAGCGATGCGCTCTACCACAATGCCTACATGCGCGATGACGGTGTGATTGCGGTCGTTGCCGATCATCTTGTCGATGCCTGGGGAAGGAAAGGCGGCGCGCAAATTAATCCTTGATCGAGCTTTTTTGAGCCGACACTTCTCGCCGGGCCATAACACAGACGACGGCGGGATCAGATCGTCGCGAATGGCGCGCAGCAAGCGAAGGTGAGCACCTTGTCGAATGTCATCGTTCGGAATTGGCGAGGTGACTGCGCTTTTTGGGCGAGCCTGCTGGCGTGGACGATCGTTCTGCCGTTGCTCGTCTATACGATCGTGACGTTCTGGTTGACGCAGTGGTCGCTGCAAGACACGCCGGTCTCGCGGATGGTTCAGGGCGGGCTGGGATTCCTGGTCATCGGCATCGTCGCTATCTGGCAATTCGTCGGCATGTGGCGGGCGAGTACGGCTGAGAAAAACCCCGGCAGGTGGGGCGCGACGCGGTGGTTCGCGCGCGGTGTCGCGACGCTGATCGGAGCGGCGGGTCTGCTTTTGCTGATCCCTTTTCCGTCCGGCATGATCTCGCTCTACAAAGATGCCACCGATCAGGATTGGGTCGGTCTACAGGGCCACACGGTGTCGGTCGACGACAAGACTCTTGAGATCAAGGGTTATCTGTCGTGGGGCGTTCTCGGCGAAGTGTCCCGCGCGCTCGCGGCGAACCCCGAAATTGAAACCGTTCTGCTGAACAGTCCCGGCGGACACGTGGGCGTCGGCACGCGGCTGCATGATGAAATCAAATCGCGATCGCTTGCGACCTATGCTGACGAGTTGTGCGCAAGCGCATGCACGCTCGCGTTTCTCGGCGGCAATCCTCGCACGATACGCAAGGGCGCCAAGCTCGGCTTTCACGCGGTCGGCGGAGAGAGCGCCAATTCGATCGGAGCGGGCACCGATAAAATCCGGGCGCTGTATCAGGCCGCCGAGATTCCGGATGCTTTCATCGAGCGGGTGTTTGCGACGCCGACAACCAGTGCCTGGTATCCCAATCAAAAGGAACTGATGGGGGCTCACGTCGTCACAGACGTCGTTCGCTGATGCAAGGACATCAGACGATTGAGCTTTATTTGCTCGCCGGTTGACACTTCGCGCCGTTGGCTTGCGCGGTTTTGATCAGATCCTTGGACGTCGCGATGATGGCGCTGATCTTGCCGCGAGCAAGAGCGAACGGCGCGCTGTCAACGTCATAGTCGCGGATGGGTTCTGCTCCGAGCGTCTCGGCAAGTGCGCAGCCGGCGTCCGAATAACATGCGACCGTCGTGTCGGGGCCAGGTGGGTCATCCTTGGGATTGGTACAGATCGTTTCGACGGCAAGCTCAGCGGCAACGGCGTGTTGAGCCAAGGTCATGCCGGAACAGACCATCAGCATGCAGACGAGCGATCTCATGATTATCCCTCTTGGCGTTTTCAGGCGAGGAGCCTCGGACGCTCAACACTTACAAGTCTTGTGAGGTTAGGGAAGGTCAGGAGCCGTCGACGATGCGATCAATTTGGAAAAGCGGTTTATATTTGCGGGCAACGAGCGTCACGCGCGCGCCGACCGGCACCGGCCGGTAGCCGCTGGTGACCAGCGGGACGGTCACGCCGCTGTCGGTCAGCAGTTCGCCATAGTCGCTTCGCCAAACCTTGACGATGCCGGAAAAGACCTGCGCCTCATCCTCAAGCGGTGCGCGATCCTGCATGTCTCACCTTTTGCCGAACGGGGGTGCGGTCCCTTGAGGAACGTGCACGCTTGAACTCATGAGGGTGCTTCGAAGGCCGGGAACAGCCCGGCGGCTACAGATGCGGCGTTTGCCATATCCGCATTCGATCGCGGCCGGTCGCCTTGAGGCGATGCGGGCTCATGGGATGGAAGGTGCGTGGATTGACGTTCATATTGGGTACCTCGCGGCGCGATCCGGTCGCGCGTTCCGCTAGGAGCAAGGCCGTGCCGGCCCGCAGTCCCATTCCAAATGTTTAACAGGAGCGTTGCTGTTGGTTGCTACGCTCCATCGCCGACATAACGTGCCCGGAGCATGCAAGGCAACAGCAATTCGCGGGTTTGACGCCGGATGCAAGGCGTTGCCCGCCCTTGTTTTGTTATGATCACCACCGTAGAAATACAGTTGCGCCGATACGTTTTCGGCCGCGACGCAAGAAAGGAATGCTCATGCACGACAGTTTGGATCGCTTTTCGGGAAGCACGATTGTCATGATCATTCTGGTGTCGGCCCTCAGTGTCCTGGGCAGCCTCGCCTTTGCGTGTGCGGCGCCTCTGGCAGCAATCGCGGCATTTGCAGCGCTTATGATGGGCCGGACGACGGGCCTAGCTCTTGTCGCCACGGCGTTGCTTGCCAATCAGCTCGTTGGTTTCGGAGTTCTGCATTACCCGCAAACGGTGGACACGTTCGCCTGGGGCGCGGCGATGGGTGTCTCCGCGCTGATCGCGTTCTTTGTCGCGCACCTCGTCGTCGAACGCCTTCAAGGCCGCTCGCCCATGCTGACGGTGCCTCTCGCGTTCGCCGTCGCGTTTGCGACGTATCAGATGGCGCTGTTCGTGACCGGCTATCCGCTCGAGGGCTCCGAGGCGACGCTGTCGGCCGATGTCGTCCGCCGCGTTTTCGAAGTCGACTTCGTCGCGTTCGGAGCGCTGCTGGTTCTGCAGTGGGTCTGGACGATGGCGCGCAGCGCTGTCTCGGCAAAGCACGCTTAAACGACGCGATCCGTTTGGAGCGAAGGTGGCGGGAGCCCAGTCTTCCGCCAACCGACCTTCGGTTCGCTCTCTCCAATCTCGCTCGCCTGTCAAATTGAACGGCGGTCAATCAATGACCGCCGACATCGAATCGTTGGATATTGCGCGCCAGCGAGCACGTTGCGCAGTCCCTCGACCGGTCACATGCAGCCACGCTGATCGTCGCGCGCCGATGGCGGCCCGCAAAGGCCGAGAGGACTGCATTCATGGCGATCCAGTTGTTCGTCCCGACGTTCGATGTCGAGGCTTGCCTCGGTGAGATTCGTGAATGTCTGGAAAAAGGATGGACCGGCGCCGGCTTCAAAACGATCGCGTTCGAAGAGGCCTGGAAGGGCTATAGCGGTCTTCCTCATGCTCATTTTCTCAACTCGGCGACGAGCGGCCTGCATCTGGCACTCGACATCTACAAGGAACGGCACGGCTGGGCGGACGGCGATGAAGTTATCACCACGCCGATCACGTTCGTCTCGACCAACCACGCCATTCTGCATGCGAACCTGAAGCCGGTGTTCGCCGACGTCGACGCGCATCTGTGTCTCGATCCGGATGATGTCGAGCGCAAGATTACGCCGCGCACCCGCGCCGTCGTTTTCGTCGGGCTTGGCGGCAATACGGGCCAGCTTTCGCGGATCGCGGAAATCTGCACGCGGCATAAGCTCGTCCTCGTGCTCGACGCGGCGCACATGGCGGGGACGAAGCTCAACGGCGAGACGCCGCGCGGAGACGTGACGGTCTATTCGTTCCAGGCGGTCAAGAATTTGCCGACGGCGGATGCCGGCATGATCTGTTTCGCCGACGAAGACTTCGATGCGCTGGCGCGCCGGAAGAGCTGGCTCGGAATCAACAAGGATACGTACGCGCGATCTGCCGATGCGTCTGCCTACAAGTGGCAGTACGAGGTGGAATCCGTCGGCTACAAGTATCACGGCAATTCAATCATGGCCGCGATCGGGCTGGCGCAGTTGCCTCATCTTGATGCGCACGATGCGCGCCGCCGGGAGATCGCCGCTCTTTACGACAAGGGTTTTTCAGGGCGCGCGGAAATCGCAACAGTGCCGACGGCGGCCGGATGTTTCTCGTCGCGCCACCTATATCAAATCCTGATCGATGATCGCGAAAAACTCATCGCGGGCTTGAATGCGCGCGGCATCAACACGGGTGTTCATTACCGCAACAACCTCGATTATCCGATGTTTGCGGATCAGCACGCGGCTTGTCCCAAAGCGGCAAGGCTGTCGCAACATGTGCTGTCTCTGCCTTTGCATCCGCAGCTTTCAGATGGCGACGTGGCCCGCGTCGTTGACGCGGTGTGCACATGCGTTGAGAGCAGGCTCGAGCGGGCGCTCTGAGTGGATGCCATGAGCGGAGGCACCGGAGCGAGCATGGCGAAGCCGGTCATACCGTCGGAGCTTCTTGTCGACGACGCCGTTCATCTGACGCCGATCGGCGCCGATGATCTCGAAATGATGCGGGCGTGGCGCAATCGCGACGACATCCGGATCTGGTTCAATGACGGACGATTGATCGAGGTGGCGCAGCAGCAAGCCTGGTATCGCGCTTACATCGAAAATCCGACCGACGTGATGTTTATCGTCCGGCGCGCGGCCGACGATCTGCCGGTCGGCACCATCGCAATTTATCAGATCGATCTCGACGCAAAGCGAGCGGCGGTTGGGCGCTTGATCATCGCGGAGGGCAGGGGCGGAGGCCTCGGATACGCCGCGCTGTTCCGCGCGTGCCTTGCGGCATTCGAAGGGTTGGGCATCGAGACGCTGGAAAGCGAGGTCAAGTCAGGAAACGATGCGGCGCTGCGCATAAATCGTGCCGTCGGTTTCCGGCCCAGCGGGGACGCGTCGGATGAGCCGATCAGAATGCAGCTTAGGCTGGAATTTGTCCTGCCGCGCAACCGGGTCTAGCCCTCGGGCGTTGCGACTTGGGCTTGCCTGACTATTCGATTGCGTGTTCACTGACTGTCGCTAGAGGCGTGCTTTCGTAAATCTCCATTCTCAAGATCAGACACCACAAATTGTCCGCGTTCAACACCGCTTGGTGACGTTTGCTCCGCGCCACGCTTTCCTTGCGGGTATTCAGGAGGGATCGATGAATAAGCTCACCGCGCGCGAGTTTCTTATCGGCATTCTGGCCATCGTCTGCATCGCAGTTTCGCGACCGCATTCCGCATCCGCTCAATCGATAGATGAACTCGCCACCGTTTGCGCCGGCTGTCACGGCGAGAACGGCGTTCCAATCGACAAGACCATTCCGAATATCTGGGGGCAGAAACGCTATTACCTGCTGAATCAGCTGCGCCTATTCAAAATCGGGCACCGCAAGAACGAGCAGATGGCTCCGATCGTCGAACCTCTCAGCCAGGCCGACATGGAAGCGCTTGCGACGCACTTCGCGAACTTGCCTTGGCCGGATTTGCAGCAACCCGCCGCAGCGGATGACGTCAAAGCGAAGGCGCGTGCAGCGCTCAATCCGTTGAACTGCAGAGGATGTCACCAGGAGCATTATCAGGGCGATATGGTCAGGCCGCGCCTCGCCGGGCAGCAGGACGAATATCTGCTCAAGACGATGACGGATTTTCATACAGGTGAGCGCAATACTTACCCGGGCATGGTTGCGTTGATGAAGTCCATCGACGAGGGCGAGATCAAATCTCTCGCGACCTACCTTGCAGGATTGAAGCTGCCGGAGCATCCCAAGTAAGCGCCTGATAGCCGTAGTGATAGGATTAATTCTCACGCTATCGCGCGGCTCTCCGAATTCGCAACATTTCACGAAATTTCAGACCCGCCGTGCAAGTTGAACGGCGGGTCATCTTTTTGCCCCGAAGTCCCTGATTTCTTTGTCGCCAGCGGGATATCGACAGAAAATGAGACGGAAGGGTCGTCATGTCGGTTCCGCTGCGCTCGTCGGCTTTCGAAACGTATTCGATCTATGACGAGGATGATCTTTACACCACCGAATTCGAATTGGACGCCGGAGAGAGAATTGGCGGTCCCGTCGCGCGCGCGAATGACGTGCTCGCGTGGTGTACGTCGCTTGCGATCATCGTTGGCGGCGCCTGGGTCTTTACGCACGATGACGGCGCGCTGCTGAGGCGTATGCCGGATTTGGCCTCACGCGTTTCAAGCGCGATTGCCAGCTTGATTCCGGCGTCGGCCGTTCCGAATGAAATCGTCGCCAGCCGGCCTCTGGTGTCGGCGCCGCAACAGCCGTCGCAGGCCGTAGAGACTCCCGTGCCATTGCCAGAGGCAACGCCAGTCACGGAAGCGCCTCCAATCAAATCGGAGCCGATGGATTCTCCTGCTGCGAATGCGCCGAGCGAGTCCGACGCTGGTTCGCCAGACGCCTATCGCGCGCGTGCGGAGGCGGTCGGGCTCAATCCGGATATTTCCCGATCGCTTTTGATGCGGTTTTCGGTGCGGGATTTTGAGAACGCGCGCATCGCGATCGAGCGTGCCGTGGCCAAGACGCCGGACGGCGGCGTGTTCGTGTGGCCGCGTCAGCGCAAGCCGAAGGACGCGCTGTTCCAGGTGAAATTCGTCGAGGGTGCAGGGCCGGATTGCCGGAGGTACGTCGTCACCGTCACGATGGACAATTGGACGACGACGGCGTCGCCGATGGAAAAATGCGGCGTTCCCAAAATCGGAGCGCAGGTAGCAGCCAATGCCGGCAAGCAAAAACGCGCGAAGCCGTAGTTCAACGGCATCTCGCGCGTTTCTCGTGACGTTCGATAAGTCTCAGAGCTTGCAGAGCGTCGCCGATCCGCGACATTCCCAACCGACACTCCCCGGCGCGCACTTGTACGAGCGCTTGCCGAACGTGTAGCCGGGCGTCGTGCCGCTCGAAATGTACGTGAAGTAGATGCTCCAGTCGGTGGACTGCAGGAGCATCGCGTCGACTTGGAACTTGGCGAGGTCTTGCGTCAGCGCGTCGCCAACCGCCGCTTTCTTGAAGCACGACTTTGCCTCGGCCGGAGTGCCTGCTAACGCGCCGGCGAGCAGGCCGGCCGCCATCATGAGAGGAACCTGGCGCATGTGCTGAAACTCCTGTGAGTTGCGCAATCGGGTTTGAGGCGCCGAACCTGCCACACGAGTTTGACGATCACAGACAAATTTGCGCCCGTGCGTGCAGATTTCCACTGCATCGCGTCTTTGGTGCATCGCACGGAGGTGCTTCGGCTAGGCGGCTCGTCAGCCGTTCGGCTTTTGCAGGATAATCCGCCCGCGAGCTTTTCGCCCTCTGTTTCCCGTGCCGGGCGTCGCCTTGCGAACGACCGGCGTGACGATGCGGACCGGTTTCGGTGGCGGCGGTACGATCGAGGGTAGACCGGCGGCATTGCCATTGCTCACCGCCCCGCCCGTGCCGCTTCCCAAAAAGCCGGAGTCCGGCGTGATCAATGGATCGGGCAATAGAGTTGGGCCCCGACGATCGACCGGCGCCGAGACAACGCCCAGTCCGCGCACGCGGGGGCCGGACGCCGATTCATACGCCAAGGCAGATGATGAAAAAGGCATCACGCTGAGCGCAAGACCGGCAACGCTCAGATGAACCGCATGCACAAACGATTTGGAGGCGGGAGGCATGGTCAGACTTCCTCGCTCGATGGGCGCTGTTCGCGACGCACGTTTGATCAAGGTCTGCGCGGGATGCCCCGGCGTCAATGCTTTTCGTCGCTGCGTTGCAATCGGCGGGTGCCCCGAACGCCTTGGAACGAGTTACGATTTTTCAACCTGAACTGAAGACCTGATCCTTCAGAGAGCCCGCCTGCCTTACTATCTAAGAAAGAGGCGGTTCGTTCCGTTCGCAGAGCTGATGCGTTGGCGCATTTGCAACGTTAACGACTCGAACTCAAGTGCCTCTGATGAGTTTAATAAAGTCTGGCGATCGCGCCGCAAATGCCAAGGAATGGCAGACAGGGAATGTCATGGGCAAGAGCGAGCAGAAATCTCTCAAGCCTGACGATGACGAAATACGCGATTGGACGGAGTCCATCGCGTCCGTCATCGCGTTCGAAGGCACGGGGCGTGCGGATGATATTCTGAAGGAAGTCGTCGAGCGCGCCCGTCGGAGTGGCGCGGCGCTGCCGTTCGCATCGAGCACGGCCTACATCAACACCATTCCGTCACGGGACGAGATCAAGCATCCGGGTGATCGGGAACTCGAGCACCGCATCGTGGCGGCGATCCGCTGGAACGCGGCAGCGATGGTGGTTCGCGCCAACGCCGAGTCAACGGAGCTTGGCGGCCATATAGCGAGCTATCAGTCGGCGGCAACGCTCTATGAAACCGGCTTTATGCATTTCTGGCGTGCGCCGACGGACGATCATGGCGGCGACCTCATCATGTTTCAGGGGCATTCGTCGCCTGGAATTTATGCTCGCGCGTTTCTCGAAGGGCGACTGACCGAAGATCAACTCGTTCACTTCCGCCGCGAGGTCGGCGGGCGCGGACTGTCGTCCTATCCGCATCCGTGGCTGATGCCGGACTTCTGGCAGTTTCCGACCGTCTCAATGGGTCTAGGTCCGTTGATGGCGATCTATCAGGCGCGCTTCCTGAAATATCTTGAAGATCGTGGTCTCGCGAAAACGGAAGGGCGGAAAGTCTGGGTTTTCTGCGGCGACGGCGAGATGGACGAGCCGGAAAGCCTCGGCGCGATTTCTCTTGCAGGCCGCGAGAAGCTCGACAACCTGATCTTCGTCATCAATTGCAATCTGCAGCGGCTCGACGGTCCCGTTCGCGGCAACGGCAAAATCATCCAGGAGCTGGAGCGTAATTTCCGCGGCGCTGGGTGGAACGTCATCAAGGTCATCTGGGGCTCGCAATGGGACGAACTTCTGTTGCGCGACAAGAGCGGCAAGCTCCGGAAATTGATGGAAGAGTGCGTCGACGGCGAATATCAAGTCTTCAAATCGCGTGACGGCGCTTACATCCGCGAGAACTTCTTCGGCCGGTATCCGGAGACGGCGGCGCTCGTTGCCGACTGGTCGGATGATAAAATCTGGCGGCTCACGCGCGGTGGTCATGATCCGTCGAAAGTTTATTCCGCCTATCATTCCGCCGTCCGGCATAAGGGTCAGCCGACGTGCGTGCTCGCGAAAACCGTCAAGGGTTACGGCATGGGCAACGCGGGCGAAGCGACGATGCTCGCGCACCAGTCCAAGAAAATGGACGTCGATGCGCTGAAGCATTTTCGCAGTCGCTTCAAGGTTCCGATCGACGAAAGCGAGATCGAGAAACTGCCGTTCATCCGCTTTCCGGAAGGCTCGCCCGAGAACGATTATCTGCACAAGACGCGCAAGGCACTCGGCGGTTTTTTACCGACCCGCAGGCGAAAATCGCATTCGCTAGCAGTGCCGGCGCTGTCAACTTTCGAGATGCAACTCAAGGGCTCGGAAGGGCGCGAGATTTCGACGACGATGGCGTTCGTGCGCATTCTGACGACGTTGATGCGCGACAAGGAACTCGGCCGACGCATCGTGCCGATCGTGCCTGACGAAAGCCGGACGTTCGGCATGGAAGGCATGTTCCGGCAGTTCGGCATCTTCAGTCAGGTCGGGCAGCTGTATCGTCCGCAGGATGCGGATCAGCTGATGTTCTACAAAGAAGACAAGACCGGACAGATGCTGCAGGAGGGCATCAACGAGGCGGGTGCGATGGCGTCGTGGATCGCAGCCGCAACGAGCTATTCGACCTCGAACGTGCCGATGGTGCCGTTCTATATTTTCTATTCGATGTTCGGTTTTCAGCGTGTGGGCGATCTCGCGTGGGCGGCGGGCGATGAGCGCTGCCGCGGATTTCTGCTCGGCGGCACGTCGGGGCGCACAACGCTCAACGGCGAAGGTTTGCAGCACGAGGACGGCCATAGCCATATCCTCTCGGCGACAGTGCCGAACTGCGTCTCCTACGATCCGACGTTCGGATACGAAGTTGCGGTGATCATTCAGAACGGTCTGCAGCGCATGCTCGCGGATCAGGAGGACGTGTTCTTCTATCTGACGCTGCTCAACGAGAACTATGAGCATCCCGCGATGCCTGACGGTGTCGAGGGCGGCATCATCAGGGGCATGTATCTGTTCAAGGCTGCGCCGGAAAATACCACTCGCCACAAGGTTCAGCTGATGGGCTCGGGGGCGATCCTGCGCGAGGCGATCGCGGCGGCCGATCTTCTGCGTGACGATTGGGATGTCGAAGCCGACATCTGGAGCGTCACGAGTTTTACCGAGCTTGCGCGCGAAGCTTACGACGCGGAACGCTGGAACCTGCTGCATCCGGAAGAGACGCCGCGCGTTCCTTACGTGTCGCAAAAGATCTCCGAGCGCGGCGACGGGCCGGTGATCGCGTCGACCGATTACATGAAGCTTTACGCCAATCAGATCCGGTCGTTCGTGCCGAACCGCTATCGCGTGCTTGGAACCGACGGCTTCGGCCGCTCGGACTATCGGCGGACGCTGCGCGCGTTCTTCGAGATCGACCGGCACTTCATCGCGGTGGCGGCACTCAAGTCGCTCGCCGATGAAAACAAAATTGCATCGATCAAGGTGACTGAAGCGCTTCGCAAATATCAGATCGATCCCGACAAGCCGAACCCGGCCCGCAGCTGACCGACAGGCGAATGAAATGCCGCTGATAGACGTCAAGGTTCCCAATATCGGTGATTTCGACAACGTGCCGGTTGTCGAAATTCAGGTGAAGGCGGGCGACGAAGTGAAGGTCGACGATCCGCTGATCACGCTCGAAAGCGATAAGGCGGCGATGGATGTGCCGTCGCCGCAGCAGGGAAAAGTCGCGGAAATTCTTGTTGGCATCGGCGACAAGGTCAGCGAGGGCAGCGCGATCATTCGATTGGACGTTTCTTCTAACGGCAACGGAAAATCGAAAGATAAACCCGCGAGCGATGATGGGGACGCTGATCGTGACGCGCCAGCGGCAAGTGAAAAAGGGCTTCCTCAAGCTAATGATGAGACGCCGTCCGAAGCTGCGAAGTTCGAGACGAAAGACGGTGACTTGCCTGCGCCCAAGGACTTTGGCTCCGTGCATGCGAGCCCATCGGTGCGGCGGACCGCGCGTGAGCTTGGCGTCGATCTCACGAAAATTTCCGGCACCGGTGAGAAGGGGCGCATCACCAAGGAGGACGTAAAGAAATACATCGCGCGCAGTGATGGCGGCGGTAGCCTAGGCATTCCCGAAATTCCAGCGCAGGACTTCGCAAAATACGGACCTGTCGAAACTAGGCCGATGTCGCGATTGAAGCGTCTGACCGGCCCGAATCTGCATCGCGCCTGGCTCAACGTGCCGCATGTCACGAACGCCGACGAGGCCGACATCACGGATCTTGAAGGCTATCGCAAGGAACTCGATGCTGACGCGAAGCACAAAGGCTATCGCGTGACGCTGGTTGCGTTTCTGCTGAAGGCGGCGGTTTCCGCCTTGAAGGAATTTCCCGACGTCAACGCTTCGCTGTCGCCATCGAAAGACGCGCTGATCCTCAAGCGCTACTACAATATTGGCGTTGCGGTCGACACGCCGGACGGCCTTGTGGTTCCGGTCATTCGCGATGTGGACCGTAAAGGCGTTCTCGAACTCAGCCAGGAACTGGCGGCTGTCTCGGCGCGCATGCGCGAAGGCAAGATCACGCCAACGGATATCAGCGGCGGCACGTTCTCGATTTCGAGCCTCGGCGGGATCGGCGGCACGACGTTCACACCGATCGTCAATGCACCCGAAGTCGCGATCCTCGGCGCCGTTCGCGCGAAGATGCAGCCCGTCTGGGACGGAGCCGCTTTCCAGCCGCGACTGATGCTGCCGCTGTGCCTGTCGTACGATCATCGCGCCGTCGATGGTGCGTCGGCCGCGCGCTTTCTGCGCAAGATTTGCGGGGCGCTCGCCGATGTGCGTCAGCTGGTTCTGTAAGGAATGAGAATGCGATGAGCGCAGAAAGCACGCGGGAGCCGGACCACACCTGCGATGTCGTCGTGCTCGGTGCGGGGCCGGGGGGCTATTCCGCGGCGTTTCGTGCGGCCGATCTTGGCGCGCGCGTGATCCTTATTGACCGCTGGCCTGTGCTTGGCGGCGTTTGCCTGAATGTCGGCTGCATTCCTTCCAAAGCGTTGCTGCATACCGCTTTCATTATCGACGCGGCGCGCAGGTTGGCGGCACACGGCGTGGCATTCGCAAATCCTGAGATCGATCTCAAAAAGCTCGCCGGGCACAAGGATGCCGTCGTCAAGAAGTTGACCAACGGACTCGCTGCGATGGCCAAGGCGCGGAAGGTCATCGTTCTGCAAGGAACCGGGACGTTTTCCGATCCTCATCATCTCGTCGTTACGACCGCAGACCATCACGTAGCGCACGTGCGATTTGACAATGCGATCATCGCGGCGGGCTCGGAAGCGGTCACATTGCCGTTCCTGCCGGATGATCCGCGTATCGTCGATTCAACCGGCGCGCTGGAGTTGCGACAGATCCCGAAGCGGATGCTCGTGATCGGCGGCGGTATCATCGGGCTTGAAATGGCGACTGTCTATTCGACACTCGGCGCGCGCATCGACGTCGTCGAAGCGCTCGACGGGGTGATGCTCGGCGCCGATCGCGATCTTGTCTCAGTATGGCAGAAAGCGAATGCGCGGCGCTTTGATCGTGTGATGACGCAAACAAAGGTCGTTGCCGCCGATGCCAAGGCGGATGGCATTCATGTCCGCTTTGAGGGCAAGAATGCGCCGGAAGAGGCGCTCGCCTATGATCTTGTTCTCGTCGCGGTCGGGCGAAGACCGAACAGCATGCTGATCGGCGCCGACAAAGCGGGAGTCGCCGTCACCGAGCGCGGTTTCATTTCCGTCGACAAGCAGATGCGGACGAACGTGGAACACATCTTCGCAATCGGTGACGTCGCGGGCGAACCGATGCTTGCGCACAAAGCTGTTCACGAGGGGCATGTCGCGGCTGAGAACGCCGCCGGGAGGACGAGCTTTTTCGATGCGCGTCAGTTTCCTTCCGTCGCCTACACGGACCCTGAAATTGCGTGGTCAGGCGTTACCGAAATCGAGGCGAAGCGTCAGGGGATCTCTTATCGTAAAGCCGTGTTCCCGTGGGCGGCATCCGGACGTGCCATCGCCAACGGACGGGACGACGGTCTGACGAAACTTCTATTCGACACCGAGACGCAGCGTATTATCGGCGGCGGCATCGTGGGGATCGAAGCGGGAAATCTGATTTCGGAAATTTGTCTCGCGATCGAGATGGGCGCCGATGCGATCGATATCGGCAAGACGATCCATCCGCATCCGACGCTTTCGGAAAGCGTCGGAATGGCAGCCGAGGTTTTCGAAGGCGTTTGTACCGATCTGCCGCCGCAAAAGCGAGCGTAGCGCTCTCGGTTTTTAGCGCATCACACCTTTGTAACCGAGAGCGGCATGCGGCTCACAATCGGACCGCTCGCTTTGTCGTGCATTACCGATGACTTCCAGCATGTGCGTGGCTAATGGAAAGCGGATGGCTTTGCACGCTGCTATGTGCCGACAGCCGTGATCTCATGGCGGACGATCCCAGGCCCGTAGATGTCGTCGTGCTGGGTTGCGGGAACACCGGCGCCGTCAGCGCTGCGGGATAATTGCTCGCTGGGTTGTGTAGCGACGGGGTCGTCAAAGGTCGCGGGTACATGCTCGGCGACAAAGCCGAAGGTGCCGGGGTAACGCCAAGGCCGGAGCTGCCGGTGCTCGCGCCGTTGCTCGAAGAACCATTTTCCAGAATAGCGTTATAGCTGCTTCCTGGGGCGCCCGGATTTGACGAATTATCAGCGGGATTTGTCGTCGTGCTGCCGGCTCCCGATCCGGGATCAATTATCAACCGCTGCTCGCTTGGCGCAGAGGGATCGAGCCTGCTCGGTTCGACCGGGGATGGGTTGGCGGTGACGGGAGGTTCGGAAGAACCTGTTGTAGTGCTCGAACTTGTTGAGGGCGACGGAGTTAGTGCGCTGCCAGAACCGGATGCTGGCGGCGTTGTTAAATCCGTCGTGCCAGGATTTGTGGTCGTGTCAGGATTTGTGGCTGTTTGGGCCACGGCGGGCGTTGTCGCGATCAGCGACGCTACGGCCATCATGTAAATGCGAGAGTTCATGGGCTACCTCCGCTAACCCCCGTCGACAAATTAAACAGCAGTCGGTGTGCACGGTTCCTTGAGGTCGCGGAAGACTTTACCGGTCGCGAGCGCAAGAGCTTGCCGCCGGCACGCTGTGTTCCCACATGCAAGGCTCCCGAATACTTTTAGTTTTGAACGACGGAACGAACATCAAACTGGAAATTGTCCGTATACGTCTTGCATCATCGGATATAATATCGTTGTGTAAATCGAGGTTCCAATTTTTTGCGTTTCCGGGCCGTTCGATGATGGCCTCCTTGCGCGTCGTGCGAGGAAAAGCTGCTGTGCCTTTGCTGTTTGGTCTTGCTGATTGCGTTGCCCTTTGGCGGGCTTAAACGTCACTGAGAATTGAAGGTTTGCACGATGCTTAGTCCACGGCAAAGTAACGGCTCAGGTGCTGGATCTGAGACGAAGCTGTCGGCGCAGGAGATCGACGACATCCTTGCAGAAGCGATGGCTGTCGACGAACTGCTTCAGAAGAAGCGCCCGGGACCGTACGATGTCGTGCTTGCGCTTTCGGCCTACGTGTCTGCGCCACTAAAGAGAGAGAACGAGACGCCGTAAGGATTCCGTTGCTCGCCGCCCGTCATCCCCGCGCCTGGGTAAGGGAATTGTGATGATACGGATTTGTAATGTGCGGGAAGGGACCGTTAGTCGGCTTACGACGCGCCGCGCTTCGTCGTTCCAATTAACCTGTCCAACAAGAGAACCAAATTATTTGCCTGCGCGTTGTGATATGCTGACCTGACTCGGCCAGGGCAACTTTCGACAAAGCGCACATGGCAAAAGACAAACTGGCAATCGCCCTTGGAGGCGGCGCCGCCCGCGGTTGGGCCCACATCGGAGCGCTTCGCGCTCTTGCCGAAGCCGGTCTCAAACCTGACATCGTGGTTGGTACGTCAATCGGTGCAATCGTCGGAGGCCATTATGCTGGTGGCCGCCTCGATCAGCTCGAAGATTTCGCGCGCAGCCTCACGCGCCGCCGCGTTTTCGGATATCTCGATCTGAGCGTATCCGGATCGGGGTTGATCGCAGGCGAACGTCTATTCTCGCGGTTTGACGAGCATCTCACGGGATTGCGCGTCGAAACATTGCCAACCAAGTTCGCCGCGATCGCGACAGACCTTTCTACCGGACATGAAATCTGGCTGCGTCGCGGGAATGTTAACGACGCCGTGCGCGCGTCTTCAGCAATTCCTGGCATTGTTCGCCCCGTCAAATTGAATGGACGTTGGCTGATCGACGGCTGCCTGGTCAATCCGATCCCCGTTTCCGTTTGCCGCGCGTTGGGCGCGAGAACGGTGATCGCCATCAATCTGACGAGCGAGTTCGGCCGTGGTGGCATTCTCGTCGATGACGATGTCGAGGAGGCCGAGATCGCGCCCGTTGCCGAGGACGTTGCGCCGATCACGCGGTGGAACGGCAAAGGGGCCTTGCAGCTTCTGCATCGCCAAATCTTCGGACATCAAAAAGAAGCGGCGCCGGGAATTACGTCGGTCATCCTGAACTCCTTCAGCATATTCCACGATCGTATCGCCCGCGCGCGGCTGATGGGCGATCCGCCGGATCTGTTGATTGCGCCCGATCTTGCTCGTATCGGCGTTCTCGATTTTCATCGTGCCGACGAATTGATCGCGGCTGGTCGCGCCGCCATCGAGCCGCATCTGCCGATGGTCGAGCGCTATCTGAGCGAACCGGCGAACACCAGCATTCAAGGGCGATTTTTCGCGTCCTGATGTTGGCGCAATCCGCCTTCGAAAACAGCCCGTGATTTCCGATAGCGCGTTGGGCGACGTACTTTTTTGTCCTCGGCCCATTTCAACGAGCGTGATGACAGCGATCGCGATGAGACGAGCACAAAAAGCGCGTGCGCTCGGGGCTTTTTGTTTCTCTGGAACGGCTGCTGGCGATGGCAGTTCTGCAATGATGGCTGAACAGTTCAAAGGTTATGTTATGAAAAAACTGATGACAGCGGCTGTCGCGTTGATGGTTTTCGGCGCGGGGCCTGCTCTGGCGGCCTCGTCGAGTTCCAGCGGCGGGTCGCGTAGTGGAGCGACCGGATTGCAGACTAATCCCGGCATGCGAAGCGGCACGTCGGGGACCGGCGCCGGCGTGACTGCGCCGAATACCGGCCCAGGAGCCGTTCAGAGCAATCGGACGCCCTATGCTCCGACAGCGCCGCCGGTTCCAGGTAGCGCGCAAGATCCATACGGTAATTCTGCAAGCGGAAATAGCACCGGTACGGGCGGAAGCGCCACCAATCCCAGTCCGACGAGCCCAGGCTCAACGCGCTAAAGCGAGTGAACAACAACTGCGAGCCGATCCAATGATCGGCTCGTTTTGCGTTGCTCTGTGATCGCGTGATCGTGGACTTATCGAGCGTTCGGCTTCGCATCTTGAAGCAGCCGATCGAGGTGGCTGCGAATATGGGCGGCCTGTGCCGGTGTTCCGGCCAACGCTATCGCGCGATCGAAATCAGTTCGGGCTTCCTCGACCCGTCCCAACTGCAAAAGGAAAGCGCCGCGCGCGCCGAAATAATGGAAGTATCCGGACAATGCTTTTTCCAACGGCGCAATCATCGAAAGACCTGCCGATGGGCCATGCAGCTTTGCCACTGCCACAGCGCGATTCAATGTGACGACCGGCGACGGTTGCATTCGTTCTAACGCCGCATAGAGCGCGTCGATGCCAGCCCAATCCGTTTCGGAAAACTGCGCCGCGCGCGCATGCGTTGCGGCGATGGCTGCCTGGACTTGATAAGCTCCGGGCTGGTTGTGGCGCATCGCCTTATCCAATAGCGCGACGCCTTCATTCATCAGATTGTCGTTCCAGAGCGCGCGGTCCTGATCCTCCAGCAGAACGACTTCGCCGTTTTGATCGAAACGCGCAGGCAGGCGCGATTGCTGCAGCAGCATGAGCGCCGTCAGTCCCATGATCTCGGGCTCGGTCTGGAATAGCCGCAAAAGCAATCGCGCCAGCCGAATAGCTTCGTCGCAGAGAGAGGAGCGGCCCGGATCGCCGCCGGCGGTATAGCCTTCGTTGAACAGCAAATAGATCATCGTCGCGACCGCTGCGAGGCGCTCGCTTCTTTCGATGGGGCCGGGGGCATCGAACGGCACATCGGCTTTTGCAATGCGTGCCTTTGCGCGCGTGATGCGTTGCTCCATGGCGGCATCGGAGACGAGAAACGCACGTGCGATCTGCGCGACCGAAAGGCCGGATACGATACGGAGCGCCAGCGCAACCTGCTGCGTCGCTGGCAAGTCGGGATGACAGCAGATGAACAGCAAGCGTAAGACGTCGTCGCGATAGTGGGAGTCATCCAAGCGTTCGACAAGCGGCGCTTCCGCGTCGGTTAGATCCGAAATCAGTTCATCCGGCGGCAGCGTCACGTCGCGACTGCGCTTGCGCGTGCCGTCGAGCGCTGCGTTGCGTCCCACAAGGATCAACCACGCGACCGGATCGCGCGGCGGCCCGTTGCGCGGCCAGTTCTTGAGCGCACGAAGGCATGCCTCCTGATACGCTTCTTCCGCCGTATCCATATCGCGGAAATAGCGCAGCAGCGCGCTGACAGCCTGCGGCCGCGCTGCCGTCAGAGCGCTATTGATCCAGTCGGGGTCGTGAATGACCTGGCTCATTGCTCAGTAGGCCTTGACGCGATCTTTCGAAGCGTTGGGTCGAGATTCCGGCACGTAGAGCGCGATCGGACGGATTTCGTAAACGCTCGTCGGATTGGCTGCGGAAAGCTGACGCGCAACGTCGAGCGCCGCTTCGAGATCGGGAACGTCGATGACGTAAAATCCGAGAAGCTGCTCTTTCGTCTCGGCGAAGGGGCCGTCGATTACCATGTCCGGGGCACGCAGCGTCGTGGCTGTCGTGGTCGGCAAGAGCCGGAGCGCCGGGCCGAGTTTGCCTTCTTGCACGAGCTTTTCGTGCACGACGTTCAGGCGGCTCATCACCGCCTCGTCTTCGGCCTTGCTCCAGGACCACACGACGTCTTCCTTGTTGTAGCAGAGCAGCGTGTAGAGCATGGTTTCTCCTTTTCCGCGTTTCGAGGACGGCCGAGAGCGTACCGCTCCGACAAACTGTCCTGTCTTTCTTCTAAAAACGCGGTAGGCGGCATTTCGGAGGCCGCTGCCCCGTAGAAATCGACAAGAAGTATGCGACCGTTGTCGGATCGGCGGCATGCCGGGCGTCTTCATGGCATGAGGCGTGGCGATGATGCGGCTCGCGCGCTGGAACCGAAGGAGGAATGCCTGTGTCTGAGAAACTGAAAACAGCGTCGACGTCGACGAACACTGTCCGGTTGCATCGCGTCTTCGCGGCCAAGCCCGAGAAAGTCTACCGGGCGTTCCTCGATGCCGCCGCCATGGCCAAATGGCTGCCGCCCTACGGCTTTACGTGCACTGTCCATCACCTGGAGCCGAGCGTCGGCGGCACGTTCAAAATGTCGTTTGCCAATTTCACAACGGGGAACGAGCATTCGTTCGGCGGAGAATATCTCGAACTCGTTCCCAATGAGCTCGTGCGTTACACGGATCAGTTCGACGATCCGAATTTGCCCGGCACCTTGCATGTGACGATCGCCTTGAAGGCGGTTTCGGTCGGCACCGAAGTCAACATCGAGCAGTCCGGGCTGCCGGCCGTCATTCCGCTCGAAGCGTGTTACATCGGCTGGCAGCAGTCGCTTGATCAACTCGCGCGACTCGTCGAGCCGGATATTTCCGAGTGATGCGATGGGTCGTCGCTCAGCGGCGAGCTTCGCGGACGTCGGCAATCGAAGTATTGAATTGCCGAGTTTGGGAGAAGTAATTGGTGCCGGCTGTAGGATTTGAACCTACGACCCCCTGATTACAAATCAGGTGCACTACCACTGTGCTAAGCCGGCGCAACCCGTGCACGGGCATCCGTTCGAGGCGACGGGCGAGACCTCGCGCATTGAGGTTTCGATGTCAACCGCGGCGCGCTTTCAGGCGGATCAAACCGGGGGGATCAATAGGCAGGAGCCGGTTCCCTCTTTTCGTTCGCGTCGGCGGCGCGGTATTGCTAGGCTGATCGTCGGCGCGCGAAAAGGCGGGCAGGAATGCTACGGCGGCCCGAAATTGCGCACGGCCGAGCCGCCGGTCATGTGCGTTAAGGCGATCTTCAGTTAATCTTGGGCAAACGATTCTGACGCGCTAGGGCTGTGTACGCGCCGCTACGCCATGTCCTTCCGGGAGTATGCCATGCCCACGAAATCCCTGCTCGCCGTGGCCGCAATCGCCGCTGCGCTGTGTGCCGGCGCTCAGGCTGCATCAGCCTTTGACGCCCTACACCGGCCGGACCTCAGACAACACGAGTTCGACCCGGGCCGGGCGGACGCGCTCGACGATTATTATCACTATTATTATGATCCGCGCGGATACTATCCCTACTACAACTCAGGCGAGTGGGGGCCGCGCCGGGTCAATCGCTTCCGCGGTCACCTGCCGCCGTATTACGGGGCATGGGGTGCGAACAAGCGCAACTACCGGCATGTCGAATGGCATCGGCGCCATTACGGCGGTCATCGCCGGGGCGACTGGTAAGCCGTTCATCTGCCGTACGGAATTATGCCACGGGGCGGCCGCAAGCTCCGCGTGATCGTGCCGTATTTCAGTGTTTCTTAGAACCTCATCGGTACTGAGAGATTCGAGCCGCACATGGGCATAGAACCGGGCATCGCGGATGATGCGCGGCCGTCGCGGCACCAGGAGGGCCAATAATGAAACGATTTGTACATGGATTGATGGCGCTTGCGGTTGCCGGCGGCATGGCATTGGCGGCAGCGCCGAGTGCTGAAGCTCGCGGGCGTGACGTTGGCGTCGGCATCGCGGCGGGCATTATCGGTCTCGGCGTCGGTGCCGCGATCGCGGACAGTGCACGCGGACCGCGCTACTATTCGCGCTATGACGACCGCTGCTACCGCGGACCGGAGCGCTGCCACCGCACGCCGCGCCGCTGCTTCGAAAACGAATTCGGCGACACGATCTGCCGCGGCGGCAGGTATATCTGCGACCGCCCGCTGATCTGCGACTGACACGTCAGCCGATTACGAATGCGATGAGCCGGTGCGAGTCTTCGCACCGGCTTTTTCATTTCCGGCGTGCGCGCATGGCGGCGTAGAGCGCGATGGCGGCCGCATTCGAGACGTTGAGGCTGGCGACAGGGCCGTCCGTCGAAATTTTCGCGAGGGTATCGCACGTCTTGCGTGTCAGCTCTCGGAGGCCCTTGCCTTCGGAGCCCATCACGAGCGCCGTCGGTCGCGACCAGTCGAGATCCTCGATTGCGGTTTCGGCCTCGCCGTCCAGGCCGACGAGCGCAAAGCCCGCCTCGCGCAGTTCTTCCAAGGCACGCGCAAGATTTGCGACCAGCGCGACGGGAATGAGTTCCAGTGCGCCGGAAGCGGATTTCGCCAGGACGCCGTTGAGCGGCGGGCTATGGCGATGCGTCATCACGAGACCGCTCGCGCCGAACACAGCCGATGATCTCAGGATCGCGCCGACGTTATGGGGATCGGTCACCTGATCGAGCACGATCAGCGGCCGGCCATCGGAGACGCGCGCCAGCTCGTCCCAATCCGGCTCCGGCAACGGCTCGGTTTCGAGCGCCACGCCCTGATGCACCGTATCGGGACCAAGAAGGCGGTCCAAGTCGCGCGGCGTCACGCGGTCGATTTTCGCGGCTATGGGGCCGACGGCCTCGATCAGCCGGCGTTCGGCATTTTCCGTCAGCATGAGGCGATGGACGCGCCGTTGAGGGTTCTTCAGCGCCGCTTCGACGGCGTGCAGGCCGAAGAGCAGGAGCGGCCCTTCGGCGTGCTCTCCGGATGAGCTTGCCGGTCCGCCTCTGTGCGGCGTTTTTGCGCGTGGGGGTCTGCCGGAGCGTTGGCCGCCTGATGCCGAGAAGCGATTTTTGTCGCGCCACGGCTTTTTGAAATGGTCCTTGGACAGGGTGTTTCTCGCGAATGTGTGGTTTAACCGGCCGGACGCGCCTGTCGCCGTGAGAATTCAGGGCGGCTGCCGCGTGTCCCGGCGGAAGGCTGCGAAGGCGTAACTGTTAGACCTTGCAGCTTTTCCGATTGACAGGAAAGGCCCTCGTGAAGATAACGCGGGCGGAGGCCCTGCCTTGATCGGCGGGGCGCTTTCATTTGGACTGGGCACGCGCCACAGGCCATGGAGAGGTGCCCGAGTGGCTAAAGGGGACGGACTGTAAATCCGTTGGCTTCGCCTACGCTGGTTCGAATCCAGCCCTCTCCACCAAGACCCCGTCTGTCAGCGTCGATTGACGTCGGCTGGTGAGAAGAATACCCCAATAAAATCAAGGAAAGTTGCTCTCCGACGTCTATTGGCGTCGGCGCAAATCGCCTACCATCGGCCTCGCGTTTGTGGACCAATTTGTGGACCCAGGGATGCCGAAAACAACTCATCGCTTGAATACTATCTCTGCTTCGAACATCAAAAAGGCAGGCCTTTATCCGGACGACGCTGGGCTGTATCTGAGGGTGAAGCCAAGCGGCGCACGCTCGTGGGTCTTCCGGTACATGCACGATCGCAAGCCGAGGTATCTCGGGCTCGGCTCTGCCGCTTCGGTTAGTCTTGCAACCGCGCGCTCATTGGTTGGTGATGCACGCCGCCTGCTTGACCTCGGTCAGGACCCGATTGAGGCGAAGCGAGTAGCGGAAAGGGAAGCCGCCGCCGACAAGGCTCGTTCGATGACTTTTGAGGAATGCGCCGAAGCTTACATGGCCGCTTCTCCAGGGCGCGACGTGCTTGGTAGCCATGGCCTGGGATATACCCGTGCACTTCGCTTTTACTGAGGAATATCGGTTATCGATACCGTCGCGGTGCGGCCAACGATTAATTTGAGATCTTCAGGCACCGTATCAAGATTGATCCGCACGGGCACCCGTTGCGCGAGACGCACCCATGAGAAGGTCGGATTGACGTTCGCGAGCAAGTTGGAGCCATCCGATCTTTCGCGATCTTCAATACCAGCTGCGATGCTTTGCACGTGTCCGTCGAGTTTCCCGCCATAACCCATCAGCCGCACGGTGGCCGCGTCACCAACATGGATACGTTCAAGCTTAGTTTCTTCAAAATAGCCCTCCACACGGAGGGTGTCGCTACCGATCAACGCCAGGACGCCCTTGCCCTGCAGGACATATACACCGGGCTGCAGTGTCGTGTTGGTGACCCAGCCGTTGACGGAGGCCTTGATCGATGAGCGTTCGAGGTTGAGTTTGGCGAGGTCGCGATCCGCGATGGCGCGGGCGAGGTCAGCACGTGCCTGGAGCGCTGCCGACTTCGCCGCTTCTTTCTTCTGCTGCGAGGTTGCCGCCTCGCTCAGGTTTGAGTAGCGCTCATAGTCGGCGTCAAGCTGCTCGGTGGCCGCCCTCTTGCCGTCGACCGCGGCTTCGGCTTGGCGCAAGGCAATGTCGAACCGATCTGGATCGACTCGGAACAGAACATCGCCGATCTTGACCTTCTGGTTGTCCTTGACGAGTACTTCAGTCACCAGGCCAGAGACGTCTGGAGCTACACCCACCACATCGGCGCGGACGCGTCCATCACGCGTCCAGGGCGCGTTGAGATAATAGTCCCACAGCGCCGAGCCGACGACGACTGCAACCGCAACCACGGCAAGGGTCATGAGGACGCGAAGCGCGCCATGAGAACCGTTTCTCAGTGATAGGTTCGTCATTTGAGAGTTCTCGCTGTTGCAATCACAACGCCGACCGTGATCACGTAGAGGGCGATATCAAACAATGGCCGGTGCCAGACGTAGGTGTAGACGCCAAGCGCCGTCAAAACCCGCCTTAGCAATAGGAGGACCACAAAGGCGAACACCATCCACACAAGCAGGCTTGGGAGAAACACACCATACAGGTCGATCTCTTCCATCATGGCGAAGCCTCGGGTCCTTCAGCCGTCGACGACCTCTCCTTGAAAGCCGGTGAGTCGGGAAAGAGCCCGCGCCGGAGGCCTACAAGACCGAGGATTGCCTCCCGGACGACCTCCGTCTGATGCTCATTGAGTAAAACGCGTATGGCACGATCGATCTTAGAGAGCTGCACTTGACAACCTTGCTGCGCATCCGAACGAAGATACTCCGCCATTGCGTCAAGGACGTCGCCGATTGCCTCACGGCCGGCTAGCGGGAGGTCACGGCGCACCCGCCGAATTTCAACGAGATTGATTCCGCTGCGCACTTCGGCAAGGAGATCCGCCGTCCACCCTGCATCGTCAGGCGGAAGCGCCGCCAAACGAGGTGCGATAAGTCCCACTCGGTCAAGCATAAGCGCGGCAAGCTCGAGCCCATGATTTGAGCCACCGTGCATGGCGGAGTCTGCGAGGGTATCGCGATTTATGCGTCTTAATCGATGGGCACTCCACGCAGTGCCGACCGATCGCACTAGCTGAACGATGATGGCCGATACCCACATGCCGATAATGATGGCGATAGCCGAGTTGGCAAACGGCGTGAAATCCCCGATCGCGCCGTTCTGGATGGCTATCATGCTTCCACCATTGACAACGACGCCGGTTGCGAAAGGTGCCGTTCGCGGTTGTGCCATGAACAGGCCGCAGGGTATGAGCCAGGGCGCCAACGCGAGGATCAGCATTTCAAATCCCGTGGCATGCGGAAGAACGGCGAATAGGTAGAGCCCGGCAAAAACAGCGCCGAGGATGGCGGAATTGGCGAAGCTTACGATATAGGGCACGGGATCGTCGAAGGTGGCGAAAAAACAGCACGCGACTGCTGCCATCATCGGGGCCGCGGACCCATCCGGCCAGGCCGTTTCAATCCAAATGACACAAGTCACGAGGATCGACAGGAAAACACCGACGGCTGATAACAATGCCATGCCGTGATCACGATGGCGGATGGACCGGGCACGAGCGGTATAGCTGAACGCGGGCTTATCCGCGAAAGCTTTGCGGTCGCTAAGGATATGTTGAAGTTGTCTAGTATCCTGTCGAAGATCAATAAAGTCCCGTAAGCGTCGGAGCAAACTGGCTTCCAACAGGGCAGCCCAGGTTGAGGACGCGTCGAGCTTAGGTTCGAGTTTCTCACATCGCTGCCGCAAATCATTTGCCAGCTGGCGATCCGTTAAGTCTGATCGTAGCCACCACGCGGCATCAGACAGGAGTGCACGTATGCGTTCACTCAGAGCGCCAATGCTTTCCAACACTTGGATGCGATCGGAGATCGATGACGCGATCGGAAGAAACATCAGCATGTGCTGTCGCAGGACAGCCATGGCCTCATCGGACCCCTTGATACCCGCCATCTCGTAGCGCAGTGATGTGGCGAGGCTATCTAAAGCTATAGCTTCAGAGGCAAGCTTAAGCCGCTCAGTTTGGGTATCAATGGCCCAACTATTCCGCTGGAAGATATCTATCACCCATGCGCGAGCGTTTAGAATCCAATTGTCGAGCCTCGTCGAAATGAGAGGAAGTGCCGATTGAGGGAAGACGGCAATGGATACAAGGCTCGCACACAGAATGCCGAGCGTAATCTCTTCAACCCTAGAAACTGCTGTGTCGAAAATTGTTCCCGGAGCATCGACGGAGGGAAATCCAATGATGCCGAGTGTATAGCCCGCGAGCATCAACACGTAGCTGCGAGGTGTGCGGTCGAGAAGCGAAAAATAGAGACAGAGAGCGACCCAGAGTGCGATGGCGAGACAAAGAAGTGTCGGCGCATTCACAAGGTTCGGTATGAGAATGATACTAACAGTTGCCCCGAGCAGGGTCCCTAAAACTCGAAACAAGGCCTTCGATTGAGTTGCGCCCGAGAGCACTTGGCTTGTGATGTAAACTGTGGTCAGGGCCCAATAGGGTCGCGAGAGATCGAACCAGAACGCAAGATAGAGTGCAGCGATCGCGGCGCAGAATGTCTTAATTGCGAAGCACCAATCACGCCAGCCTGGGATTTCGATCATGACTCTGCGGATCGCTGCTCGTATGCGTGCCCTGAAAGTAGACCCGAGCGTCGTTGCTGAATTGTTGCGGCGCGATGATACCAGTTTCCTTGCATCAGGCAAACAAACCAACATCGCCGCCATGCCGCCGGCGCCTGGACGAGCAGCCAGGCAAAGCGGTTTCTCAATTATACTGCCTCCCATGGCGGCGACATTGCGGCCGCCGAATTCATGAACGAGCCGACTTGGGCGGCGATGGGGGGCGCCTGCCGGCTATGACGCAGCAGCCTACGGACGCGACTTCAAAATCTTCCATGCCTTCGCCAAGCAGGCCGCGCTGACATGCAAATCCTCGGTCCCGGCTCGGTCGGCGAAGTCAATGCGGACTGGGCCGTTGCCTCCGGCTATGATGGCAGTGTGATGCTGCTCAAATCACATGACTTGCTGGCCGCTTCCGGCCCCGTTCAAGCCGCTCGTTGCAGCGGTGCGCGAATGAGGTCGGATGCGCAGCGCGCACTTCACTTGCGCGGACGGCCGTCCAGCAAGACCGTTCTCGCTCGGCCACGGGATGAATCGGACTTTGCAGCGATGCCTCGACAGGCCAAGCGGCTAAGCGGGTGCTTATACGTTTTGTGGACTGATTTGTGGACTGGAAGCTATTGGCTAGCCCGTGGTGCCGCGCAGACATATGCGCAGACATTCGGTCATCCGCCAGTTGCGTGACTCGAAGAGGCATGGGGCAGAGACAGCGGAAGCCTGCAATCCCGGTGAAGCGCCAGCGGTATTGATATCTGGAACGGCGCGTTCCGGCGCGGCTCGTCGTGCGCGATCGGCGCAAGACGGCGAAGCTCAGCACGGGTATCCGCGTCACCGATGACCCGCGCGGGATTGCTGCCCGCCGCGCCGTCGGGGAGCTCGATGCGGAGCTGTCGCGGTTGTGGGAGGGCGAAAGCAAAACTGAGAGCGAAGTCGATATCGCGTATCGGAAAGCCTCGCGCAAAGCGCCCGAGATTGGGGGTTGGCTATCTTCCGGCCGCACGTGTTGCGGCGCTGCCGACGGACGATTTGCTCAAGCGGATTGAGCTGCTGATCGACAGCGAGTTGGGTACGTGCACGCTGGACGTAGAGAAGCGCACGGCCGGACGTCAGAAATTGGACGTCAGAAATTGGACGTCAGAGACACGTAAGCTGTTGTGGGTGCACCAGGGGTAATGTTGTTATTGTTGTGCGCCGAGATGTAATACCCCTCATTGAAAATATTCTCGACGTTGACCTGCGCCCGAAGGTTATCGTTGATTTTCCAGAAAACAGCAGCATCAACAGTTGTGAAGCTGGGCAGAACGACTTCGGTCGTCGATAGCTGAGCGAACATATCCGTGCGATGAACAATGCCGAATCCAGCACCGAATGCTTTGGTGAACTGGTACCGGTTCCAGAGCGAAAATGTATCACTCGGTAGCAGCGGTAACGGCGTGCCGGCAGGCGCAGTCGTTGCCGTGGCTTTGGTGACTTTGCCAACTTGATGACCATAGCCCGCAGAAATCTGCCAGGCATCCGTTAGATAACCGACGAGGCCTGCCTCGAAGCCTTTGACTTCGGTTTCGCCAGTTTGGATGAATGTGCCATCGGGTTGCTGGAAGCGCACGTTGGTGCGCGTCAACTGATAACCCGCAGCGGTAAACGCCAGATCCGCGGTAACGTCCCACTTTACGCCGACTTCGTAATTGGTGAACTTTTCGGGGTCGAGGTTGACGGTAGCGCTGTTCACAGCCGAAAACTGATCACCAGATGCGGGAAGATACGAAACTGCGTAGCTGCCGTAGATCGACAAGCTATCGGTCGGTTTCAGCACCACGCCGGCGCGAGGCGACACGAGATCGTCGTTCTGCTTGAGAGTCGTGCTCGTGTTGCGATCGAAGAGATCCAAGTCGAACGTCTCGTGCCTGACGCCACCGATAATCTCCAGGTACCGGGTGATCTCCATCTGGTCCTGAATGTAAAATGACCGGCTGTTTGCTTTCACATCGTTATTGGCCTGCGAAGACACGCCCTGGAACAAGATGTCGGGTGTGAAGATCGTCGGATGCGAAAACGAGGTCGTGCATGTGCTGGTTACGCCAGACACGACAATCGAGCTGCACGCGCCGCCGGAAGGAGGCGACTGGAAGAAGCCGTTCTGACGGTAGTTCCTCGACTTCTGATGTCCGAACTCCATGCCTCCTAGAAGTGTATGCCGCGACCATCCGAGATCGAATTTGTAGGTCAGGTCGGTCTGATTGAAGATGTTTTGGCGATCGTTTTCCTGGTTGTATGCCTGCAACTGCACCGTATCGGCAGCCAGGTTCGCCGAACTAGATGCGAAGACGTTTTGATAGAACTTGTCGTAGTTCGCGAAGTACGTGTGATTGCGTACCTTCAAACCGTAGTCCGTCTTATGCTCGATCGTCGCGAACGCGCTGTCGACGGTCGCTTCCGAATAGCTCACATCAGGATTGCCGAAGAATGTCGAACGGCTCGTGGGTGCCGGCCGGCCGTTAAATGAGGGAATCCCGCGATCGGCTGTCCGGTGATCGAAGTAGTGCTCGTAGCCAACACGAACTTGCGTTTGATTGTCGATGCGGAACGCGAGGGTCGGATTTACGCCCCAACGCTCGAGGTCGACGAAATCACGGTAGCTTTCGCTGTCCTCGTAGACAGCCGTCAGGCGAAAAGCTGCATCGGGTGTTATCGCATCCCCGACATCGATTGACGTGCGCTTGAAATCATACATGCCACCTGTGACGGTTGCCTCGCCGATGTGCGAACCGTCGGCCTGCTTCGTCACACGATTTATGGCACCACCGGCGCCGCCCCGACCGAAGATCAGGGCGTTCGGACCCTTCAGTATTTCGATGCGTTCCGTATTGTACAAATCGCGAAATATTTGCGCATCATCGCGAACGCCGTCGATATAAAAATCGGCAGTCGTGCCCTGACCACGGATGGTCGGCTGGTCACGGTTCCCTTCGCCCTGACCCATGATAACGCCGGGAACATATTTCGTCACGTCGCCGATGCTCTTGGCGTTCTGATCCTGAATTTGCTGTTCAGTGACGACTGAAATCGATTGCGGAACGTTGCGTAGCGGTGTGTTCGTCTTGGTCGCCGACGATGTTGTGGTCGCGAGGTAGCCGTTTACGCCGCCGCTATTGAGATTGCTGTTCCCGTTAGAGGCCGACTCCGACCCGTTTCCTTCAGCAAACGCTGCAGGTGCGTCGGTGGGCTCGTCCGTCGGCGGCGCGGCTTTCTTCGCTGCGGCGGGCGGCTTCTTAGCCGACCCTGCAGACTTGGTTTTCTTAGCCGCTTTCGACTTCGCCTTGCGTTCTTCCTCTTCATCGGACGTGACGACCACTGCGGGCAATGAGTTGTCGCCTGGCGCGGCCGGAGCTTCGCTCTCTGCGCGGAATTCCGATGGATTAAGCTGCTCAGAAGGTGCTTGAGCTAATGCTTGGCTCGGAGCGATCGCTGCAAAAATTACCAACGCGCCGGGAACTTTCCAACTGAACATCAATTGCCCATCTTCCAAATTTGAATAGTATTTTCGGGAGAAGATAGACAACAGCATACGCGTGTGTCTGTGACCCCACCGCAACACAGGCTGATATTGTCTTCGTTGGAAGTATACAATATCAAAGTCGCCGACCTAAATCCTTGTCGGTCATTCGTCGACGCGGCGCATCCGAAAGTGAGTTTCTACAACTTTTCGCGGCCTGTTTGGGGCCGGGTCACGAGGACGCTTCACTCTGGGAATCGAGTTCGCGAAAGGGCTCCACGCGCAAATTCTGCCGAGACTCCGTCTGCCCGCGACGAAGCTTGCGACACGCCAATGCGCAAATCTGGTCGCGGTGCTGCCGCGACCTTCAATTGGTTGAGCCGTCTCAGAAGTTGATCAGCGCGCCTGTGCTGACGAAGTCGGCGCTGTCGAGTTTGCCGACCGTCGGGGAGAGCCCGTCGACGTCCGCATCGTAGTGCTGATACTTGAGATAGACCGTCATCGCGGCGGCATCGATTTCCTGCGCGATGCCTCCGCCATAACGATGCAGCGTGCTTGAGGTTGCTCCGAGCGCAAGAGCTCCAGGTCCGAGCTGGTCGTTGTATTCGGCGAAATCACCGTACACGATGGTTGCGCCGAGCGGCATCCACTTCTGCCGGACGCCGGATTTAACGTACCAATGATTGCTGTCCGGCGGCGTTACGCCCCCTGGCAAGAGCGTGTTGCTGTTGTCCTCACGGCCGTAGGCGCCATGCACGAAGAGGCCGGTCGCCATGTGCTCGACGTAGCCGCCGGCTTGGAAAAATCTTGAGTCCTTTTTGCTGCCGGCGGGCAATGCGACGGCGATGTTTTCGGCCGTGTTTTCCGAATAACCGATGCCGAGCGAAACTTTGAAACCGTTCAGCTGGCCCGAATAGCGGGCGGCAACTTCCCAGTCGTCATCCTCGCCCCAGCTTGCGGACGCGGAAAAGCCTGCGAACACGGGGCTGTCATAGCGCACGGCATTCATCACCAGGCCGTCGCAGTCGCCGCCGAGCGGCGAGCCTTGCGAATAGCAAAACCCGAGCTGCCCCCAGGTCAAGGACGCGGGTGTCAGGTTGCCGCCGCTGCGGATGATGAATTGCGGAAAGCCGGAAAGGAAAGTGTAGTTGTCGAAGATCTGCGTGCCGGATTGATCGGTGAACATCGCGGCGCTCTTGGCGGCGTTCGCCTGCCGTCCAATGCTGACCTTGCCGAAATCCTTGCTCTGTACATACCAGTACGACATCTGGACGTTGAGCCCCTGATTGTAATCCGGGCTCGATTGATTCATCGCCGCGCCGGTCGAGGCGTTCCGTCCGAACGGATTGTCGCTGAGGTTCTGGATGCGGATGGCGTAGCCGGCCGTCCAGCCGGGAGAGATCTTTGCCTCGCCCGTGAATTTTACGTGCGACGCCTGCGTCGGTCCGAGACCATGCAGATAGACGTTGCTTTCGCCGCCGTCGTCCCACCACGTCACCTCCTGGGCGACGTATCCAGAAACGGTGAGCGAGACTTTGCGATTGCCTTTGCGTGCGGTGGTCGCCTCCAGCTCGGCAATCCGCTCCTCCAGATCCGCGCAGCAGTTGCCGCCGAGGTCGGCCGCACGGGCGGCTGTCGACATGCCCGCAGCGATCAGGACGGCGAAGGCTGAAGGAATGATTCGCCTGAAAGAAAATTGCGCCATCGATGGGGTCTCCCAGGCTGCTTTTGTTTTGGAGCGTGTGTGCTTGGAGCGAGCGATTTCGGAGGTTTGACCACGCCTCGGTTGCCAGGAACCGGCCCGGCATGATCTGAAGCCGATGCCAAACCTGCAGCAGATTCCAAAATTCCGTGACTTGACCAAAGTCAAGTGGCGGGAATTTCGTCAGTGAAGAGAGGATCGCGGGCATCGCCCCTGTCATGCGCCCGCGGTAGCGACAGCAGTCGCGGCTGCGTGAGCAGAGGGTTCTTGAACGCATGTTTGCTCGCGCCGTCTCGTTGCGATGCAGCGACGTGAAGCCATTCCATTCTGCAACAAAACGTCTCGCCTTTACCTAATAACGTCCTCGCTGTTCCGGCAGGATTTCCTAGTCATTTCTTCGCCTTGCCGATCTCCGGCGGCACGCGCCGATATAAATCGGAATGCGATACATGTGACAATTGACGCGAACGCCATTGATTTCCGTCAGAGCGCTCATCCGGAAATATGAACACTGCTGCATATGGTTCAACCAGTCTCGAGAAGAGGCACCAATGCAGCCCGCAGCGCAGCCAAAATCCGTACAGATCCTAAGCGTCAGCACGATCGCTTTTACCGTTTGCTTCGCAGTCTGGACCATTTTCTCGATCATTGGCATCCGGATCGGGCAGGAGCTGGGACTGAGTGAGACCGAGTTCGGTCTCATGGTCGGCACGCCGATCCTCACAGGTTCGTTGACGCGTATCGCACTCGGCATCTGGGCTGACCGCTACGGCGGCCGCGTTGTCTTTGCGGCAACAATGCTTGCGGCGGCGCTCGCCACGTATCTGCTCACCTACGCGCATACCTATCCGCAGATGCTTCTCGCTGGGCTCGGCGTCGGTATCGCGGGCGGCGCGTTCGCCGTCGGCGTTCCTTACGTCTCGCGCTTTTTCCCGGCGGAACGGCAAGGGATGGCGCTCGGTATCTTCGGCGCGGGCAATGTCGGCGCGGCTGTCACCAAGTTTCTCGCACCCTTCGTGCTCATCGCCTACGGATGGCAGACCGTCGCTGAGGTTTGGGCCGCCGCGCTCGTCATCATGGCGGTCATTTTCTGGTTCACGACCGAAGACGATCCCGTGACGGTCGAGCGCCGTCGCTCAGGCGTGAAAGCGAAGAGCGCGTGGCTCGAACTCGAGCCGTTGAAGAACGTGCAGGTCTGGCGGTTCTCGCTTTATTACTTCTTCGTGTTCGGCGCCTTCGTTGCGCTGGCGCTCTGGCTGCCGAAGTATCTCATCAACGTCTACGGCCTCGACATCAGAACGGCGGGCACGATCGCGGCGTTCTTCTCGGTGCCAGCGAGCATCTTCCGCGCTTACGGCGGGCATCTTTCGGATGTTTACGGCGCGCGCCGTGTTCTCAGCTGGACATTCCTCGTCAGCGTCGCGGCAACGTTTGTGCTGTCCTATCCGCCGACCGACTACACCGTGCACAGCACACATGGTCCTGTGACCTTCCACATCGAGATGGGCCTCGTGACGTTCACCGTGGCAGTCTTCATCCTCGGCTTCTTCATGGCGCTGGGTAAGGCCGCCGTCTACAAGCACATCCCCGTTTATTACCCTAACAACGTCGGCGCGGTCGGTGGTCTCGTCGGCATGATCGGCGGGCTCGGCGGATTTGTGCTGCCGATTTTCTTCGGGCTCCTACTCGATCTCACGGGGCTATGGACGAGCTGCTTCATGGCGCTCTTCCTCATCGTCAGCGGTTCTCTGGTCTGGATGACCGTGTCCGTCCGTCAGATGGAACGCTCCGCTGCGAGCAAGGAACTCGGCGAACTGCCGCCGTTCCCCGAAATGCAGGGCATGCCGAAGCCGAAGCGCGCCGCGCGTTCGAGCGAGGCTGTGCTTACCGATTGGCGCCCGGAGGATGCCGGGTTCTGGGCCGAGAAGGGCCGCCGCATCGCGCGGCGCAATCTCTGGATCTCGATCCCGTCGCTGCTGCTGTCGTTCGCGATCTGGCAGGTGTGGTCCGTGGTCGTCGCCAAGCTGCCGCTGGTCGGATTTACGTTCACGACCGATCAGCTCTTCTGGCTTGCGGCGCTTCCCGGTCTCTCCGGCGCTACGCTGCGCATCTTCTACTCGTTCATGGTGCCGATCTTCGGCGGGCGGCTCTGGACGACGCTCGCCACCTGGTCGCTCATCATTCCGGCGCTCGGCATCGGCTATGCGGTGCAGAATCCCGACACGCCCTATGTGGTGTTGCTGATCCTTGCGCTTCTCTGCGGCTTCGGCGGCGGTAACTTCGCGTCGTCGATGGCGAACATCTCTTTCTTCTTCCCGAAGGCGGAGAAGGGTAACGCGCTCGCTCTGAATGCCGGTCTCGGCAATCTCGGCGTCAGCGTCGTGCAGTTCGTCGTGCCGCTCGCGATCACGGCCGGAATGTTCGGCTGGCTCGGCGGCGATCCGGCGATGGTGAAAGACGCGGCGGGCGAATCCGCACCGCTCTGGCTGCAGAACGCGGGCTTCTTCTTCGTGCCGTTCATTGCGCTCTCGGCCTTTGCGGCGTGGTTCGGCATGAACGACATCGCCTCGGCCAAGGCGTCGTTCAGCGAGCAGGCCGTGATCTTCCAGCGCAAGCACAACTGGATCATGTGCTGGCTCTACACGGGGTGCTTCGGTTCATTCATCGGTTATTCGGCCGGCTTCCCGCTGCTGACCAAAATTCTGTTCCCTGAAGTCAATGTGCTGCAACTCGCCTTCCTTGGCCCGCTCGTCGGCGCGCTGTCGCGCTCCGGCACGGGATGGCTCGCCGACAAATACGGCGGCGCGCGCGTCACGATTGCTGCCTTCACGTTGATGACCGTCGGCGTGGCGGGTGTTCTCTGGTTCATCGGCATCAAGGATCAGCCGGGTGCGTTCGTGGGCTTCTTCGGTTCGTTCCTGCTGCTCTTCTTTGCAACGGGCGTCGGCAACGCGTCGACGTTCCAGATGATCCCCGCGATCATGAGCAAGGAAATGGTTCGCCTGATGCCGAACGCCGACGCCGAAACGCGCCGTCAGCAAGGCGAACGCGAAGCCGCGGCGATCACCGGCTTTACTTCCGCGATCGCTGCCTTCGGCGCCTTCTTCATTCCGAAGAGCTACGGCTCCTCGATCGCTCTGACAGGTGGGCCAGATGCTGCGCTCTGGGCCTTTCTGATCTTCTACGTGAGCTGCATCGCGCTCACCTGGTTCGTGTACGCGCGTAGGGGCGGGCTGCTCTACGACGTCGAGCTTGCTCGGCGCGCATCGATCCGTACGTCCGTAGCCAAGTAGTCAAGGACACACTCAATGTCACAATTTCTCGACCGATTGACCTTCTTCCGCAAGACCGTCGACAGCTTCTCGGACGGCCACGGCATCGTAACCAACGAGGACCGTTCGTGGGAGGACGGCTATCGCAAGCGCTGGCAGCACGACAAGATCGCGCGCTCGACTCATGGTGTGAACTGCACCGGCTCGTGCTCGTGGAAAATCTACGTCAAAGGCGGCATCGTCACCTGGGAAACCCAGCAGACGGATTATCCGCGCACGCGGCCGGATCTGCCGAACCACGAGCCCCGCGGTTGTGCGCGCGGCGCGTCCTACAGCTGGTATCTCTATTCCGGCGCGCGCGTAAAATATCCGATGATCCGCGGCCGCCTGCTGAAGCAATGGCGTGCGGCGCGGGCGAAGCTCTCGCCCGTCGCAGCCTGGGCGTCGATCGTCGAGAACTCGGAGAAGCGTCATTCCTACATCTCGATCCGCGGTCATGGCGGCTTCGTGCGCGCCACGTGGGACGAGGTGAACGAGCTCATTGCCGCCGCCAATGCCTACACCGTCAAGGCACATGGTCCGGATCGTGTCGTCGGCTTCTCGCCGATCCCGGCGATGTCGATGGTGTCGTATGCATCGGGCGCGCGCTATCTGTCGCTGATCGGCGGCGTCTGCCTGTCATTCTATGATTGGTACTGCGATCTGCCGCCGTCGAGCCCGCAAACCTGGGGCGAGCAGACCGACGTTCCTGAAAGCGCCGACTGGTATAACGCGGGCTTCATCATTCTCTGGGGCTCGAACGTTCCGCAAACGCGGACGCCGGACGCGCACTTCTACACTGAAGTCCGTTACAAGGGCACGAAGAGCGCGGTCGTCACGCCGGATTATGCGGAAGCGACGAAGTTCGCGGATATCTGGCTCAATCCGAAACAGGGAACGGACGCGGCGCTGGCTCTCGCGATGGGGCACGTCATCCTGCGCGAGTTCTATCTCGATCGTCAGGTTCCGTACTTCGACGACTATTCGCGGCGTTACACCGATATGCCTTTCCTTGTCCGGCTGACGGAGCAGAACGGCAAACTGGTGCCCGAGCGCCTGCTGCGTGCCTCGGAACTCGAAGGCGGACTCGGAGAAAGCAACAATCCGGAATGGAAGACGGTTGCGATCGATGAAGCGACCGGAGCGCTCGTCGCGCCGCTCGGTTCCGTCGGCTACCGCTGGGGCGAGCACGGCAAATGGAATCTCGAGGAGAAGGACGGGCAAGGCCGCGACGTTCGCCTCAAGCTGACGCTCGCAGGAGGCGACAACGAGATCGCCGCTGTTGATTTCCCGTACTTCGGCGGGCGCGCGACCGAGCACTTCGTCTCGACGGACCACGGCGAGGTTTTAACGCGCAACATTCCGGTCCGGAAGATCAAGCTCGGCGACAGTTCGGAAGTCAAAGTCGCAACCGTCTACGATCTGATGATGGCCAACTACGGTCTCGATCGCGGCTTCGGCGGCGATCATGTCGCGACGTCCTATGATGCGGATGTCCCGTTCACGCCGGCTTGGGCGGAACGCGTCACGGGTGTCAAGCGCGACGCGATCCTGACGGTCGCGCGCGAGTTCGCCTCGAACGCGGAAAAGACCAATGGCCGCTCGATGGTGATCATCGGCGCCGGCATCAATCACTGGTTCAACATGGACATGGCTTACCGGGGGATCATCAATCTCCTGGTATTCTGCGGTGCCATCGGCCAGTCGGGTGGCGGCTGGTCGCATTACGTCGGACAGGAAAAGCTTCGTCCGCAAACCGGGTGGACGCCGCTTGCGTTCGGTCTCGATTGGCACCGGCCGCCGCGGCACATGAACGGCACATCGTTCTTCTATGCGCATTCGGATCAGTGGCGTTACGAGACGGTGACGGCGTCGGAAATCCTGTCGCCGACGGCGCCAGAGGGCAACTGGAACCAAAGCCTGATCGACTACAACGTGTGCGCCGAACGCATGGGCTGGTTGCCGTCCGCTCCGCAGCTCAAGCAAAATCCGCTCGATATCGCGAAGAAGGCGAAGGCCGCCGGTCTCGCGCCGAAAGACTATGTCGCGAAAGCTTTGTCGACGGGCGAACTCGAACTCGCGTGCCACGATCCGGACAATCCCGCCAACTGGCCGCGCAACATGTTCGTGTGGCGCTCGAACCTGCTCGGCTCGTCCGGCAAAGGGCACGAGTATTTCCTGAAGCATCTGCTCGGCACGCAGAACGGTGTCGTCGGCAAGGACCTCGGGCCGGAAGGCGCCGTCCGCAATACGGAAGTCGCCTGGCACGAGGAGGCGCCGAAAGGAAAGCTCGATCTGCTCGTCACGCTCGACTTCCGTATGTCGACGACGTGCGTTTACTCCGACATCGTTCTCCCGACAGCGACCTGGTACGAGAAGAACGATCTCAACACGTCTGATATGCATCCCTTCATTCATCCGCTTTCGGCGGCCGTCGATCCGGCATGGGAAGCGCGCTCGGACTGGGAGATCTACAAGGGGATTGCAAAAGCGTTCTCGGAAATCGCGCCCGAAATTCTCGGCGTCGAGGAAGATGTCGTTCTGACGCCGATCCAGCACGACAGTCCGGCGGAAATCGCGCAGCCCTTCGATGTGAAGGACTGGAAACGCGGCGACGTCGAGCCGATCCCGGGCAAGACGATGTGCTCCGTCACCGTGGCGACGCGCGACTACGCGCACATCTACGATCAGTTCACGGCGCTTGGACCGCTGATGACGAAGATCGGCAACGGTGGCAAGGGTATTTCCTGGAACACCGAGCATGAGGTTGCGGCTCTCGGCGCGCTGAGCGGCACACGTCGCGACGGCTACGCAAAGGGTCTGCCGATCATCGATACGGACATCGATGCAGCGGAAGTCATCCTGATGCTTGCGCCGGAAACGAACGGCGAAGTCGCGGTCAAGGCATGGGAGGCACTCTCCGAGGCGACCGGGCGCGATCACAAGCATCTGGCTTTGCCGAAGGAAGACGAGAAGATCCGCTACCGCGATGTGCAGGCTCAGCCGCGCAAGATCATCTCGTCGCCGACGTGGTCCGGCATCGAGAGCGAGAAGGTTTGCTACAACGCCGGGTACACGAACGTGCACGAGTTGATCCCGTGGCGCACGCTGACTGGACGGCAGCAGCTTTATCAGGATCACCTCTGGATGCGGGTCTTCGGCGAAGGTCTCGTCACCTGGAAGCCGCCGGTCGATCTGAAGACGATTCCCGGCGTGAAGGGCCGGCATCCGAACGGCAACAAGGAGATCGTGCTCAACTTCATCACGCCGCATCAGAAGTGGGGCATCCACTCCACGTACACCGATAACCTGCTGATGCTGACGCTCAACCGCGGCGGTCCGGTCGTCTGGATTTCCGAGACCGACGCGAAGAAGGCAGACATTGTCGACAACGACTGGGTCGAAGTCTTCAACGCCAACGGTGCGCTGACGGCGCGCGCTGTCGTCTCGCAACGCGTGAACCCCGGCATGATGCTGATGTATCACGCGCAGGAGAAGATCGTGAACACGCCGGGTTCGGAAGTCACCGGTAACCGCGGCGGCATCCATAACTCGGTGACGCGCACCGTGCTGAAGCCGACGCACATGATCGGCGGCTACGCTCATCAGGCCTATGGCTTCAACTACTACGGAACCGTCGGCTCCAATCGCGACGAATTCATCGTCGTTCGCAAAATGGCGGAAGTCGATTGGCTCGAAGACCCTCTGGAAAACAACGCGCCGGTGGAGGCCGCAGAATGAAAATCCGTGCTCAAATCGCGATGGTGCTGAACCTCGATAAATGCATCGGGTGCCACACCTGCTCTGTCACCTGCAAGAACGTGTGGACCAGCCGCGAAGGCGTCGAATATGCGTGGTTCAACAACGTCGAAACGAAACCCGGCGTCGGCTATCCGCGCGAATGGGAAAACCAGAAGAAGTGGAACGGCGGTTGGGTCCGCAAGAAGAACGGCAACATCGAGCCGAAGCTCGGCGCAAAATGGCGTGTGCTCGCCAACATCTTCGCCAACCCGGATCTGCCGGAAATCGACGATTACTACGAGCCGTTCACCTTCGATTACGAGCATCTGCACACGGCCAAGGAGTCGAAGGCGTTTCCGACGGCGCGTCCCCGTTCGCTCGTGTCCGGTCAGCGCATGGAGAAGATCGAGTGGGGGCCGAACTGGGAAGAAATTCTCGGCGGCGAATTCTCGAAGCGCTCGAAGGATGCGAACTTCGAAGGGGTCGAGAAAGAGATCTACGGCCAGTTCGAAAATACGTTCATGATGTACCTTCCGCGGCTCTGCGAGCACTGCCTCAATCCGGCGTGCGTCGCAGTCTGTCCGTCGGGCGCGATCTACAAGCGCGAAGAGGACGGCATCGTTCTGATCGACCAGGACAAGTGCCGCGGCTGGCGCATGTGCGTGTCGGGCTGTCCGTACAAGAAGATCTATTACAACTGGTCTTCGGGTAAGTCTGAGAAGTGCATCTTCTGCTATCCGCGCATCGAGTCCGGCCAGCCGACGGTGTGCTCGGAAACCTGCGTCGGCCGCATCCGCTATCTCGGCGTTCTGCTTTACGACGCGGATCGCATCGAGGCTGCGGCGTCCGCGCCGAATGAAAAGGATCTCTATCAGGCGCAGCTCGACCTGTTCCTCGATCCCAAGGATCCGAAAGTCATCGCGCAGGCGCATGCCGACGGCGTTCCGGATGCCTGGATCGAAGCCGCTAAGCATTCGCCGATCTGGAAGATGGCGATGGAGTGGAAGGTCGCCTTCCCGCTGCATCCCGAATATCGCACGCTGCCGATGGTCTGGTATGTGCCGCCGCTGTCGCCGATCCAGTCGGCTGCGGCTGCCGGCAAGATGGGCCTCAACGGCGACATGCCGGACGTCAGGTCGCTGCGCATTCCGCTCAGGTATCTGGCCAATCTGCTTACGGCCGGAAACGAGGAGCCGGTTGCGCTGGCGCTCGAGCGCATGCTCGCAATGCGCGGCTACATGCGGGCGAAGACCGTCGATGGACGGATCGACGAACGCATCGCGACGGAAGTCGGCCTCAGCGGCGCAGCGATCGAAGATATGTACAAGGTGATGGCGCTCGCGAACTACGAGGATCGCTTTGTCATTCCGACGTCGCATCGCGAATGGGGAGAGGACACCTACGATCTTCGCGGATCGTGCGGCTTCTCCTTCGGCAACGGCTGCTCGGGCGGCTCTTCGGTCGCGAACCTGTTCGCGACCAAGCAGACCAAGAAAGCCCGCAATCCGATGGAGGTCGCGTGATGACGAAGACATTCAAAGCGCTCTCTGCGCTGCTCTCCTATCCCAGCGAAGAACTGCAGGCGGAAGTCGGCGGCATTCGCGATCTCATCGAAGTCGAGGATATCGTCCCTCTCAGTGTTCGCAGCGAGATGGAGCCGTTCCTGACGAGACTTGCAAGCGACGATCTCTACGATCTGCAGGAGCACTATGTCGATCTCTTCGACAAGACCAGGCGACTGTCGCTTCACCTCTTCGAGCACGTTCACGGCGAAAGCCGCGACCGCGGGCAGGCGATGGTTGACCTCGCCGCGCTCTACGAAAAGCATGGCCTGCTCGTCGACGCGCACGAACTGCCGGACTACCTGCCTCTCTTCCTCGAATACCTCTCGACGCAGCCGCTTGAAGACGCTCAGGCGCTGCTGACGGACACGGCGCATATCATCGCGGCGCTCGAGGAACGGCTCGTTCACCGCAATTCGGCTTATGCGTCGGTGTTCGCGGCGATCCTGGCGATCGCCGGGTGCCATGTCGCATCGAATGAGAAGCCGATCGATGAAGCAGACGCCGCGCCGGATGATCTCGGCGCGCTCGACGCCGCCTGGGAAGAAACGGCGGTGACCTTCGGTCCCGGCGAGCCGATGGGCGGATGCTCGGTCGAACGATTGAAAATCCAGATGCGGGCCGGGCAGCGCGATGTCCGCCGTCAGCCGCAAACCTGAGACATAGGAGAGCCCAATGTCCGAGTTCATCAACTCCGCACTTTTCGGATGGTATCCCTATTTCTGCCTGACGATCTTCCTGCTTGGCAGTCTGGTTCGCTTCGATCGCGAGCAGTACACATGGAAGACGGGTTCATCGCAGCTGCTGCGCAAGAGCCAGCTGCGCTGGGGCTCGAACCTTTTTCACGTCGGCATCCTGACGATCTTCGGCGGTCATTTCGTTGGTCTGTTGACGCCGATCTGGGTGTTCGATTTCCTTGGCGTCAGCCATACGTTCAAGCAGGGGCTCGCGATTACGGCCGGTGGCATCGCAGGCATCGCCTGCTTCATCGGTATCACGCTGCTTGCGCATCGCCGCTTGTTCGATCCGCGAATTCGGGCGACGTCGAGCTTCAGCGACATCGCGATTTTGCTGATCCTGTGGGTGCAGCTGTCGCTCGGGCTTTCGACGATCATCGTGTCGCTCAATCACATGGACGGTCACGAGATGGTGAAGTTCATGGACTGGGCGCAGGGAATCCTGACGTTCCAGCCATCGGCCGCGCACTACGTCGCCGACGTGCACCCGATCTTCAAGGCACATCTGTTTCTGGGCATGACGATCTTCCTGCTGTTTCCCTTCACGCGATTGGTGCACGCCTGGAGCGCGCCCGTCTGGTATCTCGGTCGGCCCGGCTTCCAGGTCGTCCGCACGCGTCTGCCGAAAAAGCAGCGCTCTCCGCTGCAGTCGATGCCGGCGCGCGTCGTTGGTCATCCAGGGGAGTAGGGCATGACAACGCTCGTCATCAATCATGGCGCCGCGAAAACTTCGGCGGCGCAAGCATCCGCAAAGCCCGGGCCTGCGGCGCCGCTTGTAACGCCGCAGGTGAGCGTCGACGGTGTCGTCATTCCGTCGAAGGCGATTGCCGCCGAGGTTCAGAACTTTCCGTCGCGCAATCCGGGTGAGGGCTGGCTTGCGGCTGCCAGGGCGCTCGTGATCCGGGAACTGCTGCTGCAGGAGGCGCGGCGATTGAATATCGTCGCCGAGCCAAAAACCGACGTCGATGGTCGCGAGGAAACGGCCGACGATGCGCTGTTGCGCGGTTTGATCGAGCGCGAGGTTCGCGTGCCCGTTGCCGACGAGGCGACGTCGCACCGCTTCTACGAAAACAATCGTCGCCGCTTCACGACGGCGGCGCTTTATGAGGCCGATCACATTCTTATCGGCGCGCGCCGTGACGACAGCGCGTCGTATGCGGCCGCGCGCGAAAGGGCGGCGTCCATCGCGGCCGTACTCGCGACAGAGCCGGAACAGTTTGCCGAGCTTGCGCGTGCATGGTCGGCTTGCCCGTCGGCGACGCTGGGTGGCAGTCTGGGTCAGATCGCGCCCGGCGATACGACGGAGGAATTCGAGGCCGCGCTCGTGTCGCTTGCTCCGGGTGAAATATCCGGGCCTGTCGAAACGCGTTACGGCGTTCATGTCATCCGGCTCAATCGCCGTATCGAAGGCAACACGTTGCCGTTCGAAGCCGTTCGAGAACGCATCGAAGCCTATCTCGACGATCACGTGCGCCGGCAGGCGACGGCGCAATACATCGCGCTGCTGATCGGGCGCGCGGACATTCGCGGTATTTCGATTGAAGGCGCCAATTCTCCGCTGGTGCAGTGAGGTGCCCGTGCTCGGCAAGCTGATCGACTCTCTGGACGATCCGGTCGTCGCCATGAACCTCGTCGCGGCGCTCGCCGATCCGGAACTCGAGGCGCGTCTCGCAAATGCGGCCGAAGCGGAGGGCCGGCCTACCGCGGACGTTGTGGCGACGATCGTCCGGAATTTCCTGAATGCAGCCTCGGACGATCACTGGGTGCAGCTCATTGGCATCATGAACCGCGCCAAGGACCCGGGCCTCGCGGCGTTGCGCGCAATCCTGGCGAGCGAGCTTCCAGAAGCCGTGGCTTAGAGCGTGGCGCGAGGCCGTTCGGCCACTTCGACGCGTCCTTTCGGTGGCCGCTTGCGCCGCCCGCCTAATGATGTATTAAATATGCATGTTTAAGCCGAGCGTGCATGCTGCGCGCTGAAAGGGTGGTTTCTCATGCGGACGATCGCGTTATTCTCGTCGTTGTGCCTAGCCTTTGTCTTCGCGGCTTGCGGCGTCATGTGGGGTTTTGGGGTCTTTTCCGGCGTGAGCGCCAGCGCGACGATCGGGACGATCGTCGGCATTCTGCTCGCGACAATGATCGGGACCGCGTTGATGGCGCTCGCGCTCTACAGCAGCAAAAGCGGGCACGATGAAGCGATATTCCGCGTCGAGAAAGAGCCCGACGTTACGCCGAATTCGCGCTGAGCTTGCGCCGCCTTGCTTGGTTAGTTAGGCGGCGAACCCGTCAGCCGGTTGACCGTCAAGACAAGGGAACCGAACTCCGCTTCATTCCGTTTTCCATGATTGATGTTCGTGGAGGCGACAGATGGCAACGCGCGACGGCGATCCGCGGATTCCAGGCGCTGACAAAACTTGGCGGCCTTTGCCGGTGATAGCGACGGTCGTTGCTATCCTGGCCGTGCTCGTGATGGGCTATAACTTCGGTCATCAGCCGAGCCACTCCGAAAAATATGGAACGGTCACGGAAACGGAAGCCGCGGACGGCGTCAGGCCAAGTCTCGCTCCGGATGCGGGCAACGAATCGTCGGCAACCTCCGGCACGACGGCATCAGAGCCATAAGCGAGGTCGTCCGAACCCTCCGACTGTTTAATGACGCGGATGCGTCATTCGGAGATTTCGCCGTCCGGCTGGTTCAGAAAAATGAGAACGGCGACGGCGGTGATGTAGAAGCGAAACGCCGCCTCCTGACCGTTCCAGGTTTTCGACTCCCACATCGCGAACCATTCGCCGCCGACGACTGTGAAGCCGAAAAACCAGATGAGAAACGCGAGCGCCGCTCCCGCAACGGCGTAGGTCTTTTCGCGATTGAAGTCGGCGGCAGGTGCGTTGCGGACGCGGAACAGTCTTATTGCTCCTGCTACGAACAGAAGTCCGGCAAATCCTTCGGCCACAATGATCGCGGCGAAGGCTGCCTGCCACGCGATGGGGTTTGTGATCGCGCGATATCTAACGCCGCTCTCGGGGAAAGTCGTATCCATGCTGAGCACGTGCTGCACGAACGTGTAGTTGGTCGCGGGTGCAAAAATGTTGTCGAAGGCGACCAGCAAACAGAATAGTCCGAGCGCAAAGCTCATAATCACTTTGGTGAGGCGCGTGATCAGCATCGATGGGCTCCCGGCAAGCACATGGGGCATTTTGGGCAGCGACGTTCAGCTTGGCTTTGGATGGTGTTGAAGAATCGCCTGAGTTGGCGCTAACCGACTTCAACACTATATATCGCCTGCTACAGTTGGCAGGGGTAGCCGCGATTCATTGAGGGGCCAAGGGGTGGAAAAAGCGATTCTTGCGATTGCGACGGTCGTGGCCGTCATGTTTCCGGTCTGCGCGGAGGCTGCGAAGCGCCGGCCGGTCGCGCCGCCCAATCCGACGATGATCCGGAATCCGCCCAGCTACAGCGCACCTGCAAGCCGAACCGTGCCGACCACATCCTCGACGACGTCGATGTATCCGAAAGGCATCAAGCGGACGTATGATCCCTTCCGCAACCCGACGGTGCGACGTCCGAACGACGACCGGTGACGTTCGAGCCTGTGCCGAACGCTGCATTGTTGCTTGGCGCTAGGCTGCCGGACCCGCCGCAGGCACGTCGCTGACCTTGCCGCGCCATCGCGCAACCCGGAGCTTCAGTTTTTCGAGAAGCAGGTAGATCACCGGCGTCGTGTAGAGCGTCAGCACCTGCGAGACGACGAGGCCGCCGATGATCGTTATGCCGAGCGGCCTGCGGATCTCGGAGCCCGGTCCAATCGCGACGGCAAGCGGAATGGCGCCGAGTAGCGCGGCGAGCGTCGTCATCAGGATCGGCCGGAAGCGTTGCAGACAAGCTTCGTAAATTGATTGCTGCGGCGAAAGTCCGCGTTCGCGCTCGGCGCTGAGCGCGAAGTCGACGAGCATGATGCCGTTTTTCTTGACGATGCCGATGAGCAGGATCACGCCGATCAAGGCGATGACCGAGAGATCCATCTTGGCCGTCTGCAGCGCGAGCAAGGCGCCGAGACCGGCGGACGGCAGCGTCGAAATGATGGTCAGCGGATGCGCGAGGCTTTCGTAGAGCACGCCAAGCACGATGTAGATGGCGACGAAAGCGGCCAGGATCAGCATAGTTTGCATGCGCGCCTGTTCCGCGAATGCCTTGGCGTCACCGGCCGGCTCGCCGCGGATCGATTCCGGCATGTGCAATTCGGCAAGCGCCTGTTCGATGCCGCGCAGGCTCGTGTCCATGCTGACGCCGGGCCGCAAGCTGTAATTGATCGTGACGGACGGAAACGGTCCTTGGTGGTTGATGACGAGCGGAGCGGTTCCGCGTTCTATTGTCAGGAGCGTTGAGAGCGGAATTAGCGTGCCGCGGGCGCTCGGAACATAGATGCGATTGAGGTCGCTCGGATCGCGTTGCAGCTTCGGATCGACTTCGATGATGACCTTGTACTGATTGCGGTCGCCGTAGATGGTCGAAAACTGCCGTTGCGAGAACGCATTCGCGAGCGCCGTGTCGATATCCGCAATCGAGACATTGAGTTTTGAGGCCGTGTCGCGATTGATGATGGCGTTGAGCTGAAGCCCGCCCTGTTCGCGATCGGAGCTGACGTCGACGACGCCCGGAACTGTGCGTACCGCCGCGACGGCTTTGGCGACCCAGTCGTAGAGCTTATCGTCATAGGACCAGAGCGTGTACTGATAATCGGCCTTGCCCTGACGTGCGCCGGTGCGGATATCACGCGAGGGCATCAGTCGTGTCGCCAATCCAACGATCTCGCCAAGCGGCTTTCGGAGACGGTCGATCACCTCGGCGGTCGAGACGTTGTTTCGCTCGGCGAGCGGTTTCAAGCCGATGAACATGCGGCCCTGATTGAGCGTCGGATTGAATCCTCCGCCACCAATCGAGGAACCCACGCTCTCGATGGCCGGGTCGGCAAGGATGATTTTCAGTGCACGATCCTGGAGCTTGCTCATGTTGCCGAACGACGTATCGGTATTGGCCTCCGTCGCAGCGATGATGAGGCCGGTGTCGTCGTCGGGCAGATAGCCCTTGGGCAAAATCTGATACAGGTGGACCGTCAGCGCGATGGTCGCGACGAACACGGCGAGCATGATCGCCTGATGGCGAAGTGCAATTCTGAGCGTGAACGCGTAGGCTCCGATGATCAGCGCGAGCGCGCCTTCGAACAGGCGGTCGGCGAGATACTTGCGGTGGTCGGCACCGTCTCGGATGAAATGCGCGCAGATCATCGGCGTGACCGTCAAAGACACGATCGCGGAGATGATGATCGAAAACATCAGCGTCATAGCGAATTCGTGCAGCAATCGTCCGGCGATGCCCGTCATGAACAGGACGGGAATGAATGCTGCGATCAACGACACTGAGATCGAAATGACCGTGAATCCGATCTGGCGCGCACCTTCGAGCGCGGCCTGCATCGGCTTCATGCCACGCTCCATGTTGCGGTAGACGTTTTCGATCATGACGATGGCGTCATCGACGACGAAGCCGACCGCGACGGCGAAGGCCATCAGCGTCAGGTTATTGATCGAATATCCGGCGGCCCACATCGCGGCGCATGTGCCCGCCAGCGACAGCGGCACGGTGATGCCCGCGGCAATGGTCGGAGTCGAGCGTCGCAAAAAGACGAAGACGACCGACATCACCAGCAGGATCGTGATGGCAAGCGTCATCTGCATGTCTTCGACGGAGGCGCGGATGGTGCCGGTCCGATCCGACAAGACTGAAATTTTGATGCCTGCCGGAATCCATTGCCTGAGCTGCGGCAACAGAGCTTTGACGCGGTCGACCGTTTCAATGACGTTGGCTTCCGGCGTCTTGGTGATGATCAGAAGAACGGCGGGCTTGTTGTTGAACTGCGCCGATGAAAGCCGGTTGCGTGTCGCGAGCACGACTTTGGCCACGTCGCCGACGCGCACGATGTCGCCGTTCGGCTGGTTCTTGACGACGATGTTCTTGTATTCTTCGGGATCGAGAAGCTGCGGATTGCTGGCAAGGATGATGCTCTGCGTGCCGCCGTCGATCGAGCCGATGGGAGAGAGATCGTTGGCGGCCTCGATAGCCTGACGGACCTGCTCGAAGCTCACGCCCATCGCAGCCGTCAAAACGGGATCCACCTGGATGCGCGTTGCGGGCTGATCGGCGCCGCTGACGGAAACGTCCGCGACGCCCTCGACCTGCGAAATGCGTTGCGCGATGACCGTATCGGCGGTGTCGTAGATGTCGCTGGTCGTCATCGTGTCGGATGTCAGCGCCAGGATCAGAACCGGCGAGCCCGAGGGATTGTATTTCCGGAATGTCGGGACTTGCGGCAGGTCGCCCGGAAGATCGGCGGTTGCGGCATTTAAAGCGGCCTGCACGTCGCGGCCCGCGCCGTCGGCGCTGCGCGACAGCTCGAACTGCATCGTGATGCTGCTGGTGCCAAGCGCGCTCGATGATGTCATTTCCGTCACGCCGGAAATTTCGCCGAGGCGACGTTCGAGGGGCGCTGCAACGCTTGCGGCCATCGTCGCGGGATCGGCGCCGGGGCGTGTAACACTGACCCGTATCGTCGGGAACTCCATCGACGGCATGCTCGCGACGGGCAGGAACATGTAGGCCATTACACCCGCGAGAAACAGTCCAACGGCGAGGAGCGCTGTTCCAATCGGCCGTTCGATAAAGATGCGCGAGACGTTCATGGCGTTACTCGGCCGCTTCTTCGTAGCCGCGGCGAGGGCGCTGTTGATCGTCAGCGTCGTCGGCAGCTGCAGGCGCGGGTTGCGTTGCTGGAGTTTTACGGCCTCCCGTCAGCCGGGCGCGGAGGCGTTCCATCGCCAGATAGATGACGGGTGTTGTGTAGAGCGTCAGAAGCTGGCTTAGCAGGAGGCCGCCCACGATCGTGATACCGAGCGGATTGCGAAGCTCGGAGCCGGTGCCGCTTTCAATCGCCAGCGGCAGCGCGCCGAGAAGTGCGGCAAGCGTCGTCATCATGATCGGACGGAAACGCAAAAGCGCTGCTTCCATGATCGAGTCTTCGGGCGAGAGGCCGCGCGTGCGCTCGGCGTCGAGCGCGAAGTCGATCATCATGATCGCGTTCTTCTTGACGATGCCCATCAAGAGGATGATGCCGATCAGCGCGACGAACGAAAGATCCTTTCCAGTCAATTCCAGTGCGAGCGCCGCGCCAATGCCGGCGGAAGGTAACGTCGTCAGGATCGTGAAGGGATGGATCAGGCTTTCGTAGAGCACGCCAAGGACAATGTAGATGGTGACGATCGCTGCGAGAATGAGCCAGGGCTGGCCCTGCAGCGATTTCGTGAATTCCGCAGCGTCGCCGTAGAACGTGCCGTTGACGGTTGCCGGAAGGCTCACCTCTTTTTGCGCCGTATCGATGGCGTGCAAGGCATCGCTGAGCGAGGCGTTCGGCGCGAGGTTGAAGCTGAGCGTCGTTGCGGGAAACTGATCCTGATGGCTGATCGCGAGCGGCGCCGTCTCGTACGTCATGGAGGCGACCGACGTCAGCAGCACCTGCGTTCCCGTGGTGCTTGACGGAACGTAGAGACGGTTCAATCGCGACGGGTCGCTGCGATATTCGGGGGCCGCCTCGAGCACCACGCGATACTGGTTCGACTGCTGGTAGATCGTCGAGACCTGGCGCTGGCCGAAGGCGTTGCTCAATGCGTCGTTGATCGCCGCCATCGTGACGCCGAGGCGACCGGCGAGCACGCGATCGACCGATATTCTGGCGACAAGCCCGCCCTCGACTTCTTCAGATGAGACGTCACGCAGATAGGGCGATGCCTTGAGCGCGTCCGCGAGGCGTTTCGACCATTCGGCGACTTCGGCCGCGTCGGTGCTCACCAGGGTGTATTGATAACGTGCGCGGCTGCTCTGGGTGGAAATCTGCACATCCTGCACGGGCTGCAGATGAACTGTCGTGCCGACGACGGACTTCACTTCCTGCTTCAGGCGCCGGATGACTTCCGTCACATTGGCTTCACGTTCAGCGCGCGGCTTCAAAAGAATTTTGAGATTGCCGACGTTCTGTGTCGCATTCAGCTGGCCGATGCCGACGATCGAAGCGACGCCTGACACGTCCGGATCGCGGGCGATGATTTGCGCAACGTCGCTCTGCAAGCGCGATATTTCGTTGAACGAAATCTGCGGGCCGCCTTCGACGACGGCGGTGATCGCGCCGGTGTCCTGATCGGGCAGGAAGCCCTTCGGCATGATGACGTAGAGCCAGATCGTCAGCACGACGGTCAGCAGCGCCACGAACAGCGTCGCGGGCTGATGGCGCAGAACGAACTCCAGCGTGTGCTTGTAGCCCAGGATCACGCGATCCATGAAGTCGCCGAAAAGGCGGCCGAGACGGGTTCCGTTTTCGTCGTGGTCGCCCTTCAGCAGGCGTGCGCACATCATCGGCGTCAACGTCAGGGATACGATTGCCGAAACGACGACGGCGATGGTCAGCGTCAGGGCGAACTCGCGGAACATGCGTCCGACGAGGCCCGACATGAAGAGCAGCGGAATGAAGACCGCGACCAGCGACAGCGTCAGAGAGATGACCGTGAAGCCGATTTCGCGCGCGCCGTCGAGGGCGGCCTTCATCGGCTTCTCGCCCTTTTCAAGATGGCGCACGACGTTCTCGATCATCACGATCGCGTCGTCGACGACGAACCCGGTTCCGATCGTCAGTGCCATCAGCGACAGGTTGTCGACGCTGAAGCCGCAGAAGTACATCACGCCGAACGTGGCTATAAGCGATACCGGCAGTGCGACGCCGGCGATGATCGTGGCGCGGAGCGAGCGCAGGAACAGCAGCACGACCATCACGACGAGCCCGACGCTCAAGACCAGCGTGAACTGCACGTCGTGGACGGAGGCGCGGATCGTTCCGGTGCGGTCACTGACAATCTGAAGATTGACGCCCGCCGGCATGGTGCGCTCGACGCGCGGCAGCTCGTTCTTGATGCGGGTGACGGTGTCGATGACGTTGGCGCCGGGCTGGCGCTGGATATCGACGATGACGGCGGGCTTGCCCTGATACCAGCCGCCGACGCGCGTATTCTCGAGACCGTCGCTGACTTTCGCGACGTCCTTCACGCGCACAGGGGCTTCGTTCCGGTAAGCGATGATGACGTCGTTATAGGCTTTCGCGTCGGAAATCTGATCGTTCGACGCGATGACGAACGACTGCTTGTCGCCGTCGAGCGAGCCTTTCGGTCCGGCGACGTTGGCGGCGCTGATCGCGGAACTGAGATCGGCCATGCTGAGGCCGTAGCTCGCGAGGCGTCTGACATCGGCTTCGACGCGAACCGCAGGCTTGATGCCGCCTTCGATCGAGACGTGGCCGACGCCAGAGACAGAGCTCAAGCGTTGCGCCAGTAGGGTATCGGCGAGATCGGAAAGTGAGCGAAGCGATAGCGTGTCCGAGGTCAGCGCGAGCGTGACGATCGGCGTGTCGGCGGGGTTGACCTTGGAATAGACCGGCGGGTAGGGCAGGTTTTTCGGAAGCGTCGAGCCGGCGGCATTGATTGCGGCTTGCACATCCTGCGCCGCTGAATCGATGTCGCGATCGAGATTGAATTGCAGCGTGATGCGGCTCAAGCCGAACGAACTCGTCGACGACATGGTAGCGAGCGACTGGATCTGGCCGAACTGCCGCTCGAGCGACGCCGTGATGAGCGTCGCCATCGTTTCGGGGCTGGCGCCCGGAAGCTCGGTCGTCACCTCGACGGTCGGGAAATCGACCTGCGGCAGCGATGAAATCGGCAGCGAGAGATAGCCGAGGATGCCGCCGAGGATCGTCGCCAGCGCCAATAGCGTTGTCGCGATGGGCCGCTCGATAAAGGGCCGCGAGACGCTCATGGCGATGTGCCGCCGTCCTTAGCGTTGCCGCGTGCCTGCTGATCGGGCTGCGCGCCGGGTTTCGAACTGTCTACGGTCCGCGTCGGCTCGGTATTCGAACCCGTGATGAGCGGCGCACCGGACTGTGCGCCAGACTGCGAGGCGGACGACTGCTGACGATCGCTCGTGTCGCGAGCGGCTTTTCCACCCTGACGGTGACGCTGCTTCGCGGGCGCATCAGCGCTGGCTGGCGGTGTTTTTCCATCGCTGACCGCGACGGTTGCGCCGTCCTTCAAGCGGCCGAAACCATTGACGACAAGCCTATCGCCGGATTTGACGCCTTCCGCGATGACGGCTTGTTTTTCGTCCTGCCGCGCGATCTTGACGGCGCGCATCGCGACGGTCTTGTCGGCCTGGACCACGTAGACATAATCGCCGTCGGGGCCGCGCTGAATGGCTTCCGTCGGGGCGACGACGACATTCTTCATCGTGTCGACCAGCACGCGCACGTTGACGAACTGCCCGGGCCAAAGCTGACGCCGGTCATTCGGGAAATTGGCTTTGAGGCGGATCGTGCCCGTCTGCTGATCGACCTGGTTGTCGATCACTTCGAGGAGGCCTGAATCCAGTTCCGTCTGGCTGTTGGTCGACAGCGCCTGCGCCGTCAGCTTGCCGGTGGCGCCGGTCAGCGCCGGGAGGTCCTGCTGGGGTAGTGTGAACACGACGGAAATCGGCTGGATCTGCGTGATGACGACAATGCCGCCAGCGTCGCCCGCTTTAACGAGGTTGCCCTGATCCACGATCCGGATGCCGGTGCGTCCGTCAAACGGCGCGACGATCGTCGTATAGCCCAGGATCGCGGTGGCGTTCTCGATCGCGGCGACGTCGGATTTGATCTGCGCTTCCTGCTGCTGCGCCAATGCCTTCTGGGTGTCGATCTGCTGCTGCGAGATCGCAAGCGTGCCGACTTTCTGATAGCGCTCCAGATCGCGCTTCGTGTTGGCGAGCAACGCCTCGTCGAGCGCTTTCTTCGCGATCGCCTGGTCGAGCTGGGCCTGGTAGGTGACAGGATCGATTTTCGCGAGCACGTCGCCACGCTTGACGTCCTGGCCCTCCTTGAAGTTGACGCTGACCAGGATACCGTCGACCTGCGCCCGCACCGTCGCCAGGTTGAGCGCCCGCACGGAGCCCACGCCTTCGAGATAGATCGGCACGTCCGCGGTCTCGGCAGGTTTCGCTACGACGGCAACCGGACCTCCGCCGCCATCGCGACCGAAGCGTGGCTTGGCGGTTCCACCCGGTGGGCCGCTCTGCATCACATAATAGACGCCGCCACCGATGGCGCCGATGACCAGAAGCGTAAAGATTGACCGCATTAGCCTCATTCGTGCCCGTTTCCAGTTTGATCGGTCTACCGATACGCAAACGCTCGTGTCGTGCCGGGAGCGATGCAAAAAACACACGCGGCACCCGACCCTGGATCAGGAAACGCGGTTTCTAGGTAAATCCGTTGCGCGGCCAGCCCCCAACGCCGCCGCCAAATCCTTCAACACCAGATTTGCTGCCCCAGCGTAAATTTGGAGCGCAGATAGTACTCCAGTTCGTTGGTCAAATGGCAAATACAAGACGTTGATGGCTCAACCTGGAGGTGTGCCGCCTTTTCGACCTGCACGCACGTGACGCAAAACATCAGCGCGGCTCCCCGCCAATGATTTCTAAGTAGCGGAATTTTAACAGATAAATTGGTCCGGAGAATGTGATGCCCGGAGTGCTCCCGTAAGCCAAATCGTTAAGACAGCAGCTTTAAAATGAGCTTTTTGCTAACGCTACCGAGGCCAGATGTTCCGAGTACTCAATGCCGTTCGCCGGGAGGATTTGACCCGCGTACATCGCGACCAGCTGGCAAGCTTGGCGTGTGCGACTCCGACGGCGATGGCTGGCTATGCAATCAATGTCGTGATTGCGGTCATTGCGTTCCGCGGCCTCATCCCAGGCGTCGAACTGGCGGCATGGGCCGTCGCCTCGCTCGCAATATGCTCCTTCATTGGTCTTCGCTCGGTCACTCGAAGTTTGCGAACGCGCCAGCCCGAGGCCTCGAAGCAGGGCTCGCCGCTGCGCGATGGGAGATGGGCGCTTCTTATTGCGCTGGCCTCGGCCTTGCCGTGGGCGATCCTGGCGACACGCTGGGTTGGCGCGGTGCATGGCGACAGCGAATTGATCCTGATGGCGCTGACCGTCGGCATGGCAGCGAGCGGCAGTGTTCTTCTGGCACCCATACCTGTCGCTGCGGTGCTCTACGCGACAGCGATCCTTTTACCGCCGGCTTTAAAATGCATCCTGTTCGTGCAGGGGCATCAGTACCTGGGCCTCGGCGCGCTCGCGGTCAGCTTTCTCGTGTTTCTGTACGGCCTGATCGTCACGACGGGCCGCTTGTTTCTGGAACGCCTCGAGGCCGTCGCCAGCCTGAAGGATACGATCGCAGCCCTCAGCGAGGCGCGCGAAGAAACCGAGCGCGTCGCGATGACCGACGGTCTGACCGGAATCGCCAATCGCCGCGCTTTCATGGCGCGGCTCAATGCTTTGAACAATCGCGCCGGTGCGAAGTCGTTTAGCATTTTTTACATCGACCTCGATCGCTTTAAATCGGTGAACGACGCGCTCGGACACGCCGTCGGTGATGCGCTTCTGAAATCGGTGTCCGCACGCATCACAGGTCTGGTGCGGGAGGGAGATCTCGTCGCGCGCCTTGGCGGTGATGAATTCGCAATCGTCGCGCAGGATATCCGCGAGAGAGCATTTGCAAGCTCGCTGGCCGAACGATTGGTCGTGTCGCTGTCGGAACCCTATGACCTCGAAGGACAGAAGGTTCAGATTGGCGCGTGCGTCGGTGTGGCACTCGCGTGCGAAAGCGGCGTCGGGGGTGAAATGCTGTTGAAGCAGGCCGATCTCGCGATGTTCGCCGCGAAGGAGGCCGGTCGCGGCATGTACTGCATCTTCGAAGCCGACATGCAGCGTTCGGCCGACGAGCATCGCGTGCTCGAGCTTGGGCTCAGGGCTGCTCTCGTCAACGACGGGTTCGAGCTTTTCTATCAGCCGGTGCGCAATCTCGAAACGAACGCGATTACGAGCTTCGAATGTCAGGTTCGCTGGCGGCATCCGCTGCGTGGCTTGCTGACGCCCGCGCAGTTTCTCGCGACGGCGATCGATATCGGGATCGCGGAAGATATCGGCAACTGGGTCATCAAGGAGGCCTGCCGGCAAGCGGCGCATTGGCCGTCGGACGTTCCGGTCGGCATCAACATGTCATCGATGCGGATCGGGGTTGAAAACATCGCGGTGTCGGTCGAGAGAGCGCTCAAGTCCGCGGGACTTCCTCCGTCGCGCCTCGAACTCGAAATGGAAGTGACGGAGGCGAGCCTGATGAGCGCCGACGCCGAGGTCATTGCCTCTCTGCGCAGGCTGAAGGATATCGGCGTTTCGATCGCGCTCGACGATTTCGGAACCGGATATTCCTCGCTCGGCTACCTGGTGAAATTCCCGTTCAACCGGATCAAGATCGACAGACTGTTCGTGAGCCAGCTCGGTCAGTCGGCGCAAAGCGAGCTGATCGTGCGCTCGATCGCCGAACTCGCGCAAAGGCTGAACTGCAGCGTTGTCGCCGAGGGCATCGAAACCGACGATCAGCGCCGTCGCGTACTGGCGCTCGACGTGACTTACGGGCAAGGCATGCTGCTCGGCGCTCCGCTATCGGCTCCTGAGGCCGCTGTGCTGCTGATGAGCGAGGCTCCGGATCAAGTGCCGCAGCTGGCGCAAAGCGCCTGACGGGTCGCGCGGGCGAGGGATCAGGCCGCCCTCTTAGGGATGAATTTCAACGCGACGCCGTTCATGCAGTAGCGCAGGCCGGTGGGCTTCGGACCATCCTCGAAGACGTGCCCGAGGTGGCCGCCGCAGCGCCGGCAATGAACCTCCGTGCGCGTCATCAGATACGAGCTGTCTTCGGAGGTCGCGACCGCGTTCTCTAGCGGCTGCCAGAAGCTCGGCCAGCCCGTGCCGCTGTGGAATTTCGTCTCCGAGGAATAAAGCGCGAGGGCGCAACCGGCGCAGATATACGTGCCTGGCGCCTCATTCGCATCCAGCGGAGATGATCCCGGCCGCTCGGTGCCTTGTTTGCGAAGCACGCGGAACTGCTCTGGAGTAAGGACTTTCTTCCATTCGTCTTCCGTCTTCGTGACTTCGAACGTCTTCGACGCCGAGTCGGCCTGGCTCGGCCGGACATAGGACGAAGCGGCTTTGAAACCGGCAAAGGCTCCGGCGAGGGTCAATCCTAATTTGGAAAAATCGCGGCGAGAGTACATGGCGGAATTTCCCTGATGCGCGCTTATTGCGGTGCAGCGCTCTTGGCTTGGACAAACAGAAGTACGGCGCCGGAGCGCAATCCGTTTCAGCCCGGCCGCATTTCTTTCACGAAAGATCAGCGATCTCGATGCGCCGGTCTACGGCGATTTCGGTAGGGCTCAGACTGCATCCGTAGCACAGCATCTCGACGCCCGCCGCGGCCGCGGTTTGAAACGCCGCCGCGTACGCCGGATCGAGATCGCGCGCGAGGCTGAAAGTTTTCGCGTCGCCACGCTGAACGAGAAACACCATGACGGCGCGGTTGCCCTCGGCGACCATTGTAGAGAGTTCACGGAGGTGCTTGGCGCCGCGTTCGGTTTTGCAATCGGGGAACTCGGCTCGGCCCGCCTGGCGCATCAAGTGCACGTTCTTGATCTCGACGTAGCAGGGACGCGGGTCGCGGCCTTCCGCCAGCAGAATATCGATACGGCTGTTCTCGCCGTATTTCACTTCGCGGCGGAGCGAAGCGTAACCTTGAAGCTCCGGGATGGCATTCAATCCAATGGCCTCTGCGACGAGCGCGTTCGGCTTGCCGGTATTGATGCCGACGAGATGCGGGCCGTCGCCCAGATCATCCTCGATCATTTCCCAGGTGTGGCGATATTTGCGCGTCGGGCTGTCGCTTTCGGATAGCCAGACCGTCGATCCCGGCGTCGTCAGTCCGAGCATCGAACCGGTGTTGGGGCAGGTGGCGGTGACTGTCACGCCGCCGGCGGTCAGGACGTCCGCAAGGAAACGCTTGTAGCGCTGGATGAGCTTGCCGGGGGTGAGGGGCGACGTAAATTTCATGCCCCCGCATATCCGCCGAATGGCGTGCGAGGGCAAGTATTTCGAACAGGCTCGCGCAGTGCTAAGACGGGAGCAGGAATATCTCGGACGGGAGACACGCGTTGGGCGGAGAACGCATAGTCACTGCGGCGGTCTTGATCATTGGCGACGAAATCCTGTCCGGCCGGACCAAGGACCGCAACGGCGGCGCGATCGCCGAGCATCTGACGTCTATCGGCATCCGCCTGAAGGAAGTGCGCGTCGTTCCCGACGACGAGGCCGAGATCTGCGCGGCCGTCAACGCTCTCAGGTCGCGTTACGATTATCTGTTCACGACGGGCGGTATCGGACCGACGCACGACGACATCACGGCCGATAGCATCGCAAAAGCCTGCGGCGTCACGATCGACGTCGACCCGCGTGCTGAAAAGCTTCTGGCCGAGAACTATGCGCGGCGGGGCTTGGCCTTGACGCCTGCGCGGCTGCGGATGGCGCGCATTCCGGCCGGGGCTTCCTTGATCGTCAATCCGCTGTCCGGCGCGCCCGGGTTTCGCATTGGCAATGTCATCGTGATGGCCGGCGTTCCGGAAATCATGCAAGCGATGCTGGAAGCCGTCACTCCTGAACTCGAAACCGGGGACAAGGTGCTCTCCATCACGATCCCCGTCGACCGTCCGGAAAGTGAAATCGCGGACGTATTTTCCGCGCATCAGCGCCGCTATCAGGACGTGGCGATGGGAAGCTATCCGCGCATGCGGGACGGAAAGCCGGTTTCGGATCTGGTATTGCGCTCGGCGAATGCGGATCACCTCAGCGAAGCGGCCGAAACTTTGAAAGCCGCGCTGGGCGTCTGACCGGCGCTTGCGTTGAAGCTGACAGCGAGCGCTCCGCTCGTCAGTTGAGCGTCATACGATCGCGGTCGTCCGGCTCGACCCGGAGACGCGTTGCGTAGTCCTGCTGCTCGACCTCGACGAAAAGTTCGTACTGGCTGTCGAGCGCATCGAGGAACGCCGCCGTCATGTCGAGAAGCGGCCCGAGCGCGATGCGTTTCGCGACAAGGAAGCTGTCGTCGATAGTGAGATCGGCCGCGCCGCGCACGTTGGCGGCATCGGGCGCGATCAGGCCGCGGCTGCGGATGTAGGAGACGATATCGTCGCCCGTCTCGAAATCTTCGCCGCGTGCGTCGCCGCATTCCGACACGGCATCCTGTAGGATCGCGGTCCCGGAAGCGAAGAGATTGCCGACGGCGCGAAAGCGATCGTCGACCTCGGCCAAAGACAGCGCATGAGTGCGCGCCTTCAGCACGCGTGCGACCAGCATCAGCTCGAGGCTGCGGACATCCTCCGCGATGCGGCGCTGGTGCATGGGAAATTCGGCCGGTTCGCCGGGCGCGTCGGCGAGTGCGCGCCAGTCGTGACCGCGAGCGACGAGATCTTCACCGGCCGCCAGCGCGCCGTCGAGGTGATCGGCGAGGAGGTAGACGGACAATGGTGCCCGTGCTGCGTATCTCGACATGGCCAACTCTCCGATCCCTGAATTCGTTGGGCGGAAAGTGGACTGATTCGCGCGTCACGAACCAGCGCCATCGCTGCCGATTGTGGCCGTATGTGGAGCGATGAGGATAAGGTGTGGACACAGTTGCGCGTCGCGAGATTTGACGCGATTTAGTGGGTGTTTTCCGGGTGGGCGAAGCGCACGCGCGGTTCCTTTGGCGGCACATCGACGATCTTCGTCTGTGCCCTCGCCGACACAAAGGTATTGCTGACTTTCGGCGCGGCGATGATCCGGAGCTGTGGCGTTTTGCGAGACAGTTGACGCGACCGGACAGGCTTGCGCCGCATCTTGGAGCGCGGGCGCAGTTTGCGAGATCGCGTCTCCTTCAGGCGCTCGTCGAGTGGTGGCATGCCATGGCCGAGACGGCGCGCGCGCAGAACTGTGCCATTCAGCAGGATCGGTACAGGTGTCTCCGGCGGTTGCTCCGATATGGTGTCTGCACTCGCAGCCGGGGGAGGCAATTCCTCATCGTCGGTTGCCACGATCGATGCTTTGGACGTCGCGGCGGAACTCGGCGCCAGGGTTGCCTTGACGTCGGGAATTATCGTCAGTGCAGGAGAAGTCGCGCCCGGCGGTAGGGTTGCTTTGACGTTGGGCACGGCAAAATCAACTCCGGGCGTCGCGACCGGAGACGGGGGAAGCGTCGCCTTGACGTTCGGGACTGCGGCTCGGGGTATTACGACCGTTGCGGGGTCCATCGTTGCCTTGATGTCGGGCGCGGCGATGACCGTCGGCTCGTGTGCGATAAGGGCAGGTGTGGTCGCGGCGATAAAGCTCGGCGCCACTCGTGCCGGAGCTTCGGAAGTTTGTGCGGAAGCTGCGAATTGTTCGTGTTGCGTCGAAGCGGGCGCAACTGGCTTCGGCGCTGCGGGCGCGGGCGCGAAGCGCATCGGTTCGACGGGCTCAATCGCCGGCGCGGCGTGTCCTGCTTGGGCCGCAGGGCGTGTGTTCAGAAACGGTGCAGGTTCGTCGCCGGAGCGTTTGGCTCGCCGGGCCGCCTGACTGAAAGCACGCAATACAAGACCGAAGGCGAAGACGAAGAGCAGAGCCCACACAAGAACTTCCGGTTTCACGACAGCCCCCCGAGTGCGACGGGCGTAAGCTCTGTCAATCGCAAATGTCCGTCAACACAGAAACGCGCAATGCCGCCCAAAGGACAATATTTGCGGCACGCCGCCCGGAAGTTCATCACGGAAGCTAGCCGCAAAAAAAGAAAAGGCGCGAAATTCGCGCCTTTCCCAGTGACCTCGCTCATTCGGCGATGATCAGAACAGCTTGGAGAAGATGAAGTAGAGGCCGCCCGCCAGCAGGATCGATGCCGGCAGCGTCAGCACCCAGGCCATCAGCAGGTTGCGGACCGTCGACCATTGCAGGCCCGACCCGTTCGCCGCCATCGTACCGGCGACGCCGGACGAAAGAACGTGCGTGGTCGAGACCGGCAGGCCGTACATGTCGGCGGCGCCGATGGTCGCCATTGCCACGACTTCGGCCGATGCGCCCTGTGCGTAGGTGAGGTGCGTCTTGCCGATCTTCTCGCCGACCGTCACGACGATGCGTTTCCAGCCGATCATCGTGCCGAGGCCGAGCGCGATCGCGACGGCGATCTTGACCCAGAGCGGAATGAAGCGCGTCGCATTGTCGAGCGAGCCCTTGAACGCCGTGATGCTCGCGACGTCATCCTTCGACAAGTTGTTCGCCTTGTCCTTCAGCAGGAAGCGCAGCGCTTCGGAGGCAAGGTACATGTCGTTACGGACGTTCTGAACGGCGGTCGGGGGCACCTTGTCGAGTGCGCCGTAGCTGTTCACCTGCTCGGAGATCTGGCGGACGAGAACGGCGAGGCTGGGATATGTACCCTCGTTGATCGTGCGCGCCGAGATGTAGTTCGTCACTGCCGGACGCGGGTCGCCGAGAACATTGTAGCCGGCGGCCTGCTTCTCGATGACGGCGGCAGCGGCGGTGGCCGTCGCCTGGAAGTGCGCGACTTGCGACTGTGCCGGAGACCGGTTCAACGCGTAGGCGGTCGGCACGGTACCGATCAGGATCAGCATGATGAGACCCATGCCCTTCTGACCGTCGTTCGAGCCGTGCGCGAACGAAACGCCCGTGCAGGTCAGCACGAGCAGACCGCGGATCCACCACGGCGGCGGCTGGTTGCCGACGGGCTCCTTATAGAGAGACGGATTGCGGACGAGGACTTTCAGCGACAGAAGCAGCAGCGCGGCGGCGACGAAGCCGACCATCGGCGAAAGCAGCAGCGAATAGCCGATATCGGTCGCCTTGCCCCAATCGACGCCCGAGGTGCCGTTGCCGCCGTGAAGCAGCGAGTTCGCAACGCCGACGCCGATGATCGAGCCGATCAGCGTGTGCGACGATGACGAGGGGAGCCCCAGCCACCACGTTCCAAGGTTCCAGATGATGGCCGCGATCAGCAGCGCGAAGACCATCGCGAAGCCGGCGCTAGAGCCGACCTGAAGAATGAGTTCGACCGGCAGCAATGAGATGATGCCGTAAGCGACGGCGCCGCTCGACAGCAGCACGCCGAGGAAGTTGAAGAAGCCGGACCAGAGCACCGCGACATTGGCGGGCATCGAGTGCGTATAGATGACGGTTGCGACGGCGTTGGCCGTGTCGTGGAAGCCGTTCACGAATTCGAAGCCGAGCGCGATGAGCAGCGCTACGCCCAAGAGAAGGAACGGCAGCCAGGCGGAAATCGGCGTGCCTGCCGCTTCAACGTCCTGGTAAAGGCTGTAGGCCGTGTAGAAGAGACCGCCGGCAAGCAAGCCTAAAAATACGAAGGCCGTTGCAGGGTTCGCGGGATGGTCGAGCTTCGGCCGGCTGCCTGCCACGTCGGCTAACGCCACGTCGGACATCGTTGGTTCCCCTATTTCAGGTGCTGATGCGGGGGAACTAGGCAGTCTCTATTACAGTGATGTGACAGTAGGGCATTGCAAGCCTTTCAAGGCTTGCAATGCAGGCATGCTAATGGGCAACCGAGGTTTTATGCTCGCGCTTCACCCAGTCGCAGATTTCCTGTTTTGCCCCTCGTTTGCAGCTGCGATCGGAAAGTGCACCGTCGTTCAAAGCATAAGCCTGGCCTGAGCCGGCCGCGTTTGATGCGGCTGATGTTGCCGCCGGAATTCCAGCGCCAGTGACGATCCATAGCGCTACGAGCGTCCATCGGATTTGATTTCGTTCCAGCATCGTCGGGTTCCCCTCAAGCGTAAGTGCGCATCACACTGTTGATAACGTATAATATAATAAACTAAATTGGTAAAGTGTGCGGAGTGGTTGGAGGTGGGGGGCGGGTCTAAATGCGCGTGAGCCAGGCCGCGACGACGATCTACGTGTCTCTCACAGAACCGGAGAGCCCCGCGCGCGGGCGTTCGGATTTCAGACGAACTGCAAAGAAATTAATTTCCGGAGCATTTGAATTCTTCTTCTTTCTCTTTTTGAAGGCCGCGCACTAGCCTCTTTTATCGCAGCGCAAAATGGCTATGCCAGCGGAGGGATTAGAAATGAGACGTACACTTACCTTGCTTGCCGCAACCTTCATCGGAGCGACTTTGGCGCAGACGTCGGCACAAGCCGCGCCGTCGCTCGTCAAGCCAGGTGTCGAGAGCACCGTTGCCAAGACGACGTTCTTCGTCGATCGCAAGAAAGAGAAGCACGCGCATGCGCGCAAGCACAAGCATCACGGGCACAAGCACGCGCATCTGAAGAAGGGCCCGCACAAGAAACACTAGCCGGACTTGAGACGGGCGGGGGCACGGCCCGGACTCGCGATCCTGCTATCCGCCGAGGGTGTTTCCGTATCGGGTCGGAACGCTCTCGGCGGAATTGTTTTTGGTACTCAGGTCAGTCGGGAGTTGATTTACGCCAGCCCATCGCGTGGATGGCCGCCTGTGCGGCCATGACGGGAGTGAGTTCGAGTGAGCGGCAAAGCAAGTCGCATCTCGGGCCATATCTATGCGAATGCAGACATCGATTTCTCGTTGGTTGTGACGGCGGGCGTTAGCTTCGCCAGTTTTGCACCTCCGAAGTCAAGTCGCGCCATTGCGGATTGCTGCCTTCAATCAGTTCGAGCTTGGCGGCACGACGGAATTTCTTCAACTGCTTCTCGCGTGCGATGGCGTCGAGCATCGTGTCGAAATGCTCGTAGTGCACGCGCATGTGCACGCCGTATCGTTTCGTAAAGCCGTCTTCCAGATCTTGTCGATGAATGGAGACGCGCGCCGCGAGATCGCCGGTCACGCCGATGTACAGCGTGCCGTTCCATTTGCTCGCAAGAATGTAGACGGCTGGCTTTACGACGCGCATTCGCCTCTCCCGTCATCCTCGCGGGAGTGAGCATCGCGAACGATGCGCGGGGATCCAGCACAAGACCTGCCGAAGGCGCAAAAACAAACAAGGCGCTTCGAGAGAAGCGCCTTGCAGGACTTACGGACGGCTGCGCCGAGTTTCATGCTGGATCCCCGAACGCGCTTCGCATGCGCTCACGCGTTCGAGGATGACGACCTATAAGCCCATGGTCGGCTTCCAATCCGATATTCGGAATATCCTATCAAGAACACCCGCTCGTTGATCCGCAGGTGTCGCACTTCAGGCAGGTGCCGTTTCTCACCATGGTGAAGTTGTAGCATTCGGTGCAGGCGACGCCTTCGTAGCCGCGGAGCTTGGCTTCGGTGGCGCGCTGCTTGAAAAGTTCCGACTTGCTCATCGGTGCAGGCGTGACGACGGCAGCGGGTGAGCGCATTTCGATCGGCTGCTCGCCGAGTGCCAGCGCGTTGGCGCCGTGCGTCAGCGTCGAGTCGATCGAGCGTGCATCGACGTCGAAGCTCGACGTTGTGACGCTGGTCGAGGTCTCGGTGATCGATGTCTTGCCGCCTGAGCGTGCCGCAAAACGGACGACCGAGGCACCACGCACGAGGCCCTTCGAAACGACCTTCGACACGTTCTCGGAGAGATCGAGCGCCAACTGCTCATCCGTCTGATCGTCGCTCGAGCCAAGGCCCGTGCCTTCGACGATTTCGCGCGGATCGACGTGCGCGAGGTCGTGACGGCCGAGGTACGACACGGCAAGCTCGCGGAAGATGTAGTCGAGGATCGACGTCGCGTTCTTGATCGCTTCGTTGCCCTGCACGAGACCGGCGGGCTCGAAACGCGTGAACGTGAAGGCTTCGACGTATTCTTCCAGTGGCACGCCGTATTGCAGGCCGAGCGAAATGCCGATCGCGAAGTTGTTCATCAACGAGCGGAAGGCGGCGCCTTCCTTGTGCATGTCGATGAAGATTTCGCCGAGGCGGCCGTCGTCGTACTCGCCGGTGTGCAGGTAGACTTTGTGACCGCCGACCGTCGCCTTTTGCGTGTAGCTCTTGCGGCGGCTCGGGAGTTTCTCGCGTTCTTTCTTCTTTTCCTTTTCGACGTAGACCACGCGTTCGACGATTTTCTCGATGATCTTTTCCGAGATGATCGAGGCACGCGCCGCGAGCGGCTGGCTCATCAGCGTTTCGGCGGCGTCGGCGGCCTCATCGTCGTCATCGCCGAGGACCTGGCTGTTCAGCGGCTGCGAGAGCTTCGAGCCGTCGCGATAGAGCGCATTGGCCTTGAGCGCCAGCTTCCACGACAGCATGTAGGACTGTTTGCAATCGTCGACCGTCGCGTCGTTCGGCATGTTGATCGTCTTCGAGATCGCACCGGAAATGAACGGCTGCGACGCCGCCATCATGCGGATGTGGCTCTCGACCGAAAGATAACGCTTGCCCTTGCGACCGCACGGGTTGGCGCAGTCGAACACCGGCAGGTGCGCGGCGCGGAGATGCGGTGCGCCTTCGAGCGTCATCGCTCCGCAGACGTGCTCGTTCGCCGCTTCGACATCCTTCTTCGAGAACCCGAGGTGCGCGAAGATATCGAACGAGGGGTCGTTGAGCTTGTCGGCCGGGACGCCGAGCGTTTCGGTCAAGAACTGATCGCCGAGCGTCCAGCGGTTGAACACGAACTTGATGTCGAAGGCGGTCGCAAGACCCTTCTCGATTTTGGCGAGCGCGTCGTCGGTGAAGCCTTTGGCCTTGAGCGTCGCGGTGTTGATCGCGGGCGCCTGCGCCAGCGATCCGTGTCCGACAGCGTAGGCTTCGACTTCGGCGATCTCGCTTTCGCGATAGCCGAGGGTGCGTAGCGCTTCCGGCACCGACTGGTTGATGATCTTGAAGTAGCCGCCGCCCGCGAGCTTCTTGAATTTGACGAGCGCGAAGTCGGGTTCGATGCCGGTCGTATCGCAGTCCATCACGAGACCGATCGTGCCGGTCGGTGCGACGACGGTTGCTTGCGCGTTGCGATAACCGTGGTTCTGGCCGAGTTCGAGCGCGCGGTCCCAGGCGAGCTTCGCAGCTTCGCCGAGACGGCGATCCTTGAGAGAGGCGTGATCGAGCGGCACGGGAGCCGTCGCCAGTTGCTCGTAGCCTTGGGCTTCGCCGTGGGCGGCGCGGCGATGATTGCGCATGACGCGCAGCATGTCCGCCGAGTTCGGCTCGTAGCCCGGGAAGGCGCCGAGCTTGGCCGCCATTTCGGCGCTCGCCGCATACGAAACGCCCGTCATGATGGCGGAGATCGCACCGCAGATGGCGCGGCCTTCATCCGAGTCGTAAGGGATGCCCGCCGACATCAGCAGGCCGCCGATGTTGGCGAAGCCGAGGCCGAGCGTGCGATAGCGGTAGCTGAGTTCGGCGATGCGGCGCGACGGGAATTGCGCCATCAGCACCGAGATTTCGAGCACGATGGTCCACAAGCGGCAGCCGTGCTCGTAGGATTCGATGTCGAACGATTTATCCTCGCGGCGGAAGCGCAGGAGGTTGAGCGACGCGAGGTTGCACGCCGTATCGTCGAGGAACATGTATTCCGAGCACGGGTTCGAGGCACGGATCTGTCCCGACTGCGGGCACGTGTGCCAGTCGTTGATCGTCGTGTGGAACTGGATGCCGGGATCGGCCGACGCCCAGGCCGCGAAGCCGATCTGCTCCCAGAGATCGCGCGCCTTGATCGTCTTCGTGACCTTGTTGCCGAGGCGCGAGATTAGGTTCCAGTCCTTGTCGGCGGAGACGGCGTTCAGGAACTCGTCCGTGACGCGCACGGAGTTGTTCGAGTTCTGGCCGGCGACCGTCAGGTAGGCTTCGCTATCCCAGTCGGTGTCGTAGGTGTCGAACTGGATGTCTTTGTAACCCTGGCGCGCGAACTGGATGACGCGCAGAACGTAGTTCTGCGGAACGCCGTCGCGCTTGGCTTCGCGAATGGCCTGCTTGAGCTTCGGATTCTTCAGCGGATCGAAGCAAGCTTCGTCCTGCGCTTCGCAGTTGACGCACGCCTTCATCACGGCCTTGAGGCGCTTCTGGCAAATCTTCGAACCGGTGACGAGCGCGGCGACCTTCTGTTCCTCGCGCACCTTCCAGGTGATGTATTCCTCGATATCCGGATGATCGACGTCGACGACGACCATCTTCGCCGCGCGGCGCGTCGTGCCGCCGGACTTGATGGCGCCCGCAGCCCGGTCGCCGATTTTCAGGAAGCTCATCAGGCCCGACGAACGGCCGCCGCCCGACAGCTTTTCGTTGGCGCCGCGGAGCGAGGAGAAGTTCGAGCCCGTGCCTGAACCGTATTTAAAGAGACGCGCCTCGCGCACCCACAGATCCATGATGCCGCCGTCGCCGACGAGATCGTCGGCAACCGACTGGATGAAGCAGGCGTGCGGCTGCGGATGCTCGTAAGCCGAGGTCGAGTGCACGAGCTCGCCGGTCTGGTAATCGACGTACATGTGGCCCTGGCCAGGACCGTCGATGCCGTAGGCCCAGTGCAGGCCGGTGTTGAACCACTGCGGCGAGTTCGGCGCCGCCATCTGCATCGCGAGCATGTAGCGGATTTCATCGAAGAACGCCTGCGCGTCTTCTTCGGATGAGAAGTAGCCGCCCTTCCAACCCCAGTAGGTCCAGGTGCCTGCGAGGCGATCGAAGACCTGACGCGCGTCGGTCTCGCCGCCGAAGCGCTCAGCCTGGGGCAGGTCCTGCAGGGCGGTTTCGTCGGGGGTGGAGCGCCACAGCCACGAGGGAACCTGTGTTTCTTCGCAGCGCTTCAGGCGGCGGGCGACGCCGGCCTTGCGGAAATACTTCTGGGCCAGAATGTCGGCCGCGACCTGGCTGAAATGATCGGGAACATCAAAGCCTTTGAGGCTGAAAACGATGGAGCCGTCGGGGTTCTTGATCTCGGACGTCGCACGCCGGAACTTGATCGAGGCATAAGGAGAGGAACCGGCTTCGGTGAAGCGTCGCGTGATCTTCATAAAATAGTGCCCCCGGATTGCGCGGCAGGACGGAAGGATCCGCGTGCCGTATCTGCTGTCATCGCCGCGCGCCGGACCCTGCTTCCGGCGTTCGACAGAACGGTTGCATCGAGACAATTCGTGCCCACTCAGGTCGCAAGTCCCCGCGCCAGCGATGACGGTGAAAAAACCGCGATCAGCCGGCGTTTTGCCGAACCTGAAATGTGTGAGGGCGACGAGGTGCTCGTGCGCTACGCTGGACGCTACTGAACTGGACGAATGCGATGGTCTTCAACTGATCTCGGGTGGAGGGTCGCAAGACTGTCGCAACACCGGCAAGTTATGAGATTCGAGCAGGCTCGGACAAGGGAAAATAAATAGATATTGCGGTAGCAGCGACAACCGACACTATATGTAGTGGTGTGGACAACTTTCTGGATTGACCGCCGCAAAGCCCGAAGTTGCTGGTTTTGAGCACCGCTAGACGCCTTGCCGCGGTGTGGAAGAGGCTGGAAAGAGCCTCTTGATCGGGGTCAAGCCAGCTGAGCTTAGTGCGATTCCGTAACGCGGCTGTTGCACGGCTACATCTGCCCCCAGACGTCTAGACATCATGCGTGCGGTGCAGCTAAGTCGAAGCGGCCGAATGCAATGAAAGGAACCCGCAGATCATGGGTTTATTCAGTGAGATTTTCTCGTGGTGGGGTGGCAACACCTGGGGCACGCGCCTTTTTACATGGCGCAAAGGACGGCTCGTCGGAGAGGATGAGTTCGGCAATCGCTATTATCTACAGAAAAGCGGCGTCGGCCCGCTGGGCGTTCCGGCGCGCTGGGTCACCTATGCGAATCTTTCCGAGCCGAGCCAGGTCCCGCCCGATTGGCATGGCTGGCTGCATTATACTGTCGATACGCTGCCGACCGAGGAGCGCTATCAGCCGAAGCATTGGCAGAAGCGTCACCAGATGAACATGACCGGGACTGCGCAGGCTTACCGGCCTAAGGGATCGATCCTCGGCACGGGCGAGCGGGCGAAATCGACCACGGATTACAAGGCTTGGCGGCCGCAATAGGCGGCCGATCAGAAAAACGCCGGGTTTTGGCGTCAGCAAGCTGACGCTAACGAACGTTCCGTCGATTGGACCTGTGTTGAACCGTTCTCTGCTTATGCCATTCCCGAATGCGCCGGAAAGCGCTGTGCGTGCTGTCATGTTCGCAGCGCGCCTGGCGGCTTTCGGCGCGGTTGTCTGTCTGCTCGGGCCGGCATCGCCTGCGCGCGCCGATCGTATCGAGAACGGCGTCGCGGTGTTTTCAGCACTCGACAAGGTCACTGCACGCATTTCGAAGTTCGAAGTCGAGCTTAACAAGACCGTCGAATTCGGTGCGTTGCGCGTGACGCCGCGCAGCTGCTACTCGCGCCCGCCGACGGAAGAGCCGAAAACGACGACGTTCGTCGAAGTCGATGAAACGCAACTCGACGGCACCGAAAAGCGCATCTTCACTGGTTGGATGTTCGCCGAGAGCCCGGGCATCTATGGCCTGGAGCATCCGACCTATGATGTGTGGCTGACGGACTGCGAAAAACCGCGCCGCTCGGTCGCCGAGAAAAAACCTGCGCCCGCTGAGGCGCCTTCCGAGGGCAACGATGCGGCGACAGCCGAAGCTCCGGCACCCGCGGGCGACAGCGATCTGCCACCGGAATTCCGCCGTCGCGTCAGACGCTAGTCACGCCTGCCTATTGTGATCAGGGCTTGAGCAGCCGCGCCGCCTTGGGCGCGAAGTACGTCAGCACACCAGCAGCGCCTGCGCGTTTGAATGCCAGCAGGCTTTCGAGCACGGTCTTGTTTTCGTCGAGCCAGCCGCGTTCGAAGGCGCCCGCGAGCATCGCGTACTCGCCCGACACCTGATAGGCGAACGTCGGCACCTTGAACGTTTCCGAGACGCGGCGCACGATGTCTAGATACGGTAATCCGGGCTTCACCATCACCATGTCCGCGCCTTCTTCGAGGTCGAGCGCGACCTCGCGCAGCGCTTCATCGGTGTTGCCGGGGTCCATCTGGTACGTGCGCTTGTCGCCCTTGAGGAAACCAGCCGAGCCGACCGCGTCGCGGAAGGGACCGTAAAATGCGCTCGCGTATTTCGCAGCGTAGGACATGATCTGCGTGTTCTTGTGGCCTGATGCTTCGAGCGCGGCACGAATGGCGCCGATGCGTCCGTCCATCATGTCCGAAGGCGCGAGCACGTCGGCGCCGGCCTCGGCTTGAACGAGCGACTGTTTGATCAGCGCGGCGTTCGTTTCGTCGTTCGCGATCTCGTCGCCGATGAGCAGCCCGTCGTGGCCGTGGCTGGTGTAGGGATCGAGCGCAACGTCGAGAATGACGCCGAGATCGAGACCGGCCTTTTTGATGGCGCGGGTTGCGCGGCAGACAAGATTGTCGGCGTTGAAGGCTTCGTTCGCGTCATCCGAGCGCTTCGCCGGATCGGTGAACGGAAAAAGCGCGATCGCCGGAATTTCGAGCGCGACCGCTTCCTTCGCGGCTTCGACGATCAGATCGACGCTCAGGCGTTCGACACCCGGCATCGACGTCACGGGCACGCGCTTGTCTTTTCCCTCGATGACGAACATCGGCCAGATGAGGTCGCTCGGCGAAAGGCGATGCTCGGCGACGAGTTCGCGCGTCCAGGGCGCTTTGCGGTTGCGGCGCATCCGGGTCGCGGGGAAGCGTCCGCTCGTGTCCGTTGCGGATTGGCCGGTCGCGGCGGGGGAAGGGGGGCGTGAGCGAGTCGACATCGAGGCCTGCGCAGTAAGTTCGGATTGGGTTCGGCGAGTTTGGGCACGCCAGCCCGCGCAATGCAAGGCAAGAGGGCCGTCGTCGTTAGCGCACCTGCAATGCGGGCGGCGCCTGCATTCGGGCGACTAAGCGCGGCGGCGCGGCTCAGTAATTGGCCGCGATCTCGCCGATGCCGTCCTTCTGATAGAGGTCGCGGCGGAATTGCACGATGCCGTCGGGCGTCGCCCAAGCGCTGATGTAAACGAACAGCAGCTGCACCGGCTTTTTCAGACGCAAATCCAGCCGTTCGCCGTTGGCCTTCATCGAGGCAATGCGCTCGCTATCCCAACCTCTTTGCTCGGCGAGAAGCCAGGCGGCGAGATTTTCGATGTTGTGAACGCGGATGCAGCCCGAGCTTGCGGAGCGATAGTTGCGTCCGAAGATGCGATCCGACGGCGTGTCGTGCATGTAGACCGAATGCGCGCTATCGAAGTTGATCTTCAGAAAGCCGAGCGGATTTTCTTTCCCCGGCTGCTGACTGTACGTGTAGGTCCCGGGCTTGACCGTGCTCCAATTGATCTTCGCCGGATCGACCTTCTTGCCGTTGGAGTAGGCGTCGATGTGGAACTTCAGGAGGACGTTCTGTCCCTTGGACTGCATCTCGCGGCCGCGCGGGATGAGATCCTCGGAAATGACGGTCGGCGGCAAACGCCAGACGGGATTGAAGCTCAAGTCGGTGATCGGCGTGTGCAGCAGCGGCGTCGGGCGGTCTGCCTTACCGACGACGGCGGCGTAGCGCGCAACGATCTGGCCGTTCTGCACGGCTTCGACCTGTGCGGCCGGTATGTTGACGACAACGTATTTCTTGCCGGCCTTGGCCGTGAATTCCTCGAGGCGGCTGACGTTGGCTTTCAGCTGTTTCAAGCGGGCGTCGGCCGGAACATTGAGGGCAACGATCGTGCGCTTGTCGGCGATGCCGGTTGGGGTCAGTCCGTTCGAGGCTTGAAAGCGCTTCAACGCCTTGTCGACGTCGGAATCGAAGTAAGTCGAAGATATGTTGCCGCCGGTCAGATCGCCGGACGCCGCGAGTCTCTGGCGCAGCAGGCCGACGGCCGCGTCCGTGGTGCCATACTGTAGAAGGCTGTCGCGTGGCGTCTTGTTCGGCGGCTCCGGCAGCTGCGGCCACCCGCCTTGCGCGACGATGTTCGTGTAGCGCTGGATCGCGGTCTTCGTCGCGGCGATGTTGGCTTTCGAAAGCGTCGCGTAGCCCTTTGGCGGATTGGCTTCCCACTCGCGAACGAAATCCGGATCGTAGGTGTTCGTCGTTCCAGGGCCGTTGCCGACGGGGCCGAACTGAAACCACGACGTTTGTGCGAAGGCCTGGCCTAGTCCGAAGCCACCCGAGCCGGATGCGATGACGAAAGTGAGCGCCAGCAGGATAGCGAGACCTGCTCGTCCCGCGCGCTGTGCGACGTTGAGTGCTGCTCTCGACCGGTGCACGATTTTCCCCGCCCGTTCGTATCTGCGATTTGCCCGTGACTTTCCGCGCTTATACAACGAAACCGCGGCCGCGCATCGGGTTCGGGAGCCATAAACCGTCTTCAGTTCCCGGCGGCGCGGCGCAGTTTAAGTTGCTTCCTGGGCGGCACGAATATTTTTGAAGGCCGATCAGGCGTTTCGTCGGCCGGCGCGCCCTGGCGGCAACAATCGACGCTTTCGGCGCGCAAAAAAGCCGCCCGGGGGTTTCCAGGGCGGCTTGCAAGTGCAGCAACCGGCAACGTTCGTCGGAAGCTGTGGGAGCCCGATCAGAGGCGATAGCGAATCTGGTCCGACCAGAAGCGTTCGAGGCGAACGAGCGCCTTGTTCAAACCCTTCACGTCGTCGCCCGACACTTCGCCGACCGTTTGGACGGAACCGAGCTGGCGCAGATAAAGCTTGCTGACGATGTCGCGAGCTTCGAGACCTTTTTCGGTCAGGCTGACGCGCACGGAACGGCGGTCGGTATCCGAACGCTTGTAATGGATGTAGCCCATGTCGACGAGCTTCTTCAGATTGTAGGAGACGTTCGAGCCAAGGTAGTAGCCGCGCGTCTTCAACTCGCCGGCGGTGAGTTCGCTCTCGCCGATGTTGTAGAGCAGCAGTGCCTGAACGCTGTTGAGTTCTGCGCCGCCCTGGCGATCGAATTCATCCTTGATGACGTCGAGAAGGAGACGGTGAAGTCTCTCGATCAGACGAAGGGCCTGTAAGTATTCGCCCCGAAAGCCTTCTTCCTGCACCGGAGCGCGCGGACGGGCCACTTCATACGCTAGACTCATAACGCTGCCTCACACTGTTTGACGCCTCCCGGTTTGCCCCGGGTTTTGACAAATAGATAACGCGAAGCCCTGAATTTCGCCTAAATAGATATAGTAAAAGAACAGTTCCCCACCCGTTTCGGAAGAGTCTTTTAACTAATCGCGACGGGACATTGCTTTCATGGTCAATATTCGGATAACGCGTCCGATAAATTTATTCGGAATTCGCGTTGCGCGGAATTAAACGCGCGCTGCCTGCATTTCCGAGCGCAGCGGCAGTTCAAGTTCGCCATCTGGGAGCGGCGCGAAATATTTCTCGACCATAGCTGTCGTAATATCTTCGAATTGCGCGGGTGACCATGACGGAGCGCCGTCCTTGTCGCGCAACAAAGCCCTGACGCCTTCGGCGAAATCCGTGCCTTCGAAGCAGCGGACGGCAAGGCGATAATCCTCGATCAGTGTCTGGCGAATATCGAGTGTCAGCGCATTGCGGATATGGCGGTCCGTTATCGCGAGCGATATCGGCGAACTCTTGCGCAATCCGGCAAGTGTGTTGCGGGACCATTCGCAGCCTGACGATTCCGCCTCGCTCAGAGATTTGATAATCTTAGCCAGCGACGATTGCGAAAAGTGGTCCCGGATCAGACTCAAATCTTTCTGGACAGCGCCTTCGGATTGCGGCTCGTGCAAATCATCGAGAAGCGGATCGACGGGAATTGCGTCGGCGAGCTTGGCACGAATTCCGGGAAATTCCGATGCCGCGATGCAGTGCGTCACGAGGCCGAGCCAATGCGCGTCGTCGCGACGGATTGGACGTCCGGTCAGTCCAAGATAGAGGCCGATCGGCCAGGGCAGACGCGCCAGAACTTTCGCGACGCCGACGTCGGGAAACAGCCCGATCTTCACTTCGGGCATCGCCCATTTGTAAGCTTCGCCCGCAACGCGATGGGTGTTGTAAGCGGTCAGGCCCACGCCGGACCCCATGCACACGCCGTCGATGAAGGATACGCACGGCTTCGAAAAGCATTCGAGCAGCCAGTCGAGTGCATACTCGCGGCGCATGATGGCCTTGGCGCTTTCGATGTCGCGCTTGGCTTCGGCGGTCAGTGCCAGCACGTCGCCACCGGCGCAGAAGGCCTTCGGACTGCTTGAGACGAGCGCGACGATGTAGGTGTCCGGATCGCGTGCGATAACCGGCAGCGCTGTGCTCAAGACCCCGCACATTTCGTCATCGAACGCGTTGAGCGCCTGCGGACGGTTGAGGACGAATGTCCGGAGCGCCTGCGTCCGCTCGGCGATGATTTTCGCGTCCGGCGTGCTCGATTGTGTCGTTGGCGTCGATGCCTGCTGTGCGGTCACTGAAAATCCGATGTGTTGGCGCTTCGCGGAAAAAATCTGCTGCTAGGTATGGTCCGTTCTCGCGCGTTTCGCCATATTCTGCGCGCATGATCGGCGCGGATGTTGCGTCTAATAACGCGCCAATTCATTTTGCAGTGCGCTTGTCGTCTCGCCTAGGATTCGTCAAGCCCTTGTTTGCCCTTCGTCGCGTTTGCTCCGAGAAGGAATGAGCCAGTGACCAATTTCGGCCGGACGGCAATCGCGCTCACAGCCGCGGCGGTCATTTCGCTCCTTATCATTGATGCTGCGGCGGCGAAGAGCAAAAAGCATCATTCGCAACCTGCGGCGGCGGCCGAAAATGCTCAGCCGGCGACCGATGACAAACAGGGTCAGGCCAACGACGTAAACGGCCAGGCGCAAAAACCCGCTTCGAGCGAGAAAGCCGCCGGCGCGAATGCGAGTGCGACGCCACCGAACACGTGGAGCGACGCGGAGATCGCCGATGCGAAAACGCACTGCGCCGAGGTCCTGCAGCGGATTCACGCCGTCTATGCCGCGCGTGAACCAATCCGGGAAGGCGCGTGCGGAGCGCCAGCGCCGATCGAGCTGATCAGCATCGGGCAAAATCCGGAGGTGACGTTTTCGCCGCCGCCCGTCGTGCGCTGCGACCTCGCCGAAACGCTCGTCAACTGGCTGGAAAACGACTTGCAGCCGCTGGCGAAAAAACATTTCGGCGCGCCGATCATCAAGATCGAGACAATGAGCGGCTATTCCTGCCGCAACGCCTTCGGACGCAAGACGACCAAGCTCAGCGAGCACGGGCTGGCAAATGCCCTCGACATCGGGGCTTTCGTTACGGCGTCGGCGAAATCCGTCTCCGTGCTTGATGACTGGGGGACGACGCAGCGGGAACTTGCCGAAATCGCGGAAAAGAAGGCTGCTGCCGAAAAGCAGGCGGCCGAACTTGCAGCCGCCCAAAAGGCTGAGCAGACGAATCTCGCGAGCGAGCAGGGGGCGGGCGCTGCCTCAGCACCGGCAGCCGCGACGGCTTCGGGCCTCGGGGCTCCGGCCGCGGGGCTGGCGCGCTCGACCATCGTCGATGGCGTCCCGAAGGTGACGGTCACGCTGCCGGGGGCATCGAAAAGCGCCACCAAGACGGCGGTGCGAGCTGACGAGCCGCCTGCAAGGCTCGGTGGCCCGGCTCCCGGCTCGGCCAAGGCCGGTGCCGGAAAATCGCGCCGCAAGGACGTTGCCGCTCTCAGCCAAACGACGGGACGGGGGACACTGTCCGACGACCAGGCGTTCCTGCGTGAGGCGCATGTCGCGGCTTGCCGCCGGTTCGGCACGACCCTCGGCCCGGAGGCCAATCGCGACCACGTCAATCATTTCCACGTCGACATGGCCCAGCGAAAATTCGCGAAAATCTGCGACTAGGCGCGAGCGGCGCGGCGCGACCTGTCACGGCGTTTTCGGACGAGTCGTGCGGGGCGTTGAGGCACCGCCCGCAGGTCCCGCGATGAGCCCGCCCCGGACGCGTTTGATCTATATCAAAGGGAGCGACGACATCTCCCAAAACGGCCAGAAAACCTATATTTTGCAAGGCAAAAGAACTACGCTGCCAAATCAAACATGAAACTTTTTAAACTTGCGCGACGAAGAAGCACTGGTACTCGGGGCCGGTCCAAGTCATAAAGGTTCTAAAATAATGAACGGTGTGCTTTTGGGAGCGGAATTCTTCTGATGACATACGAGCAGAAGCTCGCTGACGCCGTTGAGGCTGTCAAACGCGAGGGCCGGTACCGGGTATTTGCAGATGTGAAGCGCAGTCGCGGCGCATTTCCGAAGGCCGAAGTTCTGAAGGGCGAGGCGACAAAGCCCATTACCGTCTGGTGCTCGAACGACTACCTGGGCATGGGCCAGCACCCGTCCGTGCTCGCAGCCATGCACGAAGCCATCGACCTCGTGGGCGCAGGTTCAGGCGGTACGCGCAACATTGCCGGCACAACTCATTACCACGTTCAGCTCGAGCACGAACTCGCTGATCTGCACGGCAAGGAAACGGCTCTGGTCTTCACGTCGGCTTTCGTCGCCAACGAGGCGGCGCTTTCGACGCTGTCGCAGCTTCTGCCGGGCTGCGTAATCTTTTCCGATGAGAAGAACCACGCCTCGATGATTGCGGGCATCCGCAACGGACGTGGCGCCAAGCACATTTTCAAGCACAACGATCTCGCCGACCTCGAAGCGCAGCTCAAGAAGGTGCCGAAAGAGACGCCGAAGATCATCGCCTTCGAGAGCGTCTACTCGATGGACGGGCACATCGCTCCGATCGGCGCGATCTGTGACCTCGCGGTCAAATACAATGCGCTGACCTATCTCGATGAGGTTCACGCCGTCGGCCTCTACGGCCCGCGCGGCGGCGGCGTCGCCGAACGCGATGGCGTTATGCATCGCGTTGACATCATCAATGGTACGCTCGCCAAAGGCTTCGGCGTGATGGGTGGCTATATTGCGGCCTCGCGCACCATCTGTGATGCCATCCGCTCGTATGCTCCGGGCTTCATCTTCACGACGTCGCTGGCGCCTGCTGTCGTTGCCGGCGCTGTTGCTTCGATCCGCCACCTGAAGTCGAGCTCGATCGAGCGCGAACGCCATCAGGAACGCGCCCGCACGCTGAAGCGCATGCTGATCGCGGCCGATCTGCCGCTCATCTCGGGGCCGAGCCATATCGTCCCCGTGCTGGTCACGGATCCGGTTCGCTGCAAGGCACTGACGGACGTCTTGCTCGACCGGTATGGCATCTACGTGCAACCGATCAATTATCCGACGGTTCCGCGGGGCACGGAGCGCTTGCGCCTCACGCCGTCGCCGCAGCACACCAATGCCGACATGGAGCATCTCGTCAACGCGTTGACGGAACTGTGGTCGCAGTGCCCGCTGGCGCTGATGGCGAGCCTCGAAGCGGCGGAATAGTCTTCGAACTTCGAATGGTTCGGGCCGTTGCCTCCCCGGCGACGGCCGACGGTGCAAGTTCGCATCCTTCGCATTGAACCGCCCGTGCCTTTGCCGGACTTCGCAAGTCGAGGATTGCCGGCGGCCAAGCCTTTTTTGCGCTAACGACGGGCTTTGCCGCGCTTTTATTACGCGGGGCAAGCCACCCTTTGGGCAGCCAACTTACCCAATGGGGGAGTTGAGTGCGGGCGGTCCGCCTCGTACTATGGCACTACGCAGGCGGGCGACCACGACAACTGCCCGAAATGCCAGAATTCAAAAAATCATCCTTTTTCAGAGGAAACCCTGATGTCGACCGCACCGGCCGCTGGAACTTCGCAGACGTCGCGTTTTTTCAAGGCGCATGTTTCGGAAACCGATCCCGAAATCTTCAGCGCGATCCAGAAAGAGTTTGGTCGCCAGCAGCATGAGATCGAGCTCATCGCCTCCGAGAATATCGTCTCGCAGGCTGTCCTCGACGCCGCTGGCTCGGTGCTGACGAACAAGTATGCCGAAGGCTACCCGGGCAAGCGCTATTACGGCGGCTGCCAGTTCGTCGACATCGCCGAAGAGATCGCAATCGATCGCGCCAAGAAGCTGTTCAACTGCGGCTTCGCCAACGTGCAGCCGAACTCCGGCAGCCAGGCGAACCAGGGCGTATTCAACGCGCTCGCAAAGCCCGGCGACACGATCCTCGGTCTGTCGCTCGCAGCCGGTGGTCACTTGACCCACGGCGCGCCCGTCAACCAGTCGGGCAAGTGGTTCAAGGCCGTGCACTACACGGTGAAGCCGGACACGCACCTCATCGACATGGAGGAAGTGAAGAAGCTGGCGCATGAGCACAAGCCGCGCATCATCATCGCCGGCGGCTCGGCCTATCCGCGCAAGATCGACTTCGCGGCCTTCCGCGCCATCGCTGACGAAGTCGGCGCGACGTTCCTCGTCGACATGGCGCACTTCGCCGGTCTCGTGGCGGCTGGTCTCATCCCGAGCCCGTTCCCGCATGCGCACGTCGTGACGACGACGACGCACAAGACGCTTCGCGGTCCGCGCGGCGGCATGATCCTGACGAACGACGAAGAGATCGCGAAGAAGGTCAACTCGGCGATCTTCCCTGGCATTCAGGGCGGTCCGCTGATGCACGTCATCGCGGCCAAGGCCGTTGCATTCGGCGAGGCGCTGCGTCCCGACTACAAGGTCTACATGAAGAACGTGATGGACAACGCCCGCGCTCTTGGCGAGGTGCTGGTGCAGAACGGCTTCGCGCTCGTCTCGGGCGGCACCGACACGCACCTCATCCTCGTCGACCTGCGTCCGAAGAAGATCACGGGCAACAAGGCCGAGAAGGCGCTGGGCCGCGCGCATATCACCTGCAACAAGAACGGCATTCCGTTCGACCCCGAGAAGCCGATGGTGACGTCGGGCATTCGCCTCGGTTCGCCGGCCGGCACGACGCGCGGCTTCGGCGTCGCCGAGTTCCAGGAGATCGGCCGTCTGATCTCGGAAGTGCTCGAAGGTCTCGCAAAGAACGGCGAAGAGAACAACGGCGCCGTCGAGGAAGCCGTCAAGGCCAAGGCGACGGCGCTCTGCGAGCGCTTCCCGATCTACGCCTGACAGACCAGATCTATTGCTGAATAAGGAAAAGGTGCTCTTTGCGGGCACCTTTTTTTATGCGATGCGCATGGACGCTGTCGCGGGACAGCGTGTATCGGTGGAACGCGTCGATGGCAGGACTTCCTCTTTGTCGCGAAAACGTCCACAGAGAAACACTTTCCAACCGGTACATGGGCGAGGCGGGCAGAGCTGAAAGCCGCTTGCCGCCGTGATAGAGAGTTGCCCGCGATTTGTGCGGGCACTGAAGTTTGAGGAGCAAGCAATGCGCTGTCCGTTTTGCGGAAGCGAGGATAGCCAGGTCAAGGATAGCCGCCCGTCGGACGAGAACGCCGCCATCAGAAGGCGTCGCGTCTGCTCCGATTGCGGCGCCCGATTCACGACCTTCGAGCGTGTTCAGCTCCGCGAGTTGACGGTCGTCAAACGCTCAGGGCGCAAAGTGCTGTTCGATCGCGACAAACTTTCGAAATCGATTTCCGTCGCGCTGCGAAAACGTCCGATCGAACCGGAGCGGATCGATCGCCTCGTGTCGGGGCTTGTCCGGCAGCTTGAAAGCTCGGGCGAAACGGAGATCACCTCCGCCGAGATCGGGGAACTCGTCATGGCGGCGCTGCGCGAACTCGATCCCGTTGCCTACGTCCGGTTCGCGTCAGTCTATCGCGATTTCCGCGATACGGCCGATTTCCATGCGGTGCTTCGCGAACTCGCGGCGGACACGCGCGATCCGCTCGACAGCAGCGAGCGCTTCGGCATCGTTCGCGACGACGCGGCAATCCAGAAGAAGCACTGAGCCGATGGCCGAGCCGAAAAGCAGCGCGTTCGACGAGGAGATGATGGCCATTGCGCTGCGCATGGCCGAGCGTGGCCTTGGCGCGACGATGCCCAATCCGTCGGTCGGCGCGGTCATCGCCGACGAGACGACGGGCGAGATTCTCGCGCGCGCCGTGACGGCTCCCGGCGGCCGCCCACACGCCGAGACCCAAGCGATTGCGGCGGCTGGCGAGCGCGTGCGCGGCGCGACGATTTACGTGACGCTCGAGCCGTGCTCGCATCACGGCCGGACGGGACCTTGTGCCGAAGCCATCGTCGCGGCCGGGCTGAAACGCGCCGTCGTCGCGATCGAGGACCCCGATCCGCGGGTTTCGGGACGCGGTCTCGATAAGTTGCGCGACGCCGGGCTCGAGGTCGTCAGGGGCGTCGGCGCGGCCGAAGCCCGCCGCATTACGCGCGGGCATATCGTGCGGATCACCGAGCGCCGGCCGTTCACGACAGTCAAGCTCGCGCTCGACGGGGCGGGGGAGATCGCGCGCGGCAACGGTGTTTCGCCGATCTGGGTCACCGCCGAAATGGCGCGTGCGCACGGCATGCTGCTTCGGGCGCATTACGACGCCATTCTCGTCGGCAGCGCCACCGTGCGCGACGACGATCCGGAATTGACGTGCCGCCTGCCGGGGCTGATCGATCGCTCGCCGGCGCGTATCATTCTGTCACGCTCGCTCGACATTCCTGCGGGTGCGAAACTCGTTCGAAGCGCCAGCAGCGTTCCGACCTGGATGATGACGGCTCCGGACAGCGATCCGCAAAAGCGCGAGCAGTTAACCTCGCACGGCGTCGAAATTCACGATATCCCGATCGTCGGGCAAAGCCTGTGGCTGCCCGCCATCATGGAAGCGCTGGTCGGCCGCGGCGTGACGCGCCTTCTTGTCGAGGGCGGGCCCCGAATCTGGCGCTCGTTCGCGGACGCGTCGCTGGTCGACGAAGTCATCCTATACATGGCTGGAATGCCCGGCGATGATGTCGCGATGGACGCTATCGAGCGACAGCTCGGGCCTGTGGCGCTTTCGCTCGTCGACCGGCGGACGATGGGCGGCGATACCATGTGGCGGCTTCACCGGGCGTGAGGCAAACGAAGGACGCTGAGGCGATGTTTACCGGATTGATCACGGATGTCGGTGAAGTCATCGGCAAGTCGGGAGGCACGTTTACGCTGCGCACGGCGTATGCGCTCCGGCCGGAGGACGCCGGTATCTCGATCTGCTGCAACGGCGTCTGCCTGACCGCGACATCGATCAAGCCGCTGGCCTCGGGGTCGGAATTTTCGGTCGACGTTTCGAACGAGACGCTGGCGAAATCGACGCTTTCGGAGTGGGCCACGGGAAGCCGGGTAAATTTGGAGCGCTCGCTGAAGGCTGGCGACGAGCTCGGCGGCCATATCGTTTCCGGCCACGTGGACGGCGTCGCCAAAATCGTCAGCATTACGCAGGATGGCGCCAGTAAACGCTTTCTTTTCGAAGCGCCGGAGCACTTATCGCGCTATATTGCACCTAAAGGATCGGTCGCCCTCGACGGCACGTCGCTAACCGTGAATGAGGTTTCGGAAAACCGCTTCGGCGTTAATCTCATTCCGCACAGCTTGACGGTCACGACATGGGGCGGCAAAACCCCCGGCGATCTGGTGAACCTCGAAGTCGATGTCTTCGCCCGTTACGTCGCACGTCTCATGGAGTTTCGTATCTAATGTCCGCATCGACATATCTGCAGCCGACCCAGACCGGCAGCGTGCTGTCGCCGATTGAAGAGATCGTCGAGGACATGCAGAACGGCCGCATGGTCATCCTGGTAGACGCGGAAGACCGCGAGAACGAGGGCGACCTCGTCATCCCGGCGCAGATGGCGACGCCGGATGCGGTCAACTTCATGGCGAAGCATGGCCGCGGACTTGTCTGCCTGACGCTGACGCAAGCGCGCGCGCAGGAACTGCATCTCGATTTCATGGTGCGTTCGAACGGCTCGCGCAATCGCACCGCGTTCACGCAATCGATCGAAGCGCGCGAAGGTATTTCCACAGGCATCTCGGCGTTCGATCGCGCGCGCACAATCGCGACGGCAATCGATACCACGAAGGGCGCGGGCGATATCGTTTCGCCCGGCCACGTCTTTCCGCTGATCGCGCGCGAAGGCGGCGTGCTTGTTCGCGCAGGTCATACGGAAGCGTCGATCGATCTTGCGAAGCTCGCGGGGCTTTATCCGGCAGCCGTCATCTGCGAGATCATGAACGACAACGGCACGATGGCGCGCATGGACGATCTCGCGAACTTCGCCAAAGTGCACGGTTTGAAAATCGGGGCGATCGAGGATCTGATCGCTTATCGCCTCCGCAACGATCGTATCGTCAAGCGGGTCGCCAAGACCGAGATCGAAACGGCCGTCGCCGGTGCCTTTGATCTTTACGTCTATGAGACGACGTCGGAACCGGCTGAACATCTGGCGCTGGTCAAGGGCAATATCTCCAAGGGCGGACCGGTGCTGGTTCGCGTGCACGCCGTCAACATGATGAGCGACGTGCTCGGCGTTGACGGCAGCGAAGCGGGTTCGGTCATCGACCAGGCGATGCGCGCTGTCGAAGCCGAGGGGCGTGGCGTCATCGTTCTCATTCGAGATCTGCGGCCGAGGTCCATGACGGATTGGGTTTCGGCACGTCAGGATCCGGGCTCCGGGCGCGAGCTGAACAAGGAGCGACGGCAGGTCGAAATCGGCATCGGCTCGCAAATCCTGTCCGACCTTGGCGTCAAGGACATGGTGCTGCTGTCATCTTCGCCGCAGCACGTTTACGTCGGCCTTGAGGCCTTCGGCCTGCACGTCACCGGCACACGCAAAATCGAGTAGCACTGACATGGTCCAGAAATCTCCGAGCGCACCTACCGATGACAAGAGTGCGCCACACCTTCGCGCGCATATCCTCATTATCGAGGCGCCGTATTATGATGATATTTCCGGTCTTCTCGCGGAGGGAGCGCTCGCCGAATGCGAGCGCCGCGGCATGACGTATGAGCGTATCGCCGTTCCCGGCGCGCTGGAGATACCGCAGGTTCTGGCGGCTGCAGCTGCCGCGCGCGAAGCCGGTCGCAAGACGTTCGACGGTGCAGTTGCACTCGGCTGTGTCATCCGGGGCGAGACCGGTCACTACGATATCGTTTGCAACAACGCCAATCACTGGCTGATGGAAATCGCGGTGCGCAACGAAGTGCCAGTCGGCAACGCAATCCTCACTGTCGACACGCGCGAGCAGGCGATTGCGCGCGCCGAAGGCGGCGTCAACGGCAAGGGCGGCGACGCCGTGCGCGCATGCGCCCGTTTGATCGAGACGAAGCGCGCCTTCTGGGGAGCGTCCGCATGATGGCGGAGGATAAGCCGAAGCCCAGCGAGATTACCGCGCGCACCGCGGCGCGCATCGCGGCCGTGCAAGCGCTCTATCAGATGGATATGGCGGGGACCGACCTCAACGACGTCATCGCCGAGTTCCTGAATGAGCGTCTGTCGGGCGACAACCGCGATGAAATGCTTGCGGGCGCCGACCGAGTGTTTTTTGCCGACATCCTGCGTGCGGTGGTTCGCCGTCAGCGCGAGATCGATCCGATGATCGACGAGCAGCTGGCTGTCGGCTGGCGGCTGGTGCGCGTCGACTCGATTCTGCGGGCGATCCTGCGCGGCGGCGTTGCTGAACTTGTCGATCGGTACGACGTTCCGGCACGTGTCGCGATCAGCGAGTATGTCAACGTCGCTCGCGTGTTCTTCGACGAGGAAGAGCCGCGCGTCGTCAACGGCGTTCTCGACAAGCTCGCGCGGCGGCTCCGTACCAGCGAATTCGAAAAGAAGCCGGTTACGCCTTCGCAGGGCGGAGCCTAGCTTCGAGGCTCCGAATATGTCGGGCAAGTCCTTCGAACGAGACAACAGCGACTCCCGGGTCGGCAACGAAACCGAGTTGATCCAGACTTACCTCGCACCGCTTGCCGAAGGCATGGCGGGAGCTTTCGGGCTGACGGACGACGCGGCGTTTCTGCGGCCTCCTTCGGGGGCTGATCTTGTGTTCAGCAGCGACCCGATCATCGCGGGCGTACATTTTTTTCCCGACGACCGGCCTGCCGACATCGCGTGGAAGGCGCTGGCCTGCAACGCTTCCGACATGGCGGCCAAGGGCGCGGCGCCGGTCGCGTACCTTCTCACGTTGGCGCTGCCGGAAGCGCCGGAACGGGACTGGATCGCGGCGTTCGCGGATGGTCTGCGTGCGGCGCAGTCCCAATTCGGCTGCAAGCTGATCGGTGGCGACACGGACATGACGCCCGGCCCGCTTTCGATCGGCATAACGATCATCGGCTCGGTCGCGACGGGCGCTTTCGTTCCGCGGCACGGGGCCAAGGCGGGCGACCACGTCTTCGTCTCGGGCACGATCGGCGACGCCGCGCTGGGTCTGGCGCTGCGGCGTGATCCCTCGCTGTTCAGCACGCTGAAGGATGACGATCGCGCGCTTCTGCTCGATCGCTATTTGCGGCCGAAGCCGCGTCTGGCGCTTGCGGGAGCCGTTCGCTCACATGCGCGGGCGGCGCTCGATATTTCGGACGGACTGATGAAGGATTTGGGCCGGCTAGCGGGCGCTTCGCTCGGGATGGCGCTGAAATTCGATGATATTCCGCTGTCGCCGCCCGCGCGTGCGGCGCTCGACGAGAATCCGAACGTGCGCGACGGCATCCTTGCCGGTGGCGACGATTACGAACTTCTCATCGCGGTCGCTCCGGAAAACAGCGAGAAGTTCGTCGCGAGTGCCGCAGAATCGGGCATCCGTGTTCACGACATCGGCGTCCTGGAATCGAAGATCACAACCGTTGTGCTCGATCCGTCCGGCGCGCCGATCGCACTCCGCCGCCCAGGTTATGACCATTTCTCGCGTTAGCTCGATTTCCGGGTTTGTGCCGACGGCGAGATTGCAACACAGCTCTGCATTTCTTTGTAGAGCGGCAATGTGCAGGGCTTGGTAAAGCGTCACGCTTTGGCCATATGGCTCATGCCATTGTCACAAAGTGGCCGAAATGGCACGCGGCATCAACGGCCGCCAAGCCGGGCAAAGGATTGCTGCCCGCAAATCGTTGTTCTATCAGCGGCGAATTACAGGAAGGCGGGGCAAGAGGAATGAAGGTTTTCCTTTCGACAGCGCGGTTTCGGGAAACATTCCTGAGAGGCGCCGTTACAAGTGCGATCTTTGCCTTCGTTCAAATCTGCCCGCAGTTCGTGGTGCCGAGCCAGGCGCAAATGACGCTCTGGGATCAAATCCAGGGATCGCTGTCCGGCGGCAGCGCGGAGCCGTCCCCGGAACGCAAGAAAGAGCCGCTTCAGGATCTCAGGCCGGATTCGACGCCCTGGCGAAGCGACGCGATGATCAATGCGATGTCGGCTGCGATCGAGCGCTATCAGAGCATCGTCGACAGTGGCGGCTGGCCGGTCGTTCCAACCGGCCGCATGATGCGGTCGGGCGACGACGATCCGCGTGTGCCCATCCTGCGGAAGCGTCTTCGCATCTCGGGAGATATGCCGGCGAAGGGCTCCTATTACGACTCAGAGACGTTCGATTCCGAGCTGGAAGAGGGCGTGAAGCGCTTTCAGCGCCGGCACGGCATCCGCATCACGGGACGCATCGAGCAGTCGGTCTATCCGGTGCTCAACACGACGGCGGCCGAGCGTCTGGCGCAGCTGAAGCTCAACCTGCAGCGCGTGCAAGCTTTGATGCACGGCATCGAGGATCGCTACGTCCTCGTCAACGTGCCCGCGTTCCAGCTCGAAGCCGTCGATAAGTACGAGGTGCAGTTGCGCCATCGCGTCATTGTCGGCCGTCCGCAGCGGCAGACGCCGGACGTGCGCGCGATGATCAAGGCGCTGAACTTTTTCCCCTACTGGCGCGTGCCGGATAGCGTCGCGACGCTCGATCTCGTGCCGCGCCTGAAGCAGGAACCGGGCTATCTCGCGGAAGAAGGCATTCGCGTTTACAACGGCGTCAACGGTCCTGAACTCAATCCGGCGACGGTCGATTGGAGCGCGCCGCAGGTGGCGAGCTACAAGTTCAAGCAGGACCCTGGCGAGAAGAACGCGCTCGGCCTTTTGCGCATCGATATGTCGAACGAGTTCGGCGTCTACATGCACGACACGCCGATGAAGAACCTGTTCGGTCAGCAGAGCCGGCCGTTCAGCGCCGGATGCGTTCGCGTGCAGAACGTTTTCGATCTCGGCGACTGGATCGCGCATAACGAGCCCGGCTGGGAACAGCCCGGTCGCGTGCGCGACACCCTTGCGGCCGGTCAGCCGATGGAACTGAAGCTGCTGCATCCGATCCCGGTCTACTTCGCCTATTTCACGGCGTGGGCGGAACCGTCGAACGGGCGCGTCGAATTCCGTCCGGATATTTACGGGCGTGACGGAGCGGCGTTGCAGACCGCATATCAGCGCGACAACGACGATGCGCCTCCGGCAACGGCGGCCGCGGCGCTGGCGCCGTGAGGCTTGATTAGCGTTCGAGGCTTGAGAGCGGCAGGGGCCGGCTGACGACCTCGCGCAGGACGAAGCTCGACCTCAGCCGCGCTACCCCGGGCAGCCGCGAGAGCTGTTCTTTATGGATGCGCTCGAAGTCTGCGAGGTCGCGGGCGAGGACCACGATGATGTAGTCGTCCTCGCCTGACATCATGTGGCATGAGATGATCGATGGCGCGGCGGCAGCGGCTTTCTCGAAGGCTGCCAGCAGTTCCTCGTTCTGGCTTTTCAGGCTGACCTGAACGATCGCCATCATCGTCAACCCAAGTGCCGCGCGACTGATCTGAGCCTGATAGCCGCTGATGACGCCTCGCTCTTCGAGGGTACGGATGCGACGTGCAATGGCGGTCGAGGACAGCGGCACGTGCTCGGCAAGCTCGACCTGGGACTGACGCCCATCCGCGAGGAGGGCCGTCAGAATAGCGCGATCCAAGGCGTCGAGGCTGTGAGGCGACATTTTTCTGCGTCAGTTCCAAGTTGAACGCATAATATCTGCGCTGAAATTAACGCCAGCAAGCGAAATTGCTGGGTAATGGCGCCCAACCCGTGGCATTCTACGCCGTAGAATAAAACTCGTCCGCACCGACGGGAGCAGGCCATGCGGATCGGCATTCCGACTGAGATCAAAAGCGACGAATTTCGCGTCGGACTCGTGCCGGGCTCGGTCCGCGAGCTGGTGGCTCACGGGCACGAGGTCATCGTGCAGGCGGGGGCAGGCGCCGGAATTTTCGCCGACGACGCGACGTATGCCAAAGCCGGCGCGCGCATCGCGGCGACGGCCGAAGAGGTCTTTCGCGACGCCGACATGATCGTGAAGGTCAAGGAACCGCAGCCCGCCGAGTGGAAGCGGCTTCGGCCGGACCAGATCCTCTTTACGTATCTCCATCTTGCACCCGACCCGCAGCAGGCGATCGGCCTGATGCAATCGGGCGTGTCAGCCATCGCATATGAAACCGTGACCGACGCCAAGGGCGGGTTGCCGCTGCTCGCCCCGATGAGCGAGGTTGCAGGCCGCCTGTCGATCGAGGCTGCCGCGATTGCGTTGCGCCGCCCGGCCGGTGGACGCGGCGTTCTGCTTGGCGGCGTTCCCGGTGTCAAACCGGCGAAGGTCGTCGTACTCGGCGGCGGGGTCGTTGGTACGCACGCGGCGCGTATGGCGGCGGGCCTCGGCGCCAGCGTTTCGGTTATCGACAAATCGCTGCCACGTTTGCGCCAGCTCGACGAGTTGTTCGAAGGCCGGGTCGTGACGCTCGACGCGACGATGGAAACGATCGAAAGCGAAATTCTGAGTGCCGACGTCGTCGTCGGCGCGGTGCTCGTTGCGGGCGCCAGCGCGCCGAAACTCGTCAAGCGCGAGATGCTCAAGGATATGAAGACAGGCGCGGTTCTGGTCGACGTCTCGATCGATCAGGGCGGCTGCTTCGAGACCTCGCATCCGACGACGCATGCGCATCCGACGTTTGAGGTCGATGGCATCATTCATTACTGCGTGGCAAACATGCCGGGCGCTGTCCCGGTGACGTCAGCGCAGGCACTGAACAACGCGACGCTGCCGTTCGTGATCAAGCTCGCCGACAAAGGTCTTGCGGCGTTCGATCGCGATCCGCATCTCGCCGCCGGTCTCAACGTCAAGGCAGGGCGGATCACGCATCCCGCTGTCGCCGCCTCACTCGGTTTCGATAGTCTCGACGGCTCGCGATCCTTTCGCGTCGCTGCGGAATAAAGATTGAGACCCCCGTGCCGCCGGATCCCTCACCGGCGGCCACCCCGCCGGCCGCTCCTCCCCCCGGAGCGGCCGGCTTCTTTTTGGCCGCGACCAGGGTGTTTGCGTCTGCCGTGCAGCGCTGTCGTGTGCGTGGCTGACGCCGGGTCAGTTCGCCGTCTTCAGGACTTTCGCGAAGATGTCGAAGAGCTGGTCGATCTCGTCCTTCGTGATGATCAGCGGCGGCGACAAGGCGATGATGTCGCCTGTCTGCCGGACGAGAAGTCCTTGCTCGAAGGCTTGCACGAAGCGATCGAACGCGCGCTTGCCGGGCTGAGCAGGGTCGGGTTCGAATTCGACCGCGCCGATGAGGCCGATGTTGCGGATGTCGATGACGTGCGGCAGGCCTTTCAACGCATGCATGCGTTCTTCCCAGTACGGGGCAAGTTCGGCGGCGCGTGTCAGCAGGCCTTCGTCGGCGAATGTGTCGAGCGTGCCGATCGATGCGGCACAGGCCATCGGATGGCCTGAATACGTATAGCCGTGGAAGAAATCGATCATCCACTCGGGGCCGTTCATGAAGGCATCGTGGATGTGCGATTTGACGAACACCGCGCCCATCGGAATCGTGCCGTTTGTGATCGCCTTCGCGGTGGTGATCAGGTCCGGCGAGATATCGAAATATTCGGCAGCGAACGGCGTGCCGAGTCGGCCGAACGCGGTGATGACCTCGTCGGCGATCAGCAGAATGTCGTGCTTCCGGCAGATCGCCTCGAGGCGTTTCAGATAGCCCTTGGGCGGGATCAGCACGCCGGTCGAGCAAGCGACCGGCTCGACGATGACGGCGGCGATGGTCGAGGCATCGTGCAGAGCAACGAGCCGTTCGAGTTCGTCGGCGAGTTCCGCGCCGTGCTCCGGCTCGCCGCGTGCGTAAGCATTGCGTGAGAGATCGTGCGTGTGGCGGAGATGATCGACGCCGCCGACGAGCGTTCCGAACATCTTGCGGTTGCCGCCGATGCCGCCGACGGAGGTGCCACCGAAGTTGACGCCGTGATAGCCGCGCTCGCGTCCGATCAGACGAACCTTCGCGGCATTGCCCTTGGCGCGGTGGTAGGCGATCGCCATCTTGAGCGCCGTTTCGACGGACTCCGAGCCAGAGTTCGTGAAGAACACGTGCTCGAAGCCTTTGGGCGCGATCGCGGTCAGACGGTCGGCAAGCTCGAAGGCGCGCGTGTGCCCCATCTGGAACGTGCCGGCGAAATCCAGCGTTTCGGCTTGCTTCCTGATCGCCTCGACGATTTTCGGACGGCAGTGACCGGCGTTGACGCACCAAAGCCCCGACGTGCCGTCGAGGACGCGGCGGCCGTCATCGGTGACGTAGTGCACGCCCTTTGCCTCGACGAACAGGCGCGGCGCCTTTTTGAATTGCCGGTTGGCCGAGAACGGCATCCAGAACGCAGCGAGGTCGTTGGGCTTCGTCTGTATATTCATGAAAGAGCGTGTCCCTTATGTTTGCGCTTGGCGACGCTCCTTCGGAGAGCCGGCCGCCCGGTGCAGAAGTCGTTCAATCAGGCAACTTTTGCGATCGCGTCGGTCAGGGCCGCTTCGAATACGTCCATGCCTTCGCGGACAAGTTCATCGCTTGCCGTCAACGGCACAAGAAAGCGTATGACATTTCCGTACGTGCCGCATGACAGCAGGATCAGTCCGCGCTCGTTGGCGGCTTTTAGGAGAGCACTCGTCAGCTCGGGCGCCGGTTCGCCGCTGGCCTTGTCCTTGACGAGTTCCACCGCGCACATGGCGCCGAGGCCGCGCACGTCGCCGATGCAATTGAGGTTCGAATTGTTCTGAAGCGACGTGCAGCGATCGATGATGATCTTGCCGATGGCGTTGGCGCGTTCGCAAAGCTTTTCGTCTTCGATCACGTCGAGCACGGCGTGAGCGGCGGCGCACGCAATCGGATTGCCGGCGTAGGTGCCGCCCAATCCGCCGGGATTCGAGGCGTCCATCACGTCGGCACGGCCGACGATGGCCGAGAGCGGAAGACCGCCCGCCAACCCCTTTGCCATGGTGACGACGTCGGCTTTGATGCCATAGTGCTCCATCGCGAAGAGCTTGCCGGTGCGCGCGAAGCCGGTCTGGATTTCATCCGCGATCAGGAGGATGCCGTGGTCGTCGCAAAGCTTTCTCAGCGCGACCATGAAATCTTTCGGCACGATGTTGAAGCCGCCTTCGCCCTGCACCGGCTCGATGATGATCGCGGCGATGCTCGACGGATCGGCCGTGTGCTTGAAGAGCGACTTCAGACTGTGGAGGCTCTGTTCGGTGCTGCCGCCGTGATAGAGGTTCGGGAACTCGACGTTGTAAACGTCAGGCGGAAAGGGGCCGTAGCCCTTCTTGTAGGGCACGACTTTGCCGGTCAGCGCCATGCCCATGAGCGTGCGGCCGTGGAAGCCACCGGCAAACGAGATGATGCCGGTCCGGCCCGTGAATGCGCGCGCAACCTTGACGGCGTTTTCGACGGCTTCGGCGCCGGTCGAGGCGAGCATCGTTTTCGCGGGACCGGGAACCGGCGCGATCGCGTTCAATCGCTCGGCCAAGCTCACGTAATTCTCGTAGGGCGTCACCTGAAAGCAGACGTGGCTGAAGGCTTTGAGCTGTTCTTCGATGGCTGAGATCAGGCGCGGATGCTGGTGCCCGGTGTTGACTACAGCGATGCCCGCGCCGAAGTCGATGTAGCGCTTGCCGTCCTCGCTCCAGATCTCGGCGTTCTTCGCAGTCTTGGCGAAAATCTGCGTGACGTTGCCGACGCCGCGCGGAACGGCGGCAACGCGTCGGGCCTGGAGTTCGGCGGAAGTAGCCATTGTCGTCCCCTCGAAGTGTGTGCGGAAGTTCGAGCGTCAGCCGGTGATGCCACCCAGGCAGAGGAATTTCGTTTCGAGATATTCCTCGAGTCCTTCCTGCGCGCCCTCGCGGCCGAGGCCCGATTGCTTGACGCCGCCGAAGGGCGCGACCTCGTTTGAAAAGAGGCCTTCGTTGACGCCGACCATTCCGGTTTCGAGCGCCTCGGCGACGCGCCACGCCCGTCCGATGTCCTGGCTGAACAGGTACGCCGCGAGGCCGAACGGGGTGTCGTTGGCGATGCGGATTGCGTCGGCTTCCGTTTCGAAACGGATGATCGACGCGACGGGCCCGAAGATTTCCTCGTTGGCGATCGCCATCGTCGGCTCGACGCCGGTGATGACGGTCGGGGAGAAGAAGAGCGGGCCGTGCGTGTCGGGTTCTCCACCAAGCTCGATTTTCGCGCCGCGTTTGGTCGCGTCGGCGAGCAAAGATTTCACCTTGGCGATGGCGTCAGCGTTGATCAGCGGGCCGACCGTCGATTTCGGATCGCGACCCGGCGCGACGTGGAGTTTCGCGATCTCGGCTTTGAGCGCCGTAACGAAACGATCGTAGATGCCGGACTGCACGAGAATGCGATTGGCGCAGACGCAGGTCTGTCCGGCGTTGCGGAACTTGGATGCCATTGCGCCCGCGACCGCGCGATCGAGATCGGCATCGTCGAAGACGAGCAGAGGCGCGTTGCCGCCGAGTTCGAGCGTCAGTTTCTTGATCGTGTCGGCGGACTGGCGATAGAGAATTTTGCCGACTTCGGTCGAGCCGGTGAAGGTGAGCTTACGGACGCGTGCATCGGCCGTCAGCGCCTTGCCGACGCCTGCCGCATCCTGCGTCGTGATGACGTTAAGCACGCCCGGCGGAACGCCCGCGTCGAGCGCGAGCTTGGCAACGGCCAGTGCGCAGAGCGGCGTTTCTTCCGACGGCTTGACGATGATCGTGCATCCGGCTGCGAGCGCGGATGCAACTTTGCGCGTGATCATGGCGATCGGGAAATTCCACGGTGTGATCGCGGCGCAAACGCCGATCGGCTGCTTGATCGTGACGTAGCGGCGAGACGCTGCGGTGGTCGGAATCGTGTGGCCGTAGGCGCGTTTTCCTTCTTCGGCAAACCAATCGATGAACGAGGCGCCGTAGGCAACTTCGCCGCGCGCTTCCGTCAGGGGTTTTCCCTGCTCGGCGGTCATCAGCTGGGCGAGCGCTTCGGTTTCAGCGAGGATCAGCTCGCACCAGCGCTCGAGGATTGCGCCGCGTTCTTTCGCAGGTTTCGCGGACCAGGCCGGAAATGCCTTGTAAGCGGCATCGATGGCGCGCTGGGCATCTTCGGCCGTCAAATCCGGAACATCGGCGAGCTTGTCGCCGGTCGCTGGATCGAGAACGGGAAACGTTTTCTTGGACGTCACCCATTCGCCGTCGATGAGCGCCGCGGTTGGAAATGCTGTTGTCGTCTTAGCGTTCATGCGAGTTACTCCGGAAACTCAGAGCGTGATCGATACCGACTTGAGATCGGCGTATTTGTGAAGCGCGTGCAGCGAGCGGTCGCGACCGAATCCCGATTGCTTGAAGCCGCCGAACGGCATTGTCAGATCGCAGCTGTCCCAGCCGTTGATCCAGACGAGCCCGGCGCGGATTTCGCGCGCGGCGCGATGGGCAAGCGAAATGTCTTTCGTCCACAATCCGGCGGCGAGGCCATAGTTGGTGTCGTTGGCGATGCGGATCGCGTCATCGGGATCCTTGAAGCGCGTGATTGCGAGGACAGGGCCGAAGACTTCTTCGCGCGCCAGCGTGTTCTCGGGCTTCACCTGATCGAAGACGGTCGGCTCGACGTAAAAGCCGCCGCTGTCGGTGCGCGTGCGGTTGCCGCCGAGGGCCAACGCGTCGCCTTCGCGCTTCGCCGTTTCGATGTAGCGCAGCGCCGTTTTCATCTGCTCTTCGCTTGCCATCGAACCGGTCGTCGTCGCGGGTTCGAGCGGATCACCGGCGACGATCTTGCGCGCGACGCCGAGCAGCCGGTCGACGAATTGATCGGCAACGTCCTGCTGCACGAGCAGGCGCGATCCGGCGGTGCAGACCTGTCCCGAGTTATAGAAGATGCCCCACGCGGCTTGCGTCGCCGCTTTGTCGAGATCGGGGCAGTCAGCGAAGATGATGTGCGGAGACTTGCCGCCAAGCTCGAGGCTGACGCGTTTCAGATTGCTCTGACCGGAATACTGCATCAACAGCTTACCGACGGCGCCGGAGCCGGTGAACGCGATCATGTCGACATCGTTGTGGAGCGCGAGAGCTTTGCCGGCTTCCGCGCCGAAGCCCGGTACGACGTTGAGGACGCCCGGGGGCAATCCGGCTTCGAGCGCAAGCTCGCCGATTTTCAGTGCAGTCAGCGGTGATTGTTCCGCCGGTTTCAGGATGACCGAATTACCCATCGCGAGTGCGGGCGCGATCTTCCACATCGCCATCAGCAACGGGAAGTTCCACGGTACGATGGCGGCGACGACGCCGAGCGGCTCATGCACGGCGAACGAGAAACGGTCGGGAGCTTCCGGGCCGACTTCGCCGTAAATCTTGTCGAGTGCTTCGGCGTAATACGCGATCGTGCGGATCGAGCCCGGTATATCGACCTTGAGCGCATCGGTGATCGGCTTGCCGACGTCGAGGCTTTCGAGCACGGCCAATTGCTCGGCATCGCGACGCATCAGATCCGCGAGCTTGAACAGCACGCGCTTCTTGTCGCGATAATGCGACTTCCGCCACTGTCCCTCTTCGAAGGCGCGCCGGGCGCTTTTGACCGCGACGTCGACGTCGGCAACATCGCACTGAGCGATGTGGTTCAGCACGCGGCCGTTGCGGGGCGTGACGTTGGGGAAGGTTTTGCCCGACGCGCTCGCCCGGAGCTTGCCGTCGATGACCGCTTCGCCCGGAAGCTTGAGCGAACCGGCAACCGCTTCGAAATGTGCGAGCGAGGTCATGACGCGAACCCTTATGCTATCTGAGCGTACCAAGCATGGTCGAGCGAGGTCACCACGCGTTCGAATTCCGAGCGTTCGGTCTGCTTCAACAAGTAAAAGACTTTCTGGAACTCCGCGCCGAACGCATTGCGGACAACGTCGGATGCGCGAAAACGTTCGAGCGCGTTGAACCAGATCGTCGGCAGCTCGGGCGCGGCGGTGTCATTGGCTTCGCCGTCCGCCATTGGGCCCGGCTCGATCTTGTTGGCAATGCCATGCCGCATGCCGGCGAGGATTGCCGCCAACACGAGATAGGGATTGGCGTCGGCACCTGCAACGCGATGCTCGACACGCGTTCCGGCTCCCGAGGCGCGCGGAATGCGCAGGGCGACGTTGCGATTGTTCAGTCCCCAATGCGCGGCGAGCGACACGTAATTTTTCGGCACGTAGCGGCGATAAGCATTCGCCGACTGCGCCCAGATGGCCATGAAATCGCACATCGTCGATTGCAAGCCGCCGATGGCATTGCGGAACAGGGGCGAGATCGGATTGCCCGCGAAAACATTATTGCCATTTCTGTCGATCAGGCTCGCGTGCAGGTGCATGCCCGAGCCCGGCCAGTCGTGATGCGGCTTGGCCATGAATGTCGCTTCGAGACCATGCGCTTTTGCTGCGGCCTTGATGGCGCGTTTCAGAAGCAATGCATCGGTCGCGGCGGAGACAGCGTCCGCTTTGTGCTTCAGATTGATTTCGAACTGCCCGGGACCCGACTCCTGCATCACCGCGTCGATCGGCAGGCCTTGGACGTCGGCGATTTTGTAGATCGTGTCGACGAGCGGGCCGAGCGTGTCGATCTCGTCGAACTGGAACGTCATCGGACGCTCGGGATCATCCGAAATTCCGTCGGGCGTCTCGAGCTTGAACGCGCCGTTCGTTTGTGGCTTCGTGACGTAGAATTCGAGTTCGGCCGCGACGACCGGCGTTAAACCCTGGTCCGCGAATGCCGCGACCTGTTTTGCGAGAACGCCGCGCGGACAAAGGTCATCAGGCTCAGTCACTGCGATGACGGCCTGCGCGTGGCGTCCGTCGCCGACCGGAACAGCGCGCAACGAGCCCGCGATGATGCGGAATGGTTCGTCGGGATCGCCGGTTTCCCAAAGCCGCCCGGTTTCCTCGATGCAATTGCCGCGCGGGTCCATCACGAACACCGTCGAGGGAATCATCAGGCCGTTCTTTGCGACGGCGACGATATCGTCGCGCCGGAAGCGCTTGCCGCGCGGAATGCCGTTGAGGTCGAACAGGATCAGATCGATCCAAGTGACGCTCGGGTTGGCGGCGAGGAATGCTTCCGTTTCGTCGATCGTGATGTAGGTATCGCTCATGCGGCCTGGCCCTTCGCGGTGCGGTTCCGGGCGGCGTCGCCGAAGCGGCGAAACAGCGTGATCGATGCCGGATTGTTGAGCGGACGCCATTCCGGGTGCCATTGAACACCGAGAGAAAACGCATTGCCTGCAGGCGCGCGAATGGCTTCGACGAGACCGTCCTCGGCGAAGGCTTCGGCGACCAGCGGCTTGGCGAGCCGATTGATGCCCTGCCAATGCAGCGAGTTCACTGTCAGCAGGTCCTGGCCGAGCCAGCTTTGCAGTTCGCCTGCGAGGCGCACCTTGTGCTTCGGCCCGAATTTGATGTCGAAGTCTTCGTCGGTCGGCTCGCGGTGATCATGGTGGCCGTCGACGACGTGCACGGCCTGATGCAGCGTACCGCCGAGCGCGACGTTGAATTCCTGAAAGCCGCGGCAGATCGCGAACAGCGGCAACTTACGTTCGATGGCGGAACGGATCAGCGGCAACGTGACGGCATCGCGGTCGCGATCGACGGTTGCGGGATCGAGCGGATCTTCGTCGCCATAGTGTTTCGGCTCGACGTTCGACAGGCTTCCTGGCAGCAGAATGCCGTCAGCGATATCGAGCACCGCGCCGATGTCCGCCATGCTTTGTCCGAGAGGAACGAGCAGCGGCTGGCATTCGGCGACTTCCGCGACGGCGGCGGAGTACTTCCGTCCGACGGCGTCGAACGTCAAGCCGCCGATCGACTTGCTGCAGCCCGGTATGACAACGATCGGACGGGTCATGCCGTCAATTCTCCTTTGACATCCTGAAGGGTTTTGTTGAGCGCGCTCTCGATGACGGCACCGGCTTTTTCGAACTCTGCGTCCGTCCAGATCAGCGGTGGCGCGCAGACCATCGTGTCGAAGACCGCGCGCATGATGAAGCCGTCGCGGAAGAAGTGGTCGCGGCAGATGAGGCCGACGCGGCCGGGATCGGTAAAGCGGCGTCGCGTTTTCTTGTCGGCAACGAGTTCGATGGCGCCCATCATGCCGACGGAGCGAACTTCGCCGACAAGGGGATGATCCTTGAAGCGCTCGAGCATGCGCGCGAGGGCCGGGCCGGTCGTTTCCTTGACGCGCGGGACGAGGCGGTCGCGCTCCATGATTTCGAGGTTCTTGAGCGCCACCGCGCAGGCGACGGGGTGTCCGGAAAACGTATAGCCGTGGTTGAAGTCGTCGTTCTCGGCCATCAGCGCGTCGACGATGTTGTCTCCGACGAGCACGCCGGAGAGCGGCACGTATCCGGACGTCGCGGCCTTCGCGAACGTGATCAGGTCGGGGCGGATGCCGTAGTATTCCGAGCCGAACCACGTGCCGAGCCGGCCGAAGCCGGTGATGACTTCGTCCGCCAGCAGCAGGATGCCGTACTTGTCGACGATGCGCTGCACTTCCGGCCAATAGCTGTCGGGCGCGATCTTGACGCCGCCGGCGCCCTGCACGGGTTCGCCTGCGAAGGCCGCGACGTTCTCGGGACCGCAGCGCAGGATTTCCTCTTCGATGGCACGCGCGGCGCGGAGGCCGAAGTCTTCCGGGCTCTCGCCAGCGAAGGAGTCGCCGTACCAGTACGGGTCCATGACATGGCGGAAGCCTTCGTAAACCGGATAGCTGTGCTGATGCACGTGGCTCATGCCGCCCATCGAGCCCGCCGCGATCGTCGAGCCGTGATAGGCATTCTTGCGGCTGATGATGATGCGCCGTTTCGGCTGGCCCTTCAGCACCCAGTAGTGGCGGATGAGGCGGATCGCGGTGTCGTTCGATTCCGATCCGGACGATCCGAAGAAGACCTGATTGAGATGCGCGGGCGCGAGTTCAGCGAGCTTGCGCGACAGCTCGACGACGGGCGGATGGGTGGTCTTGAAGAACGTATTGTAGAACGGCAGCTCGAGGATCTGGTCGTAGGCGGCTTGCGCGAGCTCTTTATTGCCGTAGCCGATACTCGTCGTCCAAAGGCCGGCCATGCCGTCGAGAATGCGGTTGCCCTCGCTGTCGATGACATAGGCGCCTTCGCCTTTCACGATGACGCGCGGGCCGGGCCCGGCGCGCAGCGTTTGATGCGTCGTGAACGGATGCAGATGATGCTGAGAATCGAGCTCTTGGATCTGCGCGGTCTGAAGCCGGTTTGACACGGGTTTTTCTCCAGCGATTTGAGAGAGCGGGGGCGAAGCGGAGGGGCTGGATCGTTTAATCAGTGTGGTGTGTATCCGATGCGGGCGCAAAGCCTCAGCAGGTCGCGTTTCGCGTGAGGCTTGGGCGCAACCCATGCCTGCCTCGCACCCGGCCAAGCGCGGTGCGAAATCTCCAACGGCAACCGGATAAGCGCCGATACCATCAACGAGAGTTCCAAGAATAGTCGACCTTCGGCGGGCAAGTCGGCCGCCGAGCAGACAGCAAATGCAGTCTTTACATGCTCAGTAATAAGAAGGAATACTCTACACCGTAGAAGTGTCAAGGGCCCGTATCGGCATGACTGACCTGAGACCTAAGGTACGACGCCGGCTCGATAAGCAGGCGATCCTCGACGCGGCGTTCGACCTGTTCGCCGAGGAGGGGGAATCCGGCTTTTCCATTCGCAAGCTCGCCGGGGCCGTCGGGGTCGACCCGATGACGGTGCTGCATCACTTCCGGTCGAAAGACGAACTCTTACGGGCGATCGCCGATCATGCCGTGCGCGGCGTCGAGATACCGCGAGCGACGGAAAGCTGGCAGAACGATCTCAAGGCCGTCGCCAATACGTTTCGCTCGCTGGCACATCGCTACCCGCGCGTCTTCCATTTACATTTTCGCTACCATGCGACAGGCCCCGCGGATCACGTCGCGAGCGAGATCGTCTACTGCGCGATGCGGCGTGCGGGTCTTCCTGACGATCGTGCGGCGGGTCTCGGGCTTGCGTTCTACGCGTTCGTTCTCGGTTTCGCGCTGGCCGAAGCTGAAGGTCTGCTACGCCCGATCAACGACGCCGACGAAGCGGAACTCGATGCGCTGGACGCCGATGCCTACAAGGCGACGCGGGCACTCATTCCAGCGCTCAAGGGGCTCGATCCGGATCTGGCCTTCAGCGCTTCGATGGATGCGTTCATTGCGGGCGTTGCGAGTTTCCCGGATCGCGCGCCGAGCTGACGTGGCGTAATCCAGAGCGTTCGCAAAGGAGATGAGAGCACGGACTGCAATGTGTGCAGTCCGCGCGTTCAGATGTTCATCCGATGCGGCTAGAACGGTTTGGCTTTGGCCACGAGGTCTTCGATCGGTTCGAGCCGATACAGCGAGGCTTCGGTGCCGTCCGTCAGAAGATAGATGAAGCCGTCCGGAGAAACCGCGACGTCGCGAATGCGGCCGATCTTGTCGTGGAAATAGCGGCGCTCACGGGTCACGACGCCGTTCGTCACTTCGAGACGGATCAGGCATTGTCCGACTAGCGTGCCGACGAGAAAGTTGCCCTGCCAGTCGTCCGGCATGACATTGCCGGTGTAGGCGACGAGGCTCGCGGTCGCGACGGATGGCACCCAATGGTGCACCGGATCGACCATGCCGGGAGCCGTCGTGAGGTTTGAAATGATGCTGTCGTCGTAGTTGACGCCGTAAGTCACAATCGGCCAGCCGTAGTTGCTTCCCGAGGTGATGATGTTGAGTTCATCGCCGCCCTTCGGGCCTTGCTCGATCGACCAGAGCTGGCCGTCGCCGGCGTTGCCGATGATGCCCTGCGGATTGCGGTGGCCATAGCTGTAGATTTCGGGAAGCGCGTCGTCACGGCCGACGAAGGGGTTATCCTGGGGAATGCTGCCGTCGGTGTTGATGCGGATGATCTTGCCGCCGTCGTCGAGCAGATTTTGGGCGCGCTGCATCTGAAAGCGATCGCCGATGGTCAGATAGAGCATCCCGTCCGGCCCGAACGCGAGACGGCCGCCGATCTGGTCGGTGGCCTTGATGGCCGGGCGGCTTTCGAAAATGACCTTCTTGTTTTCGAGTGCCTTGTCTTCAAGGCGTGCGCTGACGATGCGGATGGTCGAACCGTCCGGTCCGTTATGCATCAGCGAGAGAAAGATGCGCCGGGTGGTCGGAAAATCGCGGTCGACGAGGACGTCGAGCAGGCCGGAGTGGCCGCCGAACGCCACGTCCGGTACGCCTGCGATCGGTTCATCCAGCATGTGATCGCCTTCGATGAGGCGGAGCCGTCCGGGGCGTTCCGTCACCAGCGCGCGCCCATCGGGCAGAAACGCGATTGCCCACGGCATTTCGAGCCGTTTCGCAACGAGCGGGCGCAGTTCGAAGGGGAGGTCGCGTTCGTCAACGTATTCGGGTGGCGCGATCGTCGAGGACGACTGCGGCTCGCCGACCGAAACTTCGGCGCCTGCATCACTTGGAATAAAAAGGGAAAGTCCTGAAATGAGTATGCTGGCGAGGCCACTTTTGAGGGCAGAACGGACATTCGCGCCCGATGCGATCTGGTTCAAATTTGCCTCCGCCCAGGTCACCGAATAGAATTGTTTCAGTTTGGTGACACTATTCTAAAACGTGGCGTCAGCAAGCCCGCGAAATGAATATTCAGACAACCGAACGGCTTAGAGCGGCCGGCATACGTGCGCCGTTCGCGATTGCACGGGAGCGTATGACAAATGTCACACTGCCGGCTGCGAGGCGGCAGTGATTTCGATTATCGATTTGGGGAAAGAGCGGTTCCGAATGGGCGCGTCGCGCCAGAGGTTGTGATGTGCATCTTGGCGCGCGCGGTCATCGTGCTGCTTCGCGCCAGGCATGAAGTGCGAGCGGCTCAGGCGCTCGCCTGTTCACAATCCGGTTCGATCTCGGTTTCGGTCACCGAGACAAAGTCGGAAAACGCGTAGGGGAAGAGTGTCGAAATCGCGCCGCTCTGGAACATGGCATCGACGCGCGCGGCCTCGGCCATCATCTCGGCGATGTCTTCCGGGGTATCAACCCAAAGATTGGGTTCTACCGTGTGTTCGACGGTGGGTTCGGCTCTGGGCCGCGCCATCAACTCGAGCGACATTACGCAAAACTTTCTCTGTCCGAATTTCGTGGCCATCACCTGGCCGAGGACAACCCTACGCGAGCATCGCCATCCATGACGTTAACGGGAAAACGCTGTCTTATCCTGTGCTTAACGACAGGTGAAAAGCATCGTTAAACACCGCAATATCGCCTCGGAAGGCCAATGGCTGCGGTCGCCAGCTACAAACGTAGGCTTATTTGTCCGGGTTCCGGTCGGATCGTGCCGGTAAATTACCAAGGTGTGACAGCAACTGTTCGCGTAGGTCGTCCGGTCCGGCTTGGACGGCAGCCAGGATATCGCCGAGCGTCCGCCGAAGACCGTGCAGCTGGTCGAGCAGGTGCAAGACCACGGATACGCCTTCGTCGTTGACGCCGATGCCGCCCTTGAGGTCGGTTATGAGGTGGGCGCGGGCTATATCAACGTCGGTGAACTCCGCGTGGCCTTCGTCACCGGCGGGGATGAGCCAGCCGGCCGTCATCCATTCCTTAACGACGTTGTCTTCGAGGCGGGCGCGAACCAGAAACTCGCGATACTGCATCTCATGCCTCCGTGTCGTGCCGGGCGGCGCCCGTGCCTTGCTGCCATTCCGAAACGAGTTTTTCGAGTTCGGGATCGGGCTTGTCCGGCAGCATGATCTTCAGGGTGACGTACTCGTCGCCGGATGGCGTGTCGGCCCGCTTGATGCCCTTGCCTTTGAGACGAAGCGTGCGGCCGCTGTTCGACCATTTCGGCACGGTCATCGTCACAGTGCCGTCGATCGTCGGCACCCTGATCTTGCCGCCAAGTACAGCATCGGCGAGCGGCAACTGCAGTTCGACGTGAATATCGTCGCCCTTGCGCGTGAATACGGGATGCGGCCGGATCTCGACCTCGACGAGCGCGTCGCCCGGCTCGCCGCCGTTGAAGCCGGGCGAACCCTTGCCGCGCAGGCGCAGTGTTTGCCCGTCGCGCGTTCCGGCGGGGATGGATACATCCAGCACGGAACCGTTGGGCAGCGTCACCTGGCGGCTTGCGCCGTTGACGGCATCGAGGAAATCCAACGCGAGCTTGTAGTGCTCATCCTGGCCGCGCATGCGGACGTTGCTTCTCGACGCCGAGGCGCGACGGAACATCGAAGAAAAGAGATCGTCGTCGCTCGCGAAGTCGGAATATCCGCCCGCGTTCGCGTAGGAGTCGGCGTCGCCGCCAGCGTAGTTGCGATAATATTCCCGCTTCGGCGTTTCAGCGCCCGAGGCATCGATCTCGCCCTTGTCGAACCGCGCGCGCTTATCGGCGTCGCCGACGAGATCGTAAGCCGCTGAAACTTTTTTGAACTCGTCCTCGGCGGTCTTGTTGCCGGGGTTGAGATCGGGATGCAGTTTTTTCGCAAGCTTGCGATAGGCTTTCTGGATGTCATTCTGCGAAGCGTCACGTGCGACGCCAAGAACTTTGTATGGATCGTCGCTCAACAGCCTTGCTCCAATTCTGAGCCGCGAGGGCGTGCAACCTTCGCCTCACAAATAGACTGACGCGGGCACCTTGAAAACCGTTTCGAAAGAGGGCACTGAGAATGGCGCAGCGACACAGGGCTTCGCTGGCTCAAATCACCGTACATAAAATTAGAGAGAAACGCAGAACGATCGCGTTTGTTCGATCCGTGGACTTGACGTTTCAAACTCTCGATCCGAATGATAGCGGCTTGGGCCGCATGTACCCGAGGATAGTTCGCTGGCCAAGATTCTCTCTATTGTCGCGTTGTGCGTGTTGATGCTTCAGACAACGCCTCTCAGCGCCGAGCCGGACGTCCACACGGCAAAATTCTGGCTGCCTCATTGTCAGAAGTCCGACATGGCCTGCATCGGGTATCTGCAGGCTCTGCTCGACATCAACAATCTCGAGCGTGAAAACGGATATCATGTGCAGTGGTGCGCGCCGGAAATCATCAAGCTCGAAGATTTGCGTGTGGTCATCGTTCGCAAGCTCAAGGCCGAGCCGGACAGTCTGTCGTCGCCGTTCGTAAGAGTTGCGACCAACGCCCTGATCACCGCGTATCCGTGTCTTGAAGATCTGGTCAAATGACTGCTTGCGCCGACTAAGGAGCTGAGCCGGTCCTCGCCTATTTCTTTTCGAGCAGGATCTGAGCGCGCGACTTGATTGTCGACTGAACGACCTCGGCGACCTTCTGCAGGAACCACGGAAGCACGACTTCGATGCGCACGCTGTCGTCTTCGACGTCGGCCGTCCCTTCCGCGGTCTGGCCAAGGGCGGTGAAACGAAAAGCGAGCCGGTTGTCGGTCCAGGTCTCCTCGTCGATCTTGAGGACCGGCAGGTTCGCAGACGCCGATCCGAGGCCCGACTTCAGTCGGCGGATTGCTTCCTCCTTGCCGAGGCTATGTGGAATGGTAACCAAAACGGGTTTCGTCATCATCGGCTCCTGGCGCGCGGGCGGTCACATTAGCGGAACTCGCATGATCGTGTCGCGGTTCGCGAGTCATGGCGCAGATGACCTCGGAAGACCTGCGAAACCTATGCCTCCGGCGCGCCAAGGCCTTAAGACGCCGGATCGACGATCTCAAAGCATCCGGCCCTGGGCATCCGCTTGTTGGTGTCGATTTCCTGGCGGACGTCGAAAAGACACTGGACGGCTGGGAAATGTACGAGGAGGCATTGGCGCGAGAACGGAAACGTGATTGCTGACGCGTTTACTCTGCCGGGATCTTTCCCGAGCCATTCCGGCGCATTTCATCTAGGAGGCGGGGAACGGGCCGGGGGTTCGCTCGTTTGTTGTTCGGTGGCGGTGGCGTAGGCAATTACCGTGAACTCCCGTTCGATTGCAGTGCTGGTACTCTATGCGACGCTGATGACCGGCTTGACGGCGGCCATCGCCAAAGTCGGCGCCGCTATGGCTCGGCAGACGGCTGGGTTGCTGGTGCTGGCAGACCGGCCCGACCAGCCGGTTTCACGGGTCGAAAAGGGTCTCGAGGTGCAGGCCCGGGTCTCCGACTTCCAGCCGGTCAGCCACGTTATCGAACTCCACGCTTATCCCGCGACCGACGCCTCTGCCGTGGCTTTGGCCAGTGCGATGGACACGGCTGAGGGCGCTGAACTGCCCGACAAAGCTTTCTCCGCGACCGCACCGAAGCTTGCGGCGAGAGCGGTCAAGCCGCGGGTCGCAGGGTGGATCAGGCGGGCTCCCCGCGTTTCCGTGCCCGCGATCGAATTCCACGAGTCGACCGCGCAGCTTATTCAGCGGCATCTGCGCGCTGAGATGTAGTTCGAGATTTCTGCAGGAATCGGCGTTTTAAATGGGTTTGTCCTGCAACTTGATGCGGGCGCGTCACAACCGCGCTGAAATCAGTCCGCCGCACCACAAGTGGACTTGCCCATTTATCCCCAAATCAGATTGTTTACGTATGCCGACGGCAGCAGTCGTGCCGCGTAGTTGTTGCTCCCGGATTTACGGGATGACTTCTCCCCCGAAGTCAATATCGGCTGGGGCAGAACACACGCCGTCCCCAATAGCGGTTCTGTCAGGGCGATAAGCTCAAAAGAGAGCGGCCGAATGTGCCGCTCTCTTTTCGTTTGGACTCCATCTCAACGCGCGAGGCGTTTAGCGCTGCTGCTCGCCGGTCGCCGGTTTGCAGATGATCTCGGCCTGCGTACAGGTCGCCTCCCGCACATCGATCAGCGGTTTGCAATTGGGCGGGGCTTCGCTTTTTCCCGCCTTGGCGCACTTGTCGGCGTTGGCTGTCGCGTCCTTGCAGAGCTGGCGCATGTCCTCGCAGCCCTGATCGGCAAATGCCGGGGATGCGAGCGTTAAGGCCGCTGCCGCCAGAGCGACGAGCATCAGGCGAGCGAACCGCTGATGCATAAGACTCGGCATAACACTGCAATAGAAGTTTTTGCTCATCTTGATCCTGATGTCGCGGCCGTCGGCAAATCCGGTGCGGATGCTTGGCGAAAAAAATTCGTAGCCGTTCGCTCTGAATTTCGCCTCATGAAAATCAAACAGTGCATAACTCGTGCGACATCTTCACTTGCCGCAATCGAAGCCGGAGAGTGGGGGCGGGCGCTGCGACGGGGGAACAGCCGAATGATGCAAGACATCGGGCTGATGTACATTGAGGGTGAAGTCAAAGGCGGGCAGCTGACGGGCCGCACCGTGCTTGTCATCGAGACGTCGCGGGAGATCGATCCCGCACAGCCGGGATATTCCGCGACTGAGCTTCGTCGGCTCGTCTCGGTGGCATCCGCCAAGTGGGAACGCAACTTCGGTCCCGCAGATCTCGTCCGTCTCGACTACCAGCCTGCGTTCGACCGCGTTTTGACGCCTGAGAAACGCAGCTTCAAAGCCTGACGGGCGCAACTTCATCGATTGCGGTGACTACGCTCAGTGAGCGCTGGGCTTCACTTTGCTTTTTTGGGAGGCTTGCGGTTCGTGAAGCGGGCGTTTCCGAGGCCGGTTCCGATCGTCAGAATTCCCCAATGCGACCGGTCTCTCATGTAGGGCAGCTCGCTCAAACCCTGCACGACAGCGTCGTTGTGGATCACGATCATCGTCTCGCTGTCGCCGATCTGTTTGATGTTCTCGCGAATGATCTGCGGGAGATTGAACCGGCTGCTTTCCCAGTTTCCCGGCAGGTTCTGGCCGCCGCGATCAATCGAGCCGTCGTCCTCGATGATGCCGGGGCAGCCGATGCCGATTACGGGCGCGAGCTCTATCTTGTTCTTGCGCGACCAGGAGAGCAGGTCCTGCAACATTTCCGTCAGACGGTCGGTGGCGCCTTCGCGGTCGACTTCTTCATCGCCGTGACGCCAGAGTTCGGACTTCGCCACCTTCGCTTTCGCGAGGTCGGTGGATTTGCCGAGGTTCAACTCGACGACGCCGGTTCGAAAATTCGTTCCTCCGATATCGACGGCGAGAATTCCGTCGTGGCCTTTGAGCATCCAGGGCGGCAGCAGGTGCGCCGCGCCGATCAGACCGGCTTTGTCCGGATCGTGGCGAATGAGTTCGAGGTCGATGTCGATGTCCTCGGCGCGCAGCAGAAGCGCGGCGCGAGCGACGGCCAGCTCGCCTAGCCGGCTGCCGCGAAATCCGCCGCCGATAGACACGCATTCGGTGTCGCGCCAGTCCTTCGTGCGCAGATACCGGCGAATGACGAATGCAAGCTGTTGCGCGAACTCTTCGATGGCGCTGAGTACGAGGCCGGCCGCCTCGGGTTCACCGGTTGCGAGGATATCCGCAAGCTTCTTCTTGCTCAGCTCTTCCGTAGGCTTGTCGCCGAACGGATCTTCGCCGAGTTCCCGCAGCGGCTTCCGCCATTTGTCGACGTACTCCATGAAGGCGCTTCGGCTCGCCTTGTCGCCGATGAAGCCGTCCTGGTCTTCGATCTCGATGTTGTAGCTGTCGACCGTGACGCTCGGGAGGACGTCAGCCCCGTGCCCAGGCAAGTCGGCTTGGGGTGAAGCTTCTTCTTTGGCCATCGGGTTTCCCGCTCAGTTTTGCGTTTTCCAAACGATTAGAAACGCCTGAGACCGCGCTTTGGCTGCGCCGGGAACGACAATAATTTTTTTGCTGCGGTCAACGCGTCGCTCGAAAAATCTGCGGCGCGCGGGACACTCCGATTGTCGCGCCTTAGGCGACTTCGAGGGGCGGCGACAGAGGCCAGCCAGCCTCGACGTATTTCCGAAACCAGACGGTAAAAGTTTCCGGCGCGGCGGCGATCTCCCGGTGGATCGCGTCCGGGGCGAGCCAGTTGAAGCCGTCGCACTCATCCGGATTGGGCGCGATCGGGCCATCGTAGGTGCCGCGAAATAGATGCACGAGTTCGTGCTCGACCAACCCGTCTTCGAGTTCGGCGCGATAGAGAAAAGTTCCGATCGGCGTCAGCGCGCACGCAAAGCCCATCTCTTCGCCGAGACGCCGCAGCGCCGCGTCACCGCTACGTTCACCGGGACGAGGATGGCCGCAGCAGGAATTCGTCCAGAGCCCGCCCGAATGATATTTGCCGATCTGGCGACGCTGCAGCAGGAGGCGTCCAGCGCTATCCCAGATCAGCACCGAAAACGCCCGGTGCAGGTCACCCCGCCGATGCGTTTCGAGTTTTTCCGCGATGCCGATTTCGTTATCGTCGCGATCGACGAGAACGATCTCTTCCTGAAGCATAGATCAACAATCCCCCGTGCCACCCGCGGCGACCTTAACACAACAAACCGAAGCGGAGGCCGTTTAATGTCCTGGCTGCGGGGCCTTTTGTCGCCGCGCGGTCGCGTGAATGGTCGCTCTCCGTCTGCAAGTATCGTCGGTGCCGGGGTCAGCGGCGGTAGAAATTCATCATGCGCATGAAGGTGCGGTGAATGTCGTCGGCGGGCCGATCGAAGACGCCGAGCGGAATGCGGACGACGTCTTTCGCCGCCATCGTCCACGGTAGGCGCATTAGAAAGCGATGAAGAGGGCGTTTGCGCCAGTCGGTGAGCAGCGCGCGCCCGATCGGTTCTTGCAGCGTGATGAGAAGTTCGTGACTGCCGGAGCCTCGGATTTCGGTCCACACCATCTCCATCTGCTTGATCGATCGCCAGGAGATAATGCCGAGGCCGTCGGCGAAGATGCCGTATTGGCTTGCGCCGATGCGTGGCCTGCCGGTCTCGAGCAGGGGATAGTTATGATAGGCGTAGCCGAAAGCGATGAGCGACAGCGCGATCAGCGGAAGATTGTCGAGCACAACGCCCGCCGTCGCTAGTCCTGCCGCGACCACGGCCACGACGTAGACCGGGAACTGCAGCTCCTCGCGCTCATAGGCGACGGAGTAGCCATACGAATGGTCGTGGCCCACGGTTGTCGTGCTTTCCATCAGAACCCGTCATAGGCGTTAAACAAGGAGCGTGCCAGATCGAGGCAGGCTGTTAGAGTGCTGATGTCGCTCGATTAAGTGAGCGGCGAGCCGCAAACGCTGATTTTTCTGCTCAAGCTGTAAGCGTTCCAATCTGCGAATGCCGGTATTTGCGGCAGTCCGGATACGCATGCCATGCGTCGCTGCCAGGGAGCGGAGTGCCGGACTACGTAGTCACCCCCGGTTGCGACCCCTGGCGGGCGAAGTTAATGTGGCCCCGTCCGATTCCGCTTCGGCGAAGAGATCACATGCGCCGTTACGTCAGTTTTCTGATCGGCCTCGCGTTCGTCGTGCGCAGCTTGTTGCCCGTCGGCTTCATGCTCGCGGCTACGAGCGCGAACGCGGGCGATATCGGCATCGTGATCTGTACCGGTCACGGTCCGCTGACGGTCGACGATACCGGCGCGCCGTTGCAGCAGAAATCTCCGTTGTCCGGAAAGGACATCTGTCCCTATGCTCCGGTTGGCGCCGTCGCTGTCGATCATGACACGCCGCATTTGCTCGCTCGAACCGTCAGCTACGCGGAGCTGACCTTCCGGATCACGCGCGAACTTTTCAGCGCTACACCCATCGCCGGCGCGCAATCGGCGCGCGGCCCACCTGCCGTTCTGATCTGAGTATCTCGCGTCCAAGCGCGATCGCCGTAGAGACCAACAGGTCCCGGCCTCGCATCGTCGCAGCTTCAGTTCAGTCGGGTCATCAGGAAATGCTCATTCAGGCGGATCGCCTCAAGGCGGGGCCGCGTACCGCGCGCAAGCTCCACGTCACCTCTCACAGCAGCACTTTTGCTCTGCTTGCCGTCCTGTCGTTGATGGCGACCGGAGGCGCGGCGCAAGCTCAGGACGCACAAGCGCAAGACTCCATCAGTCTGCCGGACGTCACCGTGCAGCAGGAGGCGCAGAAGGCGGCGGCTCAAGCGACTGCCCAGAAGTCGTCGGCAACCGCTAAAAAGAAAGTGGTTGCGAAGCGACCGGCCGAGCCTTCCGGTGTTCCGAAGCCAGCGCCCGCGCCGACCGACGTTGCGGGCGCGCCGTCGCCGCTGCCCGGGGCCAACCTCTCGCTTTCGCCTGTGGCCGGAAATCCGGGAGCCCCGTCGAGTTCGGTCGCTTCCGTTCCGGGCGCCTCGGGCGCCGGAGCGCAAACGGCAACCGGCATCGACATGGCGCGGTATGCAAACACGCCGGTCTTTTCCGTCACCGACATCCTGCATGACGTTCCGGGCGTTTCTCTGAAGCAGGGCAACGGTCCCCGCGACATGGGCATCTCGATCCGCGGATCGAATGCGCGCAACGGCTTCGGCATTCGCAACATCGTCATTCTCGACGACGGGTTCTCCGTCACGCAGCCGGACGGTCTATCGCGTAGCGACCTGATCGATCCGCACGCCTATTCGGGCGTCGATGTATGGCGCGGGCCGTCGTCGGCTCTGTTCGGGAATTACGCGACGGGCGGCGCGATCAACTTCCGCACGTGGCCAGGCGGTGTCATCGACGGCATCGAGTACGGCGTGGACGTTGGAAGCTTCAATTACCTGAACAATTATGTCGTCGGCGGCAAGAAGGGTGAGAACTGGGAAGCGTCGATCTTTTCGAGCGACGTTCGCGGCGACGGATATTACGGCTACAGCGATTTCAACACCCAGACCGTCAACGCGCTGATCACCTATCAGCCCTCGTCGACGGACACGTTTACGTTCAAGTTCATCAACAATAATGTCTACACGGAACTCCCGTTCCGCATGTCACTGAACAACTTCAACATCAACCCGTATCAGAAGGGCTGCAAGACTTACGCAACGGCGGCGGCGGGCTGCGAGACGCTCAGCTTCATGGGCACGCGTCAGACGGCGGAGCAGGCTGGCGCAAACCGCGACGACCGGCGGACGATCGGAGGCGTGCGCTGGGATCACGAATTCAGCGCTTCGACGACGGGGCAGGTGCAGGTCGTCATCGACGATCGCAACATCAGCCAGCCGACCGGGACGACGCGCGCGCTCGGCGACTATCTTTCCTACAACGTCACCGCTGGTGTCACGAACACAGCGACGTTCGCCGGTTTGCCGATGCGTTCCTACCTTGGCGCGTTCTGGAATTACTTGCCGGTCGACGCTCAGACCATCCTTCTTGCGCCGCGCGATAGCGTATTGAATGATCGCCTGCAGTCGGATCAAGTCGGCTCAACGGAGAATTTTGGCGCGCGGGCGCGTCATGAGGTCAAGCTTACGGATGACGTGGCCGTCATCGCAGGTGCAACGGTTGAACGCACCTCGTTGGATGGTACACAGCGAAGTTACAATGCGGGCGGCGCGATTACCCAGACCGTCAGCGTCGGACGCGAGATGACAAACGTCGCGCCGGAAGTCGGACTGCTCTACACGCCGAACGATCAATGGCAGCTTCGCGCACGTATCGGCACGGGTTACGGGACGCCGCAGTTTTCCAATCTGTTCATCCAGCCGGACGGAAACCCGGGCAACAACACGGATCTCAAAACGCAATCGAACATCGGCTACGATCTCGGCGCGGACTGGACGCCCGTCAAAGGCGTGACGCTGAGCGTCACCGGCTTCTACGAGTTCTTTACCAACGAGATCGTTTCGCAGGCGTCGCTGACGCCGGGCGGATCGAACTTCAGCTACAACGCGCCCGCCTCCGAGCATCGCGGCGTCGAGGTGATGGCCAATGTCGCGTTAACTGACAGCGTGCGACTGACGGCGGCGTATCTCTACAACAATCAAATCTATACCGATTACGATGAAGTCGTGTCCGGCGCGCCCAATGCGGTCAGCCGGGCCGGGAACAAAATCCCGGGCGTCTCATCCAATGAGCTGACGGCGCGAGTGAGCTACGACACGCCGTCCGGGATTTACAAAGGCGTCGGCGCCTACGTCGAATACCAGTGGCATGACGGTTTCTACATGGAAAACGCCAACCTGCTTTGGGCCCCGGGATACCAGACGGTCGACGTCAACGTGCATTACGAGATGACGCTGAATTGGGGACCGGTCAAATCGTTCCTCGCTTATTTCGAAGTCCGCAATGTGCTTGACGAAGTCTATATCGCGTCCGCCAACAATATCGCAGACAGGAACGGGTCGACGGCGGAGACGCTCGCTCAAACTGGAACGGGCTCCATCTACGCCGGAGCGCCGCGCACGTTTTACGGCGGCATGAAAGTGAGGTTCTGAGTGATGCGTACACATCTCAAATTGGCCGCGTTGCTTTTGCTCGCTGCCTCCGCAGGCGTCGCCAATCTTGCGCAAGCGCACGATGGAGCTTCGCATCATCATGAGACGGCTGCGGCGTGCGCGTCCTCGGAGCTTGCCTGCGCGAGCGTCGCCACCGGCGCGTTTGCTCCAGACGGCAAGCTCTGGCTGACGTGGTCGGCGGGCGGGCGCATTTCGATCGCAAGCTCGCCGGATCTCGGGAAAACGTTTTCGACGCCGGTCACGCTGCCTGCGACGAAGCTGCCGCTCGATGACGGACCGGATGCGCGTCCGAAACTCGCCTTCGGACCCAACGATCGTGTCGCCGTCACGTACGCGTCGCGGGACGAAAAATACAACGGACACGCTTTCATCGCGCGATCGGCTGACGGAGGCAAAACGTTCTCCGAGCCTCAGCCGATCACCATGGACTCGCCGAGCCAGCGCTTCGAGACGGCGGTATTCGATCCGAATGGCCGGGTGTTCGTCGCCTGGATCGACAAGCGCAACGTCGCCGCCGCGAAGAAGCAAGGCAAAAAGTATGCGGGCGCGGCGCTCGCTTACGCGTGGGACGACAAGCCGGGCGGTGCGCTCGAAGCAGCATCCATCGCGCGTGACAATTCCTGCGAATGCTGCCGCATCGCCGTCGCGTTCAAAAGCTCGGGCGAGCCGGTCGTAATGTTCCGCAACATTTTCGACGGCGGCATTCGCGATCACGCGACGATCACGTTCTCGGACGCTGGAAAGCCCGGGCAGTTGTATCGTGTGAGCGAGGATGATGCGAAGATCGATGCGTGCCCGCATCAGGGACCGAGCCTCGCAATCGGCAGCGACGGCGCTTATCACGCGACGTGGTTCGCACTCGGGCGCAAGCTGAAGGGCGTCTACTACGCGCACTCTGAGGATGGCGGCAAGACGTTCTCGGAGCCGCTGCGGATTGGTGATCAGAACGCGCAGATTTCGCGCCCGTATGTCTTGGCGGCAGGCGGCACGGTTTATCTCGCCTACAAATCCTTCGACGGCGAGAAAACCAGTATCGATCTGATGACGTCGCACGACGGCGGACGCACGTGGAGCAGGCCGCGGACTGTCGCCTCGGCGGCGAACGCGTCGGATCATCCGTTGCTCATCGCTCGGCAGGCGAGCGTTTATCTGTCATGGCTGACGATGAAAGAAGGCTATCGACTGATCGCTCTGGAACCGCAGTCATGAACGCTGTCGTGCGTATTGCGTCCGTTCTGATGTTCGTCTGGTGTGCGTGCGTTCAAGCGGCGGCCGAGCCGCCGCGCACGTTCGACAGCGCAAGCTGGCAGACGCTTCTCGATGGACGTAAGGGTCAGCCGGTGATCGTGCACTTCTGGGGTTTTTCGTGCGGCAACTGCATGGTCGAGCTGGGAGACTGGGGGAAATTTGCAGCCGCGCATGCCGATACGACGATCGCATTCGTGAATTGGGACCGCCGCGGCGCCGATCCGAAGCGCATCGAAAAAGCGCTCGCGAAATCCGGGCTCGGAAACGTCCAGAGCTTCAGCCTCGCGAACGGGTTTGAAGAGAAGCTGCGCTTCGCCGTCGATCACGATTGGATGGGCGAACTACCGTACACGCGCCTCATCGCACGCGACGGCACGGTCACGACATTTTCCGGCGCCGCCGATTTCAAGAGTCTGTCGCAATGGCTGGGCGATGCCCGGCAAAGTCAGAGATAGCCGCGCCGCACAATCTCTCTCTCGTTCTGTTGCCTCGCAGGAACTTTGTTTGCAAGCTTGTCAACGGCCGTTTTGCCGCAGATGATCATGCTGAACCGATTCGTGTGCGTGGAGGCTCAAACCGAGAGGAAGACATGGATATTGATCTCCAGTCACTGATCATCTGGCTGCTTATCGGTGCTATTGCCGGTTGGCTCGCCGGGCAAATCATGAAAGGCGGCGGATTTGGTCTCGTCGGCGATATCATCGTCGGCATCGTCGGAGCGTTCATCGCCGGTATTTTGTTCCCAAGGCTCGGCTTTGCGTTTGGTAACCCGATTGTCGGATCCATCATTGCTGCCGTCGTCGGCGCGTGTCTCTTGCTGTTCATTCTGCGATTGGTTCGCCGTGGCCCATAGGCGCGCGCGACTCGGACGGTACTGAATTTGACACAACGTGAAGCCGGCTGCTCGCCGCAGCCGGTGGAAGCTTCGCGTTTTAGATTGTCGCTGCTCCGTTCAGTCGCGCACCACGATCTAAGCCTGCGAGACGATTTCGCGGGGCTTCGATAGAAGCAGGTCTTCGGCTTCGCGCATCAGCCGTTCGATGATCTCTGCCGCAGGTTCGATCGAACGGATCAGGCCGACAACCTCACCGACGAAGGTGTTGCTCTTTTCGGGATCGCCTTCGATCCAGCCGGCGCGGTATTTCGCAGCTTCCTCATCGGCGACCGCGATCAGCTCGGCTTCGCGTCCGTGCCAGCGGCCAATGAATTCGTTGATGAGAACGCGGGCGCTGTATTGCTTCGGCCATTCGAGCTTACGCGCCAGATCCATTGTCTGCGAGCGAATGGTTTCGTCGCCCGTCGCGCTCAACGCGGCGTCGTGCATGCGCTGGCTGACGTTGGCTTCCTTTGACGCCCAAAGGCGTGATCCGACCATCACCCCGTCAGCGCCGAGCATCAATGCGGCGGCGACTGTGCGGCCGTCGCCAATTCCGCCTGCTGCGCAAAGAATGGTGTCGGGATAGTCCTTCGCAATAAGGTCCGCGACTTCGGGAACGATCGAGAGTGTTCCGCGGCTTTGTCCGTGTCCGCCGGCTTCGGCGCCCTGAGCCACGATAACGTCGGCGCCGCAGGCCATCGCGTGTGCTGCGTCGCGCCGGGTTTGCACCTGGCAGATCAGTGTCACGCCCGCGTCCTTGATGCGCTTGGCGAAGGGCTCGGGGTTTCCGAACGACAGGATGATGGCTTTCGGCTTGTTCGACAGCGCCAGATCGAGAAGCGCCGGCTGCTTGGCGAGCGACCAAGTGATGAATCCGCAGCCGACGGGTTGATTGCCCGCAGCGCGAAATTCCTGCGCGATCCAGTCCGCGTCACCGTATCCGCCGCCGATCAGGCCAAGGCCGCCGGCCGCGGAAACCGCAGCCGCAAGACGACCGCCCGCTGCCCATGCCATCGGTGCGCAGATGATTGGATGCCGTAGTCCAAGCCGTTCCGTCAGTCGTGTCTTGAGCACGCCGCTCCCCCTTTCATACCGGCCCTTAGCTTATGAAGGGTCGTAACTCGCGTAAGATGGAATTCCTGTTTGAAAGAATGTCGGCCAGCGTCCATTCATCGAGTTCCGCGAGGAAGGCGTCGATTGCGCGCCGCAAAGCGAGCCGCAGCCGGCAGCTTTGCGAGATGCGGCACATGTTGGATTCGCCGAAACATTCGACGACGTGAAAATCCTCTTCGACGACCCGCAGCACTTCGCCGATCGTCAGGTTTTCGGCAGGGCGTCCGAGACGAAGTCCGCCGCCGCGCCCCCGCAACGTCTTGACGAAGCCGTGCTTCGCAAGCTTGTTGACGACTTTCATGAGGTGATTTTCGGAGATCGCGTAGACTTTCGCGATTTCCTGGATCGTCGCCAGGCGGTCCTCTCGCGCTCCGAGATACATGAGTACGCGAAGCGCATAGTCGGAATGGACTGTTAGCCGCATCGGAGGGTCCGTCGAACGGTTGCCGGAAACAGGCAAAACACCTTAAGGTGCAATCTCAGTACATCTTATGAAGTCTAACGGCAAGAGCCTCCGCCATGTCGTATCATCCCCCGCATCCAAAAGCGCCCGGACTGTCCGTCGGGATTGACGAGGCCATGGTTGCGGATCTGGTCAATCGTTTCTACGCCAAGGTGCGGCAGGACGAGTTGCTCGGTCCCGTCTTCAATTCGCGCATCGAGGATTGGGACGAGCACTTGGCGAAGCTCAGCGCGTTCTGGTCGTCCGTCGTTCTGATGACGGGCCGCTACAAAGGGCAGCCGATGCCCGCTCATGTCGCGATTTCCGAAATCGGCGAAGACCATTTTCTGCGCTGGTTGGAACTGTTCGCCGAGACTGCGAAGGCCGTCTGCCCGCCGGACGCCGCAGCCTTGTTCGTCGATCGCTCGCAACGGATCGCGCAGTCGCTTCAGCTTGGTATTGCCGCGAGCAAGGGCATTATCGCGTAGACGCAGGCTTCGCGACGCTGCGCGCTTTCGCTAAACGCTCGCTTCGGCTTCGATCAAGCGTTGACGTTCGCGTCCGGCGAGGAGCGGCCGGCCGATATAGCGATCGAGTTCGCCGCGCCGCAAAAGACGCCATGGCTCGATGAGGCTGACGAAGCGCGCCTGACTTGCCTGATCGCGATAGCGCGGATCGTAGCGCCATATGCGCCAAGCGCTGAGATAGCGAAGACGCATAAGGCGCGCCGCATCGAAAAGCGCACGCATGAACGGCAAGCTTCTGATTCCCGCGACGATTGCGCGGTGCGTCGATCCGAAGGTTTTCCAATACCAGCTGCCGAACAACATGTCGGCAGCACGTACCCAAATTCTGCGCACGGTCGGGACGAGAAACGCGATCGGAAACACAACGAGAAAGAAATGCAGATAAACCTGGCTCGCGATCAGGCAAACGACAGCAGCGATTTTCGCGAATAAAGGCGCTTCATGCCATGTGCGCTGCGCGAACCGGGCCGCGGTATGGACTTTCTCGCGCCAGCCATGTGCTCGCCGGACGGTCTTGTCGCTGACGATGACGCTTGCGGCATATCCGAGGCCTATGCTCGCTCCCGCCGCGAGAAACCGCGAAAGCCGCCGTAATCCGACGCCCTGCGCCAAGAGTTTCAGAAAGCTTCCGGCGGAACGTGCGATGATGTTGCGGACAAGGATGATGCCGTTGGACAGAAATCGCGCCGCGGCTCCGATGGCGTCTTGTCCGGTAGCGGCGTAGATCGCCACGAAAGACGCTATGAAGAGAAACGCGAAAGCAGCGTACCAGCCTTTGCCCTTTCTCATCGTTCCCCACCCGCTCTTGCGGTTCCTGCGACGCCACCCCGGCAAAGCGTATCATCCCGGCTTGCGGGGCATCATTTCGACGCAACGACACTCGGCATTTTGCTTCCGGACTGTGTCTGCCGCCGACTTAGCTTTTCTTCAGCAAGCGTTCAAAGACGCTTTCGACGTCGTCGAGAAAAGCGCTCCATTCCCCATTTTCGTCTATGCCGGAAATGCGCAGCATGAACAGTCCCTCGACTGCCAATAGCGCAACCCGCGCGGCCTGTGCGTCTTCCGCTGACCCGCTCAAGTGTTTGAACATGGACAGGTACCATTCCCGAGTTTCCGTTACGTTTTCCGGATTCTGGATGTAGGCAATCATCAGCCCAGCCATCTTGGCGTTCATCGCCGCCTGCGAACTTCGCATGACCTTGATGTACCTGCGCACGAGATCGGCGGGCGAAAGCTCATCGATCTCTCCGAGCAATTCTTCGAACTTCTGCGTCCATCTCTCGACCAGCGCGCGGACCAGATCATCCTTCGATGAGAACGAATACTGGACCCCCCCCTTCGATATGCCCGCCGCTTTGGCAAGGGCATCGATGGTCAGCGCAGCTGCGCCTTCGCCGCGAACGAGGCCTTCCGCGATTTCGAGCAAGCCCTCACGCGTGATGGTCGGCTTTCTGCCCAGATTGTCACTCCTTCCTGGTCGGCCTCTATTGAAATACATACGTATGTATTTATATCGCTGAATGCAATGTTCGTCAGGTGAATGATGCCGTCCGCGTCTCTTCCGGCCAACCGCTGGTTTGTCCTCGTCGCTGTCACGCTGGCCTTTCTCCCGGCGGTCCTCGACATGACGATCTTGCATGTCGCCGTCCCGACCCTGACGCAATCCCTGAATGCGTCGGGCACCGAAGTGCTTTGGATCATCGACATCTATTCGTTGCTGATGGCGGGGCTTCTCGTGCCGATGGGTACGCTCGCGGACCGGGTGGGCAATCGCAAGATCCTGCTCATCGGCCTTGTCATGTTCGGCGTCGCATCTGCTTGGGCCGCCTTCGCGCAAAGCGCTGCCATGCTGATCGCCGCGCGCGTGCTGCTGGCGCTCGGCGGCTCGATGATCTTGCCCTGCGTTCTCGGTCTCATCCGCAAAACCTTCGAGGACGAGGATGAGCGCGCCATCGCGCTCGGGCTCTGGGGCATGGTCGGCGCAGCGGGGGCGGCGGTCGGTCCGCTGGTTGGCGGAGCTCTTCTGGAACACTTCTGGTGGGGCTCGGTCTTTCTGATCAACGTGCCGATCATGTTCGTTGTGGTGCCGGCCTGCTATTTCCTGCTGCCGCGCAGCGAGCAGACGACGCCCGGCAAATGGGCGATCGGACAGGCCCTGTTGCTGATCGCAGGCATGATATCGCTTGTGTACGGCATTAAGGCCGGGTTCGGCGGCAAGCAGCCGATGACGACCGTCATTCTCGTCGTTGCGTTCGGACTTGCCGCTCTGACGGTGTTCGCGCGCAAGCAACTGCACTCGTCCAAGCCTATGCTGGACCTCTCCCTGCTGTCTCATCCGGCGATCGTTGCCGGCCTGATCATGGCTATCGTTTCATCAGGAGCGTTGGCCGGCGTCGAACTGACGCTCGCGCAGGAATTGCAATATGTGCTGGGCAAGACGCCGTTGCAGGCCGGGGTCTTCATGATCCCTATCATGGCGGCGGCGGCAGTAGCCGGACCTGTCGCGGGCTATCTCTCCAATTGGTTCGGATTGCGGCTCGTCGCTACGCTTTCGCTCGCAATCTCCGCTATCGCGTTGGTAGGTCTCGCGCGCAGCGATTTCCACGAACCTGGCATCCTCGTTCCGCTCGCGCTTGCTATTCTGGGACTCACGCTCAGCATCGCGCTGACGGCCTCGTCAATCGCCATCATGGGCTCCGTGGATGCGAGCAAGGGCGGTGCGGCAGGCTCGCTAGAGGCGACGGGTTACGAGCTTGGCACTGGTCTTGGCATCAGTCTGTTCGGCGTCTTCACGTCGGCCGTGTTCAGCCGTGCCATCGAACTCCCATCCCACTTGGCGCAGGATTTGGCCGAACAGGCGTCCCGAACGATCGGCGATTCCTACATCGTCGCTGGCCTAATTGGAGGTGAGCAAGGCGCGGCATTGATCGAGGCAGGCAAGGTCGCCTTCTCTCAGGCGCATGCAGTGCTGTTGATGACGGCCGCAGGGGTGATCGCGATGCTGGCGGTCGCGGTGTTCTTCACCTTGGCCGGGTATCGCAATTCTTCCCGTGTGCCTCATTGATCGCGTTTCGATGGTGACATGCCGATCATCGAGATGGCGCGCCTGATCCTGAGGCCCTTCGAATATCCCGGCCTGCGGGGCGGGCAGTGCCCCTTGATGGCCGTTCCGAGACTTGGGAGCGCCGCGCCGGATGCTGGCTGATCCGATCTGCCGCGCGCCGTGAAAATTACGTCACTCCGCCGCGCATCTGTCGCTTCCAAAATCAACCGGAGGCATTTATAGAACCGGATGCTCCGGGAACGAAGTGTTCCTAGCTGCGGCGATTGCTTAAGCAATTGCTTTGGCTACAGGATGCGGGTGTAGCTCAATGGTAGAGCAGCAGCCTTCCAAGCTGAATACGTGGGTTCGATTCCCATCACCCGCTCCATAACCTCGCGGCGAACGCCAATTGGCGGCGCCGGTGTCAAGACGGGTTGCCGGAGCGTCCTGAGAACTTCGTCCCTTCTGTGTCTTCAGCAGTGACCTCGAGGCTGTCGCTCGCGCCCGGCAGATAGCTGAACCGGAAATGCGGGTCTTCGCTGATCGAGATGCCGCCTTCCATGGCGAAGACGAGTTTGCCGTCCGCCGTGACGGACAAATGCGAGATGAAGCGCGCGGGCGGATATCCTCCCGAAAGCTGGTCGATCGCCAAACCTGAAATATTGGGATGCCGCATCATGACTTCGCCGAGGTCGGACTTGCCGGCGTTGCCCGTGGCGGTCCTGATGCGCATCTTGCCGATGGATTTCGCGGCTTCCTCGGCGTCGCGGCTTGCTGGCGCCGAGCAGCCGCCGGAGGCTTTGACGAAAGCCTTCGTCATATACAGTTTGCCGTCCGCGCTTTCCGCGATAGCGCGTACGAACGTGTAACGGTCCACACGAATGCGCGTCGCCAGGGTGCGGGGGCCGCGTCCTGCCGCTTCTCCATACGTAAATGTTGCGACGACCGGAGCAGGATTTTCGTCGGCGATCAGCGTCAGCGATTTGACGTTGTCGGCAAGTTCAGGTGCCAGACGTATCGTGATCGGAACCACGGCGGCGTCTTCGGCGCGTTCCGGAGCCTCCAGCGACAGGAGCCCCTTGCCGTCGATCATCTCCTGCTGCCCGAATGTATCCTTTCGGATGCTGGCCCAGGACGCTTCGTTCTCGTGATTGATTTCTTCCGCGCCGATACCGGCACCGGTCAATGTCAGAGCGGCGATCGCGAAGGCAAAGAGGATGTACTTCGGGCGTGACATCGGCACTCCTGGCTTCGAGTCAGAGAAATGAAATGCATGCAGTGGCAGCATGCTTAGCGCCATTCAGCGTTCGAGCTTTGCCGTAACGGCGCTCGCAATAAAATCGGCGCTTACTTGCACAGCATCCGCGCCAGCAATGGTTTTAGCTGGCCGGTGCCGCAGATCAATCGAGCGGGTGTGGAAGTCTGGCAAATTCGCTTGCCAACGCTTTGCAATCTTTGCGTCGGACGAGCAGCGAAGACCTTAAGTCAATTCCAGTGGAGCGGTGTGGCGGCGCGAGTTGCCTTCGAACAGGCAGCCGTCTTCCACGGAGAGATGCTTATGGAAAATATTCGCGGCGACGGCTGACGACGGCTTCAGAGTGATGTGCGTCGCGAAGATCTCGCCCGAGACTTCGCCGAGGATGGTCACGCGGTCGGCCTTGATCGTGCCGTCGACGATGCCACGCTCGCCGACGACGAGCGACATGCAGCTGATGTCGCCCAGAACGGTGCCGTCAATGACGACGGGACCGGGAAAATCGATGTTCTCCCGAATGCGAACCTTGGGCGGGATAGAGAAGACGCGATAGGACATGCGACACCGGTTAGGCCGAGTGCGTGGCGGTCACGCAGCGTCGCGTCAATCGATGGCAACAATTGGGCTTCAGTGAGGGGACTGGGGATTAGGGACTAGGGACTTCAAGAATTAGCGTTCGCGTCGTTTGAGAATTCCGAGCGGCGCTTATGGAAACGCCTGATAGATCCAGGTTTCGCTCAGCGCGACGCCGTCCTTCTGCAGAAACGCGCGCAGGTCGGCCTCTTGTCCATCGAGATCAGAGAGGTCGAACATCATTCGCCAACGCGTGGTGCCGACGACGGGGAAAGCTTCGACGCCCGAGATCTTGCCGCGCGTGGTCGTCACGACCGTGTGCGTGCCGCCGAAGCGGGTCTGCTCTTCGAGAACCTTGCCTTCGACGTCGATCATGAATTTGCGCGCGCCGGGCTTGGTGTGGCGCAGATCGAGGTCGCGTCCGCCGAGACCGCCGAGTCCGATGCGCGTTGCGACGATGCGGCCGACGTCGCCGGTCGGTGGGCCATCGACGCCCCAATACAGCCGATACTTCGTATTGATCACCGTGCCTTGGACGATCTTCTGCTCAGGCGTCCAGAACGCGACCATGTTGTCTTCGGTCTCGTTCGTCGTCGGCAGTTGCACGAGATTGACAGAGCCTTTGCCCCAATCGCCGAGCGGTTCGACCCACATGCTCGGGCGGCGATCGTAGAACAGGCTGTCGTCCTGATAGTTCTCGAAGTTGCGGTCGCGCTGAACGAGTCCGAAGCCTTTGGGATTTTCATCCGAAAAGCTGTTGGTGACGATGCGCGGCGGGTTGGCGACGGGACGCCAGATGCGTTCGCCGGCGCCGGTCCACAGCGAGAGGCCGTCGCAGTCGTGAACCTCAGGGCGCCAGTCGCCGCGGAAGTGCCCCGAATTTTCGCCGTACCAGAACATGCCGGTCAAAGGCGCGATGCCGAGCAAGTCGACAGGCGCACGGAAATAGAGTTCGCATTCGACGTCCTGCAACGCGCCGCCCTGGCCGCCTTGAATGCGGCGGCTGTCCATGCGGTAGGCGCCGGTCACGCTCTGACTTTCGAGAAGGGCGTAGATCGTCATGCCCGCACCGTTCTGTTCGAGCCAGAACGAGGTGAAACGCGGGAATTCTTCCGGTCGTCCGGTGTTGATGGCGAGACCGCGCGCCGATCCGCCGTACTGATCCTGCGGGTCAGAGGCACGGAAATAGGATGCGCCGAGATACGAGAGCCAGTCGCTGACGCCGCCGCGGCTCATCAGGCGGAAGCCCGCGAATCCGGCAGACTTCAACGTCCGCAACGGATGGTCGGAAGGCATGTTGAACAGGTCGGGCGTATAGACGACCTGACGTGCCTGGCCGTTCTCGATGACGTAGATGCTCACCGGTTCCGCGTAGAAACGTCCTTGCGGAAAGAGGCGCACCTTCTGCGCCCCCGGCACGTCGCGCCAAAGCTCCATCTCGGGCTTGTAAATCGCTTGCGCGAACGTATCGAACGTCATGCCGCGCAATGGATCGGAGTCGGCCGGTTTCGGAGGCGGTGTGTAAGGGGCCTTTGCCAGCTCCTTAGCGCGGATCTTGAGGTCGTCGAATGAGAACGGCTCGGCGTTTCCGAGCGCCATGGCCCCGACGGATGCGGCGCGTGCGGGAAGTGCCCAGCCCGCGACGGATGCGGCCAAGGCTCCGGAAAGAACATCTCGACGATGCGGTGTGAATGTCATGGCGCTGGCTTTGAACGAATAATAGGGGCGGGATTTAGTCGTCGTCAGGGAGGCAACGTATCGAGGGCGGGCAGGTGCCGCCACGAATGTGAGGCATTTAAGCTGATAACGTAAGGCGAGACGACGACAAGCCCCTTCGATTTAGATCGTGTTGATGCAACTTTGGGTTTGGTGGTGATCGACGGCGGCGCTGTCGCGAAGGCAAAAGTCCGGCGAGCAAACGTCGAGCGTTGCAACTTCAGCGGTCGCCAGCCAAGCTCTCTTGCATTAAGTTGCGTTCTGACGGCGCAATTCCGGACGCGGGGCGAAACAGGGGATTTTCATGCTGGTTGTTACGACGAATGAAATTCAAGGCTACCGCGTCGTGCGCCACCTTGGCCTGGTCCGGGGTTTGACGGTGCGTTCACGCAGTGTCGTCGGCAACCTCGGCGCCGCCATTCAGATTTTCTTCGGCGGCAATATCTCCGTGTACACCAAGCTCGCGGAGCAGGCCCGCCAGGAAGCTTTCGATCTCTTGGTCGAACACGCGCAAAGCATGGGCGCCAATGCCGTTATCGCGATGCGATACGATGCGAACGAGATTGCAGCCGCCGTCACCGAGGTGCTGGCTTACGGATCGGCCGTCGTTGTCGAACCGATCGCGGGTTCGGCGCAGTCGTCGCCCGGCGGTGGTGCCGGTGCTCCCGGCCCCTGGACCGGCCGTTGAAGCCCCGACCGTTCGACGGTTTCTATTGAATAACGGCAGCCGGGACAAAAAAGCTCGCGCATGGGGCTGACAAGGGCGATGACATCAGTTAAGGAAACACGCCCCGAAAGAGGCTGCGCGACGCCCGGGCTTTTGCTCGCGTCGGGTTTAAGGGGTGTAGCTCAATTGGTAGAGCGTCGGTCTCCAAAACCGAAGGTCGGGGGTTCGAGACCCTCCGCCCCTGCCAGCCTCAGCTAGGTCTGATCTGCCGACCGGCCCGGTCAATCAACGACGGGGCTGGAGCGGCATGTTGTCGCATCTGCGCATAGAAAGCACTTTAATGGCGAAGTTCAATCCCATAACCTTTATCCAGGAAGTTCGGCAGGAAGTCTCCAAGGTCACCTGGCCGAAATGGAAAGAGGTGTGGATCACGACTTTGATGGTGCTCATCATGGTCGCGTTCGCCTCTGTTTTCTTTTTGCTCGTCGATCAGGTTTTGAGCCACATCGTGCGCTTCGTTCTTGGGGTGGGCAGTTGAGCATCAGCTCTCGGTATTTGGCTTGGTGACGCGCTAGAGGGCGTTTGAGAATGGTTGTCGCGCAAGATCGCGAAGAAAAAAAGTCGGTGGCCGGAACGCGCTGGTACATCGTCCACGCCTACACGAATTTCGAGCGCAAGGTCGCCGACGCCATTCGCGAACGCGCGAAGGCCGGTGGTCTTGATGATCTGTTCGAAGAGATCGTCGTGCCGACCGAAGAGGTTGTCGAGGTCAAGCGCGGCCGCAAGATTCCGACCGAGCGCAAGTTTCTGCCGGGCTACGTGCTCGTCAAAATGAAGATGACCGACCAGGCGTTCGTGATGATCAAGAACACGCCGAAGGTCACGGGCTTTCTCGGTGCCGACAACAAGCCGATGCCGATCCCCGAGGATGAAGCGCTGCGCATCCTCAACCAGGTGAAGGAAGGCGTCGAGCGTCCGCGTCCGACGATCACCTTCGAGATCGGCGAGAACGTCAAAGTTGCCGACGGCCCGTTCGCGTCGTTCACGGGCGTCGTCGAAGACGTCGACGAGGAGCGGTCGCGGGTCAAGGTCGCTGTGTCGATCTTCGGCCGTCCGACGCCGGTCGAGCTCGAATTCGGGCAGGTCGAGAAGATTGCGAGTTGAGGGCGACGTTTCGGCGAACGTTGTGCCGGGACATTGCGCGAGAGTTCGAGAATTCCGGTGCTTCAGCATCGGGAACCGCGGCGGGGTTTCGGCTCTGGGGCGGTGACGTGCGGGAGGGCAGAGTTCGCGGTAAGCGATCCGGCCCGTTGAACCGCTAACCCTGAGCGTGACGTCCGAGGACGTCTTCACGCTCTAATGAGTGAAGGGGACTATGGCGAAGAAAGTCGACGGCTATATCAACCTACAGGTGCCGGCAGGCGCGGCGAATCCGTCGCCCCCGATCGGTCCCGCGCTTGGCCAGCGCGGCGTCAACATCATGGAATTCTGCAAGGCCTTCAACGCGAAGACGAAGGATCTTGAGCAGAGCACGCCGATCCCGGTGAAGATCACGGTCTATTCCGACCGTTCCTTCACGTTCGAGATGCGTAACCCGCCTGCAACCTTCCTGATCAAGAAGGCCGCGGGCCTTCGTCCGACGGGCAAGGGTGGCACGGGCTCCAAGGAGCCGGGCCGTGCGGTTGCCGGACAGGTGACGATTGCGCAGCTGAAAGAGATTGCCAAGGGCAAGCTCAAGGACATGAACACCGACGATATCGATGCCGCCGCCCGCACGCTTGCAGGCAGCGCGCGCTCGATGGGTCTCAAGGTGGTGGAGTAGTCCGATGGCAAAAGCTCAAATCAGCGCTGAGAAGATCAAGGAAACGCGCGAAGCCGGCGGCAAGCGCATGCTCGTCGTCAAGCAGGGACTGCCCGCAGGCAAGTCTTATGGCGTCGACGAAGCCGTGAAGATCCTGAAGGACCGCGCCAAGGCGAAGTTCGACGAGACGATCGAAGTCGCAGTCAACCTCGGCGTCGATCCCAAGCACGCCGATCAGATGGTGCGCGGCGTCTGCAATCTGCCGAACGGCTCGGGCCGCACGGCGCGCGTCGCTGTTTTCGCGAAGGGCGCCAAGGCTGACGAAGCCAAGGCAGCGGGCGCGGACATCGTTGGCGCGGAAGACCTCGTCGAGATCGTCTCGAAGGGCACGATCAACTTCGATCGCTGCATCGCGACGCCGGACATGATGGGTCTTGTCGGACGCCTCGGCAAAGTGTTGGGCCCGCGCGGCCTGATGCCGAACCCGCGCGTCGGAACGGTGACGATGGACGTCACCACCGCCGTCAAGGGCGCCAAGGGCGGTTCCGTCGAGTTCCGCGTCGAGAAGGCCGGCATCGTTCACGCCGGCGTCGGCAAGGCGAGCTTCTCGCAGGAAGCGCTCGTCCAGAACATCAAGGCGTTCGTTGATGCGGTCGTGAAGGCCAAGCCGACGGGCTCCAAGGGCACGTACCTGAAGAAGGTGTCGGTGTCGTCGACGATGGGGCCCGGCCTCAAGCTCGACACCGCGACCGTTTCGTCGGGACCCGTGGTCTAAGATTTTTGCGAATTCCGGGGCAACCCGGAAAACCCGGACCGGGGCTTTCGAGCTCCGGTTCGAAACTGTCCGAGACTGTAGGTGCCAGCCCGTTCGCGGGTCGGCCGAAATCTCTTCCGGGAGAGCCTGCATGAGACAGAAGTGGATCGGATTTGAGGCGCAGGCCTCGCATTCGGTTTGAACCTTCTGGGTCAGCACCGTGCCGCCGTTCAAGCGGTGCACGGGAACGAGGACAGACTACCCGTCGTCCGATTCCGCTCGCGGGACGGGCGGCAAGGTGCAACCCGCGGAGCTTCGCGAATGAGGCTTCGCAGCAAGGAGACGAGACGTGGATAGAGCCGCGAAACGTGAGCTCATCGATCATCTCCATGCCGAGCTGAAAAGCACCGGCGTGGTTGTGGTCGCCCACAACACCGGCCTCGTGGCCGCCCAATCCGCAGATTTCCGCAAGCGCGTCAAAGACGCTGGCGGCTCTGTGAAAGTGGCCAAGAACAAGCTGGCGCAGCTCGCGCTCAAGGATACCGACGCCGAACAGCTTTCAGGTTTGTTGAAGGGGCCGACCATTCTGGCCTTCTCGAAAGACCCGATCGCCGCGGCGAAGGCTGCCGTTACGTATGCCAAGGCGAACGAAAAGCTCGTGATCCTCGGCGGCGCGATGGGCAAGACCATCCTCGACGCGAACGGCGTGAAAGCGCTCGCCGACCTGCCATCGCTTGATGAACTGCGCGCCAAACTCATCGGTCTTCTCAACGCTCCGGCGACGAAAATCGCTCGGACCGTCAAGGAGCCGGGAGCCCAGCTCGCACGCGTCATTCAGGCCAAGGCAGCAAAAGGCGAGGCCGCATAGCTGGCTGACGACTGTTGTGGGGCTTTCGAGCCCGCAAACGCTAACGCAGCGCAAGCCCTGGGACAGGGTGCTGCAACTCAACCTCTAGGTTCAAACCGTAAGGACACTATATATGTCGAAGATCGAGAAAATCGTTGATGACCTGTCGAGCCTCACCGTGCTCGAAGCTGCTGAACTCGCCAAGGCTCTCGAAGAGAAGTGGGGCGTTTCGGCCGCTGCTGCTGTCGCCGTCGCTGCTGCTCCGGGTGCCGGCGCTGCTGCCGCTCCTGCCGAAGAGCAGACGGAGTTCACCGTCATCCTGAAGTCGGGTGGCGACAAGAAGATCAACGTCATCAAGGAAGTTCGCGCCATCACGGGTCTCGGCCTGAAGGAAGCCAAGGACCTCGTCGAGGCCGGCGGCAAGACCGTGAAGGAAGGCGTTTCGAAGGACGAAGCCCAGAAGCTGAAGAAGCAGCTCGAAGATCAGGGCGCCGTCGTCGAAGTGAAGTGATGATCCATCGACACCGGCCGGGCCGCTCCCGGTCGGTGTCGATGTCTATTCATACCGCGCCTTCCGGCCGGCTCTGTGGAGGAGAGTCGGAATGCGCAAATGAAGAACGGTTTTCCGGAGGGCCTGAGGTTCGAGCAACCTCGAAAAGGGCCCTCCGGTGAACCGTTTCAGGAGCGCCCCCGTCAGTTCGGGGTGCTCGACGGCCGAAAATTGGATCGCGGGGCCTCCCCCGCATACGAGAGCACGAAGGGACCGACATGGCTCAAACCCTCACAAGCCGCAAACGCCTCCGCAAGCAGTTTGGTTCTATCGGCGAAGTCGCTGAGATGCCGAATCTCATTGAGGTTCAGAAAGCATCCTATGACGACTTTCTGATGGTCAAGGAACCTCCGGGCGGCAGGTCGGATGATTTCGGCTTGCAGTCGGTTTTCAAGGGCGTGTTTCCGATTTCGGATTTCGCCGGCAAGTCGACTCTCGAATTTGTCAGCTATGAGTTCGAACCGCCGAAGTTCGACACCGACGAGTGCATGCAGCGCGACATGACGTATGCGGCGCCGCTCAAGGTGAAGCTGCGCCTCATCGTGTTTGATATCAACGAAGAGACGGGCTCCAAGTCGATCAAGGACGTCAAGGAGCAGGACGTCTACATGGGCGACATGCCGCTCATGACGCTGAACGGCACCTTCATCATCAACGGCACCGAGCGCGTGATCGTCTCGCAGATGCACCGCTCGCCGGGCGTCTTCTTCGACCACGATCGCGGCAAGACGCATTCGTCCGGCAAGCTGTTGTTCGCGGCTCGCATCATTCCGTATCGCGGTTCGTGGCTCGACTTCGAGTTCGACGCGAAGGATATCGTCTACGTGCGCATCGACCGTCGCCGCAAGCTGCCGGTGACGACGATGCTGTATGCGCTGGGCCTCGACGACGAGCAGATCCTCGCGCACTTCTACAAGCACATCCCGATCAAGGAATCGAAGCGCGGCTGGAAGATGCCGTACATTCCGGAGAAGTTCCGGGGCATCACACCGCAGTCGGACATCGCCGATGCGAAGACGGGTGAAGTCATCGCGCGCCAGGGTGAGAAGATCACGGCACGGCGTGCGCGTGAGCTTGCCGAAAGCGGCGTCAAGGAAATCCTGATCTCGGCTGAAGATCTCGCCGGGCGCTTCATCGCGGAAGACATCGTCGATCTCGAGACCGGCAAGATCTTCGCGGAAGCTGGCGACGAACTCGACGCCAATCTGCTCGCCGAACTCAAGGAGCAGAAGGTCAAGGAATTCCATATCCTCGACATCGACTACGTCAACGTCGGCGCGTTCATCCGCAATACGTTGAACATCGACAAGAACGCCAATCAGCAGGAAGCGCTGATGGACATCTACCGGGTCATGCGCCCGGGTGAGCCGCCGACGATCGAAGCGGCGACCGCGCTGTTCCACGGCCTGTTCTTCGACCCGGAACGGTTCGACCTCTCGGCAGTTGGCCGGGTGAAGATGAACATGCGCCTCGAACTCGATGCGCCGGATACGATGCGCGTTCTCCGCAGGGAAGACATCCTTGCGGTCGTGAAGACGCTTGTCGATCTCCGCGACGGCAAGGGCGAGATCGACGACATCGACCATCTCGGCAACCGCCGTGTGCGCTCGGTCGGCGAGCTGATGGAAAATCAGTATCGCGTCGGCTTGCTGCGCATGGAGCGCGCCATCAAGGAGCGCATGTCGTCGGTCGATATCGACACGGTGATGCCGCAGGATCTGATCAACGCGAAGCCGGCCGCCGCTGCCGTGCGCGAGTTCTTCGGTTCCTCGCAGCTTTCGCAGTTCATGGACCAGACAAACCCGCTGTCGGAAATCACCCACAAGCGCCGTCTTTCGGCTCTTGGACCGGGCGGTCTGACGCGTGAGCGCGCGGGCTTCGAAGTCCGCGACGTGCATCCGACGCACTACGGCCGCATCTGCCCGATCGAGACGCCTGAAGGCCCGAACATCGGCCTCATCAACTCGCTCGCGACGTTCGCACGCGTCAACAAGTACGGCTTCATCGAGAGCCCGTATCGCAAGGTCATCAACGGCCGTGTGACGAACGAGGTCGTCTATCTTTCCGCCATGGAAGAGATGCGCCATCACGTTGCGCAGGCGAATGCCGAGATCGACGCCAAGGGCAAGATGACGGAAGACCTCGTCACCATCCGCCACAACGGCGACGTGACGCTCGTCCCGACGGACAAGGTCGATTACATCGACGTGTCGCCGAAGCAGCTCGTGTCGGTCGCCGCGGCGTTGATTCCGTTCCTCGAGAACGACGACGCCAACCGCGCGCTGATGGGCTCGAACATGCAGCGTCAGGCCGTGCCGCTGATCAAGGCGGAAGCGCCGCTGGTCGGCACCGGCATGGAAGAGCGCGTCGCGCATGACTCGGGCGCCGCGATCGCCGCGCGCCGCACGGGCATCGTCGATCAGGTCGATGCGACGCGTATCGTTATCCGCGCGACGGAAGAGCAGGACCCCTCGAAGCCGGGCGTCGACATCTATCGTCTGCGCAAGTTCCAGCGCTCGAACCAGAACACCTGCATCAACCAGCGGCCGCTGATCAACGTCGGCGACCATGTGCATGCGGGCGACATCATCGCCGACGGTCCGTCGACCGAACTCGGCGAACTGGCGCTCGGCAAGAACGTGCTCGTCGCGTTCATGCCGTGGATGGGCTACAACTTCGAAGACTCGATCCTGATGAACGAGCGCGTCGTCTCGGAGGACGTGTTCACCTCGATTCACATCGAGGAATTCGAGGTGATGGCGCGCGACACGAAGCTCGGGCCTGAGGAAATCACACGCGATATTCCGAACGTCTCGGAAGAAGCGCTGAAGAACCTCGACGAAGCCGGCATCGTCTATATCGGCGCCGAAGTGCATCCGGGCGACATTCTCGTCGGCAAGATCACGCCGAAGGGCGAGAGCCCGATGACGCCGGAAGAGAAGCTGCTCCGCGCCATCTTCGGCGAGAAGGCGTCCGACGTTCGCGATACGTCGCTGCGTCTGCCGCCGGGCGTCGCCGGAACGATCGTCGAAGTGCGCGTCTTCAACCGTCACGGCGTCGAAAAAGACGAGCGTGCGATGGCGATCGAGCGCGAGGAAATCGAACGCCTCGCCAAGGACCGCGACGACGAGCTGCAGATCCTCGACCGCAACGTCTACGCACGTCTCAAAGACGCGCTGATGGGCAAGGAAGTCGCCAAGGGTCCGAAGGGCGCTCGCAAGGGCACCACGATCGACACCGCGATCCTCGACGACATTCCGCGCAGCCAGTGGTGGGAAATCGGTCTCGCGAACGAAAAGGCGCAGGCCGAAGTCGAAGCCATTCAGAAGCAGTACGAAGACGCGAAGAAGGGTCTCGGCCTGCGCTTCGCCGACAAGGTCGACAAGCTGCAGCGCGGCGACGAGCTGCCTCCGGGCGTCATGAAGATGGTCAAAGTCTTCGTCGCCGTGAAGCGCAAGATCCAGCCGGGCGACAAGATGGCCGGCCGTCACGGCAACAAGGGCGTCGTGTCGATGATCGTCCCGTCGGAAGACATGCCGTTCCTCGAGGACGGCACGCCGGTCGACGTCGTTCTGAACCCGCTCGGCGTGCCGAGCCGCATGAACGTCGGACAGATCCTCGAAACGCACATGGGCTGGGCTTGCCGCGGTCTCGGCCGCCTGATCGACGACGCATTGCATCAGTTCCACGAGAGTGGGCAGGCGAAGGCGTTGCGCGATCAAATGGCGAAGGTCTACGGCGACGAGATCAAGCCGACGATGAAGGACGATGAACTCGTCGGTATCGCCGAAAACCTGCGCAATGGTGTTCCCATCGCGACGCCGGTGTTCGATGGCGCGCGCGAAAAGGATATCGTCGAGATGCTGCAGCTTGCAGGTTTCGACACGTCAGGTCAGGTGACGCTGTTCGACGGCCGCTCCGGCGAGCCGTTCGATCGGAAAGTTACCGTCGGCTACAAGTACGTTCTGAAGCTGCACCATCTTGTCGACGACAAGATCCACGCGCGTTCGATTGGACCGTACTCGCTCGTCACGCAGCAGCCGCTGGGTGGCAAGGCGCAGTTCGGCGGTCAGCGTTTCGGCGAAATGGAGGTCTGGGCGCTGGAAGCGTACGGCGCCGCCTACACGCTGCAGGAAATGCTGACGGTGAAGTCGGACGACGTTGCGGGCCGCACCAAGGTCTACGAAGCGATCGTTCGCGGCGACGATGCCTTCGAAGCCGGCGTTCCCGAAAGCTTCAACGTGCTCGTCAAGGAAATGCGTGCGCTCGGCCTCAACGTCGAGCTCGTCAACAGCGAAGCGCAGCCTCCGGAAGTGGAAGAAGCCGAACCGGAAGCGCCGCAGGCACAGCTGCCCCCGGCAGCCGAATAACACAATCTCACCTCTCCCCGCGTGCGGGGGGAGGACCGGGGTGAGGGGCAGTCTCACGCGACGACGCTGCTGCCCCTTACCCGAACCCTCTTCCCGCCCAGCGGGATGAGGGCCTGAAAATTCCACGGGCCTGGCGTTGCCCCGCTGAGCCCTCGAGGAGACAGCCGATGAACGAAATCACCAATATCTTTAAATCGCAGGCTCCGATCCCGACCTTCGACCAGATCCGCATTTCGATCGCCTCGCCCGAGGATATCCTTTCCTGGTCGTACGGCGAGATCAAGAAGCCCGAGACGATCAACTACCGGACCTTCAAGCCCGAGCGCGACGGCCTGTTCTGCGCGCGCATCTTCGGACCGATCAAGGACTACGAATGCTTGTGCGGCAAGTACAAGCGCATGAAGTACAAGGGCCTGATCTGCGAAAAGTGCGGCGTCGAGGTGACGCTTGCAAAGGTTCGCCGCGAGCGCATGGGCCACATCGAGCTTGCGGCGCCGGTCGCGCACATCTGGTTCCTCAAGTCGCTGCCGTCGCGCATCGGCCTGCTCATGGACATGGCGCTCAAGGATCTCGAGCGCGTTCTCTATTTCGAGAACTACGTCGTCATCGAGCCGGGCACGACGCCGTTCCAGGAAAAGCAGCTGCTTACGGAAGAGCAGTACAACCAGGCGATCGATGAGTACGGCGCCGATACGTTCACGGCCGGCATCGGCGCGGAAGCGATCCGCGAGTTGCTGTCGGCGATGGACCTTCCGAAGATCGCCGTCGATCTCCGTCAGGAAATCGCTGAGGCAACGACCGAGCTGAAGCCCAAGAAGCTCGGCAAGCGCCTCAAGGTCATCGAAGCGTTCATGGAGTCGGGCAACCGTCCGGAGTGGATGATCCTGACGCAGGTTCCGGTCATTCCGCCGGAACTGCGTCCGCTCGTGCCGCTCGATGGCGGCCGCTTCGCCACGTCGGACCTCAACGATCTTTATCGCCGCGTCATCAACCGCAACAATCGTCTGAAGCGGCTGATGGAACTGCGTGCGCCCGACATCATCATCCGCAACGAGAAGCGCATGCTTCAGGAAGCGGTCGATGCGCTGTTCGATAACGGCCGTCGCGGCCGCGTCATCACCGGCGCCAACAAGCGTCCGCTGAAGTCGCTCGCCGACATGCTGAAGGGCAAGCAGGGCCGCTTCCGTCAGAACCTGCTCGGCAAGCGCGTCGACTATTCCGGCCGTTCGGTCATCGTCGTCGGTCCGGAACTCAAGCTGCACCAGTGCGGCCTGCCGAAGAAGATGGCGCTCGAGCTGTTCAAACCGTTCATCTATGCGCGTCTGCAGACGCTCGGTCAGGCGGCGACCGTGAAGCAGGCGAAGAAGCTCGTCGAAAAAGAAAAGCCGGAAGTCTGGGACGTCCTCGACGAGGTCATCCGCGAACATCCGGTGATGCTGAACCGTGCGCCGACGCTGCACCGTCTCGGCATTCAGGCGTTCGAGCCACAACTGATCGAAGGCAAGGCGATCCAGCTTCACCCGCTGGTCTGCGCCGCGTTCAACGCTGACTTCGACGGCGACCAGATGGCCGTGCACGTTCCGCTGTCGCTCGAAGCGCAGCTCGAAGCGCGCGTCCTGATGATGTCGACGAACAACATCCTGCATCCGGCGAACGGCTTGCCGATCATCGTGCCGTCGCAGGACATCGTGCTCGGTCTTTATTACCTTTCGATGCAGCGTGAAGGCGAGCCCGGCGAAGGCATGCTGTTCGGTTCGATCAACGAAGTGCAGCACGCGCTCGAAGCCAAGGCCGTGTCGCTGCACGCCAAGGTCAAGGGCCGCTTCATCACGACGAACGACGCTGGCGAAGAGGTCGTCGAAATTCACGAGACGACGCCGGGCCGTCTGCTTCTGGCTCAGAACCTGCCGAAGATGCCGGGCGTCAAGTTCGCGCTCGTCAACCAGCTTCTGACGAAGAAGAACATCTCGGGCATGATCGACGCCGTCTACCGCAACTGCGGTCAGAAAGAGACGGTTATCTTCTGCGACCGCATCATGGCGCTGGGCTTCCACCATGCGTTCAAGGCCGGCATCTCGTTCGGCAAGGACGACATGCAGATCCCGGACAGCAAGGAAAAGATCGTCGAGAAGACCAACGTCGAAGTTCGCGATTTCGAGCAGCAGTATCAGGACGGCCTGATCACGCAGCTCGAGAAGTACAACAAGGTCGTCGACGCGTGGTCGCGTTGCACCGACCAGATCGCGAAAGAAATGATGGATCGCATCTCCGCGGTTCAGAAAGATCCGAAGACCGGCCGCGACCGGCCGATCAACTCGGTCTACATGATGAGCCACTCGGGTGCGCGCGGTTCGCCGGCGCAGATGAAGCAGCTCGCCGGTATGCGCGGCCTGATGACGAAGCCTTCGGGCGAAATCATCGAGACGCCGATCATCTCGAACTTCAAGGAAGGCCTCTCCGTTCTCGAGTACTTCAACTCGACGCACGGCGCCCGCAAGGGTCTGGCTGACACCGCCTTGAAGACGGCGAACTCCGGATACCTGACGCGCCGTCTCGTCGACGTCGCGCAGGATGCGATCATCTCGGAAGTCGATTGCGGAACCGATGCCGGCATCAACGTGCAGGCCGTCGTCGACGCCGGTCAGGTTATCGTGTCGCTCGCGGCGCGCGTGCTTGGCCGTACGGCTGCGGAAGACATCACGCATCCGGCCTCGGGCGAAGTCATCGTTGCCAATGGCGAACTGATTGAAGAACGCCATGCCGAGGCGATCGCCAAGGCCGAGATCCAGGAAGTCCGCATCCGCTCGGTGCTGACCTGCGAGACGATCAGCGGCGTTTGCGCCAAGTGCTATGGCCGCGACCTCGCGCGCGGTACGCCGGTCAACATCGGTGAAGCTGTCGGCGTCATCGCCGCGCAGTCGATCGGTGAACCCGGCACGCAGCTCACGATGCGTACGTTCCACATCGGCGGCACGGCGAACCTCGTCGACTCGTCGTTCATCGAGTCCAACTTCAACGGCACGGTGAAGCTCAAGAACCGCGCCATCGCGAAGGATTCGAAGGGCCAGAACGTCGCGACGAGCCGCATCATGTCGGTCATCATCGTCGACCAGTCCGGCAAGGAACTCGCGACGCACAAGATCACCTACGGCGCCCGCGTCTTCGTCGACGAAGGCGATACCGTGAAGCGCGGCACGAAGATCGCGCAGTGGGATCCGTACACCCGTCCGATTCTGTCGGAAGCCAACGGCTCGGTCGACTTCGAGGATTTGATCGAAGGCGCATCGGTTCGCGAGCAGACCGACGAAATGAAGGGTACGTCCAACCGCGTCATCGTCGATTGGCGGGCCTCTCCGCGCGGCGCCGAGCTGAAGCCGGCGATCGTGATCAAGGACTCGAAAGGCAAGCCGATCAAGGTCGCGCGCGGCGGCGACGCACGCTATCTGCTGTCGGTCGATGCCGTTCTTTCGGTCGATCGCGGCAGCGAAGTGAAGGCGGGCGACGTGCTTGCGCGTATTCCGACGGCGTCGGCGAAGTCGGGCGATATCACGGGCGGTCTGCCGCGTGTCGCGGAACTCTTCGAAGCGCGGCGTCCCAAGGATCACGCGATCCTGGCGGATATCTCGGGCACGATCGAGTTCGGCAAGGACTACAAGAACAAGCAGCGCATCACGATCAAGCCTGACGACGAGTCGGCAGAGCCGGTCGAATACTTGATCCCGCGCGGCAAGAGCTTGGCTGTCCAGCACGGCGACCGCGTCGAGCGTGGCGATTTCGTCTACGACGGAAACCCGGCACCGCACGACATCCTGGCGATCAAGGGCGTCGAGGAACTCGCGAACTATCTGATCAACGAGATCCAGGACGTCTATCGTCTGCAGGGCGTGACGATCAACGACAAGCACATCGAGGTGATCGTTCGCCAGATGCTGCAGAAGGTCGAGATCACGGACGCCGGCGAGACGGAACTGATCAAGGGCGAGCAGCTCGACAAGATCGAGTTCGACGAGGTCAATGCCGCGGCTCAGAAGGCCGGCAAGCGGGCAGCAACGGCGACGCCGGTTCTGCTCGGCATCACCAAGGCCTCGCTGCAGACGCGGTCCTTCATCTCGGCGGCATCGTTCCAGGAAACGACGCGCGTTCTCACCGACGCTGCGGTCAACGGCAAGTCGGATACGCTCGAAGGCCTGAAAGAGAACGTCATCGTCGGCCGTCTGATTCCGGCCGGTACGGGCGGCATGCTGCGCCAGCTCCGCAAGGTTGCGACGCAGCGCGATGATCTGATCGCGAAGGAAAAGGCGAAGTCGGGCAATCTGCCTTCGCCCGACGGAACGTCAGGTCCGGCAGCGCGCCGCCGCCGCCGTCCGCAGGAAGAAGCCGCAGAGTGACGCGCGGCTTCGATCTGAGCTGATTGATTGTTTGAACGGCCGTCTCCTCAAGAGGCGGCCGTTCTATTTTAGCGCAAGGCGGGTGAATCAAAGCCATCGCGCGTCGCGTGCTTAAATTTACGTTGCGGTGACGGCGGTAAATTCTTCGGGCAGACAACCGGTCGCAGCTCAATTTGCCGATTTCGGCATGAACGGGCGAAAATAATCTCTTTCGATGCGGGCCGGGCTGTTGACCAATATTGCGGGTGCATATATAGCTCCGCCCACTCTCACGGAAGGTGGTAGGTCGTCCGGCGCTCTTAGCGCCATTTTGGGCCTAAACGCTCCCGTTTATAAAGCAGAGCATATCGACGGGCCATGATCTGCCACCTGAACGGGCGGCACGATCCTCTGGTTTTTTCATGCCAGGGGCGACTTTCGCACCTGGCAGGTTTGCTTGGCGTATCCCCATGTGGGGATGGGTCATGAAGTAGGATTGGGCGAATGCCGACGATACAACAGTTGATCCGTAAGCCGCGCGTGAAGCCGGTCTATCGCGAGAAATCGCGCCACATGGAAGCCTGCCCGCAGAAGCGGGGCGTCTGCACGCGCGTTTATACGACGACGCCGAAGAAGCCGAACTCGGCGCTTCGTAAGGTCGCCAAGATCCGGCTGACCAACGGCTTTGAAGTCATCGGCTATATCCCGGGCGAAGGCCATAACCTGCAGGAGCACTCTGTGGTGCTCATCCGCGGCGGCCGCGTGAAGGACTTGCCGGGCGTTCGTTATCACATCGTCCGCGGCGTGCTCGATACGCAGGGCGTTGCAGCCCGCCGTCAGCGGCGTTCGAAATACGGTGCGAAGCGGCCGAAGTAAGCGGCCGATGTTTCGGGCCGGATTGTCTGGCCCATCACAAGCAGAATTGAAGCGAAGGGTCAGTCAGAATGTCTCGTCGTCACGCGGCGCAAAAGCGGGAAGTGATCCCGGATCCGAAGTTCAACGACCTCGTCGTCACCAAGTTCATGAACGCGGTGATGGAGCACGGAAAGAAGTCCGTCGCTGAGCGCATGGTTTATGGTGCGTTCGATAAGATGGAACAGAAGGGCAAGGCGAACCCGCTCGATCTCTTCCGTCAGGCGCTCGACAACGTCATGCCGGCGGTCGAGGTGCGTTCTCGCCGCGTCGGTGGCGCCACGTATCAGGTGCCGGTCGAAGTTCGTAACGAGCGCCGTCAGGCTCTCGCGATCCGTTGGCTCATCGCTGCCGCACGTTCGCGCAACGAGTCGACCCTGATCGACAAGCTTTCGGGCGAATTGCTCGATGCAGCAAACAATCGCGGCACCGCCGTCAAGAAGCGCGAAGACACGCACAAGATGGCGGAAGCCAACCGCGCCTTCTCGCACTACCGCTGGTAGGACAGACTTTTAAGGATTTTCGAGGCACCCAATGGCCCGACAGTACCCGATCGAGGATTACCGCAATTTCGGCATCATGGCTCACATTGATGCTGGAAAGACCACGACTACGGAGCGGATTCTCTATTTCACCGGCAAGTCCTACAAGATCGGCGAAGTCCATGACGGCGCCGCGACGATGGACTTCATGGATCAGGAAGCCGAGCGCGGCATCACGATCACGTCGGCCGCGACGACCTGTTTCTGGGTTGGCCGCGACGGCAAGAAGCGCCGCCTGAACATCATCGACACCCCAGGCCACGTCGACTTCACGATCGAAGTCGAGCGTTCGCTGCGCGTGCTCGATGGCGCGGTTTGCGTTCTTGACTCGAACCAGGGCGTCGAACCGCAGACGGAAACCGTCTGGCGCCAAGGCGACAAGTATAACGTCCCGCGCGTTATCTTCGCCAACAAGATGGATAAGACCGGCGCCGACTTCTACATGTGCGTCGAAGACATCAAGACGAAACTCGGCGCGCGTCCGGTTCCGCTGCAGATTCCGATCGGCGCTGAGTCGAATTTCCGCGGCGTCGTCGATCTCATCAAGATGAAGGCGTACACCTGGGATGGTGACGCGAAAGACGCAAAGATGACCGAGGGCGAGATCCCTGCTGATCTCGTCGATAAGGCCAACGAATTCCGCGCGGCGATGATCGAAGCCGCCGTCGAAATGGACGATGCCGCGCTTGAGGCGTTCCTCGAAGGCAACGAGCCGGATGCCGATACGCTTCGCAAGCTCATCCGCAAGGCGACCGTCAAGGGCGCGTTCTACCCGATGTTCTGCGGTTCGGCCTTCAAGAACAAGGGCGTGCAGCCGCTGCTCGACGCCGTCGTCGACTTCCTGCCGTCGCCTGTCGATCGTGAAGCTTATAAGGGTATCGATCCGAAGACTGGCGAAGATCTTCTTCGCAAGCCTTCCGACAGCGAGCCGCTGTCGCTGATCGCCTTCAAGATCATGAGCTTCGAGCACGTCGGCTCGATCACGTTCTGCCGCATCTACTCGGGCAAGCTCGAGCAGGGCATGGCGCTCGCTAACACGTCGCGCGACAAGAAAGAGCGCGCCGGCCGCATGTATCTGATGCACGCCGCCGACCGCGAAGAAATCAAAGAAGCCTATGCTGGCGACATCGTCGCTCTGCAGGGTCTGAAGGACACGCGTACGGGCGAAACGCTCTGCGATCCGTCGAAGCCTGTCATTCTCGAAAAGATGGAGTTCCCGGAACCCGTCATCGAAATGAAGATCGAGCCGAAGACGAAGGCCGATCAGGAGAAGATGGCGATCGCGCTCAATACGATGTCGCTCGAAGATCCGTCCTTCCGCGTCTCGGTTCACCCCGAGTCCGGCGAGACGATCCTCAAGGGCATGGGCGAACTTCATCTCGACATCAAAGTCGATATCCTGAAGCGCACGTATGGCGTTGAAGCGATGACCGGCGCACCGCAGGTCGCCTACCGCGAAACGCTCGCTCGTCCGACCGAGATCGATTACACGCATAAGAAGCAGACGGGCGGCACGGGGCAGTTCGCGCGCGTCAAGCTGAAGCTCGAGCCGAACGAAGTCGGTAAGGGCAACGAATTCTCGACGACGATCGTCGGCGGTTCGATCCCGAAGGAATACATTCCGGGCGTCGAAAAGGGCGTCAAGTCGGTCTGGGACAACGGTATCCTGATCGGCTTCCCGATGGTCGACATGAAGGTCAACCTCTATGACGGCGCGTTCCACGAAGTGGACTCGTCCGCGATCGCATTCGAAATCGCGACGCGCGCCGCCATGAAGGAAGGCTGCGAAAAGGCGGGCGTCAAGATTCTCGAGCCCGTCATGGACGTCGAAGTCGTGTCGCCGGGCGAATTCGTCGGCGGTATCATCGGCGACATTAACTCGCGGCGCGGTCAGATCCGCACGCAGGAGATGCGCGGCAACGCGACGGTCATCCGTGCGTATGTCCCGCTCGCCAACATGTTCGGCTACATCAATACGCTGCGTTCGATGTCGACAGGTCGCGCGCAGTACACGATGCAGTTTGCGCATTACGCGGACGTTCCGCGTAACGTCGCGGACGAGGTTAAAGCTAAGTACGCCTGAAGACATTTTTGAGAGATCTCCGGTGAGAGCCGGGGCCGAGTAAGGAAGACTGAGGAGAGCCAACGATGGCCAAAGCGAAATTTGAGCGGAACAAGCCGCACTGCAACGTCGGCACGATTGGACACGTCGACCATGGTAAGACGACGCTGACCGCAGCGTTGACGAAGGTTTCGGCCGATCGCGGCTGGACGTCGACGTCGATTGCGTATGACGAAGTTGCGAAGGCCTCCGAGTCTCAGGGTCGCCGCGACCCGACGAAGATTCTGACGATCGCCACGTCGCACGTCGAATACGCGACGCCGAACCGTCACTATGCGCACGTCGACTGCCCAGGCCACGCCGACTACGTGAAGAACATGATCACGGGCGCTGCGCAGATGGACGGCGCGATCCTCGTCGTCTCGGCCGTTGACGGCCCGATGCCGCAGACGCGTGAGCACATTCTTCTCGCCCGCCAGGTCGGCGTGCCGAAGATCGTCGTGTTCCTGAACAAGTGCGACATCGTCGAAGACGAAGAGCTCCTCGACCTCGTCGAAATGGAAGTTCGTGAGCTTCTCTCGAAGTACAACTTCCCGGGCGATGACACCCCGGTCATCCGCGGCGCCGCCGTCAAGGCGCTCAACGGTGAGAAAGGCCCGCTCGCCGACGAAGCCATCATCAAGCTTTATGAGGCGATGGACAGCTTCATCCCGATCCCGGAGCGTCCGAAGGATCAGCCGTTCCTGATGCCGATCGAAGACGTGTTCTCGATCTCGGGTCGCGGTACCGTCGTCACCGGCCGTATCGAACGCGGCGTCATCAAGGTTGGCGAAGAAGTCGAGATCGTCGGCATCCGCGACACGCAGAAGTCGGTCGTCACGGGCGTCGAAATGTTCCGCAAGCTGCTCGACTCGGGCGAGGCTGGCGACAACGTGGGCTGCCTCCTGCGCGGCATCGACAAGGAAGCCGTCGAGCGTGGCCAGGTTCTCTGCAAGCCGGGCTCCGTCAAGCCGCACAAGAAGTTTACGGCTGAGGCGTACATCCTGAACAAGGAAGAAGGCGGCCGTCATACGCCGTTCTTCACGAACTATCGTCCGCAGTTCTACTTCCGCACGACCGACGTGACGGGCACCGTCAAGTTGGCCGAAGGCACGGAAATGGTCATGCCGGGCGACAACGTCTCGGTTACCGTTGAGCTCGTCTCGCCGATCGCCATGGAAGAGAAGGTGCGCTTCGCGATCCGCGAAGGCGGCCGTACGGTTGGCGCCGGCGTCGTCACGAAGATCATCGAGTAGGGGTTTTCCTTCTCCCCGCCGTAACCGCGGCGGGGAGGGGGAGAGTGGAGCAAAGCAATGCACGGCCAAAACATCCGCATCCGGCTCAAGGCGTTCGATCATCGTATTCTCGATGCATCGACCCGTGAGATCGTGAATACGGCTAAACGCACCGGTGCTGAGGTTCGTGGTCCGATTCCGCTGCCGACCCGCATCGAGCGTTTTACGGTCAACCGTTCGCCGCACATCGACAAGAAGAGCCGTGAGCAGTTCGAAATGCGGACTCACAAGCGTCTCCTCGACATCGTCGATCCGACGCCGCAGACGGTCGACGCATTGATGAAGCTTGACCTTGCCGCCGGTGTCGACGTCGAGATCAAACTTTAAACCAAGTTTTTTTGGGCCCTCTGGCGGTAACGCGAATGGCCCCAACGATAGGAAGGAATGCACATGCGTTCCGGGGTAATTGCACAGAAGGTCGGCATGACCCGCATCTTTACCGATGCAGGCGAGCATGTCCCTGTGACCGTGCTGAGGCTCGAGAACCTGCAGGTTCTCTCGCATCGCACGGTTGAAAAGAACGGCTACACCGCCATCCAGGTCGGTGGTGGAACGCGCAAGCCTTCGCGGCTGACGAAAGCTGATCGCGGCACGTTCGCGAAAGCTGAAGTCGAGCCGAAGCGCAAGATTGCAGAGTTTCGTGTCAGTCCTGAGAACCTGATCGATGTTGGCGCCGAAATCACGGCTGACCACTTCGTTCCGGGTCAATTCGTGGACGTCACGGGCACCACGCAGGGCAAGGGCTTCCAGGGCGCAATGAAGCGCTGGAACTTCGGCGGCTTGCGCGCAACGCACGGCGTCTCGGTCACGCACCGCGCGCACGGTTCGACCGGTCAGCGCCAGGACCCGGGCAAGGTGTTCAAGGGCAAGAAGATGGCCGGTCATCTCGGCGACGAGCGCGTCACGACGCAGAACCTCGTCGTCGCCAAGATCGACAAGGCTCGCGGTCTGGTCATGGTGCGCGGCGCTGTTCCGGGCTCGAAGGGCGGTTGGGTCATCGTTCGCGACGCGGTGAAGAAGGCCGCTCCGGCGGATCTGCCGAAGCCGGGCGCATTCACGCCCCGCGGCGAAGCGAAGAAGGAAGGCGCGTGATGAAAGCTGAAGTCACGAACCTCGACGCCAGCAAGGCTGGCGACATCGATCTCGCCGACGAGATCTTCGGTCTCGAGGTCCGCAACGATCTCATTCACCGCATGGTGCGCTATCAGACTCTGAAGCGCATGGCAGGCACGCATCACGCCCAGGATCGTTCGGAAGTTGCCGTCACCGGCAAGAAGATGACGAAACAGAAGGGCACGGGCGGCGCACGTCACGGCGACAAGTCGGCTCCGCAGTTCCGCGGCGGCGGCAAGGCGTTCGGTCCGAAGCCTCGTTCGCACGCGATCGAGCTGCCGAAGAAGGTTCGCGCGCTGGCTCTTCGCCACGCTCTCTCTTCGAAGGCGAAGGCCGGCGAGATCGTCGTCATCGACAAGGCAACGTCGGAAGGCAAGACCGGCGCGCTGAAGGCACAGTTCGCAAAGCTGTCGCTCGACAACGCTCTGATCATCGACGGCGCCGAGCTCGAGCCGACGTTCGCACGCGCGGCGCGCAACATTCCGAATATCGACGTGCTCCCGGTTCAGGGTATCAACGTCTACGACATTCTGCGTCGTAGGAAGCTGGTGCTGACCCGCGCGGCCGTTGCAGCGCTGGAGGCGCGGTTCAAATGACGACGAAACGCTCCGCTTACGACGTCATCGTTGCGCCGGTCATCACGGAAAAGGCAACGCTTGCGTCCGAAGCCAACCAGGTGATCTTCAAGGTCAAGCCTGACGCAACGAAGACCGAGATCAAGAACGCGATCGAGACCCTCTTCAAGGTCAAGGTCAAGTCGGTGAACACGATCGTTCGCAAGGGCAAGCTGAAGGCGTTCCGCGGCGTCAAAGCCGTGTTGAGCGATACGAAGAGGGCCGTCGTGACGCTCGAGAGCGGTCATTCGATCGACGTGACGACAGGGCTCTAAGGGAAACGCATCATGGCGCTTAAGACATACAACCCGACGTCGCCCGGACGCCGCCACCTGATCCAGGTCGACAAGTCGACGCTGTGGAAGGGCAAGCCGGTCAAGGTTCTCGTCGAGGGCCTGAACAAGACGGGCGGCCGCAACAGCGATGGACGCATCACGTCGCGCCACATCGGCGGCGGCGCCAAGCGCGCCTATCGCCGGATCGACTTCCGTCGTCGCAAGTTCGATGCGCCGGCGACCGTCGAGCGCCTTGAATACGATCCGAACCGGACCGCATTCATCGCTCTCCTCAAGTACGAGGACGGAACGCAGGCCTACATCCTCGCGCCGCAGCGTCTCGGTGTTGGCGACACGGTCGTCGCTGGCACCAAGGTCGACGTGAAGCCGGGCAATGCAATGCCGCTGGCGGCAATGCCGATCGGCACGATCGTCCATAACGTCGAGATGAAGCCCGGCAAGGGTGGTCAGATCGCACGTTCCGCGGGCTCGTTCGTTCAGCTCGTCGGCCGTGACTCAGGTTTCGCCGTTATTCGCCTCAACTCGGGCGAGACGCGTAAGGTCAGCGCCGAATGCATGGCGACGGTCGGCGCGGTGTCGAACCCCGATCACATGAACACTGTGGTTGGCAAGGCCGGCCGCACGCGTTTGCTCGGCCGTCGTCCGACGGTTCGCTCGATTGCGATGAACCCGGTCGATCACCCGAACGGTGGCCGTACCAAGGGCGGTAAGCACTGGGCGACGCCCTGGGGCAAGCCGACCAAGGGCTTCAAGACGCGCAAGAACAAGACCACGACCAAATACATCGTACGCTCGCGCCAGAAGGCGAAGAAGTAGCGGCGAATTGAAGGAGATTCGACTTTGACACGTTCAGTCTGGAAAGGCCCGTTCGTCGACGGCTACCTCCTGAAGAAGGCGGAGAAGTCGCGCTCGTCGGGGCGCAACGAGGTGATCAAGATCTGGAGCCGCCGCTCCACCATCTTGCCTCAGTTCGTCGGCCTGACCTTCGGCGTGCACAACGGGCAGAAGCATATTCCGGTCGCCGTGACCGAAGACATGATCGGCCACAAGTTCGGGGAATTCGCACCGACCCGCATTTTCCACGGGCACGGCGGCGATAAGAAAGCGGTGAAGAGATAATGGGCAAGCCTAGCCATCAGCGGCGCCTCCCGGATACCGAGGCCCAGGCGGTTGCGAAGTCGCTGCGCATCTCGCCGCAAAAGCTCAACCTCGTCGCGGGATTGATCCGGGGCAAGAAGGTCGAACAGGCGCTCGCCGAACTCGAGTTCAGCGAGAAGCGCATCGCGGGCGATGTCCGCAAGTGCGTGATGAGCGCTGTCGCCAACGCCGAGAACAATCACTCGCTCGACGTCAACGATCTGGTCGTTGCCGAGGCTTATGTCGGCAAGAACATGGTCTTGAAGCGTTTTCATGCCCGGGGCCGCGGCCGCGGCGCAGCGATCCTGAAGCCCTTCTCGCAGCTGACCGTCGTCGTCCGTCAGGTCGAAGAGGAAAAGACCGAGAAGAAGAAGGCCGCTAAGAAGCCGGCTGCCGGCAAGGCTCAGGCGAAGTCCAAGGAGGCCAAGTAATATGGGTCAAAAAGTCAATCCCGTCGGCCTTCGCGTTGGCATCAACCGCACCTGGGACAGCCGCTGGTTCGCGGCCCGTGGTGAATACGGCAAGCTGCTGCATGAAGATCGCGCGATCCGCAATCACATCATGAAAGAGCAGCGCGAGGCCGGCATTTCGAAGGTCGTCATCGAGCGCCCGCACAAGAAGTGCCGCGTCACGGTGCAGACCGCGCGCCCCGGCATCCTGATCGGCAAGAAGGGCGAGAAGATCGAGCGCCTGCGCGCCGACCTCGCGAAGCTGACGAGCTCGGAAGTTCACCTGAACATTCTCGAGATCCGCAAGCCCGAGATCGATGCGACGCTGATCGCTGAAGGCATCGCCCAGCAGCTCGAACGCCGCGTTGCGTTCCGCCGTGCAATGAAGCGCGCCGTTCAGTCGGCTCTGCGTCTCGGCGCCATCGGCATTCGTATCAACGTCGCCGGCCGTCTTGGCGGTGCTGAAATCGCGCGTACGGAATGGTATCGCGAAGGCCGCGTGCCGCTGCACACCTTGCGCGCCGACATCGACTTCGGTTACGGCGTTGCGCGTACGGCTTACGGCATCATCGGCATCAAGGTCTGGGTCTTCAAGGGCGAGATCATCGAGCACGATCCGATGGCTGCCGACAAGAAGCTTGCTGAAATGCAGGAAAGCGGCGCGCCGCGCCCGCGTCGCGACGATGGCGACCGTCAGGATCGCGGCAATCGCCGTCCCGGCCGTGGCGGACGTGGCGGTGGACGTGGCCCCGGATCAGGCGGCAGCGCTCCTGCGGCGTCAGACGCCGGATCATCGACGCCGGAAGCGTAAGGACCCGAGAGGCACTTAAGATATGCTGCAACCGAAACGGACGAAGTTCCGCAAACAGTTCAAGGGTCGCATTCACGGCGCCGCCAAGTCGGGCACGACGCTCGCCTATGGCGAAGTCGGCTTGAAGGCGATGGAGCCGGAGCGCCTGACCGCGCGCCAGATCGAAGCCGCACGCCGCGCCATCGCACGTCACACGAAGCGCGCCGGCCGCATGTGGCTGCGCATCTTCCCGGACGTGCCGGTGTCGAAAAAGCCGGCTGAAGTTCGCATGGGTTCGGGCAAGGGTTCGCCCGAGCTCTGGGTGGCGCGCGTGAAGCCGGGCCGCATCATTTTCGAACTCGGCGGTCTCAATCAGCAGGTTGCCAAGGAAGCACTGATCCTTGGCGCCGCGAAGTTGCCGATCAAAACGCGCGTTGTGACGCGTCTCGAATAGGAGTTGAGGAACAGCCATGGCCGACGATTTCAAAGGCATGTCGCTCGATCAGCTCGACGACCAGCTGGTGAAGCTCAAGAAGGAGCAGTTCAACCTGCGCTTCCAGCGGGCTTCGGGTCAGCTTGAGAACACCGCGCGCATCCGGATCATCCGCCGCGATATCGCGCGTATCAAAACCGAGGCGAGCGCCAAGCGCGCTGGCAGCGTCAGAAAAGGCGCGTGAGGGAGATATAGATTATGCCGAAGCGCGTGTTGCAGGGTGTGGTGGTATCTGACAAGAACGACAAGACCATCGTCGTTCAGGTCGAGCGCCGCTATACGCATCCCCTGCTGAAGAAGACGGTGCGTCGTACGAAGAAGTATCACGCGCATGACGAGAAGAATTCGTTCAAGGTTGGCGACCAGGTTTCGATCGAAGAGACCCGGCCGATTTCCAAGAACAAACGTTGGATCGCGATTTCGCAGTGAGGCGTTAGCCTCGCTCTCACGCGGTTCGATTTGAGAGCGCCTTTGAAGCCGTAGGAGCGTTGGGATATTTCCCAAGACCCCGCGAGCCCAAAGGCAAACAAGAATAGGGCTTCCGACGAAGCCGAAAGAGAAGGAACGACGCGATGATCCAGATGGAGAGCAATCTCGACGTCGCCGACAACTCGGGCGCGCGCCGCGTTCAGTGCATCAAAGTGCTGGGCGGCTCGAAACGCAAATACGCGACCGTCGGCGATACCATCGTCGTCTCCGTTAAGGAGGCGATCCCGAAAGGCCGCGTCAAGAAGGGCCAGGTGATGAAAGCCGTCATCGTCCGCGTCGCGAAGGGCATCCGCCGCGCCGATGGTTCGCTGATCCGCTTCGACCGCAACGCCGCCGTGCTGATCAACGCCAACGGCGAGCCGGTCGGAACGCGTATTTTCGGACCCGTCACGCGCGAGCTTCGCGCCAAGAACCACATGAAGATCGTTTCGCTTGCGCCGGAGGTTCTCTGATGTCGGCTGCTAAAATCAAAAAGGGCGACAAGGTCGTCGTCCTCGCCGGCCGCGACAAGGGCAAGAGCGGCGAAGTCATCGAGGTTCGCCCTGGTGAGCATCGTGCGCTCGTTCGCGGCGTCAACATGGTGCGTCGTCACCAGCGCCAGTCGGCGAGCCAGGAAGGCGGCATCATTTCGAAGGAAGGTCCGATCGACCTGTCGAATATCGCAGTCGAGGATCCCAAGGACGGCAAGCCGACCCGCGTCGGCTTCAAGGTCCTGACCGACGGCAAGAAGGTCCGCATCGCAAAACGCTCGGGCGAGCAGATCCCGGAGAAGAACTAGGCCATGGCTGAGAAAGACAAACCAGCGAAAGCTGCAAAGCCGCAAGGCGCGGCTGCCCAGGGCGGCGCCGCGAAGAAGGCGAAAGCCGCGAAGGCTGCTGCCTCCGAGCCGCGCGCTCCCGCAGCGCCGCGTCCGAAGGATTACAAGCCGCGTCTCAAAGCGCATTACGAGAAGGTCGTCCGCGACGCGCTGAAGGAAAAGTTCGGCTACGCGAACGTCATGCAGATTCCGCGCATCGAGAAGATCGTGCTCAACATGGGCGTCGGCGAAGCTGTCAACGATCGCAAGAAAGTCGACAACGCAGCGACCGATCTCGGCTTGATCTCCGGTCAGAAGCCTGTCGTGACCCGCGCCCGCAAGGCGATTGCGACCTACAAGCTGCGCGAAGGCATGGCGATCGGCGCCAAGGTCACGCTGCGCGGCGACCGCATGTATGAATTCCTCGACCGCTTCGTCACGATCGCGCTGCCGCGCGTGAAGGACTTCCGCGGCCTGAACCCGAAGAGCTTCGACGGCCGCGGCAACTACGCGACCGGCCTCAAGGAGCATCTCGTGTTCCCCGAGATCGACTACGACAAGGTCGACAACGTTCTCGGTCTCGATGTGATCGTTTGCACATCGGCCCGCACTGATGATGAAGCCCGTGAATTGCTCAAGGGCTTCAACTTCCCGTTCCGCAGCTAGAGGACCTCGGCGACAGAAGCCGAAAGGCCTTTGGAGGAGAAGAAATGGCAAAGACCAGTTCGATCGAAAAGAACAACCGCCGGCGCAAGATGGCGTTGGCACAGGCTCCGAAGCGCAAGCGTCTCAAAGAGCTTGCCAAGGACACCACGAAGACGCCGGAAGAACGCTTCGCCGCACGGTTGAAGCTCGCCGAGATGCCGCGTAACGGCTCGAAGGTCCGCGTCCGCAATCGCTGTGAAATCACCGGCCGCCCGCGCGGCAACTACCGCAAGCTCAAGATGTGCCGCAACCAGCTCCGTGAGTTGGCGAGCCAGGGGCGTATCCCGGGCATGGTTAAGTCGAGCTGGTAAAAGGAACGCACGATGTCCGTGAATGATCCGTTGGGCGATATGCTGACACGTATCCGGAACGCGCAGATGCGCCGCCGGCCGAAAGTCGCAACACCTGCTTCAAGCCTCCGCGCGCGCGTCCTCGACGTGCTCGCCGATGAAGGCTACATCCGTGGTTACAGCCGCGTCGAACTCAAGGGCGAAGTCCCGCAGTTCGAGATCGAGCTGAAGTATTACAATGGCCAACCTGCGATCCGCGAGATCGAGCGTATCTCGAAGCCGGGCCGCCGCGTTTACTCGCCCGTCAAGGATATCCCGACGGTGGCGAACGGTTTGGGCGTTGCAATTCTGTCGACGCCGAAGGGCGTGATGTCGGACTCGAAGGCGCGCGAAGCGAACGTCGGCGGCGAAGTCATCTGCAGCATCTTCTAAGGCTATGGCCGGCACGCCGGCCGAACGAAACAAGGTTTTGAGAAGTCATGTCGCGCATCGGTAAAAAGCCCGTCCCCGTCCCGTCCAATGTGACGGCGACGATCAGCGGCCAGACCGTGAAAATGAAAGGCCCGAAGGGCGAACTCGCCTTTACGGTTCCTGACGCCTTGAAGGTGCAGCGTACGGACGAGGGGATCGATATCTCGCTCCTCGAGGATTCCAAGCTCGCACGTTCGAAATGGGGTATGTCGCGGACGCAGATCGCGAACCTCATCAAGGGCGTCACGGAAGGCTACCAGCAGGATCTCGAGATCCATGGCGTCGGCTTCAAGGCGGCGATGAAGGGCAAGGACACCCTTACCCTTTCTGTCGGCTACAGCCACGATGTCGTTCTGAAGGTTCCGGCCGGCGTCGAAGTCAAGGTCGGCGGCGCTAAGCAGGAGCTTCTGTCGGTGTCCGGCATCGACAAGCAGGCGGTCGGCGAGATGGCGTCGGTGATCCGCGCGTCTCGCAAGCCCGAACCCTACCAGGGCAAGGGCGTGCGCTATAAAGGCGAATACATCTTCCGCAAGGAAGGCAAGAAGAAGTAGGAACGGCAATGATGGCCAACATCAACGACAAATTCAAGAACCGCAAAGCGCGCGTTCGCCGGTCTTTGAAGAAGAGCGCGAACGGCCGTCCCCGGCTCTCGATTCACCGCTCGTCGGAGAACATCTACGCTCAGGTGATCGACGACGTGAAGGGCGTGACACTCGCCGCGGCTTCGACGCTCGAGAAGGACGTCAAGAGTTCGGGCAAGACCGGCGCGGACAAGGCTGCGGCTGCGGCCGTCGGCAAGCTCGTCGCCGAACGCGCCGTCAAGGCCGGTGTAACCGAGGTCATTTTCGATCGCGGCGGCTTTCTCTTTCATGGGCGCGTGAAAGCGCTCGCCGATGCCGCCCGCGAAGGCGGATTGAAGTTTTAAAGACCCGAGAGGAACGAAATCGTGGCACGTGGACCCCAGAGAGACCGTGGCAGAGACCGCGAGGAGCGCGACAGCGAGTTCACCGATAAGCTGGTGCACATCAATCGCGTCGCCAAGGTCGTCAAGGGCGGCAAGCGGTTCGGCTTCGCCGCGCTGGTCGTCGTCGGCGATCTGAAGGGTCGCGTCGGTTACGGGCATGGCAAGGCGCGCGAAGTGCCGGAAGCCATCCGCAAGGCGACGGAAGGTGCGAAGCGCAACCTGCTCCGCGTGCCGCTTCGCGATGCGCGTACGCTGCATCACGACAGCGTCGGCCGTCACGGATCGGGCAAAGTCGTTCTCCGCGCTGCGCCTGCCGGTACCGGCATCATCGCGGGCGGCGCCATGCGCGCCGTGTTCGAGATGGTCGGCGTGCATGACGTCGTCGCCAAGTCGATGGGCTCGACGAACCCCTACAACGTCGTTCGCGCGACGTTCGACGCTCTCAAGGCGCAGGAAAATCCCCGCGCCGTTGCGGCCCGCCGCAACAAGAAGGTTTCCGACATCGTGTCGCGTCGCCGTGACGGCTCGGCTGCCGCCGATGCTGGCGCTGACGCCTAAAAGGTATGGCGGAGTGGCCGAAGCGCCGCTTCACAAATGGACTTGAGGTAACGATATGGCGGCTAAGAAAACGATCACATTGGAGCAGGTTCGCAGCCCGAACCGTCGCCCCGAGCGGCAGACCGAGACGCTGATTGGTCTCGGCCTCAATAAGCTTGGCCGCAAATCGACGCTCGAAGATACGCCGGCCGTGCGTGGCATGCTGAAGAAAGTTCAGCATCTCGTGCAGGTCGTAGAAGGGAAATAACGACTATGCGGCTCAACGGCATCAAAGATAATCCGGGTTCGAAGAAGACGCGCGTCCGCATCGGTCGCGGTATCGGCTCGGGTCTCGGCAAGATGGGTGGCCGCGGCGGCAAGGGCCAGACGGCCCGTACCGGCGTTGCCATCGGCGGCTTCGAAGGCGGTCAGATGCCGCTCCATCGCCGTCTGCCGAAGCGCGGCTTCAACAAGTGGCGCCCTGAGGATTTCAACGAGATCAACGTCGGCACGCTGCAGCAGGCGATCGACGACAAGCGTCTCGACGGTTCGAAGCCGCTCGATCTCGCCGCATTGGTCGCAGCCGGTATCGTTCGTCGTCCCAAGGATGGCGTGCGCTTGCTCGGCGACGGCGAAATCAAGGCGAAGATCTCGATCACCGTCAATCACGCGACGCAGAAGGCGAAAGCCGCCGTCGAAAAGGCCGGTGGCAGCATCAGCCTGATCGAGCGCAAGGTGATTGCGGCCGACGAAGAGAAGCGCAAAAAATCTGCGGCGAAGAAAGTTGCTTCGGGCAAGAAGCCGGCCGCGAAAACCGAGGAATAACGATCGCGCGGGAGACGATAGCGCGTCGTTCTCCCGTGTGCTCGTATCCGGACCGAGGCTCGCGCATGATCGCGGGCATCAGGTCCAGGCTGACGTGTTGCTTCCAAAAGCACCGCGACGGCGCTTAGGAGAAGACAGCAATGGTTTCCGCTGCCGAGCAGCTCGCTTCGAACCTGAATTTTAGCGCTTTCGCGAAGGCGGAGGATCTGAAGCGGCGCCTGTGGTTCACCCTCGGCGCCCTCATCGTCTATCGTCTCGGCACCTTCATTCCGATGCCCGGCATCAACCCGGCGGCGTTCGCCGAGACGTTCAAGTCGCAGGCCGGCGGCATCCTCGGCATGTTCAACATGTTCTCGGGCGGCGCGCTGGAGCGCCTCGCGATTTTCGCGCTGAACATCATGCCGTACATCTCGGCGTCGATCATCATGCAGTTGATGACGTCGATCTCGCCGAAGCTCGAAGCCTTGAAGAAAGAAGGCGAGGCGGGCCGCAAGCAGATCAACCAGTATACGCGCTACCTCACGGTCATTCTGGCGGCGCTGCAGGCCTACGGCATCGCGGTCGGTCTTGAAGGATCGCAGAATTCGGCCGGCGCGGTCGTGCTGGAACCCGGCATGTTCTTCCGCGCGACGACGGTCATCACGCTGGTCGGCGGCACCGTGTTCCTGATGTGGCTTGGCGAACAGGTGACACAGCGCGGCGTCGGCAACGGCACGTCCTTGATCATCTTCGCAGGCATCGTAGCCGGCATTCCCGGAGCTATCGTGCAGCTGTTCGAGCTGTCGCGCACGGGCTCGATCTCGCCTGCGATTTTGCTGTTCTTCATCGTGCTCGCTCTCGCGGTCGTCGCGGCGATCGTGTTCTGCGAGCAGGCTCAGAGACGCCTTCTGGTGCAGTATCCGAAGCGCCAGGTCGGCAACAAGATGTTCCAAGGCGAAGCTTCGCATCTGCCGCTGAAGCTCAATCCGTCGGGCGTCATTCCGCCGATTTTCGCGTCATCGCTGCTGTTGCTGCCGATCACTGTCGCGCAGTTCACCGCGGGCCAGGGACCGGAGTGGCTGAATACCGCCGTCGCGATGCTCGGAAGCGGGCAGCCGCTGCACGTCGCGATCTATGCCGCGATGATCATCTTCTTCACGTTCTTCTACACGGCTGTCGTCATCAATCCGAAAGAGACGGCCGACAACCTTCGCAAATACGGCGGCTTTCTGCCTGGCATTCGTCCTGGCGAGAAGACTGCGGAATACATCGACTACGTGATGACCCGCATTACCGTCGTCGGCGCTCTTTACCTGGCTGCAGTCTGCGTCCTGCCTGAAATTCTGACGTCGTATGCCGGCATCCCGCTCTACTTCGGTGGCACCTCGCTGCTGATCGCGGTCAGCGTGACGATGGATACGGTGTCTCAGATCCAGGGCCACCTCATCGCCCAACAGTATGAAGGCCTGATCAAGAAGGCCAAGCTCCGTGGGACACGCCGATGATCCTGATGCTGCTCGGCCCGCCTGGCGCGGGCAAGGGAACACAGTCTCAGCAGATTTCCGAGAAGCTCGGTATTCCTCAGCTTTCGACCGGTGACATGCTGCGGGCGGCCGTCAAGGCGGAGACGCCGGTCGGCCTCAAGGCCAAGCAGGTCATGGCCTCGGGCGGTCTCGTCAGCGATGAGATCGTCATCGGCATCATCGCGGACCGGATTTCCGAAGCTGATTGCAGCAAGGGCTTCATCCTCGACGGCTTTCCGCGCACGCTGGCCCAGGCCGACGCGCTCGACAAGCTTCTGAAGTCCAAGGGCCGCAAGATCGACAGCGTGATCGAGCTCAAGGTCGACGACGGCAAGCTGGTCGACCGCATTGAGAATCGCGCCCGCGAGACTCTGGCGGCTGGCGGCACGGTACGCGCCGACGATAACGCCGAAGCGCTCAAAACGCGTCTGATGGCCTACTACCGCGAGACGGCGCCGATCATTGGTTACTATTTCGCCCACGGCCTGCTGAAATCGATCGATGGGATGGCTCCGATCGCCGAAGTCAGCCAGCAAATCGATGAAATTCTGAACAAATATCAGGTGGCTTAAGGTAAAAAGCGAGCATTGACGGAAGGGAGCGACCGAGCTAAAACAGCCCACTTTTCTTTTAGGGCTCAACTTGATCCGGACCTGGGCGTTAGCTCCGGTTTCGCGATCGTTGCGCCTATTGGCTTTTGAGGATTGGCAAGAACGCTGCAACGCGTTCCGGTAGCTTCAGAAATCGAAATTCGACCAACACGTTTGAGCAAGACGAAACAAAACGACGAGATAAAGTCAGGAGACTGAAGTGGCCCGCATCGCAGGCGTCAACATTCCTACCGGCAAGCGTGTCGAAATCGCGCTGCGTTACATCCATGGCATCGGCCCCAAATTCTCGAAAGAGATTTGCGCGAAGTGCAACATCCCGACTGAGCGCCGCGTCAATCAGTTGACGGACGCCGAGGTGCTCCAGATCCGTGAGACGATCGACCGCGACTATACCGTCGAAGGCGATCTTCGCCGCGAAGTGCAGACGAACATCAAGCGTCTGATGGATCTCGGTTGCTACCGCGGTCTGCGCCACCGCAAGGGCCTCCCGGTCCGCGGTCAGCGCACGCACACGAACGCTCGCACCCGCAAGGGCAAGGCCGTTCCGATCGCCGGTAAGAAGAAGGCGACGAAGTAGTTCGGCGCGATATCGCATTCGCACCTCCGTCGAGGCGCACAAACTGAATTTTCGCCTCGGCATCGGAGAGGCTAGGAGTAACGGACGCAATGGCCAAAGAAGCAAGTGCAGCGCGCGGCAAAGTCAAAAAGCGCGAGAAGAAGAACATCACGTCGGGCGTCGCTCACGTGAATGCTTCCTTCAACAACACGATGATCACGATCACGGACGCGCAGGGCAACACGATTGCCTGGTCGTCGTCGGGCACCAAGGGCTTCAAGGGATCGCGCAAGTCGACGCCGTATGCGGCGCAGATCGCGGCCGAAGACGCCGGCCGTAAGGCGCAGGAGCACGGCATGAAGGTGCTCGAAGTCGAAGTCTGCGGTCCGGGCTCGGGCCGTGAGTCGGCGCTTCGTGCGCTGCAGGCCGTCGGTTTCCAGATCACCTCGATCCGCGACGTGACGCCGATCCCGCACAACGGCTGCCGCCCGCGCAAGCGCCGCCGCGTCTAAGAGATCATAGATCGCGCGCCGCTTTCCGGCGCGCTGACGCATGTACCGCATAAGAGATTCCGCGGCCCGCTCCCCCGTCCGCGCATAATTGACGAGGTATCTCGTGAACGTTCTGCAGAAGAACTGGCAAGACCTGATCAAGCCCTCGAAGCTTGAGATCCAGACGGGCCGCGATCGCTCGCGCATCGCGACGGTCGTCGCAGAGCCGCTCGAGCGCGGCTTCGGCATGACGCTCGGCAACGCGCTGCGTCGCGTGCTGCTGTCGTCGCTGCAAGGCGCCGCCATCAAGACGGTGCAGATCGATGGCGTGCTGCATGAGTTCTCGTCCGTCCCGGGCGTCCGCGAAGACGTCACGAACATCATCCTGAACATCAAGGAAATCGCGCTGCGCATCCACTCGGAAGGCGTGAAGCGCATGGTGCTCAAGAAGGAAGGCGCCGGCCCCGTCACCGCGGGCGACATCGAAGCGTCCTCCGAAGTCGAAGTCCTGAATCCGGATCACGTGATCTGCCACCTCGACCAGGGCGCATCGATCCGTATGGAATTCACGGCCGACATGGGCAAGGGCTACGTTGCCTCCGACCGCAACCGTCCGGAAGACGCGCCGATCGGCCTGATCCCGGTCGACAGCCTCTATTCGCCGGTGAAGAAGGTTTCGTACAAGGTCGAGAACACGCGCGAAGGCCAGATCCTCGACTACGACAAGCTGACGATGGTCGTCGAGACGGACGGCTCGGTTCGTCCCGAGGATGCCGTCGCGCTTGCCGCTCGCATTCTGCAGGATCAGCTTGCGGTCTTCATCAACTTCGAGGAGCCGAAGAAGGCACAGGAAGAGCAGCGTCATCCGGAGCTGGCGTTCAACGCCGCGCTTCTCAAGAAGGTCGACGAGCTCGAGCTTTCGGTGCGTTCCGCGAACTGCCTGAAGAACGACAACATCGTCTACATCGGCGACCTGATCCAGAAGACGGAAGCCGAGATGCTGCGCACGCCGAACTTCGGGCGCAAGTCGCTCAACGAGATCAAGGAAGTGCTGGCCACGATGGGTCTGCATCTTGGTATGGAAGTGCCGAACTGGCCGCCGGACAACATCGACGAGCTGGCGAAGCGCTTCGAAGACCAGTACTGAGAACGATATCCCCTCTCCCCGCTCGCGGGGAGAGGGTTAGGGTGAGGGGCAGAAACGCGCTCCGGCGATTGTTGCCGCCCCTCATCCCAACCTTCTCCTCGTAAACGGGGAGAAGGAGCGAAGGGCGAAGGTGAGGCCATAGAAACTCCCGCGCTCAAACCGGGCAGCCAAGCTGACGGTCAATCTCACAATGTAAGGATGAAGATAAGATGCGACACAAGAAACTCGGCCGCCGTTTCGGCCGTCACGTCGGGCACCGCCAGGCAATGTTCTCGAACCTTGCTGCTGCCCTCATCAAGCACGAACAGATCATCACGACGCTGCCGAAGGCGAAGGACCTGAAGCGCGTTGTCGATAAGTATATCACGCTCGCCAAGCGCGGCGACCTGAACTCGCGCCGTCTCGCGGCTGCGCGCCTTCGCGACGAAGATCAGGTCAAGAAGCTCTTCGACGTGCTCGCGGCCCGCTACAAGGATCGCAACGGCGGCTATACGCGCGTGCTCAAAGCCGGCTTCCGTTATGGCGACGCGTCGCCTCGCGCCGTCATCGAACTCGTCGATCGCGACGAGAGTGTGAAGGGTGCCGAAGACAAAGCCCGGCACGCAGCTCAGCTTGCAGAGCAGGCTGACTCCAACTGATCGCCAAGCGGCGACTTCGAGAATTCTGAAAACCCCGGCGCGCAACGCCGGGTTTTTTGTTTGCGCGCGCCGCTCAATGCATTGCCTTGCTGTCGCCTTCTGACGGATTATGCCTGCAGAGGCCGCCGGCTCTGCGGCCGCCGCCATCCGTGGGGACACAATGCCAACGGAACCTCTGGTCGTCGTGACGGGCGCGTCAGGCCTCGTTGCCAAGTATGTCATCGGCGAATTCCTGAAGCGCGGTTATCCGGTGCGCGGCACGGTTCGCACGCTGGACAAGGCGGATACGGTGCGCCGGGCGATGACGCGGCCCGGCTGTGATCCATCGCGACTTTCCTTCGCTGTCGCCGATCTCGAGCGCGATGCGGGCTGGGATGAAGCCGTCGCGGGCGCGGGCATCGTCGTGCATACGGCGTCGCCGTTTCCGATCGCGCAGCCTGATAATGCGGATGATGTGATCCGCCCGGCGCGCGAGGGCACGCTCCGCGTTCTCAAAGCGGCGACGCGCGCGCAAGTGAAGCGCGTGGTGCTGACGTCTTCATCCGTCGCGATTTTTTACGGAAGCGGCCTGCGGCCGGAGCACATCTATTCCGAAGATGACTTCACCGACGAAACGCGTTCTGGGCTGACGCCCTACATCAAGTCGAAGACGATCGCGGAGAAGGCGGCGTGGCAGTTCGTCAAGGAAACCGCGAGCGCGCCGGAGCTGGCGGTCATCAATCCTGCATTCGTGCAAGGTCCGGCGCTCGACGATGATCTGTCGACGTCGCATGAGCTGTTCCGCTTGATGGCGCGCGGGCTTTATCCGGCGGCGCCGCGTATTCGCTTTCCCGTCACCGACGTTCGCGACGTCGCGGCGGCGCATGCGGAAGCGGCGCTTCGGCCCGAGGCGGCGGGAAAACGCTATCTGATCGGTGAGGGCCAGTTGCGCCTTTATGAGCTTGGCCAGGTCCTCGCGCGCGAGCTGCCGGATCTGCGCGGCAAGGTGCCGAAGTTTGAACTCCCCGATGCCGCGGTTCGCGCGCTTGCCGTGTTCGACAAGAGGTTGCGGACGATCCTCCCGGAGCTTGGGGCTGAGAAAGATTACACAAATGCAAGGGTTCGCAGGGACCTTGGATTGAACCTCCGGAGCGCCGACGACGCCGTGACGGCTGCCGTCCGATCATTACGAGACCTTAGGTTGATCTGAGGCGCGAACCCTACATATTCCTCTGCCATACGAGTCTGGCCACCGACGGACTGTCCGGCCGGCACCTGCAATCGCGCTCATGTGGAGCATTCGGATGACAATGAAAAAACGGGTCGTGATGATCGGGCTTGCGGCGGTCGCCGGCGTATTCGCGCTTGCGCCGAAGACACCTCCGAGCTCCGCGTTGGCGCAGGAGAAAGTCGCGCCGCCGTCGCGCGAGGCGATCCAGTTTTCTTACGCGCCGATCGTCCGTACGGCTGCGCCTGCCGTCGTCAACGTCTACGTCCGAACCCACGTGCAAACGATCGCTTCGCCCTTCGCGAACGATCCGTGGTTTCGCCGTTTCTTCGGCGATGCTTTCGGTCAGCCGACGGAACGCGTCATGAGTTCGCTCGGCTCCGGCGTCATCGTCAATCCGGACGGCCTCGTTGTTACGAACAATCACGTCGTCAGGGGGCGCGGCGAAACGGAAATCCGCGTCGCGCTGTCGGACCGTCGCGAGTACGATGCGAAAGTCATCAGCAAGGATGAGAAAGCCGATATCGCCGTCCTGAAGATCGAAGGCGGCGATGGCAAGTTTCCGTATCTGCAGTTCGACGATTCAGACCGGCTCGATGTCGGCGATCTCGTGCTCGCGATCGGCAATCCGTTCGGCGTCGGCCAGACTGTTACGAGCGGTATCGTGTCCGCGCTGTCGCGATCTGAAATGGCTGAGTCGGACAGTCAAGTTTTCATCCAGACGGATGCCGCGATCAATCCTGGCAACTCCGGCGGCGCGCTCGTCGACATGAACGGCCGTCTCGTCGGCATCAACACGATGATCTATTCGCAGTCGGGCGGATCAGTTGGCATCGGCTTCGCCATTCCGTCGAACCTCGTTCGCGTCTATGCCGAAAGCGCCGCCAACGGACGCAAGGTCGAGCGGCCGTGGATCGGTGCGAAGCTCGAAGCGATGTCGCATGATTTTGCGGAAGGGCTCGGTCTCAATCGCGTTGCGGGCGCGGTGGTGACAAGGCTCTACAACAAAGGTCCGGCAGCGGATGCGGGGTTGCGCGAAGGCGACGTGATCACGAATGTCGACGGCGTCGAAGTCGCCGATGCGCGCGCGGTCTATTATCGTCTTGCGACCAAGGGCATCGGTCAGACGGCGCATCTGAGCGTTATTCGCAAGAACCAGCCGATCGATATTTCATTGCCTCTGGTCGTCGCTCCAAAGCCGGAAAAAGACGACGCGCGCAATCTGTCGGGCAACAATCCGCTCGACGGCGCTCGGGTTTCGAACATCCTGCCGTCGGTTGCCGATGAACTGAGCATCGATGAGACCGAGGGCGTGGTGATCACGTCGGTGCGCAATGGATCGGTTGCGCAAAGTCTCGGATTTCAGCCGGGTGACATCATCGTGTCGATTGGCGGCAAGAAGATTGCGAACGTGATCGATGCCGAACATGCCGTCGCTGAACGGCAGCGCATGTGGCAGGTCGCGGTCAAACGCGGCAATCGCACGATGCAGCTTCAGGTTCCCGGCTGAACACGGCCGGGGGCGTCGGCTAGAGCTTTTGCGCGAGCTGATAAGCTGCGAAGCAGAGGATCGTCGCCAGGAACAGGCGCAGCAGCCAGTCCGGCAAGCGGCCCGTCAGGCGCGATCCGATGGCGATGCCTGGAATCGAGCCGACGAGCAGCAGCCCGAGCAATTCAAAGCTCGTGTTGCCGATCGACATGTGGCCGAGGCCCGAGACCAGCGTCAGCGGCACGGCGTGCACGATGTCGGTGCCGATCAAGCGGCGCGTTCTGAGCGTCGGATAGAGCAGTGTCAGGATGACGACGCCAATCGCGCCGGCGCCGACGGACGTCAGCGTCACGACCGAGCCGAGGCAGAGACCGAGCAGAAGCGTGGAGAGATGGCGAACCGGAACGTCGGTCGGTTCGACGACCTGCGCGCCGCGCCGCGTGATGAGCGGATAAAAAATGATCGCGAGGGAGCTGATCACGAGAGCGGCGATCAGAGCGTGCTTGATGAGCGCCGCGAGGCGCGCGGTATCGGGGTCGAGCACGTGCAAAATGCCCAGCATAGCCAACGAGCCCGGCACGCTGCCTGTCGCGAGCCAGGCGACGAGCCGCCAATTGACGTTGCCGAAGTTGTGGTGCGGCCAGGCAGCGGACGCTTTCGTGATCGATGCGAACAGCAGATCGGTGCCGACGGCAAGCGCCGGAGAGATTCCGATCTTCGTGATCAAAAACGGAGTCATCAGCGAGCCGGCGCCGACGCCGGTCAACCCAACGAGAAATCCGACGACGAAGCCGCCGGAGATGATCATCGGCCAAAGTGTTTGGGGATCGACGTCAGGCATTTTGGTCCGAAAAAAAAGCGAGAGATTGAGGTACGCGAGAATAGCGAGGTCTGCAATTGCAGAATCCTCGCTGTTTTAGTGTCGGTGTGGTGGAAGCTGTCTCGCGTTCCTTGATGCGCTACGAGTGAAGATCAGAGTCCCGGATCGAGGCCGTCGTCCAGCGGCGGAGGCGGCTCGATGGCGACTGAAACGCCAGCCGAACGCAGAATGATCGCGACCTCGTTTGCGCGGCGCATGAACTCTTCACGATCCTTCGAACTCATCGAGAGATCGCGGTTCAAGCCGTTGGCGAGCATATCGCGCTTTAGAACGAAGTGACCTTCGGAGGGAGTTTCGGCCTTGGCATCGACGGACGTCGCGATGCCGCCGGCGACCGTTGCGCCCGATACGGAATCGACCAGCAGAAGCTGGCCGGTTTCCGGCGTTTCCGAAAAAACATCGATCGCCGCGCCACGGCCGAGCGAGATTTTGGCGATGGCGATATCGTTCGCCGAGCACGCGCGCGCTGGGCGCGATGCCATCGTTTCGAGATCGAGCAGGGCTTTGATCTCGATGTTGGAAACCGGAATCAAGTCGGTCGCCGTGCGAACGAGATAACCGGCTGTCGGACTGAACGCGTCTTCCGAAAGCCAGACGAACCGCGCTTCGAGCGTTTGCGCCGCGACGGGGCGCATCTCCGGCGCGGAAAGCACGGCGCCGCGCGAGACGTCGATATCGACATCGAGCTGCAGCGAAACCGCTTCGCCAGCGGACGCGCTTTGCAGATCGCGATCGAACGTCGCGATGCGGACGACCTTACCGCTGGCGTTGCTGAGTGCGTCGGTGACGGTATCGCCAACTCTCACCGTGCCGGAGGCGACCGTGCCTGCGAGGCCGCGGAAATCCTGACCGTCGCGAAGCACCATCTGTACGGGAAAGCGGAAGACGGAGCCCGCCTCGTTGACCCGGCTCGGCACTTTCTCGAGATGCTGAATGAGCGTCGGCCCCGAATACCAGCTCATGTTGGTGGAGGGCGCCGAAACGTTGTCGCCGAAAACGGCCGAGAGAGGGATCGCGGTCGAATCCCAGAAATTGAACTTCCAGCACAGCGTGCGGAAATCGTCTTCGATCTTGCGGAACACGTCTTCCGACCAGCCGACGAGATCCATCTTGTTGACGGCGAGAATGACGTGTTTGACGCCGACGAGGTCGAGGATCGCCGTATGACGTTTGGTCTGCTTCTTGACGCCCGACCGCGCGTCAACGAGCACAATCGCAACGTCCGCGTGGGACGCGCCCGACGCCATGTTGCGCGTGTACTGCTCGTGGCCTGGCGAGTCGATGATGACGAAGCGGCGCGTATCGGTATCGAAATACTTCCAGGCGATATCGATGGTAATGCCTTGCTCGCGTTCGGCCACCAGACCGTCGAGCAACATCGAGAAGTCGGGAAGATCGGTACCGGCGGCCTTGCGTCCCGAGCGGCGGACGTTCTCGCGCTGATCTTCATAAAGATCGGAGGCATCCCAGAGCAGGCGCCCGATCAGCGTCGACTTGCCGTCGTCAACGGAACCGCAGGTCAGAAGATGCGTGATGCCGCCGAGCTCGCGAACGAGGTTCGGCACGTCTTGCGCACGCGCAGGCGTCTGCAGGCCAGGATTGGTTTTGAGAGCGTGGATGGACATCAGAAATAGCCTTCCTGCTTTTTCTTTTCCATTGCGCCGGCCTGATCGTGGTCGATCAAGCGGCCCTGGCGTTCGGAGGTTTGCGCGTTGATGGTCTCGGCGACGACGGCTTCGATCGTATCGGCGTCGGACTCAACGGCGGCCGTCAGCGGATAACAGCCGAGCGTGCGGAAGCGGATCCTGCGCGTTTCGACTTTCTCGCCGGGGCGCGGCTGCAGGCGGTCATCGTCCTGCATCAATATCTGCCCGTTGCGGACGATGGTCCGGCGTTCGGCTGCGAAATAGAGCGGCACGACATCGAGCTTCTCGCGCAGGATGTAGCGCCAGACGTCTTTTTCCGTCCAATTCGACATCGGAAACACGCGAACCGTTTCGCCTGTGCCGAGGCGGCCATTCAGCAGATTCCACATCTCCGGACGCTGGCGGCGCGGGTCCCAGCGATGGCCGCTCGCACGGAACGAGAAGACGCGTTCCTTCGCGCGGCTCGCTTCCTCGTCGCGGCGGGCGCCGCCGAATGCTGCGTCGAACCCGTATTTGTCGAGCGCCTGCTTCAGCGCCTGCGTTTTCAGAACGTCGGTATGAATGGACGGCGCATGATCGATCGGATTGATGCCGCGCTTGATGCCGTCCTCATTGGTGTGGACGATGAGATCGAGACCGAGCTCCTTCGCCTGCTGGTCGCGAAATTTAATCATGTCGCGGAACTTCCACGTCGTGTCGACGTGCAGCAGCGGAAACGGCAGCTTCTGCGGATGGAACGCCTTGCGCGCGAGATGCAGCAGAACGGTCGAGTCCTTGCCGATCGAATACATCAGCACGGGCTTGCGGAACTGGGCCGCAGCCTCGCGGAAAATATGGATGCTCTCCGCTTCGAGGAGATCGAGATGGGAGGGTGAGGCCGTCATGCGGCGTGGTCCTTTTCTTCAAATCCCGGATCTTCACGCTGCGTGTGAAGTCCGCATTCTTTCTTGTCTTCGCTTTCCCACCACCAGCGACCGGCACGAATATCCTCGCCCGGCTTGATGGCGCGCGTGCAGGGCTGGCAGCCGATGGACGGGAAGCCTTTCGCGTGCAGCGCGTTGACGGGAATCTTGTTCGTCGCGACGTAATCCTCGAGCGTCGCGAGCGACCAGTCGGCGATCGGATTGAGCTTGATGAGTTTCTGCGCCGGATCATAGGTCGCGAAGTGCACGTGTGCGCGGCCTTGCGATTGCTCGCGTCGAAGTCCCGTGACCCAGGCTGCCGCGCCGTTCAGTGCGCGGTTGAGCGGACGCACCTTACGCACCTCGCAGCACGCCTTGCGTGCATCGATCGAGTATCGGAAGCCGTAGATGCCGTCGTTGGCAACCAGGTCTTCGACTTCCGCTGCGTCGGGATACATGACGCGAATGCGCAGGCCGTATTTGCCTTCGGTATCGAACAGCGTGTCGAGCGTTTCCGGGAAGTGGCGTCCGGTATCGAGGGTGAAAATGTCGATGTCGGCACCGGTCTCGGCGATGGCGTGGGTGATCGCCTGATCTTCGATGCCGAGGCTGGTCGAGAACGCGATCGTGCCGTCGATGGCGGCGCGAATGGCTTTGATCCGCTCGCCGAGCGTCGGCAGGTCACCCAAGGCCCGATCGAGGTCGGCAGCCGTCGCCTGCTGCGTCGCGGCATGAGCGTCGCTCGCCCCTCCGCTAGCGGGGGACGGGGTTGCTTCGAACAAAGTCATATAGAGCCTCCGGTTGAACCCACCATATGGGAATATTTTTCCCATGAGAAGCCATATAACTCAGCGTGAATAGGATATTATTTCTGCGATCGGCGCTTATTGTCGTTTTCCATTTTGCCAACGCCGGAGCATGGGCGTGTTCGGAGAGGCGATTTGAGGATGGGTTAATCCTGCGCGAGCAGCCAATCGAGCAAACTATTTGCGGCGACGGCTGATGTTGCGAACGTCGCCTGCAGCAAATAGCCGCCCGTTGGCGCTTCCCAGTCCAGCATCTCTCCTGCGAGGAAAACGCCCGGCCGCGTCGAGAGCATCAGTCCGCCGGTCAGAGATTGCCATGCAACTCCGCCCGCCGTTGAGATCGCGCGCTCGATCTGGGCGAGACCCGTCGTCTGGATTGGAACGGCCTTGATCCGCGTCGCGAGCGCGTCCGCCCCGTCCGGCAATCCGGCCTCGCGCAGCAGACCAGCGGCGGCGGCGTCGAGATGGACGGCCTTGCGGAGGAAATTCGTCATGGTGTCCTTGCCGCGCGGCCGAGCGAGGCGCGCGACGAGGTCGGCATGCGTCATGTCCGGCTTGAGGTCGACGAGCACCGTTGCTGTCTGATCTCTGCCGAGGGCTGCACGTATATAGGGGCCGAGGGCATAGACGGCTCCGCCTTCGAGACCGTCGCGCGTGACGATCGCCTCGCCGCGCCGGGTCGTGCCGTCGATCGTCAGCGCGATGCGCTTCAGGGCAGAGCCTTCGAAGCGCGTGCGGAAGATCTCAGACCACGGAACAAGGACACCGCAGTTGGCGGGCGCGAGCGGCGTCACGTCAATTCCGGCCTGTTTGAAGGGTTCGACCCACGATCCGTCGGAGCCGAGTTTCGGCCAACTCGCGCCGCCGAGTGCAAGCAAAACTGCGTCGGCGTCGATTTCGATCTGCGATTTGTCTGCGAGTTCGAATTGCAGACCGCGCGACAGCGTGAAGCCCGTCCAGCGATGCCGGGTCTTGATCGTCACGCCGAGGTCAGCGAGACGGCGGAGCCACGCGCGAAGCAAGGGTGACGCCTTCATCGCGCGGGGAAAGACTCTGCCGCTGCTGCCGACGAACGTCTCTGCGCCGAGGCCGTTCGCCCATGCGATCAGCTTTTCGGGAGGGAAGCGTTCCACGGCCGCGCGCACATTACTCGCATCGTCGCCATAGCGGTCGAGGAAGGCGGCGATGTCCTCGCTGTGCGTGAGGTTCAAGCCGCCGCGCCCGGCGAGCAGGAATTTTCGCGCTGGCGACGCCATCCGTTCGTACACGGTGACGTGGTGTCCGCGCGCGGCGATGATCTCGGCTGCGAAAAGTCCGGCTGGCCCGGCGCCGACGATGGCGACCTGCCGGGATGTTTTAGGCGCGACCGTCATAATGGGCCCATGCCGAAAGCATCCGCGCTGTGATCATCGTCCAGAGCGTTGCTCGTTACGTTCGTGAGTCGCCACGATTTCGTTATGCATCTCGCGCGAACCAACACTGAAACCCTCCGAACCAGGCAGACAAAGCGGACACCGTGTGTGAAGCGTCGCACGGATGTTGCGTCTGGGATTGCGAATTTAGACGGTGCCGTCGAGGTTTGCCATCGAGCGCCACGCCGTGAGCGGCAGCATTGCCACACTCGACTTCGAATCGCGCATTGCGTGTCCGGATGATGTCAGTGTCATTTTTTGCCGCCTGTGCAAGACCTTTGGAAAAATCGGCCGGCGCATCGCGAGCAAGCGTTCAAAAGCATCGCTATTCGTGCGTAAAAATCGAATCAGTGAAAACACACTTCGTGCGCACTTGACGAATGTGGTGGTGTGGATGGCTTTGCAGCGCAAACATGCGCTCGTGCGAAACTGGGGATGAATCGGAATTCGATTTTCTCGCTGTCCGATCATATGCTTAAGGTACGCAATCGAATGTGGATTGAATCAGGGGAAACAAGCGTCAAGAGGCGGGCTAAAAAAATGCCGCTGGCCCTGCGCAGAGCCGGTGTTATGTTTCGTCCCGCTTCGCGATGATGCGGTGGCGTTCGATTCTGAAGAGGGCTCTTCCAGAACCGATCGCCGAAGCTTCGGACGCGAGCTGTCATAATCGTTTGACGCACAGTATGCGGGGTATCAAGTGATGGGGGATACAAAGCGTCCCGGTCTTCTGGATGATCTACAACCGGTTTCGGCCGGACCGGAAGTGATGGACGACGCGGCGATCGAGGTTTTCGAGGTCGCTGGAATGATAAAATGGTTCGACGCTTCCAAGGGATACGGTTTCATCGTCCCGGACAACGGACTGCCGGATATTCTTCTGCACGTGACGTGTCTGCGCGCAGGCGGTTTCCAGACCGCTTATGAAGGCGCTCGCGTTCATTGCGAAGTTCTGCGCCGTTCAAAGGGAATGCAGGCTTTCCGCATTCTCAGCATGGATGAAAGCACGGCCATTCACCCCTCTCAGCTTCCGCAGCGCACGCACGTCATCGTGCAGCCTGAAAGCGATTGGGAACGGGCTTACGTGAAGTGGTTCAACCGCGTCCGGGGCTTCGGCTTCTTGACACGCGGCGAGGGCACGCCTGATATCTTCTGCCATATGGAGACGTTGCGGCGCTTCGGCTTCACCGAGCTTCGTCCCGGTCAGATCGTTCAGGTCCGCTGGGGCTACGGTTCGAAGGGCTGCATGGCTGCAGAGCTTCGCCCGGATGGCGTGTCGACAGGACTGCCGTCGCGGAACTAAACGCGGGATTCATGACGATCGTGTCAGCGAGTTTTACGAAAAGGGCCGCCATCTGCGTGGCCCTTTTCGCTTTTGCAGGAGCGAGCCTTCCTGCACTCCGGGAAGCGGGGCTTCTTGAGTTCGTCGCGCCGGCCTACGCCAAGATGCGCCGGGACAAGCTGACGATCGAGCCGGCTGCGGGCGGGCAAGGCCACGCCTTCGATATTGAGGTCGCCTCCAGCGAGCAGGAGAAGCGTCTCGGTCTGATGTACCGCACGAGCATCGGCGAGAGCGAAGGTATGCTCTTCCCGTATGGCGTTGAGCGCGAAATCTCGATGTGGATGCACAACACCTACATCTCGCTCGACATGGTGTTTATCCGCGCGAATGGCACCATCGCGCGCATCGAGGAGCGTGCCGAGCCGCTTTCGGACCGGGTCATCTCGTCGAGGGTTGCGGTGGCGGCTGTGCTGGAGTTGCAGGCCGGGACTGCCGCGCGACTTGGCATCAAGCCCGGCGACAAGGTCATCTATCCGCTATTCAAGGGCGCAAAGCGATAGCCGTCGGTTTGCGGATGTCAGGGTGTTTCGGTCGCGTCAGTTGAACAGCGACGTCAGCGAACGCTGGATTGAATCCAAGCTCACGCCGAAGCCCGAGTCATCAGGACGTGCTACCCGGCGCTTCGCAGTCTTCTTGCGCTGGGTGACTTTTGCCGGCGCACCTGCCGCCGTCGCGTCGTTGACGGCCGCGGGCTGGCTCAGGTCCGCACGCGGTACGGGCGTAAGTTCCGGCTTATCGTCGGCGATGACGCTGCCACCTTCGAAGCGCAATCGGGATTGCTCGCTCGCGGCGGTGCTGACCTTCGTCACAGTCACGACTGGCTGAGGCTCCGCGGCGACGCCGGCCTTCGGATCTTGTACGCCCTGGATTGCCTCGCGACCTGCCGGGCGAGTGCTGCTCGTCAAGATCGGGCTCACGGCGGGCGCAGGGGGCGTTATCCCAGCGGCGGCGGTGGGCACGAGCATTTCCGGTTGTGCCCAAGGGTGATCCAGCATCGATCGCTCGTCGCCCGGAACTGTAGAGACAGAGCCTGCCGGTGAAGGGATGGGCGCGTCGGTTGCAATCGCGACTTTCGTTTGCAGGGGGCTTCGATCGTAGGCCGCGGCCGCATTTGTATTGCTCGCATCGGCGACGCGCGTCGGGAGAGTCGAGCATGTTACGTCCGCATTCGACGAGACGAGCGCCAAAAGCGCTTCATCGGGATCGTCGACGGACATGTGAGCATTCGCGACGCTCAGGAATGCGCTCATGCCCGTCTGGGAGGCGGCGCTCCAGCGTCCCGAAACTGGGCCGTCATAACAGTGCGCCTTCGCCAGAGCGATCTGCAAGTCGCGTGCGAGCTCGGCGCGCGGCGGCGCTGCCGGTCGTGGCGTTTCCTGCGCCGAAGCGTCGGGGATGATATAAATCGGAGATGTGATCGAAGATGCCCGAACGACAGGGGGCATCGGCATGGCTTCGGCTGCGGCCGGTGGGATAGCGTCGTCCGCGTCTACGGCGAGATAATAAACGTAAAACGCACTGAGGGCGATTGCGCTGAGCACGATGCCTCGTGCCTTGGCGGCATACGCATTCGGCAATACGGAACGCACGAAATTCACGATACGCACTCGCGAGCAACGCCAACGGGAACAGGACAATACGGTACCGCCAGACGGGGCGGCCGAGCTTCACCAACTCGCTACTATTTCAGGGGGGCTTTGGCAAAGGCAACTGTCGCCACGGATGCCAATCCGTCGGACGGGCGTGGCACGGGATCGACACTTCCGGCCGGCGCGGCCGCCTGCGACCGCTTGAGACTGCTTGCGCCCCGGGCCGAGCGTCGATCACCTTCCGGGGCGCGGCTATTCGTTCTGCAAATGTCCATTTGTTCGCGCGGGCGAACATGCTACTAAGCCCCGTCTTTTGTCGGGGCGTAGCTCAGCCTGGTAGAGCATCTGCTTTGGGAGCAGAGGGTCGCGTGTTCGAATCATGTCGCCCCGACCAAGTCTTTCGCTCAATTGAGCGCGTGCTTCAGGCGCTCTGGCGGTCAACCCTCACTTGCCGGTGACCTGAGCCTTGAGATCATTCAAATAGCCGACGATCGCGCTGACTTCTTCCGATGAGAACGTGAATTCCGGCATATCCGCGTGGCCGGAGACAATGCCCTCGGCGAGGGACTCTTCGAGGTTCTCGGGCGGGTAGCGCATGACAATCTCGCGGAACGGCGGCGCTTCCTTATGCGTACTATCGCCCGTCATGCCGATTGCGTGGCAGCGGGCGCAGTTCTTTTCGAGGATCGCCGCGCCATCGATTTGCGGCGTGTCCGGCGCAGCAACGGCCGTGCCGCCGCCGAGCCAGAACAACAGGCTCGCGAGCAGCGCTACCCGATCGGCGCGAAGATTGAATCCCATGTCATCTCCCTCGAAAGCGTTTGCGCTCGATCAATTGCAGCATATCGCGCGCACCCTAGAAGCGTTTTGATCTTGAACAGCGGCGGGAGGAAAATATGGCGGGCGCATTTCCAATTGCAACGCGAACGGTTGCTTGCCTGTTTGCTGCCGCATCGGTATTCGCAGCACAAATGCCAGCAGCTGTCGCGCAAGTGGAACCGCAAGGTCCGGTCATCCGTGATGAGCCGGGAAGACTCGAGTCCACAAAGCCCGATATCGAGAACGGCGCGCGGCTGGCGAAAACGCTGTGCACGACTTGCCACTTGATTGGGCAAGCATCGGATCGTCCCGTCCAGGCTGACGTGCCGAGCTTTTCAGGCATCGCCAACCGCCCGAACCAGACGCTCGATCATCTGACGACATGGCTGACCGAGCCGCACCCGCCGATGCCCAATCTCAGTCTCACGCGATTGGAGATTCGCGATCTGGCCGGCTACATCTTCTCGCTTCGCAAAGAGTAGAGCAGTTTTTCAGAAACAGATTTTTTGTGTGCTTCGTCGAGGGCTCGCGTACTCAAGTACTTAAGTGCGCAAGTACTCAAATAACGGTGCGGCCTCTGTAATCTGGCAATTCGTTGTTGGCGATTGCGTCGTCGCGGTTGGCAAGGTGCACACCGTCACGTAGAACGGGCACGGATGCTTCATCGCCGCCGTCGGGTTTTGCCAGATATGCTTACAGAAAGAACATCTTTTGTGGGCGGCCGGCGTCCCAAGATTTTAGTGATGGGCGACACGCGTGCGGGTGGTCACCATGGCAGCACGCTGGTCATGGAAGCCATCGCTCGCGAGTTGGCCATTCGGGGCGTCGATGCCGCCGTTGTCGGTCCGGTTCGCTCCGAATTCGACGTTGCGCGTCTGCGTACAATCGACGGGGTCGTCATCAACGGTGAAGGCGCGCTGCACGTTCGGAGTCCAAAGGCGCTTTTGATATCCCAATTCGCCCGGCGCGCACGAGACCTCGGCATTCCCTGTTTTCTCGTGAATACCGTCATGGACGAATGCGACGAGGACGTCATTCAAGGCTTTCCCGCTTTGACCGGCGTGTTCTGCCGGGAGCCGAGAAGTCTCGAGAGGGCGAAGTCATACGGCGCGACGGCGAAGCTTTGTCCCGATGTCACGCTCGCGATCGAAACGCCAAAAGACATCAAGTGGCACGCAGGCGAGAAAGTCATCGTCACGGACTCCACGCTCGGCTCGGTCAATAAGCTGCTTCATGCATTCGCGCGTCGCACGCACGCCGCGTTTCTGCCGATGAGAACACGTCCGCAGGTGCCGATCTTTTCGAGCAAAAAAGCTTTTATGCGGATCGTGAAATACGAGGTGCGGCACAAAATTGGAAATGTGCTGCCTGGAAATTTCACGGCGGATCGTTTCGGATGCGCCGTCGGCTCCGCGGACGCATTTCTTCGCGCCATTGCAGGCGGCACGAAATTCATCGTCTCCGGACGATTCCACGGCGCGTGTCTCGCCATGAGACTAGGTGTCCCTTTTCTGGCGGTGCGATCGATCACGCACAAAGTGGAAAGCTTGCTGGATGACGCGCAGCTCTCGCACAAGCTCATCGACTTGGAAACTTTGAAGTCGACGACACGCCTCGATAGTCTGTTCGCCGCCGCAACCTGGAGCGACACGGACCAGGCCCGCTGCCGAAACTACGTCGCGAACGCCCAGAAAGCCGTTGCCGAGTGCTTCGATGACGTGGTCGCGCAGATCGCGGTTGAACGCGCGCGCGCGTAACGTGTCCCGGCAGCTACAATTCTAAGACGATTCAGCCGCCGGTCGCGCCGGGTTTGAAGGTGGCTGCGCGTTCCACTGCGGCGCACCGATTGCTGGAGGTGCGCCAGACCTGAACTGCCATTTATGAATATCCGTCAGTACGGCGCTTGAGCATTGGCGCAAGAAGCCCGATTGTCCTGACGCTCTTCTGCCATTTGTGCAGCCGTAATTGGAATTGACGGGAAAAGGCAATTGCAATGTGGAAGGTTGAGCAGAACGGGAACTAGATCAAGCTGTCGGACCGGAGCCGGACGATAAGCTACCAAGTCGAAGGGTTGGAACTGCCGCAGCTTGCCGATTACAGTTTCGCGGTTTGGCATACGCTGCCGACCGCGATGCTGACGGGGCGCGATATCGAGATCGATGGCCCGGTCGATCCTGTCGTCATCGCTAATGGAGAAAAGCTCGCCCGCGTCTGGTCCATGTGGAGTCCGGGTGTATTGCAGCCCGTCAAAATCCACGCATCGAAGGTCGTAGCGCCGCAGCGCGGCAAGCGGAGTGTGCTCGCGTTTTATTCGGGCGGCGTCGATTCAACTTTTCATTTGATGGCGTCGCCAAAAGAAGATCTTCCGTCGCGCGCTTTGACGATTCACGGAATGGACTACAAGCCGGACAATGACCGCAATTTTCTTGCGCTCGTCAAAAAGACCGAGCCGCTTCTGAAGCATTTCGGAATCGAGCGTGTGACGATCAAGAGCGACGTCGCGCAATACGGCAAAGCAACCCTCTTGCATGGCTTCACGCTCGCAGGCTGCGCGAGCTTGCTCTCTGATGTTTTCGGAACGGCACAGATCGCGGCCGACTACACCTGGGAGCAAGACATGATGTCGTGGCCGTGGGGGACGAACCACGTCACGAACAGATATTTCGCGGGTTCCGACTGGTCTCTCAAAACCGTTACGAGCGACTTTTCGAGAACGGAAAAGATCGAGGCCATCGCTGCAAACAAGATGGCGTGCGATTCGATTTCATTTTGCACCGATAGCAAATCGCGGCCCGTCAATTGCGGGCGTTGCCAGAAATGCGTTCGAACGAAGCTGATGTTTCTGATCGCGACAGATCAGATCCCGCCGATCTTCACCGACAATTCCTATCAGCCGTCGATGCTCGGCAGGATTGAACTCGAGAAGCGCAAGGAGCGGGCATTCTTCGCGGACATTTATATGCAGGCGGTCACGCGCGATCGCGAGCGGTACGTTCCAGGCCTTGGCGCAAAGCTGCGGCGAGTCGATGTTTCGCCGCGCCACCGCATCAAGCGGTTCCTCGGGCTGGGGTAGCAAAACCTCATCGGACACTCGAAGCAGCGCGCCGCTGGCGATCCCGGCAGGATTCGAACCTGCGACCCTCTGCTTGGAAGACTAGGCTATCTTGAACAAAATCAATTATGTTTTCGCAATTTTGGATCGCTATTCTGTGCGTTCTAACGTGTTCAAATCACTAATTACCCGCTTGCCTATGTGAAACAATTTTTTGGGATGCATTGCAAATGCATTTCGCTTCAATGGCGCCCGCGCAGGTATTTTCAGCTTCTTCGTTCTCATGGAGATAGAGATGGTGACAATCGAGTCTGATACATCCGATCAGTATGATCGAGCGAGCGCCGATTTCCTGGCGCACTTTATGCAATTTGCTACCGAACAGTTTGGACTTCGGTGCGAAGAGCACGAGCCCGGTTGTGCGTGCTGCGATGTCTGGAAACTGTATGATGCTACCGTTAAGGCAGTGGATTTTAGCGGTTCAGAAATCGGCTGATCATGGCCAAGCCTTTTCAAGGAAAGATCGAATCCTAAAATCTGTTGGCGTGCTCACGTTTGACCCGAAAAACGATGACTATGAAGATCGGGTATCCGAATATAGCGACAACGCCCAAAGCGGTCCCTACCGCCCAGAGAAATCCCGCAATTAGCGAGTCAATCGTCGAGCGTTAAACTTTTTGAACTCGTCTGACGCTCGGTGTTGAGAATCAAGACGTCAGATCGAGCCCTAGCGAGTGATCCCGAAGCAAAGCACCGCACTTGGTTTGATCAATCATCAGTTCGGGTGCGGATTTATGATTAGGTCCTTTATTATAGAGATAACCTCTGATGCGGTTTTTGATCTCGATCACGTCGTGCCCCGAACGCTCAAATGCAGTTCCGTAAATTCGAGTGGCTCGCGTCGGTTTCTCTGGCGATAGAAGCTTCATATTCTGTTGCAAATAATAAAATCCGAGAAAGGCGATTGTGTCGGCCTCTTCGATTGCCTTCCTGATACGCGTGACCACAGTATGATCCTGTTCCTGCTGGGTAAAGGTCCGGATGTTGTTCGCGAGATAGAAGATGTCGTGATTGCGGAAGTCTGAGCCAAAGAATATTGCGTTTGCGCCGTAAAGAGGGGCTACGAGCCCATAAGGCCGCAAAATCGACAGTCCAGCCACCCGTGCACGTGCTTCCGCGAGCGGTATCCTATATAGTTCGCTAAGGTGGAATGCCAGGAACTGTTCAATGCATCGATCGTAGTTGAAGCAAACAACTGTGACGTTGCAAAAGACTTCGTCCAACTTGGACTTGTTCGTGTCTGCGCAAATTAGATCGGCAAAAGCAGCGTACCAAGTTGCGCGGACTCCCACACTATCAATGCTTTTACGCTTGCTCTCATCGGCATAGAGAGCGGAATTTCGCTCTGCTTTCAGGATAGTTTGAATGACTGCCGCTTTGCCGAGGATGGCAACGCGCTCGTCATCTGAATGCTTGTCGATAAACTGATCTATAGAAGGGGCGCGCAGAATCCCCGGGGACATTGTTTGAGCGGTCTTCGCAAAACTTTTAAAATCCTGTTGAGTGTGGCGTTCGAGCTGGTAGCGAAAATCTTCGTCCCCTCCAATTGCACTTCCGAAGCGGTCCGCCTCGAAGCGAAGGATTTTTGAAATTTGATCTGCCAGCCCGCGGCCGATCGGTAAGCCTGCTTCTGCGCTTGCCCCGGCTCCAACGACTAATAACGTATTACGTCGCGCCACCCTTCAATCCCCCTGATTGAGCATTCCAGAACCAGAAACGAAACCCCGCCTTGAGGCGGGGCTTCGTCTTATCTGCATCTCGCAATGTGCCGACAAATGCTGCCCCTAATTGAGCAAAAGTAGATGCCCGAGATGCCTACAGTCCATCAATTCAAGGGGTTGAAGAAGACGAAGAAAATGAAAGTGTGAAACTTCGCTCTGTTTCACACTTTTCCATCCGCATACTGAACTTGACAGAAATGTCTGCAATTACAGAAATGTCTGCAATTATTGGCGATCCCGGCAGGATTCGAACCTGCGACCCTCTGCTTAGAAGGCAGATGCTCTATCCAACTGAGCTACGGGATCCCGCTTTGCTGCGGTGCCGCAAGTTCGCCCTATCAGCCGAACCGGCGGCGCGACGCACCGTCAGCGTCGCGAAAAACCGATAATGGCCGCCGCTCCCAAGCGCAAGTCACCGCCGGCATCAATCGTTCAGAACGGCAAGTGCGGCAATGCTGTTGATTGTGTCGCAGATCCCGTGCGACAACACCGGCAAAAAGCCAAAAAGAACAGATTCATCGTGGGGGAGAGAACATGACGGTAATGGCGTCCGATCAGGCACCGGGGCTTTTGGACCGCGGCCGCATTGTTGCGCAGGCGGGCTTCAACCGGTGGCTCGTGCCGCCCGCCGCCCTTGCGATCCACCTCTGCATCGGCATGAGCTATGGGCTCAGCGTCTTCTGGCTGCCGCTGTCGCAGGCGCTCGGCATTTCGAAGCCGGTGGCGTGTCCCGATATGTCGCTGATGCAGGAGCTGTTCACGACGACGTGCGACTGGCGCGTCAGCAGCCTGCTCGTGACCTTCGAACTCGGGATCGTTTTCCTTGGGCTGTCGGCCGCGGCATTCGGAGGGTGGCTCGAGCGGGCTGGCCCGCGCCGGGCGGGCGTGTCCGCGGCGCTCTGCTGGGGCGGCGGCTTCCTGCTCGCCGCGCTCGCCGTCTATATTCATCAGCTCTGGCTGTTCTGGCTTGGCCTCGGTGTGATCGGCGGCATCGGACTTGGGCTCGGCTACATCTCGCCGGTCTCAACGCTGATCAAATGGTTTCCTGACCGCCGCGGCATGGCGACGGGCATGGCGATCATGGGTTTCGGTGGCGGCGCGATGATCGGTTCGCCGCTGGCCATCCTGCTGATGAACCATTTCAAGGACGATCAATCGTCAGGCGTCGCGCAGGCGATGGCCGTGATGGGCTGCATCTATCTGGTGTTCATGCTGTGCGGCGCCTTCGGCTACCGCGTGCCGCCCGACGGCTGGAAGCCCGACGGATGGACGCAATCCAAGGAGCGAACGCACGCGCTCATCACGACCGGCCACGTGCATCTCAACGATGCGCACAAGACGCCGCAATTCTGGCTGATCTGGGTCGCGTTGTGGATGAACGTGTCGGCCGGTATCGGCGTGCTGTCGATGGCGTCGCCGATGCTGCAGGAAATCTTCGGCGGATCGCTGATCGGCCGCCCAGACTTGAAGTTCGGCGACCTCGACGCCTCGCAGCATGCTGTGATCGCCGGCATCGCAGGCGGGTTCGTCAGCCTCTTGTCGCTATTCAATAGCGGCGGTCGTTTCGCCTGGGCCTCGCTGTCCGATATCCTCGGGCGCAAGGTCACCTATTTCTCCTTCTTCATTCTGGGCATGATCCTCTACGTGCTGGCGCCGACGCTGGCGCACATGGGATCGGTGGCGCTGTTCGTCGGTACGCTGTGCGTCATCATCAGCATGTACGGTGGTGGCTTCGCGACGCTTCCGGCGTATCTCGCCGACATCTTCGGCACGCAGTTCGTCGGCGCAATTCACGGCCGCATCCTGACGGCGTGGTCGGCGGCCGGCATTCTAGGGCCGCTGGTCATCGGATACATTCGCGACGCGGAAATCGCGGCCGGCGTGCCGCGCGCCGCCGTCTACGACTATACGCTCTATATCCTGACCGGCTTCCTGCTCATCGGCCTCATCGCCAATGCGCTCGTGCGACCGGTCGATCATAAATACATGATGACCGACGAGCAGCTTGCGGCGCTCAAGACGAAGGCTTCGACGGCGACGTTGCCGGACGGCTCGCATGGCATCGGCTTCGGCGGCTTCAGCCCGGCGGTCCTACTCGCGTGGCTCGCCGTTGGAATACCGTTCCTGTGGGGCGTCTGGAATACGCTGGTGAAAGCGGTGGCGCTGTTCGGGTGATTTCCGAGCGGCGTTGTGGCGCGGCCGATTTTCGGCCGCGCGGGAAGCGCGGATCAAAGCCGCCGATCAACGCGTACGACCGTGCGACGGATGGGTGTTCAGTGCGTCCAGTTCGTGGTGCGGCCGAAGCGGAAGTTGTCGGCGTAGGATTTGCGGATCGGCTTCCGCGGCTTCGGCTCGGCGAGCGAGTAGCTCAGGCCTTCGCGCACGGCGTAGGCGATCGCCTCTTCCTTGGTTTCGAACTCGAGCCGCACCTGCGTTTGCGTATCGCGGGTGCTCGTCCATCCCATGAGCGGGTCGGCCGAACGCGGCGTCGCCGGGGCGAACTCCAAAACCCACTCTTTGGTGCGAGCTTCGCCAGACTGCATCGCGGATCTGGCTGGCTTGAAAATGCGCGCGGTCATCGGCAGTCCTCAGTCGGCTTTCTCGAATGCTGGTCGTGATCGTGATGATATACACGAATGCGCCGCCCCTGCGTCTGCGGCAGATAATTTCATGCGAACGTACTGTCAACGGAGCATTGTCGGGCCATCATAGATCAAGGCGGCTCAGGGTGGAAATTCGCCATCGGAGCACCGGCAGGCTCGAAGTGCCGCGCTGGGTTGCGCAAACTAGTCTCGTCCCGCTTGCGATTTTGGGCGCAAATGGATTGATCGCCTGACGGCGAGCGTTTGAAATCCGGTTTCGATGCAAAAAAATTCCGCATCCCTGGCGAAAGCGTTGCGCGATGTCAGCGCCTGCCGGATCTGCGCGGCGGAGTTGCCTCTCGGTCCGCGCCCGGTCGTGCAGCTCGGAAGCGGCGCGCGGCTGTTGATCGTCGGTCAGGCGCCGGGGCGGAAAGTGCATCTGACGGGTGTGCCTTGGAATGACGCCAGCGGTGACCGGCTCCGCGAGTGGCTGGGGCTCGACTGCGATATGTTTTTCGATGCTGCGAAGATTGCCTTGCTGCCGATGGGGTTCTGCTATCCGGGGGTCGGCAAGTCGGGCGGCGACAATCCGCCGAGGCCGGAATGCGCGCCCCATTGGCACGAACGATTGCTTAGGCATTTGCCCGATGTTCAGCTAACGGTGCTGGTCGGGCAGTATGCGCACCGTCGTTATCTCGGGTTACGCGGCGCGTCTTCGGTCACGGTGACGGTCAGAGATTTTTCAATGTACGCGCCGCAGTTCTTTCCGTTGCCGCATCCCAGCTGGCGCAGCACGATCTGGATGCGCAAGAATCCGTGGTTCGAAGCCGAGGTCATTCCGGAGCTTCGCAATGCCGTGAAATTGGCGCTTAGGTAAGCGTCGAGCCAAAACGCTGGAGGCCGTCATGGTGCAAGTTCAGCTGAAGCGCATTTACGAACCGCCGCAGAAATCTGATGGGTATCGCGTGCTGGTGGATCGGGTTTGGCCGCGCGGGCTCAGCAAGGACGCTGCACAGATCGATCTCTGGATGAAGGACATCGCACCGTCGACCGCGCTACGCAAATGGTTCAACCACGATCCGGCGCGGTGGGTTGGATTTCAAGAAAAGTATCGGGCCGAACTGCGTGAGCTTGGCGATAAGCTGGATGAATTGCGGGCCCGCGCGAAAAAAGAGCCGGTCACGCTGCTCTACGGCGCAAAGGATACCGAGCACAATCAGGCGGTCGTGCTGCGTGATGTGTTGGCGGAAAAGCGATCACGCTCAGCTACCCGGCGATGAATCCGGTTCGATCAGGAAGCTCTTGCTCGACGTTGAAACTGCGCTTTGATGCGCCTCGGCTTCGTCCTTCAGGTGCACGCCGGAGAGGCCGCGCTTGCGCGCTTCGGTCATCAGGTAGAACAATTTGTGGGCGGCGCCCTCATAGTTCAGACCTTCGCGCCGGACGTTGGAGATGCAGTTGCGTGCTTCGTCGGTGAGCCCGACGCGCGGGTTCAAAGTCATATAGATACCCATGCTGTCGGGAGAGCTGAGGCCGGGGCGCTCGCCGATCAGAACAACGACCATCTTGGCGCCGAGTAGCTGTCCGATCTCGTCGCCGACGGCGACGCGGGCTTCGCGGATGATGACGAGTGGCGCGATCCGCCAGCCTTCCTTGACGAGGGGCGGCAGGATGACGTCGAGGAACGGGGCGGCGTTCTCTTCGATCGCGAACGACGACAGGCCGTCGCCGATCACGAAGACGACGTCGTAACCGCTGCCTGCGCGCGCCATGTCGGTCAGCGCGGCGCGTGACTCCTCATCCAGGCGGCGGCCCATGTCAGGGCGCTGCAAATACATCGGACGGTTGGCGGCGGCGCTGTGCATGAGGCATGTGTCGTGGCCGCGCGTCTTCAGCGCCGACTGAAGTGCTGCGGTGTCGAGCTCATGATGGACGGCGTTGCGTGCGCGAGCATGGGCAAGCTGAAATTCCAGATGCGGCTTCGTCGGCAGGCTCGTCCCGGCGCGGCCGAGCGCGATGCGCGCGGGCGTATATTGGCGGAGCTTGTCCCAGGGATTGGTGACGACGACGGGCTTCTTTTCATCCGGCATCTTTTTATCCGACATGGCCGTGCTTGACCTCAGTGGAGATGTGCGAGTGCGCGCTGGAATGGTTTGGGCAGCGTGTCGGCGAGCTTCAGAGCATCGCCGTCCTGGAAAATTCCGACGTTCAAGAGCCAGTCTTCGAATTCCGGTGACGGCTTCAATCCGAGCGCCTTGCGGGCATAGAGCGCATCGTGAAACGACGTCGTCTGATAATTCAGCATGATGTCGTCGGAGCCCGGAATGCCCATGATGAACGTGATGCCGGCGACGCCGAGCAAGGTCAGCAAGGTGTCCATGTCGTTCTGGTCGGCTTCGGCGTGGTTCGTATAGCAGATGTCGCAACCCATCGGCACGCCGAGGAGCTTGCCGCAGAAGTGATCTTCAAGTCCGGCGCGAATGATCTGGCGGCCGTCGTAAAGGTATTCGGGGCCGATGAAGCCAACGACGGTGTTGACGAGCAGCGGCTCGAATTTTCTGGCGACGGCATAAGCGCGGGCTTCGAGCGTTTGCTGATCGACGCCGTGGTGGGCGTTGGCCGAGAGCGCGCTGCCCTGACCCGTCTCGAAATACATGGCGTTGTTGCCGACCGTGCCGCGCTGCAGGCTTTGCGCCGCTTCGTAGCCTTCCTTCAGCATCGCGAGATTGATGCCGAAGCTGCCGTTGGCTGCTTCCGAGCCTGCGATCGACTGGAAGACGAGGTCGACCGGCGCGCCCTTGTTGATGCAGGCGATGCTGGTCGTGACGTGCGTGAGGACGCACGATTGCGTCGGAATGTTATAGCGCTGGATGATCTCGTGCAGCATCTCGATCAGCGTCGTGACTGCGGCGGTGCTGTCGGTCGCGGGATTGATGCCGATGACAGCGTCGCCGTTGCCGTACATCAGCCCATCGACGATGCTCGCCGCGATGCCGGTCGGATCGTCGGTCGGATGATTGGGCTGCAGGCGCGTTGAAAGCCGTCCTTTGAGGCCGATCGTGTTGCGGAACTTGGTCACGACACGGCATTTCTGCGCGATCAAAACCATGTCCTGCACGCGGCAGATTTTCGAGACAGCCGCGACCATTTCCGGGGTCAGGCCGGGTGCGAGCAGGGCGAGGGAACGTTCCGTCGCTTCATCCGAAAGCAGCCAGTCGCGGAAAGCGCCGACGGTCAAATGCGAAACGGGCGCGAACGCCTTGGCATTATGATCGTCGATGATCAGACGTGTGACCTCGTCGATCTCGTAGGGAATGAGATGATCGACGAGGAATTCCTTGAGCGGGACATCGGCGAGCGCCATCTGGGCGGCAACCCGTTCCTCGTCGTCGCCCGCCGCGACACCGGCGAGATAATCGCCGGATCGCGCAGGCGTGGCTTTCGCCATGAGGACCTTGAGGTTCTCGAAGCTGAACCGGTGTCCTCCGATGGAATAGGTGTAGCTCATGTGGCACTCGCCGTTGCTGGAGGTTCGAGAGCTTAGAAAATTTCTTCTTCGCCTGGCGCCGCCGCCACGAGATGATGGCGACTATAAAGTCCGAAGTATGCGATGAATACCGCATAGACGACGGCGGCACCGATCACGACGCGCGGGTCGACGAGGAAGCCGGCGACGACCGCGACGCACGCGAGTACGAGCGCAATGCCGGAGGTCAGGATGCCGCCCGGCGTTCGATACGGACGCTCGAGATCCGGTTCCCGCACGCGCAACGCGATATGCGCCGCCATCATCATCACGTAGGAAATGGTCGCTCCGAAGACGGCGATCAAGATCAGAAGATCGCCCTGGCCGCTGAGCGACAGCAGGAAGCCGATGATGCCCGGAACGATGAGCGCCACGTACGGCGTCTTGCGACTGTTGGTCAGCGACAGCGCTCGCGGCAGATAACCAGCGCGAGACATCGCGAACACCAGACGCGAGTAGCCGAAGATGATCGAGAAGAAGCTCGCGATCAGACCGGCAAGGCCGACGAAGTTGACGAAGCGGCTGACCCATGTCGGGCCTCCGTACACTTTCGCCGACTCGAGCGCTTCGACGAGCGGATTGCCCGAGGATTTCAGAGCGTCAGCGCCGGCGCCGCCGGGTCCGAACAGCAGGATGAGGGCGCAAGACGCGAGCAGAACGAGGATGCCGCCGATCAAGCCGCGCGGCAGATCGCGTTTGGGATCGCTCGTTTCTTCCGCCGCGAGCGGAACGCCCTCGATCGCGAGGAAGAACCAGATGGCGTAGGGAATGGCTGCCCAGATGCCGATGTAACCGAAGGGCAGGAAAGGACTTGCGCCGGCGGCGTCGGTTACCGGAATGTCGAACAGGTTGTCGGCGTTGAAGTGCGGGATCATCGCGACCAGGAAGACGATCAGCGCCACGACGGCGAGCGCCGTGATCGCGAAAATCAGACGAAGGGCTTCGCCCGCGCCATAGAGGTGGATGCCTAAAAACACAGCATAAAAGGCCAGATAGACGACCCAGCCGTCGATGCCGAACAACGAATTGCAATAAGCGCCGATGAAAACGGCGATCGCTGCGGGGGCGATCGCATATTCGATCAGGATGGCGATGCCGCAAAGAAAGCCGCCCCAAGGACCGAAGGCGCGGCGCGCGAAACCGTAGCCGCCGCCGGCTGTTGGAGCGATGGTCGCGAGTTCGGCGAGCGCGAAGCACATGCACGTGTACATCGTCGCCATCAGCAGCGACGCCACGAACAGACCGCCCCAGCCGCCCTGCGCGAGGCCGAAGTTCCAGCCCGCGTAATCGCCTGAAATCACGTAAGCAACGCCGAGGCCGACGAGCAGCAGCCATCCGGCCGCGCCGCGCTTCAGCTGCCTTTTTTCGAAGTATTCATTACCGACTTTGTCGTATTCGACTCCACCCTGTCCCGTCGTCTCCATACCCAATCCTCTTGAATGTTATTATTTTTTCCGAGCGGCGGCGCATCCGGCTAGTTGGACCGAAGGCACGCCTAGTGCTGCAAGTGACGATTACTGCCGGCATCATCATTGGCCCCAAAGGAGCGCGGAACGCGTTGGTTCCGGGTAGCGTGGGACGGTAGGACTGCGCTAATATGCCGTCTATCCATTTTCGGCACACGTGCATGCCGACTTAAGTCCATTGCGCGAACTGCGATCGGAAGCACTTGAGATAGGGTGTTGTGCGGGATGGAATTGCGGTCCGACTCTCCTGAGATTCCGATGAGCGCGCCTGCGGGGGAAACTGCCATTATCCACGCGGCCAGTACGTCCGATATCGATGAGCAAGCGGCTCTTCTGCGTGGCTGGAACCAGACCTACGAACAGATTTCAGCAGGGCGCTTCAACGGATCGTTTCTCGAAACGCAAATAGACTGCGTTCAATTGTTTCGCGAAGTCACAAGCAATTCCTTGCAGCAGACCGGTGCGCTTCCCGAAGGGACGATCGCGGTGGGTGCACCGCTGTCGCTGCATGGCAGCGCCACCTTTTGCGGGCGTTCTTGCAATGGCCAGCAGCTGCACGTGTTCTCGGGCAAGGATCAATTCGATTTCTTCTCGCCGCGGGGATTGGACATCGTCGGATTCGTGCTGGACGAAAGCGATCTGCGCAGCGCCCTGACACATGACGAACTCGAGGACGTCATGCCGTCGCTTGCAACACCGCATCTGCGCTTCGCGGATATTACCGCGCTCAATCGCATGCGCGCCATTTTTCTCGATGTCTGCGAGATCCTGGCGGAGCCTGATGCCTCGGCTCGAGACCGGGCGCGGCTATCGTCGATGTCACGCGATCTGATTGCGGCGATCGTCAGCGGTCTGGCGCACGGCTATGGTGACCGGTTCGACGTCCCGCAGGCGAGGCGGGCGCTGATCGTTCGCGACGCACGCGATCTGATTTCGGAATGGTCACAGGATTTGAAAGGGATCGCCGATCTCTGCCGTGAATTGGGTGTCAGCCGGAGGGCGCTGCAGCAGTCGTTTCAGGACACGCTCGGGGTGAAGCCATCCGTTTATATGCGTGCGGTTCGCATGAACGGTGCGCGCCGCGCGATCAAGACGGAAAACTCGGTCGCAGAGGCGGCAACGCTCTGGGGCTTCTGGCATTTCGGCCGCTTCGCGCGCGATTACAACATGATGTTCGGGGAATTGCCCTCCGAAGCGTTTCGCCGTTACCACGGCGTCGCCGAACAGGCGCATCGGTAAAGCGAATGGCGCGCGACGGCCACTCAATGTGCGGCGCGCAAGAACTCTGATCCATATCAAATCGTAAGGCGATGATTTGGCTTTGCGGCGCAACGGTGCTTCGCAAGCGCGAAATGACGCGTCTGTTCGCCGTCCGTTTAGCTTTTTGACTTAGGCTGTGGAGGTTCCGCAATTGAATTAAGAAGCGTGCATAAGCATGACGAGTTGGAATATCGCTAAATCTCTAATGAGCCCGCGCATTTGGGTGGTCGTTGGATTCGGCGTCGCGCAAGGCGTGCTGCTCTACCTGTTAACGGACGTCTCCATTTGGGTCGCTGCAGCGGCTGCGGTGCTTTCCTCATTAGCGATCACGATCGCGGGGGTCGCGCTTTTCCGGCCGAACCGGCAGCCCCGCGCCGGGCATTCGGAGCCCTACGACGCGACCATCGAAGAATTCTTTTACGTGCTGAAGTGGAACGTCGCCGGCCATCTCGTTGACGCGAACGAGATGTATCTCGAGCGCATCGGCTACACGATCGAAGAGCTGCGCGCGCTACCACGCCATCAGATCGACGACGAAAGTGCCTCGCTGTCCGAGATGTGGCCGCTGGTCCGCTCGGGAAAGTCCTGGAGCGGCGAATTCTGCGATCAGGCCAAGGACGGATCGCTGGTGTGGATGAGCGCGATCGTCGTGCCGGTGCGCGATGCCGAAGGCGTCCTGCAATCGTTGACGACGGTAGGTGTCGACGTCAGCGACAAGCGCCGCGCGCAGCAAGCGCTCAAGGAGGCAAATTCGCGGCTGCAGGCCTTCGTCAAGCATGCGCCAGCGGCGGTTGCGATGTTCGACAACGACATGCGCTACGTCGCCTACACGGATCGCTGGCTCGCGGATTATAATCTTGGAACCACCGATCTCGCCGGGCGCTGTCACTACGACGTGTTTCCTGAAATTCCGGTGCATTGGAAGCGCAAGCATCAGCGCATCCTCGCAGGCGCAATGGAGCGCTGCGAGGAAGAGAAATTCATCAGGGCCGACGGCCGCGAAAATGTCATTCGCTGGGAAGTCCGCCCCTGGTATCTGCCGGACCAGAGCATCGGCGGCATGATGATGATGACGGAGGAGGTTTCGGAGCGGAACAAGATCCGTGATGAGCTGTGGCGGCTCGCGAACCTCGACGTTCTGACGTCGCTGCCGAACCGGCTGTCGTTCAACGAGCTGCTGTTCAACGAAATACAGTTCGCGCAATTGACCAGCGCGTCGTTTGCTGTCGCGCTCCTCGATATCGATCGACTGAAAGAGGTGAACGACACGCTCGGCCATGACGTCGGCGATCAGATGCTGAAGCAATTGGCGGCGCGGATGAAGGAAGCGTTGGATGGGATCGGAAAGATCGCGCGCTTGGGCGGCGATGAGTTTGCCGTCCTGATACGAGGGCAGGACAAGGAAATCGCCGCAGCCTGCGATGTCATTCATGAAGCGTTGGAAAAGCCGCTCGCGATCGGCGGCACGCGCCGAAGCTGCACGATCAGCGTCGGCATCACCAAGTTTCCGCAAGACGCAACGACAGCAGGCGAGCTTCTGAAAAACGCAGATCTTGCGCTCTATCGGGCCAAATCGGATGGGCGCGATCGCGTCGTCCATTTCGTTCCCGACATGCGGCAAGCGCTGCGCAGACGCGTGGAATTGCAACAGGAAGCGCGTCACGGACTCGAATCCGGCCAGTTCGTCCTGCACTTCCAGCCGATCATCGCTGCCGATCCCAAGCGTCCGATATCGTTCGAAGCCCTGCTGCGTTGGAAGCATCCAGTGGAAGGCCTGCTGACGCCAGGACATTTCGAGGAAGTGCTCGACGATCCGAGATTGGCTTCCTCAGTCGGCAGTCACGTCATCGAGATGGCCATACGGCAAGCGGCGGCTTGGATGGCGCAAGGCAAGGAGTTCGGGCGCATCGCGGTCAACGTCCTGTCGGCGGATTTCACGATCGGCTGCCTCGCGACACGCCTACAGGCGACGCTGGCGCGTTATCATGTGCCGGCGAGCAAGCTCTGCATCGAGGTTACCGAGCGGGTCTTCCTCGGTGGCGGCGTCACGAACATCGCGGATGCGATGCACCGTATCAACGCGTTGGGCGTCGAAGTCGCGCTCGACGATTTCGGGACCGGCTATGCGTCGCTGACGCATCTCAAGGCATTCCCGATCGACCGCTTGAAAATCGACCGCTCGTTCGTTCAGGACATGCACGAGAACCACGAAAGTTTGTCGATCGTGAAGGCCATCGTTCAGCTCGGACAGAGCCTCGGGCTGCGCGTCACCGCCGAAGGTGTCGAAAAGTACGAGCAGTTCGTGCTGTTGCAGAGCATGGGTTGCGGCAGCTTCCAAGGCTACTATTTCTCGCCGCCGCGCGGGGCGGAAGATCTTGTCAATTTCGACGCCGGCGATCTGTCCGAACGCCGGCCCGCCACTCGCGCCTTCGGCTGATACCGGTATCGCCAGCCGAGGCCAGCATCGGGCGCGGCTGGCGGTAAAAAAAGTTGGAGTACGTCCGAATTGTCAATTTCTCTGGCTGACCGTTCGGCTACAACTTCCGTTCGGGCCCGGCCGATGGTCGCGCGGGGGCCGGAAGCGATTACAGAGCCTTGCGATGAAGTGGATGCTCGTCGAACGTAAGCCTGACGTCATTTATTCCGGCGGCACGGAAATCTATCTGGGCAAGGACAACAGCGGCGTCCAGGACGTGGATGCAGCGATGACGTTTGCAACGAGGCAAGAGGCGGAGGAGCATCGGCGTACGCTGAGCAATCGCTATCACTGGGTGGCGATCACGGAGCCGAAATAGCGAACGGAAACAGCGTTAAGCGGAACCGTTCCCCGCATCGCGGCGTTGCTTGGCGTAAACGGGGGATTTCGCGCATTCTGCGCTATAATCCTCCCATTGTATTGCGTCCCAGGGAGTAGATCATGGCCACCGCGCGGTCGTTCTGGAAGGGGCATCTCCGCCTGGCTCTTGTCACCATTCCGATCCGGCTCGTCAGCGCGACCGCTTCGGAAGACAAGATCGCGCTGCATCAAGTCGATCGTAAATCGAAGCAGCGTATCCGCTATCAGAAGGTGGCGGGGGAGACCGGCAAGGTCGTGCCGCAATCCGACATCGTGCAGGGCTATGAACTTGATGACGGTAGCTATGTGCTGTTCGAGCCGGACGAGCTCGACAAGCTCAAGCTCTCGACGCGGCACACGATCGAGCTGACGGAATTCGTCGATGCGTGCTCCATCGATCCGCTGTACTTCGATAATCCGTATTACGTGCTCCCTGACGGCGACGTCGCGGAGGAAGGCTATCGCATCATCCGCGATGCGCTGAAGGAGTCGAAGAAATTCGGCGTCGGACAGCTGACGATGCGCGGACGCGAAAATCTGATCGCCATGAAGCCGAGCGGCGACGGTTTGATGATCGAGACGCTGCGCTACGCCAACGAAGTGCGCGATGCCGACGACGTCTTTTCCGAAATCAGCAACGGCAAGCTTCGGCCGGAGCTGATCGAAATGGCCAAGCAACTCATTAAGGAACGCACGCGCAAATTCGAACCCGGCGATTTCAAGAACCATTACGCCGAGGCGCTTCGCAATCTCGTCAAGGAGAAGGTCGAGGGCGGAGAGTCGACGGAAGTCGGTGGCGGCGACGAGCGTCCGGCGGGCGGCACGGTCATCGACTTCATGGATGCGCTGCGGCGCTCGACCGGCAAGGCTCCGGCGAAGAGCGCGCGATCATCGACCAAAACGGCGGCTTCGCAGCAGAAGCGCGAGCCGGCAAAGCGCAGCAAGCCGAAACCGAAAACCAAAAGCCGCGCGCGCGGATGACCGGGCGGGCGCGCCGGATCAGGTTTTTGGAGACTTGACGACAGGACGGCGGACGTCGACGGCAGGCTTGTCCTCGCGCAAGCCTTTGAACGCCGCGTGGCGCAGCAGGTTGTCGCCGGTCCAGGCGCGATATTCGATTTGCGCGACGAGCACGGGCTCGACCCAGACGACGCCCTTACGCTGCAAGCCTGTCAATGCGGAAGCAAATGACGGGGCGGCGATTGCGAGCGGCTTCAGCTTCTTCATCAGAGCGACGGCCGTCTTTTGAGCGAATCCGGTTCCCACGCGCCCTGCGTACACAAGGCGCTTGCGGTCGAAATAGCCGACGACGAGCGCGCCGACCGCGCTGGCCGAGACATTCGACACGACGTATCCGATGATGACGAATTCATCGACTTGAATGCACTTGCTCTTCAGCCAGTCGTCGTGACGGCCTGAGCGATACGGTCTGTTGGCGCGTTTGGAGACGAGTCCTTCGAGACCGAGACGGCATGCTTCGCTCAGCATACGGGCAGCGTCGCCGGTCAGATGTTCGCTGTAGCGAATGCCCGGTACAGGGCGACGCACCAGTATTTGCCGAAGCAGATCTTTCCGTTCGATCAGAGGGGCGGGCATCAGATTGAAGCCGTCGAGATGCAGAAGATCGAAACACTGAAAAATGAAGCGATCCGAAACTCCGCTCTTCAGCGCTGAGGCGAGCTCTGAGAAGTTGGAGTGTCCGGAGCTGTCTTCGACGACGAGTTCGCCGTCGATCAGCGCCTTGCCGCGATGGACCTTGCGCAGCCATTCGGAAAGCTCACCGAAACGGTCTGTCCAATCCAATCCGCTGCGCGTGATGAGCCGAACGTCGTCGCCGTCGATGCGGGCCTGAATGCGATAGCCGTCGAATTTGATCTCGTGCACCCAATCGTCGCCTTCGGGCGGCGCCGCGACAAGCGTCGCAAGACAGGGATCGACGAAGTCGGGAAGCGCGCTTTTAACTGCAGCGGCGGGCATTTTGGGCGTTCGCGTGCCGTTGCGAGACGCCGCCTTCGGTTTCGCGGTCGCAGTACGCGTTCGTGCTCCGATGGTCGTCCTGCCGCGCGCCACCCCACGGCTCACTTGCCGAGCAGCGATTTGATCGCAGCTCCGAGCGGACGGCAGGAGTCGCAGTAGTCGTTCCACGCTTTGGATTTGGCGAGCAGGTCAGGAACCGTGTGCACGGTAAAGCGCGCCGGATCGAGGCCTTTGCGAACCTGGCTCCAGGTGAGCGGCATGGAGACGGTCGCACCCGGCCGCGCACGCGGCGACAACGGCGCGACCGCCGTCGCCATCCGATCGTTGCGTAAGTAGTCGAGAAAGATCCGGCCTGTGCGCAGCTTCTTCGTCATCTTGATCAGATACGACTTCGGATCGTCGGCGGCCATCTGTTGGCAGAGCGCACCGGCGAACGTCTTCGCTTCGTTCCAGCCGATGCCGTCGCCGCGGCGCGGCTTCAACGGCGTCACGACATGCAGACCCTTGCCGCCGGTCGTCTTGCAAAAGGGCACAAGACCGATAGCTTGCAAGCGCTCGCGCAATTCGTTGGCGGCGTCGACAACACGATCGAAGGGAACGTCCGGCGCCGGATCGAGATCGAACACCAGACGGCCCGGCACATCCGGCTCGAGCGGTTCGCAATTCCAGGGATGGAATTCGAGCGCCGCGATTTGCCCGAGCGCCACGAGCGCTTCGACGCTGTTGACTTCGATGTAGGGTTCGCGATCGCCGGAAATGCGGACGAGGTCGATCTCGGAGGACATGCCGCGCATGGCATGACGCTGAAAGAACGTTTCTCCGTCGATGCCGTCGGGCGCGCGGATGACGGAGCACGGCCTGCCCTTGATGTGTTCGAGCATCCAAGGTCCGACTGTCTCGAGATAATGCGCGAGGTCGAGTTTCGAAACCGCGGCGCCGGTATTCGCGGGCCACAGCTTTTTATCGGGGTTCGAAATCGTAATTCCGCAGACGGTGTTCGGGCCACCGTCAGTGTTTTTCGCCGAGCGTTTGCCGGCGTTCGTTGCTTTTTTCACAACAACGCGGCGCAACGGCGCCGGCTTTTTCTCGTCTTCCTCGGCTTCGCCGTCGGCGCGGTTCGAGTTCCAAATGGCGTCCGGCTTGGCGGCGTGACGGCGTTTCGAGATGAAGGGCTCGGGTCCTTTGCCGCGCCCGGCAGCGATATCGGACATCGACCGGCCGGATGCGACGGATCGATCCTTTTTCAGAATGCCGTCATCGTCGCCGGGCTTTGCAATTTGATCGCGATGCTTAATCAGAAGCCAGTTCGTGCGCTTGTTGCCGGCGCGATCGTTCTTGATGCGCACGAGAACCCAGCTGCCTTCGAGCTTGTCGCCGACGAGCACGAATTTCAGATCGCCCTTGCGCAATTGCTGCTCGGGTGTTTCGTCGCCGAGCGGCGCCCAGAACCCACGATCCCAGAGCATGACGGTACCGCCGCCGTATTGTCCTTTCGGAATCGTGCCCTCGAAGTCCCCGTAATCGAGAGGATGATCCTCTACTTCGACGGCGAGGCGTTTGACTTTCGGATCGAGCGACGGCCCCTTGGTCACGGCCCAGGATTTGAACACGCCATCGAGTTCAAGCCGCAAATCATAGTGCAATCGGGTTGCGTCGTGCTTCTGGATGACGAAGCGGAGATGCTTGGCGGGGCGGACCGATTTCGCGCCGCTGGGCTCGGCTGTCTTGGTGAAATCGCGTTTGGCGCGATATTCGGAAAGCTGTTTCGACGCCATCCCTCAGTCTCCGCGAAAAGCTTCAAGAGCTTAGCTGCGGCTTGCGCCTGCCGCCAGCGGATGCCGCAAATATAAAGAAAGCCGCCGGGGAGTCATGGAGGCTCCCGGACGGCCCAGCACCTTTCGGCGCCTGACACACGTTGGTACATGCGTCTGGTTGATGAACGACAAAATGAGGAAGAAGGTTCCCCTTCGATTTCGGTTATGCGCGGGCCCAGTCGGACGCACCAGCTCTCATCACCGAGGCTTTGAGTTCATCGGAGTCGGCGCCGCTGTTTACGAGCGCTGCGAGAACGTGGCGGGCCATGCGTTCGCGCAAGATGTCCGCGCCCGGGCCTTTGCGAACGTCGCCCGGCACTGAAGCCCAGACTTCGCTGAGGATGCTTTCGGCGCGATCGAGTTCTTCCGGCCCGAAGACATTAAACCCTGAGGACATGTTGCTCACTGACGCTACCTAAGCTCCCGGCATACCGCATCGGCATACGGGAAACCATCCGCGAAATACCAAATCCGAGGTTAATGCGATCATGGAACATTCTACCCCACATACCGTTTTGGTGTCGAATGAGTAAGTGACGCCAGTCGGAGGCGGGAAGGGGAGAGGCAAGTCTATGGGCGGATTATCTCGCGAAACCCGCATCCAGATCATGCTGAGCGACGAAGAATTGGCGGCGATCGACGATTGGCGGTTTCAGCAGCGCATGCCGAGCCGCGCGGCTGCGATACGCCAGTTGTTGAATGTCGGCCTTCACATCAAGCAGCTGGAAGGAGCCGTGAAGCCGTTGAGATCGCAAGACTATGGGCTGCTGACTTCGGAGGATGGCGATGGTGACAAAGGTTGATCGGCGTCTCTGTCAGAGCATTCCGACAAGCATAGCGACGCTCGCGAGCGCCATGACGGCGGCGGTGGCCCAGCCGAGGTAGCTCAACCATCCGTGAACCGTAAATTGCCCCATGACTTTCTTATTTCCAGCCATCAGCATCATGATCGCGATGATGGGCACGGCCACGACCCCGTTGATGACGGCGCTATAGTATAGCGCTTTGATGGGGTTCAATCCCGAAAAGTTGATCGCGATGCCGACGAGGGTCGCAAGGGCAATCATGCCGTAGAAGGCTTTGCCTTCCGTCGGTTTCAACGACAGTCCGACTTTCCATTTGAGCGCTTCGCCGAACGCATAAGCGGCGGAGCCTGCGAGAACGGGAATTGAAAGCATCCCCGTTCCGATAATGCCGAGCGCGAACAGGCCGAACGCGAAGGCGCCGCCGATCGGCTTCAATGCCGATGCCGCCTGCGCCGAGCTTTCGATGTCCGTGATGCCGGCCGGGTGCAGCGTTGCTCCGACGGTCACGATGATCGAGATCGCGACGATGTTCGAGAACGCCATGCCGACGAGCGTGTCGATCCTTATGCGATGTTGGGCGGACGGAGCTTGGCGAGGGCTCGTCAGAAGCGGTTCGCGTTTGGGGATTTCATGAATGTCTTCGACCTCCTGCGAGGCCTGCCAGAAAAACAGATAAGGGCTGATCGTCGTGCCGAGGATGGCGACCACGGTCTGCCAGTAGTTGCCGTCGGTCGAGAGCTTCGGCACCAGCAGGCCGGAGATGACCCCGGTCCAGGGGATGTCGATCGCGAACAGCGTTGCGATGTAGGAGAACAGCGCGAGCGTCAGCCATTTCAGCACGGCGACGTAGCGCGTGTACTTCATGAAGACTTCCATCAGTGTGCAAAGAACGCCAAACGCGATGACGTAGATTAGTCGCGGGCCGCCTGCGAGCAACGCAACGGCGTCACCCATCGCTCCGAGATTGGCGCCGATGTTGATGATGTTAGCCATAAACAAAAGGCCGACGAGACCGAACACGACGACCGGCGGATAATTGGGAATGATGTTGGCCGCGAGACCTTTGCCGGTGGTCCGGCCGATACGGGCGCTGATCTCCTGCACGGCGGCCATCAACGGATAGGCAACGACCATCGTCCATAACAGCCCGAAGCCGAACAGTGCTCCAGCCTGCGAATAGGTCGCGATGCCGCTCGGATCGTCGTCCGAGGCGCCGGTGATGAGGCCTGGCCCTAAAACTTTGAAGAGACGTGGTTTACTGGGGCCGACGGCGGGGCTTTTCTCAAAGTCCTGGGCTGCCATAGGTGTTAATCGATTTATGAAAACGCGAAGTTACAACGCGCCTTAATCCGGGCCGTTCCAATTCCGTCGCTCATCACGGCGAAGCAGCAATGCAGGAACTGAGCGTTGATATTTTCGGTTTGTTGAATACGTGCACGACGGAAATCTAGCTAGGAGCCTAAAGCAATGATCAGAAAGTTCGTAATAGCCTCGGGAGCGGTTCTGCTCCTGGCGCTGGGCGGCGCTGTCGCCGAGGCAAGGCCTCAAGGTGGCGGTGGCGGCGGTCCGAGCGTCGGCGGGTTTGGCGGCGGCGGTGGTGGCCGCAGTTTCGGTGGTGGTGGCGGTCGCAGCTTCGGCGGCGGCGGGTTCGCCGGAAACCGCAGCTTCAGCGGCAATCGCGGTTTCAGCGGTCCGCGTACAGGCGGCTTCCGCGGCGGCAACTTCAACCGACGCTCGTTTACGCCGGGCCGCAACTTCGGTGACGGGCGCGGTATGCGCGGCCGGGACTTCGCGCGTCACGGGAACTGGGGCGGACGCAATCACGGTCGTTGGCGGCATCATCGCGGCCGGCGCATCTTCATTGGAGCGCCCTACTTCTACGATTACGGTTACTACAACGACGGTTATTACGGTGGCGATTGCGGCTGGCTGTATCGGCGGGCCATCGCGACCGGCAGCCCGTATTGGTGGCGGCGTTATGAGCAGTGCACGTACTAAAAGCGTGTCGCTGTAGCAGGCTGAAATAAAAAGGATCCGAGCGAACGCCCGGATCCTTTCTTTTTGGGGACATGTTCTGCGAATTACGGACTCGATGTTCCGGTTCCAGGCGGCGAAGTCGGAACGCGCGCGCCAGGGGTCGAGCCAGCGGCTGGATCCGATGGCGTGCCGGTCGACGGACCAGGCTGGACATTCTGATTGGTGTTCGGATCGGCCGGAATGCCGGCGGGTGACGTCACGCCAGATTCACCCGAGCTCACGCCTTCGCTAGACGGCGCCGTCGTTGACGGAGTCTCCGATGGAGCCATCGACGGCGGACGCTGAACGGTATCGTTGCTTTGAGCCATCGCGCCAGCGCAGCCGAGAGCCGACAACGATGCTGCTAAAGCTGCAACTTTCAGAACATTCATTCATCTTCTCCTTTTCTTGCTGTCCAGGTCGGAAACCCGGCCTCGCAAGGCTTTGTTCCAGAGAAGTGACGAGGTCTTTCGACGCTCTCGCGCAAAAGGCGGCGTCGGAGGAGGCCGGAACCGCAGTTTATTCGCATGCGTTTTTATCGTTGTTAAATCCATTCGCCAGGATCATTGCGATGAAGACGGAGTCGGTCACTCTGACGAAGCAGGAACTCACCGAAGCGATCACGAGTCCTGTTTCGATATTCGATTTTCCGCTCGAAGTTGTCGCGTGCCCCGGGCTCTCGCGTGATCAGAAGATCGAAATCCTGAAGCGCTGGGAACTGGACGCGCGCGCGCTTCAACGCGCGACCGATGAAAATATGAGCGGCGACGAGCCAAACCTGCTCGATGAAGTCAATCGAGCCTTGATGATGCTCGATCCGGAAAATTCCGCTCCGGACGGTTTCGGATCGGCTCCGACGAAGGTTTGACGACGTCGGCAAAACAGACAAGGCATCCGCAAGCTCAAACTCGCGAATGCCCTTTGAACCTGTGTTCTGCGGCCAATTAGTTGTTACGCGTTTCGAGGTCCCAGTAGCTTGGCGCGCCGTAGTTGGTGTGCAACCGCTGTTCGAAATCGCGACTGCGCAAAGATGTCGGATCGAGGTCGGGCGACGATTTCAACTGCTCCTCGGTGACGCCAGTTACGTAGCCGTTGAGTTCCTGATCCCATTTCAGTGACGTCCAGGGAATAACGTAGCTGCTCTTGCCGAGGCCAAGGAAGCCGCCGAAGCTCAAAACGGCATAACGGACTTTTCCCGATACCGTATCGACGATCAAATCGTCGACTTCGCCGATCGACTCGCGCGAAGCGCCATAAACGGACGTTCCCGGCACCTTGCTGGTCTCGAGCATTGTCATTTCAGGGTTCATTGCTGTCTCCATCTGTGTTCGTTTGAGACGCTGTGCGCGGATACGAGATCTGCGCACAGACGTTCGAGACACCATCAAGTGTTCGTATCGCTCCACGCCGGCGCGCTCTTCAAAGCGTCTTTGGTCGTGTCGAGCGTGATGACGATGTTGCCTTTGGTGTCGCGGTCGATCTTCAGCGACTTGAATTGCACGGCGACATGATGCTCGCCCATGCCGAGGAATCCGCCGACGCCAATCACGGCTGCAGCGGCCGAGCCATCGCTCGCGAGAATAATCTCGTTGATGTCGCCGATGGATTCGCCGGCTTTATTCTGCACCTTCGAACCTATCAGCTTGCTCGTGCGCCATTCGCCTTGCTGCGTGGAATACCATTGCGGAGCCATCGCATCGCCCGTCGTCCTTACCGACGGTGTCGTGGTCGCGGTCGTTGCGGATGGCGCGGTCGAAGGAGCTGGCGTGGTTGTTTGCGCGTATGCGACCGTCGCGAACGCCGGAATGGCAGCTGCTGTCAAAAGAGCTTTGAAGTTCATTAGATCAACCTCCTTGTGCGAAGGACTGAGCCTCTGGCCGAACACCGCATTCGTCCGATCGCGCAGCCTTTATGGTGTGCGATCCAACGTCTTGCTGAACCGGCGGTTCCTCAAAAAGCGCAGGAACTGTGCAGCTCGCGGACAGTTCATCAATGACTTCCTTATGCTTTCTCGTGCCCGGCGGCGCGTGCGCTGATGTTTGTTCAAGAGGACTACTTTTCGATGGCATCGAAACCGAAACAAGCGAAAGAGACGGCCGAAGAGGGGCGGCGCGTGCAGGCCGATGTGGACGTCGTTGACGAGACGTCATCCTCGAAATCGAAGAGCGCGAAAGCGCCGATGCAGGCAGGCGCGCGTGAGTACCCTTCGGAGTTTCCCGCGCAGCATCAGAGGAAATCCGGAAGCGAGGAGCTGCTCGAGCCGAAGCCCATGTTCGAAGCACCCGGCTACAAGGGTTCGCAGAAGCTCAAAAATATGGTCGCGCTGATTACGGGCGGCGACTCCGGGATTGGACGCGCCGTTGCCGTGCTTTTCGCGCGCGAAGGCGCCGACGTCGCCATCTGCTTCCTGGAAGAGAAGGACGATGCGGCGGTTACGAAGGCGGCGGTCGAGAAGGAAGGCGCGCGCTGCATCCTGATCCAGGGCGACGTTTCGAATTCAGATTTCTGCAAGGCGGCGGTTGAGAAAACCGTCGCGGACTTCGGCAAGCTCGATGTGCTCGTCAATAACGCTGCGTTTCAGGAACACACGTCCGACATCATGGATCTCACCGACGAGCATTTCGACCGAACGCTGAAAACCAACCTCTATGGCTATTTCTACATGGCGCGCGCCGCGATCCCGCACATCAGACCCGGTGGATCGATCGTAATGACCGGCTCGGTCACGGGCATCGAGGGGAGCAAAGAGCTGCTCGATTATTCGATGACCAAGGGCGGCATCCATGCGTTTACGCGGTCGCTGTCGTCGCAACTCATCGACAAAGGCATCCGGGTCAATGCCGTGGCTCCGGGACCGGTCTGGACGCCGCTCAATCCGGCGGACCGGCCAGCGGAAGACGTCGCAAAGTTCGGCACGACCTCGGCCATGCATCGCGCGGCGCAGCCGGAGGAAATTGCGCCCGCTTTCGTGTTCATGGCGGCGCCCTGCTGTTCGAGCTATATCACCGGCGAAATCCTGCCAGTGATCGGCGGGTATGGCGCGTAAGCTTGCACGCAAAAAAGCGCCGACCTGTCAGGCCGGCGCTCCGAGTTTCTGTTGGACTAACGTCACCGTGGAACTTCAGAAGTTGGCACTTCGCTGCGATCTCAGCGTTCGCACCCGATACCGGAAGCGCCGATCAAGAACATCTTGATGCAGACGGATTTCGTCGGTCGCTTTGACATGCAATCTTTTTGACAAGCGGCGGAGACATCCGCGCTCGCAAATCAAGCCGCGTGTTGGACGGCCTTCTTCGGCCGCATCGTCCCACGCTTCGTAAAGCACCGTGCCGGCGGCTGCGACACCGCCGTAGACGAGCGCCGACGCCGAATGGGTCGGACCCTGTGCGTGTGAAATGAAGGCGAGAAGGGAAGAGCACGCGGAATGCGCTTCTCCCAGAAATTTCCGAACAGCGGCTGCACTGCTGAATATGGCGTCGAGATGATATCGGATATGTACAGTGCTTGCATTTCCGATTTGACGATCAACGTAAGTCATCAGGTTCGCGTTCCCTGAGTAGAAGTGTGCACGCCAACTCCCCGAATGTTCGCAACTCTGTGCGGCGCGCCGAAGTTCCGATATCGGAGTTAAAAATTTTTCGTATTAACCAGGTGCCGCTCTCCTGAGCGAAACTGGAGGACGGGCGGGGTGTCGACAATTCACCTCCCAGTCGATAAGAAATCGCCTTGCGACTCGCGTCGCGCTGCGGTCCCGTAGTTCAATGGATAGAGCGTCGGAATTCGACTCCGAAGGTTGCAGGTTCGACCCCTGCCGGGATCGCCAACTCGCCGATTCTCATGACAAGGTCATAAAGGGTTAAGCAGCGGTGCCGTTTTTACGGCGCGGTTGTGGTCGTGACGCAAAAACGCCCTATATTGGACGAGCTAGTTTTCGTCGCGATTGTAGAGAGTGGGTTTCGTGGTGCGTCCGACCTTCAAAGCCGTGTTCCGGCTGCTTGCGGTATTGTCCGTCTCACTTCCGGTGACCGCGGCGCAGAGCTTTGCGGACGACCGGAGCATGGCTCAGTCCGCCATTTGCGCGAGGACAGCGTCGGGGGCGCTCGACGGCTTCGATAGCGAGGATCGCCCCGCCGTTACCGCCTTCTATGCGGCGCGCGACTGCCGTCCGTTGTGGGTCGACGAGACGGGAACGACGCGGGCTGCGGATCTTGCCATCGCCGAAATTCGCCGCGCCGACGCATGGGGACTGAGGTCGGCTGATTTCCCCTTCGCGGCTCTCAGCCGCTCGAAAGCAGAAGGGCGTTGGACGGGCGACGAGACCGCCGATGCGGAGCTTGAGATCACGGCGTCGGTTCTCCGTTATGCGCATCAGGCGCAAGGCGGACGCATTCCGAACCCGGAAGCGCAACTGTCGTCCTACATCGACCGGCAGCCTTCGCTTTCGAGCGCGCAGGACATCCTGGCAAAGATTTCACAATCGCCGGCGCCCGACGTTACGCTACGCGAATGGCAACCGTCGGCGGACCAGTTCCTGAAGTTGAAGGCCTTGCTTGCGACGCTGCGCGGCAAGCAGCCTGGCGAACCGCAGGACCTGCAGATCGCGCGCCGCGGACCGTCGTTGCAGCGCAAGTCGAAGAGCCCTGAAGTCGCGACACTGAAGAAGCGTTTCGGCGTCGCGTCGGCTCAAGGCGAAGAAACGGTGTTCGATGCGGCGCTCGTCTCGGCGGTGAAGACGTTCCAAGCTTCCGCTGGCTTGCGCGCCGATGGGTTTGTTGGTCCGGCGACGCGCGCCGCGCTTGCGGGCGACGGTTCCGAAACCAACGCCGACAGGATCGCGGCGGTCATCGCCAACATGGAAGAATGGCGCTGGATGCCGCAAGAGCTCGGCGCGACGAACGTCTTCGTCAACATTCCCGCGTTTTCGATCCGCCTGACGAAAGACGATGCGCCGGTCTTCGAAGACCGCGTCGTGGTCGGTACGGCCGACAAGCAGACGCCGATCTTTTCAAAGAGTATGAAGACGATTGTGCTCCGGCCGGAATGGAATTTGCCGGACTCGATCAAATTGACCGCACTACTGTCGGGACGCTCGATCGAGCAGCAAGGCTATGTCGTGATGCGCAACGGGCGCACGATCGACAGCACGCGCGTCAACTGGGCCAAGGCCAACTTGCGCGAGTACACGATCTTCCAGCCCTCGGGCGACGACAATGCGCTCGGTCTCGTCAAGTTTCTGTTTCCGAACAAGCACTCGGTCTACCTGCACGACACGCCGTCGCGGCATCTCTTCAACGAGCGCGTACGTCTCTACAGTCACGGCTGCGTGCGCGTGCGTAACCCGCAGGTCTTCGCTCAGGATCTATTGGATATCGATCGCGGCGCGGGGGCCTTTGACGTCAAACGCCTCGTCCGCAAGGGTCCGAAGGACAACAACGTGACGCTCGAGACGCCTATCCCGGTGCACGTCGGATACTTCACGGTGTGGGTCGGCGACGATGGGCAGCCGCAGTATTTCAAGGATTACTATGGCCACCAGAAGCGCATCACACTGGCGCTGGCGGGAAAATGGAAACAGATCGACGTCGGCAAGGATCACCTCGCGGAGATCGACACGTCGATGTTGAAGAAGGTGCGGCTGCGTGAAGAAGGTCGCTCGAAAAAGGATGGCGACGGTTTCGGCGCGCCGATGGGCGTCACCAACAGCTTCTCGAGCGCGGGTTACAAACGCTACAACGATAGCGTCGGCGACATCATCCGCATGAAGCTCGGATTCTGATGCGCGCGCGGGTTACGCGGTATTGAGCCGCTCGAAACCGGCGTCGAGATCGCGCAGCAAATCTTCGACGGCTTCGAGGCCGATGTGGAAGCGCAGTGCCGGGCCGGGGCCGATCCACTTCGTCGCCGTGCGGTAGCTCGTCGGGTCGAACGGGATGACGAGGCTTTCGTAGCCGCCCCACGAGTAGCCCATTCCGAACAGTTTCAATCCATCGAGAAATGCCGCCAGCGCGGTTTCGGAAACGGGCTTCAGGACGGCGCCGAACAATCCGCTCGCGCCGGTGTAGTCGCGCTTCCAGAGCGCATGTCCGGGATCGCTCGGCAAAGCCGGATAGAGAACGCGGTCGACCTCGGGGCGCGCGGCCAGCCACTCGGCAACGGCGAGCGCCGATTTCTGATGTTGTTGGAGACGGACGGAGAGCGTCCGAAGCCCGCGCAGGCCGAGGTACGTTTCTTCCGAGCCCGGGCACGTTCCGAGCGCTTCCTTGGCATGATCGAGCAAGCGCGCCGCGCGGGCATTGGCAGTGACCGCTCCGAGCATCGCGTCGGCATGACCGACGATGTACTTCGTCGCCGCCTGGATCGAGACGTCGGCTCCGAGCGCCAGCGGTTTGCAGAAGAGCGGCGTCGCCCAGGTGTTGTCGGCCAGCACCCAGATGTCGCGCGCGTGCGCCGCGTTCGCGATGGCGGGAATGTCCTGCATCTCGAACGTCTGCGAACCTGGGCTCTCGACGAGCACCAGGCGCGTATTCGGACGAAAGAGTTTCGCGATGTCCGCGCCGAGGTGCGGATCGTAATACGTCGTCTCGACGCCGAGCCGCTTCAGCATCCGGTCCGCGAACGCACGTCCGGGCTGATAAGCGCTGTCGGTGATAAGGATATGATCGCCGGCCGTCACGAATGCGAGCAGAGCCGTCGATACCGCGCCGAGACCCGATGACGTCAGGATCGTTGCCGCGCCGCCTTCGAGGTCGGTGATTGCGTCTTCGAGCGCGCGCGTCGTCGGCGTCGCCCGGCGGCCGTAGGTGTAGGGCTGCTTTCGCGAGTTGATGGCGTCGAGCGTTTTGTAGAGAACCGTCGAACCGCGATAAACCGGCGGGTTGACGAAGCCATGCTGTTCAAAGGGTTCGCGACCGAGGTGAACGACCTTTGTTTCCGGACGCGTCGCAGGCTTTGAATGATCGTCCTTATCCGTCATTTCTTCGCGTCTCCGGCCGCAGGATCGGACCTCGTGGCGCAAGTTTCGTGCGCGGTCAAGGCCTTGACCGCTAAGCTCTGGCGCGGGATGTGTGTGGCCCCTGCGATCGCGACGATTAACGTACCATGACGGGCCACCGTGCCCATCGCCGGGCAACAAGCAATCGAATGCCCGGTAAAGGGTTCGCTGGAAAGTGCATATGAAAATTGCAATGAGGTGTGCGGCGCTGATCCTGGCCATCGGATCGATGGCTGGTGGATTGTGCGGCCCGGCTTGGAGCGAAGCCAGCCTCATTGATACCATTCGCAAGCGCGGGCACGTCGTCTGCGGCGTCAGCGAACGTGCTCCCGGTTTCAGCGAAATCAGCGGCAGTGGGACCTGGAAAGGTCTGGATGTTGAATTCTGTTCAGCGCTCGCTGCCGCAGTTTTAGGCAACAAGGACTCCGTCAAGTTTCTGAGCTTGATGCCGAGCGATAAATTCAACGCGCTCCGGGACAATGAAATCGACGTGCTGATGGGGGCGACGTCGTGGACACTCACGCGCGATACCGAACTCGGCGCGCGCTTCGTGGGGGCCCTCTACTACGATGGGCAAGGTTTCATCGTGCCGCGCAACCATTCGATTTCAAGCGTGCTCGAGCTTTCCGGAGCGTCGATCTGCGTGCTGCCGGGATCAACGGATGCCAACGCGGTCGCGGACTATTTCGGCGCCAGGAGAATGCGCTACCAGCTGATCACATCGGATCGTTGGGATGAACTGGTCAAGACGTACTCCAGCGGCGGCTGCACGGTTCTTACCGGCGATCTTTCATTGCTCGCTTATGAGCGCAGCCGGCTGATCAACGGCGCTGATCAAATGCTGCTTCCGGAGTATATCAGCAAGGAACCGCTGGGACCTGCCGTGAAAGTCGGACGCGATTCCTGGTTTGCGGTCGTGCGCTGGACGTACATGGCGCTCGTTGCCGCCGAGGAACTCGGCATCAACAGCAGCAACGTCGAGATGATGAAAGTTTCGCCATCGCACGACGTTCGCCGTTTCCTGGGGCTCGAGGCGGACATCGGTGCGCCGCTCGGGCTGGCGCGCGATTGGGCCTATCAGGTCGTCCGGCAGGTCGGCAATTACGCCGAAATTTTCGATCGCACGCTCGGGCAGGGCTCGGCGCTGAAACTAGATCGCGGGTTGAACAACCTTTGGACTAAGGGCGGGCTGATGTATTCCGCGCCGATGCGCTAACAGGCGAACGGCTTGGTCACGGGAATTCCCGGTTCACGTTGAAAGAGCAGTGTAGTGACCATCCAGAGGATAATCGAAACGCTGCCGGGCGAAGCGATTTTTGCGATTCCGTTAGCCGTCCTGCTGACGCTGGTGCTTCTGTTATTGCGGCGCATAGCGATCAAACGGGCTAAGGGGCGTCGCGATACCGCCGCGCACGCCTATGCGATGCCGGTCGACGACGTAGGCGCGATTGCAACTCGGATCGAGGCAGCGAAGGCGGGGAACAACAACGTGGCGGTCGCAGATCTCTACCTTGCACAGGCGCTTGCCTATCAGAAGCTCGGTGATGAGAAAGCGCGCATGACGGCGCTGACGGCTGCTGCGGGATATGCCGCGCTTCATGGTCCGGAGTCGACGCACGCCATCGCGCGGATGCATCTGGCCGACGCCGCGCGCAGCACCGGCGACCTGACGAGCGCCTGCGAGCACTGGCATCTGGCGCGCGAGGCGTTTCAGGCCAGCGGCCATTCGGAAGAGCATGCCCGCGTCGAAAAGCTGATGCGCGAAAACGGCTGCCCGACCGACTGGGTGCTTACGGAGTTTTGAAATCGAACGATGGCTTGCCGACGCTGTCGAGGCTGTCGCCGTTTGTCGGAGCGATATCGGTCGCACCGGCCGAGCGCGCGCCGAGGGCCGACGCCGCCATCAGCACTTCGACGTTTTTCACTTCGCCGTCCGCAATCTCGAAACGGTTCTTGTAGAGATGGCCGCCCGATGATGCCGTGACGATGTATTTTCCGGGCGCCAGCACGTGCGTCGGTAGAGCGCCGACGCTTTCTTTCACCATTTCGCCGTCGTCGGTCTGGATCGTCCAGCGCGTGTCGGGCATCGCTTCGCCGCCGGAACGCGTGACGAGCTTGAACGTCGCCTTGCCGCCGGTGTGCGTGACGTTCGCTTCGGTCAGCTTGCCCGCTTCGACGGTCACGTCGGCTTCGATCTTCGCGTTGGCGTCGCCGTACTGCGAGACGATGCGGTAGATGCCGGAATTGAGCCGGATGATGAGATTGGGCTTAGCGCCGCTGATAACGACGGAGCGGCTGTCGAACTGGTCGTGATCGTCGGCATAAATCGAATACGTCACGGCTCCGGGAGCCGCAGGCGCGCCCGCGACGGTCGCTCCGAGGCGCAGACCGCCGGCGTTCAGAACGAAAGCTTCATATGGCGGGCCGTCGGTTTTAACGGCGATCTTGCGCGTCAGGTTCGCCCGGCCGAAGGCTGCATTGACGGTGTAGTCGCCGGGCTGAAGTTTCACGAGCGGCGTCGCCTCGTGCGATTCCAGTACGAGCTTCGCTTTGCCGGTGGGGCCGGTACTTTGAAAAATTCTCCAGACGAGGCCTTCGTCGATCTGCTGTCCGTCGCCGGTGAGCAGCGCGACGAGCCTGAGCGACGGCAATCCGGTTTTTCCCGCGCGTTCGATGACCGTCGTGTTCGGTGATTTCGGTGCGGATTTGTGCGGCGGGATATGCAGATTGAGCGGGCCGCTCGGCGGTCCGTCGGGGATAGGATCGAGCGCGAGCGACGGCTGCGGAGCGGCGAGCAGGACGGCTGCGGCGAGCGCCAAGATTGCAGACCTCGTTCGGGCTGCGGCGCGCATCAGCATGCTCGATGGTGATGCCGTTTTACGGGCACCGCCGCTGCGGAGGTTCGATTGCTTCGAAGCCTGCATCATCCTCGGCCGATCTCAACTTCTTTCGTTTCGCCGGCGCGAACATCGAAGTCGGTTTCACGGCGTGTGCTTTGCGATTCAACCCGGACTTTGTAGCGGCCGGGCGCGAGCAGCGTTTTCGCCTCGCGGCCCGTCTTACGCCATACCGGGGTGCCGCTCGAGTCCATCACTTCCCAGTAGACGTCGCTGGTCGCGATTTCCGCGGGTGGCCGAAAGCTGACCATCCCGCCCTCGATCCTGAGCGTCGCTTCGACGGGCTTGCCGCCTTCGAGCGTGATGTCCTGCGACGTCGATAGCGGATACGCGGCAAGCGTGGCGCTCACTTTATAGCGCCCGGGTGGCAAGGAGAAGGCTGCCTCCGGCCCGACGGCGCGGGCGATGCGCGCCTTGTCGCCATCGGCCTTGTCGATGCGGTAGACGATGCCTTGCGCTGCCGTCGCGGGCGATCCTGCGACGACGGTCGAAAGCTTCAGCGGTGCGAGTGCGAGCGTCAGCGTTTGCTTCACGGTCTCGCCGGCGCCGATGGCAATGCGCTGGCGCACGTCGGCGGCGCCGGATCGCGCGCTGGCGTAATACGTTCCAGATGGCAGAACGAAGCTCGCTTCGCTGGCGTGCGAGCGGGCAACTTCGCGCCGCCCATTCGGGCTTTCGGGATCGTCCTCGTAAATCGTGTAGATGAGATCATCGGGGGCGACGCCATTCGCGCCCGTCGTGGCGGAGAGTTCGACGCGGCCGGTGCCGAGCGTCACGTTTTCCGTTTTGACGTCGCCTGCGCTGAGCGACACCGCGCGGCTCGCATGTGCGACGCCATCAGCAATGGTCACGGTGTAGTCGGCGGGCGGCAGATAGAGATCGATCACGCCGTTGCGTGCGAGCCCTACGGGTTTGTCTCCGGCTGCGACCGTCATCGTCGCGGTCTCAGATGGCGCGCTGCCTTTGGCGGCGATGGCGTTGACCTTGAGGTGCGCGGCGTCAATCGGAATGATGATGCTTTCCGCGCCGCCGTCCGTGACGGTGATCTGCCGCCGCGCGACGATGGACCCAAGCTCGACTTCGATATCGTAGCTGCCGGCCGCGAGCTTGGCGCTGATGTCGGGACCGGTCGAGCGCCCGGCGATATCCTTTTCGCCGGCCTTGAAGATGCTCCAGCGCATCGGCACGGTGAGGAGCGGGCTGCCTTCGGCAAGGTTTGCCGACGCGCGCAGCGTCGCGCCTGCGGGCGGTGGCGGAGCAGCCGGCTCATTGGGTTTCGCGGCCACGGCCGGCGCGCCGGGAGCAAGGATCGCGAGTTTCGTCGCTTCATCGAGCGCCGCGTTCAGTCCAGCGGAGTCGGTGACATCGTAGTAACGCCCGCCGGTCGCCTGGGCGACGCAGGCGATGCGCGGCCGCTCCGTCGCGGGCACGCCGATGCCGATGACCTGAACGGCGACGCCGGGCGCTGACTTCGCGAAATCGTTCGCGGCGGCGCAGCTGTCCCGCTGACAGTTGTCGGCGCCGTCGCCGACGATGATGATCTGCGCCGGTCGCGACGTTCCGATCGCGTCGGCCGCAATCTCCAAAGCTGCGGTGACGGGGCCGGGGCCTCGTGGGTTCAATTTCGCGAGGGGGCCGAGAAGCGCGGCGCGTTCGCTGTCGGGCGAGGCGATCAGCTCGACGTCGTTGCAATCGCCGCGGCGGCGGTGGCCGAACGATACGAGCCCGACGCGCGTCGATGACGGCGTCTGCAGAATTGTCGCGAGCTTTTCGCGCACGACGTCGATCTTCGGCTTGTTGTCAGGTGCGAGGCGGCCCCACATCGATCCCGATCCGTCGACGATCAGCATCGCCGTCGGTGCATCGTCGGCGCGCGCGCCAGAGAGCGCGGCAGCGCTCGCGGCTGTCACCACTGCGGCGAATTGCAGAATCCTTAGGCGCATCGTCCCCTCACGCCGATTTCGTCCTGATTCCAATTGTAACAGGCGGCGGCCTGCGATAGCGAGACGGCAACCAGAACGAGACGGAATAAGACATGAATACCCCGATTTTTGAATTTCTTGCGGCAAGACGTTCAGTGAAGCCGGATCGTCTCGCGGCACCCGGACCGACGCCTGAACAATTGCGGCAGATTCTGACGGTCGGGGCGCGCGTTCCGGACCATAAAAAGCTGGCACCATGGCGGTTTATCGTTTTCGAAGGCGACGCGCGAAAAAGTGTTGGGGAAGTTTTCGCCAAGGCCTGCCAAGCCGAGGAAAGTCAGCCGCCTTCGCACGTCCGGCTCGACATGGAGCGCGAGCGATTCCTGCGTGCGCCTCTGGTCGTGGCGGTCGTCTCGTCGCTGAAGCCGCGGCCCGGCGCGCCGGAATGGGAGCAGATCCTGTCCGCGGCGGCTGTCTGCTACAACACGTGTCTCGCCGCGAACGCGCTGGGCTTCGGAACGACGTGGCTGACGGAGTGGATCGCCTACAGCAAAACGGTGCGCGAGGCGCTTGGTCTCAAGGAGTCGGAGCGGATCGCCGGGTTCCTCTATATTGGGCAGCCAATGGAGAAGCCGGAAGAGCGCGAGCGGCCGGTCATCGAAAACCTGATCACCGAGTGGACGGCATAGTCGCGTCGGCTTTTGGCCCGTCGATCTGGAAATCTTAACCGGTTGTTAACGGGATCGGCGGCATTCTAACGAAATGCGTGCTCCGGGCATCATCCGTTGCGGCGGGATCAGCACCGCTCCGCCAGCGGCAGAGATGCCGAGAGCATACTCACCAAATCATGGCCTTCTCCGCCCTCGGGTTCTCCCGTCCGGCCGAGGAGGCCAGTCGGTTTTCGGGGTAGCATTGCGCTTTGCGGCCGGCTCCGCGAAGCGGAGTCGCAAAGCGCTAATCAATAGCTGAATTGTTCCGCCAGCAGGCGTTCTTCGAGGCCGTGGTTGCGGTCGAACATCATGTAGAGTTCGATGGCGCGCGCCTGTTCGATCTCGACCTTCACGACATCGCGGGTTTCGAAATGGTCGGCGGCGGCGCTGACCGGGCGCTTCTGCGCTTCCAGCACCGATATCGTGATGTGCGCCTTGTTTGAGACGAGCGCGCCGCGCCAGCGCCGGGGGCGGAACGGACTGATCGGCGTCACGGCGAGGAGCGCGGCCTTGATCGGCAATATCGGTCCGTGCACCGAAAGATTGTAGGCGGTGGAGCCGGCGGGCGTCGCGACGAGGATGCCGTCGCAGATCAGCTCTTCGAGGCGGACCTTGCCGTCGATGGCGACTTTCAGCTTGGCGGCCTGATAGCGCTGCCGAAACAGCGAGACCTCGTTGATCGCGAGGCTCTTCTGGGCCTTGCCGGTGCTGTCGGTCGAGATCATCGACAGCGGATGGATGCGGCTGATCTCGGCGGCTGCGAGACGTTCCCGAAGATCGTCCTCGCTGTAGTCGTTCATCAGGAAGCCTACGGAGCCGCGATTCATCCCGTAGGTCGGGATCTTGTCATTGATAAACCGGTGCAACGTCTGCAACATCAGGCCGTCGCCGCCGAGGGCGACGATGACATCGGCGTCCGCCGGATCGGTCTTGCCGTAGCGTTTGATCAGCGCTTCGCGGGCCTCGATCGCCTCTGGCACGTCGCTCGCGACGAAGGCGATGCGTTCGAACTTGTTTTTCTCTTTGGACATGAATGGCTTTGCGGCTGATGCGGGCCTATGGCGGCAGGGAGGCTCGCTCAAGTGCCGGAAAACGACAAGCCCCTAGTGGCTGATAAAGGAGCAGGTGTTGCCGCGCCAGCGGCAGCCGTGGTCATGATTTATGCGACGTACCCGGATCGTGATGCGGCGCTTTCTGCCGGCCGGATCATGGTGGAGCAGGGGATCGCGGGCTGCGTCAATGTGCTTCCAGGCATGACGTCGGTCTATGTCTGGAAGGGCGTGACGGAGACGTCGAACGAGGCCGTGCTGATCGCCAAGCTCGGAGCAGAAGGCGCGGAGCGCGCCGTCGCTCACATTCTGGCGCATCATCCCTACGAAACCCCGGCGGTGCTGGTGCTGCCCGTTTCCGGCGGCAGCGCCAATTACCTCAACTGGGTGCGCGACGGGACGAAGCTCTGATCGTCAGCCGCTTGCTCGCTCTCCGTCAGTAGATGCCACCGAGCACTTGCGCCACATTATAGCGGATCGTTCCGGGCCTTGGATCGCCACGCCGCGAGCGGCCGCCATAAGCGGAGCGGCGAGGACGGTCGTCTCGCCATTCGCGCGTGTGGCGTGCACGGCGGGATTTCGCCGGCTTCGCGACGGGCGCGTACTCGGCCGCCGCCGCGTCATCGGACGAGAGGGCTGCAAGCTTATCGGGGTTCGCTGCGGGATCGGCGCCGTTCGCGGTCTCGGCCACCATGCGATCGTCGTCGTGTTCGATGACGACCTTTTGAGCGAGGGGCAACGCGGGAGCAGGCCGCAGCCCGGCGCTGGGGCCGCCGACGGACATCATGCCGGGTGGCGGTGCGGCGCGTGCGGTGGTGTCTGCAACGATCGAGCGACCGTCACGATCGAGCCAGGGCAGTTGTTCGGCCTTGGTCGCGGCGATCCGACCGGAGCCAGCAGGCGCGCGAGTTTCGGATGCGTAGCGCGTCTCGAGCCGCTTCGACCGTTTCGAAGCTTGCGTCATGACCGCGTTCGGCACACAGCGTCCCGTATAGTCCATCGCCTGCCCCGCCGGGCAGCCGGATGCGCAGGAAATCTCCCGGCGGTTCTCGACGAGGCTCAGGAGAATGTAGTCCGGCGATTTGATCGGCAGCGTCGCGTTGGCTCGATCCATGAAGGCCGACATCGCGCGTTTGGTCGACGGATTCCAGAGGCCGTTGATTTCGCCCCAATAGCATCCAGCGCGCTTCAGCGCTTTCTGCAGATCGCGCGCAAGCTCGTAGCGTGTGCGTGCGTCGGCCGGTTTCGCGGATCTGAGCACGGCGCTGGGCGACGGCTCAGAGATTACGGTCGCGGCCCACGTCGTGGTTTGCGGCTGGCGCTCTGGCACGGGCTGCCCGTTTGCGAGTACGGCCTCGCGGTAGGTCGCGGAGACCGGAGAAAAGGTGCGTGTGACGGCGTCGCCAGGGCGGCGAGCATGATAGGGCACGACCGAGACGTGTGAGACTTCGGCGGGAGCGGCAACCTCGTCCGATGCCGGCGGCAATGTCAGATAGCCGCCCAACGCTACGACGCCTGAGAGCAACAACAGCCATCCACCGAACTGCTGCATGGCGAAACTCCACTCAACTCCGCGACGCGCAGAAGCAAGATCGACATCGCGATTTGCGAGTTCGAGCCTCGTCCTTTCAGCGGCTACGGGTTGCCTCGAACATGCCAGCTGAAGGGTCTGCGGTCGCGCGGCCGCATACATCCGCGCCGCCTCCGAGCATGCACCAAAGCGCGCACGGTTGTAAGAGGTAACTCGTGTCGCGTGCGTGTAACATGATCGACACAGAGGCGCGGATTTGCTCGTCTCGCCGCAAATGCGCCGATCGCCTGCGCGGCTAGACTGTTCGTATGACAAAGCTGGGACAAGCGGTGCAAAACCTCTTGAAAACCGCTCTGTTATCAACTGCGCCTGGCTCTTGTGCACAGAGGCGCGCGAGGTTCAAAACTCAGCACGCAGCGAAACCTAGAATTCTGATTCTCCTGTCAAAACGATTCACAACCCAGGTCGACTCAGCTACGGCTGGGGGCGAGGGGAGTTTAATTCGCGTTTACGTTTTCCAGCCTCGCGTCGACCTTGAGGAAAAGTCATCCACCGGATTCGAGCGGCGAACCGGTATGGCATCTTCAACTCGGCGGAGATTGGTAGCTCTTGGCTCGCGTGGTTGCGCAGTATCCCAGTTGCTCGTCTGCCACTGTCATGGGGATGACAGTGGAGCTCACAGTCGGTCAAACAGGATATCGTCCGCAGCCGTGCCGGTTGTGCGTTCCGGAGCATTGGTCGCCGCCTCCCTCCTCAGGTGCGCAGCCACAAGCCGAAATGGCCGGTCTGTATCGCGTCACGTAAACCGGCCCTCACAGGAGAGGGCACACGAAATGAGACACGTTTTAGGCGTGTTGGGGGTTCTAGCAGCCGGCGTTCTATTAGCCGTGTCGGCCGCGATGAACTGGCGTTTTGGCTTCAGTCTCGGACGGTCCGAGCTGGACGGCCAGATTTATGGCGCAGCATCCGCTGCGGCCGACTGTTTAAAAGCACTGATACCATTCTTCTTCTTCGCCGCTGTTCGAAATCGAATCTGGTCGCAGGCGGCTGCGTCGGCGCTGGTGTGGACGGTCGTGACGACCTATTCCATGACCTCGGCGCTCGGACACGCAGCGTTGAACCGCTTCGACTCGACCGGGCAACGCGCGCAGGAAGCTCAGTCGTATCAGGATCTGAGAACCGAGCTGAAGCGTGCCGAAGAGCAAGCTGGCTGGATTCCTCAGCATCGGCCCTATGAGGCGGTGCAGAGCGAGATCGACGGTCTCAAGATGCAGAGAGCTTGGAAGTGGACGAACGGCTGCAAGGACGTCAATTCGAAGACGGAGCGCGGCTTCTGTCAGAAGCTGACCGGTCTTGACGCTGAGCTTGCTTCGGCAAGCGCTGCGAAGACCGCCGACGTTCGCATCTCCGAGCTCCGATCCAAGATCGATGCGGCCGCAGGCAAGCCTGCGCTGTCGGAAGCCGATCCGCAAGCCAAGGTTCTGACTGAGCTTGCCTCGGCCTTCTTCCCGAGCGTCAAGATCGAGAATGTGCAGATGGCCCTGACGTTGTTCGTGGCGCTGCTGCTCGAAATCGGTTCTGGATTCGGCATGTACGTCGCATTCAGTCAGTGGCGGCTCTATGACCGTCAGTCTGCCGCGCCGAAACTGGCGAAGGCAGAGGAAATCACCGCTGCGGCAGCGGTGGCGGCTCCGGTGCTTACACCGATCGCCGTTGAGACAAGCAAGCCGCGTTCCGGCGCCAACGACAATCGCTCGATCGAGATTCCTCTCGAACGCGAAGTTGTCCAGGTGCCAGCAATCGAAGCTCGCCCCGCAGAAGTGCATCAGGTCGAGCAGAAGGTTGTCGAAGCGAGAGTCGCAGCTCCGGTTGCTCGTCTCGCCCCTGAAAATAACACCGAACGTTTCTACAAGGAGAATGTCGAGGTCCGTGACGGATCAAGTGTAACGGCTACTGAACTTTACGAGGACTATTGCTCTTGGTGTGACTCCAAGAACAAGGAACCCGCAGCACTTCCGAGCTTCGCGCGTGAATTCGCCGAGCTTGGCGTGAAAAAGGAGAAGGTGGCCGGTCGAGTCCGGTATATTGGTATCGCACTCAAATCCGACATGGCACTCGAGGAGGCTACGAAATCGCCTACCTTCGGCACGGTCGCAGCCTAGCGCTGCTCCTTTGAAACGAGAGGCCCGCTTCGGCGGGCCTTTTTGTTTTTTGGGGGTTGTTACGACGAAAATTCAGACGATGTTGATGGCCGCTTTCGCGGCCATCATTTTTTTGGGCGTGACGAAGCACGATGGCGTCGTGCTCCGCTATTCCGCCAGGTCCGCGACCTTCAGTGCGAACGCGAAATTCAGGGCGGTGTCTTTGAGGCCGTCGAAGCGGCCGGAAGCACCGCCGTGTCCTGCGCCCATGTTGGTCTTCAGCAGCACAAGATTATCGCTGGTGTTTCGCGCACGGAGTTTCGCGATCCACTTCGCGGGCTCCCAATAGGTGACGCGCGGATCGGTGAGGCCGGCCAAAGCCAGGATGTGCGGATAGCGTTTTGCTTGGACGTTGTCGTAGGGCGAATAGCTTCGGATGTAGTCGAAGTCGTCCTTGCTCGTCAGCGGGTTTCCCCATTCCGGCCATTCCGGCGGAGTCAGCGGCAGATCCTTGTCGAGCATCGTGTTCAACACATCGACGAACGGCACGTCGGCGATGACGCCGAGAAAGAGATCCGGCGCCATGTTGGCGATCGCGCCCATCAGCATGCCGCCCGCCGAACCGCCGTTCGCGACGATGCGTCCGCGCCGAGTGAGGCCCTGCGCAACGAGATACTCGCCGGCTGCGATGAAGTCTGTGAAGGTGTTTTTCTTCTTCTTCATCTTGCCGTCGGTGTACCAGCGGAAGCCTTTGTCCTTGCCGCCGCGGATGTGCGCGATCGCGTAGATGAAGCCGCGGTCGACGAGCGACAGCCGCGCGGTCGAGAACGATGCAGGCATCGAGATGCCGTAAGCGCCGTACCCATAGAGAAACAGCGGCGCCGAGCCATCGAGCGGTGTCGTCTTCTTGTAGAGCAGCGTGACAGGAACGAGCGCGCCGTCCTCGGCGGGCGCGAGCAGCCGTCGCGTCACGTAGTCGGCCGGGTTGTGGCCGCTCGGGACTTCCTGGCGCTTGCGCAGAACGCGTTCGCGGGTCGCCATGTCGTAGTCGTAGGTTTCGGCGGGCGTCGTCAGCGATGAGTACGTGAAGCGAATGCGGCTCGTGTCGAACTCGTAGCCCGATGCGAGGCCCAACGCGTAAGCTTCTTCCTCGAAGGCGATCGTGTGCTCATTGGAGAGATCGAGAACGTCGCGATCGACGACGATGCCGGTGGTGATCGGCGTGATGACGACGCGCGGCAGGCTGTTCTCGCGTTCGAGGCGCGTCATGAAATTCTCATAGACGCCGACGTCGAGGATGAGGCGGCCGGGTTTGTGCGGAACGATCTCGCGCCAGTTCGCCTCGTCGGTCGCGTGGACCGGCGTTACGACGATGCGGAAATCCTCCGCGTCGGCGGAATTGGTGGTGATGACCAGCAGCGACCAGTGATGCTCGACGCTGTACTGATGGCCGACGCGGCGGGCCGCGACGAGGCGGGGCGGATCTTCCGGGCTGTCGGCGTCGATCAGATGAACTTCGCTCGTTTCGTGATCGTGAATGTCGATCAGGATGAACTTGCCCGATTGGGTCGCGGACAGGCCGACGAAGAATCCCGAGTCCTGTTCGGCATAGACGAGCTTGTCGTCGGATACGGGCGTTCCGAGCTTGTGGCTGTAAACGAACAGCGGGCGCTGATGATCGTCGACCTTGATATAGAACAGGGTTGAGCCGTCGCGCGACCATTCCAGGCTGCCGCGCGTGTCGGGAATTTCGTCAGCGAGATCCTTGCCGGTCGCGAGGTCGCGGATGCGGACCGTGTAAAGCTCCGAGCCCTTATCGTCGGTCGAGTAGGCGAGCAGGCGGTGGTCTTCGGAATGGGTCGTGCCGCCGAGGTCCCAATACTTCTTGCCTGAGGCTTCGGCGTTGCCGTCGAGAAGCACCTCGGCATCGTCGGTAGAGCCGCCGCGCGGGATACGGCACAGCTCGGGATATTGGCCGCCTTTCACGAAGCGCGGAAAGTATTCGTACGGACCATCCGGCTGCGGCACTTGGCGATCGTCTTCCTTGAGCCGCGCCTTCATCTCGAGGAACAGCGTTTCCTGCAGCGCTTTCGTATCGACGAGCTTCACGTCGGTGTAGGCGTTCTCGGCTTCGAGATAGGCGCGGATGTCGGCTGCGAGCGTCTCCGGCTTGCGCATGACCTCCTGCCAGTTCGCGGCGCGGAGCCAGGCGTAATCGTCCGTGAGCGTGATGCCGTGATGGATCGCCGTCACAGGTTCGCGGCGCGCCAAGGGTGGGCAGACCTGTTCGTTCGCAGGAACCTGATCGGGAGAAGCGGAGGCGATCGGCGCGGTCATGGTTTGGGGAGGCCTTTCATTGGGAAGCGCATGGCGTTGCATGGTTTCTTTACGCGTAAAGCGCCCGCGTCAACGCGCGAGCCTCAATTTGAAGCAACGTCACAATGGAGTTCAGATGGCGCCAAGAATTAGTGATGCTGTGAAGTGTTGAGGAGCCGCAATTGACAATGAACATTAGCTGTAGTCAAAGCTTTCACAAGTGAAGACAAGTTCTATTCGGGGCAAGTTCAGACATCGGCAAAATATGGCTAAGACGTCGTCAAAGCGATCTGCGTCGAAGCTTGCCATCTGTTAGGCGCACCTCTGAACTCGGCTAGAAACAGTAGCGGAAAACATAACGATGGACAGTCCGTCCCAGCCTGAGCTTGTGACCATCACGGCGACCATCGTCGCCGCCTATGTCAGCAATAACTCTATCTCATCAACGGATCTGCCGGGTCTGATCGCTGAGACGCATGCCGCGCTGAGCCGTGCCGCCGGGCGTAGCGCGCCGGTGGAGCGCGAGGAGGCCAAGCCCAAAATCGCGGTCAAGAAATCCGTGATGCCGGACTATCTCATCTGCCTCGAGGACGGAAAGAAGTTCAAATCGCTGAAGCGGCACCTCAGGACGCATTACAATCTTTCGCCTGAGGAATATCGCGAGAAGTGGGGCCTGCCGCCGGACTATCCGATGGTCGCTCCGAACTATGCCAACGCCCGCTCGCAGCTTGCCAAGAAGATGGGCCTCGGAACGCGGCGCTGATTTTCTTCGCGCCGCATCATTTTACTTTTGCGGCGGTCGTCGCGGTTGGTGAACACGATACGGAAGCGCCGCAAGTGCGGCGCGTTCCATTTTCAGAATCCGGTTGAGCGATGCGTGGCGTTCAAGGTCGTAGGCGGGATGCCCTGCGCGACCGTTCCGCCGCTCTCTGCGCAAGGCGCGTTCGAGCGCCACGATAAGTCTCTCGCGACCCTCAACGCTTCGATCATCGCGCTCGCGCGGCCACAGCGGCAATGCGCGCTGCAGATCGTCCGCGCATCTGGCCTTCGAATTGAAGCGGCAGCCCGTTGAGCTTTTCGTCCGCGTAGTGATGTTCCGTATCGAGACGTTATCTGGCATGGCGCCACACAGTGCTGCACTGCACGGGCGCGGGGATAAGTTCCTGGGATCTGTTTTTTGAGTAAGGTGAACGGGTGCGCGAACAAAAAACTTATCCCCGCTACTCCTGCCGGTTCTATCTTCTGCTCGTCGCTTCTGCGTCGAACTGGAGAGCGATCTTGACCGGCCCCACTGCAACGAAGCGCATCCCGCGTTGAGAAGCCGATCTAAGCACATGAGAAGAAGAACACATGCTTGAAGTCTCTCGCAGCCTCGCGTTGAAAACGCGTCCGCGCGGCCCGGCGTTTTCCGATGCTTTGGAAGAGCAGCACTATCGTCAGGCGCGCCTCGCGCTCGATCTCGCCATGTCGAGCGTATTCGGCGTCGAGAGCGGCGCGCTTTGGCACGGCACGCGCGGTGCCAAAGGCATCGCGTCCGCACGCCAGATTGCGATGTATCTTGCGCACGTGTCGTGCGGGATGACTTTGACGGACGTCGGCACGATGTTCGGCAGGGACCGCACGACGGTTTCCTATGGCTGCCTGAAGGTCGAATACCGGCGTGACGATCCGATCCTGGACCGGACGCTCGACCTTCTCGGCTGGGCATTGCCGACGCTCGTCATGCGCGCCGAAAAACGGCGTCCGCACTGACGCGACTTTCTTAAGCAGCAAATCCCCACGAGGTAAGACGATGGCGATGAGACGAAGCTCCGCGGCTTCGGCAGCGAGAGCTGCTGACCATCAAACGCCCGAGCGCGATCTTAAAGAGAGCCCGCTGGCGTGGCTCGCGCGACGCAAGGACAAGGACGGGAGGCCGATGCTGTCGGATGAGGAATTCGATGCCGGAGAGCGTCTCCGCGCCGATTTCTGGTTCGCTCAGATGACGCCGCGTGTCACGGCCAACTGGTCTCTGCTGCTCGGTGGCGGCGGCGGCAGTGGTGGTGCGCCGGACCTCGGCCCGGATATGCGCGATTCCGTCATCGCAGCGCGCGAGCGGGTGCGGCGCGCGCTGGCGAGCGTCGGGCCGGATCTGGCCGGCGTTCTGATCGACGTCTGCTGTCATCTGAAAGGACTCGAAGCCAGCGAGAAGGCGAGCGGATGGCCGCAACGCTCCGGCAAGATCATTTTGCAGATCGCGTTGCGTCAGCTGGCCCGTCACTATGGTTTGCTGCGCGCGCCTGAGCCGTCCGGCGCGAGACCCGTCAAGGTCCGGCACTGGGGCGCGAGCGATTATCGTCCGGCGATCGAGCAGGATAGCGCGTGATCAGGCAGCCAGCATCATCTCGGCGTCGGAGTGGATGCGCTTCACCATCGAGGCGAGGCCGTTCGAACGCTGCTGGGTCAGATGCTCACTCAATCCGAGTTCGCCGAAGATGTGTTGCGCGTCTGTGGCAACGATCTCTTCCAGGGTCTTGTCCTGGTAAATAGCGAACAACACGGCGATCAGTCCCTGGACGATCATGGCATCGCTCGTGCCTTGCATGTCCATGCCGCTTGCCCTGCCGGAACTCGCGTTCGCGACCGGCTTTGTCGCAAGCCAGACCTGACTGGCGCAGCCGCGAACCTTGTTCGCTTCGGTCCGCAGGTCTTCGGGGAGCGGCGGAAGCGCCCGGCCGAGTTCGATCACGTACCGGTAACGGTCCTCCCAATCGTCGAGGAGCGCGAAATCGGCGCGGATGTCGTCAATCGTCATCGGAAATTCCAAGCAGCCCGCTTATCGGGCATTACCTGAAAATAGGTGGCCGAACCCCGCCGCGGCAAGGCTCGATTTGAGCCTAGATGCTGCCCTTGCTTGACTTTTTGCCGCGCCACGCCGGTTCTTTGTCGAGCGGAGTGAGCGTTCCCATCTCGCGCTCGAGCACGGCCGGCTTATACGGCCGATCGTCATGATCGGCCGCAGCCGTCTCACTTGCCCCACCTTGCCTATCGCGCATCATGTCGTAGGCAAGTTTGGCTCCGAACTGGGCCTTCGCAACGAATACCGACCAATATTCCGAACCCTTCGCGCACGTTCCCGCGTTGCGATCGCAGAACGTGACGACCCATTGCGCGGTGGCGCCGGCGCGCTCGTACAAGCGCTGCTGCTGCTCGTGATCCGATGGCAGCACGGCAACCCCGATGGCAACGATTATGGCGGTACGCAACAAGCCCATGGTCGACCTTCGCAGAGTTGAGCGGGAAAGACGTGAGGCTCCCGCAGCATTCTCATACCAAAGCCAATTCAAGACGACGCTAGCGTGTGCACTACAATTCGATCAGTCTTCGATGCGAATTTGAGGCAAATTTTGATAAAATGCTTTGCATCTCTTTTGGGCCTCGTTCCGACAGTTAAGAAGACCTTAACGGCTGGCCGGCATAGTCTTGCGATACCGCGCAGGGGCGAACGGAGCCGTTGAGACATGATCGGGTGGGATCGCAAAATCGCAATCGGCGCTTCCGTGCTGATGACGCTCAGCGTCGCCGTCAACATGGCTGCGTTCCAGGGCAAGGGACCGGGAGCAAGTCAGGCCAGCGCGATCGAGACCGGAGGGCTGCCGGCGCGTGGCGGATGGGTGGAAGGTCCGGGACTCGGAATGGGGCCGACATCGCCACCGTCGGCTGCGCCGCCGTTGCCGGGGCCGACCGATCCTCCGACGGGTCCGCTGAAGGACGACGCCAACACGGCGGAAGTCACGCGCGGCATTCAGCGCGAACTCGATGCGCGCGGGTATGATGTCGGGCAGCCGGACGGCGTCGCGGGGCTCGTCACGCGCGCCGCGATCTTCGCTTACGAATACGACAACGGGCTGGTGCTGACCGGCAAACCGAGCGAGCCGCTGCTGAGCCAGATCGTGCTCGGCTCGTCGTCGCTCGAACAGAACAGCGCGCGGCCGGGCAAAACGATCTCGCCCGATGGCGAGGCGCTGGTGCGCGACGTCAAGCTGAAGCTTGCCGCGCTCGGCTATCAGACGGGTGCCGCTGGGGGAGCGCTGACGCCGGAACTCGGGCGCGCGATCCGCGAATTCGAGACCGAGCAGAAGCTCAAGGCTAGCGGCCGTATCTCAGGCCCGATGATGAGCCGGCTGATCCGTCTTCAGGGTCAAGCGAAGTTGCGCCAGGGTGCGTCGTCGCGCTCCGCCTCGCGCTAGGCGCTGCGCCGGTCTTGCTGATAACTTGAGAGCATGCGGCTTAAATCAGAAATCTGGGTCAAGGCGTATTTGCGCCGGTGCACCGTCAACGGCGCCAGCGGCGTGGTCGTGCGCCACGGCGATGACGATGCGGGTGCGATCTTCATCAAGATCGTGCGTCAGGATCTGATGGCGGCCGTCTATGCGCCGGCTCCGGCCGGACTTGACGATGCCGATCACGACCGGCGCTGGGTGTCGCGCTTCGATCGTGGTTTCGTTCCGGAGGCGGAGGCTGAAACGCTGCTGAACCGCGAGACGAGTTTCGACAGCGATCTCTGGATCGTCGAAATCGAGGATCGCGAGGGGCGCAATTTTCTCGGCGATGAATTGCTGCCATAGCGGAGGCTGCTTCCGCGCGCGACGCTGGAAGATTTACACTCCGTTAATGCCCCCGCGCCTGTAATCGATGCATGCGCTGATTCGAGCGGCCGCAACGCATCTTCGCCGCAACCGTTTTTGTACGGTGTCATAACGGGGTGGTTGACGAGCCTCATGACGGGCGGAGCCGCATGCACGAAGGGAGCTTCGTGTTTTGGGGGGCCACGCATGGCGACAATCGTGGAATTCAGGAGCACTTCGCGACGAACCGAGTCTTTGCCGGTGAACTCCGGGCCGGTCAACGCCGGCGGTTCGGCCGACATCGTTTTCTTTCCGGGTGTCAGGTATGAACGGCCCGAACCTGCGGTCGAAAAGCCGAAGAAGAGCAAGCCTGGTCGCGATACGCTCGAAATCGATAGCTGACGCGCCGGGCAGCGAGCATTAAGTGCGCCGGACGGAGCACGAGGCTTTTTCGAGCACGGATTGCGTTTCGGTGCGATAGGGATCGCCCCGGTCGGGTGCGCGCACGACGATGAAGCCTTTCGGCGCGGCGATGGTCTGATCTGTGTCGCCGGTCTGCGGAGCTTCGCTCGATAGGCCCAGGAAACGATCATCGGCCGGAATGATCGAGAGATTGATCGTCGTCTCGCGCTCGGAGGAGGCGGCGGCGAAATAGAGGTTCGTCCCGTCAGGCGCATAGACGCCGACGGTCCATCCGAGGTCGGGCAGCAACGCGTGCACGCGCATTGCGCGATCCGCGGTATCGAACGGGCAGAACGCGTATCGCGCGTCCGGCGACAGATACGGCAGCAGCGCCTGTTGCGTGTCGACCGGCCCGACGATCGTCATCGTGTTGTGCGGCAGAACATTCGCGAGGCGGGCGTAAGCCGTGCCGCGCTGATCGTTGACGGCGAGGAACGTCGCAACGATGTGGACGATCACCGCGACCAGAACGAAGATCACCAAAAGCCGCCAGTCGATGCGCTTGAACAGGTTCATGAGCAGCTCTCCCGCGTGATGACGGGAAGCCGCTTGTTGCGTTCAGCGCGCTGCTCGTCGGAGAGGCCGTTCGCCGGATCGAGCACGGTGAACACGAGAACGAGACGCCCTGCGCCGCCGGTCGGTATCCAGTTGCCGGGACGCGCGTCGCGGCCGAGCGTCACGACATACGATCCGTTCGGGTTCGGTGCGATCGTATCGGCGGTGAACGTATAGCGATCCGCGTCGTTGCGGATCAGGCGGCCACGAGCATCGAAGACCGCGAGGCTCCACCAAAGTCCGGGCAAGCTCGCGCCCTCGATTTTGTAGTTGCAGGAAGAGTGCAGGCGCGCGCCTTGCGAGTCCGTCCGTGCTTCGAAGATGCCGGCGCTATCGGCGGAGATCCTGAGCTTGCCGGTCGATGCGAGATGCGCCTTCGAATACGGGTCGGCGTTTTCGCGGCCGAGGTCGCGCCAGTGTTGCCAGGGACCGTAGGAATCAACGGAAAGCGGAGAGCCGCGCGAGATCATGTAGCGGCTCGACCAGACGCCGACGCCGGTTGCGAGCGCGACGGCCGCGATCAGACTGACGGCGCGGAAGATGATCGCCGCAACGGTGCGCACAAGCGCCAGCGCCGATGGCCGCTCATAGGATTTGAGTTCGAGCGACGCCACGCCCTGATCCTCCTACTGTGCGCGCTGGGCGCCGGATGCGCCCGGCTCGCCGGAAGGCGAACCGAACAGCGGCGCGCGCCGGTCGGCACGTTCGGGAGTCTTGGGGTCCTTCGGATCTTGCGGTGCATTGGACGGCGATGGCGTCGCGGGATCGCCAGGGCCGCCTTCTGCCTTGCGCAGCGCCGTCGTCAGCGACTTCAATACGGCGCGGGTTTTTTCCGACATGATGGTTTCGGGCTTGCCGGCTTCGTCCTTCGTCGCGGGTTCAAGTCCGGCCGCGACCTGCGCGGCCTTGATCGCCGCCAATCGCTGCTGCTCCTCGATCTGACGCGGATGCGGTTGCAGGCCTGGAATGGTCGGGATGTTCATGTCGGTGTGCGCCACCGTCATGAGATCATGCCAGACGGGCGCCGCCTGATGGCCGCCGGTGACGCCCATGCGCATCGCGTGATTGTCGTCGTTGCCGATCCACACGCCCGCAACGTACTTGCCGGTGAAGCCCATGAACCATGCGTCCTTGGGTCCGGTCGAGGTGCCGGTCTTGCCCGCGACGTTGGTGAAATCGAGATTGGCCATGCCGCCGGTGCCTTCGTTGACGACGCGATAGAGCATCGTGTTCATGCCTTCGGCTACCTGCCGCGAGACAATCTGCTCGGCCGGCGGCTCATCGCGTTCGCGCGAATAGAGGAGGTCGCCTTTCGACGTCGTGATGTCGAGAATGCCGAACGGTTTGGCGCGCTTGCCGCCGTTGGCGAAGGTCGCGAAACCTCCAGTGTGTTCGAGCACCGTGATGCCGCCGTCTCCGAGCGCCATCGAGCACGTTTTCTTCACGCCTTCGATGCCGAGACGCTTGGTCATCTCGATGACTTTCTCGCGCCCGACCGCGAAGGAGAGTTCCGTTGCGACCGTGTTCAATGACTTCGCCAGCGCCTGCCAGAGCGGAAGCCTGCCGCCCGAGCCGCCGCCGCCGCCGTAGTTCGACGGCGACCAGTTTCCGCATGAGCGCGAGGCGTCGCGCACCATCGTGTCGGGCTTGTAGCCGTTCTCCAATGCTGCCGCGTAGACGTAGACCTTGAACGATGAGCCGGGCTGACGCTTGGCGCGCGTCGCGCGGTTGAACTGGCTTTCGCCGTAGTCGGGGCCGCCGACGATGGCGCGCACCTTGCCGTCGGTTTCCATCACGACGATGGCGCCGGAATTGAAATGATCGGAGCGGCCGTTGCGTTTCAGTGTGGCGTTGAGCGCTTCTTCCGCCTGACGCTGCAGCGTGAGATCAACGGTTGTGCGCGCCGTCAGAACATACTGGTCCTTGCCTTCGGCCAGCCGCTGCACTTCTTCATACGCCCAATCGAGGAACCAGTCGGGGCTCGTCGACGTGCGGTTCTCGGCGACGCGTGCCGGGCTCATGCGCGCGGCATGAACCTGTCCTGCCGTGTAGTATCCGGCTTCGACGAGGTTATCGAGCACCTGATTGGTGCGGGCGCGCGAAGCCGCGAGATCGACGAGCGGCGAATATTTCGACGGAGCTTTGAACAATCCGGCGAGCATGGCCGCTTCCGCCATCGTGATGTCGCGCACCGACTTGCCGAAATAATACTGCGACGCGGCTTCGACGCCGAACGTGCCGCCGCCCATGTAGGCGCGATCGAAATAGAGTTTCAGGATCTGCCGCTTCGTGTACCGGCTCTCGAGCAGGAAGGCGAGGAACAGCTCCTTGATTTTTCGCTGCAGCGAGCGTTCGGAAGACAGGAACAGGTTCTTGGCGAGCTGCTGCGTCAGCGTCGAGCCGCCCTGCACGACCTCGTTCGCCTGCACGTTCGTCAGCAGGGCGCGCATCGTGCCGAGCACGTCGATGCCGTAGTGCTCGAAGAAGCGGCGGTCTTCCGTCGACAGCGTCGCCTTGATGAGGACGTCGGGAATCTGATCGAGCGGCACCGCGTCGTTGTGCAGGATGCCGCGCTTGCCGATCTCGTTGCCGTTGACGTCGAGGAAGGTGACCGCGAACTTGCCGGTCAGGAACTTGCTTTCGTCGAATTCCTGGAACGCTGGCAGCGCCAGGCCGTAGAGCACGACCAGTCCGCCGAACAACATCGTCAGGCCTTCGGAGGCGAATTCATTCAGCAGGCGCCGCCAGCCGACGAGCTGGAAGCGAGCGAAGTAGCTCGAGCCGGCGTTCCAGTAATCCTTGATGCGAGACCAAGCCTCGCCAAGCGTCGAGTTGAGTTTCGAATCAAGGGCAAGCCAGTTGATGAAACGGTCGCGTCCGCCCTGTCTGAAGAACCAGTCGTTCAAGACCCGTCACCCCTTGCCACGTCGACCCGACGGCAGACTTGCCTTGCGGGGCACGTGGGATTAAGCCCCTTCAGCACCAAAACACGTGACGCATTGCAAGCACTATTGCGGCGCCTCCCTGCTGGATGCACCGCAAACCTTCAGCGACGGACGTTAGGCGTCGCAAGGCGACCAAATTGTGGTCAATTCGGCGGCGCTGGCAAGTGAAAGAGAGACTGACGTTGGACGGCGACAGCCAACCGTTCTGGAAGACCAAAACGCTTGAACAGCTGTCGCCCGAGGAGTGGGAATCGCTCTGCGACGGCTGCGGCCGTTGCTGCCTGGTCAAGCTCGAGGACGAAGACACGAGTGAGGTCTACACCACGAAGCTCGCCTGCAGCATGCTGAACGTGCGGACCTGCCAGTGCAAGGATTATGCGAATCGCTTCAGCAAGATGCCGGATTGTCTGCAGATCGACGTCAAACGGGCGCGCGAGCTGAAATGGCTGCCGCCGACGTGCGGCTATCGCATTGTCGACGAAGGGCGCGATCTGCCGTGGTGGCATCCGCTGATTTCCGGGTCGTCCGAGACGGTGCATCAGGCGGGCATCGCAGTCAGCTCGTTCGCGATGAGCGAGAAGCGCGTCAAGGAAGAGAACTACTGGCGCTACATCATCCCGGATTTGGGGGCTGAGGAGCAGCAGGCCGCGCCGGAACAACCTCGCCAACGTAAGGAACGCGCGGCTTCGTCTGGTCGATCACGCTGACGCGGAGAAACTTATCCTCGCTTGCCGGAGCTGATTTATACTTGGACGGTTTGACTTCCGGATTGCTATAATTTCAAATATTTTCAACGTGTTATGTTGTTTTCTCAATTGACAGCGCGACGCTTCTCGGGCATCATCTCTGTATAACGCGGAAAGTGTGAGACGACGATCTCACCGAAATCCCGGCCGTTGCGCCGAACGCGTTTCCCGAAATTCTGAAAAGGTGAGCAGCCCATGGCAGCGGCATCGAGCGCGCGGCGAACGACGACGCGTGTCCGCTCGAAGAAAATTGCCCCGCGCGCTGCGGCCGGCTCCCCGAAGGGGAGTCGCAGCGCGCCAGCAAAGAAGTCAAAACCGGGCGCCCTCGTGCAGCGTGTCTACAACACGATCGATGGCGAACTCGAAAAACTCGAAAAGCAGAAGGGGCTCACGTCGCAGGATCGCGAGCGTGCGTCCCGGGCTCTGTCGCAGATGGTCAATGCATTGGAGAAAGCCGTTGAGATGCAACGCGAGATGACGAAGCGAAAGGCAACGGGAGGCGACGCCAAGAGCAAGGAGGCGCTGGCTCATGCGGAAGACTTACGCCGCGAAATTGCGGAACGTCTTGAACGCCTCAATCGCAAACGGACGTCTCAGCGACATTCTGAATGAGCTTTCGGCCGCCGAGCTGGAGTTCATCGCGCATGATTGGGAATTGTGGGCGCGGGACGAACAATTGAGTCCTTTGTTGTCGCTCGGCGACTCCCCTGCGGGGAGCCGGACGCCGAGCGCGCTCGATGTTGCGCGAGATTCGTCCAACAACGCCGCGCCTTGCGGCCGGCTCCGCGAAGCGGAGTCGCAAGGCGCAATCAAACAATGGCGCGTGTGGATGCTGCTTGGCGGACGCGGGTCCGGCAAGACTCGCGCGGGTGCAGAGTGGATCAGAGGGCTGGCCTGCGGCGAAGATCCAGGGCCGCGCTCGGCGGCCGGCTCGCGGAACGGGAGTCGCCGAGCGCCAACAAAAGAATCCCCGCGTATCGCGCTGGTGGGAAAAACATTGGCCGACGTGCGCAACGTGATGATCGAAGGGCAATCGGGTTTGCTCGCGGTTCATCCGGCGCGCGAGCGGCCCGTGTTCGAGCCGTCGAAGCGGCGGCTCACATGGCCGAACGGCGCGGTGGCGGAATTGTTCTCGGCGGACGAAGCAGAAGCTCTGCGCGGTCCGCAATTCACCGCCGCCTGGTGCGATGAGCTTGCGAAGTGGCGGAACGCGGAGAAGGCGTGGGACATGCTGCAGTTTGCGCTTCGTCTCGGAGATGCGCCGCGCGCCTGCGTGACGACGACGCCGCGCGCAACGAAGCTTTTGAAATCGATTATCGCGGACGAAGCGACTGTGACCGTCAATCTCGCGACGGCGGACAACGCGTTGAACCTCGCGCCGACGTTTCTCGCGGAGATGACGCGGCGTTACGCGGGCTCGGCGATCGGGCGGCAGGAATTGCTCGGCGAAATCGTCGAGGATGCGAGCGACGGCCTGTGGCGGCGGCATTGGATCGAGGAGGCGCGCGTCGATGCGGTGCCCGAGATGCAACGCGTCGTCGTGGCTGTCGATCCGCCGGTTACGGCGACGGCCGCGTCGGATGCGTGCGGAATTGTCGTTGCGGGATTGGGTGTCGACAAGCGCGCCTACGTTCTCGCCGATCGAACCGTACAGGGACGAACGCCTGAAATCTGGGCGCGTGCGGCGCTTTCCGCGTTCGACGATTACGAAGCCGACCGCATGGTCGCTGAAGTCAATCAAGGCGGAGATCTCGTCGTCTCCGTGCTGCAGCAGTTTCGACAGAATTTCCCCGTCGTCAAAGTCAGAGCGACGCGGGGAAAATGGGTTAGGGCCGAGCCGGTCGCGGCGCTCTACGCGGAAGGCCGCGTGGCGCACGTCGGCCGGCTCGACGCGCTCGAGGATCAGATGTGTGCGTTTGGGTCCGACGGCACGGTCAAGGGCCGCAGCCCCGATCGCGCCGACGCGCTTGTCTGGGCGATTACGGATTTGCTGTTGAGTGATGCGCTGAAACCGACAGTGAGGATGTTGTGATGCTTTCCTGTTGGTGCCCGGCAATGTTTTTTGTGGTGCCCGGCGACTCCGCTTCGCGGAGCCGACCGCAGGGCACGGCCTTGTTGCATGAGGGGCGGCGGTAAGCACCGCTCGCGATGCTGCCCCTAACCCTCTCCCATTGAAGGAATGGGGGGAGGGGATGCGTGTCGAGACTTCGGAGTTGAACTCCATTTTCACGCTCGACGTGCGCGAGGCGGGGAGCTGTTCCCCTCCACCTTGCGGGGAGGGTGGCGCGTAAGCGCCGGGTGGGGGAGCGGCGAACTCCGGTAGACCCCCACCCCCGA